>JAXGYU010000001.1:0-2682773 GCA_040772085.1 Anaerolineaceae bacterium
TCAATGGGTAATTAGATTCATCAGCAATCAGATAATTTCCTTTTGGTCGACTCCGACCTAATCGCTGACATTCATTATGTTGGCTGCCCGGATGCCGCATGCGGCATCCCTACGGCGCCCCTAATTGTAGGGAGGTCGGATGCGTATGGTGACACATAGGTAACAAATTGTGCTATCACCTAAGTAACGCTTTTTCGAATTATATAGGCGAGATAACTCTAGTCACTCTGCGCTTGATTCGCTCATCAAATGCCGCGTCCGACATTTCATTATTGCCGGCTCGAAGGATGTGAGCCGCCTCATGGCTAGCCGTAGGGTGAAGGCAATCCGTCTTTTGATTGCCTTCACCGCATTAATAAATACGGGAGGGGTAACTATAAAACATTTACCCCTCCCCTACGGTTGTATTGACAAGTAACTTATGATCTGCGCCCGATGTATGTCCGTCTTACCGCGATTCAATCCGTGGATAGACCCAGACTGCCCAATCCTGACCTGCGTTGCCGGCGGCGTCGACCCTGAGCTTGAATTCAACCACCTTGCCTGTCAGCGACGCCAGATCAACCTCGACGCGGCGTACCATCTCGTCGTTGACCTCATGCCAGCCCGCGCTCGGAGTCAGATTTTGCCAATCCTCACCGACAATGCGGTACTCGAGCATGAAATTGACATCACAACTGTCGGAGCCTTCGAGGCAGCCGATGCCGCTCAGGAAACGATAATTCGGCAGGATGGTGAGCGGCGGATAAACGCCTTCAATCCAGCCGCCCTTCTCGGCAGGATCCCAGTCGGCGTGGCTTTCCCAAAGCGGATGAGTCTCCAGCGAGCGGGCATTGGTATGGGCGAAATCTTCCATGACCGGATTATCAAGCATGATGACAAAACCGCGGTCATCGGTATTTGTCCCCGGGCAAGGCAGCGCGCCAGCGTTTGACTCCCAATCTGCAAGGCAGTAATTGCCGGCAAAATCGTAGACCAGCCGCTGTGGATAAATCGTCCTGACCTGGACGAAAAACGGGTCGGTATTGGAGAAGCTGAAGACTTCGTTGCTGCCGGAACGCAGCTTCCAGCTGCCCTTGAAGCTGCCTTCGATACCAGGCGCGACCATTGGAATTGAGATGTCAACGGTTTGTCCAGGAGGGACAACCGCCGGTAACGCTACTGCCGAAGGCGCGCCCATGGCAATGCCGCTCACCAGCACAACGCGATAATCGCTGCCCCAGGAACAGCTGCCAATGTTTTTCAAACGCCAGGTTTTGGTAAAACTCTCGCTGGTCTTGAAGGTTGTACCATCGGGCACGTTTACATCCGAAACAAATGCAGCCAGATTGCATGGGATGGGGATCGCGGTCGCGGTAGCGGTTGGCTGCGGCGGCACAATCACCGGTTGTGTGAACACAGGCGGGATGGCGGTTGCCGGCGGCGGCGCGACCGTGTTGATAGGCGCGACGGGGACGAACATCGTAATCGTCGGCAGAGGGCTGGCAGTCGCGGTCGGGACAGTTGGCGTAGGCTGGCTCGTCTGCGCTGCTGCTGCAGTGCTGGTCAGCATCCGGATCAAATCAGATGGCGTCGACTGCACTTTGCCGGGCATGTTGCAGGCAAAGGAAAGCAACCCCAACACACCAATCGCGATAATCATCAGACTCTTTTTCTTCATATCTCCTCCAAACCCGTCTCCCTGAAATTAGTGCAGGGAATAGCGGCTGCCACCAATAAACTCCCGGACGACCGAGTCGTCAAGCACCAGCGCGTCGCTCTCCAGCGGGCTGAACTGCTCGAGCACTGCCTTCACCCGCGCCGCGCGTGTCCAGGCATCTTGTCTGAGCGGGTCATCCCTGAACTTCGCTTCCCATGCACGGAAGCTCTCAAGCAGCATCGGGCGAAAAAGCGCCAGCTCATAAGGCATGCCGCTGTTGACCACATAATCCACCGAGTGAACGTAAGGCACAATGTTTTCCATTTCACTCGAGCGCACATAATGCCAGTGCGTCAGCGTCTGCTCAGGATTATAGCCTCTGCTGACTGAATCCCTCAGAATGCGGCGCATCAGCCGGATGTCCGTCCAGCGGATGAATTCGCCGTCAGCGTCCTTCATCTGAAGCAACGGTTCCAGATAGAGCTTGAACGTCCGCTCAGGGTCGATGCCAGCCGTCATGGGCGGGTAAAGACCGTGCAGACTGTCGATCAGAACCATTTCATCGGCGTTCAACTTCTTCTCCGTCACATCCAGCGTACGCTTGCCGGTCTTAAAGTCATAACTCGGCATGCGAATCGTTTTGCCTTCAATCAATTGACGAAGATGGCGGTTGATTAGTTCCAGGTCGAGTGCCTGTGGCGTCTCAAAGTCGTAATCGCCGAACTCATCTTTCGGATGCAGTTCAAGATCGAAGAAGTAATGGTCCAGATTGAGCGCTACCAGCTTCTTTCCGGTGCGGGCAAGATGTTCAGCCAGCCGGGCAGTTGTGGTCGTCTTTCCGGATGACGAGGGGCCGCTGATCAGAATGACGCGGGCATCCGGCTGCTGAGCGAGGACGGCTGCCGCGTTCTCGACATCCTCGCGGTAAGCCTTCTCGCTCGCGTGGATGATTTCCGCCGCCTCGCCGCGTGCCAGCCTTTCATTCAGCAAGGCAATCGTATGCAGGTCATGACTGACCGCCCAATCCAGCACATGCCAGATCTTGGACCAGGGGATGTAGCTGGAGGGTTTTGAAGCGAGCTGGGCGTGCTCCTGCCGCTTGCGGGCACGATTCTCGCGATAGAGGATGTAAGCCTTCGCGATGGCAGCATTGCCGCTTTCGATCAGCACGGTTTCCACCTGATCCTGGATCTCTTCAATACCGGGGATGTCGCCGGGTTGCGCGACGCTTTCCAGCTTCACCACAACCCGCTGACCGAGCGATTCTGCCAGATGGCGATCCCGTCTGCCGACAGCGATCGACGCCCGATAGATTGCATTGATGATGCGGTCGGCATTAAAAGCAACGACGGCACCGTTACGCTTGCGCACCTGAGTGATCTTGTTCACGGTGTTTTCCTTGATGCGGGCGGATCCCGCATAAAAATGGTTGCAACATTCATACCCGCTTATGACAGATGTCGTGGCAAACATCATATATGAATTGGAGTATTCACAGGTAAAATTAAGGCTGAAAATCCCGAACTAATACGAACTTATCTGAAGGAAGGACAATATGACCGATACGACCACCAATCTCAAGGAAGCGTTCGCTGGTGAATCACAGGCAAACCGCAAGTATCTGGCATTTGCTGTCAAGGCGGAGAGCGAGGGTTATCCCCAGATCGCCAAGCTATTCCGTGCTGTCGCAGAAGCCGAAACCATTCACGCGCATTATCACCTGCGCATGCTGGGCGGGGTCAAGAGCACCCGTGAAAATCTTGAAGCTGCCATTGCCGGCGAAACCTATGAATTCACAGACATGTATCCGGGTTTCATGGAGACGGCCGTTGCTGAGGGCAATAAAGCCGCACGACATGGCTTCAACCTCGCCAATGAAGTCGAGAAGGTGCATGCCAAACTCTATCAAGCAGCACTTGCCAAACTAGACAAGCCAGCCGTTGAGGTTGACTACTATGTCTGCCCGGTTTGCGGTTTCACGCATGAAGGTCCCATGACAGAGGATTGCCCGGTTTGCGGCGCGAAACCGGAGCGGTTCTTCCGGGTCGGCTAAGCCAGTCGAAAGCATCAAGAGGCAAAGGCATCCGTACGCGGATGCCTTTTTGTATCTCGCCGAAGTAGTCGCTGGCTAAACCAGGTCGTGGAAGACGACCTTCTCACCGGCGAACCGTTTTTTCATGACTTCAATCGCCTGTGGATTGTTATCTACCAGCATAAAGCGCCGGCCTAATGCCAGGCAGGCGGCGCCGGTCGTTCCGCTGCCGGCGAAGAAGTCCAGCACCAGATCCCCTTCTCTCGAACTCGCCTGAATGATGCGCGACAGGATGCCGACAGGCTTCTGAGTTGGGTAGCCGGTTTTCTCCTTGCTGTTTGTCGCTACGATGGTATGCCACCAGGTATCGGTCGGCACCTTACCGCGCGCGGCTTTTTCCGGCCCGACAAGACCCGGTGCCATGTAAGGGATACGGTCGACCGCGTTCTGGTCAAAGTGATACCGTGTCGTGTCTTTGACATAGAACAGGATGTTGTCGTGTTTTGCTGGCCAGCGGTTTTTCGGCCTGCCGCCGTAGTCATAAGCCCAAATGATCTCGTTCAGGAATTTGTCACGCCCGAAGATCTCATCCAGCAGGATCTTGCAGTAATGGACTTCACGGTAATCAATATGGAAGTATAGACTGCCGCTGCTCTTCAGCACGCGCCGGGCTTCGATCAGCCTGGGCTCTAGAAAAGCCAGAAAATCTGAAAAGCGGTCAGTATAACCGCGCTCGGAAAGCGTGATGCTGGCGTAGCGTTTGCCCGCGAAACCAGTACGGTCACCCGTTTCGCTGCGTTCGGTTTTCAACTGTTTGCGGCTTTGAACGCGCCCGGTATTGAACGGCGGATCGATGTAGATCAAGTCTACGCTTTCATCGCGCATTTGCTGCAGCCAGGCGAGATTGTCTCCGAAGATGACTTGATTGGGCATGCCGTCATTTTAACACGGCATGACCGCGCGTCCAATTTCCGACCGCTTGTATAATAAGGGCTGCTCGTTAACCTCAACATAGCGAAGACTCATGGATCTCAAACTGCTTACCCGCTTCCGACAATCCCCGCGTGACCTGAAACTTTTTGTAATGGTTTCCTTCATCATCGGCTTGTCATTCAGCCTGATGGATTCGACCTTCAATAACTTCCTCAAGGAAACCTTCCACCTGACGGGCTTACAACGCTCGCTGCTCGAAGTGCCGCGGGAGGGTCCTGGTGTCCTGATCATCTTCATCACGGCTGGCTTATCCTTCCTCTGCAGCCGCAGGCTCGGCGCGGTCGCTCTGCTGCTGGCAGCGCTCGGCAGCTTCCTGCTCGGGTTTCAGTCATCCACATATCTGATAATGACCTTCTGGCTGTTCACCTACAGCCTGGGCATGCACCTGATGATGCCGGTGCAGTCAACCATTGGCATGGAGCTGGCAGCGCCGGGTAAATTCGCCGCACGCCTCGGACAGCTTAATTCGGTACGCAATCTGGCAACCATCCTGGGCAGCGCGGTCGTCTTCGTTGGCTTCAAATACCTCGGCTTCACTTTCTCCCATACCTTCACACTCATCACAATCGGGTTCCTGGCGGCTGCCGGTCTGATGCTGATGATGCAGCGCCAGAAGCCGATCAGCCGCGATGTTTACCTGAAACTGAAGAAGGATTACGGTTTGTATTACGCGCTGGTGGTTCTGCTGGGCATGCGCCGGCAGATATTCATCACCTTCGCCCCGTGGGTCATCGTCTCCGTTTTTGACCAGCCCACGCAAACCCTGGCCACATTGATGACGCTGGGCGGCGTGATTGGCATTGTTTTTCAGCCTTTCCTCGGCAGGGTGATTGACAAATACGGTGAGCGGCTTGTCCTCGCGACCGAAGGTGTCATCACCATCTTCCTTTGTCTTGGCTACGGCTTCAGCAAAGATTTTTTGCCGGCGACGCTCGCGTTCTATGCCGTGTGCGTCATTTATATGCTGGACCAAATGGCAATTTCAGTCGGCATGGCTCGCTCGACCTATATGAAGAAAATCGCCCATCGTCCGGAGGATGTCCAGCCGGCGCTGACAGCCGGCATCGCGCTCGACCATGTTTTTTCGATCAGCATCGCGCTGATCGGTGGCCTGATCTGGAATACGTTTGGCTTTCAGTGGGTGTTTGTTATGGGCGCGGTCGTCTCGCTAATCAATTTCTTTGTCGCCCGCAGAATCAAAGTGCCGGTTAATGGATAAGACTTAAGGCATTTGTTGATCACACTCCAGCACATGGTCTAGTCGATGAACAATAGCAGAGATGTCAGGCTCTCCAGCTAGTTTATTTTGGTAATCCTCCCATAAATGGCAGAAGTAAGGATGCATGTGGGCAGTCATCTGGCTTGCCTTGATGGTTGTTTCGCCTGCCTGGAACGCCTGACCAGTATTCACATAAGCCTCAATCAGTGGAATGTATTCAGGCCCAAAAATCGGTTGTAAGTCAGCAGTGCGCGCTTGATCATATAGTGATAAAACTTCCTCCCACTTACTGAACTGCCTTGCCAGATCCGCTTTTTCGAAATAGTAACACCAGTCTTTTTCAGGCTCAGGTCCAAATATTACTTCAAGAATAATCTGGTTGTCTGCTCGGTCAGGGAGGATCTGCCGGGTATTTGACACTGAATACAAGCGCGTATATCGTGAATCTGGTCTGTGAAGTTTTAAAGTTGGCGCTTCACGATACACAGCGTCCATCACCCGATAGCAACCATTCCAGGCTTCAAAGTGGGCGACGATGCTCTCGTCAGTTGTTGTCTGTATTTCAAATGTTCTCAGATCCTTGTAGTCCAATTCGAGACCCGGTTTAAGTGCCGGCAACGCTGCTGTGCCTTCCATACGGAACGCCTCAATGAACCAGTAGGGCAGCGGACCCGGCTGCGGGTGCAGGTTATAGAGGATGTTATACGCCGACCCGATCGAATAGCCGGCGTTGTAGGAGAATGGCATTTCAGGACCAAAAATGACGGTGCCGGGTTTCAGATCCGGTATGCGCCAGGATGCCTGCCAGTAATAGCGCTTCTGCAAATCCCACTGCTGGGCATATTCATTCACCGTCCGAATGTGCGAGCTGACGGCTAAGCCGGTCAGGAGGGCGAGCACCAACATCGCTTTGCGGCGGTTTTGAATGAGCCAGAATACCAGGAGTGTCAATAATAGTGTGGCGCCTAGCATTGGACCAAGTGAGAAGCGATCGGACCATCGGCCAACCAAAGTAGATCTGTCGCTGATCCAGATCGGCAGGCTGCCCCCCAGGATGCCAACGATGGAGAGCAGGGCTGCCTGCTTGTAAAAAGGAACCTTCGCCCCCTGATCAGAAGCTTCCTGATTTTGCCGGTTGAAAGCCCAGTAGAGGAATGCAGCCGCGAGCAAACCAACAGCCCAGGAGAACCACAACGCTTTGGCTGCCAGATTAATATCCGTTGGGGTCAGCAGGTTGGTCCAGACATAAATCACATGGTGCAGGCTGTCCTGAATGACCAGTTGCAGCAGTCTGAGCAGCCCTCGTGCCGGTTGAGAGAGGATGTTGGTCAATAAGACCGGCGCGTTACTGTCTTCAACGAAGAGTTGTGCCGGCAGCCAGAGGAAGCGATAGACCATGAACAGGATCAGGGGCAGCAAATAGACGGTCCAGTGCATTACCGTCTTGCGCACCCATTCCTTCCGCCGGCTGCCCTGGTTCCATAAAATGATGGCGATCAGGATGACCCTGAGCGCTTCCAGCCCGACAAAATATTCCATGGTGAACATTTGCAGCAGACTGGCAAGCACGGAGGGCACGGTCCACAGCCAGTAGCGTTTACCACTGCCGAGGGCTGTGTTCATGGCGTAGAGCGACCAGGTGAAGAGCGCCAGCGTGATGTAATGCTGCGTGTACGTCACAGCAATCGACTGTTGGGTGAACCCGGGGTAAACCGCCAGCAGAATGCCGCTCCAGTGCAGTAGCGCCGTGTGTTCCGGCCAGACCTTCCTCAGCGCGGCAATCCAACCAAGTACTGCCAGCCAGCGCACCAGCAGAGCGAACACATGCCAGGCAAGCGGTCGCAAGCCGAGCAATGGCATGGTCAGCATATGAACCCAGATCGAGAAGGGGCGGTCGTAGAGGAAGAAGTCCCAGTACGCCTGGACGGAATTGAAGCGCGAGACCAGCAGCAGCGTCCAGTCGTCCCAGTAGAAGCCAAGACGGTTGATCTGCAGTCCGTAGGCGACCAGCATGACGACTAAAACGCTCAGAGGATAAAAGAATTTATTCTTTGTCAACACTCAAACTCTCATGCAGTTAACCAGCAAAATTCATCATACCATAAGCATGATTCATGAAAATCCCCCCACTGCTATTGTTTTTCACGTTGACTTATATCACTGCCGGCTCAAGCAAGGTCAGGGTACCGGCATCGGCGTCCAGCTCAGCCAGCGCGCCAATCGGGATCACCGACTGGTCATCGATGTGCCCGATCATCAAACCGCGCACCACCGGAATCCCCAATGGCTGACAACGATCCGTCAGGATCTCCTGCAGCGTCAGTTGCTTGGCCCACGAGGCAGAGGTGCTGCAATTGGTGAACTTGCCGAAGATGATACCGGCCACCTGGTTCAGCGTTCCCGCCAGCCAGAGCTGGGTCAGATAACGGTCGATGCGATACGTCGCCTCGCCGACCTCTTCTATGACAAGCAGCTTGCTGGCAAAGTCGGGCAGGTAGGGTGAGCCGGTAAGGGTACCGAGCAGCGACAGGTTGCCGCCGACCAACTGGCCCCGCGCTTTTCCGCCGCGGATGGTGTGCAGCCGGTTCTTGCGATCAATGCTGCCGGGTTTGCTATCAAACGCGGGTGGCGCGGCGATGCCGATGCTGTCCTGCGGATCCATCACCACTTTGCGGAATTCGGAATAGAAGTATGACGACCAGTTGACGCCGGCATTGGTGCCGTGAAAGGTGATCAGACCGGTTTTGGCATAGATGCTATTGAGCAGCGCGGTGATGTCGCTATAGCCCATCAACACTTTGGGATAGCGCCGGATCATGTCAAAATCGATCCAGGGCAGCAGCCGGGCGGAGCCGTAGCCGCCGCCAATGCAGATGATACCGTCGACGCTGTCGTCGGCGAATGCGGCGTTCAGATCTGCCACGCGGCTCTGATCACTGCCGGCAAGATAGCCCCAGCGCTCAAAGAGATGCTCACCCGGCTTGACTTTGAATCCCAGCGATTCGAGTGTCTCGATTGCCGCACTGATGCCGTCGTCCTCATTTTGCGGGCTGGCAGGCGCGATTAGGGCGATCGTGTCGCCTTCGGTCAGGCGTTTGGGTTTCAGGATGGTCTCAATCGTCATGGCTGGGCTCCTATGCGTTCTCAAGTTCTTTAATAAGGGCAGGAAGTTTCCGGATGGAGCTGATCTCGTGATACAGACTGCTGTGCTCGGGCGCCATCTCCAGATGTTCGTGCACCCACAACAAGTGGTAGGGGATATGCACCGCCTGACCGCCGATGCTGATGACAGGCATAATATCTGACCGCAGCGAGTTGCCTACCATCAGAAAATTACGCGGGATAATGTTGTGGCTTCTGAGCAGGTCAGCATACATCTCGGGCGTCTTTTCCGTGACAACTTCGATATGCTTGAAGAATTTCTTCAACCCCGAGCGTTCCAGCTTGGATTGCTGATCGAGCAGGTCGCCCTTGGTGATCATGATCAGCGCGTGGGTTTCGTCCAGTTCGTCCAGCACTCGTCTGACATAAGGGAACAACCTGACCTTGGTCATGAGCATGTCCCGCCCGAGCTTGAGCACCAGATCCACCCGGACTGGCAAGTCTTTCTCAGTTGAGAGCCTCCGCGAAGTTTCCATCATGGATAGCATGAAGGCCTTGATGCCATAACCATAAATCGGGATATTGCGGCTTTCAGCGGCATCCAGTTCAGCGCGCACGACTTCAGGCGCATACGCGGGAACGAAGGCGTTGATGAACGCCTGGGTGCTGGCCTCGTACAGACTTTCATTGTGCCAGAGTGTGTCATCGGCGTCGAACGCGATCAGATCGATGGGGGGCAAGGGGACCTCATTACTGCCCGCAATTCTAACATAGGCGTTAAAAGAAAATCCCCGTCAGATACCTGGCGGGGACAATCATAACGGTCAGTTTATTAGATGAAAATAATCTGCGCGCCGTCAGAGATTTCGATGAAATCGGTCGCGCCGAGAATGGTCGCCTCGTCGATGAAGTCTTCTTTCTTCAAACCGAACATGTCCACAGTCATCTGGCAAGCATACATGTGTGCGCCGGCATCAGCTACCATCTGGATGAACTCTTCCAGGGGTGGGACGTCCAGCTTTGCCATTTCCTTGTTCATCATCCAGGTTGCCATGGCAGACATGCCGGGCAGCATGCCGACCATAGTGGGGATGTGGAACATCGGGTGCATGGCGGGATTGCCAATGGTCGAAATGCCGATGCTCTTCATCTTGCTCTTGGTGATGGCATCCAGACCCCAGAAAGTGAAGAAGATGTGGGTTTCAATGCCTTCCATGCGCGAGGCGTTGCCCAGCACGCAGGCAGCCAACGCCATATCGAGTGAACCTTTGGACAGGATGATGGAGATCTTGCGCGGCTTTTTTTCGGTCAGCTCATTCATTTGGTTTCCTCCCTGATTTTATAGACAACCGTGCGGTTTGCCGAGCCCTGACACCTTGGCAGCCAGTTTCGCGGGGCCGCCCGGGAACAATTCGTAGAGTTCCTTGGTGGTCACATCTGTTGCCTTGGTGATGTTGCGGGGTGTGGGCGATTCGCCGGTTTTGTCGAAATGGGCGCGGGCGAAATTGATCACGACCCA
Organism: Anaerolineaceae bacterium; assembly: GCA_040772085.1. GTDB lineage: Bacteria > Chloroflexota > Anaerolineae > Anaerolineales > Anaerolineaceae > JAXGMV01. Next base: position 10,505 of record JAXGYU010000001.1, read on the forward strand.
GTGCCTGTCAGTCAGGGTCAATCCCAGCTTCTCCGCGATCGCGCCAGCAATTTCCTTATTCCATGCCTTGGGGTCCGCCATGAACCCTTCGGGATCGAATTTTATAGAATCCAGTATGCTCATCATTTTCTCCTGTAGGTTGGATTAAATTTTCTTGCCCGCTTTGGTCATCTTGGAAGGCAGCGGGACGTTGATACCTTTCATCATTGCCCAGTACATCTGCTTGAAGGCCAGTTTGCCCAAGTGGTTGATTTTGGTCTCGCGCAGCAGACTGAAGGGCCCGACGCCTGGCACAGGATAAGTGCCTTCCACGGGTTCGACCTCGTAATTGAAGTCGATCAGAATGGCTTTATCCTTACCGCTTTCGATGTAGCAGAGTGAGTGACCATCGAAGTGCTGGTCGATCGGCTGCCCCTTGATATATTTCATTATATTGTGAACTACGATTTCGTGCTGGAAGTGCGAAACTGAGCCAGCCTTCGACGCCGGAATGTTGTTGACGTCACCGACCGCGAACATGTTTGGCCAGCGTGTTGATTGCAGGGTGAACTTGTCGACCTCGATGTAGTTCAGGTCATCGCCGATGCCGGAATCCTCGATCGCCTGCATACCCATGTTGGTCGGCACGGATACCAGCAAGTCATAGGGAATCTCCCGATCATCGTAGCTTGAGATCACATTGCGTTTGTCGTCTACGCTGCCGATCGCGTAATCGCTCTCAAGCGTTATACCGCGCTCTTCAAACATGTGCCCCAAAAGTTCACTGGCGCGCGGTTTGGTGAAGGCGCCTGGAAGCGGGGTAGCGTAGATCAGTTCGGTTTTTTCGCGGATGCCGCGCTTGCGCAGATAATCATCGGCCAGGAAGACGAATTCCAGCGGCGCGACGGGGCATTTGACCGGCATTTCGGTCACGTTGACCACCAGATTGCCGCCCTCAAACCGTTTGAGCGCCTCAGCCAGTTTGACCGATCCTTCATAGGTATAAAAGTCGAAGATGTTCTGGTACCAGCCAGCGCCGTCAAGGTTCTCGGTTTGGTCAGGGCGAATATCCACGCCGGTCGCCACGACCAGTATGTCATAGCTGATGACCTTGTCATCTTCAGCCAGCACGACCTTGTTCTCGTCAGGCTTGATCTCAATGATCTCGGACCAGATCACTTCCACATTCGAGGGGAAGAAGTTCGTCTTGGGCTTGACCACTTCCTGCGGCGTGTAAGTGCCGAAGGGGATGAACAAGAATCCCGGCTGGTAATAGTGGTTTTTATCCTTGTCCACCAGCACAACTTTCCAGTCATGCGGGTCCAGCTTTTTGGACATGCTGTTTGCCATCATGGTGCCTGCGGTGCCACCGCCCAGAATAAGAAAAGTTTTCAAAGTTCCCTCCTTTAGATGCGGGTTAGATGGGCGATCTGGTTCATTCGTCCAATAAAATGAGAGCGTTCCGATTGCGCGCTCGTGATCGCGTTCAATATGGATTTCATCCAGCGGTCCAGCCTGTCTTTCTCAGCCTGTCCATAAACTGGTAGGGCGTCATAAAGATCCTGAACGACGTCCAGGGGTATGTTCCAGGTTTGAGAAATATCCCTTTGGCGCATGAGCCTGGTTTCTACCGGAACCTGTTGGTCCAGATATCCGCCGCACAGGAAGACGGCCGCTGGCGCGCCGCCATCCTGAACCATGATGGAGGTATAGCAGACGCCGGTCGGCGCGGTGAAATACTGCCGGCCATGCAGGGATTGCTGGGCGAATGCCATCCAGTGGAATTTGTTGCTCTCCAGTCCGCCGGGCTTGCCGATGATCTCCAGATTCAGCGCCGAGCGGATATCCGGCTCCGTCAGGGTGTAGCCATCCAGATCGGTAATGATCGTGTCGAGGTTGGATAAGTCTGAAACCAGGATCTGAATCGTGGCGTAGCAGGAGAGCGGCAGGTGAGTAGCGTCACCGAGTTCGGGCGGCGCTGCCGACGCGCCGTTGTTGTTCAGCAGCTTGTCGACCTCGTCTTTTTTAAAGCGCCACTGATGCCCGATCTTGACCCCTGCCAGCCGGCCGTCATTCAGCATGCGATAAACCGTCACGCGGTCGACTTTGAGCAGTTGTTGAACTTCGTTGGTAGTGTAGAGGTCTGACATAGGTTTATTGTTATCTGTTGAATGACTCTATTATAACAACATATAACAAAATATGACAAGGGGTATTCGTTTGTTGATTCTAGCAGCGGGCAACATAAAAGGTCTCCTGCGAGACCTTTTATTGTTGGCTTTCTAGAGCTGAGACGTACAATGCGGACAGCGGCTGGCTGCCTCAGGAATGCTCGACTTGCAGAACGGGCATTCCTTAGTTGGCGCGGGTGCTGGTTCAGCCGGCTTGGGATACATTTTGTTGATGGCTTTGATGACCAGGAACAGGACGAACGCGATGATCAGGAATTCAATGATGGTATTGAGAAACATACCATAATTGATGGTCGCCGCGCCGGCATCAGTGGCTGCCTTGAGCGACGGGTAATTCGTGCCGGACAGGTTGATATACAATTCCTTGAAATCCACTTTCCCCAATAACAACCCGATTGGGGGCATGATGACGTCGTTCGTCAGGGACGCGATGATCTTGCCAAACGCACCGCCGATGACGACAGCAACTGCCAGGTCGACGACATTGCCGCGCAAAATAAACTTTTTGAATTCTTCAAGCATGTTTTCCTCCAGATTGATAGCTGCGTGCATTATACGGGTTTCGATGGGGCATTGCAAGCCTTGCTATAATTTATACAAGCATGCGAACCGAACTGGTCACCTGGTCTGAAGTTGACAAGCTGGTGGATAATCTTCTTCCGCAAATCGGGGAAGAAATTGACCTGATTGTTGCGGTCAATCCAGGCGGCTTGGTGCTGGCCGGCATTCTGGCTGAGGCGCTGGCAGTTGCCCAGGTTGTTCTGGCAGAAGTTTCTTTCCCCGGTGGTCCGCAGCTCGAACGCGCTGAAGATATGCGCATGGCTGAATGGCCGGCGTTCCCGCACTTCCCGCAGCGTGAAATCGTGACAGGCAGGCAGGTGCTGGTGGTTGACGCTGCCTGGGCGAGCGGCAGGTCCATGACCGCGATCAAGAATCGTCTGGTCGCGCTGGGCAGTCAGCCCGCCTGCGCGGTGCTGCACTTCAACACTGACCGCAACAATTTCCAGACTCAGGCGCCTGATTATTACGCGGCGGTTACGGATGCCATGATTCTCTACCCCTGGCAGATGAACCGGCGCAAAGACCGTATTTCGCTAATCGATTTCAATTGGTAAGAAGGTAATCCAGATAGCTGTCGGTGATCTGGTCGGCGCCGAAGGCTTCAACCGCCTTGCGCCGGGCGGCCAGTTTATGCTCGCGTAAATTCTTCAGTACCTCAAGCGATTTTTCAATGAGCAGCGTCGGGTTCGGCGGTTCCAGCTTCCAGTAGTTGCTGCCATAGGGCGCGATGGCGCCAGCGCCATCGGTCACCAGCTCAGGCAGCGCGCCAGTGGCGTAGGCGACCACCGGCAGCCCGCATGCCAATGCTTCCAGAACGGAATTCGGGCAGGCGGCGTTCAGGTCAGCGGAGAATAGCAGATGCGCGCTGCGGTGCAGGGCGGGGATTTCGCTGTGAGGCAGCACGCCAGTCCAGTTGATCTTGACCCTCGCTGACTGCTCCGTCGCCGCCTTCAACGCCTCCGAAATCTTCCCGGTCACCCTCAGCTCAACTGGCTTGTTCTGCACGCGTTGAATACCTTCCGCCAGCGCGATGGCGTTCGTCAGACCAGCTTCATAGCCGCCGCTGATTCGCGCTTCGAGCAGTTGAATCACAATGCGGTCATCCGGCGCCTGCTCCGGACCCTGGTCACTGAAGCGCTCCAGGTCGACGCCGTTGTAGATTACCGTATGCGGTTTTTTCATCTGACCATGCTCGGTATGCCACCAGTCCTTTGAGAAGTTGCTCTGATAGATGATGGCATCGGCAATTTCGCGCCGGATGAAAGCAAGCAGCCGGTTGTTCAGCTCACTGCGCAGATAATATTTGACGCTTGATTTGACGCGCTTGTGAATCCAGTTCATGCCGTTCAGCCGCTGTACAACACGTACGCCGCGGCGTCGGGCTTGCCAGAGCGGCAGCAGCTTGCTGGTTCCGCCAATGACCAGAATGGCATCCAGATCGGTGCCGGCCGTATCCTGACTGAGCGTGACCTGCCGGCCAGCCAGCCTGGAGGTGAACATGGTATTAAAGGAGGAGGGTCCGCCGAACCCTCTCAGGTTCGGTAGGATCGCGATTTTCCTGCCGGCGAATCTCTGGTCTGACAATCAGGCCTCGGTGCCATCCAGCAGCGAGAGCTGCCACAAGGCCTGCACAATTTTTTCGGCAGCGTGACCGTCGCCGTAAGGGTTCACAAATCCTTCGTCATGCCCATGTGTCAGGTCAGAGTCGATCAAGCGGCGAACGGTTTCGAAGACAGTCTGTGTCTCGGTCCCAGTCAGGTGCAGCAGACCGGCATCAATGCCCTCTGGTCTTTCGGTTACATGACGCAGCACGACGGCGTGCTTGCCGAGCGCGGTCGCCTCTTCCTGAATGCCGCCGGAATCGGTGATGATCAGTGCCGCCAGCTTCTCAAGATGCGCCAGCGAAAGATAGTCCAGCGGATGGGTCAGGGTCACATGCGGGTTGTTGCCGAGCAGCCGGTACACCGGCTCCTGGATGTGCGGATTCAGATGAACCGGATAGACAAAATGGAGCTTTTCGCCGTAATACTCCGTCAGGTTGGTGATCGCCTGACAGATGTCTTCGATAGGTTTGCCAAAATTCTCACGGCGATGGGCGGTCAGCAGCACCAGCTTTTTCGCCTGACCATCGATGCGCGCGTCGCGCAGGATGCGGCTGACCTCGGGGGTGACCGGCCGCTGTATGACGTCATTGATGGCATCAACGATCGTGTTACCTGTAACGATGATGCTTGCCGGGTCGACACCTTCTGCCAGCAGGTTACGCCGGCTCAACTCGGTCGGGGCGAAATGCAGGTCGCTCAGCACCCCGGCGACCTTACGGTTGATCTCCTCAGGAAAGGGCTGCCATTTGTCATGCGTCCGCAGACCGGCTTCAACATGACCGACGCGGATCTGGCGGTAGAACGCGCAGAAAGCCGCCGCCATGACTGAAGTGGTGTCACCTTGCACCAGCAGCCAGTCGGGTTGATAGCTGGCAAGCACGGGATCGAGGTGAGTGAAGACTGCCGCGGTAAGCTGAGGCAGCGACTGGTCCGGTTTCATCAGGTCAAGGTCATAATCGGCCTGAATGTCGAACAGGTTCATGACCTGGTCAAGCATCTGTCGATGCTGCGCGGTGAGGCAGACCGCGTAGCTGATCTGGTCATGCTTCGCGAGCGCTCTGATGACCGGCGCCATCTTGATGGCTTCTGGCCGGGTGCCGATTATGGTCAGGACGCGTAAGGGTCTGGTCATGCTTTCAACTCTTGCCTAATTTCAGCACGGTAAAACCTGCCTGCTGCCATTCCTCTTCCTGCCAGGCGTTGACAGCGTCAAGGATTAGCCGGCAGTTTGTCATAGCGCTGATGTCTCGCGGCTTGAGTTCGCGGAAGGCTTTGTGATTGACAAGCAGCAGGATCAGATCTGCACCGGCGATGGCGTCTGCCAGGCTATGGTTCGAAATGTTGAGATGCTTGCCCTCATTCAGGTAGGGTTCGTGCGCTTTCACTTTCGCGCCGGCGGCTGTCAGTGCCTCAAGCACGGTCACGGCAGGGCTCTCACGGAAGTCATCCACGTCAGCCTTGAAACTCAGGCCCAGCACGCCGATCGATTTCCCACGCAGGTCGCCACCCAGCGCGCGCTGTGCCAAGGACAGCACAAAAGCCGGCTGACTGTCATTCACTTCGCGTGCTGCCTTGATCAGGGTCGTCAGATCTGGCGCTTTTTCGACAAAAAACCACGGGTCGACACTGATACAGTGCCCGCCGACGCCCGTGCCGGGGTTAAGGATGCGCACCCGCGGGTGCTTGTTGGCAATCGCGATCGCCTCCCAGATATTGATTCCGAACCGATCAGCCAGGCGTGAGAACTCATTGGCAATGGCGATATTAATATCGCGGTAGGTGTTCTCCATCAGTTTGACCATCTCCGCGGTCGTGGCGTCGGTGATGAAGATTTCGCCTTTGACGAAGCGGCTGTAAAGCGCTTTGCCGAATTCCGCGGCTTGCGGTGTGGTTCCGCCGATCACGCGCGCGTTCTCAACCAGTTCCTTCATGATCTGACCCGGCAGCACGCGTTCAGGGCTGTAGCAGAGATGAAAATCGCTGCCCGCGCGCAGACCGCTTTGTTCAAGCACCGGCTGCACCAGATCGATCGTCGTGCGGGGCGGCGAGGTCGACTCGAGGATGACCAGGTTGCCGGCGCGCAGGTGCGGCACGATGGATTCCGCCGCGGCGAGGACATAGCTCATGTCAGCGCGTTTGTCCTCGAGGAAAGGCGTTGGCACCGCGATGATGAAGGCGTCAGCCGGTTCGGCCTCAAGCCTGACCCTCAGCTTTCCGGACACGACCGCGGAATGAACGACTTCATCGAGACCCGGTTCAAAAATATGAACTTTCCCCTGCGACAGGGTAGCGATGATCTCAGGATTGCGGTCAACACCTACGACTTCTATGCCGCTGTTTGCCAGGGTGCTGGCGGTTGGCAGTCCGATGTAACCCAGCCCGATCACACAAACTTTTTTGAAGTCCATTCACGGCCCTCGTTGCTTCATTGGGTATGGTTCGATTCTCGCCGCTAATTATGCCATATTTATGATTTCTTCCGGTATGGCAGATACTTGCCCGCAGTTTCCTGCCGTGATAAACTGAACAAATGCAAACATCTTTGCTGATTTATTCCCCTGATAGCCTGCTTTCATCAGAGATTATCGCTGAACTGGAGCGCGATTTTCATTGCCTGACGCGGCAGGTGGGGAGCCTGGATGAGCTTTACCTGCACCTCAGCAGCAAGGGTCAGCAGTTGATCGTGCTGGATGACTCTGCCAATCTGCTGGGGTTCAATGACTATGTCGCCGAAGAGCTTTCACACGATTCCGATGTGCGCGTGATCGCGCTGCGTGCTGAAGAGAAGGCGCTGCCAACAGCGATCAATGCCATGGCGGATGACGTGCTGGTCAAGCCGGTGGACGAGTCTGCGCTTGTGAATGCGATCAAGGGCTTGCTGGACGACCTGAACCCCGCTCCGGCCGCGGATGAATCACACGATGTTGTAGAAGAGCCAGTCACAGTTGACTCGGCGTCTGAAGCAGAGGCTGCGCCGGATGAAGCTCCGGCGGCCTGGGTCACCGATGCCGCGCTCGGCCAGCATTACCTCGATCTATTCTTCACCGAAGTGGAAGCCTATAGCGCCTTCATTTATCATGACGGCGCTGCCTGGGCAGACATCGGCAAGGTGGAACAGGCTGACCTGCAAAACCTGTTGCTGCTGATTGCCGGCAACTGGAACGCCCAGAATAATTACGACCTGGTCAAATACATCAAACTGAGCAACTCGAGCAGGCAGTTCTGCCTGTATGTTACCCACATCCATGAAGATTATCTGCTGGCGACGATCTTTGACGCCTTTATGACCATGTCACAAATGCGGTCACAGGCGGCACAGTTGACGCGCCGGCTGGAAGTGGTGCTCTTCAAGGAGCACCAGTCACAGGCGCCTGTCCGCCAAGCGCCGGCGCCAGCCCCCGACGATGCCAGCACGGAAGCGCTGCCGACCCTCGACAGCGTCCTGAGCGGGGATGAAAGCCCTTCACGGCTGCACGCGGCACCCGTCACTTCCTCCTGGTCGAGCAGTGAGGAACCTGAGCCGCAACCGGTATCGGAAGTCACAGGCGTTGAACAGCTTGCGTGGCTGACACCGCTGCTGCGCGACGCGCAGGCCCAGCAGCAAAAGCAAGTCGAGTGGCAGAAGGCGATCAGACGGCAAAAAGAAGCCGAGGAACTACAGAAGAAAAAACTTGCCGCGCAGGCAGCTGTCGAGCAAGCCAATGCCGAGAAGACCCTCCCGCCGTTCGGCCGCCCCAAGGGCTTCAGGCTGCCCTGGGAGGCTGGCGGAGCGCCAGCGAATGCTGAGAGCGAGGTCAACGCGGATTTCATCCCCGGCGATAACCTCTCGCCGCAAGTGCTCGGCACTATCCCGCGCCGCGGCGGCTTGAGCCAGGAAGTAGCCTACACCTTCGTGCTGGTGCCAAAGAGCGGCTTGAGTCTGATGGGGGAGATTGCTGATAAATTGCAGGATTACCTGCGCACCATCTGTCAGGCTTATACCTGGGATCTCAAGGAATCAAAAATTCAGGCGGACTGCCTGCTCTGGAGCGTCGTCACATTGACTGAGGTCTCACAGGGGAAAATAGTTCGCATTATCCGCGAATACACATCCAGCAGACTGCAGGACGAGATGCCGGAATTGCAGACCAGCAAAGGCGTCGAAGATCTGTGGATGCCCGGTTATCTGGCAGCCAAAGGGATCAATACCATCCCGAAAGCGCTGATCGACAACTTCATCAAACAGTCGAATGAGCGGCGCCAGTCGAGAGCCTGAAGAACCCCAAATCTACGGAGATGATCAATGCCACCAATTCTGTATCTGATTGATGGACATGCCCTGGCATACCGGACATACTTTGCCCTCACATCGGCTGGCGCTGACCGCTGGCACAATACTGCCGGCGAACCGACTGCCGGCATCTATGGATTTGCCAGCGTATTGATGCGCATCATGGATCAGGACAAACCGGAGTACATGGCGGTCGCGTTCGACACTGGCAAGACCTTCCGCGATGATATGTTCCCGGATTACAAGGCGACGCGCGAGAAAATGCCTGACGATTTACGCGAGCAGATCAATCGCATCCGTGAGATGGTCGACCTCTTCAACTTCCCGCGGCTTGAGGTTGAAGGGTATGAAGCTGATGACGTCATCGGCACCGTCGCCGTGCAGGCGGTCCAGCAGGGCTTTGGGGTACGCATCTTCACCGGTGACCGCGACCTGCTGCAACTGGTCTCGGATCGCATCCGCGTCAACCTGCCCGGCCGCTCGATCAGCGACGCGACCGACTATGACATTGCCGGCGTCCGCGAGTACATGGGCGTCATGCCGGGTCAGATCGTCGATTACAAAGCCCTGGTAGGCGACACCTCCGACAATATCCCCGGCGTCAAAGGCATTGGCAACAAGACCGCTATCAATCTGCTGACCACTTACCCGAGCCTGGACGCCATTTATGAGCATATTGATGAAATCTCTGGCGCGACCAAAACGAAACTGGTGGATGGCAGGGAGATGGCGTACCTGAGCCAGAACCTGGCGCGCATCCGCCTCGACGCGCCGGTCAAACTGGAGCTGGAGAAAGCGAAAGTTGGCCAGCATAAGACAGGCGAATTGTCGGACTTCTTCAAGCGCATGGAGTTCAAGTCGCTGATCTCCAAGCTCGTCACACTGCCCGGGGGTGATCAGGTGGCGGAAGTACAACCGTCGCTTTTCGGCACGCCTGTGACAGCGATTGCTGTCCCGGGGCAATACGCGCCGGAATTTGTTACCGTTGACAATGAAAAGAAACTGGCTGAGATGGTCGTCGCGCTGAAAAAGGCCGGCACGATTGCCTTTGATACCGAAACGACCTCGATTGACCCGCTGGCGGGGGAGCTGGTAGGCATTTCGCTGGCAGTCGAAGAGGGTAGAGCCTGGTACATACCGGTCGGACACAACACCGGCGAGCCGCAGCTTGACATCGAGACCGTGGTTGACGCGATGAAACCGATTTTTGGCGACGCCTCCAAAGCGCTGGTCGGGCACAACCTGAAGTATGATGCGCAGATGCTGGGCAATTACGGCTTCCACTGCGCTAATCTGGCGTTCGATACCATGATCGCTGAATGGCTGATCGACCCGGCGTCGCGCTCCATGGGCTTGAAGGATATGGCGGAGCGCTACCTCAACATCGAGATGACCCACATCGAAGCGCTGATCGGCAAGGGCAAGAATCAGCTCAGCATGGCGGATGTGCCGGTCGAAAAGGTTGCTCCCTATGCCGCCGCTGACGCTGAAGTGACGTTCAAGCTCATGCCGCTGCTGGCCGAAAAAGTCGAAGCGCAGAATGAGATGCAGCTCTTCAGGGAGATTGAAATGCCGCTGGTCTCCGTGCTGGCGCGCATGGAACGGCTGGGCATCGCTGTGGATGAGCAGGTATTCGCGAAAATGGGCCTTGAGCTCGAGAAGCGTCTGGCTGACCTGGAGCGCGACATCATTCGCGCGGTTGGCTATCCCTTCAACATCAACTCGACGCAGCAGTTGTCCAAAGCGCTGTTCAATGACCTCAAGCTGTCGCCGCCTGACAAACGATACAAGAACGCCAGCGGTCATTACTCGACCGCTGCCGAAGTCCTGGAGATGATTCGCCACGAACATGAGTGTGTCGAATGGCTGCTCGAATACCGCGAGCTGACAAAACTGAAATCGACCTATATCGACACCTTGCCGCAGCAGATCAGCCCAAAAGACGGGCGCATCCACACCAACTACAACCAGATTGGCTCGGTGACCGGCAGGCTGGCTTCCACTAACCCCAACCTGCAAAACATTCCCACTCGCACGGAACAGGGCCGGCTGGTGCGCCAGGGCTTTGTCTCCGAGCCGGGCAAAGTGCTGCTCTCGGTTGACTATTCGCAGATCGAACTGCGGGTGGTTGCATCGATGTCCGGCGACACAGCCATGCTCGAGGCATTCGAAGCCGGGCAGGACATTCACGCCGCGACAGCTGCGTTGATCAACGGCATCCCGCTGGAACAGGTCACCAAGGATCAGCGCCGGTCAGCCAAGGCGATTAACTTCGGCATTATCTACGGCATGAGCGCCTTCGGGCTGAGCAACAGCACCAGCCTGACGCTGGCAGAAGCCGAAAATTTCGTCAAGGCGTATTACGAGAAGTTTCCGGGCGTCAAAAGCTATCTGGACGGTATCCGCAAGCAGGCGGCAGAGCAGGGTTATGTCGAGACCATGCTGGGCAGGAAGCGCTTCTTCCCGAATCTTCAGAAGCAGATCCCCTACATGGTGCGCAGCCGTGAGGAGCGTGAGGCGATCAACGCGCCCATTCAGGGCACCGCGGCAGATATCATCAAGATCAGCATGATCCGCATGCAGGATGCGCTGGACAAGGCGGGATTGAAGGCCAAGATGGTGCTGCAGGTGCATGACGAATTAATTTTCGAGGTGCCTGGGGACGAAGTCGACAGAACCATCCCGGTGGTGCGCGAGGTGATGGAAAAAGCCTTCAAATTGCCGATCCCGCTGGAGACGGAAGCGCGGACGGGACTGAATTGGGCGGAGATGACCACCGTCTCATAATGACTGCCGTGGGCGGGTAAGCCTGTTTGATGCCATATAACCTTTATAATTAGCGGTTGGTGGGCGAATTTATGGAAATCAAAGAAAACGATCTGATCAGTTCAGCACAAAAAGGCGATCTGGATTCCTTTAATCGCCTGGTGCTGGCTTATCAGTCGCAGGTTTTCAACGTGGCGCTGCGGATTCTGGGCGACACGAATGCCGCTGATGATGCCGCGCAGAACGCTTTCATCGCTGCCTACCGCAAAATCACCACCTTCCACGGCGGTTCCTTCCGCTCATGGCTGCTGACGATCGTCACCCACCAATGCTATGACGAGCTGCGCGCCCGAAAACGCAAACCGACCGTTTCGCTCGAGCCGGACCTGCCGGAGGATGAGGCCTTCCAGGATTCGTCTGAATGGCTGGCGGATGACAAGCCGTCGCCAGAACAGATCAGCGTAACCCGTGAGCTGGAGAAGGCCATCCAGCATTGCATCGACAAGCTGCCCGAGGATTTCAAGATGATCGCTGTCCTCGTGGATGTCGAAGGTCTGGATTATAAGGACGCCGCGCAAATCGTCAGCATACCGCTCGGAACCATCAAAAGCCGGCTGGCACGGGCACGACAGCGCTTGCGCGATTGTCTTCATGGCTTTGGGGAACTTCTGCCCGAGGAATTTCGTCATATGGCTGAGGAAACCACATGAAGCCTGAAGCTTTAAATGACCGTGATTTTGAACTGATATCGGCCATGCTGGATGGGCAACTATCCGGCAGCGAGCTGCAGGCGGCGCAGAAGAAACTTGCCAGCACCCCCGCCTTGAAGCAAGCCTATGATGAGCTGAAAATTCAGAGCGCCATGCTGCGGCGCCTACCGCGGCATAAGCCGCCGCGTAATTACATATTGAAGGCTGAGGAGGTGAAAAACCTCAAGCCGGGCTGGCTTAAACGCTTTATGGCGCCCGCGTTGAGCTTCGCTTCCTTGGCGACCATGGTCGTGATCCTGCTGACCTACGCGTTCCAGACCCAATTGCTGGATATGAATGCTGCCGTGCCGAAAGCAGCGGATGCGACAACCGAAATGATCGTGCCAACCCATGAAGCGTCTATGCTCGCCTATATGGTTGAAGAGAAACCGGAACCGCTGATTTTATGGGGCGCGCCCAAGCGCAACTATGGCAGCGGCGGCGCAAGCCTGGCAATGGGTGTGGGGGGTGGCAGTGATTTGCAGCCGTCCGCGGAGACCGCCAAGGAGTTCACAGCGCCGGCAATGCCGGAGCAACAAGAAGGTAATATCCTCCAGGAGCCTGCCGCGGAGCTTCAACTAAGTGATAGCCCCACCATCATCTTTGGCATCCCGCCGAAAGAAGAGCAGGGGAAGATCACCTATGTCGAACCTGTTGGTTCTGCTGAACCAACGCGCGAAGAGCAACAGGAAGAACGCCTGAAGGAATATGACCTGAAAGAGGTCAGGCTTTATCTCGTCGTGCTGATGATCGGCTTTGCGACCGGCGCGTATTACATCCGCAAGAAGCTGGCCTGACGCCGCGTCAGTCTGTCTTGCCCGGATGATCGGGTGAAGGCAGGCAGATTATTTCCAAAATTTTCAAATCAAAGAAGGCATGGCTGTAAGCCGGCAGGACGATCAATGCCGTGTCAGCGCCTAGCCCTGTGCCGGCAATCGAGAGCACGGGCTCATCGGTGCGCACCGCGCCGGCATCGGCAGCCATCAGCGCGATCTCACAGGCTACCTTGTAGCCCTGTCCCAGCAGTTTCAGCGTGGCTGAGATGATCTCGTTTACCTGCCAGGTCTGAAACTTGACCCGCACGGCTCGCCCCACGCCGCCAAACGCGTGCTGCGCGGTGATGATCCTGATGCCCGACTCAGTCATCGCGTGTTGATTTTCCGGCGTCATCTCCTGTGTGTTGGGTTCCTTGAACCCGGCCACATGGCTGACGGCGATCAGTTCGAGGTCAGGGCGCATGGCAGCCGCCTTGACTGGTGTGTCACCCAGCGTGGTGGCGATGACCGCTTTGCGGACGCCCAGCAATTTGGCACGGTCAAAGGCCAGTTTCAGGGTTAAATCGGTGTTTTGTTTGCCGGCTTTCGGGAAATAGGTGATCGTTGTGCTGATCGGGTCCATGGCAGCTCCTTTGAATGTTCTCCTCTTATTATGCGCTTGATTTGCCCGCCTGCCAACCGGATGCTGGCGCTAAATCCGGCGTGCTATAATCAGGCACCGAACTTGCAACCTTAATTTGGAATTGAGGAAAAGTGCAGAAACCAGTCGCGAAAAACAAGCCAACCCAGAGGACAACCAGCTCCAAAAACCGATCGAATCATAAACCCGCGCCAAGAAACACGAAAGCCGCACCCAAGACGCGCGCCAAAACACTGCGTGGTCAGGCGATCGGCCTCGAACCGCTGTCTCCTGAAAAGCGGCTGGATGTCATCGCTGTCATGCTCGGCCTGGCCGGTTTTCTGTCTCTGCTGGCATTCATCCCGGCAGGCTCGGGCACGGCGCAAACCTGGCTGCTGACACCGTTGCTGCGGTTCTTCGGCTGGGGCGCGGCGCTGCTGCCGGTTTACCTGATTGGCATTGCAGTCTGGCTGCTGCTGAGAGGACACACCTGGACGCCTGCCATGTCCACTGAACGCTGGATCGGACTGGGGCTGCTGTTCTTCAACCTGCTCACGTGGGCGCAGTATCTCACCCGGGCTTCGTTACTCATGCCTCATGGCGGCGGTTGGCTGGGCGGCTTGCTTGAACGGCTGCTGGTCAGCGCCTTCGGCGTGCTTGGATCCGCGATCGCTTTATTCGCCTGGTTCCTGATCTCGCTGATGCTGGTGCTTGACATTTCGCTGCCTGATCTGGTGAAGTCAATCCGTTCAGCCTATAGCTGGCTGAACGCGCGCATCAAACAGGAACAGCTGCCGGACTCTGGCGAGCCTGCCGTTCAGCAGACTGCCGTCAAACCGGCTCTGGCGCAGGAATCGAAAAAGCTGCTCAATCTCAACCTCGGTTTCAAACCGCTTGACAAGTCTTCCGCTAAACCGGCGCGCTCCGCCGGCGGCAAAGAAGTTCCACCGGAGGCGCCGCCTGAAACACCGGCGCTCGAACCCGCGAAAGCGGTCGTCAAATCACCGCTGCAAGCTACTTGGCGCATGCCGGATATGAAACAGGTGCTCGATCCGGCCTCCCCGCAGTTCGTCCAGTCATCGATCGACAAGGAGCGGGCAAGGGTCATTGAAGAGACCCTGGCGTCTTTTAACGTCCCTGTCCACGTGACCGATATTCAGCACGGACCGACCGTGACCATGTTCGGCGTTGAGCCTGATTTCGTTTCAACGCGCGGTGGTATGACGCGCGTCAGGGTCAGCAAGATAACCGGGCTCACCGATGATATCGCGCTGGCGCTGGCAGCGCCTTCCATCCGCCTGCAGGCGCCCGTGCCCGGCAGAAATTATGTCGGCATCGAGGTACCGAACGCTGAAGTGGGCCGGGTGTCGCTGCGTGAAATTCTGGAAAGCGAGACCTATAAGAAGAAGCGCTCGCCGCTGGCAATCGCGCTTGGCAAAAATGTCTCGGGCAAACCAGTCGTCGCTGACCTGGCTGACCTGCCGCATCTGCTGATTGCCGGCACGACCGGTTCAGGCAAGTCCGTCTGTATCAATTCCATCCTGTCCTGCTTCCTGCTCAACAACTCGCCGCACGATCTGCGGCTGGTGCTGGTCGACCCCAAACGGGTCGAGCTGACCGGTTATAACGGTATTCCGCACCTGCTGGGACCGGTCGTCACCAGCCCGGAGCAGGTGATCGGCGCGCTGCAATGGATGCAGCGTGAAATGGACAGCCGCTATCAGCGCTTTTCCAAATCCGGCGTGCGCAATATTGAAGACTTCAATCAGCGCTTCCCCGAAGAACATCTGCCTTATCTGATCATCGTCATCGATGAACTGGCTGACCTGATGATGCTGGCGCCGGAAGAAACCGAGCGTTCGATCGCGCGTCTGGCTCAGCTTGCCCGCGCGACCGGTATTCACCTGATCCTCGCCACGCAGCGGCCGTCCGTCGATGTCGTGACCGGGCTGATCAAAGCCAACCTGCCGGCCCGCATTGCTTTCGCCGTCGCCAGCGGCGTCGACAGCCGTGTCATTCTCGACCAGCCCGGCGCTGAGCGTCTGCTCGGCAGAGGTGACATGCTGTATCAGGCGCCGGACGCGCCCGGACCAGTCCGCCTGCAGGGCGTGTATGTTTCCGACGCGGAGATCCAGTTGCTGGTCGATCATTGGCATCTGGAAGCGACCGCGCCTGAACGCAAGGATGAGCCTGCCAAAGAAAACCTGGAAGTGGACATGATGCACAAGGGACTGCCTCTCAAACAGGTGCCTTTGTGGGAGGATGCCGGCGAAAGTTCGGAAGATGATCCGGTGATGACCGAGGCGGTCGATCTGGTCAGGCGCGAGGGGCGGGCGTCCATCACCATGCTGCAACGCCGTATGCGCATAGGTTATTCACGCGCCGCGCGGCTGATCGACGCCATGGAAGAGCGCGGGATTATCAGCCCGCAACTGCCGAATTCAGCGACCCGTGAGGTGCTGGATTACGGTCAGGCAGCGCCTCCGCCTGAAGACTAAATTTCCGTTTCTATAAAATGACTGGTGATCGCCAGCGCTGCCAGCGCGGCTGTTTCGACGCGCAGAACGCGCTTGCCCAAACTCACCACGGGGAGACCCAGCCCCAGCGCCAAGCTGACTTCAGCATCGCTGAAGCCGCCTTCAGGCCCGATCGCCAGGCTGACGCCGCTGCCTGAATCAATTTCCCGCAGAGCTGTCGTTAACGGCTGGGTGGCTGCCTCATGGCACAGGATGACAACACCCTGCCGGCGGGCTGCCTCAAGGGCTTGCTCGAAGGGCTGCGGCTCATATACCTGCGGCAAAATCAGCCGGTGACTCTGCTCCGCCGCTTCACGCACGATCTGCCTGCGGCGTTCAGTTTTCTCCGCGGACTCATCCCGGCGCACCAGACCGCGTTCAGTTTGCATCAGGCGCACGCTGCTGACGCCCAGTTCGGTCGCTTTCTGCAGGATGAACTCCAATTTGTCGCGCTGGGTGAGGGCGAGCAGCAGGTGCAGCGGTGATCGAAGCTCAGCCGGCAGCGGGTGCTCGCCGGTCAGTTCGGCGCTGGCGTGTCCGCGGTCAACTGCCGTCAATTGCGCGTCGTAGGCTTTGCCCAGCCCATCCAGAACGATCACTTGGTCGCCGGGTTGCAGACGAAGCACACGGCTGATCTGTCTGGCAGTCTCAGGCGGAAAGGTGACCGTGCTGCCCTGGATGGATTCCGGCGGAATGAAGAAATGGCTAATCGAGCTCATCGGGGTCTTCAGAAGCCTCGCGTGCGCCAGCGTCTCTGCCGGCGATGACGACGGTATACTCGCCGCGGATTTGTTCATGCTCAAAGGTTTCAACCAGCTCAGCCAGCGTGCCGCGGTACAGCGTCTCAAATTTCTTTGTCAGGTCGTTGGCGACGCAGGCAGGCCGGTCACCGAACACCTCAAGCGTGTCGGCAAGGAAAGCCTTCAGCCGGTATGGGCTCTCAAAGAAGATCAATGTGTGCGGTGAGTCCGCGTCCAGGGCGAGGAACTTGCGTCTGGCGCTGCTCTTGCGTGGTGAAAAGCCGCGGAAGGTGAAGGCATGCGCTGGCAATCCTGAGAGGATCAGCGCCGCGATCGGTGCGGAGGCGCCGGGCAGGGTCGTCACAGGCAGACCGCGCTCATGGGCGGCGCGGACCAGCAGGAAGCCCGGGTCGGAGACGGTTGGGCTGCCGGCATCGGTGACCAGCGCGATGTCCTCGCCGTGTTCCAGGCGGGTCAGCAGCTTCTCCAGAATCTTGTGTTCGTTATGTTCGTGGAATGCCAGTTGCGGTTTCCTGATCTCAAAATGATTGAGCAGCACGCCAGTCTTGCGGGTGTCTTCGCTGATGACAAGATCTACGGCGCGCAAGGTCTCCAGCGCCCGCAGGGTGATATCCCCAAGATTTCCGATCGGTGTCGCGACAAGATAGAGCATGTTTATCCGCGCCTCATTATGCATCGCAGTATATCACGCACGCCAGCCTGATACTGGCATGCGATATAATTTTTTTTGACAAGTCACACTCTGCTTGTGATAGGTAAGTCGTTCAGCCAATTATTGAGGTGAAAAGATGAGGAAACTGACGCTATTGATATTGGTACTCCTTTTGGGCGCAGCGCTGCTCGCGGCCTGTGGCGGTCAGGCAACCCCCGCTGGTGGTTCCAGTGCGCCAACGGTTGAAGGTGAGACACTGACCGTTGAAAAATGTTCGGAATGTCACTCCTTTGACCGGGTAAGCGCCGAGAAGGAGAACCTTGCGGGATGGAAGGAAATCGTCCACAGCATGGAGAATCGCGGATTGAAGATTACCGAGGAGGAATTCAAGCTCATCACGGAATACCTGGCGAAGACTTACCCGCGGTAATCAGTGGATTGGCTGACGGGTGCTGTCAGGGTTTCATTCATTTAATAAATTTAGGAAGGTAACGGATGGCAAAGAAAACAGGTTTGATTTTATTGGTAATGGCGATTTTTGGCAGTATGCTCGCCGCTTGTACGGCTTCCCCTGCGGCGGTTCAGACGGTCGCTCCGGCTGCATCTGAAGTTGCTGCGCAGGTTGGAACGACGGTCGCCACACAAATGGCAGGCCCGGTCGGAACGCAGGTGGCAGGCGCGGTGACCCAGGCAAGCACCAAGATCGCGGTGATTGGTACGACCGTCGCAGGAGCGGCGACGCAAAACAGTACCCAGATCGCCGAATTGGCGGTCACCCTGCAGGCGGCTGCCGTCAATGGTGAGCTGCTGACCAATACGGTCTGCACGGCCTGTCATCCGATGGACACGGTCGGGCAGCTCAAGAACGATGAAGCTGGCTGGCGGGCTTTTTTGAGCGCCCACCACGACATGGACAAACTGCCGGCTGAACAACTGGACGCCATCGTCAAATTCCTGGCTGAGAAATATCCGCGCTAAACGCGGGGCAAACAAAAAAACTGCGGCTGACCAGCCGCAGTTTTTTTGTGAACCAGTTATCACCCAGCCGCACCGGGTGGTTTTGACGTACGGATTAAGACCGCCAGGGTTACACCAACGACCAGCACGATCATCAATGTGGCGCCAAAAACAATGCCATTGGTGAGGTATTGATTCTCCATAAATTCGGCCGGCAGCGGTGTGGCACGCTGCTCAACCACCGGTGTCATCGTTGGCAGTACACCGACCGGTGTCGGCTCCGCCTTGTTCCGGATCGGTTCCAAGATCAGCATCGCCATCAACGTCAGAACACAGACCAGCACCAGACCGCTGATGAAGTAAATCGTCCTGCCCGGCTGGGCAGCCGGAGGTTGTGTTGAGGAGAACGGACGCTCTTCGTCTGCCATCGCTTATTTGTGAGACAGATCGATCGGTCCGGCTACCATTTGCAGAATCAGTTTGACCGCGTTCTGCACGTCGTTGTAATCCACCATTTCAGAGGGGGTGTGAACATAACGGCAGGGGATCGAAACACAGCCGACTGGCACACCGCTATGCACCAACTGGATTGCGGCCGCATCCGTGCTGCCGCCTTCGAGCACCTCATATTGGTAGGGCAAGCCGGCTTTCTCCGCGCTGGTGACCATCAGGTCGATCACGCGCGTATGCGAAAGCATCCGGCCATCCTTGACCTTGACCGCGGGACCTTTCCCGAGCGCGACAGCCATGCGCGAGCTCTTGGGGGTATCTCCAGTCAGCGTGACATCGACTGAGATGCCAAGGTCGGGGTCAATGCCGAACGCGGCAGTGCCGGCGCCGCGCAGACCGACTTCCTCCTGCGTGGAAAAGACGAAATGCATTTCATGCGGTGATTTCCTGACCTGCTTCATGACCTCGACCAGGACGGCGCAGGCAATGCGGTCGTCCATGGCTTTGGAAACCAGACGGTCGCCCAGATCAGTGAATGGACGATCAAAAACACCAACGTCACCGACCTTGACAGGGCTGTCCTTGAGGCTGGTCGCGCCGACATCAATGTAAAGCTGTTCAAGCGTCGGTGCTTTGCCGGGGTCGTCCAGCCGTTCAACCGCGATGACGCCGCGAGTACCATTCATGAACAGCACGCGTCCGCCGACGCAATTGAGCGGGCGAACGCCGCCAATGTTAGTGAAGCGCACGAAACCTTTGTCGCAGACATTGGTCACGATGACGCCGATCTCATCCATATGGGCGGCGAACATGATGCGCAGACCGTCCTTGCCCTTGCTGCCCTTGCGTGCAATCAGGCTGCCCATCGCGTCAACGGAAATCTCATCGGCAACGCCTTTGATCTCATCGCGGATCAACGCGCGTACTTCCTGTTCGTATCCGCTGGGACCTTTCGCTTCGACTAACTTTTTGATCAGTTCTTTCATGGCGGGTTTCCTCACTTTCGATTTGTATTCATCCATTGGGTGGCAAAATCTACCAAGGCAGGGATATAGATCAGTCGGGCTTCGGCGCTGCCGATTTTCCCGCGCGCATAGGCTTGGCTCTCCGCTTCAAAAGCGGCGCCGATATCTACGAAATCGTCAGTCTCCTCGAGCCAATCCTCAAAGGTCACCCAGACATCATTGCCGTCAACTAGGATGGGGTTGCCGCGCATGATGATCTCCTTGCCGGACCAGGTGGCGCGATGTTCAGCCAGGTGCAGGCTGGTGCAGTTACCGTAACCAACGCCAAGCAACAAAACGTAAGCGCCTTTCTCATACAATTTTCCCAGCGGGCCATGGTCTCCCAGACCGTATGCCAGCTCATGGCTGTCGATGATGGCGTGTTTATCCGCGCCCCAGGCCGCGAACGAATCGTTTGGATGACTGCTGCGCACAACGCCATCCTGACTGCGGAAGCTTTCGACAATGGCACCCATGCCGCGGGTCGGAGTCAGATCGGGCCGGTAGCCCGGTGTATTGCGGCGGATGATTTCGAACCACGCTTCAGGCACGGGCGGATTCCCCCAGTAGGAGGGTTCGGAGATCTGGGATGAGAACGATGGCATCACCAGCGTCCCTTCCGGCGTCAGCACATCCTCAAGCGCGAGAACGACAGCGTGCGCTCCCCCGGGTACCCAGCCGATCGAGCTGAGCGACGAATGCACCAACAGCGTCATCCCGGGTTTCACACCAAGGGCAGCCAGGTCAGCCGCAATGGCGCTGCGCGTCACTGGTAACTCTGATCGTTGGACGGTCTCTGCTTCGCTCATGGCTGTCCAGGTGGGGGTGGTGTCTCGCTCGGGGTGAGCGTGATGGTTGGCGTCGCCGTCGGGTCTTCCGTCGGGTGCGGGGTTGCCGTCTGCGTCGGCGGAACGGTTGGTGTGCGCGTGTAAGTCGAGAACGGCGTGAACGTCTGTGAAGGTGTCCAGGTAATGGTCGGGCTGGGCGAGGGGGTGATGGTCGCCGTATAGAACGGATTGGTCGGCAGGGGCGTATGGGTTGGCGGCAGCGCGGTCTGCGTTGGTGTTGAGGTGGCGGTGGCTGTCGGCATCGACTTGATGCCCTGCGCGGTGGCGAGCACGATAAATCCCATGCAATAGCATGGAATAGTCAATAAGATAACAGTCGTCAAGAATCGATGAAACCTTGACTTCCTGATGGGCTGATTAAATGCCATAGATTACCATCATCATATCATCAGGTTTTTCACCTGACAAGAACGTTATGATAGCCGGATGTGCCTTCAGACGTCTTCTTCCCGCGTTGCTTTTGCGTTGAAACCCTGGTGAAGTTTGATGATTGCACCTTCAGCTTCCTGCGCGACAACAGCCGTGACCTTCATGCCTGGCAGGATTCTTGTGTGGGCTGTGGGGACAAATTCCTTCAAGTCATCAGTACAATGCACCAGAATGCAACCGGACGGGAGACCAAGCTCCTTGATCATTTTTCCGGCGAAAGGCGCGTTGGGATGGACGATGAAATCCAGTACGGCAGCGCTTTTCAGGTGAACCGGCGCGCCGCCCTTGCGTAGGTCGCGTTCAAGCAATGCTTCATAAATCGGCAGGTCTTTCATACCTTCAGCGACGGCGTAAGCTGAGAAACAGGCTACCAGGAGCGGCAGCATCTGGTGATAATTGCCAGTCATCTCCAGAATAAGCATGATGCCAGTCAGCGGCGCCCGGACGATGGCTGAGAAGTAGGCTGCCATGCCGACTACCGCGAAGACCCCCGGTTGGGGTATGACTTCTGGCATCAGACTCTGACCAAGCTCACCAACAGCCAGGCCAAGCAGACCACCCAGCGCGAGCAATGGCGCGAAAATACCTCCGGGCGCACCGGTCGCGTAACTCATCGATGTGAAGATGAGCCGGATGGCAAAGATGAGAATGACCGGCGCGAGGGTCAACTGACCAGCCATGGCTTTTTCGGCGAGGGTATGTCCGCTGCCGGCCAGATCCGGCGAAAACCAGCTTGCCAGGCCGATGACGGCGCCGATAGCTGCGACCACAACCCTTGAATACTTCTGCGGGATGCGCACGAAACCATTCAGCCCTGTCAGCAGGACCGAATTAAATAAGACACCCAGCAAGCCAGCCAGGATGCCCAGGAGAACGAAGAACGGCAGTTCATTCAATGCCTGAACGGGGTAGGATGGCACGGTAAAAACAGGCAATTGCCCCGATCCGATGCGGGAGACGATATCAGCAACCACAGCGGCTACGAAGGCGGCACCAAAGACGATCGGCTGAAAATCACGGCGGACTTCCTCCAAGACGAAGATCAGTCCCGACAATGGCGCGTTGAATGCCGCCGAGAGACCGGCGCCGGCGCCGGCAGCGATGAGTGTGAAGCGTTCACGTTCGGGTACTTTGAGCCAGTGTGAGATGCCATCAGCGACAGCGCCGCCCATCTGCACGGTTGGGCCTTCGCGGCCCAGCACCAGACCGCTGCCCATCGCGACCAGACCGCCAATAAATTTCACTGAGAGCACACGTTTCCAGTAAAGCAGTCTGAAGCGGTGCAGCACCGCTTCAAGATGCGGGATGCCGCTGCCGCTGGCTTCGGGCGCGTAGACCCTCACCATCTGGACCGACAGCAAGGCGCCGCCTGCTGCGATTAACACCGGAATCAGCCAGCCAAGCGCGGGGTACTGGTGACCCCACCTTAGCGCGTCCATCCTCAAGGTGGTCAGTGCTGACAAGCCACCACGAAATGCCAGCGCCACAATGCCAACAAACAGCCCGATGAGCGCTGCCCGCGGGAAAACGAGATGACGTTGCTGCTGTGTGCTCAGATATTCCTGTATTTCGGAATTTACAGGGGAGCGTTCGTTTTCTTTTGATAACTCGTTTGGTTCGGTTTCCATCTGTGCTTATCGAAAATCCAGCCACAAATTGTACTCCCAAGGCAGGCAGAATTAATCAGAAGTTGTATGGGCAAATGGTTGAGCCAATGCAAGGCTACTGACAGGAATCGGTCACATCTTTCGGCTAAAAAAGCATCACCGGTCATTGGCCGGTGATGCTAGATGTCGCATTCCCTTAACTCTGGTAAATGGATTTACATCCAGAACTTGATATCCTGCGGGTAATTGTTCTTGACTGAGCGCACCGTATCATACAGGCTTTCTGCCCGTAAATCAGCCGTGGTGTAGCAGGGACCTTTCAGATGATCAGCCAGCACCTGCGCCAGACCCTGATCAAAGGCGGCATGTTCCATGTTGATGACGACTGAGGGGACCTTTTCGCGCGCGATCAGGTCAGCGTAGAAATTGCTTTCTTCCAGCGGCGGCATCTGTCCCATGGCAACGTTGCCTGCGCCGTCGGTCAGGACGACCAGCAATGGACGCACATCGGGGTGGAGGATGCGTTCTTTGTACAAAACTTCATACGCCATTTTCAGGCCGGCGGAGAGCGGCGTCTTGCCGCCGACGGGAATATCGTTCAAAGCGCGTTCCGCCAGCGTGACCGAGTTGGTCGGCGGCAGTACCAGCAGCGCGCGGTCCTTCTGGAAGACGATCAGCCCAACGCGGTCACGGCGCTGGTAAGCGTCGGTGAGCAGCGAGAGAATGGCGCCTTTGGTTGCCGCCATGCGCTCGGAGACCGCCATCGACCAGGAGGCGTCCACCACGAACAGCACCAGATTGGCTGCCCGGCTGACGCGCACCTTGCGCATGTAATCGCTGGGGCGCACGGCGAACGCGACGCGTTTGCGCTGTTCGGCACGGTCTTTCTGATGGATGGCAGCGCTGCGCAGGGTCGCGTCAAGCGCCAGATCGTAAGGGTCATTTTCCGACATGCGCGCCTGAATGTAGCGTCCGCGTTTGCTGTCGGTATGCGTCCGCGAGCGCCTGCCCATCGACTTGCGCAGAATCTGATCGAGCGGGGTATCCAGCCGGCGCGGCGTGTAGCTCTCGCCGGTCTTGACGCGCTTGCCGCCTTCCCACCAGAAGGTATCGTTGTTATCGAAAACCTCCCTTCGGGAAGGGTCGGTTTCGTCAGGCTCGCTTGTATCGTCGGTCTGATCAGTATCGATTACTTTTTTTTTTGCTTGCGGGTTTCCTCTGACGCCTGGTCAGGGGTCGGTTCCGCTTCGTGAGACTCGCTCTGTCCGACCAGCTCATCGATCTTTTCTTCCAGTTGGGCAGAAGTGATCTCACCCTGGTGGAAGGGACCGTGCTTGATGCGGTGCGGCAGCGCCAGTTCGGCAGCCAGAGCGATATCGTGGTTGGTGATGTACTTGCGCCCGTCATAAGCGGCCTGCGCGCGGGCAGTCTTGAGGATAACCAGGTCAGAACGGTGACCTTCGACGTTCATGGAGGCAGTCAGCGCCGCGATGGTCAGCAGATCATGCTTGGAGAACTCGACTTCATCGACGATCTCGCGTGCCTTCATGATACGGGCAGCCAGCTTCTCTTCGGAGGGCATCCAGGAATCACGGAAGGCTTCCGGATCGGCTTCGTAATCCAGGTGGCGTTCCATGATCTCAATCCGTTCGCGGGCGTTCTTGATGCCCTTGATCTCGACGGAGAGCGCGAAGCGGTCCAGAAGTTGCGGGCGCAGATCGCCTTCTTCGGGGTTCATGGTGCCGACCAGGATAAAGCGCGCCGGGTGCATGAACGAGATGCCTTCACGTTCGACGATGTTGACGCCCATGGCGGCGGAATCGAGCAGGATATCGACGACATGATCGTCGAGCAGGTTGACCTCATCAATGTATAGCAAACCGCGGTTGGCAGCAGCCAGCACGCCGGGTTCAAAGTGACGTTCGCCTTTCTGAATGGCTTTTTCAATGTCAAGCGTGCCGACGACGCGATCTTCGGTCGCTGAGACCGGCAGGTTGACGAACGGGGTCTGTCTGGTCTCAACCGGCAGTTCTTCGCCGCTGGCAGCACGTTCTTTACATTCGGTACACCAGGCTTCCGGATGGTTGGGATCACAGCCAAATTTGCAGGCGCTGATGACCTGCACGTCTGGCAGCAAGGCGGCCAGAGCCCTGGCAGCGGTGGATTTGGCAGTACCGCGCTCACCTCTGATGAGCACACCGCCGATGCGGGTATCCACGGCATTTAAAATCAATGCCCTGAGCATGCGTTCCTGACCAACTATCGAAGTGAATGGAAAAATGACCGGCATTTATTCAATCCTTGAATGTAAAGTTAACGAAACAAGTTTACCACGCATCGCCCTCGTCTACAATTGAAAGTTCCTCGTCGGACAAGCCTGACGCGACCATTATTGTTGAAAAAGGAACAATTTTCGCATGGAAAAGATGACGGGGGAGTATAATGGCATTTGACGAACTAATTTTTAGGGAGCACCCATGGAAAAAGGAAAAATTAGAGTAATCGTTGCCAAACCCGGACTCGATGGCCATGACCGCGGAGCGAAAGTTGTCGCGCGCGCTTTGCGCGACGCCGGCATGGAAGTCATCTACACTGGATTGCGCCAGACACCGGAAATGATCGCCGAAGCAGCCCTGCAGGAAGACGCGCAGGTGATCGGTCTTTCCGTCCTCTCCGGCGCGCATATGTCGCTGGTCCCGCGGGTGATGGACTTGCTGAAAGCCAACGGTCAATCCGATGTGCTGGTGTATATCGGCGGAATCATCCCCGAGAGCGACATCCCCGGCTTGCTGGATATGGGTGTCAAGGCTGTTTTCGGACCCGGGACACCAACGACCCAGATCATCGCTGATATTGAATCCGCGGTTGCCGTAAGCGCCTGATCCCCCGGTCACCCATGGATCTAACCGACGCGGTCCTGAATGGCGAAAAGCTCGCCATCTCAAGGCTAATTACGGCTGTTGAAAACGGCACCCCGAATGGTTTGTCCGCGCTGGACAAACTTTTCAAGCATACTGGCAAAGCCCACCTGGTCGGCGTGACGGGTTCACCCGGTACGGGCAAATCATCCCTGGTTAATAAACTGGCACTCGAACTGCGCCGACCCGGCGACGGCAAGCCGCCGCGCACCGTTGGCATCATTGCCGTCGATCCGACCAGCCCCTTCAGCGGCGGCGCCCTGCTGGGCGACCGCGTGCGCATGCGCGAGCTCTCCGGTGATCAGGGTGTGTATATCCGCTCGATGGCAGCCCGGGGTATGCTGGGCGGTTTGTCCAAGCGCACCAGCGCCGCGGTTCAGGTGCTGGACGCGGCCGGGTTTGACGTGATCCTGATCGAGACGGTCGGCGCGGGGCAATCAGAGGTCGACATTGCCGGACTGGCGCATACGGTGGTGGTCGTCGAATCGCCCGGTATGGGTGATGACATCCAGGCGATCAAGGCCGGCATCATGGAGATTGCCGATATCATGGTGGTCAACAAAAGCGACCGTGCTGGTGCGGATGCTACCTTCAAAGCGCTGCGGGTGATGCTCGAACTGGCGCATAACATCCGCTCCAGTCACAGCCTGCATCACTTCATGCAGCAACTGCCTGAGCAAGCTGAGGAAGAAGAGATCAATTTTGAGACCGCGTGGCAGGTACCGCTTCTGAGGACGAATGCCATCATCGGCGAGGGCATCACGGAATTGGCGGCAGCTATTGACGCGCACGCTCAGAAGTTGAAGGACAATGGCGAGTGGCATAAGCGCGAGCAGGATAGACTGGAACGCGAGCTGGCTCTGCTGATAGAAGCCGAACTCAAGGAACGCTGGCTGCAAAAACTGGACTGGGATGCGTTTCACGCACTCTCTGATGCCTTAGGCCGGCGCGAGTCGACACCTCAGCAGGTGATCAACCAGCTATTTGAACAGGTTCACCGCGCAGGCGGATTGTTTGAGAGGAATAATTCATGATTAGTGACGGCAGCCTGAGGCTGAGGGGTATCACACGGGCGGATTTGCCGCTTTTCGTGCGCTGGTGCGGTGACCCTGAGGTTCGGGAAAATCTTAGCATCCATCCTTTCATGACTATGGAGCTCGAAGAGAAATGGTTTGAAGGGGTGCTGAGCAGTGAAGTGGCTGCGCAGCCGCGGATGATCGATGTGCTCGATGACGGCATCTGGCTGCCCATTGGTGATATCGAGCTCAGTAATATTGACTGGCGTGTCCGCCAGGCAGAACTTGGCATCGTCATCGGCGATAAGACATGCTGGGGAAAAGGCTATGGCGGCCGTGCCATGAAGCTGATGGTTGATTACGCGTTTCATAGCTTGAATTTAAACCGCGTTTACCTGCGGGTATTCGAAACCAATTTGCGCGGTATCAAAGCTTATGATAAGGTAGGCTTTGTAAAGGAAGGTGTATTGAGGCAGGCTCATTTCGCGCTGGGGAGATATGTAAACGTCTGGATTATGAGCATCCTGCGTTCGGAGTGGAAGTAAGGAGGTAAGGAAATGTCATTGATTCACCGCGGACAAGCGAGCGTCATGTATGGGGATATCAAACTCTACGCCGGCACCGCCAGCCTGGGGCTTTCAAACATGATAGCCAATTACCTCAACCTGCCGCTTTGTGGACGTGACATTATCACTTTCCCCAATGACAACATGTTTGTCAAACTGCATAGCAGCGTCCGCGGTCAGGATTGTTACGTCATCCAGACCAC
The DNA here is from genome assembly GCA_040772085.1 of Anaerolineaceae bacterium. Taxonomy (GTDB): domain Bacteria; phylum Chloroflexota; class Anaerolineae; order Anaerolineales; family Anaerolineaceae; genus JAXGMV01. Next base: position 37,948 of record JAXGYU010000001.1, read on the forward strand.
TTCGGCGCCTGTGCACCGCAATCTGATGGAACTGCTGATCATGCTCCAGACGCTGCGGCTGGACTCCGCGGCACGCATCACCGCCATCTTCCCCTACATGTGCTACGCGCGCTCCGACAAGAAGGATCAGCCGCGCGTGCCCATTACCGCCCGGCTGGTCGCCGATATGATTGAAGTCGCCGGCGCGGACCGCTACATGACGCTTGACCTGCACGCGGGTCAGATCCAGGGCTTCTTCTCCATCCCGGGTGATGTGCTCACCACCTTCTACATGCTGATGGATTACATCCGCGGCATCAGCAGCCAGCTCGTCAGTCCGGTCATCGTGACAGCCGACCTCGGATTTGCAAAGAAGGCGCGCAACTTCGCTGCCGGTCTGAACACGCCGCTGGCTTTCATCGAAAAACGGCGCATTGGCAATGACACCAAGAGCCAGGCGCTCTCGCTGATCGGCGATGTCTATAACCGTGACGCCATCATCGTTGACGACGAAGTCGATACCGGCGGTTCGATGGTACACGCCATCAACCTGGTCAAGGAGAGCGGCGCGCGTGACATTTATGTTGTCTTTGTCCATCCTGTCCTGTCGGGCAATGCGGCTGAACGTCTGGCTGCTACACCTGCCAAACAATTCATCACCACCGATACCATTCCCTTGAGCGAACAGACGGCAGCCCACTTCGGTGACCGCATCAAAGTGCTGACGATCGGTCCGCTGCTGGGTGAGGTTATCCTGCGTGCCAACCAGGGTCGCAGCGTCGGTGAGATGTTCAACGAATAAGCCTGAATGCCAGAACTGCCTGAAGTTGAAACCATCGCCCGTATCCTGAGGGAGGGCAGCGCGTCCGTCCCCGGATTGGTGGGACAAGAAATCTGCGCCTGCCAACTAACCTGGCATAAAACCCTGGCTGAACCTATTCCCGAAGGGTTCCCTGAACGGCTGGCTGGTCAGGTGATCCGCCAAATCGGCCGGCGCGGGAAATACCTGCTCTTTGAACTGGATGATCAGACTCTGATTATCCATCTCAGGATGAGCGGTGATATGCGAGTCGTTCCGGTGGAGGAAGCGCCTGCCGTGCACGATCGCTTCTGGCTGGAATTCAGGTCGGGATTCAAACTGGTATTCAATGACGCCAGAAAATTTGGCAGGGTCTGGCTGACGAGTGACCGCGAAAGTGTTTTAGGCAAACTGGGCCCTGACCCATTTTCAGAATCCCTGACCGCGGCGTCTTTTCATACGCTGCTATCCGGTCGCAAGCGCAGCATCAAGCCATGGCTGCTGGATCAGAGCGTCATCGCCGGCATCGGCAACATCTACGCCGATGAAGCGCTGTTCCGCGCGGGTATCCATCCGCAGCGCCTGTCGCACACCATCAGCAAACATCTGGCTGCCGAGTTACTCGCCGCTATCCGGGAGGTGTTGCAATTGGGCATTGAGAATAACGGCGCCAGCATTGACTGGGTTTACCGCGGAGGGGGTTTTCAGAATAAGTTTCTCGTGTATGCACGCGAGGGCCAGTCCTGTCCGAATTGCGGCACCGCGATCATCAAAATTAAAGTAGGACAGCGCGGCACTCATTTCTGCCCGCGCTGCCAGATATAGTTTATTCCTGTTTGCCAAAGTTTAACTCTGAGCTTCCTCGCACTGAATATCGGGGAAGAACTGCCGCAATGTGCCTTCTACCCAGCCATGCAGCGTGTTCTTCGAAAGCGGGCAGCCGAGGCAGGCGCCGCCCAGCCGTACTTTGACCGTCTTGCCGTCATAGTCAACAAACTCAACCGACCCGCCATGATAGTGAGCGATGTAGCCGTCAAGCTGTTCGATCAGACCTTTTAATTGTTCAACTTCGCTGAAACTGGGGGCGTTCGCTACCAATTTGATCCTCCTGGTATTCTATTTCTCCATACCCTGGATCAAGACTTTCAGTACCTGCTCACATGGCGTGTGAAGCCTCTTTGAGATTCCTTCAGCCAGGGTTTTCAATAAGATTATACCTGTTTCAGGATCTTCATGATAAATTTTTGACATCACACGGTGTGAAATGCAGTAGGCGCTGCTCTCGCTGACGGAGATTGCCGCGGACGAATAATTGTTCCGCCCCATGGCGGCCGACCAGCCAAAAATGCCTCCCGGTTCGATATGCGACACCGTGATTTCCGGCCCATCATACGGTTTGTACTGGATAGCGACCTTGCCTGAAGCCAGGATATAGAACATATCCGCCTTCTGACCTTGTTTGAACACCACCTGGTTGCTGCCAAAATTACATACCGATAGGACATGCATCAGCAGTTTATGCCGGGCTTTGTCCACATCCGGGAACAGTTCAAGCCTGGCAATTTCGGTTTCAATCATGCATTCAATTTAATCCCGTTGAGGCATGAACGTGTAGTGGCAATAGTCATATACCCGGGGACAATGTTCCTATATTGAATAGATTGTTTATAATGTGTAAGATAGTACATAAATCCAATTTGCGGGAGGAAAATTAATGGAATTTCTGATCGATTTCCCCGGTGGGGATCGCGTCGACGCGCACTTTGCCAATTTCACAGTGCCCACTGATCAACAAGGCAGTTACCCTGCGCCGTTCGCCTATTTTCTGGCGTCGATTGGCACTTGCGCCGGCATCTACGTTCTCAAGTTCTGCCAACAGCGCGGCCTTTCATCAGAGGGTATCCGTATCATCCAGCGCACCCATAAGGACCCTGCCTCGGGTTACGTTTCTGACATTGACCTCGAGATCCAGGTGCCGCCAACCTTCCCCGAAAAGTATTACGACGCGCTGATCCATTCCGCGGAGCTATGCGCGGTCAAACGACATCTTGAGAACCCGCCAAAATTTAAGACCTATACCAAAGTGGTTACCGCCTAAGGAGGGAAACGAATGCGCAAACCCATGGTTGCCGGCAATTGGAAAATGAATAAAACTGTCAAGGAAGCCTGCGAACTGGTAACGGAACTGCTGCCGCTGCTCAGCGAAATGCATGCGGTCGAACGGGTGTTATGCCCGCCGGCGACCAGCCTTTTCGCCATCTCTGCCATGCTTGAGAAAACCGAGATCGGGCTGGGCGCTCAAAACCTCTATTGGGAGGCCAGCGGCGCTTACACCGGCGAACTTTCTCCAGCCATGGTCAGGGAGTTATGCCGCTATGTCATCATCGGTCATTCCGAGCGGCGCACATTATTCGGCGAGACGGACGAGCAGGTTAACAAAAAGTTGCGGGCAGCCATCAACGCCGGGTTGATCCCCATTGTCTGCATCGGCGAGACGCTGGAGCAGTATGAAGCCGGCCTGACAGCCGGCGTCATCATGCGGCAGGTCAAGGAAGGCATGGGTGGATTCACCGCTGGTGAGCTGGCGAACCTGGTGATCGCGTATGAACCCGTCTGGGCGATCGGGACCGGCAAGGCCTCCAGCGCTGAAGGCGCCAATCAGGTGGTGGCTGAATATATTCGGCCAGCCCTGGCGGACATGTATGGGCAGGATTTTGCCCAGCAGGTACGGGTTCTGTATGGCGGCTCAGTCAAGGGTGAGAACGCGGCTGAGTTCTTTGCCATGCCTGATATTGACGGCGCGCTGGTTGGCGGCGCCAGTTTGAAATCGGCCGAGTTCGCGGCGATCACTTCTGCCGCGGATAAAAAAAAAGTAATCACTGAAAAAGGAGTCGGAATGAAAGTTTTGATTGACGCTGACCTGTGCATTGCCTGTGGTGTGTGTGAATCGATTTGCCCCGAGGTCTTCAGGGTTACAGATATCGCGCATGTTCAGTTGGACCCTGTGCCCGAGGAATACCGCGGCAAAGTCAACGAGGCAATCGGCGATTGCCCGACTGAGGCGATCTCGATCGCGGAATGACGGGTTTGTTTTTCTTGCCGGGATCGAAGAGGGCTTAACCCCGGGCATTCAGGAATAAACATTTGAGATCATAGAAATGCTTGTGATTCAGCAGTGACAAGACTGCTGTTTCACTACGCGTCTTCCGGGGCAGCTCGTCGTCGGGTTTGACAGTGCAGATAACACCTGCGACGCGGCAGCCGGCATTAAATGAAACTTCGGAGGAGGGTTTAGTGTCCGCCGGCATGTTAGCCTATTGTAAGCAGGTCTGATCGTAGGTAAAATAACAGTATCGTCCCTCTTAATATACAAAAGACAGGCAGGTGCAAGATGTCTGGAAATAGCAAGCAAGCGAAGTGGCTGATCCCGTTATTGGTCGTATTCATGTTGATTGTAACCATGGCATGCAGTATCAGCATCCCGAAAGTCAGCCTCAAAGACAATAGCAAGGTGACAGTTGTCGTGCAGACCGTCATGGTGGAGGTGACATCCAACGCGCCGCAGGCACCGACGCAGCCCCCGGTGGCTGACACGCCGACAGTGGAACCACCCAAACCCGAGCCGAGCGCCACTGCGGAACCGCCCACCCCAACCGCCATTGTCCACGTCAGCTATCCTCAAACCTATGGCTGGTACAACAGCGCCTTATGGGATTCGTCCTGCCGCAGCTCCGGCATTTACAAACGGGCGACCTCCGGCGATTTCTTCACGAACAACTGGTACGAACGCCCGTTTGCGGCTGATATGACCTACCTGCCGTTCATTGATATCGAACAGGCAGACGTCAATTACGATCCGGCAGCCCTCTGGGTCTATGCTGATATGTGGCTGGTGGAATCACCGCTCGCTTACGCGGATAAAAACCCGCAATATGGGTTAGAGATCGACATCAATCGCGACTCGCGCGGGGACTATTTCATCCTTGCGGCACTGCCGCCAAACACCGACTGGACGACCAATGGCGTGAAAGTCTATGAAGATACCAACCACGATGTTGGAAGCACGAGGGCGATCATGATGGATGCTCCGGTCAACGGCAACGGCTATGAGTCTCTGATCTTTGACGCGGGCGTGGGCAGCGATCCGGACCTGGCGTGGATACGGATATCTCCAACCGACAGCCGCGCGATCGAAATCGCTTTCAAGAGCACCCTCGCGGGACCTGAGCAAAAGTTCTTCTGGGCAGCCTGGGCTGACGCGGCCATGCAGAAACCGGAATGGATGGACTACGATGACCATTTCACGCAGGAGGAAGCCGGCAACCCGAACCCTGATATGGGACATTACCCGCTCAAGGCTTTCTATGGTGTGGATAACACCTGCCGTATGGGCGCGGGATTTGTCCAGACCGGGAATGAGATGGGCGCTTGCGTGATTCTCCAGCCGACGGAGGTCCCTCCTCAGGTTAATGACATTCCTCAAATCGTCACGCCTCCGCTATTTGAGATCATCCCCTTCGTCCCCCCTCATATCATCAAGATCTACACACCGACACCGATCATCATCAAATAGTATTATCCTGAATGCCGAAAATTCGCCCAATCGCGGAACCACAACCGTTCCGCGGTTGGGCGTTTTGCAGAATGCTTATCAGTGGCTGCTGTATAATGGCAGAAGCTGCTAATTAACCCACCGTACGAGGGAGATGTTGATGAAAGCGTTGATTAAAGAGCTGGTTGAATGCTATGGTCCGACCGGACGGGAAGATGCAGTCCGGAAGATCATCAGGGAAAAGATCGCTCCATTTGTTGATGATATCCAGACTGATGCCATGGGCAATCTGATCGCCCGCAAAGGCAGCAAATCTGCCGGCGGCAAACGCGTGATGATCGCTGGTCATATGGACGAGATCGGCGTCATCGTGACTGCCATTGATGAAAAGGGCTTCCTGCGTTTCGCGCCGATAGGCGGGCTCAATCCGCACACATGCGTGGGCGGGCGGGTACGCTTTTCTGATGGCAGGCTCGGCGTGATCTACATGGAGCCGCCTGACGACTATTCGAAGGTGACGCCATTGAACAGGATGTACATTGATATCGGCTGCACGACGGATAAAAATTGTCCAGTCAGGGTTGGCGATATCGCTGTATTCGATCGCGAGTTTGTGGACCTCGGCAACAGGATGGTATCGAAAGCGATGGATGACCGCATCGCTGTGGCGATCATGATCGAATCGATCCGCACGATCGGGAAATCTCCAAATGAACTGGTGTATGTCTTCACCGTTCAGGAGGAAGTTGGTCTGCGCGGTGCCGAAGTTTCAGCCTACGGGGTTGATCCGGAGATTGGCATCGCCGTGGATGTGACCGGCGTGGGTGATACGCCGAACCATAATAAGCTGGCGATGGCGCTGGACAAGGGTCCCACGGTCAAAGTCTATGATCCATACCTCGTCGCTCATCCCGGGCTGGTGAAATGGATGCTGGATCTAGCGGAGAAACATAAGATCCCCTGCCAGCGTGAGGTTCTGACCGGCGGCGGTACGGACGCGGGCGCCATTCAGCTCACCCGTTCTGGCGTGCCGGCAACCTGCATCTCCATCCCCACGCGCTACATCCACTCGCCGTCCGAGATGGTATCCACCAGCGACGTCGAAAACGCGATCAAACTGCTGAACGCGGTTCTTTCAAGCAAAATTGAAATTGAGTGAGAGGATATCCATGACAGAAATCAAAGAATTCCTGAAACAGATGATCTCGGAAGCCGGTCCTTCCGGCTATGAGGATCCCGTCCGAAAAGTGATCGAGAAAGAGTGGCAGCCCCTGGTTGACAAGATGCAGGTCAGCAAGGTTGGCAGCCTGGAGGGGTTGAAGGAAGGCACTGGCAAAGCGCCCCGCAAGAGCATTCTGCTGGCTGGTCATCAGGATGCGATCGGTCTCATCACGGTGCGGGTTGTCGATGGCTTTATCTATTTCACTCAGATCGGCGGCGTTGACCCGCGCGTCCTGCCCGGTCAGCCCGTGATCGTTCACGGGAAGGAGCCATTGCAGGGCGTCGTCATGCAGCCCTCTGAGCTGCTGCTGAACAATCACCGTCCCGGCGCGCCTGTGCCGATGGAGCACCTGGTGATCGATGTTGGTTTGAGCCCGGCGAAAGTTGCCAAGCTGGTCAACCCCGGCGATATCATCAGCTTCGCGCAGATGCCGTTTGACCTTTCCGGCGAGACGGTTGCCGGCCACACGATGGATGACCGCGCCGCGGTCGCTGCCATTACCGTCTGCTTGCAGGAACTGCAAAGCCGCATCCATAGCTGGGATGTCTGGGCGGTGGCAACCGTGCAGGAAGAGACCGCTTTCCTCGGCGCATACACTTCGGGCTTCGGATTGAAACCCGACCTGAGCGTCGCCATTGACGTGACCCACGCCAAGGGGCCTGGCACCTCGGAAAGCGATATCTCCAATCTGGGCAAGGGCATGGTGCTTGGCTACGGGCCCAACATCAATACCAAATGGTACAAGTTCTTCAAAAAGGTCGCCGATGACCTGGAGATTCCTTACCAGAACGACTGGCTGCCCTCACACTCCGGCACCGATGGCTACGCCCTGCAGGTGATCAACGGCGGCCGGCCGAACATGGTGTTCAGCATCCCACTGCGCTACATGCACACACCGGTCGAAGTGGTTTCGATGAAGGATATCAAGCGTACCGGGCGCTTGCTGGCTGAAGTGATCACGCGTCTGGACGACAATTTTATGGATACCCTGGGTTGGGAGGACTAAGATGGCAAAGAAACTCGAATTGGAATTCACTCCCAAAATTGGCAAGGAACAGATCAAACTGCTCACGCGGCTGACGGAAGCCAGCGGTGTGGCAGGTGAAGAAGATGCCGTGCGCAAGATCGTTCTGGAAGAGGCGCGCAAGGTGACCGATGAGGTGCGCGTGGACGCGATGGGCAATGTCATCGTCACCCGCCCGGGCAAGGGCAGCAACCGCCTGCGCGTGCTGCTGGCTGCGCATATGGACGAGGTCGGCTTTATGATCACCGCCGATGACGGTGACGGCTTGTTTCAGTTCAGCCCGGTGGGCGGCATCGATGTGCGTTACCTGCCCGGCAAACCGGTCCTGGTCGGCAGTGAGAGGATTCCGGGTGTCATTGGCGCCAGGGCAATTCATCTGACCACAGCCGACGAACGCAGACAAGCCATTCCGCTGCGCACGCTGCGTATTGACGTTGGTCCTGGTGACGCTGCCAAGAAAGTCAGACCCGGCGATCGCGCGGTCTTCGCGACCAATACGATTGACCTCGGTGAGAGCCTGCGCGGCAAAGCCATGGATGACCGTATCGGCGTATTGAACCTGCTCGAGCTGGTCAAACACGCGCCGGCAAACATCGACCTGATCGCGGCTTTCACCGTTCAGGAGGAGCTCGGTTATCGCGGCGCGATGGTGGCAGCGTATAACGAGAACCCCGACATCGCGATCGCGCTCGACTGCACCCCGGCCAATGACCTGCCCACCTGGGACGGCCGCTCTAATCATCACTACAACGCCAAAGTTGGTCTGGGCGCGGTGCTTTACACCATGGATCGCGGGACGATATCGGACCCGCGTCTGATCGCGCATGTTGAAGCGGTGGCGAAGAGCTATAACATTGCTTATCAGATTCGCCAGGCGACCGGCGGTAGTACTGACGCGGCAGGCATGCACCGCCAGCGCAGCGGCATCCCCAGCTTCTCGCTGTCTGTGCCGGGACGCAACATGCACAATACCATGACTATCATTCGCAAGACGGACTGGGAAGCGACGCTCAAGCTGGCTTATGCGGTCTTGGCGACACTGGATAAGAAAATCCTCAAGCGGGACGAATAAGGATACGGTTTATGGACGCGAAACAACTGCACAGCGAAAGCATCATTATCGATGGACACTGCGACACGCTGATTCCGGTATGCGATGGGTTGAAAGATCTGATGAAGGGTTTCAAACCGGAAGCGGCTGAGACCCCCAGCGCGCTGTTGCGGCGCTACACGGATCATGTGGACATCCCCAAAATGCGCCAGGGCGGCCTGACCACCCAGATGTTCGCCTGCTTCATCCGGCACCAGTACCTTCCGTCACAGGCGGCAGTCGAAGTGCTGCGCATGATCGACAGCTTTTACCAGACGGTCGCCGCTTATCCGGATGATATCGCCATGGTGACTAACGCAGCGGAGATCGAGGCGGTCAAAGCGCGCGGCATTACCAGCGGCATGATCACTATTGAAGGCGCGGAAGCATTGGAAGGCAACCTGGGCGTACTGCGCATGCTTTACAAACTCGGTGTGCGCCAGATCGGCATGACCTGGAACTGGCGCAATCAGGCAGCGGATGGGCTGGGCGAAAAGCGCACCGGCGGCGGTCTGACCGAATTCGGTGTGGCGATGGTCAAGGAAATGAACAAGCTCGGCATGATCGTGGATGTCGCTCACCTCGCGCCGGCAGGCATCCGCGATGTCTATGAGATCTGCGACGGCCCGTTCGTCGATTCGCACTGCGGCGCTTACTCGCTTGTGCCGCATGAACGCAACCTGACCGATGAGCAGCTCGAGATGGTGGCGAAGAAACGCGGACTGGTATGCGTCACCTATGTGCCGCCCTTCATTCAGAACGACCCGGAGAAGGCGTCCGTCAGCGATATCGTCGACCATATGGATTACATCAGCCAGCGCATCGGCATTGATTATGTTGGTCTGGGTTCTGATTTTGACGGATACAGCGGCGTGGTAAAGGGTCTCGAGGACGTCAGCCAGCTTGGCAGCATCACTGAAGAGCTGGTCAAGCGCGGTTATAAAGATGAAGATATCAAAAAGATCCTCGGTCTGAACTACCTGCGCGTCTTGCGCGAAGTTGTTGGCTAACAGTAAGTCTATAAAGAGAGGGTCACCATCATAGGTGACCCTTTTTTGATCCTCGATTGGTCACGCTGACCTATTCGGGCGCGTTTGCCGCTTCCGACGAATAGCCTTTGATGTCCAGAACCGGACTGCCATCCAGCGCGTCCAGACCAACGACGGTGAGCGTATTCCCATCGTGACTGAGTAATTTGACGGTGCAGATGGCAATCGGGTTTGGACGGTTGGGTGAGCGTGTGGTGAAGACACCGACGATTGTCGGGTCAAAGGGGGTGGGTGATTGCAATACGCCGCGGTCAGCGCGGTCTCCCCAATAGAGGATTACCAGCCTGTACGACCGTTCAATCCCTTTCAGCCCATCAGCGTAATCAGGGAAGACTTCGATGACAGATTCGGTTTGCGACAGCGAACCCTGCCGGGGCGCGTCCTGATGAGACTTGTACGGGCTGTGAATGATGCCAATGGGTTGTATATTCAAGATGATGCCTCCATGCTGGTTTGGATTGTAACCGTAACCGGTATCAAACGAAAATCTAATACCCTGGTGCTTTAATAGAGTTGTTAAAAAACTAATTATTCGTAGCTGAATGAACGAGCAAAACGAGGTGGAAAATGAACATGGATAAACTGACACAAAAAGCACAGGAAGCGCTCCTCAAAGCGCAGCAACTGGCGCGTGAATACAACCATCAGGGCATTGAGCCCGCTCACCTGCTGCTGGCATTGCTGCAGCAGACTGACGGCGTGGTGCCGGCACTGATTACCCGCATCGCGGGCAGCTCTGCTGCCTTGCGCGATGAAGTTGATAAGGAGCTGGAACGCCGGCCGAAGGTTTACGGCGGTTCAAGCGATATCGGTCTGACCCGACCCGCGTCTGATGTTCTGGACGCCGCCGAGCGCTATGCCAAAGGCATGCAGGACGAATATGTCTCGACCGAGCATATCCTGCTGGGCCTGACCGAAGGACCGGAGGGCAAGCGCCTCAGCAACCACGGCATCACCAAGGATCAGATCCTCAAGGCGCTGGTCAGCGTGCGTGGTACGCAGCGCGTCACCTCGCAGAACCCCGAGGACACCTATCAGGCGCTCGAAAAATATGGCCGCGACCTGACAGCCGTCGCGCGCCAGGGCAAGCTCGACCCCGTCATCGGACGTGATGACGAGATCCGTCAGACGATCCAGATTCTCTCGCGCCGCACCAAGAACAATCCGGCGCTGATCGGCGAACCGGGTGTCGGCAAAACCGCGGTGGTCGAAGGGCTGGCGCAGCGTATGGTCAAGGGTGACGTGCCGGAATCGCTCAAGAACAAGCGCCTGGTGCAGCTTGACATGGGCGCATTGATCGCCGGCGCGAAGTATCGCGGTGAGTTCGAGGAACGGCTGAAAGCCGTACTGAAGGAGATCACTGATTCGGACGGCGAGATCATCCTCTTCGTGGATGAGATGCATACCGTCGTCGGCGCGGGCGCCGCTGAAGGTGCCATGGACGCCGGCAACATGCTCAAACCGATGCTGGCGCGCGGCGAACTGCACATGATCGGCGCGACCACGCTCGACGAGTATCGCAAGCACATCGAGAAGGACCCGGCGCTTGAGCGGCGGTTCCAGCCGGTCAGAATTGAAGAGCCTTCGGTGGAAGACACCATCAGCATCCTGCGCGGATTGAAGCAGCGCTATGAAATCCATCACGGCGTACGCATCACCGACAGCGCGGTGCTGGCGGCTGCCATGCTCTCGAACCGCTACATCACCGACCGCTTCCTGCCAGACAAAGCCATCGACCTGATCGATGAAGCTGCCGCGCGGCTGCGAACCGAAATCGACTCCAAGCCGCAGGAGCTGGACGATGTTGATCGCCAGATCATGCAATTCGAGATCGAGCGTCAGGCGCTACAGAAGGAAACCGACAAGGCGTCTCAGGAGCGGCTGGCGAAGCTGGAGCAGGAACTGGCTGACCTGAAGGAACAGTCACACGAGTTGACCCTGCGCTGGGAGGACGAGAAGAAAGCTATCGCAGAAATCCGCAGCGTGAAGGAAAAGATTGATCAGATTCAGCTCGAGATCGAGAAGGCAGAACGCGAGTCTAACCTGGAGCTGGCTGCCAAACTGCGCTATGGCGACCTGCCCGCGCTGGACAACCAGCGCAACGAGGCGGAGAAACGTCTGCACGAGCTGCAGGGTGAGATGCCGCTGCTGAAAGAGGAAGTTGACGAGGAAGAGATCGCCAAGATCGTCTCGCGCTGGACGCACATCCCGGTCTCGCGCCTGATGGAGGGCGAGGTGCATAAGCTGCTGCATATGGAGGAGCGCCTGCACGAGCGTGTGATCGGACAGGACCAGGCGATTGACGCCGTCTCCAAGGCGGTGCGGCGTTCGCGCGCTGGTCTGCAGGATCCCAACCGTCCCATCGGCTCTTTTATCTTCCTGGGTCCCACCGGCGTCGGTAAGACCGAGCTGGCGCGCGCGCTGGCGGAGTTCCTGTTCGATGACGAGCGTGCCATGGTGCGCATTGACATGAGCGAGTATCAGGAGAAGCACACAGTCTCACGACTGGTCGGCGCGCCTCCAGGCTATATTGGCTATGACGAAGGCGGTCAGCTCACCGAAGCTGTCCGGCGCAAACCTTACTCGGTTGTCCTCTTCGATGAGATCGAGAAGGCGCATCCGGAAGTCTTCAACGTGCTGCTGCAACTGCTGGATGACGGCCGGCTGACCGATGGTCAGGGCCGCACGGTGGATTTCCGCAATACCCTGGAGATCATGACCAGCAACCTGGGCAGCGAACTGTGGCTGAACAAGGCGCAGGAAGTCCGGCGTGAGGACCTCAACCGGCTGCTGCAGGCGCACTTCCGGCCCGAGTTCCTGAACCGGATCGATGAGATCATCATCTTCCACCCGCTGACGCGCGATCACCTGAGTCAGATCGTGGGCGTGCAGCTCAAGAACGTGGTCAAGCTGCTGGCGGGGCGCAACCTGGTGCTGCAGGTCACACCGGCTGCCGAGCAATACCTGGCGGATGTCGGCTACGATGCCGATTTCGGCGCCCGGCCGCTCAAACGCGCCATTCAGCGCGAGTTAATTGACCCGCTCTCATTGCAGGTGCTTTCGGGCGGATTTCTGCCCGGTGAAAGTATCCTGGTGGATAAGGGTGATGCTGGGCTGGTGTTCAAGCACACCGCCACCAAGGCGGATGTTGAATAGAAACTGAACAATAACAATAGCCTGTTTTGCAACAGGCTATTGTTTTATTTCACTCGAGCGAATTTGGATCGATCAAAAATTCAATGAGATTGAGGTGCTTGATGCCTTCACTAGAATAATTAAGTCGATCAAGTGAAATGACAAATTTCTTGTAATTATCCTTCACCATACGAAGACTTAAGAACTCTCGTTCTCTGGTACTTTCATCAATTAGTGATTGCGTCAGTTGAATGTAGCAAATATCATTACCCTTCGTACAGACAAAATCTATCTCTTTCACGCCAATTTTTCCAATGTGTACAACATATTTTCGTCTCTTCAACTCAAGAAACACGATATTTTCCAATAGAAAACCAAAATTTTTTGAAGTAGGCGGTGCGACCAGATTTCTCAGACCTGTGTCAACACAATAATATTTATTTTCAGTTTTAAGTAGATTCTTGCCTTTAACATCAAATCTTTCGACATTATAAAAAATAAATGCTTCTTCAAGTGATCGTAAATATTTTGTTACTGTCTCATGAGAGGTCTGACCACCGCCTGATTTAATCGTATCCACAACTTTCTTGATTGAGATCGGATTTCCGATCACATCAAACAGGTATCTGACAATATTTTCCAAATCTGTGACATCAGTGATACTTTTCCGTGCAGCTATATCTTTCAATAATATACTGTCATAGAGGGTAGTCAAAAAATCGGTTTTCAGCGAGTCAGTCCGACTTAGTACAATTGAAGGGAAACCACCGTACTGTACATATTCGTTGAAAACCAAGTCATTTGGTTCATCAACTTCCTTAAATTTTAGAAATTCGCGAAATGATAGTGGATAAATTGCCAGCTGAATATATCTGCCCGAGAGCAATGTTGCAAGTTCGGAACTTAGTAGAAAAGCATTTGAACCAGTGATTACAACATCAACATTTGGCTCTAATCGATAAGCGTTTACAACTTTTTCCCATCCGGAAATATTTTGGATTTCATCTAATAACAAGTAGTATTTCTCATCTTTTTTTACCTGAGACTTAAGGTAACCCAAAAGCGCTTTTTGGTTATCAATCTCTAGCGAACTAAGTTCTTCAAAGTTCATAAAAATGATGTTGTTCGTTGGTACACCACTTTTTTCAAGCGCTTCTTGGTAACTTTTCAGAATGAACGACTTCCCGCAACGCCGTACCCCCGTAAGTACTTTAATAAAGCCGTTGTCACGGTATTCGAGTAATTGAGCCAGGTAATCATCTCTGATAATCATCTTTTCTTTTCCCAAGATTATCATACAGTAAGTTGATAAAAAAGTAAAGCAATTCAGTCTGTGACTTAAATGTTAACTGATTAATAATAGTATTTAAGTAGAGAACTGAAATGTTTTGCCTAATTAGAGATTCATTAGGCTGGCTGATCTAAATCAGAAGTAAATCAAATTCCATCTGCCGGTCAAAGGGCTCCGCCGCCGCGAGCGCTGGGTCGATCTCAGCCGCGTCCACACAGCCGGCCTTGAGGTAAAAGGCCTGCGTGTCCTCAGCCGTCGAGGTCGAGATATACAGCTTGCGGGCGCCGCGCTGACGCGCCTCCGCGCAGGCCAGGTTGAACAGCAGCCGGCCGTAGCCGTTACCGCGTTCGGTCGCATCCACATGCAGAAAGTGCAACAGCAGATATTGCTTCTGGCTGCCAAAGAATTCAGGCTCCAGGCTGGCAAACCCGATCAGACGCTCGCCCTGATACGCACCCCAAACCGCGCCGTTGTTGACCAGCGTCTGCCGCAGCAACGCAGTTTTTTCTTCTTTCTCTACCGGGTCCCAATCATCCAGAAACGGTGTGGCTTTGAGCTGCCAGGTACCGCCCTCCAGCATCCAGCGCCGAGCCACCGCCTGATGCCGGTTGAACTTTGCCAGAAAGCCGGGCGTCAGGTCGGGGAGGGTCAATTGCTGGACAATAACTGGCGCCATGCGGTCGTCTAAACCAGCCCCTCGAACAAATCGTTGGAGACGGTAGAGTCTGCCTTCTCGGGCCAGGCTTGCATGAAGGTGTCGACTGGCTTGTTAAACAGCCTTGAGAGCGGACCGAAGATGCCGCCGCCCATCTTGCCCCCGCCCTGACTGGCGTGGCAAGCTGATGCCTGGTAACGCAGCCCCTGTACCTTGCGGTAGTTGATGCGCGCGTGCACCGGGTAATTGACCTCGGCGATGCTCACCAGATCAATATCTTTGTTCTGGCCAAAGCGGCTGGGATCCTTGCCGATCAGGCGGAAAATTTTGATTGCCAGGCGCAGGAAATCACGCGCGATGGTGTGATAAAACAGGCGCTGCGGCTGGAAGGGCGGCAAGCCTTGCGGGTCGAGAAACGACTCGTAGGCTGCCAGCTTGAATGCGGCAACGGTGGCGTTGTGGATGGCAATGTGATCCGGATGACGATAGCCGCCGATCGGGTCAAACGTCAGGACGATGTCCGGCTTGTAATGTCGGATCAGGTGCGCCAGTTCAGCAGCAACCTTGCCCAGCGGCGCTTGCGCCAGGCAGGCAGGGTTGGCGTTATAGCTGGAGCCCGCCATACCTGAGTCTTCATAACCGAGATAGGTGACCGTCGTCAGGTTGAGCAGCTTGGAGGCGCAGTTGAGTTCATGGCTGCGCAGCTCCGCGATGTTGGCATAACCTTCCAGATAATGCGGCTCAACTTCACCCGCTTCGCCGCGCGTCGCCGTCACCAGATGCACCTTGACGCCCAGACTGGCGTAAAGCGCCAGCGTGCCGCCCATCCCGAAGGTTTCATCATCGGGATGCGCCATGATGGAGAGCAGCGACTTGCCGGCCAGCGATTGCGACATATGCGTCAGGCGGTCCCGAACTGGCGATCGCCAGCGTCACCCAGGCCGGGCAGGATATAGCCAACCTCGTTCAATTTCTGGTCAACGGCCGCCAGGTGGATCGGTACATCGGGGTGGTGCCGGCTCAGATTTTCGATGCCTTCCGGCGCGCCGATGATGCCAATGTATTTGATCTTTTTCGCGCCCCAGCGTTTGAGGATGTCGATGGTCGCCACAGCCGAGCCGCCGGTCGCCAGCATCGGATCGAGCACCAGGCAGACGGAAACAGTGGGCTGGACGGGCAGTTTGTTATAGTACTCAACCGGTTTGAGCGTCTTCTCGTCGCGATAGAGGCCGATATGCCAGACTTCCGATGATGGCATCAGGCGCCAGATGCCTTCGACCATGCCAAGGCCGGCGCGCAGAATCGGTACCAGACCGATTTTCTCGGAGAGGAAGGCGCCCTGCATTTTTTGCAGCGGCGTCTCGATCTCAGTCGGGATTAGTGCCAGGTCGGCGGTGGCTTCATAGACCAACAGCGCGCCGAGTTCGCTGATCAACTCGCGGAATTTCTTGGGCTCGGTGGCCTTGTCACGCAGCAGCGACAGTTTATGAACAATCAGGGGATGAGATGAAACGATGCAGTTGGCGTTCGTGGCGGCCTCCATGGATTATTGTTTGATGTGAATTAGAGAAATTATAAGTTCAAATGGCGCGCAGGTCAAAAATCGCCCGTATCAGCCAGCCGCGGCAGGGTGTGCAAGTGCCCTTGGGGTATAATTTGCTCATGCTCAACAGCGATGATCGCGAGATTTCCCCCGAACAAAAACCTGATGATCGTGTCGACCAGACCCTGCGTCCGAAACAGCTTTCGGACGTCATCGGTCAGGAGCAGGTGATCGCCAACCTCGAGATTTTGATCGAAGCTGCCCGTCATCGCGGCGAACCGCTGGATCACGTGTTGTTCTACGGCCCGCCCGGCTTGGGCAAGACGACGCTGGCGCATGTGCTGGCGACTGAGATGGGCGTCAACATCAAGGTGACGGCTGGCCCGGCGATCGAACGCGCGGGTGACCTGGCTGCCATTCTCACCAACCTGCGAGCTGGCGATGTGCTTTTCATCGACGAGATTCACCGCCTCGGACGCGCGATCGAAGAAGTACTTTACCCTGCCATGGAAGATTTCGCGCTGGACATCGTCATCGGCAAGGGGCCGGCGGCGCGCTCCATCCGGCTCAAACTGCCGCATTTCACCATCATAGGCGCGACCACGCGTCTGGCGCTGGTTACCGCGCCGCTGCGGGCGCGCTTCGGCGTCGTCCACCGGCTGGATTTCTACTCAACCCCCGCCATGGAGAAGATCATCCAGCGCGCATGTAATCTGATTGGCGTCGAATTCGACCAGGGCGGCATCACTGAAGTCGCGCATCGTTCCCGCGGTACGCCGCGTATCGCCCTGCGCATGCTGCGCCGTGTCCGCGATTACGCGCAGGTGAAGGGCAATGGGTTTATCAACGCCGAGGTTGCCGCGGACGCGCTCTCGCTGATGAATGTTGACAGCCGCGGGCTGGATGATGTCGACCGGCGTGTGCTTTCGACCATCATCGAAAAATATAATGGCGGCCCAGTCGGGCTTTCGACCATTGGCGCGTCCATCAGCGAAGAGCCGGATACCATCATGGACGTGGTGGAGCCTTATCTGCTGCAGCTCGGCTTTCTCGACCGCACACCGCAAGGGCGTGTGGCGACCCGGCTGGCGTATGATCATCTGGGCGTCCCTTATCCCATTGCTGACAAGCAGCAACCGCAACTCTTTGAATCGTGAAAACCACAGATTTTGATTATGACCTGCCGCGTGAGGCGATTGCTCAGCGACCGATTTCGCCGCGTCATGCCTCACGGCTGCTGGTGCTGGACCGAGCGACGCAGGCATTGGTCCATAGCACCTTCTGGCAGTTAGACGAATTTCTGCGACCGGGTGACCTGCTGGTGATCAACCGCACGCGCGTGCTGCCAGCCCGCCTGCATGCCCGCAAACCGACTGGCGGCCTGGTTGAACTGTTGTTGCTCAAGCGCCTGGACGAAAAACGCTGGGAAGTGCTGATCGGCGGCAAGCGCGTTACTGCCGGCATACGCCTGCAGGTAGTCGATGGGCCGATGGCGACTGTCATGGCAGAGGAAGCCGGCGCCCGGCGTCAGGTCGCGTTCGACCAGGCGCTGGAATCCTTTCTCGCCCAGGCGGGCGAGATGCCGCTGCCGCCATACATCCATGAGCGCCTGGCGGATCAGGAGCGCTATCAGACGGTTTACGCTGACCAGCCAGGTTCCGCGGCAGCGCCAACCGCCGGGCTGCATTTCACGCGCGAGCTGATGGACAAACTGACTGAGCGCGGTATCCGCTTCGCGGAAGTGACCCTGCATGTCGGACTGGACACCTTCGCGCCGGTCAATGAAGACGACCCGCAGCAGCATGTCATCCATTCCGAATGGTGCGAGGTGACTGAGGAGACCGTGCGGCTGGTACGCGAGACCAAAGCACGCGGCGGCAAGGTGATCGCTGTCGGTACGACCAGCGTGCGCACATTGGAATCCGCCGCCCGAGATGCGGGGGCGGGTGAGGTGCTGACCAGCTTCTCCGGCCCGACCAATCTGTTCATCCTGCCAGGCTATGAATACAAGGTGGTCGATGGCATGATCACCAACTTCCACCTGCCGAAATCAACGCTGCTGATGCTGGTGAGCGCCTTTGCCGGCAGGGAAACCATGTTGAACGCTTATCAGGTGGCGCTGAAAGAAGGCTATCGCTTCTTTTCCTTTGGTGACGCCATGCTGATTTTATGAGGCTGCTGGTGAACCGGCTCGAGAAATTAAACAACATGAACAAAGACCTGATCACCTGCCGCAAGTGTCCGCGGCTGGTTGAATGGCGTGAGCGGGTTGCCCGTGATAAGAAAGCTGCCTACCGGCAATGTGAGTATTGGGGCAAGCCGGTGCCGGGTTTTGGCGACAGCCATCCCAAAGTGCTGGTGGTCGGTCTCGCGCCGGGCGCGCACGGCTCCAACCGTACCGGGCGCATGTTCACTGGTGATGGCTCGGGCAGATTCCTGTTTCAGTCACTTTATCGCTGCGGTTACGGCAGCAAACCGGAGTCACTCGACCGTGATGATGACCTGACGCTGGATGGGCTTTACATCAGCGCGCTGGCACGCTGCGCGCCGCCGGCGAACAAACCCACGCCTGATGAGTTCCGGAACTGCCGGCCGTACCTGGAGTTTGAGCTGGATTTGTTTGACGATATCGCCGGCATTGTCGCGCTGGGCGGACTGGCGTTCACCCATGTACGCCAGATCTTCAAGGCAAAAGGCTTCCAGCCTGACCAGACAACCTTCGGGCATAACGCGCTCAGCAGTCTGGGCGACGGCGCACCGTGGCTGCTGGCTTCATATCACCCCAGCCTGCAGAACACCCAGACCGGCAAGCTCACCCCCGCCATGTTCGATGAGATCTGGCTTCGGGCGAAACAATTGTCGGAAGGTTAAGCCGTTTAATCTTCCAGCGCCGGAATTTGAATGAATTCCGCCGGATGCTGGATGACCTCAAGAAACCGGCGCAAATCAGACATGGCAATGATCAGTGTGGCGGTGTTGACCAGGGGATGACACTGAAGCGCATCAGCATCAGCCAGCTCCTCGTCCATATAGAATTTCACGCGCTGCCGCTGGTCATTGACCAGCCCCATGATGGTCACCGCGCCAGGCGTCAAACCCAGCAGCTCGTACAAGCCCTCCGCTGAAGCGAAGTGCAGTTTCTTCAGCCCCAGGTGATTGCCCAACTGGCGGATATCGACGCGTTTATGGCTGGGCACAGTCACCAGCAGGTAGGTCTTCTTCTTGTCGTCACACAGGAACAGGTTCTTGGTGCCGGCACCCGGGGCATCGGCGGTGTGCAGGTCCGCCTGCTCCACAGTAAAAACTGCGGGATGCTCGATACGTTCAAAAGGCACCGCCTGCTTCGTCAGCAATTCCAGCAGATCAGTTTCGGTCAGCGGGCTGAACGCGTCCATCACTCTCTCGTAAAGTGAACTTCTTTGACTCTGCCGGTCGAAATCGACAAGCCGCTCAGTTTGCCGGCAGTATCACGTGTGAATTGCATGGTGATGCCGTCGCCGTGAAAGAGGTCATGGCGGATGAAATCCAGATTGAATAACGGCACCTTCTGACTGATGATTTTCAGGCTGTTTCCGTCCACTTCGATCGCGTAGCGCGTCTGTAATTCACTACTGTAATAATTGCCGGAATATTCGGCCAGCGCGCTTTCGTTCGCCGGCTTGCCTGAATAGCGCTGAAACTCGTCATCCCAGTCCAGTTCTTCTACTTTCAGATGCATTTTCCAGCCATGCGTTGTGCTGGCTTCGATAAACCTGGCGTCAATGTGGAGCGGTCCGCCATCATCAACAAAGGTCAGATCACCAGTCTGTGCCAGCGAAAATTTCCGGCTGTAGAAGCCAAGGAACATGGCATTCTCTTCAGCCAGGATCGAAACCGCCATCTTCTGCGTGTCGGAGAAGTAGGTGCCGGCTTTGTCCTCGTGATCCTTTCGGGCGAATTCGAGCACGGTTTGTCCGGTGTGCTGGGGGAGCGGCGATTGGAACGATTCTTCAAGCCAGATATCCGCAATCTTGTCGCTATATGAACCGGGTGTCATCTGCGCCATATTCGTCAGGCAGATGACAGAAAATTTCTGTTCAGGGAATTGCACCAGATTCGCCCTGAAACCATACCAAGATCCGCCATGTCCCACGGTCGGGAGGCCGCGGTAATCGGCAACGCGCAGGCCAAACCCATAATCAGAGGGTTTGCCATCGTTGAACAAACCCGGCGTGCGCACCATTTCGATCAGCTCCTGTCCGCCGCCGTCGAGGACATTGTGATAGCTATTGAGGTCCCAGCGGTAGAGGTCCAGCACATTGGTGAACACCGCGCCGTCGCCAACCACGTCGAAGATACCGTTATCAACCTCAAACCCGCCATCAGGCAGGCGCACATAACCGGTAGCCCGGTTCCTGATGATTTCCTTGTAGTTGTTGCGAAACTGCGTGTTCAGCATCCCCAGCGGCTCGAAGAGGTTCACGCGTGCGAACTCGTGCAGGTTTTTGCCGCTGACGCGCTCGACGATCTCGCTGAGCAGGAAATAACCCGAGTTGCTGTAGAGATACTTGCTGCCCGGCTCAAAATTGAGCGACTTCTGACGGGCAATCAGATCAACCACCTGGGCTTCCTGATAATCATTGTCAAAAGGCATGCCGGCATATAGCATCAGCTCAAGATAGTCCTTGAGCCCGCTGGTGTGATGCACCAGGTGCCGCACCGTGATGGGATGAGTGTAATTGCGGATCTCGGGCAGATATTTCTGGATCGGGTCGTCCAGCGAAAGCTTGCCGCGTCTGGCGAGGATCGCGATACTGATGGCGGTGAACTGCTTCGAGACTGAACCGATATCGAAGATCGTCTCCACCGTATTGGGCAGGTAATAATCCAGGTTCGCTGAACCATATCCTCTGGCATAAACCAACTGCCCATCCTGAACCAGCCCAAGCGCGCAGCCTGGTGAGTCCGGTCTGTCAAACTCAGTAAAAATCTGGTCGATCTGTTCAAATTTATTCTTCATTGTCACGACCTCACCGTGTGATTTGCTCAATCAACTTTTCACTTGTATGATAGGTAACAGAATTCATTTTACACGAGGACGGAGTTTTGAGATGCCAAGGATCGCTATCGCAGGATTTGTACATGAGACCAATACCTTCGCGCCAATGGTCACCCCGCTGGAGGAATTCGGTTTTGGCCGGGACACAAATGAACTGATTGAAGGGGACGAATTGCTCGAAATGCGCGGCAAGCGCTTCAACTACGCCATCTGCGGCTACGTGGATGAACTGGACGCGCTGGGCTATGAAATCGTCCCCATTCTGGATTGCTCCGCCGAGCCGGCGGCGCACGTCACCAGCAACGCCTTCGAGACCGTGATGGCTAAAATCTGTGCCGGTTTGTACGATAACCTGCCGCTGGACGGCGTGCTGCTGAACCTGCACGGCGCGATGGTCTTCGAACCCAACAACGACGGCGAGACCGAGATCATCCGCCGCGTCAAGGCGGTGGTCGGCGATGTGCCGGTGGTGGTCACGCTCGACCTGCACGGCAATATGACCCGCGAGAGCTTCGATCTCTCTGCAGGCATGGTCGGCTATCGTACCTACCCGCATATCGATATCTACGAGAACGCCATCCGCGGCACACGCCTGCTCGATCATTTTGTCAAAGGTGAGCCAGTCTATAAAACCTTCCGACAGGTGCCGTTCCTGATGCCTATTTCAGCCCAGGCGACCAAGATGGAACCCGCGAAAGGCATTTATGACGAACTGGAGCGGCTTGAAAAGGAAACACCTGACCTGCTGTCATCAACGGTCATGCTGGGCTTCCCGCCCGCGGATATTGAGGATTGCGGACCGAGCATCTTTACTTACGCTCGCTCGCAGGCAGTAGCTGACAAGGCGGCTGACGATCTGCTGGCGTTCATCCTCGCCCGTGAAAGCCAGTTCAAGAGCAGCATGGTGCCGGCAGCCGAAGCGGTGAAGCAGGCGATCGCCTTGTCGAAAACCGAGGTAAAGCCGGTGGTGCTGGCTGACGCTCAGGATAATGCCGGCGGCGGCGCGACCAGCGACACGCCCTGGCTGTTGAGCGAACTGGTCGCTCAGGGGGCGCCGGACTCAGCGCTCGGGCTGATGTATGATCCCGCAGCCGCGGCTCAGGCGTTTGCGGCAGGGGAGGGCGCCGAGGTGAAACTCGAACTGGGCGGCAAACTCCAGCCGGGTCAGAAGCCCTTCGTCGGCACATTCAAAGTGGTGAAGCTGCACGAGGGTCCCTTCATTGGCACAGGTCCGATGAAGAAGGGTCAGACCATTGATCTCGGAAAAATGGCGCATTTGCAGATCGACAACGTCCATGTGGCGGTGTCAAGCATACGCGTCCAGATGCTGGACCAGTCCTACTTTACAGTCTTGGGTATTGAACCGTCCGCGATGAAGATCGTGGTTGTGAAGAGTGCCAATCATTATCGGGCTGATTTTCAACCGCTTGCCAGTCATATTCTGAACGTGGCTGCGCCAGGCGCCTTGGTGGACGATCCAGCCCAGGTACAGTATAGATTTCTTCGCGAGGGGATTCGTCTGCATGGAGATGGACCGGTAGCAAAGAGGTCTTAAGGTACTCCAGTACAGGACCAGTTCTGGAAGAGGTCTTCTTTGGCATTGGCTGCGTCAGCGGTGCGTAAGGGTCTTCTTCCAGAGCTTTTTTCTGCTCCACGATGACCCGCTTCTGATGGAAGAATTGCATGGTCTTGCCCTGAGCGATCAATCCGATAATCACCAGCGTGCCGAACAGGATCAGTTTGAGTGTATCTTCGAGCGCGACCCCCTGAGCGACCATGAAACCGCCGACCAGGGTGGTGAGGAAGATCATGCCCCAGTCCATGACCATGGCCAGCAGGATGGAACCTGCCAGGCCGCCGACCACAAGCCCGACCAGCAGCATGCCCTCGACATCCAGGTGGAAAAAGTGCGCGACATTCAGAAAAATGTAGGCGCCGCCGACAAAACCGCCGGCGAAAATGAACATTTTCTTCAGAAATACGGTGAAAGCCGCCAGAAAACCGCCCAGAATGGCGCAGATCACAATGGACGTCATCTGCGGCAGGGGCGGCAGCAGCGGCAGCAAATGCTGGTATGCCATGAAGAAACCGCCGGCGCCAACCAGCAGCCAGTACAGTTTCCGGCCTGCTACAACGAGAAATAAACCGCCAAGGATCAGTAAGGACGATTCTTGGGTCACCCAGGTATCCATACCTGGGTAGTTGCATTTATCTTGCCAGAATCGCGACCATCTCGCCAAAATAGATTCTGTGGAAATCCTGGTTGGGATAACTGCGCGGCAGCACGCCGGCATCCAGAATTTGTTCAGGCGCCATATCCTGCCAGTAGATCTTGCGGCATTCGATGATCAGCTCGGCTTCGGCGAAGGCGGGGCTGCTGATGACGCTGGACGCGATGGGGGTCACGCCAGCTTCCTTGATTTTGTCACCATCGCGGCCCGATTTGGTCCCCAGGATGCCCAGAGCGCGCTTGTAGGTCTCGGGCAGCATGCTGAGGGTGAAGTTGTCGTATTTCTCCATGAATTGGTAGGTGTAGCGGCTCGGACGCACCAGAACCTGCGCGAAGGGCTTGGCCCAGATTGTACCCAGGCTGCCCCAGCCAACGACCATGGTGTTGAAATCACCGGCAGCGAAATCACCGCTTGTCAGCAAGGGTGTTGCCCGGTGCCAGTAGTGATGGACCTTCAACTCTAATTCTTCGAAGGGGATGGATTTGTACGTCATGGCAACTCCTCGGTGTTTTTCTTAATTGTACAGGCGCTCAGGAATGACGCCGTTTAGTGGACCCTGCCGCTTTCCTTGAGTTTGACATACGCGGGACGCAGCAGGTAGTAGCCGATGGTGCTGACCAGCGCGATTAGGCTGCCGCTGTACCAGATCATGTTGGGTGCGATCCGGTCGTTGATGAAGCCGCCGGTCAGCGGGCCAAGCCCGCGCCCGATGCCCATGCTGAGATTGAAGGCGCTCATGTACCTGCCGCGCATATCCGGCGGCGCGATATTCGCCACCAGCGTGGACGATGTTGGCGCCAGCAGCAGCTCGCCGAAGGTGCAGATCAGCATGCTGAGCAGGAAGTGCTCGATGCGGCTGCCGAAGGCAACGCTCAGGAAGCCGGCTGTGTAGAACAGACCGGCGACGGTCAGGATCGGCATGATGTCAAAACGCTTGACTTTGGAGGAGACAAAATATTGCAGCAGCACGATGGTGAGCCCGTTGGTCAGCATCAGCAAACCGACCTGACTCTCCGGTATGGAAAAGTTCTCCTTGGCATAGACGGGCAGCAAGCCGAATAACATCGAAGTCGGGATTTTGATCAGCGTGAAGACCACCAGGAATTTGACGAAGAAACTGTCTTTGAAAACCGGACCCAGCGCCGAGATGCCGCGCGGTCGGACTGCCAGGCTGGCAGGCATGTCTTCCTGCGGTTTGGTTTCCTTCATGAAGAACGCCACCATCAGACAAATGCTGAGGATGCTGGCCGCGGTGAGCATGAAGCTCAGGTTGTAGGAACGGCTGGCAATCAGACCGCCGATGGTCGGCCCCAGCGCGAAGCCAAGATTGTTCATCACCCGGACGATCGAATACGCGTCCAGGCGTTGGTTGCCGGGCACCAGATCCGCCACCATGGAATCCGCGCCGATCTGGAACATGGGCGTGAACGTGCCGCGGATGATCATCAGCACGGCGAACGCCCAGTAGGAATCCGCCTGACCCATGAAAAGGTATGCCAGTCCGTTGACCGCCGACCCGATCACCATCATCCACTTGCGTCCGACCGAATCGATCAGCGGGCCGGCAAACAGCGAGGAGATCAGCACCATCGCCGCGTCCATCGTGATCAACGTGGTGATGGTCGAGAGCGGCAGGTCAAGCTTGGCGCGCAGGTAAATTGTCAGGAATGGAAAAATGAGGCTGACGCCGAGTGAATTGACCAGGGTGCCAGCCACAAGAAGCCAGAATTGTTTCGGATAACGCAGATAGATTTGTTTCAGTCGTGATGCCATAGAAAATTAAACCAGCCAGACCAATTTTACACCGCCCGGCCGGGTTTGGATTTCTGCGCCTGACTCAGCAGCAGCAAACCGATGCTGCCGATTCCCGCCAGCAGCGCGCCGCCATACCAGATTGCCTTCGGGAAGAAGATATCGCTCAGCAGGCCGCCCATAAGCGGCGAGAATCCGCGTGAGAGGCCGAACGCCAGGGAATAAAATCCGAGATAGCGGGCGCGCATGTGGAAAGGCGCGATGCGTGCCACCTCGTTGATGGCGGTCGGCAGGAAAATTAACTCCGCGACAGTGGCGATAATGATACTGATCGTGAAGTGCAGGAAGGTGCTGCCCCAGGCGATCGAGAGCACGCCGATTGAATAAAGAAGCCCGCCCAGCGCAAGCATTCGTAAGGCATTGTGCCGTTTGGTCAATCTGGTGACTGTGAACTGGAAAGCCACACCCATGGTGGCGTTGATCGCCATCAGCAACCCGTACTGGGTTTCGCTGATGCCGGCATTCTCTTTCAGGTAAACTGACATGATGCTGAACAACAGCATGGATGCCATCTTGACCAGCAGGTCACTGGTGAAGAATGCCATGAAGAAACCGTCTTTGACGATCTTGCCGATGCTGCCGCTGCCCGCACCCTTCGGATGCTCCGATGGCGTTTCACCGGGATGAGCCTGTCGCAGGTTCAGACTCTCACGCAAAGCCTTGGCCGCATACACCGCGATAAGCAGAAGCAGCACGCCGGCGAGGATAAAATCAATCGAGTAGGATATGGCTACCAGGATGCCGCCCAGGATTGGTCCGAGCGCGAAGCCGACGTTCGCGCCGACGCGCAGCATCGCGTAAGCGTCAACGCGCTGATCCTCGCGAATCAGGTCGGCAATCATCGTCTCGGCGGCCATGCGGAACAGGGGATTGACGATCCCGCGGCCGAATGCCAGCAGGCCAAGCAGCACGGGCTCATGTACGAGCACCATGCCAATGATCAGCAAACCGTGAACGGCTAGCGAGCCAACGCCGATCCACTTGCGCCCGTGCTTGTCCATCAAAGAGGAGAGCGCGTAAGCTGAGGCGATGGTCCCCATTGATTCGATCGCCAGGAAACTGGTCGCCACCGTCAGGCTCGCGCCGAGCTTCTCGCGGAAGAATATCGCGAGGAAGGGCCAGACAAAACTGACCGCCGTACTGCTGGCGATCAGAATAAGCAGGATGACCCAGAACTGGCTGGGGTAGCTGTCTTTGAGGGCGTTGAAGCGGCGGGCAGCGACGGTCATGGAGAGGGGTTAGAGCGCGCTCATGATATTTTTCAGCACCGCCAGCGCCTGCTCGACATCTGCGTCGCTGATGTAGTAATGGGTGGCAAAGCGAATGCGGCGTTCGCCCGAGACCAGGCACAGGACGCCATTGTCCTTCAGCCTGTCCACAAGCTGAACCGCGTCCAGCGGGATGCCTTCATCAATGTTAAAGTAAACCATGTTGGTCGGCGGAGGGTTGTAGGAGGTGATCGTCAGCCCCGGGATTGTCTCCAGTCCCGCGGCGAGCGTTTTCATGCGGCGGTGATCCTCTGCCAGCCGGTCGATATTCTCGTCCAGCGCCACGATGCCCGCGGCTGCCAGGATGCCGATCTGGCGCATGCCGCCGAGCTGCTTGCGGGCGCGGCGGGCTTTGTGGATGAACGCGCCTGTACCGCAGAGCATCGATCCCGCGGGCGCACATAGCCCTTTGCTGAGGCAGAATGTAACGGAATCTGCCGGCGCGACCAGCTCGCGCGCGGGCACACCTTGCGCCACAGCGGCGTTGAAAAGCCGTGCGCCATCGATATGCAGTCTGAGACCCAGCTCTCGCGCCAGCGCGCCAACCGAAGCGGTGTATTCAACGCTGAGGCGTACCGCGCCCATCTCGAGCATGGTATTTTCCAGCGCCACCATGCGGGTCACCGTAAAGTGGATATCCTCTTCATGAAATGCCGCGCGGATATCCTCCAGACGCAAGGTGCCATCCTTCTGATTGGGGATGGTGTGCGGTGAGACGCCCGCCAGAGCTGAGATGCCGCCCTGTTCGTCCCAGAAGATATGGCAATTGCTGCCGATGATGGCTTCCTCGCTCCTGGCGCAATGTGACATGATGGCAATCAGGTTGCCCATGGTGCCGGAAGGTACAAAAAGAGCCGCTTCCTTGCCCAGCAGTTCAGCGGCTTTCTTCTCCAGCGCGTTGACTGTCGGGTCATCGCCATACACATCATCGCCCACTTTGGCGTGGCTCATGGCCTCCCACATGCTGGGCGTGGGCTGGGTGGTTGTATCCGAGCGCATATCGATGATGTGATTCATGGCAAACCTCTCCTCAAAACGCTTGATTATATTCCTCTTACCGCCTGCGAAGACGAGAAGGCGGGGAAATCGCCGAGCGGCATGAAGACCGCGCCGGCGATGGTCGGTCCAGCCAGCGCGCCGAGCACTGGATTGACGAAAAAGTCAGGCTGCCACTCACACGGATAGACCTTGCTGATCAGCTCACGCAGCATGGCGGAACTCTCAGGCTCATTGGTGTGCCCGCATTGTACCTTCAGCGGGGTGCCAGGCTCGTGACAGGTTTTCATAAAGTTGACCAGCGCCTGGAGTGATTGCTTGAAGGTCGCGGAAAGCCCGATCTGCTCCAGTTTGCCAGTCCCGTGATCCATCAGGATTTGCGGTTTGATCTTGAGCGCCGCGCCAATCAGCCCTTTCATATGGTTGATCCGTCCGCTGTGCTGCAGGTAGCGCAGCTCCTTGAGCGTAAAGATCATCCGGCTGCGGCTGCGCAGTTGTTCCAGCATCGCGATGATCTCACTCAGCGGCCAGTTTTCGAGGGCAGCTCTGGCGGCCGACTCGACCTGCCAGCCCTGCATCACAGAAAAGGCATGCGAGTCAAAGATTGTGATATTCGCGCCGGTGACATGCCTGGCAGCCTCCTGAAATGCCTTGAGCGTGCCGCTCAACTCGCCGGAGACGCTGATGATCAGCAGGTCGGGGTCAATCGCTTTAGCTTTATTGAGGAGCTCATACGCTTTCCCCAGGGAGGGCATGGAGGTCGTCGGATACTCGGAGCTGGCTGCCATCAGCGGATAGAGTTCATGCGCCTGGATATCGACGCCATTGCGGTAGGACTTGCCTTCGAAATGAATCCACTGCGGCAGGATATGAATGTTGAGCGCCTGCAGTTCAGCAGGAGAAAGAGTCGTATCAAACGCGCTGTCAGTAACAATTTGCACAATACACCGGATGTTTCATAACGCGGGCGCGAGCCCGCGGACTAACCTAGAGCGACGTCGAGGATCATCATCACAGCGAAGCCGAGCATGGCGCCGATGGTTGCCAGCTCCGAGTAAGCATGTTCGCCGCGCTGTGCTTCGGGTATCAATTCTTCCACGACGACGTAAATCATGGCGCCCGCCGCGAAGCTGAGCGCGTAGGGCAGAATGGGCTGCATGGCAATGACCAGATACGCGCCTAATACACCAGCAATCGGTTCCACCAGACCGGAGAACTGCCCATACAGGAAGCTTTTCGTTCGGGAAAAGCCTTCCGCGCGCAACGGCATGGCAACTGCCATACCTTCGGGCAGGTTCTGGATGCCGATGCCAAGCGCTAAAGCAACCGCTCCGGCAAGCGAGGCGCTGGGAATCCCCGCCGCGACACCGCCGAATGCCACACCCACCGCCAGCCCCTCGGGGAAGTTATGGAGTGTGATTGCCAGCACCATCAGGATGCTGCGCTGCAGATTCGTCTTGATCCCTTCCGGTTTACTGTTCCCGAGATCAAGGTGCATATGAGGCAGCAGCTTGTCGACGATGAAGAGGAAAACGCCGCCCATCAGGAAACCAACGGACGCGGGCACCCACGCCGGTGAAGGTCCATCTTCTGCCATCTCGATCGCCGGCGCCAGCAGGGACCAGAAGGAGGCGGCAATCATCACGCCTGAAGCCAGACCCATGGTCAGGCTCATCATCTTATGCGAATAAGTGCGGAAGAAGAACACACCCGCGGCGCCCAGCGCGGTCATAAACCAGGTAAATAATGTCGCAAACAGGGCTTGTACGACAGGTGGGTATCCAGCAATGAAATCCAGCATCAAAACTCCGCGAAGTCAGGAATGATAATCCATCTTATTCTCTCATTAAATCAGAAAACATGTTTGTGTGCGATCATGGGCGCTGCTGCCCAGCATGGCGACCGGTAATGATATAATTTTGTCCTGACGCGGGCGTCGCCAAGTGGTAAGGCATCAGCCTTCCAAGCTGATATTCGCCGGTTCGAATCCGGTCGCCCGCTCTTTTCATTTAACGCTGAGTTCAATATTGATTACACTTAACCCTAGTTTCTGGATTCTGGAGGCCTGATGCGCGATAACACATTTATTGACCAATTGTTGAAGACCCCTGAAGTACGCGGCGCTTTCATCTCGCCGGACGGGAAATGGATCGCTTTCAACTGGCTGCGAAAAAATGAGAATACCGACGTTTTTGTTGTCGCGCTGGAAGGCAAATCACAGCCGATCGCGCTGACCCATACGCCTGACGCGACCAGTTTTGTCAATTGGGCGCCTGATTCAAAATCAGTCCTCGTCGCGGAGGATAAGGACGGCGATGAGTTCGCCCAGATCTATCGCGTCGCCCTTGATGCCCCGCTGACCATGGTGTCGCTGACCGGCGACAACCCGGGTTACTTCCCGCGCGGCGGCAGCCTGGTCAATGATGGTAAGGGTCTGGTGTTCGGCGCGAATTATGACTTCGCCGGCGAAGAGGTGATCGAAGAAACCTGCGTCTATTTGCGCGACCTGGTGACAGGCGGCATCCGACTGCTTGCCCATCCTGAGAAGCCGCGCACCTACACAATCGCTGCCAATCTCCAGGGCACTATGGTCCTGTATGATGTCAAGGGCAAACACCCCGCCGGGGTTGTCTTCCGCCTGCTCGATCTGGTGAGCGGTACGGATATCGAATGGCTCAATTTTGGTGATGACAAAAAATGCTGGGCTTACTGGATGCCTGACGGTGAGCGCGTCGCCATTCTGACCGAATCGAAGGACGGACGCGCGCAGGATCACCTGAGTGTTGGCATTGCCACAGCCGGAAGCAGCGACATCACCTGGCTGGTAGATGACCCCGCCAGGCAGATCGAGTCCATCCGCGTGACGCCGGAAGGCGAGCTGGTGCTGATGGAGACCGATAATGCCAGAGTGCGCTCATCTGTGCTGGACCCTGTGACGGGGAAAGAACAACGCTTTCAGATCGAGCGAGGTAACCTGATGGTGCATGGCAGGGCAGGCGCCGGCCACTGGGTGGTCACTTACTACTCCTCGACTCATCCGCGTGATCTGGTGCGTATCCGGCTTGAGGGTGAGCAGGTGGTCGATATGACCTCCTACACCAATAGCTGGGCGCTGACTGACCTGCCGCTGCATGAGCTGGCCGCGGCTGAGCCGTATTCCTGGCAGTCATCCGATGGCATGACCATTCATGGCTGGCTTTACCGCTCGAAGGCGGGCAGCAAGGCGGCTATCCTCTACATTCACGGCGGACCGACATCACACACCGAGGACGCCATCAACAATCAGGTTCAGGCGTTTGTCCGGGCTGGCTTCAACGTGCTGGATGTCAATTACCGTGGTAGCACCGGGCATGGTCTGGCGTACCGCGAGGCGATCAAAGTGGACGGCTGGGGCGGTCATGAACAGGATGACATTGCTGCCGGCGCGCAATCGCTGATTGACGCCGGACTGGCGGAGCCGGGCAGGGTGGGCGTGACCGGCACCTCCTATGGCGGTTACTCGTCCTGGTGCCAGATCACCCATACACCGGTCAAGGTGATCGCGGCAGCGGTGCCGATTTGCGGCATGACCGATCTGGTGGTCGATTATGAGACCACGCGGCCGGATCTGCGCCCATACAGCGCCGAGATGCTGGGCGGCACGCCGGCTGAGCTGCCGGAGAAGTATTACCAGCGCTCGCCGATCAATTACACGCAGAATATCCACGGTCAATTGCTGATCGTGCAAGGCGCGCGGGATCCCAACGTGACGCCGAAGAACGTGGATGAAGTCGTCCGCAAACTGGACGCGCAGGGCAAGCGCTATGAGCTGCTGGTCTTCGATGACGAAGGTCATGGCATTGGCAAGCCAGCCAACCAGAAGGTGTTGATCTCAAGGATGATCGCGTTCTTCACTGACGCGCTAATGAAACAGGAGGACTGATGAACAAGGGGAAAATCATTCTCGTCGTAACGATAATCTTGTTGCTGATCGGATCAGCTTGTACGCTGCCGGCGTTACCCAGCTTGCCGCGGCTTTCAAAGACCGCAACAGCCGTTCCGGCGGCATCGCAGGCGGCGCCTACACAGCAGCCGACGATCGTACCATCCGCGCATGATCCTTCGCAGGGCTTGGTGCTCGTGACCGGTGATTTCACTTACAGCAACGATTTTTATCCCGAAGGCTATGCCTACGAGTACGCTGTCGCGTTGATCGACATGACCGGTTTTATCCTGCGCGATGACGAGTGGGTTGTGCCGGTCGAATCGCAGGTGCTGGGTTTTGTGGACCTGAATAAAGATACCAACTCAGGCACATATCGTCTCTCCCTGCCGGCGAAACCTGCCGGTACCATGCATGACCTGGACAACAACCAGCAGGCTGACACAGGGGTGCAAGTCTTCGCTATCGAGTTCAGCCCGAACTGGACGGATGGACCCTTCTACGAAGGTGACGACATCTACATGGGCTGGCCCTCTTATCTGGCGACGGTGCTGACCGATTCCGAGAATGACGATGAGGTCATCGGCGGCAGTGTGGTCGTCTGGGCGCCGGATGACAAACAATCCTTCCCCTCCGGGTTTGGCGCTGACAAGAAATTGTTCACAGCCGATGACCCTGTGATGGCCTTGCCGGCAGGCTACTCGGTGGTGCTGTTGGACAGCGAGCCATTCACCGTCAGAAACCAGCCTGAGGAGAAACTGGCCTTGCTGGAACCGACCGATGTGGCGGTCAAGGATTTCTCAACCTTGAGCTATACCGAAGCGTTTGACAAGCTGTTTGAGCAGTTGCGCAAGGAATACGCGTTCAATGGCATTGCCGGCAAGCAGCCGGATTGGGACGCGCTGTACGCCAAGCTGCAGCCTGAGGTTCAGAAGGCTGAAGCGGGGAACTCGGCCTACGATTACTATCTCGCCCTTCGTGATTTTGCCATGGCGTTTAATGATGGTCACGTCTCGATCGATGGCGGTGACGCGGGACAGGAATATATCGGCGGCCACATCATCGGCGGTCTGGGTCTGTCAGCCCGGGAAACAGATGATGGCAAGGTGATCGTCGTCTATCTTCTGCCTGATGGTCCGGCGCAACAGGCCGGCATCCAGCTTGGCGCGGAGATCACCAGTTTCAACGGCATGCCCATTGCTCAGGCGATCGACCAGAGTGAACCCTTCTCGCCGCAATCTACCGCTTACGGCATGCGCTACGAGAAGCTGCTGTTCCTCTTCAGAATGGGCATGGATGAGCAGGTTCAGCTTGGGTATATCAATCCCGGCGGGGGTCCGCAGCAAACCACATTGACGTCGATCTACGAATTTGACAGCCTGTATGCCACTTACATGGGCGGCGAAATCGACAACATCGTGCTGCCCGTGGAATATCAGGTGCTGCCTTCGGGCGTGGGGCATATCAAGGTCAATTCCAATTCGGATGATCTGAACCTGACCTATCGTCTCTTCAAGCGCGCGTTGGTCGAATTCGATAGCAATGAGATTTCCAGGATCATCATAGATTTGCGCCACAATTTTGGCGGCTCGAGCCTGGGCCTGGCGGGCTTCCTGACTGACCAGGAGATCCCATTGGGTTCGCTGGAGTATTACAGCGAGCGAACCGGACAATTCGAACCGCGCGGGGATCATAGCCGCGTTCTGCCGAGCAAGGATCAGTTCAGGTTTGACAAGATCGTCCTGCTGGTAGATCAGTTCTGCTACTCAGCCTGCGAAATTGAAGCGTATGGCTTCAGCCAGGTGCCTGGCGTGGAAGTATTGGGTCAATACCCGACCGCTGGTGTGGAGGCCGAGACCGCGCGCGGCGACTTCACCATGCCTGCCGGTATTCAGCTCACGGTCCCGACCGGGCGCTTTGTGCTGCCGGATGGCAGTATCTTCCTCGAGGGCGTGGGCGTCGTACCGGCCGTCAAAATTCCGATTACGGCCGAGATGCTGCTGGCCGAAGGGGATGCCGTGCTGCAATACGCTGACCAGTACATCAGCCAATGACAAAAGAGGATGGCGAAAGCCATCCTCTTTTATCGTCATGATCCAGCCTTATTTCTTCGTGCTGATGCCCAGCAGCTTGTAAATGCCGCAGAAACCGGTGATGCCGGTTATCGCCGCCACGACGCCCAGAATTACCAGGATGATCCCCAGTGTACCTGTGACCGTATTGGAAAAATACAGATAAATGAGAATCAGCCCCAGCACGATCCGGATGACACGATCAGTCGTCGATTCATTTGCTTTCATCACAACCTCCCTCTAAGATAACCTGTATAATTTTTACTTTGCTAAATTGATTGTATGACGCTCGATATTGAAATGCAAGCACCTCGGGAGGGCAACTTGGATAACAATTTAATAGCGGAAAGAATGGAACAGCAGATAGCCTTCCTGATGGCAATTGACGCGCTCAAAGGCGTGATGCGGCGCAGTTACCTGGTCAGTCAGGGGCGGAACGAAAACACCGCTGAGCACTCGTGGCATGTCGCGATGGCGGCGATGATGCTGGCCGAGCATGCCAATGAACCGGTGGATCTCGGACGCGTTATTCAAATGCTGCTGGTTCACGATATCGTCGAGATCTATGCCGGCGATACCTATATCTTTGACAAGGTCAATGCTGTCACCCAGGCTGCCCGCGAGCAGGAGGCGGCGGACAAGTTGTTTGGCATGCTGCCTGATGACCAGGCGGCGATGCTGCAGCAGCTTTGGCATGATTTCGAGTCGCTGGCGTCGCCCGAGTCACGCTATTGCAAATCAATCGACCGGCTGATGCCGCTGCTGATCAACTATGAAACGTTCGGATTGAGCTGGCGCGAGAACAGTGTCGATGATGTCATGGTTCAGGAGATCGTCGAGCGCATCAAGCCTGGGTCTTTAGCGCTCTACCAGCACGCGGTCGTGATGAAAGAACGTGCGGTCGAGCTGGGCTACCTGTATAAGCACGGAGAGTGAGTCTGATGTCATTGAACTGGATCAAGTCAATCGAGACTGTTCCGCTCGAAACGCTGTATTTGCTGGAACGCTGTCAGATCGAATGGATAGCGGAAGAAGGCAGAGAGGCTGACTGGTCGGCGGTATTTCAGGCGCATCCTGATCTCGCCTGGTATTTCGCGCACAAGGCGCCCGCGAAAGCGGACTGGGTCCGGCGTGTCAGCGCCATGCCTCCCTCGCGGGATCCGCTCAGACAGGTCGAGCAGCGCGTCTTACTCTCAATTGAAGACTGGATCGTCTATGCGATCGACCCGGACATATACGATAAGCAACCCTTTAATCGCTGGGATGAGCGTGAACTCACCGGCATGACTGATTACGCTGGCAAGCGGGTCGTGGACATCGGCTCGGGCACTGGCAAGCAGTTGTTCGCGTTGGCGCCGCTCTGCGCGTGGGCGTATGCTGTCGAACCGGTCAGCAGGCTGCGTGATTACCTGAAGCAAAAAGCAGACCGTTTAGGGTGCAGCAATGTCTTCGTTGTCGATGGATTGATGGAGGCGCTGCCATTCGAGGACGCGTTCGCCGATGTTGTCGTGGCAGGTCACGTCTTCGGCGACCGGGTGCAGGCGGAATACGATGAAATGCTGCGCGTGGTCAAACCTGGCGGCATGATCATCCTGGTGCCAGGGAATGTGGACCAGGACAATGAACAGCACGCGTTTCTGATGGCGCACGGATTTTCGTTCAGCGTCTTCGAGGAGCCGGGTGATGGACCGAAGCGCAAGTACTGGCTGACGGTACCCATCGTCTGAAGCGCCGGTCACTTGAGTTGCGCGAGTCAAAATACTATAATCGCATCCATATTTACGTTAGAGGTGGCTGATGCTTTTTATCGATAATGACAATGTGCATGACCCGCGCGTCAATCTGGCGATGGAAGAATACGCTATCCGCAATATCTCGCCCAAAGAAGAGATCCTGCTTTTCTACATCAATGAGCCGTCCATCATCATCGGGCGCAACCAGAACACCATCGAAGAGATCAACGTCGATTATGTCGAAGCCAATGACATTCATGTCGTTCGCCGGCTCTCTGGGGGTGGTGCGGTCTATCATGACCTGGGCAATCTCAACTTCAGTTTCATCGCGCCGAACGCGCCGGGCAATTTCCACAATTTCGTTAAATTCACTCAGCCGGTGATTGACGTACTGCGGACGATGGGTGTGCCGGCGGAGCTCTCCGGACGCAACGACATCCTGGTCGATGGCAAAAAGATTTCAGGCAACGCGCAGTACGTCAGCGGGCAGCGCATGGTCAGCCATGGCACGCTGCTGTGGCACACCGACCTGAGCAAGGTCGGCGAAGCGCTGCGACCGAAACAATCGAAAATTGAATCGAAAGGCATCAAGTCCGTTCGGTCGCGGGTCGCCAACATCACCGAATTTATGCCGGAGGCGCATCCCGATATCATGGCGTTCCGGCAGGCAATCATTGACGGCGTTTTTCGCGGCGGGAAGGTCAATGAGTACAAGCTCAAAGCCGGTGATTGGGACGCGATCGGCACCCTGGCACAGGAACGCTATGCCTCCTGGGACTGGAACTACGGTCGTTCGCCCGCGTTTGATATTCATCGTGAGACGCGTAGTGCCGGCGGCACGATCGAGGCGCTGCTGAACGTGCGCAAAGGACGCATCCAGGACATCAAATTTTATGGTGACTTCTTCGGTCAGCGCGACATCAGTGAGCTGGTGGAGGGGCTGAAAGGGCTTAACTATCAGCGGGATGCTTTACTGGCCGCACTTGAATCATTGCGCGTAGGTGATTATTTCACCAATTTCACGGCTGAAGAGCTTGTCGACCTGCTGTATTGACGCAGGTCGAGACCAATATAGGCACTCTCCGGGCTGGTGTTTGATACAATTGCTGCGCCTGTGAGCGAACCTGAGATGACTGCCAGACCTGCTATTTTCCTCGATCGTGATGGGGTGATCCTTGAACACCGCCAGAACTACGTCCGTAATTGGGATGAGGCTGTTTTTTGCACCCAGGCACTCAACGCGCTTGCTGCCATCTCGTCCAAACCTGTCCATATTTTCGTCATCACCAACCAGTCCATCATCGGGCGAGGCGAAATAGCGCAATCAACAGTAGAAGGCATCAACAGCAGGATGGTCAAGACCATTGAGTGGGGCGGCGGCAGGATTGATCGGGTGTATACCTGTCCGCACGCGCCACAGGATGACTGTGAATGCCGCAAACCACAACCAGGCATGATTTTACGAGCCATGGATGAGTTTAAGATTGACGCTGCCAGGTCGGTTGTCATTGGCGATTCCATCACAGACCTGCAGGCTGGGCAGAATGCCGGTTTGAACAAGCTGATCCTCGTACGCACCGGTCGAGGAACGACTCAGGAAGCCTTGCTCGCTCAAGGCGGGCTGCCGCATGCTGTCGTCGCGGATGATCTGGCTGACGCGCTGCGGCGCTGCCTCGACTGGTTAGGCACCCTGTGAGTACGCCTTCCGTGACGAAGGGTCAGGATGCCCCGGCAGCGCGCAACGCCGCTATTCTCGCAATATTTCTGCTGGTTGACAGCCTGCATTTCGTTTGGGCGCGCCTGTTGTACGCGCATTTGTCACCGGCCGTCTCCGCCATGTTTGTCCTCTTGATTGGCACCATTGAAATCGGTATCTACGGGCTTGTCACCAAACAACTGCGCTGGCAAATATTTAAAGATTACTGGAAATTTTTCCTGCTGCTCGGCGGGTTGGTTGCGCTTTCCACTTACCTGACCTATGACGCCATGGGCTTTATCGATCCGGGCACGGCGTCCTTCCTGAACCAAATCTCAACCGTCTTCAGCCTGCTGTTCGGGCTGTTGTGGCTGAAGGAAAAATTCTCAGCCGTACAGTACGTCGGCGTTGGCATCGCCCTGCTGGGGCTGGTGGTCTTCACCTATCAGGCGGGAGATTATCTGCGGCTGGGTACCTTGATGATCCTGATCGCGTCATTCTGTTACTCACTGCACGCGGCCGTGACTAAAAAGTATCTGGTTCACATTGAATTCGTCAACTTCTTTTTCTTCAGGCTCTTCTGCACGGCAGCGGGTTTATTCGCCATCGCTTCTGTTACCCGCACGCTCACCTGGCCGACCTGGCAAGCCTGGCTGCTGCTCCTGCTGATCGGCACGCTCGATACGACCATCAGCCGCTCCCTGTATTATCTGGTCCTGCGCCGCATCAATATCACGCTCATGACCATTTTACTGACGCTCAGCCCGGTGCTGACCGTGCTGTGGTCGCTGCTGTTGTTCGGCACACTGCCTGGCAAACAGCAGATGATAGGCGGCGTGATACTGGTCGCCGGCGTCTTTGTGGTGTCCGTCGGCAACCAGTTGTATAAGTATTACGTTTTGCGCGAATGAGTCAGGGGTAAGCGCTCAGGCGCTGCCGAAAGCTTCCTCGTAGTCTTCCCGAGCCGCGTTGAGCACTCTCATGGCATGGTCAACATCATAGATATGCTTGATATAACTGGCTGATTCCTTGCCCGGGATCTGTTTGTAAGTGTTGAAATAATGCTTCAGCCGGTTGATCAGCACTTCCGGAATCTGGCTGATTTCATAGGTGTCCTTCCAGTACAGGTCAGACGAGAGCACGCCGATCAGCTTGTCATCCGATTCACCGTTGTCGACCATGTAGATGCCGCCAACGATTCGGGTGCTGAGGATGATTTCAGATTTTGTAATCGGGCGTTCGCACAGCACGCAAATGTCCAGGGGATCGCCGTCTCCTTGCAGATTATCAGGCGAGAGGCTGCCAACGCGACTGCCGCAATAGGTGCGGGGGATAAAGCCATAGAGCGTGGGCGGCTGCGAGGAAGTGTGCTGCGGACGGTCAACCCTGAGATAGCCGGTTTCCTTGTCCACTTCATATTTGACCAGATCAAAGGGCGTGATCTCGATATAAGCGTTTACGATGGCAGGTGCTTCGCTTCCCACAGAGAGACCATGCCAGGGGTGCGGGCGCCAGCGATAGAATGGTTTTGGAAATGACAAAACGTCCTCCTCTGTGATTAATCCCTCTAATTATAGTTTGAAAATCACGCATAATTCGCGTGATTCGCAGGCGGTTTGCTCAGCCGGGCAGTGGACTATATAATCACATAAGAAAACTATTCCAGGAGGTCGTATGGCAAGTAAAAGTCAAGCCCCAACCGTCGTCCCCAATGACGCATTCAAACTCAAAGCATTGCATGATGCCTTCTTCTCGCCCAAGGGTGACAAGGTGGTCTACGGCGTCTTTGAGACCTGTGTCGAGGAGGAAAAAGATTTTGTCAATCTCTGGCTGCTGGATCTGAAAAGCGGTGAAACTCGGCAGCTGACACAGGGACATTTCAGAAATTACAGTCCGGTGTGGTCACCGGATGGCAGCATGATTGCCTTTATCTCGACGCGCGGAGACAAGCCGCAAGTCTATCAGCTGCCAGTCGATGGGGGAGAAGCGCTGAGGATCACAGATCTGAAGCAGGGCGTTGGCGGGGGATTGACCTGGTCACCGGACGGCAAAAAACTGGCGTTTAGTGCCGGCCCCGAGACCTTGATGGATACAACCAAACCCTTCCAGCTGACGCGCACCGTCATCCGCTTTGATGGCATGGGCTTCCTGGACAACTCGGTCCAGGACATCTACGTACTTGACCTGGCGACCAAAGAAGTCAAACAGCTCACTAACGATAAGAGCAACAACAGCGCGCCGGCATGGTCACCGGACAGCAAATCGCTGCTGTACGCGGTTTCGATGAAACCGGATGCGGTCTCGTTCTCAGCAGAATTGCGTCTGACGGACCTGGCCGGAAAATCGAAGCAGGTGGGTGACAACAACCTGATGGTTGAAGGTTATGCCTGGCACCCCAATGGCAAGCAAGTGCTGATGGTCGCGGACAGGCTGGACGGCAAGATTGGCGAGAAGAATGATCTGTATGTGGTCGATCTGAAGACCAATAAAGCCACCTTGCGGACAAAGAATTTGCCATTCTCGATGGGCGGCGCGCTGCGCGGCGACTTCCCGATTGCCTGGCGCGCGATGGGCAGACCGCTCGTCCTGCCGACGCCCGATGGCAAATTTGCCTACACCATGGTGCATGATGGCGGCACGATGCAGACCTATCGCATCGCCCTCACCGGCGCCGAAAAGTGTGAAGCCCTCAGCACCAGGCGTGACACCTCGACCGTCATCATGGACATGAGCGCTGACAAGCTGCTGTGTGCCGTCGCGGACTTCTACAACCCCGGTGACCTGTATCTGATGGACCTCGAAGGCAAGAAGCCAAAGCGGCTGACCGACCTGAACAGCAAGACCCTGGCCGGCATGACGCTCGGCAAGGTGGAGGCCTTCACCTTCAAGAACAAAGCCGGCGATAAAATCGAAGGCTGGATCATGCTGCCGCAGACCGGCAAGAAGCCGTACCCGACCGTACTCTATATCCACGGCGGACCGCACTCAGCCTATGGCAATGTCTTCTCGTTTGACTATCACATGCTGGCTGGCGCCGGTTACGCGGTGCTGTTCGTCAACCCGCGTGGTTCGGGCGGCTATGGCAATGACTTTGCCACCTGCATCATCGGCAACTGGGGAGACCTGGCTTACGATGACCTGATGCAGGCCGTTGATCTGATGATCGACCGCGGCCACACGGATGGCAACCGCCTGGCGTGCTATGGCCTGAGTTATGGCGGCTACATGGTCAACTGGATCGTCGGGCATACGCACCGCTTCAAGGCAGCCATCTCGGAGAATCCAGTCACCAACCTCTTCAGTATGTATGGCACCAGTGACATCGGCGCCTTCTTCAACGGGCTCGAAATGGGCGCGCTGCCGCATGAGGATATCGATCTGTATGTCAAGCAATCACCATACTTCTACGCCCACACAGCCCGCACACCCATCCTGATGATCCAGGGCGAGGCGGATTTCCGCTGCCCGGCGGAACAGACCGAGCAGGTTTACACGATTTACAAGGTGAATAGCTGCGAGACCGAGATGCTGCGGCTGCCGAACAGCCCGCATGGCGGTTCGATTGCCGGCAGTTTCCACACCCGCAAGGCTGCCAATGAAGCCTTCGTCGAATGGTGTGACCGTTACGTCAAGTCACCCAAAAAGAAATAGTCTGAACGATGGATGAGGCTGCATCACAGCCTCATCCGGTTTGATGGGAACCAAGGAGGAAGTGATGGCGATTCGCATGATTTTGGACACAGATATTGGCACCGATGTGGACGACATCCTGGCGCTTTCGCTGGCGCTCACCTCGCCGGAGATCAGTCTGGAAGGCATCACCTGCGTTTACGGCGATGTGATGCTGCGCGCGCGGATCGTCGATAAGGTGCTGGCTGCCGCGGGCAGGCAGGATATCCCTGTCCGGCTTGGCGCGGAATCACCGCTGCTTGGGCTGAAAAAGGTCTATTGGCCCGGACATGAGGGTGAGGGCATCCTCAGTCATGAGGACCCATTGCCTGACTTCTCGCTGGAGAACGCGGCAGCGTTCATCGTCCGCATGGTGATGGACAACCCCGGTCAGATCGCGCTGGCAGCCATTGGCCCGCTCACCAACATCGCGCTGGCGATCAAGCTGGAGCCTTTGCTGGTCAAGAATATCGCCGGCTTATGGCTGATGGGCGGCGCGATCCGCAGCAACAACCAGTTGCACCTGCCATACACCGAACATAATCTGGGATCTGATCCTGAAGCAGCCCATATTGTTTTTACATCCGGCGCAGAGATCCATCAGGTGCCTCTGGATGTGACTTTGCAGACCAGCCTGAACCGGGCTGATCTGGAGACCATCCGTCAGAACACGTCCGCACTCGCGCAAATAGCGGCTGGGCAGGTCGAACGTTACCCCTTCTTCGCTGGAGAGGGTTTTACCTACACCCACGATCCGCTGGTGATCGCTGCCATGATCGACCCCGACCTCTTGACATGGGAGCTCCTGCACGTCGATATCGAACTGAAGAGCCGCTTATGCCCGGGTGCCAGTCTGGCGCATACCCCCGAAGAGGCTTACCCGGCTAACGCGCTGGTAGGGCTGGGAGTCGACGCGGAACGCTTCCAGCGCATGCTGGTCGAGAGACTGGCAGGCACCGTCGTTTAGTGCGGCAATAGTTTCAGCAGTTTGTCCGTTGCTTTCAACCCGTGACCGGTGAAGGTGGTGACCACCACCTCGCCGGTTTTTGCGTCATCGCGCAGGTATTTGCGCGCGCCGGCGATAATGGCTGCCGTGGTGGGCTCGATGAAATGCCCCATCAACGCCGTCTCGAGCAGGGTTTGCCTGATTTCATCTTCAGTGACGGTGATGAACTTGCCGCCGCTCTCGCGCACATGGCGCAGGATGCTGCCGCCGCGGTTGGGCTTGGCAATCGAGATTCCTTCAGCCAGCGTTTCGACCGGCACGACTTCGACCGGCTGCGTTTTGCCCTGGTTGAAGGCGGCTGCCAGCGGCGCGCAATGCTCTGGCTGAACGGCGACGATCTTTGGGATTCTATCCACGATACCTGACCTGGCTAATTCGGTAAATCCGATCGCGGTGCCCAGCAGCAAGGTGCCATGTCCGGCCGGAACAATGACGGTGTCCGGTGCTTTCCAGCCGAGCTGCTCAGCAACTTCGTAAGCGAATGTTTTCGTGCCCTGGAAAAAGAATGGGTTCCAGACATGGCTGGCGTAATAGGTCGTTTCCGCGGCGGAAACGACGGCATCCGTCGTATCCTGCCGTGTGCCGGGGATGGCGTGCAGCGTCGCGCCATAGGCTTGAATCTGCGCCAGTTTGCCGGCAGACGCCGACGCTGGCACGTAGATGTCACAGGCTATGCCGCCCAGGGCGCTGTAAGCCGCGACCGCGCAGCCGGCGTTGCCTGACGAATCCTCCACCACACGGGTAACGCCGATTTCCTTCACCTTGCTCATCATGACTGAAGCGCCGCGGTCCTTGTATGACCCGCTCGGGAAGAGGTTGTCCTGCTTGATCAGCAGGCTGCCTTCGGGATAGGTGACGGGCAAGAGCGGCGTGAAGCCCTCCTGAAAGCTGAGGATGTTCGCATCCTGATCGATTGGCAGGGCGGAACGATAGCGCCACATGCTGGCAGGCGCGTCTTCAAGCTTCCCGGGGTCAAAGCTGGGAATAAAATCCAGATCAAGCAGCGCGCCACATTCGCAACGCCAGCGCTGGCTGTTTCCGTCAAATGTCTTGTCACAACTCTGGCACCTGAGTTCGTACATCCTGTCCTCCGATAATTTGGTTACGAATCATTTATATCATGGCGCCGGCAAGGTACACACAAAACGCGCGGCGGCTAATATAATGAATGCATGTCTGCTGAAAAAGTACGTCCCTACCTGATCGGCCTGACCGGCAACATTGCCACCGGTAAATCGAGCATCATTCGAATTCTGGAATCATATGGCGCTGAAGTGATTGACGCTGACCTGATCACCCATGATCTGCTGCGAACCGATGCCGGCATCCAGCGTCAGCTAGCCCAGACGTTTGGCGAGCCGATATTGCTCTCGGATGGTCAAGGCGTGGACCGCAGAAAGCTCGGCGCGATCGTCTTTTCTGACCCTGGGAAATTGAAAATTCTGGAGCAATTGCTGCATCCGGTCATCATTGACCGCATTCATCTCATCCTGAACGATACCACCAGCGATGTGGTTGTCCTGGAAGCCATCAAGCTGATCGAAAGCGGCTTGAGTGAGCAGTGTGACACGGTCTGGGTGGTGACAGCCAGCCGCGAGGTGCAATTTGAACGGCTGGTCAATTACCGAGGCCTCTCGCAACACGAAGCCTGGCAGCGCATTGACGCCCAGCCGCCTCAGGAAGACAAAATACAGGCTGCGGATATTGTCATTAACAACGATGGTTCTCTGGCCAGCCTGGAGCTGCAGGTCTGGTGGGCGTTCAGACAGAGCATGAGTGCCCGCGGGTCAGCTCCCACGATGGCAGAACCTGGCGCAACCATTTCCTGAAACCCTGCGTAGATAATAAAGAATTCAACATTACATCAACGAACCCTTGCCAGGCAAGGACGGAGCGATATGGCAACTTTGCAGATTGAGAATGTGTCAAAGCGATTCGGCAAAACACAGGCGGTCAAGGATGTCAGCTTTGTGGTTAACCCGGGCGAGATATTTGGCTTGCTCGGGCCGAATGGCGCCGGTAAGACGACGATTCTGCGTATGATCCTGGATATCTTCAAGCCCGACAAAGGTAAGATAGCGGTTCTTGGCGGCGCGATGACTGAAACCAAGAAGAACGACATAGGTTACCTGCCTGAGGAACGCGGCTTGTATCAGGATATCCCGGTCGAACGCTGCCTGCAGTATCTGGCATCCCTGAAAGGGATGGAAAAAACCGAGATTGACCAGCAACTGCCTCTCTACCTGAAGAAATTTGACCTGACTGAGCACCGCAGGAAGAAGGTCAAGGAGCTCAGTAAAGGCATGCAGCAAAAAGCGCAATTGATCACCGCGCTGATCCATAACCCCAGCCTGATCATCATTGACGAGCCCTTCTCCGCGCTTGACCCGGTTAATACCCAACTGGTCAAGGAACTGCTGATCGAGCAGCGCAACCTGGGCAAGGCAGTGGTGATGTGTACACATCAGATGCGCCAGGTGGAGGAGCTATGCGACCGGCTGGTACTGATTGACCAGGGTGAAGTGATGCTCTACGGCACGCTGATGGAAGTCCGCAAGCAGTTTGCCAGACCAGAACTGCTGCTGCTCTCGGAGAGCAAGCTGCCCGCTTCCCTGCCGGGTGTGACGGAAATAAGCTCAATGAACAATGAGCACAAGCTCAAGCTTCAGCCGGGCGTCTCTTCTCAGGATGTCTTAAAGTTCTTGCTGGACAGCGGTATTGAGATCACCTCGTTCGAGGTAGCGATGCCGACGCTGGACGATATCTTCATTGAGGTCGTCAGGGAAAAAGGTCAGTCATGAAAAAAATCTGGCTGGTCTTCTGGCAGGAGT
This sequence comes from Anaerolineaceae bacterium, assembly GCA_040772085.1. GTDB lineage: Bacteria > Chloroflexota > Anaerolineae > Anaerolineales > Anaerolineaceae > JAXGMV01. Next base: position 82,561 of record JAXGYU010000001.1, read on the forward strand.
ATAGCAAGCACGTCCTGCGCAGGCGATTCCTTTGGAATTTGTTCAGCGTCCCTCTCTTCGCCCTGGCGATGGTGTTCTTCACCTTCCTGATGTTCGCCCTGAAATACAATGGCGCCCCGGTCGGCGTAATCGATCAGGCTGGCATCATTCAGGAGAAACAGTTGACGGAGAAATCCTTCGGCTTCGTCAACGCTGTCGAGTTTCGTTATTTCTCCGATGAGGCTCAAGCCAGGCAGGCGTTGAACGCGGACGAGATCCAGGGTTTCTATATCATTGAGCCGGATTATCTGAAAACCGGAAATATCAAGGCGGTCGAGCGCAAACCGATAGGCGAGAACGCTGACGCGAATTTTCAGGATTTGCTGCAGAAAAATGTCTTCGCTCACTTGCCGCCTGAGCTGTCAACGCGCGTGCTGGACGGACCAAGCATCGATGTGCTTTCGATGGATGGCTCGCGCCAGGCGTCTGACCAGCGCGTGCTGAATCTGATATTGCCAATCGTCATGGGCATTGTGCTGGTGATCCTTGTCAACATATCAGGCGGTTATCTGCTGCAGACGCTGGCGGAAGAAAAGGAAAACCGGACGATGGAAATCGTCATCACTTCCGTATCGCCGCAGCAACTGATGGCTGGCAAGATACTGGCGGATATCAGCATCGGCCTGACGCAGCTCTTCTTCTGGAGCTTCTTCGTGCTGCTCGCGTTTATTGTCACCCGCGGCATGGTGCCCTGGGTTGCCGAACAGCGCTTTGACAGCAGCCCGTTTCTATTGATGCTCGTCATTCTGCCGGCTGCTTTCGTGATGGTCGGCGGGATGATGGCAACCGCCGGCGTGATGATGACAGATACCAAGGAGGCGCAGCAGGCAGTTGGCTTGTTCTCGATGCTGCTGTTTCTGCCGATGATGCTGATGAACGCGATTATCGCGAGCCCGAACAGCCCGCTATCCATCTTCATGAGCCTGTTCCCCTTCACCAGTCCGGTCACTTTGCTGATTCGCTCAGCGTTGACTAGTATGCCAGGGTGGCAGGTAGCCCTTGCGTTAGCCTTGCTCTATCTGACCGCGTTCTTCATGCTGTGGCTGGCCGCCCGGGCATTGCGGGTCGGTATGCTGCAGTATGGTCGCAAGGTCAGCTTGCGAGAAGTCTTCCAGCGAGGCGCGCAATGAAAAAGACTTTGCTCATCGCAAAAAATGAACTGGTCAATACAGTCCTGCGTCCCAGTTTCCTGATCATGCTGTTCGCGCTGCCATTGTTCATGATCGTTGTCATGTGGATCTCGATGGGCGGCATTGAAAATCCGGGCAACCCGGCAATGCAGATTCTCATGGGTGACATGACCAAAAGTGTGGAAGGGATAGTCGATCAAAGCGGCATTGTGCGGACAATCCCCGAGGCAAATGCCGAAGCCTTCAGGTTATATCCCGATGAGCAGGCCGCCCAGGCAGCCGTCGCGGGCGGTGAGATCAGCAGTTACTTCGTCATCCAGCCCGATTACCTGACCAGCGGCAGGGTGCTCAATTACCGGCCTGACTTCAACCCGCTCGGCGGTACAACCAACAGCTCCGCTTTGAAGAAACTGATTGCGGTCAACATGCTGCCTGACCAGCCTGATCTTGTCAACCGCTCCGTCGACCTGATCAATCGCACGCGTGAGACGATCGATCAGGCAACCACCGTTGACCGCGGCTCATTCATCGCCTTCATTCTGCCCTACATTGTTACCCTCTTACTCTATTCGACGATATTCGGGTCGTCTCAGTATATGCTGAACTCCGTGACAACCGAAAAACAGAACCGGGTCATCGAAATCCTGGCGACCTCCGTCAGCCCGACTCAACTGATGATTGGCAAGATCACTGCCCTGGGGTTGGCTGGGCTGTTGCAGAGTGTGATCTGGTTTGGCACTGCCTTTGCTGTCTATCGCTATTTTGGCAGCACCGGTCTGGACTTCAGCGGCGTCAATCTCGCTCCCGGGTTTTTCGCCGGTCTTCTGTTTTACTTCGCCGCCGGCTACCTGCTCTACGCCAGCCTGATGGCCGCGGTCGGAGCGCTGGTCTCGAATGTGAAGGAAGCTTCCCAAGTAACGTTTGTCATCATCATCCCGCTGATCATTCCCCTGATGTTCACCAACGAGATCGGCACGAACCCTGATGGTTTCTTCACGCTACTGCTCAGTCTGTTCCCGCTGACCTCGCCGGTGACCATGCCCTCACGCATGGTGATCAGTCAGGTACCGATCTGGCAGATCGCGGTTTCCGCGGGACTGCTCCTGCTCACCGTCTGGCTCCTGTTCAAGGCGGCAGCCGGCATCTTCAGGGCGCAAAACCTGCTGACAGGTCAGGCTTTGACCGCCAAATCATTGTTCCTGGCTATTATCGGCAGGGGATAGTTGTATGGATCGGGTATAAATTCATCTTTACATTACACCCGCAGCCGCCTGGCGTATGTCGCAGCAGGCGTCCGTGATATACTTTAATTTAGTCATTTAACTTGTGACGCGTCACAAAACGCGGATGTTTGTAATTAACGTGGTGAACCTTTGCCTGGCTTTCTGAGTGACCTCCTTTTCCTCTTTCAGCGGCTGAATCTGATCAGCTTCCTCGATATTACGCTGGTTGCTGTGATCTTTTTCGCGATTCTCATCACGGTGCGCGACACGCAGGCGGTCGTCATCCTGCGCGGCATCATCTTCCTGCTGATCCTGATCAGCCTGCTGACGACCACGCTCAACATGCCGGCATTCTCCTGGCTGATTTCAAACGCTTTCCCCGCTTTCATCATCTCCATACCCGTGATTTTCGCGCCCGAGCTCAGAAAGGCGCTCGAAAAGCTGGGCAGGGCGGGCTCGCGCGCGCTCTTCAGCCCGAATGGCGCGCATTCATCTTCTGCGATTGAGCAAACAATCAAGGCAGTGGTCGCCGCTTCTGCCAGACTTTCCGCCAGACAGCATGGCGCGCTGACCGTGCTGCAGCGCAATGACAACCTCAAGGAATACGCCGATACTGGCGTCAAACTCAACGCCGATGTTACGCCGGAATTGCTGCTGCAAATTTTCTATCCGAACACGCCGCTGCACGATGGCGCCGCGATCCTGGCAGGCAACAAGGTGCTGGCGGCGGCTTGTGTCATGCCGCTCTCTGCCAGTGGTGTGCTTAATCGTTCCCCAGACCGTCAGATGGGGTTGCGCCATAGGGCAGCGCTTGGTATCTCCGAAGCCTCCGACGCGATCTGCGTTGTTGTCTCGGAAGAGACGGGTTCCATTTCGATTGCTCACGGTGGGCGCATGATCCGCCGTCTCGACTCTGAACGCCTTGAGAATATTCTGATGGCGTTTTACCAGACCACAAAAACACAGACGCCGCTGCAGAAGTTCAGTAAATTCCTGCGCTTTTCCTCGTCAGAAGAGGAGAGCGCATGATCAGCTTCCTGCGTAAGATCATTCACTATCTGCCGACCGTGCTGCTGTCCTATCTGCTTGCCATGGCAGTCTGGATCTCGGCCGTCTCGGCATCCGACCCGACCATTGAACGAACTTACACGCGGACGGTGAATATCGAACTTATCGGGCAGGACCCGGCGCAGGTCGTCGTCAGTCCGCCGCCCGGCGCGATGAATATCAAGTTGAGCGCGCCCTCATCAATCTGGGAGCAGTTGGCAACCGAACCGCAAGCGGTTCGGGCGCTGGTTGACCTCTCGAACCTTGAGACTGGCAAGCACACCCTGCCGGTGAAAATTCAGATCTCGCTCCGGCCCGTTAAACTGGTTTCGTACACGCCGCGTACGATCGATGTTGAACTCGACGATCTGATCAGCAAAACGCTGCCGATTAACATGGTCGTGAATGGTGAGCCGGCGATCGGCTTCCAGCTCGGCGCGCGCGTGCTGAGCGATACCGAAACGACAATCAGCGGCCCGGCGCAACTCATCAACCGCGTGGACAAGATCCGCGCGCGGCTGGAAATCAACAACACCCGCGAGAGCATCGAACGTGACCTTGACTTGCAGGCCATCGACGTCAATGAACTGGTCGTCAATAATGTTTCAATGAGCCCGAATGTGGTCAAAGTGTCACAGGCTATTTCGCAGCGCGGCGGTTACCGCAACGTTGTCATCAAGGCCGTGCTGCAGGGACAGGTGGCGAGCGGTTACCGTGTGACCAACATCTCGGTCTTCCCCCCCGCTGTGACGGTCTTCTCAACCGACCCGACGATCATCGAGCAACTGCCCGGCTATATCGAGACCACACCGCTCGATCTGAATGGTGTCAACAGTGATGTCAATGTCAAATTGAGCCTCAATCTGCCGGCAGGCGTCTCCGTTGTCGAAGAGACCGCGGTCAATGTCCAGGTCGGTGTTGCCACCATCGAAGGCAGCATTACGCTCGATAACATGCCGCTGACGATCAACGGTGTCAAACCGGGCTTCGAAGCAGTCATCTCGCCTGATGTTGTGGACGTGATCCTCTCCGGTCCGCTGCCGGTGCTCGACAGCCTGCAGAAGTCTGACGTTCAGGTGTACATCGATCTCGCACAGGAAGGCGTCGGAACCTACCAGCGTGATGTGCAGGTGGTTGTTGGTTTACCCGATATCCAGGTCGAAGCCATCCTGCCATCCACGCTTGAAGTTGTGATCCGCATCGCGCCAAAACGCACCGCGACGCCCGTATTTATACCCACTTTACCGCTGGAGACGCCGACACCGCAGCCATGAGCAAACCAGTCGTCGCTTTAGTTGGCCGGCCGAACGTCGGTAAAAGCACCCTGTTCAATCGCCTGGCAGGTGAGCGTTTGTCCATCGTGGACGACACGCCCGGCACCACGCGTGACCGCCTCTATACCGACGCGGAATGGAATGGTATCCCCTTTGTCGTGGTTGACACAGGCGGCATCGATCCGGTCACCGGCGCCAGCCAGGAACCGCTCTCGATCGGGTCAGCTGACTTCATCACTGAGATCAAACGCCAGGCTGAGATTGCCATCAGCGACGCCGATGCGGTCCTGTTCATGGTTGATGCCCGATCCGGTGTGACACCTGCCGACGTTGAGGTCGCCAATATCCTGCGCCGGTCGCAGAAAATGATCGATGGCAATCTGGAACCGCCCATATTTCTCGTGGTAAATAAAGCGGAGACGGACGATTTGCGCGCCAATGCCGCTGAATTCTACGAACTTGGTCTGGGCGAACCCTATTCGATTTCAGCGCTGCATGGGCTCGAGACCGGTGATTTGCTGGATGTGCTGGTCGAATCCTTCGCGTCGCACGCCGATGATGAAGATGATGACTCAGTTAAAATTGCCATCGTGGGCAAGCCGAATGTCGGCAAGTCCAGTCTGATGAACCGGCTGCTGGGCGAGGAGCGGGCGATCGTCAGCCCGATTGCCGGCACCACGCGTGACGCGCTGGATACCCGCATTGACTTTCAGGGCATCCCGATCAGGCTGATCGATACGGCCGGCATCCGCAAACGCGGCAAGATTGAGCCGGGTGTCGAAAAGTACAGCGTGCTGCGTTCGATGCGGGCAATAGAAAAGTCAGATGTTTCCATTCTCGTGATCGACGCGGAGACTGGCATCACCGAGCAGGATACTCACATTGCCGGCTACATTCTCGATGAATGGAAGAGCGCCGTGGTGGTTGTGAACAAGTGGGACGCCGTGGTGAAAGACAACTACACCATGCAGCAATATACCGAGCGCATCTATTACGAACTCAACTTTATGAGTTATGTGCCCTGCCTCTTCATCTCTGCCAAGACCGGCCAGCGCGTGGATCAGGTGCTGCCGCTGGCGCTGAAGGTGCAGGAACAACGGATCACCCGCCTGCCGACCTCGGCGATCAACCGGATATTGCAGGACGCTCAGGACAGGCACGAGGCCAGCACCAAAAGCGGCAAGCACTTCAAGATTTATTACGGCACCCAGGTGCGTAGTGATCCGCCCACCTTCCTGATCTATGTCAACGAGCCGAAAGGTGTGCACTTCTCCTACACCCGCTTTTTGGAGAACAGCATCCGCGCGGAATTTCCATTCACGGGCACGCCGATTAAACTGATTTACAAATCCCGACGGGAATGATGGGCTGAGCCCCGGTTCGGGATTTATAATTTTGTGCTATTGGAATGAACATCGATGCAGCCTATTGAACCTTCAACACTGACCAACGACGCGACACAGCGAATCAGCCTCAGATCACCAGCATTGCAAGCGGAGCAGACCATCAGCGAGAATTCATCAAGTCCATGGACAGCCATAAAAGAAATACTGGAAACGCTGATTCTGGCAGTGCTCCTCTATTTTGTGATAGACGCGATTTTCGCCCGCGTCCAGGTCGAACAGTTCAGCATGGAACCGACCCTGTTCCAGAAGGAACGGCTGCTGGTCAACAAGCTGGCGTATAAGCTGGCACCCCCCGAGCGCGGCGATATCGTGGTTTTCCATTATCCCAATAACCCCTCCGAAGATTACATCAAACGGATTGTTGGTTTGTCCGGAGATACGGTCCAGATCATCAAGGGTGACGTTGTGGTGAATGGACAGGTGTTCGCCGAGCCTTATATCGCTGAGCGTTACCCGCCGGATACGCTGGGAAGCTGGCAGGTGCCGAACGACTCGATCTTTGTGCTCGGTGATAACCGCATGCACTCCTCAGACTCGCAGGAATGGGGCTTCGTCCCGATGGGGAACGTGGTCGGCAAGGCCATGCTGGTTTACTGGCCGCTGGAGCGAATCGGTCCGGTCGCGGGCGGCTACCCGATCAGCATGATCAGGTGAAAAATCACAGGCTTTCGTTTATAATGACGCTATGAGACAATCTGCGCAATTCAATACCCCGTTCAATGAGAGGCTGGTTTGCGGTGAATGCTCGAGTGGACTGATGAAGCCCGCTTTTGTCACCTATTTCACCTGGATCGAGAACGATTTGATCACCGTGCCTGACTTTCCCGCCTGGGTTTGCGATCAGTGCGGCCGGCGCGAGTATGACCTGGATGCCCTCAACCGCCTGAGCATGCTGCTCAGCCCGACAGTCGGAAAATCTTCTGTCCGCAAACAGCCCGTTCCTTCACCGGTCCCCCCGCTTGAGAAACCGCGGGCGGTTCGGCGCAAAACCAAAGGATAAAGAAAAGCTGGCGAAAGCCAGCTTTTTTATGCGAATCATTGAAGCAAAAAAGGACACCATCACTGGTGTCCTTTCGTAGTACCTGTCAGGTTTAGTATTCCGGCATTGGCGGGCCAGCGGGGGCTTTCTCTGGCTGAGGAATGTCGGTGATCAGCGCTTCGGTGGTCAGGATCATGGCCGCGATGGAAGCAGCATTCTCGAGCGCGCCGCGGGTGACTTTGGCGGGGTCGATCACGCCGCCCTTGACCAGGTCGATGTACTCTTCCTTGATCACGTCGTAGCCGATCTTGGTGTTGTTCTGCTCAGCCTGCGCGCGGCGGACACCTTCGATAACGACGGAGCCTTCCTTTCCGGCATTCTCGGTGATCTTGCGCATCGGAACTTCCAGCGCGCGGCGAACGATGTTGACACCGATTTGTTCATCATCAACGTCCAGCTTGACGTTGTCGAGCGCGGGGATGGCGTTGATCAGCGCTACACCGCCGCCAGGGACGATGCCTTCTTCAACGGCAGCGCGCGTGGCAGACAGGGCGTCTTCAACACGGTGTTTCTTTTCCTTGAGCTCGGTCTCGGTCGCGGCGCCAACACGGATGATGGCAACGCCGCCGGACAGTTTAGCCAGGCGTTCCTGCAGTTTTTCGCGGTCATAGTCGCTGGTGGTCTTGTCGATCTCGACGCGGATCTGCTCGATGCGGCCTTTGATGCCAGCTTCGTCGCCCTTGCCGCCGATGATGGTGGTGTTTTCCTTGTCAGCGGAGACTTTCTCGGCGCGGCCCAGGTCCTGCAGGGTGGCGGTGTCCAGCTTCTGGCCTGTCTCTTCAGAGATGACAGTGGCGCCAGTCAGGATGGCGATGTCGCCCAGCATGGCTTTGCGGCGATCGCCGAAGCCGGGGGCTTTGACTGCCAGCACGTTCAGCATGCCGCGCAGTTTGTTCAGAACCAGTGTTGCCAGCGCTTCGCCGTCGATGTCTTCGGCGATGATCACGAGATCACGCTTGCCAATCTGGACCAGTTTTTCCAGAATCGGGACCAGGTCAGCGGCGGCAGAGATCTTCTTGTCATGAATGAGGATATAGGGCTCATTGATGACCGATTCCATATGCTCGGCGTCGGTGACAAAGTAGGGCGAGATGTAACCGCGGTCGAACTGCATACCTTCGACGTATTCGGTTTCGAATTCCAAACCTTTTGATTCTTCAACGGTAATGACGCCGTCTTTGCCGACTTTGTCCATGACCTCGGCGATCAGGTTACCAATATTGCGGTCCTGAGCGGAGATGGTGGCGACGGAGGCGATTTCTTCCTTGGTGGAAATGGTGATTGACTGGGCGCGGATCGCGTCAGCAATCGCCTTGGAGGCGGCTTCAATACCACGCTTGAGAAGCATGGGGTTGGCGCCGGCGGAGAGGGTCTTCAAACCTTCGGAGACAATGGAGTGGGCCAAAACGGTCGAGGTGGTCGTGCCGTCACCAGCGATGTCATTGGTCTTGGTCGCGGCTTCCTTGAGCAGCTGAGCGCCCATGTTCTCAAACGGGTCTTCGAGTTCAATTTCTTTGGCAACGGTCACGCCGTCATGGGTGATGGTGGGTGAACCGAATTTGCGGTCAATGGCAACATTGCGGCCTTTCGGGCCAAGAGTGGTAGCGACGGCGGTAGCTACCGCGTCAATACCGCTTTTTAGTCGTCTGCGTGCGTCTTCAGAAAAAACGAGTTGTTTAGCTCCCATGGATGATCTCCTTGAAATTTATGTGTATGTTAATAATTAACCAACGACGATAGCGAGCAGGTCGCTTTCGCGCATGATCAACAGTTTCTTGCCGTCCAGTTTGATCTCGGTGCCGGCGTATTTGGCAAACAGGACGGTATCGCCCACTTTGACATCCATGGGGATGCGATCGCCATCATCATCGCGGTCGCCGTCTCCGCTGGCAATCACTTTGCCTTTTTGCGGTTTTTCTTTGGCGGTTTCGGGTAAAACAATACCACCGGCAGTGATTTCATCCTGCTCGATGGGTTCCACAACTACTCTGCTGCCTAGGGGTTTCAATTCCATTTTAACAAGCCTCCGTGTCGGGTTTTATAAATTTTTCATTCCGGATTGTTAGCACTCATATGCTTAGAGTGCTAAACGTACGGAATGATACCCTCTCTCAAAAGCAAAGTCAAGAGAGCTTTAATGGATTCTTATACAACTCTGATATTTACATCAGCGGTAACTGGCGTTGGCGCAGATATTCTCGGATGGGCGGATGATCGCCATCACATCTTCATCTTCCCCATACTCGGTCTTGATCATATTGAAGATTTCTTTCGCCTGGACGCAGTAGTTGTTGCTCGGGCGGTGCAGGCCAGCCAGCGCGGAGCCGTAGGTGTAATAGTAGGAGACAGTGGACGAAGTGATGGGTGTCTTCCCCAGCGTGATGGTTTCACCGGTGCAGACGCCGTCGACCAGCAAACCGCGGACATTGCAGGTTTCTTCAGCCGTGCAGCCGAGCGTGGCGCACTTCAGGGCTTCCAGCGCGCCCTCATAGTTTCTGCCGGTGTAATAGACAATCCCAAGCTGGCCATAAACCTCAGGTGAGTAGGGGTTATAGGAGAGCGCTTTCTTCATGTTGACAGCCGCGACCAGCGGAAAGCCCTGGCGGATATAGGTCTTGCCGATCGCCAGGTAGGGCAGCGGGTTCTTGATGCCCTGCTGCTCATTGATGCGGGCAGCCTTGTCAAAATAGACCAGCGCCTCGTCCCAGCGTTCAAGCACGCGATAGTTCAGGCCGATCGCCATATACAGGTAGGTGAAATTGGGGTTGATCTCCAGCCCGCGCTTATAGGCGTTGATCGCCTCACCGTAATTGCCGTAGGTTTCCATCAGATAGCCATAAACGCGGTGCGCGTCCATGGAATTGGAATCCTGCGCCAGCGCCTGCTCGATATATTGCTTGGCTTGCGCCCACTTTTGCTGGTCGATCAGGATTTCGGCGTAATACACCAGCGCCAGGGTATTCTTGCTGTCGAGCTGCAAGGCGCGCACGGCAGACTGCTCGGCATCGGTGGCATAGCGGGTGGCGTCCGCGCCGACCAGCGAGGGGCTGGCGATCCAGTTCTCAACAAAGGATTTAATCGCCCAGATATTCGCGTCCTCAGGCGCAACTTCTACGCCTTTATTCACAGTTTCCAGCGCCTCGAGCAGCCGCTGCTGCTTCTCGATATCCGTCGTAAGCAGCGTAGTCGAATACGCCTCAATGCGGGAGATTTCGCTGTACAGCGCGATATTGCCAGGGTCGAGCTCGATGGCTTTTTTATACGCTTCAATGGCGCCGTTCAGGTTGCCAGCCGCAAAGTGCGTCTCGCCTTCAAGCTGGAAGGAATTGACCGTGCGCGTCGGGACGGCAGTCGGCAAAAAAGGTGACTGCAGATTGCCGCGCTGGAATGATTTGATCACCACCAGCCCGACCATGATCAGGATGATCAGGATCAGGATGCGATAAGGATCATCCTTGCCACGCGTACTTCTGAATTCCATCTGGCGTCCGGTCAGGTTCACGGCGCAGTTGTCTCCGTAGGTACCGGCGTCGGTCCGACAGGGGTTGTGGTTGCTTCGATGATCTTTGGTGTTGGGGTGACGCGCGCGTTTTCAGCACAAATCTCCACAATTGCTTCAGCGTTGGCGACGGCGATGACTTCGTCGGGGATGCTGTCGTTGATCAGCCTGGATACCTGTAAAGCTTCATTACACATATTCAACCTGGCTAGTGATAAGCCGTAATTGGAATAATACTCTGATATTCTGCCGCGGTCTATGGGCAGACCCTGGACGGTCACGCCTTCTTCTGTCAGCCCGCCCTTGATGGCCAAAGTCAGTTGCAGCAGCGCCTGCTCGTAATCGCGCATTCTGAAGAGCACCAGCCCCAGATTGCCGTGCATGTATGGGTCAGCCGGATCATCTTTCGCGGCTTGCTCGCCGTACTGGAAGGCTTTGGTGAATTCACCCTGACCGAAGTAGGTGCGCGAGATATACGTATCGGGGTCGGGGTCCGCCGGATTGAGGGTGTTCGCCTTGTTGAATTCTTCGATTGCCTTGTCTGGTTGCTGCACATTGTTATACACCCGGCCCAGCGCCATGTGATATTCGGCGTTGTTGGGTTCCATGTTAACCGCCTGCATGAATTCCTGCAGCGCTTCGGCATGGTTCTGAGTGTACTCCAGCACCAGTCCTCGGGCAAAGTGGCTCTCCACCGCCGCGCCGTTCAAAGCCAGCGCTTGCCGCGAGGCTTCAATCGCGCGATCCATCAAGCCAACCTCGGTCCTGCCGCTGGCATCATTGTAGAGGATCAGGATAATTGCTAGATAAGCCTGCGCGACGCCATTGTTCGGGTCCTTCTCAAGCGCCATCGCGATCGAGTCCTGCGCCTTGGCGTACTCACCCATGTAACCCAGGATATGCCCGCGCAATGCATGAGCGGTTGAATTGTTGGGGTTCAGCAGCAGCGCGTTTTCCGTCATTTGCAGCGCTTCCTGATATTCCTTGGTCTGGATCAGCAGTTTCGCGGCTGCGAGGTAAACGCTGGCATTCTTTGGGTTGGCCTTGATCGCTTCGCGGTACGCCTGAACTGAAAGCACAGTCTTGCCTTCAGACGCCAATTGTTCGGCATCGACAATAAACGATTCGGGAGAGCGGGTCGGCGTATAGGTGGGCATGAAGAGCGGGGGCACCGTCGGCACGACGACCTGATTGAAATACAGGGCAGCGCCAATCAAAGCCACCAGCACAATGATGCGCCATGGATTCGATCGCCGCCGGCTTTTCTTTCCTACCGACCACTTGCTGCCATTCAGGTACATAAAATCATGTTAACTTGATTGAATTCAACCGTCAAGGCAAAGTAAAGTGCATCGCTTACCGCCTGGTGTCTAATTATGCTTGTATTCCTATCTTAAAAAAAACCGGCGTGCTATAATTCGGGCTGATTAATTCCGAGGAGGAATACTGATTATGCGATTTGCCAAAGTCATCATCCGAACCCCCGCATCATCATTCGCACAAGGACAAAAAACCGTCGATCTCGGCGAGCCAGATTACCAGAAAGCACTGGCGCAGCACGAAGGCTACCGCGTCGCGCTGACCGCCTGCGGCGCAGCCGTGACCGTTCTCCCGCCACTTGAGGCATACCCGGACGCGCAGTTCGTCGAAGACAGCGCCGTTCTGACCGACCATTGCGCCATCATGGCATACTCCGGCGCGCCAAGCCGCATGGGGGAAGCGCAGGAAATGCTCAAGCACCTGCAAACAGAATTTGAAGACATCCATTTCATCTCCGGCGAAGGCAGACTCGACGGCGGAGATGTTCTCAAGCTGGACAACCACTACTACATCGGCATCTCCCGCCGGACAAATCCGGCCGGCGCGGAACAGCTTGCGTCCATTTTGAAGCTGCATGGCTACACTCACACCATCGTCGATATCCGCCAGGTGCCCCGCATTCTGCACCTGACCACCGGCATGACCTGCCTGGGCGACAATACCGTGCTGATCTGCACCGAGCTGCGCAACCGCGTGGAATTCTCCGGACGGCGCGTGCTCGAAGTGCCAGTCGCCGAGGAGAACTACGCGGCGAACTGCATCAGCATGAACGACCATGTGATTTTCGCGGCATGCTTCGATCAGACTGCCGACGTAGTCGAGAAAGCCGGCTACGATCTGGTCAGCATTCCAATCAGCGAATTCATGAAGATGGATGGCGGCCTGAGCTGTCTCTCTTTGCGGTATAACTAAAGAAGCGACACAACTCGTAATAGGTAACTGACGAAACTGCCCGAGGGGGCAGCAAGGAGGCTTCTATGAGTCATTTCTCACGAGCTATCGTGCGGAAACCTTCCGCCAACTTTGCCGATGGACTGACGTCAGTCGATCTGGGACTGCCGGATTATTCGCTGGCGCTTGAGCAGCACGAGTCGTATTGTCAGGCGCTGATGTCCTGCGGGCTGGACCTGCTGCGCCTGGACGCGGACGAGCGCTATCCGGACTCAACTTTCGTTGAAGACGCCGCAATTTTGATACCCGAGTGCGCCATTATCACCCGCCCTGGCGCGGAAAGCCGGTCAGGGGAGGAGCGGGAGATCGAACCGGTGCTGCGGACGGCGTTTTCAACCATCGAGCACATCAGCGCGCCCGGCACACTGGATGGCGGCGATATCTGCGAGGCGGACGGGCATGTCTTCATTGGCTTGTCAAAGCGCACGAACGATGAAGGCGGCCGGCAGCTAGCTGAAATCCTGGCGCGTTATGGCTATAGCAGTACATTCGTCAATGTGCGGAACGAGCCGGGCATCCTGCATCTGAAGAGCGGCATCAGTTACCTGGGCGGCAAAACCCTGCTGGTCATACCGCAGATGGCAGGCAGGGAAGAGTTTGAAGGCTATCGCAAGCTGGTCGTGCCTGATCCCGCAGAAAATTACGCTGCCAATTGCATCCTGGTCAACGGTGTGCTGATCTTCCCAATGGGCTTCCTGCATACTGAGGAAATGCTGACACAGGCAGGATTTGATCTGCACCTGGTCAACGTCAGCGAATTCGCGAAAATGGACGGTGGTCTGAGCTGCCTCTCGCTGCGATATTAATTAAGGATCAACCGCTGCCGGGCGTATGACAGTAGAATTAACCCATGCTGCATTTCGATCTGTTCACCATTCTGCCCGGGCTCTTTCCGCCTTATCTGAATGAATCCATACTGCAGCGCGCGCAGACCAATGGCTTGCTGCGCGTTGATGTGCATGATATCCGCGCCTATACCACCGACAAGCATCACATGACCGATGACACGCCCTACGGCGGCGGCGGGGGTATGGTGATGAAACCCGAGCCGGTCTTTGCCGCGGTTGAAGCCGTGTTAGGTGAGCAGCCAGATTGTCCCATCATTCTGATGACACCGCAGGGCAGGCGCTTCACGCAGTCGGTCGCGCAGGAGCTGAGCGAATTGCCGCGCGTCGCGCTCATCTGCGGACGTTACGAGGGCTATGACGAACGTATCCGCGAGCATCTTGTGACCGATGAACTCTCGATCGGCGATTTCGTGCTGACCGGCGGTGAGCTGCCGGCGCTGATGGTCGTCGATGCCGTCGCGCGTCTGCTGCCTGGTGTGCTGGGCGACCCGGACGGCGCCGCGGATGACAGTTTCGCCAGCGGGCTGCTTGAGTACCCGCATTACACCCGCCCGGCGGACTTCCGCGGCTGGCTGGTGCCCGAGGTGCTGCTGAGCGGCAATCACGCTGAAATCAACAAATGGCGCCGGCAGCAGGCGTTGCTGCGCACATGGCGCAAGCGTTCTGACCTGCTGGACGAGATTGAATTAACAAAGGAAGACAGGAAGTTTCTGGAAAAACTTATCGGCGACTCTCAGGAGGGCACTCAACGTGGACAAACCTAAATTCAACTACTGGAAGACCTTTTTGCTCGGCTTCGGTTTCTTCGGCGTCAGCATCATCTGGGGCACATACAACTCTTTCGTGCCGCTGATGCTGGACGGCAAATTCGGTTTGTCCGCGCCATTGATCGGCTTCTTCATGTCGCTTGACAACATCGCCGCGCTGCTGATCCAGCCGGCAGTCGGCGCCTGGTCGGACCGGCTGCGCACGCCCATCGGACGGCGTATGCCATTCATCCTGATCGGCGCGCCAATCGGCGCGTTGGCTTTCGGTCTCATTCCGCTGGCAGCCGTACTGCCGCTCTTTGTTGCCTGCACCAGCACGCTGCTGATCAGTATGGCGTTCTGGCGCACCCCGGTCATCGCCCTGATGCCCGACATCACCCCCTCGCAATACCGCTCTCAGGCGAACGGCATTATCAACTTTATGGGCGGCATCGGCGCCATCATCTCCTTCATCGGCGGCGCGGCGCTTTACCGGATGAACCCAGCCTTCCCGTTCTGGCTCGGCTCTCTGCTGGTGATCGTCGCGGCGCTGCTGGTCTTCATCTTCATCAAGGAACCAAAAGTCATTGAAGAAACTGCCAAGGTGAAGAAACCCGGACTGCTGACCAGCCTGGGCGAACTGACCACCGACCCCGACAAGAGCGCGCTGCGCATTTTGCTGGCCATCTTCTTCTGGTTCGTGAGCTACAACGCCATTGAAGCCTTCTTTACGTTGTATACCGTCCACCATCTCAAACTGGATGCGGCAGACGGACCGCGGCTGCTGGGGCAGCTCTCGCTGATGTTCGTGCTGTTCTCGCTGGTCTCCGGTTTCATCGGCGCGCGTTTTGGCCGGCGCAATACGATCATGACCGGCATTATCCTGATGGGTTCGCTGATGCTGGCCATGGCGCTCTCATCGGTGCCAACCCTGACGACCACCATCACCCGGCTGCCGATCCTTGGGGTTGTGCCAGTAGTCGGCTTGTTCCTGATGGGCGCCGGCATTGCCTGGGCGCTGATCAATGTCAACTCGCTGCCGATGGTTGTGGATATGACAGACGACAGCCGCGTGGGGACCTACACGGGGTTGTATTACATGTTCTCGACCTTGGCAGCCATCGCCGGGCCTAACATCAACGGCTGGATCGTCCATCTGGCGGGCAATAATTATCGCTTCACCATGATCGTCGGACCGATCTTCATGCTGCTGGCGCTGATCATGATGCTGGGTGTTAAAAAGGGTGAGGCGAAGAAAGCAGTCTAGTTCCATTTTTGGCGAATTGAGATCCTGAACCCTCCTGGAAACGGGAGGGTTTTATCTCTGATGTCTCATTCCGCAAACACAATATTAATAAGCACGATATAAAATGGCTAAGTGAATTGCGGTATAATCAAAAGCCGTAGTGAGGAAGTTAGATGCCGATTTATAAATATAAGTGCAGCAATTGCTCTTGCGAGTTCGAAAAATTTCAAAAGTTCAGCGAAGAACCCCTGAAAACCTGCCCTGAATGCGGTCAGGACGCTTTGCATAAGGTGTATACACCGGTCGGGATCGTGTTCAAGGGCTCAGGCTTTTACGCCACTGACCACCGGTCGCCATCCGGACAAACTTCCCACCACGCGGAAGGTACATCCTCTGAGAAGAGTGAAACATCCGAAAAGAGTACGGCTGAAACAACGCCGGCTGCGTCCTCTGAAAGCAAATCAAGTGAGTCCCAGGCGGCGCCGGTCAAAACCGCCGAAACACCTGCCAAGGGTTAACTTCGCCACATACAAAAGTGCGCCATGAAAGCAAGAAAACAAGCCCCAGAGCCTAAAAAACAGCCAAACGCGCAAGATAGGAGCCGGAAAATCCAGCAACTCTTCTTCGGGCTCCTCGCTGTCATGATCATTCTCTCCATGTTGGTCGCGGCTGTCAGATTCTAGGAAATCCAACCTATGACTAAAAATTCGGCAAGATTTGCTATTGCCGCGCTTGCGTGCGGCATTTTGTTCAACTATCTGTTCTTTGTCAGGAGCGTCGGAATTTCGTTCCCGCTCTTCATGATCTTCCTGGCGGTCCTGCTGATCGCGCTTACTGTCGTCCATAAGGAGCGGCTGCCGCTGCCTAACATCATCCTGATCGTCGCATCGTTGCTGCTGGCGCTGTTCGTCGCCATCCGTGATGAGCCTTTCGGCCGGTTCGGCGCGGGCGTTGCCAGCGTGGCATTGATGTGGCTCGCTTCTGTCACCTTATGGAACGCCAACTGGCGCTATTTCCGCTTTCTGGATTATGCCAAAACGGCATTCCATTATTTCTTGAAATCACTTACCCACGCGTTGGGCTATCTCTTCCCGCAAAAAAATCAGACGGATGATGCCATGCCAGTTCAGACAGCCGGCAAGAATACGCTCTCTGTCCTGCGCGGTTTGCTGCTGGCGCTGCCAATCGTTTTCATCCTGGCCATGCTGCTCTCCTCCGCTGATCCGGTGTTTGAAGAGAAATTGCGCACGGTGTTTGACATCAACCGCTCGGGCGAATATGTCGGACGGCTGATCATGATCGCCATCATCAGCTTTATCGCGCTGGGGACGCTGCTATTCATCAATGAGTCGGAGAAGACCAACGAGCAGCCGGACCCGACCAGGAAATGGTTCAAACCAATCCTGGGCTGGATCGAGTCCAGCATTATCCTGGGGGGCGTGGTGCTGCTGTTCGCGGTTTTTGTCGTCATCCAGTTTCAGTACTTTTTTGGCGGCAACGCGAACATCCACATCAATGGCTATACCTACGCGGAATACGCCCGGCGCGGTTTCAGTGAGATGATCATTGTCTCTTTCCTTGTGCTGGCGCTATACATGGCACTCAGCAACGTCTCCAGACAGGATACTGACTGGCAGCGAACCTTGTTCAAAGTGCTGAGTGTGCTGATGAATGGGCTGGTGCTGGTTATTTTGTACTCTGCTTTCCTGCGCATGAATCTTTATCAGGACGCCTACGGGTTTTCGCGCGCCCGCATGCACGTCTACGCCGCCATCTTCTGGCTGGCAGTGCTGCTGTTGACGACAATTGTGCTCGAGTTGAGCAGCAAGCGCCACCGCTTCCCGGTGCTGTTCCTGATCACACTGATTGGACTGGCGTTCACGCTGGTCGTGCCGAATATCGATGGTTATGTGGTGCGTATGAACGTTGACCGCGAAATCCGCCAGGTAGAGAAGACGGACAGCCTGTCGCGGGAGGGCGGGTGGTTTGACGCGAATTATCTGCGCCTGCTCTCATGGGACGCCGTGCCCGCTATCTACACCAGCTATCAGCGGCAGGACATCAGCAAGGAGCTGAAGCTCTCACTGCAGCATGAACTTGCCTGCCGCACACAGGAAATGAAAGAATTGCCCCCGCAACGCTGGCAGGAGACGCATCTGGGACGGGAAGCAGCCTACAAGCTGCTGCGCGCGCATGAAGCCCAGTGGAGCGGCTATGAATTTACACGGACCGATTTCAACGACTTCAGCTTCAAATATGGGGATATACGCGGCAGTTGCGCGCCGGATATTCTGGATTGAAGATAGTTTAGTCTAGAACCTCAGCACAGTCGGCAGCTCTGCCACGCTCTCGATAACCAGCGCCGCACCGGCGGTGTGCAGCTCATGCGCGTAGCCGAAGCCGCTTAGTACGCCGATGCTCTGACAGCCGGCAGCCCGCGCCGCCAGGATATCGAAAATGGTATCGCCAACCATCAGCAGCTCTTCAGGCCTGACCTGCAGCCGTTCCGCGGCATGCAGCAGCGGCTGCGGATGCGGCTTCGCCAGCGCGGTTGTCTGCGATGTGACGACCACTTCGAAGTACCTTGCGATCTCAAACTGATCCAGGAAAGCCAGCGTGCTATCATTGCCGCGCGATGAGACGACGGCCAGCGGAAATTGCGGTCGCAACTCGGCGAGCATGTCCCGCACGCCCGCGATGATGCTGAACTGCCAGCGTCTCGCGGTGTCGGTGCCGCTGGAGAACATGCCGGTCAGCCGCTCAAAATCGTCATCGAGGTTCAATTTATCAAGCAGGTGATGCGCCTGATTGCCGGCAGCCATCAGCTTCATTGCCGCCGCTCTGGACGCGGTGATGATGGCAGCCTGCGGCAGGAACATGCCCAAGGGGGTCGAAAAGCGGGAGAGGATATCGACCCACTGATCATCGGTGTCACACAGCGTACCGTCCACATCGAAGCAGATGGCTTTTATGCTGGTCGGGTCAAGTGCGCACATAGTCTAATTGTTCTTGACGAAATCCAGTCCGTAGATGGCGTCCTGGTAGTTTGCCCGGGCTTCGAGCGCCTTCTGGAAGGAAAAGATTGCCTCCCCCGACCGTCCGTCGCGATAAAGCGCCCAGCCGCGCCACATCAGCGCTTCTTCGGAATTTGGTGTCACCTTGAGCGCGTACTCCGTGATGCCCAGCAGGTCTTCGGTGCGACCGGTGTGGAAGTAAGCCAGAAAAGGCCCGAACTGATAGCGCAGCATGCGCTGGGGCAAGCCGATCTCTCGCGCTCGGTCATAGGCTGCCGCTGACGCGCTGTAATTTTTGAAGTAAATCTGATTGGTGCCGAGATTGAACCAGGCGAATGCATCGTTCGGATCGGCTTTGGTTTCAGCCAGCGCGGTTTCCATGGCAATCTGCCGGCTCTTCTCTTCATCCACCAGGTCACCCAGGATCGCCTGTACCGCCGCGTCCTTCTCCCACGGGTAGAGCAGTACGAAGACGCGGTTGAAGGTCTTCCAGCTTTTATCGAGGTCGGCATAGGAGACGATCTTGTTTGGGCCGGCGTAAGGATCCTGTACGATGAACGACTTTGTGTTGTCATCATACGAGGTGACGACGCGGTAGTGACCGGACCACAGGTCATCGCCGTTCCAGTAGATCTGGTCCAGTTTGAAGGATTCCTCGATCATGACCGGTACGCCGGCTGCGAGCAGCTCGCGCAGCATGTCGATATTGCCGCCGACGCGGTAATAGGCGTTCAGCCAGCCGACGTGGTTATAGACGTAGTACAGCAGCTCATCAATGTTAACGTTGCGATCTTCCTTGATAGGCTTGATGACATTCGAGATGCTGAACTGGTCGCCTTCCCAGCCGTAGTAGCGCAGGTACATTGAGAGGGCTACCGGACCGCAGCTATTCCAATCCTGCTTCTCATACGCGGGCGCCGGCAGATCCACCCGCGGAGGGATGGGCGTAGGGATGGCCGTAGGTTCTGCGGTGGGTGTTACGGTTGCTTCTGGCTGCGCCGTCTGCCCGGTTTCCGCGGTGCCCGTCGCTTCAGCCGTCAGCAGCGAATCAGCCTGCCCGGTTTGCTGGACGACCATCACCACCGGTGTCGGCATCTCGCCGATCGGGTTGACTGCCACACGAAGACCGGTTTTGGCGGCGTCAATGCGCCAGCCCAGGCGGTTCTTGATGGGAGGAAGCTGATAAACGAGGAGTGCGGCGATAACTGTAATGAGAATGCCAGCCGCGAATGGTTTGAAAAACGCCATCACGCTGGGAGAATGCTTTTGATTGTCAAGATTCATACGTCGTGATTCTACTCCATGCGCCAGGTTACCCTGGTTGCCCTTGCATTATAATGCACGCTATGAAATACCATATCTGGACTGAAGGCTGTCAAATGAATGTTGCCGACTCCCAGCGGGTCGGCTCTGAACTGGAGCGCCTCGGGTACGAGCAAACCGCGAAACCCGAAGAAGCTGATGTGATTGTGCTCAATACCTGCGTCGTTCGTCAGAGCGCTGAGGACAAGGCGCTTGGGCGTCTGAGCTCGCTCAAGCCGTTGAAAAAGCATAACCCGGACCTGGTGATCAACGTCATGGGCTGTCTGATCGGCTATCGCGGTAATGAGATGTTTGCAAAAAAGTATCCGTTCGTCGATGTTTTTTCGCCCCCGTCTGACCCGGCGCCATTGGTGACTTATCTGACGAGCCGTTCACCAGTGGCAGTCACCACCGCGACGCTGGAAGGTCTGGACCGGCTTGACCAGGACTTATTGCTGCCACAATCGCAGGTCGGAGAACTGGTCTCGGCTTATGTGCCGGTGGTACTCGGCTGCTCTCATGCCTGCGCCTACTGCATCATCCCCTCCAAGCGCGGCATTGAAGAGAGCCGCGATCCTGAAGTGATAGTCGCCGAGGCGCAGTCGCTCGTCGCGCAAGGCGTTAAAGAGATTACGCTGCTGGGGCAGATCGTCGATCGCTATGGCAAGGACAACCCGGCTTATCCCAGCCTTGCGAAATTGATGACCAGGCTGACGGCGATCGACGGCTTGCTGCGGCTGAGATTCCTCACCTCGCACCCGAACTGGATGACCGATGAGCTGCTGGAAACTGTGGCATCCAACCCGAAGATCATGCCGCATATCGAAGTGCCGGCGCAGGCGGGTGATGATCAGGTGCTGGCTGCCATGCGCCGGGGCTACACCGCCGCCGAGTACACGGCGCTGATTGAGAAAATCCGCCGCATCATTCCAGACGCGTCGATCGGCACCGATATCATCGTCGGCTTCCCGGGCGAGAGCGAGGCGCAGTTTGAAAATACCTTCAATATGCTCGCCGCGCTGCGCATGGATGTCGCGCATCTGGCGCGCTACTCACCCCGGCCGGGTACGCTGAGTGCCTTGTCCATGCCTGACAACGTGACCGAAGATGACAAATGGCAGCGCTTCAGACGACTTGAGGAATTGCAGGAGACGATCTCAACCGAAATTCTTGCCAAACATTTGGGTCAGACGGTTCCCGTTTTGTTTGAGGAGAAACGCAAGACGCGCTGGAAAGGCCGTACACCGCAAAACAAGCTGGTGTTTGTTGAGAGCGGCGATAACCTGATGGGGCAGGAGCTGCCTGTCAGGATCACCTGGACCGGCCCGTGGAGCATGATTGGCGAGCTGAGCCACGCCTGACCTATGAAAAAAGTATTGGTGCTGGGCGGTTTGCTCGTTGTTGCCGCGGTTATATTCATCGGGGTGTTTTTCTCATCGCCCATCCGCAGCATGGGACGCAATGCCATGCTGGGCAAATGGTTCCTGAACCATGACAGCGCCTGGATGATGAAGGCGAACAGCCGCTGCGCGGATGCCCCGTTCGCGTTTCCGACAAATGGCTATGTGGGTTTCATCTGGGATGATTCCTTTCGGCCGGGTCACCGCCATCAGGGCATCGATGTCTTCGGCGGTCAGCCTTCCGGGGAGGAACCGGTTTATGCCGCTTATGACGGCTACCTGACCCGCCTGCCCGACTGGATATCGACCGTCATCATCCGTGTTCCTGACGACCCGCTTCAGCCAGGCAGACAGATCTGGACCTACTATACCCACATGGCTTCTTCGTCAGGTGATTCCTTTATTGCCGCTGACTTTCCGCCAGGCACCTACGAGATGCCAGTCAAGGCTGGCGATCTGCTCGGGTATCAGGGCAATTATTCCGGCACCCCTGGTAATCCAACCGGCATTCACCTCCATTTCTCGATCATCCGGTCTGATGATGACGGCAAATTTCTGAATGAGCTCGCAATCGCGAATACAGTCGATCCCAGCCCCTATTTCGGGTTGCGCCTGAACGCGGAGTCGAATAAAAACAGCGTTCCCCTTTGCGGGATGGATGAATAGCAGGCGAGAAAATCAGACCTTTAGTAAAATAAATATTGGCGATTTTTATGACCATATCGATACGTGATTACGCGAGCAGCATGGCAGATTTGGGCATACCAGCAGGCGTACCCCTGCTGGCTCACGTGTCTTTAAGCGCCATCGGAGAACCACTGCTGGACCCGCAGCCGCTGCTCAGCGCGCTCACCCAGACTTTTCCATCGCTGGTGATGCCAGCATACACCTTCAAAAGTGAAATCATGCCGCCAGAAAAACAGGACGGACTTTTCACCGAGCTGTTGAACCGCCAGTCCATCCCCTTCACACCCGAGCTGAGCGCTGACCGCGGCCTGGGCATCACCGCTGAAACCTTCCGCAGGCTGCCTGAGACCAAGCGCTCCCAGCATCCGCTGCTCTCCTTCAGCGCCATTGGCTGTGATGATTGTCTGGCTGTCCAGTCACCCGCGAACCCGTGGGGGGTAATTGAGAAATTGATTTTGAAGAATGGCTGGGTGCTGCTGCTTGGGTTCGATCAGACAGCCAACATCAGCTTGCATTATGCCGCCAAACTGGCTGGGCTGGCCCTGCCGACGCGCTACGCGGCTGCATCTGCCGGCATGCTCGCCTGTCCTGAAATGCCGGGCTGCTCCCGTGGTTTTCATAAAGCGGATGCTCAGCTCAGGGATATTCAGCAGGAGATTTATATCGGCAACGCCACAGCCAAAGCCTACCCGATGCCGAAGATGATTAATATCCTCAAGGCATATTTGCAGGATCACCCAGAGGGGTTGAAGTGTGACCGGATCGCGTGTCGCTGGTGCAGGACAAATGAGAAAATTCTAGAGATTGCGGGGGACAAATGAAAAAACCTGTTGAAACCAATTCATCCGGGCAGGACGCCCGATCATTCGAGCAGATCAACCGTGAGCTTTCAGCTTCGCTCGATTTACCCACCGTGCTGTCCTCGGTGCTGTTCCAGTCCATCAAACTGGTAGGTGCGGAACGTGGGACTCTGATTATTATGGATGAAGGGGGCAGTCCGATTGACGCGGCTATCGTCTATTACCGGCAGCTCATTCCCCATACGATCGACCAGTTGAAAGACACGCTGCGAAAAGGTCTGGCGGGCTGGGTGTACAAGCATCAGGAGCCGGTATTGATTGAAGATACCAGCCAGGATGATCGCTGGCTGCAGCGGCCGGATGATTCCATCACGCAGACCGGTCCGAAATCTGCCATCTGTGTGCCCATCAAGGCGCCGCGCGGGGAATTGGTTGGCATTCTGACGATCGTCCATTCTGAGCCGGGATTCCTGCATAAGGATCACCTGCAGTCATTGAACGCCATGGCAGACCATGCCGGCAACGCGATCTTTAATGCCCGCCTGTACAGCCATCTGGAGCACGCTCAGGTGCGGCTGCAAGGCTTGTTCGAATCCAGCCTCGACCCAATTGTGATTACCGATGCGGATGGTCATTTCATCGAGGCCAACAACCGCTTCCATATTCTCACTTCTTTCGCGCCTGAGGCCCTGTCTGGCAAGTCGATTGAATTGTTCTACCCGGAGTTCGATGAGGAGTACCTGCGCCGCACCGAAAGCATCACCAGCGGTTTGATCAACGCCGGTGAGGCGAATCTGGTACTTAAATCTGGCAGCACCATGCCGGTTGAAGTGTATATCGAAAAAACACACTTCGAAGGCAAGGCTGTGCTGCAATGGCTCTTCCGCGACATCACCGCGCGCAAGGCGCTCTTGCAAATGCAGGAAGAGATGATCGCGATGGTCTATCATGACCTGAAGTCTCCCTTGTCAAACGTCATCTCCGCGCTGCAGATGATCGAATCAACGATGCAGGCAGAGGGGTGCGAGACCTCACGCGCGGTGCTGGATATTGCGACGCGTTCCACAAACCGGATGGAGCGTCTGATCAACTCACTGTTAAACATTTACGAGCTCGAAGCGGGGCAGAAGATCACGACCCAGGTCAGGATTCCGCTGGAAACCGTGCTGCAGGACGCCGTCCAGGCAGTGCTGCCAGCTGCAGCCAATAAGCAGATTGAAATCAAATATAAGCTGCCCGTCGGTATCCCCGAATTGTTTATCGACCCGGATATGATCACCCGTGTCCTGATCAACATCATTGAAAATTCCGTCCGGCTGACCAGTTCAGGCGGCACCATACGCTTGCATGTCGCGAAAGTGGGCGATTTTGTGCAGCTCGGGGTCAGCGATAATGGCAAAGGCTTCCCGGAAAGATTGGTTGGCAGGGTCTTTGATAAATTCGTCAAGGATGACAGCGGCGACAAGGGCAATGGTCTGGGGCTGGCTTTCTGCAAACTTGTCGTCGAGGCGCATGGCGGTGAGATCTCAGCCGAAAACAATCCGGAAGGCGGCGCGACCGTCAACATTCTCTTGCCGGTCTATCAGAATAATCATCACCAGGAAACCAGCAGCAATCTGGAGACCTGGAATTAAACATACTTGAAAAGAGGAACAGGATAATGCATGACGAGTATCAGGCAGTTGTAGAAGCTACCAGGGGTGAGGTGGTTGAATCGGTTCATTTTGGCGCACTTACAATCGTGGATTCCGATGGAAAATTACTCGCCAGCTATGGCGACCCGATGGCGGTTTCCTGCCTGCGCTCAAGTTCAAAGCCGCTGCAGATTCTGCAGTTTGTGGAAGATGGCGGCGTCGAAAAGTATGGCATTACTGAGAAGGAACTTTCAGTCATGTGCGCCTCCCATTCAGGCACTGATGACCATGCCGAGACCGTTGCTTCCATCCAGCGCAAGATCGGCGCGAGTGAATCCGACTTGCTATGCGGCACGCATTATCCGATTGACAAGGCAACCACCGAACGCATGCGCAAGCTGGATCAGACGCCTACCCCGAACCAGCATAACTGTTCCGGCAAACACTCCGGCATGCTGGCTAACGCCAAGCTGCACGGTTTTGACATTCAGGAATATATCCGCGAAGATCATCCGCTGCAGAAGATGATTCTGAAAACCTTTGCCGAAATGTGCAGTGTAGAGGTTGATGAGGTCAAATTAGGCATTGATGGCTGTTCCGTGCCTGTGTTTGCCATCCCGATGTACAACACCGCGCTGGGCTTTGCCCGGCTGGCAAACCCGGAGCATCTGAGTGAGAAGCGGGCGATCGCCTGCAGGAAGATCACTCATGCCATGATGACCCATCCTTTCATGGTGGCTGGACCCAACCGGTTCGATACCGCCTTGATGGAAGCTGCCGGCGGCCGGATCTTTTGCAAGGGCGGGGCGGAAGGCTATCAGGGCATCGGTATTCTGCCGGGCACGCTGCCTGGTCAGGAAAAGGGGATTGGCATTTCGATCAAGATTTCTGATGGCGACAACGGCGGCAGAGCCAGACCCGTAATCGCGATGAAACTCTTCCGCGAACTCGGCCTGGTGGACGACGCGTTCTATGCCAGCATGGCAGGCTATGACCGCCGTCCGATCTACAACTGGCGCCATTTCGAAGTGGGTGAATTGCGCCCGTGTTTTGAATTAAATTATGCCTAAGGAACGTCAGCTCTACAGCTATTCGCGAGAGACCAAAACGCTTGAGCGTACACTGCGCAAGCGGCTTGAAAAGCACTTCGGCAGACCGGAGTGGCGTGAGCCGCTGCCGCCCATTGACGAACTGGTTTCTACGATTCTGTCTCAGAATACCAACGACATGAATCGCGACATGGCGTTCTATCGTCTCAAACATCGCTTTGTCAGCTGGGAAGCCGTGCGCGATGCTGACGAGGACGAAGTGATCGAAGCGATTCGTCCCGCCGGCTTGGGCAATCAGAAAGGACCGCGCATCCAGGATGTGCTGAGGCAAATCAGCGAGCAACGCGGCTCACTCGAGCTGGATTTTCTGAAAGAACTGCCCTTTGAAGAGGCGCACGCCTGGCTAATGCAGTTCAAAGGCGTCGGGCGCAAGACTGCCGCGATCGTTCTGTTATTCGCGTTGGGCGTCCCGGACTTCCCGGTCGATACGCATATCTACCGCGTGACCGAGCGGCTGGCGCTGCGGCCCGAGGGGTTATCGCTCGAGCAGGCGCACGACTATCTGGCGGGACTGATCCCGCCGGAGGAGTATTACACCAGCCACTTGAACCTGATCAGGCTGGGACGTGAATTGTGTCACGCGCGCAAACCGGATTGCCTCCCTTGTCCGCTGAATGACATTTGTGCCTATTACCTGAACGTGGTCTCAAAAGCCTGAGCGCATGATGAAGAATAAAAACTGGGTTGGCATTTGCCAACCCAGTTTTAGGTTCATGATTGAAGTCTAGATCGCGGCGCGCAATGCTTCAGCGCGGTCCGTGCGTTCCCAGGTCAGATCCAGATCATCGCGGCCGAAATGACCGTAAGCAGCCACCTGACGGTAAATCGGCTTGCGCAGGTCCAGGTCACGGATGATGGCGCCGGGGCGCAGGTCAAAGACCTTATTGATGGCCTCGACGATCGCGCCGTCGGCAACCTTGCCGGTGCCGAAGGTCTCGACGTTGATCGAGAGCGGTCGGGCAACACCGATAGCGTACGCGAGCTGAATTTCGACCCGGTCAGCCAGACCGGCTGCGACAACGTTCTTCGCGACCCAGCGCGCAGCGTAGGCCGCGGAGCGGTCGACCTTCGTCGGGTCTTTGCCGCTGAAAGCGCCGCCGCCATGCCGGCCAAAGCCGCCATAGCTGTCAACGATGATCTTGCGACCGGTCAGGCCGGCATCGCCCATCGGACCACCGATAACGAAACGACCGGTGGGGTTGACATAGATTTTCATCTCATCATCGACCAGTTCAGCCGGCAGTGTGGGCAGGATGACATGCTCGGTAATCAGGCGCTTGATCTCGTCGTGCTCGATCTCGGGCGCGTGCTGCGTGCTGACCAGAACGGTGTCGATGCGTTTCGGTTTGCCGTAGCTGTACTCAACCGTCACCTGGGTTTTCCCGTCAGGTCGTACCCAGTCGAGGGTCCCATTCTTGCGGACTTCGGTCAGACGGCGCGCCATTTTGTGAGCCAGGTAGATCGGCATGGGCATCAGAGCGGTGGTTTCATTACAGGCATAACCGAACATCATGCCCTGGTCACCGGCACCGATTGCCTCGATTTCTGCATCCGAGAGCTCACCGGCTTTGGCTTCCTGTGATTTATCCACGCCGAGCGCGATATCCGCTGATTGTGAGGCGATGGCTGACAGGATCGCGCATGTGTGACCGTCAAAGCCTTTCTTGCCGCGGTCATAGCCAATGTCGACGATCACATTACGGACGAGAATGTCAAAATTGACAAACGCGTTGGTGGTGATCTCACCCATCACGATCGCGTAGCCTGTTTTGGTCGCAACCTCACACGCCACACGCGAGTTCGGATCCTGTTCCAGACAGGCATCCAGTACAGCGTCACTGATCTGGTCACACATTTTATCCGGGTGACCTTCAGTGACCGATTCGGATGTGAACAGGTACTTGGGCGAACTCATGAAAGTTGATGACATACAATTACCTCCTGAATAAGATATTGCCCCTCGGTTCATTCTTGAGGGGCAATCATCTTCATGGTTGATAGCCTCTCATCTTCCAGAACTATCCGTCTGATGGAATTGGCACCTTAGATCGTGTGATCCAGGTTGCCGAGGTTTCGCAGGGCCATTCCCTCCACCTCTCTGGATAAGAGCGCCGTAGGGCTATTTAATTATCAGGATATTAGCATAAAACCAAACAGTCGTCAAATGCGTAAGCAAGATGAATATTGTCAAAAAATGAAAGCTATAATCAGAGCATAGGAATTCAGATGCGGTATTTGCCATGATGAATAGCAGGATTTTGCGCAGGCGCGCCGCCTTCAGCGGTCTTTGCCTGCTCTTCCTGTGTAACCTTGTATTCGGGACGAACGTGGTCAGCGCCGCGCCGATGCCCGAGGAATCAGTCCCATTTTCGCTTGTCTTCGATACGGCTCCGGGAACTGACAGTTCCATGCCGGAGAACCTGTTCGCTATCGGGGAGACCCTTTTTTACACCGCTTATAACACCCAGGTTGGGACGGAACTGTGGAAGAGCATTCCGCCTTATGAATCTGCCAGCCTGGTCGCTGACATCAACCCGGGCATGGCAGCCTCGTATCCAAAGGAGCTGGCTGCCAATAAGGATGTGCTGCTTTTTCAGGCAGATGATGGTGTGAGCGGGCGGGAGTTGTGGAAGAGTGAACCGCCTTATACCAGCGCTGAACTTGTCAGCGACATCAATCCCAATGGGGATTCCTCCCCAGATCAGATGACAGCAATCGGCACTGCCGTCTTCTTTCAGGCGGATGACGGCGCCAGCGGCAGCGAATTGTGGATGGCACAGAGTCCCTTCTATTCGGCCCGCAGGGTTGCCGACTTATGGCCTGACAGCGGCTCCTCGGACCCTGCGCATCTCACCACCATGGGCTGGATGCTCTTTTTCACCGCCAACGACAGTCAGGGGCGGGAAGTCTGGATGACCCAGCCGCCTTATGACCAGACCTCTACCAGCCGGGTTGAGAATATTTTCCCGGGCGATTACACCTCTCCGGAAGAACTCTACGCGCTTGACACGACCTTATTCTTCTCCGCCAAGGATGAGGCTGGCAATGACATGGAGTTGTGGAAGAGCGTGCCGCCTTTCACCCCTGATTCGACCAGTAAGGTGGCAAGTTACGCTTACCTGTTCACCAGCCCTGACCCGTATGATCTGGTCTCGATTGGCAGCACGCTATTTTACTCAGCAGCGATCAATATCATCGGCGTCGAGCCGTGGAAAAGCGTGCCGCCGTATTCGCTGACCACCTCTACCCGGGTCGATGACATCAACGCGGGTTTCTTTAGCTCCGATCCTGATCAGAAAACCCCGATCGGTTCGACTTTGCTCTTCACCGCCAGCGACGGCAAGACTGGCTACGAATTGTGGCGTTCTGTTCCGCCGTATCAGTCCGCTGAACTGGTGATGGATATGTATGAAGGCATGGCACACGCCTGGCCGCGTGATCTGGTGCGGATGGGTTCCACACTCTATCTGACCGCCGAGAGCGCTGAGGGGCGTCAGATCTGGCGTTCTGACGCGCCTTACACGGATGCCGTCCGTCTGACCGACCACAATTGGCCCTCCGCCGCCGCTCAGCCGCGCTGGCTGATCGTCATCGGCAACACGCTGTTCTTCGTCGCCGGTGATGCCGAGCATGGCATCGAAGTCTGGAAATTGGTCAATGGTCTCTACCTGCCGGCAACAGGATTCGCGCCTGGCAGAGCGACCGCGGTACAGCCACTGCAGCCATCCGAAGCGTACGCTCAGCAGGGGATGCAGCTCAGCATCCCAAAACTGGGGCTGGAGCGGGATATTCTGGGTGTGCCGGCATCCGCGAATGGCTGGAATCTGGACTGGCTGGACCGCAGCATCGGCTATCTCGAGGGCAGCACCTTCCCGACCCGAACGGGGCATACCTGGCTCACCGCTCACGTGATTGGCAGGGATGGCTTGCCCGGCCCATTTGCCAACCTCAAGACCCTGCGCTGGGGCGATCAGGTTGAAATACTCAACGCGGGTGCGCGATATGTCTATGAAGTGCGTGAAATTGACTTGCTGGCTGCCGATAAACCAATGCCCGCACGTAAGCAGGATCATACCTGGCTGACCCTGATCACCTGCCAGACCTATGATCCAGCCAGCCAGAGCTATCTCGACCGGCTGCTGGTCAACGCGGTGCTGATAAAAGTGGAACCCTTGCCTTAGGCTTCAGGCGCGGTCACGCCGCCCCGTTTAATCAGAAAATTATCCAGATCGCGGGCGACAGTCGTATTGGGGAAGATTGCCTGCGCTTCCGTCAGCACATCTTTTTCGCGGTAACGCCGCGACAAATGGGTGAGGTAAAGGTGTCCCACGTTCGCCTCAAGCGCCAGCCGGGCACCTTGAGCAGCCGTAAGATGCGTATACTTGCGCGCCAGGTCAGCCTCTTCTTCAATGTAAGTTGACTCAATCACCAGCGCGTCCGCGTCACGGCAATGCTCGACCAGCGAGGCCGTCTCACCGCTGTCGCCGACGATCACCAGCCGGGTGCCGGGCTTGAATGCTCCCAGGACGTCTTCAGGGTTGATCAGCCTGCCATCGGGCAAAGTCGTGAATTCACCCTTGACCAGGCTGCGGCGCCACGGTCCGGGGGGGATGTCCAGCGCGGCGGCTTTCTCTTCGAGAAAGGGTCGCCGGCCTTTTTCCTGGAAGGAATAGCCGAAGGAGTCCCCGCCGCGGTGGAAGACTGGGAAAGCGCCGATGCTGAACGTTTCGGTCTCAAAGATAACGCCTTGCTGAATGGCGTGGAAGTTGACCGGTGAAGGCGGCACGGTGCCACGTAGCACGACACGGTTGATCAGGTCCATGATGCGCTCCATGCTGGCGGGGCCGGCATAGATATCCATTCCCTCGAAGGTCTCCCAATGGATCAGGGTCGAGAGCAGGCCGGCGACGCCAAGGATATGATCCAGATGACCATGGGTAAACAGGATGCGGTTGAGGTTCTTGAACCCCACGCCTGCCTGAATGATCTGCCGCTGGGTGCCTTCGCCGCAATCGACAAGAAAACGGTACTCGTCATGCTTGACAAGGATGGCCGGCAGGTTGCGTTTGATGGAGGGCGCTGACGCGGAGGTGCCCAGGAATGTGATATCGAACATGGGTCAATCCTTACTGGAGTGACGTTCCAGACGATGGCTGTGCGGCCGGTTGGGTAGCCGGCGGGGCAGGTCAAGTATTGTGCATTGAGCCAACGAAGAACCTTCACTCACGCGATGAAATTGGTGCCCCAGGAGGGAATCGAACCCCCAGCCTAGGCGTTAGGAGTGCCTCGCTCTGTCCTTTTGAGCTACTGGGGCAACGACCGAATTATAGCACCTGGAAAAATTGCCGGCAAGGTGAGCACTAGGCAGCGAGAAATGAAAACCGTGGTGAGCTGAACCTCACCACGGTTTGGAATCACTGCGCGTAGTTGTTATTGAGGTTGCGGATAAAGGTGGCAGTACACAGAGTGGGTAGCGGTCACTACCGTCTCCTTTGGCTCGACTTCCGAGCAGATGGGCATGCGCTTCCAGCAGCGCGTGTGGAACTTGCAGCCCGGCGGCGCCTTACTGGGTGAGGGGATGGTCCCCTCGAGAATGATGCGCTGTTTTTTTAACGTCGGATCCGGAATCGGGATGGCAGAGAGCAGCGCCTGTGAATACGGGTGCATCGGCTCCTTGTAGAGTTCAAATTTATCCGCGACTTCCACGATCTTTCCCAGATACATGACCGCGATGCGGTCACTGATATGCTCAACGACGCTCAGATCATGCGCGATAAAAATATAAGTGAGTTGCAGTTGCTCGCGCAGCCTGGCCATCAGATTCAGCACCTGCGACTGGATGGAGACGTCCAGGGCTGAAACCGGTTCGTCCGCGATGATCAGCTTGGGATAGAGCGCGATAGCGCGCGCGATGCCGATTCTCTGGCGTTGACCGCCGCTCAACTCATGCGGGTAGCGCCGCATGTGGTAGCTGTCCATGCCGACCAGCCGCAGCAGTTCAACCACCCGCTCATCGATTTCTTTTTTGTCTTTCAGCCCTTCGTGGATGACGAGCGGCTCGCTGACGATATCACGGATGGACATACGCGCGTTCAGCGACGAGTAGGGGTCCTGAAAAATAACCTGGACGTCGCGGCGGTGCTTGCGCATCTCATGCTGGTCAATATGGGTGATGTCATGACCATTCAGAATAATCGCTCCGCCTGAAGGATCGACGAGCCGGCAAATAGCCTTGCCAAGCGTCGATTTTCCGCAGCCCGATTCGCCCACAATACCGAAGACTTCGCCTTCCCTGACATTGAAACTGACACCATCGACGGCTTTGACGGGTGTTGGTTTCTTCATAAACCCGCCTTTGCCGGTGTAATAAACCTTTACATCGTCAATTTTCAGCAAATCTACGCTGCTCATAGTTCACCTCCATACTCTTTCTTTGCCAGCCAGCATTTGGATTGACTGCCGTCAGGGTACTGAAAGAGATCTGGTTCGTCCGTTTCACAAATTGGCATAACATGTTTGCAGCGCGGTGCAAATTTGCAGCCGACTGGCAGATGACTCGGATGCGGCACATTGCCCGGAATCGAATCGAGTTCCTTCACATGCCGGCCAAGTTTGGGGATGGAGCCGATCAAGCCTTGCGTATAGGGATGCTTCGGGCGGGCGAAAAGCGTGTAAACATCCGCTGATTCCACAACCCTGCCGCAGTACATGACCACCACTTCATCGCAGATTTCAGCGACTACGCCCAGGTTATGGGTGACAAAAATGATGGACGTGCCGACCTTTTCTTTCAGGTTTGCCATCAATTGTAAGATCTGGGCTTGAATGGTGACATCCAGCGCGGTCGTTGGCTCATCAGCAATTAAAATTTTTGGATTGCATACCAGCGCCATGGCGATCATGACACGTTGCCTTTGACCGCCTGAGAGCTGGAAGGGGAATTCATTGACAATGCTTTCAACCCGCGGCAATCCGGTGTCAGTCAGAATCTGGATGGTCTTCTTGAGCGCTTCCTCGCGGGTCACGCCTTCATGCAACATGATCACTTCAGAGATTTGCTCGCCTATTTTAAGTACCGGATTCAGGCTGGTCATCGGCTCCTGGAAAATCATGGCAATGTCTTTGCCGCGGATGGTGCGGCGTTCTTCATCGCTCAATTTTGCCAGGTCAACGCCGTCGAGGAGAATTTCACCTTCAACGACTTTTCCGGTTGTGCCCATCAGCAGCCCCATAATCGACAACGACGTGACACTTTTTCCGCTGCCTGATTCGCCGACGATTCCGAGCGTTGAACCACGTTTGAGGTTGAAGTCTATCCCGTCGACTGCCTTCACGATACTGTAATCTGTCGTGAAATAGGTCTTCAGGTTTCTTACTTCCAGAATATTCTTGTTCATGGCATACCTCAATCGCTCAACTTGGGGTCTAGCGCGCTGCGCAATCCGTCACCCAGAAGGTTGAAACACAAGACCGTGATGAATATCGCCAGGCCGGGGAAGAACGCGTAATGCCAGTCAGTGAAGACAAACGCGCGCGCGTTGCTGAGCATCAGACCCCACTCAGGTGTTGGCGGCGCGGCGCCCATCCCCAGGAAGCTCAGACTGGCCGCGGTCATGATCGATCCGCCGATGGATATGGAGTACTGGACGGTAATGTTTGGAATCGCGTCCGGCAGGATGTGCTTCATCAGCAGCCGCATGTCAGATGCACCCAGGCTGCGCGCCGCCAGTACATGCATGGCATTTTTGGTCGCCAGCGTGGTTGACCTCACCAGCCGGGCAAAGGTGGGTATGCGGAAGATGATGACAGCAATGACGACGTTGTACAACCCTGGACCCAGAATGGCGACAATGGCAATGGCAAGGATTAAACCAGGGAAAGCGAACAAAACGTCGCTGATGCGCATGATCAGCGCGTCCAGTAGTCCGCCGTAAAAACCAGCCAGCATGCCGAGGAAGGAACCGATAATGGCGGCAAGCGTGACGGAGAAGAAACCTATCGATAGAGAAATGCGCGTGCCATAAATGATGCGGCTGAAGATGTCGCGGCCGAATTCATCAGTTCCGAAGATGAAGGTCGGGCTCGGATTTTCAAGTACATGGGCGTAGTTGTATTCGTTGATCTCGAAAGGCGCGATGAAGTTGGCAAAAATGGCCAGAATCGCCAGGATCACCAGAACAAAAAGCGCGACAACAGCAGTTTTCTGCTTCTTGAATTTCCGGACAAACTCAGCAAAGGGAGTCTGGACCTGGTCATCACGCAGTTGATCGTATTTGAGTTTTGTATTGGTCGCTTCCATCTCAACCTCTATTCGAATTTGATTTCGGGGTCAAGAACCGCGTAGATCATGTCTACCAGCAGGTTGATGACAACGAAATGGAGCGAGAAGACAAGGATCAAAGCCTGGATAGTCGGGTAATCGCGAAATCCGATGGAATTGATCATCAGGGTCCCTAACCCAGGGAAACCAAAAACAGCTTCCACAAGGACCGAACCGCCTAGCAAGCCGCCGAACTGCAAACCAACGACAGTTACGACCGAGATCATCGAGTTGCGGAAGACGTGTTTCCAGATAACCGTTTGTTCTTTTAATCCCTTAGCCCGCGCAGTACGGGTGTAGTCCTCTTTGAGAGATTCAATGATGGATGACCGCGTGAAACGCGCGATGATGGCGGAGAGACCGAAGCCGAGCGTTAATACCGGCAGCACAAAGTGGCGCGGTGTATCTGCTCCGGTGACGGGAAACCAGCGCAAGCCCACCGCGAATACCATGATCAGCATCAGACCAATCCAGAATGATGGCACCGCCTGTCCTGCGATTGAGAATGTCATCCCCAGATAATCCTGCCATTTCGAGCGGTTGACGCCGGACCAAACACCAATCGCAATTCCAATGATCACACTCCAGACGATGGCATAGCCAGCCAGCTTCATGGTGTTGCCATAGCGCGTGCCGATTTCGAACGCTACCGTCCGTCCGCTTTTCATAGAGGTGCCGAAATCACCTTTCATGACGTTGAAAAGCCAATTGACATATTGAATGTGAATCGGCTTGTTCAATCCCAATTGCTCCCTGATCTTTTCAATCGTTTCGAGCGTGGCTTCCTCACCGGCGATTAGCCTGGCGGGATCGCCTGGAATCATACGGACAAACATGAAAACTATGACGGAGATAATTAAAATAGTCGGGATAATTTCAATAACTCGTCTAACGGTGTACCGAAACACGGTACCTCCTTCTCATCTGCTTACTCAGAGATGGCGGCAGACTATTAGTCCTTAAACGGGATGGTAACATCAGGCTGGATCATTTCGATCCAGCCTGATAGGGTGAAATAATTTACTTCGCGGTGAAGACGCCTTCACGCAGGTAGATCTGACCGTCAGCCAGATAGGTGACGTTGGAAATTTCGGTGCTGAAGACGATCATGTTGACTGCGAAAGTCAAGGGAATATCGGGAACTTGCTGCCAGATGATTTCCTGAGCCTTACCGTATGCTGCTGCCCGTTTTTCGGGGTCGGCGGTGGAGCCACCTTCGGCAACAGCTTTATCATAGTCCTCGTTCTTGAAGAAACCATAGTTAGAGCCCACCGGAGGAGCTTCAGTGGAAGCAAAACGGCCCAGACCCTGATCGGCATCACCGGTCGAAGGAGAGAAACCGCGAGAATAGACGTCCCACGTGGTGTCTTTCGGGTCGCCCTTGTAGCCGCTGATTGAGGATGAGATCGTACCGGTTTCGGTCGGAATGACTTCCATGGTCACATTGATTTTTGCCAGTTGCTGCTGCATGAACTCTGCCCGGTTGATGGCGTCAGACGAATTGGTGACGACGCATTTGATCGTGAATCCATCCGGATAACCTGCTTCGGCGAGCAATGCTTTAGCTTTCTCGACGTCGTAGGGATAAAGTTCAGGCTGGGGAGCGTAGAAGGTGACACCGGGGGTGATGAATGAGTCAGCTTTGGTGCCGTTACCCATATCAACCACCTGGATCATCGCGTCCCTGTCGATCGCGTGGGCGAGAGCCTGGCGGACTTTCAGGTCGTTCAAGGGTTCTTTCTGGACGTTGAGGTAGAGGTAGTTCACGGTCAAACTTGGTTTGGCCTCAAAATTCAAGCCCTGGCTGACCAATGAATCTTTGTACTTCGCGGTGACGCCCATCATGATATCTGCTTCACCCGAAAGCATCATGGCGACGCGAGTGGCGCCTTCAGTGATCGGCTTGAAGGTGACAGTGTTGAAACCAGCATTGCCCGGGACAAAAGCTGTTCCGCCGTAGAGCTCGGGTTTGTAACCCCACCAGTCACGGTTGAGAGCAACTTTCCACATCTCGCCTGGCTTCCAGTCGACGAAGGTGTACTGACCAGTGCCAATCGGCATCTTGGAAATTGAGTCGAAGTCCTCAGCAATTTGCTTCGGGCTGACCATCAACGCGGACGGATGCGCCATAGAGTTCAGCAGGGCGCCGAAGGGGCGGTTCAGTTTGATGTTGATGGTGTAGTCGTCAATGATCTCGACTGATTCGATCATCTTATAGTTCGTGTTCTTCTTGAAGCCGCGTTCCTGATCCAGCATGACGTCGATATTCGCTTTCGCGGCTTCAGCGTTCCAAGGCGTGCCATCGGTGAAGGAGACGCCCTCACGCAGGAAGAATTTGTATTCGGTGGCTTCCGCGTTGGGTTCGTAGCCCGTAGCAAGCAGCCAGATAACTTTATACTCAGGTGTGAAGCCGACCAGGCCATCCATCACCATGCGCTGGATACCACCATCAAGGGTGTTTGCCGCGTCAATCGGCAGCATTGTGACGATATCAGCAGACGAAACAACCACAATGTCCGAATCTGGCGCAACGGTCACGCCTGCGTCTGCGGGCGCTGCTGGCGCTTCAGTCCCGGCGGCTGGAGCTTCGGTTGCTGCCGCGGGCGCTTCAGTCGCTGCGGCGGGTGCTTCAGTGGCGGCAGGAGCGGCTGGTGCGGCTGGTTGGCAGCCTGCCACCATGGCAACCGCGACGATCAAGCTTAGAAATACGAAAAGTGTGCGTTTCATTATGCGTTCTTCCCTCCAGAAATTGTTAATTATTCTCTTCTAACCGTTGTACCGAACTGATTGGTAACCCCTTGCACCTCCTGTACATCTCTGATGATTATGCTAAGAAGTACCGAATTTATTCTATAAAAAAAGAAATATCAAACTCCAGATTAAGGGTTGTTATTGGCTGACTATGATCACATCAAGAGTGCGATGGGCGGCGGCGTAAGAGGCTTCAATGAATTTACATAGATATTATATGCTCAAAATATCTCAGTTCGCACAGTTGTTAATAACTCGTGACATTGCTCCCAAATCGGGTAAGCAAATTATATAAAACAATAAATTGCCCGTTTCTGTCACTTTCCTGAACGCGTTGACACAAAGATCCCTCGAACTCCCCGTATCTCATCAGCGGTAAAATGGATGCAATCAATACATTGGAGATGACCGCATGGCACGCATCGCAATCGCTGGTTTCATGCATGAGACCAACACTTTTTCACCCGTACCCACCACCTTTGAAAGTTTTTCTCACGTCAGCGAACCCCTCTCGGGCATCCTGTTTGAAAAGGAAATTCGCGAGTTTATCGAGAAGCCGCTAAACAGCGCCTTCTGTGGTTTTTACCAGCAAGCGACCGCGCTGGGACACGACGTGGTCCCGCTCATCAAAATCGGCGAGGCGGAGCCTTCCGGTCAGCTTTCTGAAGAATTGTTCAACCATTTGCTGGGCCTCGTCCTGGAGGAACTGGCAGCCCGTGGTCCTTTCGATGGCGTCTTTCTTGATCTACACGGCTCGCTGACTTACTATGATTGTCAGGATGGCGAAGAGGAAATCCTGCGCCGCGTCAGGCAGCTTGTCGGCGATATTCCCATTGTCAACTCGCTGGACATGCACGCCAACATCAATCAGAAATCGATCGACTATTCGTCAGCCATGAACGGCTACCGCACGTATCCGCATATTGATATTGGCGAGACCGGCGCTCGCTGCGCGCACATCATGCACCACCTGTTACAGGGCAAGCCTCTGAAAAAAGCGTTCACGAGCCTGCCGTTTCTGATGCCGGGTTCCGCCCAAAGGACCAATGCCGAGCCATGCAAAAGTCTCTACGCTCTGATAGATGAACTCGAACAGGACAGTGACATTGTCAGCGCGACCTTGGCGACCGGCTTCCTGCCGTGTGATCTGCCGCATACCGGCCCTTCGATCTCCGTGTACGCCGTGACGCAGGAGAAGGCGGACGCGGGTCTGTCCAGACTGTACGACGCGGTTTGCGCACGTGAGCCGCAGTTTACATCCGATCTTCCGGATGCCAGGGAGGGTGTCAGGCAGGCGATCGCGCTGGCGGCTCAGGCTGATAAACCGGTGGTGATAGCCGATGTTCAGGATAATCCTGGGGGCGGGTCTTCATCAGACACGACCTGGATACTGCATGAACTGGCACGGCAGAACGCACCGCAAAGCGCGCTGGCTCTGATGTACGATCTGGAAGCCATCGACGCGGCCTGGGGTGCCGGCGAGGGTGCCGAGCTCGAATTGGATTTGGGCGGCAAAATTTTACCGGGACACCAACCTTTCCACGACCGGTTCACTGTGGAAAAACTATTTGATGGCACTTTCATCGCCAAAAGCCCGATGTATCTGGATATGGAGATGACACTCGGACGCGTGGCGCATTTGCGAACCGGCAACCTGCACATTGTCTGCGCCAGTCACCGCGTGCAGGCATTGGAGCGAACGTTCTTCGACGTTGCCGGCATTGTGCCGGAAGCGATGAAGATCCTGGTGGTCAAGAGCACCAATCATTATCGGGCAGCATTCGAGCCGATTGCCAGTCACATAATTCCGGTGGCATCACCGGGCGCGACGTTTGATGACCCGACGACCGCGGTTTACAGGAACCTGCGAGAGGGTGTCAGGCTCAAGGGATTGGGACCAGAAAACCGGCGGGGTTGATTCCGCCGGCTGATATTGAACGTACTTCTGTTTGAATTATCTTACTTCGGCGAGCACTGCCAGGGCTTTGTCCGCCAGTTCCATGCTCGCTTGCGTCCCCATGTGTCCGAGGCGGAAGACCTTGCCGGCTAACTCACCATAATTCCCGCCGACGCCCAGGCCGTGCGCGCGCAGGCTGTCATCAAACTCGCGCCAGGTCCGGCCAGCGGGCACTTTGATAGCCGTCACTGTCGGTGACTGGATGGCGCTCGCCTTCGGGAAGAGTTCGTATCCGAGCTCGACCACCGCACGCCTGACGTGGTCCGCGACAGTCTGATGGCGCTGCCAGCTTTGTTCCAGACCCTCCTCAAGAATGTTCAGAACACCCTGATTGAGCGACGAAACGCCATGCCAGTAGGGCGTGTAGGGGAAGTAAAAATCACGCTGGGCTGTAGCAAAGGGCTGGATCGCGTCATAGCCGGCATACCTGACCTGTTCAACAATCTCCCAGGCCTTCTGCGAAACAGTCAGGAAAGACATGCCTGGCGGCACCGAGAGACATTTCTGCGAACCGCCCAGCAGGAGATCGATGTGCCAGTCATCGACCCTCAGTTCAGCGCCGCCGGCACTGGCAACCGCGTCGGTGTACAGCAGCGGAACGCCGTATTTTTTCTTCAGTTCACCCAACTGCTTGACTGGGTTGAGCGTCCCTGAAGGTGTTTCACAGTGGACGACGGTGATCATTTTAGGCTGGAACGCCGCGATCTTCTTCTCAACCATGTCCCAATCATGAACAGTCTCATTGGAGGGGAAGGTCACAGTCTCGACCTGAGCACCCAGGCCGGCAGCCATTTCTCCAATGCCGCTGCCGAATAAGCCGGTTGAAACGGCAAGAACTTTGTCGCCAGGGAGCAGGCAGCTTTTCAGCGCGGCCCACAACACGATCATCCCTTCGCCGGTCATGCTGACGACTTTTTCCCTCGTCAGCAGCAGTTTCTGCAGGTTCGCTTCGGTCTCGTTGTACAGTTCAAGGAATTCCGGCTCGGTATCCGACGAACCGAAATCATGCTTGTAGGCGTTAAAGACAGACTCGGGCACGGAGGTGGGACCGGGCACCATGGGGATGGGATAGGTTTTCATGTGGACCTCAGATTTGAATGGTATGGACCAATCATAGACTCAAGTGGCGTATCTGTCAAAAGCCACTTCATGCAATATTCTTAAGTCCACTTAAATACCAAGGCAGCCTGGAAGGCTGCCCTGTATGAGTTATACGATTAATCCCGGGCTTTTCGGATCATCGCCACCACCTCATCGCGCGGCAGCGCGTACAAGGTGTGGTCATCGCGTCCGGTGACGGTCTCCGCCATGAACATGGCGTTCAACACGCTCTCTTCGACGCAATCCGCGACCGCATGGAACATCGGCCCCATGAATGCCTTTTCGTCCACCACCAGCGGTACTTCAGCGATGAGAGAGGGCGATTTGTGCTGTTTGCGATAAGCCGTTGAGAAGGCGATGATGAAATCACCGCTGGTCGCGCCATAGATCGAGCCGGTGCGGCTGAGACCGACCGAAGCGCGGACGCACAGGCGGTGAAGCTGGCGCGCGTCGAGCGGCGCGTCAGTAGCAAGCACAATCATGACCGAGCCGTGGTTCTTTCTGGCTGCTTCGAGAGGAGGAGGCAGCAGGGTTCTGCCGACGGGTACACCGCAGGCGATGAAATGCTCCGCGCCGCCGTAATTGGTCTGCACCAGCGCGCCGACTGTGTAACCGCCTTGTTCCTGCGTCAGCACGCGGCTGGAGGTTCCCATGCCGCCTTTCCAGCCGAAACAGGCTGTCCCTGTGCCGCCGCCGATCACGCCTTCGCCGGGATATCCGTCGGTGACATTCGCCAGTGCCTCAAAGACATGTTCCGCTTTGACATGCCGGCCCTGCAGGTCGTTGAGCGGGCTGTCATTCACCTCCCCAACGACGACGTTGATCGAACCCGTCGTGATGCCGATCTCGGGCGCCTGTTTGACCATGTACTGAATCAGCGCGTCGCTCACCAGTCCGACATTCAGCGTGCCGGTCAGGGCGATCGGTGCTTCAATCTGACCGAGCTCGCGCACTTCTTCCAGCCCGCAAATCTTGCCGGTGCCGTTGATGGTGTGGCAGGCAGCGCGCACCTTTTCCCGGTAGAGGTTGCCATCATGCGGCAGGACGACCGTGACGCCGGTTCGGATTGGTCCTTCGCCGGGGATTAGCTTGCCTTCACCTGAAATCAGGGTCGTATGGCCGACTTTGACTCCGGCAACATCT
This sequence comes from Anaerolineaceae bacterium, assembly GCA_040772085.1. Classification (GTDB taxonomy): domain Bacteria; phylum Chloroflexota; class Anaerolineae; order Anaerolineales; family Anaerolineaceae; genus JAXGMV01. The sequence continues at coordinate 123,547 of JAXGYU010000001.1, forward strand.
GTAATGGCGTTCAGTTTGCCGGGAGTGAGTGTACCGATGGATAAGCCATAATCACGCAAACGCTTTGATTGCATTACCGCCTCGTTTCTATTGGATGGGATGCGGTTATTATATACCAGCAACAGACCCGCCATTGGCGGGTCTGTTGAAGTTTGCCTGGACGAGAAGAATTAGCTTGCTGAGCCGGAAACAAAAGGCAGCAGTTCTGGCATGGTGATGACCTTCTCGTAACTGCGCGCCAGCGCAGGCACAATGTTCAGCCGCTTGCAGGTAACCTCGACGATTTTGTTGATCATCTCATTGTAGTTGTAGCCGGCAGCCCGGGCAGAATAAACGAATGACGCCTGCTCTGGATCGGGGTAGAGCAGCGGCAGCGGATTGACTTCAAGGATAAACACATTGCCTGCCTGATCCATGCGCAAGTCCATGCGGCAGAAATCAACCAGCTCCAGCGTCTGCATTGCCTGTCGGGCGATTGCTTTCATCTCGTTGGCTTTTTCCTCGGGCAGGTGCGCCGGGCAGACGCGGTAAACCTCGCTGACAGCCTCTTCCTTCTGCTCATTGGAATAGAAACCAGTCGGCGAGACGATTTCGACGATTGGCAGCACTTCATCACCCAGCACGCTGACGGTGAATTCGCGGCCATCGATATACTCTTCAACCAAAATCGGTGATTGCAACTGCTCCCAGACCCAATTGATCTGGGCTTCCAGCTCCTGGCGGTTGTGCACTTTGGCGTGTTCGTTGATGCCAATGGAAGTGCCTTCGTGAGCCGGCTTTACGAATAATGGATAGCGCAGGTGGTGTTCAGGAATATTATTGGGGTCGGTGACCAGCATGAAAGGCGCGGTCGGCAGGCCAGCCCCAAGGAACATCTTCTTGGCAACGTATTTATCGTGTGAAAGCGACATTCCCAGCACGCCGGAACCAGTATAAGGCAGGCGCAGCATATCCAGAATGGCGGGCATTTGTGCTTCACGCGAGACGCCAAAGAAGCCTTCACAGAAGTTGAAAACCAGATCCGGTTTGTAGCGCGCCAGCGACTGGGCGCCCTTGAGCGTACCGGGGATATAACGGCACTCATGGCCGCTCTTGTGGAGGGCTTTCAGGATGCTGTGAACTGTCTTGGGATCATCCAGATCGTCCCAGTAATGGTCGGATGGAGGGTGATCGATGCACATCGGCACATCTTTCTTCAAATTGGCTGTTACTGCAATTCTCATTTCCTTTACACTCCTGCAGTGTGTTATTAAACAAAAAAGCGGTGTCGCACACCGCTCTCTTTTTGATAGACTGGCACACGCGTGCCTATAGCGGTATGCGGTCAAACCTCCGTACCATGCGGGGCGTCGTGACTTTCGCGGTGTGAAAAAGTTCTCTTTTCGTCATCATTTCCTACCACGCATTATTATAGCGAGTTTTGTCAGAAATACATTAATAATCAAGGTCAAATGAGTTAATTAAGGTTACCTTTTCTGGAAAACTTGCGGATGGCCAGGAAGAGGAAAATGATCAGAAAAACACGAAAAATGACCCACAATACGGCCGTGTAGGTCGGGTTTTTGCCGCTATTTTGGGCTTGACTTCCATTGTCAGATTGTGCAGTGGGTGCCGCTGATTCGCGGGTTTGCGCTGGTCCAAATTGCAGGGGATAGCGCGTGAGGGACGCGCCCGCGTTCCGGTCGCATACGACGTGAAAGAGCTGATCGCCCGCCTGAAACAGGCGGGTATCCATCAGGCTGGCAGAGGTATTGCTGGTGCCGTAGATCTGAGTCCAGGTATTGCCATCAACGCTGTACCAGACACGGTCGTAACCATCGTAGTCGCTGCTGGTCAGGTAGAGTCCGTCGTTGAACTGGTAGAGACGCAGGTGATGCGCGTTGGTGAGCTGTGAGCCTATGTCAGGCACCGCCTCCCAGTCCTGCCCGTCTGTTGACCGCAACAACTCAGCGATGGGCGGATTGGTCAGATGCTGCTGTGTGTAGGAGTGCTCAGGCAAATAGTTGAGCACAGCATACAGCCACGGGTCATACGCGAGCAGGTCCACCTGCGACTGGTCACTGCCGTGGTCAGGATTGGTCAAACCGCTGATTGGCTGCCAGCGGAGCAGGTCGCCGCTTGCGACCACCAGAGCCACAGATTGCCCGGTGTTGTGCTCTTCGTTCTGGATGAGCACGAATAACTGACCGTTGTAAACTGCCAGAGGGCTGGCAGCGGATATGCCATCCATCGCGGTTGTAAGAAGCTGCCAATTGCTGCCGTCTTGTGTTGAAAGCAGCATGCCGCCTTTGACGCCCGATAAGCCGACGAGGTAGTTTCCCTCGAATTGGAGCATACCAGTCTGACCTGATGTAAAAGCCGCGGCTTGAGAGAGCTGCAGAGGCAGGTCAATTTGTTGAAGGGTCTCAGGTGTTTTGCCTTGCCAGATTTCTACGCCGGCAGGCGTGTTGAACCCAAGCACCCATTGACCGGCTATCTCCTGACTGAACGCGAAGTGCTGGTCGCTTTCAAAGGTGGCGGCGAGTGCAGCTGCATTGCCTGGCGTGAGTTTCAGCATCACCTGCTTGCCGCGCCAGTAGCCGGGCAGGTCATACAGGCTGCCGTCCATGATCACGAAGCGGTGATTGATCACCTGCTGGCTGCTCTGGGTCAAATCGACGGTCTGCCAGTCACTAGCGTTCGCTGAAGTCAGCAGCCCAGCGCTGCTGGCAGAGGATTGCAGCGAGTCGATGCTATTCTGAAAACCCAGAAAGTAGCTGCCCTCGAAATAAGTCAGATCACTGACGCATATCTGACGGACATCATTGAACCCGGAATCGAACACCTTCGTCCAACCGGAAGGCGCCGGGATGGGCGCCAGACTGGGCGGTGAGGGTGTGCTGGCAATGCCCAGCCAGCCAAGCAGCAGGCAGAGCAATACAGTCAGGACTATCTTTTTCATCCGGTGAACCTCTCAGGCAACCGGAGCGCCTGCGAGTAGCGCGGACTGTTATACGACCGCGTACAGGCTGACGAGAATGCCATCCGGATCCAGCAAGCGGACGATGCGTTGTCCCCAGGGGAAGGTGGTCGGAACTTCGACTACGGTCAACCCTTTCGCCAGCGCCTGATCAAAGGCTTTGTCAGCATCCTCCACCTGGATGGACATGCTGACGCCCTCAGGCTTGACATACGGCTTGCCGCTGACAGGCGAGAAGATCTCGATCAGCGCGGGGCCGGCAAAGAAGACCGTGCCTTTGTCATCCGGACCGTAATCCCAGTCATGGTGTACTGGCAGCCCCAAACCGTCACGATAAAAAGCCACTGCCGCCTGATAATCCTTGGCGGTAAAAACAAAACGGAACTCGCCTGGTTGTGTGATCATCCTTCACCTCATTAAGTAGATTGATAAACGATCTTCATCGTGGCTTGAATAACTTGTCTTTCTGCGCCTGTCTGCCCGCCTGGCTGGTTTCCACGCGTACCGGTTTGAGCGTGAACGGGTTGAGCCCGGTGTAATACATCAGCGTGGAGTAAGTGGAAGGGGTCGGCGTGAAAATCTGAACCTGCTCGGGCAGGAGGTGCATTTTGCTGGAGAAGTACTGCCGCAACTGTTCCATATCCGCCAGGGAGCAACCCGGGTGCGCCGCGATCAGGTAGTAGCTGAGGTACTGCTTTTTACAAGCTCGGGCTGAGAGGTCTTCAAATTCGTTCTTGAATTTCTCCAGCTTCTGATCTTCGGGTATGCCCATCAGCGCCAGCACCCTCGGCATCACGTGTTCCGGCGCGATCTTCATCTGCCCCGAAACGTGCTCGGTCACTACCTGCTCCAGATAGGCATGCCCAGCTTTTTGATCGGAAAAGATCAGGTCGGTGCGCAGCCCCGAAGCGACGAAAACTTTACGGACGCCGGGGATTTCTCTCAACTTTTTCAACAGCCTTGTCTGCGCCGCGTGTGAGGGTCTCAGACCTTTGCACACTTCGGGGAAAATGCAGCGTTTGTCAGCGCAGGCGCCGAATTGCAGCTTCTTGGCACATTCATAGCCGTACATGTTGGCAGAAGGTCCGCCAACATCGGTGATGATGCCTTTGAAGTCCGGATGCTGCCTGAAGGACGCGGCTTCGTCCAGGATGGATTGCTCGGAGCGCCAACTGACCGTGCGCCCTTCATGCACCGCGATCGCGCAGAAGTTACATTCGCCATAACATCCGCGATGTGTGCTGATGGAGAACTGGATTGTGTCCAGCGCCCGCACGCTTCCGCGCTTCTGATACCAGGGGTGCTGACTGCGCTGGAATGGCAGCGCGTAGACCGCGTCCAGTTCCGTCTGGCTGAGCGGCGCGGCGGGCGGGTTTTGTATCAGATACCGGTCGCCGTGCGGCTGCGCCAACCCATGTGCCGTGATCGCGTCATTGTTGTCATAAAATGCCTTGAACATCCTGATGAATGCCAGCTTGTCCGCGCTGACTTCTTCGAAGGCGGGCAATTGCATGTAGCCTTCGGGCGCAAATTTGGAGATCCAGCATAAGCCCCGGATAGCATCGGCAGAGCTGCCAGAAGCGAGGGCGTCCGCCAGCTCAATGACGCTGCGCTCCGCCATGCCATACAGCAGGAAGTCTGCCTTGGCGTCAAACAGGATTGAGCGCCGGATGCTGTTGGACCAGTAATCATAATGGGCGGCACGCCGCAGCGACGCTTCGATGCCTCCCAGGACAATGGGAACGGTGCGTTTGAAGTGCCGGCGAATGAGATTGCTATAAACGATCACCGCGCGGTCAGGCCGGGCGCTATTCTCGCCGCCGGGCGTGTAATCATCCTGCTTGCGGCGTTTGTTGCTGGCAGTGTAATTGGCGACCATCGAATCAACCGAACCGCCGGTGACGCCCCAGAACAACCGAGGTTCACCCAGACGGCGAATGTCATCACCTGTGGAGATATCCGGCTGGGCGATGATGCCGACCTTATAGCCGCGCGCTTCCAGCACCCGGCCGATGACCGCAGCGCCAATGAAGGGGCTGTCGATATACGAATCCCCGCTGACGAGGATGACATCCAGTTGGTCCCAGCCGCGTTTTTTCAGCTCTTCGGGGGTTGTCGGTAAAAATTCAGTCATGTGGGTGATTGTATCACCGCAATAAAAAAGCCAGCCGCCTGGGCTGGCTTGGGTCATTCAAGTCAATTCTAGCGGGCGACATCCTGGTAGGTTTTGCCCTCAGCCAACACGGCGTGCGCGCGCTTCAGCCAGTCGATGATCTCGATAAACTGCGGGCAGGCAGCTTCACAGGTGCCGCACTCAATGCAGTTGTCGGCCTGCCTGGAAGCGTCCATCGCCCCATAGAGGAAGCGTGATTCCGGCAAATCGTCGTACATGCTGCCCTGGTTGAACAGCGCGAAAATGTTCGGGATGGCAACGTCGGACGGGCAGGGCTGGCAGTAGTTACAGGCGGTACAGGGGATAGGGCTCAGGCGGTTGTATTCGTCCCTGACGCCATCAATCAGCTTCAAGTCCTGCTGATTTAAGAGCCCGATTTCCGCGCTCTCGGCAGTCTCGATGTTCTCGATCATTTGCTGCAAGTCGCTCATGCCTGAGAGCACCACGTTCACCTCAGGTTGGTTCCAGACCCAGTGAAATGCCCATTGCGGCGGCGTCATCGCGCGCGGAGAACTCTCGAAGATCGCCTTGACACTCAAAGGCGCGTGTGCCAGCTTGCCGCCAAAAAGCGGCTCCATTACCACAACCGGAATGCCGCACGCGTTGGCATATTTCAAGCCTTCGGTGCCGGCCTGAAATTCCGTGTTCATGTAGTTGTACTGAATCTGGCAAAAATCCCAGTGCTCGTAGGAATCAATGATCGATTTGAAAACGGGCAACTGATCGTGGAAGGAGAATCCCAGCAAACCGATATCACCCTTTTCCTTGGTCTTCGCGGCCCACTCCAGCACACCCAGGGAATGGATCTTGTCATAGGTGTTCTTGTTCAGACTGTGCAGCAAGTAGAGGTCGATGTGGTCGGTCTTGAGTTTGTCGAGCTGCTCATGGAAGTAGAGGTCAAAATCCTCATACTTTTCAATTTTCCAGGAGGGCAGTTTGGTCGCCAGCCTGACGCGCTGCCGCCAGGTGCCCTGCAGGTTGCGTCCGAGGAAAACCTCGCTCTGCATGCGATGATAGGGATAAGCGGTGTCAATGTAATTGATGCCGTGGTCGATGGCGTAATGCAGCATTTCTGCCGCTCGTGTTTCGTCGATGCTCGCGCCGCGGTTGACGCTGTCGGTGGTGGGGAGCCGCATCGTGCCAAAACCCAGCACGGATGCCTCCCAGCCTGTCTTGCCAAAGGGTCTGTATTTCATGTCAAATCCTTCCGGGTGGTTTTAATTATTATAGATGTGATTGACTAGACCGATAGCAGACCAATGGCAACCAGGGAGAGCAGGACGCCGACACGCTGGGTCATGACCATTTTCTCCTTGAGGACGATGGCAGCCAGCAAAATGGTAATGCCCGGATAAAGCGATGACAGGACAGTGGCGACATCCCGCCGGCCTAATTGGGCGGCGAAGATGAAGAAGGACGTACCGGCGATGTCCAGCACAAAATTGGAGACGATATAAGGCAGCTCACGCAGTTTCGGCATAATACTTTCCTTCTGCCGGTGCGCGATTATCAGCAGCAGCGGGACGCCCGCGATATGCGAGAAGGTCATCGGCCAGAATGGTCCGTGTGGACTGCCCAGCGGTACCAGCACCAGGTATAAGCCGAAGATAATCCCGCAGAGGATCGGCAGGCGTACCTCATGCCATTGAATGGTGATGCCCTGATGAATCGAGCTTTCGTTTGAGACCAGCAGGACGGCTGCCAGCGCGACAACAATGCCGATCAGGGTGATTGGCGCGGGAAGACCTTGCAGGATGAAGGCTACGATCACCGGGATGACACCCGTCAGCATGCCGGTGATTGGTGCGACCAGGCTCATGCGCCCCACCGAGAGGGCGTGATAGAACAGCACCAGCCCGCCAGATGCCAGTAATCCCGCGAGCATGCAGTAAACAATCTGAAGTGCATTCAGCGTGGGTTCGTTTGTGAAACATGCGATGAGGGGCAGGACCACCAGACCGATGATCCAGCTGATAGCGACAATTTTCATCGACGACATGATTTTGGCGGCAAACCCGCCAATGAAATCGGCTGCTCCCCATCCGATAGCAGCCAGGATACCTAGGGTAACTGTGTTCATGATGTGTAAAACCTCGACGACTGCTCATTATACTGCCAACCAGCGCTGCAACCAGTCGCCTGATCTGATGTGATAAGATGATTCCGGAATAAACGCAGCGGCTGCTGTGCGGAATGATGACTTTTACCAGGGTGGAAACCGGCTGCCCAGAAAGGATGGACGATGAGTGATTTAAAAGTTGCGGTGATTGGCGCAGGTCATGGAGGTAAAGCGATGGCAGCCCATCTGACAAAGATGGGTGTGCAAACGACGCTCTGCAACCGCTCGTATGAGCGGATCAGAGCGATCCACGATGTCGGCGGCGTTGAGATCGTCTCGGATAAAGCGGAGCTGCGCGGTTTCGCCAGGTTGCACCGCATCACGTCCGATTTTGGTGAAGCTCTTCAGGACGCGAATCTGATCATGGTAGTTGTCCCTTCAACCGCACACGCCGAGATCGCTGAATTATGCGCGCCCCATCTTAAAGAGGGACAAGTCGTTGTGCTCAACCCGGGAAAGACGCTCGGTTCGCTCGAATTTGCCAAGGTGCTCAAGGAAAAAGCCTGCTGCATGGATATCAGGCTGGCCGAAGCTGAGAACTTTATGTTCGCGGCCAGGTCAGATGGACCGGCGAAAGTCCGGATTTTTGGGATGACCGATTCAATCCCGCTCGCGGCATTGCCCGCCAAATCAACCCCGGAAGTACTGGCTTTGCTCAACCAGGTTTATCCGCAATACATCGATGGCGGTAATGTATTGCAGACCGGGCTGAACAGCATGAGCTCGATGTTCCACCCAGCCTTGATGCTGCTGAACGCAGGCTGGATCGAGGCGACGCACGGCAATTTTGATTTTTACTCCGACGGCGCGACCCATGGCGTCAGCAGGATCCTCGAGATCGTCGACCGTGAACGGGTTACTGTGGCATCCGCGCTGGGCATACGGGCGAGAACCGGCCTGGAATGGCTGAGCCTGGCGTATAGCGCCGAAGGTGAGAACCTGTACGACGCGATGCAGGACAATGCCGGTTATGTCGGCATCAGGGCTCCCAAATTATTGAACCACCGCTACATCTTTGAAGATGTCCCCATGAGTATGGTGCCGATCGCGTCGCTTGGGAAACGCTATGGCGTTTCTGTGCGTGGCATCGAGTCGGTCATCCACCTAACCAGTATCCTGCACAATACCGATTATTGGCGGCGGGGCAGGACAGTCCAGACCCTGGGCATTGAGCAGTACACGGTTGATGAGCTGACCGCGCTTGTCAATGAGGGCACCTGGATCTGACATTCCCTCGGCTATCGTTGCATACAAAACAACTCCCTTCTACAATAGAAGGGAGTTGTTTGATGAAATCTTCAAAGGAGTTCAAGCATGGAAAAAGTGTCGAAACGTTTGATAACAGCCGAGGATCTGTACGAGTTCAAGGTTATCGGCGGCGTCAGACTGTCGCCTGATGGCAGCAAAGTCATCTTCACGCAGCAACGGGTTGATAAATCTAGTGAGAAGAAATATACAAACTTATGGCTAAGCGACGTCAGAACCGGCAAAACAGCAGCGTTCACGCAAGGCGATCATTCAGATCACTCACCGGTCTGGTCGCCTGATGGAAAGACCATTGCGTTTCTCTCAAACCGGGACAATAAGGAAAAGCCTGCCCAGATTTATCTGATCGCGGTAGAAGGCGGTGAAGCCAGGAAACTGACAGACATCAAAGGCGGCATTGGCGGGTTATCGTGGTCACCGGATGGCAAACAACTGCTCTGCAGCGTCACGAAAACCGACCAGGACGTACTCGATCGCGAAGCAGATGAGCGTAAGAAAAAACTTGGCACGGTCGTACGTGTCTATGACCGCATCTTTTACAAACGCGATGGCGAAGGTTTTCTCGGACATGAACGCCAGCACATCTGGGTTGTCGATGCGCTTACCGGCGAGGGCAAACAGTTAACAGATCACAAGGTATTTGATGAGGTCGACCCCGCCTGGTCGCCCGACGGAAAATCGATCGTCTACGTCTCCAACCTTGCGAAAGACCCTGATTTCGCGCCAGACAAGGACGAGCTATTTGTTATGCCCGCGGCTGGCGGGAAAGCCCGTAAGGTGGCAACCGAAGCCGGCGGGAAGGGCGCCCCAGTCTTCTCCCCGGACGGCAAATGGATCGCTTATTTTGGCGGCTGGGGTGAAGGCGAAGGCTGGCGCAACACTTACCTGTGGCTGGCGCCCGCTGACGGCTCGGCTAAACCGGTCAACCTCACGATCCAGTTTGACCTGCACATTGACGCGGCGGTAATCAACGACGTTGGCTCGCCGGAAATGATGTCGCCGATCTGGTCCAAAGACGGGAGGAAGATCTACTTCCAGGTGGCGTACCATGGCAGCTCCCTGTTGAAAGTCATTGACATCAAGAGCGCTAAGCTCGACACAGTAATTGGCGAGGGCGGGGCGGTCGGCAGCGTCAGTTTCGACAAAGCGCAGTCCAGTCTGGCATATTTCTTCGGCAACTTTACTGATCCTGCCCAGGTTAAATTGCTCGACCTCAAGACCGGCAAGAGCAAGCTGCTGTACAGTGCCAATGCCGACCTGCTGAAACAACTCGATCTCGGTTCGGTTGAAGAGGTTTGGTACAAGAGTGAGAGCGGCATGGACCTGCAAGGCTGGATCCTCAAGCCGCCCTCGTTCGATAAAACTAAGAAGTATCCGTCCATCCTGGAAATACACGGTGGACCGCAGACGCAATACGGCAAGTTCTTCATGCATGAGTTTTACTACTTCGCGTCAAAGGGCTATGTAGTGCACTTCACTAACCCGCGCGGCGGCAGGGGCTACGGCGAAGAACACACCAGGGCAATCTGGGGCGGCTGGGGCACGGCCGACTATCAGGATCTGATGACCTGGACTGATCTGGTCGCGAAAAAACCGTACATTGACACCAGCCGCATGTTCGTGACTGGCGGCAGCTATGGCGGCTATATGACGGTCTGGATCATCGGGCACACGCAGCGTTTCAAAGCGGCTGTCACCCAGCGCTGTGTCAGCAATTTCCTCAGCATGTGGGGCTCCAGCGATTTCAACTGGGTCTTCCAGCGCATGCTCGGCGCGCGGCAGCCATTCTTTGACTTCGAGAAATTCTGGGAGCAGTCACCCATTGCCTACATTGGCAACGCGAAAACACCAACCAAGGTCATCCATAATGAAGAAGATCACCGCTGTCCGATCGAACAGGGTGAGCAGGTCTTTGTGGCGCTGAAAAGCCTGAATGTGCCGACGCAATTCGTGCGCTTCCCGGGTGAGCCGCATGGTCTTTCCCGCGTTGGCCGTACCGACCGCAGGATCGAGCGCTTGAATCACATTGTCGGCTGGTTTGATAAATATCTGAAATAGTTGATCGGCTGAAGGAATAAAAAAGACCTCCGTTTTTTGAACGGAGGTCTTTGCGTACAGGTTGGTTATTACTTGAAGAGTTCGACGAATTTGGCAATGACGGCGGACAGAGTATCGGCGGGTTTTTCACCAGCGTCAATCATGTAACCGTTCTGCAGGACGTGCTGTTTGAACAGCTCCATCTTCAAATTCGAGTCTTCGTTGATCGCTCTGGTCTTGTGGCAGCTGCCGCAGACGCGGGTAGCGGGGCCTACGACCATGGCGGGCTCGGCATCCAGCTTGCGACCCCAGCTCTCATTCTCGTTGGAGGCGGAGAGCAGGCTGGGCAGGTACTTGGCAGGATCGCCAAGGTTGTGCTGTCCAGGCAAGTGACAGGACTCACAGTCGGTACCGTGCTTGGGATACGGGAACTCAACGTGGTGCTCGTAGTGCATCTTTTCCACCGGGTTGGAGAAGTCGATCTCGTCGGTGTCAAAGGGCTGTCCGGAGTGGATAGCGTGCACGTAGGAGTCCAGCGAGCGGGACTGCATCTCAAGGTGTGAACCGCCGGTCTTGGTCACATGGCACATCGCGCACAGTTCAATACTGCCGCCGTACTCAGGCGAGTGGAACTCGGTCGCGAGAGCGCCATGGCAGTCTTCGCAGCGTTCGGCAGAGGTGACAGGAGGATTGGTCTTGTCAATAGCATTGGCTTTGAGGTTGAAGTCCACAGCCAGACCATCAACTGCCACTGGCAGTTCATTGATCACCAGCTTGGGCATCACACCGATCGCTACGCGATTGACGGTACCGTCAGACAGTTTGTCGGCCCATTTGCTCAGGTCGAGGGTCATTTCCCATTTGCCGTCGGCACTCACGACTGTCTTGCCACGGGGGTGGTCTGCGCCAGCCGCGAATTCGAGCGCGCGGGAATCCTTGTTATCGATCGCGCCATCGCCGTTGTCATCGAACGGGCGGTCATGACCGCTGACGATGAAGTCCTTGGTATCCCAGCCGTAGAGGTTGACGATGATGGTCGGGACGATATCGGCGGGCTTGACACCTTCGATTTCGGGATCCATGGCGGCGCTGAACTTGACATTGAGCGTATTGTCAGCGAACGCGACCTCATCAATTGTTACCTTGATGGCGTCGGAGTACTTCAGATCAGGAGCGGCGTAGATGGCTTTGTTGTAACCGGAGTGGATCGCGCTGAACGGTTTGGCAGCGCCGCCTTCAGTATGGCAGGAAGCGCAGTCAGTCGTTGCCAGATCCATGCTGCCGTGAATGGCTTCGGGGACGATGGTCTTGAGGGAGAGCAGGGTGGTATCGTACAGAGTCTCTTCACCCTTCTTCTCGACCGCGCCTTCAGCAGCGTGGCAGCTCTTGCAGGTGGCGATGTTCATCGCCGCGTCAGAGGTCACCACGTCGAGCTTGCCTTCATGGCAGGTCACGCAGTTTGACATCGACTGGGGATACGGGAACTCCATGGCATGCGACATATGCACGTCATTCATGACGGTGGTGTTGTAAGCATATTTCGCCTTTTGCTCATCGGTGAGTTCGGTCTTGCCAGCGAGCACATCGGCTGCCAGCTTGGGATCATCAACGAGCAGTTGCCATTCAAAGTGACCGCCCGCGCCGTTGTCGGTGTGGCAGACTTTACAGGTCATGAAATCGGTTGCCGGATCACCATTCACACGGGCAAGGATGTTGCCGTGCTTCAGGTAGGGATCGGTGTGGCAGCTCGCGCAGCCATCTTCGTTAGCGGCGGAGACATAATCCACATTGCCCATGGTCAGCATCTCGGCGAAGACGAACCGTGGCATGACGATACGAGAGGGCAGTTTGCCCATGGTCTCGTCGTAGCCGGTGACAGTCAGCAGGCCGGCGCCGGTGCGAAGATTGGTCTTGTAAGCTTCATCTTCGCTGGTCATCACGCTGGTGCATTTGCCGGCGTCACAGGTGACCTTGCCCTTGAGGGAAAGCCGAGCGAGTGCTGGCTCAAACTGGAATTTTCCGTCTGCGTACGGTACGTAGTAGATGGAAAGTCCATCGAGCTTGGCTGCATCAAACGGCTGACCGTTCTTGGTCAGGTTGAAGGTCACAGTGTGGGTGCTGGGCGCGGTGTAGGCATAATTGATGCCTGACACGTTGATGACACCAACCTGATACAGGCTGTCATAGAAAGCCTGATGCTCGCTGCCGGTATGCTTGTGGCAGGTGGTGCACTGTTCCAGAGGCATAACCTCTGCGCTGACTGGGGCGGGGGCGGCTGCTTCAGCAGGCGCTTCAGTAGCGGCTGCGGGAGCTTCAGTTGCCGTCGTAGGAGCGGCCTCAGTGGTCGCCGGTACAGCGGTGGCTTGCGGCTGGACATTGGCTGAAACCACTGTCGCCGCGGGAGCCTGGCAGGCTGTCAGCATGAGCGCTGCCATGATTATTACGAAACCTAAAATTACTGTTGTTCTTTTCATTTATTGCTCCTTGGAGTCATCTCAAGCTTGAATAAATCCTACGAAACTATCTTTTGCCGCCACCTCCTCTATGAGAATGAGATGAGTCTTACATTAAGGAAAACTTAATGTTTGCAATTATACATTAATATTCTCTTAATGTTCATTAATAGATGAAATTAGTCAGGTATTGGTTAGGAAAAACAGATTAAAACGACGTAAAAAATCTGTTTTTATGACTGGTTCACCTGGTTCCAGCCGGGTTGCGGGAGTATTTCTGCCATGATCATCTGGCTGCTGGCAGTAGGGAATTTACTCGTTGGCACGGCAAACTTAAATTCCTCAGACGGGGTGAAATGGAGGAGAAAAAGTGTTACACTTTAGGCGAGCGCGGTGATGATAAGATCATCATCGTGCCATAAAACTAGAAACCTATTATTAAGGAGATAATCAATGGCTTACAGCTTCAAGAATTCCAAAGGAAAAGAATATTTCCTGCATCTGAAAAAGGTCACCCGTGCCTCCGGCAAAGAGACAGAACTATATTATTTCTCCACTGATCTGCGAAAGGGTCAGGAAGTTGACAAGGTCCCTGCTGGCAAAGAGGTTGTTGAATTGGCGTCAGGTCTGCCAGTGCTGAAGAAGAAATAGCCTGCGATCGGAATGATAATAAGATATCCCGCGAAATTTCGCGGGGTATCTTATTATCTGGGAAAGAACCTGACATCAGCACAGCGATCCAGTAAGGAAGCGCCATAAGCGCACGAGGTTGAAATGTCCAAATCGATCGAACGCAGGACACGTCCGCATGGACAGAGCTTCGCCAGTGTGGTCTCCCTACAGTTTGAAAATCATCCCCTGTTGGGGGCCACGACAATCTAATCGTTGGTAGGGATGGCGCAAGCGCCATCCGCGACCAAGATGCAAAGTATTGCTAGTGTGGTCTCCCTATAGTTCGAAAATCATCCCTGTCGGGGGCCACGACCAAAAAAAAATGACCCTGAATCAGGTCATTAAAGTGGGCCCGGCTGGGTTCGAATACCATCCCCTGTTGGGGCCACGACCAAGATAAAAAAAATGACCCTGAATCAGGTCATGAAAATGGGCCCGGCTGGGTTCGAATATCATCCCCTTATGGGGGCCACGACCAAGATAAAAAAATGACCCTGAATCAGGTCATGAAAATGGGCCCGGCTGGGTTCGAACCAGCGACCAAGCGGTTATGAGCCGCGCGCTCTGCCACTGAGCTACGGGCCCCCAGTGGATAAAAAATTATACCACGCGTGCCGCCCCAATTATTTAAGGATTGGCAGTCCGGCAAACAAAAGGAACCCCGGTCAGGGGTTCCTTTTGTAAGAGCGCCAATTTACTGCGCTTTGATGACTTCACATGCCGCGCCGGCATCGATTGCCTGCATGTTGGCCGGCAACAGACGATGATGCCTGGCAGGCAGGTGCTCGTGCAACGCCTTTTTGAGATCATCCAGGCTGACCAGCTCGAGATTAGCCAGCAAACCGCCCAGCATGACCATGTTCGCCAGTTTGCGGTTACCGATGCCCTCTGCCAGTTCATTGGCGGGGACTTTAACGACGGTGATGTCAGTTCGCGTCAATGGCCGGTCAATGATGGAGGTATTGACCACCAGCACACCGCCTGGTTTGACTTCCTTCTCGTATTTATCAAATGACGGCGCGTTCATCACAACGGCTGCCATTGGATTGCGGACGACAGGCGCGCCGATTTCATCTGTCGCAATGATCACTGTGCAATTGGCAGTACCGCCGCGCATTTCGGGACCATAGGACGGATACCAGGTTACGTTCAGACCTTTATCCATGGCGGCATATGAAAGCAGCTGTCCTGCGAACAACACACCCTGACCACCGAACCCTGAGACTACAACTTCATTTTGCATATCTGGTCCCTCCTATGCGGTTTTATTGAGAATTTCAGTGAGCGCGGGGGTCACTTTGTAATCACCAATCGGATACATGGGCAGCATATTTTCTTCAGCCCATTGCAGTGCCTGGTTGGGCAGGATGCCCCAGTTGGTCGGGCAGGTCGAAATCAATTCAACCATCGAAAAGCCCAGGCCTCTGACCTGACATTCAAACGCGGCGCGGATCGCCTGCTTGGCCATGCGGATGTTCTTGGGATTGTGCAGGCTGCGGCGGACGACATAACCGGCGCCGTCGAGCGTTGAGATCATCTCAGCCGCACGGATCGGGTAACCCTGCTGTTCGACATCACGTCCGCGCGGGGAGGAGGTCGTTTTCATGCCGGGGAGGGTGGTCGGAGCCATCTGACCACCGGTCATACCGTAGATGGCGTTGTTGATGAATATCACGGTAATGCCCTCACCGCGAGCTGCGGCGTGCACGATCTCACCAGCGCCGATGGACAGCATGTCGCCATCACCCTGATAGGTGAAGACAATTCTGTCAGGGCGGGAGCGTTTGACACCGGTCGCCATGGCTGGCGCGCGACCGTGAGGTGCCTGAACGAAGTCGAAGTTGAAGTAGTTGTAGGCAAAAACGGAGCAGCCGACTGAGGCGACGCCGATCGTTTTCTCTGTCAGTGCCATCTCTTCAATCACTTCAGCAACCAGACGGTGGGCGACACCGTGCGTGCAACCGGGACAGTAATGGGTATTGATATCGACCAGGGTCTCCGGGCGATCATAGACAAGTTTTTCTTCAATCGATGTGACCATATTTATGCTCCTTTACATCCCGCGTTCAGCCATGCGGTTGAGCCAGGCTAGCCTGGGGTTATCATCCACTTTCAAATCGGATGCCGCCATGCGTTTGATTTCAGCCAGAAACTCTTCCGGCACCGGTACGACACCGCCCATGCGGCCATAGAACTCAACCGGCACGCGGCCCTTGACGGCTTTCATGACATCCTCGAGCATTTGGCCGGCATTCATCTCGAATACCATGATGCCCTTGACCTTGTCGCACAATGCCTCGATCTCTTTTTCGGGGAAGGGGCTGACCGTGATTGGCCGGAAGAGACCAACCTTGATGCCCTCAGCACGGGCTGCGCGGACGGCAGAGAAAGCGATGCGGCCTGAAGTGCCGAAACCGATGACCGCATATTCAGCGTCTTCCATCATGGTTTCCTTGTAGCGCACTTCAGTATCCTTGATCTGCTGCCAGCGTCGTTCCAGCCGGAAATTGACTGCTTCTTCCGCGGGGGGATCCATGAAGATGGATGTCAGGAAGCGGCGATCGCGTCCCTTGGCGCCATCGACTGCCCATTCCGGCGTTTCGGTCTTGAGCGGCTTCATCTCAGGCAGCTCTGCCGGCTCCATCATCTGACCGATTGAGCCATCAATCAGGATGACAACGATGCTGCGGTATTTCTCTGCCAGATCAAATGACTCGACTGTCAGGTCAATCAGTTCCTGCACGTTGGCGGGAGCGAGGACGATCATGTGGAAGTCGCCATGGGAACCGCCGTGAACCATCTGGCGGTAGTCAGCCTGCGCCGGCTGGATGTTACCCAGACCAGGACCGCCGCGCATGACGTTGACCAGAACGACAGGCACTTCGGTGCCGGCAATGTAGGATAAGCCTTCAGACATCAGGCTGATGCCGGGGCTGGAAGAAGTGGTCATCGCGCGTACGCCAGTGCAGGCCGCGCCATAGACCATGTTGATGGCAGCTAATTCGCTCTCAGCCTGGACGAAACCACGGCCGAGTTCGGGCATGCGGGCTGACATCCATTCCAGTGCTTCTGTTTGCGGGGTGATGGGATAACCAAAATAGGACTGTAAGCCTGCCCTGATGGCTGCTTCCGCGAATGCCACATTTCCTTTGATAAGTTCAAGCGCCATAGTTTGCTCCTTGTCCTTTTAACCTTTGCTTACTTCGCGGTAAACCGTGATAGCTGCTTCGGGACAGACGATGGCACAGATGCCGCATCCCGTACAGCCTTCCATGATCAGTTCAGCGGGGTGATAGCCTTTTAGGTTGATTCTTGTTGGAGAGAGTCCTATCACTTTTTGCGGGCACGCTGCAACGCACAATTCGCACCCTTTGCAGGTAACCTCATCGACAACGATCCGACCCTTTGGGGGCATGTAGACCTCCTAAATAAATGTTTAGTAGGCAGTCAAAGCATTGACCGCCTTTATGATTTTATTAAAGCCTTTTTTAAATTGGATGCATAGTGTCAACTATCACGAATGCATTATACCAATTGCACAAGTAATAAATTTGTACACATTGTAAATTTTATACTACTTTAATATGATGTATCACGTTTGGAAGGTGATGTTCGGCAGGGATAATGCTGATGAAAGTTTTGTTTGACAGCGAAGCTAAATTGTTATAATCTTCAACGTTTGGCTTAATTTCCCCCCAACCTGAAAGGAGATGACGGGTTCAATGGCTTTCAAATTTTGTGACATAACCTTGCGAGACGGTCAGCAATCCATTGCGGCTACCAGAATGACCACGGAACAGGCGTTGAGAGTGCTGCCACTGATCGATCAGGCTGGCTATGCCAACATAGAGCTTTGGGGCGGAGCAGTGTTGGATAGTTGCGTTCGATTTTTGAACGAAAATCCCTGGGATCGTCTGGAGGCTTTCAAGCAGGCGCTTGGCGGCGACGGCAAGATCAAAGCGTTGCTGCGCGGACAGAACCTGTTCGCTTATCAGCCTTATCCGGATGACCTGGTGATTGCTTTTGTGAAGGAAGCTGTGAAATCAGGCGTACATCACATGCGCGTTTTTGACGCGCTGAATGATGAACGCAATCTGATGATTCCTATCCTCGCGGCCAAAGCTGCCGGCGCTGAGGTCGAGGCTACCGTATGCTACACCACCAGCCCGGTGCATACCAATGATTATTTTGTCAACTTCGCGCTCAAGCTGCTGGATCAGGGCGCGGACCGCATCGTGCTGAAGGATATGGCGGCTTTGCTGCATCCTCTGGCGGCCAGGACGCTCTTCAGGGAAATGCGCAGCAAGATCGACCTGCCGCTCGTCCTGCATACGCACGATACCACCGGTGTCGGCATCATGAACTCGGTGCTGGCGATGAAATATGGTTTTGACCTGCTCGATACCTGCATCACGCCATTCGCGTCAGGTTCCTCACATACCCCGATCGAGTTGCTGATCCCCTTCGCGGATGAACTTGGCATTGACCACGGCATGGACGTCTCCAAGATCAAAGCCGCGCAGGCCGAGCTGTTCGTCATCTATGACGAATTGCTGCAATACATCTCTTACAAGCATGACTATTACCAGCCGGTATCCCCTGACGATGTGGACCGCGACCTGGTACGCAAAGTCCTCAGCCTGATTGATGAGGAAACGGACGCTGCGCTGCTGGAAGGCCTGCGCCTGACCAGAGAGCTGGAAGCCAGCCTGCGGTACCCACCCTATGATGACCGGCTGTTCGAATCCCAGATTCCGGGCGGCATGCTTAGCAATCTCAACAAGCAGCTCAAAGACATGGGCATGATGGACCGCATGGATGAAGTGATGGAAGAGATCCCCATTGTGCGCAAGGATGTTGGCTACGTGCCGCTGGTTACCCCAACCAGCCAGATCGTCGGCTCGCAGGCGGCGTTCAACGTGATCATGGGTGAGCGCTACAAGTTCCTGTCAAATGAGATCAAGATGCTCGTCGGCGGTGAGTTTGGACGAACCCCCGCGCCCTGCAGCCAGGAGCTGATCGACCTTGCCCTGCCTGAAGGCGAGGAACCGCTGAAATACCGCCCAGCCTTCTATCTGCCCCCAGTGATGGAAAACGAGATCAATCTGCCTTACGTTCAAACCTATAAGGACAAGCTGCTGCATATCATGCTCGGCAAAGCAGCAGATGATTATCTGAAAAAGTACTACGACGTGCAGTAACAAATAAACCGGCTGAGGAAACTCAGCCGGAAATTTTTATACGACCCATAAAGCTTACTTTTTATTCAGCGGGCGGCTGTCCTCAGGGAAGCGATAGGCCTTCGCCAGACCGCCATTGGCAGTCTCGCGATAGAGTGAGGGCAGATCATGACCGGTCTGTTTCATGACGGTCACGACCGAATCGAAGGAAATTCTGTGAAAGCCATCTGACGCTAATGCGAAGTTGGCGCAACTGACTGCCCGGGCAGCGGCGAACGGATTGCGCTCGATGCAGGGGATTTGTACCAGGCCGTCGACCGGATCGCAGGTGAGTCCCAGATGGTGTTCCAACCCCATTTCGGCCGCGTATTCAATCTGGCGGATCGTCCCGCCAAGCAGCTGCACGACCGCGCCTGCCGCCATGGCGCACGCGGCGCCAACCTCACCCTGACAGCCGACCACGGAGCCGGCAATCGAAGCGTTATGCTTGATCAGATTGCCGATCAGACCCGCGGTTGCCAGCGCGCGCAGGATTTGCTGCTGGGTGCATGGCACATGGTCCTTGATGTGCCGGATGGTGGCGGGCAGCACGCCGGAGGAACCGCATGTCGGCGCGGCAACGACCAGGCCGCCGCTGGCGTTCTCTTCAGAAACTGCCAGGGCGTAGGAGAACAGGTGACCATGTTCCATAAAGTCCGACCTGGTGATTTCGGAACGCCGGTAGGTGCTCCAGGCCTTGCGTGCCAGACCCAGGGTTCCCGGCAATACGCCTTCGGTCGATATACCGCGGTCGATGGCGGCATCCATTACCTGCCAGACTTCAGCCAGGTACTCCCAGATCAAAGGACCTTCACATTCTTCTACGTACTCCCAGAAAGCCTTTCCGCGCTGAGTGCAGTAACGCAGGATCTCATCCATGGTGTTGAGCTGGTAAATCTCGGGCGTCTCACCAGGGTCATCTTCACTCCAGAGCGCGCCGCCGCCGGTGCTGTACACCTGCCATTCGTCCAGTAATTCGTCGTTCTGGTTAAACGCCTTGAAGAGCATGCCGTTCGGGAACTTGAGCAGCACTTCCGGCTGCCAGTTGATCTCGATCGTCCGCGGTTCAAACGCGGCGTTGATGGCAACATCGGTCATGTGACCTCTGCCGGTGGATGCCAGGCTGCCTTGCAGGTCGACGCTATAGCGGGCAGCGCCCGGATTTTTTGCCAGGAAAGATTCAGCAGCCTTCCGCGGCGCCATCGTGTGACTGCTGGATGGCCCCAGTCCAATACGATAAAGTTCCCTTAAGCTTTTCATCGGCAGTATTATAAACCAGACGATCACTGGAGCGGTCAAATCTTAAAAAGAGGGCTGCTACTTGCAATGCCTTGCCGGATATGGTAAGATATTTGCAATCCTACGGGGAGCCACCCAGTGTTTGGGCGTCGAAGGCTCCGTAGGGAGTTTTTTATTAATTAAAACCACGAGCTTACAATCTCAGGGAGAGGAAATTCTGATGTCAGGGACTTTTTTAACCCGCGAAGGTTATGAAAAACTTCAGATTGAACTGGAGCAGCTAAGAACTGTCAAGCGGGAAGAGATCGCACTCAGGCTGCATGAGGCGATGGAAGGCGGCGAACTGATCGAAAACGCCGAATATGAAGCCGCCAAAAATGAGCAGTCATTTGTTGAAGGGCGCATTAAGGAACTCGAGATCCTGCTGGCGACCGCGCGCGTCGTTGAAGATGGCGCCACGCCGGCCGGTGTGATTGCTGTCGGCTCGCGCGTGTCCATCAAGGAAGAGGGCAGCAAGACGACCGAAGTGTATGAGATCGTCGGCGCCGCTGAAGCGAACCCTGCTGAAGGGAAGATTTCAAACGAATCGCCATTGGGCAAAGCGTTGATCGGCAATAAAAAAGGCGCCGTCGTGACCGTTGAAGCGCCGGCAGGTTCGTTCAAAGTGACTGTGACCAAGGTCGAGTAAGAAGTAAAATATAACGAGAGCCCTGCCTGAGAATGGGCGGGGCTTTTTTTGTGAATTACGGAGGAAGCATATGGAGTTGACCGAGCTTGAGAAGATCCGCGTAGAAAAAATCCTGAAAATGCGGGAGCAGGGCATCGAGCCTTATCCTACGATTCCTGAGGTCACACATTCGATCGCTGAAGCGCGGGTCTTGTTTGAAGCCGCTGAAAGCAATGGCTTGACGGAGACTGAGCCGGTCACCATCGCCGGCAGGCTGCGTTCGATTCGCAATATGGGCAAACTGGCGTTCGCGCTGGTGGAAGACAGCAGTGAAAAAGTGCAGTTCTTCCTGCGTGAGAATGAGCTCGGACCGGAGGCGATGAAGAACTTCAAGGAGTTCTTCGACCTGGGTGATTTTATCGAGGCGCGCGGTGTCATGATGCGCTCCAAGACCGGCGAGATCTCGCTTCTGGCATCCACAATCAGGATGCTGGCGAAAGCCGTCACGCCATTGCCGGCAGCCAAAGACGAAGTCGTCGACGGGCAGGTCGTCAGGCACGCCTTCATCACCGATCCCGAAGTGCGTTATCGCCAGCGTTACGCAGATCTGGCTGTCAACCCGAATGTGCGCGAGATCTTCAAGGTGCGCGCGGCGACGATCAAAGCCCTGCGCGAGTTTCTGGATGGGGAAGGATTCCTCGAGGTTGAGACGCCTATCCTGCAGCCGATCTACGGCGGTGCGGCGGCCAAACCTTTCGTCACCTTCCACAATCAGCTCAAGCAGGAATTGTATTTGCGCATCTCGTTTGAGCTGTATCTGAAACGGCTGCTGGTCGGCATGCTCGGGCATGTCTATGAGATTGGCCGTGACTTCCGCAATGAAGGTGTTTCGTTCAAGCACAACCCCGAATTCACGCAGCTCGAGTTCTATACGGAATATGCCGATTACCGCAAGGTGATGGAAATTACTGAAAATATGCTGGCCTATACCGCGAAGAAAGTGCTCGGGTCAACCAGGTTCACTTACGCCGGACGTGAAGTGGATGTCGCGCCGCCCTGGAAGCGCCTGCAGCTCCGGCAGGGGCTGATCGACGTCACCGGCATTGACATCGTGGACTATCCGACCCAGGCTGCGCTGGCTGAAGCAATGACCGAGAAGAAGATGAGCTTCAACCCCACCCAGCCGCGCGGTAAACTGATCGACCACATGATCGGCAATTACCTTGAACCGACACTGATTGAGCCGACTTTCCTGTATGACTATCCGCGGGAGATTTCTCCGCTGGCGAAGAACAAACCGGGCGAGCCGGGCATCACCGAGCGCTTTGAGGGGTTCATTGCCGGCATGGAACTGCTGAATTGCTTCACCGAGTTGAATGACCCGCTAGACCAGGAAGCCCGCTTCCTCGAAATGGGACGCGATTATGCCGACACGGATGAAGAGAAACATCCGATGGACGATGATTACCTGCAGGCGATGAAGTATGGCATGCCCCCCAATGGCGGTTTTGGCATGGGTATTGACCGGCTGGTGATGCTCTTCACGGACAGCAGCACCATCCGCGAGGTGCTGCTCTTCCCGCATCTGCGCAATCGGGATGAAGAATAAACAATAATCAATGCCCTGGTTTACCAGGGCATTTTTGACTATCGTGAGAGCATGTGGGTATAGCGGTAGTAATCCGCTGGAGTGGATTTCTCGTATTGGTTTAGTTTGTCAAACGGTATGCCCTTGACGTGGTTGCCGCTCAGCACGGTCATGACGCCGCTCTGACCTTCAATCAGCAGTTCGACGGACTTGATGCCGTACAAGGTTGCCAGCCAGCGGTCAAACGCGCTGGGTCTGCCGCCGCGCTGAATATGTCCCAGGATTGAAACGCGGAAGTTGAAGCCGGTATTCATGGCGTCCAGCTCGGCAGCCAGTGCCGCCGCGCCGGTGCTGTAGCCCTCCGCGACGACGATGATGCAGTGGGTCTTGCCGCGCTGATACGCTGACGCGACCGTCGCAACGATCTCCTCCACCGGAACGTTGATTTCGGGAATGAGCGTCATTTCAGCGCCGCTGATCACGCCTGCCTTGAGCGCCAGGTAGCCCGAAGAGCGCCCCATCGTCTCAACTATAAAGGCTCGGGAGTGTGACGAGGCAGTATCACGCAGTTTGTCGATCGCCTCGGTGATGGTGTTCATGGCAGTGTCGACGCCGATGCTCATGTCGGTGCCGGGCAGGTCGTTATCGATGCTGGCAGGAATGCCGACCACATTGACGCCGCGTTCAACCAGCTTCTGCGCGCCTTCGATCGAGCCATCGCCGCCGATCACCACCAGTCCATCGATGCCTTCGCCATTCAGCCGGCGGACGGCTTCGCGCTGCCCGCTCGCGCTGTAGAACTCCTTGCTGCGGGCGGTCATCAGGATGGTGCCGCCGCGCTGGATGATCCCGCCGACATCACGCGCGCCAAGCGGTTTGAAGGTGCCTTTGATCAGCCCTTCAAAGCCGTTGAGCACGCCAATGGATTGAACTTTATACGAGAGCGCGGTCCGCACAATCGCCCGGATGCAGGGATTCATCCCCGGCGCGTCACCTCCGGAGGTGAGGATGGCGATTTTTTTAATTTTCTTGTCTTCCATGGATGCCAACTTCTAGAGGATTTGAACAGGCTCGATGGTGATGTTCTCCTCACCGATCATGTCTGTGATTTTCAAGACCAGATTCTTGTTGATGCGCGTGTTTTCATTAGGGAATTCCAGCCTGAACACGTGCCCGGCTTCATAGAGCATGAATGCGAATTGATCTTTTCCGGGGTAGGAGATCAGGTAACCGTGGATGCGCTGCAACCGACGGATATCGCGGGATTTGTCCTCACTGCCGCGCAAGTGGATGACGATCATCTTTGGCGCTTCATCATCGAACGCAACGGCGCTGCGGGTGAGCGTGGCGAGACCGCTGACCGGCGGACGGTATGCGGGTGCGGGAGGCGGAGTCACCACCGGCGGGGGCAGCTCCGTCCTGAGGGGCGCGATTTTCGGATTCTTCTCTGGCAGCTTGTCCATGCTGATAATGCTCGGCGTCGGCAATTTGACCGGCGGGGGAAGCGGATCCGGCTCCGTGATACCCGGCGCGGAAGGTATGGACGCTGCTTCAACGTCCGCCGCCGCGTGCCAGCTCTCGACATCAGGCGCGCTGTCATCCCAGGGGATGTCGTCGTCTTGCGGCTCAATGATGTCATCCGGCGCAATGTCAGAGTCAGGGGGATCGGTCGGCATGCCGGCGGATGGTTGTGTCGGAGTGCTGCTCGCCGGCAGCGTAGGATCTATTTGTGCTTCCTGGATCTTATCGACCAGCAATTTTGGCTCGCCGTCCTCGTTGTCCAGCGTCCCGGTGATCACCAGAACTTTTTGTCCGCTCAGATAGGACTGGTACTGACTCCATGTGCGCGGGAAGAGTACCATTTCGACCTTCCCCTGGCTGTCCTCCAGCGTCGCGAAGCCCATCGTCTTGCCGTTCTTCGTCTGATGCATTCGGGATGCCGAGATGATGCCCGCCACAACAACGGATTCCTTGTGCGCGGTTTCCTTGAGCTGGCTTGAATAGTGGCTGACCGTTTTCGCCAGCGTTGGCAGGTAAGCTGTGAGCGGATGATTCGAGACATAAAGCCCGAGCAGTTCTTTCTCCCAGGCCAGCATCTGCTGATTGTCTGGCGCGTTGGTGCAATTCAGGACGATGGTGTCATCCAGCTTGCTGCCGCCGCTTACCTCGCCAAATATGCTCAACTGTCCGCTGTCGATCTCCTTATAATGCCCTGCGCTGACCGACATGATCTTGTCGATCGAATCGAGCAGGGCACAGCGTTCGCCGAAGCTGTCGAGCGCGCCAACCTTGATCATGCTTTCCAGCGAGCGGCGGCCAACCTTGTGCAGCGGCACCCTGCGGGCGAAGTCATTCAGGCTTTCGAATGGCCCCTTGCGCTGTTCCTCGAGGATCATTTCGACCGGTGCGGAGCCGACATTCTTGATCGCGCCAAGCCCAAAGCGGATGGCAGGCGATAATCCCGGACGGTCTTCGATGCTGAAATCCCAACTGGAGTGATTGACATCGGGCGGCAGAACATCAATGCCCATGCCGCGCGTGTCATCAACATAGAATGCCACTTTATCGGTATCGTTCTTGGATGCCGAGAGTGTGGCAGTCATGTATTCGACTGTGTAATGACTCTTCAGGTAAGCGGTCTGAACCGCGATCTTGCCGTAGTTGGCAGCATGGCTTTTGTTAAAGCCATAATGCGCGAAGGCTTCCCAGTCGGTGTAAATCTGGTCGGCGATGGTTCCATCAATCCCGTTCGCCTCCGCGCCGCTGATGAATTTGGCGCGATGCCTTTCGATCTCTTCCGCTTTTTTCTTCGAGATCGCGCGGCGCAGGTTATCCGCCTCGGATGCGCTGTAGCCACCGATATCCATGGCGGCAAAAATGATCTGTTCCTGATAAATCGGGATGCCGAAGGTCTCTTCGAAGGTACGCTGCAGCCTGGGGTGGCGGTAGGTCACACGCTCCTCGTTGTGCAAGCGCTTAATGTAGGAGGGGATGAACTGCATGGGGCCGGGCCGGAAGAGTGCCACCATAGCGATGATGTGCGCCAGTTCCTGCGGCTGCATCTGGACCAGGTAGCGGGTCATGCCGCTGCCTTCAAGCTGGAAGACGCCGGCGGTGTGACCTTCACCCAGGAATTTGTAGGTTTCCGGATCATCGGTCGGGATGTTGTCGAGCGTCAGGTCGATGCCGTGCCGGGCGCGGATCATTTCACCCGCGCGCTGCATGATGGTCAGCGTGATCAGCCCGAGGAAATCGACCTTGAGCAGTTTGAGGTATTCAATGATGCCCATCTCAAACTGGGTAACCGCTTTGATCGGGATCTCTTCATTGGCGCTGGTGGCGCGGTGCAGCGGCATATATTCGGTGATCGGCGCGTCTGAGATGACAACACCCGCGGCGTGCGTACCAATATTGCGGATTGACCCTTCCATGTTGGCGGCAGTATCGAGCAGGTTCTGCAGATGCGGTGCCTGCTGATAAACGGTCTTGACCTCTTCGATTCCTTCGATCGCTTCACGGATGGTGATTGGCTTGCTCGGGATTTGCGGGATCAGCTTGCTGACGCGGTCGACTTCCGGCAGGGGAATATCGAGCACGCGGCCGACATCACGGATGGCGCCGCGTGCGCCCATTGAGCCGAAGGTGATGATTTGCGCCACGCGGTCATCGCCGTATTTCTCAACGCAATACTGCATCATCTCGGCGCGTTTGTCATCCTGGAAATCCAGGTCGATATCGGGCATGGTAACGCGGTCTTTGTTCAGGAAGCGTTCGAATAGCAAGCCCTGGGAGATCGGCTCCATGGAACTGATGCCGAGCGTGTAAGCCACGATCGAACCGGCGGCGGAGCCGCGCGTGTTGTACCAGATGCCTTTTTCACGCGCGTGACACGTCAGGTCATGCACGATCAGGAAGTAGGCGTCGAAGCCAAGCTGATGAATGACTTCCAGTTCATACTCGAAGCGCTCGCGAACGTCAGGATCGCTGGCTCGTTCACCATAGCGCCAGACCAGTCCCTCCTCACAGAGCTTGCGCAGGTAACTGGCGTCGGAGTCGCCGGCAGGCACCTCGAAGCGCGGCAGGTGGTAAGCCTTGCCCGGCGTCAGATCGACATTGCAGCGTTCGGCGATCCACACCGTGTTTTCAAGCGCCTTGGGCACATCCTGAAACAGCGCCGCCATTTCTTCCGGCGAGCGCAGATAATAGGTATCGTTGCTCATGTGGAAGCGTTTTGTGTCGGTCAGGAGCGCGCCGGTCTGGATGGCAAGCAGTATATCCTGGAACTGGGCGTCGGTGCGGTCAACGTAATGGACATCGTTGGTCGCGACGAAATGGACGTTCTGCTGCCGGCCAATGGCGAGCAGTTGCTGGTTGAGCCGTTCAAGCTCATCCATCTCATGCCGCTGGAGTTCGAGGAAGAAATTGTCCCGGCCGAAGAGGTCCAGGTAAAAATCAAGGGTTTCCAGCGCTTTGGACTCATCATCCTCGCGCAGTGCCTGTGAAATCTCACCGCTCATGCAGGCGCTGGTGGCAATCAGGCCCTCATGATGGTCGCGCAGGAAATCATGGTCGACGCGCGGGTGATAGTAGAAGCCTTCCAGTTGCGCCGCGGTCGCTATCTTGAGCAGATTTTTATAGCCCACCTCGTTCTCAGCCAGAAGCACCAGATGACCGGAGCGCTTGTCCAGCCGCGGGTGTTTGTCGTGCCGCGTTCGCGGGGCGATGTAGGTCTCAAGGCCGATAATCGGCTTAACGCCGGCAGCGGTCGCGGCGTTGAAGAAGTCGATGGTGCCAAACATGGTGCCGTGGTCGGTCAGGGCGATAGCCGGCATGCCCAGTTCAAGCGTGCGCGCAACCAGTTTCTTAACGCTGGCGAAGCCATCAAGAACTGAATATTGTGAGTGCACGTGCAGATGAACAAACGACATGCCGCAGTCTCCAGACCTGGTGGCTGAGGGCGTGATTACAGAGATTCTTTCAAGTCAGCCGGAGCCACAATTTTAACCTGCTCTGGTCAGATAATGCCAATATTTTAAGTTACAAGATTCAGGCCAAACCTACACATGATTCAATGTCTGGATTTGCTCGCTGATCCAGGCAATTACTTCCTTTTGAGTCGCGTCAAACTCGCTTCCAGTATGGTCAATTGTTTGAAGATACAGTTCCAGGACTGCGCTGCCAGCCTTTTCCGCCGTGCTTCCGTTGACAGGTGAGAGCGTGGAACGAAAATGCTTGCTCCAGGCGGACTCTGTTCCCATCAGACGCTGGCATTCTGTGAAATACAGACTTTCAGACCTGAGACATTGCCTGTGATGCAGGTAAATCAGTTTTGGCAATTCGAGTGTCAGCAGTTGGGTGCCATAGATGATACGCTCAGAGCTGTTCTGCTCTATACCGGAGAGTACCTTGGTCGCTTCTTCAGCCAATCCGCAAAGCTGTTCATTCACGTAGCGGTCAACGTCCGCCGACAGGTCCTCCCAGCCAATGGACGCCGCACTAATCCTGAATGTGGTCAGATTCTTACCGGGATCATGGAGCGTCCTGAATTCAGTCAGTGGCAGAAAAGCTTTGTAATAAATCCCAGGGTCACGCAACTCAGCCAATGCCGAGTTGAAACTTTTATGGGTCAGGCTCAAGAGTCTGCCATCCATCATCTTGAGCTGATAGGCCGGCAGGTCGTGCAGGGCTGCATCGGACACAAAGCGCAGGATGTCCAGATCGCTATAGCTGGTCGCACCGCCATTGGCGTAACTACCTACAATGGCAAGCGCCTCCGCACCTGACGCAAGCGTCGCGATGAGTTTGGAAGAGAACGGATCATTCCACGACGAGAAGTCGTCGTTCAGACTTGCTGCCACGGCTATCGCCGGCGAAAATTCTTCATCTGTGCTGCCAGCCGCCAGCGATTGACCAGCATATTGAACTGGCTGACGAGCTTGAGCGTTTGGGGATCCTCCGCGTTCGTATCGCCTTTAGCAAGCGCTTCGCGCAGCGCCGCGACGATTTCTTCGGTCAGGCCATTGTTGCGTATTTCGCTGATTTGCTCGCCAAACTGACCGTCGTTGCCGCCGGCATCTTCGAGAAAACTCATAATTTTTCGTTCTTCAGGTGAATTTTTAATCGGCATGTGACCTCCAGAAGCACAGCAAATGTGCCTGAAAATCATTATACAATAGGCTTTATCCAGCTAATGCGTATAATAGAAAGACAAATCAGAGAGACAGGTGGAGAGATGACCGAACAGCTATTCCAGGAAGATTGTTACCTTAAAGAATTCGACGCCAGGGTCACCGCGATCGATGAGGCACAGCACGCGGTTGTGCTGGATCGCACCGCTTTTTACCCCGGCGGCGGCGGGCAGCCGCATGACATGGGCACGCTCGAAGCAGATGGCGTGACCTATCCGGTGGTCAAAGTCAAGAAGAGCCCCGAAGGTATTTTGCACTTCATCGCGCCGGACCAGCCGCTGCCCTTGGTCGGAGCCGTCGTGACCGGCAAGCTGGATTGGGAGAGGCGCCACGCGCTGATGCGCACCCATAGCGCGCTGCACGTGCTGTGCGGTGTGATCTTCCGCGATTATGGCGCGCATGTGACCGGCGCGGAGATGGATCCGCTCTCCGGCCGGATGGATTTTGAATTCGAGAATATGACTCACGACCTGGCAGCAGCGATCGAGAAATCCATAAACGAGGCAGTCGCCGAGGAACATCCGATTGAGATCAAGTCCTTCCCGCGCGAAGAAGCCTTTCAGATCCCTGACCTGATCCGTACGCGCATCAATCTGCTGCCGCCTGGCATCGAGACCGTCCGCACGGTCAACATCGTCGGGCTGGACCTGCAGGCTGATGGCGGAACACACGTCAGCAACACCCGTGAGATTGGCACGATCAAGGTCACCGACTATAAAAGCAAAGGCAAAATCAACAAACGCCTCTACATTGCGGTGAGTTAGGCTGACCCTAGATGATTGACATGAATTACGCGCTGTTATTCGATGACCTGCAAAAGGTGCTGCTGGCAATTCTGCTCGGCGGCTTGATTGGTCTCGAGCGCGAAAGCCGTGAGAAGGCAGCCGGCATCCGCACCAACATTTTCATCTGCCTCGGCGCAACCTTGTTTACTATTCTCTCCGCCCGTCTGGCGGGCGCCAACGACAATGCCCGCATTGCGGCCAATATCGTCACCGGCATTGGTTTCCTCGGCGCGGGCGTGATTTTCCGCGATGTCGGACGGGTGCGAGGATTGACGACGGCAGCGCTGATCTGGTTCGTCGCGGCAATTGGCATGAGCGTCGGACTGGGACAGTTCCCGCTGGCAATCAGTGTCACGCTGATCGTCATGGTCATTCTGATGGTCTTCCCGCCGCTGGAATCCTTCCTCGGAGGGATGAGCGAGACGATCAATTACATCGTCCTGCTGCAATGCGAACATGAGGAAATCGAACGCATCGAGGAATTATTACAGGACTCTGGCATGCGTATCCGCGATCACAAAACCGAGAAACTCGCCAGTCATTTCCGCCTGAACCTGATGTTGTCCGGTTCTGTCAAACAGCACGCTGAGTTCCAGGAGCGGTTGATCCAGGACCCTCATGTGCTGGAGCTGACCTATTCATGAGTAAGACTGATAGCACAGCAACCGTCTACACCGATGGCTGCTCATTAGGCAATCCAGGACCGGGCGGATATGGCGCGGTCATTCTGCGGGCAGGTGAGCGGCAGGAACTCTCCGGTGGCTATCAACTGACGACCAACAACCGCATGGAATTGATGGGGGTGATCAAGGCGCTTGAAGCCCTGCCGGCTGGCGCCAGGGTGACGCTTTATTCCGATTCGAAGTATGTGGTCAACGCCATCACGCTGGGGTGGGCGAAAGCGTGGAAGGCGAACAAGTGGAAAAAAGCCGATAAAAAACGTGCTGAAAACGTAGACCTCTGGCAGCGGTTGCTGCCTTTGCTCGATGAGCGGCGTGTGAGCGTGCTATGGGTTGCAGGTCACAGCGGGAACACCGAGAACGAGCGCTGTGATGTTCTGGCAGTTGCCGCCGCGCGAGGGAAGGCGTTGCAGCCCGATTCAGGGTATGGCAACAGCGCTGCCGAACCCAGCCAGTCCAGTCTGTTTTAAACGATTCATCCGCGCTGTCTTACTCTAAATGGAAAATCAAGGGGCCGGGCTTATCCGATAAACGCCTGCAATGGTTTGATCTCGACCTGATGCTCTGTCAACGCGGTGAAGACTGCCTGCGCGACATTGAGCGCGTTGGGCGAATCGCCATGAATGCATAATGAATCAACCCGCGTGTGACGGGTTTCTCCGCCCAGACTGATGGTGATGCCTTCGTTTGCCAGCCGAAGCGCGTTGGCTGCCGCTTCAGCGGGGTCGTGGATAACCGCGCCGGCCTGCTTGCGGGACATCAATGTGCCATCAGGGTTGTAGCCGCGTTCCGGGAAGCCTTCGTTCGCCACGCGCAATCCAGCTTCGGTTCCAGCTTTGATCAATAATGAACCTGCCAGTCCGACCAAAATCAGACCGCTGTCGAAGCGCTGAACCGCCCGGGCGATGGCTGCCGCGGTCGCCATGTCGCTGGCTGCCTTGTTGTACAAGGCGCCATGCGGTTTGACATGCGCCAGCTCGGCGCCGTTGGCTTTCGCGAAAGCAGCCAGCGCGCCGATCTGATACAACGTATACGCCTCAACCTCTTCAGGAGTCATCTCCAGCACGCGCCTGCCAAAGCCTTGCAGATCAGGGTAGGCCGGATGAGCGCCGATGGCGAGCGAGGGTTCTTTTGCCATTTTCAGGGTGGCGTCCATCACCAGCGGATCACCGGCGTGCATACCGCAGGCAATATTGACCGACGTCAGCCATGGCATCAGACCGGCGTCGTTCCCTAACTGGTAACGACCGAAGCTTTCACCCATATCGCTATTAATATCAATTGGCATTCTTCACTCCTCAGGCTGTCACGAAACGCAGCATGTCCTCTTCGTCTTCGTCGTCAGCGATTTCCACCGTCGTCAGCTCCCGGGCGGTCTTTGCCAGACAAGTCTGCGCTGCCTCGATTGAGGTGAAATCAAACCTGACTTGCGAATTCCCCGGTTCGCATTGCGCGAGTAGAGATCTGGCAACCGTGGTTAAAGCTGCAATTTTAGTATATCCGCCGGATGTCGCGCTGTCACCCATCATGACGATTGGCAGTCCGCTGGCTGGAATCTGGACGGAACCCGGCTGCATTCCATCGGAGAGGATATCCGCGGATTTGGCGTGCTCAACCACGGGACCGTCCAGCCGATAGCCCATCTTGTCAGATGCGGGTGTCACCGCGTAGGCTGAGTTGTAGAGCGTATTCATGCCTTCAAAAGTGAAACTGAACGCTTGCGGTCCCTGAATCGTTTCCAGCCTCGGGTGCTGTGTGTATTTTGGGCGGTAATAATATGGTGTTGTCCGGTTGGCAAATCTTTCCTGATCCGCCTTCTGACAGCCTAACTCCAGCAGGTCATTGGGTTGCAAAGCGCGCCCTTCAACGCCGCCAAACCTGCCTCGCAGGTAGGTTGCGCGCGAGCCCAGCACCAATGGCACATGGATGCCGCCCTGAATAGCCAGGTACCCCCAAACGCCAGATTGAGTCTTTTCAAAGGAAATTGTTTCACCTTTTTTTACCAGCAGCGACGTCCAGCCAGGCTGGATAATGCCATCGACCTTGATCGCGTAGCCGCAGCCTGTGTAGGCAACCAGGCAATCAGCCTGCGCCAAGAGCGTCGGTCCAATCAGGGTAAATTCAAGCAAGGCAAGTTCGGGCGGATTACCGACCAGCGCGTGGGCGGACCAATACGCCAGTTGGTCCATCGGCACCGAGGAGGGCACACCCAGATGCTGGTAGCCAAAGCGTCCGGCATCCTGGACGATTGTCATGAAACCGCCGTCAATGACTCGCAGTGACACGGTTTGCCTCTTCGATTGAAACTGGCTTAAAACGAATGGTATCTCCGGGTGAGATCAGGCAGGGCTGCGGCTTGGAAACATCGAAGAGTTGTTTCGGTGTCCAGCCGATCAGCCGCCAGCCCCCCGGCGACGCGACCGAATAGATCCCGGTCTGAGTGTTGGCAATACCGACTGAGCCAGCGCGGATAGTGGTGCGCGGGACAGTCAGGCGTGGGGTCGCGATGGCTGGGTCCAACCCGCCCAGATATGGAAAACCCGGTGTGAAGCCCATCATATAGACCGGGTAGCTTCCTGATGAGTGGATGCGGATTACCTCTGCTTCGGTCAGATGGTTATGCTCCGCGACGGATGCCAGGTCTGGTCCGTACTCGCCGCCATAGACGACCGGAATCTCGATAACATTTGACGGCTGCGTCTGCTCCGTCCCATCCGTGTCGCAATAACGGAGTAACCAGTCTTCTATATGTGCATAAGTGAGCTGCAACGGATCGTAAACTATCGTCAGCGCGCCATATGTTGGAATCAAATCCCTGATGCCTGACAGCCGGTTCCCGTTGAGGATCCTGACGTTATGATGAATGGTTTGATTGGCTGAGAGGTCAATCGCATCGGTAAAATTTGCGATCACAGCAGAGTCACCCAGGGGCAACAACGAGAACGGGTAGCTTGCCATAGTCATAAATTATAGCACCTATGCCCCGCCTGAAATGGGCTCGTGCTATAATTTATACGAGTTTTAAAGCTTAAAAAAGGTGTATCTCATGCGCAGAATATCAGTCAAAACAGACGGAAAACGAGTAGGTTTGATTGTCCCATCCAGCAATAGTGTGATGGAACCAGATTTCTATCGACATCTGCCAGCGCGCTTCACCTTGCATACCGCGAGGATGTATCTGAAGAATGTGACGGCTGAAGATGAAGCCAGGATGATCGACGAATTCACACTGCCGGCAGCGCGGGATCTGGCAACGGCTGAGGTGGATGTGGTCGTCTTCGGCTGCACCAGCGCCAGCGCATTGCGGGGCAACAAATATGAAGAGAAGTTGATTAAAGAAGTCTCGAAGACTGCCAAGGCGCCCTGTCTGAGCGTGACCAAAGCGGTGCGGGAGGCACTGCATGGCTTGAGCGTCAGGAAAGCCGTTGTCGTGACGCCGTACGTTGATGAGCTCAACCTGAAAATCGCTGCCAGCCTCGAGTCGGATGGCATTGAAGTGCTGCGCATAAACGGGCTGGGTATTGTTGAAAATACCAGGATCGCGCGGGTGGATGGGAATGACATTATCAAACTGGCCAAGGATGCAGTGAAAGGTTTGCAGCCGGATGCCCTCTTTGTCTCGTGTACCAACTTCCCGGCGATGAACGTGCTGCCGCGCTTACGCCGCGCGTTCGACTTCCCCGTTATCACTTCCAATCAGGCAATCCTGGATGCCGCGATAGCAGCCTTGAGCTAAACCCTTTGCGCTAATAAAAACGAACCCTCCCGATTATCGGGAGGGTTCGTTTTTATTAGCTGATGTTTATTGATTGGCTAGCTGAATTCTGATGGCTTGCCGAGCACATACTTGTTCATCCAGCCCAGCAACGCGTCATTCTGAGCTTTGCGCACCGCCAATGGTCCGTTGATCGAGCCGCCATGCGGGCTGCCCGGCAGACGCACCATTTCCACGGTGCAGCCGTTTGCCTTCAGCACCGCGTAGAACTGTTCCGACTGTTCGGCAGGGCAGCGATAATCTTCCTCGCCTTGCACCATCAGGGTTGGGGTCGTACAGCGATGCGCATAGGTAATTGGAGAGCACTTGGCGTAGATCTCCGGGATCTCGTGCGGATGCCCGCCGAGCTCCTCGACGGCAAAGCGCACGCCAATGTCACTGACGCCGTAGAAGGACTGCCAGTTTGTAACCGGGTTTTCAGGCACAGCCGCCTTGAAGCGGTCAGTATGACCAACAATCCAGCAGGAGAGGTTGCCTCCGCCGGAGAGACCGCAGCACCCCAGCTTGTCGGGGTCAGCATAACCTTTGGCGATGGCGTAGTCGACGCCATACATCAGGTCCTGGTAGTCCAGGTTGCCCCAGTCACCCTTGATGGCGGTGGAGAACTTGTCGCCATAACCGGTGGAGGCGCGATGGTTGACATACAGCACCGCGTAACCGGCGCCGGTCAGCATCTGGGTATCGAGCGCGAAGTTGGCGCCAAACCCTGAGTGCGGGCCGCCGTGGATGTACAGGATGGTTGGGTAAGGCGCTTTGCCTTTTGGCGGTAAGCTGATCCAGCCCTCGACTTGCTCTCCGTCAACGCTCTTGAACAGCAGGTGCTTGACTTCAGGCAGATTGAACTCGTCGAGCAATTCGGTGTTCAGGTTGGTCAGACCCTTTTCTTTCTTCCCATCCAGTCCGCTGATGTGCAGCTCAGGCGGCTGGTTGAAGTTGGCAACACTGAAGAGCAGCTGCTTGTCCGAAACGTCCAGCAGCGTGCAGGAACGGTCGCCGGTCACGATCGGTGTCACTTTCTCGTCGCCAGTGAGCGCGACCGAGAGCACGACCTCAGTCCCCGCGTCCTGCGCGCCGACATAGGCAAGTTTGCCATCCTTGCTGACGAAAAGCGGAATGGACATATCCGACGGGTATTCGCCGCGCGTGCCCATTCCAACACCGACCAGGTAACCTGCGGAGCGGCTGACTGGCTTGCCGCCTTTGGCAGACATGACCCACAGGTCATTTTTACTGCCGATCGGCAATCCGGCGACATGCCCGAGGAAGATGACCTGCTTGCCATCCGGATGCCACTCGCCTGCGTTTGCCGCGCCCCACTTGCTGGTCAAGTCGCGCATCTTTCCGGCTAGTGTCACGACGCGCAGTTTGCCATCCATGCTGAATTCATCCGGCGACATCATGGCGACATACAGAATCTCTTTGCCGTCCGGAGACCATCGCGGACGGGTGTTCATTTCACGGTCGCAGGTCAATTGTTTGACCTCGCCATCCGCCACATTGATGATGTAGATGTCATGCGAGGCGTTGTCCAGATTGCCGATGGCATCAAAACGGAAGTAGTTGCGGTCGACGCGGTACGGTTTCTTCACGTCGATCTGAGATTTCGCTGGCGCGCTGAACGCGATGCGTGTTCCATCCGGTGACCAGACCGGTCCGCTGCCGACACCTTGCTCAAAGGATGTCAGTTGGCGCGCTTCGCCGCCTTCGGCCGGCAGCAGGTGAAGCTGGGCTTTTTCACCGCGTTTCGACAGGAAGGCAATGGTCTTCCCATCCGGCGACCATGCCGGGCTGGTATCCCGCTGCAAGCCGTTGGTCAATTGTCTTTGTTGACCAGTTTTGAGGTCTAGCAAATACAGGGTGATGAAGTCATCTTCTTTCTTCATATCAGTCGAAAAGACTGAATAAATTGCCTGTGTACCATCTGGTGAGAAGGCAGCCTGCATTAAATACCTGAACCTGAAAAGGTCTTCAGGCGTAATCAATTTCTTGCTTGATCGCGCAGCCATGGGGAGTCTCCTTAAATGAATATAGTTACCAGTATAGAGGCAATCGGTTGTTACGCAAATTTAAGAATTAAAGGTCATTTTTCGCCGCGGCTCGGGAACGGCGTTCGCTGGAGAAGGACCAGAGTGCCAGCGCGAAAGCGACGATCAGGAGGGCGATGACAACATAATAGGTCGTGTTCAATGCCGTTAACTGGCTTTGAGGACTGGCAGCCAGCGTGTTGACATACGAGCCTTCCAGCCGGATGACGTTACTGGCCCAGATACTGCCCAAGGTGGCAACACCAGTGGTGGTGCCGAGTGTGCGGGTGACGCTGAGCATGCTGGAAACTACGCCTAGCCGTTCGCGCGGCGCGGAACCCATCACGGCGCTGTTATTGGGCGACTGGAAAATGCCCATTCCGAGACCGATTGGCAGCATGCGCCAGACATACCCCCACCACGGGGTATCGACACGAAGCGTGCTCACCAGTCCGTAGCCCAGGATCAGCACCGCCAGACCGATCACGGCAATCGGGCGCGAGCCGTATTTGTCCGAGAGCCTGCCGCTGAAGGGCGCGGTAATCCCCATCAACGCCGGATGAACCGCCATCAGCACGCCCATGGTTCGCAAGGAAACCATCATCACGTTTTGCAGGTAGAACGGCATCAGAATGTTGGTGCCGCCCATGGCGATGAAGGTCAGGAATCCCGTCGCCAGATTGATGGTCAGCAGGCGGCTGCGGAAGATGTTCATATCGATCAGCGGTTGTTCCGTGGTCTGCTCAACCTTGATGAAAAGTACCAGACAGACCAGGAAGGAAGCGAAGAGCGCGAGGATAAGCGGCGCGGTAAAACCCAAATGCTGACCGAAGGTGAGCGCAAGCAGTAAACTCAGCAGGCCGGCAAACATCAGCAAAGAACCCTTGAGATCAAAGATCTGCCTGCCCTTGGGCTCGTAGTGCGGCACAAAGCGGTGCACCAGCAGGGTGCCAATGATGCCGACGGGCAGATTGATGAAAAAGACCCAATGCCATGAGAACTGGTCAATGATCAGGCTGCCTAGCGAGGGGCCGGTGATGATGCCGACGGAGACAATGCTTCCGTTGATCCCTAGCGCCCTCCCGCGTTCGCTGGCGGGAAAAGCTTCAGTGACGATGGCCATGCCCAACGCCATAACCATGGCGGCGCCAATGCCCTGTACCACCCGGCTGACGATCAGCATTGTCAGCGTGGACGAAAAACCGCACAATGCCGAGCCAATGATGAAGACAATGAAGCCCAGGTTGTAGATGCGTTTCTTGCCGACCATGTCAGCCAGACGCCCGATGGAGAGCATCAGCGTGGTGACTGTCAAGAGGTACGCCAGAACGACCCATTGCACACTGGCGAGGTCAGCGTTGAAATAGCGGGATAGGGTAGGCAGCCCGGTGTTGACGATGCTGGTATCGAGCGTGGTCAGCAAAATGCCGCTGCCAGTCGAGAGCAGCACCAGCCATTTGTGCTGGTAGTTGACCTCAGGCGCCTGGGTTGGAGATTTCTGAACGGGTGTTTCTCTGGATTCGGTCATGGCGGATGTCAGAGGCGATTATACAACAGCCGCCGGTCAGCGCTTACGGTACCTTGACAAAAGCGATCGCGTCGATAGCGATTTCACCCTGAGTTTTGCCGGGGATAAAAAGCGTGACCGATAAATTGACCAGGCCTTCGTAGGTGCGCGGGGTTTCCCATTCACCAAGCAGCACCCATTGGTTGCCAGGTGTCTTCGATTGATTGATGACCACATCTGTCCCGAATGGGTTGTCATGGATTTGAGCTGCGTAAGTCACCTCACCGCTGTTGACGACCAGCGGGATCCAGGCATAGATCTGATACTTGCCGACAGGCAGCCGTTCGGTCGCCTTCCACGTGACCTTCGTGTCATGGTCGGGGTTGAGCAAGGTGGTATAGCTGTCTCCCCAGGAAGGCTCGGTCTGTGACATATAGATCTGGTCGCGGGCGTCGTTTTCAGCCTGCGAATCATCCACGATCAGGCGCTGCTCGCCGGGCGGCAGGCTCTGGATCATGGACTTGGTCGAATCCGGGTAACGCGCGATTAGCACCTGGTCGATTGAAACAATCGTGTTCTCGTCACGGTTTTCCCAGGCGGTGCTGACTGTCACCAGATTGTCGAGGTTGTTGATCTCATAGATGCCGAGCGAACGCCAGAGGTTGATGCGCTGGGAATCTTCGCCGCGGGAGGACTTGAGGATGATGCTCGGATTGCCGAGCAGCGGCGTCATGGGGATGCCGTTGTTGGCAACTTCGTAATTCATCGGTCCGGCGGATGCCAGTACCGTGTCCAGGACAAAGACCTCATAGATGCCAGGGTTGAGCGGCAGGTCCATGGCCCAGGTGACCTTGCCGGCATTAAAGGTAGCATGGAAGGGATCGATTTCAGCCTCGCCGACCGCGACGCCGAGGTTGTTGGAGGTGATCCAGCCGAGAGTGTCAAATGGCGGCTCAGCCGTCACATTCGTTTCATCGTCCAGGATGACCGCGTCAACAGCCAGGCCGGGGATGCGCGGCAGGATGCTCGACATGTCGGTGACCTTGAACGCGGACGGAGGCATCGGCGTGGATGTCGGTGTGGGCGGGAAGGTCGGCAGCGGTGTGACAGTGGCGGTATGGGTAGGCGTGGAAGGCAGGGTTGGGTAAGGCGTCGGTGTGTAACGGCCGTTGATGAATTGGTCGACGATGTGGAAGTAGCGCCAGGTCAGGAAGGCGAGGATGGCGACAATGATCAGGAAGATCACGAGCCCGATCCAGGGTCGCTTGCGTTTTTGACCTGCTAATTCCTCTTCGCTTGGTTCTTCGTAGAAATCGTCTTCGTCGTCGCTCATGTCAGCCAGGGTGAGAAAGTTTTGGATATTATACAACGGCTCATCAGCGGGGATTTGTGGAGTAATTCTCGATTTGCTATACTGCAACCATGCACCAGTTCAACGCGACGGTAAGCCTGATCGACGATGACACGAATTTCTGTGTCTACGTACCGGAAGGGATCTCAAATTTGCTGACGCCGGCGAAAGGCTCCATCTATGTTGAGGGGACGGTCAATGGTGTGCCGTTCACGAAACATTTGCGCCGGTATAAAGGAAACCCGTGGCATCTGTACATCAATCTGAAGACGTTGAAAGCGGCCGGGGCAAAGCCAGGCGACACGGTTGCGATCGCGTTTGAGCAGCATCCGGAACCAGTCAAACAAACATTTGAAGTCCCGGCTAGTCTGGGGGACGTGTTAACCGCGCATGGATTGAGCGAGAGGTTCGATTCGATTTCACCGGGCAGAAAACAGGCGATCCTGAAATATCTCCACCAAATTAAGTCTGATGAGCTGCGCGATTATTGGATCAATCAGATCATCATTAAGCTGTCACGTGGTGAAACCAAATTCATCATTCCATTCAAACGCGAAGACAACTAATCTCCAGTGTAGTTCTTCAATGCCCTCCATAGGAGGGAGGGACGGATGCCCGAGTATTCTTGGGCATCCGGGGTAGTTGAGGTTCGTGAGCTCAAAGAAATCGTTAATCTCTCATTTGGTTCAATGTGTGTGAACAACATGGGCAGCACGAACCCCTCAGCCGGCTCGAAAAAAACGCTCGCCGGCAGCTCCCCTTGCAGGGGCGCCAAAGAACCCGAGCGACGATGGGATTTGCCGGAGAGCGGAGCTCGTAGGTTCAGAAGGAAAACCCATGATCAGGGTTTTGCAGACCCTTGCCTTGCTCTTGGTTATGGCGGTGAGTAACAATCCTTGTACTGACAATTAAAAAAAGCAAGGCGACGATGGGATTTGAACCCATGATCAGGGTTTTGCAGACCCTTGCCTTGCCACTTGGCCACGTCGCCGTGATAAAAAGAGCGGGCGATGGGACTCGAACCCACGACCTTCTCCTTGGCAAGGAGACGTTCTACCAATTGAACTACACCCGCATCACGTGTCTTCTAAATTGTGTCCGTGAGTATAGCATTATTCATTTCAATCGTCAACCTGACGCAAGCCCATTTTTTCCGCAGCAACCTGGGTTAAACTAAATCATGCAATTACGTGACAACAAGGAGAAACCATGAAAGTATACATATCAGCCGACGGGGAAGGAATCACCGGTGTCGTGACGCCGCGGGAGATGTACCCGGGCAAGCCGGGTTATGAATTTGCGCGCAAGATGATGGTACTGGACGTCAACGCAGCCATCGCCGGCGCCTTTGAAGGCGGCGCGACCGAGGTGATCGTCAATGACGCGCACTGGAGCCAGGACAACATGGATATCGAACTGCTCGACCCGCGCGCTGATCTGATCCGCGGCGGCGGCAAACATCTCTCCATGATGGAAGGCGTGCAAGGCTGTGACGCGGCGATCTTCATCGTTTATCACGCGCGGGCGGGCGCAAGTGATGGCGTCGGCAATGAATCAATCTTCGGGCGTGAAGTGATCGAGCTGCGGATGGACGGCAAACCGGTCGGCGAAGGTGAGCTGAATGCCTACCTCGCGGGCGCGTTCGACGTGCCGGTGGTCGCGGTCTCAGGGGATGACATTTTTGTCAACGAAATCAGGGAAACATTGCCTAAGGTTGAGGCTGCCGTAGTCAAATTCAGCCTCGGGCGTTTTGCCGCGCGCTGTATTCCGCCAGCCCGCTCGCATGAGCTGATTAGAAGAGCCGTTGCCAAGGGTGTCAAAAATTACAGAAAAGTGAAGCCGCTCAAGACATCCGGTCGGGTGGAGCTCGAGACAGAATTCATGTCGACTGCTGAAGCCAAGCAGGCCAGCCTTGTGCCGGGCTCGATCCGCAAATCACCGCGGGTAGTGGCAGTGTACGGCGATCACATGCCAGACCTGTGGAAGGCTTTCAAAGCCAGCCACATCTGCGGGGCGGACATGTCGGACGAGATCTACGGTTGACGTTACTTCTTGACACGGTATCGCCCTTGTGTATAATCGCAATACAAATGCCATCCCGGAGAATAAGATCCGCACGGGAACCAGAGAGCTGGCGGACGGTGCGAGCCAGCGACCATCAGGATCGATCCACTCCGGAAGCCAACAGGCTGGCAGCTCACGCAGGGACATGACGTCGTAAGTGAGCCGGAAGGACCGTTACATCCACACAAGACTCCGCGCGCGGAGTGAAAACAGGTGGCACCACGAGCAAATCCCCCTCTCGTCCTGCATGGCGGAGGGGGATTATCATTAACCGAGAGGTGCAGCATGCTTGATATCGCCATTGTTCGTGACAACCCGGAATTAGTGCGTGAGGCGTTGATCAAACGCCAGATGGAGACTTCGGTCGTTGATGAGCTCATCAGGCTCGACGCCGAACGGCGCAGACTATTAACTGAAACCGAAAGCCTGAAGGCTGAGCGGAATTCGGTCTCAAAGCAGATCAGCCAGGCGGCTGACAAGAGCCAGCGTGAGGCTATGATCTCCGCCATGCGGGAAGTCGGAGACAAGATCAGCGCGCTGGATGACCAGGTGCGCTCAACCGACACCGCGCTGCAGGATCTGCTCTCGAATGTGCCCAACCTCCCCGGACCCGAGACGCCGCTGGGTATTGATGAAAGCGAGAATCAGATCATCAAGACGGTCGGTGAACCGCGGCAGTTTGATTTCAATCCCCTGCCGCATTGGGAGCTGGCTCCCAAGCTGGGCATTCTCTCTTTTGAGCAGGGTGTCAAACTTTCGGGGACACGGTTTTACGTGCTCAGCGGTGCCGGCGCGCGCTTGCAGCGGGCACTGATCGCCTGGATGCTCGACCTGCACATCCGTCAGGGTTATCGCGAGAAGTATCTGCCTTTCATGGTCAAAGGTGAAGTGCTTTATGGCGCCGGGCAGCTGCCCAAATTCGCCAGCAATCTCTACCGTGATGTGGAAGAAGACTTCTGGTGGGTGCCTACGGCAGAAGTCCCGCTGACCGGCATCCACATGAATGAGATTATGGAAGAAGAGTCTCTGCCGCGCCGCTACACCGCCTACACGCCCTGCTTCCGCCGCGAAAAGATGAGCGCGGGTCGGGATGTGCGCGGTATCAAGCGCGGCCATCAGTTTGACAAAGTTGAAATGTATATCTACTGCAAACCCGAAGACACGCCGGCCGAATTTACGCGCATGATCCATGACGCCGAGCAGACTTGCGCCGAACTCGGGCTGACGTACCGGCAGGTGCAACTGTGCACCGGGGACCTGGGCTTCAATTCTCACGCCACGGTTGACATCGAGGTCTGGTCACCGGGCAGCGAGGAATGGCTGGAAGTGTCATCGGTCTCATACGTTGGTGATTTTCAATCGCGGCGTTCGAACATCCGCTACAAGCCGGCTGACGGCGGCAAGAACCGCTTCACACATACGCTCAACGGCTCAGGACTGGGTCTGCCACGAACGCTGATCGCTGTCATAGAGAATTATCAGCAGGCGGACGGTTCGATCGTTGTGCCCGACGCGCTCAAACCTTGGATGGGCGGGCTGGACATCATCGAACCCGAGGCATAACGTGATCCCGAACGATATCCCGCTGGCAACTCTGCAACTCATCACCCTGGTGGTGATGGTGATCGGTCTGGTCAGTCTGGTCATCCCCGGTTTGCCGGGGCTGACCATAATCTGGATCGCCGCGCTGATCTTCGCTCTGCTGACCCACTTCTCCTGGCAGATCTGGCTGGTGCTTTTGCTGCTGACCGTCATGATGATCGGCGGCAACCTGGTCGATAATCTGATGATGGGAGCAGGAGCGCGCAAGCATGGCGCCAGTTGGCAGACGATCGGTCTGGCGCTGCTTGCCGGCGTGGTAGGCACCTTTTTGCTGCCGCCCTTTGGCGGGTTCATTGCGGCTATCGGGGCGATGTTCCTGCTGGAATATATGCGTCTGCAGGATTGGCGCAAAGCGCTGGACGCGACCGGCAGCATGGCGATGGGCTGCGGCTGGTCTGTGATTGCCCGGCTCGTGATCGGCGTGTTGATGATCGGCGCCTGGGCACTATGGGCATATTTTCTGGTATAAACCAGGCATGCGCATGAAAAATCGCCTGACCCCCGTTTCCATGGTACTCACCGTCTTGCTGCTTGGTGCAATCCTGACTGCCTGCGGCGCTCAACCTGAGCCTAGCGCGACGCCTGGCGTTCAACTCAGCGCTTCACCGGTTGCCTCCGCCTCCGCGGAGCCGGCACAAGCGACGGCAACGCGTTCAACCAGCACGCCGCAACCCACCGCGACTGCCACACCTATCCCCATCAGCATTGACGCCGCAACGCTCAACGGCACCGAAATCAGATTTTTATACCCCTGGATTGGGGATGTTGAAGAGAGTGTTGATGGCTTGATCGCCCGCTTCAACGCGGAGAACCAGTGGGGCATCCGGGTGACTGGTCAGTCCAGCGGCGGAACCGGCGTGATGTTCGAGACACTCAGCAACTCGGACGACGCGACAGCTTTGGCCCAGGCCGTTGTGCTGAGCGCTTCGGAAATTGACACCTGGCTGGCGGACGGCAGCGAATTGCTGAACCTGTCACCTTACCTGGCGGACGCTCAGTATGGAATGGCTGGGGATACTGTCGCGGGTATCTCAAACG
The DNA here is from genome assembly GCA_040772085.1 of Anaerolineaceae bacterium. Classification (GTDB taxonomy): domain Bacteria; phylum Chloroflexota; class Anaerolineae; order Anaerolineales; family Anaerolineaceae; genus JAXGMV01. Next base: position 166,953 of record JAXGYU010000001.1, read on the forward strand.
CTTTTCAGGCGCAATTCATTCATTACGACTCTTTGTATGGTCTGCCGGTCGATCAGGATTTGCATGTGCTGTTCTATAACAAAACCTGGGCGGAGGAACTCGGTTTTCCAGAACCTCCCCAGACCATGGCTGATTTTGAATCGCAAGCCTGCGCCGCCTCAAAAGCCCTGGCAGCCGACGATGACCCCAACAACGATGGCATGGGCGGCTGGGTTTTGAATTATGATGCCGGCACAGTGATGAGCTGGTTGGCGGCGTACGGCTCGCCAAACGTGGCGTCAGCCACACCTGAAAGAACTGATTTTGACAGTGGTGAAAACGTGCAGGCATATACTGCCCTGAGGAAGTTGTATGACAGCAACTGTCTGTGGCAATCGCGCCTGACGACATCCGAGACTTATTTTTCCAACCGTCAGGCACTTTTCTATTCCGGCACCCTCGCGGACGTTGCCTTGCAACATGCCACCCATACCCGGCTCGGTAAATCTGATTACTGGACGTTGATCCCTTATCCGGCAGACAGCGGCAAGGGCAGCGTATTATCCGAAGGGTCGGCGCTGGCCGTCATCCCCTCTACGCCCGAAAAGGACCTGGCAGCCTGGTTGTTCATTGCCTGGCTGAGCCAGCCCGAACAGGCGGCGCAGTTGACAGCAGCCGGCGGCTGGTTACCTGTGAACCAGCTTGAGATGCCATTGCTGGGGGATTACGCGGCATCCAATGCGCCGTGGACCGCGGCGACAACCATGGTCGATTCGATACAGCCAATGCCGCAAACCAAAAGCTGGCGGGTCGTCTACCCCATTCTGGAGGATTCCTTCAGACAGCTCTTCCGGCCGCTGACGACGGTTGACCGCGTGCCGGGAATCCTGGGCGTGCTGGATGACACAATCCAGGACGTCATTAAGCAATCACGATGATAGGACAACCTAAAAACCGAAACATAGATTATCCGTATATAGAGTGCGGCGGTCGAGCGATCAGCTATTACAAATACGCGCCGCGTGGGCAGGAGGAATGAATGGAGAATAAATCAAGCGGATTGAAATGGGTCATCATTGGATTGACTCTTCTGGTTATCTGTTGTTTGTGCGTCACCTCACTGGGGATGATTGGCGCGGGCACCACCCTGTTTTTCAGAGCGATTAAACCAACGGAATCCGAACCAGGCGGATCGTTCACCCCGACCTGGCCGGGTATTGAGCTGCCAACCGCGAAGCCGGAGGTGAAACCAACCCAGGCGGATAGCAAGCCGGAGACGGAAGACCTCGAAGGCGCGCAGCTCACCCTGCAAACACTGGAGCAGGCGCTGGTACCGAATAACGATCCGGTGGACCTGGCAGAGCGGCTGAAGGGCGTGACCGATGTGCCGGAGATGATTGACGGCCAGCGGCCGGCGCTGAATGACGTGCGGACTTTCTGGGTCACCAACATCGACACCAACGTCCAGTCCGAGATCAAAGCCAGGCTGGTTCACATCACGCCGCATACCTATTTCTGGGTTCAGGAAGGGACGCGCTACGATAAGGGTGAGCTGCAGAGACTGGCCGAGAGTTTCGAAAATGAGATTTATCCGACCAACCGTGAATTCTTCGGCAGCGAATGGACGCCTGGTATCGATAACGATGAACATCTGTATCTGCTGTACGCGTCAGATCTCGGCGTCAGTCTGGCTGGCTACTTTTCGTCAGTCGATTCCCTGCTGGCTGTCGTTCATCAGTATTCCAACCAGCACGAGATGTTCGTGTTCAACTCGGACACAGTTGGACTGGGAGAGGAATACACCTACGGCGTCCTGGCTCATGAATTCCAGCACATGATCCACTGGTATCACGACCGCAATGAAGAGTCCTGGCTGAATGAGGGATTTGCCGAGCTCTCGGTCTTCCTGAACGGCTATGGGACGGGTTTCAAAGATTTTGAATTCATGTCGAATCCGAATATTCAATTGACTGACTGGCCGACTGATTTCGAAGACACCATGCCGCATTACGGGGCGTCCTTCCTGTTTGTCACCTATTTTCTCGATAGGTTCGGCACGGAAGCAACCCAGGCACTGGTAGCCGAAGCTGAAAATGGCATGGACAGCGTCGATAAAGTCCTGGCGGATCACAATATCCGGGACGGGATTACCGGCGAGCCAATTACCGCCAATCAGGTGTTCATGGACTGGGTCACCGCGAATTTGCTCAAGGATGACCGCGTCGCTGACGGACGTTTCACCTATCACAACTATGAGGACGCTCCGCAGGTGTTCGACGCGGAGCCGGTGACTAACTGCTCCAACGAGTCTATAAATGATCAGGTGCGCCAGTATGCTGCCCGATACTACAACCTCTCCTGTGACGGCGAGGTCACCCTGAGTTTCAATGGCAACACCGAAGTGCGCTTGCTGCCTGAGGATGCCTATAGCGGAAAATTCGCGTTCTGGAGCAACAAAGGCGACGAATCGGACATGATGCTGACCCAGACATTTGATCTGACGACTGTCAGCGGACCAGTCGAGATGAGCTACCAAACCTGGTATGACCTCGAGAAGGATTATGACTTCGCTTACGTCGAAGCCAGCCTGGATGGCGAGTCCTGGCAGATTTTGAAGACGCCCGGCGGGACTTCGAACAACATCTCCGGCAACAATTATGGCTGGGGTTACAACGGCGAGACCCAGGGATGGGTTCAGGAAACGGTGGACTTGAGTGAGTTCGCCGGCAAAAAGGTCACCCTGCGCTTTGAGTATGTCACTGACGCCGCGGTCAACGGCGAAGGGATGCTGCTGGATGACATCAGCATTCCCGCGATCGATTACAGCACGGATTTTGAAACGGATGACGGCGGATGGCAGGCGGAAGGTTTTGTCCGCGTAGAGAATCGCCTGCCGCAAACCTTCGCGGTGCGGCTGGTCAAGCATTTGTCTGATGGCACGTCAGAGATTGAGGACGTTGTGCTGGACGATAATCAGGCTGGACAGGTCAAACTGAATTTTGCTCAGGGAATCGACAATGTCGACCTGATCATCAGCGGGCTGACGCGCTTTACCCGCATGCCAGGCAGTTTTGACTTTTCACTTGAGTAAATAAACCTCCAAACAGAAATCAAAAAACAGCTTCATCAGAAGCTGTTTTTTTGATCGGAGTTGTCTTAACCAGCCTTCAAGCGCGCTAATTCCTCTTCCAGCTCAACCCGCTTTTGTTCCGATGCCAGTTTGATTTCATCAGCAAAGCTTCTGATCTCGCCTCGCACCCGATCACGTAGTTGCGGACCGCTTTTGGGCGTGAACAATAACACCAGTACTGCTGCGACTGCGGAGCCAAGAACGGCGCCAGAGATAAAACGCGAAATTGATCTCATATCTTCCTCCATTCACGAATAATTCCTTATTGTATCCGAGAATTGTCGTCAAGCCTTCTTCGGCAGACGTTTGAAGACCAGCGGCGCGAGCGCAACCACCCATAAGCCCAGCAGCGCGTAGCGGATGTAGCGCAAGACCAGCGCGACCAATGTTTCACCATCGGGGAAGAGCATGTCCAGCCCAGCCCAGATGACCAGCGTGCCCACCATGCCAATCAGGAATTGCAGGACGCGTCTGCCCGGGCTGCCGGATACCTGATGCATCTGCCGGGTGCGCCATAGGTAGGTCAATCCACCGAGCATGCCGAGATACAAACCGGCGATATTGACAGAACCTTTCAGGCTGTACGGTTCAAATACCATGTCGGGGTAAGCAAGTTTGTAGTTGGCGACCCATTCAGCAGGCGCGCTCCACGTGCGGTTCAGCGTAACGATCGCGACGATGAGAACCAGGAATGCCAGCGAGCTGCCCAAAGCGAAGCCGTATTGCTGACCGCCGCTCAGGTTTTGGAACCAGGCGATCACGCGTTGTTCATACCTGAGGAAGAGCCAGAGTAATAAGGCGCCAATCAGCCAGCCGAAAACCACATCCGTCAGGAAGTGGATGCCGAGATAGAGACGTGAGATGCCGGTCAGGAAGATCACCAGCCCAATCAGCACGGTCGCCCAGTTTTTGCGGATGGCGCTCGCCAGCACGCCCCAGATCGCCATGGCATTCTGGGCATGACCAGACGGCATACCGAAGGAGGATTCCTCAGCCAGAGTTTCAACCTCCTGATTGACCCAAAAGGGTCTGGGTTGGTGCAGCAGCAGTTTGAACAGGCCATTGAACATATTGCTCAGCACCAGCATCACACCAACGCGCAGGCCGGTGCGGGCATCGACGACCCAGTATAATAGGGGCACGATCAGGAGGAAGAATTGTTCGCTGCCAAGATCGGTCACAATACGCATGACGGGCAGCAGCCAATCGCCCAGATCGCGGATGAAAATGTTGATTAATGACAGTTGGTAGAGTAGATTATCCATAAGGTTACCGGTGATCCCGCAGGTGGTTTTCTCTAATTTTAGCCAATGAATCATCAGGAACGCAATTATCGCGATATTTTCAGTGCCTTAGCCTTACTTATCATTGTCTGGGCGGTCACTTCACGGCTGGTTTCAACCAACTGGACCGATGATCTGCGGGTCATCCAGCTCAGCGCGTTGCTGGCTGCCATCCTCGGCTACCTGGTTGGCATGAGCGCGTTCTCGCGCAAGACCACCCGGCTGATCCTCGCCGCGCTGTCCATTTTCTTTCTCGCCTGGCAAATCAGCGACCTGGGTCAGATCGAAGGGCTCTGGTCTGAAAAAGGCTTTGAGATCATGTCCCGGGCGGTGAAAGCCGTCTCCGCTTTCATCACAAACCAGCCTGTCCAGGAACCGACCCTGTTCCTGCTTTTCATGCTGCTGCTGTTCTGGTTCGCGGCGCTGCTCTCTGCCTACCGTCTGGCACGCTACGGCAGCCCGTGGGTGCCGCTGCTGGTGCTGGTGTTCGTCTTGCTGATCATGAATGTCTATCCGCCGGTCTCCTCGATTACCCACTTCTACAGCGGCATGAGCGCCCTGGTGCTGGTGATCATGCTCTCGCGGGTATTTTTCCTCAGACACCAGCAGCGCTGGCGTGCCACCCAGACCACGATCGATTATGGTGTTGATCTGGATCTGCTTAAATATGCCGTGACAGCCGGCCTGGTGCTGGTGATCGCCGCCTGGAGCCTGCCCTACCTGACCGCGGCAATCGTCTCTGAATCTGAAGAGAACGCGCAGATGAGGGACTTATGGCGGCCTTTGCAAACCCGCCTGAGCAACATGTTCAACAGCCTGCGGCGGCAGCCCGGCACCCGGACCGATTTTTATGGCACTTCCATGCCGCTGGGTATCCGGGCGACAGAGGGGGACGAACTGCTCTTCAAGGTCAAGACGGATCCGGACAAGCCGAAGGGCATCCGCTTCTACTGGCATAGCACGAGCTATGACTACTATGAGTCAGGCGCCTGGCGCAGTACCATCGGCGAGCGTGAAGTGCTGGAAGCCGATGAATGGAGCGGCGAAAAACCTGTCTGGAACAGCCGGCAGGTGATCGATCTGACCATCACATCCCAGACCTTGCGGACGCATAGCCTGTATAGCCTGGGGTATATCCTTGGCGTCGATGTGGACTCGGAGATTCTGGCACAGGTCATCAGCGAAGGCAATTCTGCCAGCCATCTCCGGCAGATGACACCCACACCGCCGACAGTCTCAAGCAACACCGATCCTGAAGTCTTCCGCGATCAGATTTCGCTTGAAGCCCTGCTCTCGATAGAACGAGGAAAATCTTATAACGTCCAGAGCTGGCTGGCTGTACCAGCCATCACACAGATGCGCGCCGCTGAGACAGTCTATCCGGCATGGGTGACTGAAAGGTATCTGCAGTTGCCGGAAGACTTGCCTGAACGGGTCAAACTGCTCGCGGAAGAGCTGACTAAGGACCAGACCAATAACTTTGACCGAGCCATGGAGATCACCCGTTTCCTGCGCACCGAGATGGTATATAGCGCCAGCGCGCCGCAGGCGCCTGAAGGATCGGAGCCAATCGACTGGTTCCTGTTCGAAGGCAAACAAGGCTTTTGTAATTATTACGCCAGCGCTGAGGTACTGATGCTCCGTTCGATTGGCATCCCGGCGCGGCTGGCTGCGGGTTTCAGCGAGGGTGATTATGACTCCAATGAAGAGGCTTATGTCGTCAAAATCGGCAATAGTCACGCCTGGCCGGAAGTGTTCTTCCCCGGATTAGGATGGATTGAATTTGAACCAACTGCCTCCGAGCCGCTGCCGGCATTCCTGAACGCCAAGGTCAGCGCGTCACCGGCGCTCAACTTTGTCATCGAAGACTATATCAGCGAGCCAACCTCAGCCGAGGAGCGCTATCAGGAGCGGCTGGAACGGCTGCGCGAGATTATGATGGATGACGAGATGGATTTCACCGGCAACGTGACCGACCAGGTCGTCGTCAGGCGGCTGCCTGTCGGGTGGCTGGTCGCGGGCGGTGTCCTCCTGCTGATGCTGCTGGTGCCACGCCTGCCATACTTCCGCCGCCGGCCGATACCTGTACTGGTGGACAGGCTGCTGAGCAAGTCGGGCGGCACGTCCCCGGCGGTCGTCAGGGTGCTGGCTCATCGCGCGCGCATGTCGGAGATGGAAAAGCTCTTTTCACAACTGGACTGGATGGATTTCCTGCTGCATGGCAAAACATCATCAGCGTATACGCCGGCCGAACTGGCTGACAGTATCCAGCGCGGCGTCCCGGAAGCGGCAGCCGACCTGGAGATACTGGTACGCGAATATGACTTGTCGAGCTACAGCTCGCAGCCGGGCGAAATCAAGCTTGCCAGGCAAGCGTTGACGCGAGTTTGGGGCGCGGTGCTCAAACGCTGGTTGAACCAGTTGATTCGCAAGCAGGATGAGTCCTGACCATCGAGCTTAACCGAGCGTTTTCCAGACGCGGGTGACAACCTCATAAAGCTGCTTCATGCCTGGGATGACCGGGTCGAGCTCGATGTATTCATCGTAGGTGTGCGCGAATTTGCCGTGGGTAATGCCGAGGCAAATCGAGGGAATGCCTTGCGAAAGTGGGATGTTGCAGTCAGTCGAGCTGGTCTCGATCGCCGCCTTGAGCTTCTGCTTTTTTAGCGCCCGCTTCGCCAGATTGACCAGCGGGTGATTCCTGGGCAGCATGCCTGTCGGCCGGTCACCGATGGGTGTGGCGGTCACGGTTACAGTCTCCGAATTGAAACTTTCCACAATCCGCAGGATGCTGTCGGCGGTCTTGTTCAGGACAGTCGCGTCAACCGAGCGCAGATCCAGTTCGACGCTGCATTTGCCGGCAATGGTGTTGACCGAAGTGCCGCCATTGATCTTGCCGATGTTGAAGCTGGTGCGAGGCTTCCTGGGGATGCGGACGCGCAGCAGGCTGTTGCAAATGCGAACCATCTCATGGATCGCCGACGGTTTGCCATAATCACCCCAGGAGTGACCGCCCTGCGTCGCCACCTCAACCAGATAACGCTTCGAACCCAGGCCGGCATTGACGATGCGTTCGACACCCATGCCCTCCAGCACAAGGTAGGTCAGCGGTTCGGCACCTAAGCGCTCGACCACAGCCTTCATGCCGCGTAAATCACCCAGACCTTCTTCACAACTATTGCCGACAAACCAGATATCGCCTTGCGGTTTGACCTTGTTCACCTGCAGCATCCAGAGAATGCCGAAAAGTCCGGTCACGCCCAACGAGTTGTCACCGATGCCGGGACCGCACAACCTGCCGTCTTTACGCTCGAATGAGAGCCCGTTCGTATCAGGGAACACGGTATCCAGGTGCGCGCTGATCACAAGCGGCTTGCCTCCCGCGCCGGGCAGGCGGCCGTAGACGTTGAAGACGTGGTCGGTGGAGACATCCAGGAGGCCATGTTCCAGGAATTTGGTTTCTATCAGCGCGGCGCGCTTCTGCTCCTGGTAGCTTGGCGCCGGGCATTGTTGAATTTCGGCGTTGAGCTCGATCAACCGTTCGAGGAAGTTTTCAGGTAGTTTCATAATTCCCTCACCATCGTTTTTAATGTTTCCAGGCGCATTCTTGCCAGGTCCGGCAAAGCGTCCATACAATAAAAGGCGGATGACCCTTCAACCGCAAGCGAAGCGGCGACGTTGCCGTAAAGCACCGATTGCAGCGGGTCATAAGTGTTGCGGAATCCAGCCAGAAAGCCGCCGCAGAACACGTTCGAATAGCCTCGTGGCTCTAACTGCCGGCTGGGGTAGGCGGGGATTTCCCAGAACTTATGCTGGTGATCATTGTAAAGCAGTTGTCCCTGCAACCCTCGCAGAATGACGATATTCTCACAGCCATAATAGGCCAGCGCTTTTGCCATGTCCATCAGGTCGGTCGCCCGGCGCAGGAAGAGCTGCCGGATGCCGTCTTCAGTGATGTGATAGGCAGCCAGCCCCTTGATCAATGCCGGCATGCGCTCCCAGTTCAGGGCGTTGGTATAAGGGCCGGCTTCCATACAAACTGAACTGACGTTGCGGTTGTGCATCAGCGCGCTGATGGTCATCTGGCTGTTGTAATCCAGCGGGCAAATGTGTCCGGTCGATACGTCAAAATAATCATCGGGCAGGCTGGCGATTTTCAATGGCAGGCTGGTCAGTTCGCGCTGTCGATCTTCCGAATGTTCGGGCGAGACATAGCCGAGCAGGTTTTTTGGAAAGGTTACCCCGGTCTTGGCAAACACGCCCAGGGGGTTGTCGGTGATGCTGTGACCGTCAGCATCATACGCCACGAACGCGCGTAAATCCAGCGCTTCGGGCGTGACCTGTACGCCGCGTGTGTCAAACCCGCGCTGACGGAAGTCAGCCAGCCAGGCAGACGGATAATTGCTGCCGACACGGCTGATCAGCCCCGTCCGGCCGTCCCATAATCCGATACCGGCAGCAGTGTAAAGCAGTTGACCGCCGGGAACATCCAGCGCCGGTTTGGTTTTCGGATTCAAAATATAGTCCTGATACAGCATCCCTGCCAGGACATACTTCAGATGGTCGGACTCTTTGATGGGGGCTCTCAGCATGGGCTAACCTGCAAAAAAAGACGCATTTTTCAATGCGTCTGGCTTGGAAAAGTGGAAGCTGCTACTGACGCGACTCACTTGTGTCGGCAACCAGTTTCAGCAATCCCAGAACACCCAGGCCAATTTTGACGCTGTCCGCCGCGTTGAGACTGGGCGCTTCATCGTATTCACCAGCCTTTTGCAGGTAAATATAAGCCGCGGCGACACCAGCCAGCGCACCGATGATCGCGCCATAGATAAGGGTTTTCGAATTTCCGCTTGCCATGATAGTTCCTCCAATAATTTACCGTCTCAGGAATGATAAAAAGCGGTCGACGGCTGCCGCTTTGCTTTTGACTGCAATGACCGGCTTCGTGACCGAACGGTCGACCTGGTAGATTTTGACAAATAGGTTGTAAATAAAGGCTTGCGACTTTTGCAGCCAGATGGGCAGGACGCGAATCCCTTTGCCGGCAAGCCAGCTCAGGAGAATAAGCAGCGTGAGGGGTACGAGCCCCAGGAATAACCAGGGCAGAATGATGATGATGGTCGAAACGCTGGCCAGGTGTTCCGTCTCTACCGGGTTGCTTTTTGTAAAAACGACAGCCAAGACCAGCGCCGCGATCGCCAGCAGTGTGAACAGGATGATCGGGATCAGGATCTGAGCCCAGATCTTGCCCTGATAGGCGGGAGCAGCTTTGCGGCTGGTTTTATTCATGGGTTGATTCTAGCATATTTGGGCATTGTCAAATATCCCGAGCGGCGGGATTACAGCCAGTGCACGTGACTAATGGGCATAAATAGTAGGGAAAAGTTGAAATATATTAATGAATCAAGTATAATAATTCCAGAAATTTGAAGATGCGCATAGGTTAAGCGCGTCGGGTTTTGGAACTTGTAATGTGCTACACTTCTTGCGAAGTGATTTTATACCGCAACAAAGTTGGTCAGCGAATCAGCCGGTTAAATACCGTCATTAAGATTTAAATCAGGCCTCATGATTCGATAAACCATCTTTGAAACATTACTTTGTCAGCCTTGTGAGCAACGCAGCCGTTTTATACGGATAAACACTCAAATCAAGATCACTCGGCAAGTTCTTCCAAAACCATTGACGCAGGTTGGTGGTTTTTTTTATGATGGTTAAGACGATTACGCACCTGGAAGCTCAAAAACGCAACCCGAACCGGGTCAATATCCACCTGGACGGTGAGTACGCCTTCGCGCTTGAGAAAATCGTCGCGGCCTGGCTTTACACAGGTCAGACATTGTCAGACGAAAAAATCCTCGAGTTGCAGTCCAAAGATTCGTTGGAAAAAGTCTATAACCATGCGTTAAGAATGATCACGCGCCGCAATCACAGCCGACAGGAAGTGATGCAAAAGCTGCGCATGAAAGGGTTTTCCGACCCTGAGATCGAGGCTGTGATTGACAGGCTGCAGAATGCCAGCTTGCTTGATGACACGGCTTTCGCCAGACAATGGGTTGAAAACCGCACGACCTTCAGACCCCGCAGCCACCGGGCGCTGGCTTTTGAGCTGCGCCGCAAAGGGTTGGCGGGTGCTGAAATTGAAAGCGCCTTGAGCGCCGCTGAAAGTGATGACGTCCTGGCCTACCGTCTGGGCAGTAAATATGCTGCCCGGCTCAACCGGCTGGATCAGGAATCATTCCGCGAAAAACTGTACGCCTATCTGGGACGATATGGTTTTTCATACGGTGTCATCACACCTGTCTATCAGAAGTTATGGCAGGAGCTGCGCGCCAGGCAAAAATCTGAATCGGAAAATGAGGAATTTTGAGATGAATGCTGGAGGTTTGGTTTTTGTTATAGCGGGATTGATCATCGTGGACGTGATTATCCTGGCAATCGCGTTTTTTGTCCTGCGAAATATTCTGAAAGGCAATAACGAAAAGGAGTTGAAGCTCCGCTCAGACAATGTCATCAAAGATGCCCGTGAACAGGCGCAAGGCATTGAACTGGACGCGCGCAATAAGGCGCTCAAGGAAATGAAAGAGCTGGATGAGGAAACCAGCCGCAGGCGCGGCGAGATGAACAAAGAAGAGGAGCGTATCCAGAAGCGGCGTTCCGATCTTGACTTCAAAATTGAGCGGCTCGAGCAGCGTGAGTCGAACCTGAACAAACGCCAGAGCACGATTGACAAACGCGCCAATGAAATTGAGAAGCAATACGAAAAACAGCTTGAAGAATTACAGCGCATCTCCGAGATGACGCGTGAGGAAGCCAAGCAGGAATTGCTGCAGAATGTCGAACGCGATAGCCGCAATGACATGGCGAGGATCATCCGCCAGATCGAATATGAAGCGCGCCAGGAAGGCGAAAAACGCGCGCGTTCGATCATCACCGAATCAATCCAGCGCATCGCTTCCGACCATGTGGCCGAGGTGACCACCTCCGTGGTGCCGCTGCCGAATGAAGAGATGAAAGGCCGCATCGTTGGTCGAAATGGACGCAACATTCGCGCGTTCGAGCAGGAAGCCGGCGTGGATGTCATCGTTGATGATACGCCGGAGTCGGTCACGATTTCGTGCTTCGACCCGGTACGCCGTGAGATCGCCCGCCGCTCGCTGGAGCGCCTGATCCTCGATGGCAGAATTCATCCCGCGTATATCGAGAAGGTGCTGGCTGAAGAAGGCAAGGCGGTCGAGAAGGTGATCATGGAAGCCGGTGAGCAGGCAGCATTTGATGCCGGCGTCCCGGGCCTGCACCCTGAGGTCATGCGCATGATGGGCAGGCTCAAGTTCCGCACCTCCTACGGTCAAAACCAGTTGGCTCACGCGGTCGAGACAGCCAAGATCGCCGCGATCATCGCCAGCGAACTGGGCGGCAATGTGGATGTAGCGCGCACGGGCGCGTTCCTGCACGACATCGGAAAAGCCATGGATCATAACTCGGAAGGCACGCATGCCTCCCTGGGCGCCGAGTTCATCAAACGCCACGGCGTCAACCAGGCAGTCGTGAATGTGGTCGCCTCCCATCACCATGAAGTCGACCAGCAGAGTGTTGAGGCGGTCATCGCGGAAGCGGCTGATGCCATCTCCGGCGCGCGGCCAGGCGCCAGGCGTGAAGACCTGGAGCAGTACATCAAGCGGCTGCGCGCGCTGGAAGATATTGCCAACGCGCACAAGGGTGTCAGCCAGAGCTACGCCATCCAGGCGGGACGTGAGATCCGAATCATCGTCCGGCCTGAGGATGTCGACGATCTGGCAGCCATCCAGATGTCGCATGACATCTCCAAGCAGATTGAAGAAAACATGCAATACCCTGGACAGATCAAGGTCACGGTCATCCGTGAGACACGGGCGATCGATTTCGCCAAATAAGCTTAATCAAAGTCCTTCGCGCAAGCGAAGGACTTTCCGTCAGGCGATCATCAGAAGTTCAACTCATAAATGGGTTGAACTTCTTTTCATCCCCGATGGTGGTGGCGGGACCGTGCCCCGAATAAACGATAGTGTCGTCGGGCAGCGCGAAAAGTTTCTCGCGGATGCTCCTGAAGAGATCCTCCTCGTTGCCGTAGGGCAGGTCGGAACGGCCGATGCCGCGGTAAAAGAGGGTATCGCCGCAGAAAACGCTCTTAATCTCAGGCGCGTAAAGGCTGATATGACCGGGTGTATGTCCAGGCGTGTGCAGGACCTTCAACACGTGGCCATCGAATGTCAGGACCTCTCCGTCATGGAGTGTATAGCTGATACGCGCCTCAATCCGTAACGCCAGACCGAATGCCGGCGCCAGTCCGTGCTCATCCCAGAGTGTCTGGTCAATTGGATTCAAATAGATTTCGGGTAAATACGGCAGCCTGGCCAGCAGGGCATCCATACCAATGATGTGATCAAAATGAGCGTGCGTCAGGACAACTCCCTTGAGGGTTAGTTTGTCCCGTTCAAGATCATCGACGATCACCTCCGCGCCCCCCGGCGTGTCGATTAATAAGGCTTCATTGCCCGAAACGAGTAAATATACATTTGTTTCAAGGTCGCCCAGAATGTATGTCCGCAATGTTAGTTGATTCATGGTTGATCCCGTTTGTTTTATCTAAAAAATCACTGATAAGGTTGAAAACAGCTTCACGGTCAGGTTCGAGCAGGACCATGTGATTGCTGTCATGCACCCAATGCGTTCGCGCGTTGGTTCCGGTCAGACACTGTTTCAACACGTCCAGGCTATCCTTTGGAACAGTCCTGTCCTTGCTTGACTGTACCAGCAATACCGGCATCTTGATTTGCGACAGACCTGCGCGCATTTGTTCAAGCACCTTGATGTACTGCGCGACTGCTTTGACCGGGTAAAGCGGATAGCTGACATGCTTGCCGAGCTGTACGGTGTCGTTCCAGTCAGGCTTGCCTTTCCGGATGCCTTTGACAAACCATCCCAGGATCGGGATGAGCGGGATTTGCCAGGCAGGGGAATGGTACGCGGGCGCCGAAACAGCGGCGACCGCCCGGAAGTCGTAGCGTGAAGCGGCTAGCAGAGACAAGGCAGCACCCATCGAAAAACCAACAACGAATTGCTCATCCGTTGATTCCTTCAACAATGCCAGCCCGCTTTCGATGTCAGCCAGCCAGTCATGCCAGCGGCAGCGCACCAGATCATCCATCGAGGTGCCATGTCCCATCAGCCGGATCCCCAGGACGGTGTACCCCTTTGCTGCCAGATTGTCACCCAGCAGGCGCATCTCGTGCGGCGTGCCGGTAAATCCGTGCACCAGCAAAACTCCCTTGCGATTGCCGGGGAAGAAGAAAGGTTCAGCGCCGCTCATGATGAGGTTTTTTCCGGACAAGCTTTTACTCCTGGACATCCATCCCTGATTGATTGTTGATGACTTGTGGTCATTGTAGCAAACAATTCTGTTTTAATGGCATGCTATCGATCAAAAAATATGAGAATTGTGAGTAATTGGGCATAAATTCGCTATATAGAAAGGTGACAATTTGGTACAATGGGTAATTTGGTAGACTTTGCGTTTTAACTTAGATTTTTTAACCCCAAGGAGTGATCGATGAGTAAAAAATGGGTTTATTTGTTTAATGAGGTAGGTGAAGCTGAGCAGTATGTCGGCGGTGATTGGGATAAAGTGCGTGGTTTGCTTGGCGGCAAAGGCGCTAATCTGGCCGACATGGTCCGGATTGGTGTGCCGGTTCCCCCCGGTTTTACCATTACAACCGAAGCCTGTAACGCGTATGTCGCTGGCGGTTCGCAATTTCCCGAAGGTATGTGGGATCAGACACTGTCCGCGCTGAAGGAAGTCGAGCGTCAATCTGGCAAGAAGTTCGGCGACCCGGCCAACCCGCTGCTGGTCTCCTGTCGTTCCGGCGCGAAATTCTCCATGCCTGGCATGATGGACACCGTGCTCAATATTGGTTTGAATGACGAAACAGCGCGCGGCATGGCTGAATTGACCAACAACGAACGCTTCGTTTACGACTCTTACCGCCGCCTGGTTCAGATGTTCGGCAGCGTTGTGCTGGAGATCGAAGATGAAGCCTTTGAAGACATCCTCGATGCTTACAAATCCGACAAAGGCATCAAGCTCGACACCGAGCTTACCGCGGCCGACTGGAAGCATCTGACCGCAGCCTTCCAGGCTGTGGTGAAGAAGCACAAAGGATTCGATTTCCCCCAGGATCCGCTGGAGCAGATGAAGCTGGCGATTGAAGCCGTCTTCCGCTCATGGAATGGCAAGCGCGCCGTTGATTATCGCCGCGCGACCAACATCCCCGATGATCTCGGTACGGCTGTCAATATCATGACCATGGTCTTCGGCAATATGGGTGATGATTCCGGTACCGGCGTTGCCTTCACCCGCAACCCTGCCAGCGGTGAGCGCAAGATGTACGGCGATTATCTGCTGAACGCCCAGGGTGAGGATGTCGTCGCGGGTATCCGCAACACAAATCCGATCGCCCAGCTCGCGGATGAAATGCCCGACGCTTATGCCCAGTTCCTTGACCTGACCAGCAAACTGGAAGCCCATTACAAGGACCTTCAGGATGTTGAGTTCACGATCGAGCGCGGCAAATTGTGGATGCTGCAGACCCGTAACGGCAAGCGCACCGCGAAAGCCGCGGTGAAGGCTGCTGTCGATATGGTTAATGAAGGGCTGATCGGCAAGGAAGAAGCAATCAATCGTGTCACGCCTGAACAGGTGGACGCGCTGCTGCACCCGCAGATCGAAAAAGCAACTAAAGAAGCTGCCGTCAAAGAAGGCCGCTTCTACGCTTCCGGCGTCAACGCCTCTCCCGGTGCCGCGGTTGGCCGTGTCTATTTTGATGCTGACACCGCTGAGCGCATGGCAAAAGAGGAGAAGCAGGCTGTGATCATGGTCCGTCCGTTCACCAAACCGGATGATGTGCACGGTATGCTGGCTGCCAAAGGTATCCTCACCAGCGAAGGCGGTGCTACGTCACACGCGGCTGTTGTCGCCCGCCAGTTTGGCGTCCCCTGCATCGTCGGCGCTGCCGCAGTCCGCATTGACCTGGAAAAACGCCAGATGTCCGTGGACGGCAAGGTCGTCAAGGAAGGTGAATGGATCTCCATCGATGGCACCAGCGGCGAAGCTTTCGTCGGTGAACTTAAGATGTCCAGCCCCTCACTCGACGAGCAGACCGATCTGCTGACCCTGCTTGCCTGGGCTGACGAAATTACCGCCACCCCCGGCATTCGCACGTCACCTGAAGGCTGGCCTACGACCGGCTTGCAGGTCTGGGCAAACGCGGACTATCCGAAGGATGCCCAGCGCGCCCGTTCCTACGGCGCCAAAGGCATCGGCCTGTGCCGCACCGAGCATATGTTCTTCGAAACCTCACGCCTGCCGATCGTGCAGCGCATGATCATGGCGAAGACCAGCGCCGAACGAACCGCGGCGCTCGATGAGCTGCTGCCTTACCAGCGCGCTGATTTCGACGGCTTGTTCGAGGCGATGGACGGCCTGCCCGTCATTATCCGCCTGATCGACCCGCCGCTGCATGAGTTTCTGCCCAGCGAACGCGAGCTGCTGGAAGACATTATCACGATGCGTGTGACTGGTAAGACCGATGGACTCGAGAAGAAGGAAGAGCTGCTGAAGGCAGTCGAGAGCCTGCACGAGAGCAACCCGATGATGGGT
This sequence comes from Anaerolineaceae bacterium, assembly GCA_040772085.1. Taxonomy (GTDB): domain Bacteria; phylum Chloroflexota; class Anaerolineae; order Anaerolineales; family Anaerolineaceae; genus JAXGMV01. The sequence goes on from JAXGYU010000001.1 coordinate 183,040, forward strand.
CTGCGCGGCGTCCGCCTGAGCATTGTCATGCCCGAGATCGTCGAGATGCAGGTGCGCGCCATTTTTGAAGCTGCCGCCGATTGCCATCTGCGCGGCATCAATGCCAAGCCGGAAGTGATGATCCCGCTGACGGGTATCGTCAATGAATTGCTGGTCATCCAGCCGCGCCTGGTAGAGATCGCCAAGCAGGTCATGGCTGAAAAGAAGGTCACATTCGCTTACAAGTTCGGCACCATGATCGAGATCCCGCGCGCGTGTGTCACCGCTGACGAGATCGCCAAGGTGGCTGAATTCTTCTCCTTTGGTACCAACGACCTGACCCAGATGACCTTCGGTTATAGCCGTGACGATGCCGAGCGCAACTTCCTGGTCACCTATGTTGAAAAGGGTGTCCTGCCGAATAACCCGTTCCAGACCATCGACCGTGCCGGCGTCGGCCGCCTGATGCAGGTCGCTGTCAAAGACGGCCGCTCCGCGCGCATTGACCTTGAGGTCGGTATTTGTGGTGAGCATGGCGGTGACCCGAACTCAATCGAGTTCTGCCATCTGATCGGCAATAACTACGTGAGCTGCTCGCCGTTCCGCGTGCCGGTCGCCCGTCTGGCTGCCGCACAGGCCGCGATCAATCATCGCGGGAAGTAAACAGATTTATTACACGACCCATACCAGCGCCCGCAAAATTTTTGCGGGCGCTGCACTTAAAATTTGCGTTCGGACATGCCGGCTGTTATAATGCCGGCAAGAAAATAATTTAAGATTAACAACTTTTTGAAGGGTAAATTTATGGAGAAAAAGGAATATTTGGAGCTCTATCGCCAGATGGTAGTCATCCGGCGCATGGAGGAAGAAGCCGCGGTGCTTTATCAGGAAGGCAAGATCGGCGGCTTCCTGCACCTGTACATCGGACAGGAAGCGGTCAGTACCGGCTTGGTCTCGGCACGGCAGCCGCAGGACCGGGTCATCACCGCCTATCGCGACCACGGCGTCGCGGTCAATTGCGGTCTGACCAGCCGCGACATCATGGCTGAACTGCTTGGCAAGGCGACCGGCGTCTCCAAGGGACGCGGCGGTTCAATGCACCTGGCAGATACAGAGAAGAATTTCTGGGGCGGACACGCGATCGTCGGCGGACATCTGCCGATCGCGGCCGGTCTGGCGATGGGTGACCAGTACAATGGTACCGACAGTGTCACCATTTGTATGTTTGGCGATGGCGCGACCAATATCGGTTATTTTCATGAAGCGCTGAACCTGTCAAAAGTCTGGAATTTGCCGGTTTTATGGGTGTGTGAAAACAACAAATACGGCATGGGCACCACGATCGACCGTGCTTCAGCCGTTTCAGAAATTCGCCAGAAGGCGGAGGGTTATCTGATCCCCAATGATCGTGTTGACGGCATGGATCTGATGGCTGTGCGCGAAAAGACCCTGGAATACCTGGCTGAAATTCGTGCCGGCGGCGGCCCGCGTTTTCTTGAGGTCATGACCTACCGCTTCCGCGGACATTCCATGGGCGACCCCGAACGCTATCGCAAGGCTGAGGAAGTGAAACAGTGGTCGGAGAATGACCCGATTGGTATCTTCCAGAAATATCTTCTGGAGAACAAGATCGCTGAGCAGGCGGAGATCGACGAGCAAAATCGCCGGGCTGAGGAGGAGATCAAGGACGCGATTGAATTCGCGGAAGCTAGTCCCGACCCTGAACCTGAAGATCTTTTCAAGCATGTATTTGTGGAGCACTAGGAGGATATGATGGCCAGAATAACCATGCGTGAAGCGATCTCCAAGGCACTTTGGGAAGAGATGGAACGGGATGAGAAGGTGTTCATCCTGGGCGAAGAAGTCGGCGTCTGGGGCGGCACCTATGCCGTGACAAAAGGATTTTACGATCACTTCGGTGAGAAACGCGTCAAAGATACGCCCATCGCCGAGGCGGTGATCGTTGGGTCGGCTATCGGCGCGGCTATGCTGGGCTTGCGCCCGATTGCCGAGATGATGACGATCAATTTCGCCTTCTCCGCGTTCGATTACATTGTCAATCAGGCGCCGAAACTGCATTACATGTTCGGCGGTCAGTTCAAAGTGCCGCTGGTTATCAGGGCGGTCGGCGGCGGCGGACGCCAGCTCGGCGCGACGCACTCACAGACGCCTGACGCGATCTTTGCCCATTTTCCGGGCTTGATTGTCGCCAGCCCGGGCACACCGGCGGATGCCAAAGGCATGCTCAAGGCTGCCATCCGTACCGATGATCCGGTGCTGTTTATCGAGCACGCCACACTCTATCAATCACGCGGTGAGGTGCCCGATGATGATTATGTCGTGCCGCTGGGCAAATCGATCGTCCAGCGCGAAGGCAGCGATGTCACCATCGTGACCTATAGCAAGATGCTCGAGACCTCGACCAAGGCTGCCGATCTGCTCGCGAAGGATGGCATCAACGTTGAGATCGTTGACCTGCGCACCCTGCGCCCGCTGGATATGGAGCCGGTGCTGGAATCGTTCAAGAAGACCAACCGCGCGGTGATCGTTGAAGAGGGCTGGAAGTCCTTCGGTGTCGGCGCGGAAGTTCAGTCGCGCATTTACGAAGAAGCCTTCGATTATGTGGACGCGCCGATCAAGCGCGTAGCCCAGACCGAGGTGCCGCTGCCATATAACCAGAAACTGGAACAGATGGCTTTGCCCCAGGTCGATGACGTTGTCAAAGCCGTCAAGGAGGTTTTGAAATAATGGCTGATACTGTACAAATGCCCAAGCTCGGCTTTGATATGGCCGAAGGCACGTTAGTGCGCTGGGTCAAAGTTATTGGTGAGACCGTCAATAAGGGTGACGTGCTGGCTGAGATCGAGACGGACAAAGCGACCGTGGAGGTTGAGTCGGCGTTTAGCGGTGTCATGGCGAAACATCTGATCGATGAGGGCGCCATCGTGCCGGTCGGCACGCCGATCGCCGTCATCGCCGCTGAGGGTGAAACGGTCGCGGACGACTCGCCGCCGGCAGAGGCCGATGTAAAGGCTGAAGCAGCACCGAAAGCGGAGAAGCCAGCAGCAGCTGCAAAGACGCCTGAGGCAGCGGTTGAAGAAGCGCCGCTTGCCCCGGAAATAGAAGCTGCTGCCGATGAAGGCAGCCGGGTCAAAATCTCGCCGCTGGCGCGCAAGCTGGCAGAAGAGAAAGGCCTCGACATTCGCAGCCTGACCGGTACGGGACCAGGCGGACGCATTGTGAAACAGGATGTCGTCAGCGCGAAAGCCGCGCCGGTCAAGCCGGCTGCGGTTACACCGGCACCTGCCGCTGCCGTAAAACCGTTGGCGGCGGATGAACGGGTCGGGTTGACCAAGCTGCGCGCCATAATCGGCAAGCGCATGGTCGAATCCAAGACCGGCATCCCGCATTTTTATGTCACCCACCAGGTGAACATGCAGCCGCTGATTGACCTGCGCAAGCAGATCAATGACCTGCTGACCGAAGAGGAAAAAATTTCGGTCAACGATTATGTCATCAAAGCGGTCGCGCTGGCGCTGGTGAAGTTCCCGAACATCAATGCCTCCTTTGACGGTGATGCCATCGTCAGGCACGCACAGATCAACGTCGGCGTGGCTGTGGCGATCGAAGGTGGCTTGCTGACGGTCGTCAACCGTGACGCCAACACGACCAGCCTGCGCGAGATTGCCGGCAACATGAACGCCATGGTCGACCGCGCGCGTGACGGCAAGGTCAAACCGGAAGATATTGAAGGGTCAACCTTCTCGATCAGCAACCTCGGCATGTACGATGTTGAGCATTTCGTCGCCATCATCAACGCGCCCGAAGCTGCCATTCTGGCGGTTGGTTCGGCCAGACAGGTGCCCGTAGTTGAAGAGGGTAAAGTCACGGTCGGAATGCGCATGAACATCACGCTTTCCGCCGATCACCGCGTCACCGATGGCGTGGAGGCGGCTCAGTTCCTGCAGGAAGTTGCCGCGAAGCTGGAGAACCCGCTGGGGTTATTGCTGTGATTTGATTGTCAGGTTTGAAAAGGCTGCCTCCATTGTGGCAGCCTTTTTTTATCGCGCCTGATATAGTGGCTTACGCACTTGCCGCCTCTGGCGTCCGGCACACATCTACCCAGCCGGAGTGTCTCGAATACAGCTCAAGCTCCGGGATCGTAAGTTCAATGCCGCTGCTAGCGCTGCCGCAGCCCGGAAAGACGGTGCGGAAGCGCTTCAGCGATTGGTCGAGGTAAACGGCGATGCCGGCATTGATCGCGAAAGGACAAATGCCGCCGACGTCGTGTCCGATCAGCGCCTCGGCTTTTTCCGGCGGGCACATGTCGACCCGGCTGTCGAACTGCGCGCGGAATTTCTGGTTGACGATGCGGGCATCCCCGGCCGTGACCACCAGGATCGGCTGACCGCGGACCAGAAAAGCCAGCGTCTTCGCGATGCGGGCTGGCTCAACGCCGATAGCGGCGGCAGCCAGCTCGACGGTCGCGCTGCTAACCGTGAATTCCATCACCTTTTCTTCGATACCGAATTGCCTGAAATATTCTCTGACTTTTTGAATGGACATAGTTTTTTGAGGTCAGTTGGTTTTGTAGAGTCTCTCGTAAATATGCGCAAACTCCGAGATTTGCATCACATAGGTGCGCGTCTCAGCAAACCGGATCAGCTCCAGCATCAGGTCAGGATCGCCGTTTGCCAGGTCATTCCAGATGATGGCATTACCGGGGCCGCCATTGTAGGCTGCCAGCGCGCTGATCGCGTCACCTTCGAATTGCTTGAGCCGGTTGGCGTAATAGGTCGCCCCGAGCGGGATATTGATGACCGGGCGGAACAGGTCGTCAGGCGTGTAGTCAGGCGGCCAGTTCAAGGCGTTTACAACGTCCTGTGCTGTGGAGGGCAGTAACTGCAGCGCGCCGTGCGCGCCGGCGGATGAACCCGCGAAAGGTGTGAACATACTCTCCTGCCGGATCATGCTCCACAGCACGATCGGGTGGATATTATGTTCAGACGCTGCCTGGCGCACGATTTCCGCGAAGTAGGTGCCAAAGCGGATGTGATTGAAATACACCGGCGCGGTCATTGTGCCGGCATCATCCAGATTGGCGAGATCAAGGATCTCCCGGCTGGCATAGATCGCCTGCTGATAGAACCCTTTCGGCAGGACGACGTTAATGTAATGGTAATTGGCAATGGCGTCACCGCTGATAGCGGCTCGCGCGTTGGCATAATGCTGCGCGGCCAGCTTTTCCTGTCCGATCTCCCAATAGGCAGTTCCTAGCAGCATCTCCCGGTTCGCCGCTAACGGTCCCGCGCCTTCGAGGACGGTTTCAGCCGGCACGTTGAAGGTGTAACGGAACCAGATTTCAGCGTCGCGTTTGTCGGCTTCCAGATCATAGCCAAAATTAAAATCACCTTCCAGGCTGAGAGCTTTCTTCCCTTCGAGGATCTCTTTGGCACGTTCACTGTAGTAACCGGTTGGGTCAGCGTCAGCGGCTTCCTGATAGGATTGCCGCGCGGCGTTGGCGTCGCCGAGTTTTTCGTATATCTTGCCAACCCAGAAGGCTGCTGCCGCTTTGTCCTCGCGCGCCGTGCCGAGCACCAGCGCGCGCTGGAAGGTCGTCAGTGCGCTGCCGAGGTCGTTCATACGCAGTTTGGTGATACCGGCCAGCATCAAGCCGCGCTGGCTCATCGGATCAGCCGGGTATTGTTCGATCATGCGCTCCCAGACGGCGGCTGCTTGCGGCAGATTGGAATTGCGCTCGAGAATCCTGGCGGCGCTGTAAAGGAGTGATGCCGCGTCACTGGCTGCCGGCACGCGGTTGACATAATCCTGCAGGGTTTGTGACCCGCGGTCGAACTGGTTCAGGTATGCCCACTGGGTATAAGCGATCTCTTCATATGCCTTTTGAAAGAGAGCGTCGTCCGGATGAGTGTTGATCAATTCCTGCCATTCGGCGATAGCGGCCTCATTCGCGTCCATGCCGCGCAACGCCAGCGCGCGGTAATGATGAGCCGCGCCAACGTGCTCCGGATTTGACTGGATATACTCACGGAAGAAATCGGCCGCCAGACCGTACTGCCCGGCGCGATAGTTGACCATGCCGCGGGCATAGGTATCAACCGGGATGTTGTGGTCGGTCAGGAAGACGACGCTGTTGAAGGCATCGACCGTTTCAGGGTAATTGTTGACGGTCTCCTGGAAGCGAGCGAATGCCTGCTCCGGCAGGCCCATGTTGAAGTAGGAGCTGGCAAGGATGTAGTTGATGTGCGCTTTGGTGTAATTGTCCTTGGCTTGCTCCAGCAAGGGCACCAGGGTCTGGACAACCTTTTCGTAATTTTGCTGCTGAAAGTCGAGATCGGCTGCCCGGATCTGCAGGCGCAGCTTGTCGCTTGGATCCGTTGCCGCGGCTGCCGCGGTCTCCAGCGTTTGTAAAGCCTCAACGGACTGTCCGTTGTTGATCAGCAAATCGGCTTTTTGTTCCAGGATGAAATCATCGATCACGCCGGGGTTGGTGGCGGTGTAAGCGTCAAGGTGCTCCAGCGTCTTGCTCAGGTTGCCAAGCGCCAGCTCGCATTGCGCCAGATAGTAGTGCGCGATGTGGTGATACTTGACATCATAGCTGGCCAGCACCGTCCCGAAGGATTGCAGGCAGGTGCTGTAATCCCCTTGCAGGTATTGCGTCTGCCCCAACCCGTTCAATGCGCTGACCTGCAGGTCCACTGTGTTGGCGGTCAGCAAGCCTTCTTCAAACGACCTGGCAGCCTGCTCATAGTCGCCGGCGAGGATCGCCATATCGCCAGCCGCAATGCGCGAGATCGGCAGCGGTGTCGGGGTGGGCGTGGGCAGCGGTGTACTGGTTGCCGTGGGTGTGGCGACGATCGCCTGGAACGGATTTTCTTTAAACAGGATGGGAAACGCGAGGATGAAACAAATGGTCGTGAGTAGCACCAGGATGATCATCCCGAAAAGGATGATAAACAACCTCTTATTTAAGGCGTCCCTTTTTGGATTTTCCCGCCGGGTCTGCTGCATCCGTTATCCTTGTAGTATCCTTATGGCAGAAAGCCTCTAGAATAATAACACGGGTCAGACAATGGGCAGCAGAGACAGAAGCGTGACAGTTTACTCGACCGAAAGCGGCAGGATCTGCCCAAAATGCGGCCAGCCGGTGGCTGACTGCAGGTGCGGCAAATCTAGCCAGCCGCCGAAGGGCGATGGCATCGTCCGGGTGGGGATGGAATCGAAGGGACGAAAAGGCAAGGAAGTGACTGTCATCACCGGGCTGGGTTTGCCTGAGGCCGGCATGAAAGACCTGCTGACCGAGATCAAAAAGAAATGCGGCAGCGGCGGTACATTGAAGGACTACGTGATCGAAATCCAGGGGGACCATCGTGACAAGATCGTGACCCTGTTGCGTGAGAAAAAATTCACCGTCAGGAAATCTGGCGGCTAACCAGGCAGAGGAGACCTATGGCAGACGAGGGCAATAAAATCATTTATTCGATGATGCGGGTGAGCAAGTTCTATGACAAGAAACCCGTGCTGAAAGACATCTCCATCTCCTATTTTTATGGCGCCAAGATTGGTGTCATTGGTCTGAATGGCTCGGGCAAAAGTTCTCTGCTGCGGATCTTTGCCGGTGTAGATAAGGATTTCAATGGCGAAACCGCCATCTCGCCGGGGTACACCGTCGGCTATCTCGAGCAGGAGCCATTGCTAACTGAAGATAAAACTGTGCTCGAGGTCGTGCAGGAAGGCGCTTCGGAAGCGATCGGACTGCTGAATGAGTTCAATGAGCTTTCCGCCCGCTTCGCTGAGCCGATGAGCGATGACGAAATGACCAAGTTGCTGGACAAGCAGGGCGCGGTGCAGGAAAAGATTGACCATCTGGACGCCTGGGATATTGAGTCCCGGCTCGAGATGGCGATGGACGCGCTGCGCTGCCCGCCGCCTGATCAGAAAGTGAACACGCTCTCCGGCGGTGAGCGCCGGCGTGTCGCGCTCTGCCGGCTGCTGCTGCAGAAACCGGATATCCTGCTGCTGGACGAACCTACCAACCACCTCGATGCCGAGACGGTTGCCTGGCTGGAGCATCACCTGCACCAATACCCGGGCACAGTCATCGCCGTGACGCATGATCGCTATTTCCTCGACAATGTTGCCGGCTGGATTCTGGAACTGGACCGCGGCGTGGGGATTCCGTGGAAGGGCAATTACTCCTCGTGGCTCGAGCAGAAGAAGGCCCGCCTGGCGAATGAAGAAAAAGGTGAAAGCCAGCGCCAGAAGACGCTGCAGCGCGAACTGGAATGGATCCGCATGTCGCCCAAAGCGCGGCAGGCAAAGTCCAAGGCGCGCGTCAAGGCCTATGAACAACTGCTGGGGCAGGAGTATGAAAAAGCCAGCGGTGACTTTGAAATTTTTATCCCACCGGGTCCGCGGCTGGGCAATGTGGTCATTGAAGCCGAAAATCTGACCAAGGGATACGGCAATCGCCTGCTGTTCGATGATACCAATTTTCAGATTCCACCCGGTTCGATCGTCGGTATCATCGGGCCGAACGGCGCCGGCAAGACGACCCTGTTCCGCATGATCACCGGTCAGGAGCAGCCTGACGCCGGTTCCCTGCGGCTGGGTGAGACCGTGCAGCTGGCGCATATCGATCAGATGCGCGATTCGCTTGACCCCGAGAAGACCGTCTGGGAGGTGATCTCAGGCGGTGAAGAGCAGATGATGATGGGCAGCCGCATGGTGAATTCGCGCGCCTATGTTTCGCGCTTCAACCTGACCGGCGCCGACCAGCAGAAGCGGGTTAACATGCTTTCGGGCGGTGAGCGTAACCGCGTGCATCTGGCGTGCATGCTCAAATCGGGCGCCAATGTGATCTTGCTGGATGAGCCGACCAATGACCTGGATGTCAACACCATGCGCGCGCTCGAAGACGCGCTGGAGAACTTTGCCGGCGTGTCGCTGGTCATCAGCCACGATCGCTGGTTCCTCGACCGGCTGGCGACGCATATTCTGGCATTCGAAGGTGACAGCAAAACCTTCTGGTTCGAAGGCAACTTCTCGGATTACGAGCTCGACAAGAAGAACCGGCTGGGCGCCGCGGCGGAGATTCCGACGCGTATCAAATACCGGCAATTGACGCGTGATTAGGTACCTGACAAGACCGCTTTCTCTTTTTCTATTGCTGATCGTGACTGCCTGCCAGGCTGGCGGGCAGTCTGAAACTGCTGAACCAACTGAGCTAATGACAGCTTCGCTCACGGCGACGGAAGCGGAAGTGCTTGTCACCGCAACCCTGGTTTCGACTAGTACTCCTTGGCCTAATCCTACATCGACACCTGCACTCGTGCTGGATTATGAACCTGCCGGCTGCCGCGAACCCATCGACTCGTATGACGAGGTCACCCTGAATGGTATGGCCGTCAACAGGCGCACGGCGGAGATGCTTTTCTACGCGGCTGAATTGTATGGCGGATCGATTGACATTAGCGGTCTGGGGTTGACTCAAGGGAGCTACACCGACGCGCTGTCTGCCAGTTTCGGCACGCATGCCGGCGGCGGTGCGGTAGATTTGACGGTTTTCTATCCGGGCACCTTTCAGCCCGCCTATGGGGAGCTGGGCAGACTGATCCGCGTGCTGCGAACGGCCGGCTTTGCTGCCTGGGTGCGCGACCTGGATGAACTCGGTCCCGGATCTCCGATCCATATTCACGCCATTGCCATCGGCGATACGCAGCTCTCGCCAGCCGCGCTAGACCAGCTCTATTCACCTCAGTATGGTTATTTCGCCGGGGGCAATGCCCTACCGATGTCACCCGCCCCGGACCGCTTCGGCGGACCGGTGATCTGTAACTGGATGAAAGATGCGGATGGTTATCCCATACCGCGGCGCCCACGCGCTGGAGGCACGGCATGGACGCTGGCAGCGGGCTTGAAACAAACCGCGGATGCCTTCCTGACGGATTCGGAAGCGCAAACGCTGGCGCTGGCTGGTGAAAAGTTCCCCGTACCGTTATGGTCGGATAGTCTCGCCAATCTGGAAGGGCCGCTGGCAGCCGCCTTGCTGGTGCATGGCGGGGTAATCCCTGCGGAAGTTCCACTGGATTTCGCTTACAGCCGTTTCTGGTACATCGATCGTACCAGCGACCAGAAACCCTGGCTGCTGCTGGCAGACGCCGGATTCGAACAGCACAGTCTGACCGTGCAATACGAACAGCAAGGTTCTCACCTGCCGGACTTCTATCCCGGCGATCTGATGTACATCCATGGCACAGCCGACCAGAAGGATGCGATCCGTACCGTTACCGAGGTCGATGCTGCCGGCACCGTCTGGACGCTTTCGCCGGCGATGGGAGAGGCTGGGGTCACCATCGAACGTGTCGAACTCGTGAGTGGCGGCATGGTATCCAACTTCTGGCAGCCTTATCTCCAGCCTGATGGCTCGCTCCGATTCGAACACATCTACCGGCCTGAGCTGCATGCAGCACCTGGGTCGATCCAGGCAATCGTTGTCCGTGCTGGCGACGATCTCTATTCCCTGGCGACCCGCTATTTCACGACAGCCCAATCGATCGCCGCGCTCAACACGTCCGCGCTTGCGGATGGGCTGCAGGTTGGCGAGACCTTGCGGGTGCCTGTCAACAGCTTGCCTTGATTCCAACAAATCTATCGAATTTGGCTGATTTTGCTTGACTTTATTGCCTATGCTACAATGAAATCGCATTATTAATCGAGAATACAATATTTTTGGAGGCTTTATGGAATACAGACGATTAGGAAAAGCAGGCCTAAAGGTGAGTGAACTGTCCCTGGGTGCCTGGGTGACATACGGCGGTCAGGTTGGCGAGAAGATCGCTGACGAGTGTATGAGCGCTGCTTATGAGTATGGTGTCAACTTCTTCGATAACGCTGAAGCGTACGCCGGCGGCAATGCTGAAATTGTGATGGGTAACGTGCTGAAGAGCAAACCCTGGGCGCGTGAAAGCTATGTGGTTTCGACCAAGATCTTCTGGGGCGGGAAGGGACCCAATGACCGCGGGCTTTCTTATAAGCACGTTGTCGAAGGCGTCAACAAGGCGCTCAAGCGGCTGCAGCTCGATTATGTTGATCTGGTCTTTTGCCACCGGCCCGACCCCGAGACACCCATCGAAGAGACCGTCTGGGCGATGAACCACGTCATCGAGCAGGGCAAGGCTTTCTACTGGGGCACGTCGGAATGGAGCGCCGCGGAAATCATGGAAGCCTATGCTGTCGCGCGCGAACAGCACTTGCGCCCGCCAAGCATGGAGCAGCCGCAATACAACATGGTTCACCGCGAACGCTTCGAGAAAGAATACGCGCCGCTCTTCCGTGACCTCGGCTACGGCACAACCATCTGGAGCCCCCTGGCTTCAGGCTTGCTGAGCGGCAAATACAATAATGGCATTCCCGAAGGCGCTCGCGCGACCCTCAAGGGTTATGACTGGATGAAGGATTCCATCCTGACGCCTGCCAACCTGAAAAAGACGCGCAAACTGGCCAGGATCGCGGATGATCTGGGCGTGCCGCTGGCAGCTCTGGCGATAGCCTGGTGTCTCAAGAACCCCAACGTTTCGACTGTCATCACCGGCGCCAGTAAAGTCGAGCAGCTTCATGAGAACTTCAAGGCGCTCGAGGTTGTGCCCAAACTGACCAAGTCGGTTATGGATAAAATTGAGAAAGTGCTGGCGAACAGACCCGTACCAACAGACGACTAGAAATCAGACATCCACAACAAAGCGCCAGCTTTTGCTGGCGCTTTGTCATTCAGCGTCGCGGTTATGCGCTGCAATCAGCGCCGGCAATTCGAGCAGCGATTGGATCTCGAACTGCGGTACGATCCATTTGCCGGCCGACTTGACCTGTTGCGGATCAGCACGGCGGCTGAGCCAGGCGGTATGCATGCCCAGCTTATCCGCGCCGAGGATATCGGCGATGAGATTATCGCCCACCATCAGCGCGTTCTGCGGTTTGCATTTGAACGCGCGCAGCGCCTGATTGAATATATCGGGATGGGGTTTGCGCACCCCCACCTCAGCCGAAATTGTGATCTGACTGAGGAAATGCCGGATTTTGCATTTATCTATCAGGCAGTGAACGTCCCAGGCATAACCGGCATTGCTGATCAGCCCCAGCCTGAGACCAGCCTGCTCAAGCGCGCTGAAGGTCTCAAGCACATCTTCTTCCGGCACCCACAGGCTCTGGGTGAACCCGTAATAAGACTCCAACCCGGCGGCAACCTGCTCCTGCGCGACGTTGCAGGATTTCGTCTCAAGCAGAGCGTCTATCAGCAGCTTCTCGGTGGTGATTTCGAACAGGTCGCTGTCACGCCGCTTGTGATAATCGGTGATGGTGGTAAGCAGCAGATTTGTCAGCTCGGACTTTTGAATGTCACAGCCCATCCCGCGCAGCCGGGTCGCCATACGACCAGCCGCCTGACGCAGTCTAGCCCTGGTATGACCCTGTGAGTAGATCAGGGTGTTGCCAAGGTCAAAGAACACCACGTGAATGGGTTTTTGTTTTCCTGCTTCCATCAATGTCCTAAAAACCTGTTTCGAGGTTGATCACGTTCAGTAAAGGCTCGTCCTCAACATAGCGGCGCAAATTTTCAACGAACATGGCGACCGCGCGTTCGTTATATTTTGGGCTGATGCCGGAAATGTGCGGTGAGATCACGACGTTCGGCATTTTCCACAGCGGGTTGCTGGCTGGCAGCGGCTCCGTCGCGAAGACATCCAGCACCGCGGCTTTGATGCGCTTTTCCTGCAGCGCCTCAATCAGCGCTTTCTCCTGGATGATGCTGCCGCGGCCGACGTCCACGATGGTGGCTGTGCTTTTCATCGCGCCTAGCGTCTCGGCGCCAATCAGGTTGACCGTCTTGGGCGTCAATGGCAGACAGACAACGACGAAGTCGCACTCCTTGACCATCGATTTCAGTGCTTCGATCGGATAGAGGCGCGTGAACAGGTCACCATTCGGATCCCCCATGCCTTCCGGGGTGTAGCCGGTGTCGACCGGGTTCATCACATTGGCTTTGGATGCCAGAATGGTGACGTTGAAGGGCTGCAACAGCCGAGCGACTTCGCGTCCAATGCTGCCGTAACCAACGATCCCGACCGTGCTGCCGCGCAGCTCCGCCGGCGAAAAACGATCCCATTTATCCTTGGGCCATTCAGCGCGGCGCTGGAATTCACCCATCTCCGGGAACTTATGGGCAATCATCAGGAAAGCGGTCAGCACATATTCAGCGATCTGCGGGGCTGCCGCGCCGCTGAGCGACGTAAAGGTGATGCCAGGTTCCTTCAGCAGCGGTTTGTCAAGCGCGAACTCGATGCCGGCCCAGTGAAATTGCAGCCACTTTAAATTCGGCGCTTTCTCGGGTTCCGGGATGGCGATGTTGGTGTAGAGCACCTCAGCCTGACTGATCAGCGCCGGTGGGAATTCATCCGGGTTGCGGGTGATGTGCTGCGAGTACTGGATCAGCGGTGAGACCTTTTGTATCTCACGGACAAGCTCATCCTCGAAAGGAATAGTTGAAAGGACGTTGATAGGTGAAGTTTTCATACGCTAAAGTATACATGCTTTGGGCATCATTGAAAAATTGACAACAAAAAAAGGGAGAGTTGCTCTCCCTTTTTTGTGGTGGTTTGAAGTGTTTACGCGCCGCCCTTGAGGTAAATACCATCCGGGTCGAGCTCTTCACGCAGCATTCGCAGTTCCTCAGCAGTGGGTGCTTCGGTGTAGCTCAGCTCCTGGCTCACCTTGAGCGGCCAGCCAGTGTTCTCGATCGCCTGCTCGACCTGAGCACCGGGGTGCAGTTTAGTCAGCACCAATTCGCCGGCGGCATCGGGTTCGAGGACGCCAAGGTTGGTGACGACAGCCTGCGGCCCTTTTCCGCGCACACCAGCCTGTTCCCGTTTGGCTCGTCCATCAAGGAAACCGGCGGAAGTGCCGAAGTCAACTTTGGCGGGGAAACGGCGCTTCTGATGCGGGGTGAGGATATAGCAGCGGTTTGCCCATGCGGCAATTTCCATTGAGCCGCCGGATCCGGGCAGGCGCACCTTGGGATGATTGTAGTCGCCGATGACTGTGGCATTGATGTTGCCGAACTGGTCGATCTGCGCGCCGCCCAGGAATCCGACATCCACGAGACCACGCTGGAGATAGAGGCTGAAGATTTCATACATGCTGCAGACGGACATGGCGCCGGAGACCAGGGTCGGGTCGCCGATGGAGAGCGGCAGCCTTGCCGGCTGCGCGCCGATCACGCCCGCTTCATAGATCATCAAAAGGTTCGGCGCGTGCAGACGCCGCGCCAGGTTGCAGGCCAGGTTGGGCAGACCAACGCCGACAAAAACCGTGTCGCCATCCCGCAGAAGCCGGGCAGCATTGATGGTCATCAGTTCAGTTGATGTGTAGTCCATATCAATACTCCCCATAATCAACAGGCGCGCTCATGCGCGATTTGACCGACAGGCGCTGATGCGTTTCCGCGCCTAGATTTTCCCAATATTCGGCGCGATCTTTGACTCCGTAAACCCACTCATCCAGGTAGGCTTTGAGCGATTCCGGATTCTCGCTGATCTTGTCCCATTCGAGATAGAACTTGTTGTCGCGGTCGTAATAGCCCTGGGTGTAGGAGGGGTGCGCGCAATGCGGGACATGGCAGACAGCGGTCACGATCACGCCCGGGATCAGGGTGCGATTGGGGTCGCTGCGGATGATGTCTTCATCGACGATTTCTTCGGCGGTGAGAATGACCTTGGATGCCGCGAAGGCGGCTTCCTTCTGTTCACCGAGGATGCCCCAGATTTGACCGTTTCCATTGACGTCGGCACGCTGCACGTGGACGATTGCCACGTCAGGGTGCAACGCCGGCACGACCACGACTTCCTGACCGGAATAGGGATCAGTGACGCGCTTGATCTGCGGGTTGTTTTTCTCCAGGTCAGTGGCGGCAGTCTGATTCATGGGAATGAATGGCAGACCAGTCGCTCCAGCCTGAAGCCTGGAGATCATGCCGAAGTGAGAATATTCTTCCCATTCGAGCTGACCAGATTCAATGGCGCCGCGGATGACTCGCAGCGAACCAACGCCGGGGTTGCCGATGTAGGAGAAAATTACTTTCTTTGCCAGCCCGGCGGCGACGATCTGATCATAGATCAGGTCGGGTGTGGCTCGCGCCAGGACAAGGTCTTTCTTCCCCTGGCGGATGATCTCATGTCCTGCGGCGAAGGGGATGAGGTGTGTGAAACCGGCAGCGAATAGCGTGTCACCGTCCTGGACGTGGGCAGCAATCGCTTCGGAGAGACTACAAAGTTTAGACATAGACTCCTTCAAATCAAATTCCACTTTCAGTTCCTGGTTTTATTCTGTTGCACAATAATATACAGTCCGCCAGCGAATACTGGCAGACTGTATAAAAGGTACTTGGTTTGCGGATCAGCGCTATTGAGAGACAGCGCGTACAGGATGACAAACAGCAAGCCGAACAGAACCAGAATATATCCGAGATACTTGACCAGCCAATTCATTCGTCAGCACCATCTCTCGTTTCAGGTCAGTCCGGCTCGCCGAATCAGATCCGATTATGCCTTGCGGACGGTGGTCTGAATGTGCTCGTGCATGTACAGTTGGACGTAGTACAAGCCGCCGCCATTCTTGCCGCTGCCGCCAGAGCCTTTCCATCCGCCGAAGGGCTGGAAGCCAGGCCATGCGCCGGTGGTCGCGCCCTGCGGGCGGTTGGCGTAGTTGACACCGGCTTCGATGTTGTCGAAGAACCACGGGATCTCATCCTCTGAGCCGTAGAAGCCCGAGGTCAGACCGTACATGGAGCTGTTGGCGATCTTCATGCCCTGTTCGAGGCTGCTGATCTTGCCGATGGTGGAGATGGGCAGGAACATTTCGTATTGCCACAGGCGATGATCGTAGGGCACGTCTACCGCGTAGGTGGGAGCGCAGAAGTAGCCTTTTGCCTTGTCGCCGTCGGTCAGGATCTTACCGCCGGTCAGGATGTTGCCAGCCGCGCGCAGTTCTTCAACGAATGCCTGATAATCTTTATACTGAGCGGCATTCACCACAGGCCCAATGTAAACTTCCTGTTTGGTCGGATCGCCGATGACCAGTTTCTCGGTGATTTCTTTCAGGCGGGCTACCAGTTCGTCATAGACGGGTTCCTCAACCAGGATGCGGGAGGAAGCTGAACACTTCTGTCCCTGCAGGCCGAAGGAGGAGCGCATGATACCCATGGCAGCGTCATCCAGGTTGGCGTTGCGGGAGACGATGGCTGCGTTCTTGCCGCCGAGCTCGAGGACAGAGGGGCGAACCCATGGGCCATTGGCGAGCGTGCGGTAGATGCCCATACCAACATCGAAGGAACCGGTGAAGGTCACGCCAGCGATATCGGGGTGTTCATTCAGAGCGGCGCCAAGGGTTGAGCCGGGGCCGGTGACGAAGTTGACGACGCCATCAGGCATGCCGGCGTCGCGGCAGCACTGGGCAATGATGAATGGTGAGAACGGGGTATCCGTAGCGGGCTTGACCACCACGGTGTTGCCGGCAACCAGGGCTGCGCCAAGCGGGCCGCCGGTCAGGGCATCCGGGAAGTTCCACGGGCTGATGATGAGCCAGACACCGTAGGGTTTCAGGACGGAAACGTTGGTCGATTTGTAACCCACCAGCGGATCACTGCCCATCGGGAATACGAAGCCGTTGTTGCGCTCCATTGAGTCGCAGGAATAGCGGATGAGCGCGACTGTTTCAGCGACATCACCCAGAGATTCCATGCGGTTCTTGCCGACTTCCATCGCCATGATTGCGCCGGCTTCAAACAAACGCGATTCGAGCAGGTCAGCGGCTTTGCGGACTAAGGCAACTCTCTCCTGCCAGGGCATCCGGCTCCACTTCGGGAAGGCGCGAGCCGCGGCTTCGACTGCCATGTTGGCTTCCTTCACGCCGCCTTTCTGGAACTCACCCAGCACCCAGTCGGTGTTGATCGGTGATTTATCCAGGAATTTGTCGTTAGCCAGGACGTCTTTGCCGTCGATGATCATCGCGTAGGGTTTGCCCAGCTCATTCTTGAACTTGGCAATTGCCTTATCGAAATTGTCGTGAAGCTCCTGTGGGGGATTGAACATAGTTGCATAAGTCAACGTGAATGGTGCATCTTGAGACATATACGTTTCCTCCTATTGGATTTGCCTGGTTGCCCAGGTTAGAAAATGGGATTTGTGACTTATCTATTCTATTACATTCTTTTTTGATTATCATGTGATATTAATACGGAATAATTGACATAAAATCACAATTTTTGTATAATCTATGTCTAGGAATATGGTTCCGGGGCAGAAGTAGTAAGCTGGAAATGACTTTTCAGAGAGGAAACCGCCGGTGAAAGGTTTCCAGGTAATCACCAGCCGAAGTCGTCAGCCCGTCATTGCTGAAGAAACCTGATCGCAGGAAAGTAGAACAGCACGGGTAAGCCCGTTACAGCGCAACCTGAATGTTGGTTCAGGGCAGAGTGCGCCGGCATGGCGAACTGAGGTGGTACCGCGGAAGAATCCTTTCGTCCTCACTGGGATGAAGGATTTTTGTTATTAAGGATGCGATGAAAAAACTGTTAATTGCTCTCGGAATAGTACTTGCGCTTTGGCTTGCGATCGAGATTGGCATGCGCCTGTCCGCGCCAAAAACTGACTTCTATTCCTCGATCAACCGGGAACAGGCGCGGGAGTTGCAGGACCAATTCAGCCTGCGGACCACTGCCGGCGATAACTGGATTCACTTTGGCTGGGTTGCTGATCCTGATAAGGAATCCTATCGCGTCAACTGGTATGACGGAAAAGAATGGAAAATGCTCGCGGAGACCAAATTCGGATCCGCTCTGATCTATGACCATGCCGGCAGCTTCGAAGTGCAGGCGATTGAGAAAAGCGGCAATATGCGGCTGATCGGTGCGGCAGAGGTGGCGCCGACCGGTCAGACACCGCCCGTCTTCAAGCCCGTCATCAGCGGCGCGTGGCAGCCCTTGTTCAAACCGGAACAGTCGGGGTATTACATCAATGACCATACGCTCTTCCAGGACATCAACGGTACCTGGCGGCTGCTGGGCATTACGTCCAAAACCGACGGTGATTTTTCGGCCGAGAAATGGCTGGCGAGCGCGCACGCGGACTCTTTGCCGCCTGCCGGCATGATGACTGAGGATAATCCGATTGCCGACTACGGTGAATTGGCCTGGGCGCCGTATGTGATCAGAGACCCTGCGGCATTCCATGTCTTCTGGTCACCGCACCGTCTGATGCAGATGACCTCGGCGGACGGCATCACCTGGCAGGATCCGGAACTCACCATGCCGCTGCCGTATCATCCGCATTTTCGCGACCCGATGGTGATAGAAGTGGCGCCCGGTCAGTGGCTGCTGTACACGACCGCCCGGTCTTTTTTCTACTCACGGGTCGATATTTACCAGTCCTTTGATTTGAAGCATTGGCAGTACATCCGTCCGGCGCAAGTCAATGCCTGGGGCAGCGAGATGAACTCTTCGTTCGCCTCAACAGAATCACCGTTTGTGGCGCAATATGAAGGACGCTATTACCTCTCGGTGACATTCAATAATGGCAGCCAGTTCTGGCACGGCTTGCTGTTGCTGATGAAGGTCTGGATTGATCCGGAAAATTACAACGATACCCGTATTTTCCACTCCAGCAATCCTTATGATTTTGGCGAATATCGCGGCGCGCGCAACACGCCGAACCTGATCGCGGATCTGCGGACACACGCACCTGAATATATCTTCAACCCTGATACTGGCACCTGGTACGTGACCACTGCCGGTTGGCCCTGGGTGACCACCCTGACCAGCGGCGAAGTCGCGATCGCGCCTTTAGAATGGCAGCCTATCCCCTGATGGAGGAATGATGACAACACAACCTTTACCCAAGAATTTTGATTACGCCAACGCTGAGCAGCAGATTTACGAACGTTGGGAGCAGGCCGGGTATTTCAAATCGACAAATGACCCAGCCAAGCCGGATTTCGACCCCAGCATCAAACCGTTTGTCATTTCAATGCCTCCGCCTAATGTCACTGGTGTGCTGCATAATGGTCACGCCATCTTCGCGGCACTGGAAGACCTCATGATCCGGTATCACCGCATGAAAGGCGAACCAGTGCTCTGGGTGCCTGGTGTTGACCACGCGGGCATCGCGACACAATTGCAGGTTGAATTGCTGCTCAACCGGGAGGGTACATCGCGGGAGGCGGTGGGCCGTGATGAATTTTTACGGCGGACATGGGCCTGGAAGGATGAGCATGGCGGCAAGATCGAGAAGCAGATCCGCCGGCTTGGCGCTTCGTGCGACTGGGATCGGATGCGGTTCACGCTCGA
Source organism: Anaerolineaceae bacterium (assembly GCA_040772085.1). GTDB lineage: Bacteria > Chloroflexota > Anaerolineae > Anaerolineales > Anaerolineaceae > JAXGMV01. The sequence goes on from JAXGYU010000001.1 coordinate 202,430, forward strand.
TGAGGGTTTGTCCAGCGCGGTGCGTGAGGCATTCGTGCGCCTCTTCAACAAGGGGCTGATCTACCGCGGTCCGAGGCTGGTCAATTGGTCGCCGGGACTGAAGACTGCAGTCTCAGACCTGGAGGTCGAGTACAGCCAGGAACCCGGATTCATGTATTACTTCAAGTATCGTCTGGCGGATGGCAGCGGTGATTTCATCCCGGTGGCTACGACGCGGCCTGAGACGATTTTGGCAGATACCGCTGTCGCCGTGCATCCAGAGGATGAGCGCTATCAGAAGTACGTCGGCAAGAAGGTGCTGGTGCCGGTTCTTGATCGTGAGGTGCCGGTCATCGCCGATGAGTATGTGGACCGAGAATTCGGAACCGGTGCCCTGAAGATCACCCCGGGACATGATCCGAACGACTACGCGATCGGTCAGAAACACAACCTGCCAATCCTCTCTGTCCTGGACAAAGAGGCGCACATTAATGAAGAAGGCGGCAAGTACGCCGGTCTGGACCGCTTTGAGGCACGCAAGATATTCTGGGCGGATATGCAGGCGGCGGGTTTGACGATCAAGGAAGAGCCCTATCAGCTCAATGTCCCGCGCTCCCAGCGCGGCGGCGAAATCATTGAGCCGATGATCTCGACCCAATGGTTCGCCCGCATGAAACCACTGGCAGAAGCTGCCCATGCTTCCGTTGAGCGGGGCGAGATCAAATTCATCCCTGAATATTTCACCAAAGTCTTCTACAACTGGATGGACAACATTGAGGACTGGTGCATCAGCCGTCAACTGTGGTGGGGGCACCGCATCCCGGTCTGGTATTGCCAGGATTGCGGCGAGGTGATCGCCGCGCGTGATGAGCCAACGAATTGTCCGAAATGCGGCTCTGCCAAACTTGAGCAAGACCCAGACGTTCTCGACACCTGGTTCTCCTCAGGACTGTGGCCATTCTCGACCCTGGGCTGGCCAGAGAAAACCGCTGACCTGGATTACTACTACCCAACTTCCGTCATGGAGACGGGCTATGACATCCTGTTCTTCTGGGTCGCCCGCATGGTGATGATGGGGCTGGAGTTCACCGGCCAGGCACCGTTCCATACTGTCTATTTGCATGGTTTGATCCGCGATGAAAATGGTCAGAAGATGTCCAAGACCAAGAATAACGTGATTGATCCATTGGTGGTCATGGATGAGTATGGGACTGATGCCTTGCGCTTCACCTTGCTGGTGGGTTCGACGCCCGGCAAGGATATGAACCTGAGCATGCGCATGGTGGAGGCAAACCGCAATTTTGCCAACAAGATCTGGAATGCCGGCAGACTGGTGATTGGCTCATTCGACAAGATTCCGGCGCAAGCGAACGCGGAGCCGGCCTTGACGCTGGCTGATCGTTGGGTGCTTGCCAGAACGCAGCAATTGATAAATGATGTCGAACGGCTGCTGAGCTCGCACCAGTATGGTGAAGCAGGGCGGCAGATCTACGACTTCTTCTGGAGTGAGTTCGCGGACTGGTATCTGGAGATCGCCAAACTGCAGGTCAATCAGGGCGGAGACGCCGCCTATTACACGGTGCGCGCCATGGCACGCGTCCTGGATACCTGCCTGCGTCTGCTGCATCCATTTACGCCATACGTTACCGAGGCGCTATGGGGACACCTGAAGGAAGCGGCTTTACCTCTCGGCAACGATTTCCTGCCGGCAGATGGTTGGGCTGACTCGCTGATGATAGCCCGCTGGCCTGAAGCTCAGCCTATGCCCGACGACGCGGAGAAAACCATGGCCAATTTCGCGGTGATGCAGGACGTGATCCGTTCGATTCGCAATATGCGCGCCGAGAAGCAGGTCACCGCCGGCAAGAAACTACCCGCGACTATCGCGGCTGGCGATCATACCGCATTGCTGGAAGAGAACAAGCTGATCATCGCGGCGCTCACTCATCTCGATGTCGATCAATTCCAGATTACGCCGGCGCTGGCTGAGAAGCCGGAAGGCGCGGTCAGTCTGGTTGCCAGCGGCGTGGAGATTTTCGTGCCGTTGAGCGAGATGATTGATGTTGAGGCGGAGCGCGCGCGCTTGCAGGGAGAACTGGCAGAAGTCAACAGCCATATCACACGGCTGGAAGCGCTGCTTGCCAGCCCATTCGCCCAACGCGCACCGGAGAAGGTGGTGTCCGCGGAGCGCGAGAAACTCGTGACCTATAAGGACTCCGCTGCCAAGCTGGAGAGCCAGCTGGCGCAGTTGTAAATAATCAAGACGAGGTTTTAGGGACTGAATACCATCATGATGGTCAGTTCTGGCGATGAAAGTTAATAGAAGAACGAATCAGATTATTACCATTCATCGGTGATCAGCCGTAGGGGTGGGGCAATTTGTTTATGGACTTCAATAATTGCCCCACCCTCGTGGGTTAGTAATAGAATTTAATCAATATTGACATATCTATCCTGTCTGATACCTTAATTTCTTCATGTCCCTAAATTCACCACGACCCTCCCGAAAGCTATTACGATTACCGGGTTTTGATTACTCCCAACCAGGCTCATATTTCGTGACAATTGTGACCGAGGAGATGGGCAGCAACGGAGGGGTTTGATAACAATGCGGACAGGGCAATCACAAAGCAAATTGCCCTGTCCCTACGATCGATTCCAGCGAAGACAGTAGGTATAAGAACGAATCAGTTTATTACCATTCATTGGTGATCCGCCGTAGGGGTGGGGCAATTTGTTTATGGACTTCAATAATTGCCCCACCCTCATGGGTAGGTAATACAATCTAATAATTATTGATATATCCGTTCAGACTGATATCTAGTGTCTGTATGTCGCCAAATTCACTACGACCCTCCCGAAAGCTATTGCGATTACCTGGTTACGATAACTCGCAACCAGGCTCATATTTTGTGACAATTGCGACCGAGGAGATGGGCAACAACGGAGGGGATTGATAACAACGCGGACAAGGCAATAAATCTTCAAAAGTGCGGCAAATTATTCCTCGGATTAGGGCAACGAATCATTTGCTTTTTTGATGCGAATATGATTTACTCAAAGCATTATAAAAGGAGATGATGATGAATAAACACGGCAGGATTGATTCTTATATTACTTTTGGCGGGCAATGCGCGCGGGCTGCCAAATTCTATGGTGAGTTGTGGGGCGTTGAGCCGAAAATAATGTACGCGAAAGAGGCGCCGGTGCCGATGGAAGGCATGGATCCGGAGCATGTGATGCACGCCAGTCTGAGTTTCGACGACGGCACCAGTTTATTGATGTCAGATGGTCAGGGAGAGCAAGAGTTCAGTGCCAGGGATATATCACTCTCATGGACCAGCACCAACCATGACAAGGTGATGAAAGTCTGGCAGAAATTTCTGGATGCCGGGGCGAAAGTGTTGATGCCTCTCGGTCCGGAATTCTTCGCCAAGCAATACGGTCTACTGCAGGATCAGTTCGGTCTGAAGTGGATGATTATCGAAGCTGAAGAAGGCTGGCGAGCAGATTAACCGTGGGTCATGATGAGGCTGGGAACTAATGCCCAGCCTCTTTTTAGTTAAAGTGAATGAAATTTCAGGCTATCTTCTTACTCGTCCGAACTGACGATGTAATCCTCGAGGTGGTCCATATCCACCTCGGGTTCCGGGATGGCCTTGCCGAGGATTGAGATGCCGGCAGAATGAACCGTCCCCGCGCGGCCTGAAACGAGCGGATGCCAGTCTGGCAGGGGTTGTCCAGTCGCAAGCAGATAATAGGCGCAGGAGCTTGGCAGCCAGCCCAGTGTGCGCGCCAGTTCCGGGTTGAGTTCGATGCAGGTCGGCATAACCGTGTTGCGATTCTCATAGTCAGTACAACGGCAGGTGTCCAGGTTAAGCAGTCGGCACACCACGTTGGTGAAATAGAAATTGCCATCTTCGTCTTCCAGCTTGTACAGGCAGCAGCGCGCGCAGCCATCGCACAGCGCCTCCCACTCCTCCCGGCTGAGCGCGTCCAGATCTTTCTTCTTCCAGAAAACCTTCTCCAGCATCGGTGGTTTAGCCTTTCCAGGCCTGGACAAACTCGACCAGCACAGCCAGGACATTGTCGAACACGGAAAGCCGTGAGACTTCATAGCCATGACTGTTCTCCCGTATGTGACCGACATCGGCTATCCTGCTTACCAAACCGAGTGTGGCACACATGGAGGCGTCGCTGGCAGCGCTGTTATGCGCCGCGACCTGCAGGCTTGTGCCGGCTTTTTCAGCACACGATTTCAGCAACTCAAGCATTTCCGGGTCATAAATTGCCAGCCTGTCACGCGCCCAGGCACCTGGTCGACCATCGAGTTTGAGCCCGGCGTGCTTCGGCATCGGTGAGCCGTCCACAGCCACAATGGCTAAAGGTTTCTCCCGTGCCGCAAGCGTCTTGATTCCCAAACCGCCGACCTCTTCCTGTACCGTGAAAGCGACGATCAAATCGACGTTCGGTGCGATGCCGTGCTGTTTGATTTGCTCAAGCAGACGCAGCAATGCCACCACGCCCATGCGGTCGTCAAATGTCCAAGCCGCGACCAGCGGGTCATCGCCATCACCAAGCAGGATTGGTCCGCGTTCGCTGACTAGCGGCACCATCGGGGTGCCTGGACGAACGCCCGCGGCATCCAGCTCTTCGGGCGTCATGCCCGTGATGACCTTGAAATTCTCCCAGGTGATCGGCTTGGTCGTGTCCATACCGTGACCAGCGCCGGCAGAAACGATGCCAGTTACCTCGCGGTTACTTCCGAGAATCGTCACTGGTCGTTCACCGAGCTTCCAGGGGTGCAAACCACCGATCGGCTCGACCAGCAGGGTACCATCTGCTTCGATGGCTTTGACGCCCAGACCAATTTCATCCATATGCGCTGCCAGGATCGTCAGGTTATTCCGGGTCTTGCCCGACAAGCGAACCAAGACGTTACCGGCCGGGTCGCGCTCAGCGACGAAACCGATCTCGCTAATGATCTTCTCAACTTCTTGTGCCAGTTTTGCTTCCCTGCCGCTTGGGGCAGGGATGGCTGCCAGCCTGGAGAAAAGCTGCAGAGCTCGATGTGTCAGTAGGGTCATCATATCCTCGATAAAAAAAGTCCACGCCACCAGGCGTGGACTGATTGAGTGTGTTAGCGCCGCAAGGCGCTCCAGCCAGCGTATTTGCCGGTATCGCCGAGCTCATTTTCGATACGGAGCAGCTGGTTGTATTTGGCAACCCGGTCAGAGCGTGCCGGTGCGCCGGTCTTGATCTGACCCATGTTCAGAGCAACCGCCAGGTCGGCGATGGTCGCGTCTTCGGTTTCGCCGGAGCGGTGGGAGGCAACGGTGCGCCAGCCAGCGCGATGACTGGTCTCGATCGCTTCGATTGTCTCAGTCAGCGTGCCGATCTGATTGACTTTCACCAGCAAGGCATTGGCTGCCTTGGCGGTAATCGCCCGGCGGACGCGTTCGGGATTCGTCACCAGCAGGTCATCACCGACGATCTGGATTTTGTCACCGACGGCTGTCATCAGATTCTGCCAGCCCTGCCAGTCATCTTCCGCCAGACCATCTTCAATCGAGACGATGGGGTATTTCTCCACCCAATCGATCCAGAACTTGACCATCTCATCGCTGCTCAGCTCACGACCTTCCTTGCGGAGGTTATAAGTCTTCTTCTCGGAATCGTACAATTCTGAAGCGGCAGGGTCAAGCGCGATGCAAACTTGCTCACCGGCTTTGTAGCCCGCTTTTTCAATCGCCTGCAGGATGACCTCAATCGCCTCGACATTCGATTTGAGCGAGGGAGCGTAACCGCCTTCATCACCGACGAGAGTTGAATAACCATGTGATTTGAGGACGCCCTTGAGCGCCTGATAAATCTCAGCGCCCCAGCGCAGACCTTCGGCAAAAGACTCGGCTGCCAGTGGCATCACCATAAACTCCTGCGCGTCGGTCGATTGCCAGCCAGTATGCGCGCCGCCATTCAGAATGTTCATCATGGGGACGGGCAGCGTATGAGCGTAAACACCGCCGATATAGCGATAGAGCGGCATGCCGAGGGCATTCGCGGCAGCTTTCGCAGTCGCCAGACTGACGCCCAGCATGGCGTTCGCGCCAAGTTTCGATTTGTTCGGTGTGCCGTCCAGCTCGAGCAGGACTTGGTCGATTTCTTTCTGTTCGGTCGCGTCATAGCCCAGCAGGCTTTCAGCGATATCAATGTTGACATTGTCAACAGCTTTCAAAACGCCTTTACCACCATAACGGCTTTTATCACCGTCACGAAGTTCAAGCGCCTCATGGGTTCCGGTCGATGCGCCACTGGGAACCGCGGCTCGACCCCAGCTACCATCAGCCAGGATCACTTCCACCTCAACAGTCGGGTTACCCCTCGAGTCCAATATTTCTTGCGCGCTGATCAATTCAATTTCTGTATCCATATCTCAACCTTTTGTAAATATTTTGAATCGTTCAATCTTATCATTGATTGAGACATATTTCTATCTATCAGCGCTGATTTACGTTTCCGGCGCAATATAACTCACGCCGGCTCGCTTGCTTGCCTCTTCGATGAATTTAGTGAACAACGGATGCGGCCGGTTAGGCCGGGAGAGAAACTCCGGATGATACTGAACGCCGAGCATAAACGGATGATCACGATACTCGGCGATTTCTACCAGCGTGCCGTCGGGAGACAGCCCGGAGAAGATAATCCCGTTTTCTTCAAAGAGCTGCCGGTAAAGGTTGTTAAACTCATAGCGATGCCGATGCCGCTCCTGGATGATCTCGGCTTTATAGGCCTTCGCCGCCAGACTGCCAGGCTCAAGCACACAGGGGTAGAGTCCCAGCCGCATCGTTCCACCCATGTCATTCAGACCGGTCTGGTCTGCCATCAGGTCGATGATTGGGTTCAGTGTCTGCGGGTCGAATTCAGTCGAATTGGCATCCGGATCACCCAGAACCTGTCGTCCCGCGTCAATCATCATACACTGCATGCCGAGGCAGAGACCAAAGAAAGGTGTCTTGGTCTCACGCGCGTACCTGACGGCGTTGATTTTGCCCTCAATGCCTCTGACGCCAAATCCACCCGGCACAATGATACCGTGCAGCCCGGTCAATTGTTCGTGTGCGTCATCTTCTTCAAGCTTGCTTGAATGAATCCAGCGCAAATCGAGATCAATTCCCAGATGAAGCGCGGCATGCTTGAGCGATTCGCGGACGCTCATGTAAGCATCGTGCAATTCGACATACTTGCCAACCAGCCCGACTGTGACCTTCGACTTTGGCTTCTTCACCAGATCAACCAGATGGCGCCAATCCGACAGGTCTGCCTGCTTGCTTTCCTCGAGATTCAGTCGGTTGAGGATAAAATTCGCGATGCCCTGATACTCCAGCAGCAGCGGGATCTCATAGAGGATCTGTGAGGTTACCAGCGGGATGACCGCCTGTTTTTCAACGTCGCAGAACTGGGCAATCTTCTCACAGATTGAAGGCTCAACCGGATGGTCGGAACGGGCAATGATCACATCCGGCGAGATGCCGATTGACCGCAGCTCGCGCACGGAATGCTGGGTTGGCTTGGTTTTCAGCTCGCCGGTCGCACCGATATAGGTCAGCCAGGTGACATGGATGTAGAGGGTGTTCTCACGTCCAAAATCCGAACGGAACTGGCGCAGCGCCTCAAGAAACGGCAAACCTTCAATATCTCCGACCGTGCCGCCAACTTCGACGAGAACTATTTCCGCGCCGGTCACCTGGGCGACATTGACGATGCGGTGCTTGATCTCATTGGTAATATGCGGGATGACCTGAATGGTACCGCCGAGGTAATCGCCGCGGCGTTCCTTGCCAATCACTTCAGCATAGATTTGACCGGCCGTAGCGCTGCTGGCGCTGGTCAGGCGAATATCCATGAAACGCTCATAATGACCAAGGTCCAGGTCGGTTTCCGAGCCGTCATCCAGTACATAGACTTCGCCGTGCTGATAGGGACTCATTGTGCCGGGGTCAACATTGATGTACGGGTCAAGCTTCAGGACCGCGACTTTATAGCCGCGCTCCTTGAGCAGCCGTCCAATTGCCGCGGCCGAAACACCCTTGCCAACCGAGCTGACCACTCCGCCTGTCGTAAAAATAAATTTAGCCATCAATCACCTCAAAGAATTGCGTTGAAAGAAAACAATAGAGAGGCTGGTAGTCCGCCTCTCTATTGAAGGTTCCTGGGTTGTGCAGGGAGCTGCTGCTGCTATTGCTCATCGCTCCATTGCCATTTTCGGATTTTGATGTTTGTCACTGTCGCGTTCATACTTTTCAATTATAGCGTCTTTCAAAAAGGAACCCCACGTTTTGCGTGGGGTTGATTGACATCCGGCGAAAAGCTACTGACCGATTTTGCGTTCCAGGGTGCGGCTGAGGATATCTTCCTGTTCCTTGGAGACGGCTTTGGCTTTCTTGGCTTCTTCTTTCTGTTGCTTGTTCAGTTTGTTCTTTTCCATGGCATCCCTGATGGCGATTTCCATGGCAGTCGGTTCCTTTTCGGCTTCGCTGTTCAGCTCTTCGAGCTCAACACTGAAGTCGCTGACCGATTCTTCACGGCGTTGGCGGCGAGGTGCTTTACGAGACTTGGCCTCACCAGCTTCGCCTTTGGGTTCAGGGCGAGGTGTCTCTCTGGCTGGCTGAGGTTTCGGTTTCTCTTCGACGACCGGCATTTCCTGCAGCGCCTTCATGCTCAACTTAATCTGTTTCTTGCGGCGGTTGACCTCAAGCACTTTCACTTCAACTTCATCGCCTTCCTTGACAACCTCAGAAGGGGTCTTGATGAAGCCGTGTGCCAGCTCGCTGATATGAATCAAACCGGGGCGCTCCGCGCCGATCTCGACGAAGACGCCGAATTGTTCGAGCCGGACGACTTTGCCTTTCACGACCATATCGGGTTTTATCTCGCGCCATTCGAGGTCGAGCGGTTTGAGCATAGTCAGCTCAACGTGATCAGGGCGAACGCGCTTGATCCAGACGTCGACTTCCTGGCCGACGGTCAGCGCGTCACCAACCCGCTTGACGGGTTCGCCGTTTTCAAGCGGCAGCACCTGTGAGATGTGTAATACTGCAGGCTGATCAACCGCGATATCTATCAGGGCTCCGGCGAGGCTTATCTTCTCGACTTTGCCGGTATATTTTTTCTTGCGATTGATCGACTCTGCTTGGGTCTCGGTCTCGATAGGTGCTTCCATCACACATTCTCCAGTTTCTAAATTGCCGCAACGACCCGTAATTATAACATCTGATTTTGAGTCAAGTCAATTAATGTTTAATTTTTACGCGCATATTTTTCAAAAAAATAATGCCGGAAATTCTAATCAGACGCTGTTGTGCCTGAACCTTTTGGTGACGCTTGTCTGGCGGTCAGAATTCTGAAGGAAACCAAACCAATGGCCAACGGCAGCCAGAAGGAAAGACCGCGATAGGCAAGGGTAATGATCGTGGCAGCGCTCAGATTGACATGCAGCGCCGCCAGCGAAAGCGGCAGCACGCCTTCCACGATACCGACGCCTGCCGGTGTTGGCGTGACTACCGAGAATAGATAGCAGATCGCGAACCCGGCTATGATCGTCCCGGCAGAAAAGGGGACGTTGAACATGACGAAGGTCAGGGTGAAGGCAGCCAGCAGGCAGACTTTATTCAGGAAGGAGAATAGGATTGGCAGGCGTAAGGCTGATTGATTGTGACGAACCAGACTGATGCCGTCCGCCATTTCCAGAGCGAATGGTCCGACGCTGCTTCGCTCAACGTAATCTCGCTTGATAAAAGGTCTGGCGAGCTTGTTCACCCAGCCAACGATGCGCAATAAAGCATTTTCCAACTGTGAGGCGGACCTGGCGCCCAGATAGAGCAGCACGGTGAGCGTGATCGCCAGCGCCAGCAAAATCAGCGCAGCGGAGATTTCAGCCCAATCCAGTTGGTCACGCCGGAAGAGCACGACAATCCCCATCGCGACAATGATCAGCAACCCAATATATTCAAGCAGCAAAAACAATGCCCAGGCGATGGTCACTTTTGCCCGCGAGAAGCCGCGCTGATACGCGTCTGCCAGGAAAACGGCGATGGAACTGATACCGGCGGTGGGGGTGACCGTGTTGGTGAAAAGCGCTGAGCTGAAAAGCAGGAGCATGGCGGGGTAGGTGGTCTCCAGACCCAGCTCGCGATAAATCGCCCGATAGGCGGCTGCCGAAGCGAGCATCCATAGGGCGATGAACAGGACCGCGACCAGCAGGATCGACCAGCGCGCCTTCTGCAGTACCTCAGCAATTTCAGTCACTTCGGTGAAGCGGCTGATTAGGAAAACAACAGCCAGCATCAGCACAAGCGCGATCAGGAGTTTTTTCATCAACTCACCTCAGGTATTTTTACCCTGGCGATCTGCGGTGCTCTATTGAATGAGACCCTTCAATACCTCAAGCGCTTTGTCGTATTGCGGGTCGAGATTGTTCTTGTAATCCTCTTCAGTCAATTCGACGAGATAATCCGGTTCGAGCCCAACCTCGTGGATCTGACGTTCATTGGGCGTGAGCCAGCGTGCGATCGTGATGCGAACGGCACCCTGCTCATCTACCAGCGGCACCCAATTCTGAACCGATCCTTTGCCGTAACTGACTTCGCCGATGACTTTGGCGCGTTCGTAATCCTGCAGCGCACCGGTGACAATCTCGGAGGCGGAGGCAGTCCCTTTGTTGATCAGCACGACCATCGGGATGTCGACCGCCAGGCCGCCGGATTTTGCCTTGTAGGTCTTGCGGGAGCCGTCACCGAAATCTTCAAGCATGACAACTTTGCCGCCGGGGACGAATTGCGACGCGACATCGATGGCTGTGTTGAGATACCCGCCGCCATTGTTGCGCAGGTCGAGGATTAATCCTTTAGCGTTTTGCGCGCGCATTTCCTTGAGTGCCTTTACCAGCTCGGAATCGGTTTTTTCACCAAAGGTGGTCAGGGAGAGATAGGCGATGCCATCTTCCTTCATTTCGAAGATCACACTCGGCACAACGATCTTTTCGCGGACGATGGTGACATCGAAGGGTTCAGTACCCTCGCGGCGGATGGTCAGTTTGACCTCGGAACCCGCGGGTCCGAGGATACGCCGCAGCACCAGGTTGCCGTCGATGCCTGTCATGTCCTCGCCGTCAACCGCGATGACCGTATCAGCCGGACGGAGCCCCGCGCGTTCCGCGGGTGAATTGGGCATCGGGCTGGTGATGGTCACATATTCACCAGTCACGTCTACCCAGGCGCCTATACCTTCGTATTCTCCATCCAGCGGCATATTCTGCTGCCGGTATTGGTCGGGATCCATATATGACGTATGCTTGTCGCCCAGTGAATTGAGCATGCCGCTGATCGCGCCCTGCATCAATTTGACATCATCGACCGGTTGATCAACGAATTCCTTGTGCACCAGATCCCAGGTCTGCCAGAACGGCGCGAACAACTTCTCGCGGTCGGTGGTACCACTGTTGTTATTACCGGATGGAACGGATGTACTCAATAGTTCGGTGATCGGGGGCGGCGTGCCATCCTTACCCGCGTAGCGTTGATAGATCAAGCTGGCGGCGACACCGCCGGCAAATGAGGCGGTTGCAATGACCGCGATGAGAAAGCCAATTAATAAAACCTTGCCAAGTTTGGACATTTAACGCTCCTGGTACTCTGGTTGTAAACGATAATGGATGAATTCTATCAAGAATCAGTGTCAGAATGTTGGGTTTGGTCGCTTTGCTGCAGTTCCCTGACTGCTCTGGAAAGCTCAGCCAGTTCCTTTTCTTCCGATTCAAATGGGGAGCGCATTGCTTTGGTGGTTTTGATCATCATCTGAAGCGACTCAGGACTCTTGCCTTTTCTGAGCGAACTGAATAACGCGAAATTGATTACGATGACGAACAGGACGACACCGACAAGAATCAATACTCTTTCCGTTTGCGAGAATTCCATCACGCACCCTGAAGCAGTTGACCATCGACTGACATGATTGTAGGGAGCAGGTGCAGCCGCGGAAGGTGGCGAATGCCCAATCCAGGGCTTTCATCGCCGATCAGTATCGCGTAGAAGCCGAGTTGTTGCGCGGTCAGCACGTTTGCGGCGTGGTCATCAATAAATACGCTGCTGCCTGCTTCCTTGCCCGTCATCTCCAGCGCCTGCAGGAAGGCTTCGGGCTGCGGTTTGCTGTTCGGCCAGACATCCATGACGTCGATGATCTGATCGAACAATCCCTCCAGACCAAGAATGCTGATCACGCGGTTTGCATGATTGCGATCCGCGGAGGTGAAAATGATCTTGTTCATGGCATAGCTGCTCAGCAGGGCTGCCAGCTCCGGATCAGGCTGGATGAACTGGCGCAAGTCCACTTCGTGAACGTATTGCAGGAAATGATGTTCGTCAACACCGTACTCAACCTTCAGGCCGCGCAGCGTTGTGCCGTAGGTGGACATCAACCGCTGGCGGGTGGCTGGTACTTCCTCAATCGGGAAGTTCATACACTCATGTAAGTAGCTCGAAATGCGCTTCTTTAATTCAGGCCACAAACCCGAGCTGCGGCTGTAGAGGGTGTCATCAAGATCGAGAAAGAGGGTTTTGTAAGGCACAGAAACAGTATAACCGCTTTTTAGCGCAGATCAGGCTGGACGAAAAACGGGGTCTTGCCATTGCGCGGGTAAACCCTGACCGGCAAGCCATAGCTCTGACTGAGCGTTTCCTCGGTCAGTACATCGTCAATGCTTCCGAGGTAGCTGTCCCCGCGTCCCGCCAGGAGCAGGATCTTATCTACGTATTGCGCGACCAGGTTGAGATCGTGCATCACGACCAGACTGGCAGTTTGCTCTTCATGGACCAACCGCCGGACATGCTTCAGCACCTCGACCTGCCGTTTGAGGTCCAGATTGGCGGTCGGCTCATCCAGATACAATACTTTCGCCTGCTGAGTAAGCGCCTTGGCGAGCAGCAGTAATTGCTTCTCACCGCCTGAGAGCTGATCGACGTAACGATCCTTATAGCGCGCGATACCGACCGCTTCCAGCGCGTTGAGAGCGATTACTTCATCATTCTTACTGGTGTTGCCCAACCAGTCCAGATAGGGCGTCCTGCCCAGCAGGACGACCTCCCAGACGGTGAAGGCTGCCGGCATATTGATCGACTGAGCGACGACAGCCAGACGTTTCGCGCGCTCGGAGGGCGTCAACTGATGGATATCCTGCCCCATGACCGTGATCGTGCCCTCCTGAGGTTCCAGAATACCGCTGGCTATCTTGAGCAAGGTAGATTTCCCGGCGCCATTCGGGCCGATGATCCCGAGGATTTCGCCAGCTTTTACCTCGAAGGAGATGTCTTTCAAGAGCGGTTGGTGATTGTAGGTAAATGAGAGGTTTTCAACCTTAAGCATGGCTCACCAGTAATTCTGCTGCTTGGCGCGGCGCAGCACCCACAAAAAGAAGGGCGCGCCGAACAGGGAAGTGATGACGCCTACCGGCAGCTCCTGCGGTGACATGAGCGTGCGGGCAAGGATATCTGCGATGATCAGCAGCGTTGCGCCGTTGATAAATGAAAGCGGTATCAGACTCTTGAAATTGCCGCCCCACAACAAACGGACAAAATGCGGCACCATCAGACCGACGAATCCTATGATGCCGGTGAAGGAGACCGCCGCGGCACTGACCATGGACGCCATAATGATGATGACTAGCCGCGCTTTTTCAACCGGCAGACCCAGGTAGCGAGCTTGTTCATCACCAAGTTGAAGCACGTTGAGCGTGTGACCAGACATCAGGATGAACATCGACCCGAGCAGCAGGTAGGGCAGCATTGCCAGCACCGGACGCCAGCCAGACATCGAGGCGCCGCCGAGCAGCCAGATCAGCGAATGGCGAATCTCGCCGCTGGCAGTGATCATCAGCATGGAGGTCGCCGCGGTTGCCAGTGATGAAATGGCGACGCCAGCCAGGATCAGGTTGGTGGTCGGAACGGTTTTCCCCACCCGCGCCATGGCGTAAACGAGCAAAATGGTGATCATTGCGCCGAGGAAGGCTGCCATTGGAACAGCCATCAGTCCCAGGTCGGTCTGATTCCATTTTGCCTGAATGGCAAGCACCGCGCCGAGACCCGCGCCGGAAGCAACGCCGATCAGGTAAGGGTCGGCGAGCGGATTGCGGAACAGCCCCTGGTACGCGGCACCGCTGCCGGCTAGCGCTGCGCCAGTCAGCGCCATCAGAACCACCCGCGGCAGCCGCAGTTGTGAGAGGATGGTGACATAGGATTGAAGCTGCGGGTCACTGCTGCCCCCTTGCAGCAAGGCGCGGACGATGTTGGGGAATTCAGGCAGGGGAATCTGAACACTGCCGGCAGCAACGCCAGCCGCCAGCGCCAGCAGCAGCGCGCCGCTGCTGATCAGAATTGCTTGCCTGAACTTGTGGTTCATTTCTTCAAAAAGTCTGCCGCTTCTGGGTGAATGAGTTTGAACAGCTCTTCAAGCCCTTCGATCATGCGTGGGCCGGGGCGGCTGACGAGCGAATCGCTGAATGGGAAGATTTTCCCATTGACGACCGCTCTGATGCTGTCCCATCCTGGACGGGCTGCTACGGCTTCGGCCGTCATGCCATACGCGGCATCGCCAAGCAGGATCACCTCCGGGTTGGTGATGATCAATTCTTCCTGACTGATTTGAGCCCATTCGGAGGTCAGATTCTTGCCGGCGTTCTCACCGCCTGCCATGTTCAGCAACAATTCCAGAAAAGTGCCGGGACCCGAAGTCCAGGGTTTTGCCGGATCTGTTCCATCGAGTTCGTAGAAGACCAGCGGTTTGGTGGTCACCGTCTTGGCCGCGTCTTCGACGGCTTTCACACGTGCCTTGAGTGATTTCACCAGCTCAGCGCTTTCATCCTGATGACCAGTCAGCTTGCCAACCACTTCAAGATTGGCATATAAACCGTTCAGATCCTGAGGGTTCTTGAGGTAAAAGACGTTGATATTCAACTCCTCCAGACCTTTCACCTGTTCCGGCGAATTGATCTCTGCCGCGAGGACGAGATCCGGCTGAAGGCTGGCGATCTGTTCGAAATTGAAGCCAAACGCGTCGCCGACACCGGGTAACTGCGACGCTTCTGCCGGGTAGTCGCTGAAATTGTCCCGCGCGATTACCTGTGAGCCGGCGCCGACCGCGTAGAGGATCTCAGTATTGGAGGGCGCGAGCGATACGATCTTCTGTGCCGGCCCATCCAGGAAGACCTGCCGTTCCAAACCATCCGATAACGTCATCGGACCGTCTGGATTGTTGTGACCGATTAATGTAAAGACGATTGAGAGGGTGATGACCGCGATTAATGCGATACCTAAAATAAATATGTTTCTGTTTTTCATTTTCCAATCCTTGCGTTGAAATAAAAAACCCTGTCTTCGTGACAGGGAAGGCAGCTACCGGATTTTTAGCTGCACTCCCTTTCAGCGAGGACGTGTTGCTTGCCATTCTGGTGGGCGACCTGGCTCGGAGAAGATCTCCATACAGTTGCGCGACAGCACCGGACTTACACCGGTTTCGCCATTAAGCCTTTCCATCCGGGGAGAAGGCACCACAGTGACAGTATTCATTGTACCAGCAGATGAATATTGGTCAAGCGGCTGAAATTATTTTGTCCACCCTGACAGAGAGGAAGGCTGTGGAGCAGCCCGGAAAGTTAGATACTGATGCCTGAGAATTCGATTCCACCTAGATGAGCACCAGCACAGGCGTCTGTTGATTCCAGCGGACTAAACCCCTCCAACGGCTCACAGCGGACGTTCGCCGTTACCTCCCCTCCCATGGGAGGCAAAAAGCACGTTTTCTTCACTGAGAAGCGAGGAAGGCTGCGGAGCAGCCCGGAGGATTGTCTGAAGAGTCTATTTTCTGGCGCGCCTGACCTGCTTGCCGCCTTCACCCTGATAGGGTGGCGCGATCAGCGCCAGGATACGGCACAAGCGTGAATCGATCATGCGGCTGCGGATGCGCGGTGAAATATCCTTGAGCTCAAACGCTGTCGTGATGACCGTCGGCAGCTCGGCCTCATAACGATGATTGATGATCTGATAGAGCTTCTCCATCGCCCAGGGCGTCGCACTTTGGGTGCCGAGGTCGTCTAGCACCAGCAGCTTGGCAGACCGCACCTGGTTGAACAAGGTGTCATAGGTAATGGGGCTGTTCGGGTTGAAGGTCGCGCGCAAATGATCGAGCAAGTCCGGCACAACCACCAGCATCGGCGTCTCACCCTGACTGAGCCGCTCATTGGCGATCGCCGCAGCCAGATGTGTCTTGCCGCTGCCATAGCCGCCCATCAGCAACAGCCAGCCTTGTGGCTTTTCAGCATACGCCTGACATATCTCGAGAGCCTTTTTCAGGCTGGCAGTTTCTTCCGAGGATAATTTCTCCCGCTCGCGCAGGCTGAAGTTGGCAAACGTCCGGTGGGCATAGAAAGAGAGCGTCGAGACGCGCGGTTCCGTCGATTCGCGTAAGGGATCGCGATAATCCGGCGCGGTAATCTTGACAAAGGTCACCAGCTCGGGATCCATCAGCCGGGACTGGATTCGCCCGTCGATTTCTTCGACGGTCTGATTGGTTGTGATGACTGTCGGCCGGCGTGACAGGTAGCGGGTGTTCAGGATCTGGAAGAGTTTTTCCTGCGCCCAGGGGGTCGCGTTCTGCGTGCCGAGATCGTCCATCACGAGCAGGGGCGCTTCACGAATTTCTTTGAAGCGGTTTTCGAACGCGTTCGGATCGCCGCCGTACGAAAAACGCAGCCAGTCCAGCAGGTCAGGCACGGTCAGGAATAAAACATCCTGACCGGCAGCGGCAGCCTGATTGGCAATCGCGGCCGCCAGATGGGTCTTGCCGCAGCCGAAACCGCCGTTCAAGAGCAGCCAGCCTTGCTGCGTAGACGCGAAATGTTTTGCCTGATTGTAGGCGACCGAGAGCGATTTTTGCTGAACTTCCGGGAGGCCAATCCGTCCCATTGGATTGAACCCTTCGAAGGTCATGTGGCTGAACATCGACAGGTTGCTGTTGCTGAAGATGCGGCGCTGCCGTGCTTCCTGCTCTTTCTCCCTGCGGCATTCACAGCTAACCATTTTGCCGAAGTCAGGGTGATCAATCGGATAATCCGTCCGGATATAACCGATGCCGCCACAGATCGGGCAGTTGGGATCGCCGGGCATATTCGTCGTGTACGGTCGGGTATCAGCGTTCGATGAGGTCACTGTATTCTCCTGAGGTGAAGCGCTTGTAATCATCCTCTTTGTCTCGCCGGTTGGTGTCATGTCTGCCTTGCTCCTGCCATGATTTGAGGATCGCTTCGACATAGCGCCAATTGCGGGCGTTGTTTTTGACTGCAATCTCCAGCGCGTCAGCGATCCAGCGCTGTGGATATTCTGACAGCGTATCCTTGATGATCTCGGCAACCATGGGCGTCAGCGGGCCGATATTCTGCTCATAGAGGGTGAAGATGTCAGGTCTGTCCTCGAGCTGGACATCTGCAGCGGAGATCTCCCCCGGAGACCACAAGCCACGTGTAAACGCGTCAGCCAAGCGTCGTCCATTGGGGGCGTTGAGGAAATAGAGCTTCCCATGCGCGGCGCCTTCGCGTTCGAGCAGAAAGCCGCGGGTGACACACAGGGTCAACGCCCGCTGCACAGCTTCCCCGCCAGAGATACCGCCGACTTCAAGGGCGCTGACCAGCGCGTTGTCGCTTTCAAGGATAGCGGCCGTCAGATACTGATTTTGACCTTCCTGCTGATACAGATACCAGAACGCGTATAAGCTCAGTTTCAGCTCCGCGGGATCCTGAACCATACCAAGCAGCTCGGTAAAGAATTGCTCCGGTACGGGTATCTGCCGCACCTTGCCCTCAGGAAAACCGGAGAAGACAACGACCGGATCGGGATGGGCGTTGGATGTCATGGGTTACCTGCCGCGTGTGGCGGCATTTTCGAAGCGGGTGAGATTATTGAGGAAGACCAGCTCGATGCCGGAATGAACAGGACCGTTACGATGTTTCGCGACGATGATCTCAGCGACATTCTGCTTGGCGGATTCTTTCTCCAGCATTTCCGGACGGTGAATGAACATGACCACGTCAGCATCCTGCTCAAGACTGCCCGACTCGCGCAGATCCGAGAGCATCGGGCGCTTGTCAGCGCGCTGCTCAACCGCGCGTGAAAGCTGGGCAGCCGCCAGAACCGGCACGCCCAGTTCGCGGGCAAGGATCTTAAGGCTGCGCGAGAAGGATGAAACTTCCTGCACGCGGTTGTCCGTGCGGATATCACCGGTCATCAACTGGATGTAGTCGACGATCACCAGATCGAGCGGGTATTCATTGTGCAGCCGGCGACACTTTGTGCGCAATTGCAGCGGACTGATGGCGGGGGTGTCATCCAGCTCGATGTGGGTGTCGCCCAGCACATCCATGGCATGGGCGAACAGGGGCCATTCGTCGTCATTCAGTTTGCCGGTGCGCAGACGCTGCGTGTCAATGCCCGTTTCCTGCGCCACAAGACGCTGAACGAGCTGCTCATTGGACATTTCCATCGAGAAGATGGCGACATGTTTCTTATGCTTTTGCGCCGCGTTCTTGGCGACCGAAAGCAGGAAGCCAGTTTTACCGGAACCAGGCCGGCCGGCAACAATCAACAGGTCAGATTTTTGCAACCCGCCCAGCAGACGATCGAGGTCAATCAGACCAGTCGGCACGCCGAAGATCTCTTCCGGCTTCAATGAGAGCTCACCGACCTGCTCGAATACGTTGGTGATCACCTGGCTGATCGGGCGCAGGTCATTGCGGGTGCGTTTGTCGCTGATGCTGAACACCGACTGCTGCGCCATATCGATGACTTCATCAATCGGTTTCTGCTGTTCGTAGGCCAGTTTGGCGAGATCATTGGCGGCCATCAGCATGCGGCGCCGGACAGCGGCCTCAGAGATGATGTGGGCGTAGGCGGTGGCGTGGAACGACGACGGCGTCTGGTTGATCAACGCGGTGATGAAGGCTTCGCCGCCGACCTCATGCAGTTTCAGGTTCTGTTCGAGTTCATCGCAGACTGTCAGATAATCGAGCGGTTTTTGCTGCTCCATCAGACGCTGGTAGGCTTCCCAGATCCAGCGATGCCGGATGATGTAGAAGTCTTCGGGGCTGACAATCTGAGCGATTTCGTAATACGTCTCAGAGTTGATCAATACTGAGCCGAGCACAGCCTCTTCCGCCTGTCGGTTGAATGGCTGTGACTGAAAATCCTGGGGGGTGGTCGAGACGGTTTGTTCTGTCATTTTTTACAAGGTTGGCTGCGCGGGTTCATCGCTTTCGGGGGCATCATCGCTGGCATCATCGTCCTGGTCAAGTTTCTCGAGGAAATCAGCAAAAATGCTCAAATCACCCGCGACAGATTTTTCCTCACCCGCTGCTTCGTCGCTGGCAGTTATTGCCTCGTCGTCAATATCATCAGGAATACTTTCCGTCTGCTTCGTGCCCGCGGCGTCCAGAACCTGCCGCGCGACATAAATCGGCACATGACAGCGGATGGCCAGCGCGATCGCGTCCGATGGACGCGCGTCGATGCTGATGACGCTCTGGTCAACTTCCACCATCAGGCTGGCGTAGAAGACATCGTCCTTCACGCTGACGATCTCTACACTTTGCAGCTTGGCGTTGAGGTGGGCGAGGATGTTGCGAATCAGATCATGGGTTTGCGGTCGGGCGACTTCGATTTCCTGCAGCGCGATGGTGATTGCTTCGGCTTCGTAAGGACCGATCCAGACCGGCAGAAAACGATCGCCGCTGACTTCCTTGAGGATCACGATCCTCATCTGGTTGGTCAGGCTGATGCGGACACTGTCGATCTGAACTTCAATCAATGTTGCCATGGCTGATACTTTACCTGCGTACTATTTTAACACGCCCTCAAAACAACGCAATGCAATGATTGCGCCGTGAGACATCTTATGTATAATTGTAACAATTCGTGATGCAGAAGTCGTATATCAGGCGGGACAACGAAATATCTCATCACTACCTCCGTCCTTTCGTCCTTAGACTACATATATTAGGAAAGCTGATTGGACACTAAATCTGACTTGTTATTAATCGAAGGAAAACGCAACACAGCCCAGCTCTATTACTCTACATTCATCCTCAAGGGCTACAAAGTCTGGCTGGCTGGAAACAGTAAAGAGGCCGAGACGATCTGCACTGACAACAAACCGCACGTGATCATCGTCAATCTGCCTTCGTTCCGTTCGAGCGGCACCCGTCTGCTCAGCCAGCTATGCAATAGGCATCCCGATCTTCCGCTGATTGTCCTGGCGGATGGTGATCGAAAAGCGCTGCTGCCAAAAAGCGGTCAGCGCGTCGTGCTCGCTCCGGTCACGCTGCAGAAATTGATCAACGCGATTACACGCATGCACCCGGCCGAGAGTAAAAACCTGCTGACGGTCAGCAATGTCAAATTGGACCTGATGAACAATTGGGTACAGGTGGACAGCCGCAAAGTGCAGCTCACACCGCAGCTGGTTCTGCTGCTTTCGACTCTCATGGCGATGCCTGGGGAGGTCATCGAACGCGAGACGATTTTTAAACGAGTGTGGGAAACGGACTATACCGCGGATATGCGAACGCTTGATGTCCACATCAGCTGGCTGCGGCGGGCAATCGAAAAGGACGCTCGCAATCCACGTTACATCAAGACAGTCAGAGGGGTTGGTTATTACTTTGACCCCTATGCCAGGCAATAGAGCCTCTGGCAGGTACTAAACGGGCAGTAAATTTTCGCTCCAGATAATGAAAATGGGCGTTCATAGATATAATAGTCACGGGTCGAAAGACTTGTTGATCGTATATTTTATTGAAAAAAGAGCGACAGGAGTTCCATGATGGCTGATGCTGGCAGTGATTTTTACCTGGGGAAAAAATATGATCTTGCTTCCGGAAAAGTTCTGGAAGAGCAGCTGCTCTATGATCCGGCTGACCTGACGACCCACGCGTTCGTCACCGGCATGACGGGCTCAGGCAAGACGGGTTTGTGCGTTGGCCTGCTCGAAGAAGCAGCGCTCAAGGGCATCCCTGCCATTATGGTTGACCCAAAGGGCGACCTGACCAACCTGTTGCTGCATTTCCCGCAATTACTGCCCAGTGATTTTGAACCCTGGATCGATCCGAACGAAGCCAGGCGCCAGGGGAAAGATGTCGCAACCATGGCGGCGGAAACCGCGGAGACCTGGCGCAACGGGCTGGCTGGTTCCGGACTTGGTCCGGAACAGATCCAGCGGCTGGCAGATTCGGTTGAGTTCAACCTGTTCACGCCGGGCTCCGGCGTGGGCGAATCGGTAAACATTCTGTCATCTTTCAACAGCACTGACCTGAACTGGAATGAGAATCAGGAGCTGCTGCGCGATAAGATTTCCAGCACTGTCACCGCGCTGCTGGGACTGATCGGTTACAAAGATCTCGACCCGCTGCGCTCGCGCGAACACATCCTGATTAGCAACATCCTCGAGCAATCCTGGAGTCAGGGCAAGTCGATTGACATGATCAACCTGATCATGCAGGTGCAAAAACCGCCCATGGAACGGCTTGGCGCTTTCCCGCTGGACAGCTTCTACCCTGAGAAAGATCGCTTCGACCTCGCCATGCTGCTGAACAATTTCCTGGCATCGCCATCGTTCCAGGTCTGGATCCAGGGCACCAATCTGGACGTGCAATCCTTCCTCTATACCAAGGATGGCAAGCCACGGCACAGCATCTTCTATCTGGCGCACCTGAGCGACACGGAGCGCATGTTCTTCGTGACGCTGCTATATTCAGCCATCGAAACATGGATGTTCACGCAACGCGGCACCAGCACGCTGCGCGCGCTGGTCTATTTTGACGAAGTTCATGGTTACCTGCCGCCGGTCGCCAACCCGCCTTCCAAAGTGTTGTTCCTGCGGCTGCTCAAGCAGGCACGCGCGTTCGGTGTCGGACTGATCCTGGCAACGCAGAACCCGGTGGACGTGGACTACAAGGCACTTTCGAATGCCGGCACCTGGATGATCGGCCGGCTGCAGACTGAGCAGGACAAGCAGCGTTTGCTGGATGGTCTGAGTGAAGTTGCTGGCGGCGCGAGCCGGGCTAATTATGACAAAATGATCTCCACTCTCGGCAAGAGGGTTTTCCTGATGCACAATGTGCATGATAAGGGACCTTCGGTTTTCACGACGCGTTTCGTGATGAACTACCTGGCTGGTCCGCTGACTAAGAGCCAGATACCTGAGTTGATGAAGCTGGCTGACAATGGCAAGACGAGGCAGACGACACAGGCTGAAGCGGCCGACGATCAATCCACCCGGCCGATCAAGGTGGCGGCTGCCACAGCCAGTCAGGAGGCGTCAGATTATCTGACGACGAAACCGGTACCGCCTTCCTCTATCCCGGAATTTTTCTACCCGGTCGAGCTGGACGCGCAGACTGCCTTCAAGGGGCAGGGTGTCCAGGGGCTGGAGAGCACGCGGATTGTCTATCACCCGCAGCTCGTCGGTCAGGCTGAGATCCGCTATTACTCGCGGCCGCTCAACCTCGATTTCAGCAAGAAATCCACCGTCCTGGTTGATGATCTGCAGGACCGTTCCGTCCGGTGGGAAGACTTTGTCTGGTCTGAAGTCGACCAGCGCCAGTTGAACCGCGGCGCGCTGCCGCAAAGTATCTTCGCCCAGTTGCCGATCTGGCTCTCGGACGCGAAACGGCTTTCGAGCATGCAGTCCGATTTTATGGATTGGCTGTATCGCACGGGCATTGCTCGGGTGAAAGCCAATAAAACGCTGAAAGTGTATGCCGATCCCAATCTTTCCGACGCAGAGTTTGAGAAGGCGATGGCTGCCGCGGCGAAGACACAGCGCGACGCGGAAGAAGCCAAAGTGCTGGGCGCGATTGATAAAAAACTGACAGCGCTGGACCAGAAGATAAGACGCCAGGAACTGGAAGTGGAGCAGCAGGAGAAAGAATACAACCAGCGCAAGATGGAAGAGATGGGCGCTGGCGGCGAACTGCTGCTGAGCCTGTTCACCAAACGCAAGAAGAGCATCTCCTCCAACCTGACCAAACGCCGCATGACGTCCAACGCCAAGAGCGATCTGGAGCAGGAAAATGAAGAGCTGAAAGGCTTGCAGGCACAGAGGGAAGAATTGCTGCAGCAAAAGCAGACTGAGACCGAGGCGTTGAAAGAAAAATGGGACGCGGTCACCGGAGAAATCGAAGAGGTCGCGCTCAACCCCGCGAAGAAGGATATTTATCTTGAGTTGTACGGAGTGCTCTGGGTGCCGTATTATCAGGTTGGCAGCGGCTTTGCCGCGCGTGAAGCGCCAGCCTTCAACCGTTAACTACTGATCGTTACTCAAATCCTGCCGGCCAGCCAACGCGCGTAACAGCGTGTTCTGGTCGGCATATTCCAGATCGCTGCCAACCGGCAATCCGCGCGCCAGACGCGTAATCCGCGCCTGAAAGGGCGCAAGCTGACGGCTGATGTAGAGCGCGGTCGCGTCGCCTTCCATGGATGGGTTGGTGGCGATGATCACTTCCCTGACCGTGTCGGATTTCATGCGCTCAACCAGCTCGCTGATTTTCAGATCGGCTGGACCAACGCCCTCAATGGGGGAGAGGACGCCATGCAGCACGTGATACTTGCCGTTGAATCCGCCTGTCCTCTCGAGCGCCAGCACATCCAGCGGTTCTTCAACAACACAGATCTGACTCGGGTCACGTTTCTCGGCCGAGCAGATCTCACAGGTGCTGTTATTGGTGCTGGTGATGTTAAAACACACTTCGCATAGTCGTGTATTCGATTTGATCTTTTCGAGTGCTTGTGCCAGCCCGAGTGATTGCTCGGCAGGCGCGCGCAACAGGTAGAACGCCAGCCGGCTGGCACTCTTCGGTCCGATGCCGGGCAGGCGCTCAAAAGCGTTGATCAGATCCTGAACGGATTCAGGCAGGATAGCCATGAGCTAGAAGGGCAGCCCAGGAATGCCGCCGGTCAGCGGTCCCATGCGTTCAGATGCCAGCTCGCGCGATTTGTCGAGCGCCAGGTTCATGACGGTCACGATCAGATCCTGCAGCATCTCGGCATCAGCGTCTTTCAGCAGCTCAGGGTCCAGCTCAAAGGCGGTGCAGCGCTGATCGCCCGTGACGGTAGCTTTTACCGATCCGCCACCCGCGGTAGCGGTCACGGTTTCCTCTGCCAATTGTTTCTGGACAGCTTCCATCTGTTCCTGCATCTTTTGAATCTGCTGCAGCATCCCCATTTGTTTGCCGCCGCCCATCGGACGGTTAAATCCTTTTGCCATGTCACTCCTCCAAGAAACTTAATCTTTCTGTACTATTTTACCGCCGAGGTTGAGCGCGGTTCGCACCATGCCGTCAGAATCCAGATCCTGTTCGGCGCTGGCGGCTGGTGTGTTTTTGGCAACCACGCAGCGCAGGGTCAGGTTGGTGCCCAGTACCGCCTCAATAGCGCTGGCTGCGAGTTCAATATTCTCTTTCTTGTCCATCAAGCCTTTGACTGTATCGCTGGCGAAGCCGAGGTAGAGCGTGTTCTCTTTCATGGCGTTCGGCTTGCATGAATTCAGCAGCGCCTCGGTCGCGCGGTTGTAGCGTTTGACATATGCCTTGATGGCATCCCAATGGTCAAGGATATCGTTCAGCGTGATCTCGCGACCCTCGGGCAGCTTGCGGTCATCAGCCGGCAGCGCGTCGATATCGACTGGCTTCCCGGCAGGTTTGGCTGCCGGCGGTGGCGTTGGATCGACCTTCTTCGGTGGTACCGCTTCAGTCACCGGCGGCGGTTTTTGTGCTGGTTTGGCGGGCGCTGCTTGCGGCGTGCTTGTCTGAATGGCTGCCGCTGCTCTTGGCTGAGGCTGCGCGGCAGGCTGCGGTCGGGCGAATACCTGCGCCAGCGCCAGTTCGATGCTCAACCCCGGCTGCCAGGTGGAGCGCGCATCGGTTGAGGCTTCATTGAAGAGTTTGATCGCGCCAACAAGCGCGTCCTGCGGGTAAGCGTCAGCGTGCTTTTTCATCTGCCGCAACTGGTCACGCGTCACATCGATCTGTTTTTCGTTCTTGTACTGGATCAGCAGCAGGTTGCGCAGATAATCGACCACCTGACGGGCGAATTGACGCGGGTCACTGCCGCGGTCAAGCGAATGGTTAACGATCTCCAGACTGCGGCCGATATCATCTGCCAGAATGGCGTCGACCAGCTCGGTGATCGCCTGGCTGGCGGCCGTGCCAAGCACAGCCTGCGCCATCGACAGGTCGATCTTGCCGCCGGCAGAGGAAAGCTGGTCCAGCAGCGAGATCGAGTCGCGGGCCGAGCCCGTCGCCTGCCGGGCGATCAGCGTCAAGGCTTCCGGTTCTACCTCCAGGTTTTCGCTGGCGACGATCTCCTGCAGCAGCTTGACGATCTCGTCGACCGGCAGCCGGCGGAATTCATGTCTCTGGCAGCGGGAGATGACTGTCGCAGGGATCTTGTGAATCTCGGTCGTTGCCAGGATGAAAATCGCGTGCGCGGGCGGCTCTTCGAGCGTTTTCAGCAAAGCGTTGAAAGCCGCTGAGGAGAGCATGTGAACTTCGTCAATGATGTAAACCTTGAACTTGCCCTGACCAGGTGAAAAATTAATCTTGTCGCGCAAATCGCGCACATCATCGACGCTGGTATTCGATGCCGCGTCGATCTCGATCAGATCCAGAAAACTGCCGTTGTTGACCGCCAGACAATGCGCGCAGGCGTCACACGGGCGATTTGCGGGGTCTGGCGAAAGGCAGTTGACAGCTTTGGCGAGCAGCCGGGCGGTAGTTGTCTTCCCCGTACCGCGTGGGCCGGAGAACAGATAGGCGTGCGCCACGCGGTCAGCGAGGATGGCGTTGCGCAGGGTCTGCGTAATATGTTCCTGACCGATAACTTCCTGCCAGAGGCGCGGCCGGTATTTCCGATAGAGTGCCTGAGCCATAACTTCCTCCGACCTTACTTGATAATATATTCCGCGCGGACGTTGCCGGCAGAATCTTCGAGCGTGATTTTCTCGCCCAGCTTGAAGACCGGCACCGCCAGCCCCCAATAAAGCGATCTGACATTATTGATGCCAGCCCGGGTGTAAAGTGTGACAGTCGCGCCCTGATTGAGCTTCAGCGCCGGGAAAATGAAACTGTTGTCATTCTCATCCGTCAGCTTCCAGCCGGTCAGCCACAGTTCGGTATTGCCGCGCTGTGAGAACTGCACACTTTCATTTTTCAAATCGCCGGTGCCGAAGACGTTGCTGATCTCGATCACCGTCCGGTCGAGTGGCGGCAGGGTTGCTTCGCCAGCCACTTCTGTCTTGTAAACCAGATTGGATACCGCCTGTGCTACCTGTTGCGGGGTTGTGCCGCAAAGCGTGTTCTGGTAGCGTCCCCACAGATAAATCACTGCCGAGGCGCTGCCTGCGGACACCAGGATATTCAGCAAAATGAACCAGATCAGGGACTTGGGGCTCTTCATGGTCTCAGTCCAAATGATAGCATAATTCTCCTGTAAAATGAGTTTGGAGGGCTCAAGCGCGCATGTACATCATCGATGGACACAACCTGATTCCGAAAATTCCCGGGCTTCGTCTGGATATTGAAGATGATGAGATGCAGTTGATTGCCATGCTGCAGGACTTCTGTGCTTTCAAACATACCAGCCTGGACGTCTACTTTGACCGGGCTGCGCCGGGCAGGTCAGGGAAAAGGAAGCACGGCAATGTAACGGCTTATTTTGTCCACGCCATGTCCACCGCGGACAACGCCATCATCAACCGCGTGCGGGGGATGGGGAAGAATGCGAAGAATAACACAGTAGTCACCTCTGATCACCGCATCGCAACCGAAGTACGGGCACGCGGCGCGACAGTGATTTCTTCCGAACAATTTGCCCGGCTGCTGCAGGAGGCTTATGAAGCTGCGAACAAAGGTGCGCACGGGGGAGAGCCGCGGATAAGTGAAGCCGAAGTGAATGACTGGCTTGACGTCTTCAAAAGAGACAAGAAAAGCCTTTGAAATTCTATAATTAAAGTTAATAAAATAATTATATAAATAAGCTAATATATTAAGCAGACGTCGTCATGCGCGAAGCATGCGACGCCTGCCATCAAGATTATTGGTTGTAAGCGGCGTCTGCCTGATTGATGGCCTTACAGGTGTGGAAGTTGACCCAAACATCCTTGGGTCAACTTCTGATTTATCCGGCTGTTCCATGGACTAAAAAGTCCCCGAGTGGGGACTTTTGCTGTGAAATTTGTCTGTCTCTAGATGATGCCGAGCGTCTTGCCCACTTTGGAGAAAACATCGAGGGCGAAGTCGAGATCATCATGGCTGTGCGAGGCGGAGAGCATCACACGGATACGCGCGGTACCACGCGGGACGATCGGGAAGGCGATCGATGAACCGAAGATGCCGGCATCGAACAACGCTTTACTGAACTTCTGAGTTGCCAGTTCGTCGCCGATGATGACCGGGGTAATGGGCGTCACGCTGACGCCGGTATTAAAGCCCAGGTCTTTCAGTTTGGCTTTGAAGTAGCTGGCGTTCTCCCAGAGCTTGTCAACCAGTTCGGTCGAGCCTTCCAGCAGGTCAACCGCGCCGATGACGGCAGCCACGTCGGCGGGAGTTGCCGCGGATGAGAAGGTGAAGGGGCGGCCCGCCTGGCGGATGAATTCAACCACTTGCGCTTTGCCGGCAACCACACCACCCATGACACCGAAAGCCTTGGAGAAGGTTCCGATCTCGAGGTCGACCTTGCCATGCAGGTTGAAATGGTCAACGATACCGCGTCCGCCCTTGCCGACCACGCCTTCACCGTGGGCGTCATCGACCATCAGCATCACGGCATATTTGCTGGTGACCTCGTAAATTTTATCGAGCGGGGCGAGGTCGCCATCCATGCTGAAGACGCCGTCAGTGATGCACAAGCCGCGGCGGAACTTGTCCTTATTCTCGAGGATGACGCGTTCGAGGTCTGCCGCGTCAGCGTGTTTGAAGCGCACGATGGTCGCGCGTGAGAGGCGGCTGCCATCAATGATGCTGGCATGGTTCAGCTCGTCCGAGTAGATGACATCTTCACGTCCAACCATGACCGGGATGGCTGCCAGATTGGCGCAGAAGCCTGACTGGAAGGTCAGCGCGGCTTCGACGCCCTTGAAATGCGCCAGCCGGCGCTCGAGTTCGAGATGGATATCCATGGTACCGGCAATCGGGCGCACGGCCCCAGGTCCGACGCCATATTTTTCAATCGCTTCGTGAGCCACTTTGACCATATGGGGATGGTTTGCCAGGCCCAAATAGTTATTGGAGCAGAAGTTGAGGACTTTCTTGCCATCAACCACCAGCCACGCGCCTTGCGGTGTGCTGAGGGTGCGGATGGTTTTGTAGGTGCCGGCAGCTTTTAAAGCTTCCAGCTCATCATCGATCCACGACAATCGGTCAGTCATATACGCCTCACTTGAAAGAGAATGTTAAAGATTATTATACTCGCGCCGTCTTCACGCAACCGGATTGGCTGGTTTGATCCCTGCCAGCAGGCCGGCGTCTGCCAGGGCGTTCTGCAGGCGTTCCAGATCGCGCGGGTCTACGGCAAAGGTGGTATCGCTGAGTTTCTCCCTGATCAGCTTGCCCGCTTCACCTGCTAATACCTGTGCGGCAGCTTCCGGGCTGCTCAGCCTGAGGACAGTCAGCGTTTCGAAATACGCCTGCGTCCCCTTTGCCTCCCAACTGTGCAGCATTTTTTGCACACCAGGCGGGACTGTGCCGTGCAGCGCCTTTTTAAGCAGCGCCAGCAGATGGCTGACCGATAACCCTTGAGCAGCAGCCTTTTGCAGGGAGTCACCGCTGACGCGGTAGGTATAGGTCTGACCATCGAACGCGAGCCAGTCACAGAATCGCGCGATCTGGTAGCGCAGGCTGCGGCTGGCCAGTCGGTCAACCCTGATTACCGCGCGGGAGGTAATCTTGATCCCATCCGCTTTCTCAGGCTGGGTAGTGGGCACAGCTCCGCTGAGCAGTCCTGACGCGATCGAAGAAATTCTGAATGCCTGCGCCGGCTGGTCGGCATTGGCCGCTGCCAAATCCACCAGACCGAACCAGAATGCTGGTCCGGTGAGCACGAAGCGCAGGTATCTGCCTTCCACCTTGTCCCAGCTTGGGAAGCCTTTCAGGTACTCCCCGCTGTCAGCATCCTTAAGGATCCAGCTTTCATAATTCGCTGCCGGTCGCAGAAAGTCCGGCTGGCGATGCCTGACGTTTTCGATAAATTTGTCCAGATCGAACCAGGTCGCGCCAGGCAGCGTTGAAAGCATATCGATCACCGCCTGACGGCCCGCTTTGGCATCGAATGTCCAGTTACCTTCTCTGGTGAGGGTGGGGATCAGCGCCAGTTCATCGAAAGCAGGCGAGTTCTGCCAGGTATCAAACAAATGCTGCAGGGCGCTGCTCCTGGGCTGCTCGAGATGCGCCCGGGTCGCGTCAGCATCCAGCATGCCATTTTGCGCGACGCCCGAGAGGGACAGAAGCGCTTGCACCTGGTCCTCAGTCAGCTTCATACTAAGATGGGGATCGGGGTGGACGTCCCGCTCGAGACGCATGGCAGCAATCAGTGTGGTAATCTCATCGAGGAGCTGCTCGCCCGCGGGCAAAACCAGTTTGATCTGATCGGGAAACGCCGGCACACCGAGCGAGAGGTTATGTTTCTCGGTCAGAACGGCGCGCAGGTATTGATAGATTTCATCTGGGATGTAGGCAAATTCCTGAGGTTCCGCGCCTGATTGCATGAAGGCTTTGCCGATCAAGCCGCGATACCAGAGTTGTTCGGTTGACGAGATGGGTGAGAGATGCGGCGCTTCGCGCTCGCGCTTGCCGGCACCCATTGGCCTGACATCGCCGTACTCCCGGGTGAAAGCCTGCCAGGGCAGCCGCCCTTTTTGCGTCATGAGATGGCTGAGCGCGAGTCTGGCATTGTCATCGATCAGCTCCAGGGTGTCGCGAATCGCGTCAGGCTGCCCCATGGTTTCCGTCAATTCAATCAGCAATTGGTTGGGGTTTTTATGCAGGGTTGTATCAAGCGCCCATGCTTCGGCAAGCAGCCGGATGAATCCATGGTCGTACGGTCGAAGCATATGAGCGAGTGTCGGCATGGCGTAAAATTATGGAGAGCGTTCAATAAAACTTGTTTTGATTATACTCAGGATGGTCGCATTCCACTGACAGGAGAGATGAGATGACCAATGCTGATCCGGATTATCTGAATGAATTTTTGCGCATCCTCACGCGAGCCAGCAGCGAAATACTCGGGACTGAGGAGTTCGATTCTGTGGCGTCGGAGCTTGGTCCGCGGGCTGGGCAGGATTACATGGCACGATATCTGGCGTTCGCGCAAGCGGTCATAGGGAAATATGGCAGCGATGCTGGACATGGCATTTTGCTGCGGATCGGCCGATCCATGATGCGCCTGCTGATATTACGTTTCCCGGATGAGAGCGGACTGCTTGAGGAATCCTTCCGCACCCTGCCCAAGCCTGAAAGACTGTTCACCGGCCTGACCCTGGTGGACCGCCTGTTCTGGCAGCGGATCGGTCTGCCAGCCCAGGTCAGCGACAAGGAAGATCATTGGGAATGGCAGCTTGAGCCGGCGGGACAATCGCTCTGGCAGGCGGATCTTGAGCGCCTTGGGTATTTCTGTGACGGTATGCTGCAGGAGTTCATGATGTGGTCAACCGGTGGCAAATTTTATCCGGTGACCGTTGAGAGTCATCCAGACCGCTTTATCCTCAAGATTGAGAAGAAATACATCAGCTAGAAGGCTAAATATTTGACAAGCCCGGCGCATTAGACTATACTGAAAATTACATAACGGGGAGCCTGAACAAGGCTGAGAGGAAGAAGCATTCTTCGACCCGCATAACCTGATCCGGATAATACCGGCGGAGGGATTGAATACGCGGTTTGCACACCCTCCGATGATATGGAGGGTGTTTGTTAATGGAAAAACGGGCCATCATCGTTGCCAATGGGGTCATTCAGGACGAGGACTGGGCGGCGGCATACATTGAGCCGGATGATTTCGTCATCGCCGCTGATGGTGGCAGCCAGTTCCTCTCGCGCTGCAATATCCCCACGCATGCCATCATCGGTGATCAGGATTCCAGCCTGCCTGAACAGCTTAACGCGATCAGCGTGGAAGGGGTCACCATCCTCAAAGCACCTACCAATAAAAACGAAACGGACCTGGAGCTGGCAATTTCCTATGCGGTGCATCAGGGCTTTGAAGTGATTCGCATCCTGGGGGGATTCGGCGGCCGGGTGGATCACTTGCTGGGCAATTTCGCCATGCTCAGCCGGCTGGACCTGCTGCCTCTGGACGTCAAATTTGTCGACAAAGAACTGGAAGTCTTCCTGATCCGGCGGCCTCAGGGTCAGGTGAAAGGTAAA
This sequence comes from Anaerolineaceae bacterium, assembly GCA_040772085.1. Taxonomy (GTDB): domain Bacteria; phylum Chloroflexota; class Anaerolineae; order Anaerolineales; family Anaerolineaceae; genus JAXGMV01. Next base: position 233,913 of record JAXGYU010000001.1, read on the forward strand.
GTTGGCGATTTGGTATCGCTGATTCCCTGGGGCGAGGATGTGTTCGGCGTCACGACCAGCGGTCTGGCTTACAGCCTGAGCAATGAGCCTCTTTTCGCGCACCAAGCCAGAGGGCTGAGCAATGTGCTGGCCAGCGAAACCGCGACTATCTGGGTGAATTCCGGTGAGCTATTATGCGTTCACCAGAAAATTGCTGAATAAATTATAGGAGAAACGATGAAACAGTTAGTGCAGAAAGCGTTCGTATTATTTGTTTTGGGGGCATTGCTGATCGCTGGCTGTACGCCAGCCACTACCGCGACACCGGCACCGGAGACACAGGCAACTGTGCCGGCAACCGAAGCTGCGACCGAAGCGCCTGCTTCCCAGACTGTATTGCGGGTCATGACCCACGATTCATTCTCAGCGACCGAAGAAGACATCGCGGCGTACGAGAAGATGTTCAATGTAAAAGTCGAGTTCCTGAAATCTGGCGACACCGGAAGCTCAGTCAACCGTGCCATCCTTTCCAAGGAATCACCGCTGGCTGACGTATTTTATGGTGTGGATAACACCTTCCTGTCGCGCGCGCTCGAGGCGGATATCTTTGAAGCCTACGACTCCCCGTTGCTCGAGGATGTTGACGACGCGTTCAAGCTTGATCCCGAAATGCGCGCTTTGCCCATCGACTATGGTGATGTCTGTATCAACTATGACAAAGCTTATTTCAAAGAGAAAAACCTGGCAGTCCCAGCCAGCCTGGATGATTTATTGAAACCTGAATACAAGGGTTTACTGGTTGTCGAAAATCCCTCCATGTCCTCACCCGGGCTGGCCTTCCTGCTGGCAACCGTCGCGAACTACGGCCCTGAGGGTTATGTTGATTTCTGGAAGGGGCTGCGCGAGAATGGTTTGGTCGTCGCCAATGACTGGGAGACCGCTTACTACACCAATTTCAGCGCCAGCTCTGGCAAGGGTCCTCAGCCGATGGTAGTATCCTACGCTTCCAGTCCCGCGGCTGAAGTGATTTACGCGGAAACCAAACTGGACGAATCACCGACCGCGTCACTGCTGGGCGAAAACATGTGCTACAGGCAGGTCGAATTCGCCGGCATTCTGAAAGGCACCAAGAACCGCGCCATGGCGGAGAAATTCATCGACTTTATGCTTGGCAAAGCTTTCCAGTCCAACATCCCGATGCAAATGTTCGTCTATCCGGTCAGCAAACTGGCTGAGATCCCGGAAGAATTTGTCAAGTTCAGCCCGGTGCCCGAAAAGCCCGCATCACTGGCTCCTGAAGAGATTGAAAAGAATCGTGAAGAATGGATCAAGACCTGGGATAGCACTGTACTGAAGTAATGTTGAAAAAACGAGTGGTATTCGGCGGACAACAGAACGCAGTGCCAACCATATTATTATGGTTGGCACCGCTGTTGTTCTTCGCGCTATTCTATGTCGCGCCAATCGCCGAGACGTTCAAACGCGCCTTCGCGCCAGCTCAGTCGCCGTTCGACTGGCAAGCCGCGGTCGACCTTGTCTGGCCGCCATTGTGGTTTACCCTCTGGCAGGCGGCGCTGTCGATGTTGCTGACGCTCGTGATTGGGCTGCCGGCAGCCTATGTGTTCGCCCGTTATAGTTTTCCTGGTAAAAAGTTGCTGCGGGTCTTCAGCTCGCTGCCCTTCATCCTGCCGACGGTTGTCGTCGCCGCGAGTTTCAACGCGCTTGCCGGGCCGAATGGCTGGATCAACCTGCTGCTGATGGACCTCTTCAATCTGAGCGAGCCGCCCCTCAGGCTGTTGAATACCCTCGGCATCATCCTGATCGCGCATGTGTTTTATAACGTCACCGTTGTCCTGCGGATCGTCGGCTCAGCCTGGTCGCAGATTGATACGCGCTATGAGTCCGCCGCCCGCACGCTCGGCGCGGATAGTTGGCAGGCATTCTGGCAAGTCGTGTTCCCCCTGTTGCGTCCGTCAATCATCTCCGCCGCACTATTGGTTTTCATCTTTGACTTTTCGTCTTTCGGCGTCATTCTGATGCTGGGCGGGCCGAAGTTTGCCACGATGGAAGTGGAGATCTACCGCCAGACCATGCAATTTCTGGATCTCAAAGCTGCCGGGATCCTCTCGGTTGTGCAGATGGTGATCACCGTCGCGCTGATGGCGCTCTCGCTGCGGGTGGGCGGCACACAAACCAGTTTTACGCCAACGCTCAGCGGCGAAAATGAACGCAAGGCTGCCAGCACGCGTGAGAAAGTAATTGTCGCCGGCATGCTGGTGACCTTGTTTTTGCTGACAACTTTGCCATTGCTCGCGCTGATATTCCGGGCGTTCATGAGTTACAACGCCCAGACGGAAACCTGGGCATTCACCTTGCGCTACTTCCAGGAATTGTTCAGGAATCCGACAGGCTCGATCTTCTACGTGCCGCCGATTGATTCTGCCGTAAACTCTTTGCGTTACGCGCTGCTGACCGTGCTGATCTCGCTCGGTCTGGGACTGCCGGCTGCCTATGCCCTCTCACGACCAGACAGGTTCAGCCGGGTCATCGATCCGATCATCATGCTGCCGATGGGCACCTCGGCAGTGACGCTTGGGCTGGGATTCATCCTGTTCTTCAACCGTCCTCCGCTGGATGTGATGAGCTTTCCGCTATTGGTCCCGATCAGCCACAGCCTGATCGCGCTGCCCTTTGTCATCCGCACCATGGTGCCAGCAATCAGCAGCATCCCGCCGAGTTTGCGGCATGCGGCTGGTGTGCTGGGCGCCGCGCCCCTGCGGGTCTGGTGGGAGGTTGATTTACCGATCGTTTTGAAAGCCGCGCTGGTGAGCAGCATCTTCGCCTTCACCTTGTCATTAGGTGAGTTTGGCGCGACCAGTTTCATCGCCCGGCCGGAGTATCCTACGCTGCCGGTTGCGATTTATCGCTTCCTCTCACGCCCGGGCGCGCTGAATTATGGTCAGGCGATGGCAGTCGCCACCTTGCTGTTGGCGCTCTGCGCGCTGGCTTTGGTTTTGCTCGAACTGCTGGCTGATAAGGATCGTGGAAAAGGTTAAAATTTACGCAGGCTGGTCAATATGCTGAATGTGCGCGACATCTGGAAATCCTATAACGGCAAACCCCTGCTCCAGGGCATCTCACTCGATGTTGAGGACGCGGAGACGATCTGTCTGCTCGGCGCCTCAGGCAGCGGCAAAAGCACCATGATGCGCATCATTGCCGGCCTCGAGCAGGCAGAGTCCGGTCAGGTGATTTGGAATGGCACGGTGATAGATGCTGTGCCGGTACACAAGCGCGGGTTTGGATTCATGTTTCAGGATTACGCGCTCTTCCCGGATAAGACTGTCGCCGACAATGTCGCGTTTGGTCTGAAAATGCAAGGTGTGCCTGAGCAGGTGCGTCAGCAGCGTGTACGCGAAGTGCTTGACCTGGTTGAAATGGATGGCTTCCAGTCGCGCAGCGTGACGCAGCTTTCCGGCGGGGAGCAGCAGCGGGTGGCGCTGGCACGAGCCTTGGCGCCAGAGCCAAAGCTGCTGATGCTGGATGAGCCGCTGGCCGCGCTGGACCGTGCCTTGCGCGAACAGCTCGTGCAGGACCTGCGACGCATTCTTGACAAAGCCCATATATCTGCCATTTATGTCACGCACGACCAGGAAGAAGCCTATCAGGTCGCCGACCGGATTCTGCTGATCCACAACGGCGTTATCGAGCAGGCTGGTCCGCCTGATCAGGTTTATCAGAACCCGCGAACACCTTGGGTGGCAGAATTTCTGGGGATGAAGAACAGGATTCACGGTACTGTCACGCAAGCTGACCCGCTGATCATTCAGACTGGGTTCGGCAGTTTGAGGATCGCAGACGATTTTGAGGTTAGGCTCAAGAGCGGCGACGACGTCCTGATTTATGTACCGGAGAATGCCGTTTCCGTCACCAGCGATCTTTCCGGGGTTAACCTGCTCCATGGCGTGGTCAAGGATTCTGTTTTTCAGGGTGTGATCTATCATATTGACCTTGACCTTGGTCAGCAAACCGTGCTGCGCTTTATCAGCGATAAACCGCTGGTTGTTGGCAGTCGGGTGAGCGTCACCTGTGACCCGGCAAGGCTGATGGTGTTTCCCACCCGTCAGACAGCCTGATATGCGTTTGACAGATTGAAAAATTTTGAAAATTGACGACTTTCAGATACAATAATCCGATTATTTTTTCTCGGTGAGTGTCTATGAATAAGTTGATTTTCGTCTGCCTTTTGATAGTCGTTTTACTAAGCGGCTGCGCCGCGCCAGCACCCATTCAAGTTCCGACAGCTGTGGTGCCGCAAGTAGTGCCGACTGCAACGGTTCAAACGCATCCTTACAAGGTTTCCGGCAAGGTTCTTGATTTTGACGGGCAACCAATCGCCGGTGCTGTTGTACTCTCATACGACAATGATTCCGCTCACACTGCGGCAGACGGGTCATTTTCTATTTATGTCTCTCAGAGTCCGATCTGGTTACGGGTTGAAGCAGCCGGCTACATCTCCCGCACTCGCGCCGCGGCAGCGGGCGAACCATTATTATTTCGCTTGTCGCCGGACGATGGCAAGACGATCGTTATCAATTTCGGTGGCGATACGATGATGGGCAGGCGATTCTTTGATCCAAATGAAGATGGAAATCCAAATGACGGTTATCTGGCTACCGCTCCGACACTTGAAAATCATCTCAAGCTGCTCTGGCCGATCAAGCCGCTGATTGAGAACGCGGATATCAGCGTCGTCAATCTGGAGTCTGTCATTTATGACCCGCCATATTTTTCATTGATTGAGCCAAGACCGACTGTTTATCACAAGACGAAGGATTATGTGTACGCAACATCACCGGAAGCCATTCCCGCATTGAAGCGAATTGGTATTGATCTGGTGGATATTGGTAATAACCACGTCTATGACGCCCTTGAGACCGGCATGAGGTACACACTTGATGCGCTTGCCATGGAGGGGATGCCTCATTTCGGGGCGGGAATGAATGAGGATGAAGCCTGGAAGCCCGTGCTGATGACTGTTAAAGGTCAGAAACTTGCCTTCATTGGCTGCACGACGATTTGGACAAAAGTCGGTGGGACTGCCTCAGATGTTTCTTATGTTGCGGACGATGCACTTAGCAAAGGTGGAGCTGCTCGCTGTCGGGTCGACAGGCTGGAGAAAGACGTGGCGCTGGTGAAAGAGCAGGGCTACAGCGTGATTTTGATGGTGCACGGCGGAGATGAGTATGAGATCGATCAGGCTGGGTTTTCGACTCAGGTGACTGATGCAGCCAAGAAAATGGGTGTTGACTTTATTGTGAATCACCATCCGCACGTTGTGGATAGTTTCTACTACGATGGCACAACACTGGTTGCAAAATCATTGGGCAACTTCATTTTCGACCAGACCGTCTGGCCGACTTTTGAGACCTACATGCTGACGCTGTATATCAGGGAGGGTGACATTATCCGCGCCTTCGCCGAACCTTTGATGTTGAAGAAATATATTGCGCGAGGTCTGACGGGCGATCTGGCTGATAACGCGATCCGGACTGCAACGGGCAAAAAGACAGGCTTGTTCGTTCTTGAGAACAACGCGCTCGAGCTTGACCTGCGTCATGAGGCGAAGACACAAATCGACCAGATGAAATTTCAAGAAGGAACGAAGGATCAAATCGTCCCGCTCCCTCGCGGGATGTGGGTGACAAACCCGAAAATCGAAGGATCTGTCTTACCCGGACATGACCTGCTCTGGATAGGTGACTTTGAAGACCAGGATGTTTCCGCGGTCAAAAATGAAGCGCCTTTATGGGAAAGCGGCGGCAGCGCTGTATTTGACAAGACCTTCGCGTATTCCGGTGAGGTCGGTATGCAGCTCTCCCGCACCAGCCAGAACCTGAATGACGCAGTGACCAGTCATTTGCATCGCATCCTGATTCCCGGCGGCACAAAAATTTCCGTTACTGGCATGGTGAAAGGCACCGACCGGGCGAAACCATTCCTGCAACTGAGCTGGTACGCGGATACCAAAGGCAGTTCATTTGATATGTTCAAAAAACCCATCGACCTCGCGCCGAATGGCGAATGGTCTGAGTTCCGCTTTGATGTGACTGTCCCCAAAGAAGCGATAGCGATGGGTATGTATCTGCGGTTACCGCCGCCCGCGAGCGGGAGCGCCCGGGTCAATTTCGATGATCTGAAGATCATCGCCTGGGAAGAGGCATGGGAAACTGATTCACCATACTTTGATCATGTACTCGTCAGCGGAGCGGGCAGTATCGACATAACCCAGTCCGTGCTGCCTGGCTGGCCGGATTAGTCGTCATTAAATAAAAATCCTCACCAGCATGGTGAGGATTTTTTTGCGAAAAGTTTTATAGCAACGAGCTCAGCATAGGGAGAGTGGAGAAATCGATCTGCCACTGACCGTTATCACCGAACATAAAGCTGGCGACCAACAAACTGATCGTAATAAGACAGCAGCACAGGAGCAAAACGACGATAAGAATGATCAGCCATGTTTTGCTGCTCTTTTTTGGTTCAGGTGCCGGATAGTATGGACTGACGTTTTGAGGTTGCGGAGCGTTCGCAGGGGTTTCCCAGCGGCGCACCTCGTCCTGATTATTGTTTGGCATTTGCTCGGTCATGTTTCCCTCTTTGTAGGATGTCTGTACTGTTCATTCTAACGCATTATCTGTAATCCCTGTCATGACCGAGGTCAGACAGCTTCATCCCGCTGCATGCGTGAGAACATGTGGTAAATGACCCAGACAACAAACAGGATAGCGAGGAAGGCGATCACGATTGGCAGAGCTATCGATAATACCGATACCACTGTAGAGACCAGGTCTTCCGCCATGCTGACAGGCGTGTTGGCAACGCCGCCTGTCGTCATGGTGACCGCCGGGCGGACCGCAACCGCTTTCGCCGTATGAACGCTGCCGGCTATTAACAACCCGAGTGCCAGCGACAGGATCGGATGAACGTCATTGACTACATTCGCTGATGCCGCAAACACAATGGCACCGGCTGTAGGACGGACGAAGGTCTGGATGGCATCGTTGATGTGATTGACCGCGGGGGTTGTATCCGCGAAAAATTCGATAATGGACAGGAAAACCAACAAACCGATGATCCACCAGCTAGTCAGCACGCCCCATGGCTGCTGCAGTTTGATCAGGTCGGTATATTTTGCCAGCAGCGAGACGACAAGCAGGGGGATATAGGCATTCAACCCGGCGCTGGCTGAGAGCCCAAATGCTGAAAAAACGTTCAATAAATCCATTCTTCCTCCTAAATCTTACGGGCTTGTCTAGTACAAACTGCCCCAGGTACCGGACATCGTGTACCGCAGATAGTCCATCGCGGCAATTTGCAGCATGACAGTAATGAACCCATACAACATATACGTTTTAATTTGCGAAAAGTTATCAAACTGGTTCTCTCTCTTCAACACCATCACCCATAAAATGGTATGAATCATGGTCAGGATGATGATCACATTGGCGATGCTGATGACTGAAAGGGCGTATAAGACGGTACTGTTCCTGCTTAGCACCAGCAGGATAATGAGACCGTTGATGATGACGATGAACCCCAACTGCTTCCAGGTGCGCAGCGCGGAGTGACCGCTCCAGTCACGCCACATGGTCTGGTTGAAGATGGGTACCAGGATTGCCGATAGCGCGAAGCCAAGAAATGTGCCGGTCAGCAGCCTGAGCCAGTTCTGTGATTCATACACCTGCGGGATAAATCCGCTCAGACCGATGAATGAATTGAGCCCATCAATGGCAAAGGCCAGCAGAAAAAGCCCGAGCAGCACCATCGCTTTTTTGGACGGCATACCGCCGAATTTCCTGTGCCGCAAATGGTAGACCAGTCCGAACAGGGCACCGAGATGCATGCCGGTGCAGCGAGAGCAGAGCGGCATATGTTCGCCATCGAAGGCAAAAGTTCTGTCCGGGATCTGATGACAGACAGAATAGCCGATCGCGTCGAGCTTGCCCATGAACCCTGGCGGTGAATAGAGCATCCAGACGCCAATCAGTACGCCGGCAACCAGCAGGAGCACGATTAGAAACAGCCGTTTTAATCTGTTAGCATTAGGCATGGCAGTCATCAGCACCATGGATTATAGGTATTACCAGCTTAAGCTGCAAGGATTATGCCGGGTGGAGGGATGAGGTGAGCAAGCATTTTTGGCGTGTCAGACAGGTAGTATTCACGGGTGTGCTGTTGATATTGCTGCCTGGCTGCGCCCCTCTCCCTGACGCGTTGGCACCACAGCCGGCGATCACGAGCACACCAGTTGAAGCCAGTGGTGCTGCCGTCCCTTTGTCATCTGCTGAAGCCAGCCCGACCGAGACGCCAGCCCAGGTTGCTGAGACGAGTTCAGCCACGCCGCTGCCGTCCCTGACGATTAACCCGCTGACAGGATTGCGGGTCGCTGACCCGGCGCTGCTCGACCGGCGGCCAGTTTTGGTCAAGGTCGAGAATTTGCCGCGTATTCACCGACCGCCATTCGGACTGAATCAGGCTGATATTATTTATGAATATGTGACCGAAGAAGGCACGACCCGCTTCGCCGCGTTGTTTTATGGGCAGCAGGTCGAAAAGATTGGGCCGATCAGGTCGGCGCGTTGGTTCGACGTCAGACTGATCAACATGTACGAACCAATATTCGTTTACGGTAGCGCCTATCAGAAGCTGACCGATTTTCTCCTCAGCCAGCCTTTCTCCAGCCGGCTGATCCTCGAAGGTCCAAACACCTCACCGGCGCTTTACCGTCATGACAAGCAGGTTCACAACACGTTGATGCTGAATATGTTTGACCTTGAAGATATCATCGACCAGTATCGGATCGATAACACGCGTCCGCCGCTGGAAGGCATGACGTTTTCGGTTGCGACGCCTGAGGGGGCTGTACACATCAACACGATTTTCACCAGATTCTCAGGCGCAATTTATAACCGCTGGGACTATGACACGGAACGCAACGTCTATTTGCGTTCAATCGACAACGCGGACGATCTGAGCGGAAACAACGAAGTTTATACCGCGCATATGGACGCCCTCAGCGGTGATCAGATTTACGCGGACAATCTGGTTGTGATCATCGCGCCCTACCGCGAGGTCGACGGACCGAACATTTATGACATTGATCTCAATGGCAGCGGCGACGCCTATCTGTTTCGGGACGGGGTCGTCCAGAAAGGCACCTGGCATATCGATGAGCCTGATGGCGTGCTGGCATTGCTAGACGCCGAAGGGAAACCGCTGGATTTCAAGCCTGGCAAGACCTGGTTTGAGATGATGAATGTCGGGTCGGCTGTAAAGCAGGTGGACGAAACAACCCTGCGTTTTGTGTTTTTTATTGATTGATTCCTGGACATTTCTGGAACAAAACCAACCTTGTTTACGTTTTGTATATGATTGACACCAGCATAAGTTGTTGCTAAACTTGTTATGATCGCACTTGTTATTCATTAGCGGAGGAGATATGGTTCCAAACTTCAAACTAGTCATGCGTACTGGACCGAATATCGGACAGGCGTTTATGCTCGACAAAGCCGAGATGAACATCGGGCGCGAACTGACGAATGAGATTGTCATCAATGACCCTGAGGTCTCCCGCCGGCATGCCAGGGTGATGGTACAAGGCGCCAACTACATCCTTGAAGACCTTGGTTCGACCAATGGCACATCCGTGAATGGTCTGATCCTCGCCGGACCTTACCTTCTCAAACCGGGTGATACGATCGTCCTCGGCGAACAGGTCAGCATGGGCTTTGAGCCTGTTCCTGTTGCTGCCGATGCCACCATTGGTCAGGCCGCGCCGCGTCCGTATCCTCAGGAGCCTGTGATTCCTCCAGCGCAACCGCCCGCGCAGCCGGTCGCCGTGCCGCCCCCTAGCGCCTATGCGCCTGTATACCAGCAGCCTGCGCCGGTCTATCAGCAGCCGCCTCCGCCTGCCTACCAGCAACCCGCGCCGCCAGCCTATCCGGCTTATGCCGCCCGACCGCCGGCGCCTGAATATGAGGAAGAACCGCCGCGAAAGAAATTCCCCTGGCTGATCGTGCTGCTGGTTTTGTTCTTCCTGCTCTTATGTCTGTGCTTCGTGGTCGCCTACATCCTGCCTGAGAACGTCTGGTGTCAGGTGCTGGGCTGGTTCTTCAACGCCTATTATGGCGCGGGCACTTGCCCGTAATTTCTCTGGAATAAGTATTGTTGATAGCCTGGTAGTTTCGCCGGGCTATCCTGTTTATAATTGACTTAAATCAACATCAAGTTGAGGCATAGTTGACAGACGAACCGGATCCCATTGCATTGATTCCAGAACCAAGTAAAAGTCCCCGCTGGAATAATACGACCAAGCTGATCGTTGGTCTCTCGATCGTGGTCCTGCTTGGCCTATTTCTGGGCATTTATCGCAAGCTGATTGGCCCGCTCCTCCTGGCCGTGATTCTTTCTTTCCTGATGTACCCGGTCGCGGATGTCATCCGAAAAAAACTGAAATTTTCGTGGCGTGCTGCTTCTACTGTCAGCTACTTTTTGCTCGTTCTGACCCTGGGCGGTTTGCTTGCATGGGGCGGCATCGCGCTGATTGAACAATTAATCAGCCTGGTGCGCTTCATCCAGAAATCGTTTGACCAGATCCCAACATTAATCGAGCAGTGGGGAAACACCCGCTGGATGATCGGTCCGTTCATGATCGATTTCACCCAGATTGATATCAACAACCTCTCACAACAGGTGTTGACCTCCATCCAGGGGCTGGTGGGGCGCATCGGGTCGATCCTGACATCCCTGGCGGCGACGACAGCCAATATGATCGGCTGGTTCTTCTTCATCATGGTCGTGTCATACTTTCTGCTGTATGAATCGCTTGGCACCAAAAACCGGCTGATCAATTTTGACATTCCCGGCTATCAGGACGACATCAGAAACTTTGGACGGGAACTAGCAAAAATCTGGAATGCCTTCCTGTGGGGGCAGTTGATCATCTTTGCCGTCACGCTGGTGGTTTACACGATCTTGCTCGGTATCCTGGGCGTCAGATACTACTATGTGCTGGCGTTGCTGGCTGGTCTGGCGCGCTTTGTGCCTTACATTGGCCCGGCAATCGCCTGGCTGACATATGGTCTGGTTGCCTACTTCCAGGGGACGACGTTATTCGGCATGGAGCCGATCTGGTATGTCGCGCTCGTGGTCGGCATATCCTGGATCACCGATATGATCATGGATAACTTTGTCGTACCGACATTGATGAGCGAGCGGCTGCGCGTTCATCCGGCCGGTGTGTTGGTCGCGGCATTGGTTGGTATTCAGTGGTTTGGTGTGATCGCGGTCATTCTGGCGGCGCCAGTGCTTGCCACATTCATGCTCATTTTTAACTACGCCATTTACAAACTTGCCGATAAGGACCCCTGGGAAGAAATGGAGAAGCGCAAAGCTATGGACCAGCTTGACCGGGCGGAACACAAACCCAAGCTGAATTATTGGCAAAAAATGAAAAGTCTGATAATGAAAAAAAACCTGCCTAGCGGCAAAGGAGAGAATGAATGAACCAGCCTCAGGAACTGCCTAAAACCGAAACCATCGCCGAGACCGAGAATTTCATGGCATGGAAAGCTGACGAGCCGGATGGTGAAGTGACCTATCACGTCGAATTGAACAATGTGACTGTCCATTTCTTCGAAGAAGAGTGGAAAGAATTCCTCGATCTGATCAAGGAATTGATTTAAGCAAACACCCATCCAGACCTCGTCAGAGGTCTGGATATTTTCTACATCATAGCAAGTTCTGGCAGGTCAATTTGAATTTAAACGACTCTGAATACATGCGCGAGCTGGACAAGCAGGAGATGTATGAACAGATTATCTCCCTGCCTGAACAGCTCTCTGATGGCTGGACATGGGCAGCCGGGCAAACATTCGCAGCGGATGCGGAAATTAGTAATGTGGTGATCAGCGGCATGGGCGGCTCGGCGATCGGAGCTGATCTGGCGGCTGCGGCTGTCGCTCACCAGTGTGCCGTGCCCATCACGATCAACCGCGGTTATGAGCTGCCCGCCTGGGCAGCCGGGCCTCAGACGTTGTGCATCGCCTCCTCACATTCCGGCAATACGGAAGAAACCTTGACCTGCTACCAGCAGGCGCTGGAGCGGGGTTGCACGGTGCTGTCGTTCAGCACGGGCGGCAAGCTGGCTGAGATGAGCCGAGTCAATGATAAGCCGCATTGGCTGTTCCATCATCAGGGGCAGCCGCGCGCGGCTGTCGGACTCTCGTTCGCCATGGTTATGGCGGCGTTGATGAAAGCCAAGCTTATACCAGATCCTGCTGCTGAAATCATGCATGCTGCCGAAGGCATGCGGCTCGCGATGCAGCCCTGGCTGAGGGATGCAGCTGTCCAGGTTAACCCTGCCAAGCGGTTGGCTGGTCAATGCCTGGGCCGGACAGTCACGATCTTCGGCGCGGACGCCATGACACCAGTCGCGCGGCGCTGGAAGGGGCAGATTAACGAACTGGCCAAGGGGCTGGCGAACTTTGAAGCCCTGCCGGAAGCTGATCACAACACGTTGGCGGGCATCGAGACGCCTGAGGATAAACTGAGCGGATTGATCTGTTTGTTTATCAAAGCGTCGTCCAATCACCCGCGCAACGTGCTGAGAATCGGTCATACGCAGCAATTGATGATGACTGCCGGCATTAACACCGATGTGATTGAAGCAGCGGGTGAGACTTTGATGGAACAGATGTGGTGGGCGATCCTGTTTGGCGATCTGACCGCGTATTACCTGGCCGTTGCCAATCAAATGGACCCAACCCCGATCCCATCGATCACGGAGCTGAAGGCACTGCTTTCCTGAATTTAGAACAGAATGGTTGCCAGCTCGCCGCGGTATTGGCGAGTTTCTGGCGCGTCCTCGCCCCAGATGTCCAGCAACGCCAGCATCACCTGCCTGGCAAGCCCGTTGCGGTAATGCTTGTCCGCGCGCAGCAGGTCGATCAACCCATCCATGGCAGCCAGGAAATTGCCTTTCCTGACCAGCAGGACGCAACGGTTGAACGCCATGTCGGCATTGCTTTCCTGAGGAAGCAGACCGGCTGCCTGCTGGGACATCGCCGCAGCCAGCGGCTGCAGTTGCATGGCCTGGTTATACTGCCGTGATGGGGGGAACGAGCGTATCGCTGCCAATGCCCCTGCAGCGTCATCCTGAGCTAGGCAGCAGCGCAGATAACCGAGCGCGGCTTTGGGTTGTCCCGGCGATTCCTCCAGAATGCTCAGATACTCCTGCGCGGCAGATTGCCACTGATGCGCGGCGGCCAGGCTGTCAGCCCGTTCCAGCGCGAGATTGACTGTACTGGGCGGATTGAGCTGGCGCAGAAAGGCACGGATGCGTTCTTCCGGCTGGAAATCGACAAATTCTCCCACGACCTCGCCGCTGGTATAGGCTTTAACGGTCGGCACAGACCTGACGCCGAATTGAATGGCAAGGTTCGGGCTCTCGTCCACGTTGACTTTGGCAAGCCGTAAGGCGCCCTGATACTCATAGATCAGCCGCTCGAGGATCGGTGAGAGACGCAGCGCGTTTTGTGACCATGGCGCCCAGTATTCGACAATCACAGGTTTATTCTGCGAATAAGAGAGCACCTCATATTCGAAATCGTATTCTGTGACGTGAATAACGGTCTGGTCCGGGGTCACTCGTCTCCTTCCGCGATCCTTCCAGGTTGAATCAGTTCTATCACATCTCCCCTGAAATCGATAATGACCTTGAAACCCATCATGCCCATGTAGGCTTTGCCGTCGTCCGGCAGGCCACTTTTCTGCAATGCCTCGAACTGTTTGTCCAGATTCTTCAACTGGTTCTGTATCACCGCCCGGGTAAACAAATCGTCCTGGCCGAGCATCTTGAGCGTTTGCTCGGTGTACAGTTCCTCATGATCCTTGATCTGCGCGGTCATTAGATCATAAATTTTGCGATCAACCTCCGCGGCGGAGATGTGCCGCTTGAATCCCTGGTCATCGACAACATAACAGGCTTCATCGCCAACGTAGGCTACTTCGACCGCGTTGTTATTTTCATCGACGATGAGTCCCGCGAATAATGCTTTATCCATTCCTAACTCCATTTACTTCTTTATATACCAGTATTAACTATTAAACAGGCGAATGATAAGAAATCCGTATGAGATTGGCGTCTAATAGTGGACGTTGACGATCGTGCCGACAGATGCCCAGTTGAAGAGCCAGTTCGCGTCAGGGACAGCCATGTTGACACAGCCATGGCTCATGGGCGTGCCGAAGTTGTTATGCCAGTAGGTACCGTGGATGCCATAGCCTTGATAGAAATACATCGTCCAGGGCACATCCTGCAGGAAATAGCCCGGCCCGCGCATGTCTGTGCTGGTGTATTTAATGTATACCCGATAGGTGCCAATGACAGTCGGTGTCTCCCAGGTGCCGGTGGAGACCGTGAAGGAATTGATCAGCGTGTTTCCCTCGTAGGCGAATAATTGCTGGGTCGAGACGTTGACATCTATCCAGCGTTCGCCATCACCTGCGACGGGCTGCGGGGCAGCGGGTGCCGCGAACTCAGCCGGTAATTCGGCCGGTGCTTCGACCGGCGTAATCTGGACGACCGGAATTTCTGGGACGGCGGTCGGTTCCGGCGGCAGCGCGGTTGGCTGAGGGGGGACAGGGGTCGCTTCGAGCGTCGCGGTCGGCGGTAATGCGGTCGGTTCTGCCGGCACCAGGGTGTTCGTAAGGATGACGACAGCGACCGCGGGCACGCTGGTAGACGTTGGGGGAACGTCTGCTTCAGAGGCTACGTTCAGCGTTTGCGATTTGGTTGTCAGATCCTGCAGGTTTGCCGGCATGACATTGGCTCTGAAATTCACTTTTTGCGGGCGTGCCTGCGCTGCCTGATAAACGACTGGCAGCGCCGCGGCAGGTTCGCGATTGAAAAGTGTGAAGCCAGCGACAGCCATTGCCGCAATTGCCAGCAAGCCCAGTACCACGATGACCGCCAGCACCTTTATCCAGGTATTTGAGCGTTTCGGTTTGGCTGGCGCACTGGTAGCGGCGACCGTTGCCTGTGGCGCCGGACTGGCTTTTGCCAGCCTTTCCTCAGCCCACTGCTTGCCGCCCAGAGCCCGCTGACTGTTGGGATTGATCGCCAGCGCGCGATCAATATAGTACAGGCTGTCGCGTGGTGTGGAAACTGCCGCCAGGATGAGCCAGGGTTCCTCCCAGTTTGGCGCGGCATGGGTTGCTGCTGAAGCCCAGTAATACGCCAGGCTGTTATTGCCCGCGGCAAATGCCTGCTGAGCATTCTGCAGCGCGATGGTCGGGTCGGGCAGCGGTTGGTTAGTTGGCTGGAGGCTCATCTGTAGCGGTCTCCTGGATTTTGATCGCGGACTGATTGATGTAGCATAAAATCCCGCCGGCGATTCCTTTGGCAATCAGCTCCGGTTTCTGCGTCAGCACCTGACGGTCGAGGTTCATGGAGCCGGTTTCAATCACGACTGCCGGTGTTTGTGGGTCGACCTCGTTGAAGGTATGCAGGTTGGTCATGTCCGGCGTGGTCTGGTTGTATTTGTGTTCCAGCCCGGTGATGGAGATGTATTGATTGATGATGCAGGTAGAGAGTTCGTTGGCGGCTTCACTGTTCCGGGTGCCTAGAGCCGGCGCGATTTTGAAACCGGATTCTTCATCGCCCGCGTACGTGCAGCTACCGGCGTGAATGGAAACGACAGCCAGCCCGCGGTAGTTGGTCAATTGCGGGTCAAATTCCTGCATCAGGTCGATCTGTACGTCCTGGTTCATCAAGCTCTGCTTGACCAGGGTGGCAATGCGCAGATTCAACTCCTGTTCATTGAGTCCGTCAGCGCAAACCGATCCGTTATCGTAACCCCAGTGTCCTGAAACGATGCCAATACGTTTCGTATAGTCAACCGTCGCTGAACTCTCCGCCGCAGGCGGAGTATCGCCAACCATCGCGATCATCTCGTCAAAAACCTGACCGCTGAAGAGGTTGGTTGGCGTGAACGCGGTGAAGAGGGTGGCGAGCAGGAGGGACACGGCAATCAGGGTCTGGACAGCACCAAAGAAACTCACTTCCAGTGAGGTTTTGCCACGGCCGACCTTCGTGTTGCGTAACGTTTTTTCTGTCATATCACCGATAAAAAGTATAACCGAAATGACGTTGCCTTCCAAGCTGTGATCACACGCGTGATGCGTGTGCTGTTATACAATGATAACGAGGCAACACGGAGAAAGTTCCTCAGGAGAGGGTATGGACAGACAACTGGACGAACATGAGAGAAAAATTTTGCTGGACCTGGCACGCTGGGCAATAGAAGCAGCCGTGACGCGGGCACCGCTGCCTCGCGTCCGACTGGAGACCTATCCGGAACCGTTGCAGCAGGATGGCGCATCATTCATCACCTTGACGAAGCACGGTCACCTGCGCGGCTGCATCGGCGCGCTGGAGGCTTATCAGCCGCTTGTGCATGATGTCGTGGAACACGCGGTTGCCGCCGCCCTGGACGATTATCGTTTTCAGCCGGTTTCGGAACATGAACTACCAGATTTACGGATCGAGATCTCGCGCCTGACCGCTCCAGTGCCTCTGGAATACGCGGACCAGGAAGAGTTGCTGGCAAAACTGGTTCAGGGTGTAGATGGCGTGGTCATCAGAGACGGGGGCAGGCGGGCTACCTTTCTGCCGCAGGTGTGGCAGCAAATCCCAACCAAAGAAGCGTTTCTGACGCAGCTCTGCCTCAAGATGGGTGCGTCACCAGACCTGTGGCGCATCCGCAAGCTGCAAGTTCTTACCTACAGGGTGGAGGAATTTGCCGAGGAGCCGGGATAAGTCACGCCAGTAATATCATAAAAAATCAGGCTGACCATATTGTGGTCAGCCTGTCTTTATACACAATTACTTGTTTGGAATTACACGGAGGCGGGCGCCAATTCGGTGCCCTGGTTGTAGGCCTGCGCGTACAGGTGCATCATGACAGCGTACGCGTACACCATGGTCACAACAATACCGACGACACACAGGATGGTACCCAGGCTGCCAATGAAGCTGGCTACTGCCGTGCCAAGCACTGCGAGAATATCGGGGACCAGCGCAGCCCGCACTAGTTCAAAAACGCGGCGCAGCTTGAGGCCGTCGCCGATCGATTCCCTCTCGAGGAACAGACCGGTCGCCATGGGCATCGCCAGTGCGACTGCCAAAACATAGAGGAAAGCGATGCCGCCGCAGAGGCAGGACAGAATAGCCGCTGTGGTGGAGAGTGTGTTTGAATCCATACCCGCTGCATCACCACCCGCGGTCACAATCATGAGCGGGATCATGATCAGGAAGACCGGGATCATATAAACCAGGTTCAGGACGAAATATTTGAAACCCAGTGAGAGCTGCGCGCCGAAGTCCAGTTCCGGCAGCAGCAGCGGCTCGGAATCCTTGCGGATGACTTTCTTGGCAATCTGCAGCGCCCATCCATAGAGTACCAGCATACCGACGACCGGGATGAGTGATACCAGGGCGATCAACAGCACCTTCTTGATCCAGTCAGGATCGTTGAACACAAATGAAAATGATTTCGCGAAGTCCATGTTTGCTCCTTATTCACGCACAGCTGTATTGGACATCACTCACATAATGCTTGCTAGAAGTGAGTGAATTGATCTACTTTAAGTACGAAAATAACTGACCTGCGGTTGTCTTCCGCGGATGCCGGCGTGCAATTCTTGCGGATGATATCGAGCGCCTTGTCGAGCAGCTCATCTTCAACACCAATCAGCAAGGTGCTTTGGCCGCGTCGGAGGAACCCACCGGTGGAGGCGACATAAGTGACACGGAAGTTTTCCGCTGTCAGCGCGTGCGAAACAACATCATTATCAACGTCACGGATGATTGCAATTATCAGTTTCATAGTCACAGCACCTCAAAATGTTCTACTTCCATGCCAAAAATGGTTGCCCCGCCAATAGTGATGGGCGTGGGAGTGGGCAGCGGCAGCGGCGCGCTCTCGAGCGGAACCGCGATGTACTCAATACGCTGGCGACAGCTTTCATGCAGTGCCTGCATGACCGCTTCTTTTTTGTCTTCGGTGATGCCGATCATTAATGTAGCGTTTTTGCGCCCGAGGAAGCCGCCAACAGTGGGCAGTCGCGTCGCGACGATGTCCAGGTCAGCAAGCGCGATGCGCGCGCTTTCAAGGTCTTGAGCCTGAATGACCGCCAGGAGCAGGGAATCGGGTTGCTTCTTGTCCATATAACCTCCTTATTGATTGCTGGTTCTTGCCCTCCAGCCTGACAGTGGATCACACCTGCCAGAGAGATATACTGGAATCTTGCTGATTTATTTTACCAGTTAATAATGTATTAAAAAACTCCAGCACAGGCTGGAGTTTGGATTTCTTCAAAAAAAGTAAAGGGTTAGCGGGTCGTGATGTTGTAGAAATAGTTGGCAGCCCAGGTGCCGGAGGAGAATTCGATGCGGACGGCGATCGACCCCTGACCCTTGAGCGCTTCCGGAATGGTGAAGGTCTGGACGGAGGTACCGCCCGCGCCAGAGTCGCCTTCATAGGCGATCGTTCCATTCACAGCGCCGGTATCAATCGCACCCATCTTGACGATGTAATGCACATCGGCGGGGAACTCATTGAGCTGCAAGGTCACATTCTGATCCTGAACCACACCACGGACACCGAAGGTCGGGTAGCCGTAATTGGTGCCGGCGAAGACCTCATAGAGCGGCGTCGCCAGTGTGCCGGCAGGGGTTGGACTGAGGACCGCCTCGGGTGGCAGCATGGTCGAAGCAACCGCGCCGCCGATCACCCCGGCTGCCGGCGTCTCTGTGACGCCAGGAATCTCGGTGATGGTGACCAGCATCTCTGGCGTTGCCGTTGGTTGGGTGAACGCGGACGATAAGGCGGTCTGCGTGATGCTCAGCGCGTTTGGCGCCATGGTGGGTTGGGTGGCGACTGGAAAGGGCGCTATCGCCGGCAAAGTCGGTGTGATGACGGCTGATTTCGTTTTGGAGCGTGTGCACGCGCCTAACGTCAGGATCATCAGCGCGGCAAGCAGTACAATACTCAGCTTTTTCATTTGAATTGCTCCTTTGCCTTCGAATATTCCATCGCACCCTCAATAAAGGTGACAGTATGGTGAGCGTTGCAAGTATTATACCAAACGAGTAGAGCAAATAACACAGAAATACGTAAGAAAATGGAACAAAATCGTGCTAATTGGGGTTCAATAGATGGAGAAAATTCGAGAGTTCATTATGTTAGAATGACTCGCAGAAGGTACGGTCAACATGGTTGACTGAAGGAAGAGAAAATGGATGATGAAAATTTGAACGAAAACAAGCCGCCATTGGGTGATGATGAAAACCTGAATGGCGATGAGTCGTTTGCCTCAGCAGAGCAGCGCACGCCAGGGCATGACCAGGCTGAGACCCCGGATATCACTCCGCCATCGGGAACGCCCGCCGATAACGAGGCGGACGATTTGCCCTTTGACCGGCACCCGACCGGTTCACCGGAAGAAACGGGCGGATGGTACGGTATCGACGACGGTCCCCTACGCCGGATAGGCCTCTCCGAAGAGACCCGCAACCCTGTTGCCGGCTTGCCAGGCTGGCAGCCGTATTCGACCGGCCGCGCTCAAAACGTCCCGGACGAAGAAAAACCCGAGATTATTCCGCCGCTGTCATCCGCGCCAAAAGGCGATGAGCCGACCATCCCGCCGCCGCCGATTCTGGGCCAGGCGGATGTCCTGCCGCAGTCAGTAGATGAGATCGACCGCTTCGCGACCCGCGTCACACCTGCCGCTTACCAGTCAGCCAGCCAGCCTGGCAGACTGCCGCGTGATCCCGCGATCAACTCGCAAGCCACGCCGCCGCAAGGCACACGTGTCATGCGCACCCGGGCCACGCCGGCCCGACCCGTCCCACAGCCTGCGCCGCAGCCAGTCGTGCAACGGCCAGCCCCACAGCCATCGGCGCCGCGCTCGAAGAAAGCGCCGGTCTACAAAACCGCCCGCAGCGGCGGGGCGAAATCCTTCTTCTTACGCTCTTTCATCGGGCTGTTGTTTGCCCTGATCTTTATTCTGGTTGTGGTGGCGTCATTTGGCGTCTATCAGTACTTCCTGATCACCTCCAGCCTGCCACCAACGGATAACCTCGCAGCACATGCTTCGCAATTTGAAACCACACGCATCATGGATCGCAACGGTGACATCCTCTACGAAGTGATCGATCCGAATGCCGGGCGGCGCACTTATGTGCCGCTTAACAAGATCTCACCGTACGTGATTGCGGCGACGATCGCGACCGAAGATCAGGAATATTACAACCATCCTGGTTATGACTTCTTCGCCATGGCGCGCGCCCTATATCAGAACTACACCTCCGGCGAGATCGTCAGCGGCGCGTCGACCATCACCCAGCAGCTCGCCCGCGGATTGTTATTCTCCTATGATGAGCGCATCGATCAGAGTATCGACCGCAAGGCGCGTGAGATCGTGCTGGCTGCGGAAATCACGCGCAAGTACAGCAAGGAAGAAATTCTCGAGCTGTATCTGAATGAAAACAATTATGGCAATACCGCTTACGGCATTGAAGCCGCCGCGCAAACCTACTTCTACACCTCTGCCGAAAACCTCAATCTGGCGCAAGCCACATTCCTGGTCGGCATCCCGCAGTCACCGGCAATCTATGACATCATCAACAACCGCGAAGCCACCCTCAACCGGCACAAACAGGTGCTGACCCTGCTCTATCAGTACAACGAGGAGAAGGGCTGCGTCTATGTCGGCAAGGATCTGGAGCTGGTGTGTGTGACGGCTGACGACTCGATTGCCGCTGCTCGCGAAATTGAGAATCACACTTTCTCGTTCCCCGAGAATAAGATGCGCTTCCCGCACTGGGTGAATTACGTCCGCTCCATTCTCGAGGAACAGTTTGGCTCGCAGACGATCTACCGCTCGGGTTTCAATGTCTACACCACCATCGACCCCGAGATTCAGATGCAGGCTGAAGAAATGGTCCGCAGCCAGGTCAACGCCTTGCGCGACATCAATGTCCAGGGCGGCGCTGCTGTGGTGCTGAAGAACACCACGGGTGAGATCCTGGCCATGGTCGGCTCGCCTGATTTTGCGAACGAACAATCATCCGGTCAGATCAACATGGCGGTCAGCCCCAGGCAGCCGGGATCGGCAATCAAACCGCTGACATACGCTGCCGCTTTCGAAAAAGGCTGGACGCCCGCGACGCTGATCTGGGATGTGCCGACGGACTTCACCCCCTCCGGCTTGCCCAATGATCCGGGACCAACATATTCGCCCGTCAACTATGATGGTCGTTTTCACGGTCCGGCAACAGTCCGCAGCTCGCTGGCAAACTCGTTCAATATTCCGGCCGTCAAAACCTTGCAGTTTGTCGGTTTATACGATGACCCGACCACCAATTATCCGGATGGGTTCATCAACTTTGCCAAGCGCATGGGCATCACCACGCTCACCAGGGAAGATTATGGCCTTTCACTGACGCTCGGCGGCGGTGATGTCACGCTGTTGGAGCTGACAGGCGCGTTCTCGATTTTTGGTAATTACGGCAAACGCATCCCGCCGATCAGCATTCTGAAGATCACCAACTTCAAGGGTGAGCAGGTCTTTGAATATCAGCCGCCGACCGGCGACCAGATGATCCGGCCCGAGCACGCCTTCCTGATCAGTTCCATCCTCTCTGACAACAGCGCGCGCACACCGATGTTCGGCGCTAATTCGGTGCTCAATCAGCCCTTCCAGGCAGCTGTCAAGACCGGAACGACCAATGATTTCCGCGACAACTGGACAGTCGGCTACACACCGGATGTCACTGTTGGCGTCTGGATCGGCAACCCTGATTACACGCCTATGATCCACAGTACCGGGTTAACCGGCGCAGCGCCGATCTGGTCGAGCCTCATGCAGTATGCCGCCTATAAGGTCAGCGGCGGCAATCCCACGCCATTCAACCCGCCGCCGGGCATCATGACGCGCGAAATCTGCGAAGTTTCCGGCGCGGAGCCTTCTGACAAATGTCCCTCACGCCGGCAGGAATTCTTCACCGTTGACCAGCCTCCGCTGCCGAAGGACGAAGACTTGTGGAAAGAAGCCCGCATTGACACCTGGACAGGGCTGTCCGCTTCCGGTGAATGCGGCGATTACTCTGATGAAAAATTCGCGCTCAACGTCAAGGATCCCTCCGCGGTCAAATGGATTCGTGAGACCGATGACGGCAGAAACTGGGCAAAGAGCATGGGCTTTGAAGATGATCCGATCTTCTTCGTGCCCGAACGGGCATGCAAAATCTCGGATCCGCGCCCGAATATATTCTTCGCCAATCTGTCCGACAACCAGAAAATCACGGATCAGACGCTGGATATTTACGCGGTAGTCAACGCGACGAATTACTTTGACAATTTCAGGATAGACTGGGGCAGGGGGGATGACCCTGAAGACTTTGAAGTGCTCAAAGAGGGCATCAGAGATCAGTACCAGCAGCCCGAGATGATCTATACCTGGGATCTCAAGGATGTCCCTGCCGGCAAGATCACGCTGCGGATTTACATCACCAGCAATGTCGGCACTTACGCCGAGAAGAAGATCCGGCTCGATATTCAGGTGCCGACCCAGACGCCGACGGTCTCGCCGACACCAACCCAGACACCGCAGGCGACGATTACCCCGTCAGTGACGCCCTTCGTGCCGACGGATACCCCACCGCCGCCAACGGTCGCGCCCCCGACGATAGTACCGCCGACGGACACACCGCCAGCGGTCGTCCCGTCAGCGACGCCGTAAGCATCTGCGTTTTATTTAGTGAAGAATGACATCTGGATCGGCTCATCATGTGTGGGCGGATCCAGATCGATTAAGGTGTCCCAGCCTGAAAGGGTCAGGTCGGTTTCGTCCGCCGCGTGATGGACCGTGCGGTATTTGATGATCTGCCAGTCGCGCCTGACTAGATCAGCCAGCGGTTTATTGTAGAGCAGTTTGAATGCCAGCAGTTTCGCCCGGCTGCCTGGCAGGACGATACATTCCCTGACAGACTGGTCGCCGCCCTTGCCAATGATGATCGGACTGATAGCGGCGTTGACGATGACGCGGTAGTGGTAGGCGGGTTTGCCCTTGCCGTCCAGCCACTGGAGGCCGTGGTCAACCGGCCTGACTGTAAAACCCAGGTTGGTTCCAAGCGTGGTCAGGATTCCGGTGACGGCTTGCGCGTCCGCCTGACGATTCTGCTCCAGCTCCTGGGGACGCAGCGACCAGGTGTTGCCTTCGATCAAATCGGCGTATGAGTCGAGACATTCCATCACAAGCTGCCTCTGCGGTGTGCGAAAACCGGGGAATTGCGCGCAGAGCATCTGGTCAAGGTTATGCTGCCCGAGTGTTTTATATTCCTGGAGCAGAGACAGCAGCGCCAGCTCTACCTGGTCAGATTGCGTCACCCGCTGGAAGGATTCACCTGCCAGTCCCCAGTAGGCGCGCTCATTTTCCAGCGATTTGTCTTCAAGAGGATACAGGAAAGTCCGGTCATCAAACAGCCGCTGCAGCAGCATGGTGATCGTCTTGAACTGATTGCCGGTGCTCTCGGCATTATTCTGCCCATGCGAGCTGTCGAAACAGATGCCGGTCATGGCGGCAATCGAAATCCGCTGGGCCGTCTGTGGCTCGCCAAGTACCTGAAAAACGGTCCGGATGGTATCCCGGGCGGCGGTCTCGAGCGCCTTGGTTGTCGGACCAGGCTGGCTGGCGGGCGAGAATTCGAACTGCATATTGCCGGCAGACGTTCGCAGGGCGATATCATCAAAATGCAGGCGTGATAATTTCAGCGCGTTGAGGACCGAAACCGCGTAGCCGCTTTCAATATCCGAGACCATGCCGAAGGAGGGCTTGTCTGGAACCAGATGACCTTCGATTTGCTTGAACAGATATTGCAGGCTGTTACTCAGCCAGAACCAGTCATAGCGTTCGCGCTCCAGGGCGCTTTTCAGCGGCTTGACTGCCTCTTTCCCGAACAGCCAGCCAGACCACATGGCAGAAAGTGTCCAGAAGGCCTGATTGGGTCTGGGGAACAGCATGATCGTGCTGTCAAATTTTGGAGGCGGGGCGTACTCCAGCATTTCTTTCAGCCGGCCGCGGAACAGCGCGATCGTGCCCGGTTCATGCTCACTGCCATAAGGCACGATTTTCACTGGGTAGGGAAAATCCGTCAGCATGCTGATCGATTCCTCGAGACTCAGCCATAGGTTGTTCTCGCGGTATTGCGGCGGCAGGACGAGCTGCCTCGGCCGGCTGCGGGTGGAGGGCCACGGCCAGAGGCAATTGGCCGCATCCAGCACGTGCAGCATCATGGTTTGCAAGAGCTGCCTCTGACGGGCATCCTTCATGCCTTCAATGCGGTTGAGCAAAGTGAAAACGCTGTAGATTGCGCGCGGCGAATAGGATTTCAGCGCCTCCTGCGCGCCTTCCTGTACGTCACGGTCACCAATGTCCACGCGGCTGAGCGCGCGCGAATAGTACATCGCCGCGTTGCCCACCCGGGTCAGCTTTGCCTTGTCCGCGTCACTGAGCTCCTCTTCCAGGTCATCACCGCATTGCGCGCAGTTATACTGTTTCGCGAAGGGGAAAGACTCACCGCGCCGCCAGAGGAAGTAGCGCACATCGACGATGCCGCCGCACTTGTGACACTCACTCTGGTATAACGCGCGTAATTGTGACGAGACGCGCTGGGAACCAGGTTTGTCCATATCCATGGCATTGACTGCCAGGCGCATGGCGTCTTCGGTCGGGGCAGCTGCCAGAGTCTCGAGCATAAGCGTTACGGCTGGATTGTTGCAGGTGACCACCACCCGGTAGCCGGCGGCAGCAGCCTCCAGTGCGAAAAGGGGGTTGGAACAGAATGGATCGAGGACCAGGCTGCCCGCCGGCACATGCTCTCGCAGCCAGGCGCTGACGACGCCAGCCTGATAAGGCTGGATGAATCGTTCGAGAAAGGCAGGCTTCTCCCTCGGTTTCCCCGGGATGTAAGGCAATGAAAACGGTTTATCCATCACGCATAGTATAGGATAAACCGTTCGCGGAAAACAAGTGGCGATTTAGGCCATGAAATGCGTATTGGTGATCGATTCTGTCGTTTCGCTGGCGCCAAGCCTGAAATACTTCGCCAGCAGGGGATAAACACGCCTGATCTCGGTCTCCATCCTGCGGGCGAGCCGGCGAATGGCGAAATGCGCGTTATCCGCGGCGCGAAGTTCGACCAGATGCAATGCCGAGCGCATGTTCATCTGCAGCAGAACGCGGCGGTTGAAGGCGTTGGGCACGATGTACCCGGCGGCGGCGGGGACATGCTCAGCCAGCAGCTCGAACGTATCAGACGCCTTTTGCATCGCCTGCCGGTAGTTTTCTTCCAGTCCGGCTTTGATGATTTTGCTGGGCAGCGCGTATCCGAGCCGGGTCGTCAGCGCCTGCGGCGTCTGGGTCATCATGCGGTGACGTTTGAGTTCAAAATAGGCGCCCTGATCGATAAAGACATCAAAGGTCATCTGACAATATTCCAGTTCGCGCAATGGTTCGTCATGCTGACCAAGCCTTCCCAGCACGGCTTCTGCCAGATCCGCGCGCTGCTGCTGACCCATCGTCTCAACAGCGTGCAGGGCTTGCTGGTACGGGAGCTGATTGTAGCGGTAAAGCGCGGACGCAAGAATGCGATCCTCGCCGTCCTGGTCATAATCGACCAGTTTGCACCAGTCAGCGTCTGCGGTTGTCTCAGCCAGCGCTGGATGAGCGGTCAGGTCATCGTTGAGCTGCATGAGATAGGGCACCGGGCTGACGTATTTCAGCAGGGTCGGTACCTCGGCGGTCGCGACGTCTTTCATGGTCTGACCGACCTCGCGGACCTCCGCCAGCG
Source organism: Anaerolineaceae bacterium (assembly GCA_040772085.1). Lineage (GTDB taxonomy): Bacteria > Chloroflexota > Anaerolineae > Anaerolineales > Anaerolineaceae > JAXGMV01. Next base: position 259,867 of record JAXGYU010000001.1, read on the forward strand.
GGTGCGAGAGCATCTTGCGCAAGGCATGCGCCAGCGCACGGGCGTTGATGGTCATGCCGACATTCGCCAGGGAGGCTGCCGGCAGATAATAACGGCAGACGTCGATATACTCCGAACGCAGCCTGCGTTCCCACGCGCCGGTGCTTTCGCCCGGCTGCTGCGGCTGCTCCTGCCTGACAACTTCCTGCACCAGCGGCAGGGAGTTGAGATACGACTCAAACAGAAAAGCGACCGTCTCGTTGTAGGTCTCGGTCAGACCAGCCTCTTCGATTTCGGCGGGCAGATAAAAACTGTCCGGCGTCCATTTTTGATAGCGGCTGGACTTTTCGGTGTATGACGCGAGACGATTTGATTCCAGGCACTCAATTGCCAGGCGGGAGATGTTCTCAACCGCCAGGTGCAGCACCGCGTGCTCAGCGACCGAAGCGTGTCCATAACCGACCACCCATTTTTCATGAAAATCGGCGCTTTTTGTTTCGTTTAATTCGGCGGCAATCACATCGAACGGTTCCGGCGAACGGGACGTTTTCGCGAATGCGACCGCGATGGTTTCAGGGCTCAGTTGCTGGGGGTCAAGCAGGTAAATGCGTCTCGCGTTCATGGTCTTTGAAAACCTTCCTTGTTTCAGCAATATCACGCTCGATCTGATCCTTCAGCTCCCCGAGCGTATCGAACTTTTGCTCGGGCCGGAGATATTTGATGAATTCCACGCTCAGCGGCTGACCATAAACTTCGTGGTCGAAATCCAGGATGTAGGTTTCAACCGAGAGGCTTTGATCATTACCCTCCACGATGGTCGGACGGATACCGATGTTGGTCACCGATGGATAGCGTTTGCCTTTAATGACGGCGATTGTGATGTAGACACCATGCGCCGGCAGGAGCTGATGTTCTTCAGGGTAGATGTTAGCGGTCGGCAAGCCCAGCTTGCGGCCGATTTTCTGTCCATGGTTGACGATTCCCCGCAGAGAGAAATATCGTCCGAGCAGCGGTGTGATGTATTCGACCTGACCTTTTTGCAGCAGGTCGCGGATGCGGCTGGATGAAATCGGGTTCTCCGCGGGCAGCTCCACCTGAGGGATCACGGTCAATTCGAAATCCATTTCCCGGCTTAGCAAGGCCAGGTGATTGAGGGTTCCCTGACGATTTTTCCCCAGCGCGAAATCGTATCCCACGACCAGGTGGGAAAACTCGCAGGCATCCTTGAGTGACTGCAGAAACTCTTCGGCACTCTGGCTGGCAAATTCCTGGTTGAACTCAAGCACCAGCAGGTAATCGACGCCAGCGGCAGCAATAAGCTCAGCCTGCAGTTCGCGCGGCGTGATGTAATAGGCGTTTTCTGTGCGCTTGAAGAACAGCGCGGGATGCGGGTGAAAAGTGACGACGACAGCCGGCACTGCTTCACGTGCGCCAAGGTCAACCAGCGTGCTCAGAATCTTCTGATGTCCGAGATGGATGCCATCGAATGAACCGACGGCGACGACAGATTTGGCGAGCTGTAAGGCAGAGATGTCGGTGAGAAGCTTCATCTGTCCCGGAATAACCTATGAGTAGAAGACCTTTTTGGGCTGCCATTCGCCGGTGTCTTCGACATACTCCAGCAAGGCAACCAGTTCACCCTGATTTGAGATGCCGCGTGCCAGGCTGCCGCTCATGCCCTCACGGCTGATGCGATGACCGTGTTTGACCGCGTCCAGTTCCTCAGCAGTCAGTTCAATGGCGGGCCATTCGCCCAGTGCTTCCGCGGCCGGAATCAGGTACTGGTACCAGTTGCCGGCATCAAAAGCGTCTCGCAGCTTGCGCAGTTGAACAGCGTCACGCAAGGTGAACTGCCCGCTCTTCGTGCGCCGCAGCCCGCTCAAATAAGCGCCAGTGCCCAGCCGCTGCCCAAGATCATAAGCCAGTGACCGCACATACGTTCCTGACGAGCAATACACGTCGATCACGGCTTCCGGCGGTGACCACTCAAGCAGCTCGAGGCTGTAGACGTGAATCAGCCGCGGTGCCAGTTCAACCTCTTCACCGCTGCGTGCCAGGTCATAGGCTTTTTTGCCGCGCACTTTGATGGCAGAGAACGGCGGCGGTACCTGTTCGATATCACCGACGAAAGTCTGCAGGACTTCGTTGAATTTCTCTTCAGTGATCGTGTAAGGATCAACCACATTTTCCGGGACGACCTCAACGCCTTCGGCATCATAGGTTTCGGTGTTGCTGCCGAGCTTGATGATCGCCTGATAGCGTTTGTCAGAAGCACTGATGTACTCACTCAGTCGCACAGCCGGACCCAGTAGCACAACCAGCACACCAGAGGCGCGCGGGTCGAGGGTGCCGGTATGACCAGCTCTGCGCAGATTTGTGCCTTTTCTGACGATTTGCACCACGTCGTGTGATGTGAGACCGGTTGGTTTATCGATTACTAGAACGCCTGATATGTTTGCCAAACCACTATTCAAATCTTTGTTATCCATAGCTCACCTGTCACCATTAATCTGATGGAGATTTTTCTACCTGATTCAAATTTGTAAGAAATTCCAGCGTTGTTTCAACGACACCTGGGATAATTTCTTCCAGCTTGCCGGATACCTCTGCCCCCGCCGCGCCTGGGTGTCCGCCCCCACCGTATTGTAACGCAAGTCGTGAGACGTCGATCCCTTTCTTCGCGCGCCAGCTCATTTTGACCCGTTCATTTTTCTGTTCAACAAACAGAAGCACGATCTGCATTTCATTGATGCTGGAGAGGACGTTGATCAGGTCAGCGTCATCATTGCCATGATATCCAGCCAACTGACGGTCTTCGAGTGTCAGTTTTGTCCAGATCAACCCATCCAGCCGCTGCAACCGCGATAGCCCCTGACCCCAGTAGGCGGTCGCATTATAGCTGCGTGCAAGCAGCGTGGCCTGATACAGCTCTGTCAGCCGCGCGCCGGCTTCCATCAGCCGGGCAGCCATGCGGAATGTGTCAGGCGACATGTTGTTGGTGCGAAAACCGAGCGTGTCCGCCAGCAGACCGGTCATGAGCGCGTCCAGGGCTGCCTGCGGCATGGGATAGCCCCAGTCGAACAATAACTGCGCCAGCACCATAGCCGTGGCAGGCATCTCCGGGACGACATGATTGATCACAGCAAAGCCGGTGTTGGTCACGTGATGATCAATATTGATATCAACCTGCGCGCCGGCAAACTTCTCACCCAGCCGGTCGGGGTCCGAGCAATCCAGCGCGATGAGCAGGCCTGCATCTTTCGGCGGGTTGTAATGCACCTGTTCCTTGCCATCCAGGAAGGCGTAGGCTTGCGGGACGCCATCGGGCAGAACCATGGTGACATCCTTGCCGAGGGCTTTCAGTGCCAGCCCCAGCCCAATCACCGAACCAACCGCGTCACCATCAGCGCGGGTGTGTGCAGCGACGGTTATTTTATTTGCCGCGCGGATCGCCTCGTCAATCTTCCTGACTGTCATCCGCTTCCGGCTCCTGGGTCTCGATTGCCTGTGATTCCTGCTTGATCTGATTGAAAAGCTGCTCGAGGTGCTCCACGTTCTCCGTGTGCGCGTCCCAATGAAAACGCAATTGCGGGAAGGTGCGCAGCTCGATTTCCTCTGACAGTCGTTTGCGCAGGTAACCCTTTGCCTGCTGGAAGCCCTCATCGATCTCGTCCATCCGCTCCCGGCCTTCGAGCGCGGAATAGAAAATATCGGCGTAAGCCAGTTCACGGTCAACCTTGACGTGATTGATAAAGACGCCTGACAGCCGCGGGTCATTGATTTCCTGCATCAGCAACACCGTCAGTTCCTGTCGGAAACGGTCCGCGATGCGCTGCATTCTGATTTTTGAAGGCATTTCAAACTCCGGTCAAAGCCGAGCAGACGCTCAGCTCGTCTTTTCTAAAATATAACATTCGATATGGTCGCCGACTTCGAAACTGTTAAAGTTGCGCAGCGATATACCGCATTCAAATCCCGTCCGAACCTCGCGCACGTCATCCTTCTCATGCTTCAGCGACGAGATCTCACCGTTATAAATCTCGGTGCCGCCGCGGAACAGGCGCGCCTTGCCATTCCGGCGAATTTCACCAGAGCTGACCTTGCAACCGGCGATATTGCCGACCTTGGAGATCTTAAAGACGGCCAGCACTTCCGCAGTGCCCAGTTTTTCCTCTTTGAACTCGGGTTCCAGCATACCTTTGACAGCCTTTTCCAGGTCGTCGAGCAGGCGGTAGATGATGTTGTACAGCCGGACGGAGACGCCTTCAGCGTCTGCCAGACGTTTTGACGCGGGGTCGACCGAGACGTTGAAGCCGAGTACTATGGCGTGCGACGCGGCCGCGAGCGTGATATCACTCTCACTGATATTGCCGGTCTCTGCCGATAAGATTTTGATTTTGAGATCTTCAGTCTCAATCTCTTCAATGGATTTTTTAAGCGGGTCAAGCGAGCCCTGAACGTCAGCTTTAATGACCAGCCTCAGCTCCTGCAGTTCGCCTTCCTTAAAGTTTTTGAAGAGGTCTTCCAGCGATACTTTCGCTTCAGGCTTGCTTTCCTGTGCTGCCTTTTCTTCCGCTTCCAGCAGTGCCGCGCGCGCTTCTTTTTCGTTAGCGTAAACTCTGAACAGGTCTCCCGCGTGCGGTACACCATTCAGACCCATGACACGGACGGGTGTCGAGGGTTCAGCCTTGCGGATCTTCTTCCCGCGATAGTCGAACATCGCCCGGACACGGCCGTACGCGCCGCCTGCCAGGATTACCGACCCGGCATCCAGCGTGCCATTCTGAACCAGCAGGGTAGCCACAACACCGTGGGCGCGGTCAACCTGTGCTTCGATGACGGTGCCGAGCACCTTGCCCTGCGGGTTGGCCTGAATATCAATGTTTTCAGCCACCAGCAGCACAGCCTCCAGCAGGTCATCGATGCCTTTCTTCTGCTTGGCAGAGACCGGCACGACCAGCGTATCACCTTCCCAATCATCAGGGATCAGGCCGTTCTCAGAGAGCTGGCGCTTGGTAAAGTCAGGATTGGCATCCTGTTTGTCGATCTTGTTGAGTGCTACCACGATCGGCGTTTTAGCCGCTTTGGCGTGCGCGATGGCTTCTTTCGTTTGCGGCATGACGCCGTCATCCGCGGCTACGACCAGGATGACGATATCTGCACCCTGAGCGCCGCGTGCGCGCATGGCAGAAAATGCCGCGTGACCAGGGGTATCGAGGAAGGTGATCGTCCGGCCTTTGTGCTCGACCTGATAGGCGCCGATGTGCTGGGTGATACCGCCCGCTTCACCGCCGGCGACATCCGTATGCCGAATCGCGTCCAGCAGGGTGGTCTTGCCATGGTCGACGTGTCCGAGAATGGTGACGACCGGCGGGCGTGCCTGGAGCTTCTTCTTGTCCTCACCCTGGATGATTTGTTTCCAGAAGGGGATCTCACCAGTCTCGACGATCTCTTCTTCGTCTTCCTGCTCGTGGGTGGTTTCGAAATTGAATTCTGACGCGACGATAGAGGCGGTATCGAAATCAACCACCTGGTTGATATTCGCCATGACGCCATTGGACATCAAAATCTTGATGACCTGAATCGGGCTGGCCTCAAGCTTCTTCGCGAGATCTCTGACTGTAATACTGTAGGGCAGTTCGAGCACTTTAGCCTTATCACTCATTGCACACCTCCCTGGAAAACCGAATGGTCTCCATCTATCTTAGATACTGACTTCTGAGTGATATATTCGCGTGCTCTCAGGCGTTCATAGAGTCAATCTTTCTATGTGGCATCCTGTTCGTCTTCTGGCAGCCCGTCGGCGAACGCCTTCAATGCTGCCATTTCCCCTTCGGATATATCACTTCGCAATCCGTGAGCCAGCGCACCTTTCAATCCTTTGACCCAGCAGGCTTTTTGCTTGTGCAGATAAACGCCTCTGCCGTTCAGCTTGCCCGTCGGATCGATCATGATCCCTTCAGGAGTTTTCACAATTCGGATCAACTCCCTTTTCGCCAGCACCTGCCTGCAGCCTACGCAGGAGCGCTGGGGTACATGTCTGGTGCGCTGCCCCGGTTTTTTCACCTAATGCTCTTTCTTAAATCTCCCAGTCCCAGGCATCGTCACCGCGTTTGTGTTTCTTCTTCACAACCAGGCGGTTTGCCTCAGGATCAAACTCGACCTCACGGCTCTTCTTCTTCTTTTTCTTCTTCTTCTTGGTCGTACCGTCAGCCGTGGTGACTTCTTCTTCCTCTTCTTCCTCTTCGTAGGTGGCTTCGGCGATATCCGCGTTGTCACTGCTGAATAACTGGTCGAACGAAATTTCTTCAGCGGGTTCTTCTTCGACCGGTTCAGCCACCGGAGCGGCGACAGCAACCTCTGGCATCAGATCTTCGAACGGGATGAAGGGCGCTGCCGGTGCTTCAGGCTCGACCACCGCTTCGACTGCGGGCACTTCGTCAGCCTCGGGCAGGGTCTCAACTTCAGCTTCAACTTCCACTACCGGTTCTTCTTCAGCCTTGGCGGCATCCGCGCTGATCTTGTCGATAATTGGCAGGACTTCCGCCATTAGATTATTGATCTCGGTCATCGCGCGCGGACCAATGCCCTGCAGCTTGAGGATTTCATCGGGATTGCTCTTGACCTGAACGACCAGGTCGCCGAGCGTCTGATAGCCGGCTTCCTGCAGGATGTAAGCGACATGCTCGGGCAAACCGGAGACGAGAATATTTTTCTCGAACAGGTAGGCCGGCAGCTCGCTGCGGATGCGGGCGGTCACATCGTCTTCTTCACGTTTGACCACCGGCTTGCGGCGGATGGACATCTTGCGCTCGATGCGGTCAACGAACTGGGTCATCTGATCAAAATCTTCAGGCGCCAGCACGCGGCCTTCGGCGCGTTTGGCAAGCATGGCTTCGATTGCAGGCGCGTTGTCGATCTCAAGCTTCGCGATTTCTGCGTAATCTTCTTCGGTGCGCAGCTTGCGGACGGCATCGCCGGCAGCTTCGCTGACGGATTTGATATCGATACGCCAGCCGGTCAATTTGGCTGCCAGACGGGCGTTCTGTCCGTCACGGCCGATCGCCAGGCTGAGCTGGTCTTCAGGGACGACGACGGTCGCGGTTTTACCGCTGTCGTCGGCTTCATTCAGGTAAACGCCGCTGACGCGGGCGGGACTGATAGCCTTGGAAATAAACACCGCCGGATCGGGATTCCATTCGATGACGTCGATTTTTTCGTCGTGCAATTCGCGGACAATGGTCTGAATGCGAACGCCGCGGATACCAACGCAGGCGCCGACCGGGTCGATGCCGGATTGCGTGGCGGAGACGGCAACCTTGGCGCGTTCTCCCGGCTCACGCGAGATCGAGCGGATCTCGACGATGCCGTGATAAATTTCGGGCACTTCGTTTTCCAGCAGCCGGCGCAGGAAATCGCGATGGGTGCGGGAAAGCACGATCTGCGGGCCGCGCGGGCTGTCCTTGACTTCAGCGATCAGGCTGCGGACGCGGTCATGAATGCGGAAGCGTTCGCCCGGAATCATGTCCTTGCGCGCCATGCTGCCTTCAGCACGCAGCTCGAGACCGATGGTCAGACCTTGCGAATTGGTTGCCTGGACAATACCGCTGACGATTTCACCCAGTTGCTTCTGGTAGAAATCCAGCTGCGCCTGGCGCTCAGCATCGCGGATGCGCTGCTGGATGACCTGGCGGGCAGTCTGGGCTGCAACACGTCCAAAATCCTTCGGCGTGCTCTCGACGACCAGCATCTGGCCCAGCTCTACGCTGGGGTCAACTTTTTTCGCGTCAACCAGCGAAACCTCAGTCCGGTCATCCTCAGCCTGTTCGACAACTTCCTTCTCGGCAAAGATTAACACCTTGCCAGTATCGGAGTCGATTTTCGCAGTGACTTCCTGCGCGGTTGAGGCGTTGACCGCCCGGCGATAGGCAGAGACCATAGCTGATTCCAGGGCGGCCAGAATGATCTCCCTGGGAAGCTTTTTCTCTTCCAGTACTTCGTTGAACGCGAGGACAAATTCGTTCTTCATCCGTGCTTTACTCCATCTTAATTTCTGCCCATGATACAGAAAAGTGGGGGTTGGCCCACTTTCCGCAACGATAACGCTAACTTAATGAACCATCATATATTATCACAACGATGGCAGGAATGCAAGATTTCCCGCCGTCAAGAGCCAATAATTAAATGTGATGTATGGATATTTATTGCTGCTGAAATGCTTTCATTACGCTGCCCCAGACCTGTTGCATGCCAGTTACTACTGGCTGAGGTCGGAGTTGATGCATGGGGATGCCCAGCAGGTGCCGGCAGGTATCCGCGATGCGGGCTGATGAAGTCCCGCCGTTCTGTATCGGCGCCAGACGTTCCAGCTCAGCCTTGTCGTGATAGGAGTAAACCTCCTTGCCTAGCGCGATGGCGGTATACACAACCGATGAGACCTGAGCGACCAGGACAGCGCAGTTGGCGATCATGGCGTTGATGTTGCCTTCAGTAAAGAGGAGCGCGTCCGGCAGGATGGACTTGATCTCGCGGGTCGCCCGGTCATGCTCCTCATTCGGATGAAGCTTGACCAGCACCTGCCGACCAGCCGCGATTCGCGCAGCCCGGCGCAGGAAGCCGATCCGGTCATCATATTTGCCGGTCTCGCGTATGCTGGAGGTGGCGATCAGGACATAGCCGTGATATGGAAAATCGTTTCGCAGCGCCGTCGCGGCGTTGTCAAAATTGGGGATGCCAGTGACGACAATCTTTTGCGGCTTGACCCCCTTGCGGATGAATAAATCCCGGTAGCCGGGCGAGGCGACGCAGAACAAATCGTATGCGTTTGAAAGACCGGTCGCGGCTGTGTTCGCCAGCCACCTTGGCAGGTTGAGCTGTCTGACCATGCCATAGATCAGATCCTCGGGTTCGGTGATGCCTTCCTGCACCAGAATCAAACGCTGGTTGCGGATATTGCGCTGGACAAGCAGGTCGGTGCCTGTGACGACCAGATCATAGGGATGGGCATTGCCGCCTGTGTCGCGGGGCAGATTTTGCGCCGCGATATATTTGTTTGTCGCCTTGAGATGCGCGCCGCCCAGAATGGAATGTTTCAGCAAGCCGGTCTTCGCCAGCGAACCGATCAGCCCCTCGGCATAGAAGGGCGTGAAGAAACCATCATGCTCCGACAGCTCCAGGGCTATCTTGTGCAGCATGGTGGTCTGATTAAGGGATCCCCCGATAAAGAGGATCTTCTTTCTCACGGATTCGCCATCCCGGCTGAGAAGGATGGCAGGCTGGGCTCGTACGCGAACGCCGCCGCCAGCCTGGTATACACCAGCTTCTCTTCGGGACTGCGGTTCCAGGTCACCCAGCCCATTTTGCGCAAAAGATATTGCGGGATGTAAGCCGTCAGCACCGCCGCGCCGGTTAAGCCATGCCCGTGACGGACGGTGGTTGTGCCGGCTTCAATTGCCCGCCGCAGATCGGCAGCGGTTGAACCGGGGAATTCGGTGGACCCTTGTCCCAGCATGGTCAGAATATGCGCGTCACTGTTGCCGAGCTGCGCCAGAGGCATCTCACGGCAGGCATCAGCGACGACCTGATTGCTGCGGGTGTACACCAATCCGCCGTTGAAAATCTCCACGCCGAGCAGATATTTGCTGGCTTCAGGGTGATCGAGCGCATTGTTGATGCTGTCCAGCGTCAGGCTGTCGGTGGCTTTCGCCATCGGGTGCGCTGCGACACAGATGCCGCCCTGATCGCCGGCGCGGATGACCGTCTCAATCAAAGAAAGACCGGCTTTGATAGGCCGGTCGACGAAGAGCGTCAGGACGTGTCCTTCCCTGCTGCTGACTTCACAACCGGGAATGACCTCAAGGTTATAGTTCGGTGCGAGATCCACCGCCTGCTTCACGCCCGTCATACTGTTGTGGTCCGTGATCGCCAGCACGCTGATATCCGTGTGGTCGGCTGTGTATTTCAGGATGGCAGGGATGGACGCGGTGCCGTCATAACTGTGAATGCTGTGGATGTGCAAATCTGCAAAAGCCATTTTTCCTCCGTAATTTCTCCACTCCTACTGTAGCACGCGGGAATTAACGGCTGATTATGGCGATGTTAACGCTGGGTAAAGGGATGAAAAAGCCCCTTGTGGTGAAGGGGCTATAACATGCGGGCGCAGGAAACGGTCAGATTATTCCGCTTCCTGGTTGATCTCCTCGAGCGTCTTGCCCATGGTCTCCTTGCCGAGCAGGGCAACCACCAGCGAGACAATGCCAAACACGGACATCAACAGGATGAAGACAGCCGTGAACCCGCGTTCGGTGCCGAGCGACTGGTAGAGCACCGGCACAACGAAAGGCGCGGAAAACGCGCCCAGTCGGCCGAACGCCGCGGCCCAGCCAGTGCCGGTGCCGCGGACCTCGGTCGGATAGACCTCCGGCGTATAGGCGTACACGCAGCCCCAGGCGCCTAGGCTGAAGAAATACAGCAGGCTGCCGTAGATCAGCACCTGCGACTCGGAGGCGGCGTGCCCGAAGAGCCAGGCGGCAATCGCGGTGCCGAGGAAGTAAATGGTCAACACTTTTTTCCTGCCGATACGCTCGACCAGGTAGGCTGATGAATAGTAGCCGGGCAGTTGCGCCAGTGACATCAGCAGGGTGAAACCGAAACTGCGCACCATCGCGAAACCCTTGTCAATCAGCAGGGTCGGCGTCCACAGTACGAAGCCGTAATAGCCAAAATTGATGCCGAACCAGATTACCCACAGTACGACAGTCGAGCGCAAATACTTGCGGCTCCACAGGTCGATCAGGTTGACCTTCTTGCGCTTCAGCACCTCATCGGCCGCCTTGTGAGCCACGGGCTCCAGACCGGCTTGAACTTCCATCTTGTCAACGATAGCATCCGCTTTGTCCAGCTCGCCATGACCGGCGAGGTAGCGAGGCGACTCGGTCAGATAGCGCGACAGCACCCAGGCGACGATCAGGGGGATGGCGCCGGTGAAGAACGCTACACGCCAGCCGTAGGTCGGGATAATCAGATAGGCAACCAGCGCGTTGAAGATCCAGCCCCACGCCCAGAAGCTTTCCAGCAGAACGCCGTACAGTCCTCGCACTTTTGTCGGAGCGAATTCGCTCATCAGGGTCGAGGCAGTAGGCAGATAGCCGCCCAGGCCGAGGCCCGTTATAAAACGCAGCACGACCAATAACGCATAATTCGGCGCGAAGCCTGAGAGCAGGGTAGCAATGCTGAAGAGCGTGATGGTGCTGATCATGACATTCTTGCGCCCATGCCGGTCAGAGAACATACCCGAGAAGCCGGCGCCGACGCCCATGCCCAGCATGCCGATCGATGTCAGAACGCCTAACTGACTTTTGTCCAGCATCCAGTCCTTGCCGATCGCGGGCAGCACCGAGCTGATCATGCCAGTCATCATGGCGTCAAAGATCCAGCCCAACCCTGCCAGCAGTAAAATATTGCGCAGATAGGGTGTGGCGGGTAATCTTTCGATTCGGTTAGCGATATTCATTCATCCTCCAGTCGTACTGATAATTTTCCGGCAGCGCGCCGGACGCGTTATTCACATGCAAGGCAAACCGCTGCTGTGGCGGCAGGTCCCTCGCGGGCAGGCCTTCATCGGGTCTGGTATGACGATGTATTCTTATTGTTGGGAATTTGGCTGATTATACCTTGATAATCAGTCCGAGTGCAACACCAGCTCAGTCAGACGGATGTCTGCACCAGATCATCCGGCACGTCATCATCCTCGGACGGTTCTTCTTCCAATTCTTCTTCATCTGGCAGCACTTCTTCAGGATGCAGATAGTTGTATGTGCTGCCCGGGAAGATTTTGTGAATTGAGATTGGCAAAGCTTTATAGACCGCGAAAGCAACCATTGCACTGAACGTCTTGTCCAGGAACTCGCGGATGAATGAGGTGGCGAAGACCGCCCGACCGATGCCCAGTCCAATCTCCGTCAGTGTATCCTGAAGCTGCTGCCCTGTGCCAATGGAGCCACCTTTGAAGAGGACAACATCAATTGGTACGGATGTAAGCACGCCGGCGATCACAATCATAAAAGAGACAGTCAGCACCTTCCACCAGACTTCAAAGCAGCCTTTTCGCGCCATAAAACCAGCGATCAACGCGAACGTTACACTGCTGATTGCGTAGGGAATATACACCGGATCTGCCGCGATGCCGTAAGCGACATTAAATAGTCCGCCGGTGGCGGCGCCAACCCAGGGGCCAGCGAGCACCGCGACGATCAAGGTTCCAATCACATCCATAAAAATGGGGGCGTTTAGTTCTCTGACGATCAAGGCGCCCGCGACATTCAGGGCAATTCCCAGAGGGATTAAACCGAGAGCGTTAGTAGTGAAGTCATCAAAGAGGTTGCCGCTTGGTTTGTACATATCACCTCCATCTTTCATAAACAGGGGCTGATTTTGAAGAAACTTGTAATCCTGCCTATGATCAACATCATACTATCTACTAGTATTAGTAGTAATAATAACCTATCCTGACGAACGGGGCTACTGAGCCCAATTCAGAAATGTGGGATCCCGGTGTTCAACCAGCATTCCTGTAACCAGGTTCAGTCTAACAGAAGCACAAGGTAAAAGCAAATCATTGTTATTAAATAAACATTCTTTTTTTAAGACGGTGCTTCGGCATGTGATTATAATCAACCTGTAGGTGTCGCACCTCGGAGGGTGATATGGATAAATCGCAGATCGAAATGGCAAAAGCCAGCTTGCTGGACGAATTGAACGGCGCCTATCTCTACGACGCGTTGGCGAAAGCTGAAAAGAACGAAAAAATGAGCGAGATTTACCATCGCATGGCTGAGGTCGAGCGCCGGCACGCGGCGAATTGGAGCGCGAAATTGAACGCTGCCGGCATTGTCCCGCCGAAATTCGCACCGAACTTCCGCACCCGCTCACTCTCCTGGCTGGCGACGAAACTGGGCGTCGGCGCCGTGCTTCCAACGATCACCAGCATGGAGCAGCGCGATTCAAACAAGTATGCCGGCGTTGAAGGCGCCGAACAGATGTCTTACGACGAGCATCATCACTCGATTCTGCTGCAGCAAGCCGCCAAGAGCGCCAAGGGCGGTCTGGAAGGCGGCATGCTGGCGCGTCTGGAAGGCCGGCATAAAGCCTCGGGCGGGAACGCGCTGCGGGCGGCTGTGCTCGGCGCGAACGATGGACTGGTCTCGAACCTGAGCCTGGTGATGGGCGTTGCCGGCGCGGAATTTCAGAGCAACACGATTTTGATTACCGGCCTGGCGGGGTTGCTCGCCGGCGCGATCTCCATGGCGCTGGGTGAGTGGCTCTCCGTGCAGAGCGCCCGCGAGCTGTACTCGCATCAGATCAGCATTGAAGCGGCTGAGATCGAAGCCGCGCCTGAAGAAGAAGCTGAAGAACTGGCGCTGATTTACGAAGCGCGCGGTATTCCTAAGGAACAGGCAAAAGAAATGGCGATGAAGGTGATCAGTGATCCCACCATCGCGCTCGATACATTGGCACGCGAGGAACTCAATGTAGATACGGAGGAGCTCGGCGGTTCCGCCTGGGAAGCCGCGCTGACGTCCTTCTTCCTCTTCGCCGTCGGCGCTGTTATTCCAGTCATCGGATTCACCTTCCTGCAGGGGCTGACAGCCATCATCGTCAGCATTGTCCTGAGTGCGATCGGCCTGTTCGTTATCGGCGCGGCAATCACCATATTTACCGGCAGAAATGTGATTTATTCAGGTATCAGACAAGTAACCTTCGGGTTGATCGCGGCAGCCGTCACCTTTGGTATCGGGCGGCTTGTCGGGGTCAGCCTGGCGGGTTGATCGGAGGACTCATGGACGAAAAGTATCTGTGGTGGAAGCACGGCGTGGTTTACCAGATTTATCCGCGTTCATTCGCGGATGGCAATAACGACGGGTTAGGTGATCTGGCAGGCATTACCAGCAAGCTGGATTATCTGCAGGAACTTGGCATCGATGCCATCTGGCTCTCGCCGATCAACCCCAGCCCGGATGTTGATTTTGGATACGACGTCAGCGATTTTCGTGACATCGATCCCAAGTTCGGCAGCATGCAAGATTTTGAACTGTTGCTGGCAGAGGCTCACGCGCGCGGTATCCATGTGATGCTGGATATGGTTTTCAACCACACGTCTGACCAGCATGAATGGTTCAAACGCTCGCGTTCCTCGCGTGACGATTATTATCACGACTGGTATCTCTGGCAGGAGGGCGTTGACGGCAAGGCGCCGAATAATTGGGCATCCTGGTTCGGCGGTGACGGCTGGGAGTATGACCCGCGGCTGGAAAAGTATTATTTCCACATGTTCTACAAGCAGCAGCCTGATCTGAACTGGCGCAACCCCGACGTCCGCAAGGAGATTCTGGACACGCTTGACTTCTGGCTGGCAAAAGGCGTCGATGGTTTCCGGCTGGATGTCTTCAACGTTTATTTCAAGGATGCTGATTTCACCTCGAATCCGGCACGATTGGGTTTGCGCTCCTTCGACCGCCAGATTCACATTCATGACTTCGACCAGCCGGAGATGTTTCCGCTGCTGTATGACTTCAGACAAGTGCTTGATAAGTATGATGAGCGTTACATGGTCGGTGAACCGTTCATGAGTTCCCCAGCGAAATCAGCGGCTTACATGGGTGAAGACCTGCTGCACGCTGCCTTCAACTTCCGATTGCTTGAAAAACCCTGGCAGGCTGAGTTGATCCGCAACGTGATCCTGCAATGGGAGGCTGCTCTCTCCTCTGATCTGTGGCCGACGTGGGTGCTCAACAATCATGATAACAAGCGCTCCGCGACCCGCTATAACGTCAGGGAAGATGACACCTTGCTGAAGGCGGCAGCCGTCCTGCTGCTGACACTGCACGGCACGCCCTATCTGTACTATGGTGAAGAAATCGGCATGCGCGATATTCCTGTCGCCTACCGCGATATCCAGGACCCGATCGGCAAGCGTTACTGGCCGATTTACAAAGGGCGCGATGGCTGCCGGGCGCCCATGCAGTGGGATGCCGGGCGTAATGCCGGCTTCAGCGACGTCAAGCCATGGCTGCCGCCCCATGCTGACCATGTGACGCGCAATGTTGCCGCGCAGACAGCCGATGAAAGCTCCCTTTTCAACCATTACAAACGTCTGCTGGCATTACGCCGCTCCGTGCCAGCCCTGCATCGCGGCGGGTTTGAGTTTGTCGCGGGTGATGCGTCGACGCTGGCTTACAAGCGCACAACGGAAATGGAAGAAGCCTTGGTCGTCATCAATTTCGCCGCGCAGCCGAAGCTGATCGCGTTGCCTGAAGTTTTACCGGATGATGGTTATCAGTTGGTACTCTCTTCCTTGCAACGTGAAGATTCACGCGCGGGCAGCGCTGTGCACCTCGACGCGCTGGAAGCACGCATTTACCTGAAGGAAAAGCTCTAGCCCGGAGTGCTGCTCAGGGCTGAGACTTATCAAGCCTCGATCGAACCAACCGGCTGCGGGGTGAACGGGAAGCCGTGCGCCGCGCAATCAGTCTGCAGCGATTTGACCACTTCATCCATCAGTGGAATACCGCGCTGGCGATTGAGCCGCTCGAGCTCAAATTCCTTCTCGCCAGGAATATAGATCCGCTCCTGACCAGCCGCCTTGGGCGCTTCCTTAAGCTTCTGGATGTATCGGTCCATCTCCTGCTTGAACTCTTCGACCGGTCGAAAGGCGTTGACATTCATCGCCATGAAGAAATGACCGACCCGCGCGCCGTTCCCCTCGTCCCAGCGTGCCACTTCATTCAGGAAGGCTGAGCCGGAGAGGACGCTCGAAAAGATATCAACCATCATGCCCAGACCATACCCCTTGTAGCCGCGCATCAGATCAATGCCGCCCAGCGGCATCAACGCGCCGCCCTGCAGGACGTCTGCCGGCGTGGTGGTTACCAGCCCATCATGATTGATTCCCCAGCCCTCCGGGATGCTTTCATGGGCTTTGTCGTAGACGGTAATCCTGCCAATCGGGACGATCGACGTCGCCATGTCGAGCACATAGGGCTGCTCTTCCCTGGCAGGGATCGCGACCGCGATCGGGTTGGTGCCCAGCATGGCGGTGCGCCCGTAGGTCGGCGCGACCAGCGGCAGCGAGTTGGTGTAGCTGATGCCGATCATATTCAGCGGGAGCGCCATCATGGCGTAGTAGCCGGCAATGCCGTAGTGATTGGAGTTGCGCACCGTCACCACACCGATGCCGTTATGGTTGGCTTTGTCGATGGCAACGTTCATGGCATGCTTGCCAGCCACATGTCCCATGCCATTGCCGGCATCAATCAGGGCCGTGGTGGTAGTCTCACTGACGATCTCAGGATTGGTGAAGGCTTTGATTTCGCCTTTAGCGATGTGATTGCCATAGTAGGTATTCAGCCGGATGATGCCATGTGAACTGACGCCGCGCAGGTCAGCCGCAAGCAGGATGTCCGCGATGATCTCTGCCTGATTGTAGGGCACACCAATATGCTGGAAGTAACCGCGCATGAAAGTGTGCAGTACTTCAGGTTTGAATAAATAGTAGGTTGTCATGTCAGCTCTCCTTCCAATGAGGCGGTGATAATAAAACGACCTGGAAACTTCCAGGTCGTCAAGCGGCTAAACGTCCAGGTTGCGCACGCTCTTGGCGTGCGAGGTGATGAAGTGCGTTCTTGGCGGCACCGCTTCACCCATCAGCATGTCAAAAGTGCGGTCAGCGGCAGCGGCGTCTTCGATGGTTACCTGCACCAGCGTGCGGGCTGCCGGGTTCATGGTAGTCTCCCACAATTGTTCGGGGTTCATTTCACCCAAACCCTTGTAGCGCTGGATACTGGCTTTCCCGCTGGCAGAGGCGCCCATTTCTTTGATAAGTTTGTCTTTCTCGGCATCACTGTAGACATAGTGCGACTGATTTTTATAGGCAATCTTGTACAACGGCGGCTGGGCGATATACAGGTGCCCCTCGTCGATGAGCTCGACCATGTAGCGGAAGAAGAAGGTCAGCAGCAGCGTGCGGATATGGCTGCCGTCAACATCAGCATCGGTCATGATGATGATGTGACCGTAGCGCAGATTCTTGAGATCAAAGGTCGCGCCGATGCCTGTGCCAATGGCGGAAATCAGCGCCTTGATTTCATTATTGGACAGGATCTTGTCGAGCCGGGCGCGCTCCGTGTTGAGCACCTTGCCGCGCAAAGGCAGGATTGCCTGGAAATGACGGTCACGTCCCTGCTTGGCTGACCCGCCGGCTGAATTACCCTCCACGATGTAAAGCTCGGTCTGAGCGGTATCGCGCGAGGAGCAGTCAGCCAGCTTGCCCGGCAGGGTCATGCTCTCCAGCGCTGATTTGCGGATGACGAGATCACGCGCCTTGCGGGCTGCGTCACGCGCGCGGGCGGAAGTGAGACACTTCTGAATGATCGCCTTGGCGTTGGATGGGTTTTCATCCAGGAAGGTCGCGAATCCTTCGACGACTACCTGCTGGACGAGGGTCTGTACTTCGGCATTCATCAGCTTGACTTTGGTCTGGCTCTCGAACTGCGGGTCAGGATGCTTGATGCTGACAATGGCGCTCAGGCCTTCACGTGTGTCATCACCGGAGAAATTCGCGTCAGCGTCTTTGAGCAGGTTGTTCTTGCGCGCGTAGTCATTGATGACACGGGTGATCGCGGCGCGCAGGCCGGTCAGGTGCGTACCGCCATCGATCGTGTTGATGGTGTTGGCAAAGGAATAGACTGATTCGGAATAGGCGTCCGTGTACTGGATGGCCGCTTCAATGCTGATGTTCTCTATTTCTTTTTCGAGGTAAACCGCCTGGTGCAGCACCTCGCGGTTACGATTCATGTAGCGGACGAAGGCTTCGATACCGCCGTCAAAGTAAAAACTCACTTCCTTGTCAGCGCGCTCATCGGTCAGTTTGATGAGTACCTTGCGGGTGACAAACGCCATCTCGCGGAAGCGCTGCGCCAGGGTGTCAAATTTATATTCAACCTCTTCATGGAAGATGGTCGTGTCGTATTTGAAGGTTGTGCTCGTGCCGGTTTCGTGAATGGGGCAGGTGCCGATCTCTTTGACAGGCTCCTGGGGAACGCCCTGATGATAGCGCTGATAATAGACTTTCCCGCCGAGTTTGACTTTGACTTCGCACCATTCAGAAAGCGCGTTGACCGCGGAGACACCGACGCCATGCAAACCGCCGGAGACTTTGTATCCGCCGCCGCCGAACTTGCCGCCGGCGTGCAGCACGGTCATGACGACTTCCAGCGCTGATTTATGCATTTCCGCATGCATATCAACCGGGATACCGCGGCCGTTATCCTCGACCGTGACACTGTTATCAGCGTGGATGGTGATCAGGATCTGGTCGCAGACATTCGCGAGCGCTTCATCGATCGAGTTGTCGACGACTTCATAAATCAGATGGTGCAAAGCCTTGACGTCCGTGCCGCCGACGTACATACCCGGGCGGCGGCGGACTGCCTGGAGACCTTCCAGCACTTGAATATTACTTGCGTTATAGGCTAATTTTTTGTCATTGTTGTTGACCAATGTATTCCTCCAAAGGGATTTGGACTCCCTCGTTATCCTTGTTGCCTGACCTGTAATTGAGAGATCTGGTCGATCGTCTCATGCATGAATTTCATGCTTTTTCGATAGTAAATGAAGCTGGCAGCCAGCAGGCTGCTGCTGATAAACGCGTGCCCGAGTATGCTGACCAGAAATACCCAGGAGTTGACAGCCGGCATGTTCCAGATGATATCCATCCCCTGCGCCAGCACAATGGCAGTGACGAAGAAGACGCCTGAACCCGGCACGAAAAAGCGCACCAGCTTGATGCTCGTCAACGCCGAGCGGATGGTGTTGAGTTTCTCGGTGTATATGCCATGCGCCGCGAAGACCAGCGGCATCAGCAGCCAGATCAATCCGAGGCCGATAAAGATCATCGCGAACTGGACGACATTCATCCCGAATGCGCTCAGGAAGGTCAGCAGAATGGAGACCGGGAAGGTCAGGAAGATCAGGATCAGCCAGACCAGGACGGTGACCAGCAATGATTGCACGAAACTCTCTTGAAATGAGAGTTTTTGCGCTTTCTTGCCGCCGCTGGCAAACGCGACCTGGTTAAAGTAAATGCTTCCCAGCAGGATGCCCACGAGCCAGAGGGCGATCAACGCCAGCAGTGCCAATGCCAGTGAAGGCATTTCAAAGATCACAGCCTTGCCCAGCGGTGTTTCACCACTGCTGGTGCCAGCCAGCAGGCTGGGGATACCAATGGGGTAGGTGCGCAACACGCTCAAGAGGTTGAACTGCTCGAACACTCCCAGCCAGAGCACCCGGGTTGCTTCTGCCATCGAACTGAAATCAGGGTTGTTGATCCCCTGCATCAGACCCTGCATGCGCTCGACCACAGGCAGCATGGCCTGCCTCATTCTGATAGCCGGACCGAACCATAGAAACAGGTCGAAGACTGCCGGAAACAGTATCAGATGCAGGTTCGCGGTGACCAGATTAAAACCTGCCGCCAGCGATTCGATCAGCTTTGGCGGCTGATTTTTTTGCATTTTTTTCGTGTTGAACATTATGTCTAATTTTACCATAGGACGCCTGATTCATTGAAAATATGTCCTACTTCCAGGCATTTCTGGCATCAAACATGCACCCGAATTTGATGCTTTTTACGGTTAGAATTTGAACATGACTGCTGCTGAAGATGCCCGGCGAATGACGCAGAGCAGCCTGGTAATGGCTGTTGTCCTGCTCGCCTACGCCATCACGCCCTATATCCGCACGGCGGAGACGACGATGGCGCTGCCGATTGCCGGGATCAACTTTAACTTCCAGCTCAGCTTCGCGACCGTGATGACCCTCCTGATCGCGCTGCTGGCGGCTGCCGGCACGGACTGGATCATCAAAAGTCACCCGCGATTTGTCCCCCGCACACAATTTCCACATGTGATCGTCCCCGCCGTCACCGCCTGGCTGATCGGTCTGCCGATGCTGAACATGAGCGTAAGCTGGCAATGGTGGGTGGTGCTGGGATTAGGCGGGCTGCTGCTGTACTTCGTCATCAATGCGGAATATCTGGTCTATGACATCATGGATCAGCGGCGCTACCCGGCTTCGGTTGGGCTGACTGCCATCTCCTACGCGCTGATTCTGTTTCTCGCCGTCGCCATCCGGACCACTGAAGTGCGCCTCTACCTGGCCGTGCCGATGCTCTTTCTGGCAATCCTGGTCTTCAGCCTGCGGACGCTCTATCTGAGCCTTGACGGACGCTGGGTCTGGCATTGGGGCATCGGTCTGGCGCTGGTGATCGCGCAATTGGCCATCGGCCTGCACTACTGGCGTATCTCTCCGCTGAAATACGGGTTGGTATTACTGGCACCGGCTTATGCCGTACTCACCCTGGCGGCAGGACTGGAAGAAGGCCGGCCCATCAGGCAAATTCTGGTCGAACCGTTAGTGATGCTGGTAATCATCTGGCTCGCGGCGATAATAATATGAAAACAGTCATACCAAACGCGCGTTGCTCATGGGTATAATCGGGGCTCATGCACTCGTAATATAGATGGAAAATAAGGAGAATCACGGCTCATGCCTTTTCCGACAATTTTTGCCCTCGTCTTAGGTTACCTGCTCGGTTCAATCCCATTCGGATTGCTGCTGGTCAAACTCGTCAATGGGAAGGATATCCGTGAAGTTGCCAGCGGGCGGACGGGCGGCACCAACGCCATGCGCGCGGCAGGTTTTCCCGTAGGATTAGCCACCGGCATCCTGGATGGACTGAAAGGCTTCGCGGCGGGGGCTCTGGCCGGCTTGATCGTGCCTGGATCGGACTGGGTAAAAGTCCTCGCCGCTGTTCTGGCGATCGTTGGGCACAACCATTCCATCTTTCTGCTGCACCGTGAAAACCGCACCTGGAAGTTCGGCGGCGGCGCGGGCGGCGCGACCTGCCTCGGCGGCGCTGCTTCGCTCTGGATGCCCATCCTGGCTATCCTGTTGCCTGTTCTGGCATTGACCTATCTTCTGATCGGTTACGCTTCGGTGACGACATTATCGATCGCGTTGTCTGTGATCGTCGTATTCGCGGTGCGAGCCATGATGGGGCTTAGCCCGTGGGCATACGTCGTGTATGGCGTGCTGGCCGAGATACTTGTAGCGCTGGCGTTAATCCCGAACATCAACCGCCTGATTGCCGGGAACGAGAGACCGGTCGGTTTGCGTTCTTACCTGCATAAGAAAAGCATGGCAGCCGGCAAGGGTGACCCGGAGAAGTCATCTGATATTGATCTTTCTGCGCAGAACTGAATCACAGGCTTCGCGCCTGACACATTGCGTTATTCATGGCTTCAATGTAAAATCAGCGTGTTAAAAACGTAGATGGAAACGAGTACTCAGCAATAACCTACAGCGAGCCTGTGGAATGGTGTGAGCAGGCAGGTAAAACCTGACGAAAATCCTTCCGGAGTTGCAAGCCGAAAGCTGCGGCAAGTAAGCGAGACGAGGTGGCTGGCCGTTAAACCAGCCTGTCGATAAGACACTGAGCGCCTGCGTTGCAGGAATCGGGGTGGTACCGCGAGTTTCTCTCGTCCCTGTTGGGACGGGAGTTTTTTTATGGAGGCGAGAATGGGTTTTGATGAAGTTTCAAATCGGGTCGATTTTCCCAAGCAGGAGCGCGATATCCTGGCATTCTGGAAAGAGACAGACGCGTTCAACATAAATCGCGCCGCGCACAAGGGCAAGCCAAAATGGTCCTTCGTCGATGGACCAATTACGGCCAACAACCCGATGGGCGTTCATCATGGCTGGGGCAGGACGTACAAAGACATCATGAATCGCTACCAGACCATGACTGGTCACGAGCTGCGTTACCAGAATGGGTTCGACTGCCAGGGTTTGTGGGTAGAAGTTGAAGTGGAGAAAGATCAGGGCTTCAAGTCCAAAAAAGATATTGAAGCCTACGGCATCGCCAACTTCGTCAACCTTTGCAAGGCGCGCGTGCTGCGCTATGCCGCTGTACAGACCCGTCAGTCCATTCGTCTCGGCTACTGGATGGACTGGAATGACCCCGAGACGCTCGAGTATCTGGCGGAAAAATTGCTGGAAGATTCGAACCAGACCCTGACCCTCAACGGACCGCACGGACCGGTCACAGGCACGGTGGAATGGCTGGTGGGACAACTGGGCCTGCCGCAGCTCGAAGGCAGCTACTTCACCTTTTCGACCGAAAATAACTTCATGATCTGGAAGTTCCTCAAGCGCTGCCATGATCATGGCTGGATCTATCGCGGCGTCGATGTGATGCCGTGGTGCCCGCGCTGCGCGACTGGCATCAGCCAGCATGAGATCGTCACCGATGGCTATTCCGAGCTGACCCACAAGAGTGTTGTGCTGCGCTTCCCGCTGCTGACCTCCGACGGAGCGCCCGTCATCGACGCGCAGGGCCGCCGTGAATCGCTCCTGATCTGGACGACCACACCCTGGACGCTGACCTCCAACGTCGCGGCCGCGGTCGGACCAGAACTGACCTATGTCAAAGTGGCTCAGGGCGATGAAGTTTTCTACCTGGCTAAAGGCACCATGCAGATGCTCAAGAATGAGTATCAGGTCCTGGGTGAGCTCAAGGGCGCCGATATGATCGGCTGGAAATATCAGGGGCCTTTTGATGAACTGCCCGCCAACAATACCAAGGGCGGTCTGACGGAACTGACCGAACTGACAGCGAACATCGACACCAACGTCGTCCACGCGCATCAGGTGATCCCCTGGAGTGAGGTGGGTGAGGCCGAAGGTACGGGCATCGTCCACATCGCGCCAGGCTGCGGCGCTGAGGACTTTGTGCTGGGTAAGGAGTTCCACCTGCCGCTGGTCGCGCCGCTGGATGAAGAGGGCTATTTCCTCAAGTCCGGTTTCGACTGGTTGGGCGGCATGCATGTCTCAGAAGTGGCTGACCCGATTTTCGAGAACCTGATCAAAAAGGAACGCCTCTACCGCATCATCTCCTATACCCACCGCTACCCGACCTGCTGGCGCTGCAAGACCGAACTGGTGTTCCGGCTGGTCGATGAGTGGTATATCAACATGGGCGAGGTTTATGACAAGCCCGATGATCAGGTGACCCCGGAGGAGAAAGAGGTCAGCCTGCGTTATCAGATCATGGATGTCGTCGGTCAGATCAACTGGATCCCGGCTTTTGGTTATTCGCGTGAGATGGACTGGCTGCACAACATGCACGACTGGATGATCTCGAAGAAGCGATACTGGGGTCTGGCGCTGCCGATCTGGACTTGTGACCATTGCAATCACTTTGAGGTGATTGGCGACGAGCATGAATTACACGAGCGGGCAATAGAAGGCTGGGAAACATTTGAGGGGCATACGCCGCATCGCCCATATGTGGACGCGGTCAAGCTGGCTTGTCCCAAGTGCGGCGGCACCATGAACCGCATCGCGGATGTCGGCAACCCCTGGCTGGACGCTGGTATCGTGCCATTCAGCACCCTGAGCTTCCGTGCCGATCCGGACTACTTCCAGAAATGGTATCCCGCTGACTGGATCTCGGAATCCTTCCCAGGTCAGTTCCGCAACTGGTTCTACAGCCTGCTGGTGATGGGTACCGTGCTGTCGGGCAAACCGCCGTTCATGGAGAATTTCAGCTATGGCACGCTCGTGGCAGAGGACGGACGTCCGATGCATAAGAGTGCCGGCAACTCAATCGAATTCAACACTGCCGCGGATAAAATGGGCGTCGACGTGATGCGCTGGTTGTATGCCACCTGCAAGCCGGAACTGGATCTGCATTTCGGCTTCCATCGCGGTGATGAAGTCCGGCGGCAATTCCTGATCCCGCTCTGGAACGCGTACAGCTTCTTTGTCACCTATGCACGGATCGACGGCTGGCAGCCGCCTGCTGATGGATTCGACACCGATCACCCTGAAGGACTGCCGCCGGTGAGTGACAATCTGCTTGACAGATGGATTCTGGCGCGCACCAATCAGGTGAACGAAAAAGTCACTGAAGGACTGGAAGACTCCGACTTCATGACCGCCTCCAACAGCATTGGCGTGCTGATCGATGACCTGACCAACTGGTACATTCGCCGGTCACGCAGGCGCTTCTGGAAGAGTGAACAGGATACCGACAAGGGCAGCGCATACGGCACGCTCTATCATGTCCTGGTCAAGCTGATCCGCATGCTGGCGCCCTTCACGCCTTTCGTCGCGGAAGTGATGTATCAAAACCTCGTGCGCAATGTTTATCCCGCCGCGTTGCTGAGTGTGCACCAAACAGCCTGGCCCAAACCGGCGATGGATGTTGTTGAAGAGAGCCTGCTGGATCAGATGGCATTGGCGCGCGATGTTGCCAGTCTGGGTCTGGCTGCCAGGAACGCCGAGAATTTAAAGGTTCGCCAGCCATTGGCGAAGGCGATGGCTTTTGCTGGCAGCCGCAATACCTTGCTGCCTGAACTGGTCGATATTATTACGGATGAATTGAATGTCAAAGCGTTTGAATTTGTTCATCAGGCTGGTGAGCTGGTCAATTACAAGCTGCAGCCGAACAACAAGTTGATGGGACCGAAATACGGCGCGAAATTCCCGAAGGTCAGGGACGCCGTGCTCGCGCTGGACGCCAATGAGATGGTTGCCAGAATCCTTGCTGGCGAAAGAGTGCCGGTGGTGGTGGATGGTGAGAAGCTTGAACTGCCGGCGGAGGAGGTTCAGATTTTATCCGTTCCGGTCGCGGGGCTGGCAGTCTTCTCTGACCGCGGCATCCACGTCGCGGTGGACGCGATGATCACGCCCGAATTGCGCGATGAGGGCCTCGCACGCGAGGTTGTGCGCCGCATCCAGGACCTGCGCAAGACCGCCGGCTTTGACATTGCTGACCGGATTCATGTGCGCTATAGCGCCAGCGGGCTGCTGACTGCCGCTATTGCCTCCAACGCCGAGTACATCCGGCGCGAGGTGCTGGCGGTCAGTCTCGAGAATTCAGCCCCCGGGCTGGGGATGCAGCAGGCGGAAGCAGAATTCGATGGTGAGCAGTTGCTGGTCGGTGTCGAGAAAGCTGAATAAGCGCACGGATTGATAAAAAGAAACTGACCCAAAGAAAATTGGGTCAGTTTTTGATTCTATGCGTTTAACGTCTAATCGTTGCTGGCGACGCTCATGTGCCGGTAAAGCGAGACCAGATTGCGTTTATGCAGCTCCAGCGCAAGCCCACCCAGATTGACCCGGCTCTTGCCGCAGGCTTCGATGTCGATGCCATCCAGATAATCCTGCGGTTCCTTGCGGCGCAGGGAAGTCTTCACCGCTTTACGGATATTGGTCAGGTAATCGAGGTTTTCCTTGACCGCCGCTTCAATCTCGCCGCGCAGGATGATGTCGCCATGACCCTGGACGATATTTTCCAGACCCATTTTCCCGATGGACCGGATCGATTCGCTTAATACTTCCGGATCGCCATCGACGATGTAGGGCAAAGCCATGAAGGTGTCGCCCGCGAACAGGATTTTATCCTCTTCAATCAATACCGAAATGCCGTCTACCGAATGTCCGGGGGTGAGCAGGATGGTCAGGGTTTTCTTGCCGACCTTGAGATTCATCTGACCGCTGTCGAAGGTCAGATCAGGCGCGACGATTTCTACCTCAGCAAATATTTTATTGCTCGCCCGGGCAGCTTCCAGCGCCGCCTGTCCTCTGGACAATGTCAACTCACGGTTGAGGGTATGGCCGATCACGGTCGCGTGGCGGTAGAAGCAGTTGCCCCAGGTATGATCCGCGTGATGGTGTGAGTTGATGACGTAGCGCACGGGTATGCCGAGCTCGTCTTCGATGAATTGTTGCATCTGTTTGGTTTCTTCAGGGATCGTGAGGGTGTCAATGACGACTGCCCATTGCGGGCCAGTGATGGCGCCGGCAGTCACCTGGGCATATATGTCACTCTGAAACCAATATACATTTTCGGACAATCTTTCCCGCTGCATAAGTTGACCCTTGTGTTTGAGTTGTTAATCAACCGCTAGAATAGCATAAACAAATATAAATGTCAAAAAAATCAAGAGTCAACCTGTATAATTGCAATGGGTCATTGTTTTGACGGAGAAAACAGGTGAAATTGTGGCGAAAAACCCGAATTTAGCACTGATTACAGGCGCTGCAGGCCGCATGGGCAAGGTCATTGCCCTCGAACTGGCGGCCGCCGGATACGATATCGCCTTGCATTACAACTCTTCAGCAGCCAAGGCAAAAGAGACCGCGCGGGAAATCGAAGCGCTGGGCAGAAGGGTCAGCCTGGTGAGGGCCGATCTCTCGAAAACTGCCCATGTGAGCGCCATGTTCAGGAAGCTCGCTGACATGGACGGCACCCTGAAAATTACCGTCAACGCGGCAGGCATCATGCCGGCAGGCAACCTGAAGACGCTGACCCTAGCTGAGTGGGAACAGGTGATTGCCGTTAACACGACCGCTCCGTTTCTGGTAGGCCAGCAAGCCTATCATCTGATGCAGGCTGAAGGCGGCTTGCTGGTCAACATCATCGATATTGGCGCTGAAAAAGGGTGGAGCGGTTTCCCGCAATACACGGTTAGCAAGGCGGCGCTGCAGAAGCTCACGGAATTGCAGGCGAGATCCTATGCGCCTGCCGTCCGGGTCAATGGCATCTCTCCCGGCTTGATTGCCCCCGCGCCGGATTTCGACCCCGCGCGCTGGCAGAAGCTGCTCAAGAAGGTGCCGCTGAAGCGTCAGGGCGATTTCTCTGACATTGCCAGAACGGTCCTCTTCCTCTCGGAAAACCCTTATATCACCGGTGAGATTATCAGCGTCGACGGCGGGTACAGGCTCTCATGACCCAGCTCTTCTACTCCTACGTCAGACGCCTGTTCTCCCCCTCTTCTGCCAGAATCATGCTCGGCTGCCTGGTCTCTTACGCGGCAGGCTTCGCGATCACGGTATACCTGGGACGTCCAATGCGGCTGGACCTCGCCATGCAGGGATTGCTGATTGTGTTGCTGTTCGGATTAACAGGCATCTGCCTGGATGATTTCTTCAAGACGTATCGTCTGAGCTTTCGCATGGTTGCTGATCAGCCGCATGAGCGGAAGATACAGTATGAAACACAAGCGCGCTATCGGACCGCTCTGCTGATCTTCTCGATGGTGCTGATGGTCAGCGCGGTTTTGCTGACGATGATGCTGATGACGCGCAAAGATGTCACGACGATGCTGCCCGCGTTGGTATTCACGTTTGCCTTGTTCGCGATCACGTTCAAGTTCCCGCCCTTTTCAACCTTGCTGGCAAACCAGATCGAACTGGTTGAAGCCGTCGCGGTGGGTCTGCTCGCCCCGGCGATCGGGTTCTTTATCAATTATGGTGAGTATCACCGCTTGCTGGGCATCCTGATCCTGCCGTTGTTCCTGCTTTATTTCGCCTGGGTTTTCAGCGCCGGACTGGACAGCTACTACCAGGAGGATCCTGAAGAGGGCAAAGCGCTGATCCGGCTGGTCGGTTTGAAGCGCGGTCTCGAGTTTCATCATTTCCTGCTGATAACAGCCTATGCCTGGGCTGCCTTGAGCCTGCTGGTGAATATGCCATGGTCTTTGGTCTGGCCGCAATTGCTGACCATTCCGCTTTCTGCCGGCAAAATCATGCTCCTGAATCAGTTGCCCGCCGGCTTGAAGCCGCAACTAAAAACGATCGGCAGGTTGTCATTCTGGACGTTTCTGATCGCCGGCTACTTTCTTGTTTACACGCTTTTTATGAATTAATAATGCGTTATAATCGCGGTTGGGGGCGATTGACCCTGCCAGGTTATTAACTATTATGGTCTTCAATTTCGGGGGTTTCACGAACAATAATTTGATCAGAATTATCCTTGCCGGAATTTTGATCATTTTCCTTTGCGGTTGTGTCGGTCCAAAGCCGGTTAGTTCATCCAACTTAAAAATTCCGTTAGTTGTAAAGACCTTGGAAATTGGCTTGACCCAGACGGCTGTCAGCCTGCCGACAGCGACACCAACGCCTGAGCCAACCAACACACTCACGCCAACGCCTGAACCAACCAGTACATTGACGCCAACACCCATTCTGCCAACGCCAACCGCAACCTGGGCAGTGCTTCCTCCCGGGAAGGTGACCATGCCCGTCCTGCTCTATCACCATATCAGTGATGATCCGAAATTTTCTGCGTATGGTGTGGATGTCGAGAGCTTCAGGCAGGAGATGGAATCGCTCAAGGCCCGTGGTTATCAAACGCTTCCATTATCCGCGTTGGTTTCAACTATTCGGGTTGGCGGCGCTATGCCGGAACGACCGATTGCGATCACATTCGACGATGGCGATCTGGACGTCTATGAAAATGCCTTCCCTATCATGCAGTCCCTTGGCTTCACTGGCACGATTTTCGTCGTGACAAAGTACATTGACGCGCCTGGATTTATGAGTACCAGTCAGATTACAGAATTGCTACAGGCTGGATGGGAGCTTGGCTCGCATGGCCGGTCCCATATTGACCTGACCAAGACATCCGACGCTGAGTCTGAAATCACTTTTTCGAAAACGCATCTGGAGCAAAAATTTAATACGACAGTTAATTTCATTGCCTACCCGTACGGTGAGATAAATCCTGATATCATAAGAATGACGATCGATGCGAGGTATCAAGGGGGTGCAGGGCTGGGGACTCGCTGGGAGCATATGCCATATGATGTCTATTACATCAACCGCATCGAGATAAAGCATGGCACACCGCTTGAGAAGTTCAACGCCATGCTGCCGTGGTAAAGGAGGAAAAATGATCAGGAAATTGATTGTCGTACTTGTTATTCTGACATTGGCGGGCTGCAGCACGCCGAAAGCGACAGAGGCACCGGGGGCGGTGTATACCGCAGCCGCGCTGACAGTCTCCGCGAATATCACGCAGACGGCTGCCAGCCTGCCGACAGCAACGCCGACTGCCGTGCCGACGAACACCGCCGCCCCTACCGCGACCCTCGCGCCAACCGCGACAGTTCCGCTGCCAACACCGACCTGGGTTACCCTTCCGCCGGGAAAAGTGACCGTGCCGATCCTGCTCTATTATCATGTCGGCGATGGTAAAGAGGACAATTTGTACTATCAATGGGAAACAAACATTGATATCCCTTCGGCCGATTTCCGGCATCAGATGCAGATCCTCAAGGACGCTGGCTACACCTCCGTCACCGTATCGAAAATCGCGGATGTGCTGCTTAAAGGCGGCGAACTGCCTGCCAAGCCCGTCGCGATCACGTTTGATGTAATTACCACGGGCATCTACAATAAAGCCTTCCCGATCATGAAAGCGTACGGTTTTGTCGGCACCCTTTATGTCACCAGTAATCAGGTCAATGGTGAAGGCGTGCTGAATGAACGGCAGATCAAGGAGCTGGTGACTGCTGGTTGGGAAATCGGTTCACGCGGCAGCAATGGTGTTGATCTGACACTGGATCACTCTGTGTTATCTGATGAGATCTCAGGCTCCAGGCTGCGCCTGGAAGGCATGTTCGGTGTGCCCGTGACCTCCTTCTCCTACCCATACGGCAGCATGGACCCCGCGGTCGCCTCACGCGTCAACGAATGGGGTTACCGCTCTGCCGTCGGTCTTTTGAACTTTTACGATCACACCCTGGCAAATCTCTATTACCTGCCGCGGCTCGAGGTCAAGAACACCTGGTCGAAACAGGATTTTGTGTCCGTCCTGCCATGGCAGCCAGGTGCGATCCCGACGCCGGATGTATCACCGCTGCAGGGTGTACAGATCAAAAGCACACCAAAACCGTAAAATTTGACACGCCTGGTCATCTGTGGTTTGATTATTGGTAACTGCTAATGGAGGGAACTATGGACTTGAAAAAAGGAATGAAAGCGCCTGACTTTACCCTGAAGGATGAAGCGGGTAAGGAGCATAAACTGTCGTCGTATAAAGGGCAGAAGGTTGTCCTGTATTTTTACCCGAAGGACAATACGCCCGGCTGCACTACCCAAGCCTGCAGCTTCCGCGATGATTACGAAGCCTATAAAGACCTGGGCGTAGCGGTGATTGGTGTCAGCCCGGACAGCGAGAAATCGCACGCCAAGTTCAAGGAAGGCAAGAGTTTGCCGTTTACTTTGCTCTCGGACCCTGAGCATAAGGTCATTGAGCAATACGGCTCCTGGGGCCGGAAAAAGATGATGGGCAGGGAGTATGACGGCGTGCTCAGGAACACTTTCCTGATTGACGAAAAAGGCAAGATTCTGGAAATTTATGAGAAGGTCAAACCGGCCGAAAACAGCAAAGAAATTTTGCAGCGGCTGGCGGAGTAAACTGATCAACCTCCTCGAAAGAGGAGGTTGTTTTTTAAGTTATCGGAAATGGACCAGGGTCTTGCCCTGCGCCCAAAGTTGCTCAATTTGATAGAATTCGCGCTTCTCGGGCGAGAAGAGGTGGATGATCACATCGCCGGCATCAACGATGATCCAGCCTTCAGCCGGCTGACCTTCTCGCTTGGCAACCTGAACCTTATTCTTTTTCAGGGTCTCGGTCAACGCGTCCGCCAGGCTGTTGAGCATCCTGTCGCTTGTGCCTGAACACAAAATAAAATAATCAGCAAAATCAGCGATTTTACTGATATCCAGCACGAGAATATCTTCACCTTTGTGCTCTTCAAGCGTGTTGACGATCAAATGTGTCAGTTCGTTTGTCTCCAGATGTCACCTCATTTTCGTTTTTAACATTCTAGCATAATCAGCGTCAGACGTCATCCGCTTTGAACCTGGCAGTCGCGAGGGTGCTGTACTGGGCGCCAGATGGCTGCAGCACGCTCCTGATCAGCGAAATAGCCTCGACGGTCAGGCTGCCATACGTGACGCAGCGGCTGGAGTCAATTTCCCGAATCAGCCGCTGGTTTGCGCCTGGTTCAAGCCCGCCGCTGATTCTCGCCAGGGTCAGGTGCGGCGAGAATGGTCTGTCCTCGATTTCATACCCATTGTCTGCCAGCTCGCGCGCGAGTGCAGACTGTACCTGTCTGAGCTGATCGACTGGCGTCAGCCCGCACCACAGTACCCGTGGGTTGCGACTGTTGGGGAAACAACCGAGGCCGGCGGCGCTGATCGTGAATGACTTCCTGGTATTGACTGTGCGCGCCATGATCGTTTCGAGGAGCGGCTGGCCGGCGCTCTCAACCTCCCCGAGAAAGCTCAGGGTCAGATGAATTTTCCGTGGATCGACCCACTTGATCGGACCTGTGATGGACTTCCGCAAGCTGCTTATCAACCCCGACAGATTATCCTGAAGCTCGCGGGAAAGTTCAACGGCTATGAAGGCGCGAATCATTGGCATGCAGTGATTTTACGCCAAAACGTCCGGCATCAGCTTTGCAAGACCCCTCAGATTATGGTATAAAAACATTACCCTGCTGTGTTGGTGATGACGCACCATCGGTTTTGAGCCAACACTAGTTTTAAGGGTCACGGTTTCTAGCCGGCAACACGTTAGGCTTCGGTCAAGGTGGCGCTTGCGGATAGTGACCCAACCTGCTTAGGCAGGTTCAAAACTGCGCGACACACGGCATAGCGGGGTTTTTTTATTTAATCTCCTGCTGTGAGACTGCCATGTCCAGGTAAGCCGCGATGGCTGTATCGTAAGCGGCAGTATGTTTGAAACCCTTCACCGCCAGCGCGTTCAATGTGCCGGCGCTCAGGCTGCCTGACCGGTGTAATTCATCAGTTATCGCATCATAAGAAGCCGGGTCCGTCACGATCGCGACCCGCTTGCTGTTCTTCGCCGCCGCGCGAATCAATGCCACGCCGCCAATATCAATATTCTCGATAGCGTCAGCCAGTGTGGCGTTGGGATCAGCCACTGTTTTCTGGAAGGGGTAGAGGTTCACGACCACCATGTCAATCATGACAGCATTGATCCTGCGCAAATCGTCCATATCTGCCGTCAGATCGCGCGCGAGGATGCCGCCATGTACCGCCGGATGTAAGGTTTTGACACGTCCGCCAAGGATCTCGGGGCTGTGCGTGTAATCAGCCACATCCCGGACGGGCAGGCCGGCGTTGCGGATTGCAGACGCGGTTCCGCCGCTCGCCAGCAGCTCCCAGCCGAGTTGATTCAAGGCTCGGGCGAAATCAATCAGACCGGTTTTGTCGGAGACCGAAAGTAATGCGACGGGCATGTGAAGCTCCTTGGAGGTGGATGTTTTGCGTGACCGCTTAATTATATGTGTTATGCTGGACTTGGACGGCAAGTGTACAAATCAATTTCTACTATAATGTAGAAGGTTTGACGAAATCTTAAGTGTAGGGAGGTTGGTGTGGTCAAGATAGTTTTACTCAGGCATGGTGAAAGTACCTGGAACAAAGAGAACCGGTTTACTGGTTGGACGGATGTCGGGCTGACTGAAAAAGGTGTCGAGGAAGCGCATCTGGCTGGAAAGCTGCTGCGCGAGGGCGGTTACGAATTTGATATAGTCTTCACGTCGGTGCTCAAACGGGCGATCAAAACCCTCTGGATCGTGCTGGAGGAGATGGACCGCATGTGGCTGCCAGTCATTAATTCCTGGCGTCTGAACGAGCGCCATTATGGTGCGCTGCAGGGGCTGAACAAGGCTGAGACCGCGCAGAAATTCGGTGACGAACAGGTGCTGATCTGGCGCCGCAGCTATGACATTCAACCGCCAGCCTTGACGAAGGACGACGAGCGCTATCCGGGCAACGACCCGCGCTATAAAGGCATGGCGGAGGAGGATATCCCGCTGACCGAATGTCTCAAGGACACGGTCGCGCGTTTCCTGCCTTACTGGTTTGACACGATCGAACCGGCGATCCGCTCCGGGAAGAAGGTGCTGATCACGGCCCATGGCAACAGCCTCCGCGCGCTGGTCAAGTATCTGGATGATATCTCTGACGACGAAATTGTCGGGCTCAACATCCCGACCGGTGTACCGCTGGTGTATGAGCTGGACGAAGAGACACTGCGCCCGATCCGGCATTATTATCTGGGTGACCAGGCTGCCATTGAAGCCGCCATTGCCTCCGTCGCGGCACAGGGGAAAGCGAAAAAGTAGTTTCTTGGTAATTGTGAGTTGAAGCCGTCTCCTCAGGAGACGGTTTTCTTTTTCAGGCAGACCGCCGTGGCAGCCAGGATGATGCCGGCAAAGAGGATCGACAGCATCCCGACGCCGATGAAGGCATCCTGCCAGAAAACCAGCGGGAAGAGACGGATCAGGGAATCGCTGAAATTGAAGATCCAGGTTTCGCCGGTGAAAAACAGTTCGTGGAATTTTGTGAATAAGGCGCTGAAGCCGATCCCTACACCGAGTAAGATGGCCGCGATCAAGCCGAGCGTAGCCAGCGCTCCCAGCCGCCAGGCTTGAGCGCCCTCACGATGCTGCGCGCGTAATATGTAATACACTGTGCCGGCAGTCAAAACTGCCAGCAATATCCACCAGGCAAAGAATGCCTGTTTTACAAGGATTTTGACGTCCAGCATGTGTGAGAGCTCGCGTTCGTTATAAAGCGGCTGACCATCGTCCATTTTGATCGCTGCCAGAAAGTCGAGCGGTTCGTTGTTCAGCAGATACTCGATCGAGAGGGTCGCGAAATTCAGCCGCTCTTCTGTCGTAAACCCATAGGGGTCTGCCGGGAAACCGGATCGACCGTACTCGAAGGCGGGAAACCAGGGCAGGGTCATTACTTTGACCGCGCTGATGAGCAGGAAAATCGGGATCAGGATGACCAGCAGCACTTGCAAGGCTGTCAATCTGCTTTTCAATTCGGCAACTCGCTTTCAGGGTTGAGCAGAAAGCTCAGGACCATGGTGTTGGTGATCCATTCGATTGGCGCTTTATCATCCGTGAAGACGATCGAATTGGGCGGGTCTGGCTGCAGGTTGGCGGCGGCAGTCATCATGGTTTCAAGCAGCAGGCTCGAGGTTCCCGGATCCTGTTTAAGGTTCGCGAGGTTATCGTTCAGATTCGTGCAAGCGCTCGCCTGTTTGGTGGCAAACAATACGCTGTTGAATGTCTGCGGCACATCCACGACGCAGACAGTCGGGAACACTTGTCTGACCGTCGTCGCCAGGGCGTCAATCAACCGCCGGTCTTCCGGTGAGCGACCGATGTTGATGCCAATCGCGCCGTCAGGCGTCAGTTTGGCATGGACGATCTGAAAGAATTCAACGGTCGTCAGGTGGCTCGGGATATACGGCGGGCGGTAGGCATCCAGGCTGATGATGTCGTACTGGTAGGGGCTATGCTCCAGCCCCCAGCGGCCATCGGCGACATGAACGGTCAGTCCGTCCGCTTGCATGTCGAAGTAACGTTCGCCGACATCGACGATCTTTTGATCAATCTCATAGCCATCAATCTGGATACCAGGGAACACGAGCTCAGCCTGCCGCGCTGTCGTGCCGGCAGCCAGCCCGACAATCGCCATGCGCTTGACGTTGGCTGGCGAGAAGGGCGCCTGATTGAAAAATGGCGCGGCCAGCATCTGCTCCCAGGGACCGTAATAATTCATCTGTGTCGGGTGATAGATCGAATGCACGCCCTGACCTTCATTCAGGCGCAGCAGGCGATAGCCATCCTGCTCCAGGACCTGGATGTAGTTGTAGGCCGACTCTGTTTCATAGATCAGGCCCAGGCTGCTTTTGTCTGTGCCTCGCAGACCGAAAACCAGGTTGACTACGACCAGAATAACGAAACCAAGTACCGCAGCAACCGCCCAGATCGTGCGTTTGATCAGAAATAAACCTAATGCTCCGGTAACGACCAGCAGACCAGCGATGATCAGAAAGGTGCGGTAAGTGCCGAAGGCGGGGATCAGAACCAGCCCGGGGAGGAAGGTGCCAAGGAACGAGCCAAGGGTCGAGATCGCGTAAACCCGACCTGACGTCCGCCCCAGGTCAGCGGTGGTGTTGGCTGCCAGCCGGATAGCGAACGGCGACGCCGTACCGAGCAAGGTGACAGGCACGCTTAACAGGATAATGACGGTCATGAACGAGCCGAAAAGGATGCCGAGCTGCAATTCGTCAAAGGCATTGCCGGCCAGCCGCAGGACAGGACGCGAGAGCATCGGCACAATCGCGGTCGCCAGACCGGCGCCAACCAGGATGCCGAAGAATGTTTCATAGCGTGGAGACCTGTCCGCCCACGGGCCGCCGAGCGCGTAGCCCGCTGCCAGATAGAGCAATATCAAACCGATGATGCTGGCCCAGACCAGATTGCTGGTGCCGAAGGTGTTACCGAGCAGACGAGAGGCAGCCATCTCGATTGCCAGCGAACACATGCCGGAGGAAAAAACCGCGAAGAAGAGATATTTGCGCATAACGTTTGAAGTATACCTAACCCGACCCCTTCTGTGCGTATAATTTAGACAGTTCAAGCAGGAGGCGAAATATGAAGCTGGTGACAGTTGCTGAAATGCAGGCGATCGAAAAACAGGCTGACCAGAATGGTGTCAGCTACGCCCAGTTGATGCACAACGCGGGCACAGCCGTCGCCGAATACATCCTCGAAAATTTTGATGCTTCGACACCGACGGTCCTGGCGCTGGTGGGCACCGGCAATAACGGCGGGGACGCGCTGGTAGCGATGACCGCCTTGCTGCAAAAGGGCTGGCGCGCGGCGGCTGTCTTCCCGATTGGCAGAAAACAGGACGCTTTGCTGAGCGCCTACCTGAATGCCGGCGGTACCTTGATTGAAACAGATGAGCTCCTCTCCGACGCTGTAGAAGCATTGTCGGGTGTGACCGTGCTTCTGGATGGTGTGCTTGGCACCGGCGCCCGCCTGCCGCTCAAGCCTGAATTGAAGGCACTTTTCAGCCGGATCAAACCGCTGCTCGCGGATGTACCCGTCGTGGTTATCGATTGCCCCTCCGGGATGGATTGCGATACCGGCGCGGTGGATGAGGATATCCTCAGCGCGGATATCACGCTCTGCATGGAAGCGGTCAAGCGTGGAATGATGGTGATGCCGGCCTTCGACCACCTCGGCATTCTGGAAGTCTTGCCGATTGGTCTGCCAGACGGCCTCGAATCACTTGCGCTAGTTAGTAATTCGGTCATCACAGCTGAAGATGTTGCCGGCTGGCTGCCCGCGCGGCCGAGTGACGCGCACAAAGGCACCTTTGGTACGGCGGTCATTTGCGCTGGCTCCATCAATTATACCGGCGCGGCGCTGCTGGCGGCTGAAGCCGCTTATCGTGTGGGCAGCGGACTGGTGACTATCGCGGCGCCTGCCAGCCTGCATGGCGCCCTGGCGGGTCAACTGCCTGAGGCAACCTGGCTCATCCTGCCGGAGGAGCAAGGCGTCATCAGCCGGACGGCAGCCAGGACATTGTCTGCCAGCCTGAGCCGCGCCAGCGCGATGCTGCTTGGTCCCGGGTGGGGCACAGCCCAGACGACAACCCTGTTTCTGCAGGACCTGCTGACCATGCCGGCGCCAACCACCGGACCGCTCGGATTGATCCCGAAAGCAATACGAGAGCAGCAAAAGGATTCTCAGAGCCTGCCGCCGCTGGTGATAGACGCCAGTGGGCTGGCTCACCTGGCAAAGATCGATCACTGGCAGGAACTCGTCCCGGAACATACGATCCTGACACCGCATCCGGGTGAAATGGCACTCCTGACAGGCGGGACGGTGGATGCCATCCAGTCTGCGAGGATCGAAACTGCCTGCCGCTTCGCCGAATCATGGCGGAAGATTATTGTATTGAAGGGCGCGCTGACGGTTATCGCCAGCCCTGATGGCCGTTACAGCGTCAATCCAGTCGCGAATGCGGCGTTGGCAAGGGCTGGGTCAGGAGATGTGCTGGCGGGGCTGATCACTGGGTTGCTGACACAAGGCGTAGCGTCGTATGAAGCAGCCTGCGCGGGCGTCTGGCTGCATGCGCAATGCGGACTGCGTGCGCTAGAAAGTATCGGCGCCGCGGCATCCGTGCTGGCAGGCGATTTAGTCCAGTTCTTGCCCGAAGTCCTGACTGAGCTTGAGGATGGATTTGAGTTTGAATAAATCACGCGTCCGTTGATGTAATAAAAAAGCAGAGCCGCATCGCGGCTCTGCATTTTGGATCAATGAGTTGTTACGCTTTTGCTGCGGCGTCCAGCTTCTTCTTGGCGGTGTCGACTGCTTCGTCAAGTTTTTCCTTCTGCTCTTCCAGCACAACCTGACCCTTGGTGCCAAGTTCTTCTGCCTTGCGGCGGGTTGCCTTGGCCAGATCATCAAAGCGGGCGCGGGCTTCGACAGCCGCGTGCTCTGCCTGTGAGTAGGCATCGTCCATCGTGTTCTCTGCTTTGTCGCGCAGTTCATACGCTTTGTCTTTGATAATGCCGCGGGTTTCCTCGCCTGATTGCGGCGCGAGCAGTAATGCGGCAACGGTGCCCGTAAGTGCACCAACAACAAATCCAATCAGGAATGCACCAAATTCATCTCGTTCTGACATGATTTTTCTCCTTTTTTAATCAGTTCAAACTGTTAATAGTCGTGAGGCTATTTTACCAGTTTAAGCAATTCAAGCAACTTTTTGATGCCGGCAAGGTACTCGTTCATCTTGATCACCGGCTCGGAAACATTGTTACTCAGGAATTTCGCGGTCCCTTTGAGCGTGTTCACCGTCTCCTGCGTTGAGTTCAGTATCGGCTTGACCTCGTTTTGCAGGATGTTGGTCAGGATAGCGATCTGGATGATCAGGATCACCAGCGCGACGCCGATGATGAAAGCCTCCAGCGCCATGACAATGATGAAGACATCCCTGATCTGGCTGGTCGTGCCTGGCTCGGCGCGCAGCAAGAAAACAATGCCGGTAATGAATAACGCCAGCAGAATCACCGCCAAGGCGATGAAGAGCCATTTTTTACTGCCTGATTGTCCGTCGGGTTCAGGCAGCCGGTGCTCGATGTCAACTACGTCCTGTTCGTTATATTCGTCCGCTTCACTCATAATTTTTCCAATCTGCAACGATAAGTTCCCCAAATCAGAATGATATTTATGATAGCCTAACGTTTTTTAAAATGCAAGATTATTATGCCTGAATGCGCACCTTGACAGGGGTGGTTGAATATGCCATACTAATTCTGTACGCCATTCACGTGCCATCTTTAATCAGAGGAGGTGGTGCCAATTATGAACGATAGTAGTAGTTTAACAAGCGCTGCGGCATCCCTCCTCGATCTTCGATAAGGTTGCCGCAGCGTAAAAACAGAGAACCGCGAAAGCGGTTTTCTGCGTTAATGCCTAAACATATTTCTGGATATACTCTTCCAGCAGCGCCAGTCCCTGGGGAAAGTTCAAACGGCCGTAGCCCATCCTGAAATGATTGGTCGGCACTTCAAACATGCGCCCCGGCGCGAGCAGGACTTCTTTCTCAGTCACCAATTCATGGCAGAAATCGTCAATGGAGATTGGGAGCTGCAATCGGTGGAAGCCAATCGAGCTGCCGCCTGACTCATGCCATTTGAACACTTGCGGATATTTCCTGAACATCTCATGAGCCAGGCTTTTGTTCTCGCGAATGATCTCCCGGTTGCGACCGGCTATCCGTTCACCATTGCGCAGACCAATTGTCGCGAGAATCTCGGACGGCGCGCTGGCGCAGATGGTCGTGTAATCCTTGTAAACCTTGAAGGCTTCGAATGCCTGTTGATCACGGGTCGCCAGCCAGCCGATACGCAGACCGGGCAGCGCGTATGCCTTGGAGAGACCTGACAGGCTGATGGCGCGTGGGTAGAGTGTGCATGCCGCTGGCAGCCGATTCTCAACCTCATCTTCAAGCTGACGGTACATCTCATCGCAGAACAGGTACGCTCCGCGCTCCGCGACCATCGCGATCAGTTCATCAAAGAATGCCCGATCGGGGAGAAACCCAGTCGGGTTGTGCGGGAAGTTGACGATCACCATGCGCGTGCCATGCTGCAGGATCTGATCGAGCTCATTCAGATCGAAGCGCCAGCCGCTTTCCGTTTCACGGGCATGCCAGGGTGAGACCTGACAGCCGATCTCCCTGCCAATCTCATACAAGGACTGATATTCCGGGAAGGTGGAGACCACGTGGTCGCCCGGCTTGAGCAGGGTGCGCATGGCGATATAGATCGCCTCCTCAGGCGCGCCAATCATGATCTGCTCAAGGTTAAGGCCCGGGTACATCTTTACGATTTCCTGACGTAACGCCGGCAAGCCGAGCGATTCCGTATAAGCCAGCGAGAGGTTCTGCCAGGCTGCCCGCATTTCGTCATCTGCCATGGCAAGCACTTCGCTCATTTTCAGGCTTTCACAGTCAGACGCGCAGAGCAGGTACCGCGTGCTGAATTCATAGACGGCAAAGAATCTTTCTAGCAGAAATGGTTGCATGATGATTTCTCCAGGCAAGGGGTAGCTGGTGCTTTATGTATAATTGTGCCACAAGAGAGTGAGACGAGGCGGAATTATGGCAAAACTGGTTTACGGACACGTAATGAATAATGGGGTCAAGCTGCATTATTATCGAACGCTGGATGAGAAGCAGCCGATCCTTTTCCTGCATGGCATCACAGGCAGCGGCTTGTGCTGGGGTGAGACGGCACTGGCATTCCAGAATTATTATGATGTGATCCTGATGGACGCCCGCGGTCATGGGTTGTCGGATAAGCCGGCGGAAGGATATGGCGAGGAGGATCGGATCGCTGATGTGATGACGGTGATGGATCAATTGGCGCTGGAACAGGTGCCGATCGTCGGTCATTCCATGGGCGCCGAGACTGCCGCGCTGGTGGCAGCCCGTTATCCGCAGCGAGTCAAAGCGCTGATTTTGGAAGACCCGCCTTTCATGGCGGATGAGTCAAATGAAACGCCGGAGAGAAAGCAGCAGCGCGTTTCTGAGTTTGAAGAAGCATTGGCGCATTACAGCCGCTCGACACTCGCTGAATTGCTGGCAGAGGGGCGTAAAACGCAGCCCGGCTGGTCCGAAGCGGATTTATTTCAATGGGCGAAGGCCAAGAAGAATTCCTCTCCAAATCTGGCTGAGATACTCAAGGCGCCCAGGCGGCATTGGAAAAGCTATTTTGGCAGCATCAAGTGTCCGGTGCTCTTATTGACCGGTGAGAAGGACAGCGGAGCGATTATCACGCGAGAAGTGGCGAAAGCGATTACTGGTTATGGCAGGCATATCTCCGAAGTGAACTTCCCGGCGACGGCTCATAACATCCGCTTCCAGCGTTTCGGTGATTATTATGAGGCGCTGAAAAAATTCCTGTGGACTAACTACCCGATTTAGTCTTCAGCGAAGATCACGGCTCACTTAAAAAAATTTGTATAGCCTCAGTCTGTGCCTGCGTCTCTGTGTTTTTTTCCACCACAAACTCAGCATCAACTGCAATAAACCTCAAGCGAATGACACGTAAAATATAGAATATTTGCTTACTACAATCCCTGCAAAATTGTTTGACATTTGCATGTGATATATGTACACTATTTTATTATTCTAATAATTTGAACCTAAAAAGTAAGATTTACTTGACTACAGATTCTTAAGTAAAGGATGATCAGATGACAACACTGGCACAGGGAGTAGCAGTGGCGCTAAAGGAGATGGGAGTCAAATTTGCCTTTGGCATTCCCGGGGGTCCGTCTATTCCATATATGGAAGCAATGAAAGACAACGGCATTGAGTTCATTACTGTTGCAAATGAGCAAAGCGCTGGGATGATGGCAGATGTCATCGGCAGATTAACGGGAGTACCCGGCGTCTGCCATGGCACGTACGGACCTGGCGCTACAAATTTATCCACTGGTATAGGGGGTGCGCTTCTGGATCGATCGCCGTTGATCGCGTTTACCTCTGAATTTAAAGATGAAGATTACCTGAGAAGAATCCAGATGAACATCGATCATCAGGCATTGATGGCTCCGATCACGAAATGGACGACCCGGTTATCAAATAAACACTTCAACGCCATCATGACCGAAGCATACACCATCGCAACGTCCGAGAATCCTGGCCCGGTGCATATCGGCTTACCGTCAGGCACGGACAGCGATGAGATTGCTGCCGAAGATTTGCCGATAAAACTTGTGAGTGTACCGCTTGTTTCACCGAAAACAGCAGATCTTGAACAAGCGATGGCAGTAATCAAAAAGGCAAAGCGGCCACTCCTGGCAGTTGGTCTGACAGCATTTCGTCATGGTCTGCACGATCCCATCCGCGAATTTGCCCTGAAGCACCAGCTTCCAGTGGTCTTGACCCCGATGGCAAAAGGGATTTTGCCGGAAAGCTCCCCTTGTTATGCAGGCGTATTATTCCACGCCAAGAGCGACATTGTCGCCAATGTTTATCGTCAGGCCGACCTGGTGATCGGCCTGGGCTATGACTCAATCGAGTTCAATTATGAAACGTGGATGCCGAATGTACCATTGATTCACTTCGATACCGAAGGTCTGGACATCACCGCGGACTATGAAGAAACCTATGAGGTAATCGGAAACCTGAGTGAGTCTCTGGATTATTTAAATTCGGCAGCCCTGCCGGAATTTGAATGGGATCTGAACCAGGTGGTCGAGAATAAAAAGAAACTCTTTGCAAGCCTGGTTCCGGAGACTGGGACCTTCAATGTCTCCAATGCGGTAGTTGCCATCCAGGAAGTCCTGCCGGAAGAAGCTATTCTGACATGTGATATCGGGGCGCACACGCACCTATTAGGTCAGCTGTGGTCAGTGACCGAAACCAGTCGGCTGATTATGACGAATGGATGGTCTACCATGGGATTTGGGATTCCATCGGCGATCGGGGCAAAATTAGCCGAACCAGAAACCTCAGTTGTTTG
Organism: Anaerolineaceae bacterium; assembly: GCA_040772085.1. Classification (GTDB taxonomy): domain Bacteria; phylum Chloroflexota; class Anaerolineae; order Anaerolineales; family Anaerolineaceae; genus JAXGMV01. Next base: position 301,643 of record JAXGYU010000001.1, read on the forward strand.
CATCACCGGTGATGGCGGCTTCCTGATGAACTCTGGCGATCTCGTGGTAGCCAGACGACGAAGCCTGAATGTGATCATCATCGTTTTCGTCGATGAAGATTATAGCTTGATCAAAGTAAAGCAGGAATGGAAACAGGTCAATCAATATTCCACTTTTGTAATCGAAGGTAAATTCTTTGATGCGGACAAATTCCTCGGTATCCCCGTCGTTAAAGCGAGAACCGAAGAAGATTTGAAAACAGCGCTAAGCAGCGCCTTAACTGAGGATGGGCCCGTGATCATCGAGGCGATGGTCGATGGATCCGTTTACTCTGACCTGATTATTAGAGACCATAAGTAAACCGATCAATCAGACTCGTTTGATGATTAATGATCAGATTTATCCGATGGAAAATTACGCGGTAGCGCAGTCTGTACAACTTTGATGGCTGGAGACTACAACTTTGTGATTCGAAAAGAAAAGAACCCGAACAAGGCGTCAAAGAAGAGGATGTGAAAGAGGCGCTTTAAAGTATCTGCAGGCAAGGCTGTGAAGAGGCTTTGATCACTTGTCCTCAGTCGCGGAGCGGACACATGCCACGAATTGCTGCTGTCGTTCTGTGAGATCGGCTGGGGAGACCAGGTAGACCGGCAGTGTAAATGCTGCTTTCAAATCCGGTTCGAGCGTCAGGATCTTGACCTTGTCTGTCAGGGTGTGACGTGTAACCAAACCGAAGCCATTCTTGTCCAGGCTGACTGCCATGGCCAGTTCGTCCAGACCGGGCATGATCTGATATTTAAGGTTGTCTGACCAGGCGGCGCCCAGGGTATCTTCAACCAGCTCCTGAAGCCGAGTTCCTTGCGTATAGCCATATATTGCTATTTTCTCACTAGATGGCCAATGTGTTTGCTTGCCATTCACGATTGCCTGCAGCTCACTGACTGTGACAGTCTCCATCGCATTGTCGGGATTGACGATCACCAGTAATTCATCCATTAAGTTCAGTTCAACGGCAGACTGGTTCCCGTCTGGCGTTCCCAGATGGAAGATGAAATCGTGCGATCCGCTCAAGGCTCCGATCTCTGATCGTGTGACAATCAGATCGATATTCTCGCCATGCGGCTGGCAGGCATCGACAGTCTTCCGCATCCAGTCCAATTCAGCCGGGATGACTATTTTCCAGATCGACAGGGTGAGGGTTGGCGCCAGTGTTGGAGCAGGGGTTGGCTGCGGTTGACAGGCAGCCAGAGTGAGCGCGAACACAAGGAATAAAAGGATTGCGGATTTACTTGATGACATTCAGAAAGATAAAGGTAAATGCTGCCAGACCGAGGCAATAATAAGCGAAAGCACGCAGGGAGTGACGGGAGACGTAACCCAGCAGCCATTTGATGGACAGGTAGCCGACGATGGCAGAGGTGACAAACCCGGCCAGCAATGCCGGCAGAAAACTTGCCAGATCCGGCAGGTCGAACAGGTCGGTAATGCTGAGCGCGCCCGCCGCTATAAAAATCGGGATGGATAATAAAAACGAAAACCGCGCCGCGCTCTTACGGTCAAAGTTACGCGCCAGACTGCTGGAGATGGTGGCGCCAGAACGCGAAACGCCCGGGAAAATGGCCAGCGCCTGACCAATACCAATCAGCAGCGCGTCCAGCCATTGCATATGGCTGAGTGAGCGGTTGCGCCTGCCGATCTGCTCTGAGCCCAGCAGCAGGATTGCGGTCACCACCAGGAAGCCGGCAGTAATGGCGGGTGAGTTAAAAGCATGCTCGACCAGGTCCTTGATCAATAGCCCGGCGAATCCGGCAGGCAGTGTCCCGATCAGGATGTAAACACCCAGTCTGAAGGACTGTGTGCTGCGCAAACCGCGGTTCGTCAATCCAGCCAGAAAGCCTCTGGCAATATCGATCAGATCACGCCAGTAATACACGACGACCGCGACCAGTGTGCCGATTTGCACCAGCACATCAAAGGGAAAAACGAAAGCTTCAGGGATTTGCCAGCCGAGAAAATGAGGCACCAGGACGAGGTGCGCCGAGCTGGATACCGGAAGAAATTCTGTCAATCCCTGAACGATGCCGAGAATAATTGCCTGAAAAACAGTCATAATGAGGTTCTCGCTTTACGCATGGGTGTGTTTGTAGGTGTGCAAGAACTCTGCCGCGAAGTCGTCATAGCTGCCCTGTTCAATGGCAGCACGCGCGCGGCGGGTCAGGTCAAGCAAAGTGTACAGGTTGTGGATTGAGAGCAGCGTAGCGCCCAAAATCTCCCTGGCAACCATCAGGTGCCGCAAATAGGAACGGCTGAAGTTCTGGCATGTATAGCAGGGACATTCGGCATCAATCGGGTTGTTGTCGCGTGTATGGACCGCGTTCAGCAAATTGATGCGTCCGTGATAGGTGAAGGCTGCTTTATGCCGCGCGAGGCGCGTTGGCAGCGTGCAATCGAAGATATCCACACCGCGCCAGACGGCATGGACGATATCTTCCGGTGCGCCGACGCCCATCAGATAGCGCGGCTTGTCCGCCGGCAGAATGTCATTGACGACTTCCAGCATGTCATGCATCTCGGATTTCTTTTCGCCGACTGACAGCCCGCCGATCGCGTGCCCGGGGAAGCCCATGGAGCTGATCGCCCGCGCCGATTGCTCACGCAGGTGGGGGAAGACGCCGCCCTGAACGATGCCGAACAAAGCCTGATCAGCGCGGGTTTTAGCCCGCAGGCAGCGTTCCGCCCAGCGGTGGGTGCGCTCCATGGCCTTCTGGCTGTATCCTTCGTCGTACGGTTCAGCACATTCATCGAAAGCCATGATGATATCTGCGCCGAGGTTCTCCTGAATCTGGATGGATCGTTCAGGCGTCAGATAATGCTGGCTGCCGTCCAGATAACTCTTGAACTTGACCCCATCCTCATCGATCTTCCTCATTTCCGCTAATGAAAAGACCTGAAAGCCGCCCGAGTCGGTCAGGATTGGCTTGGGCCAGTTCATGAAATGGTGCAAGCCGCCCTGATCGCGGATCAGCTCATCGCCCGGGCGCAGGTAGAGATGGTAGGTATTCGCCAGTATCAGGTTGGCGCCGACCTCGTGCAATTGAGCCGGCGACACAGCTTTGACAGTCGCCTGCGTGCCGACGGGCGCGAAGATAGGCGTTTGAATCGGCCCATGAGGCGTCATGAAAACACCGCTGCGTGCCTTGCCGCTTTGGTGTTCGAGTTGATAGGAGAAAACGTCCTGCATGAGTGGTGATTATACCCGCTGATGCTTTCCCGCCCATCCCTCTCGAGCGACTTCGGGTAAAATGCTGTTACGATAATTTGACGAGGCATTGCAGGAGTCCTTCTTGTTTACGACCATTTTTCTTCAGGAAATCGCGCGACCGGCTACGCCCTGGTGGGTCTGGCTGCTCGTGTTCGTGATCGCTCTGTGCCTCGTCGTAGCTGTTTTTTCCAACCTTGAGACAGGCGACTCTGATCTCATCGAACAACATCTGACCGAGGATAATGATGACAAATAAACACCTGACGGATGGATTGACAACCTGGATCGAGGTAGACCTGGGGCAGCTTCAGCGTAATCTGCGCGTGCTCGGAAAATTGAGCCGCAAGCCGGTCATGGCAGTTGTCAAAGCGAATGCTTATGGCCATGGCCTGACTGAGATCGCTAACGCGGCAGAACGCTTTGGCAGTGATTGGGCCGGCGTCGCGCGCTTTGAAGAAGCGCTGGCGCTGCGCAAAGGCGGTTTTACTGGCAAGGTGCTTGTGCTGGGATACACGCCGCCTGCCGCGGCGTTGCTGGCAGCGCTGGAAGAAATTTCACTCTGTGTTTTTGATTTGAAGACCGCGGCACAATACGATAAGCAGGCATTGGCTGCCGGCAAGAAACTCAACCTGCACCTGAAAATCGACTCAGGCATGGGCCGGCTCGGCATTCAGCCGGATGAGGGTGAGGCATTCGTAAAAACCCTGCAGCGGTATAAGAACTTGCATCTCGAGGGCATGTTCACGCACTTCGCCCGCGCTGATGAACCGGCGCTCCCGACAACCGCTCAGCAGCTTGACCGGTTTGATGGATTGGTGAAGGCGCTGGAAGCGAAAGGCATGCGGCCCGCCTGGGTGCATGCCTCCAACTCTGGCGGTACCCTGGGCTTTCCTGCCGCTGCCTACGATCTCGTGCGTCCCGGTATCGTCATGTATGGCTTGAGCCCTTCCAGCAAAGTCACGTTGCCAGCCGGCATCAAACCGATCCTCTCACTCAAGACGAGACTGGTGTCGGTCAAAGAGCTGCCAAAGGGGTATGGCATCGGCTATGGACACCGCTTTACGCTCAAGCAGCGCAGCCGCGTGGGTGTCCTAGCCATCGGTTACGCCGACGGATCCCGCCGCGTGATGGGCAATCAGGTGCTGATTAATGGCAAGCTGACCGACGTGATCGGCAGCGTCTGCATGGACCAGTGTATGGTGCTGCTGAATGATCTGCCTGACGCGAAAATCGGCGATGAGGTTGTCCTGCTCGGCAAGCAGAAGGGCGCCGCCATCACTGCCGAGGATCTTGCCCGGCGCTGGGGCACCATCAACTACGAAGTGGTTGCAACTCTGGGACACCGCATCCCGAGGATTTATCTCAATGAGTGATCAGTCCAAACCAATCCTGGCGCGGACGGTCGAAACGCGCTGGGTCATGCGCCAGCCGCACCAAGCCTTTGACCCGGCTGATTTCGCCGACTTCCCGCCAATCCTGCGCACGCTCCTGCTCAATCGCGGCCTAACCACCCGTCAGGAGGCGGAAATCTACCTCCATCGGGAAGGGTCGCTGTATGACCCGATGCTGCTCAAGGACATGGATAAGTGTGTCGCACGCCTGTGGCGGGCTATCGACCACGGGGAAAAGATCGCGGTTTATGGCGATTTTGACGCGGACGGTGTGACGGCGACCTCCCTGATGATCTCCGCGCTGGAACGTTTTGGCGCTGACGCGATTCCATATATCCCGAATCGTTTCGACGAAGGTTACGGCCTGAATAATGACGCCATCAAAACGCTCGCTGATCAAGGCATCGACCTGATCATCACGGTTGACTGCGGTATCCGTTCGCCTGATGAAGCTGACCTTGCCAAAACCTTGGGCGTCGACATGATCATCTCGGATCATCACGAACCCGAGCAGCGGCTGCCGGATGCGGTCGCGATTATCAATCAGAAGCAGCCTGGCGATGCCTATCCTGAAAAGGGGTTAGCGGGTGTAGGTCTGGCCTATAAGATCATTCAGGCCATGCTGCTGTATAAGGGCAAACCGGTTGCGATCGCGGATGAATGGCTGGACCTGGTCGCGCTGGGTAGCGTCGCGGATGTGGTGCCGCTGCGGGGCGAAAATCGCTCAATCGTCAAAGCCGGCTTGAAACGCATGCAGTTGCGTCAGAACAAGGGATTACAGGCCTTGGTCGGCGTTTCGGGGATCGGCGCGCGGCAAATCACCTCGGCTGATATCGGCTTCATGCTCGGGCCGCGACTGAACGCGCTGGGCCGGCTGGGGAGCGCCATGGACGCGGTCAAGCTGCTGCTCTCGAAAACGGCTGAAGAAGCTGTCGTGATCGCGCAACAGCTGGATGATATTAATAAAATGCGCCAGCAACTGACCAACGAGATGCAAACCAAGGCATCCATGCCTGAATTCGCGGAAATTACCGACGAACTCATTTTCTCTACCAGCCCGGATTTCAATATGGGCATCGTGGGACTGGCCGCAACCCGTCTCGCCGATACCTATTATCGGCCCGCCATCGTTGCCAGCCAGGGTGAGGATGTGACGCGCGGGTCATGCCGGTCGATCGAAGAGTTCCATGTCACGCACGCGCTGGATGAATGCGCCGACTTGCTGGTCAGGCATGGTGGTCATGCCATGGCGGCAGGTTTCACCGTGACCAACGAGAACCTGCCGGCATTTCGCGCCAAAATGCAGGAGATCAGCCGGCGTGAGCTCGGACATCTCGAGCTGGTGCCAACGTTCTACTACGATATGGAAGTCAACTTTGACGCCTTCAAACCGCAGCGCAATGAGCTGGGACTGACCATGCGACCCAATGTGCTGGAGCAGATCAGCATGCTTGAGCCGACCGATAAAAGCTTCAACCCTGGCGCGCTGTTTGTCACGCGCAATCTGATGGTGCGCAGCACCAGATTCGTCGGAGAGGAAAAGAAGCATCTCAAGCTGGTGGTCAATGACGGCAAGACCACCTATGACGCCATCGGATTTAACAAAGCCCACCTGGTGGAGCATCTCTCCGGACCGGTGGACTTGTTATATACCTACGAAGCAAACGAGTGGAACGGCAACCAGACGCTGCAGTTGAATTTCCGGGATCTAAAACCTTCTAGTCAACGAAACGATATTTGATCAGCGCCCACAAGGCATGAAACGCGTCAAACGCGGTGATCTTCTTCCCCTGTGAATAGTCACGGGGGTTGAAGGTGATCGGCACCTCGAAGATGCGAATCTTGCGCTTGAGTACCTTGGCGGTAAATTCCGGTTCAAACTCAAAACGGTTGGCATGCAGCGGGATGTCCTTGATGACATTCAGCTTGAAGACCTTGTATCCCGTTTCCATGTCGCTGAGGATGTTGTTGTACAGCAAATTGGTGATGAAGGTCAGGATCTTGTTCGCGACCATGTTCCAGAACAAGATCGGCCGTCTGGCGCCGCCCAGGAAGCGTGAGCCATAAACGATATCAGCGATGCCTTCGTTGATCGGCTTCAGCAGGGCGGGATAATCGCGCGGGTCATATTCGAGATCGGCGTCCTGAATCAGCGCGACATCTTTGGTCGCTTCCAGAATACCGCGCCTGACGGCAGCACCCTTGCCCATGTTCTTGTCCTGCAGGAAGACTTTGACCATCGGGTCATTCTTGAAGACCTCGAGCTTCTCGCGGGTGCCATCGGTTGAGAAATCGTCGACGATGACGATTTCATGAATCAGGTTAGTGTCTTTGACAAGTTGGACAATGTCTTCGATTGTCGTCACTTCATTGAATACGGGAATGATGACTGAGATTTCCATAGGCGCAATTATAGGGGATAAGTACGATGCTTACAAGGCAGCCGAAAACGGGCGACATGCTATAATTTTCCCAATTCAAACGACCATGAACGACATTTTTAACTTGAAAGCGCCATACATCATCGCGCATCGCGGGGCAAAAGCGTATGCGCCTGAAAACACGCTGTCAGCTTTTATTCTGGCTGCGGAGCAAGGTGCCGCGGCAATTGAACTTGACGCCAAATTGACCAGCGATGGCGCGGTCGTCGTTTTTCATGATCAGACCCTGGAGCGTACCAGCAATGGGGCTGGGCGGCTGACTGATAAGACCCTAGGCTATCTGAAAGGGCTCGATGCCGGCTTTCATTTCTCGTCAAAGTTTTCTGGCGAGCGCATCCCGACACTGGATGAAGTGCTTGATGCTATCGCCAGCCGTCTGCTGATCAATATCGAGATCACCAACTACCTGACGCTGGATGACTCGCTGCCGGACCGCATTGCTGATTGTGTGAAGAACCATGGTGTGCAGAACCGGGTGCATTTCTCATCCTTCAGCACGCGCAATCTGGTGCGCATTAAAAAACTGCTGCCTGAATGCCCGGTTGGCTATCTGACCCCGCCGACGCTGAAAGGCTTGTGGAATAACTGGCGAATCAATCTGCCATTCGAAGCAGAATTTATCCATCCATACTACCTGACGACTTATGCCTGGTGGACAAGGCGGCAAAAAAATGCCGGCCGCCGTATTCACGTCTGGACGGTGAACAGCGCCGGCCAGATGCGCAGACTCGCCCGGCTGCAGGTGGATGGAATCATCACCGACGATCCATTGCTGGCCCGCGAAGCGCTGACATGAAGCACCGCCTTGCTTCCCTTGTCTTTAGAAAGTTAGCCGCGGCGCTGGTCGTGGCAGCCTTGATGCTTCAGTCCTTGAGTGCGGCAGCCAGCCCGCTGGCTGATAGGGCATCGCAAGCAAACATGCCGCTCGAAGCGCTGCTCGCGCGCATGACACCTGAGGAAAAAGTGGGGCAGTTGTTTGTGGTCAGCTTTCAAGGCAGTGATATCAGCGAGAATTCTGCCATCGTCGAATTGATTCGGAACAAGCATATTGGCGGGGTTGTGCTCGCCCGCAAGAACAACAACTTCACCGAGCCCGAGACGGTCACCGAAGCGGCTGCTTTGATCGCCGGTTTACAGCAGGCTGAATTTGATGGCACCAGCGAGAACCTTGAAGATCCTGTCTCAGGGTCATTCTTCACGCCGCAATATGTTCCGCTCTTTGTCGGTCTCTCACAGGAAGGGGACCTGATCCCGTCCGACCAGATCATCAGCGGACTGACACCCATGCCGAGCATGATGACCCTTGGCGCGACATGGAGCACGGAATTGGCGGGGCGCGCGGGCGCAGTGGCCGGCTATGAGCTCTCCGCTCTGGGCGTCAACTTCCTGTTCGCGCCTGACCTTGATGTCTTTGACGTGCTCAGGCCGGCGGGGAATGGGGAGGCCGGCAGCATCACCCTCGGCGCCGATCCTTACTGGGTAGGCGCGTTAGGCAAGGCATACGTTGCTGGACTGCAAACCGGCAGCCAGAACCGGATCGCCACCATCGCCAAATATTTCCCGGGCAGGGGCAGTTCGGACCGCTCCGCTGACCTGGAGGTCGCGACTGTCAAGAAAACTTTGGAAAATCTAACCCAGGTTGACCTCGCGCCCTTCCTGTCAGTCGCGGGTGCCGGCAACCCCACCGAAGGGGTAATCGATGGCATGCTGCTCTCACATACCCGTTATGAGGGTTTGCAGGGGAGCGTGACCTCGACCACAAAACCAGTTAGTCTTGATCTGAATGCCATCGACCAATTATTCAGCATGCCCGTTTTGCTGGACTGGCGGCAGGGCGGCGGCCTGATCGTTTCAGACAACCTCGGCAGCCAGGCAATCCGCCGCTTCTATGATCCGATCATGCAGCGCTTTGACGCGCGTCAGGTCGCGCGGGATGCTTTCCTGGCCGGCAATGACCTGCTGTATGTGGATGATTTCATCGCCAGCGGGTTTACGGACCAGTACGCGACCATCTCGGATACATTATTGTTCTTTTCTCAAAAGTATCGCGAGGATGCCGCCTTCGCTCAGCGGGTGGATGAAAGCGTACGGCGAATCCTGGCCGCCAAATTCCGAATATATCCAAGTTTCTCGTTGAATACTGTACTGCCTGCCACAGATTTGATCTCCCTGGGGACGGGCAATGACACAAGCTTTTCCATCATTCAGGCTGGCGCGACTCTGATCAGCCCCGGCGCGGCGGAGGTCGCGCTGGCGATACCGCAGGCGCCGCGAATGAATGATCGCCTGGTGTTCATCACGGATACTGATTCCTACAGCCAGTGCCAACAATGCCCGCCGCACCAGTCTATCGCTGTCAACGGCTTTCAGAACAATGTGCTCAAGCTCTACGGGCCGGCGGGGTCAGGTCAGGTGGCTGAGTATCGCCTGTCATCCTATACGACCAACGAGCTGCGTGATTATCTGAACAATCAGGATACGACCGGCAAGATCGAGAACGACCTGCGCAACGCGAACTGGATCGTCTTCGCCATGTTTAATGAGCAATCGCTTGACCCGCAAAATGGCGCGGTGCATCGCTTCCTGTCTACCCGGCCGGAATTGCAGCAGAACAAGAAGTTGATTGGTTTTTCGTTCACATCACCAATCAATCTGGATTCGACTGACCTGTCCAAGCTGACGGCCTATTACGCGCTTTACACGAAGATTCCTGTCGCGCTTGAAGTGGCGACCCGTATCTTGTTTCGTGAGATCACCCCCAAGGGCAATTCGCCCGTGCCGGTGCCCAGCGTTGGGTATGACCTGGTTGAGATGGTGAAGCCGGATCCGCGGCAGGTGATCGCGCTGTCGCTAGACATGGAAAATTATCGCAATCTGCAGCGCACGCCTGCTGGACCTGGCTATGATGGGACTGCGCCGTTGCCCGAGATTCCGACATTTGACGTGGGTGACAGCATCCCGGTTATAACGGGTGTGATTCTCGACCGTAACCAGCGCCATGTTCCGGATGGCACGAAAGTCACCTTCTCATTCGCGACGACCGGTGACAGCGAGAATGTTCAACTGGTTGAGACCGTCACCAGAGATGGCGTTGCCAGCGCGGTTTACCGGATCACCAATCGCGGCGTGCTTGAAATCAAGGCCAGCGCTGAACCGGCATTGACCTCACAGATTTTGCGGCTCAACATTGTCGGCGGCGTTCAGGCAGCCATTACGGTGATCGCGCCGACGCCGGCACAGGCGGCGATGCCCGAACCAACCGCGACCACGGTTGTGCCAACACCCGTCGTGAACACCGAGATCCAGCCGCCCGAGAAGATGAAACCAACCGTGCTGGACTGGTTCCTGACGATGGTGCTGATTTTCGGCATTGGCGCAGGCTTCGGCATGCTTGGTTCCCGCATCCACAATTTGCGCTGGGGCGTACGCTGGGGAGCGTTGAGCACCATCGGCGGTATCATCGCCTACACGATGGTGATCACTGGCGTCTTCGGCGGACAATTATGGGGCGCGGCAGGCGGGTTCGCGCCGATCATGGCGTTTATCCTGCTGGGGTGTGTGCTGGGCTGGCTGGTGGGCTATTTGTGGCAATCGCTGGTCTTGAATTAATCAGCCGAGAAGTGTCAGGACGAACGAAACGATCAGCATGATGACGGTGAACGCCAGTAAATAGCGCTCCGGTTTCAAACCAATTACCTTTTGCAGGCTCATTTGTTCCAGCAGCATTGTCTTGCGTTTTTGCGACGCGCTGCGGATGTTTGTCAGCGCGGTCATGAAATCCGCCACAGAATCCGGCCGGTCGTTGGGATGCAGCGCCATTGCTTCCATAATCGCCCGTTCAACGCGCGGTGAAACTTTGGGATTTAGCTGCCGGGGGTGCGGCAGCGCGTCTGGGTTGAGGAAACGGTCCCGGGCTTCCAGCGGCGCCTGGTTGGTCAATAGGTGGTAGAGGGTTGCTCCGAAAGCATAGACATCGCTGCGCGCGTCGGTATAGCTGCCGTCGCCGCCGTACTGCTCGAGCGGGGTGTAGTAAGCGGTGCCTTGACCTTGGAGGATGGTGATGGTTGCCTCGCCCTTGGCGAGCAGTTTGACCAACCCGAAGTCCACCAGCTTAACAACACCACTCGGCGTGAGTTTGACATTGCTGGGTTTGATATCCCTATGTAGGATGGGGGGTTCCTGGTCATGCATGAAGGTCAGCGCGTCAGCGAGCTGGGCGCACCATTCGAGGACGATATTTTCTTCCAGAAAGGTCTTGGCCTGCAGGGCTTCAGTCATCAGCGTGCGCAGATCCTTTCCAGGCACATAGTCCATGACGAGATAATCGTGATTGTCAATCGAGAAATAATCGGAGACCTTGGGGAGATTGGGATGATCAAGCCGCGCCAGGGTGGTGGCTTCGCGCTGAAACTGCTCGCGCGCCTGCTTGAGCAGTTCAGCCGTCAGACTCTGATCATGTTCAATTTCCTTGACCGCCGTCTGCCGGCCCTCAAGCCTCAGATCAGACGCGAGGTAAATGTTCCCCATACCGCCCTGACCGATGATGCGGACGATCTGGTAGCGATCTCTCAATATTTGGCCGGATTTTAGCGGAATTGCCACGTGATTTCTTTCCTGAACTATAAAAGTGACTAAAGTTGGGTTATATTATACAATTATCCATGAGGAGAGACAGAAGCGAGATGGAAGGGGAGTTCAATACCGATCCTGTATTAGTGGGGCAGAGTGGTCCCTTAAATGGCGAGCAATGGGTGATCGATCGTGCCCTGACCATAGGCCGCGACCCGAGCTGTGACATCGTCATCACAGACCGGCAGATTTCCCGTCAGCATGCCCGCCTCTCCCCTCAACCCCTGGGTATCCAGATCGAAGACCTCGGCAGTAAAAACGGTACCTATGTCAATGACCAGCGCCTGACGACAGCGGCCTATATCCAGGACGGTGACCTGATCACGATCGCGCTGGTACAGCACTTTGTCTTCCTCGGCTCAGACACGACCATGCCGATGAGCCAGGAACCGCTCATCTACCGCAAGGTGAGAGCCGGGCTGGAGGTCGACACCAAGGCGCGTGTCGTCATGGTGGATGGCATCGAACTGACGCCATCACTTTCTGTGCAGCAATTCAACCTGGTCCAGGCATTGACCGAGCGGCCCGGCGAGGTCGTATCTCGAGATGAGCTGATTGAGCGCATCTGGGGCGCCGCGGAAGTTCAGGGCGTATCCGAGCAGGCGCTGGACGCATTGATCCGCCGCTTGCGCGACCGGATCGCTCAGGTCGACCCTGATCACGAGTACATTGTGACCGTCCGGGGATACGGATTGAGGCTGGAGAACAAGAATCAATAACCCACGGGAGCCCGTGGGTTATTGCTGTCATTTTCTGAAGGGTAAATTTTTTACTTCGCCAGATTGGCTTTCATCACCTGGCGCAAGGCCAATTTGTTGACCTTTTTCAGCGCTTCCAGTTCCGCGCCGCCAAGACCCTGCTGCTCGTTCTGAGCGATCACACCCGCCAGCATATTCATCAGTTCGGGCGTCAGACGCTCCTTGTTCTCCTCAAGCATTTTGATCATCTCTTCGTCAGTTTTGGCGGTGAGAAGTTGTTCAATGAACTCGACTTCCGGAGGGGGCGCGCTCATTTTCTGCAACACATCGACCACGTTCTGCAGTTTCGCGCTGCGCTCCAGGTCACCCGTCTCGCGTGCTTTCTGCAATTCACTGCGCACCTGCTCAACAAAGAGTTCGTTGATGCCGGAGGCGTTCTTGACGATCGCGTCCTGAAGATCCGGCGCTGCCAGGATTTGATCAAGCAGTGTTTTCGCCTGCTCCATCTGCACTTTAATCGCTTCTTCGATCTGGTCGATGGTTTCCAGAATGTCCGTTCGCACCTGCGTGAGACGCGTTTTTTCTTCGCCTTCCGCCTCGTCAATTTTCTTGCTCAGCAGTTCGAAGAAAGTGTAGTCAAATCCGCTGCGCGCCAGTGAAACCAAAGTCGTCAGACGCACCTTGGTCGGGGCGTCAATGACCAGATCGAGCAATTTCTCACGGGTCAAGCCGTCTTTGCCGGCATCCTGCAGCGATTTGATCGCGGCTTCAGCCTCGCGGGACTGTTCGTAGAGTTCCTTACCAACCGTGGATCCTGTCAGCAATTCCTGCTGCAACGCTGCCAGTTGCTGCGCGCCTTCCTGGTCGCCTTGCTGCATCGTCACCTGGATCAGTCGGGAGAAGATCGAGAAGAATTCATTATCGATCATCTTGTCTTCCTGTTGAATGATGACCTTGCGGGAGTCCGGGCTGGCAGTCAGGAGCTTCTGAATCAAGTTGATCTTCTGCTGCTGGGCGTGGATCATCTCCTTGGTGATGCCATCCGCTTCGAGGATGGTTTCGACCATGGTCTGCATGGTGAACATCGTGCGCGGCTGCAACAGATAGCCTTTGCGCTTGTCGGCGGGTAAATTATTGAAGACGCGGGTGATGACCGGTCCCAGCCGCTTCTCCTGTTCATTGACAGGCAGTCCCAATTCGGGCGGGAAGTAGGTCAACAGCAATTCCTTCTCGGGATCATGGTAAACAATGGGAACGGGCAGCATGCCCTGATAACCGCAGCTTGGGCACTGAATGAGATTGAATTGGCCGCTCAGGATGCGTTGTTTATTCTGTGGATCGATACCAGTATCAAAGAGTTGTTCAATATCCGCGATGACCGGTTTGCGGCAATTTGGACAGGAAACTTGTGATTGAGCCATGTGTTGAATGGCCTCCCTCTCAATAAAATTTTGTGCTGGGATTATATCACGCGCGATTTGCCGGCATCAACGCGGCAGTGAGAAACAGATGCGGGTGCCATGTGTCCGCTGGCGATCGATCCAGATTTTGCCGCCATGTGCTTCGACAATCGACTTGGAGAGGTATAAGCCAAGTCCCGCGCCTTTGGTCTTGCGGGCGCTTTCAGGCGCACGGTAAAAGCGGTCAAAAATGTGAGGGACATCAGCCGGCGCGATGCCATCCCCTTCGTCGCTGACGCAGACAACTACATCCTTCGGGTGCACAGTGCCGGCGACAGTGATCACGCCTTTGGGCGTGTATTTGAGCGCGTTGCTGAGCAGGTTGCTGATCACCTGCTGCAGACGATCCTCATCGCCAATGACAGTCGGGAACTGCGGCGGGAATTCCACAGTGATGGTGTGCTTCTGCGATTGTTTCCCGAGCCGGTCAGCGGTTTGGCGGACCAGCAGCTCAAGGTCGAGTTCCGCGCGATTGATGCGCAGGTTGCCTGACTGCAGCCGGGTCGTGTCGAGCAAATTCTCGATCAGCTCAGTCAAGCGATCAGACTCTTCTTCGATCACCTGCAGGCTGTCCTGAACAATCTCGGCGTCCCATTTCACGTCACCCCGGCGCAGGGTCGAGACATAACCCTTAATCAGTGCGACTGGTGTTTTCAGCTCATGGCTCACCACAGAGATGAAGGTGCTTTTCAACTCATCAGCCTGTCTGAAACGCGTGATGTCGATCACCGTCGCGATGACGCTCACCAGCTCATTGGCTTCATTGGTCAGCGGCGCGTAAGTGATGCCAACCGGTATGGATCCGCCGGACATCTTCTGCAGATCGCCTTCCACGTAAAGTGTGGCATTCGGGGTCAAAGGCCAGCCGTCCGCCTCGGCCTGTTCCAGCGTCGGCATCGCGGGTGGGGCGTACCAGCGAATGACCTGATCGTGGGTCTTCCCAGTGATGTCAGCCTCACGCGCTCCGACCATTTGCGAAAATGCGCGGTTGCAGTCCAGGATGACTGAATCGCGATCCAGAATCAGAACGCCCTCCGCGGCTGCGTTCAGCAGCGTATCAAGGCGTTTTCGTTCGGAGTCAATATGCGCGTAGAGCTGGGCATTATGCACCGCGATCGCAGCCTGATCCGCGAAGCTGGCAAGCAGGGTACGGTCATTGGCGGAGAAGTTGACGCGATAGGTGCGGAAGATGAAGATCACCCCGATGATGCGCTGGCGCACGATCAGTGGCAGACCGACGCCGCTGAATGAGCCTGTCGCGATCGAGTCGATCAGCTCGTTCAGCAGCTCATTGATTTGTCTGAGTTCTTCTTCGAACGGGTTCTCGGTCGACTTTGGCATGCGGTCCAGGTAAGGCAGCAGCACGCGCATGAATGGCTGGCTGATGCCCTCGGATACCGACACTTTCCACTTGCTGCGCTCGTCACGCAGCACGATCAAGCCCGCCTGGCCGGCAAGCAATTCGATCGAGATATTTAAAATTCGACCCAGGAGCTTGTTGATATCCAGCTCCTGGGTGAGGGCTTTCGCAATTTCTAGCAGGTAGTCGCGCTGTCTAACTCTTGCGTCAGGTAACATTCCTCTATTTTATATCTTTTTCTGCCATGCCGATCGTCTCATCAAGAATCTTCAGTCCTTCGTCCATCTGAGACTTGCTGATCATGAGGGGCGGGGAGAGGCGCAGCGTGCTTGGACCGCAGCCGAGCGTCAGCAGACCGCGTTCGAACGCCAGGTCAGAGACTTTGTCGCGCAGCGCGGCAGCGTATTCCTTGGTTTCCTGATTCTTCACGAAATCGATGCCAAGCATCAGACCTTTACCGCGCACATCACCGATTGATGGATGGCGCATCTTGATCTCTTCAAGCGCGTCCATGGCATAGGCGCCAACTTCGGCAGCGTTCTGCATCAGACCATTTTCGATCACATCCAGCGTCGCGAGCGCAGCCGCGCAGGCAATCGGGTTACCGCCATAGGTATTGCCGTGCGAGCCTTTCGGCCAGGTGACAACGCTCTTGCGGGCGGTCATCATGCCCAGCGGGACGCCGGAGGCGATGCCTTTGGCGACAGTCATAATGTCAGGCTCGACACCGAAGTGCTCGATAGCCCACCACTTGCCCGTGCGGCCGGTGCCGGACTGGACTTCATCGGCAATCAGCAGGATGCCATGTTTATCACAAAGTTTGCGCAGGGCAGGGAAGAAGCCTTCATCAGGGACGATGTAACCGCCTTCACCCTGGATAGGCTCAATGACGATGCCGGCGACATCCTTGGGCGGCAGCAGCCGGCCGAGGATGGTTTCTTCAATGTAGCTCACCACGGTTTCACCGTAGGTCAGCCCTTTTTTGCGGACCAGCATCTGGCGATAGGGATCGGGGTATGGCGCGTGGACTACGCCGTTCATCAGCGGGAAGAAGCCTTCATGATAGGTGTACTTGCTGGCGGTGAGCGTCACCGAACCAAGTGTGCGGCCATGGAAACCGCCGAGGAAGCCGATGAACTGCGTACGGCGTGTTGAGTAGCGCGCCAGCTTGATAGCTGCTTCCACCGCTTCAGTACCGGAATTGGACATGAAGGTGATCGCTCGCTCCTTGAATGGCGCGATCTCATTCATTTTCTCGCCCAGTTCAGCCAGCTTGTCGTGATAGAAATCAGAAGAGATGTGCAGGAATTTCTCTGCCTGATCCTGGATTGCCTTTACAACTTTGGGATGACAGTGGCCAGTCGAATTGACCGCGATGCCGGCTGCAAAATCGAGATATTGGTTGCCATCCGCATCCCAAACATCCACGCCCTTGCCGTGGTCCATAACAAAGTCATAGGCTCGAGGGTAAGAAGGTGACACAAATTCCTTGTCACGGCTGATAATTTCCTTTGCTTTGGGACCGAGCTTGCGGATGGTTGACATTGTATTCTCCTGTGTTATGTTAGATATATGTTACAAAAGAACTATTCCCCTAAAAATATATTATAGCATCAGCGAAACGATAATCCTGGAATTTCGGGGGTTATTTGTTTCCATGTTTCCCGGAATAATGTCATTAGTAGCCACTCGCGTCGGCTGAGTGTACCCCTTTCATTTGTTGACTCAAGTTTCAAACACTGCTATATTATCTTTGATGCAGCAAACCCCTCGGACCAAAATTGAAAAGTTCCTGTCACGATTTCGCAGCGAAATGAAGTGGCTGGTGCCTGGCTTGGGCGTTAAGCGCTGGATACTGGTGATTCTAGCGGGCATTACCTTTATGGCAGTGGGTGTCGCCATGTTCTTCCTCAACTTTTACCGGACGGCACCCAGCACCTGGTGGCTGCCGGTCATCTCCGCTCTATCGCTGCGTTTCCTTGACAGACCCATCCGTGTGATCATCTTTGGCGGCATTGGCGTCGCCATTATTCTGTTCGGCATCATCGGTCTCAACCGCTCGATCCTCAAGCCTTTCGTGCAGCCGGGCACAAAGCTGATCGACAGCGTCAGCGCCTATCGCCGGCGCGGCAGGGGACCCAAGATCGTCGTGATTGGCGGCGGCACAGGTCTGGCGACGCTGCTGCGCGGGCTGAAAGCCTATACCAATAATCTGACAGCCATTGTCTCCGTCGCGGATGACGGCGGCTCGTCCGGCACATTGCGCAAGAATGTCGGCATCCTGCCGCCGGGTGATATCCGCAACTGTCTGGCGGCGCTCTCAAAGGATGAAGAGCTGGTGACACAACTGTTCAAATATCGCTTCTCTTCCGGCGCCGGGCTGGAGGGTCACGCGGTCGGCAACCTGCTGATCACGGCGCTGGCTGACCTGACCGGCAGCTTCGAACAGGCGATTGCTGAATCCAGCCGGGTGCTTGCCATTGAGGGCAGGGTGCTGCCTGCGACGCTGCATGATGTCAAGCTGACAGCGGACATCAAGGTGTCGGACAAACCCAACGAGGTCAGGGTCGTCGGTGAGAGCAACATCACACAAGCGCGTGGCTCAGTTGACCGCGTCTGGCTTGAGCCTGACAACCCGTTAGCCTACCCGCCCACCATCCAGGCGATCCTCTCGGCTGATATGATCGTCATCGGCCCCGGATCCCTGTACACCAGCCTGATGCCGAATCTGCTGGTGCCTGATATTGCCGACTCAATCAAATCCAGCCGTGCGCTGAAGTTCTATGTCGTAAATATTGCCACGCAGCCGGGCGAAACCGATGACTACTCGGTTGATGATCATATGGTCGCCATTGAAAGACACCTGGGAACCAACATTTTTGATCTGATATTGACGAACAATAACAATCCGGATGTTGAGCTGCCGGAGGGTGTGAACTGGGTGACCGCCTCTGAAAGTTTTACGAAATCCCACGCCAATTACTCCGCCGACCTGATAGATAGCGAGATTCCATGGCGGCACGATTCAGAGAAACTTGCTAGAATAGTTATGGATTTATTTTTTGATAAAACCGGACCCTTGCTGACGAAGGAAGGGTTATAAACAACATTTAAACAGGAGGATCTAACATGGCAGTGAAGGTTGGTATCAATGGGTTCGGCCGCATTGGCCGGCAAGTGCTCAAGGCAATTATGGAGCGCTCAGGAGGGGAGCTGGAAGTTGTTGCCGTCAATGATTTATTCGATACCCCCACCAACGCGCACCTACTCAAATTCGACACCAACTACGGCATCCTGAATGCCGATGTGGAGGTCGTTGGGGATAATATTGCCGTCAATGGCAAAGAAATTAATGTCTATCGCGAGAAAGATCCCACCAATATTCCCTGGAAGGATGATGGCGTTGAAATCGTCATCGAGAGCACGGGCGTGTTCAGGGACAAACTGCCTGACCTGAAAAAAGGCAAACCCGGCGCCAATGTTCACATTGAGAAAGGCGGCGCCAAAAAGGTCATCATCTCAGCGCCCGCGAAAAATGAAGATCTGACGATCTGCCTGGGCGTGAACCAGGAGAAATACGATCCTGCCAATCACCATGTCGTTTCGAACGCGTCCTGCACCACCAACTGTCTGGCGCCCGTCGCGAAAGTGCTGAACGATCTGCTCGGCATCGAGTACGCCATGATGACAACCATCCATTCCTACACCAATGACCAGCGCATCCTCGACCTGGCGCATGAAGACCTGCGCCGTGCCCGTGCCGCGGCCATGAACATCATCCCCACCTCAACCGGCGCGGCAAAAGCGGTCGCCCTGGTCATCCCTGAGCTGAAGGGGAAATTTGACGGCACGTCACTGCGCGTCCCGACCGCCACTGTTTCGATCGTCGACCTGGTCTGCATGGTCAACCGCTCAACGACGGTTGAAGAAGTGAACAACGCCTTCAAGGCTGCCGCTGAGGGACCCATGAAGGGTATCCTGGGATTCGAAACCCGGCCGCTGGTCTCCTCCGATTTCAAGGGTGACGACCGCTCCTCAATCATTGACGCCGAGATGACCATGGTCAAAGACAAGATGGTCAAAGTCTTTAGCTGGTACGACAATGAATGGGGCTACTCCTGCCGGACCGCCGACCTAGCGCTGCTGATGTCGAAATCACTCTAACCCTGATGAGAGATGGAACAATGGAGTCACTGGATTATCTGGTGATTCCATTGTTTTTTCAAGGAGATAACCATGTTCGATAAGAAGACCATTCGCGATATCGATGTTGCCGGCAAAAAAGTTCTGGTAAGGGTCGATTTCAATGTGCCGATCAAAGATGGCGTGATCACCGACGATACCCGTATCAAAGCTGCTTTGCCTACTATCGAATACCTGCTCGAAAAAGGCGCCGCGGTGATCCTGATGTCACACCTCGGACGTCCCAAGGCGAAGGTCGACCTGGCCTTCACGCTCAAACCCGTTGCTGAAAGGCTGGCGAATTTGCTGGGCAAGGAAGTGATCTTCGCATCAGACTGCCTGGGCGAAGAAACAAAGGCAGCAGCCAACGCACTGCGTTCCGGTGACGTTATGCTGCTTGAGAATACCCGCTTTTATGCTGGCGAAGAGGCCAATGACCCGGCCATGGCTGAAGAATTGGCGTCCCTCGCGGATATTTACGTCAATGACGCCTTCGGCACCGCTCACCGCGCGCATGCCTCGACTGAGGGTGTCACCAAGTTCCTGCCCGGTGTCGCCGGTTTCCTGATGGAAAAGGAAATCAAATATCTCAGCCAGGTTGTCGAGAAGCCAGAACGGCCGTTCATTGCGATCCTGGGCGGCGCGAAAATCAGCGACAAGATCGGCGTGATCAAGAACCTGCTGACCAAAGCCGACAAAATCCTGATTGGCGGCGGGATGGCCAACACGTTCCTCAAAGCGCAGGGTTATGAAATGGGCGATTCGCTGGTGGAGGCGGACGTGATTGAAACCGCGAAATCGCTGCTGGCCGAGAGTTCCGGCAAACTGTTATTGCCGGTCGATCTGGTGCTGGCGGATAAGTTCGCCGAAGACGCTGACGCCAAAACCGTCCCGGTTGGTGATGTTGAGGCTGGCTGGCGCGTGCTGGATATCGGACCTGAGACGGTGAAGCTGTACAACGATGAGATCGCCATGGCAGCCACGGTCATCTGGAATGGCCCGATGGGCGTGTTCGAATTCGCGCCTTTCGCGAAAGGCACCTTCGGCATTGCCGAAGGTATCGCAGCCAGCAACGCGGTTTCAGTCATTGGCGGCGGCGACTCGGTTGCCGCGGTGCAGAAATCCGGTCTGGCTGACAAGGTGACCCACATCTCGACCGGCGGCGGGGCATCGCTTGAAATGCTCGAGGGTCTGGAGTTGCCGGGTGTTGCCGCTTTGCAGAATAATTGATGCGGTATAATTGCTTGTTCGTAGCAGCGAAAAACTTTACAAAAGGAAATAATTGGAGTAAAATCGCTGTTTGCATTTGGTAATGAAAAGTATTCGGAGGAACGCAGGTTGGCAAACATTAAATCAGCGATAAAACGCAACAAACAAAACGAAAAGCGACGCATTCAGAATCGCTATTACCGCGGACGCGCACGTACCCTGGTCGCCAAGGCGAAGACCGCCATCGAGACAGGCAGCGAATCAACTGAACAGGAAGTCCTCCTGGCTATCAGCGCGCTCGACAAAGCCGCCATCAAAGGCATCATTCACAAGAACAATGCCGCGCGACGCAAGAGCCGATTGATGCAAAAACTGAACGCTGTCAAGACAGCGTAATCGTTCTTCCTGACTACTTCTTGAAATGCTTTCCAAGCGGGAGTGAACGCTCCCGCTTTTGCATTGTCTGAGCAATTTTGTGGATAATTAATGTGTTGTGATGAGATCGGGGAGCGGACAGACCTATGTTCAATGCAGAACAAACCCAGGCAGCAAAACAGATCATCGACATTTGCCAGGCTGAAGGCTGGGACCTCCAGACTATTGACTGGAAATGGATCCCCTTTGACGGACAATGGGGCATCTCGACTTCCTTTTTTCAGGCTGCCGCGAACCTGGCACGGCAAGACCGCAGCAAACCGGTAGGCGCGCTTGCCCAGGAGATGTCGGCATTCGTCGCAGAGAAACTGGGCACGCCGGCAGGGTTTTCCAAAGTGCAGGCCGTCAATGGTTACCTGAATCTGATTTATGACACACACGCGTTCGCGAAACGCGTGGTTGATACGGTTCTGCAACAGCAAGACGATTTCGGTCATTCTGAAGCCACCGGTCAGACCGTGATGGTTGAGTTCTCTCAGCCGAACACACATAAGGCGTTTCATGTCGGCCATCTGCGCAACGTCATCCTGGGTGATGCCGTTTGCCGGCTGCTGGACGCCGCTGGCAACACGGTCGTGCGCGCCAACTACATTGGCGATATCGGTCTGCACGTCATCAAGTGGCTGTGGGTTTACCTGAAGAATCACAACGGTGAAGAACCGGGCGAAGACGTGACGCGCTGGATGGGCGACATTTACGCTGAAGCTGACACGCTCTATGACGATGAGCAGGTCAAGGCGGAGGTCAAGGAACTGTTCGGCCGCTGGGACCGGCGCGACCCGGATGTGGTCGCGTTGTGGCATAAGACCCGCGATTGGTCACTGCGCGGTTTTGAACAGGTTTATCAACAGCTCGACGTCACCTTTGACCGCTTCTACTACGAGTATGATGTCGAAGAATCGGGCAAGGAAGTCGTTGTGGAGTTGATCGAACGCGGTATCGCGCGTGATGAGCGCCCTGAAGGCGCGGTCATCGTGCCGCTGGACGAGATCCTCGGGCTGAAAGAGAAGTATCGCGTGCTCGTCATCCTCCGTTCTGACGGGACCTCACTGTACGCGACCAAAGACCTGTCACTGGCGGAGCAGAAATTCAACGAGTATCCGCTCGACAAATCGATCTACATCATCGACGTCCGTCAGTCACTGTACATGCAGCAGATTTTTAAAACGCTTGAGCTGCTAGGGCACCCGTGGGCAGATAAACTGTACCATCTGGCTTATGAGATCGTGAACCTGCCCGGCAATGTCACCATGAAATCCCGTGAAGGTACCGTAGTGCTGTTTGATGACCTGGTGCGCGAGGCGACCAACCGGGCGGTTGAAATCGTCAGCGTGAAGAACCCCGAGCTGGATGAGGCCGCCCAGCATGAAATCGGTACCATCGTCGCGCTGGGTGCGATCAAGTACTCGATGCTCTCACGTGACAACACCAAAATCGTGACCTTCGACTGGGACAGCGCGCTGGACTTTAACGGTCAGGCTGCGCCTTATATCCAGTACGCCGCGGTGCGCGCCAACAGCATCCTGAAACGGGCTGACGCGGCATTGCCCGAGAGTGACCTGCCCGGTTACGATCTGGCAAAGGAAGAAGTGCAGTTGATCAACCTGATCTCGCGCCTGCCAGGCGAAATCAAACGTGCCGCGCAGGAATACCGGCCGCTGCTGATCGCGAACCTGACCTTTGAACTGGCACGCGCATTTTCTGACTTCTACCGTGAATGCCCGGTGCTGCAGGCGCCTGAGGCGCAGAAGCAATTCCGCCTGCGGCTGGTCGCCGCGACACGGCAGGCGCTGACCAATGGTCTGGGCGTGCTTGGCATCAAAACGCCGGAAGTGATGTAAGAGGCTTCTCCATGTTTATCGATGAAGCTGAGATCCAGGTCAGTTCGGGCAAGGGCGGGGATGGCATGGTGCATTTTCACCGCGAGAAGTATGTCGCCCGCGGCGGACCCGACGGCGGTGACGGCGGTAAAGGCGGCGATATCATCCTGCAGGCCAGCCGCTCGATCAACAGCCTGGCGAAATTCCAGCACAAGAGTCAATTTATCGCTGACAGCGGCAAGAATGGCGCGGTCAGCAATCAGACCGGCCGCTCCGCCGATGATCTGGTGATCATCGTCCCGCTCGGCACGCTGGTTTTCGACGCGAAAAGCAATGAATTGCTGGCTGATCTTATCCATGACCAGCAGCGTGTGACGCTCTGCAAAGGCGGACGAGGCGGGAGGGGTAACACCCACTTCACCTCGGCGCGCCGGCAGGCACCGCGCATCGCTGAAAAAGGTGAGCCCGGCGAAAGCAAAAGCTTGCGGCTGGAGCTGAAACTGATCGCGGATGTCGGGCTGGTCGGCAAACCGAACGCCGGCAAATCCAGCCTGCTGGCAGCCGTGACGCGGGCACGACCGAAGATCGCTGATTATCCCTTCACGACCATCGTGCCCAATCTAGGCATTGCCAATCTGGACGATGACCACCTGCTGATCCTGGCGGATATCCCCGGATTGCTGGAAGGCGCCGCGGAAGGCTATGGTCTGGGGGTGACTTTCCTCAAGCACATTCAGCGCACGCGCCTGCTGATTCATATGCTCGACGGCGCGTCGCCGGACCCGATCGCCGACTATGACCAGATCAACAAAGAGCTGGCGGCTTTCGATGAAAAACTGGCTGCCAAACCTCAGATCGTCGCGTTGAATAAAATTGACATGCGCGAGGCTGGGGAGGTCTTCACCCTGGTCAAACGCGCACTCGGCGAACGCGGCGTGGAGGTCTTCCCCATTTCTGCCATGACGCGCGAAGGGCTGCAGCCGCTGCTGTGGAAGGCGTACGAAATACTGCAGGCGCTGCCTGAAGAACCAGAACCCGAGGACGCGCTGCCGGTCTATAAGCCTGAGGCGCCGGATAATGACTTCACCATCAAACGCACAGGCTATGGCTGGCGTGTTGAAGGCAAGGCAATTGAACGCGCCGCCGAGATGACTTTCTGGGAGCATGAGCCCTCCATCCGCCGTTTCTATCGCTACTTCGTCAGCCTGGGCATCGACAAGGCGCTGCGCGAGGCGGGCGTCCAGGAAGGCGACACGGTTGAGATCGGTGAATTCGAACTCGAGTGGCAGGACTAGTCACCCATGAAGATCGGTGTTTACGGCGGCACCTTCGACCCACCTCATATCGGCCACTTGATTCTGGCGATTGAAGCCGCGGACCAATTGCGGCTTGAGAAGGTGCTCTGGGTGCTGACGCCGCAACCGCCGCATAAGCCTGAGAAAAACATCAACGCACTGGAACAACGGGCTGAGCTGGTGAAAGCGGTGGTAGGTCTCGATAAGAAATTTGAATTCTCCTCCATTGAAATCGACCGGCCTGGCCCGCATTACAGCGTTGACACCATGCGGCTGCTGAACGCGATTTACCCGCAGGATGAGATTTATTACCTGATTGGCGGGGATTCGCTGGTGAACATGATCAAGTGGTATCAACCGCAGGAACTGGTGCGCATCACGCACAAGTTCGGTGTCATGCAGCGCCCGGGTTATCCGGTAGACCTGTCACAGGTAACGCGGGATCTGCCGGGCATTGCTGACAAGCTGGCATTTATTGACACACCGCTGCTCGAGATCTCCTCCACCGATATCCGCCAGCGCATCGCTGCCGGCAGACCCTTTCAGTACTTCCTCCCTCAGCCGGTTTACAAGCTCATCAAACGCAATCATTATTATCGTTCCCCAGGTGTTTAATGGAAATCTTCAAAATCAGGCGCTTCACCGCGGCGGGACTGGGCCATTTTACAGTCGATACACTCAACGGCGTCCGGAATGTCCTGCTGGCTTATCTCAGCGGGCCACTGGGGCTGACCAATGCCATGATCGCTACCATCGGCATGGTTTACTCGCTGGTCGCGGCGGTCGTCCAGCCGTTTGCCGGCCATCTTACGGATAGATACGGAGCCAAGTGGGTCTCAGCCATCGGCGTCTTCTGGATGGTGATCTTCTTCAGCATCGGCATGCTGCTGCCCGGCTGGCCCGGCTTGATCTTCTTTATCATCTCGAGCATAGGCTCCGGTATTTTTCATCCCTCCGGCACGGTTGAAGCGACAAAAATCGGACAGTTGCAGCCCTCGGGCCGCGAGACGACTTCTACCTCCCTGTATTTCTTCTTCGGCCAATTTGGCTTCTTCCTCGGGCCGATTCTCGCTGGCGCGATCCTCGACCTGTGGGGGCAGCGCGGTTTATTCTTCCTCGGCGTGCTGGGCTCTTTTACTGGTTTTTACATCCTCTCGGCGTTCAAGACCAGGACGACGATCGATGAGGATTCGGCTGAACACCAGAAGAAGGTGAACGCCAATGGCGCGGTGGTCAAGAAGCCGCTCTGGTATGTGGTCGCGCTGGTGTACATCATCGCCATCGATTCGCTGACCGGTACGAACATGAGCATCTTCATGCCGAAGTACCTGCATGATCTGGGGCATCCCGCCAGTTTCTACGGCCTGCTCTCCGCGCTGTATATCGGCGCTGGCGCGTTCGGCAACATTTTCGGCGGCTGGCTGGCAGACCGCATGAACCGCTATCAGGTAATCATGATGTTCTTTGTGCTGGCGACGATCCCGCTCTTCCTGATCGGATTTCTGGGGTACTCGGCCATCTACTTCCTGCTGCTGCCGCTGGCTGGTTTTCTGGTAGGAGCGGTCTATAGCAGCCTGATTGTACTGGCGCAGAAACTGGTGCCCGGTCGCATGGCTCTGGCATCCGGTCTGACGCTCGGTTTCATGTTCGCCAGCGGCGCCATTGGCTCCAGCCTGTGCGGCATCATGGCCGATCACCTGGGTATCATTTCTGTCTTCTACCTCACGACTGGACTAGTGCTGATTGCCGGCTTGCTCGCGGGATATATGTATTTGCGCCGGCAGAAGTTTGCCTGGTAAATAAGATGAGGCGGCTCAACGAGCCGCCTCATCTATTCGTTCGAGATTTATTTTCTGATCAATTCCAGTTGTCCGATGCCGATTTCGATATTCACAGTCAGTTTGTTGCCTGGCATGTCTGTCTTGTAGGCGTTGTCGCTCATTGCCCAGTCGCCAAGGGATGTCACATTACTGACGCCTTCCTTCAGCCGGATCTCGATATTCAAGTCAGCCGGAACGGTGATTGAAAATTTGCCCGCGCCGCCCTTAATATTGACGGTGGCATCTTGCTGCAAGTCGCCGCCAAAATCAAACTTGTACGAGCCAAGCCCGCCATTGAAGTCCATCTGCCTGAAATTCGCGTTTGTCAGGTTGATCAACTCAACATCAGCCGCGCCGCTGCTGAATGTAAAAGAATCCATGCTGACCGGGTTTGCCTTGTTGAACGCCAGGATCGTTTTGCTCGCGCCTGATTCAACCACCAGGTCGTTGATTGGGACACCCGACAGGTCAAGCACTGAGTCGCTGGCGCCCGTCTTGATGGAAAGATCCATCACCTGATCGCCGAGACTGAGGTCCCACTCACTGACATATTTGCCTCTGGTGCTGATCCGTTCGCCTTCCGCCTGCTTGATATCCAGCCTATTGCCGTCACGGAGAATCTCCGGTTTCCAGCCACTGCCGAGATAAGTGATCGTCCCGGTCACCCACTCGGGACTGCCCGGTTTGAGGGAGACCTTGCCGGCACCGACAAATATATTCAACTTGGCTGGTGTGTCACTTGCTGCCGGCATTGCTTCGGAAACATCCAGCGTTTGCGGCGGCACATAGTTCGTGCGCCGAAAGCCCGGGACGCAGACACAAGAAACTAGAATGAACACCGACGCTACCAGCAAAACCACGTATTTCTTATTCATTTCTCACCTCTTTAAACGCCATCCACCAATAATTTTGGTAATGATTAATATCAGGCCGGGTAGGATTGCGAGCCAAACCGGCTCAGGAGCAGCGCGCCAAATCCGAACCCGGCTGCCAGGATCACCGCAGCCCAGCCAATGCATGGGATCAGGATGATGAGCTGATACCCTAGGCTCAGGATCAGCGTGCCGACGCCGGCGGTCACGGCTGGCTGCCAATCCACCTTGAACAACCCTTCCATCCACATGCCGAATTGCAGCCCGAGTAATGCCCAGCTAGCCAGCCAGGCAAAGATAACGGCAAAGATGAGCAGCAGCGCGACCGGAATCAGACACAGGCTGAGGATCAGGATCAGCAGGACTGCCGGCAGCACCAGCGATGCCAGAATGCCCGTACCAGCCGACGCCAGCGGCGCTTGCTGCAGCGTCAGGCGCGCCTGTTCCATATTGCGCGGCAGCAGCACCATAAGAATGGATGCCAAACCTGCCATCAGGAACGCTTGCAGCACCTTCCAGAACAGGCTGGTCAGTATCTTTATAAACCACTCAAAGGAGCCAAACCTTGGGGCAGCAGGGATTGCTGGTGGTTCGGGATGATCCTGCCCCGGCAGCGACGGAGTATAGCTATTCGGGTCTGTCTCGTCGTACACAGCCGCGCCGAAAGATGTAAGCCCTCCGGTCACATTTGCCGAGCGCGCGACATTGACGGTGCCGCCAAACGCGGAAATGCTGCCATTTATTGTGCCACCGGCGTCCAGGCTGCCGCCCATCAAGACGATGTCGCCGTTGACGATGCTGCCCGTTTCAAGTTCTGCCATGCCGCCGAATATATATAAATCCTCATTCAGCGTTTGGCCGGACGAAAGTGTGAAGAAACCACCAAAGACAAATTTTCTGTCTATTTCGGCGGAAGTATTGTTTACACCCAGAGCTGCGTTGACTGTTGATGCGGAGAATCCCGCGACGAGCAGGACAGTGAGCAGACCATGGATTAAGATGCGGGTCAGTTTACTCATGAGTCGTTCCCTTATAGCCGTAGCGGTAGAACGCTGCCCCGCCGAGCACCATCAGGATCATGATTGTGACCGAGAAGGCGATGATCATCGTGATGGGCACGATTGGAGGCATGCCGGAAAGAAAATGAACAGCCTGCGAGTAGGTTTCCTCCAGAGAGGCGTAAGCGTTCCCGACGCGTATCAACCCCGTCACCAGGGTCTTGATCGGCTGGCCATTGATGAGCAGTAAACCGAGCAGCATGAGCACTGAGATGACATTTGCCGCGATCAGAAAAAACCAATATTTGAGCGGCATCCGCTGCTGGTATGTGTGCGCGCGTTTGGCAGCCATCACCCGCCATCTGTTTGTAAATCCAGCGGGAGCTTCAATGATGCCGACAGCCTGTGTCATGGCGGCGAATTGCTGCAATGAGCGGCTGACCTGCTGGCATTTAGAACAAGTCAGCAAATGCGCCATTTGCTCTGGCGAAAGCTGCTTCTCATCAAGCCCCTCGTAGAATAATTGAGTGATATGTTCATCATTCATGGTGGAACTCCGCGGTGACTAGCTCGGGATTGGTTTCAGTCATGATTGCGGCGACTTGCCGGCGGGCACGGAACAGGCGGCTCTTGGCAGCGCTGGGTGTGATGCCCATGGTCTCCGCTATCTCGGCTTCCGAGTAGTCATACCAATATTTAAGGATTATTACAACTCTGTCATCTGGGTTCAGTTTGGCAAGCACGCCGCTGATCCCGTCACTCGCGTTGCGGGAGAAGGTGATATGCTCCGGCGTCGGAAGGTTGTCCGGGATGACTTCTTCGGGCAGGGTTTCCATGTCAACCGCTGGCAGCCGTTTCTTTCGTTGCTGGTCGATGCAGTAATGCGCCGCGATGGAGAGCAGCCAGGTGACGAAGGATCGGTTCGGGTCGTAACGCTTCAGGTTTTGATAGGCGCGCCAGAAAGCTTCCTGGGCGGCATCCTCCGCGTCTTCAGCATTGCCCAGCATCCGGCTGCAGAGATTGTAAACGGGCGTCTGATACGTCTCGACCAAATTAGAAAATGCCTCCGTGTCTCCCTGAATGGCAAGCTTCAGCCAGTCTTCGTTGTTGGTTGTCACTTACGCTCCTGACGTTGTTGTAACTTATCATTTATACGGATTATGGTCATGATAGTTGCATACTCCCTGACGCAGCTTAAATTATAACGAGTGCCATGATGTAAACTAATTATAGAGGAGCGTGGAGATGAAATTTGACATCATTGCAATCGACGAACCCATCCCTGCCGGCACGGATGCCGCGGTGGTGATTGATGTTTGCCGGGCGTTTACGACAGCCGCTTATGCCTTCCGGCAAGGGGTCAGCAGAATCATCGCGACCGATACAATTGAAAACGCTTTGAAGCTGAAGGCAGAGCATCCCGGGTCGCTGGTGATGGGCGAGCAGGGTGGGCTGCCTATCCCCGGCTTTGATTTGTGGAACTCACCGTATCAGATGTCCACCCTGATGCTGGAGGGGCAAACGCTTGTCCAGCGTACGACCGCCGGGACGCAGGGGTTGTTGAAATGCGTGTCAATAGCCAATGTCTTTGCTGCTTCGTTCGTCGTCGCGCGCGCTACCATCGAAGCCATTCTGGACGCGGGCTATCACCACATCACGTTTGTGGCGACTGACACCCGCGGGGGCAGCGGTGGTGTGGAAGATAGAGCCTGCGCGGAATACATGATCGCGCTGCTGCAAAGCCAGGCAGCGCATCCGGCAGAGTATCTCGTTAAAGGTCGAAGCTGGAAGCAAGCCAACACCTGGATTGGCGCCGGCGGCTTAAGCCCGATCATGCTGCACGATCTCGATCTCTGTTTCCGCGTCAACAGTCTGCCATATGTCATGCGGGCTGAACCAGTCAGCCCGCATGTTTGCATGATTACGAAAAATTAGCCAGCGTGTCGTAGCGAAGGTTTACTTAAAGTCAAGCGGCACGAGATGAATGTTGTTGTCTTCATAATGCTCGTTGACCGCGTTCGGCCGGTCGATCCACACCTTCGCCTTCAACCCGTCAGCATAACTGGATTGGAAGGTGAACATGCATTCGAGAACCCGACCGCCATTGACGTTCATGGAATCCACTTCCCAAATGCAGCTACGGTTAGCGAAGGTTTCAAGTCCCCAGAACTCAACAATAAAAGGTCCAGCTTTTGCGTCACCCTTGTTCATCACACTGATCCTGACCAGGACAGGTACGTCTGCAGGTATCGGCTGACCACTATTGATTGAGAAGTCAGTTACTCTCATGTCCGGTCTCAGAATGGGTGCGGGCGGCGGAGGCAGGGAAGGGAAGGGTGTGGGCCCAGGTGGATTGCTGCCAAGACTCTTCGTCGCTATGACGACACTTAAGGATGAGTTGTATGGCCCCATGCCAAAGACTGTCCCATCGCTCGCTCTCAGCTTGAAGTAGCCAGTATAGCTGCCCGGGCTGGTTGGGGCGAGCAGCGATACCGAAACATCGACGGTGCTACCCGGATTGATGACGCCTGACTGCGGAATCGAATCGGGACTGCTCATGCGATCACCGCTCTGGAAGACCAGTTGATAGCCTGACCAGGCACATGTGCCGGAGTTCTGCACACGCCATGTTTTGATGAAATGTCCGCCTTCGTCCACGTATGACCCGTCGGGGATAGTGACATCGCTGACGAAGGTGGCGGCATAGCAGCTCGCTTGAGGCGCCGGCGTAATGACCACGACTGACGGGGCTGGCGTATTGGTGGGCACCGTCGTTAGTGTGGGGGTCATACTCGGTTCTATCGTAGCGGTTGGCACCGTGGTGGCGGTGGATGTCGGTGTCGCGCTCAGAGCCCGCATTGTCAGTTCAGCTTCAATGGTTGCGGCAACCGATGTTGATTGCGCAGTTTTGGACGATGGGAATGAAATGGAGCAGGCCATCAGCAGCGTACAGATGCCTATGAGACCTAGCATGCGGGAAACCCGAGTCATAGAAGCCCTCCTTATCTATCGGAAACCCAAACCAATTATTAATTTATGGGATATTTATTCGGCCGTTAAATGAGCATTATATACCACTACAGGCATTAAGCAACCCATATAGCTTTATCTTGCAGCCGTGTCAGGCGAGAGGCTATGGTTATTGGTCCCATCATCCCTATTAGCGATGCCAGCCTGGATGCCAGTTGCCACGTCATCTGTCTGCCAGATGTCACGTGGGCTGAATCAGTCAGCCCACATGTCTCTGTCGCAATAAATCTTCCAGCGCGCGAATGCTTAGGCTTATTGAAAGTCTAGCGGCGCCAGGTAGACGTTGTTGTTCTCATCTGATTCCGCGACCATATCCAGCCGGTCTATCCAGACCTTCGCCTTCAGTCCGTCAGCGTAACCTGGGGTGAATTTCACTGTGCATGTCAGAATCTGTCCGCCCTTGGCGTTCATCGCGTCAATGTCCCAGGCGCAACTGCGGCTGGCGAAGGTTTCAAGTCCCCAGAACTCAACGTCAAAATTCTCGGCTTTGACGGTTCCTTTGTTATACACACCAATCCTGACCGGGACATCTACGCCGCCCGGGATCGGCGCGCCATTGTTGATCGAAAACTCAGACACGTACATGTCTGGTCGCAGGAGCAATAGCCCGCCCGGCGCGACAAAAGTCAACTGCGGGAGCGGTTTTAAGGCAACTCCCTGTGTTGAGATCACCACACTCAGAGACGCGTTATACGGACTCATCCCAAAGACCGTACCGTCACTGGCTTTCAGTTTGAAATAGCCAGTAAAATCACCCGTGCTGGAAGGAGAGCTCAACTGCACCGAGACATCGACTGTGCCGCCCGGATTAATAATGCCAGGCTGCGGAATCGCATCGGGAGCGCCGAGCCGTTCACCGCCTACAAAGACCAGCTGATAGCCAGACCAGGCACAGGTGCCGGAGTTGGTCACGCGCCAGGTTTTGGTGAAGCTTTCTGCCTGTTTCATCACAGTCCCATCCTGGATGGTGACATCCGTGACGAATGTCGCGGCATAACAGCTGACCTGTGGTGCTGGTGTTGTAACCACGACAGGGGGGACGGGTGTATTGCTGGGAAGTGCCGTTGGTGATGGCGTCGAAGTCGGCTCAGTCGTAGCCGTTGGCACTGTGGTTGCCGTCGATGTCGGGGTCGCGCTGAGCGCGCGTGCTGTCAGTTCAGCTTCAATGGAGGCAGCGACGGCAGTGGATTGTGTGGATTGCGATGTCGGAAACGTAATCGAACAGGCCATCAGCAGAACGCAGATGCCCAAGACACTGAGTAAGCGGGAAAATCGGACCATGCCACCCTCCTTGCCAATCGGAAACCCAAATTGATTTTATTTCTGTGGAAATTTGCTGCAATTTCAAATTATATGCCGTCCAGGGCATTAATCAATACTCATTTTTTTAAAACGAAGGGCTTCAACGAGTATATTGGTATGGTTATTGCAATCGTACTGGATTGTTAATCACAGTGTTTTCGTAAAGGACAGAGTCATGAGAAAGATTTATCTCATCCTGATGTTATTGATTCTGCTTGCCGGGTGCGTGCCGGCTCAGCCGACCTTACCGGTAGTCAATGAACCCACGCCTGAAGCTTCTGCGCCTGTGGCATCCGAGCCAGCCAGCGCGCCTATTACAACCGATATGCCATCAGCCACGAACCCGACTATGGAACCAGTATCAGACTACAAGCTGCCAGCGCCGATTTATTTCATCCACGCCGAAGGCAGTAACCCACGCGCGCTTTTCCGGCTCGAAACGGATGGCGTGACGCGTACGCAGATCAGCAAAGTGACGGACGAAGTCAATAGTTTCAGCGTCAACCCGGTTAATGGCGACCTGGTTTTTGCGGCCGGCAATACGCTCTATCTCACTGGTTCGATGGGTGAGAACCAACGCGTGCTGCTGGAGGGGAAGCAAGGCGAGGAAACCGAAGAATTTATCCTGAAGGAGAAGGTTGGGCGGCCGGTATGGTCGCCGGACGGGAAGCAGCTCGCGTATACGCTCGGCGGCCTGCGATTGCTGGACATTGAGACGGACACCTCGACCATGCTGCTTGAAAACCAGCTAGAGCCGATGCCCTCGGGCGGGGTGTTGATCAAGGAAATCTACGCCGCCAACCGCTGGAGTCCGGATGGAAAAAAACTGGCTCTGGATGTCGGCTATTATGAGGGCGGTACGATCGCGGTCATCGACCTTGACACACAAAAGTTGGTCATGCCGCAGATTGAAGCCTGGCTCTGCTGTCAGGCGAGCTGGTCGGCTGACGGGGCAAGTCTGTTTATCAGCAGCCCCTTCATTGGCATGATTGAACCGGGTCTGTGGCAGATGGATGCCGGCAGTGGTGAGGTCACGACGCTGGCAGCCCACAGCGCCGATGCCTATCCATTTGTCGGGTGGGCGGAGGAAGATCCGCAGGGCACCCTGAATTATTTCTACAATAGCGTCTTGCAGCCGCCTGACGATGGCACGCTGGCGCTCGCGCCATATCAATCACCCGTTGAGGACTTTGCGAAACGAGCGCAGACCAATCAGGAAACCCATAGACTGCGTGAAGTGCTCTGGTCACCAGATCACAAGCTGGCGGTCGGATTGGGGTATTCAGACGACCTGTATGGTGAAAATCTCTATTTGATTACAACAACAGATGTTCCTGCTGTTGTAGTGCCCTTTACGGGCAGCTTCATCGCCTGGGGAAACCCAAAGTAAGAAGCAATTGTATGTGCAAGACATAAAATCCCCTGTGTCGCCAGGGGATTTTGTGTTTAAAAATCAGGGGTTTTTCAGCACTCGCTGTAGCCGCAGGAGTAACACTTGCGGCAGCCTTCTTCATTGACGACCGACGCCTGACCGCACTCCGGACACAAGTCGCCGACCATGGGCAGCGCGCTTTGGCGTGCCTCGAAGAACACCGGCTCCTTCACCTCAGGCTGCTTCGGCACGTGGTGCTCATTCGCCGCCATAGCGGCAGCCGCCTCCCGCCTGGCTTGCTTCTTCTCCAGGTAATCTTCGATCACCTGCGCCAGTCCGTCTGGCAGTGAGCGGATGCGGTTGGGACCAAATCCCATCGACCGTCCGCCGCCAATGCCGATCAGTTGATTGACTACCTCACCCAGGCGCTTGTCCGGGTCAACTGGTGACGCCAGTCTGAGGATGTAGGAGATCAGCCGTCCGATGGCTTCAGAGACCGCGGCGGTATCCGAGCCGGCCTTGGCTGTATTGATGAAAACTTCAAAGGCATTGTGATTGCCATTCTCATTGATAGTTACGTACGCCTTGCCGAGCGGCGTCTCGACATTATAGGTAAACCCGGGCAGCATCTTCGGGCGGTATTTCTTGGTCGTCTGCCACAATGCCGGTTGCTCTTCAGCCTCAACGGGTTCGACCACCGCGTCGCCATTTTTCTTTTCAGCAGTGGCTTGCGTCTCCAGGACGACCACGTTGCGTGACCCGGTCACGTAGACAGTGATACCCTTGCAGCCCAGTTTCCAGGCCAGCATATAGGCGTTGGCTACGTCTTCCTGCGTCGCGTTCGAATCGAAATTGATGGTCTTGGAGAGGCTGTTATCAACGAAGGCCTGCATGGCTGCCTGCGTATAGACATGTTCCTCGGCGGTGATATCCGCGGAGACAACGAACACGTCGCGAATGTGCGCGGGAACGCCTTCGATTTCCTTGATCGAACCCTTCTTCATCACTTCGTCCACGATCCGTTCGCGCTCTTCAGCGGAAAGACCGGCCTCGATCAGCGCTTTCTCAAACAGCGGGCTGGAATAGGTGAGCTGCAGGTCATTGCCGTTGTCGTTGACATGGCGGATGTAAGCCAGCGCGAAGACCGGTTCGCAGCCATAACCTTCACAGCCCGCGACGGTCGCGATGGTGCCGGTTGGGGCAATGGTCGTTTGCGCCGCGTTGCGAATGCCATGCGCGAGAATGCCGGCCGTGATGCTCGCCCAGTCGATTTCCGGTCTGTCCCAGGTATGCTCATAGGGCAGGATGGGTTCGGGCGGCGTCCAGGTCATGTTGGCAGGATCATAGATGCTGCCTTCGATGGCGGGGAAGGTGCCGCGCTGCTTCGCCAGTTCAATCGACGTCTTCATGGCGTGATAGCGGATGAATTCCATCACCTGAGCGGCGAATTCCTGCCCCTCGGGTGAGCCGTAACGGATGCCGGTGTGATACATCAGATCAGCCAGACCCATCAGACCGAGCCCGATGCGGCGGGCTTTCAACGCCGCGACCTTGAGTTGCGGGACAGCGGGCACATACGCGTTGGCTTCAACCACATCATCAAGGAAGATGGTCGAGATCTCGGCGCTCTCGCGTAATTTTTCCCAGTCCACGGTGCCTTCAGGACCAAGGTGTTCGGCCAGATTGATCGAGCCCAGGCAGCAATTCTCATACGGGCCGAGCCATTGCTCGCCGCAGGGGTTCGTCGCCTCGAGCCGGTAAAGCTGCGGCACTGGGTTGGAGCGGTTGGCAGCGTCCAGGAACAGCATACCGGGCTCGCCGTTGTGATGGGCTTGCTTGACGATGCTCTGGAACAGCTCGCGCGCTTTGACCTTTTTGTGAGTGATGACCGGCAGACCGACTTTTTCGGCATCTTCAATCACACCGTCAAAGGTGCGGTAGCGCGGATCCATGACATCCGGGAAGCGCAATTCCCAGTCGCTGTCACTTTCGACCGCTTCCATGAAGGCATCGGTGACACCGACAGAAATGTTGAAGTTGGTAATCTGGTTCTCGTTCGTTTTGCAGGTGATGAATTCTTCCACATCCGGGTGGTCAATGCGCAGGACTGCCATGTTGGCGCCGCGGCGTGATCCACCCTGAGCGACCTCGCCGAAGGCGTGGTCATAAACGCGCAGGAAGCCGACAGGTCCGGTTGCCCGGCCAGCCGAGCTCTTGACATGGGTGCCGCCGGGGCGCAGTCGTGAGAAGGAGAAGCCGTTGCCGCCGCCGGTCTGCTGGATCAGCGCCGCGTCACGCAGGGTCTGGAAAATGCCATTTTCCTTCCGGCCCATATCGTCGGCGATTGGCAGGACGAAGCAGGCGGCTAACTGTCCGAGCGGTGTGCCGGCGCCAGTGAAGGTGGGTGAGTTCGGGAAGAATCGCCGGCTGGCGATCATCTCATAGAAATATTTGGCGCGCTCCTGCACGTCGCCATCCCAGGCCGTTTCAACTTTGGCAATATTGTAGGCAACGCGCCACAGCATTTCCTCCACTGTTTCGCTGGGTTTGCCGTCGTTTCCGCGGCGCACATAGCGTTTCACCAGAACCTGGCGGGCATTGTCCGTCAGGTCCATTTGCATCAAGCCGTCAGGCATGGAAGACTCTTGTACAGCAGTAGTCGGGTTGTCTACTTCGTTCATGGCTACTCCTAAATTATTCTAATAAACTGTCAATTTCGTCGCGCAGGGCATGCAGGTCATCCAGGCGCAGGTAGACAATCGCGTAGCGGATGTACGCGATGTGATCCAGCCCTTTCAATCCTTCGATGACCATGTCACCCACAATACGGGAAGAAACTTCGGGTTTGCCTAGTTGTTGCAGTTTGGTTTCAATATTGCCGATCAGGCGGTCGATGTTGGATGCCGAGACCGGCCGTTTGGCACAGGCGATGCGGATGCCACGCGTGAGCTTTTCACGGTCAAATTCTTCGCGACTGCCGTCCTGTTTGATCAGCAGCGGGGTGCCCTGAATGGCCCGCTCAAGGGTGCTGAAGCGCTGGTGGCATTTCTCACACTCACGCCGGCGGCGGATAGTGCCGCGGTTGTCGCTGGTAGTATCAACGACGCGTGATTCTGTGTGATGGCAAAATGGACAAAGCACTGGCAACCCTCTTATTTGGTCTTTTACTAGATTCTGAATCAAAAACCCCAATATATGGGGGATGTTGATATGTTATCCGCCTTATATGGCGCGTGAAGCTATTGTAGCATAGTGAATCAAGGCATGCAATAGCGATTTCACCCAATCTTGTTAAACTTTTTAAAAATATTTCATACACACAAGTGCGGCAGATCATTCTGATCGGTTCTGGCACCATTTTACAGATTTTTTGACCGATATGTAGGTAAAAATTGCGAAGACCATGCTGAAACCCTGTATATTGGGGATTGGAATGTTCGTGTAGCAATCCGCTTAAATTCATCGCCAGGCTAACCTTAAAAATCTTCTGGCACGAAAATTGCCCTATTGATTGCCGGTTGCGTTAGAATATGCTGAATGGATGGAAATCTTAAGTTTTTACCTGCAGGTATAATCCAATGCATGGAAATATTTAAGGCAAAACGGCTGATCGTTACCGCGGCAATCGGCTTTGTGCTGCTGCTCTCAGCATGCAGACCGGATGCGCCGCAAGCAACGGATTTGCCCAGCCCTGAAGCAGTCAATCAGCCGCTGGCAACCGCGACGGTAGTCAGCGAGCCTTTTGCCATGCGTCTCGGGCTGGTATCGGTCAGCAAGCAGGAATTTCAGCATGAGCTTGAGCGCATCGCGAAATCAGCCGCAGCACTTGCGTCGACACTGACAGCAGATGAGCAGAAGCAGCGGGTGATTGACGAGTTCACCGGTCAACTGTTGTTGGCGAACGCGGCGCATCAGCAGGGTTATCAACCGGATTCTGCCGCGCTGGAGGCTAGTTACACACAAGTGGTTGAAGCCAGGGGCGGGGAAGAGCCATTCAACCAATGGCTCTCTGAGAATTACTATGATGAAGAAGAATTCAAAGCTGCGCTGGCGAGACAAATTGCAGCCAACTGGATGAAAGCGCGGATATTCGCTGACCTTGGCACATCAGCCGAGCAAATCCATGCCCTGCAGATTCTGGTGCAGGATGAGGCTGAAGCGCAGCAGTTGTTGCGGCAATTGCAGGCAGGCATAGAGTTCCAGGGCTTGGCAGATCAGTATGACCCGCTGACGCATGGCGATCTCGGCTGGTTCCCGCGCGGTTATCTCACCCAGCCTGAACTGGACGCCCCCGCGTTCTCGCTGCAACCCGGCGGTTATAGCGGCGTCATCAAAACGTCAATCGGCTATCACATCCTTTACGCTCTCGAAAGGGAATCCGCCCGGGAATTAAGCCCTGACGCGTTGAGCAGCCTGCAGCACACTGCATTGCTGAAATGGGTGGAGCAGCAGAAGCAGAGCAGCACGATCGAGATGGAGATTGACTAAGCGGATGGTGCGGACGCATGTTTGATCACTCCGAAGTCTGGCAGCGCGACAACCGGTCGAGACGACGGGTCAACAGCGTCTGGAATTGCCTGACGGTGATGGTCATGCTGACGACGCTGCCGGTGGTCTTTGTCGCCTTCCTGATTTACATGTATCCGTACAGCAACCTCAATCCATTCCCGCCGCCGCAGCATGAGTTGTTCCCATCGGTGGTGCAGGTGACCCCAGGCGCGACTGAAAATGCTGCTGCTCCGACACCTTTCCTGCCTTCCTTCAGTACGGATACCGCTGTCACGCTTGTCGCGCCAACAGCACAGCCAGACGTCGTTCAGCCGCCTGCGATGACTGCCACACCCGCTGAACCGGACTTCAACCCCAGCTACGCCATTCAGAACGCCCCGGACAGCATAGACGCGCTGCTGATCAACCCCTCCCGTTCGGACTGTAAATGGATGGGCGTTGGCGGTCAGGTGCTGACGATCGATAAAAGGCCTCGTACAGGCGTTCTGGTCGAGATGGGCGGTACGCTGGGCGACAATACGATCGATCTGGAGAGTCTGTCAGGCACTTCTATCCAGTATGGACCGGCAGGGTATGAATTTACTTTAGCCGATATGCCAATCGCGTCCTTCCAGACGCTCTGGATCCGGTTAATCGATGAGACCGGCAAGCCGCTCTCAGAGCGGACCTATCTCACAACGATCGATGCCTGTGAGAAAAATCTGACTATTGTTAACTTCATAGAAATTCGCCCGTAAGGGAGGGCTAGTCAACCGGCAATTTACCGCAATAGTGCGCGGTTATTTTGAGCGTTGCCGGACAGCTTCGAACAGCAGGATCGATCCCGCGATTGCGGCGTTCAAGGATTCAAACTTTCCCGGCATCGGGATGCTGACGGACTGGCTTGCCATCCGCCGACCTTCCGACGAAGGGCCTTCGGCTTCGCTGCCGATCAGCAGCGCGACTGGCGCATTCAGATTCGCGTCCCAATAAGGAATCTCCGCTTCAGCCTCAGCCATCATTACGGTCAGAGGTGGGTCCCTCCGCAGACAAGTCTGTTCGATTTCATCCCAGCTAAGCTGCTGGACAGGCAGATGAAAGTGGGCGCCCATGCCGGCGCGGATGACTTTTGGTGACCAGACATCCACGGACTGGGGTGAAACCAGACATAGCTGAACGCCAGCGGATGCCGCCGAGCGCAGCAAGGTGCCAAGATTCCCCGGGTCGCGGATGTTATCGGCGATCAGGACAAAATCAAGGTTCTTCTGATGGGTGTAAACCGGGCGAGTAAAAACCGCGATCAATCCCTGGCTGGTTTCTGTGCCGGCAACCCGCTGCATCAGCTCCGGGCTGAGCACGAATTTCTCAGGGGATGTAACTGCATCAACGATTTTCGACCCGCGTTGTCCCAGGTCCTCCGCGTAAAAAAGGGAGACCGGTTGCCAGCCTTCGGCGACGGCATCTTCGACCAGCCGGATGCCTTCTGCGATAAACAGCCCTGCTTCATCACGCGTCGTGCGGTCAGCCAGCAGTTTGCGCAGCCATTTAATTTTTGGATTTGAGATTGATGATATATATGATGTGGTAGTCATCTCTGCTTCACAGTCAGATCGAACACGTCTATAAAGGTCTCCAGCACGGCCGTATCAAACAGAACTATTTTGATTAGCATATCACAAGGTTCGGCAGTTTTCGCAGTCAGAAAAACATCAGCGTAAACCTGGGCGACGAGTTCAGTCGGAACACGATAAATCCCGCAGGAAATGGCTGGCAACGATAAGCAGCCGACCTTCAAATCTCGGGCAGTGCCAATAGCAGCGTTCAACGTTTTCCGCAGTTTGTTTGCTTCATCACCGCTGCCCATGATCGGTCCGACAGCATGGATGACATATTTTGCTGGCAGCTCACCGGCACCAGTCACAGCAGGGCGGTCGTGTGCAGCATCACCATGCCGGACGATCCAGTCGTCGCTTTCACGCTGGATGATCGCGCCGCCTGCATGGGCGATAGCAGCGGCTACGCCGCCGCCATGCTGCAACGCGCTATTGGCAGCATTGACGATGGCGTCCGCCGGCTCGCGAGTGATATCACCGTGGATCATGTGAATTTTCTCAAATGTCGCTGATGGATAGGTTCGTATCAGACTATTCATATTCACCCCAAACAAAAGTCCTGTCAGCTTGCTGACAGGACTTTGAGCTTATTTCATTTGCTCCTGGTGCGGATGAAACCAGATTCGGTCGCTTTACTGGCTATCTAGGCATCCAGCGCCTTGGAAACGATGCTCGCGAACACTTTGGGTTCACGCACTGCCAGGTCAGCCAACATTTTCCGGTTAAGGGTGATGTTTGCTTTGCGCATGGCGCCGATAAAGCGGCTGTAGCTGATGCCATTAAGGCGGGCGCCAGCATTGATGCGTGCGATCCAGAGTTTGCGAAGATCACGTTTGCGGGCACGGCGGTCACGATATGCGTACCAGAGACCCTTCATCAGGGATTCGTTGGCACGGCGGAACAACTTGCTCTTCGTTCCGCGCTGACCTTGTGTCAGTTTCAAAACTTTCTTATGTTTGAAGCGTCCTTGCGGACCACCTTTTACTCTTGCCATTTCAAGCTCCTTTGCCTACCCCTGGGCGCCAGTATCAGATTTGATACTCGTTGTGAGCACCCAACAGTGACACTAATCCGGATGTCCCGTTTACTCCATATTGGGGGCGAGACGACGAACACGCTTGATGATGCGTTTTGCTTTCACGGGCACCATCTCGTCCAACTGGTATTTTGTCCGCTGAGAGGTGCGGCGGCGCAGATGGCTTTTACCGCCCTTGGTGCGAACAAGCATACCGGACCCGGTCAGGCGGAACCTTTTGGAGGTTGCTTTATGGGTCTTCAATTTGATTTTTGTTGCACTTTGTTTCCTTGGCACGTTGTTACTCCTGTTCTATAGCAGTGTGCGACCGAAATGCACGAACCGCAATTATACACCGAACTCAAGCGGCGCGGGAAGGTTTTACGGCAAATAGGTTGGTTATCAGGCTGCTTTTTTCTTGCCGGGCTTGGCAGGGCTGAGCACCATATTCATGACCTTACCTTCCATATTAGGTGCCTGCTCCACAGTCGCCAGATCGGCAAGTTCTTCAGCGATCTCACGTAAATCTTCGAGGGCTAGTTCCGGGTAGGTGATTTCACGGCCGCGGAACCTGACGGTCACTTTAACTTTCATGCCATCTTCGAGCCACCTGCGAGCATCACGGACTTTGAATGAACGGTGATGGTCATTGGTTTTTGGCC
The DNA here is from genome assembly GCA_040772085.1 of Anaerolineaceae bacterium. Classification (GTDB taxonomy): domain Bacteria; phylum Chloroflexota; class Anaerolineae; order Anaerolineales; family Anaerolineaceae; genus JAXGMV01. The sequence continues at coordinate 342,977 of JAXGYU010000001.1, forward strand.
GCAGTCTGATTTCTTTGATTTCAATCTTGGTCTGCGCTTTCTTGGCTTCTCGTTCCTTCTTGGTGCGTTCATAAAGGAACTTGCCAAAATCCATGACACGGCAAACCGGCGGTTCGGCGTTGGAAGAGACCTCTACCAAATCGAGGTTTGCGTCGAATGCGATTTTCAGCGCTTCTTTTGTGGGGACCACCCCAAGATTCTCACCTTGAGGACCAATCAGCCGGACTTCAGCAGCTCGAATTGTTTCATTGACAGGAAAATTTGTTGTACTAATAGCAGTGACCCTTTCTTATGCGATCATAAATTGAAGTTAATGTTGAAAATATACCATAGGTTGCGAGCGCGGGCAATAATTCACCTTATAGTTCTTCAACAATGGTGGCATCAGTAAATAAAAAAGCGGGTGCATTTGAATAATGCACCCGCTATGTACGACTTATGTAGTCTTAAATTTTTTCTGCTATCTGCTGCTGCGCGAAGGCGATGAATTCATCCAGCGGCATGGCACCGGGATTCTCCCCGCTGCGCATGCGCAACGCCACCGCGCCAGCCTCCAGTTCCTTATCGCCGATAACCAGCATATATGGAATCTTCTGGTTTTGCGCGTCGCGGATTTTGGCGTTCATACGCTCGCTGCGGGTGTCAACATCGGCCCGCATGCCGGCAGCGCGCAGCCTGGCTTCGACCTGCTTGGCGTACTCCAGGTGGCGGTCAGCGATCGGGATGATGGCTGCCTGAACCGGAGCCAGCCAGACCGGGAAGGCACCGCCGTAGTGCTCGATGAGCACGCCGAAGAAGCGTTCCATGCTGCCGAGCAGCGCGCGGTGAATCATGTACGGGCGATGCGCGTTGCCGTCTTCACCTATGTATTTCAAATCAAAGCGCTCAGACAAGTTGAAGTCGAACTGGATTGTCGTCAATTGCCACTCGCGGTTGATAGCGTCCTTGACCTTGAGGTCAATCTTTGGACCGTAGAAAGCGCCGCCGCCCTTGTCTACTTCATACGGCAGGTTGTGCCGGTCAAGGGAGTCTCGCAGCGCTTCCGTCGCGGCTTCCCAGTCAGCGGGGTCGCCGACATACTTCTCGGGCATCGTGCTCAGGAAGGCGCTGATATCCTTGAAGCCAAAGGAGTGCAGCAGATGCAGGGAGAATTCCAGCACCATATCAATCTCAGCCGGCATTTGCTCCGGCGCGCAGAAGTGATGGGCATCATCCTGGGTGAAGCCGCGCACGCGCAGCAGACCGTGCAGCACGCCGCTGCGTTCATAGCGATAGACCGTCCCCTTTTCTGCCAGACGGATCGGCAGATCACGGTAGGAGCGCAGTTTGTTGTTATAAATAGTCAGGTGGAAGGGGCAGTTCATTGGTTTGAGGTAATATTTCGAGCCTTCCACTTCAACCGGCGCGTACATATTTTCAGCATAGAAGCCGAGATGACCGCTGGTCTCCCAGAGCTGTGCTTTGCCGACATGAGGCGTGTAAACAAATTCGTAGCCCGCTTTCTCATGTTCATCTTCCCAGAAGCGCTCGAATATCCGGCGGATACGGCCGCCTTTTGGGTGCCAGAGGATCAAGCCCGCGCCGACCTCATCCGAGATGCTGAACAGATTAAGCTCCTTGCCGAGTTTGCGATGATCGCGTTTCCGCGCTTCTTCCATCCTGGTCAGATAGTCATCCAGATCCTGCTTGGTCTCCCACGCGGTGCCGTAAATCCGCTGCAGCATCGGGCGGCGCTCGTCACCGCGCCAGTAAGCGCCGGCAACGTTGAGCAGTTTCAGACCCTCAGGGTTGATTTCATTGGTGTTGGCCACATGCGGACCGCGACACAGGTCAGTGAAATGATCCAGCGTGTAGGTCGAGATCTCCAGCTTCTGATTGAGCGGATTGCCGTATTCGTCCTCGCCGCCTCTGTCCAGCCCGTCTATCAGCTCCAGTTTATATGGCTGGTCTTCGAAAATGGTACGGGCTTCATCGGCTGAGAGAACCTGCTTGGTGAAGACATGATCACCTTTCGCGATCTCTTTCATCCGGGCTTCCAGTTCAACCAGATCTTCCGGAGTCAGTGCGCGCGGCAAATCAAAATCATAATAAAAACCATCCTCAATAGGTGGTCCGATAGCAATCTTGGCGGATGGAAATTTCTCCAGCACCGCTTCTGCCATGACATGTGCTGCCGAATGGCGCAGACGATAGATCTTTGATTCTTCGTACTTTTCTTTCAATTTTTCAGCCATCATTACCTCCGATTAACAAGAAAACTCTCGCCCAAATGTTTGGGGCGAGAGGATATTCACGCGGTTCCACCCAATTTGACCAGTATATTTGGTCATCTCTTGTGCCTGTAACGGAGCAATCCGGTCACCTTACTATTGTTCGGGATTCCACTCGCAGGTGGTTTTCATTTCTTAAGTCGGAAGAGGATTCTCAGCCGGTGATCCTCGTTTTCTGTCCGACAGCCAGAAATTACTCGTCCTGGTCATCGTGTTTCAATATAACAGAAAAGATTATAGTCAAACTAAAATGAAAATGCAATAGGCAAAAAAATACCCGCCTGATTTCAGCGAGTATTTTTTGTGGGCGATACAGGACTCGAACCAGTGACCTCCGCGATGTCAACGCGGCGCTCTAACCAACTGAGCTAACCGCCCGTGCCACATATTATACCTTTTTCGCTGAAAATCGCAATAGTTTTCTGACCGCATCAGATGCTCCGAACTGATGAGGAAGGATGATATAATCTGCGTTTGCATAGCCATTTTCGGCCGTGGAGAGGTTGCGTAGTTGGCCTAACGCGCGCGCCTGGAAAGCGCGTATACCGCAAGGTATCGTGGGTTCGAATCCCACCCTCTCCGCTGATTATTTAAGCAGACACGAGAGCATCGTCTCAACAATTGATAGCGTTGACTTTATCTGTGAGTACAATGGTGATACGAGTATAAATTTTATTAGTGTCTCGAACTCATGCCAAAATTATTTGAAGGATCCAATTCACTCAAATTTCTGCAATGGATCGGGCGTGTTGTCCCGCAATCCGCAGGGAGAAAATTCGCCCGGCAATTGGGCGGATTTTACGCGGGGATAGGTACTTCGCTGATGATCCAGTCAGTGAAAGAAAATCAAAACGCGCTGCATGACGGGCGTCTCAATCCAGAAGAGATCAACACAATCACCCGGCAAGTCTTCATGTCCAAAGGGGTTTGCCTGTTCGATTATTTTTATTACCTGACCAGACCGGATGAACTGCTGAGAGTTTTCGCGCTGTCTGACTCGACCAAACGCGCGGTGGACGCGATGCGCCAGGGCGCTGTGATTGCCGTAGCGCCTCACATGAGCAACTTTGATATGGCAGGCCACCTGCTTTCATTGCTCGGCATCACCGTTCAGGCGTTGAGTTATCCTAGCCCGAACGCCAACTACAGTTATCACAACCAGCTCCGGGACGCGCACGGGATGCGCACAACCCCGATCTCGCCCCAGGCATTGCGTGATGCGAAGAATACCTTGCGGCTGGGTGGTACGGTGGTCACCGGCATCGACCGACCAGTGGAGAGCGCCTCCTCTCAGACGTATTTGCTCGAGGTCTGCGGGAACCCAGCCAGGCTCCCTGTCATTCACACCAGACTCGCGCTGGAGACAGACACACCGGTCGTCCTGTTGTCCGTTTTCCAGCACGAGGATCTCTCGTACGAGTTGAAGAGCAGCCCGCTGCTTACGATGGCGCATGATGATGATAAGGCGACTGAAATCGTCCAAAATTCTGAAACTGTATTAAGATATGCAGAAGCATTCATTCGAGAAGCACCGAATCAATGGCACATGTTTTATCCAGTTTGGCCGGAACAAACCCTGAGAGTAGGAGCTGATCCAAATGCCTGAAAAAGTCACCAAAACACACAATCAGAAACGGATAAACGACATCCTTCTGGGTCCGCTGGAGCGTCCGGCATTGAAATGGCTGGCTGAACATATGCCGGCCTGGGTCACACCGGACAAGCTCACGCTCCTCGGATTCCTGGCTTCAATCCTGATCTCCTTTAGCTATATCATGACCCGCTCACATCCCGGCTACCTGTGGCTGGCATCCCTGGGATTCATCCTGAATTGGTTCGGTGACAGCCTGGATGGCACCGTTGCCCGAGTGCGGAAGATTGAGAGGCCTCGATATGGCTATTTCATTGACCATGTCGTGGATACCGTTGGCATTGTGATCGTGTTCATCGGGCTGGGTATCTCACCCTATGTACATATGATCGTCGCGCTGGCTGGCGCGATCGCGTATCTCGAAGCATCGATCCTGGTATATCTGATCACCAATGTCACCAACGTCTTCGAACTCTCTTTCGCTAAAATTGGCCCGACTGAAATCCGACTGATCAGCATCATCGTCAATGTTTTCCTTTATTTCATTGGAATCAGATACATTCAACTGCCGTTCGGTGACTTCACTATTTTTGATTTTGTAATCCTCGGATTGATCATCCTGATATTCCTGATGATGGCCGTTAAGGTTTATGCTGTTGCCAGAGATTTAGCCCGGCAGGAAGCGGTCAAAAAACCCTCCAAGCACTAACTCATGACTGAAGTTTTGAAACTCGAGAAATTCATCCAGGGCGGCGAGCTGCTCGCGCGCTGGTCTGATGGGCGGGCTGTTTTTGTCCCGTTTGGCATGCCAGGCGAACGCGTGCGTGTCGATGTCTATGAAGACAAGCAACGGTTTCTCCGTGCCCGCATCCTGGATGTGCTGGAACCTTCCTCGCAGCGTGTGGCGCCGCGCTGCCCATATTTCGCGGCTTGCGGCGGGTGCCACTATCAGCACATGCACTATCAGCAACAACTGGATGTAAAGCGGGAATTATTACGTGAGCAGCTAATCAGAATCGCCGGCATCGCTGAGCCGGACGTGCTGCCGACGATATCGGCAGAGGAGCAGTTTAATTATCGCAATGCCGTCCAATTCCATCTGACTGAAGCGGGAAGGCTGGGATTTGTTAACGCCTTTTCAGACGGTGTTCTTGAAGTGACGGAGTGTCACCTGCCTTTGCCTGAAATCCTTGACCTCTGGCACTCGCTGGATCTTGGTGCGGTTCCGGGCGTTACAAGAGTCGAATTGCGAAGCGACAGCCGCGGCGAAACGCTGGTGAATATCGAATCAGACAGCCTCGAGCTGCCCGAGCTTGACCTGGACTTTCCAGCGTCGGTTGTACTCCATAACCCAACCGGTCAAATTATTCTGGCGGGCGATGATTACCTCTTGCAGGAGATCAAGGGCAGGGCATTTTCTGTCAGCGCCGCTTCATTCTTCCAGGTCAATGTTGCGGCAGCGGAACGCATGGCTGATCTGGTCTTGCAATGGCTTGCTCCAGAAAAAGATGAAACCATTTTCGACCTCTACTGTGGTGTCGGACTTTTCTCCGCTTTTATCGCGCCGCATTGCAGACAGCTGGTTGGCGTTGAAGGTTCTGAAAGCGCCTGTGAGGACTTTGCCGCCAACCTGGACGAGTTTGAGAATGTCAGCCTTTATCAGGGATGGGTAGAAGAGGTGCTGCCGCACCTCGATGTTCAACCTGATGGCGTGGTCCTCGACCCGCCGCGAGCGGGACTGAAACCGGTCGTGATTGACACCCTCGCGGCAATGGCTCCCAGCCGGATCGTGTACGCCTCCTGTGACCCCGCAACTCTGGCGCGTGACCTTAAAAAATTCATCGCCAAAGGCTATTCATTGCAAGCCTGCCAGCCTGTCGATATGTTCCCGCAGACCGCGTCTATTGAGACGGTTGCTTGGTTGACTAAATCCGAATAAACTTGGCACGGCAAGTCTAGTTTTGTAATACAGAAAACAGTTTTCAGCTTTGGGTGAAAGTCTCTCTCGCGAGAATAAATATCCGAGTATTTACAATGAATAAATCACTGTTGATCGAAGTCATTACAAAATATCTCGCGGGAATTATCTTCGTATCCTTGCTGCTGTTTATTCCAGCTGGAACGATCCGGTACTGGAATGCCTGGCTATTCATTGGATTACTTTTCATACCAATGCTGATTCTGGGCGCATTATTGTTTGTGAAAAAACCTGAGTTGCTGAGAAAGCGGCTCGAAACAAAGGAAAGACAATCTGAACAGAAGACCGTTATTACAATCAGCGCTTTGATGTTTGTCACAGGCTTTATCGTCGCGGGATTGGATTATCGTTATGGATGGTCAAACCTGCCGCCAGGACTTGTCCTTGCCTCTGGTGTAATCTTGCTCCTCGCTTATTTGCTATACATGGAAGTACTGCGAGAGAATCAATACCTATCAAGGGTGGTAGAAGTGCAAGAGAATCAGACGGTCATCAGCAGCGGTTTGTACGGGATCGTCAGGCATCCGATGTATACAGCAGTGATCCTGCTATTCCTATCTATGCCTTTGGTGTTGGGCTCTCTCTATTCTTTCCTGATTTTTTTTGCGCTTCCATTCCTGATTGCCCTGAGAATTCGGGGCGAGGAGCGGCTGCTTGAACAGGGATTGACAGGTTATTCGGAATATAAGCAACGGGTGAAGTACAAATTATTTCCGTACATCTGGTAAGGCTATTTTGAATTCATTGATCGACCAGACAGTTAATCATGCAACTTGCATTAGTCCTCGGAACATTCCCGTTGAAATGAGCGTCTGATTAAGTATAATGAAATCGAACGACGCTTCTTTCAAGCGAAAGGATGGTACAACCATGTCGCGCAAACTAATACTTTTCAGCACTCTATTGATTTTTTCTCTGCTCATCGCATGTAATCTGCCGAGCAGCCAGCCGAAAGAACTTTTTCCGACTGCAACACCCGATTTGACTACGACAGCGATTATCGCCCAGGCGACTTTGCTTACCCAGCAGGCGCCCGGCAGCCCATCAGAAACGGCTGCAGCGCCTCTGCCTCCGGCAGCGACTGCAACCCAGGTCATGCCGCAACCGCCGACGGCTGTTCAGCCTGCAACTGCGGTCCCGCAGGTACCGATTGTTCCTATTACCGTAGTCCCTCCCACCTCGGTTCCTCCGACTAGTGTTCCCGTTACCCAGCCTACAGCGGTACCTACCCGGACCAACATGGTTCGCGCCGGTGATGTGATCAGCGCCCGCTATCTCACCACACCTCCGACTATCGATGGTGTGTATGAAGACTGGGCGACCAACCGTTACGCGATAGGCTATGTCGTCTATGGTGCCGGCAACTGGACTGGCGCGGCAGATCTCTCCGGCGATGTTCAGGTCGGATGGGATGATAACAATCTCTATCTCTCCGTCAGGGTGACCGATGACGTGTATGTCCAGCAAGCCGCCGGTGCCGATATCTATAAAGGTGACAGCATTGAATTGCTGTTTGATAAAGATCTCTACGCTGATTTCTATACCAGCGGCCTGAGCGCGGATGATTTCCAGTTGGGCATTTCTCCCGGCAATCCAAATACCGGTGGCACAAAAGAGGCTTATCTGTGGTTCCCCCGCACGATTGAAGGCAGCCGCACCAGCAAGATAGCGATCGCCTCCTCCAGCGCCTCGGGCAGTTATGTCGTCGAAGCGGCGATCCCCTGGACGGTGCTTGAGACCAAACCCGCGGCGAATATGGGATATGGCATTGGCATCAGTGTCTCGGATAACGATCTGCCCTCGACCGCGAACCAGCAGACGTTGATCTCGACCGCGAAAAACAGAAGTCTGGTCAACCCGATGACCTGGAATCAGTTGTACCTGATCAAGTAACGTACCAGCGTTATGTCTGCCAGAAAAATCATTCACCTCGATATGGATGCTTTTTTCTGTGCTGTCGAGGAATTGAATAACCCTGAATTAAAGGGTAAGGCTTTCGCAGTAGGCGGACGTCCTGAAACGCGCGGTGTGGTAGCTTCCTGCTCCTACGCCGCGCGACAGAAGGGCGTCCGCTCTGCCATGCCGATGGGCAGGGCATTACGCCTGTGCCCCGAATTGATCATCGTATCATCGGGATTCTCGCGGTATCGCGACCATTCACGCAAAGTTATGGCGATCCTGCATGAACTCTCACCGCTTGTCGAGCAGCTTTCCATTGATGAAGCCTTCGTGGAGGTCACAGAACTAGCAGAAGATGTTGAATCGATCAGCCGTACGCTGCAACAGCGCATCATTTCCGAGACTGGTCTGCCATGCTCCATCGGTGCTGCCAGCAATAAGCTGCTCGCGAAAATCGCCAATGACATCGGTAAATCCAGACACAAAAAGCCCTCGCCCCCCTGTTCAATTTTGGTTGTTCCGGATGGTGGGGAAGAGGCCTTTCTGGCACCGCTGCCGGTCAGCGCGATGTGGGGCGTTGGTCCCAAAACCGCGGAGCGGATGACGGCGCTTGGTCTGAATACCATTGGCGACCTGGCTGCTGCCGGGGAGAAGGAGCTGGTGCGCTTGTTCGGAAAGAATGGCTTTGACCTGGCGCAGCGCGCGAAAGGCATTGACAAGCGCGAGATCGTAACAGAATATGAGGTCAAGTCACAAAGTCAGGAGACGACATTTGTCCGGGACGTGACGGACGAGAAGGTTCTGCTCGAACGTATTGAACGGATGAGCAAGGATGTCGCGCGCAGTCTCGAGCGCAAGGGATTATTTGCCACAGTCGTCCGGTTGAAGATCCGCTGGGCAAATTTTGAAACGCACACCAGGCAGCAAAGTTTGACGCCCGCCTTCTCGGATGCTGAGACGATCCGTAAAACGGCAATCCTTTTGCTGCGTTCGATCTGGAAAGATGGACGGCCGGTCAGGCTGATAGGGGTCGGCGTGAGCGGTCTTGTCGAACCGGCGCAACAGATGAATATCTGGCAGGCGCCAAGCGAAAAAGAGCTGAAATTACAGGAACTTCTTGATCAGACGGAAAAGAAATTCGGCAAGGGGGTCATCACGAAAGGGATGAAGAAAAAGACTCAGTAAGAATGGCCGTTGGTCTTGTCGCCGCTGTTGGTGGAAATGATCTGCAGGTAGAGGTCATTCACGCGCGCACCGATGATCGACCAGTCATATCCCCTGGCATATGTGACTGCGTTTTCGCTCAGCTCATTTTTGAGCTGGCAATCGCATAATAATTTTTTGAGTCCATCCGCCAGCGCCTGCGGATCATCTGTCGGGATGACGTAGCCTGTCACCTTGTCCTGTACCAGATATGCCAGCCCTCCGACCTGGGAGGCAATCACCGGCGTGCCGCATGCCATCGCCTCCAATGCAACCATGCCGAAGGATTCATAATGCGACGGCATGACGACTACATCGGCGGCGTTGTAGTAGTAGGGCAGAGTATCCTGGGATCGCTTGCCGAGGAATATGACGAAGTCGTTGATTTTATATTCCCTGGTCAACTGCTGAAGCCGTTTCATTTCAGAACTCAGGTCTTCACGCGTATCATCGGTGTTGCCGCCGATGATGATCAGGTAATGCGGACAGAATTTGAGGAAATCTGATTCGTGCAAAATCGACACGGCTTTAAGCAGATTCTCAATACCCTTCAAAGGCTCGATCCGTCCGACAAACAAAAAGGTATTGTCTGTAGGATCAATTTTGATCGCCTCTTTCGCTTCTTCCGGCGGGATGGGATAAAAGTGGGTCGTATCGACACCTGGTGGAATGATCACGATCGATTGGGCGCTGGTTTTGTATAGAAATTCAAGCTGTGATTGCTCGGCTGGGGTGGCCGCGATGATCGCGTTGGCGGCTTTGAGTACCTTGCGCTCGCCCTCGATTCGGTAGGCGCCCTCCAGTTCGTCTGTGGAACGGGCAATGCGATTCTTCATCAGACCAAGCGTGTGGAACATGTGGACAAAGGGGATATCCCACTCATCTCGCAGCGCGATAGCCGCCAGGCCGGACATCCAGTAATGGCTGTGGATCAGGTCATAGTGCTCATTTTTTTCCTGTGCGAAGCGGATGATGCCCTCGGTGAAGTCAGGGATGTACTCGGTCAGCTCCTGCTTGGAGAGCGGCACCTCAGGTCCTGCCGGAATATGCACCACGCGATTGCCGTAGCCCAGGTCATGCAGCACATGCGGGACGTGCTCATCCTGCGAACGGGTGAAAATATCGACATGCACGCCTAGCTTGCCGAGCTCCCGGGTCAGGTCACGGACGTAGACATTCATGCCGCCAGTGTCCTTGCCGCCGAGCGTCGCAAGCGGGCAGGTGTGATAGGAGAGCATCGCTATGCGGGGAGGGTTTGTCATGGTGCTTCTATGTTAGCACTGAAATGGATGTATGAAGTTTATTTTCGGAATAGAAAGATGCCGTTACTATAAGTCCGCTGTGAAAAAGCATGAAACGAGAACGATTTTAGATACCAGAACTTCGGATCAACAACGACCAGCAAATTATCCGGCGGATCTTGGAGTACAGCCCTTACTGAATCAAACTCTTGTCTGGTAAATAATTCATTCCATGCGCGGTCGGGCATGTATCTTGGGTGATTTAAATAGAGATATAACAAAGCATCATAACTTGAAAAAATGATAAGTCTATCTGAAGGCTTCAATTGCTCACGGATTGATTCCAACTGATTGATCATCACCCGCGGTACGGACATACTCAATGTGTGCGTCCGGTCATTTACCAGTTCATAGTATCGACCGGAGTTCAGACTAATACTGACAATTGAGGATGAAACAAAATAGTAGGTGACCAGAAAAAGGAGTGTTAACGAATGTTGTTTAAGGAAATTGAAAAGTGAATTTACATCAAACGATATATAAGCAATTTTCAGGTTCCTCCTGAGAAATTCGAAATATTCGCTAATCCATATGCCGACGATGAAAATAGCCGGCCAGCTTGGGTTGATAAGGTTTTGATCATGACTCCTTGTCAAATAAGTGCTGAAGAGACCCAACCCGATAATTCCGAGTGAAAACGTCATTGTTTTTCTAAATCTAATATTCAGGTCAGTTGAGACACCTTGTGAAGTATCAAAGACATCCACAATACATCGGAATATGGTTGCGATATAGATTGTTGCCACGACAACCCAGGGATGAAATACTGTCGGTATTGGAAGTGCAGAAAATCCAACAGAAGTAAAGAGCTTAAGGTACTGAAATATCTTAAAATAATCAGAGCTCGCCAATCTTCCTTGAGTGATTATCATAATCCCAAACCAGAAAGCACTTATAGCAATAGCAATGAGGCCGATGAGCTGTGGTATTGGGGCAATAAACCTTACAGGAAAGGATTTGCCATTTGAGTTCAAGAGACTCTCATAATAAATCGCTGCTAATATTGTCAATGTCGAAACTATCCCGACTTCAAAATTCCAAAGAAGTGCAACCCCAGAAAATAGCCCAAGAGTAAGAGTGAACAGCAGCTTGGTCCTAGTTTTATTGATATCGAGATATAGCATGATCATGATTAGAGAAAAAATTGGAAAGAGAAATCGGTGTGGCATGTATTGGAAATACGGATCCTCAGTCACTTCTAACGGCACTCGTATCCTCGTCAACCAGAGGAATAACATGAAGCTGCAAAGTGCTAACCAGTGATTTTTTATTATTTTTTCAACAAGGGCAAGCATCATAAGAAAGATAAGAAATCTCAAGATAGATACAATAATTGTGAACTTTAATGTTGAGAGTCCGATTATGGAAAAAATTAAATTGTAAAAGTACGCATAATACCCATATTGTGGAAACAGATCAATGAGCAAGACTTTACCAAGAAATACTTGAACAATGGAATCAAAGTAAGCTTCGAAATGGTGATTTAATGCGGTATGTTCTATTAAATATTTATCACCAAATACAGTCTCAGCTGACAGGATCAGACAAATGAATAAGCCGATGATGTAATACGACTTTTTCCTAAGGTTATATGACTTTACATTGAGATCTAGGTGCAACATTATTGCGAATGTTGGAAAAACAAATAGAGAGGTTAGAAACGATCTGTATATGTAACTGGAAGCACTAAAATATGATTGAGTATAGGAGCTAAATATTCTCTCAATCAACAGAATTCCTAATACTACTGTGGCAAAAATTGTGAGTTCACCATGTTTGGTGAAAAAATCAGGCCACTTATTAACGACTTTTGATGCTATGAACCATGAAAGCCAACAGAATGGGATGAGGAAAATGAGGCTGATTTGGAATGCCAGTTGTTCCTTGGGTTCTGGATTGAATCCATCTAAACTCTCATAAGTGTGTCTCAACGATGCTAGGGCTGCATTTGTACTTGGAAACTTCGTTGCGATAAAAACTATCGCCACCAGTAGTGTGAGAAGCAAGAGCAAAATGAAAAAACCAACGAAAAAGGAATACTTTCTTGGCATCAATATCCCCCAAAAAAAAATAAATAGTTGTCAATGGATTATATCAGTCACTGGTATAATACCAAATCGTTGCCACCATAGCTCAGTTGGTAGAGCAGACGATTCGTAATCGTCCGGTCAAGGGTTCGACTCCCTTTGGTGGCTTTTTTGATTCTTACTATTCCTCCGATTAATGGTAATTTAATCACCAGTGTTGCGTTATAATATTAACGAAATTTAATGCTGTGCAAAAACTCCCGCAGTTTGAAATCGAAGGAGGATGATGAATAAAAAAACAGCAATCATTGTTGCAATGTTCCTTGTACTGCTGGCAGCGAGTTGTGCGCCACGGCCGGCCGCCCCATTGCCAACAGTGACCAACCCAACTAAAGTTGTTCCGGACCCGACCAAAGCCCCCGTCGCGGCAACAACGGAAGCGCCCGCAAGTGAGGCTGCGACCGAAGCGCCGGCAGAGGCTGCTGCGGTAGATCCCTGTATCAGCTGTCATACCAACAAGGAAGTCCTGGTCGCTCTGGCTGTTGAACCTGAGGAGACCGAAGGCGAATCCGAAGGCGTTGGTTGAGGTGGCTCTGTGGCTCCGTTGGAGCCTTGGGAAAAAGTTTTTGTTTCTGAAGAGTTTCTCACCAGCGTTCATGGAACGGCTAGTTGTACCTCCTGCCATGGCGGCAACGCAGTGGCGGATATGGAGCAGGCACACGAAGGCTTAATTGCTGATCCTGCTGTCGATGGCAAGGAAGCCTGTGGTTCCTGCCATGCCGAAGAAGTCGAAAAATATGGTACTTCACTTCACGCGACCCAATCAGGCTATTGGGAAACCTTTAATGTCCGATCCAAGATGCCTGATAACGAAGAAGCGTTGACTGAGATGTTCAATAACCATTGCGGTACCTGCCATACATCCTGCGGCGAGTGCCACATCTCACAACCGAATAATGTGGGCGGTGGTTTGCTGAATGGTCATGTCTTCGAGAAGACACCGCCCATGACCCGCACCTGCACCGCGTGTCATGGCAGCCGTGTCGGCAATGAATACATGGGTAAGAATGAAGACCTTGTCGGTGATGTCCATTTCAGACAAGGCCGCATGAAATGCACTGACTGCCATACCGGCGAGAGCCTGCATGACTCCAATGGTCAGGTGCGCCGTTATGACGGAGAGCAGGGACCTGCCTGCGAAAGCTGCCACGCTGAAGTCGGTGCTGAAGGGGATGAGAACAGCCATCACACGATCCATAAGGATAAGCTCTCATGTCAGGTGTGCCACTCAATCGCCTATAGCAACTGTGATAGCTGTCATGTGTCCATCAGTGATAAGACGGGCAACCCGATGTTCAAAACAGCCGGCACTTACTTCACCTTCATGATCGGAAAGAACCCACTCAAGAGTGAAGCCAGACCTTATGACTACGTTCCGGTCCGCCATATACCGATCGATCCGGAGAACTACGCGTTCTATGGTGAAAACCTGCTGCCGAACTTCAATGCCTGGCCGACCTGGATGTACGCGACGCCGCATAACATCCAGTTGAAGACGCCGCAAACCGAAGCCTGTGCGAATTGTCACGGCAATCCGGAGCTTTTCCTGACCGCAGATAAGGTAAAACCGGAGGAGCTTGAAGCGAACAAGCCTGTGATTGTAGAAGAGATTCCCAAGAAATTGGGAAATTAAGCGAATCCATCGTTCGGGGAGGTTATAATACTCCCCGAACGTGTTTAAAAAATATAGACAAAGGTGGTAAAAAAGATGAGATTCTATTCCAAAGTCGTTCCATTCTTAATTGTATTTAGCATGCTATTGGCGGCTTGCGCGCCGGCAGTCGCCACCCAGGCTCCTGCTGTGGCGACCGAAGCACCTGTCGCGACCGAGGTGAAAACTGAGGCACCCGCAGCCCCCGCAACAGAAGCTGCAACTGAAGCACCTGCCGAGGTTGATTACCTGGCGGTCTTCAAAGATGTAAATTCCAAGCTCGGTAAAGATGCCGGGTATGGCGTAATCTCCGCCCAGGACCTCAACAACGCCCTGGTTGAGAAGCCGCCATTCCTCGTGGATGTTCGTGAACCCTCTGAGCTCGAAAAAAATGGCTACATTGATGGCGCGATCAATATCCCCGTCCGTGATCTTCTGGAAAATCTGGATAAGCTGCCTGGTCTGGACGAGCCGATCGTGATCTACTGTGCCTCTGGTCATCGCGGCACCATTGCCCTGTCAGTTCTGACCGCGCTGGGTTATACCAATGTCAAGAACCTGGCTGGCGGAACTGGCGCCTGGGCGAAAGCAGAGTTTCCGCTCGAAGCTGGTGTTCCTGCAGCCGCAGAAGCGATCAGCACCCCCATCGTCGCTGATGCTGCCTTGTTCGAAGGCCTAAATGATTTCATGAAGAATTTGCCAGAAGGTTTCTACAATACCAATGCCGCTGGCTTCAATGAAAAACTGATCGAAAACGCCGACATGAAAATTCTCGACCTTCGCTCCGCGGCTGAAGTTGAGAAAAACGGCTACATCGAAGGTTCAGAGAACATCCCTTACGAAGAGATTCTGGACAAACTTCCCGAAGACAAGACTGCGCCGCTCGCTATCTATTGCGGTTCCGGTCAGCGTTCTGGCATGACCCTGCCTGCCCTCAAGCTGCTCGGTTATGAGAACGTCATCAACCTTGGCGGCGGTCTGAATGCCTGGAAGGCAGCCGAATTGCCTGTTGCTGGTGCTGTTGAAGCCAAACCGCTTGACCTGCTGGCTGTCTTCAAGGATGTCAATCAGAAACTGGGCAAAGATAATGGTTATGGTGTAATCTCCGCGCAGGACCTCAACAATGCCCTGGTTGAAAAACCTCCGTTCCTCGTGGACGTGCGTGAAGCCGCTGAGATCGAGAAGAATGGTTACATCGATGGCGCCATTCATATCCCCGTTCGTGATCTGCTGGATAATCTTGACAAGCTGCCCGGCCTGGACGAGCCAATCGTGATCTACTGCGCTTCCGGTCATCGCGGCACGATTGCACTTTCAGTGCTGACCGCGCTGGGTTATACCAATGTCAAAAACCTTGCCGGCGGAACTGGCGCCTGGGCGAAAGCCGAACTGCCCCTTGAAAAAGGCACACTGGGTGCGCCGGAAGCCATCAGCAAACCCATCGTGGCTGATCAGGTGCTGTTCACAACCCTCAACGATTTCATGAAGAATCTGCCTGATGGTTTTTATAACGCCAACGCTGCGGGCTTCAACGAACTCCTGATCGCCAATCCTGACATCAAGATCCTTGATCTGCGTTCCGCTGCTGAAGTTGAGAAGAACGGCAAGATCGAAGGCTCCGAGAATATTCCTTACGAAGAAATTCTGGACAAACTCCCCGAAGATAAAGACGCGCCGCTTGCTATCTATTGCGGTTCCGGTCAGCGTTCCGGCATGACCCTGCCGGCGCTGGTGCTGTTGGGTTACACCAAGGTAACCAACCTAGGTGGTGGTCTCAACGCCTGGGTTGCCGCAGAGATGCCGGTCGCCAAGTAGTCTTCAAACGATAACAGCTCTGAAAAAACCAGCGCGGTAGCGCTGGTTTTATTTATGCGGGCTTGGTCATAGTTTGCCGGATCAACGCTTTCATATGTTGCCTGACGACATGATTCAATTTACGATGATCCAGAGTCGGTGAGAGGGAAACAGGAAGCAGTGGTTGCCCTGAATATACATTGATCTTCATCTTGACATGGTCGAAGCGGCTGCTAAGAAAGGGCAATGCCATTTGCTGGATCATGCTGATCTGCAGTTTCTGCTTGGTCGTCTTGCCCAAGCCCGTTATGAAATTCTTCCAGATCGCGGGTGAGAGCGCGTTGCTGATCACCATGGGCTGGAGGATTGTTTCAGGTACTTTCTTCAGGAACAAACCGACGGAGTCGGACCAGGCTGCAATTGAGGCTATCGATTCGGGCAATGCCATGGCGGGGTCCATCTCGAGGATGCCGCGTGGGAAGAGCAGAACTGCTTCACCTTTTTGGAGCAGCGCAATGATCTGCCGGGTGACGCCCATGCGATTTAAGGCGTTTCTGTCGAGCGGAAGGAGCAACTTCTGGAATTGCGGAAGATGATCGAGCAGTGGTCTGGCGCCAGCGACAATATGGATATCCTGACGCCCGAGGCAGGCGATGGCGGCCAAAAAATCAACCGCGCCGGCATGGTTGGCAACAGCCAGGAGCGGCCCTTGGCGTGGAATTTCCGCTGTCGCTGTGTGATCAACGCCGAGTGAAAAGAGGCTGAGCGCGTAGGTGAGCGCGCCATTGAAATCACCCGCAGCCAGCAATTGGTCGACCCTGATCAGGTGCCGGCAGAATTTAAGCGCGGGTTGCGCGATCGCGATCTTGATGGCTTTCGCGGTTATCCCATGGTGCCTGATGTTCAGGCTATTGTAGATATCCAGCAGCAGTTTCTGGCGCATGACTTCAACCAGCGCTGTATTGTCATCAGGATGCTTCTCCATGCCGATAATTTTACCTTGCCGGCCAGTTGCTGCTCAAGTGTCAGCACGAAAAACCCCGGTAGTTGTCTTCGAAGGTGTTGGTTCAAATGGTTGACTGAATGCATGGCTGATGATAAAATGCAACCTTGTTCGGGCGCGTAGCTCAACGGTAGAGCAGTGGCCTTTTAAGCCATTGGTTCTGGGTTCGAATCCCAGCGCGCTCATCAGTGACCTGTGATTACCGCAGGTCACTTGCTTTTTTTACAGGCGTATAATTGATTTGAAACTGACTTCCAGAAGGCACGAACCATGATCAAAATAATTACTGACAGCACCTGTGACGTTCCTCAAAATTTGATTGCGCGTTACAACATCTCGGTCCTTCCGCACCATATCATCTGGGGCGACGACCAATATCTCGACCGGGTCGAGATGCAGCCCGAAGCGTTTTACACCCGGCTCGCGGCCGACCCAGTCTATCCAAGCAGTGCGCACGCCACGGAAGTTGAGTATCTAAAGGCTTACATGAATGCCGAAAAAGAAGGCGCCGAAGAGATTCTCGTCTTGTGCATCAGTGAGAAAATGAGCGGCGCCATTGGCGCCGCCAAGGCTGCCGCGACCTACGCATCTGTACCTGTCCACATCATAGACGGCAAGGGGCCGACCATGTCATTGGGCTGGCAGGTGCTCAAGGCGGCCAGGATGCTTGAAGACCAGGCCAGTGTTGAGACAATAACGCATGAGCTGGCTCAGATGCGTAACAAACTCGTCCAATATGTGCTGATGGATTCACTTGAATACCTGCAGAAGGGCGGCAGGATCGGCAACGCGACGCGCATGCTCGGAACATTCCTGGATATCAAACCCCTGGTTTACATTGATCATCACAAAGGTATCGTTGAACCAGGAGGTGTTTCCCGGGTTTTTTCGCGTGCTGTCAATACACTGTACGAAAAGTTTTTGAACGCGCTGCCCAGCCATCAGAATTTGCGGATTGCCGTCATGCACGGCAATTCCGAAGCGCACGCGCGCCAATTAGCGGATCGGGTTGAGAAGGAACTCCATCCGGTCGAGTTGATCATCCAAATAACAGGACCGGTGCTTGGCATCAACACCGGACCTGGAGCGCTTGCACTATGCGGTTATCCTGACTAACGTTCAGCGAATAAATTATTCTCCGCGCTGATAATTCGGCGCTTCACGCGTGATAGTCACGTCGTGCGGGTGGCTCTCTACCAAACCCGCGTTGGTGATGCGGATCAGGCGAGTGCGGTCACGCAGGTCATCCAGCGTTTTCGCGCCGGCGTATCCCATACCCGAGCGTAAGCCGCCGACAAGCTGGTAGACAAAGTCCGACAATTCACCTTTGTATGGCACCATGCCTTCCACACCTTCGGGCACCAGCTTCTTGCCGCCGCCCTGACCGCTGCCGTAGCGATCGCGACCGTACCCCTGCATGGCGCCCATGCTGCCCATGCCGCGGTAGGCTTTGAACTGCCGGCCTTCATAGAGGATGCTCTCACCTGGCGACTCGTGCAAACCAGCCAGCAGACTGCCGAGCATAACGGTATCCGCTCCGGCAGCAATGGATTTGACAATGTCACCGGAATATTTAACACCGCCATCTGCGATGACAGGGATGCCATGTTTGCGCGCTTCTTTCTTGCAGCGGAAGATGGCGCTCATCTGAGGCATACCCGCGCCGGAAATCACCCGCGTGGTGCAAATAGAACCTGCGCCGACACCAACCTTCACTGCGTCAGCGCCTGCCTTAATCAGCGCTTCCGTGCCGGCTTCGGTGACAACATTGCCGGCAATTACGGGCAGATGCGGGTATTTGGCTTTGATGCGCTTGATGGCACTCAGCACACCTTCCGAATGACCATGCGCGGTATCAATCACAACGATATCCAGACCATATTGCGTCATCATCTCGAGTCGCAATTCAATATCAGCACCAACACCGACAGCAGCACCGATCAGCAGCCGGCCTTTGCTATCCTTGGCAGCATTCGGATTTTCGATTTTCTTGAGGATATCTTTGACTGTGATCAGGCCGACAAGACGTCCATCGTCATCCACGAGCGGCAGCTTTTCGATGCGGTGTTTCTGCAGCACCAGTTTTGCCTCTTCAAGGGTCGTGCCGACTTTACCGACCACCAGATTCTTTGAGGTCATAAAATCGCTGATCGGGCGGGCGTAATCTTCGGGCTCGGTGAAGCGTGTATCGCGATTGGTCAGGATGCCGACCAGTTTTTTCGTCTCCGGTTCAACGATCGGGATGCCGCTGATGTGATAACGCGACATGATGTCTTCAGCGTCCTGAAGGATGGCGGTTTGCGGCAGGCAGATCGGGTCAAAGATCATACCGGCTTCGGAACGTTTGACCGTGTCAACCTCTTTCGCCTGATCCTCTGGCGACATGTTGCGGTGCAGAATGCCGATGCCGCCTTCACGGGCAAGCGCGATGGCGAGCTTGGACTCGGTGACAGTGTCCATGGCAGCCGAGAGCAGCGGAATGTTGAGCACGATATCACCCGCGAGTCTGGCGCGTACCTCGGTCTGGGAGGGCAGGACTTCGCTGAACCCCGGCTCGATCAGCAGATCATCAAATGTCAGTGATTCACTGGATTGGAATACATCATCATTCAACATGGTCAACCTCTGATTTTGTTTGAGTTAACTGCCGAATCGCTTCGACCAGCAATCTGTGTTCGCAGGCATGAATCCTGGCTTCCAGCAACTCCAGCGTGTCTTCAGCCTTGATCTCGACTTGTTCCTGAAGAATCACCGGGCCGCTGTCCACACCCTCGTCCGGCACAAAATGCACCATCACACCGGTGTGTGTGATCGCTCCTTGCTGAAATGCCTCATACGCACGCTCGATCGCGTTTGTGCCAGGGAAGGTGCCAGGCAATGCCGGGTGCAGATTGATTATTTTACCCGGAAAGCTGCCCAGGAAATTCATCGTCAGCAGCCGCATCCAGCCGGCGAGGACAATCAGATCAGGCTGGAATGACGCGGTCAATCGGGCAAGTTCGCTGTCATAGGCTGCCCGGTCGGGAGCTGCGGATTTTGGCGCCACGAGTGCTGGGATGCCCGCCAGTTTAGCGCGCTCCAGCCCATAGGCATCTGGTTTATTGGAGATGACCGCGCAAATTTCCGCCTGGAGAGTATCCGCCTTGATCGCATCGATCAGCGCCTGCAAATTGCTGCCGTTGCCGGAGACGAGGACCACCAATCGTGTCCGCTTTTCGCTGTTGACAGTCTCGGTCTTCATCGGATAATCACTTCCTTATTCGGTGAGGCGATCACCCTGCCAATTTGATACACGGGTTCTGCGAAACGCTTCATGATGGCCGCGGCATTCTCCGGAGAACAGACCAGCACCATGCCAATCCCCATGTTGAACACGCGCATCATTTCCATCTGATCCAGCCTGCCAATGCGTTCCATGACTTTGAAGATCTCCGGCACCTGCCAGGCATTGCTATCGATTTCGACGCCCGACCCTTCTGGCAGGACCCTGGGAATATTCTCTATAAAACCGCCGCCGGTGATGTGCACAAGGGCTTTTACCGGTTTTTCGGGGTTTTCAATCAGCGGCAGCAAGGTTGGGAGATACGATTTATGCGGCGCGAGCAAGGCATCGATGACCAGCACGCCGTTACTGAGGCGCTCCCTCATCAGATCCACACTTTCGAATAGCCGGCGTGCGAGGGAATAGCCATTCGTGTGCAGCCCGTTGGAGGCAATGCCAAGCAAAACATCACCTGGTTCGATGTCGTCGCGCGGGATGATATTTGAGCGTTCAACAACACCGACAATGGTGCCGGCGATATCGAATTCTTTTTCCTGATACACCCCGGGCATTTCAGCAGTTTCGCCGCCCAAAATCGCGCAGTGTGATTCGCGGCAAGCCTTCGCCATGCCGGAGACTATTTCTGCGACGATCTCCGGTTCAAGCCGTGCTGTGGCGAAATAGTCGAGGAAGAACAGCGGCTTTGCCCCTTGAACCAGGATGTCGTTGATGCAGTGGTTGACGATATCCTCGCCGAGCGACGAATACCGCCCTGCGCGTGCCGCAAGTTTTACCTTGGTGCCGACGCCGTCGGTGGATGCCACCAGGACTGGCTGCTGATAATCCTTCAGCCAGGTCACATCATACAAGCCGCCGAATGATCCAAGGCTGCTTAGCACCCGCGCGTCCGCGGTACTGGCAACGGACTCTTTCATCAGCCTGACGGCGCGGTTGCCGGCGTCTATATTGACACCCGCTGTCTCATACGCCCGCTTTTTGAGGAAGTCGAGTGCCTTGGATGCGATGTCATTCCTGAAGTGCATTCCATCGAAAAGCGGTGTTTCCAGAGTCTGGTAAGCGGCAACGACCGCGTCGTCGAGATGCGTATCAAAGGCAGTCACGCCAAATACACGACCGCCTGATGTGACCAATTTACCTTCGTGCAGAGCGGTGCCTCCATGGAAAATTACGACATTCTTATCCGAATACTCGGGCATCCTGATCAGTTTGCCCTTTTGAACATGCTCAGGATAGCCGGCAGAGGCGGCGACAACGCAGACACAGTATTGGTCTGTCCATTTCACTTCATAGCGGTCCAGCATTCCATCAACACACGCGTTGCATACTTCATAGAGATCAGACTCGAGCAATGGCAGCACTACCTGGGTCTCAGGATCGCCAAAACGGGTGTTAAATTCAAGTACCTTGATGCCCTGATGTGTCAGGATGATGCCAGCATAAAGCACACCAACGAATGGGCGGCCTTCAGCCCGCAGTCCGGCGACTGCTGGTTCCAGCACATGTCTTCTCACTTTTTCCAGAACTTCCGGTGTACCAATCGGCGCGGGGGCGTAGGCACCCATCCCGCCCGTATTCGGTCCGCGGTCATTATCATTCAAGCGCTTATGGTCCTGCGCGGCAGGCATCAGTGTGACGGTTCTGCCATCACTGAAAGCCATCACTGACAACTCGTCGCCAAACAGCCGCTCTTCGATCACCACTTCGGCTCCAGCGCTGCCTAGCTGATTTTCCTCCAGTAATCCTTTCAGAATCTGTTCGCCCTCGACTTGCGTTTCTGGCAGGAACACGCCTTTGCCGGCAGCCAAGCCGGACGCCTTGATCACTAGCGGGCGGTCGCTATGCTGACGCCAGTAGTCGCGCGCGGCCTCAAAATCGCTGAAGACGGTGAATGCAGGCGTAGGAATCTTATGCCGCTGCATGAAAGCCTTAGAAAAGGCTTTAGACGTTTCGATTTCTGCGGCGAGTTTATGAGGTCCGAATACCCTGATGCCCTTGTCATCGAGGCAGTCGGCAAGTCCGGCTTCCAGCGCGGCTTCTGGGCCGATAACGACCATATCAATCTGATGGCTGACACAAAATTCACAAATGCCCTTAACGTCGGTCGCCGCGTAGGGCAGATTCTCTGCCAATTCAGCCGTGCCGGCATTACCGGGAGAGCAATAAAGTTTTTCAATCAATGGCGATTGATGTAGCTTCCACACCAAAGCGTGTTCACGGGCACCAGAACCAACCACTAAAACTTTATTGCTTTGACTCATAAGTTACTCCCTATCAGAAATGTCCGAGTTCAAATCCGGTTTTCGTCATATTGGGCTCAATCGGGATGGGGTAGTTCCCGGTAAAACACGCCTGGCAATACCCGGTTTTCCTGCCGACAGCCTCCATCATTTTTTCCAGGCTCAGGAAGTGCAGCGAATCCGCGCCGACATGTTTCCGGATGCCGTCAACGTCCATGCGATGCGCCAGCAGGCTGTCGAAATTGCCCATGTCAACGCCCATGTAGCAGGGGAACTTGATCGGCGGACAGGTGATGCGGACGTGAACTTCCTTCGCGCCGGCATCCCGCAACAACTTGAGCAGCGGTCCGGTCGTGTTGCCCCTGACGATGCTGTCATCAATGACACACACCCGCTTGTCACGGACGTTTTCGATGATGACATTAAATTTCATCGCGACGCCCTGCTTGCGCAGGAAATCAGTCGGTTCAATAAAAGTACGGCCGATGTAGCGGTTTTTGATAAAACCGTCGTTGTAGGGAATACCAGATTCAAGGCTGTACCCAATCGCTGCCGGGATGGACGAATCAGGCACCGGTATCACCATGTCAGCCTCGACGGGCGCTTCCTCGGCTAGCATCTTGCCCAGATTCTGCCGCACCGCGTGAACGGACAGCTCATCCCAGACGCTGTCGGGACGGGAGAAGTAAATGTGTTCAAAGACGCAGCGCGCCAATGGGTTTTTGGCAGGCAAAGCCTGATAAACATTGAGCGCGTTGTTACTGAGGGTGATGATTTCACCCGGCTGAACCTCACGGATGGCGACGCAGCCCAGCGTGCGCAGCGCGCCAGTCTCTGACGCGGCGGCGTGATTCCCGCCGGGAAGCATACCGATCGACAGCGGCCTGAAACCCCACGGATCACGCAGGACGAAGACCTGGTTATGCGTCAGGACGACTAAAGAGAACGCGCCTTCCAGCCTGACCATCACGTTGCGCAGCCGCTCGAACCAGTCCTTGCCCTGGGATCGGGCGAGCATCATGGTGATCACCTCAGTATCGGAGGTGGAGGACAAGCCGATGCCGCTGCTCAGCAACTCGCTGCGCAGATCGGCGGCGTTGACCAGGTTGCCATTATGCGCCACGGCGATCGGGCCGTACTGAGTCTGAATCATGAAGGGCTGAGCGTTGCGTGCCAGCGGCAGACCGGTGGTTGAGTAACGGGTATGCCCGATGGCCGCAAAACCCTGCATGGGCTCGAGATGATGCGGCTTGAAGACTTGTGCGACCAGACCAACGTCCTTGTGCAGCGAGATGGTGGTGCCATCGGCAACCGCGATGCCGGCAGCTTCCTGACCGCGATGCTGCAGCGCGAATAAGCCAAAAAACGCCATTTTGGCGACGTTTTCCTGAGGCGCGTAAATTGCCAGTATGCCGCATTCATCCTGCGGGTGATAGTCGTCCAGCCAATCAGGGGAATTACTATGGTCGTAGGTCTTGGTCATCTTTGATTATCTTTTCCGTTTGTGCTTTTTGAAACTCAACAACTCGTTGTTTAATGGATGGCCAGTATTGACCAAACATTTTAGCTGCAAATAACGCAGCATTTGCTGGATTGAGGATCACGGCTGCTGCCACACCACTGGGCATGCGCACCGATGATAACAGATCCATTCCGCCGAACGCGTCAGACGGCGGCGGGCAGGCGATAACTGGTGCTGAGACAAAACCATCGGTGAAGCCGCTCAGGGCATTGCTCATGCCGGCAACAGTGATGAAGATTTTCGGTGTGGAGCCTTTGTTATATTTCCTAAGGAGTTCAAGCACATGTTCCGCACTCTTATGTGCTGAACCTATGTGCATCACGGTATCCATGCCGAACTTCTTACATTCCGTCTCGATTTTTTTCGCGTGCTCCAGGTCGCTCTTCGAGCCAAGCAGGATTATGACGAGTGGGTTCATGGCAGTACTCCGACGTCGCGTAAATTCTTTTCAAGCCTTCCCTCAACCGGGTAGTCGCCAGGTTCGAAGGATTTGCCGGTCAGCATTTCATAGATACGGATGTAACGCTCCGAGGCGCTGACCCATAAGGAATCCGGCATAGTCGGTATGAGACCGTCGCCTTTGTAGCCCTGAGCCGCGTAGGCGAGGCGGATGAATTCCTTATCGAAATTCTCCGGTTCTTCATCCCGTCCAAGTCGTTGCGCGTAGCTATCCTGTTTCCAGAAGCGCGAGGAGTCTGGTGTATGCACCTCATCAATCAGCACCAGGGTGCCGTCAGGCGCTTTACCGAATTCGTATTTCGTGTCCACCAATATCAAGCCGGCTCTCTCCGCGATCTGCTGACCGCGGGCGAATAACGCCAGCGCGGCCTGCTGCAGCACGTCCCAATCCGCTTTCTCCAGGTAGCCCAGGTCAGTGACTTCGGCGACAGTCAGCCGTTCGTCATGTCCGGTGATGCCGCCCTTGGTGGTGGGGGTGATGATGGCTTGAGGCAGCTTCTGGTTTTTCGTCAGCCCTTCGGGGAAGCTGTAGCCATAAATCTCCCGTTCGCCGAGCGAGTAGCGATACCACAAGGCAGTCGAGGTCACGCCAGTGATATAACCACGCACGATTACTTCAACCGGCAGGGGTGTCACCTCGAGCGCGATCAGCGCGTTGGGATCAGGCACCGAAACAACATGGTTGGCGATGATGTCGCTGGTGTTCGCAAACCACCAGGCGGCGAGCTGGTTCAGCACCTGCCCTTTGTAAGGCACAGCAGCCAATACGCGGTCAAACGCGGACAATCGGTCAGTGGTGACCAGCAGGCGCTGCCCGTCAGGCAAGGTGTACCAGTCACGAACCTTGCCGCTTTGTCTGCCCGGCAGCGGCAGGTCACTTTGCTTGAATGGTTGGGCGAGATTTTGTTGAATTAATTCAGTCCGCATATTTTTGCTCCGCTAAAATTGGCTGGCGTATTTGACCCCGTTGATGAAGAGAGGCAGCCCCAGGTTGCCGTGCTCCCTGCGCGGCCAGAGGGGATGCTGCTCGGGCAGGACGTGATTTTCAGGATGCGGCATCAATCCCATGACGTTTCCCTGGTCATTGCAGATGCCGGCAATATCGAGCACCGAGCCATTGGGATTGGCAGGGTAGGCGCGGTTGGCAGGCTCACCCTCACGATTGGCGTAGATCAGCGCGATCTGGTCCTGCTCGCGCAGCAACGCTGCCTTGGCGTTGTCATCAAATGTGAAATTACCCTCACCGTGCGCGATCGGACAATCAATCGGCTCCACCAGCCCTTTCGTCCAGATACATTTTTCAGAGACCGGCAGCAGGCTGACCCAGCGGCAGTCAAAATGACCGGCTTCATTGTTGGTCAATGTCGCGTCACGCTCGCTCAAGTCCTTGATTGCTTTAGGCAGTACACCGGCTTTGACCAGCGCCTGAAAGCCATTGCAGATCCCGATCACGGGTTTGCCTGTAGCAACAAATTCTCTCACCTGCTCGTTCAGAATGCTCACCAGATCGATGGCGACCAGTTTGCCTGCGCCGAGCGCGTCCGCGTAGGAAAATCCGCCCGGGATGACGAACATCTGATAGTCCGCCAGACGAACCTTTTTCTCGCGCAGAAGGTTTAGCGGGACCACCTCGGGTCGCGCGCCGGCTTTTTCGAGCGCGAAGGCGGCATCACCGTCGCGGTTGGTGCCATTTGCCAGCAATATCAGTGCTTTTGGTTTTGCCATCTTAACCTGCCTTCTGGCTGGTCTTGCCGCGCCAGGCTATTTCAAGTTGGTCAACATTGGCAGAGAGGAGGGGCTCACCCTGCTCGCCGTCAATGATCAGCTTTTTCTTTGCCAGGCTCTCGCCGATACGGGTGAAGTACTTTTTGCCGAGCCGTGTTTCGAAAGCCTTCTGTGCATCTGCCGGCACTTCAACCAGCAGGCAGCCGGCTGTTTCACCAAACAGTACGCGCAGCGGTTCACCAGCCAGCGTCAGATGCATGCCCAAGCCGCCGGCGATGCACATCTCAGCCGCCGCGACCGCCAGACCGCCCTCACTCAGGTCATGGGCCGACGCGACTAGTCCATCACAAATCGCCCCATACAGTTTGCCGTAGAACCTGGCGGTTTCCTTATGCGGTATTGGCACCGGCTCATTCTGAACGCGCTGGTTCTTCCCGGCAATCAGGTTGTAATGGCTGCCGCCAAAGGTGAAATCCGATAAGCCGGCAAGATAGAGGACGGAGTCATCGTGCTTGAGGTCCATGCTGATCATGTGCTGATAGTTCGGCAGAATACCAAGTGAGGAGATCAGCAGGCTGGGGGGGATGGCATGTTTGCGACCGTCCTTGCCATAGTATTCGTTATTGAGCGAATCCTTGCCCGAGATAAACGGCGTGCCGTAAAATACCGCCGCGTCATGACAGCCTCGGGCTGCCGTAAGCAAGGTACCCATGGTCTCCTCGTTCAGCGGATCACCCCAGCAGAAATTGTCAAGAATGGCGATCTGAGCCGGGTCAGCACCGACAGCGACGACGTTTCGGACTGCCTCGTCAATCACGGCGAAAGCCATGTTGTAGCTGTCAAATTTTCCATACTCCGGGTTGATGCCGACCCCGAGCGCGAAGGCGCGCTCGGTCTTGCCATAGACGGGCTTGAGCACCGCCGCATCGGCCGGACCGGTCGCTTCCGCGCCGGTCAGCGGTTTCTGGATCGTCGCGCCCATGATCTCATGGTCATAAAGGCGGATCACTTTTTCTTTGGAAGCAATATTCGGATGGCTGAGCAGTTTCTTCAGCGTGGCGCTGTAATTGACCTTGGGCAAACTGGAGGCTTTTTGCGCTTTGATTGGTTTGGGCAGCGTCGCCTTGAGCTTGCGCTGGGGCAAGCCATGATGCAGGAACTGATTATCCAGTTCCAGAACCTTCTTGCCATTAAAGTTGATGACCAGCTTCCCGCTAGCCGTAAATGTGCCGATATCCGTCAGCGAGACATCGTACAAGTCGCAGATCGCCTGCAGTTTCTTCACCTTGTTTGCCGGCACAGCCAGCACCATGCGTTCCTGCGCTTCCGACAGCCAGATTTCCCAGGGGGTCAGACCGGGGTATTTGAGGCGCACCTTTTCCAGGTCAACCTTGGCGCCAATCTCGCTCGACATCTCGCCGACAGCGGAGGAAAGCCCGCCTGCGCCGCAGTCGGTGACGGCGCTGTAGAGCCGGGCGTCGCGCGCCTTGATGATTACGTCGATCAGCCCTTTTTCGATCACCGGCGCGCCTATCTGGACGGACGCCCCGGAGACCTCGCCGGTCGTCGCGTCCATCGTCATGGAGGAGAAGGTCGCGCCGCGCAGGCCGTCACGACCTGTACCGCCGCCGAGGACGATGATATGGTCACCAGCTTTGGGTTCTCGCGGGTGACTGCCCTTGGGCGCGATGCCGACGCAGCCGCAATAGACCAGCGGGTTGGAGATGTAGCCTTCATCGTAGAGTACACCGCCGCTGACGGTTGGTAAACCGATCTTGTTGCCATAGTCCTGCACGCCGGAAATCACACCTGACGCGATGCGCCGTGGGTGCAGCACGCCAGCCGGCAGGTCATCGAAGGACGTATCCTGCGGGCCGAAGCACAGCACATCAGTCGCGGCAATCGGTTTGGCGGAGACGCCAAGCACGTCGCGGATGACTCCACCGACGCCGGTATTCGCGCCGCCGAACGGTTCAATGGCGGAGGGATGGTTATGCGTCTCAGCCTTGAAGGAAAGTTCGTACTCATCATCGAAGTCGATGATGCCGGCATTGTCCACGAAGGCCGAGCGCACCCAGGGCGCGTTGACCTTTTCAGTCGCTGCACGGATATACGTCTTGAAAAGGTTGTTGACCTGCTTGCCATCGCTGGTTGTGATAAGCGCCTTGAAGGTCTTGTGGACGCAATGCTCGCTCCAGGTCTGGGCGATCATTTCAAATTCCACATCGGTCAGCGTGTGCGCCTGCGCACGGCAGTAATCGCGGATAGCGCGCATCTCCTCGAGGTTGAGCGCGGCGCGGCGTTCGTCAGAAAGAGCCAGGAGCTGCTCGTCAGAATAACCGGCGATATCGAAACGCTCGACTTTATCGGACTGTTTGGCGCCGACAGGGAAGGAGGGGATGATCTTGTCAAATGAATAGTGCTGGATGACCGGGTTTGCCAGCAGTTGCTGGACCAGGATATTGCGTTCCTTTTCGCCGATCGCGGACGCGGTAACGACATAGCGTGTGCCGGTCGCGGCAGCGCTGATGCCGTCGATGCCAATGACCTTCGAGGCGCGCACGATCTGTTCCGCTACCGGGTCGGTCACACCGGAACGCAGCATCACTTCGACCACGAACTGGTCAGGCTGCAGATCTGATTGCGCCAGACTGCCGGCATCAAAGATCTCATAACCAAGCTGCTGCGTCACGACATCATAGAGCAGGTAGGTGGAGAGCTTCTCGAGCTCGGCTTTAGTCAGTGAGCCCTTCAGGTAATACAAGTCCTGGGCTTCTATCCTGGTGATCGATCGCAGCCCCAGGTCGTGGGCATCGCTGAGTGTGCCGCGGCTGCGCGGGTCATTCTCCGGCCACATGATCACAAAGCGATGTATTTGTTCCTGTCCTTTTTTCTCTTTTGCCATCTCTCCATGTCCTTGCCGGCACAATGCCTTTTATTGAGTTGACGGTGGGGTCAATCCATCTGTGAATTGCCGATCAGCGTTTTGATCTCTCTGGCCAGATCGCGGGCGCGCTGCCCGGCAATGCCGGTGTACCCGCCCGCGTCCATCATAGATTCTATATCCGATTTGGATAGCAGCTTGCTGATGACCGGGTCAGCACCGATCAGCTCGCGCAATGGATTTGCCGCGCCTTGCTGAACCGCAGCCCAGGCGGTCAGGGAGTGATTGCGCAGGCGTTCGTGCATCTCCTGACGGTCAGCGCCTTTTTGAGCGCAAGCCATCATCACCCGCTCGGTGACCGCGAATGGCGCGTACCGGCTAAGGTTGTCGCGCATCGCTTTCTCATTGATCACCAGCCCTTTCAGCAGCTTGCTGGCGGTCAGTAATAGCTCATCGCTGATCAGAAAGGCTTCCGGCAGCAGGCTGCGGCGGTTGGCAGAATCATCCAGCGTGCGTTCAAGCAGAGAATGGCTGCTGTTGTGCCAGGCGACCTGCGGCATCGCCGCCAGAGCGCGCGCGAGCGAATCCAGCTTTTCACTGTTGATGGGGTTGCGTTTGAACGGCATGGCAGAGGAGCCGACCTGTTTCTTGCCAAACGGCTCAGACATCTCACCGAAGACCGGTGATTGCAGCAGGCGCAGGTCAAACGCGAATTTATACAATACGCCGCCCAGGGCAGCCAGCGCGGAGAGCACGTCGAATTCCTGCAGGCGCGGGTAGGTCTGGGTGGCAATCGGGTAGAAGGGCAGATCAAGCAGGCGGGAGAGCTTTTCCTCAAACGCAGGATAGTTCTCTTCACCAATCAGCTCGATGTAAGCCGCGGCGGTACCGACCGCGCCTTTGAAGCCCTTGCCTTTCAGTTCGGCGCGCAGACAGGTCAGGCGCTTATAGCAGCCTAGCAGGTCCTGCGCGGTGAAGCTCAGGCGGTAACCGAGCGTCGTCGGTTCAGCGGGTTGTAAATGGGTGAATGCCATCACGGGCGTGACCGCATGGGTTTCGATCTGATCAGCGAAGAGTCCCAGCAGCCCGCGTACGCGTTCCAGCACCAGATCAAGCGCAGCGCGGATGCGCATGGCGTCGGCATTATCTTCGATGTCCATCGACGTCGCGCCCATATGCAGGATGCCGCCGCCGATTGGCGACTGCTCAGCAAAGGTCTTAACCTCAGCCATCAGGTCATGGTGGATCTCGCGCTCGATCTCGGTCGCACGCTCAATGTCGATACTCCCGGCGTTGCGATCCAGGTCAGCAATTTGTTCAGCGCTCACCAGACCGAAATCCGCTTCGGCCTTGGCTAACGCGATCCAGATCTTACGCCACAGGCGCCTTTTCTCGACCTCGCTCCATAGCTTCCGCATCTCCTGACTACTATAGCGCCAGGAGTAGGGGGACTGATAAATTGAAAAATCGGACATAAGATGATTCTAATCGATTCGCTGAAGGGAACAGAAATTCCTGGCTAAGCTGACGAAATAATTAAGGTTTCCAGCAAGAATTTAAGGAAGGCAACGTGCTTGACGCGACACGCGACCTGTACTTAAATTAACCCATGACCTACCGCCTGACTGAACCCTTACATGATCTGATTCGTCTTGCCGCCACCGATCTGCCGAAGGATGTTCAGACCGCGCTGACAGCAGGCGTAGCGCGTGAGGCAGAGCAGAGTTCCGCTGCGGATGCCCTGAAAACGATCCTCGAGAATGTCAGGCTGGCAAAGGCACGCGTCCGGCCCATGTGTCAGGACACCGGTACGCCATTATTCTTCGTGCGACATCCGGAGACCTGGTCCCAATCTGAGATTTCCGCCGCCATCCGTCAGGCGGTAGCGACTGCGACTGACCAGCACTATCTGCGTCCGAACGCCGTCGACCCGCTGACTGGTGTCAACAGCGGCAATAACCTGGGGGGTGAATACTTCCCATTCATCCATTATGAGACACGTCCTGACACAGAGCTTGTCGTTGACCTGGTGCTCAAAGGCGGCGGCTGTGAGAATGTCGGCGCGCAATACGCGCTGCCTGATGAGCGCCTGGGCGCGATGCGTGACCTGGAGGGAGTCTATCGCGTGGTGATGGATGCGGTATTGCAGGCGCAGGGTCAGGGTTGCGCGCCGGGAGTGCTGGGCGTGATCATCGGCGGTGACCGCGGCAGCGCCTATCTGGCGAGCAAGCAGCTTTACCTGCGCAAGCTTGGTGACCGCAGCGCCAACCCGCACCTGGCTGCTCTGGAAGAACGCATCCTGCGTGACGCCAACCGCCTGGGAATCGGCCCGATGGGCTTTGGCGGCGAGACCACGCTGCTGGATGTCTTTGCCGGCAGCCTGCACAGCCTGCCAGCGAGCTATTTCGTGACGATCTCCTATATGTGCTGGGCGTTCAGACGCAAGCGCTTGCTTATGACCGAGGACGGCAAATGGCGGGTCGAATGAGCCCTGAGATCAAATCCCTCTGCCTGCCAGCTTCCGCTGATGAGATCCGTCAGTTAAATGTCGGAGATGCGGTGAGGCTGAACGGCAATCTGTTGACCGGACGCGACAAGGCGCACAAATGGCTGACGGACCTGTTCATCACGCAGGCTCAACCTGCCAGCGCTGGCGACCTTGAGATCTTCGAGGAGGTCAGCGATAACCTCCGGAATGGCGGCATTTACCATTGCGGACCAATCGTTGAGCAACTGCCATCGGGTGAGTACCGCATGCTGGCGGCTGGCCCGACCACCTCCAGCCGGGAGGAACCTTATCAGGCGGATCTGATCGCGCGGCTCGGACTCCGCGTGGTAATCGGCAAAGGCGGCATGGGTGAGCGCACCCGCGAAGCCTGCCTGGCACATGGCGCCATCTATTGCCACGCCATCGGCGGCGCGGCGGTCAGCACCGCTGATACGATCGTCAACGTCGAGGCGGTCTATAAACTGGAATTCGGTGTGCCGGAAGCGATGTGGCTGATCACCGTCAAGGATTTCCCTGCGGTGGTGACCATTGACGCGCATGGCAACAGTCTGCACCAGCAGGTCTATGAAGAGTCAGCGCAGAAGCTGAAGCAGCTCCTGGCGTCCCAGATTAATTCTTAACCGGGGCGCGGTCGTTGATCGTCAGCGCGGTCAAGATGGCGAAGATAAACAAAGCCCCATAGATTCCCAACAGCACGGTATAGCCAGCCTGATCGCCGATCGGACCGCCGATGAACGCGCCTATCGCGCCGGCGCCAGCCCCAGCCAGATTGCTGATGCCAAGCATCTCACCGGCCTTCTCACGCGAGACCAGGGTCGTGCCGAGCGCCCAGTTGGCTGCGTAGAACAACCCGATCCCGGCGCCGAGCAGTGACCCGCCCACAGTGAGCGTGGTCAGGCTGTTGAACGCCAATGCCACGACCGTGCCGGCAAACGCCAGCAGGGAGCTGAAAATGATGATATTGCGCTTGCCAAACCGGTCGGTCAGCCAGCCGCTGGGGATAGCCGCAAGCAGGATGAAAATGCCGACGAACATTAGCAGGTTGGCAGTGGGCGCGGCTGCTTTGGTGCCGCTGTATTCTACAAAGCGCTCCTGGATGAAGAACAGAATAAAGGTTGAAATGCCGGTCGAACCAGCCAGGAAGGTCAGGCGATTGATGACCCACATGACGAAATTACGCTGATTACTGGATTTGATGCCGGTCGCGACCTGTACGCTATACCAGACGCCGACGCCGATCGCGGTCAGAATGCCGGCGAGTCCGATGATGCCGGCCAGGATGGCGCCAGCTTCACCTGCCAGGCCAATCACCAGCTTGACCAGCGCGCCTGAAAGCAGGATCACGGCGGTAAACAAAGCGGTCATGCCGAACAGTCTGAGGAAGGGCTGGAATTCCAGTTTCTTGGCGTTATCGCTGGCGGACTTTTCCGGTGATGTGAGGGTAATGACGAGCATCAGGATGGTCACGGCGATCATCGTCACGATAGCCTGCCAGACCTGGCCGGCGGCAATCATCTTGCTGATTACCAGTGAGACGAAGATCACCGGCAGCGGCAGTTCCAGTAAGGCTTTGATGCCAGACGCGCGTCCCTTCTTTTCCTCAGGCACCAGATCAGGAATCAGACCCTGCGTGGCAGCCTGAGCGGTGTTGGAGAAGAGCATGGAGATGATGTAGATCACAAACAGCGTCCAGAAACCGGTCATGCCCTGCAGTCCGCTGATCAGGCCGATACTGACGAAAACCAGCAGTTCGCCGATCGTGCCGATCAGGATGAAAGGCCGGCGTTTGCCCCATTTGAAGCGGCTGTGATCCGAAAGCAGTCCCATGAACGCCTGCGCCAGCACGGCGGTCATCAGCGCCCACAATCGCAAGGTGCCCATGTAAGCGCCTTTTTCAGCGTCGCCTACAAAGCCTTGGACAAGCAGAGGCAGCAGCAGTGGCGCCAGAACATTATTTCGGACGCTGAGTGCGAACCAATACGCGTTGATCGAAATGTATTCATACCAGCGGAGCGGACGGTTCATGCGGCCTCCAGGACTGAATTCGATTAGCTTTCTTCTCGCGGTTCCGACTTGTTCTCCCCGCGTTTCGCGCCATACCAGCGTTCAAGCCGGGCGACGATTTCTTGCTCGTACCCTTCGGTAGAGGGTTTATAGAACCTGCCGCGCGCGATGCCGTCAGGCAGGTATTGCTGTTCGGTGAAATGTCCCGGAAAGTCGTGCGGGTAGCGATAGCCCTGTCCATGCCCCAAGCCCTGCGCGTCGCGGCTGGAATCCATCAGATGAGTAGGTACCGCGCCGGAGCCTTCCTGCTCCAGCAAGCGCTGCGCGCGCATGTATGCCCCGGCTGAATTGGATTTTGGCGCGGTTGCCAGATAAAGGGTCGCTTCGGCGATGGGGTACACGCCTTCAGGCATGCCGATATAGTCATAATTGAAGGCGGCGGAGGCGGCGACCGTCATGGCGCGCGGGTCTGCCAGCCCGATATCCTCGCTGGCCAGGATGATCAGACGCCGCAGGATAAAGCGCGGATCCTCACCCGCGCCAAGCATCTTCATCAGCCAGTAGATCGCGGCATCCGGGTCGGAGCCGCGAACCGACTTGATGAACGCGGAAATCGTGTCGTAGTGCATGTCGCCGCTTTTGTCGTACTGCAGCGCGCGCTTCTGAATCGATTCTTCAGCGACGGCAAGCGTGATGACGACTTGTCCATCCTTGTTGGGGGTGGTGGTCTCAACTGCCAGCTCGATCGCGTTCAATAAATTGCGCGCGTCGCCATTGGAGAGGTTGATCAGATGTGAGCGCGCTTCTGGTTCAATGACGACGTTGCGGTACCCATAGCCGCGCTCGCTGTCCGAAAGGCTGCGGTCGAGGATTGTTTCCATATCCTCGGCGCTGAGCGGCTTCAGTTCAAAGATGCGGGAACGGGAGACAAGTGCCTTGATCACCTCGAAGTATGGGTTCTCGGTGGTCGCGCCAATTAGCGTGATCAGCCCGCTCTCGACGTGCGGCAGCAGCGCGTCCTGCTGCGCTTTATTCCAGCGGTGAACCTCGTCCACAAACAGGATGGTGCGCTGGCGATAAAGCTTGCGGCGTTCCTTCGTCTCTTCAATCACCCGCCGTAATTCGGGCACGCCGGCAAGGACAGCCGAGATGTTTTCGAAATGCGCTTTGGTGTATCGGGCAATCAGTTGGGCGAGCGTCGTCTTGCCGGTGCCAGGGGGACCAAAGAAGATTATCGAGGAAAAGAGCCGGTCCGCCTCGATCGCGCGACGCAGCAGCTTGCCTGGTCCGATGATGTGTTGCTGCCCGACCACCTCATCCAGTGAAGCGGGGCGCATGCGAGCTGCCAGCGGGGCAGACTCGTGCAGGTCGGATTGCATGGCGTGGTCGAAAAGGTCCATGCTTCAATTTTACTTGAGACTGTTTTATGCCAGAGGTAATGTAAAGCGGAACGTTGAACCCCTTCCGATGCCTGCGCTTTCAGCGTGGATATTGCCGCCCATAGCCTCCACCAGCGTACGCGTGACGGTCAGGCCGACGCCGCTGCCGCCGCGCGATCGCGAGCGCGATTTGTCCACGCGATAGAAGCGGGTGAAGATATGCTCAAGCTGATCGGCGGGCAAACCAATGCCATCATCCGTGATTGTTACTTCAGCGTCGTGATGTCGGGAGTCAAAGCTGATAGCCACATGCCCGCCGCTATTGGTGTATTGCAGCGCGTTACCCAGCAGGTTGACCAGAACCTGTTTCAATCGGTCTGGGTCAGCGAGGACGGTGACTTCATTGACGGGTGTAAAGCGCAGCGACACTTGTTTGGCATCATATTGCGGTTGCAGCAGCGCGACCGTGTGAGTGATCACTTCAGGCAGCGAGAGCGGCTTCGGCTCCAGTTTGAAGGCGCCCGCTTCGAGGCGGCTGATCTCCTGCAAGTCCTCCACCAGACGCTGCAGCCGGCTGGCTTCGGTGTGGATTTGCTGGAAGACCGCGGGCTCGGGCTCAATCACGCCGTCGATCAGCGCTTCCATCGATCCTTTAATCGTCGTCAGCGGCGTACGCAGCTCGTGGGTCACATCGCCCAGCAATTGCCGCCGAATGTTTTCATTCTGCTCCAGCTTCTTGGCCATCTGGTTGAAACTGGCTGCCAGCTCTCCCAGCTCATCGCTGGCTGTGGCGTTGTCTCGCCCGATAGGGATGCGTTCTGAATAATGACCCTCGGCGATATGCCTGCTGGCACTGATCATGGCTTTGATTGGCTTCACGACCCAGCGTGAGGTGAGCAGGCTGACCACGACGGCGACAAGAAACGCGGCCAGGCTGGCGTAGATGAACCCTTCATTGATCGAGGTGCGGTAGCTCTGGAACAACTGCATGCCCATGCCGCCCATGTTCGTCGGACGGCCGCCCATCCAGCCCTGTCCAGCCGCGTTCTGGACTTGTTCGGGGTTCATCATGTGGCGCTGGAAGGTGCCGGACGCGGCCAGGTTGGTCACCAATGCCATAACGCCAATGGCGGTCATCAGGACCAACAAATAGGTCAGAAAAAGTTTCAGGGTAAAGCGAGATCGGAGGAAGTTAAACATGCTTATGCTTCCGTTTGTTCAAAACGATAGCCGACGCCGCGCACGGTGGCGATCATGGCGTCATAGCCCAGCTTCTGCCGCAGGTGACCGATGTGCACATCCACCACGCGTGTGTCAACGTAATACTCATAGCCCCAGACCTTGTCCATCAATTGCTCGCGGCTGAGTACCATGCCGCGGTATTCAACCAGCGTCTTGAGCAGGTCGAATTCTGTCGTTGTCAGTTCAACCGGCTGATCATCAACAGTCACACGGCGGCCGGCGACATCCAGCACAAGGTGATTGAAACGGGCGAGAGTCGCGTCAGCCGGCTGGGTGTTGAAACGGCGCATGGCTGCCTTGATGCGGGCGACAAGCTCACGCGGTGAGAAGGGTTTGGTCACATAGTCATCCGCGCCAACCGACAAGCCGATAATTTTGTCCGTTTCCTCGGTTTTGGCAGTCAGCATGATGACGTAAACGTCCGACTCGCGCCTGATCTGGGTCAATACTTCTATACCGTCCATGTCAGGCAGCATCCAGTCCAGCACGACTAAATCCGGTTTGTTGGTTCTGAAACTCTTCAGCCCATCCAAGCCGTTGTTGGCAGTGAAGAGCTGGTAATTTTCCTGCTTTAAATAACTTGAGACCAGGTCAATGATGCCCTGTTCGTCATCGATCATCAGGATGCCGGTTTTCGCCATAGTTTCACCTGATCCTTAGTATAACCAAGCCCACGCAACTGGTGCGCCTTGTTGTGTAAAGCTATTGTAAAGGTTACGGCTTCAGACGCGGAAAGCTCAGGTAATCAATCCTAACTGCTTGCCGACCGATTTAAAAATCTCGAGAACCTGATCGAGCTGCTCGTCAGTATGGGTTGCCATGTAGCTGGTGCGCAGCATCTGCATGCCAGGCGGAACAGCGGGACTGATGACGGGGTTGACAAAAACGCCCGCGTCGAACAGCAGCTTCCAGGCGGTAAAGGTCTGGAGGTCATCGCCAATAATGATCGGCACGATCGGCGTTTCGGACTCGCCGGTGTTGAACCCCATGCGATGGAACTCGTCCTTCATGCGGTCGCCGATCTGGTTGACGCGTGCGATGCGTTCCGGTTCGTCGCGCATGACATGCAGCGCCGCGAGCGCCGAGGCGGTGCTTGCTGGCGTCGGGCTGGCGCTGAAGATCAGCGCGCGGGCGAAGTGCTTGACATAATGGATGACATCCTCATCACCGGCGATAAAGCCGCCCAGCGAGGCGAAGGATTTGCTGAAAGTCGACATGATCAGGTCGGTCTGGTCGGTGACGCCGAAATGCGCCGCTGTACCTCTGCCGCCGCCAGTCACACCCATTCCATGCGCGTCATCGACCATCAGCCTGAAGCCATGGCGCGCGCGCATGTCGATCAGCTCCTTCATGGGGGCGAGATCGCCGCCCATGCTGAAAACGCCATCGACGATCAGCAGTTTGCCAGAGCTGTCGGGAATCGATTTCAGAACCCGCTCAAGGTGCTCCATGTCGTTGTGGCGGAAGCGTTCAATTTTTCCCAGGCTCAGTCTGGCGCCATCGACAATGCTGGCGTGATCGTCCTTGTCCAGGATGACGACGTCATCTTTACCGACCAGCGCGCTGATGGTGCCGAGGTTGACCTGCATGCCGGTCGAGAAGATCAGCGCGGCAGGTTTGCCCACCCACTCTGCCAGTTCATGTTCAAGCTGCTCGTGCATTTCCAGGGTGCCGTTCAGGAAGCGCGAGCCGGAGCAACTGGTGCCGAAATGCCTGATGGCATCGATGGCCGCTTCGCGCACTTTGGGGTGCGTTGTCAGACCGAGGTAATTATTCGAGCCGCACATGATCAGCTTGTGACCATGGTAGGAGGCGACGGTGCCTTCACTCTCTTTGAGCGCGATGAAGTAGGGATAATAACCGCCGGCGATTGCCGTACGTGCGTCGGTGAATTGCCCGCATTTCTCAAATATGTCCATCCCTGCCTCCTTGAATTGCCTCAATCCGCACAGATTCTGACCATCCTGCTTTCCATATAACCATGGGTGACCTGAATGTAGCCTGCCAGTTGTTTGTCGAGGGCGGTATCACCGCTGTCGACATGCAGGCAGTCGAGCTGTTCCAGCTTTTCCTTGGTACAAATCACCATCAGGTTATTTCTGCCCACCCGGTTCAAGACCGCGGGGGAGAATGGTTTGCTGCCTCTACCTATGATAAACCCATTCCCGCCCAGGGGCGTGACGATGATGCGGGCGCGCTTATGCTTCTTTAACAAGCCCAGAATCTGCTGTTCGTTCAGGTCACAGGCAATGACTTTCCGATCGAGCATGGCGTCAATGCCCAGCAGAGTTTTCGGCTCTCCGAGGAAATCTGTGATCGCCTGGACGGTCGAGCCTGGTCCGAGCAGGTAAAGCGTGTCCGGTTCCATTTTTTCGATGATCCAGTCAGCAATGTCAACCTTGTTCTCGCTGGCGGTAGGGTTGGCGCTGTATTCAACCTTGCCGGCCTGGACATGCCGGCGGACATCCGGCACCAGCAGCTCACCGTATAGCCGGGAGGAGAGCCTGCCTTCTCGGTAGGCATCTTCATCGATATCCAGAACCTCTTCACTGGTCGTGGCAGCGCCGGCGAGGAATGCTTCGACCAGTTCGGCAGCAGCGCCCGGCGTGTAGGCGAAGATGCCGCTGTAGATCTTCACGCCGGCCGGGATGCCCACGACCGGTACGCTGGTGCCGACCGCCTCGTAAATATCGCGCGCGGTACCGTCACCGCCGGCGAAGACAATCAGTGAAACGCCACTGTCACGCATTGCCCGGGCGGCGGCTAAGGTGTCTTCACGCGTGGTTTCAGGTTTGGCTACGCCGGTCGTTTGGTGGGGGATGTGCAGTTCAGTCAGCAGGTCCGCTCCCATGGCGCCAGGCGCGGCAAGAAAATCAATTTCAGGGTGTTCGCGCAGCACTTCCAGCACCAGACGGGTGCGGTCAGCCGACTGTGGTATCGCGCCTAACTTGGTTGCCTTCTGATAGGCGTCACCGTCGGTGCCTTTCAGCCCAACCTGTCCGCCCATGCCGGCGATGGGGTTGATGATCAGTCCAATTTTCATCTGAAGGACATCTCCAAAATTTGTTAATGATGTAACACAATATTACTAATCAAGTGATTTTATCAGCAGACAGGCTCAGACATGGTCTATGGGTTAAGCCGCCTCAAGGTCATTTCTGCTTGTGCCACATGCCGGTGAATTCCGGCAGGCGCTGCCAGTTGTTCAGGCGAATTTTCTCAGCCAGGTCGTCCCCGAAGAAAAAGCGCGTCTGCGCGACCGCCTCATCAACCGAATTAAACAGATAGTCGGTTTGCAGCACGCGCTCGTGATAGCCGAGCTGGTTGACCATGTGTGCGTAGAACGCCGCGTGGGCGGGCGTTGGCGGCATTGGGGTGAGGACACCGGTACCCATGGTTTCGAAAATAATGATATTCCCGCCGGGCTGGAGCAGGCGCTCCAGTTCGTTAAGCATGGCGGTGATGCGTTGAAGATAGTCTTCCGGATGCCAGCCGCAGGTATGGCCGAGCGCCCAGCCGGCAAACACCACATCGAAGGTCTGGTCTGGATGCGGCTGATTAGCGATGTCTGAGCGAACCAGCGGCCAGCGCAATTCATGCGTGGTTTGCCAGCGGGTTTGCTCGAGCAACATGGCAGAATGCAGGTCCGAGGCAGTCATCTTCACGCCCTGATCTGCCAGCAGGATAGGCAGGCGGCCGGTGCCTGACCCGACATCGAGCACCTTTTTACCCCATAGCGGGGTTATTTCATGCATAGCCTTAAGCAAATTGCCGTCAACATCCTCATAGCTGATCATCTGCTGATAGGGAGTAGCTAACTGCTGATAAATGTGAATGAAATGATCCATATGATTTTCCTCATAATTTCTAGAAGAAGATTGTATCAAAAATGGCAGCGCGTTTGACTTGGCAGCTTGAATATGAGATAATATCGGACAGGAAAATTGGTCATGTGGTAGTGACCACTTGTTGGACAAGCGACTCTATTTGGTTTTTGGATAATCGATCTTGACCCGTTACTGATTTACCAGGAAGGTATCTACGGTTGCCTGACCATGACCCTGCAACTGATCCCGATTCTGCAGAAGGAATTTGTCACCGTCCTCAGCGCCCAGAAATCGAGAGGCCTGAAAGGCACCGGCTTCAGCGCGGTGCTGCCCAGCATGGTGCCGGTATTTGTTGGCGCGATCGAGCGTGTGCAGCAACTTTCCATCTCACTTGAGTCGCGCGCGTTCGGCTCTACCGGTGAGAAAACGAGTTTCCGCAACGTCAAGATGACCGCTAAAGACTACGTTGTGATGCTCCTGGGACTGGTGATTACCATCGCTGTCCTGGTGCTGATCTTTACCACTCCCAGCCTGGATTGGAGCCGCACCATGGTCTTCGCGCCGTGGCTGGCAATCTCGTTGGTGATTTTCGCGGCGATCGGTATTACCACTTTCGTCGTCATCGCCGTAACTATTATTTTGCGAGCATAAGCAGGAGGTTTCTATGCCAAGATTTACTGAGCGTATGCATCATATCGATATGGTCAAAGGGGATGTCGGGCGTTATGTTTTCCTGCCCGGTGATCCCGGGCGCTGCGAGCTGATCGCGTCCTATCTCGATAATCCCAAACAGGTTGCTTACAAACGGGAATACAACACCTATACCGGTACGCTGCTCGGCGAGAAGGTATCTGTCACCTCAACCGGTATCGGCTGCCCCTCCACCGCTATCGCCGTGGAGGAGCTGATCATGCTCGGCGCCGACACGTTCATCCGCGTCGGCACCTCCGGCGGCATGCAGCCTTACCAAATCCCCGGTACGCTGGCGATCGTCTCCGGCGCCATCCGCGATGAGGGGACGACCAGGCATTACATGCCGATCGAGTTCCCCGCCGTTGCTGATGTAGACGTCGTGCTGGCATTGCGTGAAGCGGCAGTCAAGCTGGGATATCCCTACGAGATTGGCGTTTCACAGACCAAAGACTCATTCTATGGGCAGCACATGCCAGAAACCATGCCGGTCGCGAACCATTTGCTGGACCGCTGGAAAGCCTGGAAGATGGGCGGCGCGATCTGCTCCGAGATGGAAGCTGCCAGCATTTTCATCCTCAGCAGCATTCATCGCGTGCGCGCCGGCGGTATCATGCTCATCATGGCCAATCAGGAGAGCACTGACCCGAATATCGGCGTCGTCCATGACCTCAACCCGATGATCCAGACCGCGATTGAGTCGGTCAAGCTCATGATCGAAAAAGACCGGGCAGGCAAATAACAGATGACATGGATTGAAGAAGCACAGGAAGTGCAATATCACGTCAATCTCTCAAAGGGTGATGTCGGGCGTTATGTGTTTTTGCCTGGCGACCCTGGCCGCTGTGAGAAAATTGCGTCCTATTTTGACAACCCGAGGCTGGTAACACACAAGCGTGAGTATCGCACCTACACCGGTACGCTGCTGGGCGAGAAAGTCTCCGTTACCTCAACCGGCATCGGCTGCCCGTCGACAGCGATTGCAGTCGAAGAGCTGATCGCTGTCGGCGCTGATACTTTCATCCGCATCGGCACATCAGGCGGAATGCAGCCGCATATCAAGACCGGCGATATCGCCATCGTGACAGCGGCGATCCGTGACGAAGGCACGACCTCGCACTACATGCCGATCGAATTTCCGGCGCTTGCAAATATTGATGTCGTCGTGGCAATGCGCCAGGGCGCGATCAATGCCGGCATCCCGTATCACCTGGGCGTCTCACAATCCAAGGATTCTTTCTATGGTGAGATCGACCCTGACAGCCAGCCGATAGCCGGCGAGCTGCATGCCCGCTGGGATGCCTGGGTCAAAGGCGGCGCCATCAGTTCCGAGATGGAAGCGGCAGCGATCTTTATCGTCTCTGCCATTCACCGCAAACGCGCCGGCGGCGTGATGATGCTGTACAATGAGCCGCATGAAGCGCCAGTGACCCCTGAAGAAATCAAACGGCGCGAGGAAGCTGACAAGCTGGCTGATATCGACCGGGCGATCCGCGCGGCGGTTGAAGGGCTGAAAGTGCTGATTCAGCAGGACAAAAACGAACAATAGCGTTTGCGATTTTATTGAAGAGATTGGGCAGGGGT
Source organism: Anaerolineaceae bacterium (assembly GCA_040772085.1). Classification (GTDB taxonomy): domain Bacteria; phylum Chloroflexota; class Anaerolineae; order Anaerolineales; family Anaerolineaceae; genus JAXGMV01. Next base: position 385,099 of record JAXGYU010000001.1, read on the forward strand.
GACCATTGCCCAATCTCTTTCTGTGAGAGGCCGGTCATGGCGAGCAACGACATTCACATCCTCAACAATAAATACCCCGACTATGTCGCCCAGGTGCTGCGGAATTACCGGCATAACTTCACGGTCATCGCGCTCGATTCGGCCATTTTCACTTTCAGCATGGCGATGCTGGCGCAGGACACCATCCTGCCGTATTTCGTCTCTATGCTCAGCGACAATCCGCTCTTCACCGGATTACTGGCGGCATTGTTTCTGCTTGGCAATTATTTCCCGCAGATTATCGGCGCGTATCTCGTTCAGGGTAAACCGCGCAAGAAAGGCTACATCCTGACGATCGCCATCCTCGAGCGCGTGGCTATTCTGCTAATCGCGCTGATCGCGACCAGCCTGGGGAAGTTTTCACCCCAGACTGCGTTGATCTTATTTTTCATTGCGTATAGCTTGTTTACAATGACCCTCGGACTGATGGCGCCTGCCTATGCCGATTTCATCAGCAAGGCGATCGTCAAGAACCGCGGTTTGTTTTACGGTGTCATGATCGGGTTGGGCGGGGGCATCGGTTTTATCGCTTCGTTGATCGCGACCAGGCTGCTGGAGAGCTATGCCTATCCACAGAATTTTCAGGCAGTTTTCTGGATCGGCTTCGCGTTATCCTTCATCTCGCCGTTTCTGATTGCCATGTACAAAGAGGTGCCGCTGCCAGACGTGGAGCCGCGTGAGTCGTTCGGGCAGTTCGTCAGAACCGTCCCCGCCCGCATTACCGGCAACGCTAATTTTCGGGGCTACCTGATCCTGCGAGCGTTGGCGGGGCTGGGTTTGATGGGCAACTCCTTCTACAGCCTGTATGCCATGCGCCAGTACGACATCAGCAGCGGATCGATCGGCATCTTCACCATGCTGATCCTGATGGCCCAGAGCCTGATGGGTGTCGTCTGGGGCTGGGTAGGGGACAAGTTCGGCTACAAACGCGTGCTGCTTGGCATGATCACGCTCATGACGCTGCAGGGACTGCTCGCCTGGGTCAACCCCGGGTTGTGGGCATTCATTTGATTGCTGCCATGATCGGCGGTGCCTACGCGGCGGCTTCCGTCGGTGACCCTAACATCATTTTCGAGCTCGCGCCGCCAGCCGAGACCAGCCGCTATGTTGGGATCAGCAACTCTATTCTGGGACCTGTTTATGCCATGGCGCCGCTGCTGGGCGGACTGATCGTCCGCAACATCAATCACCAGGCGCTCTTTACCACCATCTTCCTGCTGGAAGCGATGGTATTCCTCCTGACGCTATTCCTCTGGCGCGAACCGCGCGTCACGAACCGCGCAGACGCCAGCGCCTGACCCTCAGTTAAACGAAATTTCTGTCAGCCAGATATAACGCCAGCACATTTTCAATGGGTGTGTCGGCCTGGATGTAATGCGCCGTTGTGCAGATGTATCCGCCGCCTTTTGCCAGCACGCGGATGCGCTCCCGCACCTCATCCGTCACGTCCTGTGGTGAGCCCTGCGACATGGTCTGCTGCAGGTCGATGCCGCCATGAAAGGCAATCCTGCTGCCGTAGGTGTCCTTGATCTTCTGCATGTCCATATCGGCGGCGCGCGGCTGCAGCGGATTGAGCACGTCGATGCCGACGTCGCTGATCAGCGCCTCGATCATTGGCACGATCGCGCCGCAGGAATGGTACATGATCTTCAAGCCATAGCTCTTGATGACGGCGTTCAGGCGCTGGTGCCGCGGGAGGATGAACTTGCGCCACATGCGCGGCGACATCATCAGCCCGTTCTGGATGGCGATGTCGTCGTAGGTGTAAACCATATCGATCTTGCCTTTGGCGACCGCCATCAGGCTATGCACGTTGTCAATAAAAATGTCGGTGATGCGATCCATGATCGCGCAGGGCACATCCGGGTTGTCATACAAATCCACCAGGAATTTATCCAGCCCGTATAGTCCCCAGGAGGTTTCAAAGATTCCGCCGACTTCGTAACGGATGTGATGGCGGACGGGGTTGTTATAGCGCTCGATCTGCGGCAGCACACTTTTCCAGTCCCAGTAACTGGTCTTGGGCCAGCGTGTCCAGGTGTTGATCTCATCGGCAGTCGTGAACTGCGCCAGCGGGAAGCCGGCATATTCCTCATAGGTTGAGAATTCGTTGCTGACCTTTCGGCGATGCGAGCCGAACTGGCTGTAGAAACTGCCATCGGGCAGCACCTCCAGAGCGGGACCGATCCAGGTGGGTACAACCAGCCGGGCGTCGATGCCGAGGATGGTCATGACTTCATCGATGTTTTCAGCCGAGAAATATTTGATCAGCGCTGCCTGGATCTCGGGTGTCGCCCAAAAATCGAAAGGGACACGGTCAGCCTGTTTGAGCTGGACCGTGGCTTCGAAGCGCTCATACGGCGTAACACTGCTTTTGTCGGCGCCGTAGTGTTCAGCGAATCTGGCTTTGATTGCCTCGGCATCATTAAATTCGAACATCTTCACTTCCTCATCCTGCCTGAAATCAGTTGGCATAAAAACAGGTTGTTGATATATTAGTATTCTACATGCATATTTCACCACATCAATTTTGAAAGGGATCAACGCATCATGGAAACAAAGATCAATCTGAGCTCGCTTGACCAATTAATGGAAAAACAGATGGCCAAATTTGGCATCCCGGGTCTGGGATTAGCTGTTGTCGTCGGTGACGAAGTCGTTTATGAGAAGGGCTTTGGCGTCAAGGACATCGAAACCAAGGCGCCGGTGAATTCAAAATCAATGTTCGCTATCGGCTCTGCCTCAAAAGCTTTTACGACGATGGGGCTGGCTTTACTCGTCGACAGGGGGCTGCTGGATTGGGACAAACCTGTCCGTGACTATATCCCTGAGTTCGCGCTGTATGACAAGTTTGCCACCGAGCGCATGAGCGCCCGTGATCTGGTCTGCCACCGCAGCGGACTTCCGCGTCATGATCTGCTCTGGTACGGCAGCACCGCCACCCGCAAGGAAATGTTCGACCGCCTGCGCTACCTGGTGCCGAACAAGGATTTCCGAACGTACATGCAGTACCAGAACCTGATGTTCCTCGCAGCGGGTGTCCTGATTGAGCATCTCTCTGGCAAAACCTGGGAGAAGTTTACCGAGGAAGAAATTTTCGCCCCGCTGGGCATGAAGCGCAGCAATGTCTCTGTCACCGCGATGGCGAAGGATAAGAACGCAGCCAAGCCTTATGAAGCGCTGCTGACGCCTTTGAAGGAAGTACCTTATCGCAATATTGACGCGATCGGGCCGGCAGGCTCCATCAACTCGACCATCGAAGACATGACCAAGTGGCTGCGGCTGCACCTGAACGACGGCATGTTCGAGGGCAAACAGATTGTCAGCAAAGCCAACCTGGCTGAGATGCATAATCCCAACATGGTGATCACCGGTGACTTCTTCTCCGCCCTGGCAGGGTCGGAAGAGGTCTTTAATTCATCCTATGGACTGGGCTGGTTCATTGAAACCTACCGCGGTTATAAATCCGTCCATCACGGCGGCCATATCGATGGCTTTACAGCCCATGTGGCTTTCCTGCCGCAGAAGAAAATCGGCGTCGTCGCGCTGATGAACCTGGGCGGTTCCGGCTTCGGATTTGTGCCGGCGTACCACGTTTATGACGTCCTCACAGGCCAGAAACCTGTCAACTGGGCCGGAAGGATCCACACCGAATTCAAGAAAAGCCTTGCAACACTTAAAGCATCGAGGAAGACCAGCGCAGACCAGCGCCAGAAGGGCACACGCCCGTCGCACAAGCTTGACGCTTACGTTGGCAAATTCAATCATCCCGGATACGGCGATCTGACCATCACCTTGAAGGATGGCAAGCTCTCGATGAGATATAACACGCTGGACTTCGCGCTCAAGCATTATCACTATGACATCTTCGAAGGCAGCTCGCCGGAGATGGAAGAGGCGACCCTCAAGCCATCGTTCATCTCTGACCTGCAGGGCATGATCAGTGAGATCCGGCTGGCGCTCGAGCCGAACGTTGAGGCAGCAACCTTCAAACGCGTCGCCTCTGACGAATTGAAAAAACCAGCCTACCTGAAGCAGTTCGTCGGCAAGTACCTGCTGCAGGAACAGGAAATCGAGGTCAGCCTTAATTCGGCCGGCAAGCTGGTGGCAGCGCTGCCCGGTGAGCCGCCGCTGGAGCTTGAACCGTTCGCGGAGATGGTGTTCAAAGCCAAGGAAATGCCCGGCGGCAGCCTTGAATTTGTGAAAAACACCAAGGGCAAGGTTGACAAATTGAAGGTCATTCAACCGATGATGACCCTGGAAGCCAAGAAGAAGTAAGTTAAAATTACTGCATTGTTCAACTGGACAATGACGTCCAGACTAGTTTGAAAGGAGAAAAGGATGGGTAAAAGTGTTTTTTGGTCTTTGCTTTCCGTGATTCTCGTTTCTGCGTTGGTTCTCAGTGGCTGCGCGCCAGCAGCTACACCAGCGCCAGCCACGGAAGCCCCTGCGGCGACCGAAGCGCCCGCAGCCACGGAAGCCCCTGCCGCGACCGAAGCGCCAGCTGCTACTGAAGCCCCTGCGGCTACAGAGGCACCGGCTGCCACGGAAGCCGCGCCGGCAAAGGGCGGGAAAATCGTCTATATTGATAACAGTGGTTTTTACACTCTCAATATCTTCAGGACGCCATGGTTCACCCAGACCCAGGGCGTGATGTATGACACCATGGTCATGCCCACGCTTGAGCTGGACGAATACGTTTGTGTCCTCTGTAAAGATTACGAGATTGCTGAGGATAACCTGTCTGTCACATTCCACCTGCGTGATGATGTGAAATTCCATGATGGTACGCCATTCAATGCGGAAGCTGCGAAATGGAATTACGATTACTATCTGGATATCAACAATGGCGCGCAGTTGAACCAGGACTGGGTGGATTACTTCGAGAGCTTCGAAGTTGTGGATGAGTTCACGCTCAAGATGAACCTCAAGGTGCCCTATGCGCCGTTGTTCGCTGACCTGAACCTGACCTATCTCGCCTCCCCGACTGCTTATCAGACGCTTGGTGACGCTGGCTTCGGCGCCGCACCCGTCGGCACCGGTCCTTTCATCCCCGTCGAGATCATTGAAAATCAGCATGTTCTCTACAAGGCTAATCCCGATTACAAATGGGGTCCGCCGTGGTCATCCGGAGAGCCGCCAAAAGTGGATGAGCTCGAGATCCGCTTCAATACGGACACCAACGTTACTTATGCCGCACTGGAAGCTGGTGAAGCGCACTACATCAGTATCGCTGCCCAGAACCTGGCATCCGCTCAAGCCCGTGACGATATCGTTATCAACAAAGGTATCGACTGGGGTTTGAAATACCTGGGCGGCAACTTCACGACACCGCTGTACCAGGATATCAATTTCAGAAAGGCCCTTGCCCACGCCATCGACCGCGACGAAGCGATCCTGGCTGGATTTGAGGGAGAGGCTTACTCAATCGCTTCATTCGTTCCGCCATCAACCTGGGGCTTCGCTGAAGAGCAAAATGTGTACGCCAAAGAGCATTTCACCTATGATCCCGAGCTTGCCAAGCAAATTCTGGATGAGGCAGGTATCAAGGACAGCAACGGCGATGGTGTTCGTGAATTCCAGGGTAAAGAGATTGACCTGCAGTTCTCTGTCAGCACCAGTGAAGACGTCAAACGCGTTGCAGAAACCATCCAGTCACAGTTGGCTGAGGTTGGTATCAAGGTCAACGTGGAACCGATGGAGTCCGCTGTTCAGGCAGAGATGCTGGTCGCCTGCAAGCAGGACCTCTTCATCAGGGCTTATGGCTTAAGCGACGCCACGATCGTTGCGTCGATGGTCAAACCGCCAAACCGCACCTGCATGGATGATCCGAAAGCGATTGAGCTGGCTGACATCAGCAACACAACGCTGGATCCCGCGGCGCGTATGAAGGCAGTCACCGACCTGAACAATTATCTGGTCGACGACTATTCCTGGGTTCCGATCTGGGCGGACTATAACAACGTCGCGTACCGTACTAATCTGGGCGGGGTGCTGTTCGACAAGGCCGGCAATCCCTACCTGTACGACGCATTCCTGAAAGAGTAAGTTAGGTTCCTACAAAAATAGGCTGACCAATTGGTCAGCCTATTTTTGTTAAATACAGGTAAAATAGAATCATCAATCAATCACTCGGGGGACTGCCACGACAATCACGACTGAACATAAAAATATCTTGAATAATGCCTAAGACATGTTATACCCATTTCAAGGTACAATTGGACATTTGTGATTGGTCATTGCACCAAGCCGAGTAAATTCACCAAAAGGAGAAAAATGATGAGCAAGAAAGTATTGTGGACGCTAGTCTCCACGCTGGTTATCGCCAGCATCGCGATCGCGGGTTGTGCCCCGGCTGCGACTCCCGCGCCAGTAGCAACTGAAGCCCCAGCGGCGACAGAAGCCCCGGCTGCGACCGAAGCGCCAGCGGCAACAGAAGCCCCGGCTGCGACCGAAGCGCCAGCGGCGACTGAGGCTCCAGCAGCGACAGAAGCTCCCGCCCCGACAACCGGCGGCAGGATTGTCACCATTGACAATACCGGCTTCTACACGCTGAACATCTTCCGCACTCCGTGGTTCACCACCACCCAGAGCGCGATGTATGATCCGCTGGTTGCGCCCACCCTGGCACTTGATGATTATGTCTGCGTGCTCTGTAAAGATTACGAAATCGCGAAAGACAATCTCTCGGTCACTTTCCACTTGCGCGATGATGTCATCTTCCATGATGGGACCAAATTTGACGCCGAAGCCCTGAAGTGGAACTATGACTTCTACATGGACCTGAACAACGCCGCTACCATCAACTCGACCTGGCCCGATATCTTCGAGTCATTTGAGGTTGTTGATCCTTACACCCTCAAGATGAATATGAAGACCCCCCACGCGGCCCTTTTCGCTGACCTGTACCTGACCTACATCGTCTCCCCGACTGCTTACAAGACGCTTGGTGACGAGAAGTTCGGTTCACAGCCAGTGGGTACCGGTAAATTCATGCCGGTTGAAATCATCGAAAACCAGCATGTGCTCTACAAAGCCAATCCCGATTACATCTGGGGCCCCACCTGGACGAAGGGTGAACCGCCCAAGGTCGATGAATTCGAAATCGTCTTCAACACCGACCAGGCAGTCTCCTATGCCGCCCTCGAAGCTGGTGAAGCGCACTACATCGGTCTGGCAGCCCAGTTCATGGAAAAAGCTGAAGCCAATCCTGATATCTCCATCAACAAAGGTGTTGACTGGGGTATCCAATATCTTGGCTGGAACCATACCAAGCCAATCTTCCAGGACCTGAAATTCCGCCAGGCTGTCTCGCACGCCATCGATCGCGATGAAGCCATTCTGGCCGGCTTTGAAGGTGAAGCCTTCTCGATTGCCTCCTTCAATCCTCCTTCAACGCTCCTGTTCCAGGACGCGCAGAACGAGTATGCCAAAGCGGCATTCACGTATGATCCCGAGCTCGCGAACCAACTGCTGGACGAAGCTGGCATCAAAGACAGTAACGGCGACGGCGTCAGAGAATTCGAAGGTAAAGAGATTGACCTCGAACTCGCCATCAGCACCAGCCAGGACGTCAAACGTGTTGCCGAGACCATTCAGGCTCAGCTTGCCGAAGTTGGCATCGCAGTACACCTGGCACCCATGGAATCCGCCATGCAGTCTGAAATGCTGGACAACTGCGCCCAGGACTTCTTCATCCGCGCCTATGGCCTGAACGACCCGACCATCATGCACTCCCTGGTCCGCATCACCCGCAACCGTAACTGTCTGAAGGACGAGAAAGCCAATGAACTGGCAGTCAAGATGGATTCCCTCATGGATCCCGCCGAACGCCAGCTGGCAGTGGACGAACTCAACAAATACATGGTTGATATCGTTGCCTATGTTCCGATTTGGGCTGGTTACAACAATGTTGCCTACCGCAATGAGCTCAAGGGCGTTCTATGGGATAAGGCCGGTAACGGGTATATCGACGACGCCTACCTGGAAAAGTAATACCAGGCACTCTTAAGAATTAAAAAGATCAGGCTGACCGCAAGGTCAGTCTGGCTTTTTAAGTGGGATGAATGCAAACCAGATGGATGAACCGATTAGTCAGACGCGCCACCCCCATCCCTGATTGACCGGTCAGGGATGGGGCAACAATCAACGCACTCCTGAAGGAGTGATTTGCAAATTAGTGGCGACGATTCCGCAGGAATGCGGGAATATCCAGATCGTCGGTGTTCATGGTATGCGGCTGAAAATCAACCGCGACGGGTTCAAGCTTCTCAACCGGTTCGTTAACTATTGGCTGGACGACCGGGGTATGGTGGGTGACCAGGACGTGGTCTGTTGTTGCCTCGGGTTTCAGGAAAGGGCGTGCGGTCATACCCTCCTGGCCGGAATGATCGAAACCGGTAGCAATGACCGTGATGCGAACTTCCTCGCCCATGGTCGGGTCGATGACAGCACCGAAAATCAGGTTGACATCGGGGTGCGCGGTTTCCTTGATGATGGCAGCAGCCTGGTTGACTTCGTACAGCGTCAGGTTCGGGCCGCCGGTGACATTGAACAGGATGCCGCGGGCGCCATTGATGGTGACGTCCAGCAACTGGCTGGAGATCGCCATATCAGCCGCGACACGTGCGCGGTCTTCACCGGTCGCGCGGCCAACGGCCATGAGCGCGGCGCCACCTTCGGACATGATCGCGCGGACATCGGCAAAATCCAGATTGATCAGACCAGGGATGGTGATCAATTCGGATATACCCTGGATGCCCTGGCGCAGCACATCATCAGCCATGGAGAAGGCGTCCTGCAGGTTGGCTTTCTTATCCACAATTTGCAGCAGGCGGTCGTTAGGGATGACGATCAGGGTATCAGCCTGTTCTTTCAGCTTGGCGATACCGCGTTCGGCACTCTGCTGGCGTTTTGAGCCTTCGAACGTGAAGGGGCGGGTGACGACGCCGATGGTCAGGGCGCCGATCTCATGCGCGATTTGCGCGACGATGGGCGCGGCACCAGTACCCGTACCACCACCCAGACCAGCCGTCACGAAGACCATATCGCTGCCCTTCAACACTTCGTACAACTCTTCGGCGGACTCTTCGGCTGATTTCTCACCGATCTCAGGGTTGCCGCCCGCACCCAGACCGCGCGTGACCTTATCGCCGATGCGAACGCGCTTCTGAGCCTTGGACTGCAGCAAAGCCTGTCCATCCGTATTGACGGTGATAAATTCGATGCCCTGCAGTCCTTCTTCAATCATGCGATTGACTGCGTTGCATCCGCCGCCGCCGACGCCAATGACCTTGATCCTGGCAAACGATTCAGAAAGTGATTGATTGTTGTATTCCATGGTAGTCTCCTCGAAAATTATCCTCAAATTATTGCGTCCAGGAGGGTTGCCGCTAGGGCATGAGCCTCTTGATGAATGATGTGAACGAATCCCAGCTCAATCCCTTGGAGAATTGACGAAATTCCCGCCGGTTGGTCGTGAGTGATTCGTCCATCAACAACGCCCAGTACAACAGGCCGACACTGGTGGAATACGCTGGTGAGTTCAGCTGGTCAACTAAACCAACCAGGTTTTCGGGTTTACCAATCCGCACCGGCAAGCCAAGCACTTTGCTGGCAAGGGTCCGGATCTCGGGCAGGTTGCTCACTCCACCAGTCAGCACCATGCCCGCGGGCAGCAGTCCGTCATAACCGCTGCGTTTTATTTCCTGCAACACAAAATCAAAAATTTCTTCCGCTCTGGCCTCAATGATCAGTGCCAGTTCTTCCCGTTTAACTTTGACAGGGTGGTCCTCACCGAAAGCCCTGACATTGAACACGTCCTCAGGATCGATGCCTTCCTTGCGGGCGGCACCGAATTGTTTCTTGACTTCTTCAGCCTGAGAAATCGAGAGGCGCAGCCCGTGGGCGACATCGTTGGTGATGTGATTGCCGCCGATTGCCAGCACCATGGTGTGCCAGACATCGCCGTCGATATAGATTGCCAGGTCCGTGGTGCCGCCGCCGATGTCGCAAACGATCACGCCCATCTGGCGCTCGGTCTCGGAGAGGATCACCTCAGCCGATGCCAGCGGGTTGAGAACGAATTGCGAAACCTGTACGCCGGCAGCCTGAACGCACTGGCGCAGATTTTCGACTGTCGCTGCGGCTGCGGTGATGATATGTGCTTCGACTTCCAGCCGGTAGCCGTGCATGCCGATCGGCTGGCGGATGCCTTCCTGACCGTCGATGACGAAGCCGCGCTGCATGACATGGATGATCTCGCGGTTGTGAGGGATGGCGATTGCCTGGGCGGCTTCGAGCGCGCGATGCACATCACCGCGGTCGATCACCCGCCCTGAGATACCCACCACGCCGCGGCTGTTCACCGATGACACGTGTGAGCCAGCCAGGCTGACGAGCGCGGAGGTGATCTCCAGCCCCGAGGTGCGCTGCGCCTTCTCCACTGAGCGCGTGATCGCCTGTGACGCTGACGCGATGTCGACGATTGTGCCCTTGCGGATGCCCTGCGAAGGTTCGATGCCAACACCCAGGATCCTGATGTTGTGCTCCCCTTCAACGCGCGCAACCAGAGTGCATACTTTGGTGGTGCCTATGTCGATCCCGACGATAATAGGTTCATCCATGGCTATTGCTCCAGTCGATAGTAAGGTGCGTGAACATATTCAACGCTGATCATGCTTGGTTTGTAGTGGGCTTGCTGCACGTAGGCAACTACGCTGCGATAAACGATCAGCTTCTGATCGAGGTTTGATAAATCGGTTCCGACATAGACGTTCCAGCCGTTCGGGTCATTCCAGCCGACGCCGTTCTTGCTGTTGTAAACCAGGGTCGTGCCGGCCGGCATCATGGCGGAGAGCTTGCGGATGGCGTTGTTGACGACCGGGTCGATGACCATGTGGTAATTGATCTCGTCCTCACTGTTTTCCTCAATGTGGCCGAGGATGCCCGGGTTGAAAATCTCCGCCTCGGGGCCGCTGAGGAAGAATTCTTCGGGGATGAGGGGCGGCGCGTCGGCTGCCTCGATCCTGATCAGGCTTGGGTCATCACCGCGGGTGGCGAAGATCTTGCCGTCAATATCCGTCCAGAAGGACATCTCGTTATAACTCCAGACCATCGCTGGGATGCGCTCGTCCAGGGTAACCATAATTTTGTTTGGCAGTTCTACAGCCGCGGAGACACTCTTGATTTCCGGGAAGGCATGGCGCAATTTCGCTTCAATGTCGATCGGATCAACCATGAAGATGTTCTGCTCATCCAGCCGCAGCGTCGCGCTGATATCTTCGGTGCTGATGCGCTTGTTGCCGGTGACGACGATGTCGGACACCTCAAATTTGCTGGAGTACGCGGCGATCGACATCAGCGCGATGGAAAGTACCAAGGTGATCATGGACAGGATGCGCCAGCCGGGACGGGGGACATGCACCGCGGGAACCTGCAACTCCACCTCGTGACCGGAGAATGGGATATCCATGCTGCGGCGCTGTCTGGCGGGGCTGTTGAAGTAGCGGGCTTTGCTCTTTTTGGCAGCCTTGCTTTCCATGTACTGAGCGACAGATCTGGCTTTTTCTTCGGCTGGGATGCTCTGGGTCTTTTCGACGTGGGCAGAGCTGACCAGCGATTTGCGCTTGCGTACCAGGGTCGCTTTGGATTGCATTTTGGTTTCCTGATCAAGTGTCATGGCTGCCTCTGCCTCGCTAAAATGCGGGGAACTCTCCAATCAATTCAATTTCCAGCTCAAGCGTGACACCGGATTTTTCCTGAACTGTGTCACGGACCAGTTTGATCAGTCTGAAGATCTCATCAGCAGTTGCTTCTCCGTCATTGATGAGGAAATTCGCGTGATGGTCGCTCATGCGCGCGCCGCCAAGCTTGTAGCCCTTCAACCCCGCGGCTTCGATCAGCCTGCCGGCATAGTCACCGGTCGGGTTCTTGAAGGTTGACCCCATGGTCGCGCCGGTCGGCTGGGTTTTCTTGCGCCGCAGCGTCAGTTCTTTTACCTTTTCCATCGCTGTCTTGGAGTCACTAAGCTCGATGGCAAAGGTGCCGCTGAGGATGATGACGGACGTGTCCTTGTTGCGCTTCAGATTGCTGGAGCGGTATTCGTATTCGAACTTTTCCCTGGGCCAGGTTTGTTCGCCAGCCGCCAGGTCGTACACGCGCGCCTCGATCAGACTGTTCTCGGTCACGCCGCCGAAAGCGCCGGCGTTGCCATAGATGGCGCCGCCGACCGTGCCGGGGACAGTCGCTGCCCATTCGAGCCCGCTGAAGCCGCGCAGCGCGGCCTGCCGCCCGGTGGCGGTGAAATTCGCGCCGGATTCAGCAGTCACGAACGATTTATCACCTTCAGTCCAGATGCGGACGTTGTGGGCGCGGTTGAGGATGATCACACCGCTATAACCTTTGTCGCTGAAGACGATGTTCGCGCCACTGCCGATGATTTTCCATGGCAGGGAGGCAGCCTGGATGACCTTGACAGCCTCAACAAGCTGACCCAGATCGTGTACCGCGACCAGCATGCCTCTGCCGCCAACGTGGGCAGTGGTGTAGTCTGCCAGGTGGGCATTTTCCTGCAAGCGGCTGCCGAAGGCTTCACGCAGCATGTCCATCGTCCGTTCATCTGCCATGAGAAACCTCCTTGCCGGCTGCTTTCGCAAGCAGCATCTGGTTAACCTGAATGGCCGTGCCGGCAGAGAGCACCAGCAGCAGGTCCTCAGGCTGAAGTTCGGCAGCGAGCGTATCCGCGATATCGGTCAGCTCCGCGATGTAACGCACTTTCTCGCCAGCCAGCGCGGCTTTGAGCTGCTGCAGGGTCTGACCGTCATCCGTTTCACGGGCGGAATAGATATCGGAAATGATGAGTTGATCAGCCGCGTCGAACGATTGCGCGTAGTCACTTAATAGGGTGCTCGTCCGCGAGTATGTGTGCGGCTGCCAGACGACCCAGATACGGCGTTCGGGATAAGCTGAACGTGCCGCCTGGATGGTCGCTTTGATCTCGCTCGGGTGGTGGGCGTAATCATCGACCAGCAGGGCACCCTTGTATTGACCGGCAATTTCAAAGCGTCTTGCCGTGCCATTGAACTCAGCCAGCGCAGAGATGGCGTCCTTGAGGTTGACTCCCAGGGTGTGGCAAGCGGCAAGCGCGGCGGTGGCATTGAACACATTGTGCATGCCCGGCACTGCCAGCTTCACAGGCAGGAATTCGCCTTCGTATTGCACGACGAAGTCATAACCGCCTTCAGATCCGGGCAGGGCGTCAAAGTAGCGGAAATCGCTGTTTTTTGACTCCCCGAACGTGACCACCTGGCGGTTGCTCTGGAAGGCTAGCATGGCTGAGGCTTCGGAATCCATCGAGGTGATCAGCGTGCCGTCGACCGAAATTTGAGAAATGAATTTCTCAAAAGCCAGCAGATAGGACTGCATGGTGGGGTAGCAATCCGGATGGTCATGTTCAATCGTCGTGACAATTGCCACATCCGCATGAATGCCCAAGAACATACCGTCGTACTCGTCAGCTTCGATGACGAATTGACTACCCTCGCCGGCGTTGGCGTTCGTACCAAGGTTGCGTGAGACGCTGCCGATGATGTAGGATGGGTCATAACCAAGTTTTGCCAGAACCCAGGTGATCATGGCGGTCGTCGTGGTCTTGCCGTGCGTGCCGGCGACAGCCACGACGGTTTTTCCGCCCAGCAATTTCGGCAGGAATTCGGAGCGTTTGTAAACCGGAATATCAGCCAGGCGGGCAGCGATCAGCTCGGGGTTGCTGGTCGGCACCGCGGATGAGCGGATAATCAGATCTGCGCCAGAAATATTCTCAGCTTTGTGACCGATCATGATTCGCGCGCCTGCTTTTTCCAGGCTGCGTAACGCCGCGGAGTCAGTCATGTCGGAGCCGCTGACAGAATAGCCGGTTTCCAACAGCACTTTGGCTATTGCCGACAATCCTGTACCGCCTAGTCCGACCAGATGCACGTGTGTCATTAGATGAACACCACCACGAGGAAGATGAACGCGACGACGACCGCGAAGTAGATGAATGGTGATACCAGCCATTGTGGCGGCAGCCAGTGAATGATCTGATATGCCGCGTCACCAGCGGCGGTGCCGGCGACTGGCGCTGAGATGGCTTCAAACGGGTAACCCAGCTCGTGCAGGTAATACCAGGCGCTGCCGAAAATCAGGTAGGCATTGATGGCGCCGAAGACGAAACCGAGCAGAATATCCTGAAAACGGTCACGACCAAAGCGGTTGGTCTCGATCAGTTTGGGCAGCTTCGGCGTCTGATAGCCGGCGAAGGTCAGCGCGCCGATGACTGCCAGGCGGAAGAAGAACAGGCTGGTGGTGTTGCCGGCTGCGGCAATCTCGCGCACGAAAGGCAGATAGCGCTCGAGGACGATGATGACGAAGAGCGCCAGCACCGCTGAGAAGGTCACCAGCAATTCCTTGGCCCAGCCGCGCATCGAACCGATCATCGCGAACAGGGCGACCAGGATATAGAAAAGGACACTCAAACTGATCATGATTGCGCCTCCTCTTCCCTGACCAGCGCCATGGATTCGATCTGACGCGCGATCTGACTGGCAGCATCAGGTGTGGCAAGCGCCAGAACAGCCTCGCGCATCGCCTGCAATTTCGCGGGATCATCCAGCAGGCCGGTGACGGTTGGCAGCAACTGCTCCGGCAGATCCTGGTTCGCGAGCATGACCGCGGCGCCGCGGCTGACAAGATATTCCGCGTTGGTCTTCTGGTAATTCCACGCGTGCGGATAAGGCACAAGAATGGATGGCAGACCAAAATGCGGATACTCGCCGAGGATCGACGCGCCGGCGCGGGAAACGACCAGGTCCGCCGCTGAGAAGGCGGCTGACATGTCGTCATGCAGGTAGGGATAGTTTTTGTATCGCTCGGGATGACTGAGGGTCATCGGGCTGAGCAGCGCTTCAACATCCGCCAGATTGTTATTGCCGGTCAGATGCAGCACATTGCAGCGCTGGGTGAGGGTCTCAAGATGGTGTATGAGGGCGGCGTTGATGGCGCGCGCGCCGAGGCTGCCGCCGAAGAAAAGGACGGTGGGCAGCTCGGGGTTCAGACCGAAATGGGCAACAGCCTGTGCTTTCTCCCAGCGCTTCATTTCTGCCCGCAACGGGTAACCGGTGACGATTTTTTCCGGCTTCTCGGGCAGGAACTTGATTGTTTCCTGAACGCTGACAGCAATCTTGTCGGCGAATTTGGCGATGAAGTTGAGCGCGTATCCGGGTTCGATGTCCGGAACGTAGAGCAGGATCGGCAGGTGACGACCAGCGATCGCGACCGGCCCGGCGACATAGCCGCCGGTGAAGAACAGCGCGTCCGGTTTGAACTCGCGGATGATCTTGCGCGCGGCGAAGATGCCTTTTAGCATCTGGACGCTGTTGCCAGGCAGAGCCTTCAGGCCAACGCCGTGCAACCCCGCGGATGGGATCTGTTCGAACCTGAAACCAGCGCGCGCGACAAGGTCAGCTTCCATGCTGCCCTTGCTGCCAACCCACAAAACGTTGTGCTGGCTAGTTTCTAGTTTCTGCAGAACGGCGAGAGCCGGGTAGATCCCGCCCCCCGTCCCGCCAGCGCAAGTTAACAATCGCACCGGTGTACCTCCTTGCAGATTCTTCAGCTTCAGCTTTTAGGCGAGTCTGTCGCGAAACGCCCATCAGTATTCCCAAACCAATCAGATTTGCGACCAGGCTGGAACCGCCGGCGCTGATTAGCGGCAGCGCGTTACCAGCAGAGGGCAGCAGGTTGACCAGAACGCCCATGTTGATCAGGGCTTCCAGCAAAATCCAGAAGATGACCCCGGCGGAGAGCAATTTCCCGAGCTCGTCCGGCGCGCGGGCGGCGATGTACAAACCGCGCCACAGCAGCAGGATGTAGAGCAGGATCACGATGGCGGCGCCAACCAGACCGGTCTCTTCCACGACGACCGCGAAGATACTGTCCGTCCATGACACAGGCAGCGAGTACTTGGCGACGCCCTTGCCGATGCCGACGCCAAACAGCGAACCGCGTGAGATGGCGTTGATCGAGTGACGGATCTGATAGGACGTGTTGACGGGATCTTCCAGACCAGCGACGTACTCATTGATACGATGCCGGCCCTTTTCGCTGACCATGATGATCGATCCGCCGGCGACGCCCATCAGGACCAGCACCAGGATGATCTGCTTGATGTCCACGCCGGCCAGGAAGAACAGGATGCCGCCGACTGCCATAACCGTAATAACGGCTGAGATGTCGGGCTGCAGACCGATGAAGGCGCAGACGATGCCAAGGATCGAACCCATGGGCAGCAAGCCGAAAAAGATATTGTTCAGCCGCTCGCGCCGGTTGTAAAGCCAGAACGAGAGGTAGATGATCACGATCAGCTTGGCGAATTCAGACGGCTGACCAGCGCCGGCGATGAAGGTGCGGGTAGCGCTGAAACGCGTCTCACCGAAGATCAGCACCGCGCCGAGCAGAAGGATCACCCCGCCCATCATCCAGACCAGGAACGGCTCAAAGCGGTGATAGTCGATGTTGCTGACAACGAACGCCGCTGCCAGACCAACCAGCAGCCATTGCACCTGGCGGGTCATCAGGTAGCTGGTGTCCCGTTCTGCCCAGACCGCGAAGTTCCAGCTTGACGAGTAGACCATGATCACGCCGATGATGACCAGCGCGATGACGATGATCAGCAGCACCGGGTCAAACATCAGGTTGAAGGCCTTGACCTTTTTAGCCGGGGAAGCATTGATAGTCGGTACGTTCATTTCAATTCCTCCACCCAGGCTCTGAAAACCTTGCCGCGTTCTTCAAAATCGTAGAATTCATCAAAACTGGTGCCGCCTGGTGAGAGCAGGACAACATCACCGGCCTCGGCCAGTTTGTGCGCCTGCTCCAGCGCGCCTTTCAACTGCTGGCTGGTGCCAACCGATTTCAATTGGGTAGCCGCCTGCGGTTTCGCCAATGCAGCGTTGATGATCGGTGCAGCTTCGCCGAAGAGGATGACGTGTTTGACGCGCTGATGCACGAGGTTCGCCAGGTTATCCCAGGGCAGGTTTTTGTCCCGGCCGCCCAGCAGCAGGACGATGGGCTCTTCGAAGGACTGGATAGCCGCGATCACACGTTCTGGCGCGGTGCAAATCGAGTCGTTGTACCAGGAAACGCCATTGACAACCCGGACCAGCTCCAGCCGGTGGGGGACGCCGTGGAAATCAGCAACGCCGGCTGCCATAGCCTGCGGGTCAAACCCAGATGCCAGCGCGACGGCGCAGGCAGCGATCACATTACCTGTGTTATGCCGGCCGCGCAGCTTGATCTGACTGGTCTGCAGCAGCGGTTTGGTCGTCCCGCCGAATTCAGCCACGATGCGGTCTTTCTTCAGATAGACCTGATCGTTGCCTGTCTCATTGCGGTCGAAACCAAAACTGAGCAGCTTACCTTTGACCTCAGGCGCGGCATGCCACAGGATGGGATCCTGATGATTGAGCACCGCGATGTCGCTTGCCTGTTGGTAAGCGAGCATGTTCAGTTTCGCGGCGGTGTAAACGCTCATGCTGCCGTGGCGATCCAGATGATTTGGGGTGATATTCAATATCGCGCCGACATTCGGCGAGTGGGTCGTCAGTTCAAGCTGGAAGCTGGAGAGCTCCAGGATGACCAGGTCAGTCTTGCGCATGTCTTTCAGCGCGGAGAGCAGGGGCAAGCCGATGTTCCCGCCGACCCAGACGCGCTGACCAGCCGCTTTACCGGCCTCTGCCATCCTGCCGACCAAAGTAGTAGTGGTTGTCTTGCCGGCAGAACCCGTAATACCCACCCATGGGCAGGGCACCACATCCAGGAAGATCTCGGTGTCATTTGTCAGGTGGATGCCGCGCTCTCGCGCCGCAACGACGATCGGCAGCGTATGCGGTATGGCGCCGGAAAGCACGAGCACGTCGGTCCCCTGAAGCAGTTCAACGGGGTGACCGCCAAAATGCCAGCGGATGTTGAGGCCTGCCAGGCTGGCCACCGCGGAGCGCATCTGGTCCTGGCTGCGAGCGTCGTTCATCGTGACGATTGCGCCATGCTGATGCAGGTAACGGGCAACAGCCAGACCTTGCCTGGCAGCTCCCAAAATCAGCACGTGCTTGCCCGAGTATCGTTCCATCGTTACACCAATGCCACCGCTATGCCTAACATTGCGAACAGTAGACTAACCAGCCAGAAGCGCTGCACAACCTGCGTTTCGCTCCAGCCAAGGAGTTCAAAGTGATGATGAAGCGGAGCCATCTTGAACAGACGCTTCCCGCCTGTCAGTTTGAAGTACAGCACCTGCAGGATAACGCTGAGCGTTTCACTGACCGGGATGATCGCGATGATGGGGATCAGCAGCCAGTTGCCGGTCATCAGGCCTACAGTCGCCATGACAGCGCCAAGCGCCAAAGACCCGGTGTCACCCATGAAAAGCTGGGCGGGGTGAACGTTGTACCAGAGGAAGCCGAACAAGGCGCCAACCAGGGTAAAACAGAACCTGCCGACAAAAAGATTGCTCTGGTTGACTTCGCCGCGCATTAATGCGATGGCGCCGATGGCCGCGAATGCCGTCGCGCTGATCAACCCAGCCAGTCCGTCGAGCCCGTCGGTGATATTCACGGCGTTGGACATGCCAACGATCAGGAAAGTTGCGAGAGGAATGTAGAACATCCCCAGGGTCAGCGGTTCTTCAACACCCGGCCAGTAAAGCTCAGGCACCTTCAGCACTGACTGTAGAACATAGGCGATGCCTATCGCAAAAACGACCTGGAAGAGGAATTTTGTCCGCGCGCGCATGCCCAGTCCGCGCCGGTGACCGCGGATGCCTTCCCAGTCATCGATCGCGCCCAGCACCGCGAAGAGCAGCATGACGACGATGGGCAGCAGCACCTGCCCGCCGAGGTATTGTTCCTCGCGATCGACCAGCGCGACGCCGTTGAGCAAAACGGTGAGCAGGATGACCGGCATGATGAACATGACAGCGCCCATTGTTGGGACGCCGGTCTTCATCATGTGCCGTTCAGGACCGTCAACGCGGATAATCTTGCCGATCTTGAAGTATTGCAGGACGCGCAGCAATGGCGAACCCCAGATGACTGCCAGGAGGAAGCTCAAGGTGCTCAGAGCGAGCGCGAGTGATGTTTCTCTCATGACTTTGTCTCCAGTGCTACCACTATGCGTGCCATCCCCATGCCGAGTGACCCTTTGACCAAAGCCGTGTCACCCTCGACCAGGTAGTCCCTGATGAACGGGATTGCGGCTGGCACGTCCGCGAACCAGTAAGTCTGCGACTCGGGCAGCCCATGCGCGACTGCTGAAGCAACGAATGTCCTGGCGCGATTGCCGATGGCAATCAGCGCGTTGGCGCTCTCAGCGGCTTTTTTGCCAACCCGTTCATGGCCTTCGACTTCATAACTGCCAAGCTCAAGCATATCGCCGAGGATGGCGACTTTTCTGCCAGGCATTTCGCTCAGCAGATCGAGGGCTGCGACGCAGGAATCCGGTGAGGAATTGTAGGAGTCATCGAGCAGGGTGGCGCCATTTTTCAGGTGGACGACGACCAGTCTGAGCTGGCTGCGGCTGAACTTCAGCCCGTCGGAGATCTCGCGCCAGGTTAGACCTTCCACGATCGCCAGTGCAACCGAGCGCAGGATAGTCATGATCGAGTGCTTGCCGACCATCGGCACCTGCATGTCGATCACATCACTGCGATGATGCAGTTTGAATTTCAGTCCATTGATGCCGAGCCCGACGATTTCGTCCGCCCAAAGGTCAGCATCCGGCGTAGTGCCGTAATAGAACACTTTAGCTGCTGTCTTTTCACTCATCGCGCGCACGAGCGGGTCATCGTGATTGAGGATTGCCCAGCCATGCGCGGGCAATGCCTGAACCAATTCTGCTTTACCGGCGGCGATGACTTCCAGGCTGCCGGCTCGTTCCGCGTGGACGGGCGTGACATTGGTCACGATACCGATCTCGGGTTTGGCCAGCTCGCACAGAAAAGCGATCTCGCCCGGCACGTAGAAACCCATTTCCAGAATCGCGCGGTCAAACCCATTGCCCAGCCTCAACAGGCTGATGGGTAGTCCGATTTCATTGTTCAGGTTGCCATAATTGCGCGCGGTCGCGTAATGCTGCGCCAGAACATCGGCGGCCAGCTCTTTTGTGGTCGATTTGCCAATGCTGCCAGTGATGCCAATCGTCTTGAGCGTGAGCTTGCCGCGCCAGAAGCGTGCGACAGTCTGCAGGGCTGCCAGCGTATCGGGAACGAGAATGCACAGCGGCAGGTCCTGCTGGCTGAGTTGTCTGTTTATCAGTTCAGCCGGCGTGAATTGCGTGAAGCGTGTTGACTGATCCGTCTGGACCAGGGCGATTGAAGCGCCATTGCTGAAAGCGGCATCGAGGTAATCGTGTCCATCGACGCGTTCACCTGGCAGCGCGACGAATAGACCGCCGGGGATCACCTGGCGCGAATCGGTCGCGGCTTCAGTGATGACCAGGTTCGCATGTGCGGGGCGCGTGCCGGTCAGGGCTTCGAGCAGGTCGGCAAGTGTCAACAGGCTCATTTGGGCACTCCGAACAGCATCATGCGGGTCTGGTCTGGCGGGATGTTCAGGTAAACCACCAGCTCGCGGACGACATCTCTGAATAACGGCGCGGCTACGACCGAGCCCCAGATCGCGGTCTTGGGACGTTCCAGCCAGACGTAAATGATGTATTGCGGTTTTTCAACCGGTGCCCAGCCGATGAACGAGGCATTGGTTTCGTTCGTGTTATAACCGCCCTGAGTGGCAATTTCACCGGTGCCGGTCTTGCCGGCATACAAGTAACCCGGCAGCTCGGAGAAGAACGCTTCTTCCTGCACTGAAACGGTCAGCATGTTGGTCAAAGTCTTGGCTGTCTCGGGTTTGATAGGGGTCGCGACGAGTTTGATCGGGATGTCAAACTTGTCATCGTTGCGGATCATGGTCTTGACCATATGCGGCGCCATGATCTTGCCCTCGTTAGCGATCGCGGAAGCGGCCGTAATGATCTGGATCGGGGTGTTGGCGATACCTTGACCGAACGAGTTGGTCGCCAGATTTGAAAGATGCCAGAAGCCGCCCTCGGGGAAATGCACCGGCCAGGTCAGTTCGCCTGCCAGATCGATATTCGTTGGCTGGTCCAGACCGAAGCGCCGGATGTAATCATAGAAAGTGGTTTGTCCCATCTCGGTCGCCAATGTGACGAGACAGACATTCAGGGAGTTGCGCATGCAGCCGACCATGTCCTGAGTGCCCCAGGCGTTGCGGTCCCAGTTCATGACTGTGATACCGCCAAGCTCAATGCTGCCGGTATCAACATAGGTTGTCTCTGGCACAACCATACCGGTGTCCAGCGCGGCTGCCATGGTGAAGATCTTGAAAACCGAGCCGGTTTCAAAAGCGTAGTCAATGGCGCGATTGAAGGAAGCACTGTTGCTGGTTTCAATCGGCTTCCAGTATTCATTGGGGTTCATACGCGGATTGACCGCCATGGCGGGGAACTCACCCGTCTGCGGGTCCATGATCAGCACCAACCCGCCGACGGACTGCGTGGTCTCAACCGTCTTGTCCAGGACATGTTCAGCCATCGCCTGAATCTCACGATCCATGGTGAGCACCAGGCTGGCGCTGGACATGCTCGATGTTTGTTGCATTCTGCCCGAATAGAGGTAATCGACCTTGACCGGCGTGCCTTTCAGGATCGAGTCATATTCTTCTTCAACACCAAAATGCGGCCCGCCCTGATCGCGATCTTTATAAGCGTAGAACCCCAGCACATTCGAACCGAGGGTATTTTCGGGATAGAAGCGTACCAGGTGGGGCGTCCACTCCAGACCGCTCAGACTCGGACGACGCTCCTTGCTGCCTCGTTCCGGCACAATAGCATCGTACTGTTTCATGCGGGCTTCGAATTCAGCGATTGTGCTGGCTTCGACAAAATCGGTCAGCGTGATGTAACGATACTTGAGCGTATCGACCGAATTGATGGTCTGCTTGTAATCCACACCGACCAGTTCCTTGAGGTCTTTTGCCAGCGTATCTTCATTGACGATCGCGTCGAGGTTGAGGTTGAGCTCGTAAACCACTTTGTTGCCGGCGAGTAATTTGCCCCAGCGGTCGTATATGTTGCCGCGGTCGGGGTTGATAACGTTCAATACAGCCTGCTGCTGTTCTTCTTTCTTGCTGGCGGCTTGCACCTGAATGACGCCAACCTGAATGCGCACCATCCAGACAAAAATCGTCACCGCGAAAACAGTGAGCAGAATGCCGATGAAGGAGTAGCGTGTCAGTTTCATTTAGCCGCTCACTCCCAAAACCGTGTTGATGAAATTACTCTCAAACAGCCACTCCCAGATTGACTGGGTGTAGAGGGGGTTCAGATAAGACGGTATCGAGCTGGCCTGATTGGCTGGCGCGGTGTATTCGAATTGTCTGCCGGCATAATCCTGAATAGGCAGATAGACCACGTAATCGGAAGCGTTCCTGAAATCCATCTCCTCCGAACGGCGGTTCATCTGCTCCGAAGAGGTGATGAAAGCGGTCTGGGACTGGAGATCGGCGATGTGATTGATGATCTCACCGCGACGGTCCATCAGCGTATTAATCTCAACGTTGGTAGTGTAGGTTTGGGCGGTGATATAGAGATGAAGCAAAGTCATGATGGCTGCAACGACAAGCACCAGCAGGATAAGAGATATCCTCTGGAATTTGGAGCGCCATGGGGCTTGCTGCGCTGCTTGTTTAAGATGTTGTGCCATAATAACCTGCTCTATGTCACGAAATAAAGTAATTGCAATATTTATGCCAGCCCTAGCTTTTCGGCCACTCGCAGTTTGGCGCTGCGTGATCGAGGATTGTGACTTGCTTCCTCAGTTGATGCAGTTAGTGGTTTTCGGGTGAGTTCGCGGATGCTTGCCTGATGATGGCAAGTACAGATGAGCTGGTCTGGCTGGCATATACAGTCTTTGCTCTCTGTATGGAAGTATTGTTTGACAATCCTGTCTTCGAGTGAGTGGAAGGAGATCACCGCGAGCCTTCCGCCGGGCTTCAGAAGCTTGATCGCTTTTGGCAAAACCTGGCTGACATTATCCAGTTCGCCGTTGACCGCGATGCGGAGCGCCTGAAAGGTGCGTGTCGCCGGGTGGATATCGGATCTTGGCTTGCCGGCTGCTGACTGGATGATGCTGGCGAGCTCTCCGGTGGTGTTGACTGGACGATTTTGGACGATTGCCCGGGCAATGCGGCGCGACTTGTTTTCTTCGCCATAACGCCAGATCAAATCAGCCAGGTCAGCCTCGGGGAGGGTGTTCACCAGATCGGCGGCTGTAACGCCGGCACTGCTGCTGTCGAATCGCATGTCAAGCGGTGCGTCGGCCCGGAATGAGAAACCGCGTTCCGGCTGGTCCAACTGCATGGAGGATAACCCCAGGTCGAGCAGGATGCCATCCACGCCTTGCCAGCCCAGCTTTTCAGCTTCTTCATCCATGGCCGTGTAGGAACGGTTGACCAGGATGCTCCGATTGCCATACGCGCTCAGCTTCTGGGCTGCCAGCGCGAGCGCTGATTGGTCCAGGTCAAGGCCGAGCAGCAAACCATTCGGTGAGCTGGCTCGCAGGATGCCGCAGGCATGTCCGCCTGCTCCTACCGTCCCATCGATATACTTGCCGTCCGAGACAGGATTGAGAACTTCTATGATTTGATGGTAAAGTACTGGTTGGTGACCGAGATCACCACGATCTGAAGCGGACGAGTCCCCGCTACAAGGCGAGGTCGAACGCGGAGAACCTGTGTTCATTCGACTCCTGGTTCTGGTCTTCCTGGGTATGCTGCTCCCAGGGCTTGGGCGCCCAGATCTCAAAGTAGGGGCCCATGCCGACGACAACCGCGGAACCATTGAGCTGCACGATCTGTCTCAAGAATGCCGGGATGAGAATGCGGCCGGACTTGTCAATGTCAACGCGGTCAGCATTGGAGAAGATCAGCCGCTTGAGCTTGCGCGCCAGCGGGTCGGTAATGCTTTGGGCGTTGACCTGATCGGAAAGTTTCTGGAAGGAGTCGACGGTGAGAACCATGAGATTGTTGTCAAAACCCTGCGTGATGAAAGCGCCGCCGGCCAGGAGGTCGCGATAGCGTGAAGGCACGGTCATTCTGCCTTTGTCATCGATGGAGTGTTCATACTGGCCGAGGAAGAACATATTTTCTAATTACTCCAATTTAAGGGTGTGAGCCGGGGTTTCCGGCTCCACTTCTTCCCACTTTCTACCACAAGTACCCACATTATAGACATTTATGCGGGAACATGCAAGCATTACACAATGTTTTAAGTCACTAATTGAATTATTTAACATTTCTCGTTGAATGAACTCGTCTGATTTGTTTCTGGAAGGCTCCAGGATATAGATTTGGGCGATTTGCGTTTGTTATAATTGCCAGCGTGGGTCAGAAGAAATCGTTCACGAATCTCTTCAATCTGGTTGCACCGTGGCTGATTGGCCTGATTGTCTGGACAGTCATCGTCAGGGGCATGTTCCCGCTGCTCCTGCGCCCGATCAGTCTGCATGCGTTTAGCGGGTTTGCCATCACCGGACCGGTTCTGTTTTTTGCTGTCCTGGGGGCTTTCTTCCTTCCCGAAAGAGTGAGAAGTTACGTTGTTATTCCCTTGATCACCCTGGCATTCGCATCAGCTCTATCCGGCCTGTACGCGACCACAAGCACAAGCACCATCTACATTTCCGGTTTACTGCCTTACAGTGATGCTGCCAGTTATTACTGGGACGCGCTAAATTTGCAATCAGGCCGCCTGTTCTCAGATTTCGCATCACGTCGCCCGATGTTCGCGACTTTGTTGAGCTTTTTACTCACGATGCTTCAAAATAACTTAATGGCTGTTCAAAGTGCGTTGACACTATTGACAACAATTTCGATCATTCTGGCTTCGCTGGAAATTCGCCGGCGTCTGGGCGCTATTGCAGCCAGTTTGTTTGTTGTACTGGTATTGTTCTTCTACCGTATGTTCATCGGTTCAACGATGACAGAAAACCTCGGTATTCTGCTGGGCTGTCTGGGCTTGGCGATTTTGCTTAATTCCGCGACGCGAAGTTCACACGATTACTCATTGTTAGGTCTGGGTTGTCTGACTCTTGGACTGATAGCGCGGGCTGGTCCATTCTTCGCTGTAGCCGGATTGGCTGCCTGGTTTGCGATGGCTTTTTATAAAAAGAATTGGTTACACCGCGGCTTGGGTTTGCTATTGGCATTGACTCTTGTCGCGACCGCGTTTGGTATCAACAAGGTGATTGGGCTGCAAACGAATTCGCCCGGCGGTGT
Source organism: Anaerolineaceae bacterium (assembly GCA_040772085.1). GTDB lineage: Bacteria > Chloroflexota > Anaerolineae > Anaerolineales > Anaerolineaceae > JAXGMV01. Next base: position 410,520 of record JAXGYU010000001.1, read on the forward strand.
TGCATTTGCAAATTTCTCATACTCGCTATATGGACTTAGTGTAGGCGGTGAACGGTGGGATGTAGTTTTTGCAGATCACCCGGAATTGAATAGCTTTGATGTAGTAGATCGGACAGCACTGGTTTACCGCTATGTGCTGGAGAATGTGTCTAGTCACCCTGAACTCCTTATAAAGGGGATTATCAGGCAGTATGGATATCTTTTCTCACCCACATGGTACAACATGTTCGGCTATGTGCACACCGAAAATCCATCAGTGAGGTTGGCTGCACAGTATAGTTTGATGCTTTTATCGCTGCTTGGTATCATCATTGCCATTAAAAGAAGAAATAATCCTATTGAGTCGATGCTGCTTCTGCTGTGGCTTGGCATTTTACTTTCTGTCCCATTTGTCCCACCAGTAGACACAAACCGCATGAGAGCCTACGCGACAGTTATTCCTTATCTGGCGTTAATGCCCGGCATAGGACTGAATTGGTTGATGAGTAGACTGCCAATTATTGGGCGTTTTGACAATCGGATAGAGCAAAAAGGTTCAGCACCTATAGGCGCAACAGTATTCCTATCACTCATCGTAACGGTACTTCTGATATCTCCCAGTTATATTAAATTACAAAGACCTGACCTTTCTCTCCTAAATCCAAATTGTGAGAATGGTTCCAAGCCATTTGTCATGAGGGTTCCCGACGGCAGCTTTGTCAATATCCGGAAAGAAAGTGATTTTTTCCTTGATCGAACACCACAAGTTCATGCTGGACGGTTTCGCCAGCAAATGCACAGCATGCCCTTCATGGATGCGGTCCAGGCATTTGAAACTCTGGAATCTCCGTTAATTCTCACAACCGGGGCAGATATCCTTACTGGCAATGTAGCCTGGCTGACTATCCCGGTCGATGGTTTTGTACCTTCAGAGAAACCTGTTGTCTTCTGCGGTCAGTGGGAAACCCGAAGTGAGACAATGGGCAGCGCATTCTTCAACATCAACTATATTTTGAACAATTGAGATAACCTAAATCAGCATCGTCTTGGGGCGATACTGCAGGGCTTCAGCCAGGTGCCCCGTTTGGATCTCCGCGCTGCCGGCAAGGTCGGCGATCGTCCGCGCCAGTTTGAGGATGCGATGATACGCGCGGGCGGAGAGCTGCATCTGCGACATGGCTGCTTTCATCAGCGTGTTCCCGGCTTGATCCAGCGTGCAATACAGCCGTACTTCGGCTGGGCGCATATCAGCATTATTCATGATCTGCTTGCCAATCACCAGACTATCCTGCTTGAAACGCTCGACCTGAATCGCACGCGCTGCTTCGACCCGCGCGCGAATCGCCCCGGACCCCTCACCAGTCTTACGCTCACTCAACTTCTCATAATCTATGCGAGGGACCTCGACGTGAATGTCGATACGATCCAGCAGCGGCCCTGATATCCGATGCTGATAGCGGGTGATGACCGAATTGGAGCAGGTGCAGGCTTTGACCGGGTCACCGTAAAAGCCGCAAGGGCAGGGGTTCATTGCGGCCACAAGCTGAAAATTGGCGGGAAAGGTTGAGGAGCTTTTGGCACGGCTAATGGTGACAACTTTGTCTTCGATTGGCTGTCTGAGGACTTCCAAAACGCGCTGACCGAATTCCGGCAATTCATCGAGAAAGAGCACGCCGCGATGTGCCAGCGAAACCTCACCAGGTCGCGGCCAGTTTCCGCCGCCAACCAGTCCGGCATGAGAAATGGTGTGATGCGGTGCGCGGAAAGGACGCTGGTTGATGAGCGGTGTGTGCGCTGCCAGTTGGTCGGCGACTGAATAAATGCGCGTGACATCCAGCGCCTCATCGATGGTCATGGAAGGCAGGATCGAGGGCAGGGCGCGCGCGAGCAGGGTCTTGCCGGAGCCGGGCGGTCCGACGAACAATACGTTGTGTCCACCGGCAGCCGCAACCTCGAGCGCGCGTTTGGCGTGCTCCTGACCTTTGATCTCCTGGAAGTCGGTCTCGACGCCCGCTGGCAGCGTTTCGTAGTCCGGGCTGACGATGGGTGGAAGCGGCGTCTTACCCGTCAGATGATCGACGATCGCGTTGAGTGAATCGACCGGGATGACGCTGATATCCGGTATCAGAGCGGCTTCCGACGCGTCCACAGCCGGCACAACCACATGCCTGAAGCCTTCCTGGCGGGCGAGAGCCGCCATCGGCAGCACGCCGCGCACATGCCGCACGCTGCCATCCAGCGATAGCTCGCCAATCACTAATGTCTCGGCGAACACCTCCTGTGGTATCTGCCCGCTGGCAACCAGCACCCCTAAAGCGATCGGCAGGTCATACGAAGGACCTTCTTTCGGAACAGAGGCTGGCGCGAGATTGACTGTAACTTTTTTTCGGGGATAAGTAAAGCCGGCATTCTTGATCGCCGAGCGCACACGTTCGCGGCTTTCCTGCACGGCTGTATCCGGCAGCCCGACGATGATCATCTTTGGCAGACCCTGCGATGAATCAACCTCCACCTCAACAATGACGCCATCAAGACCGATGACTGCGCAGGAGAAGATGCGGGCTAGCATGGAAATAGTTTAGATGAAGGCGGGAATGTTGTCAATTGGAAGACGCGAGCAAGAATTGCTATAATGACCGCACGAGGTGAACCATGAATATCAATCGGGTGACAATCATAGTTCTGGACGGTGTTGGCGCTGGTGAAGCACCGGACGCTGCGGCGTATGGTGATGCCGGCAGCAACTCCCTGGGCAACACCGCCACTGCCGTTGGCGGTTTGCGTCTGCCAAACCTTGAACAACTGGGCTTCGGCTGTATCACGCCGATGCTGGGGGTCAAATGCAGCCCGGACGCGCGCGGCGCGTTTGGTTTGTTGCAACCGCTTTCTGCCGGCAAGGATACGGTCATAGGCCACTGGGAGATGATGGGTATCCACCTCGCCAAGCCGCTGCCGACTTATCCTAATGGATTTCCACCCGATCTGATGGCAGAATTTGAAAAAAGAATTGGACGCAAGACCCTGGGGAATTATCCTGCATCCGGTACAGAGATCATCAAGGAATTGGGTGAGGAACATATGCGCACCGGTTCACCGATTGTTTATACCTCAGCTGATTCTGTCTTTCAGGTTGCCGCTCATGAAGAGATCATTCCGATCGATGAGCTATACCGCATCTGTCTGATTGCGCGCGACCTGCTGAAAGGGGAACACGCTGTCGGTCGGGTCATCGCGCGGCCCTTCCTCGGTCAGGATGCCGGAACTTTCAAGCGCACGGACCGCCGGCGCGATTATCCGCTGCTGCCGCCCACACCGACCGTGATGGACAAGCTGATCGATGCCGGCAAAGAGGTTTGGTCCATCGGCAAGATCGATGACATTTTTGGGCACAAGGGCATCAGCCACAAGCAGCACACGCTCGATAATGACGAGAGCAGCCAAGCCGTGATTGACACGCTGGCTGAAGATTTTGAAGGCTTGATTTTTGCCAACCTGATCGAGTTTGACATGATCTATGGTCACCGTAACGACGCCCGCGGGTATGCCAGCGCGCTGGAGCGGTTTGACACGTTTGTGCCGGGTATCTTCAAGGCGATGAAGCCGGGTGATATCGCCATTATTACAGGCGACCATGGCGTTGATCCGACGACCGAATCGACCGATCATTCGCGTGAATATGTCCCATTGCTGGTTTTCGCGCCGTCGATTGATCATGTGATACGGATAGGTACACGCGGGTCCTTTGCAGATATCGGCGCGACGATTTCTGACATCTTCGCGCTCGAGCCGCCGCTGATCGGCAAATCATTCCTGGATTTATTGCAGTAGCTTTTTACTAACCGCGGCGGATGCCTGCCAGATAAGCAGCTAATTTTACATATTCCAGCGCGGTCACCCGCCAGCCTTCCAGGCTGTGCCACCAGGTCTTTGAGGTGTACCAGTTATCCCGCAGCGGATAGACGCTGACCTTGATATCGCTGCCGGCAAACATCTTGTTGAAGATCAACCGGGTGCGGTAGCTGTGTGATGGATCAGTGACGACAATAACGGAATTCAAGCCTAGTGTTTTGAGCGTGTTTTTCGCCGCTGATGCTTCTTCCCAGGTCGAAACGACAACGCGGCTGGTGAGCTTGATAGCGCTGTTCGGCACGCCGAGACGTGTTGCTTCAAACTTGACGATATCCGAGTACTTGCCGAAATCGTCAAGGACCTCACCGGTGTCGGTCAGGATGACGTAGTTGACGTACTTATCCTTATAAAGCTGGGCAGCGCCTTCCAGGCGGTCAATGCCGCCGCCGCTGAGCACCAGCGCCGCGTCAGCTTTTTCAAGTGGGTCAGAGTGGATGAGGATGCCGCCGGCTGCCCGCAGGGTCAGCTCAATCCCGATAAGGCTGATCAGAATCAAGCCGACCATGACTGGTAAATAATAGCGTTTCAATTTGTCCGCAGGTTTACGCTGCGGGCGCCGTGCGTTCATTTGTACCAATAGTCTCTAATCTTAACGGCTCGCGAGTGCTTTCTTCATTCGGTTAATGCCTTCATCCAGCATCGCACGCGGGCAGCCGAAGTTCATGCGCACCCAGCCTTCGCCGGGCTTCGCGAAGCGTGCGCCGTCATTCATGCCTACGCGACCTTTTTCGATGAAGAATTCTGATGGCTTGCCTGGCAATCCCGCTTCGCGGCAATCGAGCCACGCCAGGTAGGTACCCTCAGGCAAGCCCATTTTTATGCCGGGCAATTCGCCGGATTGGATTATGTTGTACAGGTAATCGCGGTTGCCCTGGAGATAAACCATCAACTGGTCAAGCCAGTCCCAACCCAGTTCATAGCAAGCCTGCATCGCGGTCCTGCCCAATACATTCACACCGGCCAGCAAGCCGCCGCCCGCGTGTTCAATCTTTTCGCGCAATTCTTTGTTTTGCACCACCATGAATGAAGCGTCCAGCCCGGCGACATTGAAAGTCTTGCTCGGCGCCATCAGCGTGGCAGTAATCGCGCTGATCTCGGGGCTGAGCGAGGCGATCGGCAGGTGTTTATGACCGGGATAGATCAGGTCGCAATGGATCTCGTCTGAACAGATCAGCACGCCTTTGCGCAAGCAGATCTCAGCCAGCTTTTCAAGTTCAGGCCTGGTAAACACACGCCCGGTCGGGTTGTGCGGATTGCATAGGATGAACAGTTTTGTCTCCGGTTTGATGGAAGCTTCAAAGGCATCGTAGTCGATGCTGAAGTTGTAATTGCCGTCACGCGTCAGCTCGTGCTCATGCTGAATCAGATGGACGTTGTTGGCAACCTGCAGGAACGGCGGGTAAGCGGGGGTCTGGATCAGCACGCCGTCACCGGGCTGGCAAACGCCGTGCGAAACCAGGTTGAACGCGTTCACCACACCCGGCAGAAACACAACTTCTTCCGGTTGAACCTTCCAGCCGTGGCGCTTTTCCAGCCAGGCGACAATCGATTCGCGCAAGACCTGCGTATCCGTCGGATAGCCGAATACCGCGTGATTGACCCTTTCATGCAGCGCGTGGACTACCTCAGGCGGCGAGGCAAAATCCATGTCCGCTATCCACATCGGCAATACGTCGGGTGCGTAGAAATGCCATTTAACAGCCTCAGTCTTTTGCCGGTCAATGATTGTATCGAAGTCGTATTTCATCCTGATGGAAGTCCTTTCACGGTGTAGGTTGTATTCCTAATTATATTACCCATCGTCAGCCATCAAGTCTGGCACCTGCCTGAATTATAATAACCGCTGAATTCAGGATGAAGGCAATGACCCAAACCACACTTGACCTCACGTACAAGTTCTCTTCCCTTCCAGAATGGAATGATTATGCCCTGCTGGATTCTGGTGATGGTGAGCGTCTGGAACGCTTCGGCAAGTACATGCTCGTAAGGCCGGAGGCAGAGGCAATCTGGGAGAAATCGCAGCCGCAATCTTTATGGGAGACAACCGCTGCCCGTTTTGTTCCATCGAATGAACCGAATGGCGGACACTGGGAGAAAACCAGTAAGATGCCGGACCAGTGGGAGATCAGCTTCCGCAACCTCAGGTTCAAGCTGCAGCTCGGCGGCTCAAAACAGATAGGCATTTTCCCTGAGCAGGCTGGCCAGTGGGAGTTGCTGCACGAACTGGTTCAAACAGCGGAGAAACCGGTCAAAGTGCTTAATCTCTTTGGCTACACAGGCGCCGCGTCGCTGATGGTCGCGGCAGCAGGAGCCTCGGTGACCCATGTCGACTCGTCGCGTAAGGCGATCGACTGGGGCAAGGAGAATCAGACCCTCTCGGGAGTTGACAACACGAAAATTCGCTGGATCGTCGATGACGCGCTGAAGTTCGTCAAACGCGAGAGCAACCGCGGCGCGCAATACAACGGCATCATCATGGATCCGCCGAAATTTGGCCGAGGTCCGAAAGGTGAAGTCTGGGAGTTTTACAAATGGCTGCCAATGCTGTTCCAGAATATCGCGCGCATCCTTTCACCTGAGCCATTGTTTTATCTGACGACCGCCTACGCCGTCAAGGCATCAGCGCTCACACTTCGTCAGGGGATGCAAGAAACACTGACCAGTCGGGGCGGTTCATATCAGGCAGGGGAGACCATTTTGCAGGAACAAAACACGGGCAGACTGCTTTCGACATCCGTCTATTGCCTGTGGACAGCTTCCTAGAGGAGTTCCGGTTGAGCAAAGGGATCAGCATCATTGGCCCCGGCATTATGGGGGAGGCCATCGTTGCCGGCTTATTACGAAATCAGTTGCGCCAGGCAAATCTGGTGACCGCGGCGGGACCGCTGGCTGAACGCAACCGCAAGCTGAAAACTACCTACGGCATTCATGTCACGACCGACAATAGCAAAGCGGTCAGGCAGGCTGAAGCGGTGATCTTGGCAGTCAAGCCACAGCAATTGGACGCGGTCTTCAATGTCCTCGCAGGCAAGCTGCATCCGGACGCGCTGGTAATCTCGATCATCGCCGGCGCAAGCATCGCAAAAATTCAGGGCGGCTTACAACATCAGGCAGTCGTCCGGTCGATGCCAAACGCGGCTGCCAGGATCGGCGAGAGTATCACCGTCTGGTGCGCCAGCAACGCGGTGACAGCAGAACAGTTCCAGCTCGCCCGCGAGGTACTGCGCGCGATCGGGCAGGAGATCTTCGTTGAGGACGAAAAGTATCTCGACATGTCGACCGCAGTTTCCGGCACCGGCCCCGCCTACGCCTTCCTGTTCATGGAAGCCATGATCGATGCCGGCGTGCATCTGGGGTTCCCGCGCAGGATTTCCGAGGAACTGGTCGTCCAGACGCTCAAGGGCGCGGTGGCGTATTACCTGGAGAAGCATGAACATCCAGCCGCACTCCGTAATGACATCACGTCGCCGGCCGGCACTTCTGCCGCGGCGTTGTACTATCTGGAAAAAGCTGGATTTCGCACCGCGATCTCGCGAGCCGTCTGGGCTGCCTATGAACGCTCGCGTGAGCTTGGCGCGGGCAAATCACAGAGCGACCCCGAGAAGAATTGAAGTCCCGCGCACGGCCATGTTAAAATAGAAATATCATTGACTGCTGAAAGCGTAGTATAGCCATGACAAAGATGAAGCGATTCCTGATTGCCGTGAGCCTGTTGCTGGTCCTGGGTGCATGCGCGCAGCCGGACCTGAATTTGTTGACCCAGCAATTCACGAATACCGAAATCTATTTCAGCGATAGCTTTGATCAGACGTCTTCGAACTGGCATACCTATACCGAACCAGGTGCCTCCGTGTTGATTCAGGATGGTGTTTTCAAGTTCAATATCACTGAAGCGAATTTTGATTTCTGGACTACCCACCAGCAGAAGTATAAGAATATTCAGGTTGAGGTTGACGCGGCGAAAATGGAAGGGCCTGACAGCAACGATTACGGTCTGATTTGCCGCTACCAGGACCAGCAGAATTTCTACGCCTTCCTGATCAGCAGTGATGGTTATTATGGCATCCTGAGGGTCAAAGATGGCAAGTATGAACTGATTTCCCAGTCAGAGATGCAGGCTTCCGACGCTATCAAGACCGGCAATGGCATTAATCATCTGCGCGCCGACTGCCTTGGCAGTCAACTGGTGTTCTATGCCAATGGCACGTTCCTGACAACGGTGGAAGATAGCGCCTTTCCCGAGGGCCAGGTCGGCTTGCTGGCTGGCACCTATGATGAGGCAGGACTGACAATCAATTTTGACAACTTTGCGGCGCGGCGTCCCGAATTACTGAAATGAAAGTTTACCTTGATACGATCGGCTGCCGGCTCAACCAGAGTGAGGTTGAGCACATGGCTGGCTTGCTGTTTGCTGCCGGGCATGAAATCGTATCAAGCCCTTCACAGGCTGAGGCGATCATCATCAACACCTGTGCCGTCACCTCGCAGGCTGCCGCGGACTCACGTCAACTCGTGCGGAAATCAGCCGCTCTGCCCGGTGTCGCGGTTTATGCGACCGGCTGCTGGGCGACGCTTGAGCCTGGAGCAGCCGCCGGACTGGGCAATGCCGTGCAGGTCGTTGCTAATGATGCCAAAGATAGTCTGGTGCCGCAGAAGTTGCTGCAAGGCGAGGCTGCAGAGCATTTGGGCAGGGGCATGCTGCCAGGAAAGAAAGCCCGAACACGCGCCTTCATCAAAACCCAGGATGGCTGTGACAACGCCTGTACCTACTGCGTGACGCGGATCGCCCGCGGCAGGAGCGTCAGCGTGCCGGCGGAAGATGTGATCAAAGATATCGAAATTGCCTCGCGACAGGGCGTCCGTGAAATCGTGCTCACTGGCGTCAACCTCGGCTCATGGCGGTCAGAGACGGACACCGGACTGCGCCTTGTAGACCTGGTCGGCAGAATCCTGACCAATACCACTATCCCGAGGATCAGGCTCTCTTCACTAGAGCCGTGGGATCTGGACGAACAATTCTTCGAACTGTGGCGTGACCCGCGCATGTGCCGGCACCTGCACCTTTCCCTGCAATCAGGCAGTGACCGGATGTTGCGCCGCATGGGGCGCAAGAACACCGCTGCTGTGTACAAGGCGCTCGTAGAACGCGCGCGTGCGGTCGCGCCGCAAATGGCAGTCACGACCGACATCATCGCCGGCTTCCCGGGTGAAACAGAAGGGGATTTTGAGCACACCCTGGAGTTTATTCGTGATCTGCCTTTCAGCGGCGGGCATGTTTTTTCATTCTCGGCGCGTCCTGGCACGGCAGCCAGTACCATGGCTGAGCAGGTGCCAGGTAAGACGATCAAAGCCCGGGCAGCAGTCTTGCGGCAATCTTTCGAAGATCTTGCCGCGTCCTATCGGCAGCAATTTGTCGGAGACGAATTGGCTGTCCTCTGGGAAGGGGCAAAGAAAATTGGTGACTACTGGCGTATGTCCGGGCTGACTGACAACTACATCCGTGTCCATGCCATGACAGACACTGACCTCACAAACCAGATCAATATGGTGTCAATCACAGGCAGTGAACCTGGCTCGCTGACGGGAAAAATCGCATAAGCTGCAACAAAAAAGCACCTGATTTAAAGTAAAATAGGTAGTCGTGAAAGAGGTGTGAATGAATATCATAATCATCGGTTGCGGCCGGTTGGGTGCTGAGTTAGGCAAGGGGCTTTCGAATAGAGGGCATAAGGTTTCGATCGTCGACATCGACGAAGACGCGTTTCAGAATCTTGGCACTGAATTCGTTGGAAAGACAATCGTAGGTCACGCATTGAACCGCGATATCCTCCTGCGCGCGGGCATTGAAACGGCAGATGGTCTGGTTGCGGTGACAACATCAGACGCGCTCAATATGGTCATCGGTCATGTGGCAAAAACCGTCTTCAATATCCAGCATGTCGTCGTGCGGAATTATCTGCCGGCAGCACGCTCATTATTCGACACGTTTAACCTGCAGGTTGTCGGATCGACACTCTGGGGCGCGCAGCGTATTGAAGAACTGATCAATTACTCCGAGCTGGAAACCGTTTTTTCTGCCGGCAATGGTGAAGTTGAAATTTATGAATTCATCATTCCCGAGGATTGGAATTCCCGAAATTTATCTGATCTCCTGCCGCGGGAAGGCTGTCTGCCCGTCGCGTTGACCCGCGCTGGAAGGGCTGTTCTGCCGGACGCCGCGTGTGTCCTGCACACGGGTGATGTATTGAATGTCAGCGCCACTTTCGAAGGCATCGACGAATTCAGGCGCAGGCTGCATAGCCTGGAAAGGGAGGCCTAGATGTTCGTAGCCATTGTTGGTGGAGGCAGGACAGGCTCGGAACTCGCCCGGGAACTAATCAACCTGAATCATCAGGTCGTTGTGATTGAGCGTGAGAAATCGATCTTGCAGAATCTGCATCGCGAACTGCCCACGGAAGTTGTTGTAGAGGGGTCGATCGCGGATCCGCACGTCCTGGAACTTGCTCGCCTGGAAAAAGCTGATGTGCTGGCAGCGGTCTCCTCAATTGACGAGTTGAATCTGGTTGCCTGCTATGTCGCCAGAGTGCAGTACAAGGTACCCAGAATCATCGCGCGGGTGAATAACCCTGCCAATGCCTGGCTGTTCGACAAGACTTTCCACGTCGATGTCGCGATCAACAACGCCGAACTGATTACGCGCATCATCCAGGAAGAAATGTCCATGGGTGACATGATGACGCTGCTGAAGTTTAAAGCAGGAAAGTTCTCACTGGTTGAAGAAAAGATATCTAAAGGCGCGCCTGGCATCGGCACTGAAATCAAGGACCTGAAGATGGAAGGCAACGCGGTTATAGCTGCCATCATCCGTCAGGGCGAGATGGTCTTCCCGCGCGGCAACACCTGCTTTGAAGAAGGTGATGAAGTGCTGGCTGTGACCGATGAAGAAGGCGCGAACTGGCTGGCGGGTTTGTTAACCGGGCCGAAAAGCAGCCGAAATTCGGTTTGACCCCTTCAGCCGGAATGAAGTATAATCAATCGCTACGAATTTTTAGGCGAAAATTGGATTAAGAGGAAGCAGCATGGTTAAACGCACTTACCAACCCAAGAAACGACGCCGCGTGCGCGTCCACGGTTTTCGTGCCCGCATGGCGACATCTGATGGGCAGAAAGTCCTGAAGAAGCGCAGGCTTCGCGGCCGCCAGGTACTGGCAGTCAAAGCCAACAACCACGTCAAGAAAGCCAAGTGGTAGAACGCATAACCGGTATCATTCTTGTACCGGTCGATAAAATGAAATGCAATGAAAGTGATTTTCAAAGGGTGACAGGTGAATGCGAAACATCGCCTGTCACATTCCTTGGATATCAAACAGGTGCAGCAGCACGGCAAATCCTATGCTGGCACCTGTGTTGTTATACTCGTTAACGATAACCAGCTTGAGTATTCCAGATTTGGTGCTATAGCCAGCACCGCCATAGGGCACGCTGTACAACGAAATCGTGCGAGACGTCGTATAAAAGAGTGTTTCAATAAGCTGCATGCTGAGTGCGTACCTGGAAAAGATATCCTGGTCATTGCCAGGCGCAGCATTAATAATGTGAAGTTTGCCGAGCTATGCAGTGAGATGACCAGGCTGCTGCACAAAGCAGGCATAATGGTGAAAGAATGATCAGGGCTGTCGTAGAAACGGACCCAAAAGATGAGGGAAACTGGCGCGAGATACCATTGACACTGGTCAATCTGCCCAAGATTTTAGCCCTCATGCTCATCAGGGCCTATCAGAAAGTTGTCTCTCCCAGCCTGCCGGTGAACACCTGCCGCTTCTACCCAAGCTGTTCGCATTACGGGTACCAGGCAATATTCAAATACGGGTTTTTGAAAGGCGGCATCAAGGCTTTTTACCGGATCTTGCGCTGTAACCCATTTAACAAGGGCGGGTACGATCCCGTCGATTAAGGTTAGATATTCAAGGTAATCAGGTGAACGTATAAAATATGAAACATAACTTGCATATCCTCGTCCTCCTCTTTGTTGCCGGCAGTTTGCTGCTTTCAGCCTGTTCGGGCAGCGTTATCGGCGCTTCAAGCTGGCCCGGGTTGACCGCTGACGGCGAAACAGCGTATCTGGCGTCCGCTTCGCGAATTTTCGCGGTAAACGTCAAAGATGGCACCCTGAAATGGAGCTATCCAGACATAACCGCCAAGACCAAGCTGCAATTCTTCGCCTCGCCCTCCCTGGAAAATGGCACCGTGATTGCTGGCGACTTCGGTCACTCCCTCTACGGGCTGGCCAAAGATACCGGTTTGCTGCAATGGCAGTTCGACGGCGCCAAGAACCGCTGGGTCGCTTCACCGCTGGTGATTGGCGATACCATCGTCGCGCCGAATGCTGACCGGCATATCTACGGGCTGGACATTAAAGGCGTTCAGAAGTGGGTGTTCGCGACGAAAGAATCAAACTGGTCGCAGCCGGCAACCGATGGCAAACTCGCGTTTGTTCCGTCGATGGATCACTACGTGTATGCGCTGGATGCCGCGACCGGCAACTTGGTCTGGTCAGTTGATGCTGGCGGCGCCATCCCTTCCAACGCTGTGTATCTGCAGGATAGCAAGGCGGTCGTGGTCGGTACGCTGGCTTCCGAGCTGCTGGCTCTCTCCGCTGCTGATGGCAAGGAATTGTGGCGCGCGAAGACCGAAGGCTCGATCTGGAGCTATCCTGTGGTGTATGAAGGCGCGCTTTACCTCGGTGATTATGCCGGCAATGCCTATAAAATCGATCCCGCGACTGGTGAAATCGCCTGGAAGAAGCCGCTTGGCAGCATCATCACTGGCGCCCCTGTGGCAACCAGCGAAGGTGTGGTCTTCAACACTTCTGCCGGCTTGCTGACAATGCTTGATGCTGAAAGCAATCAGGGTTCCCGCGTTGAAACAGGCGTGAAGCTCAACAGCACCCCGGTACTTGCCGGTGACAAGATTATTGTTCCGTTAACCAAGGATGACATTTTGCTCGAAGCCTATGATCTCAAAGGCGCCAAAGTGTGGTCCTTTACCCTCCCCAAGTAAGGCAGGCGCATCATGTGGGATGAATTAATCATTCGGCCGTTTCTCAACTCTTTGCTCTATATCTACAACCTGATCGGGGGCAACTTCGGTCTGGCGATCATCCTGTTCACCATCCTGATCCGCGCGCTGACCTACCCGCTGATGGCTTCGCAGATCAAAGGCACACAGGGGATGCAGAAATTGCAGACCGACAAACGCTGGATTGAAATGCAGGAAAAGTACAAGAATGACAAGGAAAAACTGGCGCAGGAGCAGATGAAACTATACAAGGAGCTGGGCATCAATCCCTTCGCCTCCTGTCTGCCGACGCTGATCCAGTTCCCGATCATCATTGGTCTGTATCAGGCGATCATCCGCGCGCTGGCGAACTCACCGGTCGAGCTGCTGGACATGATCCAGAAAATGTACCCCGGCTGGTTCAACCTGGCATCGCTGATTCCGCTCAACAGCAACTTCCTGTGGATGAACCTGGGCGAGCCCGAACGGCTTCACATTCCCGGGCTGCCGTTTGGCATTCCGGTGCTGGCGATCCTGGTCGTCATCACCACCTATCTGCAATCCAAGCTCATGTCACCGGGCGCGGCTGCGGGCGGTAAAAATGACCAGACTGCCATGATGGGCAACATGATGAACATCTATATGCCCTTCCTGATGGGCTATATGGCGTTCACCTTTGCCTCCGGTTTGTCGCTGTACTTCGTCACATCCAACCTGCTTGGTGTTGCGCAATACGCGATTATGGGTAAATTGAACTGGAAGAACTTGCTGCCCACGCCGAAAGCTGATAAACCTACGGGTAAGAAGACGAAATAAAGGAGCATTAATGACGACACCAAAAACCCTTGAAATAGTCGGCCCAACCATTGATGACGCGATCAAGATGGGGCTGGAACAGTTGGGACTCACCGACGCGGATATTGACTTTGAAATTCTCGATGCCGGCAACAAAGGCATCTTTGGATTGGGTACCCGGCAGGCGCGTGTGAAAATCATCGTCCGAGAGGAAGAGACCGAGGATTTCGCCGCTGCGCTCGAGCAGCATGAAGCTGCCGAAGATATTGTCACCAGCGGCGTCACACTCGACCGTGACGCTCTCAGCGTCGAAGATGAAAGCGCCCTTGATGTTGCCGAAAGCGTGCTAACCGCGCTGCTGGAAAAAATGGGTGTGGTCGCCGAGATCAAAGCCGGCATGCTTGCTCCCAAGGAAGACGGCGAACCGGGAACGATCTCGCTGGATATCCAGGGCAAGGACCTCTCATTCCTGATCGGCAAGCGCTCGGAATCACTCAACGCGCTACAGTACATCACCAGCCTGATCGTCGGCAAGGAACTCGGCAAATGGACGCCGGTGCTGCTCGACGTGCAGGGCTATCGTGCGCGCCGTGAGAAACAATTGCGCCAGCTTGCCAACCGCATGGCAGACCAGGCCCTCGCAACCGGACGCCGGCAGACGCTTGAACCGATGCCTGCCAACGAGCGCCGGCTGATCCACATGGAGCTGCGCGAACATCCCGGCGTCATCACGCAAAGCATCGGTGAGGAGCCGAACCGCAAAGTCACCATAGTGGTTAAGGAATAAACAAAGAAACTCCAGACTGGTTCTGGAGTTTTTTTCTGCGGGGTGAGGTTTTACCATCATCCATTTTCAGCACTATAATAGGCGAAGCTGTGCTCGAAAAAGGATGAAATGGCTGAAGAATTAAAAGTTTTCCGAAAAGTGTGCTCGCGGGTCCCAAACAGGAACGGCGAATTCCAGCTTTGTTTGTATCTGAATAACGAAGACGATAAAGAGAACCTGGCCTACATCTATGGCGATGTGACTAATAGCCCGGAACCGGTATTGGTCCGGATTCACTCGGAGTGCTTTACCGGCGATGTGCTGGGCTCCAAACGCTGCGATTGTGGTGACCAGCTTCATAATTCGATGGCGATGATCGCCAAAGCCGGCAGGGGGGTGCTGATCTATTTGCGACAGGAAGGGCGCGGCATTGGATTGCTGGCAAAACTGCGCGCCTATAATTTGCAGGATCAGGGCGCTGATACCATTGACGCCAACCTGCTGCTGGGGCACGCGGTCGATAACCGCGATTATCGCGTCGCGCTCGCGATTTTGCATGATCTGGGCATCAGGTCGGTGCGTCTGATTACAAACAACCCCGAGAAGATCAGGGCGCTGACCGAGAATGGAATCGAAGTGGTTGAACGCGTGCCGATCGTCGTCGCGCCGAACAAGGACAATATCGCCTACCTGCGCACCAAAGCCGAACGTATGCACCATCTGATCGCACCGGACGAATTGCTATACTCCGAACTGGATGGGGAATAGCAGCCCAACAAGATTATTATTTGCTCAATACATATATTCTGCCCTCAGCATTTGCTTTGAGGGCTGAATTTATTTCCGTTGCTATAATGGATAAAACTTAACCTGGAGTATCGACTGTTATGAAAACGAGTAAAAGCAAGCTGACACAACACCTCAAATCCTTGGCGGCGGAGAAAAAATGGGGCGGCATCTCCTTCGCGGTTTACGGTCCGAAAGGGCTGGAATATGCCGGTGGCATCGGTCACCGCGATTGCGAGCGCAAGCAGAAGATCGATGAGAATACCATCGTCGGCATTGCCTCGATGAGCAAATCCATGACGACCCTGGCGCTGTGTTTGCTGCAGGTCGATGGCAAGCTCTGCCTGGATGATCCGGTCGCCAAGTACTTCCCCAAATTCAGAGTGCCTGGTCAGCCGAAGGAGACCGTCACCTTGCGTCATCTCGCAATGCATACGGCTGGTATTCCGCCGATTGAACCACTCGAATGGTCGTTGGCGATGGCTGACAAGGGTAGGGAAGAAAAATGGATCGTCGAAGCCCGGAAGACCGCGCCGAACAAGATGAATAAAGTTGAGCAGATCATTGAATACATCGGCAAAATGCCCTATGAGCCGCTAGGCGCTCCGGGCGAGTATATGAGCTACAGCAATGACGGTTACGCTATCCTGTCTTCTGTCGTGGATATCGCTGCCGGCATGCCGCTGGAGCAATTCCTGCAGGAACGCGTCTTCGGTCCGATCGGGATGACGCGCTCAGTCCTCGATGAAGACGCGACCGAAGCGCGTAAAATGGCCGATGGCAACATCACCAGCCTGTTTGAGGTCGATCCTAAAACCAAGGAACTGGTCTGTGACGACTTCTGGTCGATCGCGCCGCCCTATCGCGGTTGCGGCTGGGTCAAATCGACCGCACTCGACGTTGCCCGCTATTATCACTGCCTGTCCAATTACGGCGTCATCGATGGCAAGCAGGCGCTGCCGGTTGCCGCCGTTGAACTGATGCTTGGCGAGGGGTTCCCCGTGCAGGAAAAGGCATACTACATGCTCGGCCTCAACAAACGCCTGTTCGAGGGGCATGTCATTTGTGAGCACAGCGGCGGTCTGCATGGTGTCAGCACGCAGGGCGGCTTGCTGCTGGAGGAAGGTTACGGTGTCGCGGCGCTGTGCAACACCGGTGACCAGGACATTGACGAGTCCTACTGGGCGCTCTATAACGCCATTCTCGGGTTGCCGCTGGATACCGATCACAACTGGCTGCACCTGGCTGACGAGCCATTCTCTGAACCGAAAATGCTGACCGGTGATTATGCCAACCATGAAGGCGCCGTGATAATTCTGAAAGTGCGCAAGGGCAAGGATGGTTTGACCGCGAAAGCGAAGGGTCTGACCCTGCGGCTGGAATATTGCTGTGAAAACTGGTTCCTGGGTTACATCAAGGACCAGAAAAAACCTGCCCGCCGGCTGCAGTTCTACATCCGCAACGGACAAGCCTGGGCGGTCAAGGTCGGCTCGCGGATCTTCCAGCGGGTGCCGGCCGCCAATTAACAGCACCGGCTGCGAACTGATAATCAGCCAGCCCCGATTTGTCCTCGTAGTCGGGGCTGGTACGTATTTCTCGCGCTGGTACTCCCGCTCTTCAGGGAAGGCATGCTCCGGTGTGCCGGCCTGAAATGAAGTAAAATGTACGGACGTCAATTCCTGGAGCTTTGCGTGCCAAAAATCGTAAAAAATTACACTTTCCTCTTCAGTATCGCCGCCGTTATCGTTCTGCTGGACCAATGGACCAAATCCCTCATTCGTCAAAATCTCGCCATCGGCGAGATGATGCCGATCGCGGACTGGCTGACACCTTACGCGCGCTTTGTCCACTGGAACAATACCGGTGTCTCCTTTGGCATGCTGCAGGGCTCCAATGACCTGTTCAAAATCCTGATCCTGTTCGTCGTTGCCCTGATTATCTACATCTACCCGCGCGTTGCCGAATCCGATCTGGTACTGCGGATCGCGCTGGCGATGGAACTGGGCGGAGCCACAGGCAATCTGATTGACCGATTTACGGTGGGTCACGTGACCGACTTCATCTCGGTCGGCAATTTCCCGGTCTTCAATATCGCCGATGCCTGCATTACGGTTGGGGTCGGTGTCTTGCTGGTGGGCTATTGGCTGACCGAGGGCAAGGCAAAAAAACATGTCACAGAAGAGCCGCTGGCTGAAACTCCCGGCGATGACACGGACGGACCACGGCAGTGAGCACTTCACCTATCCGGCTGGTCTTCCCTGACTCTGAAGAGCCGACCCGTATAGACAAGTATCTGGCAGCTCAATTGCCAGATTTCACACGTTCGCATCTGCAATCGCTGATCGCGTCCGGCAATGTGCGCCTCAACGGTGAGCCACCCAGGAAGAGCGGACAACTGCTTGTTGCGGGCGATGTCATTGAATTGACCATGCCCGAAAAACCTGCCGAGACGCCGGTCGCGGAGCAAATCCCGCTGGTCATCCTCTACGAGGATGCGCACCTGCTCGTGATTGATAAACCGGTCGGCATGGTTGTGCATCCCAGCGCGGGTCACGCCAGCGGCACGCTGGTGAACGCCGTGATGGCGTACGCGCCGGAGATTGCCGGCATCAAAGGGGAAGGTCGTCCGGGCATTGTTCACCGGCTGGACAAGGATACGTCCGGGCTGATTCTGGTTGCGAAAGACGACAGGACGCTGCGCTGGCTGCAGGAACAATTCAAGTCACGCAAGGTGGAAAAGAAGTACATCGCGCTCGTGGATGGTCATCCGCCGACACCCACCGGTCGAATCGAGGCCGCGATCGGACGCGATTCCGCTAACCGCAAGAAAATGGCGGTCGACCCGCGCGGTGCCAGCCGCGACGCTGTGACAGAGTATCACGAGATCAGGCGCTTCACCAACCATACGCTGCTGGAAGTTCATCCGCTGACGGGCAGGACCCACCAGATCAGGGTGCATATGGCTTTCCTCGGCTGTCCGATTGCCGGTGATAGGCTCTACGGTTATCGCCGGTCATCCATCCCCGCCAGCCGCCATTTTTTGCATGCCGCAGACCTGAAGATTCAGGTGGCCGAGCACGAGCAGCCCAGGTCGTTTCACTCTGATTTGCCATTGGAGCTAAAATTAATTCTGGAACACTTATCTTGAAATCATCCCCGGAGGTCACCATGAAATTCATTGATCTGAGATCTGACACTGTCACGCAGCCTACGCCAGAGATGCGCAAGGCAATGGCAAACGCCGAGGTTGGTGACGACGTCTATGGGGAAGATCCGTCCATCAACAAACTGCAGTCCCTGGCTGCCGAAATGCTTGGAAAGGAAGCTGGATTGCTGGTGCCATCGGGCACGATGGGCAATCTGATGTCCGTGCTGACACACTGCAACCGCGGTGATGAGATCATCATTGGCAAGACCAGCCACATTTTCCTCTTTGAAGCCGGTGGCGCCTCCGCGTTAGGCGGGGTTTTTGTCGCCACGCTGCCCAATCAACGCGATGGCACGCTGGCACTATCGGAAATTGAAGGCGCCGTCAGAAAAGATGATTCGCATCATCCGATCTCCAGACTGGTTGTCCTCGAAAACACTCATAACCGCTGCGGCGCTTCACCGCTGACTGCCAAATACACCGCGGACGTGGCGAAGCTTGCGAAGCGTCATCAGATGAACCTGCATATCGACGGCGCGCGCATTTTCAATGCCGCTGCCGCTCTGAACACCACCGCCGACATGCTGGTGAAGCCGGCTGACTCGGTCACGTTCTGCCTGAGCAAAGGTTTGTGCGCGCCGGTTGGCTCGGTTGTCTGCGGCACCAGAGACTTCATCCAACGCGCGCACCGTATCCGCAAGCAACTGGGCGGCGGTATGCGCCAGGCGGGCGTACTCGCGGCTGCCGGGATTGTCGCGCTTGAGAAGATGGTTGACCGGCTGCCGGAAGATCATCAGCGCGCCCGGGAACTGGCTGCGGGCATCGCTGCTATCCCTGGTTTCGTGGTCGAATACAACCCGCCGCCGAGCAATATGGTTTTTGTGCAACTCGCTCCCGAGGTTAAGCAGACAGCCGCACAGGTTGGCGCGAAATTGCTGGCGCAGGGCATCAAGGTCGGCGTCGTCGGCGATAACCGCTTCCGGCTGGTTACGCATTACTGGATCACGGACGATGCGATCAGGAAGACGATCAAAGCCTTTAAGTCCGTGCTATAGTTACGCCAGATCGTCACAGGGTTCTCTTTACCGTTACAGGTTGCGGTTTTCAGGCTGCAGCCAGCTAAATGTTTGAACTGATGAGGTAAAAAATGGAAGAATACATTCAACTGGAACAAATAAATGCTGCGGCGAATTTTATCAAGCCGCTGCTTAAACGCACCCCTGACTATGCCATCATCCTCGGCTCCGGTTTGGGTGAGTTTGTGGAAGCGATCACGGACAAAGTCGTCATTCCGTTCGGCGAGATTCCTGAATGGCCCAAATCGACGGTGCAGGGACACCAGGGCAAACTGAACATTGGCAACATCGGCTCGCGCTATATTTTCGCCATGCAGGGCAGGGCGCATTATTATGAGGGGCATAGCATGGGCAGAATCACGCTGCCGGTGCGCGTGATGTTCCAGCTCGGTATCCGCAACCTGATCGTGACCAATGCTGCCGGAGCGGTCAACCCGGACTATCAGCCCGGCGACCTGATGCTGCTGAAAGACCATATCGGCTTGATCGCCATGACAGGCGCCAACCCGCTTCGCGGCCCGAATCAGGATCACTTCGGACCGCGCTTCCCCGATATGAGCCAACCCTATCACCCCGAATATCGCAAGCGCATCCTCAGCATTGCCAAAGAGCTGGAAGTTCCGCTGCATGAAGGAGTGTATGTTTCGCTCTCGGGTCCGTCTTTCGAAACACCGGCGGACCTGCGCTTCCTGCGGGTCATCGGCGCGGACGCCGTGGGCATGTCAACCGTGCCTGAGGTGATCACCGCCCGGCATGCCGGCATGAATGTGCTCGGCATCTCCGGCATCAGCAATAAGGCCAACCTGGATGGTTCGACCATCACCACCCACGAGGAGGTGCTGGCCGCGGGAGAGATCTTGGTGCCCAAACTGCTGCGATTGCTGCTGGGTTTCCTCGAACAAAATGAGATAATTGTCTAACCAAACTTGCACGACTGGTTAGCCATGCAATCCTTACTCACCCTGCTGCAGACTTACGAGACCCTGATATATATCCTTCTGGGTCTGGTTGCGCTTGTCCCGCTCCAGAAGCTGGTCACTGCCTGGGTGGAATGGCGGAAATCGACCTTTGGACTGGAGAAGGAAGCCGCCCTGCGGCGCGTCGCCGCCTCAGCGACCATGCTCAGCCTGCTCGGACTGATTGTTCTGGCGCAGTTTGTTCTGGTGACCTTCGTCGCGCCGCTTCAGCCGGCAGTGACCGACGTTGACGAGAAGAAGGGGCTGAACATCATGGCGATGCTCGGCATTACGCCTGAAGCGACCGACGAGGCGAGTGTGGACATCATCGAGGGTGACCCGGCTCATTCTGGCAGCGAAGGTTGTAAAAAGGATGTCCTCGAGTGGACCTATCCCAAGCCAAATGATGTGGTCAGCGGGTTGGTGGAGCTGCGGGGCACCGTCGTATTTGATAATCTGGGTTTCTACAAATACGAATACCGTGCAGCAGGTACGACGAACTGGACGGCAATCGCGGCTGGTGATCAGCAGCGGAAGGATGAACTGCTGGGTGGCGAATGGAGCACCCGGCAGTTGATCAACGGGGATTACGAATTGCGCATAGTCGCAGTGGATACTGACAACAATCCATTCCCAGCCTGTTCAATACCCATTACAATAGTGAACGAGACCATTGAGTAAAGCGGAGTTGTTGTATGCCGAAGATTGAAGTCCGACCAGCCGTCGTGGATGATGTACATGCGTTTGTGAACCTGCGCCATGATTACATGACCTCACACGTCTGGCAGATGGATCATGTGGTCGAGGATGCCAATGTCGTTATAAGCTTCCGTGAGATGCGGCTGCCGCGGCCGGTCGAAGTGTACTATCCCGACTACAACCTGTTGAAAGCGGATAACTGGATCTATAACGGCAACTGCCTGACGGGCATTCATAACGGTCGTATCGTCGGTTACACGCGCCTTTTCAATCACACCACAGCCAATACCGTGCTGATGAAAGATCTCGTCGTGGATGACAAGCTGCGCCGCAAGGGCATTGGCTCGGTTCTGGTGCTCGCTGCCCAGGAATGGGCAGTCCAGCGCAAGTATCGCTGGATGCTGATGCAGATGCAGTCTAAAAATTATCCGGCGATCAAGCTGGCAGGTAAGCTGGGTTTTGAGTTTTGTGGATTTAATGACCATTACTATGCCAATCAGGATATCGCGTTATTTTTTGCCAAGTATTTGCGCTGATTTTCTTACGGGTACTTAAGTGGATACTGATTTTGGCCTAATGCTCCTGTTCGTCTTCCGGACGCTCAGCCAGATAATCGTCGCAGGCGTCGCGATCAACGCGTTCGCGCTGCTCCTGTATGCTTCTTACTTCAATCTGAAAGACCGCGTTGCTTTCACATTTGTGCTGATCCTGATCAGCCTGGTCATCCTCTACTCAGCGGAAGCGATTGGCAGCATTCTTGAAGATCCGGCGCAGATCGCCACCTGGCTCAAGATCGAGTGGGTGGGCATCATTCTGCTCCCCGCCGTGTACTATCATTTCTCCGAAGCGCTGCTATACACAACAGGCAAAGCGCATAAGGGCAGAATAAGCTGGCTGACCATCACGATCTATGGCATTACCGCCGTCTTGCTGGCAGCTTTGCCATTCCCGCAATTTTTCAATACAGTCGTCATGTCGCAGCAGCCGGCACACCTGGAAGAAAACTGGGTGACGCTGCTTTTTACCGCTTACTACATCCTGCTGGTGGCGCTTGCCTGGCGTAATTTCATCACTGCCTACAAGCGCACCAAAACACCGACAACACGGCGCAGGATGGTCTACCTGCTGATCGCCGCGGTCGCGCCGGCGCTGGGCAGTTTCCCCTTCATGCTGTTCGGCTCAGGATTTGCCGGCAGGCACCCGCTGGTCTTCTGGGTCAGCGTTGCCAGCGTCAACACCGTTGTCGCCGGGCTGATCAATATCATGGCGTACTCGGTCTCGTTCTATGGCGTATCCTGGCCGCAGCGGGTGATCAAGAGCCGGCTTTTCAAATGGATTTTGCGCGGACCGGTGCTGGCAGGCCTGACCCTGGCAGCAGTGACCATCATCAGCCGCGTTGGCCGGCACCTTAACTTTGAAGGCACTACCACACTCACCACGGTGGTCATGCTGCTGATGATCCTGGGATTGCAATACACCATCACCTTGTTCCGACCGCTGGGTGAACGCCTCTTCCTCTTCGTTGACGATGATATCGATATCGAAAAGCTGCAGGCGGTTGAAGACCGGCTTCTGACCCGCAATGACCTGGATCAGCTCGCTGAAATGCTGCTCTCTACCGCCTGCGATAATCTGCAGGCATCGAATGCTGCCATCATCCCGACAGCGCAGGGGCTGGAAAGTTTTGAAGTCGCCATCGGTGAAGAAAAACTGGTTCTGGCAAATAGTGAGGCTGCCCAGGCGCAACTTCAGGAAATTTATCCTGGTCTTTTCGCCCAGGATGCCAGCGACCGCTCCTTGCTGATCAGGCTGCCTGACAAGCAGTTGAATGCAGCCGACTCTCAGCTCGGATGGATGGTGCTGCAACCAGTGGATCTGCCGAACCTTAACACTGACCAATTGCGCATCCTGAGCGGCATCACCACCCGCATAGCAAACGCCATGTCTGACTGGCTGGCGACCCAGTCGATTTACGACTCGCTGCAGGAGTTCTCCTATGAGGATGAGTGGCTGATGCGCTCACGCGGCCGCGGTCAGGTTGATGCGACTGCATTGCTCGATGACGGGCATCAGGTCGACTCACGCGAGGTTTCCCTCTGGGTAAGAGACGCACTGACGCATTACTGGGGCGGCCCGAAGTTTACAAAAAATCCGCTGCTGAAACTGAACGTAGTTCAGGCTGCGATGGCGGCAAATGACAACAATCCATCCAAGGGGCTCCGGTCGATCCTCAAACAGGCGATCGAAGAGACCAGGCCGGCAGGAGAGCGAAAATTTACCTCGGAATGGCTGATTTACAATATCCTTGACATGAAATTCGTTGAAGGCAAACGCGTCAAGGAAATCGCGCTCAAGCTCTCGGTCTCGGAAGCGGATTTATACAGAAAACAGCGCCTTGCCATTGAAACAGTCTCGGAACATGTGCTGAAAATGGAAGAAGCTTCCAAGTAATTTTTTCTATGATTAAGATATAATCATTCTTATTAGAGAAATTTCTACATTTTACTATTAGTGCTGGATGCAATGGACGCTTCTGATTTTGACAGGGGTAGGAACGACGTTAATTTCCCAATAGATGAAGGTTGGTGGGCGAGCATTCTGTCCGAAGAGGACAAGGTGCGTGACTTTCCCGGTTCCCGGGACAATGGCGTTTACACGCCGCCCGCTGAGAAGAGCACAACCCATACCGATTGGGGAATCATCCACCAGTTGTATGAAAATGACGAAGTAATTACGCTGGATGTGGAGTCTTTCAACCGCGGTGGCTTGCTGGTCAAACGTGAGCATATCCACGGTTTTGTGCCGGTCTCGCATTTGATGGCAGTACCCGTTGAGCTGGATCCCGAGCTGCGCGATGAGTACCTCGCCGAGTATATCGGCAAGGAAATCAGCCTGAAGGTGATCGAGTTTGACCCGTGTCAGGAGCGCATCGTCTTTTCCGAACGCGCGGCGCTGGCTGGCACCGGCAAGCGTAAAGCGCTGATGGAATCGATCCAGCCCGGCAGCGCCCTGACGGGCGTGGTCACCAACATCACAGATTTTGGCGTCTTCATCGACCTGGGTGGGCTGGAAGGCCTGATCCATGTCTCCGAGCTCTCCTGGGGCAAGGTGCAGGACCCGCGCGCGGTCGTCCGCATCGACGAGCAGGTCAACGTCATCGTGCTGAACGTCAACGAGCAGAATGAAAGGGTGGCTCTCAGTCTCAAGCGCTGCACTGCTAACCCGTGGCACATTCTGGAAGAAAAATTTAAAGAAGGCGCCACACTCTCCGCGCAGGTCGCTTCGATCGCCCGCTTTGGCGTTTTCGCCCGGCTCGAACTTGGTGTCGAAGGACTGATCCATAAGTCTTCTCTCAGCGCTGACCGCTACGGCAGCGACCTCCAATCCCATTTCCCGGCAGGCAAACCAATATCGGTTAAAATCCTTCATATCGATTGCGAACGCCACAGACTGGGATTAGGATTGATTGAAGATTAATGGCAAAGAAACCAACAGCCGCGAAAAAAACCACACCACCACAACCACTCCGTGAAGCCCCCCAAGGTGGTTTTATGGCCTTTGTGGTCGGTTTCTGGCGCCGATTCCGCCGCTTCAGTCTGGATATTTTGGGTGTTCTGCTCTTCGCGCTGGCAATCCTGACCCTGCTGGGTCTGGTCGGACTGACAAAAGGCTACTTCGTCGAATTCTGGACATTATTCCTCAGCCGCTGGTTCGGCTGGGGTGCATATTTAATTGTGCTGGTTCTGATTGCAGGAGCAGTCGCCTGCCTTCAGGATCATTTCAAGAAGGTGATCTCCCTCAGCGCCGGGCGTTTGTTTGCCTGGGAGCTGATCTTCTTCACCGTTCTGGCGCTGATGTCCGTCCTCGGCGGTACTTCACTCGCCCGCGCAGATGCTGGTCAGGATGGCGGCATCATCGGCTGGGGACTGGCTGAAGGGTTACGCCGTATCCTGCCGGCGCCTGTGACGGTGATCGCGCTGGTTGTTTTCATTGCCCTGCTGGCGATCTATGGCTTGAATTTGACCGGCTGGGTGATTGGCAGACTCAACCGCTGGTACCTGGACGCGCTCGAGAAGCAGCAATTCGCTGAAGCTGGCGCGGGTTTGGCAACCGCTATGGAATCGGAACCCGTTCAAGGCGCGAGCCCCAGTTCTTCTGCGAGCCCCGGGAAACCGGTGAAAACCACGCCAGGCAAGCCCGCGCGCGATCCGCTCGCGAGCGGCAAGCGAAACAGGAAACTGCCGCCGCTCTCGATCCTGTTGAATGAGACAACTCAGAAATTGAACGAAGAAAATATACACGCGACCGCCAGCCTGATCGAGCAGTCACTCGATGAATTCGGTATCCCGGCTCGGGTGGTTGGCTATCGCGTCGGTCCGACCATCACCCAATACGCGGTGGAACCGGGCTATATTGAACGCCTGGCAGCGGATGGCTCTGCGATCAGGCAAAAAATCCGCGTCTCGCAGATCTCGGTGTTGCAGCGCGACCTGACGCGGGCACTGTCCGCCGAACGGCTGCGCATCGAAGCGCCTGTACCCGGACAATCGTTTGTTGGCATCGAGGTGCCCAATCCGAAAGCTGAGGTTGTCCGCCTCAAGCCCATGCTCGAATCGCCCACCTTTACCAAGAACCCGGAACCGCTGCTGATCGCGCTGGGCAAAGATGTCTCCGGGCAGCCAGTCGTGGCAAATCTGGCAAAGATGCCGCATCTGCTGATTGCCGGCACAACCGGCTCAGGCAAATCGGTCGCGATCGCTTCAATCATTTTCTGCCTGGCGATGA
Source organism: Anaerolineaceae bacterium (assembly GCA_040772085.1). Lineage (GTDB taxonomy): Bacteria > Chloroflexota > Anaerolineae > Anaerolineales > Anaerolineaceae > JAXGMV01. Next base: position 436,476 of record JAXGYU010000001.1, read on the forward strand.
ACAATTCGCCGCAGGATCTCAAGCTGATTTTGCTCGACCCCAAGATGGTCGAACTGATCCGCTTCAATGGGCTGCCGCACATTCTGGGCAAGGTCGAGACACAAACCGAGCGCATCGTTGGGGTGCTGCGCTGGACGCTGGCAGAGATGGACCGCCGCTACCGTCTGCTCGAAGAAGCCCATACACGTGAGATCGAGGCGTATAACCGCAAAAAACTGCAGAAGAACGAAGAAACCCTGCCGCGAATCGTGATGCTGATCGACGAACTGGCTGACCTGATGATGTCTATGCCGGATCAGACCGAACACAGCATCGTGCGTCTGGCGCAAATGGCGCGCGCTACCGGTATCCACCTGGTGGTGGCGACCCAGCGGCCAAGTACGGACATCATCACCGGGTTGATCAAAGCGAACTTCCCGGCTCGTATCTCATTCTCTGTCGCTTCCTCCATCGACTCGCGTGTCATTCTGGATGCCAATGGCGCTGAAACGCTGCTCGGCAAAGGCGATATGCTTTTCCTGCCGCCTGAAGCAGCGGCGCCGGTCCGGGCTCAAGGTGTCTATGTCGCCGATAAGGAGATTGAGAATCTGATCAGCTTCTGGAAAGAGGCGGAAGAGGAAGAGCCAGAGCCGGCGCCCTGGGAGAGCCTGCTCGAGGAAGAAGCGTCCAGTGGGACGGATGCCCTGGTCGAAGAGGCGATTCGCATTGTGACCAAGACCCAGCGAGCCAATACCTCTTTCCTGCAGCGCAGGCTGCGAATCGGTTACCCGCGGGCAGCCAGGCTGATGGATGAGCTGGAAGAAATGGGCATCGTGGGTCCCAGTCAGGGCGGCAGCAAGGATCGTGAAGTGCTGGTTCAGCCTGATGATGACGATGAGTCCGATGACGACTTGCAGGATTAAGAACGTGATACAATTTTTTGGTTTTGCTGGTCATCCTCATTAAGACGGAATTTTCTTTGAACACCAAACAACCTGGAACATTCACTGATTTCTTGCGCGTCGCTTTCAAGAATGTCCTTGAGCCGATCGCGCGCTTCCTTAACCGCACCGGCATTCATCCCAATGTCGTCACTGTCATAGGGATGGTAGGGCATGTGCTCGCTGCCTGGTTTGTCATCCAGGGACAGATCACGCTGGGCGGCATCGTGACCTTGATCATGGCACCAATCGACGCGATTGACGGTACCATGGCGCGCCTGCGCGGACACGCGTCGGTATTCGGCGCCTTCGTTGATTCGGTCACCGACCGTTATTCCGAAACCTTCATCTTCGGCGGCCTGCTGGTCTATTACGCGCTGCAGAACAAGCCAACCGGCGTGATCCTGGCATTCCTCTCGATTACCGGTTCAATGATGGTCTCCTATGTGCGCACACGCGCCGAGTCGTTAGGCTTCGAATCAAAAATTGGTTTGCTCTCACGGGTTGAACGCTACCTGATCCTGATCCCATCCCTGATCCTCAATGTCCCCATGACCGGTTTATGGATTCTGGCGATATTCACCCATATTACTGCCTTGCAGCGCGTTTTTTATGTAAGGCGGAACTATTACCTGAAGGTCAATCAGGAACGGAATGAGGAAGGATAAGCAGCATGCGTGAAGGATTTCAATTAGGTCCGCTGACAATTCACTGGTATGGTTTGATCATCATGCTCGGCGCGCTATTTGCCGCCTGGCTTTCTACGAAGATGGCGAAGCGTTCGGGGGAAGACCCTGAACTGATCTGGGACATGCTGCCTTGGTTATTGATCGCCGGCATCATCGGCGCCCGGATATGGCATATCCTTACGCCGCCGGCGTCCATGGTCGAGCAAGGCGTCACCACCAATTATTACCTCACGCATCCGCTGGAAATGCTCGCCATCTGGAATGGCGGGTTGGGCATCCCCGGTGCCGTGATGGGCGGGTTGCTGGCTTTATGGTTGTATGTCCGCCGCAAAGGGCTCTCCATGCTCAAGTGGGTGGATATTATTTCGCCTGGACTGGCTGCCGCGCAGGCTATCGGCCGCTGGGGAAACTATGTCAACCAGGAACTCTACGGCGCGCCGACCGATTTGCCCTGGAAGCTGTTCATTGAACCTTCACACCGTTTGCCCGGTTACGCGGACGTTGCTTATTATCATCCGCTGTTTTTATATGAATCGATCTGGAACGCGCTGCTCTGTGTTCTTCTAGTCTGGCTCGCCTTCAGGCACAAGGATAAATTGAAACCGGGATTCATTTTCCTGATTTATCTGATTCTTTACCCATTGGCCAGATTTTTACTTGAGTTCATCCGGCTCGATCCGTCCAACGTCGCGGCATTGAACGCCAACCAAACGCTGATGGCAGCCATCGCGCTGGTCTCGGCAGGTGTTCTGATTTACCGCGCGTTTATTCGCAAGGAACCTGAGAAAGAAGAATTGGAAGCAATAGAAAAATCGGAACAATCTGAGGAAGAGCCTACCAACCAGTAAGGTAAGGCTCCCACTCCATGTGCTCCCGCAGATGATGCTGGTGCATGTAGAGAATGTTGGCAGGGGGTTCTTGTGGCAGGTGGATCAGCGTCATATTCGCTTCCTGCAGTGATTTTCCGCCTTTGCGATGATTGCAGACCGGACAGGCAGTCACCAGGTTGGTCCACTTTTTTACCCCGCCCAGGTGTCTGGGGATCACATGATCGATGGTCAGATTAGTGCTGGTCTTGCCGCAGTACTGGCAGGTGTAATCATCCCTGCGGAAGATTTCTGTCCGGGTCAGTTTCAGCCTTGGCCGGGGCCGGTGGATCATGTAGTTCAGGCGCAGGATGGAGGGCTTCGGGTAAGCGCTGCTTGCGGTTTTGATAATGCCCCGTCCGTTCAGAATCAGGCTTGCCTTGTCCGTCACCATTAAACCGATCGCTTTCTGCATGCCGCAGACATTGATCGGCTCATAATTGGCATTCAGAAGCAGCACATTCTCGGACATGGAGGCATTATAGCACGCGGGTATATCCGAATGCATGCGACGAAACTCACTTTATACGAGGCGGATGCGTCATATATCACCATAGTAGCGACTGCGCATAGCCACCATATTGCTTTGAGATGTTTTGAATATCGAAAAAACAACCAGCATACGCTGGCTGTTCTTGTGAATATCTGAGGGATGACTTACTGCGCGTGATGGCTGATGATCGACTTGATCATCGTCTCGCCCATCTCACTGACCGCCAGGCTGTTATCCTCTTCGAGCAGGATGACCAGCGCCACCGGGCTGCCCTGCCAGCTGCGGTTGGTGCCGGCAGCGAACCAGGTGATCGTCCCGGTCGGCGGATAAGCGTGGCCAATTGCCTGCCAGACTGGATAGCTTCTTGATGAGAGCGCGTCTACGGTCTGGCGGGTCTTGTCCTGGGGCAGGACAGACACAGGGTTGTTGCGCTCGAAGATCACCCAGCCCTGATCTTTAATATCGACCGCGATCGGCAGGACCGGCGTCGGCAGTTTGCCGTCATTTGACAATGCCGCGGCTGCCGAGACCAACTGCAATGGCGAGACAGACACGCCGCTGATGCCGAGAGCGACATCATTCAGCCGCTCGATCTTGTCCACCTGAGCCGGCGCTGCCTGCTGCAGCGGAACATCCGGTAAGGTAGTGAATCCAACTTTCTTATATAGGTCCAGAACCTGCGTTTCACTGAATTGTTTGATCAGCTCAATCAGGACGCCAGGGCAGCCGGCGCTGACCGTGGTGCCCCATGTCTCGCCCGTCTGGCGATTATCGGCGCAATTCAGCGTCCGGTTCTCGAGTTGATACGTCAGCTCTTCGGGCGGCTGCGGTAAGTTGCTGATTGAATCCAGACCCGCCATCAGGAAAGGTCCCTGAATAGTCCCGAGCGGATATTGTGCCTGCGTGATCCTGTTCAGTAGCGGACCATCCTGCAGCTTCTCCCACTCAGTCATGTTCGAATCGATCACATTCGGGTCAAAGTACGGGTGGGACGCCATGACCAGCAGCTCGCCGTTCTTGGCGTTCATCAGCACCATGGCGCCGCGATGACCAGCCAGCAAATCATCCGCCATCGCCTGCAGGGTCAGATCGATGCTCAGACGGATATCCAGCCCGGGAGGCGGCGTGCCGTAGAGCATGTGATCCATCCAGATCAGGGATGTGGGGTTGCCGCGCAGCCCCCTCAGATAAGGATCCAGGCTGGCCTCAAGACCAGACTGACCGTAAGCCGCGCTGTTGTAGCCGATGGTTGACCCGAGCGCCGGGTAGGTCACTACACGCGCGTAAGACCCTGGCTGTCCGTTGGATAATGCGAGAACCTCGCTATTGCGGTCGAAGATTTTGCCGCGCATTACGTAGTAATCGCTGATATTTCTGCGCGGATTATCCGTGCGGCTGGTGAGAACATCAGAACGCACGATTCCCCACCAGCCATTAAGCAATGCCAGACTGAGAAAGCCGATCATCAGCATAAGTGTGACGATACGATAGGGAATGCGGTTAAGGTCGGTCTGAGTGTCACCGGGCTCGCCGTTACTGATCAGCAGCAGCAGCAAAATGCCGACCGAGCAGGTCAGAAAAGAGGAGCCGCCGTAAGAGACGAACGGTAAGGTTACGCCGGTAAGGGGGAGCAGCCGCAGATTGCCGCCAACGATCAGAATGAACTGGATGCAGAAGAACGCGGTGATGCCGGCAGCCAGATAGCGTTGAAATTTATTGCTCGCCCTGGTCGAAATCTTCATGCCGCGGTGCAGCAGAAACGCGAACAGAACCAGCAAACCGAGGGTGCCCAGCAAACCGAGCTCTTCGCCGATAGCGGCATAAATGAAATCTGAGATCGAGACCGGCACGATAACCGGATTGCCTATGCCGGGACCTCGTCCCAGAATGCCGCCCGAGGCAATTGCAATCAACGACTGGACGATCTGATAGGATCGTCCGCTCGGGTCCAGCCAGGGGTTGATCCAGCTATTGACACGATGATGGATGACGTCGATCAGTTGGTAGCCCAGGATGCCGGTCAGTAATATGATACCGGCGCCAATGATCAGCAGTCGCTTGTTGCCGGTAGCCAGATAGAGCATGGTGAAATACAGCAGGAAGAAGACCGTCGCGGTGCCGAGATCACGCTGTACGAAGAGGATAAGGAAACCGAACCCGGCCATGATGATGGTTGGCAGGATCAGCTTCATGAGCGAGACCTTCAGCTCACCCCGCTCTGAAAGATACGCGGCGAGATAGACAATCAGCAGCAGTTTCAACGGTTCGGATGGCTGGAAGTAGACGCCAAAGAAATTCAGCCACAGCCGCGGTCCGTCCCCTGAGGGGTAGGTTCCGAAAATGATGGTGAGGGCGGTGAGCAGAATCGCGAGACCGAGCCAGATGTACTTATACTTCCTCAGCCAGTCGAGCACACCGGGTCGATAAAAGCCCGCCGCGATGACGCTCACAGATAGCAGGAGCCATAGGCTCTGCTTCAGTCCCGAGAAGGGAAACAAGCGATAGATGGTCAGCAAACCAATGCCGCTTACTAAAGCCATCAGCGGCAGCAGATAGGGATCCCGCGCCGGATGTTTACGCATCAGCCATTGATGCAGCGCATAGAACGCGCCTAACCAGATGATCAGGCCGATCCAGTGCATCCATTTGAGCGTGGTTTCGAGCTCACGCGTCCGCACCAGCGGAGACATGGTCAGGATGATGCTATAGATCAGAAGAATCGCTCCCGCAAAGAGCAGGAAGCGGTTCTCGATCTTATCCCGGGTGGTCCGAGGCGTGAGCAGTTGGATTTTTGCCAAGTTTACAGATATTTTCCCAGAAGCAAACCGTACTTCTGCTTCGATTCAGCTGAGATATGATCCGGATTGGTGATGACGGCGTCCTTGAGACTCGAGTGGCAGGCGCAAGCCGGGTCGTCCTGAACTTTCGCTGCCAGGTTGGAGATCGCGTCCTGCGCCAGTTTGGTGTTTTTCTGCAGCGTCGCAATGACCATCTCCACGCTGACCGGCGCTTCACTGACATGCCAGACATCGTAGTCGGTCACATGTGCCATTGTCGCGTAGCACATTTCCGCCTCACGCGCCAGAAAGACTTCCGGGCTGGCTGTCATTCCGACGGCTGATATACCCCACGAGCGGTAGAGGTTCGACTCGCCCCGGGTGGAGAAACGCGGTCCTTCGATTGTGATGTACACACCGCCTTTATGCACTTTCCCGCCCGCCTGTCTGACCGACTCATCCAGCAGGTTGGATAACGACTGGCAAAATGGGTCTGCCACGCCAACATGCACAACGATATCCTCCTGAAAGAAGGAACGCTCACGGCGGCTGGTGAGGTCAAAAATCTGATTTGGAATGATGATGTCACCGGGCGCGTAATCATCGCGCAGCGAACCGCAGGCGCTGACGCTGATGATCTGAGTGACACCCAATTCTTTCAGGGCGTAAATATTCGCCCGGTAATTGACATTGGTCGGTGAGATGCGGTGTCCGATGCCATGGCGCGCGAGAAATGCCACGGGGGTGCCACTCAGCACGCCGGTTGTGATGGGTGAGCTCGGATCTCCATACGGGGTGTGCATTTCAACAGTCTCGATTTGTTCGATACCAGGCATGTTGTATATGCCTGAACCGCCGATAATCCCCAGAACAGTTTTATTGGTCATATGGTTGCTCCTTACTACTAATCTCGAATTTCGATCATCAGCCTGGCATTGCCAAGACGCAACTCATCGCCGGAAATAATTACGATCGGCGTGAAGACGCGCTCATCGTTGAGGAATGTGCCATTGGTCGACTGCATGTCTTCAATCCACCACTGATTGTGATGATAGGCGACGCGCGCGTGCAGGGAAGAAACGGTCTCATCCTGGACATTCAGATCGCACTTGGGATCCCGGCCGATTGTCACAGAGGGGATGGAAAATGTGAAGGCGTTGTCTGATTCTTCTTCGAGCGCGAGTACGATCTCAGGGATGCGCCGGCGATTCAGCTTGGCGCTGGATGTACGCAGATCCATGTAGAGGATGTACATGATCCAGCCGATAAAGCCGTAAAGCGCCAGCGCGAGCAGTATTCGCAAGCCAAGGACGATATACGCGGTCATGATTTTTCCTCATGCTTGCGCTCGCCGCCGACCTTTTTGGTCTGCGTGGTGTCACTGCCCAGCGGCGATTGATCTTCCACATAAATCAGCGGCACGCCGGCAAGCGAGATCACATCGCCGGGTATCAGCGTTTTCTGGTTGACCGGCCGGTCATTGACGTACGTGCCGCCGGTCGAGTTCAAATCAAAGACGATGAAGCTGCCGTTCATGACCCTGAGCTGGATATGCGCGCGCGAAACGCGCGGGTCGTCAATCACCAGGTCATTGTCGGCGCGGCGTCCAATCGAAATCATCGGTTTGTCGAGTAGAAAGACCTGATCGAAATCGTAAAGCAGATAGGCGTTGAGTGGCAGGCTGCTTTCCTGTCGCGGTTCGGGCTGCCCCGTAGCGATGGTGGTGGTATTGAAAGTTTTTTCGCTCAGGTTGTCGGTTGAAATTTCATACTGACCGTCCGCCATGCCCGGGTCTTCGATGAGCGTGATGGTGGGCGTATTCCTCAGGTGAACACCCGATTCTGCCGAGATCGACTGCAGATAATAGGACAAATCGTCCAGCGCGTCGAGGTGGCCGAGCCAGTAATCGTAATCACCGCTCGATAGCCGCATGTAGTACTTGTCAGGCACAATGATGGTCCCGTCAGGCAGGGTGTCGAGGTCTTGTTGCATGGCTTCAGTCAGCAGCCTGGCGAGACGAATCTTGGGGTCCAGCCAGCCTGAGAAGAGCGGGTTATCCTCGATAAATGACTGGATTTTCTTTTCGATCTGATCAAGTAAGTTCATGATTGCTAATGATTATACTGTGTTTGAAATCGCCTTTATCGCCGCGGCGCGTCAGGTGAGGGGCTTTTTCGCGGCTGGTTTGATGAAAATGGGGTTGCTGATGATCCAGGTCCGCTGCCTGCCATAATACTGGATATAACATTGTATGCGGTATACACCTGGTTCAGATACATGGAACGCGCATTTCTCCTGGTTGACCCAGCGCGCTGCTTCCGTGCCATCGCGGTAGAGCACCGCCAGACATTTGGCTGGCAGACTTGCTTGCAACGTCACTGGTGCTTCCAGTCTGGCGCTGCCACCCATCGGGATGTGGCTGCCCTGGGTACTGCCGTAAAAGCGGAAGCCGGTCGTCCACTCAGGCAGGTCATAGCCGATAAAGTAATTACCATTGCGCATAGCCACTATGATACGCTGACGGTCCTCTTCAAAATCGCCAAATAACGGATCCTGCAGCAGCACATGGTTGTTGATGGTCTGATAATGCCATTCGTAGGGGAAGAGCGTTTTCGTAAAAGGCCCCATCGAGACGCGCAACTGATGCGAGTCCGTACCGCCGAGCGCGTAAAACTGCCCGCCAGCCGCGTTCAGTTCATCCCATTTACGCATGGCATCCTGGTTGGGACCGCGGGCGATGGCATTCGGCGCTAACGCCGCGATCAACGCCTGAAAACGGTTGCGGACAACTGTTTTCAGCTCGCTCAAGCCGTTCCAGACTTCCAGCCCGGTGTAGCCTGTCGCCGCCCAGTTCTCCCAGGTGATGTCGGTTTCATTGAACAATGTCAGGGCGTCCTCGAACGGGTGCGCCAGATAGGTCAAGCCGCCACGCTCCCTGGCCTGATTGATCAGGTTCTGGGGGTTGGCAGAATACTGCGTCAGCTCCGCTTGAGCGCCTAGCACGAGCAGGTGGTTTTTCTGCGGGTCAAGGAGCCGGTCATGAACTTCCTCGCCCACCAGCAGCATGATCTTCTGTTCACCGATCTCGTAATATCCGGCGACATTGTCCACAAAAACATTATGGTCGGTGACAAAAACCCCATCGATGCCGGCAGAATAGGCGGCTTCAGCAAGCTGGCGGTGTGTGGCATTGCCGTCGGAATATCTGGTGTGGTTATGGACGTTCAGGATGAATTCTTGCATGCGCGATATGTTTTTTACCTGCTGTTAAGCCCTCGCTGTGGTATAATCTTTCAGATTTTCAGGAGGTCTACCGTGCAGCTTGTCAATTATTTCGATATTGCCTTAATTATAACTTCTGCCGCCCTGATCACCAGCGTCATCCTTCAGAACAAGGGTGTTGGGTTGGGTGGTTTAACCGGACAGGACTCTTCAGGTGTGTTCACAGCCCGCCGTGGTATTGAAAGAACCCTGTTCATCAGTACGATCGTCCTCAGCGTACTCTTCTTTATCCTGACTCTCATCACGGTTTATATCAAGTAATTTGCTGATAGAATTCAGAAAAATGCAGGTTTCCTGCTAAAACTGAATCGAGTTTTCAAACGATGAAAAACATTCGTTGGCAATTACTGATTATCTTTTTAACGGGGATAATCGTCGGCTTTCTGCTGATGCTTGAACAACCGAAAACGATCAGGAGCTCGCCGGAAGCTGTACAAGGCGGTACCTATATCGAAGCGCTGGTGGGCGTTCCACAGCGATTCAACCCCATCTTAGATTTTGGAAATCAGGTCGACCGTGATGTCGATCAGTTGATTTACTCCGGCTTGCTGAAGTTCGATGACCGGGGTTTACCTCTGCCTGATCTCGCGGAAGCCTGGGGCGTCTCTGCTGATGGCAAAGTGTACAACGTGCAACTGCGCAATAACATCAAATTCCACGACGGTCAGAGCCTGACCGCCGAGGATGTCGTCTTCACCATTGAGCTGATGCGCGAGGGCGGCGGCATTGTCCCCAAAGACTTGCAGGATTTCTGGTCACAGGTTGAGGTCGTCAAGCTGGCTGATCTGGCGCTTTCCTTCCGGCTGCCGGAAGCTTTCTCACCCTTTACGGACTATCTGACTTTTGGCGTGCTGCCCAAGCATTTGCTGGGTCACCTGACTTTTGACCAGATCGTGAACGACCAGTTTAACCTCAGACCAATTGGCAGCGGCCCGTACCGCTTCCAGAATCTGACGGTTGAGAATGGTGAGATCAAAGCAGTTTCACTTTCGATCAACCAGGACTATTACGACCAGCCGGCGTATATTGAGCAACTTGTCTTCAAGTATTTCGCCGATGAAAATGCGGCTTTCAACGCTTACACGAAGGATGAAGTGCAGGGCATCAACAAGATCAGCAGCGGTTTGCTGAGTGAGGCGCTGAAAACAGCGAATTTGAACGTCACCACCAGCGCGACACCGGACCTCACACTGGTTTTCCTCAACCTGGCTGATCCCAAACTTGAATTCTTCCAGGATGAGAACGTGCGTCGCGCCTTATCGCTGGCAATCAACCGCAACAGGATGGTCAGCAATTATCTCAATGGCCAGGCGATTATCGCCAATTCGCCGATCATGCCGGGTTCCTGGGCTTACTATGAGGGTCTCCCCGAGGCTACCTTTGACCCCGATCAGGCGATTTCTCTGCTCAAGCAAGCTGGCTATACCGTTTCTGGTGATGTAGAACCTGTGCGTACCAAGGACGGCGTGCCGCTGCGCTTTGAGTTGATCTTCCCGGACACAGACCATTTCCGAACGCTGGCCGAAATGATCCAGGCTGATCTCAAGGCGATCGACGTGGTCGTGGTGCTCACGCCGCTGAGCTACGATGAATTGATCAACAACCGGCTGACCAGCCGCTCCTATGAAGCCGCGCTGATCGACCTGAACATGTCGCGTTATCCCGATCCCGATCCTTACGTGTTCTGGGATAAAGCACAGGTCGCCGGCGGTCAGAATTATTCTCAATGGGACAACCGCTCAGCCAGTGAATACCTCGAACACGCGCGCATCACCAAGGATGTCAACGAACGCGCCAGACTTTATCGCAATTTCCAGGTCATTTTCAACGAGCAGAACCCTTCCCTGTTGCTGTATTATTCCGTGTATAGTTATGGAATCAAACAGGAAGTCAGGGGCGTGACGGTCGGTCCGTTGTTTGACCCCAGCGGCAGGTTCGCCACAATTACTGACTGGTATCTGATCAGCAAGTTCCAGAACGCTGCTGCCGCGCCGACACCTGGCAACTAGACAGGAGAAACATGGACACGATGACCAAGGAAACGTACCGGCAAGACCTGACTTTCCTTCAGGCAGCCTTACCTGAATTGCAGTCCTATATGCTCTCCAAGGAAGTTTTCTGGCCCTTGATGAGCAGTTCCGCCTTCAAGGATATGTCCATGCTGACGCTGGGCATGCTGGAGCTGGTGGTGCGACGGTTGCAAAGCCTGAGCCTCAACGTCGCAGCGGATATGGAGGTCGAGAAGGCAGTTGCCGAATATCTGGCTTTCAAAGAAAAGTGGCAATCGAACGTTGCTGCCAAGCTGGCGACGGAATACGGCGTCAGGCAGCGCTTATGGCAGGCGTACCTGTCAGACACTGTCAACAGCGAGGATCGCATCGCGACGGAATATGCCTATAAAGTGCGCTGGCGTGCCATCCTGACATTGATCGAAGCCGCGGCAGAGGTAAACCCCGCGGAGCTGGATTTGACCCGTCAGCTTGACAAGGCTTTAAACTCCATGACCTTGCCGGCTGAGTTTGTCTGGGATAAAGCTTTCGAGACCGGATTCCCCGAGCAGACGTTCTGGTATCTGTATCGCAAAATGAGAGGCGCCAACTAATGAAATCTGTCTACACCCGAACAGGAGATGGCGGCGACACGGGGCTGATCGGTGACGAACGCGTGCCGAAATTCGATATCCGCATTGAGGCGATCGGCACACTAGACGAGGTTAACGCGGTTCTCGGAATCGCACGGGTGTTCACCACGTCGGAACGCATCAAGAAAATCATCCTCAACTTGCAGCGCGATCTTTACCGGCTGATGAGCGAGGTCGGCGCGTCTGCCGAGGTCGCGGAGCGCTTCAAATTCGTCACTGAAGAAAAGCTGCAGGAACTCGAAGCGCTGACTGATGAGATCACGCGGGCACAGAAGCCGCCGCATGGTTTTATCACCCCCGGTGATACGAAGGGCGGCGCTTACCTCGATCTGGCGCGCGCCGTGGTGCGGCGTGCTGAGCGCCGGCTGGTCGAGATGGATTCACAGGGCTTGCTCTTCAACAGACTGATTATCAAGTATGTCAACAGGCTGTCCTCGCTGCTCTTTGTACTGGAGATTGACCAGACCCAGACCAGCAAAAAGACGGTCACGCTGGCGAAGGTCCGAAAAGTATGACCGGATCGGTGATCAATGTTGTCACCATTCTGGTTGGCAGCCTGCTCGGGCTGTTGATCAAATCGCGGCTGAATGAGAAACTCAAGAGCTCACTGGTTGTTGTGCTTGGGCTGTTCACGTTAGGCCTCGGCGTAAAGATGTTCCTGGACACAAGCAACGTGCTGGTTGTCCTGCTCAGTATGCTGATCGGCACCTTAATGGGTGAGCTCCTGCGCATCGATGATGGTTTGACCAAATTTGGCGAATTCATGCAACGAAAGTTCTCCCGCGCGGCAGAAGGCGAGACGAATACGTTCGCGAAAGGGCTCCTGACCGCGACGCTGCTTTACGCCGTCGGTCCCGTCGCGTTCCTTGGCGCCATCCAGGACGGTCTGACCGGTGATTATTCGCTGCTGGCGGTCAAATCGCTCATGGATGGGGTTTCAAGCATGGCGCTTGCTGCGACACTCGGCATGGGGGTTCTGTTCTCTGCCGCACCGGTCTTCCTCTATCAGGCAGGCATCAGCTTGCTGGCAGGCACACTCCAGGGCGTTCTGAGTACGAACGCGATTGCTGAGATCAGCGCGGTCGGCGGGGTGATATTGCTGGGGATTGGCATCAGCATGCTGCTCGATCTCAAGCATATCCGGACGGCGAATTTTCTGCCGGCATTGCTGCTGGCGCCGCTGGTCCTGGCTGTTTTTGCCGCTCTGGGTCTTTACTGATTGGGCTGGTAGGTCAAGACCGGAAAACTCTCCGGCAGCATTCTAAACCCTAATTTCTGATAAACGTGCAAGGACGCCGGATTGTCATCCTGAGTGTTGACGGTTACCTGGTTCGCGCCGAGACCGTAATAAAATGCCACCAGGTCATTGACCAGATTTTGACCAATCTGCTGACGCTGCCAGTCTGGCAGGACAGCCAGCCGCGAAAGGTGAGCGCTGGGAAGATTGATATTGCTGATCTGGTAGGCGATGATCTCACCCTGATGCTCGGCAACAGTCGCGTAGGTCGATTGTTTGTGAGCAGCCCTGATGCCCGCTTCAGAGAGCTGCCAGAGCGGTTCAAAGGCGATGTTGTCGACCCTGTGGACGGTAGCGAAATCATCCGGCGTCATGGGGCGGATGTGTATCTTCTCGTTCACAGTGTATCGCGGCGTCATATCGATCACGCGTTCCAGAACGACAATCTTCTGGCGTACGCTGAAGTTATGGTTGAGCAGCAGAGTCTCGTACCACTTGTGCAGCGCGACAGCCGCAATCTCAGGGCGGTTTTCGCTCCAGGTCTCAAGTGCTTTAGTGAGAAGCTGGCCGAATGCCGTATTTATGTTCTTTGAATTTTTGCAGGCAAAGAACCGAATCCAGCCGACATGCGGCGGATCCTCCGGGCAGGCGAGCAACGCTTCGGGCAGATCATCAATGGTCAGCAGCAGGAACGGCTGGTGTCCAAGCCAGTCCTCCGCCAGACGCCAGTCGAGATGACTCTGAATGAAAGCGTGCTGTCTGGTGAATGACCGCACAACATCATGGTCGGCTTGCGTCAGTGGGATGATCTTGTTGCCTGGCATCGTTGTTTGTCAGATTAATTGCTCAGCAGCTGATTGATCAGCGCGTTTAATTCCTCATCGGAATAATAGTGAATGACAATGGTTCCGCCCTTTTTCCCCGGGTTCAGCGCGACTTTTGTACCCAGACGAGAACAAAGGCGGTTCTCCAGGTCGGTGATTTCCGGTACGGGCGCCGGTTTGCGGATGACTGGCGGCGTTTCACCGGAGAGCCTTTTGACCAGTTCCTCGGTTTGCCGCACGGTAAGTTCACGCTGGACAATGGTCGCCAGCGCCGCGACTTGTGCCTGTTCCCCTTGTAGCGCCAGCAGCGCCCGCGCGTGTCCTTCGGTGATTTTCCCGTCGCGCAACGCGGCTTTGACCGTCTCGGGCAGATTGAGCAGCCGTAATGTGTTGGTGACGCTCACCCGAGATTTGCCGACTTTGTTGGCGATCTCCTCATGCGAAAGGCTGAACTGCTGATTGAGCAGCGCGTACGCCTCAGCAGTGTCCAGCACCGCCAGGTTGGTGCGCTGAATATTCTCGATCAGCGCCAGCTCAAGCCGCTGCTGCTCTTCAACCTTGCGAACGATCACGGGCACCTTTTCCAGACCGGCGAGCGCGGCGGCGCGCAGTCGGCGTTCACCCGCGATCAGAATGTACTTGCCGTCCACTTCCGCGGGCGAAACGATCAATGGCTGCAGAATCCCATGCTCGCGGATGGACGCGGAGAGTTCCTGCAGCTCATTTTCTTTGAATTCCTTGCGGGGTTGGTTCGGATTGGGGGTTACCTCTGCGATTGCAACCTGCAAGACACCTTCATCAGCCTTCGGTTGGTAACTGCCCGGGATCAGGGCTTCAAGCCCGCGGCCCAGTCCTGTTTTTTGATTCATACTGTACCTTCCATTTCTTCTTTTTCGTCCATGAACGCGGGCGCAAGCTTGCCGTCCTGACGGGCAATCTCTTCAGCCAGATTGCGATAGGCGAGTGCCGCTGCGGAGTTTGGCGCGTGGATCGATATCGGCATGCCATAGGAGGGCGCTTCAGCCAGCCTGATACTGCGGGGAATTAGCGTCTGGAAAACAAGATCGCCGAAATAATTCCGCACTTCCTTGACGACATCGATCGCCAGGTTGGTGCGTCCGTCATACATCGTCATCAGCACGCCACGGATCCTGAGCTCCGTGAAGAGCGTACTGCGGACATGGTCGATGGTGGTCGTCAATTGCCCGAGACCTTCCAGCGCCAGATATTCGCATTGCACCGGGATGATGACACCGTGGAGCCCGGCGATCAAACCGTTGACCGTCAGCAGGCTCAGCGATGGCGGGCAGTCGATCAGGATGTAATCGTACTTTTCGCTGATCGTGGTGATCGCGTCCAGCATTTTTCTGTCGCGATTTTCCTGCTCAATCAGCTCAACTTCAGCGCCGGAGAGTGATGGCTTGGACGGCAGCAGCGACAACTTGAACTGGCTGTTGTGCAATATGGCGCGGTCAATCGGCGCGTGACCGAGAAGGACTTCATAGGTGCTGGCTTTGACTGACCGTTTGTCGACACCCAGACAGGAGGTCGCGTTTGCCTGCGGGTCGAGATCGATCAGCAGGACTTTGTAGCCGAGCTCGCCCAGGTAGGCACCGAGGTTGATGGCGGTGGTCGTCTTGCCGACGCCGCCTTTCTGGTTGACGATGGTGTAAACCTGTGCCATTTCAATAACTCCTGATGACTTCGATCAGGGCAGCGCTGATCTCGCTCTGCGTGGGAATGCCGGAAAATCCGGGTCTTGAAACAAAGGTGGACGCCAGCTTGGTAGCAAATCGGGCTGCTTCCCAGGGGTCTTTGGTGGTCATCAACCGCCAGAAAAAGCATGCCGCAAAGACATCACCAGCGCCGGTGGCGTCAGGCAAGGGTGCCTGCTCTGTGCGAAAGCCCTTGATATCGCCATGCCAATAAATGCGCGCGCCTTCATGCGCTTCGGTCAGCGCCAGCACACGCACCGCGGAAGAGAGGTCATCAATCAGTTCGTGGTTCCAGTTAACGTCTTCATTGCTCAGCACCACAGCGTTAGCTCGCTCAAGGATGAAGGCTGCTTCTGGCCAGTCTTTGAATGAGACAGTCCCCGCGTCATTCCTCTGCCGGAACCAGCCTTGCGGCGTGACGCCAACAAAACCCTCGGGCAGTTGCCTTACCAGCATCGGGTCTACCTCGCCCGCTACAGGTCCCACATGGATGATGGGAGCGCTGAGCCAGGTCGCGGGGATATGCGAGAGAGTCAATGATTCCGCCACATGAGTCAGCGACTGCCGGCGCTTGCCAGCGTCGTAAATATTCTTGAAGGTTGTACTGTGCTCGGAAGGTTGAAAGAGGATCGGGATACCGTGGAGCGCCTCCATATCAAGGTCCGGCGCGAAGGAGCTTACAATGCCGGGACGCAAGCCGAGCGCTCGCGCCATCAACCCCGCGTAGGCAGCGGTGCCGCCAACGCGGCTTTCAGCGCCGTTGAAATCATGGGTGAGATGCCCGATGATCAGGTAATCTATCGGTTCAATTGAGCGGGCATTGATCAAATCCATGCGGTGGTTTTCCCTGAAAGAGTGTCAAAAAATTATAGCATGCTTCACCTGGTTCTCAAGCACGCGCGACGCTGGAAGTATTCTATAATTGGGACAATGTCCCAGAACAACAGCTACCGGATCAAAGATATCCTTTCATCGGAACGACCACGTGAACGGCTGGCGCGCGAGGGCGCCGGCGTGCTGTCCGACGCGGAATTGCTGGCGATTCTGCTGCGCGTAGGCATAGAGGGTGAGAATGCGGTCCAGTTGGGCAACCGGCTGCTGACGACCTTCGGCAGTCTGCGCGGCCTGCACCAGGCGTCGGTCGATGAGATCGCCGGCATTAAGGGGTTTGGGCTGGCGAAGGCGGTCCAGATCAAGGCAGCCATCGAGCTCGGACAGCGCGTGCATACCGAAGAGACCCGCAGCCGGCCATTCATCGGCGAGCCTCGCATGATCTATGATCTGGTGCATATTGAGATGTCTGCTTACAACCAGGAGAATTTGTGGGTGATTGTGCTCGACACGCGCAATTACGTCCTCGATATCGTCAGGCTATATCAGGGCACGCTGAACGCGTCGACAGTCAGGGTGGGCGAGATATTTGAAGCCGCCATCCGCATGCATGCCGCGTCGATCATCCTGGTTCACAATCATCCCAGCGGTGATCCTTCGCCCAGTCCGGAGGATGTCAATCTCACCAGGCAAGCCGCCGCTGCCGGTAAGCTGATGGATATCGAGGTGCTCGATCACGTCATCATTGGCGCCGGCAAGTTCGCGTCCCTCAAGGAAAGAGGATTGGGATTGTGAGATCGGGCGTTATTTTGATTGACAAAAAATAACGCTCATAGTAAGATATCTGTCGCTCGGGCGAGGTAGCTCAGTGGTAGAGCAGGGGACTCATAAGCCCTTGGTCGTGGGTTCAAATCCCTCCCTCGCCATTTTTTGTTTTAAAAGCCCCTTGGTCGCGGGCTCCCAGTAAGGCGAAATTAGATTCGTATCGAGCACTGTCGCTCGTGCTAGGTGCGCCTTGGTAGAGCAGTGGCAATTTAAGCCCTTGGTCGTGGGTTTCCTGTGAAGAACCAGGACCGCGCAAATCCCTCCCTCGCCATTTTTTTTAAAGCCCCTTGGTCGTGGGATTCCTGTGCAGAACCAGGACTGCGCAAATCCCTCCCTCGCCATTTTTTTTTAAAGCCCCTTGGTCGTGGATTTCCTGCAACATAGCATCTATAAATTACCGGTCAATAACGGAGTCCGCATGCGGACTCCCTACGGATTAATGCTGATATGAAAAAATTGCTGAAAATCCCCTCTCCATTTTCGCGCAGCGCAAATGGGGAGGGTTAGGGTGGGGGGGTTCTCGGGCACCATGTATGCAGATAGCCGTGAACCAACGATGTAAAGGAACAAACACCCTTCGAATTTCGAAGGGTGTTCGCAATCATCTTATTCTTAACGAGTGTTTACTCGTCCGTATGCCACATGATGTCGGTCAGATACTTCGGATACTGAGCGGTCGCCGGGTTGCGTTTGAGCTCCTTCACCAGGTAATTCCAGCCCTCATCTGGCTTGTTGTCCAGCGTGCCACAACCGCCGACCTGAATACAGGATTGGTATTGCGTCATGACGCCTTTGAACTCAATTGGCAGACCGTGGGTCTCATAGCCATACACACTCAGGCGCGCCCATTGCTCGGCATTGACACCGGTGTCGGCATAGATCAGCGGCACAGAGTATGACGCGCCGGAACCATACGAAATCCACCAGACATCTTCTCTTGTCCAGGGTGAATTGCAGCCCCAATGCGGGTAATAGTTGGTCGCGCAGCCGGCAGCATCGCCGAAGTTGTAGAGCGGGAAACGATTGACCGAGTCATAACCCCTGACCCAGGCGCGGGTGACAGACGGTGAGTTCCAGCCTAGCTCCATGTCATTCATGCCAACCGCGTCCACGCGGGCATACAAGCCCTGAGACACAAACCACATATTGACATCATTGACCATATTCGCCCAGGCGACCCCATGCGCTTCGGTGACCTGGCTGCCATAGTTGCTGGTGCCGATGCCGATCGTCAGGTGTGAGCTGGTTTCATTCTGTGAGCACTGCACATAGGCGCGACCGGCGATCTTGATCGCGTTACCGATTTCTGAAGCGGACGCAGGGCCAAAGCCAAACAGGCTCGCGCCCCAGGTACCATTGCCCATGTCATACGGCCGGCCCCAATCGAGGGTGACGAGCAATTCCTCGGCGCCGGCAATGCTGACCGCTTGCTTTCCAATGTTGCAGCCGACCGTTGATAGCGTCGTGCTGTTGATGGTCTTCATGTAATAGCTGGTTGTATACGGCGGCGGGACGACAACGCCAGGTTGCGTGACGGGTGTAGGTTGCTGTGTTGGTTTGACCGCGGTAGCCGTAGGCTGCACCGGCGCACTTGTTGCTGCAGGCGTTGAGACGATCACCGCGACCGTTGGTACCACTGGCACCGCGGTTGGCTGACGTGTTGCAGTCGGCTGAACTGGCGCGGCCGTTGGTTGAACGACTGGCGCCGAGTCAACCCTGAAGACCGCGCCGGAACTCCATTGACCTTCCGCTGTGCCAAAGCGCGGTTTCACCCACCAGGAATATGAATTGGCGGGCAATGGATTCGGGACTCTGAGGGAACAGTTTGCGCTGCTGCAATTCAATTCAGTCAGGGTATGCCAGCGGGCGATGATGTTAGATCGTCCGTCGAATAGCAGCACCCAGTACGCAGTCGCGTTCGCCACGGGCTTCCAGGTCAGCACCGGCTGATTGGTGTTGCTGCTGCCAATCGGGGAAACCAATACCGGAACGGACGATGCCGGCGGCTGCGGCGCGACGGTCGGCGAAGCGCTCATCAGATTGAAGTTCAAGCCGGAACTGAATTGGCTCATGATGCCGTTTGTTCTGGCTTGTACCCACCAGGTGTAGTTGCCGCCGCTCAGCGAGACGGTCGGGGTAAAGACACAGGTGCTGCCGTTACACCCCACCTGATTGCGGTTGAACCATTGCGCGATAACATTCCGTCGTCCATCGAAAAGCAGCACCCAGAACTCATTGACACCCGGGTCAGCGGTCCAGGTGAAGGTCACCGGTGTCGAATTTGTCTGCCCGCTTGGCGAGGCCAGAACAGGTGCGTTGGGGCGGGTGAGTGTGCCGTAGGTGAAGGTCTTGCTGGCACTCCAGTTGCCGATGCCCTGGGCGTTGCGACCTTTTACCCACCATGAATAATTCCCCGGCGCCAGCGCAGGCGTGCGCAGTGAGCAGGTGCTGGCTGAAGAGCAGCCCAGTTCTGCCGCGCTGTACCAGCGGGCGATGATATTTTTCTTGCCGTCAAACAGAAGCACCCAATAGGAGGTCGTGGTCGAAGAGGGTGTCCAGCTAAGTACAGGCTGATTGGTGCTGACAGCGCCGTAAGGTGAGATCAGGGTTGGCGGCTGCGGACCGAGCGCGCTGACTTCCAGTTCATCGTTCAGCGCTTTGGCATCGCGCGCGTTCACGGCAACCATCCCAAGGATGAGGAACAGCAACAGAAGAGTCAGCAAGGTCATTAAGTTAGGTTTACGTTTCACGGTCACTCCAGCCAGCACAATACGAGGGTTAATTCAATAAAATAGTTCCAAGATTTGTGCCAAACTAACCAGCAGTTTTATTGTTCGACTTTCAACCCGGCTGTATACTAAAGTGTGAATTCTGCATGATTTGGAGACTGAAATGATCAATGAAAACCTGCTCGACCAGGACACACCCTGCCTGTGGCTTGACCTGGATATATTCGAGAAAAACGTCAAGGAAATAGCTGGGTTTCTTAAAACGCATGGCAAGCAATGGCGCCCGCACTTCAAGGGGATCAAGACCCCGGAGATCGCGCGCATGCTGATAAATGCCGGCGCTATTGGCATCACCTGCGCCAAGCTGGGCGAGGCGGAGATCGCCGCGCAAGCGGGCATCACGGGCATCCTGATCGCGAATCAGGTGGTCGGTGAGACGAAGATCAGACGGCTGGTCCAGCTTGCGAAAGAGCATGACCTGATCGTGGCTGTGGATGATTTGAGCAACGCGCGGCAGATCTCCGAAATAGCGTCACAAGAGGGGGTTACCGTCGGCGTCATCCTGGAGCTGAATATTGGCATGATGCGCGCTGGCATCGACCCGGGTGAACCCGCGTTGTCACTGGCGAAAGCAGTCAGCCAACTGCCAGGCATCAGGTTCAGAGGCATCATGGGCTGGGAGGGTCATTGTGCCGGCGTGAGCGACCTGGAAAAGAAAGTAGTCGAGATCGAGAAAGCGATCACGGCATTGACCGGCACTGCCGAGTTGATTCGTCAGGCTGGCATACCGGTTGAAATCGTCAGTTGCGGCGGCAGCGGAACCTTCAGGCAGAGCGCGACCTATCCCGGAGTGACCGAAATCCAGACGGGCGGTTGCACGATGGGCGACCTGACCTATCAGGATTGGGGCGCTCAGACCAGCCAGGCGCTGCATATCCTGGTGACAGTCACCAGCCACGTCCATCCGGAACGCGCGATCGTCGATGCGGGCCGCAAGACCTTCAACGCCGAACGCTCGATGCCGCGCTGTCTCGAATACCCGCAATACAAACTCACCGCGCTGTCGTCCGAGCATGGTACTCTGGAGATTCCCGCCGGTGAGGATCACATAAAAGTTGGCGATAAACTCAACTTCATTCCAAGTTACGGCGACTGGACCGTTTTCCTGCATGAGGAAATCGTCGGCGTCCGCGAGGGTAAAGTAACAGCCCGCTGGCCGATTGCCGCCAAGGGAAAAATCAAGTAAACGGGAGCAGATCATGTCATTATTTCAGGGTTCGTTCGCACCGATTCCGGTGCCATTTGATGAGCAGGAGAATATCGATTTTGCGGCGCTTGAGTCCAATTTGCGCATCTGGCTGGCGTCTGAACTGGACGGCGTGGTCATGCCCGGCTCGAACAGTGAAGCGCCGTACATCACAGATGACGAGCGGGCAGAGATCTGGCGCCTGGTCGGCAGTGTCTTCGAAGGGACGGGTAAGGTTTTCATGGCAGGAAGCGGGCTCGAAACCACGCGCGCGACCATTGAGCAGACACTGATCGCGGCGAATGCCGGCGCGAAGGGAACCCTGGTTGTCCCGCCGAATTATTACAAGGGACAGATGACCCATGCGGTGCTGCTGGCGCATTACCGCGCGCTGGCGGACGCTTCTCCGATCCCCGTTTTTGTCTATAATGTGCCGCAATTTTCTGGCATTGATTTCGCGCTTGAGACTCTGGTCGAACTGGCGGATCACCCGAACATTATCGGCATCAAGGACAGCAGTTCCAACATCCTCAAGATGGCAAGCCTGCTCGCGAGGCGGCCTGACTTTATCGTTTTTGCCGGCACGGGTGGCGCAGTTCTGCCCTTCCTCAGCATCGGTTCCGTGGGCAACATCACCGCGTTGTCCAATTTCGGTGTCGCACCGGTAAAGAAAATTATGCGGGCGTTCGCGGCAGGTGATCTTGTGGAAGCACGGCGCGTACAACATGCCATCATGACGCTCAACACCAGCGTGACGGGTAAATACGGAATCCCCGGGCTGAAATATGGCATGTCACTGTGTGGGCTGTATGGCGGTCCCAGCCGTCGGCCCTTGCTGCCCCTGAGTGAAGCAGCGAAGACTGAGATCACCGGGCAAATCGAAGCGCTGAAAGCGCAAGGCTTGCTGTAAGTCATTGCCTGACAATCCGAAAGGCGCTGTGTATAATCCATAGAATATGGATGAATTGCGGTGTTTAAATGAAACCAGGGATTGATCCGGAACTGGATTTCTGGGAACACGTCGGTGAGCTGCGCAAACGGCTGCTGATCGCGCTGCTGGCGCTGGTGGCAGCCACGGCAGTCAGCTTTGCCTTCGCGCCTAAAATCATCGCGCTGCTGGCGCTGCCGATCGGCGGCGCGCAGAACCTGACATCGATTGAGGTGACCGAGAATATCAGCGTCTTCATGCAGGTCTCGCTGCTGAGCGGATTTGTGCTGGCGCTGCCGGTCATCCTCTATCAGGTGGTCGCTTTCATCATCCCTGCCTTAAGTGCCAGAGAAGCGCGCTGGCTGTTCCTGACCATCCCCTTCGTTTTTCTGCTCTTCCTGGCAGGTGTTGCCTTCGCTTACCTGGTGATGCTGCCGGCCGCGCTGCCGTTCCTGATCAACTTTATGGACATCAAGACGACACCGCGCCTGAGCAATTATTTTTCCTTCGTGACCAATCTGCTCTTCTGGATCGGCGTCAGCTTCGAGACCCCGCTGGTTGTTTTCATTCTGGCGAAGTTGAAACTGATCACCCACAAACAGCTTTTCAAACAATGGCGTCTGGCAGTCGTGATCATCGCCGTGGTCGCCGCGGTTGTCACGCCGACGCCGGATCCTGTCAACATGGGGCTGCTCATGCTCCCGCTCTCTGGTTTGTACCTGCTGAGCGGCTTGATGGCATTCATCGCCGGCAGGGTGTAGGTATAATTAGGGCAATATAGAGTAAGGAGCAAGATTATGTTTGGTGCAGGGTTTGGTTTACCTGAATTGCTGGTAATTTTGGTGATTATTGTGCTTTTGTTCGGCGTTGGCCGGTTGAGCAAGATCGCGGGTGAGATGGGCAGCGGGATACGTTCCTTCAAGAAAGGCCTGGAAGGCGATGATGACGAAAAACAGGCTGATACCAGGAAGGACGACAAGGTTCCGCCCAAGAGTTGACCTCACATAGTCAATCCTGATGCGTTTCCTCAATATTGGTCCGCTTGAATTTCTCTTCATCCTGCTGGTGGCTTTGATCGTTCTCGGCCCAGGCAGAATGGTGACCTACGCCCGTGACTTTGGACGCATGGTCGCGAAGATTACCCGATCAAGCTGGTGGCGTTCATTCCTCGAAACCTCACAGGAGATTCAGGATTTCAAGCGCACCATTATGCGTGAAGCCAATCTCAACCATACACAATGGTCGGACGCGGAACCCCCCAGACCCGTAACCCCGGTGGAGGCGACCAGACCAAAGTGGGTGGACACGACTGATTCGAACCACATGCCCGACTAAGTTGGTCCGCATATAAAAAAAACGAGGACACGTCGTGTCCTCGTTTTGTCTTAAGATTTGCCTACCTTGTCAGGCGGGCGTAATACTTGTAGCGGTCACCGCGGTAGAGGATTTTGACAAACTCAAGCGGACGGCGGAATTGAGAGAAGAGGATGCGCTCGCTGAGCAGCAGCGGCGAGCCTTCCGGCACCTGCAGGAGCTGCGCTTCCTGTTCGGAGGCAACGGTTACTTCCAGCGTCTCGTCGGCTTCGGTCGGGATCAAATTGAACTTTTCCTGCAGCAGCCGGTAAAGGGATTTGGTGGTCCCCAGGTCGGCTTCCGTTATCTCCTGTCCTTCACTCAGTAGCAGGTATGAGGTCTGCAGCCCCATCGGTTGGTTATCGGCCAGACGCAGGCGTTCAATCTTGTAGACCTTCTGGTTTTTGTCATGGATATCCAGCATCGCGGCTACATCGGCCGGGGGCTCTATCAGTTCCAGATTGAGATTTTTGCTGGCGGGTTTCAAACCGCGCTTGAGCATATCCTCTGTGAAGCTGGTCAGCTCATTAATCCCCTTCTGCAATTTCTGGGGCGAAACGAAAGTCCCGCGCCCATGTTCACGGTAGAGATAGCCTTGCCTGGTCAGAATATCCAGCGCCTGGCGGATCGTCGTGCGCGACACGTTATAGATCTCTTCAAGCTGCCGCTCGGATGGGATCGGCTCGTGCGGTTTCCATTTTTTTGAATCGATCTGCCCTTTGATAATGTTGATCAACTGGTAATATCTGGGCAGAATGTTGTTCGGATCCACTGTACTGGGCATACGCGCGCCTTCTAAATTATGGTCTGGTTGTCTGAATATGATCTTCACCTAAAATTATAGTATGAAACGCGAGGCTGCTCGATTTCAAGATGATTTTTATAGGAGATTGGCATGATTATTCACGAGAAAATGAACGAACCGGCGGTTCAATCCGCTACCGGCTTACTGACCGCCTGGATCGAAGCGACCATGGCGTACCGCGGGCAGCCTGGGCTCTCGCTGGCGCTGGTCTACGATCAGGAGGTAATCTGGGCGCGCGGGTTTGGCAAGCGGGATGTGGCCCGTAATCTGTCTGCTGATGAGCACAGTCTGTACCGCATCGCTTCGATCACGAAGCTGTTCACGGCGACCGCGATCATGATCCTGCGCGACGCCGGCAAGCTGCAACTGGACGATGATATCCGCCAGGTGCTGCCCTGGTTCAAGCTCGATACCGGCGATGAAGAACAGCCGCTGATCACGATCCGCAATCTTCTGACTCACACGTCCGGATTGCCGCGCGAAGCAGCGTTCCCTTACTGGTCCGATAATGACTTCCCCGAATGGCAAAAGGTGATGGACGCGCTGCCAACCCAGAAGCCCGCGCTGCCGGTCTACAACAAGTGGAAATATTCCAACCTGGCGCTTTCTCTGGCTGGTGAAATTGTCGCTGCTGTTTCAGGTCAACCCTATACGACATTTGTTGAGCAGAATGTCCTGCAGCCGCTTGGCATGGTGGACACCTTCGTTCAGAACATTGACCCAGAGCATCAGAAGCTGGCGGTCGGGTATGGCAGACGGCTGCCTGACGGCACCCGAACCATCGCGCCATACAGCGACCTGAAAGGTATTTCACCCGCCGCGAGCATGGCGACGTCGGTCATGGACCTGGCGCGCTTTGCCATGCTGCAGCATCAGGCGCATACCAGGGAGTCGCGCATCCTCAAACCGGCTACCTTGCGTGAGATGCATCGCGTGCAGTGGATGGAACCCGACTGGACGGCTGGCTGGGGTATCGGTTTCGGTCTGGCGAAGGTGAAGGACAAAGTGCTGATTGGTCATGGCGGCGCGCTGCAGGGCTACCGCACGCAGCTCTTCTCGGACCCGGTTGAAAAGTTCGCCGCTGTTGTCTTTACCAATGCTGATGACGGCTTCCCGATCATCTATCAGGAGAAGATTTTTGAGTGGGTCGCGCCGGAAGTCCTGAAAGTCTTCAAGCCGAAAGAGGACGCGAAAGCCGCGCAGGAGAGCTGGCAGAAATTCACCGGACGCTATCGCAACACCTGGGGCGACATGCAAATCCTGATCTATAAGGGCGAGCTGGTCGGGATGGATGTCTCCGCGCCTGATCCGATTCTGACGATGACGCGCATGATCCCGGTCGCGGAAAACGTCTTCAAAATGGACGCCAAGTACGGTCATGGCGGCATCGGTGAGCTGGCTGTTTTTGAGCTGGATGATGACGGTAAAGTCGTGCGCGTTCGCACGGGCGATAACTATTCGTATCGTATCGACGAGTGGTAAGACAAAAAACCCTGGCGTATCAAGCGCCAGGGTTTTCTGAATCCATCAGGTCAATTCTGCTCAGGAATTGACGGGTATAGAGGTTGTAGTATTTTCCGCGCAGCCGCAGCAATTCCTGGTGGCTGCCCATCTCGGCGATCTTGCCGCCCTCGATAACAATGATGCGGTCGGCATTCTTGATGGTGGACAGGCGGTGGGCGATGATGAACGACGTCCGTCCCTGCATCAGCAGCGCCATACCTTTCTGGATCAGCGCTTCGGTCAGCGTATCGACCGAGCTGGTGGCTTCATCCATGATGAAGATTTCAGGATCTGCCAGGATGGCACGCGCAAGGCTGATAACCTGCTTTTGCCCGACCGAGAGCAGGTTGCCGCCCTCGCCTACCTCTTCGTCATAGCCTTTCTCGAACTTCATGATGAAGTCATGAGCGCCGACCATTTTAGCGGCGTTGATGATCTGCTCGTCACTGGCTTTCAGGTCGCCATAGGCAATGTTTTGTTTAATGCTGCCTGAGAACAGGTGCGGCGTCTGCAAAACCACGCCGATACGCGACTGAATGGCGTTCTGGGTGTAATCGGTATAGTCAATGCCGTTGATCCTGATGATGCCGCGCTTGGGCTCGTAGAAGCGGCACATCAGATTGACGATGGTGCTCTTGCCGCCGCCGGTCGGTCCGACCAGCGCGATCTTCTCACCGGATTTAATATGCAGGCTGAGATCATCCAGCACAACTTCACCGTCCTCGTACCAGAAGCCGACATGATCAAACTCGATATCCCCGCGGATGCTGACCGCGTCACGGGCATCCGGCTTGTCAACAATTTCCGGCTGTTGATCGAGCATCGAGAACATGCGCTCGGCGGAGGCGATGGCGCGCTGCAGCTCGGCAAACACCCGCGCCAGATCCTGAATCGGCCACATCATGAAGGTGACATAGGACACGAACGCCTGAATGCTGCCAACGGTCATGCCCATCACCTTGCCGCTTGTGCCGGTGTAATAGACGATGAACCCGAGCGCGATCGCGACGATAAGCTGGACAGACGGCAGGAACAGCGCGCTATACCAGGCGGCGCGATAGCCGGAGCGGTACAGCTCACCGGTCAACTGGCTGAACTCGCCGAGATTGGTGTCCTCACGTCCAAGCGCTTTGACCACCCGCACGCCGGTGATGTTCTCGTTATAGGCGCCGGTGATCCGGGAATTCCACTTGCGCACGTTGCGGAACTCGAGCAGGATGCGCTTGCGAAACTCGACCGACACAAAGAAGATAACCGGCAGCATCAGGAAAACAATCAACGCCAGTGTCGGGTTGATGAAGATCATGAAGGTCATGGCCGTGATGATGTTGATGATTGCCCAGACGACATCCAGCATGCCCCAGGTCACAAGCTCGGAGACGCGTTTGGCATCCGAGGTCACACGGGCAATAATCCAGCCGACAGCGGTCTGACTGAAGTAGCTGAGTGAAAGCTTCTGCAAGTGCTCGAACAGTTTCTGGCTCAGGTCATAGCGGATACGTTCACCCAACACACCAGCCAGATAAATGAATCCGAAAGCGCCAGCCGACTGGACAATGCCCAAACCAAAATACAATGCCAGCAGCTCGGTCAGCCTGGTCTTGTCACCCGGGACGATGCCGGTGTCGATGATCAGCTTGGACAGGTAAGTGAAGACCGAGTCGAGCACCGAAACCATGGCGATGCTGAGCAGGAACCCGGCCACCCATGTTTTGTATTTGCTGGTCAGCGCCAGAACACGCAGCACGGTCCGGGTATTGACTTTGCTGGTGAATTCTTCTTCCTCAAAATAATCGTTAGCCGGCATCTTCTATCTCCTGCTGAAGCTCGGCTTCAATGCTGGTCTGAATGTCAAAAATCTCGCGGTAAATGCCTGGCTGGCTGACGAGCTGGTCATGTTTGCCCTGCTGCACGATGCGGCCGTTATCCATTACCAAAATCAGATCAGCGTTCATGATCGACTGGATGCGGTGGGCGATGATGAAAGTCGTCCGGTTCTGCATCAGGCTGTCCATCGCCGCTCTGATCTCACCTTCCGTCTCGGTGTCGACCGCTGAGGTCGAATCATCCATGATCAGGATCTTGGGATTCTTGAGCAGCGTCCGCGCGATGGTCACGCGCTGTTTCTGACCGCCGGAGAGCGTCACACCGCGCTCACCCACCAGGGTGTCATAGCCGTGCTGGAAGGTCATGATGCTATCGTGGATCGCGGCGGCCTTGGCAGCCGCGATGATGCGCTGCTCGGGAATTTCGCCTTCGACACCGTAGGTGATATTCGCCCTGATCGAGCGTGAGAACAGGAACGGTTCCTGTTCCACGATACCGATCTGGCTGCGCAGGAAACGGCGGGAGTATTCTTTCAGCTCGATGCCGTCCAGTCTGATGCTGCCTTGTTGATACTCGAAGAAGCGCGGCAGCAGGTTGACCAGCGTTGTCTTGCCGGAGCCGGTCGAGCCGAGCAGCGCGATCACCTGACCGGGTTCGCAGGTGAAGGTGATGTCTTCCAGGATAGGCTGGTTGGGCGCGTCCTCGTAGCAAAAAGTGACGTGTTCGAACTCTAGCTTGCCCTCTAACGGTTTCTCAGTCGTGGTGATGCCGGAATCCAGAGCCTCGCGGTTCTCGCGGATGATGGTGGTCGTGCGCTCGTAGGAAACCAACCCTGTCGATGTATGCACGATCAGCCGGCCAAGGTTGCGCATCGGGAAGATGATCCAGATCAGCAGGCCGGCATAAGCCACGTATCCACCGATGCTCAGTCTGCCGTCGATCGCGAACATCGCCGCGGCGCCATAACCGAGCACCAGTTGCAGACTGCAGATGATGTCGGAGACCGGCCAGAACATGGCGTGCATACGCGTCAGTTCCTTGCCGCGCACATAGCCTTCCCAGTTGTCCTTGCGAAACTTATCGATCTCGAACAACTGGCGGGCGAAAGCCTTCACGACCCGAACGCCGGAGAGGTTCTCCTGCAGGGTGGTCGTGATGATGGCTTCCTGTTCCTGAAAGGCCTCGTAGCGCTTGAGGATCTTCTTGAAGAAGAAGAAGGAGAGCAGGATGATCAGCGGCAGCAGGGCGATGGAATAAAATGCCAGCGCGGGCTCGAGCCGGTAAATGAAAATGAAGTTGATTGTGAAGAGGATAGCCACACGGCCGATGCCGATGGCGTGGTCGGCGAAGAAGCGCCGGATGCCATCGATATCCGAGGTGACGCGCTGCACCAGTTCGCCGGTATCAATATGGTTATGGTAGGAGAAAGTCAGGTGCTGAATATGGTCAAAGAGGTAGTCGCGCAGTTGGCGGGTGATGCCTTCGGCAGTCATGGCAGCCCATTTGCCGCTCAGGAAGGAGCCGGTGCCCTCGACCAGTGCCAGCAGGACAAACGCCAGCGCGATCATCCAGACGGGGTAAGCGCCATCCGTCCCGACCAGCGTATGATCGATGAAATAGCGCAGCAGCAAATAGGTGAGTGTTTTTGAGACCGCGGAGGCGGCGATTGCCAGGTTCGCACCGAGGTAGATCAACCGGTATCCGCGCATTAAACGCCATAAACCGACCAGGCGATTGTCGGATAGGGTGGTTTTAAAGTCCAGATTGCTCTTAGCCGACTGCATTGTTATCCTCAACGATTCTTGCCGAAACACAAAAACAAATAATTATAATGCCAGTCTATGAAAAAGTGCTAAAAATATTTGCCGAATAGAGCTTGATTAAAAACACAAGCCGCAGAACTCTGCGGCTTGTGTTTTTACCTCGCGGGTTAGAAAATTTCGTGCCTAGACCGCGAACGCGGTCAGGGACGAGTTGATGATCAAGCGCCAGATTTTGGCGACTTCGACCATGTCCTTGCCCGTGTAACGCAGTGTGCGTCCGTTCAGGAGTTTGACGCCCGGGATGTCGCTGGCGATATCCGCTGAGACCGGTCGCATGAAATCAACTTCGAATTTCACCGGTGTCTTGACCTTGAGCGGTTTGATGTTCTTCAGATCCTTCAGCGCGGCCACGGTCGCGGCTTTGATCTTGGCTTGCGAGGCGGTCGGCGTCAGATTCCTGGCAGCGGTATTGCTGACTACCCATTTGACGACCGCGCAGTGCGTCTCAGGCAGAATGCCTTTAAGCTCGGCTTCGAGCGTGTCATCACCGCTGGCGAGCGCGACCGGCACGCCGTAGTGTCCGGCGATGGCGGCATTGAAACCCGACTCGCCGACCGTGATGCCGTTCAGGCGCAGGTTCATGATGGAGCTGCCGATGTAGGTGTGCGCCAGGATACCATGATGTGTCCCAGCCATCGAGTGATAGCCGATCAGCATGGAGGCGTCAAAACTCTCATCAATGCCTTCCATCATGGTCAGCCGGCGCGGTGAACCGCGGATCAGTTGCACTTTCGGGTTGATCTCATCGGGCAGCAGGTTGCGCATATGCCCGTGGGAGTCCGCAACGACGATCTCGGTCGCGCCGCACTCCAGAGCCCCTTCGACCGCGGCATTCACCTCAGCGGTCATCCATTTCCGCGCTGCTTCGTACTCAGGCCCTTCCAGTTTGGTGTGGTCGCCGTGTGTGACACAGGCGATGCCTTCCATATCGACCGACATATGAATTTTCATGACGACTCCTCAATTTGATTGAAATTAAGGTTATTCTATACCAAAATTGCCTTTGACAAATTGTTAAAAGGTATTGCATTTCTTTACATTTTGTAATACAATATTGCTATTCCAAGTCGTTACAGATGAATCATGAAAAAAGCTGTTCGTGCAAAGTGTTCTGATATGGAACGTGAAGCGGTTTTTAGTGTTCTGGAGGATGTCGCCAGAGCTATTTACAGCTTGTTCCCCGGCATGTGTGAGGTCGTCATCCACGATCTGACAGACCTGGACAGCTCGACGATCCATATTGTCGGCGATGTCACCGGTCGGACGATTGGTTCCCCGATGACTGATGCCGGCGTCCGGGCGCTGCAGGAAGGCAACCTTGACCAACTGCTTGGATACCTGACAAAAACAAAAGATGGAAGAGTGCTGCGCTGCGCGGCACCTTTCTTTAAAAACAAGGATGGGGACTACTTCGCCGCGATGGCGATCAATGTGGATGTGACTGCCTTTGCCTCGGTGCAGCGCGTGGTTGGCGGCTTTTTGCCCAGCATAGACGCGCAGATCGAGGAGTCATTCAGTACCAGCCTGGATGAACTGATCGTTGCGAAAGTCAAAACGGCCGGGTCGCAAATTGGCAAGCCGCTTGAGACCATGAACAGGCATGACAAAATGCGGCTGGTCAATCTGCTGGAGCAGGACGGCGTCTTCAAGTGGCGCAACGCGGTTCCTGCGGTTGCGGAAATTCTGGGGGTAACCAGAACAACGGTTTACAACTATTTGAAGCAGAACGGATCCCATAATACTCAGGTGAAGGATGAAAAATAATCGAATCGAATACCATCCCATACTGAATGCAGCCAATCCCGAAAACTGGGTGACCTTCTATTGGCAAGGTCAAGCCCTAAGTGCCAAGCCTGGTGAGATGATCTCATCAGCGCTGTTCGCGCACGACATCAAGATCTTTGGCGAGCATTACCGCGATCATGCCCCTATGGGTATTTTCTGCGCCAACGGCCAATGTTCACAGTGTCTGGTGCTGGCTAACGACGTTCCCGTCAAAGCCTGCATGACGCCGGTCAAGGAGGGCATGAAGGTCGAACCCATGATCGGCTTGCCCAAGCTGCCTGAAGGTGATCCGAACGTCAAGGTGGCGGATGTCAAAACCGTAGAGGTAGAAGTGCTGATCATCGGCGGCGGGCCTGCAGGCCTTTCGGCAGCCATCCAGCTCGGTCAGCACGACATCAAGACTCTGGTGATTGACGACAAGGATCAGCTCGGCGGCAAGCTGGTACTGCAGACCCACCGTTTCTTTGGTTCGGTTGACGCGGTTTATGCCGGAACACGCGGTATCGACATCGCCAAGCTGCTGGCACAGGACGTCGCTAACCAACCCTCCGTCGAAGTGTGGCTGAACACGACCGCTCTGGCAGTCTTCAGCGACAAGACGGTCGGTGTGCTGAAGAACAATAAGGAATACGTCCACGTCAAACCCGAGCTGCTGATCGTTGCTTCAGGCGCACGTGAAAAAGCACTGGCGTTCAAGGGCAACACGCTCCCGGGTGTCTATGGCGCAGGCGCTTTCCAGACCCTGGTCAACCGCGACCTGGTGCGTGCTTCGAACAGGCTGTTCATCGTCGGCGGCGGTAACGTTGGATTGATCGCCGGTTATCACGCGCTGCAGGCCAACATCGAAGTGATTGGTCTGGTGGAAGCGCTAAAAGAATGCGGCGGTTACAAAGTCCATAAGGACAAGCTGCACCGCCTGGGTGTGCCGATCTACACGTCGCATACCATCCTGAGCGCCAACGGCACCGACCATGTTGAATCGGTCACGATTGCCAAACTGGATGAAAACTTCCAGCCCATCCCGGGCAGTGAACGCTCCTTCGAGTGCGACACCGTCCTGATCGCGGTTGGTCTTGATCCGGTGGATGAATTCCTGGTGAAGGCTGAAGAATTCGGTCTGCCCGTACTGGCTGCCGGTGATGCCAAGGAGATCGCGGAAGCGTCCGCGGCTATCTTCTCCGGCAAGATCACCGGTCGTGAAGCTGCCAAGGAACTTGGCTACTCAGTCGGCGACATTCCGAAGGAATGGTATCTGACGGGCGAGATCCTGAAATCAAAACCCGGCGCGATTCATGAGCTGGATGATTTCAATGAGGTCGATGCCGGCGTCATCCCGGTCATTCATTGCTCACAGGAAATCCCCTGTGACCCGTGCCGGGCACTCTGCATCAATGGTCTCATCATCCTCGACGAATCCGACATCCGCAGTGTGCCAACCTTCGTAGGCAACAACTACAGTTGCGCCGCGTGTGAACGCTGCGTCGCGGGCTGCCCTGGTCTGGCGATCACGCTGGTCGATTACCGACAGAACGCGGAAAATCCGATCATCTCCATCCCGTACGAATTTGGCAAGGAGAAAATCCTGACCAGTGATCTGGTGACGGTGATCGATACCGAAGGCAATGATCTGAGCGACGTTGAGGTGGTCAACATCCACCGCATCCCCGAGAATAAATCAACCTTCGTCGTTCAGGTTCAGGCACCCAAAACCATCGCGCGCAAGATCGCCGGGTTGAAGCTGCAGCCTGAAGAGGTCAACCAGCCGATGGACCGCTATGTGCGGCGCATCGAGGATGACGAGATCATCTGCCGCTGCGAACACGTCACCGCCAAAGCCATCCGTGAGCTGATTGCCAAAGGTTACCGCGATTACAACGAAATCAAAGCCGTCACCCGTGCCGGCATGGGCTCCTGTGGTGGTAAGACTTGTACCTCGCTTATCCTGCGTCTGTTCCGCGAGCAGAACATTCCGCTTTCCGAGGTGACCATGAATGTCAAGCGGCCGTTGTTTGTTGAAGTACCCCTGGGTGTCTTTGCTGGCGTGAAGGAGAAAGACCATGAGTAAAAACACATACGACGTGATCATCATTGGTGCCGGCAGCATCGGCGTCCCCGCCGCCCACAGGCTGGCCGCGGAAGGGCTGGAAGTACTGGTGATTGATAAATTCGCCAGTCAGGGACAGGGTTCGAACAAAGCCGCTATCGGCGGTATCCGGGCCACACACTCTGATCCAGCGAAAATCAAGCTCTGCCAGCGTACGCTCGAGATTGTTTCCACCTGGGAAGATGTTTACGGGCATAACCTGGAATGGACGACTGGCGGCTACAGCTTTGTGGCTTACCGGCAGAAAGAGGAGAAGACCCTCAAGGACCTGCTGGTCGTTCAGAAGGGCTATGGGCTGAACATCGACTGGTATGACAAGGACGCGCTGCTGGAGAGGGTACCCGATCTCAACCCGCACGGGCTGATCGGCGGGACGATCTCACCGGAAGATGGTCATTGCTCGACCATCCTGGCGGGACATGCCTACTATGATGTCGCCAAGCAATATGGTGCAGATTTCGTCTATCTCGAAAATGTTGTCGAAATCCTGCAGGAGAATGGTCGCATCAGCGGCGTTCGTACCGACAAGAATACGTATTACGCGCCAGTACTGATCAACACCGCCGGACCATGGGCGAATGAGGTCGGCAAGCTTGCTGGCTTTGACCATCCGGTCATGCCGGATCAACATGAAGCTGGCATCACTGAGCCGGTCGCGAACTTCATGCTGCCCATGATCGTGGACATCATCCCGACTGAGGATTCGGTCAACTATTACTTCTACCAATTGCATAGCGGACAGGTTGTGTTCTGTATCACGCCTAATCCGAGCATCTGGGGCTACAACCGTAATGAGACCAGCAAATTCCTGCCGATGGTCGCCAAACGCATGGTCAATCTGATGCCGAAGCTGGCGAACATCCGTGTCCGCCGCACCTGGCGTGGTCTCTACCCGATGACCCCGGATGGCTCGCCGCTGATCGGTGAGATGAAAGAACTGCCGGGTTACCTGGTAGCAATTGGCATGTGCGGTCAGGGCTTCATGCTCGGTCCCGGCCTCGGCGAATTGTTGTGCCGCATGGTTGTTCAGAAAGAGGTCAGTGCGGATGACCAGTTGATTCTCAATACATTATCGCCTTACAGACAGTTCAAGGGGATGGAGGCGCTCAAGTAATTCCGTAAGATTCTGATCTGTGTATCAGGCACAACAAGGAAGCTGAGCAGCTTCCTTGTTGTGTTTAATGCAGATAACGGAAAGTATGGGCGCTACAGCTTGATGGGCGGCGCGAATTGATGCCAGTCCTCATAGATCGTCAGCAGGTCCGGGTCGAGGTAGGAGAGCGCCTCTGCCTTAAGGGCCGGGGGGATGTCGTAATAGGCTTCGGCGATCGCGCCGGTGATTGCCGCCATCGTATCGCTGTCACCGCCCAGCGAGATGGCAACTCGGATTGCGTCCTCAAAGGAGGTGGATTCCAGGAAACTCTCGATTGCTTGCGGCACGGTTCCCTGGCAGGAGACGTCGAAACGATAAGTGGGTCGAATCTCATCAATGGTGAAATTAAGCGGGTAGAAGTTGCTGACGACATGCTCACGGATCTCGGCCATGGAAGCGCCTGACCGGGCGAGCCAGATCGCTGCCGCGGTTGCCTTCGCGCCTTTTATCCCCTCCGGATGGTTGTGCGTGACGGCTGTGATCGTCTCAGCCAGGCGCTCAGCTTCTTCCAGTGACCCCGCGGCGAAGCCGGCCGGACTGACGCGCATGGCGGCGCCGTTGCCGTAACTGTTGTAGGGGATGGGGTTCTCGCTGAACATCCAGCGCTTGAAACCGCCGCCGTATCCGCAGCGCGGGTATTTGCGGCCGATATTCTGCATCCATTTCACGCTCATACCGCTC
Source organism: Anaerolineaceae bacterium (assembly GCA_040772085.1). GTDB lineage: Bacteria > Chloroflexota > Anaerolineae > Anaerolineales > Anaerolineaceae > JAXGMV01. Next base: position 471,513 of record JAXGYU010000001.1, read on the forward strand.
AGCAGCGTGAAGAATGCATCACTGTAGCCCGCGTCTGAAGGTGGCTGCAGCTTAGACGTTTCCATGATAGCCTTCGCGAGCGCCAGCGTCATGATGCTGTCGTCCGTGGGGAAGCAGCGGGTGGTGAAAAGGGAAAATTCCTTGCTGCGGTTGTTGTAGAACTCAAAACGAGAGCCGATAATATCGCCGATCACTGCACCAATCATGTATCCCTCCCTTGATTATTGAATGGATAGCCAATTGCAGAGGCTGTCTAGCTGAGTTTTAATGCCACTCCATGTCTGATTCAGGTCCAATGTCTTTACGCTAATCTTGTTGCCCCCAATGATCAGGTCTTCGTCTGGAGTAATTTCCTCGTCTGTTTTCGCATAGAGGATCACCCCAGCGACATTCCCTGATAATGACCAATCACAATTCTTTACGTAGGCGTACATTTGATAAAGGTTATGCGAATGGTAACTTTTTTTGTTATACCTCGAGTTGTATTGCATAGTCCCTTTTTCGTAGAATTTTGTGTCAATAATAAGACGCTTAATTCCATTCTTCATAGTGATGTCACTCTTCATGATGGGTAAAAAGCCACTTACCATTGGATCTGCTATATCCCATTTAATTTGAGCTTCGCGAGGATCGTAATAAGGGCGATGTTTTCTATAATATTCCAAAACGAATTTTTCAAACAGACGGGACATAGCTTCGTCTTGTAACCATGTTGTTAACTTAAATGAGCCAGATTCTGGCGAGATCAACATTCCCTTCACAGTTAATCGACATATTCCAATTAGCATGCGATAGCTGGCATTGTGACGATGGTACCTCAGTGCATCCCACCTGATATTTCTTGGCTCGATTTCTTTAACATCAGAGAGATACGGTAATAGTTTTCGTATTGACTGCCGATTCTTTGGCTTGACATCTCCATGGCGAAGTAGTAAGAGCAGTACACTCTTAAGTGCTTGATTATGTGGTGAGTCCACCGAAAACTCATCAAAAGAACAAACCAGTCTCCCTTGCCTCTGGGTTTGCTTCTTGATCGTCTCGGAAATGATTATTCGTCCGCGTAATCCGGATAATATTTCTACCTGCTCTACGTATTCCCTATATAGTCCCCGTTTGACTTGAGCAGTAATCCCGTGGACAAGGATAGCGGCAAAAAGATCATGAATATGGTCGAACTCTTCCGAAGCTAAATATTCATTCCCAGTTTCATGAAGGGTCTGGTAAGCATAGGAAAGCATGTAGTAGATATTCTTGATCGGGATGTTAGCCATTCAAAGCGGTCCGCAAGCGAGAAGACCAGTCAAAGACTTTCGAAGGTTCATCGAACCAATATTCAGTAATGAGCGGTATTAGCTCATATTCGACAATTGCCTTTAGGGTATCATCAGCGCAACTATCGACGCAAAGATAACTGTGGCCTATCTGAAAGCCTGTACCAAGAGAGGCATCAGATTCAATGTCAACATTCAAAGATTGTACGGCGGATACTAATGAATTAAACTTTTGATTATTTAATTTTGATTGTATTCTCTTAAATCCTTCCGACTGGAATGCAGGATTCAGGTCGAAAAAAGCAAAGCGCCGTCTTAAAGCGTAATCAATCATCGCCAGACTGCGATCTGCCGTATTCATCATTCCGAGAATGTAGACATTTTCGGGAACCATAAAAGGTTCATCTTTATAGAGTAGCTGAGTCGCATATTGAATTCCTCGCTTGTCATGTTCGATGAGCATCAGCAGCTCGCCAAATATCTTGCTAAGATTACCGCGATTAATTTCGTCTATGATAAAGAAAAATGGGCGGTTGGGATCTTTTGTTGCATTCAAGCAAAATTTGTAAAAAGGCCCATAACTAAGCTGAAAGCCATTCCCGCTTGGTCGAAAGCCCATTACAAAGTCTTCGTAACTATAACTCTGATGGAATTGTACAGTTGCTACACGGGTTTCGTCTTTCTCCCCCATAATAGAAAAAGCTAGTCGCTTGGCTGCAAATGTTTTACCAACACCTGGTGGACCTTGAAGGATGAGATTCTTTTTTCTAGATAGTAAATTAGTTAGAATCTCATAGTCACTGTCATTTAAAAATACCTCATCGAGAAAATATTCCTTTGAGTATGCCGGGCACTTGTTGGTCGTTTCAGATGGCAATAGAGGTCCATCTACCATAGGAACTTTCTTCTCAGCGATTACTGGCGGATTCAGCACTCCATCTTTCGGTAATGCAATTTCCTTGATTTTTTCATAATTCAGGAACTCAATATATTTCTTCATAGCAGCCGCTAAAGCACCGTGGTCAGCAATTTTAATTTCTTCATAATTATGTGCATTAATTATTACATTGTAAGCATTTTGAAAATCGTCCACCGTAGCGTATTCAAATAAATCTAAATGTATGACTGACTTCAATCCTGTTAATTTTTTGCATGTATTTTTTAAAGCACTTGAATAACTATTAGTTGTAGTAACTGGATGACCCTTTATATCCATCCATCGCCTAAATCTTGATGCGCGTTTTGTTGATTCTTTGTCATACCAAATCATTATCGATTTTTCCTCCTCGCAGGCGTATTATTGCATAGAATTTTGGCTGAAAAAACCAAGAAAAATGGATTAAACGATTGGATTTAATATATATAACTAAGAAAAAGTTATATCTAAATCATACCAAATTTGGGGTACAATTTCAAGTTTAATCGAGCGGAAGTTTGCTTTCTGGATGGGGATTTCTGCGTGTATCTGTCGGTACGCGCTGCGAGATGATGGCGGTCATCAACGCGTAAAGGATGGCACCGGCGATGAACGCGATGCGCAGGTTAAACCAGGTGGCAATGGCTGCGCCGAGCATCGGAGAAATGCCTCGCGCCATAGACATAATCGAGTTGTCGATGCCGAAAACCGTGCCCTCGTCGCCGCTTTGGGTCGCGTTGGTGAGCAGCGCGCTGGCTGAGGGGGTGATGCCGCCGGCGGTCACGCCGACCAGCACTTGTAGGACCACCAGCTGCCAGACATCGGTCACAAAACTTTGCAGGATGTACAACACCATCGCCAGCCCGGCGCTGAAGAGCAGGATCTTGCGATGACCAATCTTGTCACCAAGCTGGCCGAAATAGACCGCGAAAATCGTCATGCTGGCGGAGCTCAGGCCGATGATCAGACCGGTCGAAGTGTTGAGCCCCGAGCTATCTGCGCCCATCAGCTCGAGCACAAAGAGCGACAGGATGGGCATGACCAGCGAGCCGGCAAACTGGCTGATAAAGCGCACCAGATAGGCAATCCGGATACGGTCGGACGAGAAAATCCGTTTCCACTCACTCAGCATGCGCGGCGGTTTCTTGTCGGACTTAACTGGCTTGTGGGTCTCCAGCACAAAAATGGTCACGATGACGCCGCCAAGGAACAACAATCCAGCGGTGATGTAAAACACCTGGTGATAGCCAAGCAGGTCAGCGATGACACCACCGATCATCGGGCCGAGCGCGTTGCCCAGACCCAGCGCGGTCTGTATCAGCCCCATCCCCAGGCCAATGCGGTCGCGGGGTACCTCAGAGGCGATCAGCGCCGAGCCGGCAGCGATCGTTCCGGTGATGAAACCCTGCGTCGCGCGCAGCAGGATCAGATGCTCGGCACGGGTGGCGAACACCATCAGGATGGTGATGACAGCCGCGCCGTACATCGAGCGCTGTACCATGATCTTACGCCCCAGCCGGTCCGCGAGCGAGCCCCAGAAGGGTGAGGCAATCATCATGGTGAAGGACATGGAGGAGAAGACCAGCCCGGAGAGCAGCTCGATCGAGAGGCCTGTATCCGTGCCTAGTTCGCGCACGTATAGCGGCAGAAAAGGAAAGATGCTTGAGAAACCGATGGAGGTGACCAGATGCGCGACCGCCATGGCGACGACGGTTTTCTTCCACGGGGTGGAAGCGATGGAAGCAAGTTGATTCTTTAAGCGCATCAGAGAGTGTTCCGGTAATAAAAAACGAGAGTGCCCCCAGGGGAATTCGAATCCCCGTTTTGGCCTTGAGAGGGCCACGTCCTAGGCCGCTAGACGATGGGGGCAGGCAGGTGAAGATTTTATCACGGCATCCATGGGGTGACAAGACAATAATTTGCCGCGGATTTCCTCGAGAAAATGGCGATTTTTGTTAGCGTTTTCAGCGGAACCAGGATATCTTGCGTAAAAATGGGCTTTACTTTATAATTCAGCGGTTGAATATTGACATCATGGACAAGAGCGCAGATATTAACCGCGAGCTGGTCATCCTCGAAAAAATTGAACTGAACCCTGACGAAACTCAGGCATCCCTGGCTGCACAAATCGGGGTAGCCGTTGGCACCATCAACTGGCACCTCAAACGCCTGATCGACAAGGGCTATGTCAAGGTGCGCCGCGCGGAACGTCGCAAGCTGCGTTACATCATCACGCCCGAAGGGCTTGCCTTGCGTGCCAAGCTGACACTCGACTACATCCAGAACCAGTTTTCGCTTTACCGTCTGGTACGCCTGCGCTCACTGGAGATGCTCGAGGCGCTCGAGAAGCGCGGCGTTGATCGCATCAGACTGGTGGGGGAAGGTGACGTTTATGACGTCTGCAAGCTAACCTGTGTCGAACAGGGCATTGAAGTGACGGATGACAAGACCGCGCTGCGAGTAGAAATAATCGGATTGAAGCTGTTCATCGACGGACAGCCGCATGACCATAAATGAGACAGGCTGGAGAGTGAAATGACCAATTACTGGCAGGGCAAGAAGATTTGTGTCACCGGCGGAGCGGGCTTCCTCGGTTCATTTGTCATTGAGAAGCTGCACGCGCATGGCGCGACGGATATCTATATTCCGAATTACCCTGAGTATGACCTGGTGAAAGCGGAAGAGGTTACCCGTCTGCTGGATACCGCCCAGCCGGATGTGATCATCCACCTGGCCGCCAAAGTCGGCGGTATTGGCGCCAACCAGGCAGCTCCAGCCGAACTCTTCTACGACAACATCATGATGGGCGTGCAGTTGATGCACGAGGCCTACAAGCGCGGCATCGAAAAATTCGTTCAGATCGGCACGGTCTGCGCATACCCGAAATTCACCCCCATCCCCTTCAAAGAGGATGACCTGTGGAACGGCTACCCTGAGGAAACCAACGCGCCATACGGTCTGGCAAAGAAGGCGCTGCTGGTTCAGGCGCAATCGTATCGCCAGCAATACGGCTTCAACGCCATCTATCTGCTGCCTGTCAATTTGTATGGCCCGCGCGATAACTTCAACCCGCTTTCCTCTCATGTCATCCCGGCTCTGATCAAGAAATTCATCGAGGCGCGCGAATCCGGTGATCCGCAGGTTGTGGTCTGGGGCGACGGCTCGCCGACCCGGGAATTCATCTATGTCGAAGATGCTGCCGAAGCGATCGTTCTGGCGACCGAACAGTACAACGGTCCGGAACCGGTCAACATCGGGTCAGGCAAGGAAATCTCGATCAAAGACCTGGCGGAATTGATTGGCCAGTTGACCAATTACCAGGGCGCGATCGTCTTTGACACCAGCAAACCCAACGGACAGCCGCGCCGCGCGCTGGATACCAGCCGTGCCCGCGAGCTCTTCGGCTTCAGCGCAAAAACTGACTTTATGGAAGGATTGAAGAACACGATCGCCTGGTATGAAGTTGCCAGGTTAAAGTAGTTCTAACTTATGGCAGAGAACGGCAGCCTGTCGAAGACCGTCATCAGACCATCCCGCGGCTGGTCAGCGCTCAACCTGCGCGACCTGTGGGAGTTCCGCGAGCTGGTTTATTTCATGACCTGGCGCGATATCAAGGTGCGCTACAAACAAACCTTGCTCGGTGCTGCCTGGGCTGTACTCAAGCCGTTCCTGAACATGGTTGTTTTCACTATCTTCTTCTCCAATCTGGCAAAAGTGCCTTCTGATGGCGTGCCTTACCCGATCTTTTCCTTTGCCGGCTTGCTGCCGTGGGAGCTCTTCTCCAACTCGATCAGCAACGCCAGCCGGTCGCTAGTGCAAAACCGGCATATGATTACCAAAATCTATTTCCCGCGCATCATCCTGCCGCTGGCGAACACGCTCTCCAGCGTGGTCGATTTCATGATTGCCTTCGTCATCCTGCTGGTGATGATGGTCTACTACAAGGTCGGGATCACCGTTAACTTGCTCTACATTCCGGTCTTCCTGCTGCTCGCCATCATTACCGCGCTGGGGGCAGGCTTGTGGCTGGCAGCCCTGAACGTCCTATACCGCGACATCGGCTATGTCACGCCATTCCTGATCCAGCTGTGGATGTTTGTTTCACCGATCGTTTATCCCACCAGCATGCTGCCGGAAAAATGGCGGCTTGTCTACGCGGTCAATCCGATGGTTTCCGTGGTCGAAGGCTTTCGCTGGTCTGTGTTCGGATCGCAGAGCGGCGTGCCCGGGCTGCCATTGATCATCTCCAGTGTTGCCGCTCTGGTACTGCTGGTGAGCGGGCTGTTTTATTTCAAGCGCATGGAAAGGTATTTCGCCGACCTGGTGTAGCAGCATGAGCGATATCGCGATTCGGGCAACCAACATTGGCAAGAAGTACCGGCTGGGACAGCACTTGCTGGAGTATCAGACGCTGCGTGACGCCATCAGCGGCAAATTCTCGCGCACCGAAGAACCAGCGCTGCTCAAGGATGAATTCTGGGCGCTGAAGGATGTCTCCTTCGACGTCAGGCAGGGCGAAGTGCTGGGCATCATCGGCAAGAATGGCGCCGGTAAAAGCACCCTGCTCAAAATCCTCTCACGCGTTACCGAGCCTAGTGAAGGGCAAGTCGAGCTGACCGGCAGGGTCGGGTCGCTGCTTGAGGTCGGTACGGGATTCCATCCCGAGCTGACCGGACGTGAGAATATCTTCCTCAATGGCGCCATCCTCGGCATGCGCCGGCAGGAGATCACCAGCAAGATCGATGAGATCATCGCCTTTGCGGAAGTTGAAAACTTCATCGACACACCGGTCAAGCGCTATTCCAGCGGCATGTATTTGCGGCTGGCATTCGCCGTCGCTGCGCATCTTGAGCCTGAGATCCTGGTCGTGGATGAGGTTCTGGCGGTCGGTGATGCTGAATTCCAGAAGAAGTGTATCGGCAAGATGAGCGATGTCGCCCGCGAGGGCAGGACGGTCCTGTTCGTCAGCCACAATATGTCTGCCATTTTGCGCCTGACAGAAGAAACGCTGATCATCGATCAAGGCCGGCTGATTAAGCGCGCGCCAAGCGCTGAAGCCGTCGATCACTACCTTTCGCAGGGTTTGTCGCAAAGCGGAATCAAAGTCTGGGATGCGGATGGCGCTGGTGCTTCAGAGCCGTTTATTCCGGTCAGTCTGACCGTCCGCGGCAGCAATGGCGAGCCCGCTGAGATATTGCGCGCCAACGAACCCGTGACGGTTGAATTCAAATACCGGCTGACGGCGGACATCCCCGGCTTGCGGGTCGGGCTTTATCTGCTCACGCCGCGCGGCGAATATGTGCTAACCTCGTTTGACACGGATGACCTCGGCAAATTCGACCAGTATTCCACGAGACGCGCCGGCACCTACCTTAGCAGGTGTAAAATACCAGCCGATTTGCTCAACGAAGGGCGTTATCTGATTGCCCTCAACGCGTCAACCTACCGCATCAAACGCTATTTTCAGGATGAACAAGCCCTGTCATTCTCGATTGATGGCACGGAAGCGCCTGGGAAACAGTGGCCGGAACCAAGATTAGGCGCTATCAGACCTCCCCTGGACTGGGACATTGAGGTACTTACATGAAAGCGACAACACGCAAAGACATCGTCAAGAACATTGTTGGAGAGATCCCGTTCACTGCCGAGTTGTATTGGCTGATCAGGCAGGGCGGCAAGCCATTGCAGTCGCGCTTTTCGCTCAAGGGACTGAACGCGGAGCTGCCTGAGATCGTCAAGATCGTTGAAGCCAGCCGCAAACGAAAAACAAAGGGCAAGAAGATTTTCCTCTTCGCCTCCTTGCATTACTGGATTGAGCATGTCGCCTTGCTGAGCGCGTCGCTTTCCGCGCTGGGACATGACGTGACATTCGGTTTTCTGCCGTATTCAGACTGGCAGCTTCCGATCAACAAATTTGATTTGAAGCGGCAGAACGCGTATGCCAAGAAGGTACTCAGCCCGGCCGACCACATCATGAAAATTGTGCCGTTGCTGCAACTGCGTCCTTCTTACAAGCCTCTGCCGGAAGAATTGATGCGTCAGGTCGAGCTGGTTTCGAACTATGACAGTCAGTACACCGATCAGAATGAAGTGGTTGACCCGGCCAGCGCCATCTACCAGCTGCGGCTGGAGCGCAATACCTTCGCCGCGCAGGTCGCGTATAACCTGCTGCGTGAAATCAAACCGGACCTGGTGATCGTGCCGAATGGCACCATCCAGGAGCATGGCGTCATTTATCGCGTTGCCCGCTTCCTGAAGATCGAGACCAATACCTACGAGTTCGGCGATCAGCGGCAGCATATCTGGCTGGCGAATAACCAGGAAGTGATGCAGCAGCAGACCGATGAGCTCTGGGAAGCCAAGAAAGACAAGCCGCTCAACGATGAGAAAATGACGCGGCTGAAGAACTTGTTTTCAGCCCGCCAACGCGGCGCGCTGGTAGAAAATTTTGCCCGTCTGTGGCAAGGCACGCCCGCCAAGGGCGCGCTTGAGGCGCGTGAGGCTTTGCATCTCGACGAGCGCCCGGTGGTATTGCTGGCAACCAATGTCCTGGGTGATTCGCTCACGCTGGGCAGGCAGATCTTCTCTGCCAATATGGCTGAGTGGATTACACGCACGCTGCAATACTTCCTTGGACGACCGGATGTGCAGCTTGTGATCCGCATTCATCCCGGCGAAGTGCTGACCCACGGTCTGACGATGTCGGAAGTTGTCAAGAGCGTCGCGCCCACGCTGCCTGAATACATCCATCTGGTTGGCGCGACGGACAAGGTCAATACCTATGACCTGATCGAGGTTGCCGACCTCGGTCTGGTCTACACGACCACAGTCGGCATGGAGATGGCTCTGAATGGCGTGCCGGTGATCGTCGCCGGCAAGACCCATTACCGCGCCAGGGGATTCACGATCGACCCTGACAACTGGGTTAATTATTACAAGACCATCGGTCAGGTGCTGGAAGACCTCGAAAAATTCCAGATGACTCGCGAAAAGGTGGACCTGGCCTGGCGCTACGCCTATCGCTTCTTCTTCGAGTATCCGCGGCCCTTCCCATGGCATCTGGTGCGCATGTGGGAAGACTATGCCGAACGTCCGCTCGATGAAGTGCTGGCGGACAAAGGCAGCGATTATCTGAAGACTCTGGACTACCTGGCTGGCAAGCCGGTACCGTGGAAGGACGTCAAATAGCGTGAGCGAGCGAAATATTACCAGTGAAGTCCGTAATTTCTACGACCGGGTTGGCTGGCAGCAGGTCAGCGATGGCGTCTACCAGAACGCGCGTTACGAAGATTTGCGTCCCGTTTCCCATGAATATATTTCCCGCTGTCACATGCGGGTAAAAAAGCACTTACCCGCCAGCGGGAAATACCTGCTTGACGCGGGTTCAGGCCCGATCCAGTATCCGGAATACCTGACCTACTCAGAAGACTTCACCTACCGCGTCTGTCTGGACTTATCGATTGTAGCCTTGCAGGAAGCCCGCAAGCGCATCGGCGATAAGGGTCTGTTTGTTGTCGCTGATGTTGCCCATCTGCCGTTCGCGCCAGAAAGTATGCAGGGACTTGTGTCGCTGCACACCCTGCATCACCTGCCGCTCAGCCAGCAAAAGCTCGCCTATCTGGAGCTCTACCGCGTCCTGGCGGCCGGATGCAGCGGCGTGATAGTCAACGGCTGGACGCAGTCGGAATTGATGGAAAAATGGCGCTGGCTGGTGCGGTTAATGGAACGAATCATGCAGCGTATCTCCGGCAGGAAGGAACCTGCCGCGCCCAAGGCGGAGCCGAGAGCGAGGAAGGTAGTCGAAGAAACGGCGACCGAGCCGCAGGGGACCTACATCGAGAAACTCGATGCCGACTGGCTCAAAAGGTTCCTGTCCAAAGAGATGCGCTTCGCCATCTATGTCTGGCGCAGCGTCAATGTGCGATTCATGCGGGCTGTGATCCACGAGAAATTGGCCGGCAGACAGATCCTGCGCTGGTTATACAGGCAGGAAGAGAAAAATCCCGTTTACTACGGTGAGAAGGGTCAATACCCTTTGATCGTGATCTATAAATAAATTGATTAAGGCAGGCAGCTTGATGGAATGGACAAATAAAGTCGTACTGGTCACCGGCGGTACCGGATCCTTTGGGAAGAAATTCGTTGAAGTGATGCTGAACGAATATCACCCCGCCAAATTGATCGTGTTCAGCCGCGATGAACTGAAACAGCACGAAATGCGCATTTCCGGATTTGACCATCCGAGCTTGAGATACTTTATTGGTGATGTACGGGATCTGCCGCGCATGAAACGCGCGATGCAGGGCGTTGATATTGTTGTGCATGCCGCCGCGCTCAAGCAGGTGCCGGCCTGCGAATACAACCCGATGGAAGCGATCAAGACCAATATTCTCGGTTCCAGCAACGTGATCGATGCGGCGCTGGATACCGGGGTTTCAAAAGTGCTGGCGCTCAGCACTGATAAATCCGTGAACCCGATCAATCTCTACGGGGCGACCAAACTGGCGGCGGAGAAGCTGTTTGTACAAAGCAATTCCTACGCTGGCGCCATGCAAACGCGTTTTAGCTGCGTCCGCTACGGCAACGTGGTGGGCAGCCGCGGCAGCGTCATCCCGATCTTCAAGGAGCAGCGCGCTGCCGGCAAGGTGACCATTACCGATGAGCGCATGACCCGGTTCCTGCTCACGCTTGACCAGGGTGTCCGCTTCGTCATCCGCTGCATTGAAGAGATGCACGGCGGCGAGGTGTTCGTGCCCAAAATCCCCAGCGCGACAATCGGCGACATGGCCAAAGCGATCGCGCCGGACGCGCAAATCGAGATCATCGGCATTCGCCCCGGTGAAAAAATGCACGAGGTTCTGATTTCTGAGGATGAGGCGCGGGTGACGGTTGAGCTGGAGGACATGTTCGTCGTCCAGCCGGCTGATGGACTCTGGTTCGGCAAGGAATGGATGAAAGCCGGCAAATCGTTGCCGGATGGTTACCGCTATGCCAGCAACTCCAATGATGAGTGGCTCGATATCGAAGCAATCAGGAAGATATCAGAATAGGCTGACTAATGAAGTATCTGGTGACAGGTATCAGCGGACTGCTCGGCGTCAATCTGGCGTTATTTTTGGCTGAGCAAAACGACGTTGTTGGTACCTGGCATTCGAAAACCGCGCATGACCTGCCATTTGAAGCATACCGGGGCGACCTGCTTGACAGGCAATTCACCGCAGATTTACTTGATAGCGTCAAACCCGAGATCCTGATCCACTGCGCCGCCCTGGCAAATATCGATGAGTGCGAACGGCAGCCTGAGCTAGCCCGAAACCTGAACAGTGATCTGCCGGGAGAACTGGCGGAGCTGACCCGGCGCAAGGGCATCCGATTGGTGCATATCTCGACGGATGCTGTCTTTGATGGTCAGAGCGAATCACCGTACCGGGAAACTGACACGCCAAATCCGCAGAGCGTTTATACCGCGACCAAACTGGCAGGCGAAGCAGCAGTCGCTGCCAACAACCCTGAGGCTTTCATCGCCAGGGTAAACCTGTATGGCTGGAGCCCGGATGGCAAGCGCAGTCTGGCGGAGTTCTTCTACAATCGCCTCGTCTCAGGTACGCCGGCGAACGGTTTCACTGATGTTATTTTCTGCCCTCTGTATGTGCGTATCTTGTCTGCGGTACTTGAAACCGTGTCACTTACCAACGCCAGCGGAGTCTTCCATGTCACTAGTACGGAGTGCCTCTCGAAGTATGAATTCGGCAGGCTTATTGCAACGACATTTGGGTTTAATCCGGACCTGATCCAGCCAACCTCATGGCAGGCGGGCGGTCTGGTCGCGAAACGTTCACCAAATCTGCGCCTCGACAACAGCAAATTGCGAAGGCTGCTGGGCTATGACCTTCCGGGCATAGAAGCAGGGCTTGAGGCGATGCAGGCTGACCTTAAGAGTGGTTATAGAAAGAAGATGAGCGAAATCTTCAATAATGGATGATTTCAGGACGGAGATCAGATGATGGAAATAAAAATTGGCGCGCATACTATTGGCGAAAAGCATCCGGTTTATTTCATCGCCGACATTGGAGCCAACCATGACGGCAGCCTCGATCGGGCAAAATTGTTGATCAGGCTGGCAAAGGAAGCTGGTGCGGACGCGGCGAAATTTCAAAATTTTAAAGCCCCCAAAATAGTCTCTGATTACGGATTTCGTTCATTAGGCGGTCAGCAATCGCATCAGTCAAAGTGGAAAAAGAGTGTTTTCGAGGTTTACACCGACGCTTCAGTTCCGCCGGAATGGACGCCGATCCTCAAGCAGCACTGCGATGAAGTGGGCATTGATTACTTCACGTCCCCCTATGATTACGACACGATCGACGAAGTTGATCCCTATGTAGCAGCCTACAAGGTTGGATCAGGTGAGATCGACTGGCTGGAAGCGCTTGAGCATATGGCATCCAAGGGAAAACCGGTTTTGCTTGCTACCGGCGCGTCAAGCATCGGTGAGGTCCAAAAAGCAGTCCGGACGATCCTGGCGATCAACCCGGCTTTGATCCTGATGCAGTGCAATACAAACTACACCGGCAGCATCGAGAATTTTGACCACGTTCATCTGAGAGTACTCAACACCTACCGCACAATCTACCCTGACCTGATCCTTGGTCTCTCTGACCATACGCCTGGGCACGCGGCAGTGCTTGGTGCGGTCGCGCTTGGCGCCCGGGTGATCGAAAAACATTTCACTGATGACAATCACCGCGAAGGTCCGGATCATCCTTTCGCGATGAACCCCCGCACCTGGTTTGAGATGGTCGAGGCAACCCGCCAGCTTGAGCGCGCGCTCGGGTCTGCTGATAAATACGTCACTGCCAATGAGGTTGAGACAGTCATCATCCAGCGCCGCTGTTTACGCGCGGCGCGGGACATCAAGGCGGGTGAGGTGATCTGCCGCGACATGGTCGACGTGTTGCGCCCCGCGACGCCCGGCGCCATAGCGCCAAATCAGATAAACCTGGTCGTCGGCATGCGCGCCATTTCGGATATCCCGGCAGGCAAAGAGCTTTATTGGACCGCCCTGGGGGAATAATGCGCGTACTTTACCTGTCCGCTTCTTATACGACGCACGATTACAGGTTTCTGTCTTCATTGGCTCAAACCGAACATGAGATCCATTTTGCGCAGATCTCAAACCCCGAATGGTGGCGTGAAAGTAAAGCCCTGCCTGCGAATATCAACATCGTCAGGCACCCTGTATTGGAAAAACAGTTTGCCTGGTCGAATCTGATGCCCCTGATCTGGGGCGTAAATCAGATCGTCAGCACAGTTCAGCCAGATGTCGTCCATGCCGGCCCCCTGCATAAGGCAGCCTTTTTCGCTTCACACGGCATCAAACCGCCGCTGGTGAGCATGTCGTGGGGGTCGGATCTGCTCTACGACAGTGAGCATAACAAGTTCTTGCGCTGGGCTGTCAAAGCCGCACTCGCGCAATCAACCGTGCTGATTTGTGATTGTGAGGCTGTCCGCCGCAAGGCGATTGAATTTGGTTTCCACCACGAGCACATCGTGATGTTCCCCTGGGGCATCGACTTGAACTTGTTTAATCACAAAGTCAAAAAATCAACTCAGGAAGATGGCAGCTTCACCTTGCTCTCCAATCGCCATTGGAGCGGCGTCCACAATGTCACTTGTGTCGTGGAGGCGTTCATCCTCGCGGCCAGGGAGATACCAGCCCTGAAACTACTGCTCCTGAGTGACGGTCCGCAAAGCGCCGAGATTACCAAGATGATCACGGATGCCAACATGCTTGACCGCGTCGAGATGCCCGGCTTTTTACCAAACGAACAGCTTCCAGGCTACTATCAGCGTGCCGACCTATATGTGGCTGCCTCTTTGAGTGACGGTTCATCCGTGTCGCTGATGGAAGCGCTGGCGTCAGGGCTGCCGGTGCTGGTGACAGACATGCTTTCCAATCGCGAATGGGTGGACGAAGGGGTGGAGGGTTGGCTATTCCCGGAAAACGATCCTGTTGCCATGGCTGAGAAGATGAAATATGCCTACCATCACCGCTCCAATCTGCAACCCATGCGATTTGCCGCGCGCCAAAAAGCGGAGTTGAAAGCAAATTGGAACGAGAATTTCAAAATGCTGCTCTCCGCCTATGACCTCGCGCTCCAGTTGAAGGGATAGCATGCGAATTGTCGCGTTGATTCAGGCACGGTTGGGCTCCAGTCGTTTACCGGGCAAAGTGCTGAAAGACATTGCCGGCAAGCCGATGCTGTTGCGCGTCGTCGAACGCGTGCGATTGGCGAACCTGGTCACCCATGTTGTCGTAGCCACGACCGATGCGGAGCAGGATGATGAGATCGCGCTGTTCTGTGAGACAGCCGGCATTGATTTTTATCGCGGCTCACAGTTTGATGTCCTGGACCGTTTTTATCAGGCAGCGAAACATTTTGAGGCGGATGTCATCGTTCGCATCACCGCTGATTGCCCCGTTATTGACCCTGGCCTAATCGATGAGACGGTTGAGACGCTGATCAATCATGGTCTCGATTTTGCCGCGAACCGGCTGCCGCCTCCATGGCACCGCACTTACCCGATCGGGCTGGATGTCGAAGCCTGTACCATGTCAGCGCTTGAGCGCGCCTGGCACGAAGCCGCCTTGCCCTTTGAGCGTGAGCACGTCATGCCGTATTTCTACGATCAGGAAGGGCGGTTCAACGTTGCCGTTCTGAACACGGACCCCGATTACGGTCATTTGCGCTGGACGGTTGACACGCCCGACGATCTGAGCCTGCTCCACGCGATGTATTCGCACCTTAATCAGCTCGAAAGCTTCGACTGGCTGGATATCCTGGCTTTGGTACAATCCCATCCGGAACTCCAGCACATGAATGAGAACGTGAATGCCAGACAAACTTTTGAGGTCGATGATCGGAGCCAGCTGAAATGAGCTTGCTGACGATCTTCACCGCACCCAAACCCTTCACCCAGCCGCATATTCGCCTGATTCAGGAAAACGCGTTGCGCTCGTGGAAGGCATTGGGTGACGAGGTTGCGGTTGTTGTCATCGGCGATGAAGAGGGCATCGCGGAAGCCGCGGCCGAACTGCGTTGCCTGCATGTGCCCGATGTGGCGCGCAACGCCAGCGGCACGCCGCTGCTCTCCTCGATTTTCGATATTGGCCGGCAGGCAACTAACTCTCCGTTGCTGGCATACGCGAATGCCGATGTGCTGCTCTTTGATGACTTTCTGACAACCGCGACGCAGATTCTGACCAGGCTGGATGAATTCCTGCTGGTCGGTCAGCGCTGGGATCTGGATGTGCAGCAGCCGCTGGCATTCAGCGGGGAGTCGGCTGATGCATTTTTTGAATATGCCGGCGGCAATGCCAAACTGCACCCGCGCGGCGGGTCGGACTATTTTATCTACCCGAGGAAATGTTTCCAATCGATCCCAGATTTTGCGACCGGCCGCTCGGGCTGGGACAACTGGATGTTTTATAAAGCGCGCCTGGAAGGCTGGCCGTTGATTGACGCTACCGAGGCGATCACCGTAGTGCATCAGCAGCACGACTACAGCCATCTACCCGGCGGGAAGCCGCATTACCGCATGCCTGAAAGCAATGAGAACGTCCGGCTGGCGGGAGGAAGGCGCACCATTTTCACGCTCAATGACGTCACGCATCAACTGACCAAAGACCTGCAAATCGAGCGCGTGCCCGGGACAGGCAAGCGCATGCTCAGAGAAATCGAGACATTCCCGTTACTGACGTTGAAATCGATGCCGCTCGCGAATGCCATGTACGCGCTGCTGCATCCGCGCAAGGCGTACAGGGAATTCCGACAGGCGCGGCGCTCTGGCGAGGCGGCACCATGAGAGTCGGTCAAAACCCCGCCAAGAATGTCAGGGAAGTGGTCAAGCCGGAACGGATCACGGTCGCGGTCTTGAATTACATTCCCTTCGTTGGCGGTTTCTATGCCGAAATGCCGGCTGTGCTCAGGCGCTGCCTCGACAGCATCTGGTCGACCGCGGATCTGCCCTTCGACTTGCTGGTCTTTGACAATGGCAGCTGCCGCGAAGTCGTGGACTACCTGGTCGAGCAGAAGGATGCCGGCAGAATCCAGTACCTGATGCTCTCGGACAAGAATCTCGGTAAGGGCGGTGCCTGGAATGCCATGCTGGCCGCGGCGCCGGGCGAGATCATCGCCTACGCTGATAATGATGTCCTTTTTTACAGCACCTGGCTAAGCGAATCCGTGAAACTGCTTGAAACATACCCCAATGTCGGCATGGTCACCGCCCGTCCTTACCGCACCCCACCTGAGTTCTATTCCCGCACGCTGGAGTGGGCAAAATCCGATCCGAACGTGAACGTGGAAGAAGGACAATTGGTGCCTTTCGATACGCTGCATGAGTTCAACCTCAGCCTGGGACAGGAAGATGACTACAGCCGCGGGCTGATTGAGAATTCGCAGGATGTGAGGTTGACGTACAACGGCCTCCCAGCCTATGCCGGCGCCTCACACTGGCAATTCACAGCTTATAAGCAGACCATTCAGGCGTTCCTTCCTTTTGCCATGGACAAGCCGATGGGGCAGGTGCGGCAACTGGATAAACGCGTCAATGATGCCGGGCTGCTGAGGCTGATGACAGCCCAACCGCTGGCGATGAATATGAGCAATTCACTCGAGTCTGCAGACGCGAACCAGCAGACCGTAACACCTGGCAAAAAGAAAAGCAATTTCTGGGAGGCAGGGCTGGTCAAGAAAGTATTGCTGGCCGTGCACGACCGGATATTCAAACTCTATTACCGGAATTGAGACAGGCAAACAGCCATTGATGAACAAGACAGTATTTATCAGCGCGGATCACGGACTATCGATCGTTTACTTTCTGCAAAGCGACCTGGTCAAACATTTACTCGATGCTGGCGTTCGTGTCGTCCTGCTGACCGATGATGCTTTGGTGGGCAAAATTCGGGAACGCTTTGGTCAGGATGGACTAATCATCGAAGGTTTGCGGCTGAAGGAAGCCAATCATTATTACACGACGGTAAAGCCTACCGAACAGTGGTGGCTGAACTACCTGCGCCGTGTTGGCGGTTCCTCGAAGATGAACACCGAGGCGATGGATAGCAACGTCCAGCAGGTGGAGTTCGAAGCCACCGGCAAACGGCGGGCTGTCATGCCATTCATGCGTCTGGCAGTCGCACTGTTGCGCCAATCCAACGGATTGCGTAAACGACTCATCCGCCGGCAGATGAAATTTGTGCCGGGGTTATATGCGGATCTGTTTGACAAGTATCAGCCGGATTTGGTGATGGCAAGTACCCTGGGCTGGCGGCTTGACCGTTATCTGCTGCGAGAGGCTGCGCAGCGGGGCGTTCAGACCATGGGCATGATCGTCGGCTGGGATAACCCCAGCAGCTATGCCATCCCCGGCGCGCCGATGAACTGGGTGAACTGCTGGTCGGAGAAGCAGAAGGATGAACTGATGACCGGGTCGGACTGGCCAGAAACGGCCATTCATATCGGCGGCATCCCATCCTATGATGGCTATTTCCGTCAGATATGGCAAATGGATAGGGACGCGTATTTTAAGCTCCATGGACTGGATCCGGAGCGAAAATTACTCTCTTTTGCGTGTAGCTTTATCACTTTTTCGCCAAATTACCAGGATATCGAGGCAATTGCCGAGCTGGTCGCCGCGGATGAACTGGCGCTGCCAAGCCAGCTCATCATCCGCTTGCACCCGAATCACTTCATGGATGAACCGCTGTTCTCAGGTGAGCGGGAGAAGATCAGGGCGCTCGCGCGTCGTCTGCCGCATGTGCATGTCATAGAGCCGGTCGCGCTCGGTGGTGACCTGGGTTATTACTCCGGTGAAGACATGCCAGAAAAAAGCTCGATGATGGCGCACTCGGATGTCTTCATGACGGTTTATTCCACCATGGTCGTGGAGGAAGCCATTCATGACCGGCCGATCCTGAGCGTCTGCATCGACTCGCCTGGCGGCTGGAACCAGCCTGGAAAATTCTCGCTGGCGCTTTCCGAGATCGGTGAATGGCCGACGCATCAGCGCTTCATTCAGGGGGGCGCCGGCAAGGTAGCCAAGGATAAAGCCCAGCTTAAGGCGCTGATCAATGAGTGTCTGCTGTCGCCGGAAAAGGATTCCGCGGCCCGGCGGCGATTCATTGAGCAGGAGACAACGTTCACCGATGGCAGCGCGGGGCGGCGCACGGCTGAGTTTGTGCTCTCGGTGCTTTCCGGTGAGCGGGAAGGGGATGAGCGCCGCGAATGAAGCATCTGATCGCTGGATTTGGATCAATTGGCCGCAGGCATTTCCGCAACCTGAAGAGCTTGGGGGTGAACGACATCGTCCTGCTGCGCAGCGGTAAATCGACCTTGCCTCTCGAGGAGATAGACGGGGTCCCGACTGAATTTGATCTGACTGCCGCACTGAAGCACAAGCCTGATACCGTTTTCATCACCAACCCCACCTCGGAGCATCTGCCTATCGCATTGGCGGCGGCAGAAGCGGGCTGTCACCTTTTCATTGAAAAGCCGGTTTCCCATACGGCAGAGGGGCTCGACCAATTGGTCGAACTGGTTAAGCGCAACAATTGCCAGGTGCTGGTCGGCTATCAATTCCGCTTTCATCCCGGCATCAGAAAGATCAAAGAACTGCTGACGACGCCTGAGATCGGAAAGCCTCTCTCGGCTCGAGTTGAATGGGGTGAGTATCTGCCCGGCTGGCATCCCTGGGAGGATTACCGTAAAAGCTATTCCGCGCTCAAAGCCCTGGGCGGCGGCGTCAGCCTGACGCTCTCGCACCCGATCGATTACCTGCACTGGCTGTTCGGTGAGCCGGCATGGGTCTTCGGCGCGGTCATGCAGATCAGCCAGCTTGAGCTGGATTCTGATGACCTGACCGAGGCGATCCTGCAATTTGAGAGTGGTCCCACGACAAGTTTGCACCTCGATTATTATCAGCGTCCGGGTGTCCACCGCCTCTCGATCGTGACCGAGACTGGCCGGATTGACTGGGACAACCGCGATGGCATCGTCCATCTCTACAATGCCGACGCGAAGCGCTGGGATAGTTTTGAGCCCGCGCATAATTTCGACCGTAACGACATGTTTATGGAGCAGACGCGCCATTTCCTCGCGGTGTGCGAGGGGAAAGAACAGCCGGTTTGTACGCTCGAGGATGGCATTCACGCCTTGAAGGTTGCCCTGACATTGCAGGAATCGTCAGAACTTGGCTGCCGGCTGGCTGTCAACTGAGACTTTTTGATCATGGAACGCCAACACACAGGTTCTTTCAGTAAATTGTCCTGGCTGTGGGCTGGGCTGTTTTTCACGGTTATGGCAGTTGTGATGACCTGGCCGCTGGCGTTACGCATGACGGATGAGATCGCCGGACAAATCGGGGACAATATTTATTTCATCTGGATGATTGGCTGGTTCCGAAAAGCCCTCTTCGAGCTGCATGTCAATCCGCTGGATGTCTGGTTCCTGAATTATCCCGAAGGCTGGAGCATGGCATACACCGAAATCGCGCCGGCGATGGTGCTGATCGGTGTTTTCTTTTCATTCATCAAGGGTATCACCTTTGGCTACAACGCCACCATGATCTTCAGTTTCGCTGCATCCGGTCTGACCATGTTCATCTGGGTGCGGCACCTGACCCGCAATACCGGCGCCGCCCTGGTTGCCGGCATGCTTTACGGTTTTTTGCCTTATCACTTCGCGCATTTCCTGATCGGTCACCTCAATTTGGTCGGGACGCAGTGGTTCCCACTGTTCTTCATGGGACTGTGGGAGCTGCTCTCGAGCAAGGACGCGAAACCAGCCCGAAGCTGGTACTGGCTGACCGGCATCTCGCTGGGCTTGATTAGCTGGACCTCCACCTACTACATATTCATGACCGGCTTCGTCAGCGCGATCATGATCGCCTATTACCTGTTGGTCGTTGAAAAGGGTGCCTGGCGATCCGCGACAAAGTGGAAAAGGCTGGCGCTGGCTGGTGTGGTGGCGCTGCCGATGCTGCTCGTGGCTGCCCAGCCTTATGTTTCGCTGTTGGGACAGGGCGGATTGCCTGACCGTGACATCAGCATCACCCGCCGATATTCTGCCAGCCCGACGGATTTCCTGCTGCCATCGACCGACCATTTCCTGTGGGGGCGCTGGGTGGGAGAGACCTTCAACCGCGATATGTGGGTCGAGGGAACGCTCTATATTGGTCTGGTCACACTCTTCCTGGTTGTCTGGCTGCTGGTCAAACGACCCGGAACGCAGTGGCAGAAACTGATCCATTGGTCGCTGTTTACCGTCATCCTGGGGGTCATCCTTGCCATGGGTACCGATTTGCATTGGCTTTCGGAACCCGTTGAAATCGCCACCCCGGGGATTCTGAAAGCTTTCATCCAACGGGAGACGGTGCCGCTGGTGCTGCCCGGGTACTTCCTGTTCAAGTATTTTCCTTTCTATGCCAAGTTGCGCTCGCTGATGCGTTTTGCCATTTTCGCCTTGCTCTTCCTGACGGTTCTGGCTGGTCTGGGAGCTGCGCGACTGTTGCAGAACCGCAGCCATCGCAGCCAGACGATTTTGACAATCGTCCTGCTGGCTTTGATTTTTCTGGATTTCTATCCGGGTGCTTACCTGCAATTCGCGCGGATCGAGTCGCGGCCTGTGGATGCCTACCTGGCGACACAGCCGGACGATGGGGCGCTGGTACAAATGCCATTCATTCAGGCTGAGGATCAGGAACATACCTACTACACGCTCTTTCATCACAAGCCTTATATCGGCGGCTTCTTCAATGCCTTCCCGCCGCCGCAATATCGGAAGATTTCACCGGTGCTTGAGCGGTTCCCGGATGATGAAAGCATCGCGCTGCTCAGGCAAATGGGCGTTAAATACGTTATTGTGGACAGCAACTCATACCCCGACATTGGTTTGGTAACTCAAACCCTGGAAGTCGCCGGGATGCAGTTTGTGAACGATTTTGATGGGCAGTTATTGTTTGTGATGGAAAAATGAACGTGGAAAAACAAACCACCCTGAGACCCAATGCCCGGATAGCCCTGCTAATCATCGCAGCAGCGTGTCTGCTGGTGATCATCCTGCTTCTGATGAGCATGAACCTCGGACCTGGCGTTGGCGGCGATGCCACGATTTACATCACGACTGCCCGAAATCTGGCTGCCGGCAAGGGTTTGGTGTTGATTGAGGCGGATGGCAGTGAGCGCCTTCTGCCCTATTTCCCGCCCTTCTACCCGATCATGTTGTCACTGTTCGAAGCACTGGGCATTTCGTCCGACTCAGCGTCTGTCTGGCTGAATGCCTTGCTTTTCGCTGGGTTGGTCGCTATGGCTGGCTGGTCAGTCTGGCGATTGACATGCAGCCTGCCGGCAGTTGCCGCGGGCAGTTTCCTGCTGGCGCTCTCGCCCTTGTTGATCTCGGTTTACTCCTGGACAATGTCCGAGCCGCTGTCGATCCTGCTCGGTTTCGCCTCGTTCGTTTGTCTGGACCGTGCCCTCAGCAGCGTGTGGAGAAGCCGCGGTCTGGTGCTGGCTACAGGGCTGCTCGTCGGGTTGTCATTCCTGACGCGCTATGGCTCTGTGGCTTTCCTCGCAACTGGCGTGATCTGGCTGCTGCTGCGCTGGCTCAAAGACAGGGCTGTGAGTTTCAAAGACCTGTTGGTTTATAGCATTTTTGGCAGTTTACCAATGCTGCTCTGGCTCATTTATGACGTGACCCAGACAGCCACAGTCGCCTCGAGACGGCTGCTGGCGTTGAGCGAAATACCTGCCCGGCTGGCATCGTTCTTCCCACCGCTGCGGGAAACCCTGCTCTTCTGGCTATTGCCGGATTCGTTTGTGAGCAGCCCGCCATACCCCCTCGTCATCAACTCGTTGATCGCGCTGGGTCTGGTATTCCTGATCCTCGCGATGGTCGCCCTGGTACTTCTAAGAAAGCACGAGACTGAAGTGGGTCATGAGCAGGGGCACGCCATTTTGGCGCCCTTGCTGGCAATCTTTATCGTCATTTATGGTTTGGTGATTCTCGCTACCTACCTCACAACTTACCCGCCAATTACCATCGGCGGGCGCATGTTCTCACCGCTGTTTGTTGCTGTCGCCTGGTTGTTCGCCTTGTCCCTGCCGCGCTTAATGTCCACCAACAGGGTGTTACGAGTGGTTGTGATCCTCGGCCTGGTTGCTTTTCTTGGCTTGTACGGGCTGAGAACAGCACGCATCGCGCGGGGGAACCAGAAACTCGGATTGGGTTACAACGCGGTTGCCTGGCAGGAGTCGGTGACCATCGCCGCGGTTCGCGATTTACCGCCGGAGGCGGTGCTGGTCAGCAACGAGAGCAATGCCATCCTCTACCTGACGGGAAGGACCAGTTACCCGTTTAAGGAAGTGTATGTCGATCAACCGCAACTGCCCTTTACTGCCTATGGCAGCGGCGCTCTTGCCGATGATGCGGGCCAGGCGTTATTCGCCGGCAAAGAGGCGATGTTGGTGTTGTTTGATACAATTGAGCCGCAATTTGCCTCGATTTACGGCGATCAGACTGGTGCACGGATCTCTGCCTTAGTGCAAGGTCTGAAACCGGTTTTCAAGGGAGATGACGGGAAGGTTTTTGTCGCTCCCTAGACTTGATTTGACATGAAAATGACTCGCTTGAACCGCCTCACCTTCCTGATGCCGATGATTGCGCTGGCAATCGCCGGCGTTTTCCTGATCCAGTATCTGACCGCAAACAACATTGGGTTGGTGAATGATTCGGTTGGTTATGTCGCCGGCGCCCGCAATATTCTGGCAGGCAATGGGTACAGCCGGCTGACCGGTGATCAGTCAGCGGTGCCTATCACCAGCTTCCCGCCCATGCTATCAATCGTGCTTGCTGGCCTGATTAGCGGCGGCGCGGACATCTTCGCCATGGCGAACGCCATGAACAGTCTGCTCTTTGGCTTGACGATCGTGCTGGCCGGGTTGCTGGCTTATCGCGCCTCAGGTTCGATCCTGTTCAGTGTCACCACGGGTGTGTTTATCCTGGTCTCCGCGCCCATCTTCCGCTTGTACACGGTGTTGATGTCGGAACCGCTCTTTTTCCTCTTCAGCCTGCTGGCGCTGCTGCTGACTTTACGCTGGGCGGAACGGCAGCAGCTTACCTGGCTGGTACTGGCGGGGTTCTTCACAGCGCTCACGATCCTGACGCGCTACGCTGGTTTTGGTTTATTTGCCGCTGTTGCGCTGTTTATTCTTCTGTTCAAAAGGCAAAATTTCACCAGGAAGATCATCAGTCTGGGTGTCTATGGCCTTATAACAGCCTTGCCCGTGCTTGCCTGGCTGATCCGCAACGCGCGTGTGACGGACAACCCAATTAACCGGCAGATCAGTTATCACCCCATTTCAGCCGAGAAGATCTCTGCCGGACTGGCGAACCTCTTCGGCTGGCTGCTGCCTCAACGCGGCGGCATTGCGGCCAGGCTGGAACCCTATTACATGCAGATATTCATCGGGTTGATGATCATCCTCATTGTTCTGGTGATTCTTATGGCGGTCAAAAAGTCAGCCTCAGGCGACCAGGAACAAAGCCGCACGGATGCCCGGACACTTAATCTGATCTATGCCGTGCTTTATTTGGCCGCAATTTCTGCATCCATGTCCTTTTTCGACGCCAGCTCCATTTATGATCATCGCCTGCTGGCGCCTTTCTACGTTCAGTTGCTCATCCTGTCCGCCTGGCTGCTCTCTGCGCTCTGGTCAAAAGGCATACTCCTCCGGGTAGCCTCTCTGGGCATTATCGCGGTTCTCTTGCTGACTTTCCTCGGAGACGCCCGCTACGCCGTCGCTGAACTTCGGGCAGACGGTCAGGGGTACGCCAACAGCCGCTGGCAGGAATCGCAGATGATTGCCGGCGCTAAGTCTGCCAGCGCGCCAACCCTGTATACCAACCGCACACAGGCTTTATACTTGTTGGCAAACCGCCCCGCGTACCTGCTGCCGTCGCCGATGGATCCCGCGACCGGTGCGCCACGCGAAGGATTTGATGAGGAGATTGCTGCCATCCGCGAGCAGGTAAAAGCCGGATCAGCGCTGGTGATTTTCTTCGATTATCAGGAGTTGAGCGCCGCCCCGGATGAGCGCGACTGGATTCTGGCATTCTCGAGTGGTTTGCCCGTCTATGGCGAGTATACTGACGGCATCATTTTTGGCAGAAAATAAAGCATCGAGGTCAGCATGACAGACATTTTTGAGAAATTCAAACTGGATGGAAAAACTGCTGTTGTGACAGGGGCTGCCGGCCTGTTGGGCAGGGAGTTTTGTAAAACTCTGGCTGAAGCTGGCGCCAATGTCGTCGCGGCTGACCTGAACCAGGAGCTCGCCGCTGGAGTGGCAGAGGATCTGGTAAAGAAGGGTTTAAGCGCTCAGGCAATAAAAGTCGATGTGACCTCGCCCGACTCCACCCAGGGGCTGATTCAAGGCGCGTTGGACGCGTTCGGCACCGTCGATGTGCTGGTTTGCAGCGCGGCGCTTGACCCGAAATTTGATGCGGATCACATCGACGAGCACAACAACAATTCATTTGAAAATTACCCATTGGCAGCCTGGCAGCAGGCATTGGATGTCAATCTGACAGGCATGTTTCTGACCTGTCAGGCGGCGGTCAAGCCCATGCTGGCGCAGGGCAGCGGGTCGATCATCACCATCTGCTCGACCTACGGCTTGGTCGGTCCCGACCAGCGCATTTATGAAAAGCCCGGCAAACCACAGCAGTTCAAACCGGTTTACTACACCGTCACAAAGTCCGGTGTGCTGGGGCTGACCAAGTACCTGGCGACCTATTATGCCGGCAAGAATATACGCGTCAATTCACTAACGCCCGGCGGCGTATTCAACAATCACGACGAGACGTTTTATAACAACTATTCTTCCCGCACGGTCATCGGACGTATGGCGAAACGGGACGAGATGAACGGCGCCTTGCTCTTCCTCGCGTCCGACGCGTCCTCTTATATGACCGGCGGCAACCTCGTGGTCGACGGAGGCTGGACGGCATGGTAGACAAACCGACCGTGTTGGCAGTCATCCCCGCGCGCGGCGGCTCCAAAGGCATCCCGCGCAAGAATATCCGGGATTTTGCCGGAGCGCCGCTGATCGCGTACAGCATCGCGGCAGCACGGCAGTCAGCGCTTGTGGACCGGGTGATCGTTTCAACGGACGATGAGGAGATTGCCGAGGTCGCGCGGCAATGGGGGGCTGAAACGCCATTTCTGCGCCCTGCTGAGTTCGCCGCCGACAACAGCACCGATTTTCCGGTGTTTGAACATGCTCTGCAATGGCTGGCAGAACATGAGGACTACCATCCAGATATTGTTATCCAGTTGCGTCCGACCTCGCCTGTCCGGCCCCTTACCTGTGTTGATGACGCAGTGAACATCCTGATCGCCCATCCCGAAGCCGATAGCGTGCGCGGCGTTGTGCCTTCCGGTCAGAACCCTTACAAGATGTGGCGGGTCGCCTCGTCTGACTTACCGATGCAGCCGCTGCTCAACGATGCCGAGACTGATGAGCCATACAATGCGCCGCGGCAAAGTTTGCCTCCTACTTACTGGCAGACGGGGCATATCGACGCCATCCGCAGTTCCACGATTTTGACGAAAAAGTCGATGAGCGGTGAATCGATCTACCCGCTGTTGATTGACCCGCGCTTCACGATTGACATCGACAATCCGGGCGACTGGGCGAAATCGGAGTGGCTGGTGCGGCATGGCGGGCTGGAGATGGTCAGCCCCAGGCCAAACCGTCCCTTGCCCTCACAGGTTGAGCTGGTAGTTTTCGACTTCGATGGCGTCATGACAGATAACCGTGTCTGGGTCGATAAAAACGGTCACGAGATGGTTGCGGCCTATCGCAGCGATTCTCAGGGTTTGATCGCCTTGCGTGAGCGGGGAGTCAAACTGCTGGTGCTATCGACTGAAACGGATACCGTCGTCGCCGCCCGCTGCAACAAAATTAAACTGCCTTACCTGCAGGGAATCAATCAAAAGGATGTCGCCCTGCGACAATACCTTGATGAAAATGACATTGATCCCGCGAAAACGGTCTTCCTCGGCAACGATATCAATGACCTGAGCTGCTTCCCCATCGTGGGATGCGCGGTGGTGGTTTCCGACGCGCAGCCGGCTGCCATGGAGCAGGCTGACCTCGTGCTCAGTAGGCAGGGCGGCCATGGCGCGGTCAGAGAATTGTGCGAAATGATCCTTGAGAGAATAAAAAGCGGCGCCCGATAGGCGCCAGGGAGTAAGAATGGCGAGAGAAATCATTATTGGAAATCGAAAAATCGGTGACGGCCATCCAGCTTATGTTGTGGCGGAAATCGGGATCAATCATAATGGCGACCTTGAGATTGCCAAAAAGCTGATGCGCGCGGCTAAGGACGCGGGCGTCAATGCGGTCAAGTTCCAGAAACGCACGCCTGAAATTTGTGTTCCGCTCAAGCAGCAGGGCCAGATGCGTGAAACGCCCTGGGGCTATATCACCTACCTCGAGTACCGGCACAAAGTGGAGCTCACCCGGGAAGATTATCTCGAGATCGATCGCTATGCCAGGGAGCTTGGCATTGACTGGTTCGCTTCCCCCTGGGATGAGCCTTCGATCGATTTTCTCGAGGAATTTAATCCTGTCTGCCATAAGGTACCGTCGGCGGCAATTACAGACCATGGGTTGCTGCGCAAGCTGCGTGACACCGGTAGACCTTTGATCATCTCAACCGGTATGTCGACCATGGAAGAGATCCACGCTGCAGTCAAACAGGTAGATTTCGACAAACTGCTCGTCTGCCACTCCACCAGCGCCTACCCCTGTGACCCCAAAGAGGTCAACCTCAACATGATCAAGACCCTGCGGGAGGAATTCAGCTGCCCGATCGGTTACTCAGGGCACGAAGTTGGCTTGATTCCTTCGGTCGTCGCCGTAGCGTTGGGAGCCTGTCTGGTCGAACGTCACATCACGCTTGACCGCGCGATGTGGGGGACGGATCAGGCGGCTTCAGTAGAGCCTGGCGGTTTCGAACGCCTGGTGCATTACATCCGCGTGACTGAGGACACGCTTGGCGACGGCGTCAAGCAGGTTTATGAGAGTGAAATCCCAATCAGGGCCAAACTGCGCCGGGTGAACGATCTGTCATGACCGTTCCCCTGAATGCCAGGGTCAAAGGCTTACGGGCACGCTGGTCGCATCACCGCAATAACCAGCGTGTCATGCGCATAGCCAAGACTGTCAGCAAAGCCGCGCCTGAACCCAGCCAGAAGACGGTTGTCGTTTTCAACGCCTCAACCCGTATCGGCGGGCTGTCGTTGAATGCCGGTTTCGCGCTGCTCACCAGCTGGATGCTGCGGTTGGCAGGCTGCCGGGTGATTAATTTTGTCTGCGACCGCGGCATGAGTGCCTGCGTTTTGGGTACCGGTCGTGATGATTATGAGCTCCCGATGCCATGCGCGTCCTGCACCTGGCAATCGGCAGCGCTGGCTGCCTCGACTGAAACCAACTGGTTTGGCTTCAGTACCGCTGAAGCGATGGCAAATCAACTCGCGCATGCCACGCTCGCGCAGTTGCAGGAGTTTTCCTACGGGGGGGTGGAGCTCGGCAAGCTGGTGCTGCCTTCCATCCGCTGGGTGCTGCGCCGGCACAATCTGATTGAAAATGAAGCGACCCTGGCGTTGTACCGCCGATATATCCTCTCAGCCTGGAATGTGCGCCGAGAATTTCTGGAGCTGCTTGCCGATGTCGCGGTTGATGAAGTGGTTGTGTTCAATGGCATGTTCTTTCCTGAGGCGGTCGTTCGCGACGTTTGCCGGCAGAAACATATCCCCTGCGTCAGCCACGAGGTGGGACTGATGCCGCTGACTGGCTACTTCACCCGAGGTGACGCGACCGCGTATCCGATCAACATCCCGCCTGAGTTTGAGTTGTCAGCGGAGCAAAACAAGCAGTTGGATGAGTATCTCGCCAGACGTTTTCAGGGTGATTTCAGCATGGCGGGCATTCAGTTCTGGCCGGAGATGGAGCCGCTGGCTGACGCTTTCTGGCAGAAAGCCAGTCAGTTCAGACAAATCGTCCCGGTTTTCACCAACGTGATCTTTGATACCAGTCAGAGCCATGCCAATGTTTTGTTCGATGACATGTTTGCCTGGCTGGATGAAGTAAAAAAGCTGATCGAACGCCATCCTGACACCTATTTTGTCGTCCGCGCTCACCCAGATGAGAACCGGGCGGGTAAAGCCAGTCAGGAAAGTGTCTCCGCGTGGGCAGCAGGCGCGGATCTTGAAAGCCTCCCCAATGTGCTGTTCGTACCGCCTGACCAGCGTTTCAGTTCCTACGAGCTGATTAACAAGTCACGCATGGTGATGGTGTACAACTCGACCATCGGGCTGGAGGCTGTTCTGCTCGGCAAGCCCGTTCTCTGTGCCGGAAAAGCCCGTTTTACCCAGATACCAACTGTCTTCTTCCCGGCATCCCGTGACGAATATCTGGCGCTGGCGGAAGAAATGCTCTCAGGAAACGAGCCAATCGCGGTGCCAGAGGCATTCAAACGTAACGCGCGCGCCTTTCTTTTCTATCAGCTTTACAAAACATCCTTGCCTTTCGGTGACTTCCTGACGGAGGACGGTATCTGGCCTGGTTACGTCAGACTGCGTGATTTTGACCTTTCCGCACTGAAAGCTGAAAATTCCGCGACCGCCAAAACCCTGGTCGATGGCATCCTGCATGGAGAGGAATTTATTCTGGCATGAGCAACCCCGATTGCACCGTCCTGATTCGAGCCTTCAACGAGGGGAAACACATCGGCAAGCTGCTCGAAGGTATCCGTCGCCAGACGATGCAGAATGTGCAGGTCATCCTGGTCGATTCCGGCTCAACGGATAAAACGCTGCATATCGCGGAGTCATACGGCGTGGAGATTTATCATATCCAGCAGCGTGATTTCAGTTTTGGCAGGTCAATCAACATGGGGTTTGAGCATGCCCGTGCCGGCAAAGTTGTGCTTGCCAGCGCGCATGTATACCCGGTCTATCCGGACTGGCTGGAGCAAATCACAGCGCCCCTGGCAGACACGCAGACAGCACTCTGCTATGGCAAGCAGCGCGGTTCACCGACGACGAAATTCTCTGAGAACCAATTGATGGCGCGCTGGTATCCTGAACAGAGCAACCTCCAGCAAAGTCATCCTTTCTCGAACAATGCCAACGCAGCGGTCCAACGGGCTCTGTGGGAACAGCATCCCTATAATGAGAAGTTACCCGGTCTGGAGGATCTGGAGTGGGCGAACTGGGCCTTCAGGGAAGGGTATAAGATCGCCTATTCCGCTGAAGCTGAAATCATCCATATCCATGATGAGACCTGGAAACAGGTCTATAATCGCTACCGCCGCGAGGGGATGGCATTCAAACAAATCTTCCCGCATGAGAATTTCAAGCTGACTGAAGTGGTAAGATTGTGGCTGAGAAATGTGCAGTCCGACCTGAACGCTGCCGGCAAAACGGGCGGCTTGCTCAAGGAAATGCCGGGCATCCTGGCTTTCAGGAGCAACCAGTTCTGGGGCACCTATCAGGGATATCGCAGCAAAAGCAATTTGACCGCCATGCTCAAGCAAACCTTTTATGATCCATTGAAGGACCCTGAAATTGAGGAAATAACGCCTCATAGGCAGATTGAGCCGATTGATTATAACTAAAATGCGCGTAGCCATTGCATTAAGGTGGAATTTATGATGGAAAAAATGAAAATTGCTGCCTTGGTTCCCATGCGACATCACTCGCAGCGGGTGCCTGGCAAGAACTACCGCGACCTGGCAGGCAAACCGCTTTACACCTATATCATCGATACCCTGCTCAAATGCCCCGAGATTTCCGAGCTGATCGTCGATACGGACAGCCCAGTGATCCGTGACGGTCTGACCAAGGACTATCCCTCCGTCATCATCATCGACCGGCCGGATTATCTCAAGGCTGACGACGTGCCGATGAATGAGATCCTGCTGTACGATACGTCCTTCTCGCGGGCGGACCTCTTCGTCCAGACGCACAGCACCAACCCGCTCCTGAGCAGCGCGACCATCAGCCAGGCGATCGCACGTCTGATCCATAGCTACCCCAGCTATGATTCACTGTTTGGCGTCACGCGGCTGCAGACTCGTCTGTGGGACGCGCTGGCTCGACCGGTCAATCACAACCCGGCTATCCTGCTGCAGACGCAGGATTTGCCGCCAATTTACGAAGAAAATTCGTGTATCTATATCTTTAATCGCGACAACCTGCTCGTCCACCGCAATCGCTTGGGTGCCAGACCGATGATGTTCGAGATCGACAGGGCGGAAGCGTGGGACATTGACGAGATGCTCGATTTCGATATGGTTGATCTGATGATGCGTGACAAATTGCGCCGCGCCTAGAAAGGTGACCGAAAATGCCTGCAGTCTTGCTCACCGCCCCTTATATGATCCCTTACCGGGAGCGTTTCCAGCCTGTCTTTGATCATTATGGACTGGAGGTCATCCAGCCGGTTGTCAACGAGCGCCTGTCCGAAGCCGAGCTCCTGGCACATGCCGGGCAGTTCGACGGCACAATATGTGGTGACGACAAATATACGCCTCGCGTTATTGACGCCTGCCTGCCGCGGCTGAAAGTCATCTCCAAGTGGGGCACGGGCATCGATTCGATCGATAAGGCACATGCCGAAGCACACGGCACCCGGGTCATGAACACGCTGAACGCCTTTACCCTGCCAGTTTCTGACACTGTGCTCGGTTATATCCTGGCATTCGCCCGCCAGATCCCATGGTCGGACCATCTGATCAAGACCAACCGTTGGGAGAAGCTGAAGGGCAAGGCACTTTCGGAGTGCACGCTGGGCGTGATTGGCGTCGGGAATATCGGCAAGGCGGTGCTGAGGCGGGCAGCAGCCTTTGGCATGCGGCTGCTTGGCAATGATATCCAGCCGATTGCCCGTGATTTTCTCGCTGAACACCGGATCGAGATGCTGCCGCTTGACGACCTGCTGGCGCAGTCCGATTTCGTCTCGGTCAATTGTGACCTCAACCCCACCAGCTTCCACATTATTAACGAGCAGACACTGGCGAAAATGAAGCCAGGCGCGGTTCTGGTCAATACTGCCCGTGGACCATTGGTGGATGAGCCGGCGCTGATCGCCGCGCTGCAATCCGGTCACCTGGCGGGGGCAGGTCTGGACGTATTTGAGGTCGAACCGCTGCCGGATGATTCACCGCTCAAACGCATGCCGAACGTGCTGCTGGCAGCACATAACTCCAACTCCAGTCCCAGCGCCTGGGAGGCAATTCATTGGTCCACACTGCTCAACCTGTTGATCGGTCTGGGGATGGAGACGTCAAGCCTGGACGAATTTCGGAAAACAATCTGACAATCCCGTGGATGGGATTGGTGCGGAGATAACCTATGAGAACCATGTTGATTACCGGCGCTGCCGGCGGGGTGGGCAGGGCGACTGTGAAATACTTTGCCGAGCAGGGCTGGCAGGTCATCGGCATTGACATCAGCGACAAGCCCGCGGACTACCCTGAGGCTGTTCACTACATCCAGGCGAACATCGCCGATCCGGAGGACATTGCCCACGCGTTTGACTCGCTCAAGGCAATCACGACCAGCCTGAACGCGCTGGTCAACAACGCCTCCATCCAGGTCATCAAACCTTTGCTCGAAACCAGCGTAGAAGAGTGGGATGCAGTCATGGCGTCCAATCTGCGCTCGGTCTTCCTGGGAGCCAAGCTGGCATATCCGCTACTGGACAAAACTGGTCAGGGAGCGGTTGTCAACATCTCCTCCGTGCACGCCATAGCAACTTCAGGCAGCATCTCCGCCTACGCAGCCAGCAAGGGCGGCATGCTGGCGCTGACGCGTGCCATGGCAATCGAATTCGCGGCGGATAATATCCGCGTCAACGCCCTGCTGCCCGGTGCGATCGACACACCGATGCTGCGGGCGGGGCTGGACAGAGGGCATGTGGCTGGCGGGTCGGTAGGCATGCGGCTGGAAAATCTGGCGCGCA
This sequence comes from Anaerolineaceae bacterium, assembly GCA_040772085.1. Taxonomy (GTDB): domain Bacteria; phylum Chloroflexota; class Anaerolineae; order Anaerolineales; family Anaerolineaceae; genus JAXGMV01. The sequence continues at coordinate 503,788 of JAXGYU010000001.1, forward strand.
AAACGGTCAATGGCCGCGTTGGCACGCCTGAAGAGATTGCCAAGTGTATCTATTTTCTGGCTGATGGCAGCCAATCGTCCTTCATGACTGGTCAGGCGCTGGTTGTGGATGGCGGCGCGACCGCCAAGCTGAGTACCGAGTGAACGAAGTGAAATCTGGTTTGAAGAAACTGATCCCTGATGCCTGGGTACCCGGCATCGCCTCCGCCTATGACGGCTTGCGCCGGCTGCCCGAGCTGCCAGCCGCCTATCTGCATCCTTGGCGGCGCGAGAGCATGCGTCATCTGGCAGCGATGAAGAATATTCACAAAGGTGAACGCTGCTTCATCATCGGTAATGGTCCCAGCCTGAAGGAAACGGACCTCAGCCAGTTGAAAAATGAGAAGACCATGGGGATGAACCGCATCTACATGCTCTTCGATGAGCTCGGGTTCAAAACAACTTATCTGCTCTCGATCAATGACCTTGTCATCGAACAATGCGCCGGCGATTTCCTGGCGCTGGACGTCCCGCGCTTCTTTGCCTGGCGTTCGCGTCAGTGGCTGCGACCCCAGCCCGATTTGCATTTCCTCTACACCAGCTACACCGGGCCAGGTTTTTCCACCGATATTACCCGCCGGCTGTGGGAAGGCGCAACAGTGACCAACATCGCGCTCCAGGTCGCCTACTACCTCGGGTTTGCGGAAGTGATTTTGATTGGCGTGGATCACAGCTTTGTCTCACAGGGCAAACCAAATACAACTGTCGTCTCGACTGGTGATGACCCCAACCATTTCTCCGGCGCGTATTTCGGCAAGGGTTTCCGCTGGCAGTTGCCCGATCTCGAGACCTCCGAAATCGGTTATCGAATGGCGCGTGAGGCTTACGAAAAAGCTGGCCGCCGGGTGCTGGACGCGACTATCGGCGGCAAATTGCAGATTTTTCACAAAGCCGAGTACAAGAGCCTCTTCTAAGGTTGGCATGCCAAAGCTCTCGATCATTACGCCATCGTATCAGCAGGCACAATTCCTTGAACAGACGATCCGCTCGGTGCTCGACCAAGGCGTCGCTGATGTTGAGTACTTCGTCATCGATGGCGGTTCGGATGACGGCTCGGTCGCGATTATCGAACGCTATGCTGATCGCCTGACCGGCTGGGTAAGCGAGCCCGACCGAGGCCAGGCGCACGCGCTGAACAAAGGGTTGGAGCGGGCATCCGCCGATATCATCGGCTGGATTAACTCGGATGATTATTATTTGCCCGGCGCGTTTGACGCGGTGTTGCGTGCCTTTGAGCAACATCCTGATGCTGGATTGATATACGGCGATACACTTTCCGTCAACGCGCAAGGCAGCGTGATTCATGAACCCAGGCTTCAGCAATATCAGCTCAAAGATCTGATGACCTTCCAAATCATCAATCAGCCGGCGGTTTTCTTCCGGCGGGAAGCCTTTCTGGAAGTGGGCGGCATGGACGAGTCATACCGCTACCTGCTGGATCACCATCTCTGGCTGCGTATAGCCAAGAGATATCCCGTCCTTTATTTACCCAGGCAACTGGCGGCTGCCCGTTTCCATGCCGATGCGAAGAATCTCAAGTATGCGGAGCGCTTCGGTGAAGAGGCTTTCCGGCTTGTAACCTGGATGTCGGACCAGGACGCGATGCAGGAGGACTTTGCCAGACACAAAGATGAAATTCTGGCAGGGGCGTATCGACTCAGCGGCTATTATTTTTCCGAAGCCGGGCAGATAGGAAAATCCTTGCAAGCCTATGCCAAAGCCGCAAAATTTCATCCACAGATTGCCGCAGCGGATTGGCGCCGCATTCTGTACACGCTTAGTCAGCCGGTCCTTGGCAGAGGCTGGAAACGCAGCTAGAATCGCCTGGCGCCAGCAGACCGCGCTCACACGGCACCTGAATGCACATTTGAAGGTAAAATGCAACCTATGCAACGCGGCAGCACTCAGCCTTCTCGTCACCATGATACCTGGATGGTCACCCTTCTGGTCTTGCTGGTTTTCGCGGCCGGACTCGCCATCAGGCTCTTTGATCTCGATGACCCGCCGCTGGACTTCCATCCCGCCCGTCAAATCCATTCCGCGCTGATCTCACGCGGCTATTTCGCCAAATGGGGCGGCACAGTGCCGGTTGAGCAGCAGTCGCAGATGATCATCATGGGGGTGACCGAAGGCTTGCTGGAACCGCCGATCATGGAGTTTCTGACGGCCTATACCTATAAGGCGATAGATCAGGCCAACCTGGTGGTGCCGCGCCTGTACGCCATTTTTTTCTGGATGTTGGGCGGCTATTTCCTCTGGCTGCTCAGCAGCCGGCTGCTGAGCAGGTTATCCGGAGCACTGGCAGTCGGGATCTACCTTTTACTGCCGTATAGCATTCACATCAGCCGTTCCTTCCAGCCTGAGCCGCTCTTCATCTGCCTGATTCTGGCAGCCGTCTGGGCATTCATACGCTGGCATGAGCAGCCGACATGGCCTCACACTATTCTGGCAGGCCTGCTGTTTGGCCTGGCGATTTATTCGAAACAAATCGTCCTTTTTTATGGCTTCGGCTTACTGTTTGCCCATGCCATCGCTGAGCTTGGCCTTGGTAAAAGTTTTAAAAATCCAAAATTCATCGTGATCGCCGTACTGGCCTTGCTGCCTTTGAGCATTTACATGCTGAGAGGCCTGGCTGACGGCAGCATGACCGGCAACACCGCGCTGCGTTTTTTCCCGCAGTTGTGGTTCCAGCCGGCGTTCTACGTGCGCTGGCTGAGGCAGATACAAGGTGTGATTGGCCTTGGCACCTTCGTGCTCGCCCTCTCCGGTATGGTGTTGAGCCGTCAGCGGTTGCTGAGAGTCCTCACGATTGGTTTGCTGGGCGGATACGTGCTCTCCGGTTTCGGTCTCTCGTATCACATCTCAACGCATGATTATTATCACGTGCTGATGATCCCGCTTGCCGCCTTGGGTCTGGCAGCCCTGTTCGAAACAATCGCCACCAGCGTCGAGTGGCCAAAACGCAGCCTGTTGGCTCATAGCGTGCTGACTGGGCTCGCGCTGATCTGGGCGGGGTACCAGATTTATACGGTACGTTCGGAGATGAAAACGGTCGATAACCGTGACAAACCGCAATTCTGGGCTGGTCTGACGGAACGCATGGGCGGAATGAACGCCAGCGTGATCGGATTACTGAAGGATTACGGCGCCGGACTGAACTACTATGGTCTGATGTATCCGCAGCCATGGGAGAAAACTGGCGATGTCATGATCCGCTCGTTGGGCAAGGAGCAATATCTGCAAGACTTCCAGCAGAAGACGGAGGGCCGGCACTTCTTTGTCATCACCGATTTCGCTGATCTCGCCCGCCAGCCTGAATTGCAGGAGGCGCTTTTCACGCACTATCCGGTCTTTGAGCAGGGGAGTGATTACATCGTCTTTGACCTGCGCTCACCGGGTCCGCAACCCAATCCGCCCCGGCTGGTGATCCCATGACCAACACCTCATTTCAAGGGGATCGGACAGGGCCTTCGATTTTGATCGTCATTGGTATTTTGTTCACAATGCTTCTCGCCATTATGGTGAGACTTTATGACCTGGATGACCTGCCGCTGGATTTCAACGCGACCAGACAACTGCATTCGGCAACCATCGCCCGTGGTATGTACTACGAGCACAAGGCCGATGCGGAAGCCTGGCAGCGTGATCTGGCGGTCAGGCAGTGGAAAAATCAGGGATTGATTGAACCGCAAATCATGGAGCGGCTGAGCGCGATCGGCTATCAGCTAGTGGGTCAGGAGCTGCTCTGGCTGCCGCGCCTGCTCTCGATCCTCTTCTGGCTGCTCGGCGGCTGGGCTTTGTTGAGCTTGCTGAAGAGCGCTCTCTCACCCATTGCTGCTCTGCTGGGTTTGGCATTCTTCGCGTTGCTGCCCTTTGGGGTCATCGCCAGCCGCGCATTCATGCCCGATCCGTTGATGGTAGGCATGATTGCACTCAGTTATCTGGCGTTTTACAAGTTCATGCACAAGCAGACGCTGACCAGCGCGCTGATCGCCGGCATCATAGCCGGGCTGACCATCTATGTCAAAACCACAGCCGTATTCTTCATCCTCTTCCCATTTGCTGCTGCATTGCTTGGTTCCAAAAATTTGGGAAGCTTGTTGAAGGACAAGCAGGTCTGGCTGCTAGGCATCCTCACCATCCTGCCGTACGCGCTCTATTTCATTTATGCCTATTTTGTCACCGGATTCCTGCAGTCTGAATTTGGCTTGCGCTTCTTCCCTGAATTGTGGGGCGAGGCCAGTTTTTACTTCCAGTGGAAGGGGATGCTCGATTCCACAATCGGTTTTCACTGGGTGCTGTTGGCACTGGTTGGCAGCCTCCTGATCGATAACAAAGATTTCCGTAATCTGTTGCTTGGCGCGTGGCTGGGCTATACCATCTATGGCTTCACGTTCGCTTATCACACCATCACCCACGATTACTATCAGTTGCCGGCAGTACTCCTGACTGTCATGGGGCTGGCAGCCCTGGCACATCGCGTGTTTTCTGGCGGAACAAGGCTCTCGCGCGGGTTGGTAACCGGACTGGCTGCCGTGTTCATCCTCGCCGTAATCCTTGCCGCCTGGACAGCCCGGGTCGATCTGAAGCGCAATGATTATCGCCATGAGGCGGTCATCTGGCGCGAACTTGGGAATGTGCTAGGCAAGGATGCCAAAGTTGTCGGTCTGACGCATGATTATGGTTTCAGATTGTATTACTGGGGCTGGGTGGCTTCGGATAACTGGCTCAGCTCCGGAGATTATCGCTATCGCGCGCTGGCTGATCAGGAATTCGACATGAGCGCCGACTTTGCCCAACTGGTGAAGGATAAGGACTACTTTGTCGTGACGCTGTTCAATGATTTTGATAATCAGCCAAAGCTGAAGAACACCCTGGTAAACAATTATCCAGTCTATGCCTCGGGGGACGGCTACATCATCTACGACCTGAAGGCAAAAAAATAGCATGCGGGTATCCATCGTCACCCCCTCCTTTAACCAAGCCAGATTTCTCGAGTCGACCATTCAGTCTGTGCTCGCACAGTCCTATCCTGATATTGAATACATCATCATGGACGGCGGGTCAACGGACGGGAGCCAGGCGATTATCCGGAAATATGAGCATGAGCTGGCAGCCTGGCAGTCTCAGCCTGATGCCGGCCAGACGGATGCCATCAACCAGGGCTTTGCCAAGGCGACTGGCGACGTATTTGCCTGGCTCAACTCGGATGATACTTATGAGCCTCAAGCGGTGGCAACCGCCGTTGCTTACCTCGATCAGCATCCTGAAGCCGGATTATTCTACGGCGACGCAAACTATATCGACGCCAGCAGCAAGGTGGTCGGCCAATTCCCTGCCGCGCAGACCAGTCTGGAGCAATTGCGTAAAGGCTATGTCCACGTCCCGCAACAGGCAGCTTTCTTTCGGGCAGATCTCTGGCGCCAGATCGCGCCGCTGGACGAGCAGCTCTACTTCGCCATGGATTATGACTTGTGGATCAAGCTGGCAAAGCTCGCGCGAATCGCGTACGTACCGGGTGTGATCGCGAATTTTCGCCTGCATCATGATGGCAAGACTGCTCAGGCGGACAAGCAATGTTGGGATGAGATGCTCCGGATTCACTACCGGGACGGCGGCAAGTTTGCTGCGCCCTTGGTAGCAAAGTATTACTTGCGCAAGCTGGCCGCGCCATATATCCTCTGGAAACGTGCGCGGATGATCAGAAACGCTTAAGCGGCGACATTCTCCAGCTTGCGGCTTGACAGATACATGGTGTAGAAACCGACGACGGCGACCATACCAACCAGTCCGCCAAAATACCAGACCATCACCGGCGCGATTGAGTCGTTGATAATTCCCCCAGCCAATGGTCCGATGCCGTAGGCGATGCCCCAGGTCAGGCTGTAGATGCTCATGTAACGCCCGCGCATGCTGATTGGCGCCAGGTGGGCCGCATAATTGGTCGACGTCGGCATGATGATCAGCTCGCCTATTGTGGCGATGATCATGCTGATCAGGAACCCGGTAAAGTTTTGCATAAATGCCACGGATAGAACGCCGATGGTAAAGAACAACGCGCCGATAGCCGAAGCCCGCAGCGGATTGAGCCGCTTGAAGTAGGCCGTGATCGGCAATTGGAAGAGCAGCACCATGATCGCGTTGGCGGTCGGAATAAAGCCGAACATGGCTTCGCTGACACCGTAGAGATTCTTGGAGTACACCGCCATCATCGTCCAGATCAGTGAAGGCGCCAGTGAGATGATGATCATGAAGAGGATGTAAATCATGAAGTGCGAGTCACGGAACACCTTGCCGTAACCGCCGTCTTTTTCGACCTCGACCTCGGAGGTTTTCGCCGGCAGGGTTTCCTTCGCCATGACCATGATCAGCAAGGCGAATGCCATCATGGCGACGGAGCCGGCAGTGAAAGTGATGGTATAGGAAATCACTGACAGAAAACCGCCAATCGCAGGCCCGAGCGCGACACCAACGTTCTGACTGAGGCGCAGCAGCGAGAAGGCTTCCGGACGATCATCCTCCGCGACCAGGTCGGTCACCATCGAATCCGCGCCGACATTGTAGATCGTGCCAAAGCCGCCGCAGAAGCCGAAGAAGATCACCACTTCCCACAGGGTGCTGGCGCGCCCGGTGAAGAAATAGCCGATAGCATGCACCATCAGCCCGAGCACGATCACCCACTTGCGGCCAATCTTGTCTGCCAGGTGCCCGCCGACGAAGGCGAATACCATCGACATGACTGAGTTGATCATCATCAGGTAGCCGACAGTCGTCAGACTGATCGCGAGCTTGTTCGCGAAGAAAATGCTCATGAACGGCCAGACCATGCTGGCGCCCATGGTGCGCAGCAACATACCGAAGAAGATCAGCCAGAATTGTGTTGGGAAGCGGTTCCTGAGGTTGGTGATTTTTGTCAGCATTGTTTGCCCGCCTTTTTGCCTCGCTGATTTTATCATAGCCGCGCGGGCAGTTCCGGACTGGCTCGAGAGCAGACAGGAAAGCCCGATTAATGTTTAGTGATAAAATCGCAGCATATTTCATTTTCCGGAGAGAAAAACATGAGAGACCCCATTCTGGTAGCAGTCGCGTGGCCCTACGCAAATTCCGAGATTCACGTAGGCAATCTGACAGGTTCGCATTTGCCGGCGGACGTTTTCGCCCGCTTCCAGAGATTGATGGGTATGGATGTGCGTATGGTATCCGGAACCGATTCGCATGGCACGCCCGTCACGATCACCGCTGACGCGATGTCCATGACGCCTCATGACGTGTATCAGAAATTTCACGCCGGCTTCCTGGAGTTGTTTCAGAAGCTCGGCATTCACTATGATCTCTTCACCAGTACCCACACGACCAACCATGAGGTGGTTTCGCAGGCAATGTTCATCGGGCTGAAAGAGAAAGGGTACCTCTTCACCAAGAAAGAAATGCAGTGGTATTCCACCAGCCAGAACCGTTTTCTGCCCGATCGCTATGTTGAAGGAACTTGCTACATTTGTGGCTATACCGAAGCCCGCAGCGACCAATGTGATAACTGCGGCAATGTACTGGAGGCGGCAGGTCTGATCGCGCCGCGTTCGAAAGTGGACGGCTCGACGCCTGAACTGCGCGAGACCGAGCATTTTTATCTCGACCTCGGCAAGCTGCAGCCCGAGATTGTCGCGTTCCTGAAGGAACGTGAGAGTTACCTGCGCCCCAATGTGGTGAAACAGTCTCTGGGTCAAATTGGCGCGGAAGACCTGCGCGGCAGGCCAATCACTCGCGATCTGGACTGGGGTGTTCCCGTCCCGCTGGAAGGCTGGGAAGGCAAATGCCTTTACGTCTGGTTCGAAGCCGTGATCGGATATCTCTCCGCGACCATCGAGTGGGCGCAATTGTTCGGGGAGGCTGAGGACTGGCGCAAGTGGTGGCATAACGACGCCAGCAAAACCTATCACTTTATCGGCAAGGACAACATCGTCTTTCACGCCATCTTCTGGCCGGGCCAACTGATGGGCATTGGGACACGCTTCGACGAATTGTTCGGCAGCCAGCCGCCCGCGAACCTGAACCTGCCCTATGACATTCCCGCAAACGAGTTCCTGAACCTGGAAGGCAAGAAGATTTCTGGCAGCCGCAATTGGGCGGTCTGGGGCCGCGATTTTCTGACGCGTTATGACCCTGATCCGCTGCGCTACTATCTGACCGTCAATATGCCGGAAGCCAAGGATACCGACTGGGAATGGGAAGGCTTCCTGCGGCGTAACAATGACGAGCTGGTTGCCACCTGGGGCAACCTGGTCAACCGCGTGCTCTCGTTCACGCACAAACACTGGCAGGGCGTCGTGCCTGAACCTGGCACACTGACTGAACTGGACACCGCACTGCTAAAGACCATTGAGGATGGATTCGAGACCGTCGCCGGGGAATATAACGCGGTTCATCTGCGCGCGGCGTTGTCCGAAACCATGCGTCTCGCTGCTGAGGTGAACAAGTACCTGGACCAGACCGCGCCCTGGGCATTGGTCAAGACAGACAAGGAAGCGGCTGGCCGGGCGATTTACACCGCCATTAATGCCATCAATTCGCTCAAGATCATGTTCTCACCGGTTTTACCCTTTACCAGCGAAGCGCTGCACAAGATGCTGGGCTATGAAACATCGATCTATGGCACGCAGGAGATCGTCCGGGCCAATGACGCGCTTGGCTACCATGATGTGCTGACCTACCGTTCGACCGGCCGGGATGCCGAGGGCAAGCAATGGCAGACTGAGATGGTCGAAGAGGGACGCAAACTGGGCGAAGTGCAGCCGTTGTTCAAGAAGCTTGACGCGAGTATCGTGGAAGAGGAATTAGCCCGTCTGGGTTAATTCTCAGTTGTTTTACATTCATCAGCAGGTGAGGGTTTTCCCTCACCTGCTTTTTTCTGTATCCAAATAAAATAATATAAGTTACACTATAATATAAATGTACAAGTAAACAACAGCGTTATATATCTAAGGAGGGTTCTATGAGGATATATTTTCCGATGTTATTAATTTTTGTCATACTCAGCCTTTCAATTTCTGCGGGTTGCGCGCAGGTACCCTCACAAGCTCCAGCGACTCAGGACGAGGCGAAACCGACCTCTGTTTCCACTGAACCAGCACCGCAGGCAACAAATGAGGAACTAACCGTGGAAGCTCCTACTGAGACCGAACAAGCAGCGCATAACGCGCTGGTAAAAAACTACAATGATTTTATAAATGCTGAAGCCGAGCAGAAGAAATTCAGCGGCAGCATCATCCTTGTCCGTCATGGCGAGATCATTCTCTCACAAGGCTACGGCTTTGCGGATCAGGACAAGCAGGTCAAAAACACGCCTCAGACTCGCTTCAGGATCGGGTCGATTACCAAGCAATTTACCGCCGCCGCGATTATGCAGCTCAAGGAGGCGGGTAAGTTGCAGGTCGACGACCTGATCTGCAAATATCTGAAAGACTGTCCGGACACCTGGTCTGAGATCACGATCAAGCAATTGCTCAACCATTCTGCCGGCATTGTCAGTTACACCGATCTTGAAGAATACTGGGATCAGATGGGTGAGCCACAGACCCCGGAGCAGTTGATTGGCCGTTTTATCGACAAGCCATTACTTTTCGAGCCCGGGTCAAAATGGGATTACAGCAATTCGAACTACGCCATTCTCGGTTATCTGATCGAGCAGCTTTCAGGCATGCCTTACGACGAGTACATCATTAAGCATATTTTCATCCCGCTCGGCATGAGCAACAGCGGTTACGACCACAACGATCCTTCCCTGGCGATTGGCTATAACTACGACCTGGATGCCCCAGCCGAGTACATTCACATGAGCACCCCCTATGCCGCCGGCGGTTTGTTCTCGACGGCTGAGGATCTCTACAAATGGGACCGCGCTCTTTATACCGACGCCGTCCTTTCAAAGGGATCCATCGCTGAGATGTCTGCCCCCACGATCATGGCCTGGGAGGAGGACAACGAATATTATGGCTACGGTTTGAGCGTCTGGGATAAAGGTGAAGGTCGATATCAGATTGGTCATGACGGCTACATCAACGGCTTTACCGGATTGATCCTGCGCTACCCCAACACTGATTCAGCCATTATTGTGCTCACCAACCAGGAGGAAGCTGACCTGGGCGCCATCGTCGGGAAGATCATCGAGGTCTTCGGAGAGTTTTACGAATAGAGCGATTTGATGCGGTAGAAGGGGACTCTCGCAGGGGAGTCCCTTGCTTTTCCAGACATTCATCATCTCATAGCCGCGTCTTGACCGCCTTTTTTGGCTATGATAAGATGAAAAAATGAGTGATTTGTCCGAACGACCTGTGATTGCCAGTTCACCTGATGTGGCTGGCGATCCAACCCCAACCCAAAAATCAACTGCAATCCCTGGCTGGAATAACCTGCTGCACACGCTGGCTAAGTACGGCCTGGGTGAGGTCAGTTTACGCGCGGCAACCGCTGCTTTAACCCTGATCATGATCGTGATCGTCCTGACGGTGATGGGCCGGTATTACCTGCCGCTCAGACAACTGGCGCGTTTTGAACAGGCACAGCAGGCGGCCCCCGCGTCGAGTGATAGTAATGTGGCGCTCGCGCCAATTTCAACCGAAGCCGCCAGCAATGGCGCCGGCGGTCTTTACCGCCTGACAACGTTGCACACCAACATGCCAACCCGTCCGCGGCTGTCAATCCAGAAATACACAGTTGTTGCCGGCGATACGATTTTCGGCATTGCTGAAAAATTCAACCTGCAGCCTGAGACGATCATGTGGAGCAATTACTACACGCTCAACGACGATCCGCATAAGCTTCGCCCGGGTCAGGAATTGAATATCCTGCCTGTCAATGGCGTTTATTACGAATGGCATGCCGGCGATGGTTTGAACGGTGTCGCGGAATACTATCACGTCACACCCGAGGCGATCGTTGACTATCCTGGCAACAACCTGTCTGCCGGCACAATCGGTGATTATGCCGCGCCGAACATCGCGCCCGGCACCTGGCTGGTGATCCCGGGCGGAACGCGTGAATTCATCGTCTGGAGCGCGCCGCGCATCACCCGGGAGAACCCGGCGGTCGCGAACGTGCTCGGCGCTGGCGCGTGCGCGCCGGTCACCGAGGGCCCGATCGGCAATGGTACCTATGTCTGGCCGACGAGTGAACACTACATCAGCGGCTTCGACTACTCACCCGAGACCAATCACGGCGGCATCGACATCGGCGGCAAGATCGGCAACCCGATCTACGCGACGGACGCTGGCGTGGTGGTTTATGCCGGCTGGAATGACTGGGGCTATGGCAATATGGTCGTCATCGACCACGGCAATGGCTGGCAGAGCCTGTACGCTCATATGAGCGTCCTCAATGTCGGCTGCGGGTCCTATGTCTATCAGGGCGATTTGCTGGGCGGTATGGGTTCAACGGGCAATTCGTCCGGACCACATCTCCATTTTGAGCTGCGCAGCGAGTCGGTACGGGTCAACCCCCTGAATTTTGTGAACTGATCCTAGCCTGAATAATCCGAGTAAATCTGCAGGATGATATCGGCATAATAGTAGCCGACGTCCATCGGTCCGTAGGCGCGCAAGGCTTCGCGCAGACTGCCGGTGCGCGTGATCAGACTGCCCAGCAGGTTAGCGCCATAACTGATATTGAATTCAGGATCAAGCAGCTCGTTGGTGCCAGGGCGCGCCGCGAAGCAGGGGCCGTTGACGCACTGGAAGGTTGCGGCAATACCATCATTCGGCATGACCTGCATCAGACCGACCGCGCCGCTATGCGAGATGATGCTGGCGTTACCGCCGCTCTCCTGCAGGATGATGGCTGCCAGCAGGTTGGGATCGACATTGATCGCGGAAGCATATTTGTGGATCAGGTCACAATAGGCAAAGATTGCGTCAGGAAAGGCTGGCGCGAGCTGGCACGGCTCGATAGCGGCAAGCGGTTCAACGGCTGGGGCGGCCGGTGCGGCTGCCTGACTGGGTTGAATAGTGCCGGCAATTTCGAACAGCATATAGGCGCAGCATGCCAGCGCGGCGGAGATCATGAGGAGGACCAGACGTTTGAAGATCATGACGCATTCTCCAATTTCAAGGAATGTATATATAATAGAACATAAATTCTATTAAGTCAAGAGAACGCCTGAATTCGCCTCTTCCTGCCTGGTGTTGACAGGATTGACACCAGGGAGTTATTGTTATACTTGCGCTTATGAAGGTTGACAAAGCATGAAGAGCCCGGCGATAAAACGTCCCACCGTCATCAACTCCAGACACCTGCATACGATCCTGAGGCTGGTGTCGCTATTGATGATTTTTGGCGCGGTGTTGCTGCTGGTGATGCAGTTGGTGCAGTACAGCCGGGTGCGCAACACCTATCCGCCAGGCATGGTCATTGCCGGCGTACCGGCCGGGGGACTCTCGAGCTCCGATGCCGCTGCCAGGCTGGCACGCTCCTTCGGTCTGCCGATCGAAATCCACTACATGGATTCGATCATCCAGATCAAACCATCCGCTGCCGGCTTCGAGCTTGATCTGGCCTCCATGCTGGCCGCTGCTGAGCTGCAGCGCATCAACCAGCCGTTCTGGAGTGCCTTCTGGGATTATCTGTGGGACCGTCTGCCGGCGCCGCGTGAGGTTCCATTGCGGGCGACGATCTCCGAACAGCGGCTGCGCTCGTACCTGGAGCATGAGATCGCGACGCGTTATGACCGTGAACCGGCGGCTGCCATGCCGGTTGCGGGCGAGAGCACCTTCTCCGAGGGAGAGTATGGCGCCGCGCTGGATATCGACCGCGCCGTTGTGCTGGTGGAAGCTGCCCTGCGTTCGCCGACGCAAAGGGTCGTCAAGCTCAGTTATAGTGAGGTACGCCCCAGCCGTCCGACGCTGGAAAATCTGGATATCATGCTGCGGCAGATCATTGAAGTCTCAAATTTCAGCGGTGTGGCTGAGGTCTATCTGCTGGATCTGGCTACGAATGAAGAGATCTCATTCGCCCTCAACGATGGCGTGGAGGTCACGCCGAATATCGCCTTCACGGCTGCCAGTACGATGAAAATCCCCATCCTGATTTCGGCTTACAGGCGTATGTCCGAACCTTACCGCAATGAGGATTTGAAGAACATTCAGCTCATGATTGAGCGCTCTGAAAATGGACCCGCTGATGACCTGATGCGCTCGCTGCTGGATACCAACCTCGGACCGCTCTCGGTGACCGATGACATTCACGCGCTTGGCATGAAAAATACCTTCCTGGCAGGATACTTTTATCCCGGCGCCACGCTATTGCAGGCGTTCAAGACACCCGCGAATCAACGTACGGATGTTGTCGTGGATCGTGATGTCTACAACCAGACCACCCCGATCGAGATGGGATTGATGCTTAAGGACATTTACGATTGCGCGAAATTCAACGGCGGTTCCATCCCGGCGGTATTTGGCAATGACATCACGCAGAACGAATGCGATGCCATGCTGACGGCGCTGAAGACCAACCGCATTGGTGTCCTGATCCAGGCTGGGCTGCCGGACGGCACCCCGTTCGCGCATAAGCACGGCTGGATCACCGAAAATGACGGCATGATTCACACCATCGGCGATGCCGGCATCGTCTTCTCACCTGAAAACACTTATGTCATCTCGATTTTCCTTTACCACCCGGTGCAGTTGATCTGGGATGATGCCAACTTGCTGATGGCGCAGCTCGGCACTGCCACCTATAACTATTTCAACCTACCGAAGCAGTAGGGCGGAGCGCTGATGCCTGTTGTGGTTTATAATTTTGGACACAATTGTCCAAAAATATGACCATCAACGCGCTCAAGTAGGCTTATGGATGATACATTTCAAATAACTGATACACCATCCGATTCAAGGGGAGATTGGTTTAAGCAACACTGGTACACGATAGTCGTCGCCTTGATTCTTCTGCTGACCCTGGTCAGCCGCTTTTACAATCTGGGCGACCGTGTGATGGCGCATGATGAGGTCAATCATGTCGTGCCATCGTATGACTTCTTCTCCGGCAACTCGCTTTACATCCATAGCCCGGTCACGCATGGTCCGCTGCAATTCCACCTGATCGCGCTTTCCTATTTCCTGTTTGGCGATAATGATTTCACCTCACGTCTGCCGCATGCCATTTTCAGCGTCGCGACCGTAATTGCGGTTCTGTTCCTCTTCAGGCGCTATATGGGCAAGTATGGCGCATTGATCGCCGGCGGTCTCTTTCTGCTTTCACCCTCGCTGCTTTACTACGGACGGTACGCCCGTAATGAAGCGTTCGTCGCGTTGTTCACGGTGGTCGCTTTCTACGCGGTTCTGCGTTATCTCGAAAAGGGGGAGCATAGCTCACTCATCATCCTGACCGCGGTCACAGCGCTGCATTTCGCGACCAAAGAAACGGCCTTCATCTTTGCGGCGCAGATGCTGCTCTTCCTGGCGATCTATTTTATGGGCGAGCTGGTCTCGAAACCCTGGCCGGAAGAGAAGTCCCGCACCATGTTCATCGGTCTTGGCATGGGCGCCATCAGCCTATTGCTGGGCGCGGTGGTGTTTGCCGCCATCGACGTCATCAAGAACAAAGCCGTCACCGAAGGATCGACCGCTGTCCCCGCTGAAGGTGCTGCGGCTGCCGCACAGAGCTTCCTGGGTCTGGAGATCGTGCTTGTGCTGCTGGCATTGCTGCTGGGTATCGCCGCGATTTATGTACTGATCCGGTCCTTCTCGATCACCTCGCTGAAGAACAGCCGGACGTTTGATCTGCTGATTGTGCTGGGCACATTTGTCCTGCCGCAACTGACCGCGTTCCCGATCAAGATGATCGGCTGGGATCCGCTCAACTATGCGGTCGACGGCCTCCTGCGGACGGGCATTGTCCTGGTGGTGATGTTCGCCATTTCGCTGGCAATCGGCTTGTGGTGGAACCGCAACACCTGGATCCTTTGCGCCATTACTTTCTACGGCATCTTCATCGTGCTTTACACGGCTTTCTTCACCAATGGATTGGGTTTCTTTACCGGCATCGTTGGATCACTGGGCTACTGGCTGTCACAGCAGAGCGTCAACCGCGGTGAACAACCGTGGTACTACTTCCTGCTGGTGCTGGTACCGGTCTACGAGTACGCCGCTGCGCTTGGCACCCTGATGGCGGTTTATCTTGGCATTCGCTATCGTAAGCTGGTCAACAAACCGCTTGAGGATCCGGAGCCGCTGGCATTGCCTGAACCTGAGCCCGCCTATGAAGCCAGCCTCGAGTCAGAGCCGTATAATGAGGAGCTGACAGGCGAGGGCACAGCGCGCCTCCCTGTCCTGCTGTTATTCATCTACTGGTCGATCACCGCGTTGATCGCGTACAGCCTGGCCGGCGAGAAAATGCCCTGGCTGGTCGTTCACATCGCCATCGGCCTGCTGCTGAGCGCGGGCTGGGCGTTTGGTTTCATCCTTGAGAAAGTCAACTGGTCGGTGCTCGCATCCCGTAAAGGATTGCTCGGGTTACTGGTACTTCCAGTCGCGTTCGCCAGTCTGTTTGGCGTGCTCTCGGGAATGCTCGGTGCCATCCCGCCATTTCAGGGGAACACACTTGATCAATTGCGTTCGACGGTTTCCTTCGTCAGCAGCTCGCTGTTCCTCGGTTTGAGCGTTGCCGGCATCTTTTACCTGATGAAAGACTGGCTGCTGAAAGACATGTTGAAATACGCGTTGGTACTGTTCATCGCGCTGATGGTTCTTCTGAATGCCAGAACATCCTACCGGGCTAACTACGTCCTGCAGGACACCGCCATGGAATACCTGGTCTATGCCCACGCGGCGAACGGGCCGAAGGAAATCCTCAAACAGGTTGAAGAGATTTCAAAACGAACTACGAATGGATTGAACCTCAAGGTCGCGTATGACAACGACGCGCTCTATCCCTACTGGTGGTACCTGCGGCACTATCCCAACAAGTTCTGGTTTGGCGAGAAGATCAACCGCAGCCTGCGCGACTATCCGGTGCTAATCGTATCGGATGGGAATTACGGCAAAATCGCGCCAGTCATCCGCGACGAATACATCTCTTACGAGTACACGCGGCTGTGGTGGCCCAACCAGGATTATTGGAATCTGACGAACGAGCGCTTTAGAAACGCCATCACCTCACCCGAACAGCGGGCAGCAATCTTCCAGATCTGGCTCAATCGCGATTTTTCTTATTACGCCAAAATCAACAACAAATCCGACCTGACGCTGGAGACCTGGTCACCGTCTACGCGGTTCAAGATTTTTATTCGCAAGGACATCATCAATAACATCTGGAATTATGGGGTTGTGCCTGTGCCTCCGGCGCCAGACCCATATGCCGCGAATACACTCACGCTGGCGGCTGACAAAATGATTGGCAGCAAGGGCAGTGGTGACGGTCAGTTCAACGATCCGAAGGGGATTGCCCTGGCGCCTGATGGACGCATTTACGTCAGTGACACGCGTAATCATCGCATCCAGCGCTTCAGCGCCGATGGTGTGTTTGAACTGGCCTGGGGCGTCTTTGGCGATGTCGCCACGGGTAGCGGCAATCCTGGCACCTTCAATGAACCATGGGGACTGGCAGTCGGTCCGGATGGATCCGTTTACGTCGCCGACACCTGGAACCACCGCATCCAGAAATTCAACGCTGATGGCGAGTTCCTGCAGATGTGGGGTTACTTCAGCCAGGATGGCACGCCCAACGCCTTCTACGGCCCGCGCTCCGTCGCGGTTGACAGTCAGAACCGGGTTTACGTCAGCGATACCGGCAACAAACGCATCGTGATCTTTGACGCTCAGGGTGCGTTCCTGGGGCAGTTTGGCACCCCCGGCATGGAAGCCGGACAGTTTGACGAGCAGGTCGGCGTCACCGTCAGCAATGAAGGTCTGGTCTATGTGGTCGATACCTGGAATCAGCGTGTGCAGGCGTTCAAGGAAGGTACCGTACCCAATACTTTCGCGCCTTACATGCAGTGGGAGGTCGAAGCCTGGTTCGGCAGCAGCATTGAGAATAAACCCTATATCACTGTGGATCCGGCTGGCAATGTCTTCATCAGCGACCCCGAAGCCTCGCGCGTGATTGAATTCAATCGCGATGGCGCCTACCTCAGAAATTGGGGTGATGTCGGCAACGCAGACACCAGTCTGGGTTTACCCGTCGGGCTGGCAGCCGACACTCATGGCGGCATCTGGGTCGTGGATTCGCTCAACAGCCGCATCATGCATTTTGTGATGCCGGCAGACTAATTAACCTTAAAGACCGCGCGTAAAGCGCGGTCTTCTTTCTCGAGGAACGCTTAGTCCTCGTTATCTTTCAGGAACAGATTGAGGATAAAACTGACCACGCTGACGATCAGCGCGCCGAGGAACGCGGGGATCACGCCGGCAACCGAGAAGCCGACCCCGAATTGCGTGCCGATCCAGCCGGCCAGCGAAAACAGAATGGTGTTGATCAGCAGGTAACCGAATCCGAGGGTCAGAATGATGAAGGGGCAGCCGACAACGGTTAATATCGGTTTGACCAACGCGTTGACGATACCGAAGATCAGCGCCAGCCAGGCGAAGCTCAGCCAGTTGGTAGACTGCGGTGTAATGCCATGCCCGTTCATCAGGTAAACCGCGGCGTATAAGGCGATGGCGTTGATAATCAGGGACACGATAAATTTTTTCATGGTTTCCTCTTTTTCTCCCTACATCCAATATACGCCACCGCAGGAATTAAAGTTGCGGGGAATAGTAAAATTGTAACGATGGGTAACCAGTTTCTGTTCCTTACCGGCATACTGAGCTTGCTCCAGGTCCTTTGCTTGCCAGGATTGATCCTGCGGCGCTACCTGCGTCTGCCGGATAGTATCCTGCTGCAATCGGTTTTTGTGTTTGGTCTGAGCCTGACAGTCAACTACACGCTGGGCTTCTTCTTCACAGCGCTCGGGTTTTTTACCCGGCCGGTTGTGTTCGCGGTTGTCATGGTCGAAATGATTTGGCTGGCAATAATTTATCTGCCTGTGTTGGTGAAGACCAACCTGGATGCGGTCAGCCAGTCAATCATTGGCCGGGTCAGAAACGCAGTCGCGCTCTTGAAGCCGGGGAAGTGGAATGATCAGGCGCTTGTCCGCCTGCTTTACCTGGTCGCTGCCGCGGTTCTGCTCATCCTGGCAGTCACGTCGCTGGAATGGGCCAGCCGCTATATCCGCTACAACGTCGGATCCGTCTTTAACACCTGGGACACCATCCTGTCGTGGAACCGCTGGTCGGTTGAATGGGCGAACAATCGCATCCCGATCGATACCGAAGATTACGCCCAATTGATCCCGATCAACTGGGCCTGGATGTTCCTGCTGGTAGGCAGCACCCGGATGCAGTTATTCGCGCAGGGGTTGATGCCGGCCTTCACCTTTGCCATGCTGATGGCGCTCTTCGGTTACGCGGTCTATAAAAAGCAGCCCGGGTACCTCGCCGCGGTCTTTGTCCTGCGAGTGCTGATCAAAAAGTTTCAGGATAACTACATCAGCGCCGGTTATGTTGATCTGCCGCTGGCGTTCATGGCACTGCTCGCTATCCTCGCGCTCCATGACGCCTGGACCAGCGAGGACCAGAGAACCAGACGCTCGCGTTCCATGCTGGCGCTGGTGCTTGCCTCAGGCGCGGCGGTCACCAAGCAGCCCGGACTGATTATTCTGGCGGTTGTTCTGCTGGCAGTGGCTTACCTGATGCTCGGCAAGCGCGCGAACCGAACGGTTGGACTGGCGCCGATTGCTGCCATGCTTCTGCCGCCGGCAGTCATCACCTTGCCGTGGTACGCCTACAGCTTCAGCAAATATTTCAGCGGGCAGGCTGACACGCACCTGTTCATCCCATACCAGCAATCCGTTACAGGCAGTGATGAGCGGACCGGCTTGCTGGCGAAACTGAGCTATGGCTTCAGCACGCTGGGCGTCTACCAGTTCCTGTTCCTGGCGTTGCTGCCGGCTGCCTTGCTGCTGGAGCGTTTCTGGCAAATGCTGACCTTGTTTGTCGTGCTGCCTTACACGCTGCTCTGGGCGGGCTACGCCAACTATGACGTCCGCAATCTGGTGATGATCTTCCCGCTGGCAGCTATCGCCATCGGGCTGGCGCTGTGGCGGTTATCCCTTTTGACATTAAACCTGGTCAGCGGGCTTAAGCTGGGGAAAGCCGGCAGCCTGATACTCGTCATCCTGATGCTTGTTGTCATGGTTGGCGCCGGGTTGCTGGTGAAGGATCAGGTGTTGATGGAGCGGCAGGAAAGTCAGCAGCGCACCATCTTCAGCCCCGAGATCAATGCCTACCTGCACGAAAACTTGCTCGGACAGCCAGTCAGGATTTTAAGCAATTACCCGGTCTCAAGCCAGCCGGGCTTTGAGGATGCCTTTGTCAAATTCTGGTTTGATGATGTCGAGCATATGAAGTCGATCATCACCGCCGAGAAGGTGACGCATTTGCTGGTGCCGGCAGTAGCCGAAGGGGATGTTAACGCGTTTATCGACGAACAACTGGCAGCCGGTAAATATAAACTGTTGTTTGAAAACACTGACTTCATCCGCTATCGTCTGATCGCGGTCGACCCAGACTTATAGCTCCAGCTTCATCCACGTCAGTTGATTGTGAACCTTCCAGCCGCTTTCAAGAAAAGCGGCTTCCTGTTTGCCCATCTGGAAGTTGACCTGTACCGGCTTGGGATTGCGCAAGTGGGAGGAATAATCGGCAAGCAGGTGAGTGAAGGCGACATTATCACTTTCCGGGTCAACCGCGATCCACAGGCTATCCGCCGAGGACGTCGTTTTTTGCAGCGCGTAGGTACCGGCGTATGCCCCGCCAATCGCCGCCGATCGCTGGTGAACGGTAACACCGGCGAAAAAATTTTTCAGCATGCCCAGCCAGCCGGGCCATAAGTTTTCGGGTTCGAGCCCAATTTTCCAGCGAATCATTTCAGGATACGCTAACGCGAGCTGAGTGTTGAACGCCTCGCGCGGGGTGTGCCTGCTCCAGTGGATCGAATGATTTTCAGGAGCCGCGCGGAGCTGCCCGTCCGGTTCAAATATCCACGTCGTCCGCTCGGTCTGCGGGACAAAATTGAGCTGGTCATAGAGCTGCCGCGCGGCGGGGTTGTTCGTTCTTACGTGCAGCCAGAGATCGTCAAACTGATGCTCGCGCGCGAAGCGGATAGCTTCCAGCGTGAGCTGCCGCGCGATGCCTTTGCGCCGTTGATCCGGGTGAACGGCGACGTTCGCGATCAGGTAATACCAGCGGCGCTGATATGGGATCGGGATGATGGTCAGATTGCCGACGATCCGCCCGCTATCATCGAGATACACGAAGCCGCTGACCGGATAGGAAAAGGTGGCTTTTCCGCCCCTGAACCAGAACATCCGGTCGCCGTTCGTGATCATCTGGCGCAGTTGGCGGATGTAATCGAGACCATCGCTGTCCAGTGTGCCGGCAAAACAGAGCTCAATCAGATCAGTGATCTGTCTTAAATCTTTGTTTGGGTCGATCGGACGAATGGACTCGGATGCGCCTGAATTTGTTGGGGGCATGCAGTAATTCTACATTTAATTCATACAGGGTTCTTAGATTGGACTGGTATGATGTTACCTAGTCAGATGCTATAATCTGAACACATTTACTTAGAGGGAAATCCGCTTATGATGCGATTTGACCGATTTACCGAACGCGCCCAGGAGGCTGCCCAGCGGGCAGCGGAGATCATTCAGCGTTACGGACACAATCAGATAGATACCGAGCACATCCTGCTGGCCTTGATTGAGCAGCCGGAGGGTATGGTGACCCAGTTGCTTGAGATGATGAATATCGATTCATCCGTGCTCAGTGACCGGCTGGATCACATCTTGCGCACCAGCCCGAAGGCGAACATTTTCGGCGGCGGCGCGGGACAGATTTTCATCACGCCGCGGGTCAAACGGATCATCGACCTGGCTAATGAAGAGGCCAACAAGCTCAAGGACGAGTTCGTTTCGACCGAGCATATCTTCCTGGCGATTCTCAGCGAACGCAACATGCCGGCAGCGCGCCTGCTTGAATCCTCGGGCATCACACGCGAACGCACACTGCAGACCATCGCCGAATTGCGGGGCGGGCAGAAAACCGCCGAGGTCCACGGCGAAGTGCGTTACAAGACACTTGAGAAATACTCGCGTGACCTGACCACCATGGCAAAGGAAGGCAAGCTGGATCCGGTCATTGGCCGGGACCAGGAAGTGCTGCGCGTCATGCAGGTGCTTTCACGCAGGACAAAAAACAACCCGGTGCTGATTGGTGAAGCAGGTGTCGGCAAGACCGCCATCGTTGAGGGTCTGGCGCAAAAGATTGCCGCCAATGATGTCCCCGAAATTCTGATGGGCAAGCATGTCCTCTCGCTTGACCTTGGCGCCATGATCGCCGGCTCGCGCTTCAGAGGTGAATTTGAAGAGCGGCTCAAAGCGGCGATCGAAGATGTTCAGAATTCACAGGGTCAGGTGATCCTGTTCATCGATGAATTGCATACCGTTGTTGGCGCCGGAGCAGCCCAGGGTGCTATGGACGCGTCAAACATGCTCAAGCCCGCGCTGGCACGCGGTGAGCTGCAATGCGTCGGCGCGACAACTCTGGACGAGTATCACAAACACATTGAGAAGGACGCCGCGCTGGAACGGCGTTTCGCGCCGGTTTATGTGGACGAACCATCGGTGGATGAAACCATCCAGATGCTGTTCGGTCTGCGGGACAAGTACGAGGCGCATCACGATATCCATTTCTCGGATCAGGCTTTGACCAGCGCCGCTCGGCTCTCCGCTCGCTATGTCACCGACCGCCGGCTGCCTGACAAAGCCATCGACCTGATCGACGAAGCCGCGGCGAAATTGCGCGTGGCGCTCTACTCTTTGCCGCCTGACCTGAAACAGATGAAATCTGATATTGACCGTCTGGTTGCCGAAGAAGAGCAGGCTGGCGTCGAACGAGATTACGAACGCGCCGCCCGCAACAAAGCCGACAGACTGCGCCTGCAGGGTGAGTTTAACGAGCTGCGCAATAAATGGGAGCGCGAGCAAAAGCTGGATGATACGGTTGATGTTGATGACATCGCCGGCGTGATCGCGCAGTGGACGGGCATTCCGGTCAGCCAGATGATGGAGACGGAGGCAGAACGCCTGCTGCACATGGAAGACAGTTTGAACGCCAAGATCATCGGGCAGCCTGAAGCCGTTGGCGCTATTTCAGATGCCATCCGCCGCGCCCGCTCCGGCCTCAAGGATCCCAAGCGCCCGATTGGTTCGTTCATCTTCATCGGGCCCTCTGGTGTCGGCAAGACTGAGCTGGCAAAAGTGCTGGCTGAATTCATGTTCGGCGACGAGGAAGCGCTGGTGCGCCTGGATATGAGTGAGTATCGTGAGCAGCATACAGCTTCACGTCTGTTTGGCGCGCCTCCCGGATACGTCGGCTATGAAGAGGGCGGACAGTTGACCGAAGCAGTGCGCCGGCGACCTTACCGCGTTGTGCTGTTCGATGAGATCGAGAAAGCCCATCCGGAAGTGTGGAACTCACTGCTGCAAATCCTCGATGACGGCAGGCTGACGGATGGACAGGGACGAACGGTCGACTTCCGCAATACCGTTCTGATCATGACCAGTAATCTCGGAACAGAGTTTGTCAAACGCGGCGGCACGGTCGGCTTCCTGCAGGATAAGGCGCGTGACGCGGAAGAACGCGAAGCCAACCAGAAGATTGAGAAGGCGCTCAAAGCCACTTTCCGCCCCGAATTCCTGAACCGCATCGACGAGGTGATCACGTTCTCACCGCTCTCTCAGGAGGATATGCTCAAGATCGTTGACCTGCAGATCGCGGAAGTAAAGGGACGGCTGGAAGAACAGGGTCTGCACGTCAGGCTGACAGAACGGGCTCGCAAGTGGCTGGCTGCCGAAGGGTACAATACCGAATTCGGCGCGAGGCCGCTCAAACGGGCCATTCAGCGCTATATCGAGAGCCCGCTCTCGGTCAAGCTGCTCTCCGCCGAGTTTGATACCGCGAAGCAGATCACGGTCGACGTCAAGGATAACGCCATCGTTTTCACCGACGCTCGCACCAAGAAGAGCGAGGCTGAAGAGAAATCAGCCGCCGGCAACGACGATTAAGCGATAAAAACAAACTGGCGCCGAGAGGCGCCAGTTCTTTTCAGATTATACTTATCACATGGAATTATACGATCAGGATGTTGTTGAATTCCTGTCCGCGACCTTCGTTTTTAACGCTGCCACGCCGCAAGTTTTGATGGATATTCTGCCATTATTCGAGATCCTCGAATATGGCAGAAATCAGTTTGTCATCTCGCAGGGAGACCTGGATGAGCATCTGTATCTGGTCTACCAGGGACGCGTGCGCCAGACATTTACGACCCAGAGTGAAACACGAAATGTCGGCCTGGCGCATCGCGGCGATGTGCTCAACCTTGAGATGCTGACCCCCGGGACGCCTTCCATCAC
Source organism: Anaerolineaceae bacterium (assembly GCA_040772085.1). Lineage (GTDB taxonomy): Bacteria > Chloroflexota > Anaerolineae > Anaerolineales > Anaerolineaceae > JAXGMV01. The sequence continues at coordinate 527,326 of JAXGYU010000001.1, forward strand.
CAGCCTGCGAACCGTGAGCGAGACCGTTCTGCTGCGTATCAACTACGAGAATATGCGGCAGGCTGTGGCGCAGGTTCCGCAGGCGTATGAGAATCTGATCATGCTGCTGGAATCATTCAAGGCTGCCCAACGTAAAACATTCGAATTCAAGGAGCCGGACGAGATCATCTATTTTTATGGCCGCCGGCATCCCGCTTTCCTTTTCTCCCGGCTGCTGATGCCAATGGCGCTCTTTTTCATCATCCTGATCACCTTCTACGTGATGGATCCCTACGGCATTGCCATGCGCCTGATCGAGGCAGTTCTGCTCGTGCTTTGCGTGGTCTGGGCAGGCTGGATCGGCATTGACTGGACGAACGATTACGCCTATGTCTCCAACCTGCGCGTGCTGTTCATGGAACGCGTTGTAGCCCTTTATTCCAACCAGCAGGAGACGCCGCTAAAATCCATCCTTTCCGTTTCGACGACCAGCTCCCAGTTAGGGCGGATCTTCTCCTTCGGCAATGTCGTCGTTCGTACTTATACAGGGACGATCACCCTGCATGACCTTGACCGCTTTGAGACGGTTGCCGCGTTGATCAAATCGCTCTGGGAGCATTCGCGCGATGAAATCATTGCTGAAGACCGGCATGATGTGGAAGTGAGCTTGCGCCGCAGGTTCGGCATGGACTTGCCGGATGAAGAGGAATTTGAAGAAATGGCTCACGCCAATCCTTTGCGGTACCAGCCGGCAGAATACTCAGCGCTGGCAAATTTCTTCGCCCTCAGAAAAGTGGAGGGTGAGACCATCACTTACTGGACGCATTGGATTTACATGCTGAAGGCGCTGCTGCTGCCGGCGACCGCGCTGATTATCACCTTTCTCATCCTTGCGTCCCGTCCGGAAGTGATTCTGGATCAGCAGGGCAATTTGGTGGCAAACCCGCTGCTGGCGACCGTGCTGTTGCTGTCCCTGATCTGGCTGATCTACAAGTTCACCGATTGGCGCAATGACCGCTACATCATCACACCCGATCAGGTAGTTGACATCAACAAGAAACCGCTCGGCAGGGAAGACAAACAAACCGCGCAGATCAAGAACATCCTCAGTATCGAATACAAGCGCCTCGGATTGATCGGCATTCTGCTCAACTATGGCACCGTTTATATCAAGGTGGGTGATTCAACGCTGACCTTTGACAACGTGCCGGACCCCGCCGCGGTGCAGAAGGAAATATTCGGCAGGATGGCCTGGCTGCAGCAGCATGAAACTGAAATCAGACAGGCGCGTGAACGCGAACGCATGGCGGAGATGATCGCTTCGTACCACCGTCTGGTCATTGAGAAAAGCCGGCAGGATCAGGAATAGGGGTAAAATAACCGGCGAAGGTACCTTATGACACGAGAAATTGTAACTTTACCCCACCCAGTTCTGAGGCGCAAAGCCCTCAAGGTCAGCACGTTTGACAAGGATTTCCAAAACCTGGTCGATGGGATGGTCTCCCTGATGCGTGAAGCACCCGGTGTCGGACTTGCCGCGCCGCAGGTCGCTGAACCATTGCGTCTGATTGTCGTTGAATACGGTGAAGAAGATGAAGATGGCAACGAGCTGGAAGACAAGCCGAAGAAGCTTTACATCATTGCCAACCCGGAGATCGTCAAGAAATCTGAAGAGATGGTAACCGGCATCGAAGGCTGCCTGTCTGTTCCCGGTTTGATTGGTCGGGTGAGCCGGCATGAGAGCATCAGCGTCAAGGGCGTCAACCGGCAGGGCAAGGCCGTCAAAGTGAATGCCAAAGGTTGGCTGGCGCGCATCTTCCAGCATGAAATCGATCACCTGGAAGGCGTGGTCTTCACCGACCTCGCAACTGAGCTGTGGCAGCCGCGTCAGGACGAAGAAGAAAATTTGAAAGACGTATGATCCAATGCACTTGATGCATTTGTCACTGACTAATTTTCGGGCATTTTCCCGCCTTGACCTTGATTTGCCAAGGCGGATTATTTTGTTTCACGGCGCCAACGCGCAGGGCAAAACTACGCTGCTCGAATCGATCTACTATCTGGCGACCCTTACTTCCTTTCACACACCCAATGACCGCCAGTTAATCAGCCTCTTTGCCCCGCAGGACGAGGTGATCGTCTCCCGCATCGTCGCGGATTATCGCTCTGGGCAATCCGTCCACAAAATCGAAGTCAGGCTGATTCTCGAACGGCAGGCAGACGGCAGCTATCGCTACCGTAAGGAGAGCCTGCTGGACGGGGCGAAGAAAGCCGCGCATGAGCTGGCTGGACATTTCCTGGCAGTGATCTTCCTGCCGCAAATGACCCGCACCATCGAAGGCGGTCCGGACGAAAGACGCCGCTATCTCAATTTGGTCCTGATGCAGGCGCAGTCGGGATACGCGCGCTTACTCTCCGAATATGACAAAGCCCTAAGCCAGCGTAACGCGCTGCTGAAGATGATCGCCGAGGACCGCGGACAGAAGAGCCAGCTTGAATACTGGGATCAGATATTGGCAAAGCTGGCGGGCGAAATCATTTTCTACCGCCAGGTTGGAGTGAGGGAGTTGAACGCTTTCGCGTCCGGCATTCACTACGACCTGACCGATACTAGAGAAGTCATGCGCGTGGAATACAAACCGGCCTTTTCGCTCACTGGTGAGGATTCTGAACAGATCAACCTGCCGCTCGAACTTGGCAACGACCTCAATGGTATGTCGGCGGCTGACATCAGCGACAAATACGTCAAACGGCTGATTCAACTGCGGCCGGAGGAGATCGCCCGCGGTGTGACTACCATCGGCCCGCACCGTGACAATCTGGTGTTTACGGCTAATGGCGCCAACCTGGGTGATTTTGGTTCCCGGGGTCAAATCCGCACGTGCCTGCTGGCGATGAAGCTGGCGGAGGCGGAATGGCTGCACACGCGCTCAGGTCAGTGGCCCGTGATCCTGCTGGACGAGATTCTGGCAGAGCTGGATCTGCACCGCCGAAAGGATTTGCTCAAGCATTTGCGGAAATACGACCAGTCGCTGATGACGACGACTGATCGCGGCATGTTCGATCCTGAGTTCCTGGCTGAAGCAGCAGCCTGGCAGGTGGTCAACGGTCAGGTGCAGGTGTCAGAAACCTAAAGTGGTTTCTTGAGCGGCAATCCTGCCCGGCGTGGATACGCGGCAGGGGTGCGGCTAGTTTTGTTGATGACGACCAGGAAGCGCTCCTGGTCGATTTCTTCTATATCTACCTTAATGATTTCACCGCCAGCACCGCCAAGCACCTTGATAGCGTTCATCGCGTCGGCCAGCTCAGCCTGCGCCGTGTTTCCTTTCTGGGCGATCATGGTTCCGCCAGGTTTGACCAGCGGCAGCAGATACTCGCAAAGTGTCGGCAGGTTTGCCACCGCGCGCGCCACCGCGCAATCAAATTTCTCGCGGTAGCCTTTTTCAATGGCCAGGTCTTCCGCGCGCGCGTTCAGCACGACCGTTTCCCGCAGATTAAGCAGCTCAACCATATGCTCCAGGAACCTGCACTTCTTGCCGGTCGATTCAACCAGCGTCAGCTTCAGGTCAGGAAAGAGAATTTTGAGCGGAATCCCCGGAAAGCCGGCGCCCGTGCCGACGTCGATCAGATGGCGGGGCAGGTCATTCTTGAAGGCGGCGCTGACACTCAGACTGTCAAGAAAGTGTTTGACGCGCAGGCTGTCACGATCTCTGATTGCGGTCAGATTGAAGCGGCTGTTCCACTCAATCAGCTCATCCTCGAACGCAGCAAACTGAGCGACCTGATCATCAGTCAGGCTATGGTATTTGCGTAACAGTGTCGGAAGCGAATCATCCATCGGAAAATTGTCCACTCGAAGGCATAGGCAATGATTACACTATAATAAAGCAGCATTTAGCTCAGGACAATGTTTCCTGCCAAAAATTGCGCGATTTCGTAGACCATGGAATGGAGCTTATGATCAAAGGTGTCATCTGGGATATGGGGGGAGTGATTCTGCGGACGGTGTTTCCCGAGTTTCGCGAGGGGCTGGCACGCAAGTTTGGTATGTCCCGCCAGGAACTCGAGGATATTGTCTTCCATTCCGAGTCATCTGTTACTTGTGAGCTGGGTGAAATACCCGTGGAAGCGCATTACGCGAACCTGACCCGCATTTTCAAACTTGAGGCGGACCAGGCAGACTGGCTGGCGGACCATTACTGGGCCGGGGACCGGGTGGACGAACCACTGGTCAAATACATCTCGGATCTACGTCCGGCGTACAAAACAGCACTGTTGAGCAATGCCTGGAGCAGCGGTAGAATAATTTTCGGCGAACGCTTCGGTTTTCTGCATGCCTTTGACGTCATCACCTATTCCTCTGAGGTGGGGGTCAGGAAACCCGACCGGAAGATTTTCGAGCTGACGTCCGAACGCATGGGCTGCCAGCTTGACGAATGCGTTTTCATCGACGACTTTTTTGTCAATATTGAAGGCGCGCGGGCGGCCGGCATGCCGGCAATCCATTTCCGCAGCCGCGAGCAGGCGCTGAGCGAACTTGAAGCGCTGTTGACAGGCGGCGACAGTACAGTCAGGCAGTCAGATTTGCGATAATTCTCGCCTTGATTTTGTCAACCACCCTTGTTATAATCAACAATTGCCTTAATCCCGAAAGGGGAAAGGGCATTTAACTAACTTTTTTCTTGTAGACACGGGAGAGACACTCAATGGTTTCAAAATTACCTACTAGATCATACGCCAGAATTCCTAACATCTTCAACATGCCGAACCTGATCGACGTTCAGCTCGATTCATTCAAACGGTTGAAGGAAGAGGGCCTGGCTGATCTGTTCGATGAAATTTCTCCAATTGAATCCTACTCAAAAGGCATCCGGCTGTTCTTCCCCAGCCGTAACCCTGAACTGAAAGACTGGGACCTCAAATTTTCATTTGGTGAACCCAAGCACAGCATCGATGAATGTATCGAGCGCGACCTGACGTATGCCTGTCCGCTGACCGTCTCGGTGCTGCTGACTGGCTCTGAAGTTCCCGAGCCAATCAAGTCCGATATCTTCCTTGGGGATTTCCCCGAGATGACTGAGAATGGCACCTTCATTATTAACGGTACAGAACGTGTTGTCGTCTCCCAGTTGATCAGGTCTCCAGGCGTGTACTTCGAAGCGCCCACCGACCGCACCACCGGCCACCGCCTTGCCATGGGCAAGCTCATCCCGGATCGCGGCGCTTGGATGGAGTTCGAGACCCGCAAGAATGACTATCTGATCCTGAAATTCAACCGCAAGCGCACCGTGCCGATCACGATCTTCCTGCGCGCGCTGGCAGCCGTTGATGACGGTCTGGCAGGCGAGCCGCCGATCAAGACCGGCAGCGACGAAGAGATCCTCGATCTGTTCAAGGATATCGACACCAATCCGGAGCGCATGTTCATCCCGGCGACCATTCGCCAGGAGCCGGAATGGGATACCAGCAACAATACCATCGCCGAAGCCGCTCTGCTTGAGTTCTTCCGCAAGATGCGCCCCGGTGACCCTGTCACTATGGACAACGCCCGCCAATTCATGATCGAGCAGCTGTTTGATCAGCGTCATTACGATCTGGAACGTGTCGGCCGCTATAAGCTCAATCAGAAGCTCGACCTGACTTCACGCATTCCTGTCACACATCGCACCATAACCCGCTGGGATATCGTCAACCTTGTGCGGCGCATGATCATGATCAACAATGAACTGGAAGACAAGGACGACATCGATCACCTCGGCAACCGCCGCGTCAAGACAGTTGGTGAGTTGATTCAGAACAAACTGCGCGTAGGCATGCGCCGCATGGAGCGCGTTATTAAGGAACGTATGTCCATTCGTGAGCAGGATCAGATTTCGCCTGTATCGCTGATCAACATTCGTCCGGTCGTTGCCGCGCTGCGTGAGTTCTTCGGTTCCAGCCAGCTCTCACAATTCATGGAACAAACCAATCCGCTGGCAGAGCTGCGTCACAAGCGTACTTTGTCTGCCATGGGTCCCGGTGGTCTGCGCCGTGAGCGTGCCGGCTTCGATGTCCGTGACGTTCACCATTCACACTATGGCCGCATCTGCCCGATCGAGACGCCTGAAGGCCCAAACATTGGTTTGATCGGTCGTATGGCGACCTACGCGCGCGTCAATGAGTATGGTTTCATCGAAACACCTTACCGCCGTGTTTATAAGTCACTGCAGTCTGATGACCCGCGTCTGGAGCAGCGCATGCTGCGTCAGGATGTTACACACCCCAAATCGGGCAGCGTCATTGCTGAAAGCGGCACCCGCATTGAGAAGAAGGTCCTCAAGGACATTGCCAAACTGCCAAAGACGACAATCTTCGTCGAGCCGTTTGTGTCTGATGAGGTTGAATATCTCTCCGCGGACGCTGAGGACAAATTCGTCATCGCTCAGGCGAACACGCCCATTAATGAATATATGGAGTTTGCCACTGACAGTATTTCCAGCCGGCACCACTCTGACTTTATCATCTCGAATGCCGAAGGCATCAACTACATGGACGTCTCCCCTCATCAGGTGGTCGGCGTCTCTGCGGCTTTGATCCCCTTCCTCGAGCATGATGATGCCAACCGCGCCCTGATGGGCTCGAACATGCAGGCTCAGGCTGTCCCGCTCGTGCATCCTGACATCCCGCTCATCTCGACGGGCATGGAAGGCTACGCGGCATTCGACTCTGGTCAGGTGCTGGTTGCCGAGGAGAGCGGCGAGGTCGTGCGCGTCAATGGCAAGCAGATCGTGATGCGCAATGACGCCGGCATGGAAAAAGTTTACAAGCTGAAAAAATATCAGCGTTCCAATCAATCAACCTGTATCGACCAGCGCCCCGCGGTCGTCAAGGGGCAGGTGATCCGCAAGGGTGATATCCTGGCGGATTCCTCCTCAACCGTGGATGGCAATCTGGCGTTGGGTCAGAACGTCGTCGTCGCGTTCCTCTCTTGGGAAGGCGGCAACTTCGAGGACGCCATCCTGATCTCGGAAAAACTGGTTCAGGATGACAAGTTCACCTCCGTCCATGTTGAAAAGTATGAAGTCGAAGCCCGTGACACCAAACTGGGGCCTGAAGAGATCACCCGTGACATTCCCAATGTTGGTGAGGACGCCATCAAGGACCTCGATGAGAATGGCATCATCCGCATCGGAGCTGAAGTTGGTCCGAATGACATTCTGGTCGGCAAGATCACACCCAAGGGTGAGAAGGAACTGACCCCTGAAGAACGTCTGCTACGCGCCATCTTCGGTGAGAAATCACGCGACGTCAAAGATACCTCCCTGCGCATGCCCCACGGCGAACGCGGCAAGGTCGTCGATGTCAAGGTCTTCACACGTGAAGATAATACAGACCTCTCTGCCGGCGTTGACATGATGGTCCGCGTCTCAGTGGCGCAGAACCGCAAGATCACGGCTGGCGACAAAATGGCCGGACGTCATGGTAACAAGGGTGTCGTCTCCCGTGTCGTGCCGATTGAGGATATGCCTTTCCTTGATGATGGCACGCCGGTCGATATCATCCTCAACCCGCTTGGCGTTCCCGGTCGTATGAACGTCGGTCAGATCCTGGAAACGCACCTTGGCTGGGCAGCCTACGGACTGGGCTTCCGGGCGATTACGCCGGTCTTTGATGGCGCTACCGAAATTGAGATCGAAACTGAACTCGCCCGAACCTGGATGATCGAACAGGCCTGGTCGGATGCGCGCAATGATGCCTGGGACTGGCTGAAGGAACAGGAATACGAACTCGAATCTATTACAGATGATGAAGAAGCGCGTCTGATGTATCTTGAGCAGAAACTCGGCGACCGCGGCTACGATGTCCTGCGGCTGCAATCCGATCATTCTTATGCCCGTCAGTCGACTCTGACCGAGTGGCTGCGTGATAAGGGCTACGATCCGGACGAGCTGCTCGAGTTCGGCGATATCGCTCAGGACGCGGCTCTGGATCAGAAGAAGGTTATGCACACGCTGGATGTCAGCCTGCGCTTGTGGCTCGAGAGCTTCGATGTTGACACAAAGAAAATGTCGGTTGAAGCTGTCGCCGCGAAAGCAGAAGAAATCTCGCTTGAAACGGGTCAGCCAATTCCGACACTCGGCAAGCAGCACCTGCGTGATGGCAAGACCGGCATCCCGTATGACAGTCCGGTAACCGTTGGTGTCATGACCATGCTCAAGCTGCATCACCTGGTCGAAGATAAAGTTCACGCGCGTTCGACAGGCCCTTACAGTCTGGTCACCCAGCAGCCTCTTGGCGGTAAAGCACAATTCGGTGGTCAGCGTTTCGGTGAAATGGAAGTGTGGGCGCTGGAAGCTTACGGCGCGGCATATACCTTGCAGGAAATGCTGACGGTCAAATCCGATGACGTGCAGGGCAGGGTGAATACTTACGAAGCCATCGTCAAGGATGAACCGATCGAACAGCCCAGCATCCCCGCGGCGTTCCGCGTGTTGGTGAAAGAGCTGCAGAGCCTGGGTCTGGCCGTTGAAGCCATCATGGATTCTGGCGAGACGATCAAGTTCGGCAAGGATGAAGAGAAGCTCAAACCACCAAAGATCGAGACGGGTCTGCTGGGATTAGGCGGAAATATTGAGAATTTTAAACTGTGAAAAATCTTGACCGAAAAAAATCGTCATGATAAAATCACACTCTGTCATTGCGCCGGAAGGTAAAAAGCCTTCAGCCTCGGAGTAAGAAATGGGGTGAGGCCATCGGGAACCATGGATGGCCTTGCTTTGTGGAGAGAGAAGAATAGCAAGAAAGGATATTGATTAAACTGTGCCAACCATTAACCAACTGATTCGAAAAGGCCGTTCAAACCCTAAGGCCAAAAGCAAGTCACCTGCCTTGCAGTACACGATGAACTCAATGAAGCAGAAACGTGTGCGTCAACTGGCAGGCGCCCCCCAGAAACGTGGGGTGTGCACCGTGGTCAGAACCATGACCCCCAAGAAACCGAACTCAGCGCTGCGCAAGATTGCCAGGGTTCGCCTGAGCAATGGTCTTGAAGTGACAGCCTACATTCCAGGCGAAGGTCACTCCCTGCAGGAGCACTCTGTGGTGCTGGTTCGCGGTGGTCGTGTGAAAGATCTGCCAGGTGTGCGCTATCACATCGTTAGAGGCACGCTCGATTCAACCGGGGTTGCCAAACGGGCACAAGGCCGTTCAAAATACGGTTCCAAACGACCTAAGAAGAGTTAGTTGACTCGTATCACGCAATATAGAGTGGAGAAGAATTAATGCGCAGAACCAAACCCGAGAAGAGAGAAATTACTCCTGACGTCAAGTACAACAGCCTGACCGTCACGAATTTCATTAACCGCATCCTCAAGAGCGGCAAGAAAAGCACCGCAACAACCCTGATCTACGACGCCATGGACATGATCCAGGCCAAAACCGGTCAGGATCCTTTGAATACCCTTGAGACCGCTTTGAAAAACGTCGGCCCGCTCATGGAAGTCCGCCCCCGCCGTGTTGGCGGCGCGACCTACCAGGTGCCGATGGAAGTTCCCGCGGATCGCCGGGCAACCCTGGCCATGCGTTGGATCCTTGATTCGACCCGGGCGCGTTCTGGCAAATCCTTTTCAGAGAAGCTCGCCGCCGAACTCATGGATGCTTCAACCAATCAGGGTGCTTCAATTCGAAAGAGAGAAGAAACACATCGTATGGCGGAGGCGAACCGGGCTTTCTCCCATTACCGAATGTAGTGTGATACCCTCTGCGCAACCTTGAACCTTAACAGACTATGAGCCGAACTTTTCCCCTGACGCACTATCGCAATATTGGTATTATCGCGCATATTGATGCCGGTAAGACCACGACAACCGAACGTATTCTCTTCTACACGGGGAAAACCTACCGGCTTGGTTCTGTAGATGAAGGCACCACGGTTACTGACTGGATGGAACAGGAACGCGAACGCGGCATCACCATCGTTTCCGCCGCAGTCACCGCCGAATGGAAAGACCATCTCATCAATTTAATAGACACCCCCGGCCATATTGATTTCACAGCCGAGGTACAACGCTCCCTGCGCGTACTGGATGGGGGTGTTGTTGTTTTTGATGCCACCCAGGGTGTCGAGCCTCAGAGCGAGACAGTCTGGCGACAGGCGGACCGCTATCAGGTACCTCGCATTTGCTTCGCCAACAAGATGGATCGAATCGGCGCTTCCTATGATTACACGATCGAGACCATCCGTCAGCGCCTTGGCGCCAACCCGCTTGCGATGCAGATGCCGATTGGCAACGAGCTGGAATTCAAGGGCGTCATTGACCTGCTGACACAGCAAGCCTACTTCTGGGAAGACGCTTCCGGCAAGGAATTTCGTGTAGGCGAGATTCCCGCTGGTATGGTTGACGAAGCTGTCCAGAAACGCGCCGATCTGGTTGAGCGAATAGCAGAGCTCGACGAAGGTGATGTTATCGTCAAATTCCTGGAAGGGGAGACCCTGACGATTGACGAGCTCAAGGCATCCTTGCGCAAGGCGGTCATCGCCAATAAAGTGACACCAGTCTTCTGCGGTTCATCGCTCAAGAACAAAGGCGTACAGCCGGTTATCGACGCTATCGTCGATTACCTGCCTTCGCCGCTCGATATCCCCGCGGTTGACGGGACGAACCCCAATAATAACCAACCTGAAACGCGCCCTGCCGATGACAACGCTCCGCTAAGCGCGTTGGTGTTCAAGATCGTCACCGACCCGTATATGGGTCGTCTGGCGTACATCAGGGTCTATTCCGGAAAACTCAAACAGGGCTCCACCGCGTACAACCCGACCAAGGGAAAGCGTGAGCGCATGACGCGCCTGGTTCGCATGTACGCTGACCGACGGGAAGACATCGACGAAGTCGCTACCGGCGATATCGCGGCAGTGCTGGGCATGAAAGACAGCTTCACCGGGGATACCCTCTGTGATGCCAGCGCGCCGATCGTACTGGAGAGTATCTCATTCCCCGAGCCGGTCATCATGATCGCGGTCGAGCCGAAATCCACGGCTGACAGCGAGAAGATGTTCGACGCGTTGCGAAAACTATCCGAAGAAGACCCGACCTTCCGGGTTCGCTCGGACGAAAATACCGGCCAGACAATCCTGGCAGGCATGGGCGAATTGCATCTCAATGTGCTGGTCGATCGCATGCTGCGTGAGTTCAAGGTTCACGCGAACGTCGGCTCTCCCAAGGTTTCCTATCGTGAGACCATCACCAAACCAGTGCTCAATTTCAGCTACAAGCATGTTAAGCAAACGGGCGGTCATGGTCAGTACGGTCATGTCGTGTTCAACGTCGAACCACTCGAACGCGGTAACGGTGTGGTCTTCGAGAACAAAATTATCGGCGGCGCGATTCCCAAAGAGTACATCAACCCGATCGAGAAGGGCGTTTTTGAGGCTGCCGAAAGCGGTGTCCTGGCGGGTTATCAGGTCACGGATGTCAAAGTGACCCTCGTCGACGGCTCTTTCCATGAAGTTGACTCGAGTGAGATGGCATTTAAAACTGCCAGCATCATGGGCTTCAAGCAGGCGCTCGAAAAAGGCGGACCAGTGCTGCTTGAGCCGATTATGAAGATCGAAGTTCACGTCCCCGAACAGTATCTGGGCGATGTGCTCGGTCAGCTCAATGCCAGGCGCTCCGAGATCCGCGGGATCGAAGCACGGCACGGCAATACACAGGTCATCCACGCGGTCACACCGCTGGCTGAGATGTTCGGATATGCCACCGATCTGCGTTCAGCGACGCAGGGCAGGGGCATTTTCTCGATGGAATTCGATCACTATGCACCTTTATCCACCTCATTAACTGAGAAAATGTTGAATTAAAGGAATTATCTAACCAGTAGCCCTCATCTTAAGGAGACAGAAAAAATGGCGAAGCAGAAATTTGAAAGAAACAAACCGCATCTGAACGTTGGCACCATGGGACACATTGACCATGGAAAGACGACATTGACCGCAGCGATCACCAAGTACTGCAGCTTCCTGGGAGAAGCAGAGTACCGGCACTATGATCAGATTGACAACGCGCCGGAAGAGAAAGCGCGCGGTATCACGATCAACATTACGCATGTTGAATATCAGACGCACAACCGCCACTACGCGCATGTTGACATGCCCGGTCACCGTGACTACATCAAGAACATGATCACCGGTGCCGCGCAGGTTGATGGCGCCATTCTGGTCGTTGCCGCTCCTGATGGTCCGATGCCCCAGACCAAAGAACACGTTCTGCTCGCCCACCAGGTGGAAGTGCCCAGCATCGTCGTCTTCCTGAACAAGGTTGACCAGATGAACGATCCCGAACTGCTGGAACTGGTTGAACTGGAACTGCGTGAAATGCTGACCGCCAACGGCTATCCTGGCGATGACACCCCGATCGTGCGCGGCAGCGCCCTCAAGGCACTGGAAAGCACCTCGACCGATCCTGACGCGCCGGAATACGCGCCGATCAAGGAACTGCTGGACGTCGTTGACACCTACATCCCCGAGCCTGTCCGCGCCATTGACATGCCCTTCATGATGCGCGTTGAAGACGTCTTCTCGATCAAGGGTCGCGGTACCGTGGTGACCGGTCGTGTGGAACGCGGTTCAGTCAAGACCAGTGATCCGGTTGAGATTGTCGGTCTGCGCGAGAAAGCCATGAGCTCGGTCGTGACCGGTGTTGAAATGTTCCACAAGACCCTCGACAGCGGTATGGCTGGCGACAATCTGGGTCTGCTGCTGCGCGGTATTGAGCGTGATGATGTGGAACGCGGTATGGTGATTGCCAAACCCGGTTCAATCAAACCGCACACCAAGTTCAACGCTGAAGTGTACGTTCTGAAGAAGGACGAAGGCGGCCGTCACAAACCGTTCTTCCCCGGCTATCGTCCGCAGTTCTACATCCAGACCATGGATGTGACCGGCAGCATCAAACTGCCCGAAGGTGTCGAGATGGTCATGCCCGGTGACAATGTCAACATGGAAGTCGAGCTGATCGTTCCCGTCGCCCTGGAGCAGGGTTCCAAGTTTGCCATCCGCGAAGGCGGTCTGACCGTCGGCGCTGGTGTCATCACCAAAATTATCGCGTAGAGCAGGAAGAGAAATATGGCAAAGCAACGCATCCGTATCCGTTTGAAAGCATTCGATCACCGCATTCTGGATCAGTCTGCGAAACGAATTGTCGAAACTGCCGAGCGCAGCGGCGCGCAGGTCGTCGGACCAGTCCCGTTGCCGACCAAGATCGAAAAGTTCACCATTCGGCGGTCAACATTCATTGACAAGGACTCGCACGAGCATTTTGAGATCAGAACCCACAATCGTCTGATCGATGTTCTTGACCCTGATTCCAAGACCATTGATATGCTGATGCGTTTGAACCTGCCTGCCGGCGTTGATATCGAAATCAAGATCTAAGAGCTTTTTACTGCCACTCCTGTTGACCTTGTTGAAAAACAGGAGTGGTGGTAAACTTGAAAGGTTCGCTTAACAAACCTATAGAGGCATGACAAGACCTTGCTGCAGGCAGATCAACAAATTGATCGCGGGCAGCGAGGTGACTGTTGTGTATCGGAGATGATGCAGCCAAGCCCAGGCTGACAGTCTCGTCAAATAAAGACTTAAAGGAGAATAGCAATATGTTTAAAGGGCTTCTTGGGAAGAAAGTCGGCATGACCCAGGTCTTCGATGAAAATGGTGTGGCAATACCCATTACGCTCATCCAGGCCGGGCCGTGTTTTGTTACCCAATTGAGGACCATCGAGAATGACGGTTATTCCGCTGTTCAGCTTGGTTTCGAAGAGATCAAGCCAAAACGGCTGACAGCCGGTCAGATGGGTCACTTGAAAAGGAACAGTCTGCAGCCTCTGCGTTATCTGAGGGAATTCCGGGCAAAAAATATTGATTATAAAGAAGGCGATGTCATCAAGTCGGACATCTTTGCTGTCGGCGAAAAGGTCGATGTCGTTGGAACCAGCAAGGGCATGGGCTTTGCCGGCGCTGTGAAACGTCATGGCTTCCGTGGCGGTCCTAAAACACATGGTCAGTCCGATCGCCTGCGCGCACCTGGTTCACGCGGCTCCGGCACGACCCCCGGTCGTGTTTATAAAGGCGCCCGCGGCGCAGGGCATATGGGCAACGAACGAGTCACCGCGCAAAACCTGCAGGTGGCACTTGTCGATGTCGAGCGCAATCTCCTCGGTCTGCGCGGGTCAGTCCCCGGCGCCCGTGGATCACTGGTGATCATTAGTGAAGGGAGAAAGCAGTAGTTCTGGCTTGCCAGAGTTCTGCCTTCATTTAGTAAGGGAGCAAATCAGATATGTTAGTAGATGTTCTCGACATGCAAGGAAAAAAGGTAAAAACCGTAGAGCTGCCTGCAGCAATTTTTGAGGCGCCTATTCGAGTTGACCTGATGCACCAGGCTTATGTGCGCCAGATGGCAAACGCCAGGCTCGGCACGCATCAGACCAAAGTCCGCGGTGAAGTCGCGGGCGGTGGCCGCAAGCCATGGAAGCAAAAAGGTACAGGACGCGCTCGCCAGGGCTCGATTCGCGCGGCGCAGTGGAAGGGCGGCGGCAAGATCTTCACACCGCATCCACGCAGCTACGAGCAGAGCATGCCGCGGAAAATGCGCCAGAGCGCTTTGCGTGCGGCTCTTTCCGCCAAGGCAAGCGGCTCCAATATCATAATGGTCGACGAATTGACCCTGCCGGAGCCCAAGACTCGTCTGATGGCTGCATCGCTTGACAAGCTTGTCGGTCCCACCAGCGTATTGCTGCTGTACCCGCAGAAGAGCGAAGCCTTCGATGTGGTCGTTCGTTCAACCAACAATATCCCCACGGCAAAATTGCTGCTGGCTAATTACCTGAATGTTCGCGATCTGCTCTCATTCGAAAAGGTTATTATCCCGCTGGATGCCCTGGACACCATCACGGCGATTTTAGGATAAGAGGAGAAGAAGATGAGCAGCCTTTATGATGTCCTTCGACGGCCACTGGTGACTGAAAAAAGTAACTATTTGCTCAGCAACCTGCACCAATACTCCTTCGAGGTCAAAAGCGATGCGACCCGAAGCCAGGTGAAGGACGCTGTTGAAAAAATCTTTGAAGTCAGCGTTGTGCGAGTCAATATCATCAATCAGCCCGGCAAACGCACTCGTCGTTCCCGCAGCCGCAAGCTGGTTCTGAAAGACACCGGTACGAAAAAAGCGATTGTCACGCTGAAATCCGGTGAGAGAATTCCTTTCTTTGAAGGGGTGGAATAATGGGTATTAAAGTCTACAAACCAACTACGCCTGGTCTGCGCGACACGACCGGCTACTCCTTTGAAGAAATCACAAAGAGCAAGCCGGAACGATCTCTGATCGTTATCAAGAAGCGCTTTGCCGGCCGTAACACGCAGGGCAAGGTGACTGTCCGCCATCGTGGCGGTGGTTCGAAACGCTTTATCCGCATTGTGGATTACAAGCGAAACAAACTGGATATCCCCGGCAAAGTCGCCGCGATCGAGTACGATCCGAACCGCACCGCTCGTCTGGCGCTGGTAGTTTACGTTGATGGCGAAAAACGCTACATCGTCGCTCCCCAGGGCCTGAAGGTCGGCGACATGGTCAAATCGGGTTCCACTGCTGAAATTCGCCCTGGAAACCACCTGCCGATTGCCAACATTCCGGTCGGTACGATGATCCATAACATCGAGCTCAAAGCCGGTAAAGGCGGTCAGCTCGCCCGTTCCGCTGGCGCTGCCGCCCAATTGCTCGCCAAAGAAGGCGATTACGCGCAGGTTCGGCTGCCATCTGGTGAGGTCCGTCTGGTGCTGCAAACCTGCACCGCGACCATTGGTCAGGTAGGCAATCTGGATCATGGCAATATCAAACTTGGCAAAGCCGGCCGCAAACGCCTGATGGGCATTCGCCCGACCGTCCGCGGTACCGCGATGTCTCCGCGCGACCATCCGCATGGTGGTGGTGAAGGCCGTCAGCCGATCGGTATGCCCGGTCCCAAGACCCCGTGGGGCAAGCCGACTGGCGGTTATCGCACGCGCAAGAACAAGACGACTGATCAATACATTGTCCGCCGGCGCAACGCAGGCACTGGTAGAAAATAAAGGAATGGCTTGCGCCATCTGACTAAAAGCAGAGGACCTGAATTATGTCAAGATCACTGAAAAAAGGGCCGTTCGTAGCCCCAAAACTTCTGAAGAAAATCGAAGATATGAACAGCAAGGGCGAGAAGAAAGTCCTGCGCACCTGGTCAAGGGCATCCACCATCTTTCCTCAGATGGTTGGCCACACCATCGCGGTACATAACGGCCGCCGGCATGTTCCTATCTATATCACCGAGACCATGGTTGGCCACCGGTTGGGCGAATTCGCGCCAACCCGCCAGTTCCGCGGTCACATGGCTGAGAAATCAGCCGCCAAGAGGTAAACCATGGCCACAGATTACAGGGCTGAGTTAAAGAATTGCGGCGTGTCCGCCCAGAAAGCCAGACTGGTTGTTGACCTGGTGCGTGGCAAGAAAGCTGTTGATTCGCTGAACGTGCTGCAATATATGCCTCAAACCGCCGCGCAGCACCTCCACCGGCTGTTGAAATCAGCAGTTGCCAACGCGGAAGAGAATTTCGGCGCAAACCGGGATGACCTTGTCGTACAGACCATCTATGCCGATGAAGCTCCGACACGCAAGTGGAGAAGATTTGGCGCCCGGGGTCGTTTCAAACCGTTGCTTCGCAGAAATTCGCATATTGTCGTTATTCTGCGCGAAAAAGAATAATACGGGACAGACAGGGAATTTGTAAAAGGAATCATCAGGAGCAATTATGGGTCGTAAAGTACATCCAACCGGTTTTCGTTTAGCAGTCAACAAACCCTGGGAAGGGCGCTGGTTCGCCAATGGCAACGAGTATGTCGAACATTTGATGAAGGATTTCACCATCCGCGAGATGATCAAGAAGAATACTGATCGCGCTGGCGTTTCCTCCATCGAGATCGAACGCTTCCCCGGCAAAGTCAAGGTTGTCCTGCACACGTCCAAACCCGGTATCCTTATCGGCCGCAAGGGCGAATCTGTCAAAAAGATCCGCGACATGCTGGCTGAGCTGACTGGCAAGAAGATCGACCTCGAGATCAAAGAGATCAAAGAGCCCGATACCGATGCCTTCCTGGTAGCCGAGAACATCGCTGGTCAGATCCAGCGCCGTGTCAGCTACCGGCGTGCCATGAAGCGTGCCATTCAGCAGGCACTGCGCCAGGGCGCGAAAGGGATCAAGATCCAGGTTTCAGGCCGCCTGAGCGGTGCTGAAATGGCCCGCACTGTCTGGCTTCGCGAAGGACAGGTGCCGCTGCAGACCCTGCGCGCTGACATCGATTTTGCCCGTACGACCGCGTTGACGACCTACGGCATCATCGGCATCAAGGTATGGATCTATAAAGGCGAAGTTGCGCACGAAGTGGAAGAGAAGATCGAAACCACTGAAGGCGTTTATGTCAGTGAATAATCTCAGCGCTTTGCTGTGTAAATGAGGTAGCGATTATGTTAATGCCAAAACGAGTCAAGTACAGAAAACAACAGCGCGGTCGGATGACTGGCATTGCCCTGCGCGGCGGCAACATCGATTTCGGTGAAGTTGGCCTGCAGGCTGTTGAACCTGGTTGGGTCACCGCCCGCCAGATCGAAGCTGCCAGACGTGTGATGGTGCGTGTGATGCGCCGCCGCGGTAAGTTATGGATCAGGATCTTCCCGGATCATCCCTATACCCAGAAGCCGCCTGAAACCCGTATGGGTAAAGGTAAGGGTAATGTGGAATATTGGGTTGCCGTTGTCAAACCTGGTCGTATCATGTTCGAAATAGCCGGTCTGCCGGAAGCTGTCGCTAAAGAAGCATTGAAGCAGGCTGCTTACAAGTTCTCCATCCGCACCAAAGTGGTTGATCGAGAACATACGAGTGGAGAAGTGGAATGAAAACTTCAGAGATCAGGTTAATGGCGACCCAGGAATTGGTGACCAAGCTCGATGACGCGCGCCACGAACTTCTCAATCTTCGTTTCCAGGTTGTGACTGGTCAATTGACTGACACCAGCCGCCTGAACAAGATGAAGAAAGAGATCGCGCGCTATGAAACAATTCTGCATGAACGAGATTTGGGTCTCGCGAACAAGGAAGGTGCTAAATGAACAAACGGCGCAGAATGAATGGCGTTGTGGTTGGAAATAAAATGGAAAAAACGGTATTGGTTGAGATCACCCGCACCTTCCAGCACCCGGTTTACAAGAAGGTTGTTCATGACCATATGCGTGTCAAGGCACATGACACCCTTTCCTGCCAGCTGGGCGACAAAGTGGTTGTGGTTGAGAGCAAACCGATTTCCAAGGACAAGCGATGGGTCGTTGAGTCGATCGTCAAACACTCCGTCGAAGATGTCGTCATCGAAGAGGGAGCATAACCATGATTCAGCAGGAAACCAGACTTAAAGTAGCTGATAACACCGGCGCGCGAGAACTTCTGGTTATCCACCTCATTGGTGGGTCACGCAGACGGTACGGCCGCGTAGGTGATATCGTGATCGGTACCATCAAGTCAGCAGCCCCGCAGGGGTCTGTCAAGAAGAGCGATATCGTTAAGGCTGTCATTGTGCGTTGCTCCAAAGAGTGGCGCCGTGAGGATGGTTCATCCATCCGTTTCGATGACAACGCGGTTGTCATCCTGGATACTGATGGCTCAAACCCGAAAGGGACCCGCATTTTCGGCCCGGTTGCCCGAGAATTGCGTGAAAAGGGTTTCATGAAAATTGTTTCCCTCGCGCCGGAAGTTCTGTAGAGGGCAGGAGGAAACGATGAAGGTAAAAATCAAAAAAGGTGATCTGGTTCAGGTCATTACCGGCAAGGATAAGGATCTCGGCGAGCGCGGTGAAGTGATCAAGGTGCTGCCCAAGGAAAACAAAGTTGTTGTCCAGGGCGTCAACATTCGCACCAAGCATCAGAAGCAGGTGCAATCGCAGGGGCGAACCATCAACCCCGGTATCGTGAAATTTGAAGGACCGTTCGATATTTCCAACGTCATGTTGGTATGTCCGAAATGCAACAAGGCGACACGCGTCGGTATTTCTCGTGAGGATGGCGTTTCGAAACGGGTTTGCAAACTTTGTGATGCATTGATCGACGGCTAACCTGGGAGTATGAGATGAACAGAATTAAAGAGAAATATCAAACTGCAATCGTTCCCGACATGGTCAAGGACTTCGAGTACAAGAACGTCATGATGGTTCCTCGTCTCGAGAAGGTCGTGATTAATATCGGCATGGGTGAGGCAATGGAAAACGCCAAAGCCATGGACGCTGCTGTCGGCGATCTGACGCTCATCACCGGTCAGAAACCTGTGATTACCAAAGCTCGCAAAAGCATCGCCAACTTCAAACTTCGCGAAGGCCGCAGCATCGGTACCAAAGTGACCCTGCGCGGTGAGAAGATGTGGGCGTTCGTTGATCGTCTGCTCAACATCGTTCTGCCCCGCGTGCGTGACTTCCGCGGTGTCTCCGGCGATTCCTTTGATGGTCGCGGCAATTACACGCTCGGCTTGAAAGATCAACTGATCTTCCCCGAGATCGAATACGACAAAATTGACAAAGTTCGCGGTATGGAAATTACGTTCGTAACCACTGCGAAAACTGATCAAGAGGCATATGCCATGCTGGAAAAGCTGGGAATGCCATTCAGGAAGGGCTAATATGGCAAAAAAGTGCATGTCTTATCGTGAATTACGGCGGGAGCACCCCAATCAGGTCCGCAACCGCTGCAAGGTTTGCGGACGCCCGCGCGGTTATATGCGCCGTTTTGGTTTATGCCGCATCTGTTTCCGCGAATATGCCCTCAAAGGGCAGATTCCTGGCGTCAGCAAGGCATCCTGGTAGGACGGGAGGGAAACTATGAGTGTGAATGATCCGATTGCTGATATGTTGACCCGTGTCCGGAACGGTCTTGCCGCAGGGCATGCCGTTGTCTCGATGCCCAGCACCAAGCTGAAAACCGAAGTCGCCCGAATCCTGAAAGAAGAAGGTTACATCGACGGTTTTGAGGTTGTCGAAGTTGAGAAATCGCCGGTTAAGGCATTGCGAATCACCTTGAAGTACGTTGGTGAACGGCGTGAAAAACGCCCGGTCATCACCGGCATCGAGCGTGTCAGCAAACCTGGCCGCAGAGTGTATACCAAAAAGCAAGAAATCCCCTGGATTCTCTCGGGGTTGGGTATAGCGATTTTGACTACACCAAAAGGTGTAATGACAGGCCAGCGTGCTCGCCAGCTCGGTGTGGGCGGTGAGTACATCTGCAAAGTCTGGTAACCGATTGGTGAACAGGAGGTAGATTGTGTCTCGTATAGGTCGCTTACCTATTGTTATTCCCTCGGGTGTCGAGGTCGAGATCAAAGGCAGTGAAGTTTCTGTCAAGGGTCCCAAGGGCCAGATGAAACGCCTTTTCTCGCCGTCGATCATCCTGGAAAAAGAAGACGGACGAATTATCGTCAAACGCGAAAGCGAAGTTGCCCAGGTGCGCGCGCTGCACGGTACCACCCGTACAGTGTTGAATAACATGGTCACCGGCGTCAGCACGGGTTTTACCAAAGTGCTTGAGATCGACGGCGTCGGCTATCGTGTCGAGATGGATGGCCCGGCTGCAGTGCTGCACATCGGC
Organism: Anaerolineaceae bacterium; assembly: GCA_040772085.1. Taxonomy (GTDB): domain Bacteria; phylum Chloroflexota; class Anaerolineae; order Anaerolineales; family Anaerolineaceae; genus JAXGMV01. The sequence goes on from JAXGYU010000001.1 coordinate 547,983, forward strand.
TTCTCTCATCCGGTCAAGGTTCCGCCCCCCGATGGTATCAGCTTCGAGGCAGACGCCAAGACCCGTGAGCTGAAGGTGATGGGTTACGACGCTGAAGTCGTTGGCCAGGTAGCCGCCGACATTCGTAAAATGCGCCCGCCAGAACCGTATCATGGCAAGGGGATCAAATATAAAGGCGAGAAGGTTCGCCGCAAAGCCGGAAAATCTGGCAAGAAATAGAACAGGATGATGTCAAATGGCAAGAATTAATCGATCTGAAGCAAGAGAAAGAAGACATCGACGCATTCGCAAGTCCGTTCATGGCACAGCAGATGCGCCTCGCCTGGCGGTTTTCCGCAGCCTGTCCGAAATTTACGCTCAGGTCATCGATGATGACAAGGGCGAAACCATTGTCTCGGCATCAACGGTTGACAAGGAAATCAAACCATTGCTCGGCGACAAGAACAAGTCTGAGCAGGCCAAGCTGGTCGGCAAGATCGTTGCCGAACGCGCCGAAGCCAAGGGCGTCAAGACTGTTGTCTTCGACCGCGGTGGTTTCCGGTTCATTGGCCGGGTAAAACATCTGGCTGATGCCGCTCGCGAAGCCGGGCTGCAATTCTAAGCGAAGTCTTAAAGAGACGGAGAGGCGTTGAACATGGAGAGTATGGAATATCAACCTTTAGAGAACCCCTTCGACGAACGTGTGATCGAAATCGCCCGTGTCGCGAAAGTGGTCAAAGGCGGCCGAAGATTTCAATTCAGGGTTACCCTGGTTGTTGGTGACAATAATGGCAAAATCGGGCTGGGCATTGGCAAAGCCAACGCTGTCCCTGATGCCATGCGTAAAGCAACAGAGCATGCTCACAAGAGCATGAAAAAAGTCGCGCTCAGCGGCACCACCATCCCGCATGAAGTGCTTGGACAGGTTGCCGGCGCCCGCGTGCTGATCAAACCCGCTTCCGCTGGTACTGGTGTTATTGCGGCTGGCGCAGTCCGCGCCGTGCTCGAAGCAGCCGGCATCCGTGACATCCTCACCAAGTCACTCGGCAGCGCGAATAATCTGAATGTCGTCCGCGCGACCTTCCTGGCGCTCAGCCAGCTCAAGTCGCCGGAAGAAGAAGCTGCCCGCCGTGGCAAGCCAGTAAAGGTCCTGGTGCCTTTCTGGGAACGGAGGAAGAATGGCTAGCAAGGAAAGCAACGAAAAAGTCATCAAGATCACCTTGATCAAGAGCCCCATTGGCTATTCCGGCCGGCAGAAGGCAACCGTGGCAGCATTAGGACTGCGCCGGATGAACCAGACTGTCGAAATCGCTGATTCAGAAGCCGTACGCGGCATGGTCAGCAAAGTGAGCCACTTGGTCAAGGTCGAAGAATAGGAACTATGATGAAGCTGAATGATCTTCAACCCAATGAAGGTTCAAAGAAGAACCGCAAACGTGTAGGCCGAGGCCTCGGCGCCGGTCAGGGTAAAACCGCCGGTCATGGTATCAAAGGTCAAAATTCCCGCTCCGGTGAAGGCGGACACCTCTACCGGCAGGGCGGCAACTTGCCCTTCTACCGCCGCTTGCCGTTCATCCGTGGTGAAGGCTTCACCCCGCCAAATCAGAAAGTCTGGAGTGAAGTTTCGGTCGAAATGCTCGAGAAATTCGAGAGCGGTTCAGTTGTCGGCGTCGAAGAACTGGCGAAGGCAAAACTGGTAGCCAATCTCCGCAACCCTGTGGTTGTGCTGGGCTACGGCGAGCTGAGCAAAGCATTGACCGTCAAAGTTGACCGTGTCACCAAAGGCGCCCGCGGCATCATTGAAGCTGCAGGCGGTAAAGTGGAACTTGTCAATCAACCGGCTACAGAATAAAGGAGCCCGAGTATGAAGCGGTCGGCATGGCGATACCTATGGAAGTCTGAAGATATACGCCGCAAAATCCTTATAACGCTGGCATTGCTGGTGTTATACCGTCTGGCAGCCAACATCCCTGTGCCGGGCGTGAACCGCGAGGTTCTTGGCATGCTCACCCAGCAGACTGGAGCGGGCGGTAACTTATTCAACCTGCTTGACCTGCTTTCCGGTGGCACAGTTTCAAATTTCTCTGTGCTGGCTATGGGTGTTTACCCTTACATCACAGCCCAGATTATCCTGCAATTGCTGGTTCCCATCATCCCCGCCCTCGAAGCGAAGATGAAGGAAAACCAGCGCGAAGGCCGCAAATGGATGGAACGCTGGACGGTTATCCTGACCGTTCCGATGGCGCTGCTTTCCGCTATTGGTCAGATCAACATCTTCAACAGTCTGGCAGCCTCGGCGGGCGCAGCTCCGCTGATGCAGTTCAGTTTCAGCGGCGCGAACCTGCTGCCAACCGTCGCCACAGTCATGTCAATGATTGGCGGCACGATGTTCGGTATCTGGCTTGGTCAGCTAATCTCTGAATACGGTATCCCAAATCAGGGTCTATCACTGATCATCTTCTCGGGTATCGTCTCGCGTATGCCGCAGAGCTTATTCAGCCTGTTGAGCGATAAGCAAAACGGCTGGTGGATGCTGATTATCGTCCTCGCGATCCTGCTGATCACCATCTTTGCCATCGTTTACGTGCAGCAGGGCCGGCGCAATGTGCCGGTGTTGTTCCCGGGACGCCGAATCGGCAACCGCATGTCCATGCCCGTCCGCAGCAATCTGCCGCTGATGGTCAACATGGCCGGCATGATCCCGCTGATCTTCGCGCAATCCATCCTGACATTCCCGGCCATTGTCGCCAGCTTCTTTGTCAGCTCCGGTACACCGTGGGTTGCCAGCATGGCGCAAAGCGTCACCAACGTCTTCGGCGGCAATAGCATCTGGTACGTGCTCTTCTACTTTGTCATGGTCGTTGGGTTCACCTTCTTCTATACCGATGTCCTGTTCACCCAGCAGAATTATGGCGATAACCTCAAGCGCCAGGGTGCGCAGATCCCCGGTGTTGTCCGCGGTGCTCCCACCCAGAAATATCTGACAAAAGTTCAGCGCCGTATCACCCTGCCGGGCGCGTTATTCCTCGGTCTGGTGGCAGTGCTGCCTTACCTGATCGGTTTTGTTCTGCCCGCGACGGGCAGCAGCGGCATGATGCTGATCTCCTCCGCTGGTCTGCTGATCGTCGTCGGTGTCGTCCGCGATACGTTCAATATCATCGAGACCGAACTCAAGATCCACGGTTACGATGAAGGGTTGATCAAAGGCTAGGTCATGAAAAAGATCGTCATTCTGCTTGGACCTCCAGGCGCCGGCAAGGGGACGCAGGCCAAACTGCTGGCTGGCCGGTTAGGATTGGCGCATATTTCCTCCGGCGATCTGTTTCGCGAGAATATCAAGGGCAATACCAAACTGGGTATGGATGCCAAAGGTTATATGGACCGCGGCGAACTGGTCCCGGATGCCTTGACCATCTCGATGATCAAAGACCGTATCAGCCGCCCGGACTGCGACAAGGGCATCATGCTCGACGGATTCCCGCGCACGATTCAGCAGGCGACCGCTCTGGCCGATATGCTGGCCGATTCCGGCGATAAAGTCGCCGTCGTGCCTTACATTTCTGTCCCACCCGAAGTGCTGGTAGAGCGGCTCTCGGGCCGCTGGACCTGTCCGGCATGCGGAAGCGTGTATCACACGGTCTTCAATCCGCCCAAGGTGGCGGAAGTCTGTGATCATGACAGAGCTAAACTGGTGATGCGTGATGACGACAAGCCAGAAACGGTCAAAAACCGCATCGATGTTTATTTCAAACAGACGATGCCGCTGATCGAGTTCTACAAGCATGAAGGCATTCTGAAAGAAGTTGACGGCACTCAGGAAATCAACCTGGTGACCGAAGATTTATTGAAAGCGATAGGTTAGTTTTACGAATGGTGTGGTTCAGGAACGTGACGATTAAAAGCCGGAAAGAACTCGCGATCATGCGCGAGGCCGGCCGCATCAACGCTGAGGCACTGCAGGCAGCTTATTTGGCATTGAAACCTGGCGTTACCACCGCCGAAATCAATGCCGCGGCTGAAGCCGTCCTGAAGAGCTATGGCGTGTATTCACCGTTCCTTAATTATCCAGGCCCATACCCATACCCTGCCAGCACAAACGTCAGCATCAATGAAGAACTGGTGCATGGCATTCCTGGCAGCCGCAAGATCAAGGCAGGCGATGTCGTCTCGGTTGACTGCGGAACGGTCTATGAAGGCTATGTGGGTGACAGCGCGTTCAGCGCCGTCGTTGGTGAGGCGTCAGCCGAGGTGCTAGATCAGGTAGCTGTGACCGAACAGGCACTCTACGTCGGTATCTCCAAGATGGTAGCCGGCAACCGTACCGGTGATGTCTCGGCTGCTATTCAGGCGTACGTAGAGTCGAAGGGGTATCAGGTCGTCCGCGAATACACTGGTCATGGTGTTGGCAGACAAATGCACGAAGGCCCGCAGCTTCCCAATTATGGGACTGCCGGACGGGGCATGCTGCTGCAGCCTGGCATGGTGATCGCGCTTGAGCCGATGGTGATGAAGGGTACCTATGAAACCCTGACCCTGGCTGACCAGTGGACGGTCATCTCTGCTGATAAGAAGCTGACCACGCATTGGGAGCACACGGTCGCTGTCACGGACGGCGAGCCGATGATCCTGACTTGTCTGGCCGACGGCAGCAGTCCGGCGAAAATTGCTGGACAGCTCCAGCCCATTGGAGTATAATTGCAACTTTGCGACAATCAATTTGTCTCAAAACGAGGAGTAGTAAATGAAGGTAACATCATCAATCAAGAAGCGCTGTTCTAAGTGCAAGATCGTCAAGCGATCGGGCATATTGTTTGTCATCTGTGAAAATCCGAAACACAAGCAACGACAAGGGTGATGAGTTATGGCAAGAATTGAAGGTGTAGATTTACCACGTAACAAACGCATCGAAATCGCGCTGACCTATATCTATGGTATTGGTCGCACGCGAGCCGAGAAAATCATCGCTTACACCAAAATCAGCCCTGATATTCGTGTCAAGGACCTGACTGAGACTGATGCCAATACGCTGCGCGATTACATCAGCCAGAACTTCACCGTAGAAGGTGACCTGCGACGCGAGAAACAGATGGCGATCAAGCGTTTGATCGAAATTGGATGTTATCGCGGCTTACGGCACCGCCGTAACCTGCCCGCCCGCGGACAGCGAACCCGCACCAACGCGCGCACCCGCAAGGGACCGAAGCGCACTGTTGCCGGTCGTGGCCGCCGCCGTGGCGCAACCAAGAAGTAATCATCCATTTGCCTGGCTGCTGAGAGAGGGCTGTATGCCCTTGCGGCTGCTCAGCTTCAGGTTATGGTGAATTTGAAACAGATATAGATAGAGTGAGGATTTATGGCACAAAACGTTCGATCAACCCGGCGAACCAGTACCGCCAAAAAGGCAAAACGAACCATTTCGTCCGCTCAGGTGCATGTATTTGCGTCATTCAACAACACCATCATTACCATCTCTGACCTGCAGGGCAACACCGTCTGCTGGGGAAGTTCCGGTTCTGCTGGCTTCAAAGGCTCGCGCAAAAGCACGCCTTTCGCAGCACGTCTTGCTGCTGAGCAAGCGATGAAAGTTGCCATGGGTATGGGCGTGCAGGAAGTTGATCTGATCATCAAAGGACCCGGCCCCGGTCGTGAATCCGCGATCCGCGCTGTCCAGTCTTTAGGCATTAAAGTCAGATCAATTGCCGACATCACCCCGGTACCCCATAACGGCTGCCGACCTCCCAAAAAACGCCGCGTGTAAGAGGAGTATTTAAGAATGGCTCGATATATTGGACCAGTTTGCAGACTTTGCCGCCGCGAAGGCGAAAAGTTATTTTTGAAAGGCGCCCGCTGTTTCAGCCCCAAATGCGCCTTTGACCGCCGAGGCTACGCCCCGGGTCAGCATGGCAAGAGCAAGATGGGCCGCGGTGAACGCGGTGAATCAGATTACGCGAAACAGCTCCGCGCCAAGCAAAAAGCCCGCCGCCTGTACGGCACTCTGGAACGCCAGTTCCGCCGTATGTTCGGCAAGGCATCAGCCATGCGTGGTTTGACCGGTTTGAACCTGCTGCAATTGCTCGAGATGCGCCTGGACAACGTTGTCTATCGCCTCGGTCTGGCAGACAGCCGCAGTCAGGCACGCCAGCTCGTGACCCACGGTCATTTCAATGTCAATAACAAGCGCACTGATATCCCTTCAATGATCCTGAAACCCGGCGACACCATCGCCGTGCGGGAGATCTCCGGCGCTAATACCTACTTCAAGCAGCTTCCCGATTTCGCGGAGAAGAAGACTGTCTCTCTGTGGCTTGAAAGGGATTTGAAGAACCTCTCAGCGAGAGTGCTGCGGGTGCCCGAACGTGGTGACATTGACGGCAACCTCAATGAACAGCTGATCGTTGAGTACTACTCCAGATAATCTGGACTGAGGATCGGAATTTAACGGGACTGTAATTTGAAACGAGGTGGAACTTGGCACTGAATAATATGGTAACACCTAGGGTTGAACGCGAAGCAGAAGCACGGAACTATGGCAAATTCGTTATCAGTCCTCTGGAACGTGGTTTTGGTGTGACCATCGGCAATGCCCTGCGACGGATTTTACTGTCGTCGCTGGAGGGCGCTGCCATTTCATCAATTCGAATCTCCGATGTCCAGCATGAGTTCAGCGATATCCCCGGTGTGCGCGAAGATGTCATTCAGGTGATGCTGAAGGTCAAACAATTGCGCATGATCCTGCACGATGTCGACACTTCACATTTGCACATCGAAGTGAAAGGCGCTGGTGAGGTCACCGGTGCTGACATCCAGCTGCCAGCGGAAATCGAGATCATGAATCCGGAACTGGACCTGTTCACCGTTGACGATGAACACGCCCACCTGGAGATTGACATGACTGTCGAACGCGGCAGGGGCTATTCACCCGCCAGCGACCGCATCGGCTATCTGCCGATCGGTGAGCTGCCGGTGGACGCGATCTTCACGCCCATCAAGCGTGTCAACTGGACGGTAGGTTCTGCCCGCGTCGGACACAACACTGACTACGACAAACTGGTTCTGGAAATCTGGACCGACGGCACCATCACCCCGGAAAAAGCGCTTGCTGACGCCTCGAAGATCATGATCAGCCACCTGCGCTTCATCTCTGGTATCGGTGACGAAGTCTTTGAAGTCCAGCCGGAAGCGGAACAGACCAACAGCCATCTGACCAGCGAAGCTGCCGAAACGCCGATTGAAAACCTGGACCTCTCCGTCCGCGTCTTCAATTCGCTCAAGCGCACCGGCATCACGACCGTTGGTGACGTGCTGGAGCTGCTCGGCAAGGGTGATGAAGCTGTGATGTCGATTAGAAATTTTGGTGAGAAAAGCCTGGATGAACTGACGCAGAAGATGGCGGAGAAGGGCTTCATGTCACCTTCAGAAAAAATGGAGTAAGTGAGATGCGTCATCAGGTATCTGGTTACAAACTAGGACGAAGCAAAGATCAACGAACCGCTTTGGTGCGGACGATGATCAAGCAATTATTTGAGCACGAACGGATTCAGACAACCAATGCCAAGGCGCATGCTGTTCGTGGTAAAGCGGAGCGCTTGATCACTTTGGCAAAACGATCTGCCGATGGCAGTGACATGGACAAAGTGAATGCCCGTCGTCTGGCTGCCACCCGTTTGGGCGGCGCGCCGGAGACGGTCAAGAAGCTCTTTGATGACCTTGCCCCGCGCTACAAAAACCGCGCCGGCGGATACACCCGTATCTACAAGCTCGGTCAACGTCAGGGCGACGCTGCAGAAGTTGTAATGCTTGAGTTGGTTGAAGAGTAAACCATCCTTCAAAAGGGTGGCATGGCACCTTACAAACTGATCATATCTTACGATGGTACCCATTACTTCGGGTACCAGAGACAGGGCAACCAGAAAACCGTTCAGCTTGAGCTCGAGCGTGCGCTTCAGGCTCTCGGCTGGCAGGGACAATCGATCCTTGCTGCGGGCAGGACTGACAGCGGTGTGCACGCCCGCGCTCAAGTCATCCTGGCGGACATTGAATGGAAGCATTCAGATGAATCGCTGGGTTATGCGTTGAACGCCCATTTGCCTGCTGACATCGCAGTGAGAGAAGTTTACCGGGCCGAAGCGGACTTCCACCCCCGTTATTCCGCTAAAGCGCGCACTTATCACTACCGCGTTTACTGTCAGCAAAATCGTGAGCCCCTCAAGGATCGTTTCGCCTGGCAGGTCTGGCCTGCGGTGAGCATGGCAGCACTCAATGAAACTGCCAGCCTCATTCTGGGCGAACACGATTTCAGCGCTTTTGGCCAGGCGCCAAAGGCAGGCGGTCCCACGATCCGCCAGGTCCATCAATCTGAATGGCACCTGCTGGAGGGTGAAATGCTGGAGTACCGGCTGACGGCAAACAGTTTCCTCTACCATATGGTGAGGCGGCTGACCGCGAGCCAGATAGCAATTGCCCAGCAGCTCGTGCCTTTCACGCAAATGGAAGTCTGGCTGCAAGGCGCAAACGAGGTCGTCCAGTATCTGGCGCCTCCAAATGGTCTGGTGCTCGACTCGGTAAGATATGACTAGTTATTCCCGCACTGCGGGAGCTATATACAGTGAACAGTGGAGAAGATGACAGTGGAAAAGACATATGTCATTAAAGGAAAAGCAGAACAAAAGTGGTTTGTGGTAGATGCCAACGAGCAGAATCTCGGCAGGCTCTCAACTAAAATTGCCGGCCTCTTGCTGGGCAAGCATAAGACCAACTTCACCCGCGGCGTCGATATGGGCGACTTTGTCGTTGTCATCAACGCTGAAAAACTTAAATTCAGCCAGGATCGCCTGGAGAAGAAGAATTATTACCGTCACTCGGGTTATCCCGGTGGTTTGAAAACTGTCACCCTGCGTGAGCAGCTCAAGCTCTTCCCTGAGCGCGTGATCAAGGAATCCGTCTGGGGCATGATCCCTCACGGCAACTTTGGACGCCAGGTCATCAAGCGCTTGAAAATCTATGCAGGCAATGATCATCCTCATCAGGCACAGAATCCTGAAGTGATCGAGTAAAGGAGCGGGAGAAATGGTTGCTCAATATTTTGAAGGTATCGGACGCCGTAAGGAAAGCTCTGCCCGGGTTCGCATCATGCGAGGGTCAGGTTCGATCACGGTCAATGACAAACCGCTGGAAGAGTACTTCACCCGGTATGGCGACAGCGAAACCATTCTGGCGCCGATGCAGGCTGCCGGCATGGATCGCAATGCCTACGATGTGACCGTCAAGGTTCAGGGCGGCGGCGTAACTGGTCAGACTGATGCTGTCATGCTCGGGCTGGCACGCGCCATGCTCAAGATGAACCCTGATGACATCGGCGCACTGCGCAAAGGCGGCTTCCTGACTCGCGATCCGCGCATCAAGGAACGCAAGAAGCCAGGTTTGAAGCGCGCCCGCAAGGCACCTACCTACACCAAGCGTTAAATCGCTGGACCTCATACCAAACAAGCAGGCTCATCTGACGGTGATGCCTGCTTTTTGTTGGCTGCTCACGTTACAATAAACGGGAACAAGATAGTGTTTTGAAAGGATAATGCCGGATGAATAAACCAGTTGGGATCACCGTAATAGGCTGCGGCCCTGGTGACAGCCGCAACGTCAGCAAACAAGCCTGGGAAATCATGAGCAGCGCGGATGTCTTGCATTTCCGTACCAACCGGCTGCCATTGATCAATGATCTGCCGGCTACAGTAAAAATCGAGAGCTTTGACCACCTTTACGATGATGCCGAGATCTTCGAGGAAGTGTATGAGTCGATCATCGGGTCGATCCTCAGATTAGGCCAGACGGGCGTGATCTATTGCGTCCCCGGGCATCCTTATGTTGCCGAAAGCACCGCGCCGGAAATCGTCAGGCGGGCTGCTGAACAGGGCATCCCGTACAGGGTGATCGATGGCATCAGTTTCCTTGAACCGGTCTTTACCGCCTTGCAGGTTGATCCATTCGACGGCCTGGCGTTACTGGATGCCGTTCAGTTGCGCAGCCTGCTGACACCGCCATACCCGCCCAGCCAGGCGGCGTTGATTGCGCAGATATACTCGCGCGAGATCGCGTCAGACGTCAAACTGATGCTGAATTTCAATTATGGTGATGAGTTCCGGGTCAAACTGGTGCACGCTGCGGGCACACCGGACGAGCTGATCGAAGACCTGGCTTTGTATGAGATTGACCGCAGTGAACATATTGGCATCACCACCGCGCTGTATCTGCCGGCGCTGGAGCGGGAGAGCAGCTTTGAACAACTGCAGGAAGTCATCGCGCGTCTTCGAGCTCCGGACGGCTGTCCCTGGGATCGCGAGCAGACACACCTGTCATTGCGACAATATCTGCTCGAGGAAGCCTATGAAACTGTCGAGGCTCTGGATGCCGAGGATCCCGACAAGCTCAAGGAGGAGCTGGGTGACTTGCTGCTCCAGATCGTCCTGCACGCCCAGATCGCATCGGAAGAAGGGGAGTTCTTCCCGCACGAGGTGATGGCGGGCATCAGCAACAAGCTGGTCAGCAGACATCCGCATGTGTTCGGCGGTGTCAACGCGGAATCTGTCGGTGATGTGCTGCTGAATTGGGAGAAGCTCAAGGCTGATGAGCGCAAGCGGAAAGGGGAGAAAGCGCGCAAAGGCATGCTCAGCGGTGTATCCGCGGGTTTGCCGGCACTCATTCAGGCGCAGCAATACCAGGCACGAACATCCCGGGTCGGCTTCGACTGGTCCGAAGTCGAAGGCGTGGAGGCCAAGATCCACGAAGAGCTGGCTGAATTCAAACAGGCAGCAGAGGACGCGGAGAAGGAAAAAGAGATGGGCGACCTGCTGTTCTCGGTTGTAAATCTCTCGCGCTGGCATGGGATTGATGCCGAAAGCGCCTTGCGCCGTTCGAATACCGAATTCCGCAAGCGATTTGAATTCATGGAGGAGGCTATCCAGGCTGACGATAAAATATTGGGCGAGCTGAGCCTGGAAGAGCTGGATGTTTACTGGGAAGAAGCGAAATCTGACGATAACGAACATTAATAATATCAAACTATAACTTGACAATATCAAATAATACGTTATGATTTATAAATAACATATAGTTTGAAGGCAGGTGTCATATGACCTCACAATTCGTCTCGTATCGCTTGAATGAAAACCAGACACTGGTGATCAAAGCGTTCGGTCAGCTAACCATCCTCGGCTGGGATGATCCCGAGGTTGCCTTCACCTATCATAAGTACAACCAGAAGGTCGAAAGCAGTGACCGTGAGCTGAGGGTGACCTGTTTTGATGATTGCGTCTTCAAGGTGCCTCAGAATGCCCGCGTCTATCTTGAGAAGTCGCTCTCCAAGGTGACAGTGAGCGAGTTTGAGGGGCAGCTTGAGGTCCGGTCGATCCTTGGCTCGGTAGCATTGCTCGGGGTGAAAAATTTCACAGCCGAAAAGATCAATGGGTCCTGCTATTTGCAGGATATCAATGGTGACATGCAGTTCGCCCGTGTCAATGGTCAGCTAAAGGCGAATGGCATCAGCGGTTCGCTCTCGATCGGCAGACTGAATGGCATGCTCGACATTTCCGGATTCTCGGGCTCGCTTAAAGCGCGGATAGAAGGGGACTGCAGAATCGGACTGGCGACCAGCGAAAACAATGCCATCGATCTCAGAAGCTCGCACCATGTGACGATTTATACCCCCGAAGATTTTAAAGCCAGCTATGACCTGAAGTCAGGTGATGAGTCCATCAGCCTGTTTACCGATGATCTCAACCTGCGGCACAAGGAACGCCGGTTCGAATCGCAGGATGAGAGCAGCACCAATGCCATCAAGATCGATGCTGCCGGCAAAATTGAGATCAAGGCACAGCCTGATTACAACGTCGAACCGGTCTCCAAAGTGTCCGAGAAAATGTTCGACCTGAAGCGTGATCTGGAATCGTTGATCAAGGAAAACGTTCAGAATTTTGAGGTGCGTGTCCTGGAAGAAGCCTACCGCGGGCTGGAGAGCGCCTTCAGGCGTGACAAGCCTGCAGCCGTAGCCTCACGCTACGCCAGACCTGTCAGCGCCGTGAAACCAGCGCCGAAAGAAAATCACGAAACCGAAACGCTGCTGATCCTGAAAATGGTTCAGGACGGGAAAATCACGCCATCTCAGGCTGAGGTGCTGCTGAATGCCATTGACAAGTCAGCGGCGTAAGGCGGCAGGGTGACGCGCCGCCGGGCACGGCTGATCCTGGGCTTGATGTTGCTGACATTGATCATTCTGGCTGTGATCCTGCTCTGGCCAAGGCCGGAAACCAGGATAGACTTCGACCTTTCCATCCCGCTGCTCGAGAGATATTTTGTCTAGAATTGCGCGTAGACATTGTCAATTCAGCCGTTTTGCTATAGGAATAGCCTTTGTTCTGCTGCTCACAAGCTGCAGCGGAACCAGCACAGAACCGCTGAAGGGTATTCAGTTTAACTATCCCCACCACTTATGGCTGGGACAGGGCGGTACGCTTACCCTGAAAATCGCGCAACATGCTATAAGCGGCAATCCCTCAGATAATCAGATGCTCTGCCTCAGACCGGTTCCAACCCGCGGGTTGAACTTCTCAGCGCTTGAGGTATGTCAAACGTATTCCGCTACAGTCCCTCTGACGCTGAACATGAGATTCATCACAACTGAGGCGGGTCGCTCTGAGACCGATATCTGGTTGATCAGCCGGTCGGTTGATCCGGACGGTACCTCACGAGACGATGCTCTGGCTGTGCAACCTCTCAAAGTCACGGTCACCCCGTTTCTGGGATTGACTTTTCAGCAGGCGCAGCTTGCCATCCTCCTCAGCGGGGGCGTGATTCTCATGCTTCTTGCGCTCGCTCAGCGCCTGCCGAAATGATCGTGACAGTCCTCAATCGTTAATCATTTCTAATATGATAAAATATATGGGATATTCGCCGAACAGGTGATTGTCCAGCAAAATTAATCTCTATAGGAGCAGTAATGCGCGCTGAGTGGACGTACATCGGTATTGCTTTGCTTGTGTCCATGTTCCTTCCAGCTGTTGCCATTTTTATGGCTGGATTGTTAGCTCCAAAGAAGCCAAACAAGATCAAGAACTCTACTTATGAATGCGGTGTTGAAACGGTTGGGTCCAGCCAGTTTCAATTCAAAATTCAGTATTACATTTTTGCCCTGATCTTCATGCTGTTTGACGTAGAGGTCATCTTCCTGTATCCGTGGGCGGTCGCGTACAACCAACTGCCGATGTTCGCGGTCATGGAAGGGGTGGTTTTCCTCGTGCTGCTGCTTGGGGGTCTTTGGTATCTATGGAAAAAAGACCTGCTCGAATGGTCATAAGTCAACAGGCAAATTGAGGTAATTGATGACTTTCTTTTTCGATCCTGTCACTTTCATTGTGCAATGGGTACATGGATTGCTGGTAGGTTGGGGGATGCCGGCAGAAACAGCCACAACTGTGCTCAACGCGCTCGGCGCTGCCATTCTGCCTCTCAGCGCCATGCTCTTCACCATCTTCCTGATCTGGCTGGAGCGCAAACTGCTAGGCCGCATCCAGGACCGCATCGGGCCGAACCGCTTGGGACCTTTCGGGTTATTCCAGCCCTTCGCCGATATGGCGAAGATTTTCATCAAGGAATACATCAACCCGATCGGGTTTAGCTGGCTGCCTTACAATCTGGCGCCGGTTATGGCGGTTGCCTCCGTCCTGATGCTCTGGACAGTCATTCCGCTGACCGTGAGTGTCTTCGGCACTGACCTGAACGTTGGTTTGCTGTTCCTGATTGGCGTTGGCACATTTGGTTTTGTCGCAGAGCTCATGGCTGGATGGGCGTCGAACAATAAGTACACCTTGTTCGGCGCTTTTCGTTCCATCGCCGTCCTGGTCGCCTACGAAGTACCAATGGTGATCATCCTGCTGCTGCCGGTCATGCTGACAGGTTCGCTAAGCATGGTTGACATTGTCAACGCCCAGGATATCTGGTTCATCTTCCTGATGCCGCTGGCAGCGTTGATTTTCCTGGTCACCTCCATCGCCGAGAGCGCCCGCTCACCTTTCGATCTGCTAGAGGCGGAGTCCGAGCTGGTGTCCGGCTTCAATACCGAGTACTCCGGCCTGAAATTCGGCATGTTCTATGTCGCCGATTTCCTGCGCGCCTTCACCCTTTCCCTGGTCTTCGCCACCATCTTCCTCGGCGGCTGGCGCGGACCCTTTGCGGAGCAGTATCCCATTCTCGGCATGGTCTACCTGATCATCAAAACCAGCATCTTCTATTTCCTCGGCATCCTCATCCGCGGTTCCATGCCGCGTATCCGGATCGACCAGATGCTGGATATCAACTGGAAATATCTGACCCCGCTCTCACTGGTGCTTGTGATCGTTTCGGCGCTGATTTTCAAGGCTATCCCGGCAGAAATGCTCTGGCTGCGGCTGATCGTCTCCGTGGCTGTCAACCTCGGGCTGTACTTCGTCGCTGACAAGATGCTCGCCACCGGTATGAAGCGCGCGAAGCGTGATGTCGTCAAAACAAACGTCCCGTCGCAGAGGATCGTGATCCCTGAGCCTGCAGCGGTGAACGATACTGGAGCGCAGCCATGAGCGTAGAACAAATCCTTTTCATTTTGATCGGACTGGTGACGCTGGTATCAGCTTTCATGGTCGTCACCAGCAAACGCATGATGTACTCCGCTTTATGGCTGATGCTGAGCCTCTTTTCAGTTGCCATCCTCTTCGTCTTGCTGGACTCGAGCTTTTTCGCCATAGCGCAGGTTGTTGTCTATATCGGCGCTATCTCCATCCTGATCATCTTTGCCGTCATGCTGACGCGCGAAGCCCAGGAGAGCGGACCGGTCTTCAACCGCTTCTCATGGCTGGCCGGCATCGCGGTGATTTTGGTTGCCGGCACGCTGGTCTTCTTCCTCAGTCAGTGGGGACAGTTCAGCGCGCTGCCGGCGGGCGAACTGAGCGCCGAGGCAATGGATATCGCCAGCCTTGGCAAGGCGTTTACCGACCCGGATGCGTTCGTCATCCCCTTTGAGGTCGCGTCAATCCTGCTGCTCGCAGCCATGATCGGCGCTGTTTACCTCGCGAAACCATTCTCTGGAGGTAAGGGATGATCCCGTTATCCTGGTTCCTGGTCCTCTCTATGTTGCTCTTCGCCATCGGTCTGTATGGCGTGCTCGCCCGGAAAAACGCTGTCTCGGTTCTGATGAGCATTGAATTGATGATGAATGCCGTCAATATCAACCTGCTGGCGTTCTGGCGCTATCTCTATGCCCCCAAAATGGACGCCCTGGTGTTCGTCGCCATCGTTTTCCTGGTGGCTGCCGCTGAAACTGCCGTTGGTCTGGCTTTGATCGTCTCTGAGTACCGGCGCAAAAAGACCGTTGTCATCGACGATATGACTATTCTGAAAGGCTAGGGCTGCGCGCATGCTTACTGAAATTCTGATCTGGCTCATCCCCCTGGCTCCAATCATCTCCTTCGCGCTGATTGTGCTGTTCCTGCGCAATTCAAATCGTATCAGCCATCTGGTTGCCATCAGCAGCGCCGCCATCGCCTGGCTGCTGAGCATGATCGTCTTTTTCGTCGCTATTGATCGCAAAGACCTGGCAGTCAAGCCGCTGGTCTCGAGCATTAACTGGCTGCCGATGGGCGACACCTGGCTCAAACTCGGCGTTCAGATTGACCCGCTTTCTGCAATCACCCTTTTCTTCGTCGGCTGGACGGTGCTGATGATTTTTGTCTATAGCACCGGTTACCACAATTATGGTCAGCCAAAAGGCGACCACGACCTGCCCGGAATGCCGCCGCACGGCGCGACGGTTACTGAGGGCGGGCACTCGCATAAAGTGCCCTCGATCGAGCCGATGTACGCGCGATTCTTTGCTTTCATCAGCCTCTTCGCTTTCGGTATGTACGCGCTGGTGGTCACCGATAATTTATTGACCCTCTACATGGCTTGGGAAATCATGGGCCTGTGTTCCTACCTGCTGATTGGTTTCTGGTACGGCAAAGACAGCGCGAAAAATGCCGCGGTCAAAGCATTCCTGACCACCCGTGTCGGCGATATGTTCATGATGGCCGGCATGGTCGCGCTGTATATGCTGACCGGAACACTGAATTATCGCGAGATCCTCGCGTCTCCTGAGGTTATCAGCACACTGACTGCCGCCGCATCACCCATCCTGGGGCTTTCGTGGGCGGCTCTGATCGGCTTGTTGATCTTCATCGGCACGGTCGGCAAATCTGCCCAGTTCCCGCTGCACGTCTGGCTGCCGGACGCGATGGAAGGCCCGACGCCTGTTTCAGCGATGATCCACGCGGCGACCATGGTTTCGGCTGGCATTTACCTCACGCTGCGCTTCTTCCCGCTGGTCAGCGCGGGCTGGACACCTGGCGAACCCATTACCGCTGCCATGTCAGTCGTCGCGACGATTGGCACGATCACGGCGCTGTTCGCCGCGACCATCGCCGTCGCGCAGAACGATATCAAGCGCGTGCTGGCTTACTCAACGATCTCACAGCTCGGCTATATGGTGGCTGCGATTGGCATCGGCGCGTATGGCGCCGCAGTCTTCCACCTGATGACCCATGCTTTCTTCAAAGCCCTGCTCTTCCTCGGCTCCGGCTCAGTCATCCACGGCATGGAACATGGCGTGCTGCACACCGGCGAGAAAATTGACCCGCAGGATATGCTCAATATGGGCGGCTTGCGCAAGAAAATGCCTGTCACCTTCTGGACTTTCCTGATCGGCGGCTTCGCGCTCTCCGGCTTCCCTCTGATTACGGCTGGCTTCTGGTCGAAGGATGAGATTCTGGCTGGCGCGTTCGGCGGTCATCACACACTGGTATTCGTCCTGCTGGCGCTCTCCGCACTGCTGACGGCTTTCTACACCATGCGTCAGATCACGCTGACCTTCCTCGGTGAGCCGCGTACTAAATCTGCCGAACACGCGCACGAATCGAAATCCAGCATGACGCTGCCGCTGGTCGTCCTCTCCGTCTTTGCCATCGGCATCGGCTGGATCGGCATCCCCGAGGGTTTCCCGGTTCTGGGCGGTCTGGTACACAACTGGTTCACCCCGTTCATCTCGAGCATGCTGCCCTGGCACGGTGAGGGCGGACATGAATCACACAGTCTTGTGCCGCTGTTCACCTCGCTCGGCGTCGCGCTGGGTGGTCTGCTGCTTGGCTGGCTGGCGTATCGCAAGATGCCCAAGGTCAACGTCAAGGATCCGTTGCAGGCGCCTCTGGGCGGTGTTCATACACTGCTGAAGAACAAATACTATTTTGATGAGCTGTATCAAAAGATCTTCATTCAGCCTTCGCTCTGGCTGGCCGAAGTGTTCAGTTACAAGATC
The DNA here is from genome assembly GCA_040772085.1 of Anaerolineaceae bacterium. Lineage (GTDB taxonomy): Bacteria > Chloroflexota > Anaerolineae > Anaerolineales > Anaerolineaceae > JAXGMV01. The sequence goes on from JAXGYU010000001.1 coordinate 565,330, forward strand.
ATCGACAAGTCCGTGATTGACGGGTTCATCCACGGCATCGGAAATGGATCTGTCCGCCTTGGCAAAGTCTTGCGCAACGGATTCGACACGCCGGTCATCAATGGCGGCGGTGATGCGCTGGCGGATGGAACAAGGGAACTCGGTACGAGCATGCGAAAACTTCAAATCGGCCAGGTGCAGCTTTACCTGATACTAGCCGTGCTCATGGCAGCCGTTCTGGGCACGATTTTCATCCTGGCAGTCTAGGCGGAAGGATAGGGACCGGACATGATACCAAATCATATTTTGATGCTGATCCTGCTTCTGCCCATGGCTGGCGCGTTCGTAGTCTTACTGCTGCCGAAAGCCAATGTCAGGCTGATCCGCAATGTCGCGTTAGGCGCGAGCATTATCCCGTTTATTTTGTCGCTGTATGTCTGGCTGGGATTGTACCAACCCGGGGTTGAGGGTTTCCAGCTGGTTGCCAACTACCAGTGGTATCCCGCCATCGGCTCAAGTTTCCACCTGGGGATTGATGGCATATCACTGACCATGGTGCTGCTGACCACCTTCCTGACCCCGCTGGCAATCCTGGCATCTTACAGCATTGAAGAAAAAGTGCAATCCTACATGTTCCTCTTCCTCTTCCTGGAAATGGGCATGCTGGGTGTTTTCCTGGCGCTTGACCTGCTGCTGTTCTTTGTCTTCTGGGAAATCGGTCTGGTGCCGATGTATTTCCTGATCAACATCTGGGGTGGCAAGAACCGAAATTATGCCTCGCTCAAGTTCATCCTCTACACCATGGGCGGTTCGCTCGGATTGCTGCTCTCTTTGCAAATGATCGGCGCGCTGACAGGCACATTCGATCTGGTCCAGCTCTATCAGGTCTGGCCTGGCTTGTCAGAGGGCACCTTGTTCGGTCTGCAGACAGCGACGGTTAAAGCCATCTCATTCTGGGCTTTCGTGATCGCCTTCGCGGTCAAAGTGCCGGTCTGGCCTTTCCACACCTGGCTGCCTGACGCCCACACCGAAGCCCCGACAGCCGGTTCGATGATCCTGGCGGGTGTGCTGCTCAAGCTGGGCGCTTACGGTTTCCTGAGGCTGGTGCTGCCGCTCTTCCCCGTCGAATCCAAACAATACGCGGTATGGCTGGCGGTGCTGGCCATGCTGGCGATCATCTTCGGCGCACTCAGCGCTCTGGCGCAGAACGATTTCAAGCGGCTGGTGGCTTATTCGTCCATCAATCATATGGGATTTGTGGTGCTCGGTATTGCGGTGGCCGCGGCAGCCGCTGGCACACAATACGCCTATATTGCCGCCAGCGGTGCGGTGCTGCAAATGGTGACGCACGGGCTTTCCGCCGCTGGCATGTTCTTCCTGGTGGGAGTGGTCTATGAGCGCACTCATACCCGTGACCTGAACGAATACGGCGGTCTGTTCGCCATCGTGCCGGTGTATGGCTCCATTCTGGTATTCGTCTCCATGGGCTCGCTTGGTCTGCCGGGCCTGGCTGGTTTTGTTTCTGAATACATGGTTGTGCAGGGCGCCTGGCCGGTCTTCATGCTGATCACGGCGCTGAGCCTGATTGGTCTGTTCTTCACCGGCGCTTATATCCTGAAAGGGATCCGCAGCGTGCTGCACGGGAAGCGCAATGAAAAATATGTCGGTCATCTGACAGACATGAACACACGCGAGCTGGTTGTGATCGTGCCGCTGATGGCTCTGATGCTGCTGATTGGCATCTGGCCGTCATGGATTGTCGACATGATCAACAAAGCCGTAATGATGCTGTATTAAGAGGTGATGGATGCAATTTCCCTTACTTAGCCTGATCATCTTCCTGCCGCTGATTGCTGGCATCATCATCCTCTTCCTGCCGCAAAATCAGGAGAAACTGCCCAGGCAGATCGCGTTTGCTGCCTCCGGGGTCACGATGATTTTGTCCTTCATCGCCTATTTTGGTTACGACACTGCCCGTGCCGGCTATCAGTTCGTCGAGCAGATGGAATGGGTGCCCGCGTTTGGCATCTCTTACGCGCTCGGCGTCGACGGCTTGAGCGTGCCGCTGGTGCTGCTGGCCGGCATCGTGCTGTTCTGCGGCGTAATCGTTTCATGGAAGATCGATGACCGTCCGCGTGAATTCTTTGCCTATATCCTCATTCTCGGCACCAGCGTGCTGGGTGTGTTCTCCACGCTCGACCTCTTTCAACTGTTCTTCTTCATGGAAATCGCTATCTTCCCCAAATATCTGATGATCGTGATGTGGGGGTCGCCGAAGACCCGCGAGTATGGCGGCATGAAGCTGACCTTATACCTCTTCATCGGTTCGGTGCTGGCGATGTTGGGCAGTCTGGCGATTTACTATGGCGCGGGTCAGCACACTTTCTCGCTTCTGGCGCTGGAAGGCACAAAGTTTGCGCCTGAGTTCCAGATCTTCTGGTTCCCGTTCGTCTTTGTTGGCTTCGCCATCATGGGAGGTATGTTCCCGTTCCATTCCTGGGCGCCTGACGGTCACGTCGCGGCGCCGACAGCCATCTCGATGATGCTGGCTGGCGTGGAAATGAAGGTTGGCGTTTACGCTGCTTTGCGCGTAGCCATTTTATTGATGCCTGACGGAGCCCGCTACTGGGCGCCTGCCATTCTCATCCTGGCGACGATCAATGTGGTTTATGGCGCCTTTATAGCGCTCATCCAGACCGATTTCAAATACGTCATCGGTTTCTCATCTGTGTCACACATGGGTCTGGTGCTAATTGGCATGGCGACCTTTACCAAAGAGGGGCTGCTGGGCTCGGGTCTGCAAATGTTCTCACACGGCGTCATGACGGCACTCTTTTTCTCCGTCGTCGGTATGGTCTATGACCGGACACACAACCGCGACATCTCCAAACTGGGCGGGCTGGCGCGCAAGATGCCGCTGGCAGCCATAGGCTTCATCATTGGTGGTCTGGTCTCGATGGGTATGCCGGGCTTCTCCGGTTTCGTCGCTGAATTCCCGATCTTTGTCGGCGCCTGGAAAACGTACCCCATCGTTGCCATCATCGCCGTGCTCGGCATCATCCTGACCGCGGCGTACATCCTGCTGGTCACGCGCAAAGTCTTCTTCGGCGAGCTGCCGGCAGAGTACGAAACAACGGTCGGCGATGTCTCGATTCTGGATAAGACTGCCATCGTTTTGCTCTCCGTCATCATGGTCGTAATCGGCTGGTTCCCGGGGGTGATCGTACCGGTCGTGGAATCGGCTGTAGTCAATATTCTCGGCATTCTGGGAGGTCTGTAGGATGACTGGTAATTTGAGTACTTACCTGGCTGGGATCCTGCCTGAACTCTCGCTGGTGATATTGGCGGTGATTCTGCTAGTGGTTGATGTCGCGACCAAAGGGAACCGAAAGAATCTGTTTGCCTACCTGACTGCCCTGGGTATGCTGGTCGCGCTGATTATCATGGTCTCAACGCACCAACTGGGCGGCGAGCCCTCGTTGATCTGGGGCGGGTTGATCAAGCTGGATGGCGTCGGCTTTGTCTTCGGTGTCCTCTTCCTGACTGCCGCGATGCTTACCTCGCTCTTCACAATCGATACGGACCTACTGAAACGTCAGGGTGAGTTTTACGTCCTGCTCACTGTCAGCACGCTCGGTATGCTGCTGATGAGCAAGGCGAACAACATCCTGATGCTCTACCTGTCGATTGAGCTGACCTCTATCCCCCTGTATGTGCTGGCCGGCTTCAAACGTGACGACACGAAATCTGCCGAAGCGGGCATCAAGTATTTCCTGTTCGGCGCGGCAACCTCAACCATCATGCTGTTTGGGTTTTCGCTGCTCTTCGGCTTTACCGGCGAGACCCAGCTCTCCAGCGTTCTCGCCGCAGTCAGCGGCGGCATGTTGCCGCTGCCTTTGCTGCTGCTTAGCCTGCTGCTGATCCTGGTCGGTGTCGGCTTCAAAATTTCTGCTTTCCCGTTCCACTTCTGGGCGCCGGATGTTTATGAAGGTGCGCCAACGGTCATCGCTGGTTACCTGTCAACTGCTTCCAAGGCGGCCGGTTTCGCCGTCCTGATCCGCATCCTGTTTGAAGTCTATCCGGCGATCTATGTCAACTGGTCGCTGGTGCTGGGTGTCATGAGTGCGGCCAGCATGTTCATCGGCAATTTCCTGGCGCTGGTTCAGAAAAACATCAAACGGCTGCTGGCTTACTCATCCATCTCACATGCCGGCTATATCCTGATCGGTGTCGCCGCGGCTTCAAGTTTCGGCGTCAGCGCGTCAGTCTATTATCTGATCGCCTACTTCCTGACCAACATCGCCGCCTTCGCGCTGGTCTCCATGGTCAGCAAGGAAACTGGCTCATACGAGATCGCCAGTTATGCCGGCCTGAGCCGCCGCGCCCCGGGCATCTCGCTGCTGTTGCTGGTGGTCTTCCTCTCGCTGGCAGGGATCCCGCCATTCGCTGGCTTCATCAGCAAGTTCTTCGTCTTCGCCGCTGCGATTGAAGCCAACATGATCTGGCTGGGTATCCTTGGTATCCTGAACGCGGTCGTGGCGCTCTCATACTACCTGAACGTGTTGAAAGTGATTTACCTCTATCGTTCAGAGCATGAAGGTACGCAGCTCAGCTTCGACATGACAAAGACAACCCTGGTCTCGATCTGTGTCATTGGCGTCATCATTGTCGGTTTCGTAATCGCGCCATTCTTCAGCGCTTCGAGCGCAGCCGCGATTGCGTTTTTGGGATTGTGATTTTTAAGCTCTGATATAATAGCGACATGGAGCCAGCAAAAGCGCCACAAAAGAGCAGCGCAGCCACCAACATCTCCATGGCGCTGATTGCCAGCCAAAGCGGTTGTGTGACGATTCTGATCGTCGTTCTGGCAGTTGCGGTTGGCTTATGGCTCGACGCAAGATTTGATACAAAACCGTTCGTAACTATCACGGCAGTTATTATCAGTATTCCAATTTCTGTCCTTGTGATGTTAAAATTGGTGAGGACAGCCGTTTCAAAAATAGTGGTAGAACCTAAGACAACCCATTCCACTCTGGAGGAGACGCAAGTTGGCAGAAACAAAGACAACTAAATGGCGATGGGGCGTTAATCGCTGGTGGGTGCTCCTGTTCATGCTCCTTGGCATCTGGGGTGCATCGGCGTATCCGCCAATCAGACCGCACATTCAGCTTCCGGCAGAGAACATCTTCCCGACCCCGCTTTTCACCTTGCCTGGCATCGGTGATTTTTACCTGACCAACACCATCGTTGCCCTGATCCTGGTGGACCTGATCCTGATCGGACTGGCATTGGCAGTCCGCAGCGCGGTCAAGCGCATGGAATCTACAGGTGATTACACACCCCGTGGTATCTCCGGCGGACTGGAAGCCCTGCTTGAAATGCTGTTCAACCTGACCGAACAAACTGCCGGCGCGAAATGGGCGAAGACGATATTCCCATATTTCGCGACCATCACGCTGATGGTGCTGGTTGCCAACTGGATGGAGCTGATCCCCGGCGTTGATAGCATCGGCTTTCTGCATCACGCCTCGCATGGCATTGAAGGCTTCACCGAGAAGCAGTTGACCTCGGGCATCAGCACAATCGTGCATCCCGCGGTTGAAGAAGGCGGTTATAACATCATCCCCTGGGTGCGCGCGCTGACGACCGATCTCAACTTCACGCTCGCGCTCGCGATCATCGCAGTGGTGATGATCCAGGTCATGGGCGTCCGATCACAGGGTGCCGGTTATTTCAAGAAATTCTGGAACACATCAACCTTCTTCAGCAAGCCGATTTTTGGTTTCATTGACTGGGCGGTCGGTCTGCTGGAGGTCATCTCCGAGCTTTCGAAAGTGCTCTCGTTTGCCTTTCGTCTTTTTGGCAATATCTTCGCGGGTATGGTCATGCTGTTTGTTATCGGTACCCTCGTACCGATTTTCGCGCAGACCATTTTCTTGATGCTGGAATTCTTCGTTGGACTGATCCAGGCTGTCGTCTTTGGCATGCTGACCATGGTCTTCATGGCGCAGGCAACGCAAAGCCATGACGCTGGTCACGACAGTCACTAATCTGACAAATCGCAATTATTTTGCAACAAACAGGAGGATAAGTTCTTATGGAAGGTAATATCGTTGCTGCAGCAAAACTGATCGGTGCCGGCCTGGCGATGATCGGAACTATCGGAGCGGGTGCCGGTATCGGCATCGTTGTGAATGGTGCCGTTCAAGGTATGGCTCGGAATCCGGACGCGTCCGGTAACCTGCTGACCAACATGATCCTTGGGATCGCGTTCGCTGAAGCCGTCGCTATCTATTGTCTGGTCGTCGCGCTGTTGATCCTGTTTGTCTTCTAATTGCCGGCATAGCCAGTAGAGGAGGTCCCTTTGGAAAAACTAGGTATTAATCTCGGCTATTTGCTGGTCCATATTCTTAACTTCGCGATCCTCTTTGTGGTTCTGCGTGCCTGGGTTTACAAACCCGTTCTCGGTATCCTCGAGAAACGCCGTCTGGCGATTGCGCAGGGTCAGGAAGATGCCCGCATCGCTGCTGATGCCCGCAAGAACGCTGAAACCGAAGCCAAGAAGATCATCGCTGAAGCTGAAAAGAAATCGGCTGAGATCATCAACGAGTCCAGTGAACGGGCTGATTTTGCCGCCCGCGACATCAAGGCTCAGGCTGAGGCTGAGGTCAGCAAGCTGCGCGCGCAGGGTCTGACTGATATCGACAATGAACGCGCCCGAATGCTGCGTGATCTTCGTAACCAGGTCGGCGCATTGTCCCTGTCTGCTGCCCATAAGTTGATTGGTGATTCGCTCATCAGCGATCCCGCCAAACAACACCAGTTGCTGAGCGATTTCTTCTCGAATGTGCCCGGTGGCAGGATCAGCTTCCTTGAGAAAGCAGATCCCGGCAGTGTGGAACAGGTTGAGGTCGTCAGCGCTATGCCGCTCACGGACGAAGAACAGTCATCCGTCTTGGCAGACATGCAGAAGTCGCTCGCCAACAAGGATGTGCCGGTACATTTCCGGGTCGATCCTTCGTTGCTCGGCGGCTTGCTGGTCAAACTGGGTGACCGCGTGATTGATGGCTCGGTTGCCAGCCAGTTGCAGGAAATGAAAGAAAAGTTGAACTAATCCCATTGCTGGATTAAGATTAATGGCAGACGTTCTCAACGGCTGCCATTTTTTTTAGGAAGGTGCCGAATGCCAGAAGTTCAAACTCTCCGAAAGCCGCTCTCTGCCTACCTTGACCAGTTGGACGAAATTGGGCGCGGTCAGATTGCCAACATCGACGCGCTCGTCAGCGGGGTCACCTCTGATTCCCGCCAGGTTGAACCCGGCTCGATCTTCGTCGCCATCGGCGGTGAATTTGCCGATGGACACGACTATATCCGGCAGGCGTTTGAGCGCGGGGCGGTTCTGGCAGTCGGTTCGAAGCCCGTCAATGAAATCGGCCGTGAGCTGCCCTATGTGCAGGTCAGCCATGGGCAGGCGGCCCTGGCAACCGCTGCAGCGGTCTATTATGACTTTCCGGCGCGCAAGCTGGTGATGATCGGCGTGACCGGTACCGACGGTAAGACAACGACCTGCAACCTGATTTATGGCATCCTCAAGCAGGCTGGGCTACCTTGCGGCATGGTCTCGACGGTGAATGCCATGATTGGCGATGAAGCGCTGGATACCGGCTTTCACGTCACCACGCCGCCGGCGACGGATGTCCAGCGCTATCTGGCGATGATGGTCGAGAAGGGTATCACACACGTTGTGATGGAGGCGACTTCGCATGGCTTGGATCAGCGGCGCGTCGATGAATGCTATTTCGACCTTGGTGTCGTTACCAACATCACCCATGAGCACCTGGACTATCACAAGACTTACGAGCATTACCTCAACTCCAAAGCGCGCCTGTTCACCTCGCTCAGCCATGATTTCGCCAAGCCGACCGAGGTTGCGCCGCTGGCGATCCTTAATCGCGATGACCGCTCCTACGCCAAACTGCAGCCGATGATTAAGGCTGATGTCCGGACCTATGGCATTGACCGGCCTGCGGACGTTCTGGCGTCTCAGACTGCCTTTCGCAAGGATGGCACGACCTTTCTCGTGACGACGGCGGATGGCGAGCATGAGATTCGAACGCCGCTGCTGGGCGAATACAACGTTTACAACACGCTGGCGGCTGTCACTTGCGCCAGACATCTGTCCATTGATTGGGCTGTCATTCAGTCGGCACTGCTGCACGCGCCGCTGGTGCCTGGCCGGCTGGAAGTGATCGACTTGGGTCAGGATTTCACGGCGATCGTGGATTTCGCGCATACACCGAATTCCCTGCGGACGGTGCTTGAGACAGTCCGGCCGATGACCAATGGCAAGCTGATCTGCGTCTTTGGCTCTGCCGGCTTGCGTGACCGCGAGAAGCGGCGTGATATGCCCATGCATGCCGTCTGTCTGGCGGATTTCACCATCTTGACAGCCGAAGATCCGCGAACGGAAAAGCTGGGCGATATCCTGGCTGAGATGGCGGCTGCTGCCACCGAGCAGGGGGCGATGGAGGGCCGGGATTTCGTGCGTGTCCCTGACCGGCGCGAAGCACTGCGCAAGGCGGTATCCGTCGCCGCGCCAGGAGATCTGCTCATTGCGCTTGGCAAGGGGCATGAGCAGTCGATGTGTTTTGGTACGACCGAGTATGACTGGGACGACCGCCAGGCAATGCGCGCGGCAATCGCTGAACGCCTGGGACTCGAAGGCTATCCCATGCCATTTCTGCCCGTGTGGGAGTAGACGCCGCAGTCTGGAGCCAGCCGTATGGGTATGGCTTGTCGTGTCGTAGGGCAGCTCGCGTTCATTGAGCCGTCAATCAAGTAATAGTCGGGCGCGAATTCGGCGCAATACCTACATTTTGCAAAGAAGACACATGCAACGTGGATCCGTAGGGGAGGGGCAAATGTTATGTGTTTGCCCCTCCCGGTTTTGCATGCGTGGGCAGGGCAATCACAATGCAGATTGCCGCTGCCCCTACGGCTGAGTAACCTGTTGTGAGCGTAGGGCGGCTCGCGATTTTTGAGCCGCCAATAGAGTAATTGGCGGCCGCAAAGAGCGGTGCCCCACCTCCAGAACCATATGCCCGCCCTGCAGAACCATATGCCCGCCCTGCCGAAGGTACCCGCGGAAGTCGCGGGTATTCAGGGCGGGTGCCTCGAAGAGGCGGGTGGGTTATCCTGTAAGCATTTCAAAAAGCACAAGGCAATCGCAGAACCGATTTCCAAGCCCCGGCCGTCAGCTGCTCGGTGATAACGAAGCGGATGGCACACGTGCCATCCCTACCGCCGTTCATGGTGCCACATCTTCACAAGGTTCTGTGAAAATCAACCGAAATACACAGATTTATCCGTGCAGAATTTTACCCGCCCAGCCATTGCGATAGAAACGGAGAAAGCCAACCGTAGGGGAGGGGCAAACGTTCTGTCTTTGCCCCTCCCGGCTTTGCATGCTCGGGCAGGGCAATCACAGCACAGATTGCCGCTGCCCCTACAGCTGATTATCATGTGCGCATTGACAAAGAACCGGGTGGCGCGTGTGCCCATCCCTTCCGCGAACCTGGTGAATAAAAAAAACCGAGGGCTATTGCCCTCGGTTCCATCACACTTAGTCGCGCCGGCGGAACGGCTTGCGGTCGCGATCACCGCCACGGCGATCGCCGCCGCGGTCATTGCGATCACGTGAACCGCCAGAGGGTTTGCGCCCGCCGCGGGCATCCTTCTCCGCCGCTTCTTCCAGTGTCCAGCCTTCCAGGACTGCCTGGCGGGAGAGCCGGATCTTACCATTCTCGTCGATGCCGGTCACCATCACCGTCATTTCATCGCCGAGGCTGAACAGGTCTTCCACTTTTTCGACCCTTTCGCTGTCCAGTTGCGAAATATGAACCATACCATCTACATTGGGCAGAATTTCGACAAATGCCCCAAAATCTGCGATACGGACCACTTTACCGGTGTAGATACGGCCGAGTTGCGGTACTTCGATCAATCCCAGCACCATTTCGCGCGCCTGATTTTCGGCGACACCGTCGGTGGCTGAAATATAGACCGTGCCATCTTCCTCGATGTCAATCTTGGTATGGGTTTGTTCCTGAATGCTGCGGATCATTTTGCCGCCGGGGCCGATCACCGCGCCAATCTTTTCAACCGGCACCTTGATGGTAATGATGCGCGGGGTGTGCGGCTTGAGCTGCGGGCGGTAGGTCGGGATGATCTCGAGCAGTTTGCCCATGATGAACATGCGGGCGTCACGTGCCTGCGCCAGCGCCTTGGACATGATCTCGGTCGTGATGCCCTTGATCTTGATGTCCATCTGCAGGGCGGTGATACCTTTTTCAGTACCAGCGACTTTGAAGTCCATATCTCCGAGGTGGTCTTCGATGCCCTGGATGTCTGTCAGGATGGCGTAAGCGTCATCCTGCTTGATCAGACCCATGGCAACACCGGCGACGGGCGCCTTGATCGGCACGCCGGCATCCATCAGAGAAAGGGTTGAACCGCAGACTGATGCCATGGAGGAGGAGCCGTTGGATGCCATGACCTCGGAAACCAGCCGCAGCGTGTAAGGAAATTCGGATTCGGGCGGGATGACGGGCACCAGCGCGCGTTCTGCCAGCGCGCCATGACCAGTCTCGCGGCGTGATGTGCCGCGCAGTCGGGAGACTTCGCCGGTGGAGTAGGGCGGGAAATTGTAATGGTGCATGTAGCGCTTGGAATCCAGCGGCGAAAGGTTATCCAGTTCCTGGGCTTCCTTCGGCGTGCCGAGGGTCGTCAGGGTCAGCACCTGGGTCTCACCGCGGGTGAACAGACCTGAACCGTGGGCGCGCGGGCTAGTGCCGACCTCGCCCCAGATCGGGCGGATGTCGCTCAGGCCACGGCCGTCGGGACGCTTGCCTTCTTCCAGGATGCGCTTGCGGGTGATCTTCTTGATGACCGCGTCATAAGCGGGGCGGATGTCAACATGGGCTTCGGCGTCTTCAACCGCGTAGTCCGAAGCGACCTTCTCACCCAGTTCCTTGATGGCGGTGTTGACGTCAGTCTTGCTGCGGTTCGCCTCGAGGGCGTCATAGGCAGCCTGACCGTAGCGGTGCATCAGTTCTTCCACCAGCCCCTCGTCAGCGGCGATGATCGTCGCTTCGCGTTTGGTCTTGCCGGCAGCTTTCGCCAGCTCGATTTGCGCGTCGAGGATAGGCTGGATCGAGCGATGACCGAGTTCCAGCGCGCGGATGACCGTTTCTTCCGGCACTTCATTGGCGCCGCATTCGACCATCAGAATGGCGTCATGTGTGCCCGCGATGCGCAGGTCGAGGTCCGAGCGTTCCATCTCTTCATAGGTAGGACTGACGACCAATTCACCGTTGATCAGCCCAACGCGGACGGCGCCGATCGGGCCTTCCCACGGGATGTCGGAGACCATCAGCGCGGCGGACGCGGCGTTGACGACCAGCAGATCCAGCGGATGTTCGTTGTCGGCTGAGATGGAAGAGGTCAGGATTTGCACCTCATTGCGCATATATTTGTCAAAAATCGGGCGGATCGGGCGGTCAGTCAGACGCGCGATCAGGATGGCTTCGGTGCTGGGGCGGCCTTCACGGCGGAAGAATGAGCCGGGGATGCGCCCGCCAGCGTACATTTTCTCTTCGTATTCGACAGAGAGCGGGAAGAAATCCGCGTCTTCACGGATTGAATCGCTCATGGTTGCGGCTGCGAAGATGATCGACTCGCCCATGCGAGCGGTGACAGCACCGCCCGCCAACAGGGCAAGTTTGCCGGTTTCAAATTCAATTTCCTTCCCGGCTGTGGTTGCTCGTACAGTAGTTACTTTTGGTTCCATTTTTTGTCCTTTACAAAATTGTCCCGTCGATAAGCTACTGACTTTGTACCGGCATCACTGCCAATTCAAGGTCAATATCTTAGCAACGGGCGTGGGTTGATGCGCATTACGATATATTCGGCAGCAGCAGTTTTACTGCCGCTGCCGACATGCGTCACTATTTCCTCAGACTCAACTGCTCAGTAATGGTCTTATAGCGGTTGAAGTCCTTCTTGCGTAAATATCCCAACAGACGTCGGCGGTGACCAACCAGCTTAAGCAAACCGCGGCGGGAAGACTCGTCGTGTTTGTGCTCTTTCAAATGTTCGGTCAAATCCAGAATGCGCCTGGTGAGCAGTGCGATTTGCACTTCCGTCGAACCGTTATCGCCCTCGTGGGTCTGAAAGGTTCCAATAATGTTGGTTTTTACTTCCTTTGTTAGTGCCATGACGTATGCGTCTCCTAAATAATTTGCAGGTCTCCAGGCATCCAGCCTCGGCCGAACACCGGACCAGTCAGACTCGATATTATAACAGATATATGTATTGGTATCAGTATCCCGCCAGCAGTTTGCGCAGCCGGGGCTGATCCGCCTCCGGGAAAGCGCTGATGGTCTTGCGCAGCAGACGGGCTGATTGTTCGGTCAGCCCCAGACCGATGATCTGCCTGATGAAGTATGCCGTCTCAGCCGGCGCCCGGTGTGCCAGCGCACTCAGCAGATCCAGCAGCTCGAAGAAAGTGTTCTGATTGGTCAGAAGCACCAGCCGGGTGATGGCGGTGAAGATCGGAGGCAAATTCTCGAACGTCACATTTTGAGCCAGTGAAGTCGCTGCCAGCATGCCGGTCTTCTGGTCGTCCAGCTTGTCTGAGTTCAGCCAGCTCTTGACCTGTGCCAGCCATTTATCGCTGTGATTGATGACTAACGACTCGGCGCCGGTCGTGAAGAGCTGTTGCTTGAAATAGGCATGCAGATCGGGTGTCAGCCAGGAGTTGAGCCGCTCGAGTGCTTCGTCAGGGTGTTTGGAGCTCAGCGTGCGCAGCAGGTGAACGGCGAGCAGTTTGAACTCATAATGCTTGCTGTTCCAGAGTGCTGTCAGGATTGCGTCGGTATGCGCCGGATCGACCTCAAGCAGCGGCCGGGTCTGCAGCAGGACCTGGCTCGAGAGCAGCGGTGGACTGTTGAAGAAGCTGATGCCGCGCAATTTGGGCAGTTCGCTGGCGGGTTTGTAGGCGTAATTGGCATAGCTGCTGAACAACGCCTCGAGCCTGGTCAGAAACGCGGGCGTGTCAACAAAGTGAAGACAGACTTCATCTACATCTTCACGGATCTTTGCCAGAGGTATTGCGGGCATTTTATCGTCTAGTAAGCGCGCCCGAAATAGATCCTGGTTGTGGCGGGTTTGCCGCAAACAGGGCAGTTGCCATGCGGCGCTTCGTGCTCCAATGGGATGCAGCGTGAGGTTGCTTTGGTTTCTTCCTTGATGTTCTCTTCACAGCTCGTGTCACCGCACCAATTGATCAGCGCCCAGCCGTCCTGCAGCATTAGCTTCATTTCTTCATAATCTCGCGGTTCGAAGATGTGGGCATCCCTGAAGGTAGTTGCCTTTGCCAGTAAATTCGCCTGAATGGCAGACAATAGCGCGTTAATTTGCGTTTCCAAATTCTCAGCGAGCAGTTGCGATTTGCCTTCACGACCGGGGATATCCCGGCGGGCGACGGTCACCTGATTGGCAGCGACGTCCTTGGGGCCGATCTCGATCCGCAGCGGGACGCCGCGCATTTCCCAGTCATTGAACTTGAAGCCGGGGGTAACCTCGGAGCGGTCGTCCAGTTTGATCTTGAGATTACCGAGCTGCTGCTTCACCTTCTCGGCGAAATCCAGCACCAGCGATTTATCAGCGTCATTCTTCCAGATTGGGACAATCACAGCCTGGATTGGTGCCAGCCGTGGAGGCAGCACCAGTCCCTGGTCGTCGCCATGGGTCATGATGATGCCGCCGATGAAGCGCGTGGAAAGACCCCAGGATGTGGTCCAGCAATGTTGCAGCTGGTTCTGCTCGTCGAGGTATTTGATGTCAAAGGCTTTGGCGAAATTCTGCCCGAGATTGTGTGATGTGCCGGACTGCAGCGCGCGTCGATCACCCATCATCGCTTCGATGGTGTACGAGTGCAGGGCGCCGGCAAATTTCTCTTTGGGCGTTTTCTTGCCGGGAATGACCGGAACAGCGGCTTCATTTACCGCGAAATTCGTATAGACATCGAGAATACGGCGGGTTTCCTCTTCCGCCTCGTCGTAAGTCGCGTGGGCGGTGTGACCTTCCTGCCAGTAGAACTCCAGCGTGCGCAGGAAAAGCCGGGTGCGCATTTCCCAGCGCACGACGTTCGCCCACTGATTGATCAGGACAGGCAGATCTCGATAAGACTTGATCCATTTGGCATAGCTGTAACCAATGATGGTTTCACTGGTCGGGCGCACTACCAGCGGCTCTTCCAGCGTCTCACCGCCACCAATCGTGACGACTGCCAGCTCCGGCGAGAACCCTTCCACGTGTTCCTTTTCCTTTTCGAGGAATGACATCGGGATGAAGAGCGGGAACGCCGCGTTGACGTGCCCGGTGTCCTTGAAGGCTTTGTCCAGCCTTGCCTGAATGTTCTCCCACAACGCCCAGCCATAAGGGCGCACGATCATGCAGCCGCGCACCGGCGCGTAATCTGCCAGTTCGGTACGCAAGATCAGCTGGTTGTACCATTCCGAAAAGTTTTCTTCACGTGAAACAAGTTTTTCGTCTGCCATTGTTCAATCCTGTCTAATGAAATCTGCGCCTAGTATTATATACCGGCATCCGTACTTTTATCCCATTCACGCCCGCGGTTCAGGGCAAGTTTCTCCAACAAGGCGGTTTCCAGATTAATGCCTGAGAGTTTTGCCAGTTGCACCAGATAGAGCAAAACGTCCGCCAGCTCCAGCCCGAGCGCGTGCCTGTCCTTGATCTGGTCGCCCCATTGGAAGTGTTCCAGCACCTCATTGCTTTCCAGACTGAGCGAGATAGCCATGTTGCGCGGCGTCTGCTGCCGCGGCGAGCTTGGGTCATACCAGCCGTGGCTGGCAACCATCTCATCCATTAATCTCTCGATTTCCTTCAGATCCATCGACGCTCTCCCGATAAAAAAGGCTGGACGGAGAGTGATCCATCCAGCCTGGTTTGGTTATCTAGCGTGTTAGTCTTCTTTCTGGGCAGTCTGCTCACGCTGTTTGGCTGCGATGATCTCCTGTTGAATGTTATTCGGGACCATCTCGTAATGTGAGAGCTCCATCGTGAAGATGCCGCGGCCGCCAGTCAGTGAACGCAACTGGGTGGTGTAGCGCTGCATTTCAGCCAGAGGCGCGGTTACGTTGATGATCGAGCGGCCTTTATCGGTATCCATGCCCTGTACGCGCGCGCGGCGGGTGTTCAGATCACCCAATACGTCGCCCATGTTCGCTTCAGGCACGACAACGCGGACGTTCATGATCGGCTCGCGGATCACAGCGCCGGCATCCTTGAATGCCAGTTTGAACGCCTCACGTCCGGCAATTTCAAAGGCGACTGGTTTGGAGTCGACCGGGTGTTCCTTGCCGTCAAAAACTTCAACCTTGACGCCGGAAGCAGGATAGCCAGCCAGAACGCCTTCCTTCATGGTCGCGCGGATGCCCTTTTCAATGGCGGGCATATAGCTGGAGGAAATGGCGCCGCCGAAGACGACGTTCTCGAACTCGAAATCACCTTCAGCCAGCGGTTTGACGCGCAGGTGGACCTCACCGAACTGTCCCGAGCCGCCGGTCTGTTTCTTGTGCCGGTACATGGCGGAACCTTCACGGGTGATGGTTTCCTGATAAGGCACCTTGGGCTCGCCGGTCAGGAAGTTCACCTGGAACTTCGACTCGGCGCGGCGGATGACGACGTCAATATGCTGGTCGCCCATGCCCTGAAGGATGGTCTGGGTTGTCGCGGGCTCGTTGTACCACGAGAGGGTCATATCTTCTTCGCACAGGCGGGTCAAAGTCGGGCTGATCTTGGTGGAGTCAGCCTGGGTCTTGGGGAAGATGGCGACTTTGTAGAGCGCGTGCGGGAACTCAGGCACATGCGCCTTGAAGGCGTTGCTTTTCTCGGAAAGGGTGTTACTGGTCGCGGTCTCGCTCAGCTTGGGCACCGTGCCGATGTCGCCGGCGTGGATCAGGTTGATGGGTGAATTATCCTTGCCGCGCGGGATCTGAATGCCGCCCAACCTTTCCTCGACCTCTTTCTCACTATTCCAGAGGCGGGTATCGGTTTTGAGCGAACCGGAAAGAATTTTGAAGTAAGTCTGCTTACCAACGAAGGGATCAGCAGTTGTCTTCCAGATATAGATCGCGACGGGGTTGCCGTCAACAGCAGTCAGCTCAACCTCGCCAGCCTTGCCTTCGACCTTGACGGCAGGGCGCTCGGCGGGTGATGGGAGCAGGTCGATCATGGCGTCCAGCAGCGGGACGATGCCGGTTTCGAGGGTTGCCGCGGAGTACAGCACCGGGATGAAATTGTTTGCCAGGACGGATTTTCGCAGGCCGATAGCAATTTCTTCGCTCGTCAGCTCACCGGTTTCCAGATACTTCTCGAGCAGGGTGTCATCGCCTTCGGCAGCCGCTTCAGTCAACTGAACGCGGGCATTATCCGCTGTGTCCTTGTATTCAGCCGGGATTTCGCTGACAGTCTTGCCATCGCCTTTGTAGGCTTTCATGGTGATCAGGTCAATGACGCCCTGGAACTGCAGTTTCTCGCCCCAAGGAAGCTGAATGGGGATCAGTCGGACGGTTGAGAGCTCGGCAACGCTGGCAACCGCCGCCTGCGCGTTGGCGTTCTCACGGTCCATTTTGTTGACAACCAGCAGCCGGGGCGTTTTGAAGTTGTCGCAATAGGTCATCGCCATTTCAGTGCCAACCTCGGCGCCTGAGACCGCGTCCACCAGAACGACCGCCGCGTTAGCCACAGAGAGGGCTGAAATCATTTCACCGATGAAGTCGTTATATCCAGGGGTGTCCAAGAGATTGATTTTGTAATTCTTGTACTCGATGGGTACTACGCTGGTGTAGATCGAAATACCTCGGCGATGTTCTTCATCGTCGAAGTCTGAGATGGTGGTGCCGTCCTCGATTTTGCCGAGGCGGGTGGTTGCGCCGGTATTGTGCAGGAGTGCTTCAACCAGCATGGTCTTCCCCGCGCTGCTGTGCGAAACCAAGGCTACGTTGCGTAGTAAGTCAGTTGGATATTCCTTCATCCCGATATGTCCTTTAGGTGATATTTTTGGTCAACCTTACTATTTTATTTTACTATGACATTTCTGTCAAAGTTGTATTCAAATGTATGATATTTTGTTGAAAATCAGGCGGGTTTGATGCATTTTATAAAACGCCAGGATGGCTCATGCACCGACTGCCTCTGACCATGCTGGTCGATGTAGGACCAGTTGCCTGGTTCCGAAGCAATGACGGAAAATCCGTTCTTTTTATAAAAGTTCTGTGCCTCGGGGTTGGCTTTCGCGACGTTCAGGGTCAGGAATGAAAAACCACGCTTGACGAGATCTTCCTCGACGACGTTCAGCATGCGCGTCCCCAGTCCGCGGTTACGAAACGCGGGCTTAATTCTGAACGCGAACAGGTATGCGTGAGTCCTGCCGTTCGCCAGTTCGCTGCGCGTCAACTCGAATTGCAGACACACCTGGCCGATGACGCCTGAGACAGGGCTGGCGGCAACCCAGATCAGCGCGAGCTTCGATACCATCCGCTGATAGGTTTCAGCGTATGTGTTTCTGAAGTGCGCGAATTCACCATTCCATTCCATCTGCGGCAATTCTGCCGCGGTGATCGGTCTGATTTCGATTTGCTCGCGCTTAATGAGCGGGATTTGTGTCGTCTTTTCGTCAGCGTCAGCGGTTGCTTTCATGGATGAGTTGATCCCTGATTTCGATTTCCTCTGCCTCAGAGGCGATATCCCCGTCGATCCAGGCTTCTCGCAGTGCGGTCAGGATCTGTCGGTAAACCGGACCTGGCGCAACCCCCAGCGCCTGCAGCGTGCCACCGGTAGTCAGCGGTTTCTTGTCGCGCCAATCTGTTACATAGCGATAAATTACCGATTTTGCCTCGTCGTTTTCCAATGTCGCGAAGACGTAAAACAGCGCCGCGCCGGCATAGTTATCAAGCGTGAATGCCGCCTTGCTTGGCGACATGGCTGCCAGCCGGGGGCTGATGTCATCCAACTGTTTGGCAGCCAGGATAGCTGCCTTGATTTTGCTCGGCAATTTGAACTTGGCGCACAATTCAACCACGCGCGGCTCGGCCAGAGGCAGAAACCAGTTGGTATAACCCAGAATATGCTGCAAGTCATCCATGGACTCACCGTTCTGAAACACAGTAATGTCTGGCAGGGCGTTTTGCACCTGCTGCCAGCGGCGTAAATGCATTTCATTCCAGCTCAATGAAGGGTGGATTGAGAAAATCAGGTTCAGCGCCTGCAGGCGGTCCATAATGGCGGTCATTGATTTTTCAGCCATAATCAGGTCAAATTCATGACGGATGCGCGACCCGCTGAGCAGGTGGATATAAGGCAGGGCTTCCTTCATCAGGCGCTGTGTGTTGCTATCTATGGTGAAGTTCAGGCGCTGCTCAAAGCGCACGGCGCGGAAGGCACGCGTCGGATCGTCGATGAATGAGCGATCATGCAGGACTTTGATTGTGCCTGACTGAATGTCTGGCAGGCCGCCAAATGGATCAAGAATTTCTCCGCGGTGTTTGCCATCGAGCCGGATCGCGACCGCGTTGATGCAGAAATCACGCCGGTAGAGGTCATCGGTGATGTCAGAAAATGCTACCTCTGGCAGTACGGCAGGCTGCGGGTAAGTTTCACTGCGAGCGGTAATGAGATCGACGTGTTCCGGGAGATGTTGGGCAGTCAGGGCACGCTTGCCCGTGCCGCTTGCTTTTCGCAGGAGCGCGGGCTGGAGATCTTTGATGAACCATTTGGCGGTTCCGAAACGATTGTGTTTCTTCAGTTCACCGCCATATTCAGCCGCCAGCTTCTTGCCGAAATTAATAGCATTGGATTCCAGCACCAGATCCAGATCAAGGATCGGTCTGCCGAGGATCAAATCGCGAGGCAGCCCGCCAACCAGATAGATGGCCTTCTTCTCGTCTTCCGCTTTGGAAACGATCAAAGACAACAGCTCACGCATGACAGGTGTGAGTTGTCTGTCTAACCATTGGTCAGTTTCTTGCCGCGTTCGCGGCATGCTCCAGGATGTCATGTCAATCTTTTATTGTATTGCATCCTGGTCAATGCGAGGTAATTTCACCCTGAGATGATTACGCTTGCTTTGACTGGTTGGTGGCTATGCGGCTAGTTTGTACCAGCGCAAGGTTTGCGCGTTGATGGCAACGATAATGGTGCTGAGCGACATCAGAACGGCGCCTACAGCTGGCGATAGCAAGATGCCCCAAGGAACGAGAACACCAGCAGCCAACGGCAGCGCGATAACGTTGTAAGCCGCTGCCCAGATCAAGTTCTGGGTCATCTTGCGATAACTTGCCTGGCTCAGATCAAAGATTTTTACCACATCCAGCGGATCACTTTTGACCAGGATAATGCCGGCTGATTCAATCGCGACATCCGTGCCGCTGCCAATCGCAATACCCACATCAGCAGTCGCGAGCGCCGGAGCGTCATTCACTCCATCACCGACCATAGCAACCGTTTTACCCTGGCGTTTCAATTCTGCGATCTTCTTTTCCTTATCCTGGGGCAATACCTGCGCGAAGTAGGTGTCGATGCCGAGACTTCCAGAGACATCCTGAGCGACAGCCTCACTGTCACCAGTCAGCATGGCAACCTGAATGCCCATCTCGTGCAGCTTCTGAATTGCTCTTTTGCTGGCTGGTCGAATCACATCTGCCAGTGCGATGGAGGCCAGCGCCTGCTTGTGATCACCGTCTTCTTCAATGAGGGTCACCACGGTCTGCCCGTGTTCGTTACTCTGTTGTTCGAATTTGGCCAGGGCTTCAGGAAGCTGAATCGTAAGCGCTTCCAGCAAGCGGGGACCGCCGATGTAATAAACTTTGTTCCCTAATTTCGCTCTGACACCCCTGCCTTTCAGCGCTTCAAAACTAGTGACCTCAGGCAGCACAAGATTTCTATTTTCCGCAGTTTTGCGAATGCCACGGGCGATTGTATGTTCGGAATCACCCTCGAACGCTGCTGTGAGCGCCAGCGCCTGATCCACTTCCATACCGCTGGTCGCGATTCCGACCACGCCGAATTCACCTTCGGTCAACGTGCCGGTTTTGTCGAAGACAATCATGTCAATTTCGCGGGCTTTTTCCAACGCCAGCCGGTCCCGAACCAGAATGCCGTTTTTCGCTCCCAGTGCTGTTGTGATCGCAACGACCAGGGGCACGGCTAGTCCCAACGCGTGCGGACAGGCAATGACCAGTACAGTAGCGACACGAGCGATTACCTCAGTATTGAACCCCTGCGCCAGCGTCCAGGCGATGGCTGTGAAGACTGCGACTGCAATCGAGATGTAGAACAGCCAGCCTGCGGCGCGGTCTGCCAGAACCTGCGTCCGGGATTTGCTTTTCTGAGCCTGGTCTACCAAACGCATGATGCCAGCCAGCGCAGTCGCTTCGCCTACCGCGGTGATCTTGACCCGCAAACTGCCATCACCGTTGATGGTACCCGCGATCACCTTATCGCCAGCCTGCTTCCTCGCCGGTGTCGATTCTCCCGTCAGCATGGCTTCATTAACATCCGACTCACCGGTTTCAACGATGCCGTCAGCGGGGATACTCTCGCCTGGGCGGACGAGGACCAGGTCATCGCCGAACAAAGCGGAGACCGCTACCTTTTCTTCCCGGCCGTCGGGCAGAATGCGGTTGGCAGAATCTGGCATCAATCGCGCCAGCTCATTCAGCGCGCCGGAGGCCTGGCGAATACTGCGCATCTCGATCCAGTGCCCGAGCAACATGATATCGATCAATGTGACCAGTTCCCAGAAGAAGCCTGCGCCGGCCGGGATAAACAACGCTGCCAGACTGTAAACGAAGGCAACGGTGATGGCGAGCGAGATCAGGGTCATCATGCCGGGTTGTTTGTTCTTTATTTCAGGTACTGCCATTTCGAGGAAGGGCAGACCGCCGTAGAAGAAGATGATTATTGAAAATACTGGCGTTATCCACGCGCTGCCCGGGAATATGGGTATGCGGAAACCCAACCAGGATTGAACCATCGGATCAAATAGTAAGACTGGGATTGATAGAAGCAGTGAAATCCAAAATTTCCTACGAAACAACTGCTCATGCCCGGTATGGTCAGTATGTGCGCCATGACCGGCATGCTCGCCGCTGTCGTGACCGGAGTGCACAGCTTGCGCTGCAGCCGTTTTCATGGCGGGTGCGTGCTGCCGAGTATGCTCATGATGGTCGTGTTGGTGATGTTCGTGCCCGCTCTGACGTGCCTTAGGCTCAGGCAGTGACTGATGCTTATGCTGATCGCTTTCCTCAAGCTGATCAGCGTGTTCATGCGTCGTATGGTTTTTCACAATAATCCTCCTAATCATCCACCAGTAATCGGGGCAAAATCAACGCTACCCTTATCCCTATTCTAGGAAAGATTGTGGTCAAGTCAAGCGCGCCTCGGTCATATGTGTAAAAAACATAAAAACCGGACATCCCATTTGATGAGACATCCGGTTAGCTTCACAACAAACTGATGATGTTTATCGCCAGATATTCGGCCACATCCAGAACGCGCGGTCCTCCGCGGAGCTGCCATTATTCCTGACAACCAATTTCATCTGCACCGCGCTGCCCGCGAACTGGCTCAGGTCGGCATCCACTTCATCCACGTAGGCGTCCATAGTATGACCCCACTTGCCCAGCAGGGTTTCCTTGCCATCAACAACGCCATAGAGTTCAAAGTCGACATCGCAGCCGCGGTTGCCATCAAGGCAGCCGATGGTGGAGCGGAAGTGATCACCAGTGTTGACCTGGAAAGGCGGGAAGATGCCCATGATATAGCCGCCTTCACCGTCGCTGGGGATCATGACGATGGTTGGCAAGGTCTTCCTGACGCTGCCTTCAATCGTTGGCGCGTTATTCTGTGAAACGGAGCCGGTGCTGAAATTGTCGATGTTCGGACACGTGATCGGTCCCGATTTGGTCTCCCAACTGGCGCTGCAGGTGTTGTTGCCCAGATCGTAGGCAATGTTGGAGCCCGCACGTCTGGTGAGTTCATCGACGGTGATTTTCACCCACATCGTGCCTTTGCCTTCCGCACCAATGCCGAAGGTCTCACCGTTTTCAGCTTTCAATTGCCAGAAGCCGGTATAAGCTTCCTTCACAGCGGGTGCCGTCATACTGACCGAGACGTCAATCGTGTCGCCTGGCTTGACGTCCCTGCTCAGCATCACTTGTGAGGCAGCACCAAGCTGGGCGGAACCGGCGAATATGAACGCGGTTTTTGTCGTCCAGGTGCAGGTGCCGATATTCTTCAGCCGCCAGGTTTTGACAAATTTAGCGTTAGGCTCGATGACCGTGCCGTCAGGAATGGTCACGTCGCCGACGAATTCTGCCCAGTTGCATTTTGTTCCCTTGGCGCCGGCTGGCAACGGCGTGAAGACCGGCGTGGCTTGCAGCTCGGCTGTCGGCTCTGATTGGAGCGTCGCGGCTGCTGCTACTTCGCTGGCTAGCTGGGTGATTTGCGCTTCCATCGTCGCCACAGACCACTGCGTTAGTTGCGCCTGCATGGTGTAGGCAGCGAAGGTTTGCCCCAGACCCGGGACTGGCTCGTTGGGGTCTACGGTTGGCTGAGGCGTGCAGGCTGAAATAAGCAGCAGACCTGTCATGACCAAAATGAGGAACCTTGCCCACCCAAGGGAGGGCGATTTTTTATTATTGTCAGATTTTTTCATACTCTGAATAGTCCTTATTCTCAATTAATCCCTGCGTAAAAAATTCACAATTCGTACCAGTATCCCATTCTTTGGTAACTGACCGAGCGGACTTATCGCTCAGCAGGCGCTGGAATTTCTACCTTGAAAAATTCAGTATAACATTGCCCGAAGTCTGGAAAACACCCTTTTTTTGTCCATTCGCTGCGTGTGTCTACTGGTCATTTCCGAACCAAACTCTAGAAGGTAACGACATTATCACACCTAAGCGGTGGTTGCTGGTGATCAACGTTGTTATAATCACGCCTCATGAGGTCAGCCAATGCCAGTTAATATACCGAACGATTTACCCGCAGGAAAAATTCTTCAATCCGAAGACATCTTCGTCATGAGTGATGATCGCGCGCGCCATCAGGATATCCGGCCGCTCGAACTATTGATCCTGAACCTGATGCCTACAAAACTGATCACCGAAGCACAATTGCTACGTTTGCTGGGTAACACGCCCTTACAGGTAAATATCACCTTGATGCACATGCAAAGCCACACCAGTAAAAATACGCCGCCAGAACACTTGCTGGCGTTCTATCGCACCTTCAATGAAATTTCTCATTTGAATTTTGACGGTATGATCATCACCGGCGCGCCGATTGAGCACTTGCCGTTCGAAGAGGTGAATTACTGGCCGGAACTGGTGGATGTGCTCGAATGGCGCAAGGAACACGTTTTCTCGGCCTTCTTCATCTGCTGGGGTGCCCAGGCAGCTTTGTATCATTACCACGGTGTCCCCAAATTTCCTTTGGAGCAGAAAATGTTCGGCATCTTCCCGCATCGCGTGCTGAGACCGAATGTCAAGCTGCTGCGCGGCTTCGATGAAACGTTTAACGCTCCAGTATCACGCCATACCGAAAATCGGCTCGAGGACGTAGAGAAAGTTGAGGCTCTTGAAACCCTTGCTGTTTCAGATGCGGCGGGGTTGTATCTGATGAAGTCCAGGGATGACAGGGATGTATTCGTCACTGGTCACTCAGAGTATGACCCTGACACGCTGAATAATGAATACCAGCGTGACCGCCTGCGGGGGCAAAATATTCAGGTCCCTTATAATTATTTCAAGGACGACGATCCGCAGCAGAAACCAGTAGTCAGTTGGCGCGCGCATGCGAATTTGCTTTATTCAAACTGGCTGAACTATTACGTCTATCAGGAAACACCGTACGACATCAGCAGAATTCAAGCTCCCTGAGGTGCAAATGCGTCAGTCACAGCGCAGCTCGAAACGAACATTGGTTGCCCTTGGTTTTGGCTATCTGATTGACCAGGGTGAAGCCCAAGCCATGAGCGTGCTATCACCCATCATCCAGCAGGTATTCAATGTCAGCTTCACGATGCTAGGCTGGATGACAACACTGCGCAATATTGCCCAGACCGTCAGCGCGCCGCTCTGGGGCTATGCCGCTGATAAATTCTCCCGGAAAAAAGTGATGATCTTTGGCACAGGCATCTGGGGCATCTGGACAGCTCTGGTCGGACTGATGCCATCCTTCCAGTCAATTCTCGTCATCCGTGTAATCTCTGGTCTGGGTCTGGGCGCCTTGATGCCGGCTACATTTTCTCTCCTCGGCGACCATTACGAGCAGTCCAAGCGTGGTCGAGCGTTAGGATTCATCGGGTTGATCGGTCTGCTGGGAACCGTTCTCGGTGTGCTGGCACTGGGTTTTGTTGCCAATCCTGAGCAATGGCGTTATGGATTTATCGGTCTGGGCGCCGCGTCCATCCTTTCTGGCATCATCATCTGGTTATTTGTAGAAGAGCCCCCACGCGGGGCTGCGGAGCCGGAACTGGCGGGGCTGATCAATTATGAAACATCCAGCCGCTACTCGATTCGCTGGCAGGACATGTTCAGCACGCTGAAAATCCCAACCATCTGGGCAGCCATTTTACAAGGCATCACCGGCACAATGCCGTGGGTGGTGATGGGCTCCTACTTCATCAACTGGATGGTGAAGGAGCTAGGCTATGCCAATGAGATCACGCTCGACAACACCGCCGGCAGCGCGCCGCTGATTTTCGCGGCTATCGTGGTAGGCGCTGCGATCAGCAACCTGATGGGCGGTTACATTGGTGATTATGCTGAGAAGATCAGTCCACGGTATGGTCGTACGGTCATCGGACAATTTTCAGTCTTCTCTGGCGTTCCCCTGATGTATCTTCTGCTGACGCAGGCGAAGGATATGAACTTCTGGCAGATGTTCGGGCTGGCGTTCTTCACCGCGCTCATGATCGGCTGGCCGGGTCGCGGTTCCAAGGAGCCGATGATGCAAGCTGTCGTGATGCCCGAGATGCGCTCGAGCGCTTATGCCATCGTCAACCTGATCGAGGGCGGGCTGTCGGCATTCTCAGGTCTGATCGCCGGCGCGCTGATCGACAGTATCGGCTTCACACCTGCGCTGGTCTGGACTATTCCATTTCCCTGGCTCATCTGTGGCATCCTCTTTTCAATGTTCTATTTCACCTATCCGCGTGACGCACAGGAGATAAAGCAAAAGCTTGCCATTCGTCGCAACGAACTGCAAGCTTCGGCTGATTCCAACTCAATTCAATAAGCACAAGATCAGGTAAGTCTATAAGCCGCATTCTGTCCGGCATTTCTGCCTGTATGACCATCTCTCTCGACGATGCGTCTCCGCATCGTTCTAGCAGCCTACCCGAATCCTCCTTCCGAAGAAGCGCGACGGGCAGCCGCTACCTTGCGGTAAGGATCCTGCTTGGCCTTGCTCCGGATGGGGGTTGCCTGGCTGACGCATTGCTGCGTCACCGGTGGTCTCTTACACCACCATTTCACCCTTGGCTCTCGCGAGCCGGTATGTTTCTGTGGCCCTGTCCAGCAGATTGCTCCGCTCCGGGTGTTATCCGGCATCCTGCCCAGTGGAGTGCGGACTTTCCTCGACTGGCTGGCAGCCGCGGTCATCCGACTTACCTGACGATATGATGATACCTGTTCGCGGAAAGGGTGTCAAACAATGAATCGGTTGCCGTGCTAACTAGATAGAGGTTATATCATCTTCCAAACTGAAAACCAGGTTTATATACCCTTTACCAGGATCTGATTCACTTCGAATGACTCTGTAACCAGTCCTCTGGCAAATTACATCTACGGCGTTACCAGTGAAGAAAAATAGGTGAAAACGCGTGAACTCATAGGCATATTCATAGCAAGCGGTTGAGTGTGCGACCAGAACCTTACTGTTGCGCAACAATGGTTTGAGAGCTTCAAAATGCGCAATGGGGTCCTGCAGGTGCTCAATCAGATTATTTGTGAAAATTCCGTCGTATTTCTGGCCCTCAACTTCCATAAAATCATTGAGGATGAAAGGGGATTGTGAGGGGGCAAACGGTTCGTATCCCCAAATATCATAGCCATCATCCCGTAAATAGTCGATCGTTTTAGACCATGAACCACAGCCAAAATTAAGATACTTCCCCGATTTTGTTGGCTTGAGGGAATTAAACGCACGGAGCTCCAACTCGGTGCTATCGCCTTCGGTGTAGACATAGTAATGCCGCTTGTATTCTTCCGACAGTTCAAGAGGGTCCATATTGAGAATTTTTAACGGTCCGAATATGCATCCACAATTGGGACAGATAAATCGAATCAGCACGCCGCCCCCAAAAGCACACCGGGAAGTGATTTGCTCATAGGTTCCTTTTAGTGCAGAATGGCCACAAATCCTGCAGGCGAGGGTATGATCGTCAGAAAAACGGATCTGATCGAGTGTGTCCAGAATTTCCCACTTCAATGCAATTCTATCCCGCACCAAGCGTTTCTCCATTGCAAGTAACGGCTGCGCTTGCCCTGGTGTTAGCCCGCCACCCGCTTCGAGAAATTCAACGGTATTCAGGAGTGCCTTGATTTGCTCGTTCGCTGCATTCAAGCTTCCAAGCGAAGTCAATCGCAGTTTAGGTAAAAATTTTTTTATGATAGTTCGCTTCACTTTTCACCTTGTCTTTATTGTCCCGTTAGCCTTCTGTTAGACGAATTATATCCATAGTCTACACATTAATAATCATTCCAATCAGGATTTCTTATATAATTCATACTTACCTGATTTTTCCTCTAAGGAGCAAGAGTATGCATTCAAAAACAGCAGTAGTAGCAATTGGCGGTAACTCGCTGATCAAAGATAAGGACCACGCGTCGGTAGAAGATCAATATCAGGCTGCAAAGGAGACGACCCGTCATATCGCCGACATGATTCAGGATGGTTGGCATGTCGCGATTGGTCATGGCAATGGGCCCCAGGTCGGTTTCATTTTGCGGCAATCAGAGCTTGCTCATCGCGTTGACAACATGCATGAAGTGCCGCTTGACGTTTGTGGGGCTGAATCTCAAGGCATGATCGGTTACATGCTGCAACAAAATCTGCAAAACATCTTGTTCCAACGAAAAATTAACCAAAACGTAGTCACGCTGATTACTCAAGTTCTAGTTGATCCCAAGGATCCAGCATTTTCACATCCTTCCAAACCTATTGGCAGTTTCATGGATGAGGAAGAAGCCTTGCGACGGCAACGCGATTTTGGCTGGTCCGTCATTGAGGACGCCGGCCGCGGTTGGCGCCGGGTGGTTGCCTCACCGACGCCCATCGAGGTGGTTGAACTGGACTCGATCAAACAATTGGTAGAGATGGGCATTATTGTCATTACCGTCGGCGGCGGCGGTATCCCGGTCTGGGATGATGGCAGCGGTGACTATCAGGGCATAGCTGCGGTCATAGATAAAGATCTGGCGAGTAGCCTACTGGCGGTGTCAATCCAAGCCGACTTATTTCTGATCTCGACTGCCGTAGAAAAAATTGCATTACACTTTGGTAGTGCGGACCAAGTATTCCTCGACCATATGAGTCTGACTGAAGCTAAGAAGCACTTACAGGAGGGCATCCATTTCGCGTCTGGCTCAATGGCGCCTAAAATTAAAGCAATCATCAACTATCTTGAAAACGGAGGCAAGCGGGCAATTGTCACCAATCCCGAAAATATTGGCAGGGCTCTGCGCGGTGAAACCGGAACAGTGATAGAGCATTAAATTTAGAGTATTCTGGAGCTGAGATGACCAAGATCAACCTTGAGATCAAACCGGAAGTCTTGAAGCATAATGTCGATCGAGCGCGTGAGCGGGGGATTATTTATCCCACGTTCAGCCAACAGAAAAATCCTGAACTTGTGCCAGAAAACATTAAATCCCGTTTGAGTTCGATTGGACTTTGGGATGTCCATCCGTTGAACATGTTCCGTGTAAGCTGGAAAAACGAACCGGTCGCTCATGGCGGTGGCTATGGACCGGTCAATTTCATAGAACTACCTTCTGCCTTGACCGGTGTGGACGCACGCATCGTCGCGCTGGTGGGCAAATGGTTTCCGACTGGTGCGCATAAGGTCGGCGCGTCTTCCGCGTGCCTGGTCCCGAGGTTGGTGACAGGTCAGTTTGACGCGGCAGAAGAAAAAGCGGTCTGGCCGTCGACAGGCAATTACTGCCGCGGCGGCTCGTACATCTCATCGCTGCTGGGCTGCGAATCAATCGCGATCCTGCCGGAAGGCATGAGCAAGGAACGCTTT
This sequence comes from Anaerolineaceae bacterium, assembly GCA_040772085.1. Taxonomy (GTDB): domain Bacteria; phylum Chloroflexota; class Anaerolineae; order Anaerolineales; family Anaerolineaceae; genus JAXGMV01. Next base: position 593,705 of record JAXGYU010000001.1, read on the forward strand.
GCCTGGCTGAAAACGGTCGCCGGTGAAATCATCGCGACACCGGGAACCGAATCAAATGTAAAAGAGATCTACGACAAATGCGCGGAATTGCGGCAGTCGAATGAGCCGCTGGTCATCTTCAATCAATTTGACGAGTTTGGCAACTATCTGTGGCATTACGACGTCACCGGTCATGCCATGGAAGAGGTCATCCGGACGCTGATGCAACCTGGCGACCGTTTTGCTGGTCTGGCGCTTACGACCGGTTCTGCCGGCACCATTGCCTCCGGTGATTACCTGAAACAGGTATTCCCGACATCGAAGATCGTCGCCAGCGAAGCGCTGCAATGTCCGACGCTGCTTGAAAATGGCTTCGGCGCGCATCGAATCGAGGGTATTGGTGACAAACACATCCCATGGATCCATAATGTCCGCAACACCGATTTCGTAACGGCTATTGACGATACCGCGGTGACCCAGCTTTCGCGCCTCTTCAACGAGGAGTCCGGTCAGGAATTTCTATACAAGCATGGATTACCGGAGCAAACCGTTCTGAACCTGCCGTTGATGGGGTTTTCCGGTATCGCTAACATGCTCTCGGCTATCAAATTCGCGAAGTATTACGAACTCGACAGCCATGACATCGTCATGACGGTGCTGACCGACTCGATGCAGCTCTATGGCAGCAGGATCGAAGAATATCGCGAGGAGTACGGCAAGTTCGACGACGCCAGAGCGGCATCCGTTTATAGCCGCTATCTGATGGGTGAGCGCACCGACAACCTGCTTGAACTCTCCTTTGTTGAGAAACGTCGCATCCACAACCTGAAGTACTACACCTGGGTTGAGCAACAGGGCAAGACTTTCGAAGAAATACGTGCCCAATGGTACGATCCCGATTACTGGACTGAAATTCAGGGGCAGCTGCCCGAAATTGAGAAGTTGATCGTTGACTTCAATGCGATGGTAAGCGCGTAGGAAATGTCACTACTTGCTCAAAATTCGGCAGGGGACGGCATTAAGCGAAGTCTCCTGCCGGCTTTTTCTAGCGGATTGATTGCAGCGGCGATCAACCTGCCGATGCTGTACACCAAGATATTCCTGCATCGGCTAAACGACTATCACCTGCATATCGGACAAGTGCGAACCATGGCAGAGGGCAGCCTGCTGCCGGCATTCGTCCGCGCCCGACCGTTCTGGCACTACGTTGTATTGAAATTCTCCAACCTCAGCGGATTGTCTTTCGAATGGTCGGCACTCATTGTTGGCGGTTTGGCCGCTTTTGTGACCGCCGCAGCACTGGCTGTTTTTATTCAGCTTGTCGTCTGCAGGTCGTATGGCGGAATAAGAGAGCAGATCCTCACAGTCATCGCAGCCGTCGGCCTGATGCTGGTCGCGCCGCTGGCTCTGTATCAGCCGGTAGATGGATTCTATTACCTCGGATACATAGGCGTGAGCAACTATCACAACGCGACTATCAATTTTCTGAAGCCATTTGTCGCCATTCAGATGCTGTTGCTCTATCCGTATGTCCAGAGCAAGCGAGCCAGCCTGGGGCTCACATTGGCTGCTGCCCTGGTCACGGTTGTCTCAGCTTCTGTCAAGCCAAATTTTCTGATCTGTCTGCTGCCGGCATTAGTTCTTCTAACATTGTACGACTTCTCTCAAAAACGATTTGTGGATTACCGCTACCTGGCACTGGGCTATGTCCTGCCTGGAATCCTAATCATCGCGGTGCAATTCATCATCACTTATCGTTCAGGTGAAGCCGGTATGGTGGTCATGCCATTCGCCGTCATGCAGAGCTTATCCGGTAATTTGCTGGGTAAATTCGTGCTCTCAATCATCTTCCCACTGATTGTGACTGCCGTGCTATATCGAGAAGCAATCAAGGATAGGCTGGTCTGGTTGGGGTGGCTGGTTTTCGGCGCTGGCGCTGCTTACACCTACCTGTTGGCTGAGACTGGTGATCGCTTCAGCCACGCGAATTTTGGCTGGAGCGGGGAAATCTCGCTGTTCTTCCTGTTCGCGACCACACTCGTCTTCGCCATGCGCGTGATGAGAGAGAGGACAGAATATCGAAAGTGGCAGCCTATTCTGATCCTGGCCTTCCTCGCGCACGTCGCAGCGGGCATCGCTTACTATGTGCATCTATTGCGTGTGGACACTTTTCACTAGCTGCCAGGACTGTTTTTCCGTGGATGGTTATAATTTGACCTATGTCAGACCAAAAAATCACCATTCTAGCTGATGAAGTCGCGTCACAGATTGCTGCCGGCGAAGTCGTAGAACGGCCAGCCTCGGTCGTGAAAGAGCTGCTGGAGAACGCCATTGACGCCGGTGCGACGACGATTGATATCAAGGTTGTCGAAGCCGGCAGACGAGAGATTTCCGTGACTGACAATGGGCTTGGGATTCCCTACGATCAGCTTGAGCTGGCTGCTGCCAGGCACGCCACCAGCAAGCTGCGTGACGCTGACGATTTATTCCGGGTAGAAACCCTGGGTTTCCGCGGCGAGGCGCTGGCTTCGATCGGATCGGTTGCACGCATGGAAATCACCTCGCAGGCGCACGATGCAACCGCTGGCGGACGGCTCTCGGTAGAAGCAGGCGTCACTTCAGCGCGGAGAAGACTGGCGGCGAACAACGGTACAGCAATAACAGTGCGTGAGCTTTTCTACAATGTGCCGGCGCGCCTCAAGTTTCTAAAGACTGACATGACCGAGAAAAAGCAGATCGATACGCTCGTCAGCCGCTACGCGATTGCTTATCCGGGAATCCGGTTCAGCCTGACGCAGGATGGCAACCAGAGTTTTCTGACACCCGGCAACGGTGACCGGCGTGAGGCAGTCAGCGCGATTTATGGCGTAGATCTCGCCAAACAACTGCTGGAAGTCATTTTCACGGACCACGACATACGCATCACCGGATTTATCTCCCCGACCTCCATCACCCGTGCCAACCGGCGCGAGATGAACTTCTTTGTCAATGGGCGCTGGATTCAGGACAGCTCGCTGTCAGCAGCGGTCAATCAGGCATACCAGAATATGCTCATGGTGGGGCGTTACCCGCTTTGCTTCCTGTTCATCGAACTCGAACCATCGCAGGTCGATGTGAACGTTCATCCAGCCAAGGCGGAGGTGCGTTTCAATGCTCCCGACAGAGTATTCGCGGCATTGCAACGAGCAGTCCGCCGTGTGCTGCTGGCGGTAACACCTGTCACGGAATTACACGCTCAGCACTGGCAAAGCCCATATCTCGGACAACATCGAATTGATCCAGCCTGGGATATGGCAAAGGATAATCGGGAAACCAGCGTGCCGCCTGATGCCCAACCTTCCCCCTGGGAGGCTGGAGATTCAACCTCACCGGCACCATTAACTGGGATGAAAATGCCATTATTGCGTGTAGTCGGGCAGGTTGGCGCGGCATATCTGATCGCCGAGGCGCCGGATGGCTTGTATCTGATCGATCAACATGCGGCACACGAGCGGATTCTGTTCGAAAAAATGCTCAGCTCATCAGCTCCCGAACAGGCAGGTCAAATTCTGTTGACGCCTGTCACCGTTGACTTGCCGCCGCAACAGGCGCGGCTACTGTCAGGTCAGCTTGAGGCTCTAAATGATCTGGGTTTTCAGATCGTGGAGTTTGGACCGAACAGTTTTCAAGTGCGGGTCATTCCCGCCCAGCTTGCCGGCGGTGATCCGGCGGAGCTGGTTCACGTGGTCGTCAACGACTTCGAAGAGGATGAATCTCCGTTGGCTGGTTCGCAGCGGGAGCGGCTGATCGGACGCATATGCAAGCGGGCTGCGATCAAGGCAGGCAAAGTCCTGGACTTACGAGAACAGACCCAACTGCTTGCCGACCTGGAAACCTGCGAGAATCCGCGTCATTGCCCGCATGGGCGGCCGACCATGATCCACCTCTCGGTGGACATGCTCGAGCGGCAATTCGGCCGGCGCGGCGCGCGCTGAACTCAACTGATTTGTTCGCGGATATGACCAGCCAGCTTACCGAATGCCTGGGCAATTTCAGAATTCGGGTACGCGACCGTAATGGGAGTGTGCGTCAACGAAGATTGCAAAGTCAGGTTTGGTGAAGCGGGGATAACGCAGGCAAGCTCGGAATTCAACTGGTCGAGGATTTTATGCTGGGGGAACAATCCCTCATTCCAGCCATGGTTATAGAGCACCACATGGCTGTTCTTGCCCCGCAACTCTTCGCGTTTCGAGAAATAATCCAGCAACTGCCGTGATTTATGCACGATCAGCGGGTTGGGTTTGACACAGACATAAAATTCATGCACATACTGGAATAGCTGTTTGTACTGGTCGGACAGGTTGAGACCAAAATCAACCACTGTCACCGGCGCCAGTTTCTGGGCGGCATCAACCAATCCGGAGCAATTCATCTGCTCATCCAGCGCCTGATCGGTCGCCAGGTCAGAGCGGGAAAGCAGCATGTTGATGCCATAATTCGATTTGACCTGGATTTCCTGCAGCAGTGCTGGGGTGATCTGGGATGATTCAAGGTTGAGGATTTCTTCGATCGAAGAAAAATTGTTCAGCCCCAGGTCAATATGCAGGCTGCCATTCCCTGGTTTAAGTTCGAGCAGGGTCAGTGGTGTGTTCTGCATCCGGCTGAGCATGATGCTGGTATTCAACGCAATCACAGACGCGCTGTAGCCATTATCGACTGAGATGAATCCGATGACAGAGTTTTCACTTGTTTTCTTGCGTGATTTCTTTGCCTTGCTTATCAACGCCTTGATGCGGGTCACCAGTTCGGTCGGATGGACCGGCTTGGTCAGATAGTCATCATAATGTCGCGGACCAGGTGTCAGGGGAGCCGGCTTGCCGGTAAAGATCAGGATTGGCAAACTGCCGCATTTTTCGCTTTCCTTGAGCTGTCTGGCGGTTTCAAACCCATCCTGATGCGGCATGACCAGGTCGAGGATGATGGCGTCCGGCAGAATTCGTTCCGCTATCGCCAGCGCTTCGACGCCGTTGGCAGCGGTAAAAATCTCGAAACCCTCACGTTTGAGCAACATGCTCACGAGACGCAGGGTTTCGGGTTCATCATCAACGAATAAGACGCGTTGGTTCATCCTGGTCCAACCTTAAGAGATTTTTCAGGCTGACCTTAACAATTCAAAAGTCGAATGTTAACTTTTTCAGCGCATGAGGAAGCTAATTATAATAGCGGAACGCCCAGAGAGCAAAACTGTATAATCAGAACATGACATCGCTTTTAGACCGCTTCTCAAAATCCCTGGATCAACTTCTGACCGATGTGCCGGATGCTCCAATTTTGCTGGCTGTGTCCGGCGGGGCGGATAGCATGGTGATGCTCGACCTCTTCTCTCGATGCAGGCGGAATATCACCGTTGCCCATTTTGATCATCACATCCGGGAAAAAAGCGCTGCGGATGCCTTGCGCGTGGCGCAGCGTTGCGCTGAGTTAGGGATCCCGTTCACACCCGGCGAGGCGGATGTTCCGGCTTACGCTCGCCAACAGCAAAAGACGCTGGAAGACGCGGCTCGCATCCTGCGTTATGAATTTTTGACCAAGGCTGCTGAGAGGCTGGGCGCTACAGTGATTGCGACAGCGCACACGGCGGATGATCAGGCTGAAACGGTCCTGATGCACCTACTGCGGGGGAGCGGCGTTCAGGGGATTGCCGGCATGCCTGCGAGCGCGCGATTGGAAGGATACGCGGGTGTGGCACTCGTCTTGATCAGACCCATGCTGAGTTTCTGGCGCGCGGAAATCGAGCAATACCTTGCCGAAAACAATCTGACTCATTGTGAGGATGAAACGAATCTCTTGACGGAGCATTTTCGCAATCGAATTCGCCTGGAGCTGATTCCAGAGCTTGAAACCTATAATCCGCAGGTCAAAACCGCGCTCGTACAGCTCGCGTCCATTGCCCAGGCTGAGCGGCAGTATATCTCCCGGCAGTCTGACATCGCGGCAGCAAGGATAGACCTGAAAGAGGAGGGTGACATCCCGATCTTTGACCGGGTTCAATTCATCGCGCAGGATGGATTCCTCCAGAGTGAGTTGCTGCTGATGATGTTAAGGGCGTTGCCGGGTCAGGTTGATTATGACCGGCACTTGCTCGACAACATCACGCATCTGCTCACCAGGCCGGCGAAACCAGGTCAGCAGACCTGGATACTTCAAAAAGATTTGTGGCTGCAGGTGGATGGCAAAATAGCACGGCTTAGCACCTCCCGGCCTGCTATAGACAGGAGTGATTACCCGGTCTGGAAGCAAGCTGATGTCCAGCCTTTGCTGGAGGGTCTCCCGCTGTTTCTGACTAACGGATTTCAGCTAAAAATCGAACCTGCCGAGACTATGGAAGATGTTCTGTTTACGAATCCGGATCAAGCCTGGCTGGATATGGAGCAGTTTCGCGCGCAGCTATTGGTCAGGACGCCCGATCCGGGTGATCGTTTTCAGCCATTGGGAATGACCGAGGGCTCACAGAAACTCTCAGACTTTTTTACCAATCGGAAGGTGCCGGCACACTATCGCGCAACCTACCCGCTGGTCGTCGATGGAGATCAGATCGTCTGGGTACCGGGACTGCAGATTGCCGAGCGTTACAAAATAAAAACCACCACTACCAAGGCAGTGGTGGTCACTCTGATTCGACCTGAAACCTAATATTTATCTGCCAGCAGGCGTAATTTGTTGCTTACCTCGCGCCACTGGATCTTTGAGATGCCGAGCTTCTGCCTGATCAGATCATGATCCATCCCGGTATTCCAGTCGGAGACAGCGCATGTCCAGCGGCATGTGTCGAAAGACAGCCGCTTATCGATGGCCGCTTTCTCAGCAACATCTTCGAGTAAATACTCGAGCTGACGAGCGGACCAGCGAAACAACTTATCCTGGGGTTGGTATTGCGCAAGATACTCGTTCAGGCTGGCAACCCACTCATCAGAAACGCTGATCTTGCGCTCTTTATAGCGAGACGACGCCGTTGTGTAGCGTATAAATATGTATGGCTCATCTGTATCCTCAACCGCAAGATGGTTCAGGTCAATACCGCGGCATTCACTCTTCTTGATTCCGGTTTCCAGTAAAAGCAGCAGGAGGGCGTGATGACGCGTATCGGGTTTCTTCGCTGATTTGAAGGTTTTAGCCGCTTCCAAAACAGCTTCTTTTTCCTCGCGGGTTAGCACTGCAGGCAATGGGCTCTGGACAGTTCTCTGCACCAGTTTCTCAGCGGGATCAGCCAGGATAACGCCGCTACCGTTTAGCCATTTAAAGAACGATTTCAGCGTGGTGATCCGACGCGCCAGGCTTTTGGGGCTGCATGGGACGCCGCGGCCGTGCTGCAGCCAGTTGAGGAAATTGTTCAGGTCATTGGTCGTGATTGAACCCAGGGTTTGATCAGGAGGCAGATAATTGATCAGCAAATTCATGTCGCCGAGGAACGCCATAATAGTAAATTTGGACCGGCCTTGATCTTTCATGTACCGCTTCCAATTTTTATGTGCTTGCGTGAGCAAACTATTAGACGTTAAAGGGGCGGGTGAATCTTCTGGATTATCAGACATCATGCTTCTCCAATGTTATAAAGGGTGGGAGTTCGTATAGCTAATTATTCTAAGGCAATCTGGATTTTTCGTCAATGCCGGCGGCTTGATTGGACAACTATGTCAGAATCTGCCAGACCAGCAATAGCGATGTTTCCTTGGGCGCCCAAAGAGGCGTTTGAAAATCTGCCGGGTTCAGCACTTGCCGTTCAAGCCCAACCAATAACACCAGGGCTGCCAGCAGCAACGGCAGCAGAAGGATCATCAGAATCACAGGCCAGTTCTTGCGATTACTCATGATGGGTTGAATTCAAAACTAAGGGTCAGGGTGGTCGAGCCGTTGGACAAATCGGTTTTTGAGAGTGTGCCGCCTGAGTGCGCGGAAAGCAGGCTCAGATCATCCTGGTTAATTTCATCGGTGCCATGATAGGTCAGCCCCAGGATGAGCCGTCTGGTCGAATGCGCGAGTTGCATCGTGACTGTCGAATCAGCGGTGCAGGTCTCAATCACATTTTGAATGAGCAGGGTCAGAACAGCTTCAAGGTATGCCGGGTTCAACTGACTGAGCGCTCCGCTTGTGTCGCCTAGTATTTTGATCGTCAGGTTCCTGGACTGTATCTCCGGTCTGCTATGGCTGATGGCTGAATCCATGATGCGGTCAAGCGTGACAACTGCCTGCCCCGTTTCACTCGCCTCACGAATGATATTCACGATTGCCGGCTGAATGATCAGGCTGGCGTCCTGCTCCTGAGCGCTGGCGCTCTCGCCATACGCGACCAAATCGAGCAGATGCTTCTTTTCCTGCCAGTCGAACGACGCCCTGGTCGCGCCAGCACCGGCACGAACCTCCCGGCTGGCATCCAGCATCTGCAGCAGCGACTCATTCTTCGCGACCAGCTCAGACAGTTGCAGCGATTGATGTTCCAGCGCGCTGATCGTTTTCAGCTCGGTTTGGTTCTCGACACCGACCAACAACGCGTGTGACTGTTGTGTCAGCGCCTGCAGTAAGCCGCGGGACGCCTGGCTGTAGTCACTGACAGCTTCATCAGTATCCAGTTTTTTAGCCGCCTGTGGCGGTGCAGGCGGCTCAGCTTTCAACCCGGCATCAGCGGCTGGTTTGTCGCCGGCTTTCGCCAGCCGGTTGGCGACGATAAAGGGCAGGAAGGGGAGTGTCACCAACAGCGCCAGCCTCATTGGTGCGGAAAAATTAGCTTCAAAATCCGGTCGGATCAGTTGCAGCAAAACGCCAACGATCTGGAAGCCCATCAGCAACAAGGTCACCAGATTGCCGCGGTCTGCGAAAATCAGATGCGTCGTCAGAGCGATCAACAGGGCGAGTATCGTTGTTAAGGACCAGACGGTCTCATATCCGGTGGCGTTAAAAGTACTACTCGTGTAGGCTGATTTCCAGGTCACGGCACTGTAAATCGCAAACGCGAAGATGAGCACGTGTGCGACCGTCAGAAGAATGTTGGTGATTTTTGTACGCCTGAGTTGCAGCAGGAATATGCTCATCCAGACGAAGCTGAGCAGCAAGTCCAGCCGGTCGAGTACCGGCAGGATCTGCCCGGCGTCCAGCCGGAAGAGGATGATGACGGGTGCGCTCAAGAGCACGAGAACGCGGATCAGCAATAGGAAAGCGATGGCTTGGTACTCGTTATCAGCAGCCGTCCGGGCGCGGCGAAGCCAGGCTGATTGGGCTGCCATAATCACGCATAGTAGCAACAGCAACTGATAGAGCGCCAGCCCCGGGAGTGAGGTCAGCCAACTGGTCAGGAGATCGCTGAAGGTCGTCATTGCTTCATGTTACTTGAAAATCTGTGCCATACCCTGACTTTGGGCGATCATAGCATTAATTTCGCCAGGATTAAGCCTCGAGAATTTCTCGCAGGCATCGAGCTGTACTGGCAGCACCGTCACATCACCGGCGGTGCAGATGCCGGTGATGTCATGTGACAGGGCAAAGTTGACAGCCTGCTGCAAGTCCTTGCTGGTCGCGTAGGGCTCATACCAGGTGGTGTGGCTGTGAGCCCGCTCACCCCAGGGTGCTTTGGCAGCCGCCTTGATCGTAAAGACACCCACGTCCTTCGATTTGCACTCGGCAAGCAACTGCTGGGTGGCGTAACGGTACCCTTCGATGCTCAGCATAATGGCGTTGAGCGGGAACAGTACCGTGTCAAAATCATAGCGTTTCAGCGCCTCGAGGATGATCTCCGGTGCCTGCAAGCCGTGCACGGTAATTCCCGCGAATTGGGTTATTTTTTGTGATTTGGCAGCATCCAGTGCCTCGAGCGCGTTGCCCTTCGCGCAGACCTGATCGAGCTCTTCCCAGCTTGATACACAGTGCAACTGATACAGGTCAAGATGATCGGTTCTGAGCTTTTCAAGCGAGCGTTCCATCTCAGCCCAGGCGCCTTCCCTCGTCCGCTCGAGTGTCTTGCAGCCGAGGAAGAATTTATCCCGGTGATTGACCAGCCAGTTGCCCAGACGCTCTTCCGCGATACCATAACTTGGCGCGACATCGATGTGGTTGATACCATGCGAGAGCACCAGGTCCATGCTCTCGTTGGCTTGCTCCTGGCTGACATCCCAAAAGGCAGCGCCTCCGAAAATTGCCACTGTGCTATCGTGGCCTGTTCTGCCAAACCTGCGCTTTTCCATAGCAACCTCACTTGTCCTGATGAAAGACATTCGTTCGTTAATCGGATCCCAATCCAACGGCAAACTTGCGATAGCTGGCGATGGTGCTTTCCGGGAAGGTACCGTTGGCCCATTCCCTGGCGACTTCAGAGATCACCTTAATCGCAAAGTCGATCTCTTTCTCGGTAATCACCAGCGGCGGATGCAGGCGCATTACCTCATTGGTCATGCCGAAATATCCCGGATACAAACCCTTTTCAACACAGCGAAACGCGAACAGTCCTCCCAAGGGCATCTTCTGCTTGCGGTCATAGACCTCGAAGCCCATATGCAAGCCTTTACCGCGCACTTCCCGGCAGAATGAATAGCGTTTGACCAGTTTCTGCAAACCGGCGCGCAATTGTTCGCCGCGTGCGACAGCATTCTCCATGACCTTTTCCGCCTCGATCGTATTCAGGATCTCCAGAGCGACCGCGGCCGCGGGCGGGTGTCCCGCAAGCGAATAGACATGCTGGGCTTTGCCAAGCGCGGCGGCCATATCTGCCCGGGCAATACAGGCGCTGATCGCCGCGTATCCGCCGCCGAGCGCCTTGCCGCAAGTCAGGATATCCGGAACGACGCCGTACTGTTCGATTTCGAACCAGGTGCCGCTGCGGCCGATGCCGGACTGGACTTCGTCGACCACGTGGACGACGCCATAGCGTTTGACTAGGTCAGCCAGGCGGGCATGGAAGTCATCGGGCGGGGCAACGTTGCCGCCGTCACCCTGGATCACTTCCGTGATAAACGCTGCCGTGTTGCCTTTAATCAGCACTTTTTCAATTGCTTTGAGCACCTTGTCAGCCTGGCTGGCGGTGCGGGGGAAATCGAACATGGTGAAATTCTTGCCGAGGAATAACCCTTTCCGGATGCCGGCGAAACCATTGGCGCCGATACTGAAACCGGTGGAGCCATGATAGCCGCCTTTGAACGACAGGATGCCGGGCTTGCCGGTGTAGCGCATCGCGATCTTGATCGCCGCGTCCACGCTATCCGAGCCTGTCAGGCCGAACAGCACCTTCTTCTCATGGTTGCCCGGTGTAATTTCGATCAGTTTTTTCGCCAGCGCCATCGACTCCTTGTTAGGCGAGTAGGGCAGGCAGGTGTGATTCATATTGCGCGAAGTTTCCGCGTAGCGCTCGATCAGGCTTTCCCGTCCATATCCGAGGCACGCCACGGAGGCGCCGCCGAGAAAATCGAGGAAGGTGTTGCCATCATCATCGCTGACATACATGCCTTTACCTCCGGTCAGCATCACGCCGAACAAACCGGCATACTGACCGTGAGAGATCACTGACAAAGTTTCATCAATCAATGCCTGGGATCGGGGTCCAGGGATTTCTGTCTGTACTTTCACCGTATTCATCGCTCACCTCAAGGAAAATTTTCTGATTATTAGAATTATAGCGTGCATCATTTGAGCGTGATGTAAAATATATTATCAACATTTTTGGAGGCATCATGCGCATTTTGATCAAGAACGGTTCCATCATCGACGGAAGCGGTGCCGAGGCGTTCAAAGCGGATATTCTGATCGTTGACGACACCATCGCGGAAGTTGCAGAAAACATCAATGCTGAAGCGGATAAAGTGATCGACGCGGCTGGCAAAACGGTCGTGCCCGGTTTTATTGATGTGCATTCACACGCCGATGTCAGCCTGCCGATTTTCCCAACCGCTGACTCCCTGCTCATGCAAGGCGTCACGACGGTTGTGCCGGGCAACTGCGGTCTTTCACCTGCGCCTTTGTCAGACTTCTCACGGGATGAATTCATGGCAAGCATGAACGATGGCGACGGTCCTAAATTGCCTGATAACGAGTGGTCGACCTTCGGCGAATACCTCGACTATCTGGAAAAAATTGGTATTTCACCCAACGTTCTGCCGCTTGTCGGTCAGGGCGCCATCCGCGCCGCGGTGATGGGGTTTTCTGCCGCGCGTCCGACTGAGGATCAACTGGAAGCCATGCAGCAACTCGCGAGCGAGACGATGGATCAGGGCGCGGTGGGCATCTCTACCGGGCTGATCTATCCGCCTGGCTCCTTTGCCGCGACTGACGAGCTGGTCGAGGTCACCAAACCGATCGCTGAGAAGGGCGGTATCTACTTCAGCCATATCCGCGGTGAAAGCGACACGTTGCTTGAGGCGATTGCCGAGGCAATCGAAATCGGACGACGCGCCAATCTGCCGGTACAGATCAGCCACTTCAAGGCTGCCGGACGCGACAACTGGCATAAGGCGACCGCCGGTCTGAAGCTGATCGATGACGCCATTGCCGAAGGGCTGGACGTAACCTCAGATATGTACCCGTACGTTGCCGGCGCGACCGGCCTGGTCTCCATGCTGCCGGAATGGGCACAGGAGGGCGGCTCTGAGGATATCTTCAAACGCCTGTCTGATCCGGAAACCCGGGTCAAGATGGTCGAGTCGATGAAGCGCGAAGGCTTCTTTAAAATCACCGAATGGGATCAGGTGCTGATTGCCGATGCCTCGAATAAAGATTACGCCGGCTTTACTGTCGCCGAACTGGCTGAGAAATATGGCAAGGACCCTTATGAGTTCGTATTTGACAGTCTACTCGAGACCAAACTGCAGATGGGCATGGTGATCTTCATGATGGACGAGGAGAACGTCAAGATGCAGCTCACGCACCCGGCCATGATGATCGGCACGGATGCCGCTGGTCTGCCGTTCGACGGTCCCTACGCCACCGGCATCGCTCACCCGCGCAGTTTCGGCACCTACCCGCGCGTGCTGGGTAAGTACGTCAGGGAAGAGGGTGTCCTGCCGCTGAACACTGCCATCTACAAGATGACCGGCCTGCCTGCCAAACGCATGGGGCTGACGGACCGCGGCTTCATCAAGGCAGGCGCCAAGGCGGATGTTGTCGTGTTTGACCCCGAGACCATCATTGATACCTGTGACTTCAAAACATCCTTCAAGAAACCGATTGGCATCGATTATGTGCTGGTGAACGGCACTGTCGTTGTTGACCACAACACTCACACCCAGGAACGACCGGGCAGGGTGCTCAGAAGCTAACGGGAGGACAAGCTGCAAATGACCACTTATACCTATATCCACAACGGTAAATTGCTGGATTGTACAGGCGCCGAGCCGCTCGACCATGGCGCGCTGCTCCTCAAGGGAGACAAAATTGAGGCGGTCGGTGACGTGAACGCCGTCCCGAAACCTGCCGATGATGTCACCATAATCGACGCGCAGGGAGGCATGATCCTGCCCGGCTTCATCGATACGCATGTGCACATCATGTCACAGGAGCATGATTTTCAGAAAACGCTCAGCACGCCTTTCTCCTACAAGTTCTACCGCGTCCCGCTGTACATGAAACGGACGCTCCATGCGGGTGTCACGACAGTTCGCGACGCTGGCGGAGCAGACCTGGGCACCAAGAAGGCTGTTGAAGATGGGCTGGTCGAAAGCCCGAGGCTCAAGATCAGCATTACCGCTCTCTCGATCACCGGCGGACATGGCGACGGCTGGCTGCCTTCCGGCGTGGATATCTCCGCCTTTGATTCCTATCCCGGCATGCCTTCCTCACGCTGCGATGGCGTCGATGAAGTGCGCAAGCGCACGCGCGAAATGCTGCGCGCCGGCGCAGAAGTGATCAAAATTTGCTCGACCGGCGGCGTGCTCAGCCCGACGGACCGGCCAGAGGACACGCAGTTCTCGCCCGAAGAATTGGCCGCGATCGTGCAGGAAGCGCGCTATCATGGCGGCGTCAAGGTCATGTCACACGCGCAGGGGACCGAGGGTATCAAGCAGGCGGTTCTTGCCGGCATCCATTCGATCGAACATGGCATTTTTCTCACCGATGAAGTGATTGAGCTGATGATCAAGAATGGCACCTACCTGGTTCCGACCATCCTGGCTCCGACATCGATTGTGGAAAATCCGGAACTTGAGAAGATATTGCTGCCCGTCGTTTGGGAGAAGGCCAAAGCCGTGGCTGACATCCACCGCAAGAATATTGCCAAAGCGTATCAGGCTGGCGTGAAAATCGCTATGGGCACCGATGCCGGCGTGATGCCACACGGCACCAACCTGCGCGAGGTCGTTCTGCTGACCGAAATTGGCATGAGCCCAATGGAGGCCATCCTGGCGTCCACCAAGGTCGCCGCGGAATGTCTGGAGTGGCAGGATAAGGTCGGCACCCTGGAAGTTGGCAAGCTGGCGGACGTCGTTGTGGTCAACGGCAATCCGCTCGAGGATATCCATTTGCTGCCGGAGAATGACAATATCAGGCTGGTCGTGAAGGGCGGCAAGGTTTACAAGAATACGCTGTAAACATCCGAAGAAATTCGGCCGTAAAACAATAGTGGCTCCGGAGCCGGAGCCACTATTGTTGTCTGAATGGCGCTGATGCTGCAATTTCAATCGGCTGCAGCTCTTGTCTGTGAGGTGGCACGGATGAATTCGCGCCCTGAAATGAACCTGGCGGGTCAGAGAACGCGACCCGCGCGACGCGAGATGATGACTGGCTGTCCGTCAGGTAATCCAAGAGCCCTCTCCATTTTTGCGCCAGCACAAATGGGGAGGGTGTGGGAGGGGTAAATCATCACACAAAAAAAGCGGATCTGAGAACCAGATCCGCCAGAGTTATCAATAATTATTTTACGTCGTTGCCAGGATCTCGCATTGCGGCGGGGCGGTGCGGTTGTCCAGCCGTGACCAGTCGCTGATGAACGCGTCCAGCGGGTAATCGGAGCTGAAATGCTCACCGATCAACCCCTGCCAGTCAGGCTCCAACCCGCGCGACTTTTCGCTGCGCGTCATACCGCGACAAATCTCATTCATGACCGCCGCATCCTGCACCAGGATGTTCTGCGCGGCATCCATGGAATCTGGAACCATGGGAGCAAGCGTGACGCTTCTGCCGGCCAGCCATTCTGTAATTGCCTTCAGGCTGGTTTGGTCAACCACGATCACATGTTCAAAATTGAACTTGTCCTTGCGGATCTGATTGAGCGTCGCGGTTGTTGGCAGCCGCTCAGCGTTCAGAGCAAACCGGCGGGCGAGTGACGCGGACGTCGGGTCATCCGTCAGCGGGGGATAGACGGTCTTGATAACGACTTGCGCCGGCTGGCTATGGCTGGTAAACAAACCCCAGGCGGAAATCAGTTGCGGATTGCTCAGGGTCAGGTTATCGACCTGCACCAGCAGGATGCTGGTCTGATTGGCTGGGGCAGAATAATAACTGCCGCCAACCTGCTCGTTCATCGGCTGGACCAGATACTCAGAGCCGACAAAATAGCCCACAGCGACGAAGATCAGGAAGAAAATTGCCAGCAGGTAGAAGTAAACTTTTTTCACGGTCTTAGATCCCTGAATAAAGCCTGTAAGCGTTCCAGCCCAAGGCAATCAGAACGCCGGTAATCGATCCAAGCAGCATGGCAAGCAAGGACAGTTTGATGAAATTCTTCAGATTGGTCTTGAGGAAGAAGGTGACAAAAAACTGAAAGATGCCACGCATGAACTTCGACCGGGTCAGCAGATCCACGTACATATCCCAAAACGCCAGCTCAATGCGTTTGGAGAGTGCTTTCGGTCGCGTTTCGATTCCCGAGTCGATCATTTCACGTTACCTTGAGGTTGACTTCTTTAAAATTTTGCCGTCAGCAGTCGCCACCACCCTGAGGGTGCGGTTCATGCTGAACCCGTCCGCGGTTTTGACCTTGCTTTCAAAGATCAGCAGATAGCGGTCGTCCTGCTTCTGAACTTTGGGCGAAACGCCTTTGAATTCCGAGAATTCGCGGCTGATCTGACTGGCAATTGATTGCACTGCTTTCTGATCCATCCGGTCACCTTGCCTTATTTGAACCTGCGGCGCAGGAAGGCTGGCACATCGAGATCATTGGAATAGCCTTCGAGCGAAGCGGCTGTTTCATTGGTATCGAAATGCATCGAGTCGCTGGTTGGCTGCAGGGCTTCCGGTTCAGGTTCCAGGGTCATGGCAGGGGCGGCAGGGTTGATCGCTGGATCCGGCGCGAGATTGCGCGGTTCGCTCGAGACCTGACGTTGTGACATGGCGCCTGATTCAACCGCTGTAGCGCCGAGGCCGGTGATGATCAGAATGATTTCCGCGCGGTCCTGTATACTGTCGTTGGTGATGATGCCGGGCACGATCTCGACCTGCTGGTTGGTCTTGCTTTGCAGCAGGGTCAGCGCTTCGGCGACTTCGAGGAAGGACAGATCGGGGCCGCCGGTGAAGTTGGCGATGATGCCCGTCGCGTTTTCGAGGGGGACATAGTCCAGCAGCGGATGCTGGATAGCCTGTTCGACGGCTTTGACCGCCTTGTCGGGTCCCTGACCGTAGCCAATCGAGAGCAGCGAACCGCCGCCGTTCAGCATCATGGTCTTGATGTGAGAGAAGTCAACGTTGATCAGACCAGGCTGGGTGATCAGTTCGGTGATGCCCTGAATGCCCTGGCGCAGAATGTCATCCGCCAGCCGGAAAGCCAGTTCCAGCGGCAAATCCTTGGATGCCACCTTGAGCAGCCGGTCATTGGGGATGGTGATGAGCGTGTCGGTATGCTTGCGTAAAGCAGAAAGGCCTTCGAGCGCGTTGCGCTGTCTGCGTCCCATTTCGAACGAGAAAGGTGTGGTGACAATGCCGACCGTGACAGCGCCGAGCGACCGGGCAATCTTCGCCACGACCGGGATCGCGCCCGTGCCGGTGCCGCCACCCATGCCTGCCGTCAGGAAGACCATATCCGCGCCGCTGAGCGCCTTGCTGATCTCGCTGTAACTTTCTTCAGCAGCGTTCTGTCCGACGACCGGCGTTCCGCCAGAGCCAAGTCCGCGGGTGATGCCGGGACCAAGCTGGATGACCGTGTCCGCCAGGCAGTCTTTCAGCGCCTGGGCGTCGGTATTGGCGCAAATATAATCAACACCGCTGAGACCAAGCTCGATCATGCGGTTAACGGCATTGCATCCGCCGCCGCCCAAACCAATGACCTTGATCTTTGGCTTGTAAAACGAGATCGGCGTTTCGCGTCGAATATGTGGGGAAGCAGTTGTAATCATCATCACCTCTCTGACATCTGTGTTGCAATACTTATGCCATCGCCGATCACCACATCCACGCTGCAGCCGCGTGTGCGCAGCTCTTCGAGCTGCTCCTCAGTAAAGCTGCCAGGACTGCCGATGACCGTAACATGCTCAGCCAGAGCGGCTTCTTCAAGATTGAAGCCGACCGTTGGCTGATACTTTTTGATAAAGGGACGGATCACGTCCAGTTGCCAGTCCGCGATGCCGAACTCCGAGAGCGGCAGCAGCAGATAATGACTGATCTTTCGAGGCTGTCCGGCGGTCTCCGTGGGAGCGGCGTGCGTTGGCGTGTAATCCGGCTGCAGCAGACTGCCGCTATGATCGTCCATCCGCGCCAGATAGTCTCGCGCGATGGGCAGGTTGGGCTCAAAGTTGTGGAACCAGGAGAATTCCTTCTGAATGCCTTCCTCTTCACTGGCGAGCTGGTAGAAGCAGCACGCCAGCAGGTTGTCATCAACCGGTTTCAGGTAATTTTCCGGGTCGTCCGGGTCAAGGGTTAGTTCGTTGTCACACAGGCGCGCCATGGCCATCACCAGGCTGGCATGATGTTCCCAGCGCATGGCGTCAGGATTGACTTGTTCCAGGTTTGCCGGCAAGCCCGCTTCAAACAGAATGACCGGGAACTCACGGCCGAGGACGGTCTGGGCAATGCTGCCATACCACTCATTGATGCGAAAGCCGCGCTGATCCTGCGCTCCGTCGGGCGTGAAATAGGGCTTGGTATCACGCCATGTGGGCGGTCCGCCGTAACCCCAATTGAGCGGGTGATGGTTGTACCAGCCATATGCGCCCAGGATCAGGTGGCGCAGGGTGTCATACTCGCCGCGCTTCGCCAGCATCTCAAGCGTTGTTTTCAGGAAAGTTGTGTCCCAGTAGCTGCCGCCCGGGAAGAGCGGCGACAGAATCGGTTTGATGTTATTGGCAACGGCTTGCTGGGCGAGCGGGATGAAACGCTCGCCAAAACGATCGACGATGTTGTTATCAGTCCAGTCCCTGGCAGACCATGCGGCACGGGTGTTAGGGCGGTCGAAGAAGATGGCATGACGTACACCCCAGCGGCCGTACAGCTCAATGAGATCCATGACATCGGCATGACTGTCTTCTCTTAGCGAGATCTGAAAGTTGAGGATTGGCTCAATGCCTTCGTTGACCAGTCCGTGCAGAAATGATTCCGGTATGGCGCGGTTGGCGGGCGTTTGCAGCACTAGCCAGTCGGCGTTCATGCGAATCAATTGCGGCAGCCAGACCTCGAGATCTTTCTCCCGGTAATGGAGCGTGTCACCGTAGTAGTGAAAACCGATTCGTGATTTTTTTTGATCTTCCATGCTTTTTCCACCAAGGTCGGATTGATAAACCTGTCAGTCCTGTCTATTGGAGCAAGAAGCATGCCAGTTCATCGGCCTCGATAAACTGCTATAATTCGCCTCAATGATTCTGATTACCGGCGGAACTGGCTTTATCGGGAAAAATCTCAGCCGGCACCTTGTCACCCTTGGCAGGCCAGTTCGTATTTTGCTCTCTCCAGCATCTGATTATTCACGGCTGCCGAAAGGTATTGACCTCGAGGTCGCCATTTCCAGTCTGACGGACACCCGCAGCCTGAAGGCTGCCATGCGTGATGTTGATACGGTCATCCACCTGGCGGGCAGCGAACGCAAGAGTACCCGGGCTGATTTTGAGAACGTCGACATCATCGGCACGCGCAACCTGGTTGAAGTGGCAGCCGACCGGCATGTCAACCGCTTCCTGTTTCTCAGCCATATCGGCGCGAATAAATCGTCAGCCTTCCCTGTGCTGAAAGCCAAGGCGATCAATGAGGGTGACCTGATGCAGGGCGGGTTGAATTACACCATCGTGCGCACGTCGGCGGTTTTCGGCCGCGACGACCAGTTCACGACTTCGCTCGCGAAACTGATCCGGCGCATGCCGTTTTTCTTCCTGATGCCCGACCAGGGACATATCAAACTGCAGCCAATCCTGGTCGATGATCTGGTGATGTGCCTGCAGATGGCGCTGGATGATCCATCCTTCGCCAATCAGACGATTTCACTCGGCGGTCTGGAATACCTGAGCCTGCACGAGATTGTCCAGACGATCATGGCGCAAATCAGGAAGAAACGTCCAATCATACCGATGTCGCCGGCATACCTGCGGGCGTTGTCCGTCTGGTACGAAAACTCGCGCTCGGACGCGCCGATTTCTGTCTATTGGCTCGATTATCTCGCCGCGGATCGAACCGCTTCAATCGATATCCTGCCGCGCCTGTTTGGTATAATGCCTGCGCGTTTCAGCAATAACATCCAATACCTATCCGAGAAATAACATGCCCAATCCTCCCCTCAGTCACGACGCGTTCTGTATCCATGGACATTTCTACCAACCGCCGCGCGAGGATCCGTTCACGCATATCATCCCGAATGAGCCCGGAGCGGCGCCGTTCCACGACTGGAACCAGCGGATTTGCGCGGAGTGCTACCGGCCGAACGCCAATCTCGGCAACTTTGAGCTGATCAGCTTCAATATCGGTCCGACCCTGGCCATGTGGATGGAAACTTACGAGCCTGACACGTACAACAAGATCATCACTCAGGCGAAGAAGGTCAAAGCCCAGACTGGCATTTTCAACGCGATCGGGCAATCGTTCAACCACACCATTCTGCCGCTGGCGACGCGTGAAGAGAAAGAAATTCAGGTCAAATGGGGTATCAGGGATTTTGTACACCGCTTCGGAGGCAAGCCTGAGGGGATGTGGCTGCCCGAAACGGCTGTGGACACCGAAACTCTGGAGGTCCTCGCCGCGAACGGAATTCACTTTACTATTCTGGCGCCCTGGCAGGTGGAGCAGGAGCCAATGCAGGCACGTCACGCCTATAGCGTGGAATTGCCGCTGAATAAAAGCATCAACGTGTTTTTCTACAATCGCGCACTGAGCGACAAGATCAGCTTTGACATGGCAGCAACCGCCTCGGCGGAGGATTTTCTGCAGCATTCGCTGAAACCCGAATTGGCTGCGCTCAATCGCGATGGCGGGTTTTCATTCGCGTTAGCGGCGTCTGATGGCGAAGTTTACGGGCATCATCACCCGAACCAGCAGCGCTTCCTGAGCTTTCTGCTCAAGCGTGAGCTGAAAAAGCCAGGTTCGCCGGCATTGGTTTTCCCGGCGCAGCACCTGGCTTCCCAGCAGTCGCTGCCTCCGATTGTCATACGGGAAGAGACCTCCTGGTCCTGCCATCACGGCATTCTGAAATGGAAAGATGAATGCGGCTGCACGCCGAACGGCACCTGGAAGAAACCGCTCAGGAACGCGTTTGATAAAGTCGCCAGACTGGCAGATGAGGCTTACAAGGAATTCTGCAGCAGCCACAACCTGAATTATTTTGATGTTCTGGTGGAATATATCGATGTCGTCAAAGGGCTTGTGCCTGAAGACGCTTTCATCCAGCGCTTCGGATCAGTATTGAGCAGCGATGACAAGGTAAGGTTTGGCTTGTTGCTGAAAGCCCAGTATGAGCGCCACCGCATGTACACCTCATGCGGCTGGTTCTTTGAGGATTTCGACCGCATTGAGCCGCGCAACAACGTCGCCTACGCTTCGGCTGCCTTGGCATACATTGGCAAGGCGACGGGCAGGGACTATGTCAGCGACGTGTACGCGGATTTCGCGCTGGTGAAGAGCTGGCGCTCCGGATTGACCGCTGATGTCGTCTTGCGCGGTTTTATGGATATGCTGATTACGACCAGATAATCCAGGTTTACACTGGCTTGCGTTTGTAGCGGAAGTTCGTCAGAACGTGCAGCTCATAGGCATGCAGGCGCAGATGCAGCCCGCGTTCTTCGAATTCATCACGCGGCACGCTGTAGGTACGGCACGTCACCAGATCATCAAAATGAATGTAGGGTGCTTTACGCCCGCTGATTTTTATCCCGTCGCTGAGCTTGCCGGCTCTCTCCGGTTGCCTGGTGGATGAAGCAACAGCGTTATTGACCCAGCCCTCCGTCTCCCTGAACTTGTTGTGATAGATCAGGATGAAGCTGTCATGCTCATCACGGTTCGAATAAACGTAGACGCTGTCGTTGGTCCAGTTGTTCAGCATTTTGAAATCGTAATAATAGAAGTTGGAAATATCTGCGAACAACGGCCGTTTGCGCAGCAGCGGGAAGATGTACTGGTAATGGTGATTCAGGAAAGCCAGATCAGGCAGTTCGTCAAACCAGGGTTTTTTGAACTCCATGCCGTATTTTTCAGTGTAGCCAAGCAACTGCCCGTGGTTAAACATCGGCATGCCGGGCAGGGTGCACATCAGCGTGCAGATGCCGAAATACTTGTCAAATTTGCCAAACTGTTCGACCGCCGTCTTCTCGTCCGGATTGCTCATGAAGAAGGTGTAATGCTGCAGAATGCTGGCATCGAATGCGAGCGTGTTGGTGATGATCTGCCGGAAGGGGGTGTTCTCCTCGTCACGCAGCATGTTCATGAAGGCAGAGAAATAGACGCGGTGCATCTCCAGGTCCTGAACGAAGATGCCTTCCGTGAACCAGAATGCTTCTGCCAGCAGGAGCGTATCGGGCAGCTTTTTATCGATTTCGGTCACCACACCGCGCCAGAATTCTTCTGGCATATATTGCCGGAAGTTCTCGCCATCCATGCCGTAGCGCTCGCGTGAGGGCACAAAGTCATGCGCGCCGAAGGGGGGGAACCATAAACGATGATAGTGATGGCGGGTCAGCGTCATGGCAGCGTCAAAGCGGATGATGGGGAACTGCCTGGCGACTGCCAGAATGGTTTTCAGTACCTGGGCGCGCACTTCGGGGTTGGTGTAGTCCAGTTGGGCGGTGTCATTCCACGGCATGTTGGTACCGTCGTTGCCGTGATAGATATAACGCGCTTCACCCGTGCGCTTGTCGGTGCGCTTGAACACCACAGCCGCGTCGCTGCGGTTGTAATAATGATCCTCGATTTGGATGGAGATATAAGGGTCGGGCGAGAGGTCCGGTCCGTTGAAGCTATAGCTTGGGTAGGGCGGCGTGTCAGCCGAGAGAAACCACTCGGGGTGCTTGAGTACCCACTCCGAGTCGATGGCTGTATGGTTGGGCACCATGTCACTGCCGATGCGGATGCCGAATTTAATGGCGCGGGCTTGCAGGTCGCGCACGGCTTTGTTACCGCCCAACTCTTTCGCGACCGCGTACTTGCGGATGGAATAGGCCGAGGCATTCGCTACCGGATTGCCGCACATGCGCTTGATATTCTCGGAGGCGACCGAACGCTCCCAGATGCCGATCAGCCAAATGCCGGTGAAGCCCTGGTCCGCCAGTTCAGCCAGTTCCTGATCGGGGATGTCGTTCAGCCGTTTGATTGGTCGTTCATACTTTGCGGATAATTGATGCAGCCAGACATAGCTGTTCTTCGCGAGCAGCACCAGGTTGGTGCTCCAGTGACCAGGATGAATCTTGGAAGCCATATCAGTCCAGTAGTTTCCCCAAAATCCAGCCGTCCAGGCCGGTGGTATTTTTATCAGTTCTAACTATATCACCGTTCATTTCCGGCAGCCGTTCCAGCGCCAGACGCAGGTCATCCTCAGCCCAGCGCAGCATTGATTTCAGCTCACGCTGGGTGGCAAATCCGGTCGTCTCAAGGTAGGCAGTCAGGATTGCCTGGCGCGCGGACTCATCATCGATAAAGCGCGTACGGTCGACCAGATCCGGCAGAAAACGCGCGGTGATGTCGTAGATGAAGGCGTAATTCCAGGCGCCGGCTTCGCTGACGCCGGTGGGCATGATCATGAAATGCAGTTGCAGCCAGGTGAGCGCGTTGTTGAAGCGTGATGAGGAGGATTCATTCAGCATGCGTGAAGCTTTGCGCAGCGCGAGCGAGTCCAGCGGGCCTTCGGTCAGCAACGCTTCATAGACTGCCTTCGCTTCGGCGGTCATCTGCCCCTGCTGGTAGGAGATCAGGTAATCGGACTCATATTCGCCGTAGTTGGGTGACAGGGCGTAGAAATTGGGCAGCATGTCGTTGGAGATGAAGGTATTTTTCTGCTTGAGAAAGCGGGCGTAATACCATTTGCCCTTCCCTAGCATACTGTCCTTCCAGCCCCAGGTGACATGTCCCGGGTCGTCATGCGCGTTCGGGACGGGTCTGTCGCCAGCGACAGCGCCCCACAGGCTGGGAAAACGCGTGCCGCTGATAGGCCAGAAAGCGACAAAACCACGTTCATCCACGAACTTGACCGCGGCACTGAGCATGCTGATCCGGCGCTTTGGCGTGAAGCGGAAGGTGTGCTGCTGGTGCTTGTCGATTCGTGACTTTAATTCATCCTGAAGCGTCATAAGGATTTGAAGATGTGTGTGATGATGTTCGAACCGCTTCCGCCGATGTTTTGCGTCATACCGTAGCGCGTGCGCTCAAGCTGGCTTTTGCCGGCCTGACCGCGCATCTGTAGAACGGCTTCGACGATCTGATACAGACCGGTCGCGCCAACCGGATGTCCGCGCGCCTTCAGTCCGCCGAGGGTCGAGACGGGTAATTTGCCTGCCAGGGTAATGTCGCCGTCGAGTGCCATGGTCGGACCTTTGCCGCGTTCGGCGAAACCGGCCGCTTCCAGCGAGAGGGCAGACATGATCGTGAAGGCGTCATGCAGCTCGAAGAAGTCAATATCTGCCGGCGTGATGCCTGCCTGGTTGTAGGCCTGTCTGGCGGAGGTCACGGCGGCCGAAAGCGTCAGCGGGTCCTCGCGATGGTGAATGGCGATCGAATCAGTCGCCGCGGCGGACCCAACGACCTGCACACTTTTGACGCCGAGATAGCGGGCGAAATCCAGTGAGACAACCATCGCCGCCGCTGCGCCATCGCCCATCGGCGAGGCATCCATAATATTGATCGGCTCTGCCACAACCGGCGCGCGCAAATAGGTTTCCTTCGTGATTGGTGACTGGAAGCGCGCGTTGGGGTTGTTGACCCCATTGGCATGGGCGTTGATCGAAAATGGCGCGAAGTGCTCGTGCTGCCAGCCGAATTCGTGCATATAGCGTTTCATGATCAGCGCGTTGAGCGCGACGAAGGAGACACCCATATCGAGTTCGTAATCGGCGTCAGCAGCAGTTGCCAGTTGGGCGGTGATCTCGCCGGATGGCGAGTCGGTCATCTTTTCCACGCCGACCGCCAGCGCGCAATTGACGTCACCAGACGCGACTGCCAGCACTGCTGACCGGAAGGCGGCCGCGGCTGAACTGCAGGCAGCCTCGATGTGCGCGGCTTCGCGGTAACGCATGCCCACCCAGTCAGCGATATAGGTACCCAGGTGTAACTGGCTGTTCGCCGAGCCGGACATCATGTTGCCGACATAAATGGCGTCGACGCTGGTTTGTCCGCTGTCTTCGAAGGCTGCCAGGGCAGCATCACCCGCCAGTTCGCGCAGTGATTTATCCCATTGCTCTTCAACTTTGGTCTGACCGATACCTATAATTGCTACTTCTCGCATGTTTCGGGCTCCCTTGCCAAGGTTTTCCTCTTGATTTTAGTCTTTTCAGCGATTAAGTATAAGCCAATCATCTATCATTACCTATCAGAATGGGTTGTTATCTGCGGCTGAAACGATTTCGCATGAGCTCGTCGCGCATACCAGCTCCGCGCGTGTGAGAGTCAGCGGCGGTGGTAAGATTCAGTCATGTCCGGCGTCAAAAAAATCTGGATTCTCAGCCTCGTGATGGGGGTCTTTTTCATTTCAGGGGTTGCGGCTTGCCAGGCCGGTCAACCGGGCGGGGTGGTCAATCAGCCTGCTCCACCGCCAGTTATTGAACCCACTCATGGGACTGTGATCACCACGGCCGCTGAAGAAAAGCCGCAAGCGCTCACGGTTTCCTTCCCGACCGGCACGCCTGATTTCGTACAGGATATGCTCGTCGGCACTATGGCACTCGAAGTTGTTGAAGAAAATAACGCTCAAATTCGCGTAGCCATCAAAGAAAATGGCTCGCCGGAAGATTTTTCTTATATGTACGCGCTGACGGCCACGTTTTCAACGCTGCGCGAGTCCCTGACATTGAAGGAATGGCAGGCGATCTGGCAGGGCAAGGCAGACGCGGTCATCAGTCCGCATCCGCTGCTGGTGCGTGAAAGCGACCTGCCGCTGCTGGAAGCTGCCTGGGGCAAATGCGGGTACCAGTCGCTTAAAGTTGTCTCCGATGAGGAAATTTCGGCGATCGACTGGCGTGAGCCGGACACTTATACCGTCCTGCCTTTTGAAATGTTGAATCTGTCGCTCAAGCCATTGACCATCAATGGTCAGAACCTGCTTGACAAACACTTTGATCCGGACAACTACCCGTTATCTGTCTGGTTTGCCATTCAGGCAGCGAATTCAGGGCTGGATGCCGGCAAACTGCCGGTATGGCAACCGCCGGCCAGCAACCGCGATGAGACCAAGCTCGTACGGCTGCTTACTACCGGCGTGACCGCGCTGGTACGCCGGCTGGGCTCGATGATTGAGACCAGGGGGATGGACTACCCGATCAGCGAGATCAAACCCTGGTTCGCGGCTGCCGACATCATCCACATCTCGAATGAAGTTTCGTTCAATCAGAATTGTCCGCCGGCCGATTGGTATCAGACGACCGTCCAGTTTTGCAGCCGGCCTGAATACCTTGAGCTGCTGGATGCCATTTCGCCGGACGTCATCGAGCTAAGCGGCAATCACTTGATCGATTATGACATCCCGCCTTTCGTCGCCACCCTGGACATGCTTCATCAGCTCGGGTGGCAGACCTTTGCCGGTGGCATGAATCAGGCTGAAGCCCAGGCCGCAGCGATCCTCGAGACGGGCGGGCAAAAGTTTGCCTTCATCGGCTGCAATGACGACGGTCCCGACTATGTTTTCGCGAGCGACGCACGTCCCGGCTCGGCTGTTTGCGACTTTGATTTCATTGAAAGCGAAGTCAGGCGGCTGGCTGCGGCTGGAGCGATACCGATCGTCAGCATTCAGTTGAAGGAAACCTACGCGCCCGAACCGACCCCTTATCAAAGCGCTTTGTTCGAACGGCTGCGGGCTGCCGGAGCGGTGATCGTCCAGGGCACCCAGGCGCATGTGCCGCTCTCATTCACCCTGCAAGACGGATCGTTCCTGCATTATGGGCTGAGCAATTTTCTCTTTGACCAGATGAAAAACCCGCCGGAGCTGGGGCAGGAGATCGTCCTCGACGGGAAGTCTTACCCTGCCGTGCGGCTGGTTGTGGCGGACCTGCACACATTTTCCGACGGCAAACTGATTAACACATTATTTGTGACGGGTATTTTGGAAAACTACGCCCATATCAGACCTTTAACGTCCCGCGAACGGGAAGATTTATTGACCTACCTTTTCTCAGTGTCAAAATAAGTGCGATTTCTCTAATGAAATTATAATTATGTCATAGTATGATTTGACAGACCGTCAACTAAATTTCAATCCTGCCTGAGGTGAATGTGGAAAACATAAGCGATGATGAAATCCTTGAACTCTCACTGAAACACAACTTCTGGACTTGGTCCACACAGGCAAATGTTAAGGCTTTACCGATAAAAAGCGCCCAGGGCGTGTATTTTTTTGACACGAATGGGAAGCGCTACCTTGACTTCAATTCCATGGTCATGTGCGTGAACATCGGTCATGGCAACCAGCATGTGATCGACGCCATCGTCAGGCAGGCGCAGGAATTGCCGTTCGCCGGGCCAAAGATGGCGACGAAGGGTCGCGCGTTACTCGGTAAGAAGCTGGCTGAGATCACACCCGAGGGCATCACAAAATTCTTGTACACCCTGGGCGGTTCGGAAGCGAATGAGAACGCGGTCAAAATCGCACGCGCTTACACCGGTAAGCACAAGATCCTCACGCGCTATCGCGCCTATCACGGTGCGACATTCGGCGCATCTGCCCTGACTGGTGACCCGCGCCGTACCCCGTGGGAGCCGGCAGTTATGCCAGGCGTGGTGCATTTCCTCGACCCATACAGCTACCGCTCCACCTTTCACCGCACCAACCGGGACATTAGCGAGGAGGAATTTACGCGGGATTACCTCAATCACCTGGAGGAGATCATCCAGTACGAGAACCCCGCGACCATCGCCGCAGTCATGCTCGAGAGCGTGACCGGCACCAACGGCATCATCATCCCGCCCCAAGGCTATATGAAGGGCGTGCGTGCCCTATGCGACAAATATGGCTTGCTGATGATCAATGACGAAGTGATGAGCGGATTCGGTCGCACCGGACGCTGGTTCGCGGTCGACCATTGGGGCGTCAAGCCGGATATCATGACAATGGCGAAGGGGCTGACCTCGGGTTACGCTCCGCTTGGCGCGGTCGGCATCCAGCAAAAAGTGGCAGATTTCTTCAATGACCGGCAATTCGTCGGCGGTTTGACTTATAACGGTCATCCGATTTCACTGGCCGCAGCCATCGCGAATATTGAGGTCATGGAGCAGGAGAAGCTGGTCGAGCGCTCGGCGTCTATGGGCGTTGTCCTGAAGGACATGCTGGAGGAACTGGTCGACCGGCACCCCTCCATCGGTGAGGTGCGGTCGATCGGGATGTTCGGCATCATCGAGGTGGTGAAGAATCGCGACACACGGGAACCGATGGCGCCGTTCAATGGCACAAGCCCGGAAATGGCAAAATTGTCCAAATATCTGGCAGATCAGGGCTTGTTCATTTACACCCACTGGCACACATTGCTGATCATTCCGCCATTGACAATCACCGAAGAAGAATTGGCGGAAGGAATCAATATTATTGATAAAGGATTGGAAATCACAGACGCGGCTGTCAGCTAGCGCGGTCAGGAGTGAGAATGGAAAGTAGTCTTACAGGTTTCACCCGCAGAAAGCGGGAAAAGGTCGAGGTTCCGACCAAGCTAATGATCGTCGGCGCAGGGCCGGCAGGATACAGCGCGGCGCTCTACGCGGCGCGTGCGGCTCTGGAGCCGGTCGTTCTCACCGGACCGCAACCGGGCGGGCAGGCGGCGATCACCTTTCACATCGAGAACTATCCAGGCTTTCCGGAAGGCATCGGCGGCGCGGCATTGGGTGAACTGTTTCATAAGCAGGCTGAACAATTCGGCGCGATCCTGGAAGCGGATGAAGCGACCGCGATCGATGTCACTGCCAAACCGATGCGGGTTGAGACCTATGGCAAGGTCTATCTGGCCGAGGCACTAATCCTGGCCATGGGCGCCAACCCCACTCACCTGAACATCCCCGGCGAAGAACGTCTGACCGGACGGGGTGTCTCCTACTGTGCGACCTGTGATGGGGCATTCTTCAAGGACAAGAAGGTCATGGTCGTCGGCGGTGGCGACAGCGCGCTTGAGGAAGCGATCTTCCTCACCCGTTATGCCAGCGAAGTAACCATCGTTCACCGTCGAGATGAATTCCGCGCGGGAGCGATTTTGCAGTCGCGCGCGCTCGCGCAGGAGAAGATCAAGGTCTTGTACAACACGATCGCGCTTTCGGTCAATGGCGAAAACGCGGTCGAGACTGTTACGCTCAAGAACGTCCTGACCGAAGAAATTACGGATTATCCAGTCGATGGGTTCTTCATCTTCATCGGACATAAGCCCAATACCCAGCTACTGGCCGGCCAACTCGAAATGGACGAGAATAATTTCCTGATCGTCGACTCCCACATGCAGACCAGCGTGCCAGGCGTGTTCGCTGCCGGCGAAATCGCTGATCCGACCTTCAAACAGGTCGTCACATCGGCAGGCATGGGCGCTGCTGCGGCCATCGCGGTCACGCGCTACCTGGAAGCACTCGAGGGATGAAACCAGCTTGAAATAAGAAAAGGGCTGTCCGAAAAGGACAGCCCTTTTGTGTTCAGGTCGAAGTTATGGTGTTGGCGTGGCGACCGCTGTATCACCGGTGCCATACCAGCTGAAGACGCGCTTGTTGCTCAGCGTGCCGGCTGATTCATAGATGGCTTCGCCGTCAGGTGATGTGCCGCTCTGACGCACGGGAACGATCCACCAGCGGAAAATATGCGGGTTCGTGCCGCCTGGCTTGAGGCTTGAGGGGACGATGTATTTCGTGTCATTGACGTAGGCTACATGCCGTTTGACTGCCGGATCGGTGACGTCCTCGATGGTGATCGAGTAGGTCTCATTCGTCCGCAGCGTACCGACCGATGACCACTGCAGGGTGATCACGTCATTGCCGGCGGCATAGATGGTACCGTCAGCCGGCAGCAGCAGGTTTGCGGCGATGTACGGCGGCGGGTTGGTCGCGGTCGGCGTTGGGCCGGCTGTCGGGTTGCGGCGGCAGAGCGGAATGGTGAGCGGCATGCCTTCATAGACGATGTCACTTGGCAGACCGCTGTACTCCTGGATGGCTTTCATCTCAACGTTGTAATTTGCCGCGATGCCGCCGAGGGTATCGTTGGCTTTCACAACGTAGGATATCTTTTCGCAAGCTTCGTTGGTACCTTCGAGCTCACTCAATGTTGAGCTGGGCAGCGGCGACGGCGTCGCGGTTGGCTGCGGAATCAAGAGCGTCGTACCGACCGAGAGAATACAGTCAGCGCTCAGACCGTTGAGTGTGATGATCGAGCTGGTGGAGACATTGAAGACCGCTGCCAGCAGACCGCAGGTGTCCTGCGGCTTGACCGTGTACTCAAGCGGCGGCAATGGTGTGGCGGTTGGCTCGGGGGTATTCGTCAGCGTCACGGTAGGTGTCAGGGTAATCGTCGCGGTGGTGGTGATGGTCGGGGTGATGGTTGGTTCGACTATCCGTTCCGATCCGCGCAGGATCATGTAGACAATGCCGGCACCCAGCACCAGCAGAATGGCCATCAGACCCAGCGCGATCGGCAGGCTGAGTTTGACCTCGGGCATTTTAGGGCTCTGGATATTGGCAGATGCAGACTGTTTCTTTGCGGCTGGCGCTGCGGGGGCAAAACTTCTGCCGCAGACCAGGCAGCGCGTCGCGTTTTCGGCAACACGCGAGCCACAGGTCGGGCAGGTTTTCATATTCTGTTGATTTTTTTCAGGGCTCATAATGGCAAATATATCCCTTTTTTGATTTCTAACAGGGAAAAATTATAACATAGCGAGTGTTTTGAAAACCGCGTCCGGAGATCTGTCAAGGCTCATATCAGCGGTCAGTTTCGGGTATGATTACTGGGATATCATGGAGCCGTTAAGCCTGTACGTCCACATCCCATTTTGCGTGAAACGCTGTTTTTACTGCGATTTCAACACATTTGCTGGTGAAAACGCGCTGATTCCCGCCTATCTTGACGCCTTGAAGGCTGAGATGCTCTACTGGGCGGGCAGAACACCAGCCGGCCAGCCGTTGCATTCGGTTTACTTTGGCGGCGGCACGCCGTCGCTGCTGGATGGCGCACAGGTTGCCGGGCTGATGTCGGAGATCCGCCGCAAGTGGCAATTGACCGTCGATTGTGAAGTCTCGCTGGAAGCCAACCCGGGCACGCTGACAGAGCAGAAAATCGAGCAGTATCTGAACGCCGGCGTCAACCGGATTTCGCTTGGCGTCCAATCCGCCAACCCGGACGAGCTGGTGCTGCTGGGCAGAATTCACACGCTGGATGAAGCAGTCAGTGCTTATGCTGCCTGCCGGCAAGCCGGTGTGCCGGTCATCAACCTGGATTTTATCTACGGCCTGCCCGGGCAGAGCCTGACGGACTGGCAGCGAACACTGGAATTTGCCATCAGCCTCAACTCCGAACACCTGTCGCTCTATTCGCTGACCATCGAGCCGGGCACGCCCTTCTTTCAGCAATATCAATCCGGCAGCCTGCCGCCTCTCGACCCCGATCTGACCGGCGATCAGTACGCGCTGGCGATGGCGTACCTGGCTGGGCAGGGCTATGAACAGTATGAGATCTCGAACTGGCGCAGGTCGAACGCTTCGGCTTGCCGGCATAACCTGCAATACTGGCGCAATCTGCCTTATCTGGGTATTGGCGCCGGCGCGCATGGTTATTTCCAGCAGCAGCGTTACCAGAACCTGACACAGCTCAATCCGTACATCGAGCGCATCACCAGCCAGGGGGACGCGATCAGTGACTCCCGCCAGATTGACAAGTCCGAGCAGATGCAGGATGAAATGATGCTGGGTCTGCGACTGGTGGAGCAGGGTGTTGAGCGGCAGGCATTCCAGAGCAAATATAGCCTTTATCCTGAGCAGGTATTCTCACGCGAGATCAGCCGGCTGCGTCAGCGCGGTTTGCTGACCTACGACCATCATCAGGACAGGTTTAAGCTGACAGAACCCGCGAAACGGGTGGCAAACCAGGTTTTTCTGGAGTTTGTGGGAGACGATCAGTAAACGACGACTTTGGTGCCGAAGCCGCGCTTGTCCCAGACAGATTTCTTGAATTCCTGCATCTCGACCTTGGGATCACACCAGCGGAACAGCCACTGCGCCTCTTCTGAGACCATATTGATGCAGCCTTTGCTCATCGGCGTGCCGAAGTTGCGATGCCAGTAGGTGCCATGCGTCGCCACGCCGGTCACCGGTTCGAAAAAGCAAACCCAGGGGACGCCAGGGATCTCATAGGCTTCGATATCTGAGGTAAAACGACCGTCACCCATATGTTTGGAGGGCATTTTGACCGCAACGTTGAAGGTACCCTTGGGTGTGCGGGTGGGGATGGAGCCAGGCGGCGCGATGTTGTAGGGGATGCCCGAAGAAATCTTTGTTTCGAGAACCACCTGATCCCATTCGAAGGCTGTCAATACTTGCCGCACCAGTGAGACTTCGATCCGTTTGGCGTGATGCGGTAAATCGGGCGAAATCGGGCTGATCTCTTCAGCGGTGACGATGTGGAAATGGTGCGCCGGCGCGAAGTAGGTGTAATAGACATCCATCTCGTCTTCGATGCGATACCATGGCAGCCCATCCGGACCTTCTGTGACCTCAAGCACCCAGTGATTCGACCCCTCATATAGCCGGTACATTGGCTGCCAGCCGTCCTTGGTGCTGTAGACCATGGACTGGGTGTAGGGCACCGTCACCGTTGCCAGGGATCCGGCTTCAGGGAAGGTGTGCTCCACTGGGTTGTAGCGCGTGGTGACCTTGACCAGGTGCGCGGAATGCATATAGCCGCCCCAGACGCGGTACCAGAGCGGGTTGTATTCAGGGCCAGCTTCTGACACAACGTCATAATAAATGTTCACCAGCTCGTCACGAAAACGCTGATAGAGGATAGTCGAGGTATCGTCCGGACGGCTGTAAACGCTCAGGGAAGAGGTGCTGACACGGGCGACGCTCAGGTCGGATTCTGCCGGCTGGATGTTGGGCAGCGGCAAGAAACTCAGGGCTGCCATGCCGGTCATCCCCAACTTGAGGAAATCTTTTCTCGATAATTTCTTAACCATGGAAAAGATTATAACAAGACAACAAACCCGCTTGTCAAGGGTTGCGGTAGATGCCGGCGTAGTAATTCTCGCAGGCAATGATCTGCTCCGCCGTCAGGGGGACTGCACGCGGGATGACGATTGCCCGGCGGTCCTTGATCTCGACATTGGGGTCAAAACACCCGAGATAACCCAGCGGCGGAATGCGTTCGTGAGCCAGCGGGATCTCCTCAAATTTGACGCGGTTACGGGCGATGACGTAGTCGTTCAGGCCGAAGTAGTCCAGGACATTGATATAAGGCAGATGCCAGGCGGTCAAACCGACCGTGCCAGCTGTGATGACCGGATAACCCTCATTGGAGATCAAAGCGCCCTCAGCCCGCGGCGGCATCACTTCTTCCGAGACACCCTTGAAGAAGACCTTATGTTCCTGATGGCGCACACAGTCACCGTGGCTGATCAGCCAGTCCTGCATGTCATCGTAGAGCTTCAGATACTCAAAAATCGGGCCTGGGAGCGCTTTTGTGTCATAAAGCAGCTTCTCGGACACGCGCATCTTCAGATAGCGCGTTTCAGCCCGCGTGTTGAGATTATGGGTGTACTGCCAATGCAGCCATTGGACAGGCAGCGCAAAGATCAGACAAAAAACCACCAGCGCGATTGCCGTACGGCGCGTTTTCGCAAGCTGGATGACCGCCCAGGTCAGCACGACCCAGATAAGCGGGACAAGGTTGCTGTAGACCCTGAATTCAAAGTGATCACCGCCGATCAGCAGCGTGTAATAGACGATTTGCCCCAGTACAGCGGTAACGGCTACCGCCTGGATCAGCGAGCGCTGGTAGAGCGCGAATATCAGCAACGGATAGCTGGTGAACAGGAAGAGCACCGCCGCGACAAAGGGTCTGCCGGCAAAGTAGAAGATGACAGAGGCGGCCAGACCGGCAAGCAGCGGCCAGCCAATGCCGATTCCGAGGAGCGGCTGGTGACTCAGCTCGGTGGTTGTGGCTGCCGGTCGGGTCAGATATTCGAAGGGATTGATGTCGAGCAGCAGCATGCGACGCGTGCCAATTTTTCTGCCAAGCCAGAAGGCACCGATGACGAGCAGGAGCAGCAGAATCCACGGCAGCAGTCCGTATTCAATCATGAAAGAACCGAGATAGCGCAGTCCGGCTTCCGGCCAGATGCGTCCCGGCATGCTTTTGGCATAGTAGGTGTTGGGCAGCCATTCGCCGTAGAAGGACTTGCGCCAAAGCAAATGGACTGGGATGACCAGCAGCGGCAGCAGGCTGAGGATGACAGGCACTACCCTTCCCCTTGCGCGGACGCGTTCCAGCAGCATCAGAAAACCAAAGAACAAGGTTGCGGCGACCATCAGCATGCCATCCGGCCGGCTAAAGTACAGCAGCGCGGCAGAAACAGCCAGTTGGAGCAGCCACTTTGCCGTCATGGACGGCTCGGCAAAGGCGATGGTCACCCAGAGCAGAAAGAAGAAATTGAACATGGCGGTTTCGAGACCGCCGCTGCTCCAGGTCAGGAAGGTGCGATTGCTGAGCACGCCAGCCAGCGCAAATGCGGTGAAGAGCAGGCGGGCAGGCTTCAGGTGATCGGGCCAGTTCAGGCTGAGCACTAGGCGAGCTGTCAGCAGCAGGCTGCCGAAGGCGAATCCCAATGAGAGCAGGTTTGCGACCTGCGGCGGCTGCAGGTTGAAGAGGCGCCAGATTAGGTCGAGCAGCATGACCCACAGCAGGCTGGTATAGCCTTCAACCGGCCGGAAGGGCGGCGCGTTCCAGACGTAACCAAATCCCAACTGGCTGTTTGCGATGTATCGGAAGGCGATGTAGGCGTCGTCGGTTTCGAAATAGAACAGCCGCCAGCCCAGCACCAGCAGCACGCCAGCGATGGCAAGGATCACTATCAGAAGTCGATTTTCTTTGTTAGTCAGTTTATTCATCGCAATAAAAAACAACCCTGGCGGGTTGTTTTGTCGGGGCGAAAGGATTTGAACCTTCGACCTCTTGCACCCCATGCAAGCACGCTAGCCGGACTGCGCCACGCCCCGAACAGTTCACAAATTATACACGCATTCGATATTTTTGCAACGGATTTCAGACCGGTTTCAGCGCCTGGGCGTAGAACGTTGGCACGAAGCGGATGGCAGGTTCACGCATGACCTGTGCCTGATCGCCTGTCAGCTTTTCACCGAGACACGCCAGGTCAAACTCAAGGATCGTTTGCTCCATGCCGGCCGATTGCTTAGCTGCCGCTGTCCATTCGCCTCCCAGCATCGCTACTTTAACCTCTTCAAAACCAGCTTCAGTCAGCGCGGAGAGCAGTTTGCGGCCAATATATGGATCAGCGCCTTGCGCTCGCAGAGAGCGTGTCTGCATCTGACCAGCCTCTTCCAGTTCACGCGGGTAATCGATCCTGCCGCCGTAATCCGGCTCACCGAACAGCAGCAAAGGCGCACCGGGCTTAAGCACACGCCGAGCTTCAGCCAGCAAACCGCGCGGGTCCTCCACCCACAAGAGCAGAAAATGACAGTAAACCATGTCCATACTGTTCGCGGGCAGTGGCAAGGTTAGGCCGTTGCCGCAGATCAGCCGTGCCGAAGGGATGACTGAACACGCGTATCGCAGTGACGGATAGTCGATATCCAGGCCAAAATGCCTGGCATGGCAACGGGCGGCCATTTCATACAGAACCGCGCCAGTGCCGCAGCCGATCTCCAGCAGGTTGTCCGCGGGGGTAATTTGGTAGGAGCTCAGCAGGTGATCACGGGCTGACTTGGTCCACCTGGCTTGTTCTATGTAGCGTTCGTGCCAGTCACTCAGCCGCATGGCGCAGGTAAGCGTCAGCCTTTTGCCAGATGGCTGCCCAGTCGTCGGTCAGGAAGTTGCCCAGGTTGTGCTCTATGCCTTGCGCTGGCAGAACATCGCCGTCCGGTTCGAGGTATAGCCAGGCGTTGGCGGCGCCATCCTGATAGCTTTGGCCGGCGAATTCCAGCGCGATCGGGTTGAAGCGCGAGTAGGGGACAGGAATATCCCAGATGACGCTCATATTCAGATCAAAAGCGTGCTGCTGCAGCTCGGCGATCACACCGGCGAATTCAGGCGAGGAGGTGCTGAGGGACAGCGTAGTGATGCCAAGCGCGTTCAGATGATCAACGAAGCCGGCAGCCGCGTCAGCGTTTTCGGCTGTGACTGTAATGTGGACAGAAAGGTGCAAGTCCTGATCGATCAGAGGCTGCAGATTGGCGGTGCTATCCGCGTCGGCAGGGTCCAGACACATGATCAGGTGATCCAGCCCGCTATCAACGATTGTCGTTATCAGTTCGGGTCTTTCCAGCAAACTGCTGTCAGCGATCAGACCCGTCACCTGACCGGATTGCTGGGCGAAGGCTATCAAGTCGGGCAGGTCCTGCCTGATGATGGCGTCACCGCCGGTAAAGATCACGTGGGGAATACCGTTATCCCAGGCTTTGGTGATAATCCGCTTCCATTCAGCCGTTTCGAGTTCCCGGCTCACACGTTCGACTGGCGCCGCATGGTCGTCACAATCGTGCAACAGACGGTAGCTGATGGCGCAATCCAGCCTGAGCGGCGCGGAGAGACGTTTCACGTGCGGTGTCGTGCGCTCAAAATCAAGGTAGAGCTCCGGGTCAAGATCAGGCGTTTGCAGCAGGGTCGCCAGCTTGTCGGAGAAATCCTTAAAATCTTTGAGAATCGTTTCTTCATTCGTCTTATAACGCGCCTTTAGCTCAGAGACGATCGTCTTCGCGTCATCACCCTTGACCAGATGGTAGGCATACTCCGTCGCGGTGCTGTTCAGATGCAGGATAGCATGCGCGTTCAGGATCAGAATGCCGGTGCCATCCGGTTCTACCCGCAGGTGGAATTTGAGCGGCTCATCTTCCGCGGTAGTAGCGGTGCTGTGGTACATGCCGGGCGGCACTTGCGGCAGGGGTTTGACCAATTTCTCACCAAGTTTATCAAGCAGGCTCATCATGCCTCCGATGGTATTGGGGTGCTGACAGGCACCGGCGGCGACATCTTGCCGGCGCTCCTGGCGAGCGGACATCCGCCGCCGCATTCGTTGAGCAATTCACAGGTCTGGCAGGCGAACGGCACATCCTGACGCTCGCGCAGGCTGACCGCCAGCTTGTGGTTCCAGATCGTCTGCCAATCGTCATCGAGCAGATTGCCCAGGGGAGTGTAATAGGACTGACAGGGCAGGACATCGCCATTCGGCTCGACGCACATGTTGTAGCGCGCCGCGGAACAGCCCTTGATGCCCAGGCCCATCGCCAGGGGATCAAAATGGCAGTACTGGGTGGGGGTGTACCAGATCAGACGCATGCCATAGGCTTGCGTCTTTTCCTGCGCTATCGCGAGCAGTTCGGGCAGTTTTTCTTCCGGGATACCGCTGGTCGTATTCAAACCCGCACCGGAATAAATCAGCGCGTTCAGACCGATTGTCCTGAGACCCAGGTCGCCGACGAAATCGATAAACTGAGCCAGGTCACCCATGTTGGGAGACAGCAGCGTGGTGTTGGTCATGACATACAGCCGGCTGTTGAGGGCGTTTTTCAGACCGGCAACCGTCTGCTGCCAGGCTTGGGGGTTGGCGACCATGGCGTTGTGAACGTCAGGCAGATGCGATTCGAGCGTGATCTGGACATGATCCAGACCGGCATCGACCAGGCTGTTGCAGTAGTCAACGTCCGCCAGACGCCGGCCATTGGTGTTCAGACCGGCGATTTGGCCTTGATTTTGCGCGTAGGTGATGAGTTCTGGCAGCGCCGGGACGATGGTCGGCTCGCCGCCGGTGAAGACGATATGCGGGATACCCAGTTGCCAGGTCTTTGCCAGGACCCGTTTCCAGTTATCGGCGCTCAATTCATGGATAGAGCGGTTGCGATCGTTATAGCAGTGCAGGCAGTCATTATTGCAGCGGTAAGTGAGCGCCAGATCCATGCGGTAGGGGGCTGATATGGCGTGTGAATTCGGCAGGCTGATCTCGAAATCCATATCGCACAGCGGGCAGAATTCATTGGGGTTGACCATTTTGTCATAGTCGGTTTTGAAGGCGCGGAAATCATGCTCAGCCTGCAGCTTGCTCAATCCGAACTGGTTCCTGAAGACGGGCAAAACAGAGCCTGGATCAACGCCCTGGACGAAATGGTATGCCAGGAAGGCCGCGCTGGGATTGAGGTGATACATGCGACTGGCATTGACCAGCATGACGCCGGTCAGGTCTTCTTCCAGACGCAAATGCACGTCGGAGCTGCCGCCCACGAGCGCGACTTTCGTGTGGTAAAGACCCGGTTTGGGCGTGGCGAGTTTGGCGCTAAGCTTGTTTGGGTTCAGGCCAAACAGGTTGATCCAACCCACGTTAGCGGCCTCCGCCGGCACAGGCACAGGCGCAGCCCGCGCACGCGCAGGCACAGGCACAGCTATGTCCGCCGCCGCCTCCGCCACTGCGCCCGCCGCTATAGGTTACGGGCGCCGGCATCGGGTTGGTGCGGTTTGTTACGCCGCCGGTGAACGTTTGCAGATTGCCAATAGTGCTTGCTGAAACATTCTGAACGGTGTTGACCATGTCAGCCGCCCAATTCGCGCCAGGCAAGCCTTGCGATGGTATAGCTGTGGAGGGCGTGTGACTCGGCAACCCGGGTCCTGAGACTGGCCCGGCCGCTGTGCTTGTTCCACCACTGCCAATCGGTCTGTAAGTGGGATCCATACGCCACCACCACGAAGGCGGGGTCACGACGACGGGTCTGTCGCCGAACATCTTGCGGGTCTTGTCATCGTAATTTTCGTCGAGCATTGTCCAGTCCAATGCTTCGTCGTAATTATCCATCTTGACCGCCGGGGTTTCCGCTGCCATCACGTATTTCCAGGCTTTATCGGTGATTGATTTGTAGTAATCGAGCGTGGCCTGTCGGCTGAATCCCTTCATCTTCTGGCTGACGCTCTGGACGAGATCCACGAACATCTCTTGCAGGATGCGGCTGCGTTCCCTGCCAGGTTTCGACCCGAATGCCTTGAGAAAATCGAGCTCATACGCCCGCATTTCTGCTGGCAGGTTCGGCTCGACCTTCAATTCAAGCGGCTCTTTGCTCACGACGGTCGCAGCGCCTTTCTTGACCACGCCGAACAGGATCATCGTCAGAACTTTGTCCAGCGGTTCCTGCATCAGGATAGCCGCTTCAACGGCAGTCAGCCCGCGCTTGACGCCATGACCTTCGATGGAAACCTTGGGAGGCAAATATTGCTGCTTGCGTTTCTGATTTGCCTTGCGCGATGCGCTGACAACCAAGATCCCAAGAATGCCGAAAATGGCGACAAAGAGACCGACACAGAGGAAGTCACCCCAGTCCGTCGAGCCGCCGGATGGACCTGGGTCATACTTTTCGCCCAGAACTTCAGCCGGGACAAGCGACGCGGGGAATCCGCCGCCAAACTGATATTCGGCCGCGATATTGCCATTGTCGGTGGTCCATTGATAAACAACTCTGCCCTGGTCATCGATGGATGCAACAGGCGTTTCGTCGCCGGGCCAATTACGGGGCGTGTAGTAGACAGGCTGGTCTTCCGTCATGCCTTCCGGCAGGATCAGATTGACCTCGATGTTGGTTCTGCCCTTGACGTACTGAGAACCGAAAAAGTTCAGCACGAAGTTGAAACTGGCGTACTCCCCCTTACCTTCGAGGTTATTCTTGAAGAGAAAGCGCTCCACTTTGCCGATTGAGACATGCACCTGACCGCGCTGACCGGCGGGAATGGCATCCGACCCCAGACCGAGTTCGACGCCTGGTGTTACATATTCAGAATGTTTGATGTGGCTGATCGGCTTGCCGTCGATTTCAGCCGTAATCCGGTTGAGGTCGTACCAGCCGTTTGGCATGCCGATATCGACGAAGTCGATGGGATCGGCGCTTGGGTCATTCAAAAAGTCAATCGTGTATTCGATTGCCGCTGTGCCATCCTTGAGAACGAATACATTGACGACTTCCTTCTCCACCTGAAACAGGTATGTGACCGCGACAGCACTGGTAACAACTGAGAGTAACAGGCAGATGGCCAGGAATGCTGCAATCCAGCGGTTTTTCACCATAGAATCCTCCGAATAACCGGGTTTACCACTTGGGATCTTCCGTCAACTGATAAGTTGTGCCGCACCAGGGGCAGGAGACCACAGGCGCGCCGTTCACCATGCTGATGTCTTTCTGGCTGATTACACCGCCGCATGAAACACACTTGATTTTCTCCATGTTGACCTCGCCAGGCAGGTCGACCTGATAGGTGACATTAACTTCAGGCGCCGGAGCAGTAATTTTCGTCGCGAGGTAGACGATAGCCAGACCGACGAGTACAAAAATAGCGCCGTAAATGATCCAGGTCGTGCCACCGCCGCCCTGACCGCCCGAGCCGAGCAGAAAGAGGAAGCCGAAAATCAGGGAAAATGCGCCAAGAATGAACAAAATAATCTTTTTTGCACTCATAATGCCTCCGGTGATAAATGGAAAAATCTCATCTACTCTATTTACGCAAGACAGGCTTCCTGCGTTTTATGCCGTTTTTCGCACATTTAAATCATAACATGGAAGGGATTATCAGGATGGCAGCGAGTGATTTGAAAGTGCTGAAATGCTATAATTCCGGTTATGAAGAATCCCGATGAAAAATCAACTTATGAGCAGCTGGTTGAACAAATAAACCTGCATAATTACCGCTATCACGTGCTGGATTCGCCGCTGATCAGTGACGCGGAATATGACAGGTTGATGGTCGAATTGCGGGCGCTCGAAACCAGTCACCCTGAATGGATTTCGCCCGACTCACCGACACAGAAAGTGGGCGGGCAGGTGCTGGAAAAATTCACAAAAGTCCGGCACCCTCAACCTATTCTCAGCCTGGCGAACGCGTTTTCATTCGATGACGTGGTGACATGGTACGACCGCATCAAGCGGCTTGATGACCGGGTCGCGGATTCTGCGTTCGTTGTCGAGCCCAAGTTTGACGGATTGACCGTTGTGCTGACTTATGAGAACGGCTTCTTTGTCCGCGGCGCTACCCGCGGGGACGGCATTGAGGGTGAGGATGTGACCGCCAACCTGCGCACGCTTGCCAGCTTGCCAAAACGCATCCCGGTTGATAAGGGCAGTCAGGCGCAGGTGCCCGAAAACCTGGTTGTTCGTGGCGAAGTGCTGATTTATAAGGCCGATTTTGAGAAACTCAATCAGGCTTTGCTGGAAAAAGGTGAACGTACCTATGTCAACCCGCGCAATACGGCAGCCGGCTCCTTGCGGCAACTGGACACCAGCATCACCGCGACAAGACCGCTGAAATTGTTTGTCTATGCAATCATCTCTGGCAGCGGAGGGATACCAGCGACTCAGAGTGGGACTCTGGCTTATCTGCGAGAGCTGGGGTTTCCAGTCTCAAACCTGGCGAAATTATGCGCGAATATTGATGAATTGCGCATAGCTGCTGAAGATTGGCAGGTGCAGCGGGCGAATCTGCCCTTCGAGGTGGATGGCATTGTCATCAAACTGGATGATCTGACACTGGCAAACGATCTGGGGTTTGTTGGCAGGGATCCGCGCGGCGCAATCGCGCTCAAGTTCCCCGCGCAGGAAGTGACCACACGGCTCAATGATATCGGCGTCAATGTCGGGCGGACGGGTGTGCTGACGCCATATGCGATTCTCGAGCCGGTGGAAGTCGGCGGGGTGATCGTCAGGCAGGCGACACTGCACAACTTCGATTACATTCGGGACAAGGACATCCGGATTGGCGACCGGGTGCTGCTCAAGCGCGCTGGCGATGTCATCCCCTATGTGATTGGTCCGATCACCGAAGCCCGTAATGGCAGTGAAGTGTCATACACGCCGCCGAAAACCTGTCCGACATGCGGTCAGCCGGTGGAAAACCTGCCGGGAGAAGTGGCGTGGTATTGCATCAACAATAGCTGTTCGGCACAGCTTGTCCGTAACCTGGAGCATTTTGCCTCACGATCAGCGATGGAGATCAATGGGCTGGGCATCAAGATCGTTGAACAACTTGTTGATGCGGATTTGGTGCGCTCGGTGGCTGATCTGTACCAGCTGACAAAAGAAAAGCTGCTCGAGCTCGAAGGCTTTGGTGATAAAAAAGCTGAAAACCTGCTGGAAGCGATTGAAAATTCAAAAAAACAGAGCCTGCCGCGCTTTATTACCGCACTCGGTATCAATGGTGTCGGTGAGGTGATGGCCGGCGAACTGGCACAAGCTTATCTCAATCTCGACCGCCTGGCATCGACCTCCGCCCGGGATCTGCAGCAGATGGAAGGGATAGGGCCGAACATTGCCCGGGAGATTACAGACTGGTTCAGCCAGCCTTCAAACCAGATGCTGCTGGCGCAATTTAAGCAGGCGGGTCTCTGGCCCGAGATCGAGCCGAAGGGTGAAAAACCTGCCGGTGAGCAAAAACTGGCTGGTATGACCTTTGTGATAACCGGTACCTTGCCTGACTATTCGCGCGATGAAATGAAGGAATTATTGCAGCAGCATGGCGGGAAAGTGGTCGATTCGGTCTCGAAGAATACCGACTATCTGATTGCCGGCGAGAACGCCGGTTCAAAACTGACCAAAGCACAGAGCCTGGGTAAACCGGTCCTCTCGCAAGTGGATTTGCTGGCGATGCTCGAATGAACAGCATCATCCTGAAGAAAGGTAAGGAAAGCGCTTTACTGCGCAGGCATCCCTGGGTCTTTTCTGGCGCCATCGAACGTGTCGAAGGAGAGCCTGATGCCGGCAGCACGGTTAAGGTGCTGGACCATCAGGGGAATTTCCTCGCATCTGGCGCCTTCAGTCCGCATTCTTCGATCCGTGTCCGCGTCTGGTCATTTGACCCTGAGGATGTCATTGACGAGAGATACATTTCTGAACGCTTGCGGCAGGCTATCGCCTTGCGAAGCCGGCTAAAGAGTCTGTCGGACACCAATGCCTGTCGTCTGGTCAATGCGGAATCAGATGGACTGCCTGGATTGATCGTTGATCGATTCGCGGACGTGCTGGTTCTGCAGTCACTGACGCAGAGCAGTGAATATTGGAAGCCAACTGTTCTGGCAGCCTTGCATGACCTGACGGGACTGACCAGTGTGTTTGAGCGCTCGGATGATGATGTGCGCCTGCTGGAAGGCTTGCCGCAGGTGAGCGGCTGGTTGTCAGGCACGCGGGATGAGACGACGGTGAAAATCCGTGAAAATGGACTGGATTATCTGGTTGATTTTGCCGCAGGGCATAAGACTGGTTTCTATCTGGATCTGCGCGACATCCGTAAGGTATTAGGCGATTATGTTTCGGGCAATTCGGTGTTGAATTGTTTCAGTTACACAGGCTCCATGAGCATGATTTCC
This sequence comes from Anaerolineaceae bacterium, assembly GCA_040772085.1. Lineage (GTDB taxonomy): Bacteria > Chloroflexota > Anaerolineae > Anaerolineales > Anaerolineaceae > JAXGMV01. The sequence continues at coordinate 636,733 of JAXGYU010000001.1, forward strand.
CGCAAGCATGGTGCAAGAAGCGTGGTTTCTGTAGATTCTTCCGCGGCAGCACTGGACCTGGCAGCAAAAAACGCTGCAATGAACGCTATCGAAGGTATTGAATGGGTAGAGGCGGATGTCTTCAAATTCCTGCGTGAGCAGCGCGATCGTGCCAACCGCTTTGACCTGATCATTCTGGACCCGCCGAAGTTCGCGCCAACCGCCTCGCAGGTCGAGAAGGCAGCCAGAGCGTATAAAGATATCAATTTACTGGCATTCAAGCTGCTCAATCCAGGCGGTATTCTGGTGACGCTGTCTTGTTCTGGTGGTGTCAGTCTGGATTTATTCCAGAAGATCGTTGCGGATGCCGCGCTCGATGCCGGCAGGGATGTGAAACTGCTGCGGGTCCTGCGCCAGGCGGAGGATCACCCGGTTGCGATATCCTTCCCAGAAGCGGCTTATCTGAAAGGGCTGATCGTCACTACTGCAGGCTGATAGCAGCAACACGCATTGCCACCATTCTCGCCAACCGTTGCGATTGTCAACCGGAAATTGACTTTCTCAGCGAACGAATTCATCAGCGCGAACAACTGAACCAGCAGCAGACTACTCACACCTGGTAATGAGAGATTCGACTTATCTCAGTCAGTCCGGTTTGCTGGCCTGGTAGCACCATCTTGTAACATCGCGGATAAGCTCGAGGGGCAGATCTTCATCGTTAGGCAGTTGAATGCCCCCTTTAGTGGTCTTGAATCCATCGAGACGATCAGCAAAAACCTGGAGTGCTTCGGTACCGGGATAAAGCCCGATGTGTTCTTTGCCGGCAGCGAAATGGATCAGATTACGCCCTTCCCAAAAGGTTGGCATGCCCCATAATATTTTCTCCACAGCGTTTGGTAAGAGTTCCTTGATGGTTTGATAGACCTGCTGTAATCGTGCCTGCGTGTGCTCAGGCTGCGACGAGATATATGCGGCAATCGTTTCAGGTGGTTTTCCGCAGTAGTGATTCTGACCTGTATTCTTGAATTCACGTCCGCAATTGGGGCAAGTCCACATCAGTTCAACCTCGTTATCTCTGCTTCGAGCAGTTCAGCAGCAATTTTCAGCGCCCGGATGCGATTCTTAAGCAGCGTCGCTTGAGAAGTGCCCGGGCGCAATTTGGGTTCGACCTTCTCACATTTGCTGATCAGTGATTGGATGGCACGCAGCGCTTCAGCCAGGTCGGTTGGGGTATATTGTTCCATAGCCATCATCAGCTCTGATTTTATATTATTCCGGTTTTATTTGTCGGCAGGTAATTACACACTATAATCGCTAATTAATCTGAGCTGTCGGTTAGGTAGAGATGATGGTCAAGCTTGGAAATGAGGTTGATATTTCGAATATTAATCCATGATTGGATAATCCAACCTCGTTGACTTGCTCAATATCGCAACATACTCGTGCTAAAAGGGGTTAGATTGCTGCCCAGACTCAAGAAAAATCGATATTTCATACGCTACGTAGCCAATGGCATTGGCTGGCGAATCGGCGTGACCTCCCTAATCCTGGCGATCTTTACCTCACCAGCACTTTTTGATCTTCTGTATCCTCATAAACATTTCTACGGCAGGAATCTTCTGATCCGAATTGTTGTTTACGTCACTCTATTTTTCATACTCATTGCTGCTCAACAATTGGTGAGGATGGCAGCAAACCGGTTCGCGGGCAATAATCATGAAAAGAGAATAGTTTTTGCAGGCGGATTATTTGCTGCTGGTATTTTAACCATTTTTGTCCTCAACAATATCCTGGTAGTGATAGACATTAAAGATTGGCGATATCAGCCAATCCTGGAACCTTTCGCGATGATGCATCCGATTGGGAATGATTTTCGTGTCGGCATCTATCAGCCGATGGTGCAGACATTTCTAAATGGACGCTTTCCCACTTTCCTGGTTCGAGAAAATCCAATTCATGTTTATCCCCCGTTCACCTATGCCCTGTTTTCTCCTCTCTTGCTAGTCGGAGAGGATCAGGCCTATTTGATTGCCACAGGCTTAATAACATTGGCAACATTGCTTTGTATTGTTTTATGGGGAGTGGTAATCAACCATTATCGCAAGAACGTCTATATCACATTAATTCTAATATTGTTATTCTCATTTTATGTATTTTCGAGCCGTTATTTTATGCTCATGCTCGAGAGAGGGAATATCGATTCAATCGTCCTTTTGTTCATTATTCTGACGACATTGGCCGTTATTTATCGACCAGATAGCATGTGGCTTCAAATTGGGCTTCTTTCAGTTGCCGTTCATTTAAAAGTTTATCCAGCCCTGCTTCTGCCTTTCCTGATGTTGCATCACGGGAAGAAGTCTATCTTGCCGGCAATAGCGATAAACGTGATATTTGGGCTGGCACTGGGTGCACCGACGTTACTGAGTTACCTCAGGACGTTGTTCTATTACAGCCAGACGCCGCAACCCTGGATTGGCAATCTTTCGGCTGCATCGTTTAGCTGGTTTTTGACCGACATCTATCCTGCGCTGAGGAGCACACAGTCGATCATTGACGTATTTGCGATGGGACTGCCATCGGTCTTGTATTTAATTTCATTATTTCTGATATTCCGAAACTATCAGGGCGACCAGCGCTGGGTGTCTGTCATGATCGTAAGTCTGTACATGATGTGTTTTATCCCGACTGTGAGTCATGATTATAAAATGGTACTGATAACTTGTGCCATGATGACCATAGCATTAGGGTTGCTTCACGAGATAAAAACCCACTTTGATTACTCCAGCTTCCTGCGCCTGGTGCTATTTCTGGCAGTGCTGTTCCTTGTACATCGCTCGTCGAAGTACTTGCCTGAGGAGTACATCTTACTGGGGAATCACTACGTCACGGCTTTTATGTTATTCGTCTTTACTGTGAGGCAAGTCATTCTCGAAGCGAAATCCCGCCGTGGTGATCATCCGGAGCCAGTGGCTGCTGGCAATAAGCAGGTCAGTTAGCAGAGACGAATACTGCGGTATGTATCCAAATGAAAATGTCCTGATTGCCAGGACATTTTCATTCTAGTGGAGATGGCGGGACTCGAACCCGCGTCCGAAAAAATCGACCACCCAACGTCTACGAGCGTAGTTGATCATTTATTGTCGTATATGGCAGATGGACCAACATACCTGACATACACCATCCGCTTGGACCCGAAAGCCCGCTTTTGCGCGTTTAGCGGCGTGGATGCGCAGCACTCTGACTTTGTGTCGCCCAGCCATCTACCGGTCAGAGAGCGGAGGTGGTGGACGTAGCCTACTGAGAGGCTATTGCGCTTGTTTCTCTAGCTTACGCAGCCAGAGGCATTGCGGCGTAGGAAGTGCGATTGGCACTTAATTTTTTGTACTGATTTTACGAGGTCGGTACCTCTCGGCTCGCAGTTCGGGGCCAGCCTCTCCCGTCGAAGCCTGTCATCCCCGGATCTGACACCATTATAGCGGTTAATCGTTAGAATTGTATATGTTTCGCCACGAGCTAGGTATAATCAAGCAGTCAATCTGAATTAATTGAGGGGTCTTTTGGAAAAAACATTCGCCAAATGGAGGTTATTTGCGATCAGCCTATCGATTATCGGCGGGTTGTTTTACTTGGCGAGGGAATTCATCTTTAATGTTTTTTCGCCTTCGATGACCTATGAGGGTAGGAGCGTTGAATCACAAGCCTTCATCATTATTGCGCTTCTAGGGGTCGCGGCTATTCTTTCGTTGTTCATTGTTAGGTGGGTTGGAAAATCTCGGTCTCTCGACAAGCCTCTGCAACTTTCATCATCTGCTGAATACGCGCTTGGGCTATTTGTGCTTGGTATTTTTATGATTTATCTCCTGAACAATGTGTTCATCCAATTCAACTTCGAGCTTTGGGAATACCAGCCTTTCCGTGAACCGTATGGTACAACGGATGTTATTGGAAGTGATTATCGACTTGGAATATATATACCTGCGCACAATTTAATGCAATTTGGCAATCCCTACCTGAAGATCGACGGTTTAGTGTTGGCTGTTTATCCGCCGCTCATGTATTTTGTTTTTACTCCACTTGCTCTCCTTAGCGAACAAGCTGGGTATATGATCGTCGTTGTTCTATCGACGCTCTCGGTCTTTGGCTGCCTCCTCCTGACGGCATCGATCATTCACCGTTACCTAAAAGTTAATACTTTGTATATATGGGTCGTTTCGATTTTAATTGCCTTGCTAGTATTCTCCAGTAGCTTTTTCCACCTGGCGATAGATCGCGGCAACATTGACGCGATTATGTATTTTTTGATGCTCCTCACAATTTATCTAATGATTAACCAACCAAAAACATTCTGGCTGCAAGTCATTATTCTTTCTATTGCCAGTCAGGTGAAGGTCTTTCCGGTACTGCTTTTCCCATTATTGTTGCTATATCATGGGAGGAAACTTTTATTGCCTGCCTTTCTCACAAATGCAGTGCTCGCTCTTTGTCTTGGACCAACAGTTTTACTAAGTTATCTAAACACAATGACTGTTTGGCCAGTTGAACGCTACTTTTGGTGGGGCAATCATTCCGCTGCCTCGCTCTTATTCATGCTTGAAGGTATTTACCCCGGGTTAGCCAGAAATCATACAATCTTTTATTGGGTTTTATTCTCCTTTCCATTACTGCTCTCTGGTTTTATAGCGTTCTATATTCACCGGTTTGTCAAAAGCGACATCAAATGGCTGATGCAATTTATCCTCCTCACATTTCTGATGTGCCTCTTGCCATCCGTCAGCCATGACTATAAACTGGTGATACTCAGTTCAGGCTTGGTGCTATATTCATTGTTCTTCGTTTTATGGCTTGGTGCAGGTTTAAATGTAAAAAATTTACTCTTCTTTGGATTGTTTCTGTTAACCTTATTGGTTTTTCACCGACCATTTTCGTATATCACCGACAGTTACCTGATCTTCAAGAGTAATTATTTAGCATTAGTTCTCATATTGATCGAGCATTTCCTGATACTTCCGGGAACAGAAATTGGTAAAACCTTCACAGTTGCCTCAGAAGGATAGCTCTTGTAACTTCCGGAGAATGGATTAAAATCGAAGGTCGATCGTATGATCCTGGGGCGGTGGCGGAATCGGCAGACGCAGTGGACTTAAAATCCACCGGCCGCAAGGCCTTGAGGGTTCAAGTCCCTCCCGCCCCACAAGATATAAATTTTGATTGCAAGGTTCCTAGCAATAGGTTTTCTCAAGAAATCTTGATACTATCCAAGAGAAGTCTTCCTAATTGAAAGCTGCTGGACCGTTTCATCGTGAAGTGCTTCTGTTATTGTGTCATCAGTGGCGAACGAGCATTCATATTCATTTCTTCACCCGCAGGTTAAATCTATTTGTACAATCCAATACCCGCCTCGTCCTGCCAATACAGGTAATATGCTTTTTCGTTGACGTATATTTTCGGTTGAAGCATTTCACCCGCAACGAAGATACCACAATAGACTTGTTCTTTATCCGAAACAGTATATAAATTTCCTGAAGCATTATTTACATTAACATGATCAATCTGAACATTGGTAATACTACGCCTGATAAGACCTTGCCAGAGCGGGTATTCATAACTGTCATTCGATAGTATCAGACCAACTTCCTTACAGTTTAGTAGTGCTAATTGATCGGCTGCTAGAATATAGCCTTCCCGATTCTCCGCTCGTGAAGCGAAATAAAACGATTCCCGATTTTGAATTGCGCTCGAGAGATAGTAAACGGTCAACGGCTTTAATTGGTTATTAAGCAAAGGCGAGGCAGTGAGGGCTATCAGGAAAACCATGACGGCATTTACTATCCATGTCCTCGAAACCTGCGCCATTTGAACGCCTACGAGAGGTGCGATGAACACAAGATATGGGAACAGTAACCGCCCATTCCACGGTTGCCAGCGTAATAACAAACTGAACACAAGGTACGAAGTAACTATTGCGACCAAATAACTTGTCATCTGGTTTCTGGAACGAAGTGTCCTGATCGAATTAGCGAATACGATAACAACGAGGATTGTATGCCAAAAATTGTTAGCCGAATCTTCGTGATTGTTTGATGGAAATACCTCAAATAGATATTTCTTCCGGCTTTCGTACCAAGTGGTGCGTGAATCTGAAGGATCCAAGCCGAAGAGTGAATGCGCTTTATTAATGGCACGCGTTGTGAAGCGATTAATCGAAGGAATAGGAGTCCCTAACTGAAGTCCCAGGTTTCGCAAGGAGTTGGAATAGAGCGTCGCAGGACTCATTACCGCGTTCATGTATGGGCTGGCATCTGTCTCCTTGCCTGGTCCGAGAACATTACCATAAAGTGAGTAGTTACGTCCGAAGAAAGCAGCGTTTAGGAGTAATGCCAGGGAGAGAATTGAACTTGTCAAGAGCAGCGCTCCTCTCCGATCTACTCGAAAAAGCCTGAACACTAGCCATATCCCAAATGGCGCAAGATAAACATACGCAAGTGCCTTGGTTTGAAGCGCCATTCCCAGGCTCATGCCGGCAAAGACTGCATTAGCTATTCCAGGCCTCGAGATTAATCTGTGGCTAAAAAAAATGAAAGCTATCGACCAATACGACACAACGAGGTCGGTTTGGGTACTTGATCCCTGCAGGATAGCTGCGGGTAATGTAGCTGTGAAAACAGCAGCGATGATCTGTGCCCATCTTTGACCGCCGAGCTCTTTAGTGACCATGGTGACGATCAGAATATTGCCGATGTAGGCGGCATATTGCAAACTATTTGCCAGCCAGTCACTACCACTCAGCAATTGAAAGGTTAATAAGATATATTCCGCACCAGGAGCCAGGTGGAGCTGACGTAGTATTGCAGTAGGGTAGAAATTGACCGATTCATTTTGGATCCAGTGCATCACACGGCTGAGATGGTAGGTCATCGCGTCGGTCGTACTGGGAGGAAAAATGAATGCGGACACACCGACACTCAGAACAACCAGGCTAATAGCGCTTAGGAGCAAATATTCAGAATTAGAAAGCGTAGGAATGGACCAAACTGGACGTATCAATAGAAATGATCTGATCACAACAACACTCGTAAGAAGAAAGACCACGCTCCACGCGATAAGCGCTGACGAGAAATTAATTTGCTGAAAAAAAGATAACGACTCAATGATCCCGTAATTGATAATTGCCCAGACTAATGAGGCCTTTATTACACTCACACGGCAGTCACCCTGTGCGTTGATATAAAAGAGTAGGAATAACCCAATTAAAGTTAGTATCGGAAGGACTACAGCCATCAATCACCCGCCATCACAATATGACTTGCATAATCACCAGATTTCTAGATAATTATACTGACAGATAATTTCAATCATTCAAGGAGTCCCCAAACTATGTGCGCTGCGAAAGAAGCCCCTGCGTTCGAGCCGATTAAACTAAAACTACGTTCCCCAGTCCCCTCTGACATCGAAATCGCCCAGGAATCTGACGTTAAGCCAATCAAACAAATTGCTGATGAACTTGGTATTCTGGACGAGGAACTCGAGCTTTATGGCCCCTACAAGGCAAAGGTCAAACTTGAGATTCTTGAACGGCTGAAGGATGTCCCAAATGGGAAGTACATTGATGTCACCGCCATCACGCCAACCCCGTTGGGTGAAGGCAAGACGACAACGACCGTTGGCTTGAGCCAGGCACTGGGGGCTGTTCTGGGCAAGCGCGTCATGACGGTCATCCGCCAGCCGAGTCAGGGTCCGACCTTCGGCATCAAGGGCGGCGCCGCGGGCGGCGGTTACAGCCAGGTCATCCCCATGGAAGATTTCAACCTGCACCTGACCGGTGACATTCACGCGATTACTGCTGCCAACAACCTGCTGGCAGCCGCCATCGACACCCGCATGCTGCATGAAGCAACCCAGACAGATGAACGATTGTTCATGAACCTCTTCCCCAAGGATAAAAAAGGGAAGCGGCATTTCTCGGTCAACATGAAGATCCGCAAGGAAAAACTGGGTATTACGACTGATGATCCGGAAGAGATGACACCCGAGCAGCGCAGCAAATTTGTTCGCCTGGATATCGATCCGGATAGCATCACCTGGCGCCGCGTGATCGACACCAGCGACCGTATGCTGCGTGGCATCGAGATCGGCTGCGGCCCGAACGAGAAGGACACCTACACCAGAGAGACCGGCTTCGATATTTCCGTCGCCAGCGAGATCATGGCAATCCTGGCTCTGACAACCAGCCTGAAGGACATGCGCGAACGCTTCGCGCGCATTGTGATCGGCGTGAGTAAGAGCGGCGAGGCGATCAGCGCGTCTGACCTTGGTGTTGCCGGCGCGTTGACCGTCCTGATGAAGGATGCCATCAAGCCCAATCTGATGCAGACGCTGGAAGGTACCCCGGCCCTCGTACACGCCGGTCCGTTCGCGAATATCGCCCATGGCAACTCCTCCATTCTCGCTGACAAGATTGGTCTGAAACTGGCTGATTACGTCATCACCGAGTCCGGCTTCGGCGCGGATATGGGCATGGAAAAGTTCTTTGATATCAAATGCCGATACTCCGGCCTGGTCCCCAATGCTGTCGTCGTGGTCGCGACCATTCGCGCGCTGAAAATGCACGGCGGCGGGCCAAAGGTTGTTGCCGGTCGTCCGCTCGACCCGGTTTACCTGGAAGAGAACCTTGAACTGCTGGAAAAAGGTATGGACAATCTGCTGCATCACATCAAGAATGCCAAGTTGTTCGGCATTCCGGTGGTGGTAGCGGTCAATCAGTTCGCCTCTGACACACCCGCGGAGCTAGAGCTGGTGCGCAGGCTTTCAGTCGAAAAGGGTGGTGCTGTTGATGCGGTTGTCACCAATCACTGGGCGCTGGGCGGTGAAGGTGCGGTCAAGCTGGCTGAAGCGGTCATCAAGGCTTGTGACATGCCCTCCAATTTCAAGTTCCTCTATGAGCTCGATATTCCGATCAAAGACAAGATCGAGACGATTGCCAGAGAGATCTACAATGCCGATGGCGTCGACTACCTGCCGGAAGCTGAAGAAAAAATTAAGGAATACACCCGGCTTGGCTTCGACAAGCTGCCGATGTGCATGGCGAAAACCCATCTGAGCATCAGCCATGATCCTGAGTTGAAGAACGTGCCGTCTAACTATCGCATTGTGATCAGGGACGTGCGCGCCTCAGTCGGCGCCGGTTTCATCTATCCACTGCTTGGGACCATGTCGACCATGCCCGGTTTACCGACAAGACCCGGCTATTACGATGTAGACATCGACTATGAAACGGGTAAGGTGATCGGTCTTTCATAAACCTATTGCCTGATCAAAAAAACGGAGCCGAAAGGCTCCGTTTTTTTGCGAAATAAACGTAAATAATTTTAGGTTGTAATTATAATATTGACACATTATAATTGTTTTGTTAGAAAAGCTCAGGGTGACATAGGAGAAACTCTTGGAAGACAACAAAAGAACACTCTCGATTGATGTTGGGGGGAGGCTTCGTGCATTGCGTGAGGAGCGGAAAATCTCGATGCGCAACCTGGCCAAGCATAGCGGTTTATCAGCAAACGCTCTGAGCATGATCGAGCGCGGCTTGACCTCACCTTCAGTCAGCACCTTGATGAAGTTGGCACAGGCACTCGAAGTGCCGGTCGTCGCTCTGTTCAGGGAAGAACCGGTCAAACAGAAGATCGTCCTGTGCCGGGAAGAGGACAGGCGCGTGATAGCCATCAAAGGCGGCAAGTGGGAAGCGCTCGGCACCGACAGATTTGATGGCAAGATGGCTGCCTATCTTGCAACCTTGAAACACGGGTCACGATCCGGCGAGAGGGGTATGCACCATTCAGGCTATGAATTTATCTTCTGCCTGGAAGGCAAGCTTGAGTACGAGGTCGAGGGTGAGACCTATGTGCTTGAGGCAGGGGATTCGCTCTCATTCACATCTAACGCTGCCCATCACTGGCGCAATCTTTCCGAAGGCACCAGCCGGTCGATCATCGTCGTTTCTTGTTTTGGCGAGGAAGAGTATCCGGGCGTCTATCACGGACCGGCGGAAACAGACTTTACCGCAGAATAACAAGCTTTTTATCCGGGTCTGACCCGGTGAGCTTCCAGAACATTAGGCAGGTTCTCTATTCGCGAGAGGAGCCTGCTTAATTGGTTAATATCATTGACCTCTAGTACCAGCTTGATAATCGAATGGTTGTGGTTGACCTTGAGGCTGACCTCAATCAGATTGATGTCTTCATCATTGACCACATTCGAGATATCACCCATCAGCCCTTGCCGGTCATAGGCTTTGATCTCAATCGATACCGGATAGGTTTTTTGCGGCTGACCCCAGCTCACTTTGATCAGCCGGTCGGTTTCACTCACTCGTAGGACATTCGGACAATCCTTGCGATGAATTGTCACACCGCGACCGATGGTGATGTAACCGACGATATCATCCCCAGGCGCAGGGTTACAGCAATGCGCGATGTTGGTCAGGATTCCTTTCAGACCCAGAACCGTAACCGCGTCCTTATCCTTCTCGCTGTCTGCCAGTGGTTTGGAGACCAGCAGCGGATCCTTTTCACGGTTCAGCTCGCTCAGGCGGTTGACGATCCTGCCCATTGACAGATCACCGCAGCCGATGGCGACGTAAATGTCCTCAATGGTCTTGTAGTCCTGCGAGAGCCCGAGCTGTTCAATGTTCAGATCAGCGACACCCAGACGGCGCAGTTCCTTCTCCAGGGTTTCCTTGCCCTGGACGAGGTTTTGCTCGTAATCCTGAACTTTAAACCATTGTCTGATCTTCGAGCGGGCACGTTGTGATTTCACCATCCCCAGGCTGGTGTTCAGCCAGTCACGGCTCGGACCGCCTTGTTTCGCGGTCAGGATTTGCACCTGATCACCAGTCTTCAGACGGTAATCGAGCGTGACGAGTTTCCCATTGATTTTCGCGCCGCGACAGCGATGACCGATTTCAGTATGGACATGATAGGCAAAATCGATCGGGGTTGAACCGAGCGGCAGGTCGATGATGTCCCCGCGCGGGGTGAAAACGTATACCCGGTCCTCGAAGACATCGCTCTTGAGGCCGTCGACGAACTCCTGCGCGTCAACCACGTCCTGACGCCATTCCATCAGCTTGCGGATCCAGTTGATGCGTTGTTCGTAATGCTCATTGATCTTGCCGTGTTCCTTGTACTTCCAGTGCGCGGCAATGCCATACTCGGCGTTCTCATTCATCTCGGGCGTGCGGATTTGCACTTCCAGCGGCTTGCCGTCGTCGTAAATGACAGCGGTATGCAGCGACTGGTAAAAGTTGTCTTTGGGCGCCGCAATGTAATCATCAAATTCATGGGGCAAGGGGCGCCAGCGTGTATGAATGACGCCGAGCGCTGAGTAGCAGGATGGAATATCATTCACGATCAACCGCACGGCGCGCAGATCCCGCACCAATTCAAACGGCTTGCCTTTCTCGACCATCTTCTTGTAAATCGAATAAATATGCTTCGGGCGGCCGGTGATGTTGGCTTCGATGTTGGCGTCACGTAACAGACCGCTCAGGACGTTGATGATCTCCTTGATTTCCTTCTCGCGGTCGGTGCGTTTCTCGGTCAGGTTCTCGGCAATTTCTTTATATTTCTGCGGATTGACATAGCGGAAGGACAGGTCTTCCAGTTCCCATTTGATATTCCACAGACCGAGGCGATTGGCCAGCGGCGCAAAGATATCGAGGGTTTCCTGGGCGATCGATTTGCGTTTGCTTTCCGGCAGAAAGCCGAGCGTACGCATATTGTGCAGCCGGTCAGCCAGCTTGATCAACACCACGCGGATATCCTCGCCCATGGCGATGAACGTCTTGCGCAGGGTCTCGTTGTGCAGCTCGCGCATCCTGCTCTTGCGCGTCGGGTCCTGCTCAGCCGATTCGTCCGAATCATCCTGAAGATCAGTGGGCTTGAGGGAGTCCTCCGCTTTGCTGACGCGCGGCAGATTGGTCAGCTTGGTCACGCCGTCGACCATCATGGCAACTTCCGGACCAAAAGCGGCAGCGATGTCAGCCATTGTCACGGTTGTGTCTTCAACCGTATCATGCAGCAGACCCGCGAGGATCGCGCTGGTGGGTACCTGCATGTTGGCCAAAATCGTCGCGACCGCGACACAGTGAGAAATGTAAGGCTCACCGCTGGCGCGGGTCTGACCCTCATGCGCTTTTTCAGCGAACTGGTAAGCGGACAGAATCAATTCACGATCGCTGGTGCTTGTATTCTCAGGCAGCGAATTCATCAGCGCCTGAATGGCGCTCACGGAACTGGTTGCAATACTGGTCACGACTGAATTTTACCGCCAACCTTACTTAATAATCCAGCGAGGTCAACATCCGCCAGCGAGTCAACAACGGCTGCTGCCGCGGAAAAGTCCAGGCCTCTGGTCATTTCATTTGGTACAGCCAGGCATGGAATGCCGGCTGCCTGGGCTGCCATAACACCATTGTATGAATCTTCAATGATGATCAGCTCGTCCTCATGCAGCGCCAAGCGACGTGCCGCGAGCAGAAACAGGTCTGGACGCGGTTTGACGTATTCAACATCATCCGCGGTGCAGATCACGTCGAACTGGTGCCGCAGCCCGATCATCTCCAGGTGTCCATGCACCCAGGTGGCGGGTGAACTGGACGCGATGGCAAGCTTCAACCCGTTCTCCCTGGCAGCGGAAATCATGTCTTCGATGCCTGCCATCGGATGGGCATTCTGGATCAGTTCACGATAAACGGTTTCCTTCTCTTTTTTGATGTGCGCCCTGTCAAGCGGGAAGGAGACCTGTTTTTGCAGCCTGCCGACAACGTCAAACGACTCAGCGCTTGAGCCGATGATCTTTACCCAATCCTCTTTCGGTAATTTGGCGCCATACTTTTCGAACACTTTCAGCCAGGCAGCATAGTCAGCTACCTCCGTGTCGAGAATGACCCCGTCGAAGTCAAAAATGATCCCTTTAATTGTGCGCATTACAGAACGGTAACCTCAAAAGTCAAAATTGTATCCACTCAAACCTGTCTCGGACATGATCGTCCGCATTTGTTTTTGTAAGGTCGGGATGATGGGAATCCCCTCAACGACCAGACGCTTTTCGTTCTCATATTCTTTTTCGCCCGCGGTGTAAATGCGCGCCGCACCTGGTGCTTTACGCGCGGCTCTCAGCTCACGGAGTATATCACCGGTTGTTTTCTTGAAAGTTTCAAGATCCGTAAAAGCTTCAATATCCATCGCCATGAAAAAGTGACCGAGCTTGAAAGGCTGGTTCTCGCCATTCGGTCCGATGCCGGTCAGACCGTACAGAAAACTGCCAGTCTGTAACGACGCGGAAAGGATCTCAACCATGGTCGCCAGGTCGTAGCCTTTATACCCAGCGAAATGTTCGCCTTCACCGCCGAGCGGCAGCAGGGCGGCTTCGCCGCGGGTCATATCATGCAGCACTTTGACCGGATCCGTCATTGGTTGATTTTGCGTATCGACGATGTATCCCGGCTCCATCATCTTGCCTTCGCGGTCGGCAATTTCTACTTTGCCGCGCTGGATGATTGACGTAGCGCCATCGAACAGGAAGGGGAAAGTCTCGTCAGTCGGACAGCCAAACGCGATCGGATTGGTGCCAAGCATCGGCTGGACCGAGAAGGTCGGCGCGATGGCTGGCCGGGCATTGGTGAACGACATGCCAATCATGCCGGCATCGACTGCCATGAGCGGATAATAGCCATCGATCCCGAAGTGCGTTGAGTTGCGGACAGCAACCGAACCCATGCCGTAGGTACGCGCTTTTTCGATGGCGAGGTTCATGGCTTTGATGCCGATGATCATGCCCATGCCATGGTGACCGTCAACGACCGCGGTCGTGGGGCTCTCACGGATAATTTCAAAATTGGTGATCGCCTGGTGCTGTCCGTTCTTCAGCCGGTCGTAATACATTTTCAGCCGGCCGATCCCGTGCGATTCGATGCCGCGCAAGTCTGACCTGATCAGCACACGCGCAGACGCGCGCGCTTCGTCTTCCGGAACACCCATATGCACGAAAACATCGCCCATGAAGCGTTCGAGGTCATGAGCATTTACTCTGACAGTTCTTTCGTCCATTTATTCACCTCTGGTTGTTGACGTGTCTTTATTTTAGCAATATTTGTGGTTTCACTGTTGAAATGCGACCCCCGCGCGTGATAGAATTTTATAGTTTTGTATAAAGGACGAATGAATTATGACTAATATTGCGGTGCTAACAAGTGGTGGTGATGCTCCCGGCATGAATGCGGCTATTCGCTCGGTGGTGCGTTCGGCGATCAATCTCGGCTGGACTGCCTACGGCGTCAGGCATGGTTTTGAAGGCTTGATCGACGGCAATTTCGTTGAAATGGGCAGCCGTGATGTGAGCGGTGTGATCCAGCGCGGCGGCACAATCCTCGGCAGCGCGCGCTGTCCCGAGTTCAAAACCGAAGCCGGTCAAATCAAAGGGCTGCGCGCTTTGAACCAGGCTGGAATCGACGCGCTGGTTGTGATCGGCGGCAATGGATCGCAGCAAGGCACCTACGCGCTGCATAAATTAGGCTTCCCGGTGGTCGGTATTGCCTCCACCATTGACAACGATTTGTATGGCTCCGACGTGACGCTGGGTGTGGACACCGCGCTTAACATCGCGCTTGAAGCGATTGACCGGCTGAAAATCACCGCCTCCTCCCACAACCGGGCGGTTCTGGTTGAAGTCATGGGCAGGGAATGCGGCTATCTGGCGCTGATGTCTGCGGTTGCCGGCGGTGCGGAAGCGGTTGTGATCCCCGAGAAGGAACGCAAGCCGGAAGAGATCGCTGATGAAATTGAAGCAGCCTATGAAAAGGGCAAGGCGCATGCCATTGTCGTCGTAGCGGAGGGCGCGAAATACAACGCCACCAAGCTGGCCGCCTACTTCAACGAGAAGGAAGAGGAACTCGGCTTCACGCTGCGGGTGACCATCCTTGGGCATGTGCAGCGCGGCGGCAATCCCAGCGCCTACGACCGGATTCTGGCGTCGCGTTTCGGGTACGCGGCGGTGGAGCAAATTTCGAAGGGAAAGTACGGCAATCTGGTGGGCATCATCAACAGCAAGATCACCTATACCCCCTTGCTGGAAGTCGTTTCCAACAAAAAGCCGCTTGATTTGAGCCTGATGAAGCTGGGCGATATCCTGGATTAGTGCGATCCGTTGACATTCGCAGGCTGTTTTAAATAGGCCTGGATAAATTCGTTTATCTCGCCATCCAGCACTGCCTGGGTGTTGCCGACTTCATACTCGGTACGGTGATCCTTGACCATCTGGTAGGGGTGCAGCACATAGGAACGAATCTGGCTGCCCCATTCCGCTTTCGTAAACTCACCTTTGATGTCTGAGAGCTGTTTTGCCTGCTGTTCGTGCTTCAGTTCCATCAGCCGGGCTTTGAGCACGCGCATGGCATTCTCCCGGTTTTGCAGCTGGGAGCGCTCATTCTGGCAGGAAACGACCATCCCGGTCGGCAAATGGGTAATGCGGATGGCTGTCGCGTTCTTTTGCACATTTTGACCGCCAGCGCTGCTGGAACGAAAAACGTCAATGCGCAGATCCTCAGCCGGGATGACGATTTCACTGTCGATGTCGGAGAGCTCTGGTAATACCTCAACCAGCGCGAAGGATGTATGCCGGCGGTGATTCGAGTCGAAGGGCGAGAGGCGCACCAGGCGGTGAACGCCTTTCTCCGCCCGGAGATAGCCATAAGCGTAGCGCCCCTCAACGGCAATCGTGACGCTCTTGATGCCCGCTTCCTCACCGTCAGTCTGGTCGATGACGTCCATTTTGAAACCGTTGCGTTCACCCCAGCGCAGGTACATGCGGGTCAGCATGCCCGCCCAGTCCTGAGAATCCGTACCGCCCGCGCCGGCATGGATTGCCAGCAGGGCATTCTCCCGGTCATAAGGCTCGGAAAGCAGCACATCGAACTCCAACCGGTTGAGCGTCGCTTCTATGGCGCTGGCGCTGGCTTCCAGGTCCGGACGCAAGCTCTCATCATCAAATTCAGCCAGTTCAAGGTTTTCCTGAACTTCATGTTTGAGTTTGGCCCACATCTCCAGTTCCTCGCGTAAACCAGCGAGTTCTTTCATGATCGATTGAGCTTTGGTGGGGCTATCCCAAAAATCGGGCGCTTCAGATTTGGCTTGCAGGTCTGTTATTGTTGATTCTTTTTCCGAGAAGTCAAAGATGCTCCATAAGCTGGGTCAGCTTTTTGGAGGCTTCCTGGAGTCGGTCAATAATATCCTGCATATCTTCTCCGTGCTAACTGCCTACGATGCCGTCGACAAATCGGGCAGTATCGAAAGGTTCCAGATCTTCGGGTTTTTCTCCCAATCCAGCGAACAGGATCGGCAGACCGAGTTTTTGCTTGATCGCGAACGCCATGCCGCCCTTGGCCGAAGAGTCGAGCTTGGCCAGAATGACACCGGTCACGTTGACAGCATCCTTGAATATCTGTGCCTGCGTCAGTGCGTTCTGCCCGGTTGTGGCGTCCAGCACCAGCCAGGTAGCGTGCGGCGCGCCAGGCAGCGCTTTGCCGACGACACGGTGGATCTTTTTCAGCTCTTCCATCAGGTTGAAGCGCGTGTGCAGCCTGCCGGCAGTATCGATGATGACAACATCAATTTTTCTCGAAATCGCCGACTGGATCGCGTCGTACGCAACTGCCGCGGGATCCGCGTTGGGCTGGCTGGCGATCACCGGCACGTTCAGACGGTCGCCCCAGACCTGAAGCTGGTCGATGGCAGCCGCGCGGAAGGTATCGGAGGCACATAGGACGACACTTTTGCCCTGCTTCTGAAAGCGATAGCCCAGCTTGGCGGCAGTCGTCGTCTTGCCCGAGCCATTGACACCGGCGAGAATGATGACGGTCAGCGGCTGTTCGAACAGGTGGGGATCTGCGGGGGTGTCCAGTCGGACAATCAGCTCACGTTTCAGCGCCTGGATCAGTTCTTCGCTGCGGGTGATGCCTTCGTCATAAACGGTGGTGCGCAGATTCTCGATAATGTCCTGGGTGATGTCCACGCCAATATCGGACTGCAGCAGGATCATCTCCAGTTCGTCCCAGCTATCCTCGTCGATTTGCGTCGCGCCGAAGGCAGTTGCCAGGCGGCCGAAGGTCACTTTGCGGGTCTTTTCGAGCCCGCTCATCCACTTGCTGAACAGGTTATCCATGAGTGCGGATTATATCACGCGCACTTTCAGAGATGCGGCTTGACGGGGTTGCTGACGGCAGCCGTGAGCTGGCCGCAACCGGCGTTGATATCGATACCGCGGCGCAGGCGCAGCGTAGCTGCAATGCCGGCTGCCTGCAGGATTTCAAGAAACCGGGCGGCAGTATCCTGCTTCGCCGGTTTGCCGCTGAAACCCCTGGTCGGATTCAAACTGATCAGATTGACATGCGCCAGACGGCTCTTCAGGAGGGCTGCCAGTGACTGCGCGTGGGCTGGCTGGTCATTGACGCCCTCAATCAGCGCCCACTCATAAGTGACGCGGCGGTTGGTCGCGGCAACGTATTGGTCGCAAGCGTCCATCAGGCTGGCAATTGGATAAACCTTGTTGACTGGCAGGAGGCGCTCTCTCAAGGCGTCCTCAGCGGCATGCAGGCTGATCGCCAGATTGACCTGCAGGGGTTCCCGCGCGAGCTTGAGGATGCCAGGTACAATGCCGACGGTGGAAAGGGTTATCCGCCGTGCGCCGAGGTTGAAGCCCTCAGCGTCATTCAGTATCCGCAGCGCTTTCAGTGTCGCGTCATAATTGTTCAGCGGTTCTCCCATGCCCATGATCAGGACGTTGGTCACCTTGCGCCCGCTTTGCCGGAGGAGGCGTTCCTGGTCAAGCACCTGTTCGACTATTTCGCCGGCGCTCAGGTTGCGGATAAAGCCAAGCTGACCCGTCGCGCAAAACTGGCATGCCATAGCACAGCCGACCTGGCTCGAGACGCAGACCGAATCACGCTCGTTGTAGTGCATCAGGACGGTTTCGACGTGCGCGCCGTCATGCAAGTGATAGAGGATTTTGGTTGTCTCCTGGTCGGTTGACGTGACGTTTTGGACAGCCTTCAACCCGGCGAGGTTGAAGGCGGACGCTAGAATCTGCTTTAGACTGGCCGGCAGGGTGGTGAAATCATCAATATTTGCGTATAGCTGATGATATAAACCTTTCCAGACCTGCCTGGCGCGGAACGCTTGCTGCTTGTTCTCCTGAATAAACACCTGCAATTCCGGGAACTCAAGATCATGGATGTTGCTCATGACAGCGTGCCAGCTTCCAGCTCATCCAGCACGGCGCTGATGTCGGCAGCGATCAGTGTCGGGGCGGGCTGCCACGCGCGGGCGCGCTCCGGTGAGGTGACGCCGCTCAGCACCAGGGCAGTCAGACAGCCGGCGTTTTGTCCGCCGAGGATGTCGGTTTCAACCCGGTCACCGATGCATAGCGTCTCGGCCGAGCTGGTGCCCATGGCATGCATGGCAAAGTGCATCATCATTGGCTGCGGTTTACCGATCACGAAAGGTGCGACTTCCGTTGTCGCTTCAAGAAATGCCAATTGCGCGCCGGCGCCGGGTACCAGACCATAAGGTGTCGGCAGCGTCCGGTCGCCGTTGGTAGCGTAAAATGGCAGGCCTGCTCTGATCAGCAAAGCGGCAGTTTTCAGCTTTTCATAGGTCAGTTCACGGTCTATGCCAATCACCACCGCCTGCGGATCGTCCGCGCCCAGTCTGAATCCGGCATCGCTCAAGGCATCCAGCAGGCCGGCCTCACCCATGACGAACAGACCCGCATTCGCGGGCAGGGCTTTGCGCAAATAATGGGCAGTTGCGATCGCTGATGTAAGGATGTTCTCAACCGGGATGTTCGCGCCAAGTTCAGCCAGCTCCCGCTGGAATTGTGCCTGGGTACGCGAGGAGTTATTGGTCGCCAGCCTGTAGCGCAGTCCAAGCCGGTTGATGCGGTCGAAGAGCGCGGTCAAATCGACCAGCGGCTGACGCTCCGCCCATAAGACACCATCCATATCGATAATTAAACCTTTTACACCCATGCGTAACCATCCTCTGATGAAAACACGCCGGAGTTGATCGCCGGCGTGTCAGCTTAAGTTTCTACAAACGCCTATTTGGCGGGCGGTGCCAGAACCTGATCGACCAGACCATATTCGACTGCCTGATCGGCGCCGAGGTAATAATCACGTTCGGTGTCGCGGATGATCACTTCTTCCGGCTGTCCGGTGTGCTTCATCAAAATCTCGTTCAGCAGCTTGCGCAGACGCAGGATCTCGCGTGCCTGAATCTCGATGTCTGATGCCTGACCCTGAGCGCCGCCGAGCGGCTGGTGGATGTGAATGGTGGCGTTAGGCAGCGCGTAGCGGTGACCTTTGGTGCCAGCAGCCAGCAGAACGGTGCCAAATGAGGCAGTCGCTCCGACAGCGACGGTGCTGATGCGGTTGGGGATCATCTGCATGGTGTCATAGATCGCCAGGCCGGCATAGACCTGACCGCCAGGGGAGTTGATGTACATCTGAATGTCGCCGTCCGGGTCTTCGCGGCTGAGGAAGAGCAATTGCGCCACGATCAGATTCGAGATTTGCGCGTCGATGGGCGTGCTCAGGAAGATGATGCGCTCCTTGAGCAGCAGGGAATAAATGTCATAGGCGCGTTCACCGCGGCCTGAGGTCTCAACAACCATCGGGATGACATTGCTGGGTGAAAAATGATTCATAACCTTAGGGTTCTCCTTCTACTTCTAATCCGTTAGCTTTCGGCTTGATCTTCCTGTTCAGGCGCGGTTGTGGGAGCTTCGTCAGCAACTGCCGGTACTTCTGCGACAGGTTCAGCTTCGTCTTCAGCAACGGGTTCTGCTTTTTCTGGCTCAATACCAGTCGCAATTTGTTTCAGCCGGTCCAGAATGCCTTTATTGATCAGGCGGTTGGCAGCCTGATAGGCGATCATATTGGTAAAGTTCTCACGCTCGCGCTCGATTTTCGGCAACTGGTAACCATTGCGCATGTAATTGAGCATGGTAGCCTGAATTTCCTGCTGCAGTTCGGCGTTGTCAAGCTGGATGTTTTCTTCGTGGGCGATCTTGTCCATGACTAGGTTGCGTTTGAGGCGAATTTCCGCGTCCGGTTTGATTTCCTGTTCGATGAATTGCGCCTCGTCCAGCTTGCGCGTCTTGAGGTATGCCGCCAGGTCCATGTGCTGGTGGCTGAGATCATGCTCAAAATTGTGCATGATCTGGTGAATCTCCTCATCCAGCATGTGCTTGGGATACTTCACGGTCGAATTTTCAACGACCTCTTTCAGCAAGTCAGTGAAGAAGTCCTGTTCGTAATTCTTCTTCTTTTCATCCTCAACCTGGCTGCGGATAGCCTTGTCGAGTTGCTCGAAGTTTTCGTATTCCTCGCCCATGGTCTTGGCGAACTCGTCGTCCAGGGCGGGCAGGGTCAACTTTTTGACTGACTGGATTGTGACTTTGAACGCAACTTCCTTGTCGCGCAGGTTCTCAAAATTCGAATCGTGCGGGAAGATGTGGGTAATGGTCAGCTCGTCGTTCTCATTCTTGCCGATCAGTTCCTTGCTGAATCCCTGATAGGGCCATTCGCTGTCGAGTTTGGCTTCCTTGTCCACATAAACCTGGAAGGGGCGCTCGGAGATGACTTCCTTGTTTTCGCCTTCAAGCGGCTCGGTAAATTCACCTGAGATCTTGATGTAAACCATGTCGCCGTCTTCGATGGGGCGTTCGACCGGCTCTGCGGTGGCATAGCTGCGGCGGATGTTGGTGAGAACCGACTGATATTCATCTTCGGTGACCGGTTCAAAAGCGTAATCACGGCGCATGCTGTGATAGTCGTAGAGCTCAACTTCCGGCTCAAGCGGAACGACGAAGGCAAACTTCGGCGGGTCCATGCTGATGATTTCTTCCAGGTTGCCTGACCCGGAGGGTTTCACTTCGGCTTCGTCCAAAATTTTGGGGTAAATCTCATCCAGCATGATTTCAACCGCTTCCTGTTCGATGGCGGCATCGCCGTACTGGCGTCTGATGACATCATAGGGGGCTTTGCCGGGACGGAATCCGGCGATCTTGGTATTCTTTGCGATCCGTTTTGCCGCTCTGACCTTGAATCCTTCCATCAATTCTGGTTCGAGTTCAGCGATGATTTTCACTTGCTGGTCATCTAAAAGCGTTTTTTCGATTTTCAAGGTCAACCTCTTATTGTATGAATAGTTTCGCGATGGGGATGGAGGGAATTGAACCCTCACACCTTTCGGTACATGATCCTAAGTCATGCCTGTCTGCCAATTCCAGCACATCCCCTCCCCGCAGCATTATAAGCGTAACCAAATAAGTCCGCAAGTTTTCAGCCGCCTGGCGCGCGTAAACTGGCTGAAAATTGCGATATATCAGCAAAATCCGGCTCTCATATCCGGTATAATCGCACCTTGTGCTTAGAAAAACTAGCGAGGCGATCTGATGGGAAGGTATATCAACACGAACACCGGGGGTAAATCCAGGGACAAGCTGAACAAAATGATCGTGCTGGCCATCCGCCAGTTGATGACCCAGCAGGAGATTTCGCCGGAAACAATGGACCTGGTCGCTTTTCTTATCCTCTCGCTCAAAGAGGTCGCGGCGACGATTGACGAATCGGTTGCTGCTTGGGAGAAGAAAGGCTATTGGGTCAAGGCTGACCGCTACCGCATGGAATGGGAGTGGAGCGCCGCCTACGCCGCCAAACTGGATCAGGCTTTCCAGGCTGAAGATTGGGCGTCGATTGCCATGCTTGCCACCCAGATCGCGCAAAAGCTCAAGGGTATCGAGGTCAGTCCCAATCACCGCCTGGGCACGCCCTGGACGGACGCTTATCAAGCGTACCAGCAGGCATAACCAGCCATCGCTGCCAGCTGTCAGCCCGCCGCCAGAGGTCGCCGGATGCGGGATATGATAGAATTTTAGTTCGCGTTAATCGCGATTAACCTTATGGCTCAGACTAACTTCATCACCGAATTCTCCCTGGAAAATGCCCATATATCCGACCGCCGCGGTCCGATCAGATGGATCGCCTCCCATGCCCGCCGGCAGTGGTATCTGATCCTGCTGGCAGTTGTCGCGGCGACAGGTAACGGTGTTCTGGCGGCCATTCAGCCGGTGTACATTGGCGACGCTTTCAACGAATTGATGAAGAGCAACCTGGATATCGGTTTGCTGAAGAATATCGCGCTGCTGATCGGCGGCGTTCAGATCCTGCGTGCCGGCATCATGCTCTTGCGCAGCACCAGTTTCGAGATCACTGGGCAGCGGGTTGAACGCGATATCCGCCATGAAATTTATCTCAGCCTGCTGGGCAAGAGCATGACCTTCCACTCACTGCAGCCGGTGGGTGATACGATGGCGCGCGCGACCAACGATGTGCGTGAGATCAATTTCATGTTCAATCCCGGCTTCAACATGGTGATTGGCTCACTCAATTTTCTGATCGTGCCGATTCTCTTCGCGCCGCGCTATCATCCCAGCCTGGTGCTGACGCCGATCCTGTTCATCATCTTCTACATCATCGCGATCCTGAATTACCTCAAGATTCTGCAGCCGCTGACTACGCGCGTCAGGGCGGCATTCGGCACCATGAATACCAGACTCGCCGAGGCACTCGATGGCATTGAGACTGTCAAAGGGTCAGCCGAGGAAGACCGCGAGGTCAGCCTCTTCAACCACAACATGAGTGACTACCGCAGCGCGATGATCCGCCAGGGCGATGAGGAAGCCAAGTTCCTGCCATTGCTGCTGCTGAGCATCGCCATGGGTGTCGGTTTGCTGCATGCCTTGCTGCTGTATCAGGCGGGCATCCTGAATATGGGGCAGGTGATTGGCTATTTTGGCTTGCTGCTGATGCTGGACTTCCCGACTTTCGCGTCGCTGTTTGCCTATTCCCAGCTTTCGCTCGGGGTCGCCAGCGCGCGCCGGATCCTCTCGTTGATCAATCGTGAGAACAATCTTGACCAGAACCTGAGCGGCTACCAGCAGCGCATGCGCGGAGAGATTGAGTTCAGAAATGTCAGCTTCAGCTATGCCAGCGATAGCGACCCGGTGCTGAAAAATGTCTCCTTCAAGGTGAAAGGCGGGCAGACTGTCGCGATTGTCGGTCAGACCGGCTCGGGCAAGACCACGCTCGCCAAGCTGGTCAACCGCGTCTATGACGCCACGCGAGGCGAAGTGCTGGTAGACGGCGTCAATGTCAGGGACTGGAACCTGGATAAACTGCGCACGCAGATCTCAACCATCGAGCAGGATATCTTCTTATTTTCCAAAACAATCAGCGAGAATATCGCCTTTGGCAAACAAGCCGCGAGTGAAGAGGAAGTCAGACAGGTGGCGCGGTTTGCCCAGGCTGATGAATTCATCAACACTTTCAAGGAAGGCTATCACACGGTGCTCGGTGAGCGCGGTGTGACCCTCTCGGGCGGACAGCGCCAGCGGGTCGCATTGGCGCGGGCGTTCCTGACGGACCCGCGAATCCTGATTCTGGACGATTCCACCAGCGCAATCGACAGCGAGACGGAAGACCGCATCCAGCAGGCGATTTTCAAAGCGGCTGAGGGCAGGACAACCCTCATCATCACCCACCGGCTTTCACAAATCCGCTGGGCGGATCTGATCATCGTCATGCGGCAGGGCGAAATTGCCGCGATTGGCACGCACGACACGCTGATGCGTGATTCAGAAGCATACAGACAGATTTTCAGCGAGTAACGAGCATGGGATTTCACAGCGGATTGAACGCGGAAGATTACGACAGGCAATATAACGACCGGGAGCTGGTCCGCCGGATCACGGGATATTTCCTGCCGCACTGGCGCAAACTGATCGGCATTGCGCTGGCGATCATAACGATTTCCAGCCTGTCCGCGCTGCAGCCTGTCATCGTTTCACGCGGTATTGACGCCATCAATCAGGCTGGCGTAGACCTGTACCTGTACGGAATACCGGGCATCATCCTGGTCGCTGGTGTGCTGATCTGGCTGGCGAACTGGGCACGGCGCCGGCTGACCATCCGCACGGTCACCGCCGCGGTGACCAAACTGGCGGGCGACGCCTTCGCCGCGTCCGCCTCCCACGATCTGTCCTTCTACGACGAGTACCCGACCGGCAAGATCGTCTCGCGCATCACCGGTGACACGCGCGATTTCGGTCAACTGATCGGAATCACCATGGACCTGGTCTCACAAATCCTTGAAACGGCGATCCTGACCGTGGTGCTGTTCCGCATTGACCGGACGCTGACGCTGGGGCTGCTGTTCATTGTGCCGGTGATTTTCCTGATCTCGATCACCTTCCGCAAGATAGCCCGCCGGGTTACCCGGCGCGGTATGCGGGCGATCGCTACCGTGAATGCCAACATCAAGGAAAGCATTTCAGGCATCGCGGTCGCTAAAAATTACCGGCAGGAAAAAAGCGTGTACGATGAGTTCAACGAGGCAAATTCAACTTCGTACCGGATGAATTTCACCCGCGGCGTCACCATGACGCTGATTCATCCCATCCTGCACATTGTCGCGGCAATCGGTACCGCGCTGCTGGTTTACTTCGGTGGTCTGAAAGTTCACCAGGGCGTTGTCACGGCTGGCGCGTGGTACCTGTTCGTCATGAGCATGGACAGATTTATGTATCCTGTCATGCAGCTCGCCTCATACTGGACGACGGTTCAGAATGGCTTGTCCGCGGCTGAGCGTGTCTTCGCGCTGATTGACGCTGAGGCATCCGTCAAGCAGACCGGCGACGTCGAGCCTCCCAGATTGAGCGGTCGGATTGACTTCCGTCACCTGGATTTTGCCTACAAAACCGGCGAGCAGGTACTCGACGATTTCAACCTCTCCATACGCGCGGGCGAGAACCTGGCGATCGTTGGTCACACGGGCGCGGGGAAATCTTCCGTTGCCAAACTGATCGCGCGCTTCTATGAATATCAAGGCGGAGAATTGCTAATTGACGGGATGGATATCCGCTCATTCAACCTCAACGCTTATCGCCGGCAGCTCGGTATCGTCTCGCAGGTGCCGTTCCTGTTCTCGGGCACCGTGCTGGACAATATCTGCTACACCTGCGCCAGCGCGAATCGTGAGGAAGTCGAAGAAATCGGCGCGCAGATTGGCAGCGGTGAGTGGATGACCACGCTCGCCGACGGTCTCGACACTCAGGTTGGCGAGCGCGGTGCATTGCTCTCCATGGGGCAGCGGCAACTGGTCGCGCTGATGCGGGTTCTTGTCCACAAACCAGCCATTTTCATTCTGGATGAAGCGACGGCAAGCATTGATCCCTTCACCGAATGGCAGATCCAGCAGGCGCTGGCATTGATCCTGAAGGATACAACCTCGATCCTGATCGCACACCGGCTGTCGACCATCAAATCCGCTGACCGCATCATCGTGCTGGATAAAGGCAGTATCCTCGAAGAGGGCACACATGTCCGGCTGCTGGCGGCAGGCGGACAGTATGCGGAACTCTATAACACCTATTTCCGGCACCAGAGTCTGGAATATATTGAGCAGGTGCGGCACTTGAAGCACGAAGCACAACCAGCAGATTGAGCTGATTTTGAGCGAAAAATTCGTCCCCCTCCATCCGGCAGAGACCGAGATCGTGATCGACAACTCGCGCTTTATTGCCGAAGCGGCGCCAGCAGGCAGCGTCGAAGAAGCCCGCGCATTCATCCAGAAGATCAAGAACAAATATCCTGATGCCAGTCATCACGTGCCGGCCTTTGTCATCGGTCACGGCAACAGCACCATCACGCATTGCCATGATGACGGCGAGCCCTCAGGCACCGCGGGCAGACCCGCGCTGACCGTCCTGTCAACCAGCGGGCTGGGCAATGTGGTCGTTGTCGTCACCCGTTATTTCGGCGGCATCAAGCTCGGGACCGGCGGACTGGTCAAAGCCTACACCAACGCGGTGATCGAGGTGCTGAAGGTACTGCCGCGCGGCAAGCTGGTCAGCACCCGGACGCTGATGGCAGTCTTGCCTTACGCGAGCTACGAACGCGCCAAATTGCTGGCAGGGCGTTTCAACGCGACCATCAAGGATCAGGAATTTGATCTCGATGTCAGTCTGACCATCAGCCTGCTCGAAACTGATGCGGATGATTTTGTCGCGCAATTGATCGACCTGACCAACGGCCAGGTCGTGATTGATACAATTGCGGCGAATGTCGAATCGGTCGTAAGTCTATAAATTACGCCAGCGCTTCGTCCACAGCACCCAGCGCGTGCAGCAGTGTGGTGTCAAAAAGCGGAAGCTCACAATCGGGTTGTTTGACCAACAGACCAATCTCCGTACAGCCCAGGATCACGCACTGCGCGCCAGCCTGGCGCAGCCTGTCAATGATTGCCAGGAACGCGTCACGGGAATCGTCGCGGATGGAGCCGACGACCAGTTCGTCGTAGATGACGCGGTGGATCACGGCTCGGTCAGCGGGTTCAGGAACGATGACATCCAGGTCAAATTTCTCTATCAGCCTGCGTTTGTAGAAATCCTCTTCCATCGTGAAACGCGTGCCGAGCAGCGCGACCTTGCGGAACCCGCGCGCGAAGATCGCGGCGCCCGTCGGGTCCGCGATATGCAGGAGCGGGATGCTGATCTGTGCCTGGACATCCGGCGCCAGCTTGTGCATGGTGTTGGTGCAGATGACGAGGAAGTCCGCGCCGGCAGCCTCAATCGCTTTTGCCGCGCTGATCATGGCATCTGACGCAGCCAGCCAGTCGCCGCGGTGCTGCATGGCTTCGATCTCGGCGAAATCGACGGAAACCATGACAGATTTCGCGGAATGCACGCCGCCGAGCCGGTCGTTGACGACCTGATTGATGATGCGATAGTATTCGATCGATGATTCCCAGCTCATGCCGCCGAGCAGACCAATAGTTTTCATGCGCCTTCCTCCGGGTTCGGGTGAAGTTATTATAACGATGGTGTGTTTGCCACGCACGGGTTTAAGGTAAAATCAAAAAGGTCAAATAACTCACAGGAGCTGCTCATGTTCAAGTCTTTCGCGTCCGCACCGGAATTCGCACTCGATAAAAAGAAAAACTATTCCGCTGTTTTCAAGACGGAAGTCGGCAATTTTACGATTAAACTCTTCGCTGATGAAGTGCCGAATACTGTCAACAACTTTGTCTTTTTAGCCCGCGAGGGTTTCTATAACAACACCACCTTCCACCGCGTGATCAACGGTTTCATGGCACAGGGCGGCGATCCGACCGGTACTGGCAGGGGCGGCCCGGGCTACAGCTTCGAGGATGAATTCCATCCCAGACTGCGCCACAACAAGGCTGGCATCCTTTCGATGGCGAACGCCGGACCGAACACCAACGGCAGCCAGTTCTTTATCACTCACGGTCCCACGCCGCATCTGAATGACCGGCACGCTGTCTTCGGCGAAGTGGTTGAAGGCATGGACGTTGTGCTGAAGATCAGGGAGCGCGACCCGATGATGGACCGCCAGCCCGGAACCCGCATCGACAGCGTCGAGATCGTCGAAACCGACAAGCCAGCATAGTCTGCAATTGTTTGTGTTAAACGCAACCCACCCGCTTCGCGGGTGGGTTGCTGTATCTATGAAAGGTTATTCCTCGTGGAGTTTGACCGAGATAATGCTCGTGCCGTCCTTGCGCTTGACATCCTTCAGCTCAAATAGTTCGGGGTACTCGCGGATCAGCGACGACAACTGGGTATGCCCGTACGTCCGGGCGTCAAAACTGGGGTCAAGCTGGCGCACATAATTGCCAATCGCCCCCAGGAACGCCCAGCCGTTTTCCTGGACTGCCATATCAAAAGCGTCACGCAGCAGCGGTATAGGGCTGTTTTTTTCATTCTCAGCCTTGGTTTTGGACTTCTTCGCGGTCGAGCGGGTCTTTCGCGGCGGCGGGATCAGGTTGTCGGTGAAGACGAAGACTTCGCAGGCGTTGACGAACGCGCGCGGTGTGGTCTTCTTGCCGATACCCATGATGAAGATGCCCATCTCGCGGATGCGGGTCGCCAGCCGGGTGTAGTCACTGTCGCTGGAGACCAGGCAGAAACCGGTGATGCCGCCCTGATAGAGAATGTCCATGGCGTCAATGATCATGGCGCTGTCAGTGGCGTTTTTGCCGATGGTGTATCTGAACTGCTGGATAGGCTGGATGGCATAGGTCTGGAGCGTGTCCTTCCAGCCGCTCATGTTGCTGGTGGTCCAGTCGCCATAGATGCGGCGGATGGTGACCATGCCGTATTTGCCGGCTTCAGCCAGCATGTGGTTGATCAGGGTAGGCTGCGCGTTGTCACCGTCGATCAGCATGGCGATGCGCGCGTTTTGGGTGTGATAGGTTGTATCTTCAGAATCCATAAATCTTTCCTGTAATAGTATGGTTTGAGTTTACCACTAATGAGGTTTGCAGCCCCAGCCTGAATACCATCAAAAAAGGAGGCGAACCGTGCGGTTCGCCTCCTGAAAACACCAGAACGGATGTCGAAATCTATTTCAAATATTCTTTCATCGCCGCGGCTACACCAGCACCCGCTGTGAATTTGTAGCCCGTTTTCGCAAGCGCGACTTCCAGAGCCGCGATGGTCTTCAGCAGATCACCGATGTCGACCGAGCCCATATGGCCGATGCGGAAATATTTGTCCTTCAGTTCGGGCAGCAGGCCGCCGGCGACGATCACGCCCTCGTCTTTCATCACCTTCATCAGGTCACCGCCCGCAACGCCGGCAGGGTAATAGGGTGCGGTCATGGTGCTGGCAGCGAACTCGTCCTTGAGGGGCAGTTGTTTGAGTTTGAGCGCCTTGATGGCGGCTTTGCAGCAGGCGCTGATCTTCTGATGCCGGCCAAAGCGGGCATCCAGACCCTCATCCAGAATCTGTCCCAGGCTGACGTTCAGCGCAGCGACCAGATTGACCGCCGGGGTGCCGAAGTAGGCGCCCTTGCGGGCTTCATAAGCCTGCATGATCGGCAGCCAGTTCGCCCAGTCGGCGTAGTAATTGGGGACCGGAGTCTTGCGATTGCTGAATTTGTCCATGGCTTTGGGGCCGGCAACCAGCAGCGCCAGACCAGGCGGTACCGCGACGGCTTTTTGCGAAGCAGTCAGGACAAGGTCGAGTCCATCGCGGTCCATATTGACTTCCTCACCCGCGACAGAGCAGACGCCATCCACGACGAAGAGGGCTTTGTACTTCTTGATCATCGCGCCCAGACCTTTGACATCGTTCACAACGCCGGTTGAGGTGTCAACATGCGTGGCGGTGACGATATCCGGTTTGAACGCTTTGAGTTTGGCTTCGACCTCCTCCGGGGTGGGGCGGCTGCCGGGTTTGGTACGCAGATGTTCGACGACGGCGCCATAGCGTTCGAGGAGCTTGCCGAAGCGGTCACCAAAGTAGCCGGTGTTGATCACCAGCACTTTATCGCCCGGTTCGACCAGGTTCGCGCCTGCCAGATCCATGGCTAACGTGCCCGAGCCTGCAATGATGAACGGCTGTCCCTTTTTACTCTGCCAGACAGCGCGCATGCGTTCTATTGCCTGACCAAACTCGTTGATGAAATCCGGAGCCACATGGCTTCGGGTAGGAGCACCCATCGCATTCAGAACGTCTTTATCAAACGCGATCGGTCCGGGAATCATAAGCAGGTTACTTCGTTTCATTGCGGTCATCTCCTCATGAATATGGCAGTTTTCTTGAACTTTTGTGGTGAATTTATTATAGCACCGGCGATTATTTATACCTGTATTCACATATGCATCGTCTTTCATACAGGTAAAATGTAACTTGGTATTCATAATAGTGTTAATAATGGTGTTGATTAAAGTATGCCTGAGCCGATTGAAGAGTCTGTGATCCTGCGTGCCATCAAAGGCGAACGTGACGCGTTCAGCGAGATCTATTCAGCGTATGTGACACGGATTTATAACTACATCTATTACCGGACGGGCAACGAGCACGATGCGGAGGATCTGACAGCCAGGGTGTTTAATCGCGCCATGTCGGGCATCACTTCCTATCAGCACCGCGGGCTGCCATTCTCTGCCTGGTTATACAGGATCGCGCATAACCTGGTCGCGAACTGGCATCGTGATAACAGCCGGCGCAAGGAGATTCCGCTGGAGGATCACCTCGAGAAACCATCTGATGGACAGCATCTGGAACAGGACCTGATTCGTGATCAGGAAAGCGATAAATTATTGGCAGCGATGCAAAAGCTGACACCTGAACGGCAGCAATTGATCATTCTGAAGTATGTTGAGCACTTATCGAACGCTGAAATCGCAAAGATCATGCGCCGCAGCGAAGGCGCCATCAAATCACTCTATCACCGCACCCTGCAAGCGCTCAGGGACGAACTGGAGAAATTATGATCAGGATTGTGACTGACGGCGGTGCCGATGTTCCGCATGACTGGTACGAGAAATATCAGATCAACGCGATTCCGCTGTATGTGCGATTTGGTGATACCTCCTACCTGGATGGCGTAGACATTTCTCGCCAGCAATTTTATGATTTGATCGACAGCACCAAGGTCGTGCCGAAGACGTCCTTACCGGGCCCAACCCAGGTGATCAATTATTACCGGTCGGTCGCTCAGCCGGGCGACACTATCATTTCGCTTCATCTCTCGAGCAAGGTCTCAGGCACGTATTCTGTCGTTAAAACTGCCGCTGACGAGATCAAGAATGAATTTGACATCCATGTGGTTGATTCGCTCTGTGGTTCCGCGGCGTTGGGCTTCATGTGCCGGGATGCCAGCGTAATGGCAGAGCAGGGGCAGTCCGTCGAGGCAATTCTGAAGCATCTGCTGGCAGTCCGTGACAAGCTGACTATTCACCTGACACTCGACAGTCTCGAATACGCACATCTGAATGGCAGAATCTCCGCGCTCAAAGCCTTGGTCGGTTCACTGCTAAAGGTGAAACCAATTATCGGATTGGATAACGGCGCGCTGGATATCGTCAGTAAAGTCCGCACGCGGTTCAAGTCGGTAGAGCGGATGATCGAAATTGCCAGCGCCAAGGTGAAGGGCAAGGCTGTGCGTGTCGCGCTGGTGCACGCCAATGACATCGCAATGGTAGAGAGTATGAAAGAGAAGGTTATGCAGGCATTCGATTGCCGCGAACTGATCATTACCGATCTGACCGTCCCGATCGCTGCGAATTTGGGACCAGGGACGATCGGTCTGGTAACCTATCCGGCGGTATAGGAGGGGTGATGCGCAGCATAGATACACTGGAAGAGCTTGAACTTGAGAACCAGCTCGAGCGCTATCTCGAAAAAAGGCAGCCCAGAGCGGAGTTTGTCGTTACCCTGGGACGCAAGCTTTCTGAAAAGCCTGAATTGGTGGTGATACAAAAAACCCGCTACCGGAAGGCTGTGCTGGTGGTTCTGCTAGGCCTGGTAACGGGTGTAATGTTAGCCTGGATTTTCCGAAAAAGAGTCTGACCTACTCGCTGCTCAGTTTCATCCCCAGCTCAGTCACAGAAGGCTCAACCAACATTGTCCCATCCGCGAATATGATGGTGGGCACACTGCGAAAACCTTTGTTCACAGTTTTTACAAAATTGGCTGCTTCCTCATCTTTGTCGATGTCGATCCACTCGTATGAAATCTGGTTTTTGTCCAGATAATCGCGAGCGCGTTTGGTATCAATGCACCATGTTGTTCCGTAGACTTTGATGGGTTTCGTTTTATCCATAGCTTTCCTTTCCCGAGCGTAGAGTTAGCTTGATAGCAACTGGTCGGACAATGGGTGTGAGGTTTATGCCCAACCTTGTTGTTTCACAAAATTGGTGATGACTGGGATGTTGATGTATTCACCCTGGTAGGCTTTGTAAGCCCAATACAGGAAGAGAATCCATGCAAACGCGCCAATACCGCAGGTAATCGTGGCCAGGATGGGCACCAAAATAACACCAACGATACCAGCGATCAACGCCTGGGCATTGTGCGCCTTGATGAAGGGACGGCCTTTTTTATCTTCAAGCAGCATGAGAATGATGGGAACAATTGGGGTGAAAACGTAGGCTAATGCAGCCCAAAGCTTATCATCACTGGTAATGCCGTTATCCCCTATGGGTGTCTGGAAATTCTGATCGGTCATTCATAACCTCCTGATCTACTAAAAAGAATAGTCCACTATTGAATTATATAGCAATGACTGGAGCAGGGTCAACAATCAGTTTGACTGACCCTATGTTAAAATCAACGGGATGGCTGAAAGAATCATCTTCATGGGTTCACCTGACTTCGCGGTGCCGGTGTTACGCGCGCTCTCGACGGAATTTAATGTCGTCGGCGTTGTCACCCAGCCTGACAGGCCGTCGGGCCGCGGCAAGCATCTGACCCCGCCGGCAGTCAAAGTGCTGGCTGACGATCTGAACCTGGACACCATACAGCCCCAGTCACTGCGCGAGCTGGAGGCGCATGAATGGCTGCTGAAGAAGGCGCCGGATTTGATTGTTGTGGCGGCATTTGGGCAAATCCTGCGGCGTAATATTCTGGAACTGCCGCGCTTTGGCTGTATCAATGTCCATGCTTCCCTGCTGCCGCGCTGGCGCGGTGCTTCGCCCATACAAAGCGCCATCCTGCACGGTGATAAGGTAACCGGCATTACCATCATGCAGATGGACCCGGGAATTGACACCGGCGACATGTTGGCGCAAGGGAGTATTGCTATTGACGCGGGCATGACCGCTGGTGAACTCTCGGCGCCGTTATCAGAGCTTGGCGCCCGATTGCTGCTGGAGACGCTACCGGATGTCTTTGCCGGCACAGCCGTTCCGCAGAAACAGGAGGACAGCCTGGTCACGTACGCGCCGATGATTGACAAAGCACAAGGCAGGATGGATTTCACCCAGTCCGTAGAGACTTTGCGTGATATGGTGCACGCTTTCAACCCCTGGCCGGTCGCCTGGATTGATCAGGGCGATGTCGTCATCAAGGTTTATCGCGCGCAAGTCGCTCCGGACGGACGAGATGGTGAACCCGGAGAACACGCTGTCATCGCGGGTTTGCCCGCGGTCAGGGCAGCAGACGGCTGGCTTTTATTGACTGAGCTGCAGTTGCCGGGCAAGCGTGTCGTTGACGGCAAGGCTTTCCTCGCCGGTGCCAGAAACTGGCTGGAGCGCGAATGAACATACTGATTATGGGCGCCGGCGCGATAGGCAGATATGTCGGCGGATCATTACAAGCGGCTGGCGAAGGCGTGACCTTTTACGATATTCCGCAGGTTGCCGGCGATCCGAAAGCGCG
Source organism: Anaerolineaceae bacterium (assembly GCA_040772085.1). Taxonomy (GTDB): domain Bacteria; phylum Chloroflexota; class Anaerolineae; order Anaerolineales; family Anaerolineaceae; genus JAXGMV01. The sequence continues at coordinate 670,009 of JAXGYU010000001.1, forward strand.
CGACCTGAGCATCAGGCATGGAGAAAAGTCTGTCCGCCTGACGATAGACATCATCAGCGATCTGCAGGCGTACGCGCAAAACACGATACCTGACCTGGTCATCATGGCGGTGAAAAGCTTCGATACCGAATCCGCGATCGAAACGCTTGCGAACGCGATGCCGAACCCTGCCGCGATTCTTTGCCTGCAAAATGGGGTCGAGAATGAAACCCTGCTCAGAAAAAGGTTTGGCGCTGAATGCGTCATTTATGGCACGGTGACGACCGCCATCGGACGAAAAGGTGCTGAGATAATCGTCGAGAAACTGCGCGGCATCGGGATTGCGTCGAGTCATCCACTGACGGAGACGCTGCTTGCCAGAATGAACACCGCCGGACTGAAAGCCCAACGCTTGCATTCCGCCACTGGCATGAAGTGGTCCAAGCTTCTGACCAACATCATTGCCAACGCCTCCTCGGCGATCCTGGATATGACGCCGGCGGAAATCATCGCCGATAAAGCGCTGTTCGCGGTCGAGATTCAGCAGATGCGCGAAACGCTGAGGGTGATGAAAGCCCTCAAGGTGCCGGTGACCGATCTGCCTGGGACGGCTGTCAAAGCGCTGGCGTTTGTCGCAAACAACGCGCCGCTCTGGCTGGCGCAACGGCTGCTCGCCAAAGCTATCGGCTCGGGCAGGGGCGGGAAGATGCCGTCGTTTCACATCGACCTGAAAGCCGGCAGGGGAAAAACCGAGATCACTTATCTGAATGGGGCAGTCGCGCGTTTTGGCGCGCATTGCGGTGTTGCCACTCCGGTTAATGCCTATCTCACTGCTACTTTGGAAGATATTGTCGCCGAACCGGCTGACTGGCAGCATTATGCCGGCCATCCGGAACGCTATCTCTCAGAGCTCGCCCGCGTTACGCCTTAGCCTCTGACTTGCCATAACGCTGCTGCCACTCGTAGAGTTTTGTCATCGCCGAGACCGGCGACATATTGTTGAGATCCAGCGCCTGAATTTCATCCAGAAGCGGATTGGTTTCGGGGAACAAGCCCATCTGTTCCGCCGCCCGCGGGGTGGCGTCGACGATATCAGAAGAATTGGCTTCAAGTTGCCGCAGCAGTTCGTAGGCTCGCTGAACGACAGGTTTGGGGATGCCGGCTAATTGCCCGACGTGAATGCCATAGGAGCGGTCGGAGCCGCCGGCAATGATCTTGTGCAGGAACACCACCTGTCCGTCCACCTCAGTCACACTGACGTTGTAATTCCGCACCCCCGGCAGGTATTTCGAGAGCTGCAGCAGCTCATGATAGTGGGTCGCGAACAGCGTGCGCGATTTTAGCCGCGGATGATTGTGCAGGTACTCAATCACCGCCCAGGCGATTGAAACGCCGTCATACGTGCTGGTGCCGCGCCCAATCTCATCCAGAATCAGCAGGCTGCGGCTGGTGGCATGGTTGAGGATGTTGGCTGTTTCGATCATCTCGACCATGAAGGTCGAGTAGCCGCGATGAATCTCATCCTGACCGCCGAGGCGGGTGAAGATGCGGTCTACGATGCCGATTTCAGCCTGGTCAGCCGGAACGAAGCAGCCGACCTGCGCCAGCAGCACGATCAGCGCGACCTGACGCAGGAAGGTCGATTTGCCGCTCATATTCGGTCCGGTGATCAGCCGGATGAGCTCGCCTTCCTCGAAGATGGTGTCGTTGGGCACGAACATGTTAAGACCCATTGTCTTCTCAACCACGGGATGCCGGCCGCCGCGGATCATCAGCTCGTTGTTCTCACTCAGGATCGGACGGGTGTACTGGTTGAGGACAGAGGTTTCCGCAAAAGATGCCAGAACGTCCAGTTCGGCGATCGCTTGCGACGCAGCCAGGATTTTCTCGCGGCTGGCTGACAGGCGTTTGCAGACCTCGCGAAACAAACCGGCTTCAATCTGCCGGATATTCTCTTCGGCATTCAAGACCAACGATTCATACTCTTTCAATTCCGGCGTGATATAACGCTCGGCATTGACCAGAGTCTGCTTGCGGATGTAATTCTCAGGGATAGGCTCCTTATTGCCGCGCGTGACCTCAATATAATAGCCAAAGACCTTGTTGTACCCAACTTTGAGCGTTTTAATGCCGCTGGAAGCTTTTTCGATGACCTCGAGATTCGCAATCCATTCGCGCGCGTGGCGGGTATTCTCTACCACTTCATCCAGCTCAGCCGAGTAGCCCGGACGAATGACGCCGGAACGCTGCAGCGTTGCCGGCGGTTCCTCGGCGATCGCGCGCTCGAGCAGAGCAGCTTCCGCGCTGACGTCGCTGATCCCGCGCAGTTGAGCCTCCAGCGCTGATGTTTTGTCGGATAACAAGGCTCTGACATCACTGAGCTTATGCAGGGAATGTCGCAGCGCTGCCAGCTCGCCGGGCAAAGCCTGCTGGGCGGCAACGCGGTTGATGATGCGTTCAATGTCAGCAAACTCTTTGAGCAGCTTTCTGAATTCCGTGCGCAGCATGCCATTGCCTGCAAACCAGGCGACGCTTTCCTGGCGCGCATTGATGCTGGTCAGATCGATCAGCGGTTTGGTCAGCCATTGCCTGATCTGGCGTTTGCCCATCGGACTGATTGTATGATCTATTTCGTATAGTAATGAGCCTTTGGTTTCCGCCTTGCGCAGGGTCTCAGTCACTTCCAGGTTTTGCAGGGTGGTAGCGTCCAGGTTCATAAAGCCGGTCAGGTCATAGTATGACAAGCGGTTCAACAGCGGCAAGGACGCGGGCTGGGTCTCCTGCAGGTAATGCAGCAGCACGCCGGCAGCCTGGACCGCCTGCGGCCGGGATTGCAGCCCGAAACCGTCGAGCGTCGCCGCGTCAAACTGGGTTTTGATCAGCTCACGCGCGCGATTGAACTCGAACTTCCAGTCCGGCAGCGGTGTGACATGCAGCTCTTCCGGCAAGACCTCTCTGGCTGAAGATTTTCGTAGCACCTCACTGGGGTTCAGTCGCGCCAATTCGTCAACCAGGTGCTGGGCAGTCTGCTCCCCATCGAATTGCGTTGCCTGAAATTCACCGGTGCTGACGTCGGCATACGCCAGTCCGACGTTGCCTGACTCGACGACGTAAGCCGCCAGATAATTGTTGTGCCCGCCGGGCAGCAATGCCGGCTCTAGCACCGTGCCTGGGGTGACGATCTTGACCACCTTGCGCGGAAAAAGCCCCTTGGCAGGAACCTCACCGATCTGCTCGCAGATGGCGACGTGATAACCCTTGCTGATCAGCCGTGCCAGGTAGTTGTCCACAGCGTGATAGGGGATGCCTGCCATCGGGATGCGTGTGCCCTTGGCTACATTGCGCGAAGTCAGGACCAGATCCAGCTCTTTTGAAACCAATTGGGCGTCTTCATCAAACGTTTCATAAAAATCACCCAGCCTGAAAAACAAGATCTCGTCCGGGTGGTTTGCTTTGATTTCCAGATATTGCTGGCGGATGGGGGTGATGGCTTCAGACATGCTCAAATTTTAAAGGGGGTAGGCAATTTTCACAAGTTCGTGATTGCCCAAATTCTCCCTTTCGGTGATAATGCCATCATGACTGATTTACCGGGTACCCCAGCTTCAGGCAGCGCCTTGCCGCGACTGCTGTTGGGGACCGCTGCCTGGGGCGACAAACTGGTCTGGGGTTATGGCAGCAAGTTCAATCGCCAGGACCTTGAAGAAGCCTTCCAGACCGGCCTTGATGCCGGGTTCACCCACTTTGATACATCCGAAACTTTTGGTCAGGGACTGGCCGAAATTCTGCTCGGTGAGTTCGCTGAGGACTTCGGGGCACATATCCGCGTCTCAACCAAATTCATGCCGTTTTTTTGGCGTCTGAACCAGCGCAGCGTCAGGTCCGCGCTGACTGACAGCCTCAATCGACTGAAGCTGAAGGGCGTCTATCTCTATGAACTCCAGGCGCCACTGCCGCCGCGCACCATTGAAACCTGGATGGAGGCATTTGCCGAATTGCAGAAGGATGGCATGATCGCCGAAATCGGAATCTGCAACTCCCCGCTGGACAGAGTTCAGCAGGCCATGGCCGCTCTGGCGAATGCCGGCAGCCGGCTGTTCTCCTGCCAGATCGAAATCAACCTGTTGAACTACAGCAGCCAGCTTGAAAATCTGGTCAATTATTGCCTCAGGCAGGGTGTGCACGTCAGCGCGCAGTCGCCAATGGCAAAAGGACTGCTTGCCGGCCGGCAGCCTCTGAATGAGCGGGCGTATGATCTTCGCAAGGAACGCCTATCCGCGCCTGAGGTAAAAAAACTGGATACCCTGCATCAGGCCATGCGCGGCATCCTGATCGCCCATCCCGGCGCGACTTTCGCTCAGGTCGCGGTCAACTGGCTGCGGGCCAAGGGCATCAGCCCGGTGGTTTCAGCCAAGACTGCCCGGCAGGTAAGGGAAGCGATCTCCAGTCTGGAGTGGGAGTTGAGTCCCGCTGAGTACGAATATCTGGAAACCAAAGCCAAAACGAGCTGAGGACCTGCTACTTTTTACACAAGCCTTGCGTAAATAAGGTGACTGTGTAATTTGAACGACGGAGGTAAGAATGAGAGATAAAAACGGTTTGCGGCGTACATCACACGATCGTGTCCTGGCAGGTGTTTGTGGCGGCTTGGGGAAATTCTTCGGCATCAGCCCGTTCTGGTTCAGGCTGCTGTTTCTGATCGCCATGATTCCGGGCGGTATCCCGGGTCTGCTGCCTTACATCCTCTTATGGATCATCATCCCATCAGATTAGAAAAAAACTGGAGGAAACTCCAGTTTTTTTATTCGTTGAATTCGAGCTCCAGCTCCTGACCGTCTTCCAGTATCGTTATTGGTTTGATGGATATCTCCCCGAATAATTCTGACTGAACCGTCTCGACAACATTCTGTTTAATGAGTTCGAGCATCGCCAGGAAGGTCACCACGACCTCCACCTTTCGATGACGGTCTGTGATTTCACTGAATTTAAAAACGGTGACATTCTTGAGACGATTGATAATGACGCGTATGCGGTCGCGGATCGTGATTCTCGGCAGGTTGACCACATCGCTCAATGGCTGCATTGGTTTTGTCGGGAAGAAAATCTCCTGACCAATCGTCGCCAGGTCGGCTGCGGTCACATCGGAGAGGTCGAGTTTCATATCGAATGTCAGGGTTGGCGCGTTCAGCCGCAGGTAAGTGCGTAGTTGCTGTTCCTGCCGTTCCTCCAGTGTGCCGGACAACTGTTTGAAGCGCCGGTAGAGGATCAGTTGTTTGATCAGCTCTTCGGGGTCGCCTTCATCCAGTGCCGGCAGATCGACGACGCCGGGCTTCGGCAGCAATGCCGCTGATTTGATCTGCAGCAGACGGGCGGCAATCACCAGAAATGCCGACACCGCGTCGGGCTCCTTGCTCTCCAGGTGGCGCATGTGTTCGAGGTATTGATCGGTCACTTCCGCCAATGCCAGGCGGGTAATGTCCAGTTCAGCTTTCTCGATCAAAGATAAGAGCAGGTCGAGCGGGCCTTCGTAGAGCTCAGTCGTAACGGTATAGTCGGCGGTCTGAAAACCGCGGATGTTGACACTCATGGCTGTCCATTATATCAAACGGCGTACACGCAGGTTGGGCATTTTCACTTATAATTCAGCCACAATTCACTTTGAGTGAACTGATGGATCGCCAGTTACCGTAATCGCGGTTAGGTGATTTGCGAGCCCTCGGTTCCGTAAAGGAGACAATGGATACGGAACTCTCTTCCACGATTAATGGCATCGCGCCACAGGAATTAGCTGAGAAATTAAAACTGAAGTTCACTGATACCCGATTGCTGAACCGGGCGTTCACCCACCGCTCCTATCTGAATGAGCACCCTGAAGCGCTGGAGGACAACGAGCGGCTTGAATTCCTGGGCGATGCCGTGCTTGATTTTATTGTCGGCGCCTGGTTGTACAACCGCTTTCCTGAAATGGCGGAAGGTGATCTGACCCGTATGCGGTCGGCTCTGGTGCATACCCATCAGCTCGCGGAATTTGCGCGTGAATTGGGCATGGGCGAGGCCTTGCGGCTGGGGAAGGGTGAGGCTGTCAGCGGCGGGCGTGAACGCTCGCCGATCCTGTGTGACACCTTTGAGGCCTTCATTGGCGCGATCTATCTTGACAATGGTATCGATGGAGTCTGCAGCTTCATCTCACCCATGCTCGAACGCGTGGCGGACGAGCTGCTGCGGGGTAGCGCGATCAACGACCCGAAAAGCCGGTTCCAGGAGTGGACCCAATCGAAGGGACTGTCCATCCCGCTCTATGTCACCCGCAACTCGTTTGGTCCCGAGCATTCCAAGGTGTTCGAAGTGGACGTGCTGGTGATGGGCGAGGTCTATGGCAGTGGTAGCGGTCATTCCAAGCAGGCGGCAGCCAAGGCCGCGGCAGTGGACGCTCTGACAAAACATGGCATTGAATAAACCGTGAGGTCTTTAAAATTTTTATGGCAAATCGATTAAAGTCACTAGAGTTACAGGGTTACAAAACATTCGCGAGCCGGAACGAGTTCAGATTCCCGCACGCGATCACGGCGATCGTCGGTCCGAATGGTTCCGGAAAATCGAACGTCGCTGACGCCATCCGCTGGGTGCTGGGTGAACAATCCTTCAGCCTGCTGCGGGCGCGCAAGACGGAAGATATGATCTTTTCCGGTTCGGATCAGCGTTCGCGCGCCGGCATGGCGACTGCCACGATCACCTTTGACAACGAGGACGGCTGGCTGCCGCTGGACTTCAACGAGGTCAGCATCACGCGCCACGCTTACCGGGACGGCCAGAATGAGTATCTGATCAACAACCAGCGCGTCCGGCTCAAGGAAGTCTATGAGCTGCTCTCGCAATCAGGCCTGGCGCAGCGTACCTACACGGTCATCGGTCAGGGTTTGGTGGACGCTGCTCTATCGCTCAAGCCGGATGAACGCCGCAAGTTTTTCGAAGAAGCGGCGGGTATCAGCCTTTACCGTGACCGGCGGCAGGAAGCGCAGGACCGGCTGGTCGCGACCCGGCGCAATCTGGAACGCGTCAGCGACATCCTCGGCGAGCTTGGTCCGCGGCTGCACAGCCTGGAACGCCAGTCGAAGAAGGTGGTTGATTTTCAGCGCGTGCAGGAAGATCTGAAAGTCCTGATGAAGGACTGGTACGGCTATCACTGGCATAAGAGTCAGGAGGAATTCAATGTCGCCAGAGCTGCCAGCCAAAATCAGGATGACCGCCTGATGGTCACCCGAGCCGAGTACGAAGAGGCTGAGCGGGCGCTGACTGGTCAGCGCGGAAAACTGAATGAACTGCGTGAAACCCTGAACCAGTATCTGGCTGAAACTGCCCGGCTGAACCACGAGCGCGAACAATTTCTGCGCCAGGTGGCGGTACTTGAGGAGCGCGAGCGCATGCTCGCTGACCAGCGCCAGCATCTCGAATCTGACCTGGTGGCGATGAAGGATGACCGGCAGCTTCAGACAGAGCGGATCGATCTGATCCTGAAGGAACAGGAACAGCTTCAGGCGGAGCTGAACGACGCCGGCAGTCACCTGAATGACGAACAGCAAAAACTGGCTGACTTCCGGACGAAAAAGGATGCCTATGAGACCAGGCTGGCTGAGGCGCGTAATCAGCGCAACCAGCTTGATTCCCGCAAGACACGCCTGGAGACCCAGCTGGCTGAACTGGAACGCCGCCAGAGCCAGTTGACCAATTCAAGACAGAACTACGAGCAAAATTTCCAGCAGATCACGCAGGCGAGTGCCGGCCTGACGGAGAAATCTCAGCAGCTTGAGACAGTATTGACAGACTTGAGGGCGCGTGTCAATGAAGCGCACGAGGCAGTGAAAAACAGCCGCGAATCGATCTCTGACCTGCAAGCAAAAGGCAACGCGGCGCAGGTGAAGCTGCGTGACCATGAAGCCAAAATCACCAGGCTTTCAACGCAGACCACCTTGCTGCAGCAAGCCGAAGCCAGTCATAGCGGTCTGAACGAAGGCGCCAGGCAGCTCCTGAAAGTCATGTCGGATAACGGCGCTAAAGGCGGCCTGCAGGCGATCAGCCAGCAGATGAACGTTCAGGCGGGTTATGAGGCAGCCATCGCTGCCGCGTTGGGAGAGTTCGTCGACGCGCTGGTAGTACCCGAAAACACTGCCATTGAAAACGCGCTGGACAACCTTCGCAGCCGGGATGAAGGCCGGGTGATTCTGCTGCCGAAGGACCTGAAGTCGGAGCCTGGCAGCGCGAAAAATGCTGTCAATGGCGACACGGTCAAATTCGCGCTGGACGTGATCACGCCGAAAAGCGGTTACGAGCCGATTTTCAGAGTCATACTGGAAAAGTTTGTCATCACCGAAAGCCGCCAGGACGCCCGCCGGGTTGCCGCGCAGCTTGCGCCCAATCAGGCGGCAGTGACGCTGGACGGCGAGGTTTTCTGGGGCAGCGGTGTCATCAAAGGCGGACGTGAAAACCGCGGCGGCGTCATTGCCAGACAAAGGGAACTGAAGGATCTCCTGCAGCAGCTCGACGAAGCTAAGCTGACGGAGAAGGTCTTGCGAGACGAATATACCCGATTGAATGCCCAAAAGGAGGAGCAGACCGCCTCTGAAGCGGAACTGATCGCAAAAGAACGCACCCTCCAGACAGAGTTGCAGAATGCCGAGCGACAGCATCAGCAATTGCAACTGCAAACAAATCAGTCGGAACAAAAGGCAAATCTGATCCGTGAGCAATTAGGCGGCATCGAGCAGCAGATGGCTCAGGCAGCCGAGGAGGCGCAGTCTCGCGTCAAGGAGCTGGATGAAACAATTTCAGCCTTGCAGACAGCCGAAACTGAATTGAAACAGCTCACCCATGAGGATTTCCACAGCGGGTTGGATGAACTGCAATTGCAGGTCAACCATTGGCTGACCCAGGTGACCGTTCTCAACCATGCCAAAGCACAGGCTGAACAGCGGCACGCTGATCACGAGCAAGGGCTGCAGCGCCTGGACGCGAACGCGCAATCGGCTGAAAAGCGGCTGGAAAATCTGAGCGCTGAAATCGGCACTTTGAATGCTGAGCAGAAGGCTGCCCGGACAGCTTCAGACGAGTTGGGAGAGCAGTTATCCGGCTCACAGGAAAAACTAGTGCCGGTGGAAACGGATTTGAAAGCTGAGGAAGCTGCCTACGACCATCAGCAGACTACGCTGTCTGAGCTCCAGCAGCGCCTGACATTGGCCGAGAGGCTGAGCGCGCAGACACAGATGGAAGTCACCCGCAAAAAAGAAGCCATGGAAAATCTGCAGAAGCGGATCGAGGATGACTTCGGTCTGGTGACCCTGGAATACGCCACCGATGTCAGCGGTCCCAAACCGCTGCCGTTTGAGGGTATGGTGCAGCAATTGGCGCCGCTGGAGATAATCGCGCCGGAGGTAGAAGAGGCTATCAGCCGTAATAAGTCCCTGCTGCGGCGCATGGGCGCTATCAATCCCGAGGCTCACAAGGAATACAGTGAGGTCAAGGAGCGCTTTGACTACCTGACCGCCCAGGTTGCTGACCTGAAAAAGGCTGACGAAGACCTGATGACCGTGATCGCTGAATTGAATGAGATCATGAAGCAGGAGTTTTCGAAGACGTTTACGCAGGTCGCGGCTGAGTTCAAGGTTATGTTTACGCAACTGTTCGGCGGCGGGTCCGCCAAGCTGGTGCTGACCGATGAAGAAAACCCCTCGGATGCCGGCATCGAGATCGAAGCGAAACTGCCGGGCAGGCGCGAGCAGGGGCTGGCGCTGCTATCAGGCGGCGAGCGCAGTCTCACTGCCGTGGCACTGATCTTCGCCCTCCTGAAGGTTTCACCCACACCGTTCTGCGTTCTCGATGAGGTCGACGCGGCGCTCGATGAAGCCAACGTCGGACGGTTTGGCGAACTGCTTAAAACCTTAAGCGAGAAGACACAATTCATCATCATCACACACAACCGTAACACGGTTGAAATCTCAGGCGTGATCTACGGCGTCACCATGGGCAAGGATTCCACCAGTCAGGTGGTCAGTTTGCTGCTAGATGAGGTCAGTGAAGAGATGGTCGGCGCGCGAAAATAGCGCTGAGCTTGCATCAAACAAAAGACACTGGTCAAAATGAACCAGTGTCTTTTTATGCATTGCTTCAGTCAAAACTACATGGCTAACTGTAGCGGAATCAGATCCGGGGGAATAACTGGTGTCAGCGGGACGTTACTCTTCCAGAACTCATTGATCTTCACCGTCTCATCAGTTCGCTGAGCTTTCAGCCAGTCCTCGAAAGTTAGCGTCTTGCGCTGTTGCACCTGGCTGGTGCTGAGCGGACGCTCTTCATGTCCAAGCACCTGGATGATGTGGTAGCCGAAATCCGTCTTGACAGGCTCGCTGATCTCACCGATTTTCATTCCCCAGGCAGCCGCGTCAAATGCGGAGACCATGAAGTTCTTCGGGAACCAGCCCAGATCACCGCCGCGAGCCTTGTTGCTGTTGTCTTTCGAATAGGCGGCAGCAAGTTTGGCAAAGTCCTCACCGGCATCCAGCTTTGTCTTGACTTCTTTGGCAATTTCTTCTGTTTCAACCAGGATGTGCCGAGCCCAAACCTGTTCCTCTGAACTCTTCTGATCAGCGGTCATCTCATCCATCAGTTTGCGGGTCAGCAAACCGGTGCGAATGATGTTTCTGATGTCGGCTTCACTGACATTGATCGTTTTCATTGTGGTCATGAAGTTCGTATAGTTGTCGTTGAACAGTTGCTCAGTGTAGGTGGTTGGCGTCATCGTGACTGCCGAAGTGGGCAGATTCGACGATGGTGTCTCGGTCACCGTTGCGGCCTCGGTGCTCGCGGCTTCCGTGGGGGTGCTGGCTGCTTGGGTTGCCGCGCTGGTCGCTGTGGCTTTCAAAGTCGGTAGCACTGTGGCGGTTGGCGGCAGGAGTGCGATTTGCGTCGCGGAGAGTGTGGAGGTCGGCGCCGTCGTGACAGTTTGCGTTGGCACGGGGGTACCATTGGCAAAAAAGCCAAAGGCTTCCTGCATGCCGGTGTTGAGTTCCTCGTCACTGATGGTGATACCGCGTTTCTTTGCTTCCTGAGCGATCAGCTTCTCTTCGATCAGTCGGTCCAGGGTCTGCTGTCCCAGCACTTCTGCTCCGGAGGGATCGAGCTGCGCCATGATGTCCTGCAACTGCGCGCCAAACTGTGCCGACAGGGTCGGGTCAGACGCGAACGCTTCGTACATCGGCAGGTTCTGAACGAAAGACTGAACCAGATTGTTGCGGGTGTAGCGGACGCGCGATTGGAACTCCGCCAGGGTGATTTTCTCACCGTTGACAGTCGCGACCGCGCGGTTCGCCTGGAGCACATAGGTATCCAGCAAGCCGTAGAGGATGATCGCCAGGACAAGGACAGCGACGACGATCGTGCCGATCAACACGTTCTTGCGCATCTTTTGCTGCTGGTTGCGGCTAGAAATAGTTTTCCGGTTTTCAGTCCGGGTTGGTTGAGTAGGTGTCTTCGCCACGTGATTACTCGCTTTCAGGCCTGACCTGGCCTGACATCTTAATCATTGCGCGCGGGTCTTTCCTCACCAATGTATGAGAGGAGCGCGATATGGCGGGCACGTTTGATGGCATTCGCCAGCGTGCGCTGGTGACGCGCGCAGGTGCCGGTCTGGCGGCGCGGTCGGATCTTGCCATCTTCAACAATAAAGCGACGCAGGAGGTCAAGATTCTTGTAATCGATATCATCCATTTTTTCCGCGCAGAATTGGCAGAATTTTGGACGGGCGACAAATCTTCGGCCTCGAGGTTCAAAAGTAGGGTTTTCTGTCATTAGTTATTTTCTCCAGTATTACTCAGTCTGGTCATCATCGAATGAGGGATTTCCATCGCTCGCTTCAACCTGGCGTGAGTGATGCTCTTTCTTGTCATCTAAAATCATCATTTCATTGGCCACGATTTCGACGCTGTAGTGTTTCTGGCCTTCTGAATCTCCCCATCGGTGTGTGCGCAGCCTTCCCTCGACATACACAAGCCTGCCTTTGGACAGGTATTGTTTGCATATCTCAGCCAGGTTGTCCCAGGTGACGACGTTGAACCATTCGGTCTCGGTTTTACGTTCACCCTCAGCGGTGTTCCATGATCTGGTTGTCCCAACTGAGAACGTGGTAACAGGGCGTCCTGACGGCGTGTACCGCATTTCGGGGTCACGTCCCAGGAAACCTATCAGCATGACTTTGTTTAAGCCTTTGACCACCATGTTCTCCAGATTAGTTCTTATTCAACCACTGTCAGTAAAAAGCGCATGACCTGCTCGGTCAGGCGCAGATTATGTTCGAGGTCTTTGGTCGCGGCAGGTTCCATTTCAGCCTGCAGCAGGACGTAGATGCCCTCGATTTGCTTGCGAATACGGTAGGACAGACGTCGTTTGCCCCACAGCTCTTCTTTGGTGATGGTTCCACCGGAAGCCGTGATCCAGCCTTTGACGCGGTCAACATTCGCAGTCACATTCTGTTCATCCAGGTCTGGATGCAGAATAAATACGAGCTCATAGTTACGCATGCGGATTATCCTCCTTTCCACGGAATAAGCCCTCCTCTTGGTCGTTGACCGCAACGAGAGCGGAAAGGCAGCCGATCTCTCTGGCTGACTAACCTAGCAAGTTTACCACAAATTCGATGCCGGGAAGGAAGTTGTATAATCAGCACATACACGCACCCAGGAGGGTACTTTGGTCTGGAACATTAATGGCGCGACCGTAAAAGAAGGTGACCTGGCGCAACTGGTCGGGTTGAGTCACAAGAAATTCATCATCCGCATCACCGCGGGAGCCGCATTGCACACGCACCGGGGCGTCGTTCAGCACGACGATCTGATCGGGCTGCCGTGGGGCAGTGAACTGCTCAGCCATAAAGGCAGCACCTTTTATATCCTGTCACCCTCCATCGCGGACCTGCTGCAGGATTTGCCGCGCTGCACCCAGATCCTCTATCCAAAAGATGTCGGATTTATCATCATGACTCTGGGCATTGGACCTGGCCAGCATATCATCGAAGCCGGCACCGGTTCCGGCGGTCTGACTGGCGTGTTCGCCTATCTGGTCGGTGAGAGTGGACATGTGACCACCCATGAGAAGCGGACTGAATTCCAGAACCTGGCGCGGAAGAATGTGACCCGGCTGGGTCTGGAAGAGCGCGTGACCTTCGTCACACGCGATGTCGCGGATGGCTTCGATGCCACGGATGGCGATGTCCTGTTCCTTGATCTGCCGAACCCGTTTGATTACCTGCATCATGTCCGCGCGGCGTTGAAGCCCGGCGGTCATTTCGGCTGCATATTGCCGACCGTCAATCAGGTGACGAAGATGCTGACGGCGTTGCGCCAGAATGACTTCGCTTTCGTCGATGTCTGTGAGATCCTGCTGCGATATTACAAGCCTGAGGCGGACAAGTTCAGACCGGTTGACCGCATGGTCAGCCATACCGGTTATCTGATTTTCGCCCGCCCCGTCACGCCCCTGCCCGAGCATCTCAAAAAACAGGCTGAAGCGCCTGAAATCAGCGCTGATGAAGATGCACAAAAGATGGATGAATTCGCCGGCGAGAATGAAACTGAAGGGAATGAGCTGCAGTAAATGAACCCTGCCCAGATCACGCCCGAGCTCATCCGCGCGGCAATTTACCCGGTGCAACAGCTCATGCCTTACCCAACCGCTGAACGCAAAACCGCGGCAGTGCTGATGCCCTTGCTGCTGCGGGACAACACCTGGCAGGTGATGTATATCAAACGGACTTCACACAACGGTACCCATCAGGGACAGGTCGCCTTTCCAGGCGGTGGTTATGAGCCGGAAGATCAGGACATGACCGCGACCATGTACCGTGAAGTGTATGAGGAAGTCGGTCTGACAGAGGGCCGCATTGAGCTGCTGGGCCGGCTGGATTATCGCTTCACCACCAGCAGTAAGTACAACATCATTCCCTTTGTCGGGGTGATCGACAGTCTCGAAAATCTCACCTTGTCGGACCTGGAGGTCGAGCGTCTGCTCATCATTCCGCTGACCTGGCTGGCTGATGCCGGCAACTATGTCGAAGAATGGATGCACGACGAACTCGGGCAGCCGGTGATGACTTTCCGCTACCATCCCTTCCAGGGTGAGATTTTGTGGGGTATCACCGCCAGCATGACCCAAAACTTTATCTCGCTGGTTAACCGAATCCAATAAAAAAATGACCGCTCGTAAGAGCGGCCAGTTTGTCTGTAATTCAAGACGCTTACTTGCCAGCGGCTTCTTCGTCTTCTTCTTTCTTACCCTTTTCGATGACTTCGGGTTCTGTACCGTCGCCTTCGACTTCCTCAACTTCCTCTCCAGCGGGATGAGAGATCACAACAACCAGTTCTTCACCGGGGGTCAGGATGGTCACGCCCTCAGGAACCGGCAAGTCCTTCACCAGAATCTGGTCGCCGAGGTTCTCCATGTGAGAAACATCGACGCTGAAGTGTTCGGGCAGGTCCTTGGGCAGACACTCGATTTCAACTTCAGTCACACCGGTGTTCATGATACCGTTCCACAGCGCGACTGCCGGCGCGGCGCCGGTGATCACGATCGAGACCGGGGTGCGCAGCGTCTCGGTCATGGAGACTGCCAGGAAATCGATGTGTTTGTACAGACCTCTGATTGTGTCGCGCTGTTTCTCGCGAATCAGGGCGTTGTGCTCGACACCATCGACGTTGATGGTCACCAGACTTGAGGATGATGTGGTGGAAATGATCCGGCTGGCGGTGCGATAATCCAGCACGATCGGGATCGGGCTCAGATGCGCGCCGTAGATAACAGCGGGCAGCTTGCCTTCGCGGCGTAAAGCGCCAACTTTCTTACCAAGGACATCCCGTTTGCTTGCGTCAATTACAATTTTTTCCATCTCAAATTTACCTTTCGCGCCTCTCACCCCATCCACTTGGGGTTACCCTCGCTAGTTTGTATTTGCTTCCTACCGGAAAGCCAAAGAATTTTATCTGTAAGCTCCCCAGCCGTCAAGCGTTCAGACGGATTATCGACCGAACTTCATACCGAAACGATTCGCTACGCGGTTTGCAGCAAAATCTTGCCTGGCGTGGCACCGGTCAGTTGTTTGTCCTTGTACACGACCTCGCCGCCAACGATGACATATTCAATCCCGTCCGACAGTAGATTGGAGTCGATGAAGGTAGCGGTGTCGCGGATGTTGTCATAATCAAACACGACCAGATCCGCGTCATAGCCGTCCCTGATCAGACCCTTATTGTCGATCATGGTCGCCTTGGCAGTACGCGAGGTCATCTTGGCGATCATGGTCTCCAGCGGCAGCACCTTCTTCTCCTTGACGAAGTAGCTGATCGCGCGCGGGAAGGAACCGTAGGCGCGCGGGTGTGCGCGTTCATGCGCTGATTTGACGATGCCGTCGGTGCCAACCACGACATTTTCATCCTGGATTATCCTGAAAACGTCATCTTCGCACATCGAGAAATAGATGGCTGAGGCAACGCCATTATTGGCGATCAACACATCAAACAGGACATCATAGGGGTCTTTGCCGACCTGCCGCGCGTATTCGCCGATCGTCTGACCTTCAACTTCAGGTGTCTTGGCTGCGCGTGAGATGAAGACGCCGTCAAAACCGCCGCAATTCTGTACCTGATTCTCAAACGCGGTGGTATCGACATCCTCAATTTCTGTTCTGATCTGGGCACGCGTCGCGGGATTCTTCAGGTGCTCCACCATGCCGGCAATGCCGTCGGTAAAGTATTTCGGCGGGATGCAGACATTGAGGTGAGTCATTGAGGCGGTGTAGGGGTACTGATCCGCCTTGACATCCAGTCCTTCCGCGTTGGCGTCCGCGATCATCTTCAGGGTCCGCACCGAGTTGCCCCAGTTCTGCTTACCGCACACTTTATGGTGGGAGATGAGTGTCTTGACACCAGACTTGCGCGCGACTTCAATCGCCTCCGCCACAGATTTTTCGACATCGTTGGCTTCGTTACGCATATGGGTGGTGTAGAGACCGTTGTACTCCTTGACCACTTTGGCAATCTCAGCCAGTTCATCGGTATCGGCGAAGGCGCTGGGAATGTAGATCAAGCCGCTTGAAAAGCCGCCGGCGCCGGATTCCATTGCCTCACGCATCATCGATTTCATGTGCTCGAGCTCTGCCGGTGTCGCTTTGCGATTCTCATAGCCCATGGCGGCGATGCGCAGCATCACGTGGCCGACCATGAACTTAACGTTTTCAGGCAGCTTCAATCCTTTGGCATATTTGAGGTAATTTTCAAATGTCGTGAACGTTGCCATGTTTTCAGGCAGCGTGTCGGTGAAAATCGATAAGCCTTGTGAGATCAGCTCCAGTTTGTCGGGGTTGACCGGCGCCATTGAGAAACCGCATTGGCCGGTGACATGGGTTGTGATCCCCTGCGAGATCTTCGACAGAGAGGCGAACTCCCGCCCAAGCGGCACATCGCCGTGAGAGTGAGGGTCGATAAAGCCGGGCGAAATGATCAGCCCGGTGGCGTCAATGGTAGTTTTAGCCTGCGCGTCGGTGTCCGCTGGCAGGATAGTGATTTTTCCGTTCAGGCTGGCAACGCTGCCGGCATAAGCGGGTTCGCCGCTGCCATCGATCACAGTGCCATTTTTGAATAATAAATCGTACATATGCCCTCCAAGTCCTTACATCCTACACTGACTTTATTCAGGATGCAAACCGCTTATGGCCTAGACCATAAGCGGCTGCATTCGTACGTGCGAGTCGAACTAAGGTCTTGTTGCTATCGGGACTAGGGGATGAGTCCCGCGACAAGCACACCAGCGAAATTACCGATCGCGTAACCCCACAAGCCGACGAGGATACCGGGTACGATCAGCGCCGTCCAGCCGTGGGCGATCGCGAATGCGGCGCCGGTAGTTGGACCACCGACTGTGGAGACCGAGCCCATCAGGACTTCTTCCACATTCCATTTGAAAATCTTGGCGAGAATGAGCGGCAGCAGCAGGTTCGCGGCGATCATGATCAACGCGGTGATGATCATGACAGGCCCGACCTGGATGAACAGGGCAATGTCAGCCGCCAGACCGAGGGAGACGAAGAACAGCATGATCAGGAAATTGCCAAGTTCTTCAGCGCCGAACAGTTCTTCAAAATACTTCGGGATGAAAGTGACCAGTGCGATGGTGATGACGCTCATCAGCAGGTAAATATTGCCCAGGATCATTTTGAGATCCGGGATCAGGTTCGTGCCGTTGACGAATTTTGCCAGGGTGGCGCTGACAGCCGTAATGACAACGGCGGTAGCGATGGCTTTCGCAAATGAAAGCAGGGAGATAGGCTTCGGTTTCCAGTATTGTTCCTGGAGGGTTCTGGAGGTGTCCGCGCCGGCTTCATACTCATCAATGTGCGGATGAACAAAACTGCGCAGGAACTTGGTCCGCAGCATGAAGTTCAGGAAGATGAAGTAAACCGCGACCAGGGCGTTGGCAACGACAGCGGCAGCGTTGATGTAGGAGGGGTCCATCTGGAAGACATTGCCCATGGCTATCATGTTGACGGTACCGCCAACATAAGCGCCGACCTGCATCGCCATGATGCCTTTGATGAACTGCGTGTCCTTGAGCACGATACCGCAGATCAGACCAGCCAGCATCGCGCCGAGGATTGAAATGTTGACATACAAAAAAGTACGACCTGATTCACGGATGATCTTTTTCAGGTCGCACTTGAAGAGCAGCAACGGAATTGAGAGCGGCAGGAAGTAGTTTTGAATAATGCCGTAAACTTCCGATTTTGCCGGCACGACCTTCAAATTGACCAGCAGCATGGAGCCGAAAATGGCGATGGTCACACCAGTGATCGCGCTCGCCCATTTCCATTTCTGTTCGGCCATGATTGAAAATGCCGCCATGAATACGACGACAGCCCAGATCATCCAGACATTCTCTGCGGGGATAAGGGACATTGATTGCCTCCAACAAGGGGATTCAGATCGGATTGCCAGAGCAACGAAAAGAGGGGATAATACCAACTGTTGTTTTTTAAGGAAGCCGACTGTACGACCATTATAAAGATGACATGTTTATAATGTGTATATGGGTTTTCGTTGCCTATTAACGAATTATTCGATAGTTGAGGTTGCCGGTGCAAATTGAACAAATCAGACGCGCGATCGAGGTTGACAATAAGAAATCCATTAATCGCGCCGCCCAACATCTGGATGTCGCCCAGTCAAGCCTGAGCTCGTCAATCAAGGCGCTTGAAAGGGAGCTGGGTGTGCCGATCTTCGACAGGCACCAGGAAGGTGTCACGCTGACAGCCTTCGGAGAACAATTCATCGCTCACGCGCGCGAGATCATAAAGCATATCGAATCGATTGAATCGATCAGCGCGAATACCGACTGGAACCAGGCTCCCAAACGTCTCGACCTGATGGTCTACTATCTGCTGTTCGCCAGCAAAGCCTGGGCGAAGTTCTGCGACAAATTTCGCAGTGAACCGATCGAACTCAACTACATGGAACGCAACCGGACGGAAATCGTTCGCTCGGTCGCGGAGTGGCATACCGAACTTGGCCTGATCATGATGCCGTGTGTCGACCGTGAACAATGGCTGGCACTGTTGTCGGAACAGAATTTGTCGTACACGCAGATCACAGTCGAGGAACCCTATGCCGTTTTTGGTCAGGATCGCGAGTTTGAGCAGGCGAAATACGTCACACCTGCCATGCTCGCGCAGCGCAAGATGATCATCATTCCTGAAGAAAACGAACTGTTCATGCGGCTGGATCAAAAAGTGTTCAAGAAGTTTCGACCTAGCAGCTTCCTGGGTGTCTGCGACCGGGCGTCGCTGATCAGCATTCTGACCGGCACGAATGGTTATTATCTCGGGACTTACAATCGCAAAGCGTATGGCAGGGTGCCATACTACAGCGAGACCTACGTCCTGCCGGTCAAAGACGCCGGCTACCTGTACGAAATCGGCTTTATCCAGCGCAGTGGACATAAACTGTCCGAGTACGCGCTGTGGTATCTGAAGATGATTTACGACCTGGTTTGCTGATCTTTGTAATAGTCACGATACGAGAGCAGCGGCACCTCTTTTGTGCGTGAGGCTGCCGTGATCCCCAGCTTGGCACAGGCGACATCGACGGTCTTTTCCGCCATCACCCGGCAGGTGGTCGCTTTGCCGCCGGTGATGGTGATCATGCCTTCCACACCGCTATCCAGCGTGTGATCGTAACATTTGAAAGTCCGGCTCAGACTTCTGCCGGCAGCCAGCGAGCCGATCAACGGCCGGGCGGACATGTAAACGCCGCGTCGTGGGGCAGATTCCAACCGCGGCACCATCGCTACCGCGCAATCAACCATCTGGGCCAGTTGTTGTTCATCAACTGGAATGTAATCCACATCTTTTACCTCAAAGGAGGTCGTGCCAATTACCGCCATGCGCCGCTGGGGAATGATGATGTCCCCATCGCCTGGTTTGTTGAGCCGGTTGATGACGTGGTTCACCGGGCGGTCTTCAAAAGCCACCATGATGCCGGGGGTTGGAATGACCGGCACGTCGAGCTTCGCCTGTTGCGCGACGATTCCCGCCCAGGCGCCAGTGGCGTTGATCAGCAGGTCACAGGGCTGTTCAAAATGGCTGTTGGTCGTCCGGTCCCAGACTCTCAGCGCGGTGACCCTGCCATTCTGGGTGAGGATCGCTTCAACTTCATGATACGGTTTGAATGCAGCGCCATTGGCTTTGGCGCTCGCAGCAAAGGCCAGCGCCAGCCGCAACGGGTCAAACGAACCATCAGGCACAGAGTAGCCGCCCTGCACGGATGGACTCAGGGACGGTTCAATCTTAAGCAAATCGCCCGCTTCGAAGCGTTCGATCGGAATGCCGCAGGCTTCAGCGCCGGCAACAAATGCTGGCGCGAAATCGATATCTTCATTGTCAAAAGCGGCGAAAAAGCCGCCATTGAACTCGATACACTGAGGCGTGATGTTGCGCAGGATGATATTCTCTTCGTAACATTCGATTGCTGCCTCGCGATCGCCGACACAATAGCGCGCGCCGCTATGCAGGAGACCATGTGTGCGCCCAGAGGTGCCTGAAGCGATCTCGCCGCGGTCGAAGATAATCGCTGGCAGACCACGCAATGCCAGATCATGCGCGATGGCGCAGCCGGTAAAGCCAGCGCCGATGACAATGATGTTCAATTTAGAATCCATAGGTTAATCAATCCATCCGAAAGACTTGCTGACAGCCTTCTGCCACTGACTGACCAGATGTGCCCTGATCTCGTCACTGGTGTCCGGCTGCCAGGTCTTCGATTTCTGCCAGTTCTCGCGCAATTCATCAATGCCTGACCAGAAGCCAGTTGCCAGACCCGCGCTGTATGCCGCACCCAGGGCGGTCGTCTCAGTCACAGTCGGTTTGACAACGGGGCAGTTAAGCAAGTCAGCCTGGAATTGCATCAGGGTCTCATTCACCACCATGCCGCCATCCACTTTGAGCTGCTTGATCTGAATGCCCGAATCCTTCGTCATGGCGCTGACCACCTCATAGGTCTGATAGGCCGTGGCTTCCAGTGTGGCGCGGGCGAGATGACCTCGGTTGGCGTAACTGGTCAGACCTACGATGACGCCGCGGGCGTCATTACGCCAGTAGGGCGCGAACAAGCCGGAAAAAGCCGGCACGATATAGACATCACCATTGTCCTGGACGGTCTGGGCAAGCGCCTCGATCTCCGATGAGCTTTTGATAATGCCCAGGTTGTCACGCAGCCATTTCACCAGCGCGCCGGCATACGCAATCGAGCCTTCCAGACAATAGATGGGCGGTTTGCCTTCGAGCTGATAACCCAGCGTGGTCAGCAGCCCATGCTCGCTGATGACGGGCTTCTCGCCAGTATTCATCAGCAGAAAACAGCCGGTGCCGTAAGTGTTCTTGGCTTCGCCGGGGTCAAAGCAGGTCTGGCCGAACAGTGCCGCCTGCTGGTCGCCCAGAACGCCGGAAACGGGGACGCCCTCGAGGATATCCAGCCTGGCCTGTCCGCGAACCATCGAGGAGGGCTTAATCGCCGGCAGAATGTATCGGGGAATGCCGAAGATTTCCAGCAGTTCCTGATCCCAGTCGAGGGTAGTCAGGTCCATCAGCATCGTGCGTGACGCGTTGCTGACATCCGTCAGGTGCAGTCCGCCGTTGATGCCGCCGGTCAGGTTCCAGAGCAGCCAGGTGTCGATTGTGCCCGCCATGGCATTCCCTTGCTGGACATTCTCGCGCACTTCAGCGACGTTCTCAATCAGCCAGCGCAGTTTCGGCGCCGAGAAATAGGTTGCCACAGGCAGGCCAGTCTTGTTTCTGAACGCGTCGCCGCCGTATTGTTTGCTCAGGATATTGCAGATGTCGCTCGTGCGGGTGTCCTGCCAGACGATGGCGTTGTAGAACGGGTCGCCGGTCAGCCGGTCCCAGATAACGACCGTCTCCCGCTGATTGGTAATGCCGATCGAATCAAAATCCTGGCGCGTAAGGCCGTTTTCAGCCAGCGCTTTTTCCAGCAACTGGCGGGTTATTTCCCAAATTTCAGTAGCATTATGCTCGACCCAGCCCGGCTTGGGCGTGATCTGCCGGTGTTCTTTTTGCTCAATCGCGACTACGGCACCACGTTTGTCAAACAAAATCACCCGCGTGCTTGTTGTTCCCTGGTCAATCGCAGCAACAAATCGGCTCATGAGACCTCAGTTGAATTGAATGGATGTCTGTCTTGATATAATCACCTCTATTATAGCAAGCATAACCACGTGAGGTGCGCATGAAGGGTATCATTTTAGCTGGGGGCAAGGGAACACGACTTTATCCATTGACTTTGGGGATCAGCAAGCAGTTGCTGCCCGTTTTCGACAAACCGATGATCTACTATCCGCTTTCGATGCTGATGCTGGCTGGCATCCGGGAGATATTGATCATCACCACCAGCCGCGACCAGCCGGCGTTCAGGCAGATGCTGGGCGATGGCAGCCAGTGGGGACTTGACTTCACTTACGCCGTTCAGGATCAGGCAGTAGGCTTGCCCGACGCGTTCATCATCGGCGAGGACTTTATTGGCAATGAGCCTGTCTGCCTGATGCTGGGTGACAATATATTCTTCGGTTCCGGCCTGGCGCCGCGGCTGGAATCCGCATCGCAACTCAAAGATGGGGCAGTAATTTTCGCCTACCCAGTACGCGATCCGGAGCGTTATGGCGTGGTCGAGTTTGACGATCAGAATAAAGTTCTCTCTCTGGAAGAGAAACCCAAAGCGCCTAAATCAAATTTCGCGGTGCCCGGCATCTATTTTTATGATGGTCAGGTCGCAGCGCTCTCACGTGATTTAAAACCGTCGCCGCGCGGTGAAGTGGAGATCACCGATCTGAACCGCTGCTATCTGGAGCAGGGCAACCTGAGCGTGGAGGTGCTTGGCCGCGGTATTGCCTGGCTTGATGCCGGTACGCACGAATCACTTTTGCAGGCGTCCAGCTTTGTTCAGGCCGTGGAAGAACGGCAGGGCTTGATGATTGCCTGTCCGGAAGAAATTGCCTATCGGATGGGGTTTATCGACCTCGATAAGCTGACGGAAGTCTCAAGCAAATACAGCGGGAATCACTACGCCGAATACCTGGCGGAACTGGTCGCGGAAGAGAAAAACAATGCTTAATGCGCGTAGCCACAAGGTTAAGTAAGTTTTAAACACGAAAGCGGAGCGTATAGATCGCGATTCCATAAGCGACCGCGACATTTAGTGATTCTTTTCTTCCCAACATTGGCAGGTTGACTAAAGCATCTGCCATCTCACGGATGGCTGGGTCGATGCCATCGTTCTCGTTACCGAGTACCAGCAGGATGGGTGCGTTGCTGATGCTATCCAAACGACTGAAAAGGTCTGTGCTGCCCACACCGCCTTCCAGGCAAATGATTTGGTACCCCTTTTGCTTCAATTTTGCTGCAACCTCAGTCCCGTTCCAATCCTGAGACCAGGGCACGGTTTGCTCAGCACCGAGCGCGGTTTTTGCCACGCCGGCGTGCGTTGGGGGCGGCGTGATGCCGCACAAATGGATGTGTCGTACACCAGCGCCATCGCTGGTGCGGAAGATCGAGCCGACATTGTAAGCCGATCGGATATTGTCCAGCAGCACCTCGATCGTTTGCGCGGCATCTGACAAGCGCTGGTCGAGCTGATCAGGTGCATGCCAGGCGACTTTTTCGACCGGAGAACCGCATTTCGGACAATAGAGTACATCTGTCTCGACACCGCTCCCAGGAAAACGGAACGCGCAGGCAGGTTTCAAACATTGGTAAATTAATGAAGATTTTTGTATCATAGAGACCGATATATTATAAAATAGTCGTGGGCGGACCATGGAAATATACGGCGGCATTGAAGCAGGTGGGACAAAATTTGTTTGCGCGGTCGGTTTCGAACCTGGCCGCCTGTTGCATAAAGCCTCATTCAAAACGACATCCTGGCAGGAAACCCTTGAAAAGTCTGCTCAATTCTTCACAGATCTGGTAACAGGACAGAATTTTGAGCTCAAAAGTATCGGCATTGCCAGCTTTGGACCGCTTGATCTCGATCACACTTCCGAACATTACGGCACGATCATCAATTCGCCGAAAGTCGGCTGGAACGGCGTCAACCTGCGCCGTGAGCTCGAACAGACGCTCGATGTCCCTGTAAAGATTGACACTGATGTTAATGGCGCGGCGCTGGCGGAGTATAAACTCGGCGCCGGGCGCGGTTCGAAGCTGTTTGTTTATTACACGATCGGGACAGGAATCGGCGCCAGCATATACCATGACGGCAAACCGCTGCATGGCAAATATCACAACGAGATGGGACACGTCATTCTGCCGCAGAATCCCGTTGAGGACAGTTTCCTCGGATGCTGCCCGTATCACGGCAATTGTCTGGAAGGTCTGGCGTCCGGCACCGCAATGCAGCAGCGCTGGGGTGTGATCCCGGAGGTACTGCCGCAGGCGCATCCCGGCTGGCAGCTTGAGGCAAAATACATCGCCAAGGCGCTGCACAACACCTGGCTGAGTTTCACACCCGAGAAAATCATCCTCGGCGGCGGGGTGATGCATCATCCCGGGCTGCTTGAGAAAGTTCGGCTTGAGTTCGCTGAGCGGAGTGCCAGTTACCCGGTACAGCTTTCGCAGACCGAAATAGAGAATCTACTCGTAGCGCCGGCTTTAGGGGATGATGCCGGCATCCACGGCGCACTGCTGCTGGCTATGCTTAAATAACCAATTTTGCGAGCTCGGCAACACCAGGTTTCCTGAAATGCAGGTGCAGCACCCTGCGGTCCAATCCCGCTAACGCTTCGATATCGCCAAGCGCCTGGGCGTTGAGCAACGTGCCAAAGCTCATCCCTTCATCCGGGATGTCAATATCCTTTTCAGCAGTCTGGGTGATAACGATGAACCAGCCATTGTTCGCGCCGCCTTTATGGAGTTGACCGGTCGAGTGCAAAAACCGCGGTCCAAACCCAAGGGTCACGGGCAATCCGCTCGCTGCGGCAACCTTTGTGCGCAAGTCTTCGAGCGTGGCAGCATAATCAGCAAGATCAGGAACGAAGGCGTTGATCGCGATATAGTCGCCTGGTTTGGTGAGCGCGAGCAACGATGCCAATGCTGCTTCAGGCTTTTGGCTGTGCAGCGCGAGGTTCGCAGTCCGCATCTCGACCTGGTCATCCGCATACAGAACTGGTCCCCAGGGCAATTGACCATCACGCTTGAAAGCCTCTACTTTGAGCTGGGTTTTGCTTTTTGTGTCCTGTACATTCGGCTGGTCAAACGCGTTGATCCCCAAATCTGCGCAGGCGACGGCAGTAGCAAATTCCCACTGGTAAAACAGGGCTGCCAGATCGTAAGGCGAACTGGCTTGAAGCGTCATGGCGGAGCGATCCTCACGCTCGGAGGCTGTGCCGGCTAGTACATGCACAAGATAGGCGTCTGCCTTTTCTTTGAACTCGTCAAATGCTTTGATGGGCACAGGCAGGATGCCTTTACCGGCTTTGCCGGTACTTTCAGCGATCAGTTGCTCCAGCCAGGCGCCGAGGGCGCTGAAGGGCTCATCAACCTTGAGAAACAGCTTGTCTCGACCGCTGGCAGCCTGATCGGCCATCAGGAAGCCCAATCTTGCCCCGGGATTTCTTGCGCCGTCCGGTTCTTTGCACGCATCTGCCATGCCGCCAGCGGCATCCAGGAATTTGCTCACATCAACCCCAATCAATGAGGCTGGTACCAGACCGAACGCGATCAATGCCGAGAACCGACCGCCGATCGTCGGGTCCGCGTTGATGACCTCGAGGAAGCCGTTTTCGCGGCCAAATTTCTCCACGGCTGAACCGGGGTCGGTGATGGCGATGAAATGGGCGCCGGGATCCTTGCCGAACTGCTGGGTGACCAGGTTCCAGAAATAGGTTTGCAGTACCCGTACTTCCGTTGTTGAGCCGGATTTGCTGGCTACGATAAAAAGTGTTCGCGCGAGGTCGATCCGATCCCTGACAGCAGAGATCTTGTCGGGGCTGGTGCTGTCCAGCACGAACAACTCCAGGCTGCCGGCAGGATTGGGCTGAGTGGCAAAGACTGAAGCGATCACCTCGGGTGCGAGCGATGAGCCGCCCATGCCGAGCAGAACGGCTGTCGTGAAACCACGTTCGGACACTTTTGCTTTCAGTGTTTCAAGAACAGGCAGCAGGCTTCTGCTGGTCTCAGGCGCTTCCAGCCAGCCCAACCGCTGGCAGATCTCAGCCTGAGCCGCGGGATCCGCAGACCACAGGTCAGGTTGATGCGCGTGAATGGCAGCAATCATGCCTTCCCGTCTGGCATCTCGCTCAACAAGCACGGCTTTTGCCCGTTCTGCAATGGTGTTGAGCAGCGATTGGAAAGCGTCGGCGAAGGCTTTCACACCTTCGGTTTCCAGTTCAGAAGTGACCTGATCCATCGAAATGCCGGCGGCTTCAATGGATGCCAGCGTCGCGCCTGCCCGTGTGATGTCATCCGCGGTGAAGGGATTAATCTCCAATTGCTTCAATAAGGCGGTCAGTGTCGCGGGCGGCACGGTGTTGACGGTATTATCTGCAACCAAAGTCTCAACGTACAAGACCTCAGAATAAGCCGGGTTCTTTGTACTGGTTGACGCCCAGAGGGGTCGCTGTCTGTTGCCGCCTTTGGCGGTGATATCAGGAATTTTTGCCGGTGCAAAAACGCGCAGGTATCTGTCATAGGCCTGGTAGGCATTGGCGATGGCTGCCTTGCCAAGCAAAGCCTGCAGCGCGGGCGCCTCTGCTGGGTCAGCATCGATTTTAGCCAGCAATTGCTTGTCGACCTTCGTGTCAATCCGCGAGATAAAAAATGACGCGACCGAATGAATCTGGTCAATCGCTAATCCCCTGGTGAGGCGTTGACGCAGCCCATCCAGGTAGGCTGCCATGACCTTTTCATACCGGTCGAGTGAGAAGATCAAAGTGACATTGACATTGATACCAGCGGCAATGCTGGCTTCAATAGCCGGCAAACCAGCCAGGGTAGCGGGTATCTTCACCATCAGGTTGGGCCTGGCAACCTGATCCCAGAGGCGCTGCACCTGGTCAATCGTCTGACGGGTGTCATGGGCGAGGAAAGGATCAACTTCCAGGCTGACGTAGCCATCCTTGCGCCCGGTGCTCTCATAGACCGGCAGCAGCGCGTCAGCAGCCCGCTGAATATCCTCGATCGCGAGCGAGAAAAATATCTCTGACGGTGATTTCCTGCCCGCCAACGCCGCGATGGCACGATCATAGGTGTCTGATTTGCTGATGGCGTTGTTGAAAATGGAGGGGTTCGAGGTGACGCCGAAAACTTCGCCCTGGCTCACCATGCGTTCAAATTCACCAGAGTCGAGCAAGCCGCGTTCGATGTTGTCGTACCAGATGGCTTGTCCAGCCTGATACAGTTTTTGCGAGTTGTTCATGCCTGCCTCCAGCGTGTTAGTTATTCTTTTCGATCTGCCTTACCTTGCCTGTCCGGCGGATATGGCGTTCATCTTCACAGAATTCTGCCTTGATGAACGCGGCGACTATTTCCTTGGCAAGCTCCGAACCAATGATGCGGCTGCCAAGGCAGAGGACGTTCATACCATCGTGTTCCACGCCCTGGTGAGCGGAATAAGTATCGTGACAGGTCGCAGCGTAGATACCCCTGATTTTGTTCGCCGCGATGCCAATGCCGACGCCTGATCCGCAAATCAGGATACCCTTCTCTGCCTCGCCAGCCAGCACAGCCGCGCAGGCTTTCTGGGCGTAATCCGGGTAATCGACGCTTTCCAGGCTGAAGGTGCCAAAATCCAGCACCTCAGCGCCGGCTTGCTCAATTGCAGCGATAACGGCGTTTTTCAAAGTGAAGCCGGCATGATCACAACCGAGCGCGATTTTCATTCCACATCTCCCTCTTCTGAAACGCCCATCAGGCGCAGAACCTGATGTTCGATGCTCTCCGGTGTCAGTCCATACTCCCGGTAGATATCCTGATAAGGCGCGGAGGCGCCAAACTTGTCGATGCCGATGATCAGTCCTTCAGAGCCAGTGTATTTCTCCCAGCCCTGGCTTACTCCGGCTTCGATCGCGACGCGGTAGCGGATGGATGACGGCAGGAGCTCATTGCGATATTGAACAGGCTGACGCTCGAACAACTCCCAGCTCGGGAAGGAGATGACCCTGGTGTTAATGCCTTTTGACGCCAACCGGTAGGCGGTATCGAGCGCGATTGCCACCTCAGATCCGCTTGCCATCAGCAACAGCTCCGGTTTGCCTTCACCAACCTCAGCCAGGATGTAAGCGCCTTTCAGCAGATCAGCCGCGCTGCCGCTGAGAGTTCGGTCGAAGACCGGCACATTCTGTCGGGTAAGCGCCAGTAAGGTCGGTCCGTGCCTGTTCTCGATAGCGTACTGCCAGGCGTAAGTCACTTCATTGGCATCCCCGGGACGGATAACGGTCATATTGGGGATGGCGCGTAAGGCAGCCAGATGCTCGATAGGCTGGTGCGTCGGTCCATCCTCGCCGAGACCGATGCTGTCGTGGGTCATGATCCAGATGCTGGGGATGTGTGAGAGAGCGGAAAGCCGCAGCGCAGGGCGGGCGTAATCGGTGAAGACCAGGAAGGTCGCGCCGTAAGGGATCACGCCGCCGTGAACCGCCATACCATTGACGATTGACGCCATGCCATGCTCGCGGACGCCGAAATGGAAATTGCGACCCTGGCGGGCGTCAGCCTGGAAGGCAGGGCTGCCTTCGATGTTGGTGTTGTTGGAGGGAGCCAGATCAGCAGAACCGCCCATCAGTTCGGGCAGAACTGCGGCGAGTTTATTCAGAACCTTACCGGAAGCGCTGCGCGTAGCCATTCCCTTGGCATCCGGCGCGAATGCCGGCAGAACATCCTTCCAGCCATTTGGCAGTTTCCCAGCCAGCCGGCGCAGCAGCTCGGCATGTTCCGCCGGGAAGGATGCCGCGTAAGCAGCCAGTTTCGCATCCCAGCCGGCATGCGCTTCTGCGGCTTGCTTGCCAAGCTCCTGAAAATGAGCGGCCATATCAGCAGGAATATGGAACAGTTCATCGGCTGGCCAGCCGGCGTTCAGCTTTGCCTGGCGCAGCTCGCCCTCCGGCGGTGGGGAGCCGTGGATTTTTGGGGTATCTACGAGCGTCGGGAAGCCGTAGCCGATATGTGTTCGGCAAATGATCAGCGATGGGCGCGGGTCATGCTTGGCTGCGATGATGGCGGCATCGATCAGGTCGACATCATTGCCATCCTCCACGTGCAGCACCTGCCAGCCATACGCCTCAAATCGCTTGCCCCGGTCTTCGGTGAAAGCCAGCTCGGTCGACCCATCGATCGTAATGCGGTTGTCGTCGTAGAGGTAAATCAGTTTGCCTAGTTTCTGATGTCCGGCAAATGACGCTGCTTCGGCTGTCACGCCTTCCATCAGATCACCATCAGTCACGATGGCATAAACATAATGGTCAATGATTTCATGACCAGGTTTATTGAAGATGGCTGCCAGATGCGCCTCAGCAACTGCCATGCCGACACCATTGGCGAAGCCCTGACCGAGGGGGCCAGTCGTCGTTTCGACCCCGGGTGTGACGCCCACTTCAGGGTGGCCGGGGGTAAGCGAACCGAACTGCCGGAAGGATTTCAAGTCATCGAGCGTGAGCGCGAAACCGGTCAGATGCAGCAAGCTATAGAGCAGCATGGAGCCGTGACCGCCTGAGAGAATAAAGCGGTCGCGATCAGGCCAGGTTGGGTCGGAGGGGTTGAAGCGCAGATGTCTGCTCCAGATGGTGTATGCCATAGCCGCCGCGCCCATTGGCAGACCCGGATGCCCCGAATTTGCCTTGAACACTCCGTCTACTGAAAGGAATCTCAAGGTGTTGATGGCTTTCAATTGTTGTTCAGATTGCATGAGGCCAGTCTCCAGTTGTCTGATGTCAAATCTATTCTATCATTTTGTATTTTATTTACCCGCCTGCCGGAGTTTATAATTCATGCCATGAAGAAACCCGCCTTGCTGTTCATACTCCTGCCGGTCGCCCTGATCGGATGGATCATCTTCAGCGCTACCTTCCTGAAACCGGAAGGCATTGACAGGCAGGAAGCGCCCCAGGCAGGCTTTATCGCACCGGATTTCTCACTGCCGGCATTGGATGGCGGCTCAGGTTTGAACCTGCATGAGAACCGGGGCAAGGTGATGG
Source organism: Anaerolineaceae bacterium (assembly GCA_040772085.1). Classification (GTDB taxonomy): domain Bacteria; phylum Chloroflexota; class Anaerolineae; order Anaerolineales; family Anaerolineaceae; genus JAXGMV01. The sequence goes on from JAXGYU010000001.1 coordinate 699,769, forward strand.
TCGTCAACTTCTGGGCGAGCTGGTGTCCGCCTTGCCGGGCTGAAATGCCTGACATGCAACAGGTCCAGGCGTTGTACAGTCAGGATGAGGTGCTGATTATTCCCGTAAACGTTCTCACGCAGGACAACCTGAATGAGGTTGTCCGTTTCGTTGATCAGATCGATTACTCACTGCCTGTTTACCTGGATGAAAAGGGCGAGGTCAATCGGACTTACCGGATCAGCGCGATGCCGACCACCTTTTTCATTGATAAGGATTTGAAAATTGCCAAGGTCGTATCCGGCGGTCCGCTCTCCCAGAGCTTCCTGACCAACGAAATCGACCAACTGCTCAAGGCAAAGTAATGTTCCCGATCCTGCAGTTCGGTCCGTTGTCAATCGCGACCAGCAGCTTTGTGCTGCTGCTCGGACTGATTTTCGGTCAGTATTTTTCATCAAAACTGGCGCCGAAATTCGGGATCGAGTCAGACTTTATGGACAAAGTCATGTTCTCCGCTTTCCTCTTCGGCATCGCGGGAGGCAGACTTGGGTATCTGATGGCGCACCCGCAAACGCTGATGAAAGAACCGCTCTCGATATTCTCGCTCAGCCCATTGATTTTTCCCATGGAGTCCGCGCTTCTGGCTGCCGGGTTGTACATGCTGATCGTGACCCAGCGCGGCGGACGCTCTATCCTCAAATTGCTGGACGCGCTGACACCGATGCTGGCTGTCATGCTGCTCGCGATTCCGCTGGCACAATTCGCGTCTGGTGATTTATTTGGCACGCGCACGCAGATGCCCTGGGGGATTGAAATGTGGTCCGTGAACCGCCACCCGGTCCAGCTTTATCAACTCGCCGGCAACTTGCTGGTTAGCGCGATATTCTTCCGACAGTATTGGCGCTCGTCTGTGACGCGAACGCCTGGCACACGTTTTCTCTGGCTGATCATCGGACTGGCCAGCGTCAGTATTCTGGTGGATGGATTCAGAGAAACCAGCCAACTGCTCTTTACATCTTTTCGAGTCAGTCAGCTGGTGGCGTTCGGATTGGTAATCGCGGCTATGGTAGGCTTGACCCGGCTGGAAAAAACCGCCGATTCAGAAACACTTCCTGATCTAAACGAATGAACTCACCACGCGCAGGATATCGAATCCCTCAGCGAAGGGGCGTTCTGCCAATGCGCCATGGCGAATCAGAGTCGCCCGCGTGATCTCGGGGTCAAAATAATACTTGCTGGAGTAAGTCTGGTAAGCAGCCAGTGCTTTCAGCTTTTTGGCAACATCCTCTTCGGAGACGCCGACCAGAAAATGCGGGAAGAATCCATAACTGGACCTGAGGACGTCGAATCCCAGGACGGTCGTGCCGCGGTAGGCGCGCAGACATTCTTCGGTCACCGTCTTGTGATCCTGATGGATGTCCGCCAGCGTATGGGTGAACACCAGCTCAGGCCGGAAGTCACGGTTGAAGGAGATCAGAAATTCCAGGATTTCCTGACGCTGATGCGGGAAATGACGCGTGTCGAATTGCCCGAGAATCACCTGCTCACGCTTGACGCCTAACGCCGTCATCGACGCGTGATGCTCGCTGACAAGGTCTTTCAGTTTGGGGTTCTTCTGATTGTCGGAGAGGGTGACGCAGCGGATGTCGATCTTCGCAGCCAATTGCGCGATTAACGCGCCGGCACCAAGCTCAATGTCATCCGGATGCGCGCCGATGAAGGCAACGCGCTTGCATGAGAGTAACAGATCCTGATTCATGCAGCCTGCCTATTTCCTGGCAAGGAATCCGCCGACCACTTTTTTCATGATCAGTTCGCCGTCGCGATCAAAGTGTACCTTGGCGACAGCTTCAATTTTGCCCATGATTTTGACGAAGTCATCTTTCGTTTCAAAGAACGATTTCCACAGCCGGCGGTCTTCCGAGAGCGACGCGCGTGTGTATTCAACGAAAGGTTCGACACTGTCGAAGTGCAGGGAGTTCTCAAAGATGTGCACTGTTACCTTGTTGAACAAACCCCGCATTTCGTTCAGGATCAGGCTCGAATAACGCGAGCTGCCGGGCATTGGGGGGATCTCCATGCCGGTAGCCTGGCGGATGACATCGTAGAAAAAGCGTTTGTTGTCTGGCATGGGGCCGCTGGTGAAGAGCATGCCGCCGGGTTTGAGCACGCGATGCATCTCGCTAATCGTGAACGGGATATCGGTGGCATAGTAAATGGCGAAACAGCAGGAGAGCAGATCGAATGTGTCGTTTGCAAAGTCAAATGGTTTGTCAAAGTCGAGCGTAACGAATTTAACATCCGCGCCGCGGGTCTTGTTGTTCTCAATTGCCTGAGCCAGCAGCTCCTGGTTGACATCGCCGCCGGTGATGTCCGCTTCACCGCCAAGATAGTCGTAGTAGGAAAAGCATTGTTTGCCGGACCCGCAGCCTACATCCAGGATTTTTTCACCTTTACGCAGCGGCAGCAGACCGAGCATCCACTGATCAATATCCTTGCTGCCATATTTGTTGTGAATATCAATGCGTCGGGCAAGGTCGTCCGTTGTCTCGCGATAGTCGATTTTTTCCATGCTCACCTCATTAAAGTCCAAAAATCAGGTCCTGGTCGAGCCGTTTCCAGTCAACCAATTCTTCCGGCTTGAACCAGAGTGAGATCTCAAGTTCAGCATTTTCAACGCTGTCAGACGCGTGGGTCAGATTGCGGTTTGTCACCAGTCCAAAATCGTGGCGGATGGTGCCGGGCGCGGCGTTGGCAGGGTTGGTGGCGCCCATGGTCTGTCTGACGAGCGCGATGGCGTTGGGACCTTCAACCACAAGCGCCATGACGGGTGATGAACAAATGTAGGCGATCAGACCTTCATAGAAGGGTTTGCCCTGATGAACAGCGTAGTGGGTTTCAGCCAGTTCCTTGCTGACAGCCAGGAATTTTGCGGCGACTAATTTAAGACCTCTCTTTTCGAGCCGGCTGATGATCTCTCCAACAAGACTGCGTTGTACTCCATCAGGTTTAATCAATACCAGAGTGCGTTCCACGAAGTGACCTCCAAATGTTATTGCATCAGATTTTCGAGCTTTTTGTACATCGCGTAGGCTTCGTCATTAAAGCCATAACGCTGATAGGCGTCCGCGAGTTGTAGTATCACCGTGCTGTCATCGGGAGACTGGGCAGCCAGTTCTTCGAACCTGACGATCTCGTCAGCGCCTTCAGCCGGCATGCGGACTGTGGTCAGAGCAGCGGGCTGTGTGACCGGTTCCGGCTTCTCGACATAATTCTTGATCCAGTCCATCAAGGCGCCGAAGCCGCGTGCCGACGACCGCTGACGCTGGGGTTCGGCGGCTTTTTGAGAAGCGGCTGGCTCCCGGGTAAGCGGTGTGTAGGAAGGCGGCAGGACGACCGGCTGGCTGGCTCCTTCTTCAGCAAGTGATTCATCATCGTCCGGCGCCGCGATGTTGAGGTTGATCTCAACCGCGGCGTCGGTTTCATGGCGTTCAATGGTGACGGGAAGGGGCAATTCCTCTGCTGCCTGTTCCTCAAGGGGCAGGTCAGGCTCAGGTTCAGCAGGCTCATCGACCACAACGGTTTCTGCAACTTCATCCGCTTCAACCACAGGAATCTCAACTGCAGGTTCAGGTTCTGTCTCAGCGGGTGGTTCGGCAGCCTGCTCAGGCATCTCTTCCTGGGCTTCAGGCGTCAGAACTTCGTCAGCCAATTCATGAGTGACTGCAGCAGTCTCGATGGTTTCGGCGACCGTTTCGGCGGTTTGCGTGAGCCAGGCAGGTTTTGCCATTTCCGGGTCAACCTCCGCAGTCAGCAGACCAGAGGGGTCCGCGCCTTGTTTGACTGCCAATGCCTGCAGCCAGAGCAGCGACTGGTCCAGTTCGTCTGCCGGATCAAGTTCCAGATAATGCGGCTGGGCGACCGGGGTTACTGTCTCTTCGCTTTTAGTAGTCTCTTCTGCCTCTAGCGGTGCTGTTGCTTCTTGCTCAGTCTGGGTATCAATAAATACGGCTGTTTCTTCAATTGCTTCCAACTCTTCGTCTACCAAGGTATCAGCGGGTGCGGGGATAACCTTATCCTCATCAGCCTCTTCCGGACTCGGCTCGATTGCTGCTGCCTCGGCTGCCTGTTTCTTACGCAGGATAATTTGCTTGGTATCGTCGAAGGTAGTCTCGACTTCTGCTGTGACCGGGTCGGTTTCATTGATAATGCGGCTGATGACTTCGCGCCGCTTCTCTTCTGTAATCAGGTCTTCTTCCGAGAGGCCGGCATCATCGATCACCTCCGCGAACTCGTCCACGGGCTTGATCTCCCGGATGGAGGCCCCAATAGGCGCCACTAATGGCGCGGTCACCTCGTGTGCCAGGTCATCCGGCCGCAGGTCTTCGTTTGCGTAATCAGCCAGCTTGATGATGCTGGCGTCCGCGTCCTCATCGTCCGCTTCAACGGCGCTTCTGCCGGCAGTCCTGCCCGGCAGGATCAAATCGAGCATGGCTTCCGCGTTCTCAGCCAGGATTGGCTCGTCATCACGCGCCAGAGCTGCCAGGATGCGGTTCGCTTCGAGGGCGTAGGGCAGCCGGTCGGTGACTTTGCGCGCCTGCTTAAGCGCGGCGGGGTAATTGCCCATCTCCCGGTAAACTGTTGCTTTATAACTTTCGAGGTCCATACGGGTCGGGTCTTCAGCGAGGATCGTATCAATCCCCTGCAAAGCCTGCGCGAACAAACCCGCTTTTGCGTGGATACGCACCAGCGTCGCGGGCAAGGCTGGTAATTTCTGAGGTTCGGTACCGGTTTTTCGCCCGTAAAGCCTTTTCAGGTTTGACGCCAGCTTGACGTCATCAGGGGCGAGCTCATAGGCGCGTTCCATATGCCAGATCGAACGATCGAGATCACCGGCATCTTCGGCGGTAATACTCAAACCAAGGTGAGCCAGCAGATCATCAGGCACGACGGACAGAATTCGTTCGAAAATATCTTCCGCCTGGTCAAAAAGCCGCGCTTCAAGATAGGCTTTGCCGAGCAGACGATAGATTGTCAGATCCTTTGGGTAGGTTTGCAGGATGTATTTCGAATGGACGATCGCTGACGTCAGATTGCCTTCAGCCAGCATCTGCTCGATTTCGTCATAATACGCGTGTAATGAAATTTCCGCCATTTAACGCTCCGCCTCTGCCAAAGTGTGCCAGTGATTGACCAATTTTACCGCTACATGAGTGATTATCATAAAACAGGCGATTGATATCCTCAATCGCCTGATGTGTGTTGGGTCAATCGCCCAGATACTCCCGCAGTTTTCGTCTGATGGTTGGATGCCGCAGACGGCTGAGTGCCTGCGCTTCGATCTGTCTGACGCGCTCGCGGGTGACGCCCATCTTTCGGCCAACTTCTTCCAGCGTGTATGCCTGACCGTCGAGCAAGCCGTAACGCAGTTGCAGGATGCGAACCTCACGCGGAGGCAAGCCATTCAGGACTTCCTCAAGATGTTCCTTGAGCAGGTTGTAGGTAGCTGTCTCATCGGGGGGCGGCGCTTCTTCATCTTCGATGAAGTCACCCAGGACAGAATCTTCTTCATCATCGGTCGGCGTTTCGAGCGATAAAGGACGCCGGGCAACCTGGATCATGTTTTCCACTTTTTTCGGAGCGACATCCAGCGCTTCCGCCAGTTCGTCGACGGCGGGTTCGCGCCCGAGACGCTGGGTCAGTTGGTGCTGGATTCTCAGCAGCTTGTTGATCTGATCGCCCATGTGGACCGGCACGCGGATGGTTCGGCCCTGATCCGCGATCGCGCGGGTGACAGCCTGCCTGATCCACCACGTGGCGTATGTTGAGAACTTATGCCCGCGACGATAATCAAACTTCTTCGTGGCGCGGATCAGACCAATGTTGCCTTCCTGGATCAGATCAAGGAAAGGCACGCCTCTGCCCATGTATTTCTTGGCAACAGAGATAACCAGCCTGGAGTTGGCGGTGATCAGGTGTTCACGGGCACTCCAGCCGTCGTTGATCAGTTTGCTGAGTTCGGTGCGCCGGCGGCCGCTGATGTTGCCTTTCGCCAGCTCTTCACGGCCCATGCGACCGCGTTCAATCCGCTGTGCCAGCTCCACTTCTTCATCGGCTGTCAGCAGGGGAACCCGGCTGACCTCCTTGAGGTACAGGCCGATTGTATCGTCGGTATCGATGTTCGCAAGATCGTCAAGGACGAGCTTTTTGGCCGAGCCGTCTACTTCATCTTCATCGTGGTCGGTAATATCCAGCTCATCGTCTGTGGGCTCTTCAGGCGGGATATCCTCAAAATAGGGGATACCGGCGCTCATGAGCGCGGCAAATGCTTCCTCTAGCTGCTCAACGTCCTGCTCAGCCTCTGGGAAGAAATGTAATATGTCATCGATTGTTACGTATGACTTTTGTCGACCGACTTCCACCAATCTCGCGATTGCTGAATATTCCTCATCATCGTCATCGACACTAAGCAGCACATCTTTCATCATAAACAGGTTACCTACCGTATCCTAGTAAGTTTCAGAATACACTTTTTAGTAATTAATTGCAAGCGGCTTTCAAATTAGTCACAAAAAACGGACGACACACGCCGCCCGGTCATTGAAAAAGCAAGCAAGGAATACTATACAGAAAACGAAATGATAAGTCAACACCCAAAATTGATTAAAAAAAGCAATTCATTAGCTTAAATCTATGTGAATTTATTGCTAATTCCTATAATAATTGTATAATTAAGGTTTATGTAAGCTAGTTAACGCATTCTTTCACGAAAAGGAGCTCTATATGGATTTGTTTGGACTTGCCCGTCACGGTTTAAATGCCTTTGAACAAATCTCCATCGTGGGTGTAGTCGTCACTGCATTCATCAGCTTGCTGTACGCCTGGCTGCTGAGGGGGAACGTCCTTAATAAGGATAAGGGAACCGAAAAAATGCAGGAAGTGTGGAATGCCATCAAAATTGGTGCCAACAGTTACCTTGACAGGCAGCTGCGAACCATTTTGCCGGCTATCGCACTGCTGACCGTTGCTCTGTTCCTCAGTGTGTACATCGTGCCGCCCACACCTGAAGCGGTCAAGGAGTTCCCAGAGAATACGACCATCATCATCGCCATTGGCCGGACTATCTCATTCATTCTCGGTGCGGTCTTCTCCCTGCTGGTTGGTCAGCTAGGCATGCGCATGGCCATTGAGGCCAATGTGCGCGCCGCTTCAGCTGCCCGACGCAGCCTGAACGAAGCGCTCTCGATCTCCTACTATGCCGGCACCATTACTGGTATGCTGACGGACGGTCTGGGCTTGCTGGGCGGTACCGTGATTTTCATCATCTTCGGCACAGCGGCACCGGATGCCCTGTTAGGCTTCGGTTTCGGCGGTACGCTGATCGCGCTCTTCATGCGTGTAGGCGGCGGCATCTATACTAAAGCCGCGGATGTCGGCGCGGACCTGGTTGGCAAGGTCGAGCAGGATGTGCCGGAAGATGACCCGCGCAATGCGGCTGTAGTTGCTGACCTTGTTGGCGATAATGTCGGTGATTGCGCCGGCATGGCTGCGGACATTTTCGAAAGCTACGAAGTCACGATCGTCTCCGCGCTGATCCTGGGCTTAGCTCTGGTCGCGATTGACCCCGATCAAAGCCTGAAATGGATCGTTTACCCGTTGATTATCCGCGCAGTAGGTGTCATCTCATCCATTCTTGGTACTTTCACCGTCCCGATCTGGGAGAAATTCCCTATCAAAGCCTTGCGCGCGCATGACGCTGAAGAAGCCATGTTCCGCTCCTATGAAGTCTCCAGTGTCAACACGGTCATCTGGGCTTTCATTCTGGCGATCTACTATGCTCATGAGTGGGAGTTGGGTTTGCTGACCACGATTGGTGTTGGTCTGGCAGTGGCATTCAACCCGCTGACCTCTTACTTCACCGCGACCAAGAAACCGCCGGTGAAGGAAATCGTCAAATCAACCAGAACCGGCCCTGCCACCACCATCCTGACCGGCTTATCGGTCGGTATGATTTCGAGCGTCTGGGCGTTAGCCGTAATAGTGCTGTCCTTCCTGTTCGCGATCATGATTTATGGCGGAAAACCGGATCCTTTGTACGTTTTATATGCCATCGCGATGATCGGCATTGGTATGCTCAGCCATACCGGCAATAATGTCGCCATGGACTCCTTTGGCCCGATCTCAGACAATGCCAACGGTATTGGTGAGATGTCCTGGCATGATATTGACAACGAAGAGACGCGGGCAGCCCGCCAGATCATGGCTGACCTCGACGCGGTCGGTAACACGACCAAAGCGATCACCAAGGGTATCGCGATTGCTTCAGCAGTCATAGCCGCTGTCTCACTTTTCGCTTCCTATATCACGGATGTTGCCCGGGTTCAGGAACAGTTGGGCGTGCCGGTGATGGAATCGATCCGTGTTTCCAGCACCAACGTATTTATCGGTTTGCTCCTGGGCGGCGCTCTGCCGTGGTTATTCAGTTCACTGTCCATCCAGGCGGTTGCCCGTGCGGCAGGTCAGATCGTGGTTGAAGTTCGCAAGCAGTTCCGCATCCCCGGTATTCTGGAAGGGACCGTGCAGCCCGATTACGCTCGTGTCGTGAATATCTCTACCATGTCTGCCCAGAAAGAACTGATCCCTCTTGCGATCATTTCGGTGGTGATCCCATTGCTGGTTGGTCTGGTGTTGCGTGTTGAAGCGCTGGGCGGTTTCCTGGCTGGCGTCATTGTCAGCGGTCAGTTGCTGGCAGTGTTCATGTCGAACGCAGGCGGCGCCTGGGATAACGCGAAGAAGTCGATTGAAGATGAACCGCGTGATCTGGCTGCCAATACCGGCAAAGGTTCCGAGCGTCACAAAGCTGGCGTTGTGGGTGACACGGTCGGCGATCCATTGAAGGATACCGCTGGTCCGGCACTGAACCCGATGATCAAAGTCGTCAACATGGTTTCAGTGCTTGCCGCACCGGTCATTGTCAAGTATGAGAGTCTTGGATTGGTTGGCTGGGCGGTTGTCGTAGGTCTGCTTGTTCTGACCTTGTGGGCGATCCGTGCCAGTAACAAACCGCTGCCTGACTTCTAAACCCTGATATGAAACACAATATAAGGACACCGCTGAATTCAGCGGTGTCCTTATGCTATTTCTGAAACAGGACGTAAATCTTTTTCTGGAACTGACGAGGAAGCGTGGCGCTGATTGTGAGCTGAACCCTACTGACAGGATGCTCGAATGTTAGCGATGAGGCGTGCAGGTACAGCCGGTCAATTCCCTGCTGATCGAAATTGTAGCTTTGTGCGAGCTGGGGTGATCGCGCTGTCGCGATCGACTGATAAAGCGAATCACCTAGGATGCTATGACCGGCGTGAGCGAGATGCGCACGAATTTGATGCGTATAGCCAGTATGGGGATGAATCTCCAGCAAACCATTGTACACTGAGCGTTTTTGCAGCCTGACGGATGTTTTGGCCGGCTTACAGCGGCTGGTGACCAGTGTCCGGTGCCGGCGGTCCGCATCCACTTCCAGCGCTCCATCCAGTGTTATCTCGTCCCAGTCAGGCGCGCCGCAGCAGATTGCCAGATAATGCTTTTCGACCGTGCGCTCACTGAACGCCAGATTCATCAGGCGGTGTGTTTGTGCGTCCCTGGCGAACAGGATCACGCCGCTGGTTTCCTTATCCAGCCTATGCAGAGCGTAAATGGAGGGGAAGGCAGCTTTCATCATGTCCACCAGATTGGGCAAGGTTTTTTGATAGCCATCAGGGATTGAAAGCAGCCCATGTGGTTTGTTCACCGCAATCAGGAACTCATCCTCGTAGCAGATGAGGTTTTTTACATTGATTTCATCGGATGGATCAGTCATGCAAATAATCTGTAGCGGCAGGCAAACCAGGCAGTGATTGCGCGTTCATGACCGCGTTGCGTATGGCGATGGCAGTGACCTCAGCCGCGTAAGCGCCAACCAGGTTGACGTCAGCGCGGACCTTGTTCGTGCCGAGCGCGAACATCGTGTCACCATCCATCATCATGTTGGCAGGTCGGATGGCTTTCGCCAGTCCATTCTGTGCCATCTGCGCCACTTTGTTGGCGGATTCCTTACTCAGGACCGCGTTCGTCGCAACCACGCCGATCACTGTGTGCTGACCGGCCATATACTTCAGGATCTGCCTGCCGGCGAATGAGCGCATGACCTCGAGCGTGTCGGCAAATTTGCCCTGACCGCCGATGTTAATCAAACCGAAGCGGGTGGGGCGCAATCCGGCGATGATTTCGCCCTTGCTATCCAGAATATCGCCGATGGCATTGACCGCGATGCAGGTTGAGACGAGTACACCGCCGCCGGCGTCCATGGTTGCCATACCCAGACCGGATTTCATCGCACCGCCCATGCCGAGCAGTTTGCCAACGCTGGCGCCCATGCCGGCGCCGATATTGCCCTGCCTGGCTTCATCAGGGGACGCGTTCAGACAGGCTTGATAGCCCATGGTTTTGTCAGGACGGACTGACTTATCACCGACCGCCAGGTCGAAGAGGATGGCGCCGGGGACGATCGGGACGACACCTACTCCGGTGTCAAAGCCGATTTTATTTTCCTCGAGATACTGCATGATGCCCGCGCCCGCGTCCAGCCCGAAGGCGGAGCCGCCTGCCAGAAAGATGGCGTTGACATGGCTGATGGAGTGCATCGGCCGCAGCAGATCGGTTTCACGGGTGCCTGGCGCGCCGCCGCGCTGGTCCACTCCGCCGGTCGTTTTATCAGGGCAGAGGATAACCGTGCAGCCAGTCAGCCCGGTTTCATCTTGAGCGTGACCGATCTTGATGCCAGGAATGTCAGTTAATGATTGTTTGAGAGTCATTGAGCTGGGGTTAGGGTGTTGTCGCCCGGCCGCAATTCGGACAGGTTTTGAGTGTCCGCTCGTAGACAAACCCGCAGTGAGCACATGGAATAGGCTGCTCGCTGCCGAGCGGGGCGCCGCAGGCGACGCAGGAGGGGTCACCCACTTGATTGGGCGTATTGCAGAACGAACAAACCACGCGCCGTAATCTTAGGGTCAGACGCTGACCGGCATTATGTGAGCGCGCAAAGGTTTCTATGACCGACCAGACATCCTCGCTCAACTGGATAGACTCAAAGTCTTGGGCGATGTCATCGAGATTGCTCAGCAAGGTAAAAGGGTTGCGCAAGGCAGAGAACGCGGCTCTGCCAAGGCTGGCGGCAATGCCAAACCAGGTTTGCTGACCAACTTTGACCATCACGCCGTCTTCAACTTTGAGCAGGTGTACCGTCATGGCAGTTTGTCCGCCTGAGCGCTGCATGCGTGAGGTAGCGATCTGGACGATGACATCATCCTGATTCGCCATGGCCTGAACCTGAAAATTGCCGCGATTGAAATGCCCCACCAACGCGGACGCGAAGTCCGCCGGGGCCAGCTCACCGTAGAAAGTTTTGTGTTCCACAGTTGCATTATAATCAGAAACTGAAACTTGGAGCAATGATGCGCAAGAGAAGCATAAAAATAGCGGCAGCCGTGATCTGCCTGGTTTACCTCATCACCAGCATTTCCTCAACCGGATATACAGAATCAATGCCTCAGATGCTGACGCAAATGCTGCCGACCGTCACCGGCACGGTACGAGGTCCCTTTGTGACTGTGAAAATGGATGGTGAGGAGATCATCAACGTCCGCTCCGGTCCCGGTACTTTCTACGAGAAAGTTGGGGTACTGGTACTGGGTCAGGAGATGCCGGCAATTGGCGTTTCAGGCGGTGGAGACTGGATCCTGATCGATTATCCAGGCGTGCCGACTGGTCAGGCATGGGTTTATCAGCCGTTTGTCCTGCTCAGCGTTGGCGCGAACCTGCCGATTGTCGAGCCGCCGCCGACACCCACGCCCATGCTGACCTCAACCATCGACCCGACGCTCGCGGCGCAATATGTCGTAACCGTCATGCCCACACGCTTACCCACCTTCACGGCACCGCCGCCGCTCAGCATTCCAACCTACACCACAGTCGACTGGCGCAGTTCCAGCGGGGTACCGATGGGGCTGGTTATTATTGTCCTGTTCGCGATCGGCGCCTTCATCGGTCTGTTCACCATCGCCCAGGGCAAGTAATCAGCCATTCAGGTAGGCGGCGATATCCTTGAGGCAGGTCAAGCTGATCTTATGCTTGCCATCACCCTCACAATAATTTACATCAACGCCCAGACTAATCAGTAAGTCACGCGCTTTACGCGCTTCCATGACCGGCACAATATCATCATGGATTCCATGTGAGATATAGACCCTGGCAGCGGTAAGTTTGTCCGCATCTATTTTCGCTTCCAGACCAATGGGCATGAAGCCTGAAAGCGCGATGATGGATGGGTAGGACTCCGGGTACATTGCGAGCAGGGTGTACGCCAATGCGCCGCCCTGGCTGAAGCCGATCAGGACAATTTCCTTGACCTCTGGCAGCAGTGTGAGTTGTGCCTGAATTTCCTGATGCAGCCGTATTGCCGGTTCGCGATACGCCTTCCAGCTATATTTATTTTCGACATTCGGGTCAGCCCAGGTGAACTGATCTTCGCCGACTGGGTAGTAGCCTTGCGGCGAGAGCAACGTGCTGTTTTTGCCCAGCGGTCTGGCAAAGATATCCATCGAGCGATCGTTGCCAAGATATCCGTGAAGCAGGATGATCGCTCTGGCTGATGTTTCGTTTTTCGATAAAATGCGCATAGACATATATATTATCAGACTGTCAGTCGGAAACATGCTGGCCGGGCGCGGCGTCAGTGTCAATGTGAGTGTCATCCAGCACGTTCTTGGGTGTGTCAAGCGGCTTCATGATCCGTTCAACGCGTTTCTGAAAACCGAAGAGCGTCCGGATAGCTTTTTGATTTGCCTCAACAACCTCAATCCCTGCCTTGAGTAAAATGTCAACAGGACCGATATCGAGGATACCATATTGACCGACATCAGGACGCAGGATCAGGTCCGGCTGTTCAAGCTTCATACGTGCTTCAGAGAGCATGCGGTTCGTAATTTCAAAAGATTTTACAAAAGAATTCATGGCCTGACTGATGCGCAAGCGTGAGAAGCGCTCGAATACTTTGCCGGTAATGCCGTCCGGCGTTGGCAGCCGCTGGTCGGGCAATGTTGCCCACTCGCCTGGCTCCGGATGCAGACAAACGGCGACGACCGGCATACCTGGCGCCAGCCAGCGGGCGACCTTGACCGGCACCGGGTCAAGCACGCCGCCATCGACGAAGGTGATGTCACTGATCATCTGCGGCGGGAAGATGCCAGGTATGGCGATAGTGGCGAGCGCGGCATCCTTCACCAAACCGGTATTCAGCACATATTCCTGACCGGTAGTGAGATCAACCGCGGTACAGGCGAATGGAATTTTCAATTCGCTAAATTTGATTTCGCCAATGTATTTAAGCAGCAAGTCTGAGACGCTTGAGAGACCGAGCAGCGAAGGCGGCTCCGAGACATTCCAGGCATAGAGCGTTTTGGGATCCAGGCTATGGACGATCTCCTCTACTTCATCTATGGATAGCCCGCTGGCATAGACCGCGCCGACCAGACCGCCGATGCTTGTGCCGGCAATTGCCGCGATTTTGTATCCCTGTGCTTCCAGAGCGCGAATCACACCAATATGTGAGATCCCTTTAAATCCACCGCCGCCTAACGCTAATGCTATCTCTTTCATCATGACCTCGCCTGAGACAACAATTTTCTGTTCATTTATAATACTCTATTAGAGACTTATGGCAGGTGTATCTGATTGAAAAAGATTGCGTCGCAACCCGTAGCACCTGAATATAAGCACAATTTTTTCATGTTCGCCCTTGACAATCTGGGGGTCGGCATTGTCAACGGCAGCATCATCTCGTTTCTGGTCGTTTACGCCACACGTCTGGGAGCAACCTCGGTTCAGGTTGGTTTAATCAACGCCGTGCCGGCACTCGTCAGCCTGATTGTTGCCTTGCCTGCCGGGGTCTGGCTTGCCCGACAGCCTGTCAAAAAAGTCGTTGTCAATACAGCACTGCTGTTCCGGACACAATATCTTCTGCTTGCCATCATCCCCTTTATCAAAGGCGATCTGGCGCAGATTTATGCCATTATCGCCGCAATTTTTATCACAGCCCTGCCTGGCACCATCCTGAATATCAGCTTCAATGCCTTTTTCGCGGACGCGGTGCCAATAACATACCGGGCTTATGTCGCCAGTAATCGCATGGCTTCATTTTCCGTCGCCAATGTGACCTGTACCCTGCTCTGCGGTTTCATCCTCAATAGCCTGCCGATGCCGATTGGCTATCAGGTTGTATTTCTGATCGGCTTCCTCGGTGCGGTGCTCAGTACTTACGCACTATGGCAGATCAAGCATGAACAGCAAATCAGTGATGAGGCCAGGGCATATGGCAACCTCGAGCCAGTCCCGGCACTGGCGAGGGAAAAAACACCGAAGCTCTTTTCCGGCAAAGACATCCTGCATCTTGAGATTCTGAAGGGCGACTTTTCAAAATATCTTGCCTTCATGTTCCTGTTTCACCTATTTATCTTTATTCCAGCGCCATTGTTCCCAATCTATACCGTCCGGCAGTTGGGTTTGTCAGACCTGATCATCAGCGTCGGTTACGCGACTTTCTATATCGCGGTATTGTTCGGCTCCCGCTATATGACATCCCTGGCAGCAAGGCATGGGACAAAAATTGTCATGGGCATTGGCGCGGCACTCACCTGCACTTACCCGTTATTTCTCATCACGGGACAGGGCGCTTATTCGCTCATGGCGGCGTCGATATTTGGTGGCATTGCCTGGGCGTTTGCCGGCGGAATGATGTACAACTACATTCTGGAAAAAATGCCGGAAGGTGACAAAGCCGCTCATCTCTCCTGGTACAACATCATCTTTAATCTGGCTCTCCTGGTTGCCTTGCTTGGCGGCGGTATTCTGGGAAATGCGCTCGGGTTGTTTATCGCCATCCTGATTTTTGGGATTGGCAGGGCAATCGCCGGTTTCCTGATCTGGCGCTGGGGTTAGCTGTGTTAAAATCAGCGCATGGGAATTAAAGTCGTTGCCAGGAACCGGAAAGCCCGGTTCAATTACTTTATAATCGAGACGCTCGAGGCTGGTATTTCTCTCGTTGGCAGCGAGATCAAATCGATCCGGAACAGCGCCATCAGCATTGAGGAAGCGTATATCCGGACGGACGGAAAACAAGCCTTTCTGGTAAACGCGCATATCGCGCCGTATATAGAAGCGAACCGGTTTAACCATGAACCGACGCGTGAGCGGCGTTTGCTGTTGCATAAAAAAGAAATCCTGATGATGTACAACGAGATCAAGCAGAAGGGCATGACCATTGTTCCGTTGCAGGTGTATCTCAAGGACGGGCTGGCGAAGCTTGAAATCGGGATAGCCAAGGGCAAGAAGCTCTACGACAAGCGCGAAGATATCGCCAAACGCGACGAGGAACGTGAGCGCGCCCGCGACAGGAGAAGAAGCGAGCGCCGATGACTCCCTGGCTGAGCATCACCATCCCCACTGTTGTGACACTATTGGCGTCAGTCGCCTGGCTGAAGCTTAACGATTTGCTGGTCGCGCGCGGCGTAATGAGCGGGCGGCTGAGCAGAAAATTAATCCACGCCGGCACGGGGCCGATATTCGTCCTCTGCTGGCTCATGTTTCCTGATCACCCCGTTTCGCGCTACGCGGCAGCCATCATCCCTTTGATCATCACGCTGAAATTCGCGTTAGTCGGCTTGGGCATCGTTCATGATCAGGCAGAAATCGATTCGCTCACCCGTGATGGTGACCGGTGCGAAATATTAAAAGGCCCATTGTTTTACGGCATCGCCTTCGTGTTAATCACGATCTTCTACTGGATGGATAATGTGATCGGTATCATCGCTCTGATGATGCTGTGCGGCGGCGATGGGCTGGCAGATATCGTCGGCAGGCGGGTCAAGTCCAGTGTCTTGCCCTGGTCAAAAGGGAAATCACTGGCTGGCAGCCTGGCGATGTTCCTGGGCGGGTTCGTTTTTTCGATTGCCATCGTTCAAATTTTCCTGATGGCTGGAAAACTACCCGGGACATTAAACGCCTATCTGCCGGGCATATTAATCATAGGATTTGTCTGCACCATCGTCGAATCGCTCCCGACACGGGATATTGACAACATTACGGTTACAATATCGGCGTTATTGCTTGGACACATTATTTTCTAAAACAGGAGATGTCTATGCTGGAGATTGATGGCGGTCATTTGGTCATTGACGACGTCGTAAAAGTTGCGCGTGATTTCCATGAGGTCCGCCTCAACAATCAGGGGGCGCATAATATTGATCTTGCACACCACAATTTAATGCAGTTATACCAGGCTGATACCGCGATTTATGGCATCAACACCGGTTTTGGCATCTTTGCCGACCGGCGCATCAAGCAGGAGGAAGCGGCACTCCTCAGCCGCAATCTGATCATCAGCCACGCGGTCAGCACGGGTGACGCGCTGCCTGAAGATGTCGTCCGGGCGGCGGCATTGATCCGGGCAAATACGCTCACCAAAGGTTATTCAGGCGTAAGAAAAGAACTTGTTCAGACGATTCTGGACGTTATCAATTCCGGAATTTATCCCATCATCCCGTCGCAGGGATCGATGGGGTCCTCAGGTGACCTCAGTCCGCTGTCACATCTGGCACTCATTTTCACCAGGGACGAACAAGACCTGGATGAAGAATCAGGGTTCGCTTTTTACAATAATGAATTGGTCAGCGGCAAGGACGCGATGCGGAAAGCCGGTCTGGAGCGGATTGTGCTCGGGCCGAAAGAGGGTCTGGCACTCAACAATGGCGCCACTTTCTCGGTGGCGATCGCGGCGCTGGCTATCCACGATGCTGAGCAGTTGCTGAGATTGTCGGATATCGCAATCGCGTTCACCATGGAAGCCTTGCTTGGCAAGACCAATGCCTATGACGCGCGCATCCACGCTGCCCGCGGACACGCCGGGCAGATTGAGACTGCCGCGCGGGTGTTACAGCATCTCTCTGGCAGCACCTTCGTCAATTCGGATCCTCACATTCAGGACGCTTACTCCTTGCGCTGCGCGCCGCAGGTCACTGGTTGCGCGCGGGATACGCTGGCCTACGTACGGACGATCGTAGAAAACGAAATCAACGCGGCGACCGACAATCCCTTGATCCTCAGCGATACGGAGGCTGTCTCCGGCGGAAACTTCCACGGGGAGCCGATTGGGATGGTGATGGATTTCCTCTCCATCGCGATGGCGGAAGTCGGCGCGATCTCTGAACGCAGATCTTACCGGCTGACGGACGGCAAGATGAACCTTGGCTTGCCGCCGATGCTGGTTGACACGCATGAAGCCGCGGGGTTGAACTCTGGTCTGATGATGCCGCAATATACCGCCGCGTCGCTGGCTTTGGAGAATAAGACCCTGGCGTCACCCGATACGGTTCATTCACTGCCGACCAGCGGCGGGCAGGAAGACCACAACGCTAACTCAATGACCGCCGCGCGCCACACCGCTCAGCTATTGGCAAATGTCACGCACATCCTGACACTTGAGATCCATGCCGCGATACGTGCGATTGAACTGCGTAAGCGACAGTACCCTGAGCTCGTCCTGGGTTCGACTACCGGGCTTGCCTATGATATGATACGAAGCAAGATTCCCTATCAGGCAGGTGATGCCTGGTGGCAGCCGGAGATAGAAAAACTGAAACTGTTACTGGTAAGTGACGAATTTGACAAGTTGATTAGCTGAGGTAAATGTTTTGAAGTTGAATGGCTCTCGAATGTCCAGAAAGCAATTTCTGGGAAAAACGGCGGCGATGGCAGCCGGCGCCTTAATGCTTGATTCTCGCCTGATCCTCTCACCGCAGTTGCAGGATTTTCCTCAGAACGTAAAGCTTGCCCGCAATTGTACTGACGGTATGATCAATCTGCGCGCCAAACCCTCGCCGAACGCGCCGGTGATCAAGCAACTCTATGAAGACACAACCATGGTATGGCTGAAGGAAGTGGTCGGGGACGCGCCCGCTGGCGTCTACTCGCGACGCTGGGTTGAAACACCGGAGGGCTATGTTTACGCGCCTGCCGTTCAGCCGGTCTGGAACAGACCCAACCAGCCCGTCTCGGAATTGCCGGATACCCCGGATGGCAGGGGATTTTGGGCAGAAGTAACCGTCCCGTATGTCGATATTTACGCCATCAATCCGCCAGCCTCGCCCTGGCTGAAGGAGATCCACCGCCCGCGGCTGTACTACAGTCAGGTGATGTGGATCGACGATATGAAAACAGGTTCGAATGGCAGGCTGATGTATCGCGCCACAGAGAAATACGGCTCATTCGGAGACATTTTCTGGGCGGACGCCGAGGCGTTCAGGGTGATTACGGCTGAGGAGCTCACGCCGATCAATCCGCAGGCTGAGAACAAGCTTGTCCGCATCGATGTCGCGCATCAGACCCTCCACTGCTTTGAAGACAACCGCGAAGTTTTCTATTGCCGCGTGTCAACCGGAGCGATGTTTGACGCGCAGGGCAACCGGATCGAGAAATGGGGCACGCCGCTGGGTGAGTTTTACATCTGGCGCAAGCTGATTTCTCTGCATATGTCTGGCGGCAGCAGCGGTGCCGGCTGGGACACGCCGGGGATTCCCTGGACCTGTCTGTTCGGCACGGACGGCGTCGCGGTGCATTCAACCTTCTGGCATAATGATTTTGGCACGCCGCGTTCGCACGGCTGCGTTAATTGCCTGCCAGAAGATGCCAAGTGGGTCTTCCGCTGGACGATGCCCGAGATCGAGTATAGTGTTGGTGATCTGACCATCCAGGGGATGGGCATGAGCACCAAAGTCGCTCCTTACCTACCGGCCTGAGATCACGATGCAGCTATCACTCGGACTTGCTTTTCTTGCTGGGCTGGCGTCATTTCTCTCGCCGTGTGTCTTTTCACTCGTTCCGGTTTATGTCAGCTATCTCTCCGGACGCTCCGTTGCCGCTCAGGATTCACTGACGGCGAAGGCGCGGCTGGATACTTTCCTGCATGGACTGGCGTTCGTGCTTGGCTTCAGCTTCATTTTCATTTTCGTGCTTGGTTTGCCGCTCTCGGCACTCGGTTCCCTGCTCTATGACATCAGTCCCATTCTGGCGAAGATCGGCGGCGTGATCGTCGTGCTGTTCGGTTTGCACATGACCGGTCTGCTGCACATACCCTGGCTGGATTATGATCTACGGCCCAGGGCAGACGTCAATCGCAGCCGCAGCTACCTCTCGTCCGCCTTGCTGGGCGTTTTCTTTTCTGCCGGCTGGTCGCCTTGTGTCGGGCCGGTGCTGGGCGCGATCCTGACTCTGGCAGTCAACGAAGGTTCCATTCAACGCGGGTTGCAAATGCTGACCGCGTATTCGGTAGGGCTGGCTATCCCGTTCCTGCTCGCGGCGCTTGGCATTGGTTGGGTGACGAAATTCATCCGCCGTTATGGCAAGCTGATGCTGTACGTCGAAAAAGTGATGGGTGTTATCCTGATCATTGTCGGCATCATGCTGTTCTTCGGCATCTTCCAGCAGCTTTCACGCTTCGGCGTCCTGGTCGATTTTGGCATCTAAGATGACGGCAGAAAGCGGTTACAACTCAGCGACACCGAAACAGGACAAATTCGTTATCTGGCTTTACAGATCTTACATACACATCATCAATCTGCTGGTGCTGATCTACGTCGGCCTGCCATTTCTAGCGCCGGTCGCCATGAAGACAGGACACCCTCTGATCGCCAGAGGTATCTACACCATTTACAGCCCGCTCTGCCACCAGTTTCCGTTCCGCTCGTTGTTCCTCTTCGGCGAGCAGCCTTATTACCCGCGTGCTGAAGCAGGCTTGCCGTATCAGATAACCTATGAAGATGTGACACACGGGGAGCCGGTGAATATCCTGCAAGCGCGGAACTTCATCGGTTCGGAGGCGTATGGCTACAAGGTGGCCATCTGTGAGCGCGATCTCGCGCTATACGGCTCCATCCTCCTGTTTGGTGTGATATTTGCCCTCAGCGGACGAAAGCTGCCCAAAATCAAGTGGTATCACTGGCTGTTCTTCGGTGTGATGCCGATCGCGTTCGATGGTTTCTCACAAATCCCCGGATTACTCTTCCCCGGCATCCCGGCAGATCTCATCCGCGAGAGCACACCAGCCTTCAGATATCTCACCGGCGCGTTGTTTGGGTTTTTCACCGCCTGGTTTCTGTACCCTTACATTGAGGAATCGATGCAGGACAATGTGTCCTATATGGTGCCGGCAGACAACGCCAATAAGGGGCCAGCCTGATGCCTTTTCTCAGCGCGAACGGTTTGAAGTGGTTCCAGTTCGAAAGCCTTGATCATGCCTTCATCAAGCACGGCATCTTCACCCGGCATGGCGGGGTCAGCAACGGGCAATTCAGCACGCTCAACATCGGCGGCTCCAATGGAGATGACCCCAACTGCGTGGTTGAGAACCGACGCAGGCTCTTCACTGCCATGGATCATGATCCGCTGGCATATCATGACCTCTGGCAAACACATTCGGACATCATTCACGATATCACCAGCTTCCGACCGCAAACGCAGAACCAGCAGGAAGGGGATGCCATGGTCACGAGGACGCCGGGTGTCGCGCTTTTGATGCGCTTCGGTGACTGTGTGCCGATCCTGATGGCCGATCCGGCTAATAAGGTGATCGCGCTGGCGCATGCCGGCTGGCTGGGCGCGTACCGCTGCGTGGTAGAAAAAACTGCCCTGCACATGCAGGAGCGCTATGGCTGCGCTGCTGAAGACATCGTCGCCGGCATCGGTCCGTCAATCTGCCCGGAAAGGTATGAGATCGGTGATGATCTCTCTGAACAATTCAGGGAAAAGTTTCCCGAATTCGCCGGAAAAATCCTGGCAAAGAACGAAAAAAGCGGCAAAGATCATCTGGATTTGTGGACGCTATTGGCATTACAATTAGCGCGCGCCAACGTCCAGCAGGTTGAAATCGCGGGGATTTGTACTGCAAACAACACGCAGGACTGGTTCTCCCACCGGGGCGAACACGGGAAGACAGGACGGTTTGGTGCGTTCATCACAATCGTGTAGGCTGCCGTGGCAACAGACGTCGAAACCATCAAAACCAACCTGAACTACGTTGAATCTGTCGTCAGTAATAGTGCCAGAAATGCCGGGCGATCAGCAAATTCTGTCCGCCTGGTCGTTGTCACGAAACTTCAACCACTGACCGTTGTCAGGCAGGCGATAGCTGCCGGTGCACAGCTCCTGGGCGAAAATTATCCCGAGGAAGGCGTCGCGAAGAAGCAGGCGCTGCAAAACGAAACGGTAAGCTGGCATATGATCGGTCATGTGCAGAGCAGGAAAGCGGCCATGGTCGCGCAAAATTTTGACCTGGTCCATTCTGTGGACAGCCTGCGGCTGGCAGAGCGTCTAAATGGCGCCTGCGAGAAGATCGGTAAAAAATTGCCAGTATTATTGCAGATCAACATTGATGCTGAGTTGACCAAGGGCGGCTGGTGTGTCGCGTCAGGCTGTGAGCTAGACGAATGGTATGCCGACCTCGAAGCCATCATGCGCCTCGATCATCTGGAGCTGCGCGGTCTGATGTGCATGCCGCCGTTAGTGGAAGACCCTGAACTCTCCAGGCCGCATTTTGCCCGGCTGCGTAACTTGCGAGATGAAATTGAACGCAGGCTGGGGCTGCCCCTGCCTGAGCTCTCGATGGGCACCAGCGCCGATTACGCGGTAGCAGTTGAAGAAGGCGCAACGTTCGTGAGGATCGGCAGCACAATCCTGGGACCTCGTCCCCCAAAAGGCTAATTTACATGACCGGATTGATCAGAACCTTCTTCGACTTATTAGCGCTGCTCGTGCTGGCGAAAGTCATTCTGTCTTATTTCCTTTCCCCATACCATCAGGTGCGCCAGTTCATTGACAGAATCGTCGATCCGATGCTTGACCCGATTCGCAAAGTTGTCAAACCGATCGGCGGCATGGATTTCAGCCCTGTTGTGCTGTTGCTGATTATTCAACTGATATCGTACCTGGTACTCTCACTGCTTTAGTAATTAACCCGAGTATAAGATCCGCCCGCAGGATGGGCAATAAACCAACGCCAAGGGTGACCGGGCGCGCTGAACGTCTGCCGGCGTCATCACCGAACCGCAAGCAGCGCAGGCTGTTTCATCGATACGCGCGACAGCTATCACCCCATGTGATTTTCTGAGCCTGTCATAGGCATCCAGACTATCTGGTTGCACGGAGGGCAGCAAGGCATCACGCTCGGCCAGCCGTTCCGCTTTCTCACCATCCAGCTTCTTCTTTTCACCAGCCAGGCTGGCGTTTTTTTCCAGCAGTTCCGCCTGTGCTTTTTCCAGCCCAGCCGAAGAAGCTGTCAGGCGCCCCTCAGCGTCTTCGACGCCGATCATCGCCTCCATTTGCCGTTCCTCCATCGCCTCCAGACGTGCCTTAAGCGACTTGATCTCGTCCTGCAAAGACTGCAATTCCTTTGGGTTCCTGATCTTGCCGCCATAGAGGGACGCCTCACTCAGCTCCATCTTCACGTGCAATTCATGAGCCTCCGCGTCAACATTTCTCTGCAGTTGCTGGGCTGACGCCAGTGCCTTGCGCGCTTGCTCCAGCTTCGCCGCAGCCGACGCGACCGTCTTGTCGCTGGCAAGAATGCGGTTGATCTCAGCCAGCCGCTTCTCAATTTTGTCGATTCTCAAGTCAATCTGTTGCAGGGAATAAAGGTAGAATGCTTGATTCATAGCCCCATTATAGATAAGATTAGCACCAGTGACAATAACATGACGGGCATTGATAGCGAGCATTCTTCATACGAGCGAGGTCAGATGGAAGTCAATATTCAACAATTTTCAAAAAAAATCACGGATAACCTGGAGAAAGTGATTGTCGGCAAACCCGATACGCTCAATCTGGTGGTAATCGGTTTGCTCAGTCAGGGACATTTATTGGTTGAAGATGTGCCGGGCGTCGGCAAAACGATGCTCGCACGTGCCTTGGCACGGACGCTGGGCTGCTCATTCAAACGTCTGCAATTCACGCCCGATCTGCTCCCGAGCGATGTGACGGGCGTGTCAATTTTCAATCAGGTGACACGTGAATTCGAATTCAGACCTGGGCCGATCATGTCGCAGATTGTGCTGGCTGATGAAATCAACCGGGCGACGCCAAAAACGCAATCCGCCCTGCTGGAAGCGATGGAAGAGCGGCAGGTGACTGTCGATGGCATCACCTACCCGTTGAAGCAGCCTTTCATGGTGATAGGCACGCAAAATCCGATTGAGTATGAAGGCACCTTCCCGCTGCCTGAGGCCCAGCTCGACAGGTTCCTGATGCGCGTCACGCTGGGATATCCGGCGCTGGCAGACGAGATCAAAGTGCTGGATGATCAGCAATTGCGGCACCCGATCCAGAGCCTGGAAGCGGTCTCGGACGCCGGGGAAGTTGCCGCCGCGCAGGAAGCAGTCAAGGCAGTTTTCGTTTCACCGCTTGTCAAACGCTATATTGTTGATATCAACCGCGCAACCCGCGAACAAAGCGATATCTACCTGGGGGCGAGTCCGCGCGGAAGCCTCGGTCTCTACCGCACCGGTCAGGCAAGGGCAGCGATGGAAGGCCGCGACTTTGTCCTGCCTGACGATATCAAGTATCTGACGGAATACGTGCTGGGGCACCGGATCATGATTGATCCGGCAGCACGTATCCGCGAAATTTCTGCCAGCTCGCTGATCAAAGAGCTGCTGCGGACTCTGCCCGTCCCGGGCGGCGATTTCAGAGCGAAGGCAGGCTAGGTGGTCAAACCTACCAAAGTATTGGCTGGCGTGCTGATCGTGCTGGCAGTCGCGATTGCCGGTTACCTCTGGTCGCGCTCGCCAGTGTTCACCCGTGCCATTTACCTGATTATTGGCCTGGTATTAGCCTCATGGCTGATTGCCAGCCGGGCATTCAACCGCCTTCAGGTCAACCGTTATTCGAGGGGCAACAAAGGTGAGCTGGGTCAGGTGTTTGAAGAGGTGTATGAACTGGCGAACCGCAGCAAGCTGAGCAAACTCTGGCTTGAGGTTGAGGACGGCAGCAAGCTGCCTGGCAGCGGCGGCAAGCGTGTGCTCTCAACCATCAGAGCTAACACCAACCGTAATTTCTCAAGCTACACAATGCTTTCGCGAAGGGGCCAATTCTATTTGGGACCCACCAGACTGGTCGCCGGCGATCCGTTTGGCTTGTTCAGGGCGGTCAAGGAATTTGCCGGCAGCCAGAGCCTGATTGTTCTGCCGCACCTTTACCGGCTCGATCAATTTCCGGGTCCGTTGGGCATGCTTCAGGGCGGACATATCAGCCGGCGAAAAACGCCGGAATCGGTGCCCCCGAACGTCACGGGCATCCGCGAGCATCGCCCCGGCGATCCGCTCAACCGCATCCACTGGCCGACGACTGCCCGGCGCGACCGGTTGATGGTCAAGGAGTTCGAGCAGGACCCTCACAGCGATGTCTGGCTGATCCTTGACGCGCATTCGCTGACCAATGTTGACCACGACGAAGACACAACCACTGTCCTTGAGACGATCCCGTTGTGGTGGCTGCAGAAGAATGAATACCAGTTGCCCAAGAGTACCTTCGAATACGGCGCGTCTATTGCCGGCTCACTGGCGCGCTATTACACCTCACGCGAGCAAATGCTGGGCTTTATTACCTCAGCGCAAAAGCGGCTGGTTATCCCGATGGACAGGGGCGAGCGCCAGCAGTTGAAAATTCTGGAGACGCTGGCTTTTGTCGAGCCGGTAGGGAAGGTGCCGATCTCGGCAGTCATCGACTCACATCTCAAATTTATCCAGCGCGGCAGCTCGGTCATCATCATCACCGCGACCGCGCATCAGGCGCTGTTGACCGCTATCGCTTCCCTGTTAAGGCAGGCGATAAGTCCGCTGGTGATCCTGATGGATACGACCAGCTTCGGCGCGCAATGGCAAAACCAGGAGGTTTACGCGTCCCTCCTGGCCTGGAAAATACCTACAATACGGATTGAATATGGTGACGATCTAGGCGCCAAGTTGCAAAAAAGTAGCATAAATGCGTATAGTCGTCAAGGTTGGTCTTAAGCGGACGGAGATTCCGCGAACGCCTCCCGCAACGCGTCATCAATCGTATCAATGAGTTTGAAATCAATATCCTGCCTGATATCCTCGGGCAAATCCTCAAGGTCGAGTTCGTTCTGTCTTGGCAGCAGAATGGTTTTCAACCCAGCCCGATGTGCCGCGAGGACTTTTTCCTTGATGCCGCCAACCGGCATCACCAGACCACGCAAGGTGATCTCTCCGGTCATGCCCAGTTTGTCCCTTATCAACTGATTCTTGAAGAGCGAGTAGAGCGCGGTCACAATTGTCACGCCCGCCGACGGTCCGTCCTTCGGTACCGCACCGCTGGGGATGTGCAGGTGAATGTCGCTCTTGTTAATCTGCTCGATATCAAGCCCCAGGTGATCGGCGTGCGATTTCAGATAACTCAAGGCAGCCTGCGCCGATTCTTCCATCACCTTGCCAACAGAACCGGTGATCTTGAAGCCTTTCTCGCCGGGCATGCGGGTCGCCTCGATGAAGAGGATGTCACCGCCGAATTGTGTCCATGCCAGCCCGGTCGCGACGCCAGGCACGGATGTCCGCAGCGCGACCTCCTGTTCTTCGGGAAAATGCGGCTTGCCCAGCAGGTCGCGCACATTTTCCGACGTGACGGTCTTGCTGTCGGTGATGCCCTTGCTGATGTCGACGGCGATGCGCCGGAAAATACTGCCGATTTCACGCTCAAGATTACGGACGCCGGACTCACGTGTGTAATTGCGGATTATAGTCCGCAGCGCGGAGTCATCGACGCTGACCTCGTCCGCAAACAGGCCGTTCTCGCGTAATTGACGCGGGATCAGGTACTTGTCAGCGATGGCGATTTTCTCCCGTTCTGTGTATCCCGCGAGCTGAATGATCTCCATCCGGTCACGCAGTGGCAGCGGGATCGTATCCAGGGTGTTGGCGGTTGTAATAAACATGACCTTGGAGAGGTCAAACGCAACTTCCAGATAATGGTCGCGGAATTCTGCGTTCTGTTCAGGGTCGAGGACTTCCAGCAAGGCGGAAGCCGGATCGCCATGGAAATCACTGCTCAGCTTGTCGATCTCATCCAGCATGAAAACCGGATTGTTGGTGTCGACACGGCGCAGGGATTGAATGATCTTGCCTGGCAGCGCGCCGATATAGGTCCGCCGATGACCGCGGATCTCTGCCTCATCACGGATGCCGCCGAGAGAAATGCGCACAAATTTGCGGTCGAGCGCGCGGGCAATCGATTTGCCTAGCGAGGTCTTGCCCACACCGGGCGGGCCGATGAAGCACAGGATCGCGCCGCTGCGGTCGCGCCGCATCGTGTCAGCGGGCATCTCTTCAAACGCGTCCTGCCGCTCAAGTTTCAGCTTGCGGACAGCCAGGAAGCCGATAATCCGCTCCTTGACATCCTTCAGGCCGTAATGGTCTTCGTCCAGCACCTGCGCCGCGTGGGCGATATCCAGGTCGTCAATCGTTTCCTTTTTCCATGGCAGCGAAACCAGCCAGTCGATATAGGTCCGGATAACACCGTACTCAGCGGCGGCAGTCGGCAGTTTGGATAGGCGGTCCAGCTCACGTTCAGCCTGTTCGCGCGCTTCTGCCGGCGGATCAGCCTCCTCCAGCTTTGCCCGCAGTGATTCGACCTCACGCGTCTGCTCATCCTCTTCGCCCAGCTCCTTGCGGATTGCCTTGAGCTGCTCACGCAGGAAGTATTCGCGCTGGACCTTGTCGATCTCGGAGCGTGCTTCATTCTGGATTTTCTGACCTATCTCCAGCACATCCTTCTCGCGTGCCAGGATGCCGATCAATTTTTTCAGTTTCTCATGCGCGGAGTCAAGTTCAAGCAGCTCCTGCGCTTCGGTCAACTCCATACGCAGAAAGTTGGCGATGGTGTAGACAGTCTGCAGCGGTTCGCTGAGGACAGAGATTGAGGCGACCAGCTCCTTCGGAATGGAAGGCACCAGCTCGGCGATCTGTTCAAACTGATCCCGCGCGTTACGGGCAATGGCTTCGATCTCGATGCCGGTTTCCACCGTCTCAGGAATAAGCTTGATCGAAGCGGTCAGGTAGGGCTCCGTCTGGGTGTATTCAACAACCTCGAAACGGGCGATGCCCTGAACCAGCAGGCGGATAGTGTTATCGGATGCCCGGAACAGGCGGTGAATAATGGCGACAGTACCCCGCTGGTAGAGGTCCTCGGGTTTGGGGTTTTCTTCTTCCGGCGCTTTGGACGCGACCAGACCGACCATTCTGGAGCCGATCGATACGTCATCGACCAGTTTGACGGAGCGCGGTTGACCTATGGTCAGCGGGACGGCAGTCTCTGGATAGACGACCAGTCCGCGCAGTGGCAGGATCGGCAGGCGGTCAGGGATAGGTGTCGTGTCAGCCTGTCTCGCCTGCTCAGCATCAGGGTCACCAGCAGGCAAGTTTGTCTCCGGCTGGGGTGTCTCCTGATTTGTTTCAGCCGTTTCCGGCAATTCGTTATCGGGTTGTAATTTATCTTCAAATTCGTTTGACATAAGGCACTCTTAAATAATTTTGATTGTTTTAATATTGATTCTTGTCGGCTGGACTTTTGGCAACGTCAGCAAAAGAAAGCCGTCGTGATATTCCGCGTTAGCCCGCGCGATGTCAACTGAGGCGTTGATCTCGACCTGGGAGGCAAACTCTCCATAGCGGATCTCGATCTGGCGAAAAACATCCTGTACCGAGGTATCCTGTCTGAAACCGGTAATCGTGAGGATATTACGTTCGAAGTTGATATCAAAGTCTTCAACGCGCATGCCGGCAATCTCCATACGAACGGTCACCTCATGTTCATTTTCATACACATCAGTTGGCGGCTGCCAATAACGGGTTCTACTGTTCATGGTGAACTCCTGTAATCATATGATTACAGTATTACATATTTTTATAAATTAATTATCAGAAAATGGTGATGCTTTGGCTGGAACTTGAGTGGGCGGGACAGGACTCGAACCTGCGACCCCATCCTTGTAAGGGATGTGCTCTAACCAACTGAGCTACCCGCCCTCAGGTGCTGAATTATATCAAATTTCCATCCTGCTACCGCAGGTCGATGGGGTGGCCAATGCGCAGGGTTGCCTGAAACCCTTCACGCGTGAGATCCAGGTATAGCCCGTTGATCAAAAGCGTTTGGCGCAGGCTCTCGGCGGAGGTCATCGGCGCAAACCAACCCTTAAGATCAGCGATCAGTTGCTCCTGGGTCGCGGGGGAGGCTGTTGATTGGGGCGTTGGCGCTGCCAGTGTCGGCAGCGGCGTCGTCTCCTGACCTGGTACTGGCGGCGTGGACGTCTTCGGCATCTGCATCGTTGGCGTGACAGTAATTTCAATCTCAGCCAGCAATGGAATAGCCGCGATAAAACTAAAATAGTCGATCACCAGCTTGCTGTCGAGTTCGGATTCGGATCTGACATCAAGCAGGATGGTGTCGACCTGCTTGGCAGAGAAACCAGCCAGATCAGCCTTGAGCGTCAGCCCCTCGAATTCATAAAAGCAGTTGGCAGCATAGACGCTGTCTTCACCAGGTTCATAACCGCTGCATGTGAAGCCTCTCTCCATCAGAGGCGTCAGCACTTCCGCGGCTTGCAGTTCAGGGATGGCCGGCATTAAGCGCCTTTGGGCGAATTGAGGCGTTAGCGTGATGGTCGGCGTGCCGGTTGGGTAACGGGTGCGGGTTATTGTGGCAGTAGGAGGTTGTTCAGTGGGGATATTCCGGGCGACGTAAAAATCCGCGACGCAGGCAAAAACCATGATGATAATGGTGACAAGTGCCAGAATATAGACAACTTTATCTAGTTTCGCTGGAAGTCCGGGAGCGGACTTTTCTGGCTCAGTCTGGCTCATGATGGCTAAGTGTAGCATAATCGTGCTACACTTTTATCAACAACATTCTCTTTTTGGAGTTGAATATGCGCTTCCTAAGATATCGCGAATTTTCCGGCACGGAAAAATATGGCTGGCTGCTCGGTGACAAAGTCGGTGAGGTAGAGGGTGATATTTTCAGTGAGTACCGCCGCAAGGAAGCCATGCTGGATTTGAAATCAGTCAAACTCTTACCGCCTGTCGTCCCGAATAAGATCATTGGCGTGGGCATAAATTACATGGGTCATGTACGCGAAATGGGCGGCGTGGTGCCTGAGATCCCGCCTATCTTTCTCAAGCCCAACACAACGCTGATCGGCGACGGGGATACAATCATCATGCCGCCGCAATCAAATCAGGTAGAGCACGAAGCTGAACTGGCAGTGGTTATCGGCAAGAAGGGGCGCTGGATCACCGCAGAAAATGTCGAAGCTTACATATTTGGCTACACCTGTGCCGGTGATATTACTGCCCGTGACCTGCAGCATAAAGATGGGCAATGGACGCGTTCCAAGGGGTTCGACACCTTCTGTCCGGTCGGACCATGGATCGAGACGGACCTGGATGTCTCGGATGTAATGCTTTCTGCCCACTTGAACGGTGAAATGCGCCAGATGGTGTCAACCAAAGAAATGATTTATACGGTCAAGCAGCTCGTAGTTTACGTCTCCTCGATCATGACACTCGAGCCGGGTGATCTGATCCTGACAGGGACACCGGCTGGCGTCAGTCCGATGCGCGATGGCGACAAATTGACGATCAGAATCGATGGCATTGGCGAGCTGAACAACCCGGTTAAGGCATCAACGCATTAATTTTTTATCAGGGTCTATACGTCGTTAAAGAGCGCTGATATAATTTCTACGCTAATTTATCGAGGGTCTCCCTGGAAGGAGCTGGAACAATGTCTGGACATAATAAGTGGTCAACGATCAAACGAAAGAAAGGTGTAGCCGACGCCAAGAAGGGTCAGGCATTCACCCGACTCGCCAAAGAAATCGCGCTTGCTGCCAAAGATGGCGGAGGCGATCCTGATGCCAACATGCGGCTGCGCTTAGCCGTTGACAAAGCCAAAGCTTCCAACATGCCGAAAGACTCCATCGACCGCGCCATCAAACGCGGCACAGGTGAAGACAAGGAAGGCATGAATTATGAAGAGATCTCCTATGAAGGCTACGGGCCGCATGGCGTTGCCGTGATCATGAATTGTGTCACTGAGAACCGCAACCGCACCGTCGCGGAAATCCGACACATACTCAGCCGTTCCGGCGGCTCACTCGGTGAGGCTGGTTCAGTCGGCTGGCAGTTCAAGAAAGCCGCTGTATTCGAAATTGACGGTCAGGGCGCGAATTTTGATTCCGTTTTTGAGCTCGCTGTTGATGGCGGTGCGGATGATGTGACCGAGGAAGACGGCAGCATCTATATCACCGCGCCAGTCGAAGCCTTCAAGGCGCTCAATACCCGGCTGATGCAAACCAAGCTGAAGGTCGAAGATGCCGGTTTGAAAATGCTGCCGAATCAGGAGATGGAACTTCCGGTTGACCAGACGTTGCAGGTCATGAAGACCATCGAAGCGCTGGATGAGATGGACGATGTCCAGGAGGTTTTCCACAATTTGAAGGTATCCGATGAGGTTCTGGCAGCCCTAGAGGCTGAGTAGTCCCGAAATGCTGGTGATTGGGATAGACCCCGGAACCGCCATCACTGGCTTTGGCATCCTGGAGGAACAACCCGGCGGCGGCATTCGAGCCATCGATTACGGCGTCATCAGAACGAAGACCGAACAATCCCAACCTGAGAGGCTCCTGGCGTTACAGCAGGACCTGCTCAGGTTGGTTCTTAAGTATCAGCCGGCCGAAGCGGCAGTAGAGAAACTCTTCTTTCAGAAGAATGTCAAGACAGCACTGGCTGTGGGTGAAGCTCGCGGCGTTGTGCTGCTGACCCTGGCAATGCATCATATACCGCTGGCTGAATACACGCCCTCCGACGTCAAGCAGACGGTCGTTGGCTATGGAGCGGCTGAAAAGAAGCAGGTGCAATTCATGGTGACCGAATTGCTGAAACTTGAGTCAATACCGCAGCCCGATGACGCGGCCGACGCTTTGGCCATTGCCTTATGCCATCTGCATCATTACAAATACCGCGATCTGGCAGGTCTGCGATGAACGTAATCACCAGTCCGGCAAACCACAATCTGACTGAGATCCGCCGGCTGCGCCAGAAGAAGGAACGCGTCAGCAGCGGGCTGGCTTACATTGAAGGTTTGCGCATAGTCACGGACGCGCTCAGGCAATCTGAAGGCAATGTGCAGACTTTGATCTATAGCCCCGAGCTGTTGACGAGCAAGTTTGGTCTGGAGCTGGTTGAGCGCAGCTATCAGCAGGGGATGGAGATCTGGTCATTGAGTGCCAGCGCGTTCGGCTCGATCTCACTGAAAGATGGACCGCAGGGGATTGCGGCGCTGATCAGGCAATCGTGGACTGCACCGACGGAAATTAATCCATCAGCACCACTCAATTTGATTCTGGCGCTGCACGAGATAGCCGATCCTGGCAATCTCGGAACGATCTTACGGACCGCCGACGCGGTTGGATGTCATGATATTCTCCTGATCGGTGATTCAACCGACCCCTATGATCCGACGGCAATCCGTGCCAGCATGGGGACTCTCTTCGCGCATCATATCGCTCGCTTGACCGCGCAGGAGTTCATTGACTGGCAAGCCTCAAGGCAAATTCCGCTTGTCGCTACATCTGACCAGGCGGAGGCCGACTATCATGGGTTCAGCTATCCGGATCCGCTTGTCCTGCTGATGGGTTCTGAGAGGCAAGGCTTGCCCCAGGAGTTGATGGACCTCTGCCAGAATATTGTCCGTATCCCGATGAACGGGATTGCTGATTCTCTCAATCTTTCTGTGGCGACCGCCGTGTTTTTATATGAAATCTACAATCACAGGCGCAGCACATCTGGTTTAGCCGCTGGAGGTGTTAAATGATCACAAATCTTCAGGGTGAAGTCATTGAGAATGGTGAAAACTATCTGGTCGTGATGGTCAGCGGCATCGGATTCAGGGTCGCGGTGCCAGGCAGGACATCAGATGCCGCGCATATCGGTGTGCCGATTTTTCTCTACACGTCCTTTATCGTCCGTGAAGACGCACTGAGTTTGTATGGCTTCAGCAATGTAGAAGAGCGGGAATATTTTGAATTGCTGCTGGGCGTCAATGGCATCGGTCCGCGGCTGGCGTTGATGGTGATCTCAACATTGAATGTCGATACGATCCGGCGGGCTGTCTTTCAGGAGCAGCATGAGATCTTCAGCAGGGTGCCCGGAGTAGGCAAGAAAAACGCCCAGAAGATTATCCTGCATCTGCAAGGCAAGCTGAAGCCGCATGATCTGGAAATTGATGCGCTCAAACCTGACAGCGTCGACTCGCAGCTGATGGACGCGCTGATCGGCTTAGGGTACAGCGTCGTCGAAGCTCAGGCAGCCTTGCAAGGCTTGCCGAGAAACGCGCCTGAATCAGTTGAGGAAAGGCTAAGACTGGTTTTGCAGCAGCTCTCCTGAGGGAGAAGTGCCAGGTTGCAGCTTCATTTCATTCGCGTAACGCTGCTCTTCCACCCTGGCGACGGCGAAAGCCAGTCGTTCGTCGACCAATTGCAGCAACCCCGCCCCGATCAAGAATAGCGCCACAAGCAGGAGGATTACGGATCTGGAGCCGAAAATAGTCTGGCTGATCAACGCCACGACAAACGGCCCGACCGTAGAGGTCAGCCGCTCACCGACACCAAGGATGCTGAAGAATTGGGAAGATTTGTGTCCCGGCATCATCTTCGCGAATAATGCCCGGCTGAGCGCCTGGCTGCCACCCTGGATCATGCCAACTGCCAGGGCAATGATCAGAAAATCGGTTTCACTGGTCATGAAATACCCGGCAATGGCAATAATGGCATATAGGATAATGGTAATTGTGACCGTTGTTTTAGTCCCGATACGTTTGGATAATTTTCCGGCAGCGAGCGTGGCAGGAAACGCAATGAATTGCACCAGCAGCATGGTGCCAAGGATGGAGGTGGTCCTGAAACCAAGTTCATTCGCGAAACTCGAAGCCATGTAGAAAATGGTGCTGATGCCCGTATTGTAAACAAGGAAGGCGCCAAGGAACTTATAAACTTCCTTATAACGCGAGGCATCGGTGATGAATTGCATCAGACCTTCAAGACTGATGGACAAGACTTCCAGTGGTGTCCTGCTGACATTTGACTTATGAGCGTCGGATTCGCTGACGTTCTTCACAAAGGGTATCGTAAATATCAGCCACCAGATCGCGACAGTGACGAATGAGAGCCGCACCATCCAGGCGGACATATCCCCTTCGCTGACACTCGCCAAATCCGGGAACCAGGCAACAAGCAGGCTGGGGAGGTAGAGCACCATCAGGACATTAATGCCCAGCATGATGCCGCCGCCGAGATAGCCGTACGCGTAACCCTGACAGGAAACCTCCTCGATCTCATCAATCGTTGTCACGCTCCGGAGCATGGAGTCATACAGGATGGAGCCAGCCGAGTAACCAACATTGCCGGCTACGTAGAGGATGAACGCTAACGCCCAATCTCCCGTTTTTACGAAGTAAAGCAGCGCCGTCGCCGTAATGCCCAGGGTCGTGAAGACCAGCAGCATGCGTTTGCGGGTCCCCGTCAGATCTGCCATGGAACCAAGCAACGGCATGGAGAAACTGGTGAGGACCATGCCGATCACGGTCGCGAAAGCCCAGTTTTGCGTGCCTTCCTGAGGGGAAGTGCCGGCGTAGGCTACGTTTGAAAAATAAATCGGAAGCAGCGTCGCGATTACAGTTGTCGCGAAGGCAGATTTCGCCCAGTCGTACAGTACCCAGGACTTCTTTTGAGTAAGTCTTCTACGTATGTCCACTCTTGCTCGTATTATAAAGTAGATTGGCAAATAATGTATAATTGGTTGCTGTTTAGAACACTTGTACTGTAAGGAAGAATATGTCCAAAGACGTCATCAGAGTTGTAGGCGCGCGCGAGCACAATCTCAAAAATATCACCCTCGAAATTCCGCGGGATAAGTTGGTTGTCATTACCGGTCTCTCAGGTTCAGGTAAATCTTCACTGGCATTTGATACGATCTTCGCCGAAGGGCAGAGGCGCTACGTGGAATCACTGTCAGCTTACGCCCGCCAGTTTCTGGGTCAGATGGATAAGCCGGATGTCGATCTGATCGAAGGTCTCTCACCCGCGGTCTCCATCGACCAGAAGGCAACCTCGCATAACCCGCGGTCCACAGTAGGTACTGTCACCGAAATCTATGACCACCTGCGGCTGCTGTACGCGCGCATCGGTGTCCCGCATTGTCCGGTGTGCGGCAGGCCGGTTAGCCGCTCATCCGCTCAGGAGATTGTGGATGATGTCGTCAAACTGGCTGCAGGTACCCGCTTCCTCGTGTTGGGACCAGTGGTGCGGGGACGTAAAGGCACCTATCAGGCCGTTTTCGATGAATTGCAAAAATCAGGTTTTGTGCGTGCCCGCGTTGACGGCGCTACATACAACCTGGATGAGAAGATCACCCTCGACCGCTACAAGATCCATACTATCGAGGCAGTTGTCGACCGGCTGGTCATTCCGGATGGCAGTGACAATACAGAAAGTGAGACTTTTTACTCAAGACTGACAGACTCGGTTGAAACGGCGCTGAAACTCGGCGAAGGGTATGTCACCATTTCTGTATTGGAAGATGAAGGTGCTCAGGATCGACAATATTCGGAGCACCTTGCCTGTCCGGAGCATGGCGCGACCCTGACCGAGATTGAACCGCGCACGTTCTCGTTCAATACACCGCATGGCGCCTGTCCCGAGTGTCAGGGCATCGGGACGAAATTTGAGATTGATCCTGACCTGCTGATACCTGATAAAACGCGCTCATTCAATGATGGCGCGATCACTGCCTTGGAATGGAGCAACAGCAAGGAACAGAATGGCTATTACTGGCAATTTCTGCGATCCGCAGCCAGTTATTATGATATTGACCTTGACGCCCCGATCGAGGAGCTAAGCCCTGAGAAATTGCAGATTCTGTTATATGGCAGCGGCGGCGAAGAGATTCCGATTCAGATTGAGGGCCGGCGCGACAGAAATTACAGTTATAAGGCGGCTTACGAAGGCATCATCACCAATTTCGAACGCCGTTACAAAGAGACCCAGAGCGAGTTTATCCGTAACCGAATCAGTGAGCTGATGTCTGACAAGCCCTGTCCCGCTTGCGGCGGCAAACGCTTGCGCCCAGAGGCATTGGCTGTGACCATCGACGGCAAGAATATCTATGAAGTAACCGCCTGGCCGGTGAATGATACGATGGTCTGGATTCGCGAGATCAGCCAGCCTGACAGGCTGCTGACGAAAAATCAGATGCTGATTGCTGACCGGATCATCAAGGAATTACTGATGCGACTGAACTTCCTGGTGGATGTGGGGCTGGATTATCTGACTCTGCACCGTTCAGCAGCAACGCTCTCCGGCGGCGAGGCGCAGCGCATCCGTCTGGCGACTCAGATCGGATCGAAGCTGATGGGAGTCTTGTATGTGCTCGATGAGCCGTCCATCGGATTGCACCCGCGGGATAATAACAAGCTGCTGCAAACCCTGCGCACCTTGCGTGACAATGGCAATACGGTATTGGTAGTTGAGCATGATGAGGAGACCATCAAGGCAGCCGACTGGATTGTTGACCTTGGCCCCGGCGCGGGTGAGCATGGCGGTGAAGTGCTGGTCAACGGCACTTACCAGGACGTTCTGAAATCAAAGAAATCACTGACCGGCGCCTACCTCTCGCGCAAACTGCAGGTGCCGCTGCCGGAAAAGCGCCGGCAGGGTAACGGACAGGAATTGAAGATTATCGGTGCCCGGGCAAACAACCTGAAGAATATCAATGTCAGCATTCCGCTTGGCAAGCTGATCTGCATTACCGGTGTATCCGGATCCGGCAAATCGACGCTGATGGTCGATGTCCTGTATAAGGAG
This sequence comes from Anaerolineaceae bacterium, assembly GCA_040772085.1. Lineage (GTDB taxonomy): Bacteria > Chloroflexota > Anaerolineae > Anaerolineales > Anaerolineaceae > JAXGMV01. The sequence continues at coordinate 735,815 of JAXGYU010000001.1, forward strand.
CTGGCGCGCAGGCTGAACTATGCCCGGACCCAGCCAGGCGATTTTGACGCTATCGAAGGCTCTGAGGCGCTGGACAAAATCATCAACATCGACCAAAGCCCGATCGGCAGGACGCCGCGGTCGAATCCTGGCACGTACACGGGCGTTTTCGATGACATCCGCAAGCTTTTCACTGAAACCAATGAGAGCAAGATCAGAGGCTACAAGGCTGGCAGATTCTCATTCAACGTCCATGGCGGCAGATGTGAGGCATGCCAGGGACAGGGACAATTGCGCATAGAGATGCAGTTCCTGCCTGATGTATATGTGCCTTGCGACGTTTGCCACGGCGCCAGGTTCAACCGGGAGACACTGCAGGTCAAGTTCAAGGGGCTCTCAATCGCTGATGTCCTTGATTTGACGGTTGAAAAGGGGATCGATGTCTTCTCCGCTTTTCCGAATATCGTCAACGGACTGCGCACCTTGAACGACGTTGGTCTGGGTTATATCCGCATCGGGCAATCCGCGCCGACTCTCTCCGGCGGCGAAGCCCAGCGCGTGAAACTGGCGAAGGAACTCTCAAGACGGGCTACCGGCCGCACGATTTATGTGCTGGATGAGCCGTCGGTTGGATTGCACGCGGCTGACGTGCATAAGCTGATCGAGGTGCTGCAGAAGCTGGTCGACAACGGTAATAGCGTGCTGATCATTGAACATAATATGGATATCGTCAAGACGGCTGACTATATCATCGACCTTGGTCCCGAGGGCGGAGATCGCGGCGGTGAGCTGATTTTCGCGGGCACACCAGAGGAACTGATCATGTCAAAAGCGTCCTATACGGGTGAATATCTGAAAGCTTATCTGCAGGATCACAAGCCGCAGCGCAAGGCCTTGACAAAATAAAGTATGTTAAAATTAATGTCCCAACCCAGTATGGTTAATCTCATAAAGGAATTAACTAGACAGGATGTAAACTATGGCAAAAAAAGAATTTAGCAAGAAAGAGTCACCGGAACAACTTATCAATCGCTATCAAAAAGGTCAAAAGGCCTTACCTTTCATGCTCGGAATTCTGGCAGCCCTATTGGTAATCCTGGGAATTGCCATCATCGTTATTTGGGCATCTGGTTCAGGCGGGTTCAATATCAGCCTGTTCGCGACAAAAACGCCTACAGCGACCGCTACATTCACGCCGACCCCCGTCACGCCATCGCCGACCGCGTCGATGACCCCGACGGATACACCAACGCCCGAGCCGACCATCACACAAACGCCATCTGGGCCTTTTGCCTACAAAGTGCTGGCAAACGACAATTGTTGGGACATCGCCGCAAAATTTGAAGTTCCCTTTGATTTGCTGCTCGCCATCAATAATTTCGGTGACGCTTGCCCGATCGTTGAGGGACAGGACATCCTGATCCCGGCGCCTGGACAGGAGATGCCGACCTCAACACCGCTGCCTTCAGATATCGCCCGCGGCACGCAGATCGAATATACCGTTGAGCTTGGCGATACACTGCTGATCATCGCCAGCAAGTTCAACACGACGGTCGAATCGTTGCGTGAGATCAACGCCCTTGCTGAAAACGCCACGATTTTGTTCGGACAGAAGCTCAAAGTGCGTGTCAACCTGGTCACGCCGACCCCGACCCGCGCTGCGACACTGACCCCTCGTGCGACAATTTTGGCGCCTGCGACCGCGACGGTACAGCCAACGCCTTAGTCCGCTGATAGAAAATAAAAGGCTGACCCTGGTTCCAGGGTCAGCCTTTGGTTTTAAATCTGCATTGGGTTACACTAGCCGGCGGATCGCTTCTTCAACATCAAATGGCAGGAAGTGCAGCAGGGGAACTTCGAGCATGATGTGCGCGCCCGGTGTCATCTTCCTGGCCGCGAAGACAGAGGAGACCAGCACCTGGGCAGTCGACGCCGGATTATGGAACTTGGAATCGAACGAGAGTAACTGATTGTCGATCCCGCAAGCCACGCCTTTGCGCTCGACATTGATCTTGTGTCCCATATCGATCAGTTCCTCGACATTCTCCACTTTGAAGAAGCGAACGTCATCATGGACAAAGTAGGAATCCTGTTTCAATTGACGGGTCAATTCTTCAAAATCGGCGCCTTCCATGAGCTGGATATACACATCCCTCTGATGGACACCCGGACGACCTGGGCGGGTAATAGACAGAGCGTTTTCTACGCCTGGATAAGATCTTACGGCAACAGTGTGCCCCATGCTCATGCCAGGGCCGTAGTTGACATAAGTCAGTCCGGTTGGCGCCCACAATTGGAAGATGGCGCGGACCATGGTGCAGGTGCCCGGATCGACGCCTGATCCCATAATGGCTACCGCGTCATTTTTCTTGGCGATTGGATCCAGCAGCCTTTTGAGCGCCATGAACGGGTCGCCGTGCATGTCAAAACAATCGACCGTGCTGATGCCCTTGGCAAGCAAACCGGGCGCTACCAACTCAACCGTCCGGCTTGGCACAGTCAGGATGACGACTTCTGGCACCTCACTCAGTTCATCAACATTCGCAACGACTTGAACGCCCGGCAATGAGGCTTTAAGCTTCTCATGCTGCGCAGGCAAGTCAATCACGCCGATAAGTCTCATCCCCTGAGTGCGTTTGATGCCCTGGACTGCGTTATAGCCAATATGACCACAGCCCATTACTGCTACTTTGATTTCTTCACTCATCGAATCATTCTCCTGTCTGATGATTTAATCGGTGTAGGTGGTATTAAAGATGAATCTGATTTTTGAGCCAGGCTTGATGCCAGCTTCCTTCCCGGTCTTGAGGTAGGTATCAGTTTTGACGATGATATTCATGTGATTTGGCAGGTGGGTAAAGTCGTAACCCGCAAGCGTACCCACAACCTCACCATCCACCTCAAGTGTATCACCGACCCATAGAACACCTGAGGTCTCCATCTCGAAAAAGCACAGGTAAATCACATTATTCACGACCGCGTTGGGTCCCGCGTCCATCTCGGGGGTCAGGATCAGCTCGTGCACGTCATGTTTGTTGAAGGAACGCGACGGGTAGGACACGATTTCCAGCGCGCGCTTGTCATTGCGGGCGTGCAGTACCGTGTTGACCGTTCCAAGAACGTCAGCCTTGGCGTAGCATGGATTCGCGGGATGGTTGATTGACTTGTCTTTATACGGGTCAGGACTCATGGGTTTCACCTCGTTCGATAAGATTTAGAATTTCGTCATCAGATGCGGTTTCAATGTTGATGACAGGCGTACTCGTGATCGCTTCCCGCATGGCGGCAAGCAGCGCGTCAGCGTCAATATACGCCTTGTAATATTGATGCGTCGCCTGCACAAAGCGCGGGTAGAAGGGATTGACGGTCATGAACAGCAGGGGGATAGTTTCGAGATAGCTGATTTTCACGCCGCGCATAGAACCCCCCTGGAAAAGTTCCTGCCACTTGAGCGGGTCGCCTGAAGCTGCGAGGAAAAGGGGATTTCCCAGCACAATCTCACGCGGGCTGAGGCGAACAGCCAATTGCTCGAGCAGCTCAGGATAGCACGCGCCGGGAATGATCAATTGATCGACGCCTTTATCCACGGCAGCCGCGAGTTCCTCAATCGCCGAAGGCGCTAGGACCGACGTGAAAGCGAATATCAGCTCGGCCCCATCGTTCTGCCTGACAGCTACATTCGTGTAGCGCGAGATCCCGGCAGTCACCGGAAACTGGAACAGGTCGGACAGCGCGCGGGCGTGCCTGACGATGGTGGCAATGTCATCATCAAAGGAGCCACCGGTTGCCAGAACCAGCCCCTGCGTGGCAATCATGGGCACGATACGGTTTAATGCGCCATCCACGAAGACGTAGGAGGGAGAGAACTGATCCAGAAAGCTCAGGAGTAATTCGATATCAGTCCTGCGATTAGGGCCGGCGAGAACGAATTTGGTTTCGGCGGCAACTTCCGCAATCTGAATCTTCCCAAGGATGGTATTGATGTTTGTTTCTTGCAGCACTTGGTAGCTGCCGGCAGGCGCGATTTTCAGACAATCGCTGGCTGTAGCGATCAGGTCGCCCGGTCTCAGTTCATACAGCGGTTTGGGCAGCCCGGTGACATTATCGATATCTTCGCCGTCATAACCAATACTTGTCAGGGCAATCTTATGCCCTGACAAGCGCAGAATCTTTAATAAACGGGACGCAGTGGTTGTTTTTCCAGTGTTCTTTGCGGTCCCTGCGAAGCCAATAACTTTCATGAGTTATCCGTTGATCACGGTGTCTTTGCCCGTCCTGCCTGGGAACAGACCATCTTCCTCGTTACCCAGATCACCCTCATAAATCGAGCTGACAAAATCACCACGCCTGGCTACCTGCTGCAGCACCTCGGTGATCTTGGTGTGCAGCTCATCCTTGATGCTGTCGACGGCCGGGGTAGGCTGGAAGCCGCCATTACCGACGAAACGCAGCACATCACGGACCGCGCGCAGCGTGTCAACACGCGCCTGTGAGGAGATGGGTCCTTTGGAATACGCTTCGTCTGATGAGGCGATCGTTGCAGCGGTCACCCCAGCGCTGCAAGCCAGCGCGGCATGCAAGGCGGTTGTCATCGAGGATTGGACGCGCTCCGGGGTATGGGTCATGAAGCCGATAGGCTCACCAGGCCAGACTGGTGTATCGACGATATCCTGCCAGACGGTCAGTTTTGCCAGGTTCATGTCGATCATATTATCGTCCATGCGGCCGTAGATCGTCATGTAGGGCGAGAGACACATCAGCGGCTTGGGGATCGGCTTGGAATTCAGCTTCAGGCCAAGCGCCATCATGATCAGCAAGCCGGCAAAGGTCTTGAAAGGCGGTACGCCGCTGAGCTCATCGTTGCCGGGAATGTCAAATGGCAGACCATATTCACCGGCGAGTTTGAGCGCGTAAACACCATCGACGGTCAGGCGGGCAGGATCGGTACCGCCACCGGTTGAGCCGTAGGGAATGTTGATCTTGAGAATGTCAGCGCCGGCGGTGTGCGCCAGCACCTGTGTTTCAGGGGTATTGAGACCGCGATGACCGCGAACATTCCAGATGGTTGACGGCTCCATGTAATGCTTGACGAACTTAAGGTTGTCAAGCGTCAGAATGGTGCCATCATGTTCATGGGTCAGGTAGCCTTCCAGCAGACCTTCCTTTTGTGCGTTCCAGGAGGGATCGAAATGCAGCACGCCGTCAATGCCCCAGGCTTCGCAGAGCCGGATATGGACGATATCCATGACCGGGCAGCCAGTGCCGTATTGGGCGAAGAAGGTTGTCTTCTGCGCGCCGTGCCGCAGCGTGTAACTGGGATCGATCGCGCTGTGGAACAAGCTCGGCAAATTATCACGCTCCGCCTGGCTGAGTACCCTGACGCCGGAAGGCATCTGACCGGTCGTGTAGGCGGCAACGATCTCTGGATCAGACAGCGCGAGATACTTCTCGCGCAGTGCCGCGTAGGCAGCGCCGTTCGGGTCTTCGACGATCATCTCGCGGCGCAGTTTGGCGCGCTCGATGCCTGTGCTGTTCTTACCCTCGGTCCATCTCAGGATCTGATCTGTGATCTGGTCCAGCAGCTTCTCAATGGTCTTATCCTTGAATTCGTAAGTGAAGCCCGCGGTTATGTCGCGCTTGACGCGTTTGGCAGCCGATGAACCGCTGCCATCCGCCAGATCCGTGTGCTTGCCTTCGATAAAATCGATCACTTTGCTGATGTCCAGGTCGCCAACGAATGTGGCGTCGAAGCCGAGCTCAGCGCCCGCTTCCTTGGTGAGCGCCATACCGCCAACGCCGAAGCGGGCGTAATCTCGTACGCCGGCTGCTTCAGCCAGATCTACCAGACGGCTGAGAATTTCAGCCACCTTATAGCCCAGTGTGCGACTGACGAGAACGGCGGCTGGGCGAGTTTCCTGGGCGAGCTGAATGACCTCTTCAACCGTGGTGCCGGGTCGCATGGCAATGGCGTTGTAACCATAATCAGTCAGGCGGCGTTTGATCAGCTTGACCGCGTTGTCATGGACGGGATCCAGTGGCGCGAGAATGACTGTTTTCATGTTAATCCTCCTTGTCCAGCCAGAGATAGTGATCTCCCGGGCGATGCAGGTAAGCGCGCAATCTCACGCGGGCGCCGATGCCGCGATATTCAAGAAAGACGATATCGATCTTCCCAAGATTGAGCTCATGGCCAAGTTTGAAGGCGAGTTCTTTACCTTCATCCTCGTCTTTACAAATGATGAATGTCTCGATATCCAACGCATCGCAGACTCGGTCCATTGCTTTTGTAACAGTCATGGTCATCACCTCGCTATGATTTCGTTAATTCAGATAATGAGCAGCAATTGAACCAATTGCTGCTCATTACGATTACTTGATTGCGAACAAGGTTCGGATATTAGATCAAACCAGCGTACTTGGAGATGATCTCGACGGTCTTGAGGACGCCCTTGATAACCAGGCGGGTCTCTTTTTCCATCAGCTTGCCGTTCTCATCCACGTTGCCGATACCGTTGGAGATGAAGATGTTGGCATCGTAGGCAATGGTGGGGACGATACCCATCTGAGCCATACCGTTCTGGAGCAGGTGGCTGCCGGCATACATATCTTCGATTGAGAAGATCGGAATACCGAACTTGCCGTCTTTCCAGGTATCCTGGTAGTTCAGTTCAACAGAGTTGCTGTTGAGGGATTTCGCGATCGACCAGTTCTTGCCCAGTTTCTTGGGGAACTTCTCGAACTCTTCCATGACGATCTTGTAAAGACCATCCAGAGCTGCCATCATCACTTCGGGGGTATCGCGGATGATCTTCAGGGCGGCGATTGAGCCGGCGAGGGCTTCCTTACCGGGATCGAAACCGACATGGGCGGCTTTACCGTGGGAGGCCAGGGTGCCATAGCGGGCGCCGTGGATACCGAGGGCGCGGCGGACGGGAACCATGGTCTCGGCTTTGCCGATGATCAGGCCCATGGTGGGGGCGCCGGAGGCTTTGTCGAGGCTGTAGATGAAGCAGTCAGCGTTGGTCTTGCGGATGTCAGTACCGACGAAGGGAACGCCCCAGGCATTGTCAACAACGTAGGGGACGTCATATTTGGCGGCTAATTTGCCCAAGCCCACCTGCAGTTCAGGAGCGCCATTGGCATTCTTGTCACCATAGCCGTAGCCGGGGGTGTCGTACGCCAGGCTGGCGATACCGACGAATTCGGTCGCGTGGCGTTCGGCAACTTCGGCGAACTTCGCAAGTGATTTCTTGGCATCGACGTGCAGCATGTCGAGGATGGGGTTGTTCTTGATACCGTGCTGAGGATAGTTGGCACCTTCAAGTTTCACGAAAACAGTCTCGAGATTCGTCTGGCGCTTGCCGGTCACACCCAACTCACCAGCAGCCTCACCGCGCTCAGCATTGACCTCTTTGTACTTCGGAGGGAATGGGCGGCCATAAGCAGCCTGATGGTGCATGTGTCGTTCGTAGGGCGCCAGGTAGCGACCGCGATAATTGTCGCCGCGACCAGCGATGGGCGGGGCAAACAGCACATCGTAGCAAACCACCAGACCACCTTCACAGGTGTTGATGCCGGCAGCATCGTAGTCGTCACCGTAGACTGATTTGACAACATCGCGCAGTTCTTCGTCCAGAACCTGGCTGTGCATGACCTTGCGAGCGACAGCTTCCTGGGCTTCGGTCACCTTGTGGTGCAGCAAACCGTGGCAGCCTGAAATAGCGCCAGTTGCACCAATGTTGTTTTTCATCTCATCGGTGATGCCGAGTTCTTTGCCAGCTTCGCGGCATTCAGCGTAGATTGCCTGGGTGTTGGCCTGCAGATGTTTGTAGAGCTGATAACGATACTGAAACTTTGGTGCCATAACATTCTCCTTGGGGTTGAAATTATTTTTCGCTATTTCGGCTGACTTTCTCGACCAGAATGTCGAAATCATCTTGTGATTCCAGATCTTCCAGAACACTGATGATGTGTTGCTTCATTAATTTTTCGGCGTTTACACAATCGCCGCCGACGATGGCGTCCAGAACGCGCTGGTGCTCGGAGGTTGATTTTCCAAGCCGGCCCACCTGGTAGTTTGACAAAATCCTGTAACGCTTGAGGTGATCATCCAGGTTCGAGAGAATCTGTGACAGCCATTCGCTTTCGGTACGGGCGATGATCAGGCTGTGGAAGCGCTCATTCTGCAATGCCGCTGTCCTGATGTCGTTGTTCTGGTTGGCGACTTCCATCTCATCAATGTAAGTCTGACCTTTGGTCACATCATCCTTGCTGAATTTGCCGCAGACCATGTTGACAGCCAGCCCCTCGAGCGTGGCCCTGATCGTGAAGATTTCGACGATGCTCTTGCGATTGATTTCCGCGACATAGGTGCCAGTGTAGGCAATTTTCTTGACGAAGCCTTCCCGTTCAAGTCTGAGCAGAGCATCACGCACGGGTGTCTTGCTCACTCCCAGGCGTGCAGCGAGTTCACTTTCAACCAGACTTTGACCGGGGACCAATTGAAACGACACGATGGCTTTCTTGATCGAGTCGTACGTTAGTTTTTCTAATGAGATTGGAGCTGAGACCGGTCTAAGAGCGTCTTTCATGGAGTCACCCTTGCCTTTGATGATATATCATATATGATAAACCGAATCTTATGATCGCGCAAGTAGCAATTACTTAAAATATTCATGGCGGTCCCTTCTCTGGAATAGGATATTTTATAAATCAAGCCAGGATTTCGCAACTGAGGGTAAATCGGCCATCGTACCGCTCTTTACGGTGCAATTTGGCAGCGATTCTATAAAAAAACGACCATATTTCTTAGAAATTATACGACGATCCAAGAGTACAACGATGCCCCGGTCGGATTGTGTACGAATCAGCCGGCCAAATCCCTGGCGAAACCGCAGGATTGCTTCCTGTAAATGATACTCATTGAAGGGATCATCGTAAGTTTCAGAACGGGCTGCGATAATCGGGTCAGAAGGCACATCAAATGGCAGCTTCACAATCACCAGCGCGGAGAGCGCCGCGCCAGGGATGTCAATGCCTTCCCAGAAGGATCGCGTGCCGAGCAGGACTGCCTGTTCGGATGATTTGAATATCTCCAGCAGCGTGCTTGGTGAGGCGCCTTCACCTTGCTCGTAAACCTCGATACCAGCTTCAGAGAGCGGCTGGCTGATCGTCGCGGAAGTCTTCTTCAATTGCGCGTAAGAGGTGAACAACGCCAGAAGACGACCGCTCGTTGCTTTGGCAAGCCTGATCAGGATCCCGTCAATAGCGCGCTGATTCGCGCCGGCGTTGATGGGTTCAGGGATGTCGTTGACGAGATACAGCAGCGCTGAACTCTCAAAATCGAAGGGGGAACCCAACACCAGCTCATCCGCCTCGTCAGCGTTAAGCCGTGAGCGAATATAGTCGAAGCCCTCGTTGGTGGTCAGTGTGGCCGATGTGAGGACGATACTCTCTTTCTCATGCCACAGATAGCGCTCCATCAAATTTCCGATCTGCAGCGGCGCGATCTGGATGAATAGCTGATTGCGCACTGGCGTTATCTCGACCCAGTAGATAAAGTCACTGTCCGGTTTTGTGACCATTTCATGGATTTTCTTGGCGGCTTCCTGGAGGCCGCGGCTGACGCTCGACAGGTTGCTGATCGTATCCGCCACATCCTCAGAAACTTCGGACAAGCCGCTTGAGATGGCAGTGACCAATTGGTTGAGGATTTCATTCAGGGCGTGGAAGTGTTCATACGTCTCCAGCCAGGTCATTTCCACAGGCTCCCAGTTTGGCACGGTGTGCGTGGAGGGCAAAATACGCAACTGCTGTCCATAGCTGGGGACAGGTTGACCTTCCCGGGCATACATCATAAATTCTTCCAGCGCGAGATAGAACGCTCGCAGGGCAGTGCTCACATCGAAGGAATGCGTGTCGATCTGATCAAGCGTCTTGATAAATCCGCCGAAATCAGATGGGCGAACGAGCCCGCGCAAAGCCGCAGAGAGATGACCCAATATACCGCCATTGCTGCCGCCCAGTTCGCGCAGCAGGCGCGTAATATCCGCTTCACTCAGTTTGGTGCTGAGCGCGTTGGTTGTCGCTGATTCAAGGTGATGCGCTTCGTCAACGATCAGGTAGTTGTAATCTGGCAGCAGCCGGCTGCCTGTCGCCACATCAGCCAGAAGCAGCGCGTGGTTTACGATGATCAGATGAGCCTGTTCAGCACGCTGGTGCGCCTGGAAGAATGGACAAGCGCCGCCCATGCGGCTGACACAGGTCTCGCCGGTGAAGACATCGTCCTCAGCGGACAGCCTTGACCAGATCTCGCGCTCAACCGGTCCGGTCAGCGTGATCTCGTTCCTGTCGCCTTTTCCACCCTCGTGCAGCCAGACAAGCAGCTTGCCCAGTACGCGCATCTCCTCAGCGTTTTCAGGACCATGCGCGCGCAGATTCTCGAAGCGGCGCGGACACAAATAGTTGCTGCGCCCTTTGAGCACCGCCGCCTGGATGCCCAGGTCAAGCACACGGTTGATTTCAGGTACGTCCTTTTTGGAGAGCTGATCCTGCAGGTTGATGGTATTGGTCGAGATAATGACACGGGTGTCATTTTTGACTGCCCAGAGTGATGCCGGCAGCAGGTAGGCGAAGGACTTGCCGGTGCCTGTCCCCGCTTCAACCATGAGATGATAGCCCTCAGAAAATGCCCTGGCGACTGAGCGAGTCATCGCGATTTGCTGCGATCTGTTTTCATACTGACTGAAGTTGCTCGCCAGCGCGCCGCCTGCTTCGAAATAGCCGGCGACTTCATCTGGGTCAAGCGGTAAATTCAGCCCTTGCGGCTGCGGATTGCGCGGCGGTGCCGGCACAGCCTCAATGAAATTATGCAGGTAGAAGGGCATATCCGATGCAGCTGGCGCGATCAGCGTGTTTTGCTGTTCCTTGAGGATTTGCTTGAACGGGTATGTCGCGCCCCAGGAGAACTCTTCACTCTGGCGTACCAGCTCGGCAATGATGCTCAGCGGCAGGGAGCGTGCTTTTTCAAGGCATTTGTTATAGACCGCGGCTGTACTGCGGGCATCATCCAGAGCGCGATGGGCGTTGCGCAGGATGATACCGAGGTTTTGCGCCAGGGCGCCCAGGTTGTATCTGCTGAAGGTCGGATAAAGCACCGCCGCAAGATCAAACGTGTCAACGATGTCGTTGTAGGGCAGGTAACGGTCAGCTTTGATAAACGACAGGTCAAACTGGACATTGTGTCCCAGGATGGGCGACGTGCCAATGAAATCCAGCATCTGCTGAAATACATCCCCTATGGCGGGCGCTTTTCGCACCATCTCATTAGTAATATTCGTCAGTTGGGTGATAAACGGCGGGATGGGTTGGCCTGGATTGATCAGTGTCGACCACTCGGCCTCGATCCGCTTTTCATTGAATCTCACCAGTCCTATTTCGATTATTGAATCAGTTCGAGGGTTTAATCCTGTCGTTTCGAGGTCCAGGGCGACCAGAGAAGGCATGCCGCGATTATACCATTTGCAATATGATGTTCCTTATATAATTGAGTTACAGCATCTGCTGGCTAAGGGGTAACATGGCAATTATTCTGGAAAATGCGCACGCATCCCTGGTGATACAACCGGAACAAGCCACCTATGGCTTCTACTCGCAGGCTGACGAGCGAGCGTTAACCGATTTGCGCGTAAGCGTTTCCGCCTTCCGCCATGGCAGGCTCTTCACCAGCCTGACGGATGATTGGGGCATTTACACATACGATACAAATGGGTCTGACCTTCTGACGCTTGTCCTTGGTCCTGACGAGCATAAACTCCAGTACACGCTTGAATTTCATTTGCTGCCGGCAGTGTGCGCGTTCACGCTCAAGCTGAGGATTTCTAATCAGGGTCCGGCGCCTGTCTTCCTGGAGAAAATATCGCTCGCTAAAAAAATCGCCAGGGCACGCACCACGCCAGATACGTTCCTCGGCATTCATGGCTCCAATATCAAGGATCGGCTTCTCCTGTCCAATGGCTGGCAATCCTGGTCGCCTACCCGTGTTTACCGGCATGGGATGATGCAATTCAGATCAGCCTTTCCGCCCATGATCGCGCCGATGGTCGAATATCCGGGCACGATGGCAGGTCTAAGAGATTATGAATTTGTCTCTGATGGATTCGGCGTGATTGGTGACAGCGCCAAAGGCTGTGCCGTGGTCGCGGGTTTCCTTTCACAAACCCAGTATTTCGGCTCCGTTGGTATCAACCTGTCGGCTGGCAAACCTAATCTGGTAGAAGTTTGGGAGAGCGGAGAAGCAACCAGACTGGATTCGGATCATCAGGTGGTGACAGATCCACTATATTTTGAACTTACTGCGCTGGACGACAACAAGGTAATAGATCATTATTACCACTGCCTTAGCCAGCAGACGAACGCGCGTGTACCCGCAGGCAGTCCAGCCGGCTGGTGCAGCTGGTATCAGTTCGGACAGAATATCAACGAAACAACATTGCTGGAGAACCTGAACCATGCGAAGGCAAATCAAGCCACGCTGCCGATCCAGCTCTTCCAGATCGATGATGGTTTTGAGACCAAGGTTGGCGACTGGTTTTCGCTTAAACCGGGCTTTGAGAATGGATTGGGCGCGTTGTCTGACGCAATCCGCGAAAACGGATATCAACCAGGTTTATGGCTGGCGCCCTTCATTATTGAAAACGGCACCAAACTCATCCGCGACCATCCTGACTATTTGCTGCGGGGGTTGAACGGACAGCCTGTCAACGCGGGATATGGCTGGAATGGCATGGCAAAAGCGCTGGACATGACCCATCCCGGCGCCTTCGATTATGTCATGACGGTGATCGATACCGCGGTGCGCGACTGGAAATTCCCCTACCTGAAGCTTGATTTTCTCTACGCGGCAGCCTTGCGCGGCCGGCGCATGGATGCCCGAAAATCTGGCGCGCAGGTGCTGACGGAATCGATGCAGGCAATCCGGAAGGTGGCTGGGGAGGATGTCTTCCTGCTTGGCTGCGGCATGCCGCTGCTCAGCGGCGCAGGACTGGTTGACGGCATGCGCGTCTCGGCCGATGTCGCGCCGTCCTGGGAACCAAAGTTCCTTCGAATGAAAAGCGTGTTCAAGAAAGAATTGACCATGCCGGCCGCCCGCAACGCGTTGATCAATGACATCATGCGCGCCAACATGCACCATAAGCTCTGGCTGAACGATCCCGATTGCCTGATATTGCGCGACGTAAAAGGGTTGAGCGACCATGAAGCTGAGATGCTGGTCACGGTGATTGCCATGACTGGCGGTAACACCTTGCTGTCAGACCATTTGCCGGACCTGAGCGCTGAGCGGCGACGTTGGTTTGAATGGCTGCTGCCGCTGATCGACCAGCCTTGTCAGGTGCTGGACTATTGGACAGGTGATCCGCCTGAATTATTAAAGCTGAATTTAACCTCCGCAGCGGGAGACTATCATTTGCTGGCGTGCCTCAACTGGAAGGATAAGAGTCGGGAGGTTGAATTATCTCCCTCAACCTTCGAGCTGCAGGCAGGGCAATACTGGGTCAGGGATATCTGGAAGCGGCTAAATAGAAAAACAACCGTAGATCAGTCATTATGGCTGGGAAAACTGGAGAAACGCAGTGCCTTGCTGCTGGCGGTGCGTCCTGTGACCCATGCTGTAACCTATCTGGGCAGCGACCTGCATATTTCCTCCGGGCTGGGGATTGCTTCCGTCGAACATGAGCCAGGGAAAGTCAACTTCACGATCAATCTGGGCCGGCAGGCAAGCGGAGCCATTGACATATTTTCGGAACGCCCGATTGTACAGGCAGTCAGCAGCCAGGGCGCCATCCTTCCTGAAAAACTCTCAGATGATGTTTACCGTTTCCCCATACAGATCGAAAAATCTGACCGTTTGACCCTCAGCTACTGAACAATTGGTACAAAAGTTGCATCCCTAAAAGGCATAATATGTGTTTATGCCGCGCTGGAGGGTGCAAGTATGGTTAAAAAGATGTCAGGCAATTTCTTCATGTGGGTCTTGATCACCACGGTACTTATTCTGTTTATCAGCATATTCATGGTGATCACATTGAAACCCGCCATATTGAATACGAAAACCGTAGTCAGCAAGAGCGTGGCGCCGCAATCGAACACGTTAAAGGATCAGATTAACCATTACAAGGAGCTTCTCAAGAACAAGGAGCTATCCGATGAAGCCCGAAAATCGCTTGAAGAAAAGCTGGCAATGGTTGAAACACAGGCAGATCTCTACGCCCAGGTTAACTCCGGGATCGGGTCAGAAAGCAAGGACTTGCAGGCAAAAGTTCAGACAAGTATCGACCCAGACTTCGCGACGGGCATTTTCAATGGGGACGAGGGGATTTTCAGCCCGAGTGTGGCGGTCATCAATACTTACTATCAGACACCCAATGGCGACGCGTATACCCAGGCATTCGCCGGAAAAACCGGCGCTGATCCGCAGCAAGGCGTCATCATTATCGCGGAAACATCGGCTGACAGGCTGACAACCAATTTCACACAATATCTGACACCGGTCAAGGAAGGCGCGGTCCGAATCGAGAATGTCGATAATGGCATGCTTTTCCTGCGCACAGAGTCGGATAATACCCTGGTATTCGACTTGTTCGGACGCGTTTTCAAATAGGATACTGCTTCAGTCATTGGAAGCTGGCTCGCCTTGAGTCAGCTTCTTTGTTAACACTTTAGTGAGTTGAGGAAGCGCAGCTTCCGAAACAAGAAACCACCCGCTATGCGGGTGGAAGACAAAGAGTTATACGGAGGTCACCTTTCCGATAGAATGTGATTGTTCAAGCCACAAAACTAAGAGGAAAGGTGACGAGATGGCCTACCAAACAAATAGTTTGGCGCACACGAAATGGATGTGTAAGTACCACATCGTATTCAGTCCAAAGTATAGACGAAAAGTGATCTACAATCAAATCAGGCGGGAAATAGGGGAGATACTGAGAGAGTTATGTAAGTATAAGGGGGTAGAGATAATCGAAGGGCACTTGATGCCGGATCATGTGCACATACTGGTGAGCATACCGCCGAAATACAGTGTATCAAGCGTGATGGGGTATCTGAAAGGGAAGAGTGCGCTGATGATATTCGACAGACACGCGAACCTGAAATATAAGTATGGGAACAGGCACTTCTGGAGCGAAGGATATTATGTGAGCACAGTAGGGCTGAATGAGGCGACGATCGAGAAATATATACGAGAACAAGAGGGACGAGACATAGCGTTGGATAAACTGAGCGTGAAAGAATACAAAGACCCGTTCAGCTAGGCAGAGGAAACCCCTTGGAAGGGGTGGCAATAGCAGGGAGTGCGAGCAGGCTTGAACGAAGAGAAAGCCAGCGTCTTGAGGCGCTGGCTGGCAATGGAGGCTTATAGCCTCAGAGCAAACCACCCGTTATACGGGTGGTTTTGATTTTAATGCCGGCACCCAACGGCAGAAGCCGGCTACCTGCCAAAAGCCGGCCGCGAATGGACTTTTTGACTGGTATACGCGCCTGGATCACAGCTTTGCCGAGGTCAGCTTCGCTCAGTCCAAACGGCAAAGTAATTGAAGAAGCGGCGCGGAACATGAGTTTGAAATATTCATTCTGGTCAATGCGATGCGGAGCGGGGAACTCAGGCAGGTCCCAGGCGTGGATGCGCGGGTTCCCGGTCAGGAAGAGATAGCGCATCACCTGACCCGGCTGGCAGCTTTTGCCCAGCTTCTCCAGTTGCATGGCTGCCTGAGCGGCGGGCGAGGGGGAGACATATTCTTTCGTAGTGCGGCTTAGCTTGGTCGAAACAACCAGCTCGGACAAGGGAACCTCACCCTGTTTCAGCTTGTCCGCTTCTTCTTTCAGATAGCTGATCACACGCTGATTACATTCCCTCACATCCGCGCGGGAATGGACCTGACTATAGACCTCCAGCAGGCGGGTCTGAATTCCGGCGATCCACCCGGGCGCGTCCCGTCTGCGCAGTTCAATGCCGCGGACTTTCACGCTGCCGTCTTCAAAGATACCGAAATAGCGGTTTGCCACTGAGACCTGTTCATCGATGCGCGAGGGCAGAAAAGCCACCCAGTTGTAGATGCCATCCAGCCCGAGGGGCAGCCCGGAGCGGAATTCGATTTCGTCCAGCAGCGGCTTCAGGTTCTCAGTGGTGATCCGCTGCGGGTGCCTGACCCACAGCCCATCGACATACATGTGCAGTACTTCGTAGCCCATATCCTCAGCCGCTTCTTTGGCGCGCAGCAAAGCCTCACGACCGAAGGCGTTTACCGTCTCGTGAGCTTCAATGCGGCCAAAACGGGCATTTTTGTAGCCCAGATAGCCAAAGCAGGTCACCAGCAGCCATTTATGCGCTGAGGATTGCGCTTTCAGCTCCTGGCAGGTCCTGTCATAGGGTGAGAGCTCCTTCAGGCGATGCTTGATCGCGACGCGCTTTTCCAGCAGCCCTTTCAGTGTTTTGGGGATCAACCCCATTTCGCTTTCACTC
Organism: Anaerolineaceae bacterium; assembly: GCA_040772085.1. Taxonomy (GTDB): domain Bacteria; phylum Chloroflexota; class Anaerolineae; order Anaerolineales; family Anaerolineaceae; genus JAXGMV01. Next base: position 752,310 of record JAXGYU010000001.1, read on the forward strand.
AAGGGTTTGGTGCCGCCGCAGAAGCGGGGCGTGGTTTCAGGCGAGATGTTGCAATAGACCATGATGCTGGGATACATGGAGATGAAATCAAGTTCCGCGATGTTGAAATGCAGCCCGCTCTCCGGCTGATAGACCAGCCCGCCCTGGTCTGCCTGGATCAGTTCGTTGACGGATTTGAAATTCTCGGCTTCCTGCTTATGCCAGGGCACCATGATCTCGTTGCGGAGCGCGGTGGTGACCTGCATGGCTGAGATGCCGCTGCCAGGCGAGGTGCGCGCCACTGTCTGGATGGGCAGGCCGGAGATGCGCGCGGATTCGTAAATGCCTTTCATGCCGTAGTCGTGATAGAGGGTGGCGTTGTGGATGTCCACGTGCCAGCGGCCAAACAAATGCACCTGCTGATCGCGGAAAACCATCTGGTTATAGGCGAAATAGGATCTTGCCTGGCGGTACTCAGGCTCAATGCCGGGTTCGCGGTTCCAGGGCAGGCTGACATGCTGCTCTTCCGCCAATTGCGCCAGATATTCCAGCATCCAGCCGTCACCCCAGGCAGTCAGGATCAGGTCGGGGTCGTAAGTCAGTAAAATGCTGCGCAGGCTGTGCAGACTCGACTTGGGATGGCTGAGCGCCAGGCGCACCTGATGGGTTCCGTATTGCAGCCAGAGATACTGCGGCATGCCGCGGTTAGGGCTGCGGTCAGGCTCCATGCTGAGCGTCCGCACCGGGGAGGCCGGCAGTTCAAGCTGGAAAGGCGAATCCAGCGTGACGAAATCGGTCACCTGGTCATGTTCATTGACTGTTATTTCGCATAGACACTGGGGATACGCACCGAAAGCAGCGTTCAGGCGCAGCGCTGGGTGGATATCCGCATTGTAATAGTCGAGACTTGGGAACTGGCGTGACAGCCGCCAGAAGAGACCTTGCAGCTCGCTGCCGTTGGCAAAGCGCACCGCCAGGACGGGAATCAGATCAGGCTGGAACAGGTCGCGCCGCATCTCCATGGCGCAGCTTGTTTTGTCCGGCTGTTTGGCAATGAAAGTCGTGACCTGCTGCAAGGTTTCAACGCTGGCGGAAATATACAGCTCGGCCGGAAGAGACATTTTGAAACGGGCGCGCTGGTTGTCTTCTGTTATCAGCCACAGTACAAATCCCTCCCGATCCTTGGGGAAGAAATCCAGCAGCCAACCTTTAACCTTGCGCGTCAAGCAGCTCCTCCAGCAGTTGCCGCAGGCGCAACACCTCCTTGTGCTGTTCCAGCAGCATCGAGAGCATGAAGATTTCAAATGGCAGGGCGTGCGAGGCGTAGGCAGCCTCGGCGAGATGGCGGCGGGCGGATGAAAACAGGTCGTCCAGCACCAGTTGATCAGACTTGCGCAGCGCGCGCCGGAAACGGCTGAAAGAATCTTGTTCGTTCTGAAACAGGTTGGTAACGGATGGCAGCGTGCGTCCCATATGACCTCTAGGCAAATGACAATTGTGTGTACCGCGGGGGATCTTCAACCAGCCAGGTGCGGCCGGCAATGCTTTTGAGCATTTTCAGCCAGAGGACGTTTTCCGGCTGTTCCGGCACGCTGAAGGCAACGATTGCCACCGGCTGTGTCTGGCTGAGCAGCGTGAGCTGCTCCATGCAGCGTTGCAGCACCCGTTCCCGCTCGGGCTGGGTGATGTTTTCATCATTGAATGTGCTCAGCAGGTCGATCGCCAGACAGGGCGCGCCGTCTCTTGGAGTATTGCAGAGCAGCGAATGGACCTGATAGCAGGTGAAGGCGCGGGCGAGCGAGATGTTATTCAGACCGCTGTTTAGATGGTCTCCATTCATCTGGATCTCCCGCGCCGTAAGATGGGCGCGGAAGGAGTTACCGCAATCCAGCACGCGGAATTTGCGCCGCGAGGACATGCGCGCGGTCAGGCGCGGCAGGCTGTTGAGCAATGCTTTGCGGGGTCCGATGAGGAGCAGCAGGGAACCGCTGATTAGTTCTGGCAGGTAGGTATCCATAGCCAGATTATATAGAACAAACGTTCTTATGTCAAGCGGAAAGTTGGATCAGCTCTCCAGCAGGGCGCGCAGATTGCGGGTAAAGCCTCGATGCTTGGCGCGCAATACCGGCGTGCCCTGGTATTTCTCCCGAAACTCTGCTTCACTTTGCCGGACCGCTTCATGTGCGTCCAGGCAGTGTAATTCTGGCATTGCCGTGAACAGGGATTGTGGCTGCTCGTCAGAATTCTTCTTGTTCCAGGGGCAGACTAGCTGACAGATATCGCAGCCAAAGGCGTTGCCGCTCAGCAGGGGTTTCAGATCTGACGAGATTTCGCTTTTGTGCTCGATGGTCAGATAGGAGAGACAGCGGCTGCAATCCAGCGTACGATTGGGCAGGATGCAGGCGGTCGGGCAGGCAGCCAGACAGCGCTGGCAGGTGCCGCAGCGATCTGGCATGGGCGCTTGTTGGGGAATTTCCGCAGCCGATTCAATGAATATTTCGCATAGCAACAGGGAGGAACCGTATTGCGGGTGAATGAGCATGCCATTTTTACCGATCCAGCCCAGTCCAGCATTGACTGCCAGGCTGCGTTCAAGGACTGGCGAGCTGTCCACACAGACACGGTAGCTGCCCGTAACTTGTCTCAGCTTAGAAAGGCGCTCGAACAATTGATGACAGCCGGCGGCTAATGTGTCATGATAGTCGCTGCCACAGGCATAGCTGCTGATGCTTGCTTCGCCTGCTTTACACGCATGCAGCAGCGGGTAGGCAGCAGCCAGCACAATGATGGCTGAAGTCCGCTCATGCAGCAAGAGAGGGGTTTCACGCTTTGCGAGCGTGTCAGGCCGCGCAAGGTAGGTTAGCCCGGCGTGATATCCAGCATTTATCCAGCCGGTGAATGCGTCAAAGCGCAAATCTGCTGCGGGATCGGCAATGCCTGCCAAACAAAAACCGAGGTTTTCCGCCTCGGTTTTTAGAATGTCAAGTTCCAGCATCTTTCCTATTTGACCTGAATGGAGACGTAGAAATGGCAGAAAACGACCGCATCGTCGTTCACAAGACCCCATTCGGAAGTATAGATGCCGGGCGTTTCTGGCGCCAGCATGTCAACGGTCAGCGAGACTTCGTCACCCTTGGCGACAGGACCTTTCAGCATGTAATTGACCATGTTGGTGACGATGGTGGAATTGAGCGGCTTGAAGTAGAAGGATGTGTTCCAGTCGCGGGCGCCGGTATTCTTGATGGTGAATTTGCCATCAAAGTCCCAGCGCGGCGCGACAACGATGCCGTCAGGTGTCGAGCTGACGACCTGGCAGGAATCAACGTAGTAGGTTGCCGTAGGTTTCGGTTTGTATGGACCAGCCGGGGCTGCAACTGTAGCGGTCGCTGCGGGAGCGGCAGTGTTGGTCGGAGCGCTGGTATTCGTCGGCTGCTGGGTAGCAGTTGGCAGTGCCGTGGCGGTGGGAATCTTGGCCATCTCGCTCATTACTGTGCCGACAATGTCCTTGGTCAGTGCTTCCACATCCACAGTGGCGGCAGGAGGCGCGGCGGGTGGAGGCGGCGCTTGAGTTACAACGGCGGGTGTACAGGACGCCAGAACGATGGAGAAGATGACGATCAACGATAGTGTAAGCAGATGCTTTTTCATGTGCCCTCTTTTTCTACTTGTCATGGTGTCGGCGTGATTGTTGCCGCTGCAGGTGAAGCGGAGACGCCGGAGGTCGCGGTGACTGGGTCACCAACAGACAGGATTGTGATGGTCGCGTCACCGAAATTCTGACCATCTTTATTCTTGAATTTCCACCAACTCATGTAAGTGCCTTTGTTGGCTGGTGAGATAAAGTCAGCGACAGCGTTATAGGATTCGCCAGGCTTTACTTCAGCGGTGAAGGTGTAGCTGTTCGGCAAGCCGGCGCCCATCCGCTCACCGACGAAGAAAACGAGCGTAAAGTCCTTCGTCCAGGTGGTGGTACCGGTATTTTTTATCGTCCAGGTGACCTTGAATGGCAGACCAGCGGGTACCTGGAAATTATCCAGCGGGTCCTGCGTCACTAATTCATACTTCTCAGCCGCGGGGGGCAGCGCTGACGTCGGATTACCGGCCGGTACGGTACTGGCGGCAGTCGGGACATTTGGTGTCGCGGGAGCCGCCTGAGTTTTGGTTGGTAATGGCTTCGCGGTTGCCGTGCTGGGTGCCTGTATCGTTCTTAGCGGACCCTGCTGGGTCAACTGAAAGGCAACGGTGGCGGCGGCGGATGTATAAACTGCGTTTGCCTCTGAAGGAGGCTTCGGCATGCGACCGCAGGCACTTAATAAACTGATAATCACAAGCATGCCTGCTATCCGTAACAGGCTGCTCGATTTGTTTCTCATTTGCATTTTACGGAACCTTGATAGTGATATCCACGTCCCCAAAATTCTGGCCCTGGTCGTCTTTCAGTTTCCACCAGCTGTAGTACTCACCGGCTTTGGTAGGCGCGGCCATATCAGCAGCGACGCGAATGGTTTCACCAGGTTTGACCTCGTTTACAAATGTGTAGACATTTGATTTGTTGCCGGGATTCATGCGTTCGCCAATGAAGAAGGCAAGTGAATATTCCTTGGTCCAGGTGGTTGTGCCAGTGTTCTTGATCACCCAGGCAGCGTCAAAACCGACGCCAGGTTGAATGGTCGAGTTATCGGCAGGCTCCTGGCTGACCAGTTCATACTTGGCGGCAGAAGGCGCAATCTGGGCAGCGGCTTGCGTGAAGGTAGGCAGCGGCGCGGCAGCGGTGGTCGCGGCACTGGTTGTCACCGGCGCGCCAGGCGTACCACTGACAGGCTGTTGCGTGCTGACAACCGGTTGGGTGTTAGTGGGCAGCGGCGTGAATGTCATGGTCGCAGTCGGGTTGAGCGCTTCCTTCGTTGCTACTTCCGCAGCAACGGTTTGAGCTGCAGCGGTGTAGATCGCATCTGGAGATAGAGTGGGTTCCGCCGGCGCTTTAGGCGTGCAAGCAGCAAGCAGGAGCGTAGAGACGGCAAAGACTAATAAAGCCGTTCTCAGTGTGCGCTGTTTGTAGGTCATCGTGTTCCTCCAAAGTTCAGGTTTGTAGCCAGTTTATATACATACGAAAAGTCGTCATTCTAGATTGTCAACGGTATTTTTTTATTTGTCAAGGTAAAGGATGAACCCATAATACGTCTGATTTTGTCAAAATCAGACAAAAAACAGATCAATTCGTAGGCAAAATGATCACTTTCATTGGATCCAGTAACTGGAAAGTGTCAGAAACCCGCCACAGGCAATAGTTCGCTCGCTCCTCTTCAGTCGCGGCTGCCGTGTAATGCGACATACCGTCAAACAGAGCATTGCCTGGCCCCAGACGCATTTCCAGGTGAAGGTGAGGGTTCCCGGACCTGCCGGTATTGCCGACACTGCCAAGTTTCTGACCAGCAGTAATGAGATTGCCCGGCTTTATGCCGGCAATGTCCTGCATATGCCCGTAAAGCAGATAAAGGGACTGACGGTTGAAGTCCAGCTTCATTTTCGGCAGATCAGGGCATTCCACGCGGGAATCGGGGACGACCGTTGGCCTGTATGCCGGCAGGGAGAGATCCCAGGCGGCAGGCAGACGATCAATCGGGGTTTCGATGATCACGAATTTGCCGTAGACCTCACTGTTCGTGATCACGGCGATTGCTTTGCCATCCAGTACCGAATCGATCTCCCAGCCCTCCATACCCACGCGATCCTTCCAGCGGTAAAAGGCGAAGTCCGATCCATGATGCGCGTCGTCCCTGCCTGGCAGCGGCATTTCGAAGGGATTGGAAACCGCGGCAGGCAGCTCAGCCAGCGTGATGCCCGCCAGCGGCGAAGCGACATGGCTGATGGGAGGCGTGAGGGTTGCGGTCGGTACGGGCGTGGCAACAGACAAGGTGGCTGTGACCGTCAGTTCAGGGTAGTCTGGCGGAGCGGCTGCCAGCGCTTGCGTTTCGGTGAGCAACACGGGAGGAGACACAACCGGTTGAGCTTGCGGCCGCTGCGCACACCCGGCTATCAGCGATAACAGAATCACGACCAGCAGCAATCGGGCAAATTTTCCCGCATTGCTTTGGAAAGCATCAGAGCTGGATGTCAATTTCTTTTTGCTCGTGCGGCTGCTGATCCGCGAGTGCCACCGTAACACGCAGCCGGTAGCGGTTATTCGCATCCAGTACGCGCAGGTGCTGCGTGATGACGATCCGGGGATTGATGGCTTCAATGATATGCGTATGGGCGCTCAGCTCTTCGTTGCCCGTCAGCATGAAGATTTCTAGATTCGGATGAGCCGAAATATCACTCAGATCGATATAGACGCGGACGCGTTTCTGATCACCCCAGTCATCCGCAGTGATCGATAAAATCTGGGGAAGTGTTTGATTAGTATCCAGAGTTCCTCCCTTTTGAAAAGACCCTGCCTCTATCATGAGGCAGGGTCCTGATACTCAACTGATCTTTCTGCCTTCCAGATAGAAGCGTTTCTCCTTCGCTTCACCCATCGAGAAGGTCTTTCTGGGCAGCGCGCCATCCAGAATGACGGTTCTGAACAAGTCACTCTTTGGCATGGGTGGCAGCAGCAAACCGATGTTGCCGGGCTGCTGACCAAGGCGTACGGTCGCTTCGTCGCCGTGGACGTAGTCAATCTTCTCAAACCCGCCAGCTTTTAGCCACTGATCCAGGAAACCTTGCAGGGTTCCGACCGCCAGATTGGAGGTTGGTTTTTCAAACTTGATGACTTCGAACGCGTCGGGCGTGATCAGACCCACCAACTGCTCGCCGACACCGGGGTCATGGACACGCGCTTCCATGGTCGGAGCGTCATTGAAATGCATAACCTGGATCAGACCGCCAAAATGCTCATTCAACGCTTTTACAAAGTCAGCCTTGACGTTGAAAAGGACGCGGTGAATCGGTTCGAACTCCAGACCCTCGTCATGGACGTTCTCGAGTTCGATCAGCGCGTAGCGTGAGGGATGATCCATTCCAACAGCAGCTTTGTTCTTTTCCCAGATCGCTTTTGCTGTAGCAAGGGAGTGATTACCGTCGCCCATGGCAAACAGCAAGACGCCCTTTTCCTTCGGGTCTACACGGTATTTGGCCTCGAATGCCTCAGGTTTGCCCAGCTCTTCGAGACCCGCAACGACAGCCTGCTCGAGAGCCTGGTCGTTCACCGCGAAACCGCGCAAATGTCCGCTGCCGAGCATCAGCTCGAAATCATAAATCTTCTCGAGCTTGGCTTTGGCGTCGACCAGCGGTTCGATCACTTTCTTTTCCGGATCGTCAATCAGCACCAGGATGTGGGGAAACTCTAGCGGCGCGCCTTCGCGGATTTTGATGCGCGGCGGCAGCCGGTCAAGGATGGTGCCTTCAGTCGCCCGGATAGCGCTAACAGATCCCTTGTTATAGTCATAGCGCTCGAGATCCAGGGCAATCATCAACCCATGGCGTGTTTTCTTGCCAAACGTCCGTTCAACCAGGATCAAATGATCGACGACGTCGAAGATATCCTCAGAGAGGTATTGACGCATATGTTCCTGGGTGCTGTGTAACCTTTCTTTTTCTTTTTCAGTTTCCAAATAGACTTCAGGAAGCACAACATGGAACGTTGACGGCGCTTCGCCAACCAGGTCAGACACCGCGTCCCAATATTCCGGTTCGGAAGTGAACTGGTCACAGGCTACGACAGCCCATTTTTGCATGTCATTTTCGGCTTTGGGGACGAGAATGCCGCCTATGCGGACGCCTATCGAAGGATAATCTCTCATGGGGAACCTCGTGTGGTGGAGTTGTGCTTTGATTGTACCAAAGACCATTAAAGTTGACGGTTCAATTCACCATCGTGTACGAAATCCCGACCGTACCGGGGCCGGCGTGAGTTCCAATGACAGGGCTGACATCCGAGATGCTGTCTTCTATGATGAATCCTTCAGGCAGCGATTGTCTGATTTTCTCGAGCACCTTAATAGTGTCAGTCTCAGAGTTGGCATGGATCATCCCAAGGTGGACACCTTTTTTGCCCTCACAGCGCTCAAGAAAAACCTTGATCGCCCGATCAAGCGATTTGGTGCGGGTGCGCACCTTCTCGACTGCTTCAATCTTTCCATCTTTCAGCGCCAGGATCGGTTTCAAATCCAGCGCGGTGCCCAGAAAAGCGGAGACTCCGCCGATCCGTCCGCCGCGGTGCAGGAACTCAAGCGTATTGACGATGAAAATCGCGCCAGAGTTGGCGCAGGATTCCTTTGCCAGCTTGGCGACGCTTTTGGCTGATTGACCATCTCTGGCTGCCCTGGCAGCGAGGATCGCCGAGTAACCCAACGCCATGGCGGTGACTTCGGAATCGATAACGGTCACGCGCTCCGTCTCAAGCATTTCTTTGGCTTGAATAGCTGAGGCATAAGTGCCGGATAGCTTGGCTGAAATATGGATCGAGACGATATCCAATCCGGCGTCAAGCAGCGGCTTGTACACGCTCAAAAACGCGTGCGGTGAGGGTTGTGACGTGGATGGCATGGTTTTGGCGGTCGAAAGCCGCGAATAAAACTCAGTAGGTGTGATATCAACGCCATCGAGATAGCTTTTGTCATCCCATAATACGGTGAGCGGGACGACTGTGATCTCGAGTTCATCGACCACTTCTTTTGAGATATAGGCAGTGCTGTCAGTTACGATTGCAACCTTCCGCATGGTTCCTCCGGGAAAAAATTTGATATAGTTATAACCCATAACGTCGAAATGAGATGTTTTCGCTTGACCATTCACTTTTGTATTGCTAAAATTCGCACCTGATTATGTTTACCTCGCTCACCGACAGACTGAACAAAATTTTCACCGACCTGCGCCGGCATGGCAAGCTGACTGAAGCAGATGTTGACACTTCCTTGCGTGAAGTACGCATGGCGCTGCTTGAGGCTGATGTGCATTATTCGGTGGTCAAAAGTTTTGTTGCCAGAGTCAAGGAACGGGCGATTGGCGCTGAAGTGTCCAAGGCGCTCAATCCTGCCCAGCAGATGATCAAGATCGTTAATGAAGAGATGATCAACACGCTTGGCGAGGCGGAAGGGCTCAACCTGTCCGGTCCCAAACCGCGCGTGCTGATGATGGTCGGGTTGCAGGGGTCTGGTAAGACGACCGCTGCGGCGAAGCTTGCGAAGCTCTTGCGGTCTCAGGGCGAACGCGTGCTGCTGGTCGCCGCGGACCCTTACCGGCCGGCAGCCATCAAACAGTTGCAGACGCTGGGCGAACGAATCAATGTGGAAGTATTCTCCGTTGCCGGCATGATGCCGCCGGATCTGGCGAGCAACGCGTACGACTCCGCCCGAAAAGGCGGTGTGACTGTGATGATCATCGATACCGCCGGCCGGTCGCAACTGGACGACGCGCTGATGAGCGAGTTGCAGGCAATCAACGCCAAGGTGCATGCCAATGACATCCTGCTGGTGATCGACTCGATGATCGGGCAGGAAGCGCTGCAAGTCGCCAACGGCTTCAAGGAGGCTATCCCGCTTTCTGGGCTGATCCTGACCAAGATGGATGGTGACTCACGCGGCGGCGCGGCCATCTCCATCCGCTCGGTCACCGGCGTGCCGATCAAGTTCCTTGGCACGGGTGAGGGGATCGACGCGATCGAACGTTATGATCCTACCCGTCTGTCCTCACGCATTCTCGGCATGGGTGACCTGATTGGCTTGATCGAAAGGGCGGAATCCGCCTTCGACCAGAAGCAGGCGCAGGAACAAGCCGAGAAAATGGCGTCAGGCAAATTTACGCTGGAAGACTTCTCAAACCAGTTGAAACAGTTGAAAAAGATGGGGCCGCTGCAGTCCATACTCGAGATGCTGCCGGGCAATATGGCGCAGATGACCTCGAAACTTTCGACTACTGAAGCAGAAGATCAGATCAAACGCACCGAAGCGATCATCAATTCCATGACTCTTGCTGAACGACGAAATCCTGATATACTCAATGCCAGCCGGCGCCGCAGGATTGCACGAGGGTCTGGAATGGACGTCCAGGACGTCAACAAGATGATCAAGCAATTCCGTGAAGCCCAGAAAATGTTGAAGATGTTCCAATCGACAGGTGGACGAGGCTTGCCTCGTTTGTTTCGCTGACCTGGCATGGCAGTTGAAATCGCGCTCTCCTTCAGCGCCCCTCTACTGACTGCAATGTGGTGCACAGCAATAATTGACCAATAAAACAGGAGAGAAATAAAGCAATGGTACGAATCAGATTACGCAGGGTAGGAATGAAGAATCAGCCTAGCTACCGCATTATCGCTGCCGACAAGGAAAGCCCCCGCGATGGCAAGTTCCTTGAGATTCTGGGCAGCTATAACCCGCGCACGGTCCCATTCAGCCTGAATGTTGATGAAGAGCGCGTGTATCACTGGCTCAAGAATGGCGCACAACCGAGCGAGACAGTCGTCAGTCTGTTCCGCCAGGTCGGGCTGCTCGAACGCTGGGAAGGCTTCAAGAAGGATGGCGATCTTGAAAAAGCGCTCCAGACTTCGAAAGAGTACTTCGAGAAGCGCAACAAGACAATCAAGAACCCTGGCGACTAGGAATTCAGGAGCCATTAGGGAGGCACAATGAAAGAACTGGTTGAGTATATCGCCCGCTCCCTCGTTGACAACCCAATGGATGTCAACGTGCGCCAGGAAAAAGCTGGCAACAAGGTCCGGGTTGAACTCAAGGTTGCCCGTGATGATATGGGCCGGATTATCGGCAAAAGCGGCAAGGTTGCCAACTCCATCCGCGTCCTGTTGCGGGTCGCGGCCGCGAGAGAAGGCAAGCAGGTTTACCTCGATGTCGTCGAACCACGATGAGCGAAAATTGAGGCAGAAACCAGAAAATCAGATCGATGACACGGGTTCGCCAGCACAAGGCGAGCCTGTGTTTTTAGCTGTGGGGCGTTTGCGAAAGCCGCATGGACTGGCTGGCGAGCTGTCCATGGACATTCTGACTGATTTTCCCGAGCGCTTGAAAACAGGCAAGAAGGTTTTTCTGGGTGAGAAGCATCAGGCCGCGACGATCACCGGCAGCAGACCGCACGGTCAATTGCTGCTGGTCAAATTCGACGTAACGCCTGATATCGAATCGGCAGAACGATATCGCAACACTGAAGTTTTCGTTGAAGCCGCAAGCCTGCCTAGCCTGGACGAAGGTGATCTGTATCAGCATCAGGTGATCGGGATGCAGGCTGTCCTGGAATCGACAGGCGAGCTGGTCGGCATGGTCGTCGATATCCTGGAGACAGGCGCCAATGATGTCTATATCATCCAGACCGCTGATGATCAGGAACTGCTGATACCGGCGGTCGAGGCATTTATTGCTGGGTATAATCTCGCTGAGAACAATCTGCTCATTCGTTTGAGCGATGAGGATAAAGCGAATCTGTTGCATGACGGATAAAAAATATTGGATCGGCTTCAGTCTGGTGAAAGGCATTGGGTCTGTCAGAATGGCAGGCCTGCTGCGGCATTTTACCAACCTTGATCTGGCATGGAACGCTCCATCGGACGCGCTGAGATCCGCGGGCTTGAGTGAAAAAATCATTGAAAATCTGGTCAGAATTCGCAAGAGTGTCGATCTTGACCTGATGCAGTCGAATATCGCGGCACAGGGGATTGATGTGATCACCTGGGGGGATGAGGCTTACCCGAGGCTGCTGGCAGAGATCAACCAGTCACCGCCAATCCTGTATGTGCGCGGCGAGATCAAGCCCGAAGATACCTGGGCTGTAGCCATCGTCGGTACCCGCCGGGTGACCAGCTACGGACGCCAGGTGACCGAAGAGATTGCCGGAGGGCTGGCGCGGCACGGTATCACGATTGTTTCCGGGCTGGCGCGCGGTGTTGACGGGCTGGCGCATAAAATTGCCCTTGAGAATGGCGGACGAACGATCGCCGTCCTCGGCTCGGGGGTTGATAAGGTCTATCCGCCGGAACATCGCCTGCTGGCTGAATCCATCGCCGCGCATGGGGCTGTGATCTCCGATTACCCGCCGGGGACGCCGCCTGACAGTATCAACTTTCCGCCGCGCAACCGCATCATTTCCGGCTTATCCCTGGCAACGGTGATTATTGAAGCCGGCGAAACCAGCGGCGCGCTGATCACCGCGGAATTCGCTGCGGACCAGAGCCGGGATGTTTTCGCTGTCCCTGGCGGTATCTACTCGCCGCAATCACGCGGTACTAACGCACTGATCCAGCAAGGCGCCAGACCATACCTTGGCATCGATGATCTGTTAACCTTTCTCAACCTCGATCGGGTTGAGAATGCCAAAGCAGTGCAGGCGAGTCTGCCTATCGATCCAACGGAATCAAAGCTATATAGTATCCTCAAGGATCAACCCGTCCATATTGATGACATCCAGGAGTTGTCCGGATTGCCTATCGAGGTCGTCTCAGCCAATCTGACGCTGATGGAATTGAAGGGCATGGTCAGACAGACAGGCAACATGAGCTACCAGAGCATCCGGGAACCAGGAGGGAAATACCAATGACCAACGAAAACGCACATTTCTACGGACTGATCATGGCAGGCGGCGGCGGTACGCGCTTGTGGCCATTATCCGTGAAGAGCAAGCCAAAACAATTGATTCCACTGACGGAAGATCGCTCGCTTTTCCAGATAGCGGTTGACCGGGCGGCAGCGACCATTCCGGCAGAACGCATGTATGTCGTCGCCTCGGCTGACCTCGCTGAGCAGCTTCATCTACAGTGCCCGCAGATTCCGCGCGAGAACTTTATCATTGAACCTTCGGCGCGCGGCAACGCGGCTGCCATCATGCTGGCAGCCAGGGTGATTGCCTTGCGGGACCCCTCACCGCAAGCTTGCATGGCTGTTCTAACCGCGGACCATGTGATCAAGCAAATTGATCTGTTCAATCGGCTATTGTCTGCCTGTCGCGAGGTAGCCGTCCGGAGCGGCAACCTGGTGACGATCGGCATTCAGCCAACTTACCCCGCGACCGGATTCGGTTATCTTGAACTGGGCGAGGCACAACCCTCGGCGGATGGCTTCGAGGTACACAAGCTCAAGCAGTTCAAAGAGAAACCCGATCTGGCGACCGCGACAGCCATGCTGGCACAAGGCGGTTTCGTCTGGAATTCGGGCATGTTCGTCTGGACGCTGCCTGCCATCCAGAGCGCATTCGACACCTATCTGCCTGCGACAGCAGCAGTAGGCAAACTGCTGACAGACGCTGCAATTGAGTACCCTCAAGCCTTCCTTGACGCCTGGAAAAACATTGAACGCCAGACCATCGATTACGGCATTATGGAGAAGGCGCCCAATGTCTCAGCCATACCTGCTGGTGACCTGGGCTGGTTTGACGTTGGCAGCTGGAATTCACTCTTTGATATAATGCCTGCCGACATGCTCGGCAATATTGTCATGCGGGGTGAGCACCTGGGGGTTGATTCCAGCAACAATCTGGTTTATAGTGACCAGCCGCAGCGAATCATCGCCACCATTGGCATGAACGATCTGGTCATTGTGGAGCATGGAAAATCTATCCTGATCTGTAAACGCGAAGACAGTGAGAAGGTCAAGGCTGTCATCGATCGGCTGAAAGAGCAGGAACGTGAGGAATATTTATAGATGTCGATTGACGCTTATTGTGTGAAATGCAAGCAAAAACAACCGATGGAGAACCCGCAAGCGGGTTTTAATGCCCGCGGTAACGCGGTGACCACCGGCACCTGCGCCGTCTGCGGCACAAAGATGTATCGGATTGGCAAGACCGATTTGCATGAGGGTATGGAAAAACCGGCGGTCGAGCCCAAGAAAAAACAAGTCGCCAAAAGACATGGCAAGCTGGTGATCGTTGAATCCCCGGCAAAAGCGCATACCGTCAGCCGCTATCTGGGCAAGGACTATAAGGTGAAAGCCTCAGTCGGTCATGTACGCGATTTGCTGAAGTCCGAACTCTCAGTCGATGTTGATAATGGTTTCACACCGAAATATCGGGTGCCAAATGAAAAGCGCCAACTGGTTAAGGAACTGAAAAAGGAAGCCAGCACAGCGGAAGAAGTCTATCTCGCGACCGACCCTGACCGTGAGGGTGAGGCAATTGCCTGGCACCTACTCGAGTCGATCGAGGCGGATCCCGCGACAACAAAGCGTGTCGTCTTTCATGAGATTACAAAACCGGCTGTTCAGGCTGCCTTCAGCAACCCGCGTGATATCGACATGGACCTGGTGGATGCGCAGCAAGCCAGGCGTGTGCTGGACAGGCTGGTTGGCTATAACCTGAGCCCTATCTTGTGGGAGAAGGTGCGCTCGCGGCTTTCTGCCGGCAGGGTGCAATCCGTCGCGTTGAAAATGGTCGTTGACCGCGAACGTGAAATTCTGGCTTTTAACCCGGTCGAATATTGGACGATCGATGCTGAGTTCACACCACAGACGAATGGCAGCAGCTTCAAAGCGCGATTAGTCAAAATAAACCAGGCTGACGCGAATCTGCCTGACAAACATCACAGTGATGCGTTGCTTGACCGCTTGGAGAAGGCACAGTATCAGGTCGACAGCCTCAAATATGGTGAGCGCCGTCGCAAACCGTTGGCGCCATTCATTACCAGCACGCTGCAGCAGGAAGCCTCGAAACGTTTTGGCTTCACCGCCAAGAAAACAATGGCACTCGCGCAGCAGCTTTATGAAGGAATTGAGATCGGTAAAGAAGGCTCGACTGGTTTGATCACGTACATGCGTACTGACTCGCCGCAGGTGTCGCAAATCGCGCTTGGTGAAGTGCGCGGGTACATCAAGAATAAGTTCGGCGAGAAATACCTGCCTGAGAGCGCGAACATCTATCGCGCCCGCTCAAACAATGCCCAGGAAGCGCATGAAGCCATCCGTCCGACGGATGTGCTGCGGACGCCGGAGGCGATGAAGGACTCCCTGAGTAAAGACCTCTTCCGGCTCTACCAGCTAGTCTGGAAACGCTTTGTCGCGTCGCAGATGGAAGCGGCGTTGTATAAGACCACAACCGTGGAGGTTGCCGGCAGGAACGCAAGTGATCAGTACCTCTTCAGGGCATCAGGTTCTGTGATTGTTTTCCCGGGATTCCTGACTGTCCTGGAAGACGTAAAGGAAGAGGACGTCAATGGGGATGAGCCGAACATCAAGCTGCCTGAGAAGCTGTCAGAAGGTGATTTGCTGAAGTTGGTTCAATTGCTGCCGGAGCAGCATTTCACCCAACCACCGCCGCGCTTTACTGAGGCGTCGCTTGTTCAGTATCTCGAAGAGTGTGGGATTGGCCGTCCATCCACCTACGCGCCGACGATCTCAACGATCCTCGACCGCGGTTATGTCAGCCGCGATCAAAAACGGCTTGTGCCAACGGAAACCGGCTTTATCGTCAATGATTTGCTGGCATCCCAGTTTGATGACATCGTCAACACCCAGTTCACTGCCGAAATGGAAACAGACCTGGACAAGATCGCGGACGGAAAAGCAGACTGGACCAAGGTAATCGCTGAGTTTTACCGCAGCTTTGAGCCGAAGCTTAAAGCCGCGCAGGAGCTGCTGCCGGTTCAGAAGGCTGAAGCGGAGAAAATTGACCGCGCGTGCCCTAAATGCGGCGGGGACCTGGTGATCCGCTACGGACGCTTCGGCAAGTTTATTTCATGCAGTAACTTCCCGCAGTGCCGCCATACCGAACCGTGGCTGGACAAGATCGGCGTCACCTGTCCTGAGGACGGGGGGGATCTGGTCGCGCTGCGATCACGTAATGGGAAAACCTTCTACGGCTGCTCCAATTATCCGAGCTGTAAGTTCACGAGCTGGCGCAGGCCGATCGCGGAGAAATGTCCAACCTGTAACGGCACACTGACGATCCTGAGCAAAAAGGAAGTGCAATGCCTAAGTTGCGAATCCAGGTTTGATATCGAAAAAATCAGGGATTCTGCCTCAGAAGAATAGCAATACGTAGAAAAATATTGCCAGTATAGCCAAATTCATCTACAATATTCGTGTTGGCACGATTCTTGTACATTTTCCGATTAACAATTGGAGACGCATAACATGGACAATCTCAAAGAGTACACGAAGAATCCGCTCTACACATTCATCGCTGGTATTATCATCGGCCTGATTATCGGGCTGCCCATCCTCGGCTGGGGGCTTCTGCCCGTGCAATGGACAGACGCCAGTCCGGTTGATCTGGTCCAATCCGAGAAGCTGGACTACCTCAGAATGGCTGTCGATTCCTATACCAAAACCAGAGACGCACATCAGGCACAGTTACGTTGGAACGCCTTGGGTGAGGAGAAAGATGCGCTGCTGTCTGCCATCCAGAATGATCCGAAATTACTGCAACAGGAAGTTGCCGATTTCGCGATGACGGTCAAGGGCGCTGCAAGTGCAGCCGAGCTTGCTCCGGGTAGTACCGTGCCGACCAATCCAGTCAACCCGGCACAGCCAGTTGCTGCGGCGACAGAGGCAGCAAGCCAGCCCGCGAAGGCTGATGCCGGCATGAACCCAATTCTGCCGCTGCTGCTGTTCCTCCTGCTGGCTGCATTGGTGATTGGCGCGGTGGTGTACTTTGTCGTGTTCAAGAAGAAAACATTTGCAGCCGAACCGATCCTTGAGAATATTCAGAAAGTCTTCAAGCCGAAGGAAGCCGAACCGATGACACCGCTGGCGAACGCGGTCACAAAATCCGCTTCTCCCATCGCGCAGTTCCTGACCACTTATACATTGGGCGATGACATGTACGATGACTCGTTCAGCATCGACTCACCGCTGGGTGAATTCCTGGGTGAATGCGGTGTTGGCATCTCCGAGACGATGGGCGTCGGAGACCCGAAGAAGGTGTCCGCTTTTGAACTGTGGCTCTTCGACAAGAACGACATTCAGACCATCACCAAGGTGCTGATGAGTGAATTCGCGTTCAACGATCCCGCAACCCATCAGCGTCTGATGGCCAAGGGCGAGCCTGTACTGCTGGAGCCGGAAAAACAGGTTCTGCTGGACACTGCAACCCTGCAGCTTGAAGCGCGCGTGGTTGATGTGACCTATGGCACGAATGGCATGCCTGATCGCAGCTTTGTCGAACGGATGACCCTCGAACTGGCAGTCTGGCCAAAAGAATAGCCAGAACCATTTACGTAAATTGAAAAGGCATTCCGTACACCGGAATGCCTTTTATGTTAGTAGGTATCGCCTTAATCAATAGAAATAATCGTCAGTTCCAGCGAACCGTTCGGCGTCTTGACGGTTACTTTGTCGCCTACTTTGCGTCCGAGCAGCGCCATGCCGATCGGAGATTCATAGGATATCTTGCCCCTGGCGGGGTCTGCCTCTTTCGCGCCGACGAGATGATAGACCTCTTCGGGGTAGCTGCCTTCCTGAATGGTTACCGAATGACCGATATCAACGCGGCTGGTATCGCTGCTCTGTTCCTCTACGATTACCGCGTCTCGTAATGTCATCTCGAGCTCCTGAATGCGGCCCTCAAGAAACGCCTGGTCTTCCTTGGCGGAGGAGTAATCCGCGTTTTCGGAGAGGTCACCCATCTGGATGGCAGAACGCAGCCTTTTAGCTAGCTCGTCGCGACCCTCGCCTTTAAGTTGTTCCAATTCCTGTTTCAATTTCTCAGCGCCCGAAGCTGTCAGATATGCTGGTGTCATTTCATCAAATTCCTGTCATGGTAATTGGTCTGGCATGAAGATCTTGTTGTATTCTTCCATCGCGTAACGATCAGTCATGCCGGCGATGTAGTCGCAAATTGTACCCTTAATACCGCGATGCGCAATGTTGGACTGGATATGGCGCGGCAGGATCATCGGCTCATTAGCGTAGGCTTCAAATAGCGCCTTCAGGATCGTCTCTGCTTTGACAGCCATGCGCACGACGCGGTAGTTGCGGTACATGTTTTTATAGAGGAAATCTTTCAACTGACGGTTCATGGACGTCATATCCGGATCATAGCCAATGATGTTGGTCGGTTGCGATTGCACATCCAGCGCCGAAGAGATGCCGCGCTCGCTTAATTTGATATTGGAATAATCGAGCAGGCGGGTAATCTCGTCATTGATCAGATGTCTGATAATCTCATGCCGGTCCAGATCACTCAGGTTGTGGACATCCACCTGCAGCCGGCTGACCAGCATATCCCAGAGTTCAACGCCTTCAAGCAGCCGAGGTGTCAGAATGCCGGAGCGCAGGCCATCGTCCAGGTCATGGGCGGTGTAAGCCAATTCGTCAGCGACGTTGGCGATTTGTGCTTCAATGCCGCCTCGAAAACCGGGATTGAATTCCTTATAGTAGGCAACATCGTAATCCGTCTCATGTTTCAGAATGCCTTCCCGGACCTCGTAGGTCAGGTTCAAACCGTCGAACGCCTTGTAACGTTTCTCGAGTTCGGTCACGACGCGGTAGGACTGATAGTTGTGATTGAAGCCGCCGTCATTGCGCATCAGCTTGTTCAGGGCTGTCTCGCCGGAGTGTCCGAAAGGCGGGTGCCCCAGGTCATGGGCGAGGCAGATCGCTTCGGTGAGCTCCTCATTGGCGCCCAATGCCCGAGCGATCGACCGTCCAATCTGGACGACCTCCAGCGTGTGGGTCAGGCGCGTTCGATAATGGTCACCTTCCGTGATCACGAAAACCTGGGTCTTGTATTCCAGCCGGCGAAATGCGATGGAATGGATAATGCGGTCGCGGTCACGCTGGAACGCGGTGCGATTTTCCGCTTCTGGTTCGGGATAGACCCGGCCTTTGGACTCTGAGCTGCGGGTCGCGTATGGCGCGAGCTGCTCATTCTCCTGTTTTTCAAGAAAATAACGCGTTTTTATCATTCAAATCTCCTGAAGCCGGTCAGTTGGGTCCCCGGTGTCTTACCGCTCAGAGCATCGTAAACCGCGCAGGGCGCGAACCCTGAAAAGATCAACGCGTCCGTCGCGCTGCTGCTCTCAAGCATGAGCTTCAACAACTCTACCTTGGCTTTCATGCCGCCGGTGACGTCTTTTACTTGTGAGCCCGTCAGATAGCTCGCGATCTGCTGATAGTTCAGCGGCGTAATTTGCGTGATGAAACCAGTTTTTGCTGAGTAGTCCTGCCAGACGCCTTCTTCGGCGCCGGCGATCAGGATGCGTTCTGGCTGCAGTTTGTTCGCCATGTAGGCAAAGACATCTTCTGTGGAGACGATTGTACCGCCGCGTTGTGTGTCGAACGCGACATCGCCATGAACGACCGGCAGCAGCTTGTGCTCGAGCGCCGCGCGCAGGGGGTTGAGTTGCATCTCGGTCACCGTTTTATTCTCGGAGAGGGAGGTCGCGGATGGGGAGAAACTGAGGGCGGGCAAGCCGGCAGAGATCAATTCCTGTAAAACGATGTTATTCAGCGCGCGAGCGTCATGCCAGACCTGCGCGAATCCCATCCAGTCGCCTGGCGTATGGACGCCCTCGCGCGTACCGAAACGCTTGCCAGATTCGTGACCGAAGCTGCCGGAACCATGACCGAGGACGATATGCAGTTCAGGGTTTTCATCAAGCGCCCGATTGATCTGGGCAGCCAGGTCGCGCAGCGCCTCAAGATTGGCGGTATAAGGCCTGGATTTGTCTGTAATCAGCGAACCGCCGAGTTTGAGAAAGACCAGCATTTCCTGTCAGCTCCAATCCGTAGGGGATAAGGAAAATGGAATGGTGTTACTAAAGCCATTGTCACGCAAGTTCAGGATAAGCCGCTGATTGTCAGACTCTTCAAGCAAACACAAGACGTGTCCGCCGCGACCGCCGCCAGAGAGCTTCGCGCCTAACGCGCCGGAACGCTCACAAATCGCGACGACCAGATCAAGCTGTGGATGGGACACAGTCAGCGATTTCAGCAGCGCCTGGTTGCGCCGCATCAGGCTGCCCAGCAGCCAGCGGTCGCCGCCCGCCAGCGCGGATTTTGCCTCGCCGGTGATGACACCGATTTCCCTGATCAGCGGTGTGACCTGTTCAGGGTAGCGCTCAACGAGGGCTCTTACTGCGCCGACGGCTTCTGCCGTGGAGGCGGATACACCGCAATTAATCAGCATGAAGTGAAAGGTAGCGCCGACATCCAGAAACTGCATCGGTTCGCCGCGCTGGAAGATGATTGGCGCGTTGAAGGCGATGACCGTGTTATCGATACCTGAAGGGGTGCCGTGAAAGATCTTCTCGGCTTCATAGGCCAGGTAGTTTATCTCTTCAGGTTTGGAGTCGATGCCTAAAAAGCCAGACAAAGCGTTGAATAGCGCGACGCTCAACGCTGCTGAGGAACCCAGTCCGCTGCCCGTCGGAATCGTAGAGGCTATTATAATGCGCATAGCCATAATGTTTGGCAAGTGATGGTGAGCTGTAAAAAGGTCGATGGACCGCCTGAGAGGATGATCTTCTGCCAGGGCAGCATAAGTTGTATCAAGACCGACAGCCGGCGCCTTGATCTCGATGGTGCCGGCAGCCTTGGTTGGCAAACCCTGAATGGTTACTTTGGTCTGCAGGTTGTTGACGGGAACAGCGATGGCTGGCTGTCCGTAAACCACTGCGTGTTCCCCGAACAGGATCGTTTTGGCAGGAGCGGAAGAGGTGATGGCAGGCATACTAGAGGAAATAGAAAATCAGAAGGATCGCCAGACCCCAGAGCAGAATGGTCGCTTGCAAGGGCCGGTCAGTCAGAAGCAGATCTTCCGGCGCGCCGCCTTCACCGGCTACCTGAATGAGATAAAGGTAACGGAAGATGCCGTAGAGGACAAATGGTATCGTCAGCATCATGGCATGGTTGGCCGGCAAATTTACCGCCGAAAACGTATAGAGGCTATAGGCGATGATGGTTGTGCTGGAAACAATCATGATCAATTGATCCAGAAATTCGATCGTATAGCCATCCAGCACTCGCCGGTGTGACTGAGCGCCTGAATTCAGGAGCGCCAGCTCGGCGCGGCGTTTGCCAAAACCGAGGTAAAGCGCGCCAAGGGTGACAACCACGTAGAGCCAGGGCGAAAAGCGTTCGACCTGGATCAGGCTGACGCCTCCGGCGACACGCAATACAAATCCGGTCGCGATGATCAGAACATCAATCAGCACGATGTGCTTGAGCCATCTCGTATAGAGGATCATCAGCAGCAGGTAGGCGCTGACGAACGCGCCGAACACGGGCGATAGGAGGTATGAGACCGGCAGCGTGATGGCTAGCAGGAGCGCGAAGACGATCATCGCGATATTGGGTTTGAGCCGGCCTGAGGCGATCGGCCGCTTTGCCTTGCGCGGGTGATTCTTGTCTGCCTCGATGTCTATCAGGTCGTTATAGAGATAAACCGCGCCGGAGATCAGGCAGTAAAGCACAAAACCAATTAGAATATGCAAAAATGCTGAAACATTGGTGAGCTGGCGATCGAACACGAGAGGCGCAAAAATGATGAGATTCTTCGTCCATTGTTTGGGTCTCATCGAGTAGATGATATCTCTCAGCATAAGCAATAATCATAACATAAGCGCAATGCAAAGCCGACAGGCGCGCACTGGATCATGAAAAAAATGAGACTGGACATCCTCTTGACCGAACGGAAATTGACTGAGTCGCGCAGCGCGGCGCAACGGCTGATCATGGCTGGTGAAGTGCAGGTGAACGGTCAATTATGCGTGAAGCCGGCAGAGCAATTCGCAGAGGACGCGCTGATTGAAATTCGCGCCCGGCCAAAATATGTCTCCCGCGGCGGGGACAAGCTGGAAGCGGCGCTGATCGCCTTTGGCCGGACCAACCTGTCGGAGCTGGTTTGTGCTGACGTCGGCGCGTCCACCGGAGGCTTTACGGACTGCCTGCTGCAGCACGGGGCAGGCATGGTTTACGCCATCGATGTCGGGTACGGTCAGCTTGATTATTCATTACGCAGCGATTCGCGCGTGGTCGTAATGGAGCGAACCAACATCCGGGACGTGACACAGTTGCCTCAGCCGATATCTCTGGCGACCATTGACGCCTCATTTATTTCACTCAAGACTATCCTGCCCGGGCTGCTCAGGCTGGAATGGACCAAGGGCGCTGACTTCATCGCCCTGATCAAACCGCAGTTTGAAGCGGGACGAGAAGAAGCGGCCAGGGGCAAAGGTGTGATCCGTGACAAAACGGTTCACGCCCGGATTTTGAAAGAGATCCTGAGCTATTGCGAGTCACTCAACCTCGGCATTTATGGCTTGGTTCGTTCACCTGTCATCGGCCCGAAAGGGAATATTGAATTCCTTCTCGGAGCGAGTGCGGTCTGCGTTTCATCGACTGACCCTGCTTCTCTGATCCATCGGGCGCTGGCAGAATAGGGTAAAATTATTCGTTCGGTAAAAATAGCAAATTTGTGATGATAAATGGCTGAAGATATTCGTAATTTTTGCATAATCGCGCATGTTGACCACGGAAAATCTACGCTGGCTGACCGCATGCTGCAGATGACCGGGACGATTTCTGACCGGGATATGGTGGCGCAGGTGCTCGACAGCATGGACCTCGAGCGGGAAAAGGGCGTCACCATCAAGGCGTCTGCCGTGCGCATGCAATATACCTCGGCGGATAATCATCAGTACACGCTCAACCTGATCGATACGCCAGGACATGTCGACTTCAACTACGAAGTCAGCCGGGCGCTGACTGCATGTGAAGGGGCCTTGCTTGTTGTTGACGCGACTCAGGGCATCCAGGCGCAAACGCTGGCGAACCTTTACCTGGCGATCGAAACCAACCTGGTGATCATTCCGATCATCAACAAGATTGATTTGCCTTCATCACGTGAGGAAGAAATCGCTGAAGATATCTGCAATCTGCTCGGCGTCCCGCGCGAGGAGATCATCAGCGTTTCAGCCAAGGACGGCAAGAACGTTGAGAAGGTATTTGAAGCGATTGTCGAGCGCATCCCGCCGCCGGTGATTGAAGAAAGCGCTGAGACCAAAGCATTGGTCTTCGACTCGCATTATGACTCCTATAAGGGTGTTATCGCCTACGTCAGGGTCTTCTCCGGCGAGATCAAGAGTGATGATTTGCTGCGGACGATGGCGACAAAAACCGATATTAAACCTGTTGAAGTTGGCTTCTTTGTGCCTAACATGGTACCCGCGCCAAGCATCCCCTGCGGTGACGTCGGCTACATCGCGACCGGGTTGAAAACGGTCGTTGAATGCCGCGTTGGGGATACCCTGACGCTGGCACGCAACCCGGCCAGCAAGGCGCTGCCTGGTTACCGGCAGGTGAAACCGATGGTTTTCGCTGGTATTTATCCGGTAGAAGGCGAAGACTATAACGAACTGCGAGATTCACTTGAGAAACTGCAACTCAACGACGCCTCGCTGGTCTTTGAGCCTGAGACTTCGCAGGCGCTTAATTTTGGTTTCCGCTGCGGCTTTCTCGGCCTGTTCCATATGGAGATCATCCAGGAGCGGCTGGAGCGCGAGTATGACCTCGACATCGTCGTCACCTCACCGTCGGTTGAGTATGAAGTTGAACTGATTGACGGCACGGTCATGCGCATTGATTCGCCGGCGCAGCTGGCGGATGAAGAAGATATCAGGGAGATCCGTGAGCCCTGGATGAACCTGCATATTCTCAGTCCCACTGAGTATTACGGTCCGATCATGGAGCTGGTGCGCAAGAAGCGCGGCATCTTCATCAATCAGGATTACCCGGCGCCAAACCGCGTGCAGTTCAATTTCCAGATTCCCCTGGCTGAAATCATCGTAAATTTCTTCGACCAGCTCAAGTCAAGAACGCGGGGCTATGCTTCCATGGACTATTCCTTCGCCGATTACCGGCCGGGCAGGCTGGTCAAACTGGAAGTGCTGGTCAATCAGGATCCGGTCGACGCGCTGGCATCGATGGTCCATAAAGAAGATGCCTACCATAAGGGTCAATTGCTGATCACAAAGCTGAAAGCCATCATCCCGCGCCAATTGTTTGACGTGCCAATTCAGGCATTTTCATCCGGACGTGTCATATCACGGGCAACCGTCAAAGCCACGCGGAAGGATGTGCTCGCCAAGTGTTATGGCGGCGATATCACCCGCAAGAAGAAGCTGCTTGAAAAGCAGAAGCGCGGAAAAAAGCGAATGAAGCTGATCGGCAATGTCGAAATCCCGCAGGAAGCTTTCATGACGGTGCTGAGCCTGGAGGAAGATTGACAGGCACGGAACGGAAATCGGGCAGCGCGTTACTAAAGATCTTGCCAGGGCTTGTCATCAGCGTCCTGGCAATTTACCTCCTGTCAAAAATAGTCGATTGGCAGCAGGTAGGAGTCGTACTCACGACCATCTCGCCGGTCTATATTCTTGTCACAGTCGTTCTAACGCTCGCCTTCATTTTCGTTCGATCCATCGGCTGGCGGGTACTATTGCAGGAAAAAATCAGTCTGAAGGAATCGTTCCTTGGCATTTGTGTCGGCTATCTGGTCAACAATATCCTGCCGCTCAGGGCGGGTGAGGTGGCGCGTGGTTTCCTGATTGGCAAACGCTCTGGTCTTGGCACGCTGAACGTTCTCTCAACGATTGTGATCGAACGTATGTTTGATCTGGCATTCGCGGCGCTCTGGCTGCTGGTGACGTTGCCTTTAGCATTGCAGCTCGACTGGGCGAAAACGGTTGCCATTATTACGCTGATCGTCATCATCTCTGGATTTGCCTTGTTATACGTAGCGGCGCTGAACCGCCACCACATCAACCGCTGGATGGATGTGCTCGGCAGAAAAGCCGGCTGGTTTGATAAAAAAATCAAACCGTTGCTGAACTCACTGATGGAGGGCCTGGCGGTCATCACCGATCTAAGACGTTTCCTGATCAGCCTGATTAGTGTGGGGGTGTCCTGGTTTGTGGCTGTCTTGGCTTATGGTTCCGTGCTGATGGGATTTGTCAAAGGCGCGCCGCTGTGGTGGGGCGCTTTTACGAACTCCATGCTCGCCATGGGCATCGCGCTGCCCGCCGCGCCGGCATCCCTCGGCGTCTTCGAAGGCGCGATTGTCGGGGCATTAAGTATCCTGGGGATTGATTACAACACCGCATTAGGGTATGGTTTATTCATGCACGCGATGCAGATCGTGACCACGGGCATTCTCGGCGCCTATGGTCTCGCGTTCTTTGGTACGTCGCTCAAGACGTTGTTCCAGAGGTCGATTGCCGAGAAAGAAGGTGCGGAATGAACAGGCATTATCTGGTTACTGGTGGAGCCGGGTTTATCGGTGTCAATTATGTCAACAGATTATTGGCGCGTGGAGAGCAAGTCACAGTCTTCGATAATCTCTCGCGTCCAGGCGCGATCAAGAACCTAGAGTGGCTGCACACTCAGCATAAAAAGCGATTCGTTTTCATAAAAGGGGATATCAGGGATTACAACCTGATGCTTGGCGCATTGAAGGATGTCGACGTGGTCGTGCATCTCGCGGCGCAGGTCGCGGTCACAACGTCCGTTACTGATCCAAGGAATGATTTCGATATCAACGCCATGGGCACCTTCAATGTGCTAGAAGCTGCCAGAGAAATCGGCCGAAAACCGGTTTTTATCTATGCCTCGACCAACAAGGTCTACGGCGGCATGGAAGACATTGCAGTTGAGGAAACTGAAGCCGCGTATCGCTACCGAGACTATCCACAGGGCATCCCGGAAAGCATGCCGCTCGATTTTCATTCTCCTTATGGCTGCTCAAAAGGCGCTGGAGATCAGTATGTGCGCGACTATCATCGCATCTATGGTCTTCCCACTGTCGTCTTTCGACAGAGTTGTATTTACGGCACGCGGCAGTTTGGCATCGAAGATCAGGGATGGGTTGCCTGGTTTGTCATCGCGGCGCTGACTGGCAAGCCGATCACCATCTATGGAGACGGCAAGCAGGTTCGCGATGTCCTGTTTGTGGACGATTTGCTCGACGCGTATGACCTCACGATAGCCAATCCTGGGCTTTCTGCTGGAAAGATCTATAACATTGGCGGCGGACCGGAGAACGTGCTTTCGATCTGGAGCGAGTTCGGCCCACTGCTTGAAGGGGCAATCGGCAGCAAGATTGAAATAGCACGCAGTGACTGGCGTCCGGGCGATCAGAAAATTTATGTTTCTGACATCCGCAAGATCAGGGAAGAGCTGGGCTGGTCACCCAAGGTGAGCGTTGAGGACGGGATTGATCGTCTGGTCACCTGGGTCAGGGATAACAAACACCTCTTCGCGCAATGAAAATCCTTTCCGTTCTGACGTATTACCGTCCGCACACCAGCGGGCTTACGATATACGCTGAGCATCTCGGCAAGGCTCTGGCGAAACTCGGGCATGAGGTCACGATTCTGACCAGCCAGTATGATAAAAGCCTGCAGCTCGAGGAAGTGTCAGACGGTGTGCGGATTGTCCGCGTGCCGGTAGCTTTCCGCATCAGCAAAGGCGTGATTATGCCCAGCTTCGGCATCACCGCCAGCAAACTGGTCGCGCAGCATGACGTCATCCATCTCCATCTGCCGCAATTTGACGCGGCTGGTCTGGCTGTGCGCGGCTGGCTATTCAAGAAGCCGACTGTGGTGACTTATCACTGCGATTTACTGATGCCGCCCGGATTCATCAGCAAACTCGCCAATCAGGCGATCCTGATGATGAACGCCATCACTGGCATATTCAGTGACAAGGTTGTCGCTTACACGCAGGATTACGCGGATCATTCGCATTTTCTGAAGCGATACAAGGACAAAGTCGTTGTGATTCCGCCGCCAGTCGACCTGCCGGCAACATCACCGGATGACGTCGCGGCGTTCAGGCAGCGGTTTAACCCGGAAAACAAATCGCCAGTGATCGGAATGGCAACCAGGTTCGCGGCCGAAAAAGGCATCGAAGTGCTGCTGAACGCCATGCCGGCATTACTCGCCAGGCACCCCGACCTGTTGGTACTGTACTCGGGCAAGGTTGAGGGGATTATTGGCGAGGAAGCCTACCTGGCGAGATTGATGCCGCAAATTGAAAAATATAAAGCCAGCGGAAATTGGCGCTTTGTGGGCAACCTTAGCCTGCGTGAAATTGCAGCTTTTTATCAGACACTGGATGTACTGACTGTGCCGAGTTTGAATTCAACAGAATCGTTTGGCCTGGTGCAAATCGAAGCAATGCAGAATGCCGTCCCTTGCGTTACGTCAAACCTGCCTGGTGTCAGGTACCCAGTGAGAACGCATGGGATGGGGAAGATATTTGAAATAGGCAGCGCCGCAGGATTGACCGAAGCGATGCTTGAGGTCCTGGAAAACCATGATGTCTATCAGACACCCAGGGTGGATGTGAAGGAGCCGTACAAACCCGAAAACGTCGCGCAGCGTTATTTACAACTCTTTGAAAGCCTACAAAAGGCTTGAGCCTATGCAGCAAGCGACCAGCAACAGACCCGATTTTCTCTGGCGTAACCTTTTCCGGTTACCATACTTCCGCGGGCTGCTGCGTGCGGTAGAGGCGACTTATTACCAGGATCTGCTGCTTGCGGCGCCTGTCCTGGATGTCGGCTGCGGCGATGGTATTTTCGCTGAACTCACCTTTGAGCAGAAAATTGATGTCGGTATTGATCCGTGGCTGCAACCGTTGCGGGAAGCCGTGGCAAGCAATATGTATAAGATGCTGGTGCACGGAGCAGGCAACCTCCTCCCATTTCCGGATGCATATTTTCAGACGGTCATCAGTAATTCAGTTCTCGAACATATTCCGGATTTGCAGCCAGTTTTGGCGGAGATTAGCCGGGTGATTAAACCGGGCGGGCAATTCATTTTCTGCGTGCCGAATGAAAATTTCCTGAAAAATCTTGGTGTTTCCAACACGCTAGATAAACTAGGCTGGCATTCCGCCGCGGATGGTTACCGCGGATTTTTCAACAAGATATCACGCCACCATCATTGTGATAATCAGGACACCTGGCGAGCGTGGCTGGACGCGCATGATTTCGAGATTGTTTCGGCGTGGGATTACTTTACACCTCAAGCGACCCGCACGCTTGAATTTGGTCATTACCTGGGACTACCGGCGCTTGTATCAAAAGTCCTGTTTGGGCGCTGGATACTCGCGCCGACACAATGGAATCTCTCACTGACAAGAAAACTCACCGCCCCCTACTATGAATCCGACCAGAAGCAGCCGGGGGGATCCTATTCATTCTATGTGGCCAGAAGACGATAGAACGCAGGAACCGCTGGAGCAGCAGGAGGATCCGACCGTTCTCGAGTACCTCAGAAACGTATTGAAGACAGGTCGGTTCTCTTCGGAAAGCAAACCGGAGTCTGCAGCACCAGCCGAGAATTCAATCGAGACGCGCGAGACTGCGCGGCAGTCTGGTAGTACCGCGAGCGTGCTGCTGGTTTTGGCAGTGGTGAGCGCGTTAATCGCGCAAATCAGCCTCGAGCCGCCGCAGCAAAGGCCGGTGCTGGCAGCAATTTTCTATGGCATCTGTCTGGTCTTAATCCTCGTTTATATGCGCCGTAACGCGGCTGTGGAAACCGGAGAAGTTCAAACATCTGCCTCCGCCGAATCTGACGCCCCCTGGATTATTCCGGACAAAAATGTTGTTCTGCCAGCAGTGTTGGTGACTTTGCTGGCATTCATCCGCTTCAGCGGCAACCGCTTCAACCTCTTCAATGTCATTTTATGGCTGGCGGCGATCGCGCTGACAATAAGGGTATTCATGCTTGGCTTGACACCGCGATCGGCTTTGCGGTGGGTTCGCGCACAAACCGAGAAGCAGTTGCGCCTTCCCTGGCGAAGCCTGCTGATCACACTGCTGGTCATGGCTATCGTCCTCTTTTTCAGGGTCACGCAGCTTGACCGGGTGCCTGGAGAGATGTGGAGTGATCAGGGCGAGAAACTGCTCGATGTGATGGATATTTTGCGCGGTCAGCTCTCGATTTTCTTTGTCCGGAATACTGGGCGCGAAGGGTTCCAGATGTACCTGACGGCATTCATAGCCAAATATCTGGGAACGGGTATTTCCTTCCTCAGCCTTAAGATCGGCACGGTTTTTGCCGGGCTGTTCGGCACCTTTTACCTTTATCTGCTGGCAAGGGAATTGATAGGTAAAAAAGGAGCTGTGGTTAGCGTTCTGCTGATGGGCGTCGCCTACTGGCCGAATATCATTTCCAGGGTCGGCCTGCGCTACAGCCTGTATATCATGTTTACCGCGCCTGTCATGTACCACCTGCTGGTCGGGTTGCGGAAACGATCTGTCAAGCACCTGATCGTTTGCGGTATTTTCCTTGGCATCGGATTGCACGGCTACAGCACATTCAGAATTGTGCCCCTCCTCGTCGCGCTGGGCATCTGGTTCTACTGGATAGCACACCGCCAGAGCATGACCGCACATCAGGCGCTATCAGCTCTCGGGCTGATTGCCGCGGTCGCCTTCGTTCTTTTTCTGCCGCTCGCGCGATACCTGGTTGACAATCCGGAGATGTTCTCCTACCGCGCGTTAACCCGGCTCGGGACTGTCGAGCAGACCTATCCGGGTAATGTTCTGGTTATTTTCCTCAGTAACTTATGGAACTCGTTGATCATGCCCTTCTGGCAGGATGGCAAGATCTGGGTGCACAGCATCCCGGACCGGCCAGCACTCGATTTTGTTTCAGGCGCTTTCTACTTCATTGGTTTGGTCATCATGGTACTCAGAGCTTTTCAACAGCGTGACTGGCGCTTCGCATGGATTTTGATCTCCATCCCATTCCTGATGCTGCCATCGATTCTTTCGCTGGCCTTCCCTGAGGAGAATCCGGCGTTGAATCGCTCCGCTGCCGCGGCGCTTCCGATATTCGTGGTTGCCGGTTACGGCGCAGTCACGATCTGGACGGAGTTGATGTCCAGGGTGAGATCAGCCTCCTACAAGGTCATGCTTGCTGGTCTGGCGAGCTTGCTTTTCATCATCACACTCTCCAGCAACTACAACCTGGTCTTCAAACAATATCGCGCGCAATTCGACGAGTTAGCCTGGAATAGCAGCGAAATGGGTGCGGTCGTCAAGGCATTTTCTGAATCAGTTGGGAGCTATGATCATGCGTACGTCGTGCCCTATGCCTATTGGGTTGATACCAAGTTGGTAGCGATCGAGGCAGGGCATCCTGGCTATGAAATCGCTGTATGGCCCGAGCATATCCCTGACACCCTCGCCCAAACGGGCAGCAAGCTCTTCCTGCTTAAATCTGATGACAAGCAAGGGCTGGCTCAGTTGCAATCGACCTACGCGTCAGGTTACTTCTGGTTGTATCCAAGTAAAATAGGGGGCAGGGAATTCATGGTGTTTTTCGTGCCGGCAATGCCCTAACGGATAACTTATGACCACAGAAACGACGCCGTCGATGCAATCAGAGCAGCCCCGCAGCATCGCCAGACTATTCTGGCTGTTGCTGCTCATCGCCGTTCTCGCAGGCGGCACCGCGCTGAGATTTACCGGCGTCAACTGGGATCAGGGTCAGCACCTGCACCCCGACGAACGCTTCCTGACTATGGTCACGAGCGGCATCTCGACCCGAGACGCGCAAAACAGTTATTTTGACACCAGCAAGTCACCGCTCAACCCAAGCAATTCAGGTCATGGGTTCTATGTCTATGGCACGCTACCGATTTTCGTTGTCCGCTACATCGGCGAGGCGCTGGGTATGACCGGTTATGACGAGATCACACTGGTCGGCCGGGTTGTATCAGCGGTGGTGGACGTGTTTACCGTCCTGCTCGTAT
Organism: Anaerolineaceae bacterium; assembly: GCA_040772085.1. Taxonomy (GTDB): domain Bacteria; phylum Chloroflexota; class Anaerolineae; order Anaerolineales; family Anaerolineaceae; genus JAXGMV01. The sequence continues at coordinate 782,969 of JAXGYU010000001.1, forward strand.
CCGTCATTGCGCTCGTCCTTTTCAGGAAGCACTCGCTGGCAACAATTGCCGCGGCTCTCTCCGCTTTTTCAGTCCTGCAAATACAACAGGCTCATTTTTATACGGTCGATTCATTCGCGAATTTTTCATTGACACTTTGTCTGACATTCCTCGCTTTCATTTACCGCGAAATGGATAGAAAAACAGCCGCGGGTGACGTCAGGCTCTGGAATTGCATAACGCTTTACGTTTTGTTTGGTATTTCGCTTGCCATGGCCGCGGCATCAAAGATCAGCTACGCGCCCGCGGCTATCCTGCTCCCGCTGACGCTCTTCGTTGTCCTTACGAAATACGGTAAACTGCGTGACAGAGAGAGCCTGAAGCAGGCTGCGGTAGCCTTACTTGTTGCCGGCGGCGTTACCCTGATCGGTTTCAGAATCATGATGCCCTACGCCTTTACTGGCCCGGGGTTCTTCAACATCCTCCCTAGCGAAAAATGGCTTGCCAGCATGCGCGAGATCTCCGCGATGAGCGCGGGTGATGTCGATTTCCCGCCAGCGTTGCAGTGGGCACGCCGACCGCTGACATTCTCGCTGCAGAACATGGTGATCTGGGGCATGGGCATTGCCTGGGGCGTGACCGCCTGGATCAGTTTTATCTGGATGGGCTGGCGGATTTTCAGAGAACGCTGGTACGTACCGCTTCCCATCTGGGCCTGGACGCTGTTCAATTTTGTCATGCAATCGGTTAATTTCACCCGCAGCATGCGCTATCAACTGCCGATTTACCCATCGCTGGCGATCATTGGTGCCTGGGGATTGATCGAACTATTCCGATATGCACGCAGGCAGGATAGTGCCTGGCTTCGCAAAATGGCTACTGCCTTGGCGGTGGCGACAACAGTCGCGGTTGTAGGATACACAGCCTGGTACGCGGTGGCTTTCACCGGCATTTATCAGCGACCGGTTACCAGGGTTGAGGCGAGCAAGTGGATTTACGAAAATGTGCCGACCAGCCTGGCGATTACCATCGAGACTGATAATGGAACTGCACGTCAGGCGATCGTTTATTCCAACGCGTTCAATCTCTCCACCACCTCTCCGATGCAAATGGCTTTCACCGTCGAGGAGAATGTGACACCCGTGTCTTTGCGCTTGCCCTACATGCTCAACAGCGCGAACCCTGACCTGGAAAAAACGGTTGAAGTCAAACTCTGCGCGGACGCACAATGCAACCAGGTGCTGACGAGCGGCGCCTTGCGGACGACGTTCTCAGATGTGAACGCCGGCCGCGGATCCACCTATATGTTCCCCTTCATCGGTGCGCCCGGGCTTCAAGCGGGTGTGACTTATTACATTCAGACCTCCATGGTCGAAGATGGCTTCTCAGTCAGGTTATATGGCACCCCGGAACTCAATCTGATTGGGCAGCAAGGGGAGCGCGTCCTCAGGTTATCTGAGCTCACGTCGACGATTACACAATCTGCACCGTTTGAGAATACGTTCAAAGTCAACTACAGCGGTGTCTTGAAGGAAATCAAGATTGGCTATGGTCTGGACTGGCTGCGCTCCGGGCAGGAAAAATCGCTGGCGGTTACACTGACAGACATGATCAGAGGTGAAGTGGTCGACAGCACTCATCTTACCTCGGCGATGCTGCCTGTAAACGATCCCCGCGGTCAGCCGGCGTCTGCGGTTTTCAGCGGCGGCAAGCGGCTGCAAGCCGACACGGTTTATCGCCTGATGATCACGCTCAATGACAGTGACAGCCAGGTCGCGTTGTATGGCAGCCGGCAGGCACTGGAAACCACCTGGGATGACAAACTGCCGGTCAATTTATATGGCTATTCGGCGTTCGACTACAACATCGGCCAGTATCGCTCCGAGATTGAACTGGAGATGTACTGGGATGACAACCTCGACAAATTAGCCCGATTGAAAAATGGTCTCGATCAGGCGGATTATTACTTCATCAGCTCCTCGCGTGTCTGGGGCTCGGTCGTCCAGATCCCGGAGCGTTACCCGCTCTCCATCGCGTTCTATCGCGGATTGATGGGATGTCCGGAAGATAAGGACCTGTTCTCCTGTTACGCCGACGCCAAGCCGGGCATGTTCACCAGCCAATTTGGCTTCGAGCTGGAACGCGTCTTCCAGTCTGAGCCCTGCCTGTGGGACATGTGTCTCAACAGCCAATATGCTGAAGAGGCATTCAACGTCTATGACCATCCGAAAGTCTTCATTTTCAAAAAGACTGAAGCTTATTCACCGGAAAAAGTGGCAACTATTCTTGATCAGGTCGACCTCTCCGGTGTGGTCAGACCTACACCGCGCCAGGCATCTGATATGGGCAATACAGCCAAGACGCTCAACTTCAGCGAGAGCATGTGGCAGAAACAAACTGAGGGCGGGACCTGGTCAAAGCTTTTTGACCGGGCAGACTTGATCAATACGCAACCGCTGCTTGCCGCTTTCTGGTGGTATCTGATGCTGACGATCCTTGGCATTGCCATGCTGCCGGCGCTGTGCATTTTGTTCGGCAATATGCTCGATCGCGGGTACGCCGCCGGGAAACTGATTGGCCTGATGCTGCTCGCGTGGCTCAGTTGGCTGGGCGGGTCATTGCAGATACCGGTCACCCGAATGCAAATTACTGGCTGTTTCACGTTAATCGCCGGATTCAACTTCGTCATCCTGCTCTGGCGCAAGAGTGCCATTCTCACTTGGGTAAAGGAGAACAAACGCTTCCTGCTGAGGCTGGAAGCAGTGTCACTGGTGGCTTTCATCGTCTTCCTGCTGGTCCGGCTGGGCAACCCTGACCTCTGGCATCTTTACAAGGGCGGCGAAAAGCCGATGGATTTCTCATACCTGAATGCCGTCATCAAAAGTACGGTCTATCCCCCCTACGACCCGTGGTTCGCGGGCGGCTATATCAACTATTACTATTACGGCTTTGTGATCTTCGGCACACTGATCAAATGGCTGGGCGTCATGCCCTCCATTGGCTATAACCTGCTTCTGGCTTCAGTCTTCAGTTTCGCCTCGGTCTTGGTATTCAGCCTGGTCTACCAGCTCTACACCAATCACTCGACAGGTCAGGAAAGCAAGGAGTCGTTAACCAAGGTTGCACCCATACACTTCAATCCGCTGCTGGTCGCTACCATCGCCGTATTCTTTGTCCTGATTATCGGCAATTTCGGGACTGTCAGGATGATCTGGCAGGGGTTCCAGCGCATGGTTCCTGAGTACCACCAGGATGCCGGTGTACTGCAGCAAATCCTTTGGGCAGGGCAAGGATTTGCGAAAAGCTTTATTGACCCTGGCTTCGGTTACGCGCCGGGTGAATGGTACTGGAACCCTTCGCGTGCCATCCCGGGGGATGTAATCACGGAATTCCCTGCATTCACCTTCCTATACGGTGACCCGCACGCGCACCTGATGGCACTCCCGATTACCATCCTCGCCATCTATTGGGCTTTCTCTGTGGTGAGACGCAGATGGCAGGAAATGCCAGTTAAACGGCTGATGGTCGAGCTTGCCGCGCTAATTCTCGCTGGCGCCTGGATCATTGGCACGCTGATGCCGGCAAATACCTGGGATTTCTACACCTATACCGCCCTGGCTGCCTGCGTGATCGCCTATGCCTTGCTGATGTACGGTCCGGCGTCGCTGACCACGTTCCGACGGGCGATGCTGGCTGCGGGAAGCATCATTCTACTTATTGTGCTTTCGAAGGTTTTGTTCCTACCTTTCAGCCAGTATTACGCGCAGGCTTATACAAAATTGAAGCTGTGGGATGGTCCCAAATCTCCCATGACCGATTTCCTCGTGCATTGGGGGTTCTTCCTGACCGTCATCATTTCCTGGCTGATTTGGGAAACACGCAACTGGATGGAGACCACACGTCTGTCTGCGCTCAAGCGCTACAAGAACGCTTTGCCATGGCTGGGCTTCGCTCTTATCGCCTTCGTATTGGTCAGCCTGGCGCTGGTTATTTATGGAATCAATATTGCCTTTCTGGTAATTTTTGTTGGCATATGGATTGCCATGCTGCTATTGCGAAGCAATCTGAGAGATGCTCAGCGGCTGGTGCTGTTCATGAGCGGTACCGCGCTGGCATTGATGCTGGTGGTTGAAATATTCGTCATGGTTGGTGATATTGGCCGGATGAATACGGTCTTCAAGTTGTATCTGCAAGCCTGGGTGTTGCTTGGCATCAGCGCCGCGGCAGCGTTTGGCTGGCTGATCAACGCGGCCTGGACAGAATGGCAGCCTCGCATGCGGACACTATGGGTCAGTGCGATGATCCTCTTAGGCGCCGGTGTGATGCTGTTTCCTCTGCTGGCTGGCGCGGATAAAATCACAGACCGGATCGCGGCAGACGCGCCTCACACGCTGGATGGCATGGCGTACATGCCTTATGCCACGGCATACGAGGGTGCGAATATCTTCCGGCTGGACCAGGATTACAATGCGATCCGCTGGATGCAGGATAACATCGTCGGCTCTCCGGTGATCGTCGAAGCCAATGTGCCGGAATATCGCTGGGGCAATCGTTACACGATTTACACGGGGCTGCCCGGCGTTGTCGGCTGGAATTGGCACCAACGGCAGCAGCGCGCAGTGCTGCCTCCGACTGTTGTGACGGATAGGGTCGAACAAATCGGCGCGTTTTATATGACCACAGACCCTGATCAGGCTGTTGCCTTTTTGCGCAAATATAAAGTCAGCTATATCATCGTCGGATTGCTGGAGCGTGCACTTTATCCCGCTGAAAGCCTGGCGAAGTTTGACGCGTATAATGGCATTCATTGGGACGCGGTTTACACGCAAGATCAAACCATCATCTACAAGGTGAGGGAGTGACGCCTTGATTGGTTTCCTGCTCTGGACACTGTTATTGCTGGCTGGCGGAGTGATCGTCTCACCGCTGGTCATCAGTATGCTGTCGAAGCTGCCATCCAGAGGCGTCGGTTTTTCAAAAGCACTTTTCCTGACCCTATTCACTTATTTCTATTGGCTGCTTGGCAATCTGCGGCTGATCAACAACAGCACGGCCAGCCTCTGGTCTGTCTTCCTGGTATTGGCCGTACTGATATTGGCGCTAACATGGCGGTCATCATGGGCTGAACAGATCAAAAATTTTTATCGCGGTAACTGGCGCTATATTCTGCGCAGTGAGCTGATTTTTATAGCGGGTTTCGGATTATTCGCATTCCTGCGCTCGTACAACCCATCTATCTCGGGCACAGAAAAGCCGATGGAGCTGGCATTCATTAATGCCATCATGGCATCACCAGCTATGCCGCCGAACGATCCCTGGCTCTCAGGATACGCGATCTCCTATTACTATATGGGGTACCTGACTTCGGCGATGCTGGCGATGATGACCGGTATCGCGGGCAGCCTGGCATTCAATCTGACGTTGGCGATGACCTTCGGGCTGGTCTGCCAGACCTCGTATGAGCTGCTCTTCAATCTGCTCGAGATCCGCCGCGGCATTACAAGCGAGGGCAAGATTGCATCGAGAAAGCATAATGGGCTGCTGGCTCTGCTGGCACCATTTTTCATTCTCATTGTGAGTAACGCGGAAGGATTTCTGGAAAGTCTGCACGCCAAAGGCTTGTTCTGGACAAAACTGAACGGCCAGTGGGTCTCACCTTTCTGGACCTGGTTAAAAATCCTTGAACTGGATTCGCCTCCCTCCGAACCGTTAAGCTGGCTGCCGCACCGCGCCGGCGGTATCTGGTGGTGGCGCGCCTCCCGCGTCCTGGCTGACTACAATCAGCAAGGCGGTCGCATCGAAGTGATCGATGAGTTTCCTTTTTTCTCGTACCTCTTAGGAGACCTGCACCCGCACGTGCTCAGCACCCCGGTCATTCTATGCGTGCTGGGCATCTTATTAAATCTCTACCTGCTCTTTGGACAGGAGAAAATCGCGGGTTTTGGTCTGACCACCTTTATCAGACAACGGGTGAGGGGCGAGTCTGACACCCTGCCGGCAGCAGCATTCCGCTATCCTGTGGTTTACTTCTTCACGCTGGTGCTTGGCAGTCTGTTTTTCATGAATTCGTGGGACTTCCCGATCTACATCGTGACCGCGGCGATAGTCCTGACGGCCTCACAACTGCAAAATGACAAGCCTGATAGTTCATTGCTATGGCAATTTATTGAGTGGGCTGTTGTATTGGTTTTTATTGGTGTGGTCCTGTATTGGCCGTTCTATCTTACCTTCGCTTCACAGGCAGGCGGATTTCTGCCGAGCCTGGGCTTGTTTACGCGCGGGACGCATTTGTGGATCATGTTCCTGCCACTGTTTTTCTTCCTTGCTGTTTTTCTGATAAACCAATCGGTAAAACCCGATGCCCGACAATCAATAATATCTGGCATCAAGTTTTCGACCTTACTAATATTCGGACTTTGGTCTGGTAGTTATCTGATTGGTTACCTGCTCATGCTTGCCGGTCAGGTCTTGCCTGGGGACAGCCGTGCCGCAGGTGCGTTGAGCATGCTGGTGAACAGTGTGCATCAGGCGCCGGACATGCTGACCCTGCTCAAATCATCTTTCCTGGACCGGCTGTCCTCGCCTGGCGCGTGGATTACGCTATGGCTGTTCATAACAATGGTCTTCAGCTCAATCTTTGCGATCAACCACAAATTCACCGAGCAGAAGGAAGAGCGACTGCTACCGCAGCAACACAGGGGTTCGGCTGACCTGTTCATACTCCTGCTCGCGCTGGCCGCGTTAGGATTAATCCTCGTGCCTGAATTCATCTACCTGCGCGATTTCTTCGGCAATCGGATGAATACCATCTTCAAGTTTTACTATCAGGCCTGGGTCATGCTAGCGCTCATCAGCGCTTACTGCTTCACGCTGATTCTGAAGTCTGCCAAACCGATCGGGGTAAAAAGTGCTGCTGTCCTCCTCTCGGTTGCAATTCTGCTGATATCTCTGTTTTATCCATTCTTCAACCTGAGCAATCTCTTGAAAGGCGAGATTGTCGGACTGGATGGGGCTGCGAATTTTGAGCGTTATAACCCTGGCGATTATCTGGCCATCTCATGGCTGAGAGAGACAAAAGCGACTGGGACGATCAGCGAAGCCGTTGGCGGTCAATATTCGGAGTATGCGCGGGTCGCGACCTGGACAGGCATGCCCACTGTTCTCGGATGGCCGGGGCATGAGTCCCAATGGCGCGGCGGCGGGAAAGAGATGGGTTCACGGGAAGCTGATATCAGGAAGCTTTATGAATCGGCAGGCTGGAATGAAGCTTCTGCCATTGCCAAACAGTATGGCATAGACTATATCTATGTCGGCGGACTTGAGCTGACAACCTATCAGGTCAGCGAAGCGAAATTCTCGTTGAATTTACCGCTGGTTTATGATCGGGAAGGTGTGAGAATATATCAGGTGACAGAAGACGCCTTGCCATGAGAATTCAGAATCCATCATCCATCTTCAGAGTTAGCGCGATCGTCATGATCCTGCTGCTGGCTGCGATTATCAGGTTGAATAACCTGAGTTTTCTGCCGCTGAATGACAGCGAGGCTGCCAATGCGATTCAGGCGTCGGAGCTTTTCCGGCAGGTTGAAAACAAAACCTTCAATCAACCGCAGCCAATCTATACCTTGTTAACCGGGGCTCTGTTCACTGTCACGGATGATACCAATTTCTTTGCCCGGTTGATTCCGGCTTTAGCTGGAATCATCATCGTTTTGCTCCCGCTGCTCCATTTGAAGGAAATGGGACATTGGCAAGGGTTGTTGCTGGCTTTCTTTCTGGCAATTGACCCACTGTCCGCAGCTTTATCCCGGACTGCATCCGGGGATATCTTGGCGCTGCTATTCACACTCTTGTATGGCATTACGGTAATGCGACGAAATGCCATCTGGAGTGGCATATTAGCCGTGCTGCTGCTGCTCTCTGGCCCCTTCGCCTGGTTCAGCCTGACAATCCTGCTGATCAGCGGGGTCATTCTATACTTTTTCACCGGCACAACAAGTTCTGAACTCATAAAACCATTATTTGAAAGATCCAGAGAAAATATTGCGAGGCGTGAGGGCTGGCTGGCGTTCCTTGTCACTCTTGTCGCGCTGGGTACAGGCTTCATGGTGCTCAGCGGCACCTGGCAAGCGGCTGCCGGCAGCATGATCGCCTTCTTTGATGGATTCCTGTTTCAGCCTGGTGTCCCGCTGGGAACCTGGCTGCTGTACCTGCTGCCTTTCATCGCGCTGCCTATCACTTTGTTGGTTATTCTCGTGCTGTTTAATTTCACGAGACCAACGCCGTTATTACGTATTGCCGCGGTCATGGCTGCTGTCATAACCGCTCTGTTGATCATGTACGCTGGTCGTCAAATCCCTTACGCGGTGTGGTTCGCTCTGCCCGTCTATCTGGCAGCCGCTATGAATTTGCCGCAGGATCTGTACCAGGAAAATGAGAACCGGCTTTCCTATCTGATTGGCAGCCTGATCGTATTTTGTCTGCTGGTTTTCATCTATCTCGATGCTAACGCCTTGCTGAAACTGGCAACGCCGATGAATACCGTGCATCTCGTAGCGCTGGTCGGCGGTTTGGTGCTAATCGCTGTGGTCATTGTGCTGGTGCTATGGGGATGGAGCGTGCGGCTCGGTGAAACGATCGCCGCGGTGAGTCTGCTTTGCGTCATGACCCTTTGGTCAATGTCTATGAGTTTCTCCCTGGCCGGCACAAGGCAGAACGCGGTTCCGGAAGTGGCGTATGGCAATGTCATCAGGGATCAATTCCTGCTGGATCAGACCCTGCGACGATTGTCCAATTCATCCGCCAGATCTGAAACGGAGATGCGGATGCTTGTTATTGGCAAAATCCGTCCGTCCCTGCAGTGGTATCTGCGTGATTTCGTGAATGTTGTCAACGCTGATACTCCGGCGCCAAACATCAGCACGCCCGTCGTGATTACGGACATGGCTACAAACGTCAATGTCAGCAATAATTATCGCGGACAGGATTTCTTATGGAGTTCCACGCCCGCCACACCGATAAGATTGCTCGAATGGGCGCGATGGTTTATAAAAACTGAACTTACGACCAACACAGATGGATATTTGCTTTGGGCAAATGTCAGTCTATTCCCACAATAACCGGAGCTTTATGAAACCACAGGTCATCGCCATTGACGGTCCCGCTGCCTCAGGCAAAACAACGCTGGCTGATCTCTTAGCCGCCGAATTGCACTACCTTTACCTTGATACGGGAATAATGTACCGCGCGGTCACTCTCGCGGCTCTCTCTCAGAAACTCGACCTTGATAATGAGCAGTGGATTACACAATTGGCTGAGACGGTGAAAATTAATGTAAAACCTCCAACTCGTTGTGATGGCAGAAAGTATGACGTCGAACTGGACGGCGAGGACGTGACCTGGCTGATTCGCACCGCGGAAGTGGACGCGAACGTATCAAAGGTCAGCGCGTATCCCGGTGTCAGGACTGCTATGACCGAGCAGCAGCGGACGATAGCCAAAGCTGGACGGATCATTTTAGCCGGCCGAGATATTGGCACTGTCGTACTGCCCGATGCGGATTTGAAAATTTATCTTGACGCCAGCGCCAAAGCCCGCGCGGAACGCCGCTGGCTCGAATTGAAGCAGCGCGGGATAGACGCTGACCTGGACGAGATTTACCAAGGGATGATTGCGCGTGACAACTACGACAGCATGCGCGCTATCGCGCCGCTGAAACCAGCCGATGACGCTATCATTATTGATACGGATAACAAATCGGTTGAGCAGGTTTTTCAGGAAATTATGAAGCTGATCGAGGTGAGTGAGTAATCATGTGCGACACAATGGTAGTGCCTGCCAGTTTTACCGCGAATGGTCACGTATTTTTTGCCAAAAATAGTGACCGTCACCCAAACGAAGCCCAGTACATTCAGACTCTGCCGGCAATGGATCACCCTGCGGGCAGCCGCGTCACCTGCACCTATATCGACATTCCGCAGGTGGAGCATACCTATAAGGTCCTGCTCTCCCGGCCATTCTGGATGTGGGGATGTGAGATGGGCGCTAACGAAAATGGCGTCGTCATCGGCAATGAGGCCGTGTTCACCAGAGTGCCTTATGAAAAGAAAGGCGGCCTGCTGGGCATGGACCTGATCCGGCTGGCGCTGGAACGCGCCGAAGATGCCGAAGCAGCGGTAGGGATCATCATCCGCTTGCTCGAGGAATTCGGTCAGGGGGGTAACGCGGGTCACGGACATCCTTTCTACTATCACAACAGTTTCATGATCGTTGATCCGCGCTCCGCTTGGGTTCTTGAAACTGCCGGGAAGCATTGGGCGGCGAAGAAAATTACTGGCATTTATGCCATTTCAAACGCACTGACAATCAGCAATGACTACGACCTGGCGTCCAATGAACTGGTTGTTAACGCGCTGGAAAAGGGGTGGACGAAATCTAAGGAGAGCTTTGATTTTGCCAAAGATTATTCGGATAAGATCTACACAAAATTCAGCGCCGCGCATTATCGAAGAGGCTGCGCGATGGACACGTTGCAAAACGCGAAATCTGCCATCGATCTGCGAAATATGTTTGCCGCCTTGCGCTCGCATGGTATGACCAGTCAGGCATACAAACCTGAGCGCGGTCTGACCGGTGCCACAGTCTGCATGCACGCTGGCTTTGGTCCGATACGCGAGAGTCAGTCCGTCGCTTCCATGGTGGCGGATATCAGCCCGCAGGGAATCACGTTCTGGCTGACCGGTACTTCCGCGCCTTGCACGAGCATTTTCAAGCCCGTCTGGCTGGAAGCCGGCTGTCCTGAAGAAGCTATCTTGCCGCAGGGCAAGTATGACCGCGTCTCGAGTTTCTGGCAGCACGAACTTGTGCATCGCTCATTGTTGAAAAATTATTCGCGCACCTATGAGAAGGTAAAAAGCGCATTGGCTGAACTGGAGGAGAAATTTATAATTAATTCGGCTGGCGTGGAGAAAGAAACAACTGAGGCGAAATATGAGTTTACCCGTCAGGCGTTTCTTGAATCCCTGCAGCTCGACCGGGAACTGTTCGCGTTGTTACAGCGCGAGAAAACGCCGCCAACGGGTTATCTTTACCAGCAAGCCTGGAAAAAATTCAATCAGGAAGCCGAGATCGATCGTCTGATCAACTGACAATCACGTGGATTTCAACCTGTTCGCCTTCAGCAATACTGCGTTTGTCATCCCTCCTTTTGGCTGGCTGGGGTGGATAGGATTCATCCTGACGTACTCGCTGGTTATCCTGTCGGCGGTATTCCTCTTCCTCCGTCAAAGCCAGGCGATAGCAAACCAGAATCCAAAGGGTTTGGCAATACTGATAGGTCTTGGGCTTATCAGCGCTGTATTATTCCAGGTGACATTATCTAAAGGCGATATCTATGACATACCTGGTTTCCCCGGAAATCTCAGTTTACCCAGCCTGACGCCACTCGTGCATATTCCATGGCTGCTTGCCTTGTTGACGATGGGCAGCGCTGAAGCCTTGCTAGTCGCGTTTCTGACCTCAACGGCAGTCATGCTGTTCAACACGCATGATATCTACACACCGGCGAGTTTCATTGCTCTTGTCTACGCGTATGATTATTTTCGCGCACGCTTCCATAACACGAAGTGGCTGCCCGCGCCGATCGCAGGATTGCTGCCTGCCGCGGCATCCAGCCTGGTGATGGTTCTGGTTTCAGCCGTATTCACTGTATTTATGACGGCCGGCAAAATAATTTCTAGAATTGATTACCTTGCCTATCATTCAATGCTGGCTGGCTTACTGATCTTTATCTGTCTGGTCATTGCCTTGATGGTCAGCTGGGCAATGCAGAAATACCGCGGGCTGCAGATTCGGGAGCCAGAGATCAGAACCAAAGCAGCAGGCGATAAAATGGCGGCGAAATTCTTCAACCGCTTGCTGCCACTGACCGCGCTGGCTTTGGTGATTGTGGTCGGGATCATCTGGTTTGTCTCGAATCAGATCGCGCGCCGGATCATCGACGACAAGGTCGAGAATATCCTCTCTGTCTCACAAAACCAACTGGCATCTTTTCTCGAAACAGGGCAGCAGAATATTTCTCAGGCAGCGGCTGCCGCTGAGGGCACTGATCTGCAGCGCTACCTGCCAGGCTTGCTCGCCGCCTCGCAGAGCAGCACATACTTCAAGAATTATGTAGTCTTTGACCCTAACGTGCAGCCGGTTGTCACCCTGCCTGATCAGACGAGAAAATCAGAATACTATTCGAGTATTGAGACTCAGGCGGTTAAAGCCGCGCTCGGCGGTGCGAGTTTTCAGGTCTATACCATTCCCTCAATCGATTCGGTCTCCGGCAGACAGTTCATTTTTGTCCGAAAAATCAGCAGTCAGAATCAGACCTTGGGCGTGCTGCTCGGCTATACGGATTTGCGGACCAACAGCATCGCGAAACCCGTGGTTGACCTGCTGGATGAACTGGCGGATACCGGCGCGACCTGGCATATCCTCGACGAATCGGGTCAGCTCTTGCTATCTTCCGTCGCGGACTCCAACCTGATATTCAGCACGAACCAATCAGCTGCGGACCTGATGAACGACAGTGAAACAGGCAAAATTCTCTATCAGCGGCAGGTGGGCGGAGTCAACTGGACGATTCAGATTTCTGTCACCGCGGATGATACGCGCCGCATCGCGTTCACCGTTGCCACGCCGCTGGTTCTTTTCCTGGCAGGTTTCCTGATCCTGCTGCTTTTCTTCTGGCGTTTCACCCTCAATTCCATTTCGAAGTCGATTCAGTCGCTGGCGTCTGAGGCGAACACGATTTCTGGCGGCAATCTCTCCAACAAGCTGGTGATCGACAGGGAAGATGAAGTCGGTCAGCTTGCCGGCAGTCTGGAAGTGATGCGCCTCAAGCTGAAACAACGATTGGACGAGCTGGGCAAGGTACTCAGCGTCTCGACCTCAGTTGCTGAGAATCTGAATTTTGAAGAAGCCATCCGACCGATAATCCAGAACGTACTGCTTGAAGGCGTGTCGTTCGTTCGAGTGTGCCTGGATTCCTCACGGATGCCGGGATTCGAACGCGACGTACGCCATAATTATGTCAGCAGCAAGCTGGCAGAGCAATATGCCTATCTTGACACACGCTTGATGGAGCTGATCCAGAACAAGGATTATATTGAAATACCAGATTGCTCTCGGGACAGGCGGCTGCGCTATAACCCCGATGCCACCCCGGGCGCCATCATGGTGCTGCCAATCCATTACAAGAACGAAGATTACGGCGTCATGTGGCTGGGCTATTCGGAACCGCACAATTTCTCCGTTGAAGAGATTCGCTATCTGAATACCATGGCAAATCAGGCATCCCTGGCCGCGTCAAACGCCAGCTTGTTCAGCTCGGCAACTATGGGTCGCGAACGGCTGGAAACGGTACTCAAGTCGATTCCAGACCCGGTGCTTGTGCTTGATGAAAATAATCAGCTCATCATGGTCAATGACGCGGTCATTCACCAGGAACTGATTTCCAGCGGCGTCAATCTCGGTGTGCCGCTGCACAAGATTATCACCCAGCCGAAGCTGGTCGAAGCGATCCTTTCAGCTTCTGGTAAGGAAACCGATCTCGAAGTCAAGCTTGATAATGGACATACATTTAATCTGATGGTCACCCCATTGCCCGGGCAGGGAAAGAAAAGCGGCTCCATCTGCATGCTCAAGGATGTTACCTCCTACAAGGAGGTCGACCGCATGCGCATGGAATTTGTAACTGCGGTCAGCCAGGAATTCAAATCACCGCTGACTTTGCTCAAGGGCTACGCGACCATGATCGACATGGTGGGACAGTTGAATGACCGCCAGAAGAGTTATTTGCAGCAAATGAACACGGACATCGAGAACCTGACCAACCTGGTGAATAACCTGCTTGATCTGGACAGGCTAAATTCGGGGGAGGAACTGCGTTTGTCAGCCTTCTCGGTCAATGATCTCATGGAAGATTTGAGGCGCCGCTATCAGGCGCAGATGACGCAAAACAAACTGGATTTCCGGATTGACAAGCTTTCGCGAGATGAAACGATGACCGCAGATGTTGACCTGATCAACCGGGCGCTGGCGAACCTTGTCGAACATGCCATCAACAATACGCCTATGAATGGCGTCGTCTCCCTGGGCGCCCGTCTTGCGGGAAAAAATATCGAATTTATCGTCGCGGATAGCGGCAAAGGTATCGCCGCCATTGATCTGCCGCATACCTTCGACCGGGCAGTCAGTTCTTCAGGCGCGGGAACAGGGATGCACAACAACCTGGGTCTGTCGCTCGTCAAGTCGATCATAGAGCGTCACAACGGTGTCATCGCGGTAGACAGCCAACTTGGCAGAGGCAGTGCTTTTACAGCCAGTCTGCCGCTCAAACCCTCAGCTTAGCGCCGCCACTCCTCAACGATCAACTCGGCATTATCCATCACGAAGCCAGCGGCCAGCAATTCGTTCCGCAGGCTGGTCTGATAGTAGGGGAAGATGCAAATCAGATTACTGGCTTGCTGCAACAGCGTCTGGTGGATGGCCTGTTCAAGGCAGGCACGCGCGTCACCGCCGTAGGCCAGGATGAAATTCGAGAGGTGCGGCTGAAAACGGGCGCCGACTGCCAGAATGTTTTCGCCCTGGCTGTAAATCAAGCCCTTATTCGCCAGATAAACGATCACCTCGCGTGTGGGTCGGAAGAAAGTGCGGTTATAGCAGATCAGTTCTCCCCAGCGCCCGAGATGGCGCTCAAATAGCTCAAATGCCGCCTTGCCATCGGTCAGGCGCTGCCAGCTCTCGGCTTTGCAGGTTCTATCGGTCATGGACATTTTGGCGATTGAGAAGGTGCCGCGCAAGGTGAAACCGTACAACTCAGCCAATCCCTTGCTGACAACATTGGTCCTGCCGGTGTACATGCGCATGGTGTTGACACCTTGCTCATCAGCCGTGCGGTGAAACTTCTCATAAAACCGTTTGCCGATGCCGCGCCCCTGGTATTCGGGCAGCACCCGCAATGTCTCCAGCCAGGCTGATCCGTCAGGCTGACGCGAATACTTACCGCAGGCGACCAGCTTGCCATCCAGTTCCGCGACTGTCAGGTCATCGCCATCATCCGCCATGAACATCTCGTAGACATCCGCGAGGTAACTTAAACCCGGTGTTGCGCCTTGTTCAACGATCTGAAGCTGCGGGAGATCTTCGTAGCGGGCACGGCGAAGTATAATTTCGGTCATCTGGACAGTCCTCGGAAAAATGGATTAAGAACGAGCGAATTTTAACATAGCGCGGGGTGATGGAGCGAAAATGAAAACCTTCGACGAATTTATGGAATTTGATATCAGAGTAGGGGAGATTATCAAGGCTGAACCTTTCCCCGAAGCGAGAAAACCCGCATATAAGCTGACCATCGATTTCGGCGCTGAACTTGGCGAGCGCCGTTCTTCTGCTCAAATCACCGAAATTTACACAGCCGAGGAACTTGTCGGAAAACAGATTCTGGCAGTGGTGAATTTTCCGCCCAGAAAAGTCGCCTCCTTTGTCTCAGAAGTGCTGGTCTTGGGGGTCTACAATCAAAAGGGTGTTATACTGGTGCAGCCAGAAAGGCCGGCAGCCCTGGGGGAACGACTGGGTTAATCGCCAAAGCAACAGGAAATTGACATTGCAAAATCAATAACATTGTGTTATCATTTTAGGTTGCATGAAAATCAAAATTGCTTGCGACTCTTGTCGCTCTTACTGTCTGTTTATATCTAATCAAACGAATAGTGTCACGTTAAATACCAAAGAAGAGGTGTACTAGTGGAAACGAAGGGTCTGGTAGCACTACGGATAAGCCTTGCTTCACCTGAGCAGATCAAGAATTGGTCATATGGTGAAGTGCTAAAACCCGAAACCATCAATTATCGCCGTCTCCGCCCCGAAAAAGACGGACTGTTTTGTGAGGCAATTTTTGGCCCCACGCGTGACTGGCAATGTTATTGCGGCAAGTATAAAAACCCTCGCTATAAGGGCATTGTTTGCGACAAATGCGGCGTTGAAGTGACACGTTCTTCAGTCCGGCGTGAGCGCATGGGCCATATCGACCTGGCGTCACCTGTAGCCCATATCTGGTACACCCGCCGGATTCCATCCTATCTCGGCCTGCTGCTCGATATTTCCCGCCGCAACCTGGATCGCGTGCTCTACTTCGCGCAATACGTGGTAACCTATGTCGATGAGGAGGCGCGACAGCGCTCACTCAAACGGCTTGAGGACGAAATCAGCGTTTCCGAACGTGAACAAGCCCAGGATATCAACAACAAAATCCTGGAGGTCAAGCAGGAACGCGACCGCAAGAATGCTGAGCTTTCTCAGCAGCGCCTTGAACTGGAAAACCGTGCGGATGAGCAAATTGCCGCCCGCATTGAGCCGGTCATGAAAGAGGGGCAGGCGATTGAGGCGCAACTGCAGGAGAACATCGGCAAGTCCCTGCGCAAGAACCTCGAGTTCAAGTCCGCTGGCGTCAAGATTCTGGATGCCGGCGAAGAAATCACGCCCAAACATATCTCCAAGCTGCAAAAGATCGTCAAGGAACGGCTAGAAGATATTGACGGTGAATTCAAGAAGGAACTTGCCCGCGATCTGGAACTGCTGAAAACACAGGTTGAGACCAACAAAATCGAAGCAGACGAGCACATGGAAGCGCTGCGCAATCAACTCGAGGATAAATCGGTTGAGAGCCAGAGCCAGAACGCTGTCCTGCGCGATGAGCTGCATGACCTGCGCACCTTCACCTTCCTGACTGAAAGCCGCTTCAGAGAGCTGAAAGCGCGCTGGGGACAGGTCTTCAAAGCTGACATGGGTGCTGAAGCCTTCTATGATATTCTCCATCGGCTGGATCTGGACAAACTCTCAGAGGAACTCTGGCAGGAGGTACGAACCTCCAAGAGCAAGCAAAAACGCAAGAAAGCGACGACACGACTGAAAGTTGTTGAGGCTTTCCGCCGCTCGAACAACCGACCCGAGTGGATGATTATGACCGTTCTGCCGGTCATCCCCCCCGATCTGCGTCCGATGGTCCAGCTCGATGGCGGTCGATTCGCGACCTCTGACCTGAATGACCTGTATCGCCGGGTGATCAACCGCAACAACCGCCTGAAGAGGCTGCTGGAACTGGGCGCGCCGGATGTGATCGTCCGCAATGAGAAGCGTATGCTCCAGGAAGCAGTGGACTCCCTGATCGATAACTCACAGCGCGGCAAAGCGCTCTCACGCCGAGGACGCCGTGAACTGAAGTCTTTGAGTGACATGCTCAAGGGTAAGAAGGGCCGCTTCCGCCGCAACCTGCTTGGCAAGCGCGTGGACTACTCCGGCCGCTCCGTGATCGTCGTTGGCCCGCAGCTCAAGCTGTACCAATGCGGTCTGCCCAAGACCATGGCGCTGGAACTGTTCCGCCCGTATGTGATTGCCCGACTGGTCAAGCACAATTACGCCGCGAACGTCAAAGGCGCGCGCCGCTTCATCGAGCGCAATCGCCCTGAGGTTTGGGAAGTGCTGGAAGAGGTCATCAAGGATCGCCCGATCCTGCTTAACCGCGCGCCAACCCTGCACCGCCTCGGTATTCAGGCGTTTGAACCCGTCCTGATCGAGGGCAGTGCCATCCAGCTCCATCCGCTGGTCACGACCGCCTTCAACGCGGACTTCGACGGCGACCAGATGGCTGTGCATGTTCCGCTGTCTGAGAAGGCGGTCTGGGAAGCACGCAATCTGATGCTCTCCTCACGCAACCTGCTGAAACCCGCCGACGGAGAGCCGATTATCAGCCCGTCCAAGGACATGGTGCTGGGCGTTTACTACCTCACTCTTGAGAACAATCTCAAGCATAAAGGTGACGGACGGATCTTCAGCGATATCGACGAGGTTGAACTCGCTTACGCGCTGGGTCAGATCGAGATCCACGCCAAGATCAAACTGCAGACCGAGACCTGGTATGACGACAACCAGAATCGTCTGAGCACGCCGAGACAGGCGCTGCTCAATACGACCGTCGGCCGCGCGCTGCTGAACCGCATCGTGCCGGAAGAAGTCCGCTTCATCAACCAGGTACTGGATAAGGGCGGCGTGAAGGACCTGATTGCTGATGTGTATGAAATCTGCGGTCAGGATATCACCACCAACGTCGCTGACTACATCAAGGATATCGGCTTCGAATACGCCATGCGCTCCGGAGCGACCATTGCGGTTGCTGATATTCAGGTGCCAGAAGCCAAGAAAACCATCATTGCTGCCTCCGAAGCAGAGGTTGAGAATGTCAATCGTGCCTGGCGGCGCGGCTTGCTCACTGAGCAGGAACGCACCGACCGCATCGTTGAGATCTGGCAGCAGACGACCAAGGACGTCGCGGCAGCAGTACGTGTCGCGATGGACCCCAACGGCAACCTGTCAACCATGGCGAACTCGGGCGCGACCAAAGGCGGTTTCGGCCCCATTTCTCAGTTGGCTGGCATGCGCGGTCTGATGGCTGACCCGGCAGGTCGTATCATCAAGCTGCCAATTCAGTCAAACTTCCGCGAGGGCTTGACCGCGCTGGAATACTTCATCTCGACCCATGGCGCCCGCAAAGGTCTGGCTGATACCGCTCTGCGTACTGCGGATGCCGGTTACCTGACCCGCCGTCTGGTCGATATTGCTCAGGATATCATCATCAATGAGCAGGATTGCCAGACGAAAGACGGTATCTGGATCAGAAAAACGGACGATATCGCTGGTCAGGGTATGGATGTCCGCTTATATGGCCGCCTGCTGGCTCAGCGCGTCGTTGACCCGCTGACTGGCGAGATCATCGCCGAGCCCGATGACATGCTGACGCATGACCTGGTTCGGAAGATCATGAATGCCAAGGTGGAAGAGCTGAAAGTTCGTTCACCGCTGACCTGCGAGCTTGAGCACGGCGTTTGCGCCAAGTGTTACGGTATGGACCTCGGCCGCGGCAAGATGGTTGAGCTTGGCTCGGCTGTTGGTACCGTCGCTGCCCAGTCCATCGGCGAGCCTGGCACGCAGCTCACGCTGCGCACTTTCCACACCGGTGGTGTCGCTGCCGGCTCGGATATCACGACCGGTCTGCCGCGCGTGGAGGAACTGTTCGAAGCCCGCCGTATGCCCAAGGGTGAGGCGGTCATCTCTGGCATCTCCGGCAAGGCGAAGTTCATTCAGTCGGATAAATACAGCGAACAGCGTATCGTACGTGTCGAACACAGCGAAATGGTGGAAGATGTCTATGATATTCCCGCGGATTGGGATATCGCCGTCAAGGACGAACAGGCTGTCACATTCAACGACCTGATCGCCTCCAAGGGCGAGTCCAGTATTGCGGCGCAGCACAAAGGCCGTATCCGTGTGGAAGACCGGACCGTCATCCTCTCCTACGAACAGCAGGAAAATGAAGAATATGAAATTCCTTCAACTGCCCGCCTGATCATCAAGGACGGTGATATGGTTGAAGCAGGTCAGCCGCTGACCGAAGGTTCTCTCAATCCGCACACGGTCATGCGCATCAAGGGCCGCGACGCCGCTCAGGTTTATCTGTTGTCAGAGATCCAGAAGGTGTATCGAGCGCAGGGCCAGAATATCAATGACAAGCACTTCGAGGTCATCATCCGCAAGATGGTTGGCAAGGTTCAGATCGTCCGCCCGGGTGATACCAATTTGCTCCCGATGGACATGATTGACCGCCTGGAGATCCGCAAGATTAACGAGGAACTTGTCAGCCAGGGCAAGCAGCCTGCCAAGTACATGGAAGTCATGCTGGGCGTCACCAAGGCGTCACTGAGCACGGAGTCCTTCCTGGCAGCCTCTTCCTTCCAGCATACGATTAAAGTGCTGGCCAGCGCGGCAATTGCCTCGACCAAGGACCCGCTGGTTGGTTTGAAGGAAAACGTCATCATTGGCAAGCTGATCCCGGCAGGTACCGGTTTTGAATATGGCAGAATCAGCCGTCTTGAAGCTGAAGAAGAAGCGGATGCTTTAGGGCTGGAACTGGGGGACGATGCCGCGGATGAAGAGATCGCTGATCTGGAAAGCACGGATCAGAACAGCGAGGAATAGAATACTCTCAGTTTGATGAGAAATGAATATCCTCTTGGCAAAATCGAGCCAGAGGATATTCTTATTATAATTAGTCGAGACTCTCCCCAAAAGGACTGCGTTATGGAAAAAACTGGCATTAAAACCATCGATATCGAACACGAGATGCAGCAATCCTACCTGGATTACGCCATGAGCGTGATCGCGTCGCGGGCGCTGCCTGACGCGCGGGACGGCATGAAGCCCGTTCAGCGCCGCATTCTGTACGCCATGTATGACATGGGGCTGCGGCCGAACAGCGCGTACAAGAAATCTGCCCGTATCGTTGGAGAGGTCCTGGGGAAATATCATCCGCACGGGGATATGGCTGTCTATGACGCTATGGCGCGGCTGGCGCAGGAATTTTCAATGCGTTATCAGGCGGTTGATGGGCAGGGCAACTTCGGCAGTGTCGATGGAGATCCGCCGGCAGCCATGCGCTATACCGAAGCGCGTATGACAGAATACTCGCTGGATATCCTCAATCAGATCGACAAGAATACCGTCAACTTCAACCGTAATTTTGACGAAACGCTGGTTGAGCCCGAGGTATTACCTGCAGCCGTGCCAAACCTGCTGCTGAATGGCGCCAGCGGCATCGCGGTCGGCATGTCCACCAGCATCCCGCCGCACAATTTTACGGAACTGACAAACGCCATGTCTTACATGATCGATGAATGGGAGCGCATGGATGATATTCCCGTGTCGGATCTGCTGCGCTTTGTCAAAGGGCCAGATTTTCCGACTGGCGGCATCATTATCCAGGAAGATGAGCACAACGACATTCTGACCGCATACTCAACCGGTAAAGGCCGGGTGACAGTGCGGGGCAGGGTACATCTGGAGGAGATGGACCGCGGCAAGAGCAAGATCATCATCAGCGAACTGCCATATCAGACGAATAAGTCCTCCCTGATTGAAAAAATCGCCGATTTGGTGCGCGAAGGCAAGATTGAAGGCATACTGGACCTGCGCGATGAATCTGACCGCCAGGGTATGCGTATCGTCATCGAAGTCAGCAAGACGGTTGACACAAATAAAATTCTGCGTGACCTGTACCAGAAGACGCCACTCCAAAGTACCTTCAGCATCACTTTGCTGGCATTGGTCAATGGTGAACCCCGATTACTAAATCTCAAGCAGGCGCTGCGTGTGTATCTGGAACACCGTATCGAAGTTGTCAAACGGCGCAGTGAGTACGATCTCAAGCAGGCGAAGGACAGGGCTCACATCCTGGAGGGATTGCGGATCGCCATCAAGTATCTGGATGAGATCATCGCGATTATTCGCCGGGCGGCTGATACCAACGAAGCCCAGGAAAAGCTGATCAAGAAGTTTGATCTCTCACCAATCCAGGCACAGGCGATTCTGGACATGCCTCTCAAGCGCATCTCCTCACTGGAACGGAAGAAGATTGAGCAGGAATGCAAGGACGTCCTGAACCTGATCAAGGAACTCGAAGCCTTGCTGAAATCGCGGCAGCGCATCCGCGAAGCAGTCAAAAATGAGTTGATTGAATTGCTGCCGAAGTATGCCGATCCAAGACGCACACAGATCATTTCGCTCGAGCAGGGTGTGTCAGCCAAATCACTGCTGACCAGCCGAGACGTCATGCCCGTCGAAGAGACCTGGGTGGGTATCCTCGAAGATGGGACAGCCGGCAGGACGATAGGCAACAAGCTGATGCGGTTAAGCGGCAAGAGCAGCCCGCGCTGGCTGCTGAAGACGGACACGCATCAGATCCTGTATCTCGTCAGCGCGAGCGGGCGCGCCGCGTCGCTGGCCGTTTCGACCCTGCCGCCGGTCGAGCAGTTCACGGATGGTGTGCATGTCAGCAAGGTGAGCGCATTCGCGCCGGCTGAAACGATTGCTGATGCTTTCTGTATCGATATCAAGGAAAATCAGGACGCGAATTACTTCACCACAATCAGCAAGTTGGGGTTGATCAAGCGGTCTGCCGTTGCGGAACTCCCGGGTCCGACGGCGTCGATGTTCGTCGCGGGTAAAACCAATGATGGCGATCAGATTGTCAGCGCTTTTGTAGCGGATGAGAATAAACAATACGTCATTCTGACGCGTGAAGGCATGGTCATCCGGTTTGGCATGGACGAAGTGCGGCCGATGGGTCTTATCGCGGCTGGCGTCAATGCCATCAAGCTCAAGGGTAAAGACACAGTACTCAGAGCGGTGGCAGTCCAGGAGGACAAGCAACTGCTGATGGTTTCGGATGCCGGCACCGGCTGGCGGGTGAATATCAATGATATTCCCGTTCAGGGCCGCTATGGGCAGGGGGTGATCGCGGCGCGGCTAAAAGGCACTGAGGAACTGGCGGCTGCCTTGTATGGCCCGAATTACCAATCTGGTTATACTAATTTCGGCAGACTGGCTATCCGGATTGTGCGGGTAGATGACGTACCGCTGACCAGGCGCGGTTCTGGCGGTAAGGTCATGTATGACCTGAAGAATGCCGACAAAGTGTCTCACATCGTGCCGGAAGAGGATTTCACATCCGGCAAGCGTAAACCGCGCAAGAATGGCGCTGAGGGTGAAACAGAACAGGATAAACCTGAAGCGAAAGCGAATAAGAAACCTGTCGCCAGGCAAATGGAATTGACAGCCGTCAAAAAAGCGCCGGCGACCAAGACGAGCGCGAAATCAAAAACAGCCCCGGTGAGCAAGGCAAAAGTAACCAAGGGCACCAAGAGCGGCAAGTCATGAGTGCCAGGTGAGGCGTCCTACTGCATTGAACTAAGGTTCGACCGCTTCCGCGGGTGTTAAAGAGCCAGCTAAATCAAGATCGGACGCGATATTGCGCATAGCCAATATGATATTGCGCACATGCTGCCATAACTCGACGTCAAAATCAGCCGCACCGCGCTCAATATCAGCGCGATTGGCGCCTGCGGCAAACGCTTTATCCTTCCATTTTTTCTTGACGGATGAGGCGGTCAAATCATAGAGGGATTTGGAAGGGCGCACCAATGCGACTGCTGTTATCAGGCCGGTGATCTCATCACAAGCGTAGAGACCTTTCTCCAGCGGGGTGACACGTTCAAAGCCGAATTGATCCCCATGGCACATGATGGCATGAATGATATCCTCTTCAACCCCAAGTTCACGCAGGATAGGCGCGCCGGCAACCGGATGATCATGCAGGGAAGGATTCATTTCCCAGTCGAAATCGTGCAGCAGGCCGGTAAGACCCCATTTGTCGACATCCTCGCCCAGTCGTTCGGCATAGAAGCGCATGGCGGCTTCGACTGCCAGCATGTGATTGATCAAGGTCTTGCTCTTGATGTGGTCTGTGACGATTTTGTAGGCTGCTTCTCTGTTCATGATCACTCCGTAATAATGTGTTCGGGATCGCCTAAAACTGGCAGGGGACGCAGAATGGTCGCGTCGAGAATAGCGCGCCAGGTAGCAGGCAGCTCGCGGATAAACCAGGTTATTCGGGATGCTTTACGATAGACGCGCAGGTCCGCGCTGACACCGGTTGCTTTTACGCCAAGCTGGTCACAGAGGTAAAGAGCGCGCGGCAGGTGAAAGTTTTGCGTCACAACCAGGAGCTCGTTCAAACCGAAGATATCCCGGGCGCGATAACAACTGTCGTACGTTCTGCGACCGGCGTAATCCAGGACCATTTTGGCATCGCTCACACCGCGGGCGAGCAGGTAGTCACGCATGGCGCCCGGTTCGTTATAGTCATCAAATCGATTATCACCTGATAGCAGGAGTACCTGGACTTTGCCGGCTTCGAGCAGCATTCGTGCCGCGTCCAGACGGTCTTCCAGGACAGGCATGGGGGTGCCATTGCGCCGCAATCCCGCGCCAAGCACAAGCGCGACGGGGGTCATGGGCGCGGATTCGGGCGTGTGGATACGGTTATGGCTGTTCAGATAGGTGAGTAATCGTGGTGCAAACAGAACCGGCAGTAAAAAGATACCAAACTTAATCAGGTTGAAAAATTTTAGCAAATGCGCAATCATCTCTATCCATCGAAATTTCCTTGCTTTATCGAACCTTTATAATTATAACAAAATGGAATTCTGACCTTTGGAGTAGGAATGAATAAAACCGGCACCATTCTGCTTGTTCTGCTTGGCATAGGATTGGCGATCATCCTGTCAGTTTACCTGATGGGCATGGCGATCAATGACAAAATTCAATCCATGTTTTCACCCATTGGCGATACAACGCATGCCATCTCAACGCAAATTGCCTCCGTCCTGCATCCGACACCCACGGTTATCCCTGATCCTGTCACCATTATCTATGAGGTGCAGTCACTCGCTCGACTGGAGACCATCCAGTATTCACTCGAGAAAATCATTACGGCAGAAATTGGTCAGAATATTTTCAAATCCCTATTTGGCGACAAACTGTTATTTGTAGCTCATGGCAAGGTGATTGCCGGCATAGACCTGCGGAAATTAACCGAGGACGACATGTGGGTCGACGGGAATGTGCTGCATGTACGGCTGCCTGAATCAGAAGTATTCGTCTGCACGCTCGACAACGACAAATCGTATGTCTATAACCGCGAGACCGGCTTGTTCACCCATGGTGATATCAATCTTGAGTCGACTGCCCGCCAGGCGGCCGAAGACGAAATCCTGAAATCCGCGGTCAGCGATGGAATTCTCGAGCAGGCTGAGATCAACGGTAAAGCGTTCATGACCCAGTTCTTCAACCGGCTGGGCTACGATAAGGTCATTATCGAAGATTAAGTCTTAAGAAAAACTCATTGTCTGATTAGCAGCCAAGGCTCGATAGCTGGCTGTTGGCAGCCGTTATAATGAGACGGATAAAAAAAATGGAATTGATAATGACAGTGACAGCGCATTTCGATAAAAAGAGTGACCAGGTTCAGATACACCTTGGCGATAAACAAACAATCACTGGCCCCAGATGCGCTACCGTGGAAGAATTGCTCTCAGTCCTCGAAAACTATAAAAACCTGAATATCATGGGCGCGTTCGTCAATGATGAATTGCGTGAACTGACTTTCCCGGTCGAAATGGAATCGCGCGTCACACCGGTGACCATTGATCATCCTGACGGCACCCGAATCTATCGGCGCTCAGTCACCTTTCTCATTGAAGCGGCTTTCGAAGAACTGTTCCCTAATGACAGCCTGATTGTTGACCACTCCCTCTCCTCCGGTGGTTTTTACTGCGAAGTGGAAGGGCGGCCTCCACTCTCAAAAAAGGAATTGACCGCGCTCGAGAGTAAGATGCGCGAATGGGTCACCAAAGACGCGCCTTTACTGAGATTGCGCGTACCAATTGCCGAAGCGATCGAATATTTCGAGGGCAAGGGTCAGCTTGATAAAGTTGAACTGCTGAAATACCGCAGGAAACCGTATCTTATCCTCTATCAACTGGGCGAGCATCGAGATTACCACCACGGCTATATGGTGCCGTCGACCGGTTACCTGAAGTGGTTTGACCTGCAGCAGCTTGGCACCGGATTCGCACTGCGCATCCCGCGGCGAAGCAAACCAGGCGTCCTGCAACGATTACCAGAATCAGAGAAGCTGCTGCTGACTTATCAGCAGTACGGCGACTGGCTGAACAAGCTGGGGATAAACAATGTCGCTCAACTAAACAAAACCATTGAAAATGGTCGCATCGATGAAGTGGTGCTGGTCTCTGAAGCGCTGCATGAGCAGCGTATCGTGTCAATTGCCAGCAAAATCCGTGATGACGCGCGCAAACCGCGTATCGTGCTGATTGCCGGTCCCTCCTCATCCGGCAAGACCACTTTCTCCAAACGCCTGAGCCTGCAGCTTCTGACGCATGGTATTGAACCGTACGCGATCGAGCTGGACAATTATTTTGTCAACCGGGAAGATACGCCCAAGGATGCTGACGGCGTCTATGATTTTGAGGCAATTGGCGCCATCAATGTGCATCTGCTCTCCGAGCAAATCAACCGGCTGATTAACGGTGAAGAAATCCAGATGCCGCGTTACAACTTCGTCACCGGCTTGAGTGAACCGGGCGACACGCTCAAAATCCGCTCCGACCAGCTCTTGATCCTTGAGGGGATTCACGCGCTGAATCCCGAGTTGCTGCCTGGTGTCGATGAAGCGAATGTCTATCGCATTTACGCTTCCTGTCTGACGCAGCTCAACCTGGATCGATACAACCGGATCTCGACAACCGATTCACGCTTGATTCGCAGGATTATCCGCGATTCGCGGGAGCGCGGCTATAACGCCATGGACACGATCAGCCGCTGGGGCTCCGTCAACCGCGGTGAGGAACGCTACATCTTCCCGTTCCAGGAAAAAGCTGACGAATTTTTCAACTCCGCGCTGGCATATGAAGTCTCGGCCTGCAAGGCGTTGGTTGAACCGCTGCTGAGGCAGGTGCCATATGGTTCAGAAGAGTATAGTGAAGCAAAACGATTGCTGGCTTTCACGGAATGGTTCGTCCCCATGGACACCAGCGTCATTCCGGATAACTCCATTTTGCGGGAATTCATTGGCGGGTCCATCCTCAAAGAGTTCAAAGGCTGGTAAGGTAAAAAAAAGGACTGGGCATGCCCAGTCCTTTATCTAAATCCAACTGTTTACATCAGTTTTCTCATCACCTTGCCGAGGCGGGCGATGCCTTCGTTGATCACTTCAGGCTTCTCGCAGGAGAAGTTCAGGCGCATGGTATTGGTGCCGCCGCCGTTCGGGTGGAAGGAATCACCGGGGACAAATGCCACCTTTTCCTCAACCGCGTGCTTGAATACCTCAGATGCGACAAAGCCTTCCGGCAGGGTCACCCAGAGGAAAAGGCCGCCTTTGGGTTCCGTCCACTTGACGCCAGCCGGCATGTGCTCAGCCAGTGAATCCAGCATCACGTTGCGGCGATGCTTGTAAACTTCGCATATCCGGGCGATATGCTGATTGAGGAACGGTCCCTTGGCGACTTCGTGAGACAGCACCTGATTGAACGTTGACGTGTGCAGGTCCATACCTTGCTTGGCCTGTGCCATCTTGAGAATTACCTGTTCCGGCGCGATCACCCATGCCAGGCGCAGACCCGGTGTCAGGATCTTGGAGAAGGTCGAGAGGAAGATGACATTGCTGGAGTTACAGCCGGCATCCGGATGACTCTGGGCATCGAGCGCCATCAGGGAAGGCATAAACTCGCCTTCGAAGCGCAGCTGACCATAAGGATCATCTTCAACAATCGGCACACCATACTTCTGGGCGAGTTCAATAATTTTGTGCCGGCGTTCCATTGACAGGGTAACGCCCGTCGGATTCTGGAAGTTAGGCAGCACATACATGAATTTGGGGCCGAGACGCAGCGCGGCGTCCAGATCCTCTGTCACCATGCCATCCTCATCCGAGGAGACGGTGATGTATTGCGAACCATAGGCGTTCCAGGCCTGGAGCGCGCCAAGATAGGTCGGGGACTCGGTCAGGATGTGATCACCCTCGTTGATGAACACTTTTCCCAAGAGATCCAGCGCTTGCTGTGACCCGGTGGTGATCATGATATTTGCCGGGCTGACGCATACGCCATCGGTGGAAGACATTTCAGCAATCAATTCACGCAGTGGCAGGTAACCTTCGGTTGTGCCATATTGCAGCGCAATTCGGGTCAATTTGGGGTCATCGAAAATCCTGTTGGATGCTGCCCGTAACTCTTCAACAGGGAAGATGTCCGGAGCTGGAAGGCCACCACCGAATGAAATAATATCCGGTCGGGCGGTCATTTTTAGCAGCTCGCGAATTGCAGACCCCTTCATTTTTTTCGCGCGCAGTGAATAGCGATGCTCCCAGGGTGTTTCCATTTCATGAACCTCCGTTTGATTTTTTCTATTATAAAAACCTGTCGGGTTCTGGATTTCCCGACAGGTTTGATGCACTACTTCAACTTCGCGAAGCGGCTGACCACCACTGCCATGCTGGGAAGGGTAATCCGGTCTCCTGTCTTCATTTCGGCCGGTGCTTTGCCAGGTTTGTCCGAAGCGCCCTGGTAGATATAGAGCACCGTGCCTTCCTCAGCCGACTTTAGCTCAACGAATGCCTGACCAGTCAGGTAACCTTCTGAATCGATCGCGCAGCTTGTCACCCGTCCGATTACCTTACCTTTTGCATCCAGTACCGGGTCACCATTGTGAGACATGCGGACGCGCTTGTCGTCGAAGCGGAAGCGGACGACGACGCCAGTCTGATTGGCAAGCTGCTCCAGGAAGGCGTTTCTGCCGATGAACCAGGGTTTGGAAGTCTTCACATACGATCCGAAACCGGCATCCGCAACACCGAAGTTCGTGTCGCCAGCCATCTCATGCCCGTAAAGCGGCAGACCGAATTCAGTGCGCAGCGAATCACGGGCGCCGAGACCGCAGGGCAGCATACCCAGCGGGGTGCCGGCAGCCATCAGTTTGTCCCACAGTTCAACTGATTTGTCGGGATGAACAAACAGTTCAAAAGCCATGTTCTCGCCGGTATAGCCGGTCCTTGAAACAACAAGGTCCAGCCCCCCGACTACCGCTTCACACAGCTCGGTGCGCTTCAAGCCCATGATCTTCGCTTTGTCTTCAGGGGAGCATCCCAATGCGAGCAGGATATCGCGGGATTTACGACCCTGCAAGGCGATATCGACGCGCATATCATCACCAGCTTTTCGATCTCGCAGGTTGCGGAAGGTGACATTGCGTCCAAATGCCTGAACATCAGGCTGTTCGCGGTCCACCATGAATTTGCCTTTGAGGACACCGTTGAGCCAGGCCCAGTCTTTGTCGTCATTGGAGGCGTTCACGACGACCAGATACATATCCGGGCGGCGGCGATAGACCAGCAGGTCATCGATCACGTTCGCATCCTGATCGAGGAAATGGGTGTACAGCGATTCGCCGACAGCCAGCGTCGTGATGTCATTACCGCAGACGGAGTCGAGGAAGAGGCAGGCATCGGGACCTTCCGCCTGATAGACACCCATGTGAGCGACATCAAACAGACCGGCTGCCTGACGCACAGCGGTGTGTTCCTCAACGACCGAGGTGTACCAGACCGGCATTTCCCAGCCGGCAAAGGGCACCATCTTCGCGCCGAGTTTCTGGTGGGTTTCGAATAACGGCGTCCGTTTCAGGTCACCTTCTTTCTCGTCCCATTTGAAGGCAGGCAGCGCCTTTCCTTTGCTGGCAGTCTTATTGATGAAATACGGCTTTCGGGCAGCAGGCGCTTCGACGGCATCTTTGATCGGCTTGCCTGGCTCGATTTCCTTGATCACGATCGGACCCGGAATACGCCGTTTGGGATCAGCGTCGAAGTGAATATAGCCGTCAGACAGGTCGCGCAGCCATGTTGAAGTCAGGATGGCATCCCCGGCAGCCAGGGTCAGGACGAATTCCTCATCCTTCACCAGGGTGAGCGTGCCTTTTACCGTCTTGCCGTTCACACTCAACTCGGTTTTCTGGCTCTTGCCAAGCGTCAATGCCTCGGTGTCACTGCCGAAAACATAGGCAGCGAAATGGCGGACATGGTCACCGGTCATGCTGTAGCTGACCGTTTTGCCGCCAAATTTCGGTTTGTCGGTCAGGAAATACCAGTGCGGGTAGCCCAGTTCTTCAGACTTCAGGTCGCGGCCAGCGCTATCGGAAAGCTCGAGGATGCGCAGCTTGGCTTTTTCAAGCACATCGAAATCGATTTTTGCGCGTGCTGTCTTGCCGGCTTTGGTTTCAATCGAGTAAGGCTCACAAGCGAGGAGGACGTCAGCAATCACATCAGCCAGTTTAGTGGTCATTTGTTTGTCGAAACCACGTTGGCTGATCCACGGCGTGCCCATCCGGATGCCGGACGCGCGGGCTGACTGTATATCGCCGGGGATGGTGTTGCGGTTTACGACAACGCCGGCAATATCGAGAATGCGGGCTGCCATGTCACCGGAAAGCGTTGTGCCATCGGGGCCTTTGATGCTGCGCAAGTCAATGTTGAGCAGGTGCAAATTGGTCCCGCCAAAAGCCAATCGCAGGCCGCGCTTCTGGAGCTGGTCCGCCAGGGTGAGGCAGTTGTCGAGGATGCGCTTCTGGAGCCGCTTGAATTGCGGTGTCTGGGCGATCTTGTACATGGTTGCCAGGGCGGCAATGGCATGAATGTGCGGGCCGCCTTGTTCGCCGGGGAAAACTGCGCGATCGATCTTAGTTGCCAGCGGTTTAGACGTCGTGATGATACAGGCGCTTCGGGGACCCATCAGCGTCTTATGGGTGGTGAATGTCACAACATGCGCGTAGCCAATCGGGCTGGGAATCACACCAGCGGCAATCAGGCCGGCAATGTGGGAAACGTCAGCCAGGAAGTAAGCGCCCACGCTGTCCGCGATTTCACGGAAGCGCTTCCAGTCCGGAACCCAGGGGTAGGAGGAGTAGCCGGCGATGATGATTTTCGGCTTGTGCTCGTTAGCCAGCGCCTGGACGTTGTCATAATCGATCAGCTCCGTCTTGGGATCAACACTGTAATGGACAGCGTTGAACAGCTTGCCGGAGCGATTGACTGAGGAACCATGGGTCAGATGACCGCCATGGTTCAGGTTCATGCCCAGGACGGTATCGCCGGGTGTGACCAGCGCGGTATAGACCGCGTTGTTAGCCGGCGCGCCTGAAAGCGGCTGGACATTCACAAACAGTGATTCGGCAGGATAGCCTTTTGTGGCGAAGGCCTCAGCGCAGCGTCTGGCGGCGAGTGCCTCTACCATGTCAACATACTCGACACCCTTGTAATAGCGTGGATCGGAATAGCGGCGATAATGGGTCAGTTGCTTGTCGGCGTCAAGGATGTCAGGTTCGGACATAGCGAGAATTTCGGGTCCCGCGTAGCCTTCGGCATAAATGTTCTGGAAAACAGATCCCAGCCCTTCGCGGACAGCAACCGGCGCTGTACTTTCGCTGGGGATCATGATGATTTTTTTGGCTTGTCTGGCGGTTTCGTACTGAATTAACTCATAAACATCTGGATCAACTTTCTTTAATGGGCCTCGAACGAGAAAGTCAGCCATATAAAAACTCCTTTATAGAGAAATAGAAAACTGATGATGCTTAGCTTATTTTAGCTTTGGCTTGACACAGGGTCAAGCCAAAACCGTCAGCGAACTGTCAAAAGTATTGTGTCATCCAACCGAGTACATCTGTCAGAACGGCTTCTTTCTCGGGCTCATTGTGTACTTCATGGTACAGACCGGGCCATTCTTTGACCGTGACATCGCCAGAAAGCCGCCTGCCGAAAGAGATGTTATCCTGCGCCGAGACCAGACCATCTTCGCTGCCCTGGATTATGAGCAATGGCACAGGAGAGGATTTGACATTTTGCAGGATCTCGCGCCCAAGATTGATGCTGGTCAGCGCGAGGTAAGCAGAAGCTTTGTCATGAACTAGCGGATCACTGGCATATTTGGCAACAACGCTTGCGACACGGGAGATCTGGTTCTTATCCATACCCGTAGAAAAAGCTGCGCCAGGCATGATGCGGTTCATTATTTTCGCCATTGTCATTTTCCAGCCTGGCACATCCAATTTATTCTTTAGTCCCGGCGCGGAAGCGATCACTTTCAGGTCAGCCGGCTTGCGGGAGAACAGGTAGTTCAGCACGATCAAACCGCCCAGGCTATGTCCATACAAGAAAAGAGGCAGACCAGGAGCGGCGGCTCTCAACTTGTTGAGTTCAAGCTCGATGCAATCGTTCAGTCGATCAAATGAGGGGATGTGACCACGAGCCTGAGATGATTTGCCATGACCGGGAAGGTCAAAACCATAGACGGAAATGCCATGTCGGTTGAAGAAAGCCGCAAAGTCTTCGTAACGTCCCAGGTGCTCGCCAATGCCGTGAACAAGGAACATATTTGCTTTCAGCTCCTGAGTTGTTACCCATTCTTTTTTATAAAGGTCATACGGGCAGTTACCGGGCATGTCTACCTCCAGAGAAGATTAGTCTATTCGCTGATGGACAAATGGCAATATCTGGTTCCAGTCAGGCAGCAGAACGCTTGCCCCGCCTGATGTCGTAAATGGCGTGACCATAGACCGGTCTATGGTCGAACTATCCGTTTCGGTCAGAAAGCCAAGCGTGAAGAGCGTGGCAAGCCGGGGCCAGTGCCAGATGGGGATATTGGTATCGATGGCTTCCCGCATGGCCTGTATGAAGGCAGGATATTGCGGCAAGGTTGCGGGACTCAACAGCTTGCGCATGAAAGCGCTGATGAACATCTGACCATGGCGCATGCGGGCGAAATCATCCGCCGACTTACGCTCCCGGACAAAATCGAGCGCCTGGGCGCCATTCAACTGATGGGTGCCGGCATTCAGTCCGCCCTGCGGCGCGTCCAGGGTGATCTCAACCCCGCCGATGCTGTCAACGACCGCGATGACGCTGTTGAAAGAAAATCGGACGTAGTAGTTGATATTCGTCTGAAACAGCGAGTTGATCGTATCCCTGGCGACGATTGGCCCTGCGCCAGTACTGGCTGATTCGGCAAAGAAGTGGGCTGTGTTGATGCGGTTCTCGCCATAAGCGCCCAGCGGAACCCAGAGGTCGCGCGGGATGGAGACTATCGCCAGCTTTGGCGGCATCGGTTTGGCATTAATCAGCATGATGGTGTCGCTGCGGCCGAGAAAGGTGCCTGGGGGCGCTTCATCAATCCCGAGAACGATTACCCTGGTCGCGAAGGGCAGAAAGAGGTAAACAACCAGAAGGGTGAGTATCAGGATCGCCGGCAGCACGACGCAACCGCCGCAGCCGGACAAACAGCCAGAACTTTCCCGTTGCACTTTCCGGTATCTGGCTGGTGTTTGATAGTGCTGACCGCCGGATCCGTAAGAATTTGAGTAGTAAGACATATCCTGATTATAATTCAGCGGCTCTTCGCAGGAATTGCGACATACATGTCGTGTCACACATTATTATGTTGAGACAGACAGAAATCTAACATAAAATTGCGCGTAGCCATTAATTACAATAGGTATCGAATTTGCATAACTCACAAATTGCTTTGTCAAAAGTCCTGTTGAAGCCACCTTCTGGGGTCGCCCGCACCTGAGCGGACAATTCCGTTAGCTGCTCGCCATAGCGAATAATTTCAGCGGGGGAGGGTTGGAAGATATGAGAGCCTTGTCCGCGAAGAGAGACGATATGCAAATGGACAACCCTGGGAACGTACAGTTGCGATGCCAGCCAGAGATACAGCTTTGTCTGGATTCTCTTTTCGTAATAACCTCTTGATTTAAAATGCTGGTCGGTTTTCCAGTCGTAAACGTGCACCGAACCATCCGGGCAAATCTGTAAGAAATCGAACTTGCCAACAATTACAGTTGAGCCTGATACCAATTGCACCTGGTATTCGACCTTGTTTTCACAACTTGTTGAGGCTGAAAGCGCGTTGGAGACGATCTGCCGCAGGTTGTGCAAATCAATTTCACTGCTTATGACTGGGGCATCATTGATCGGGATGCCGAGCAAATATTGTTGCACAGTCCGATGCAGCAAATTGCCCAACTCCAGCGCGGCGAGGTTGACCTCACGCGGCCAATCAAGCCGCTTGAGATAGGTCAGCTCAAACCGTCGCGGGCAATCCGCGAAATCCTGAAGGCTGGTCGCGCTAAGGGGCAAGTCAGCCATTTGTCCTCCCATTAGCAGAGCTAAGCAATCGTTGGAGCATTTCCGCCATATGCATATCGTGATTCTGACCGTTATTCCAGGTGATGATCAATTCCTTCCGGGCCCGTGTAATGCCAACAAACAGCAGTCTGATCCGTTCCGCCGCGTACTTCTGTCTGGCGGCGAGAGTCGCGTTTTCCGGAATATCGGGTAAAACACTTGCGGCCAAATCGACCTGTTTCACCATCTCCGCCTCAAGGTTAGCCCTGCCTTTCAGGAATGGCAATTCTCCCCTGAACACATCACCTTCCATGGCAAGAGGGAAATCATAGTTATTGACGCCCATCAGATAGACGCGATCCCACTCGAGACCCTTTGCCCGGTGCATGGTGGAGACGAGTACCTTTCCGCGATGGTCGTCCGGATTGAAGCCGCTCATATCGAAAGTGTTATGTTTGAACAGCGCGCGCCCTGACACGACTGATTTGAGTTCATCTGAAATCAGCTTGTAGTTGTAATCCGGGTTGGTCTTCTGGAAGCGGTGCAGATAGCGTGAGAGCGCCTGGAATAGGGCGATCTCCTGATTTGTGGTAGTCAGCTCAGGTATCATGCCTAAAATCTGACGCGAGGGATGCAGCGGCAATAACTGGTGTGCCAGGGTGAGGAACTTTATGAAAACCTGGAGGGGGACACCATGCACGTTGGCGACATTGTTTGAATCTTCCGTACAACGCGGATCTGGATGGATGATGGATTCCGGAGTCTTCGAATCATGCAGATAATCTTTGATTGCAGCAATTTGTTCTTCTGCGAATTGCTCCTGAGCAACGAATCGGGATTGCCAGCGTGTGAAGAGTGCTGAGAGCAGATGTGCGTCATAAGGCTTGGCAAAATGCGCATATAGATGGGACAGGATGTCAATCAGATCACGGTCATCCTTGTGGGTTTTGAGCAGCTCAACAACCTCCACTCCCCGGTCTTTCAGCCGCTCAACGATCTTGGATGCCTTGATATTATCCGGGACCAGGACGGCCGCAGTTTCTGCCCTGCCTTCCGCATACCACCTGACTGCGGAATTGACGACTGTTGCAATTTCCTCGTCTGACGAAACAGCTTTTTCGAGAATAAAGACTGCTCCGGGACGATCCAGTGGATTTTGTTGCGGGTCACCGGTTGGTGTCGTTCGAATCAGCGGGTAGTGCAGACTGCCGGCCAGCGCGGGGTTTGGCAGACTGCTTGAATGGGTCAGCTCGATCAAGTGATTGGCAAGCGTGACAATTGACTCCGAGGATCGTCCGGAATACGGCAGCTCACAGGAGCGTGTGCCAGCGCTCTCGATAAACCGTGTCAGATAGGCTGGGTTGGCAGTTGTAAAGCTTTCATATATTGCCTGGTTGCGGTCACCGACGCGAACCCAGTTGCCATTTTCACCAACGATCAGACGCAAGATCTCTTCCTGGAGGCGGCTGCTGTCCTGCGCTTCATCCTCAAGCACATACGGCCATTGCTGTGAGAGACGTGCGCGCACTTCCGGATCCCTGACCAGGATCTGGTAAGCCAGACGGATCAGGTCGGCAAAATCAATCCCATTTCGGGCAGCCAGCTCATATTGATAACGGTCGTAAATGTTATTCCCGAGCAAAAAGAATGGATCGAACTCGCCGATCGCGCGAGCTTTCTTTGCCAGGTCAACGGGGAGAAGATTGTAGTCCTTCGCTTGCTGTGCAAAACTCAGTCCGTACTTGTTTAACGCGTCTACCCAGGATTTCTGAGCAGCAATGCCATGATTTTCAAAATATCCTTCGACCGTCAGTTCCTGCAGTAAATCTGTATTCTCAAACATGACCGTCTTGACAACGTCCTGCAGGATGTCATTTGATTCGTCCTCATCAACGATGACAAATCCTGGCGAGAGGTTCGCCAGATCCGGACGGCTTTTTACGATAGCCAGCGCCAGGCTGTGTAGTGTCAGAACCCGAAAGCCAAACCCGGACACTAACCCCGCGTCGCGAAGCAGCTTCTGAACCCGCTGTCTGAAGTTTTCAACGGCTGAGTTCGTCATGGTGACAATCAGAACTTCCTGCTCGTCCATCAGATTGCCCGAAGCGATCAGTTTGGCTGCCAGCGCGGAGAGGACCTGGGTTTTCCCGCTTCCAGGAACGGCGGCAATGCCCATATAACCGGCTTGGTAGTCCAGTACAGCTTGTTGAGAAGGTCGGGGTGTGAAGTTCTTAAACTCCATGCACGCCTGCCTGCTGACGCATGAGCTTGCTGATTGCGCGTAAGAGCGGACCGCGCTGCTGCTCGCCTAATTCATTGAAATCAGTACTGCACAAGAACACATGCTGGCGGCAGCGCAGTATTAACCCGCTGACGATTTTAGCCAGCTTCTCCTGATTTGCCGCGTATTCATCGCTGTCTTTCCAGACATTGCCGGGACGCCAGTTTCTGCTCAGAACGTAAGGATGTGTCAGAGGCTGATAAATACGCTCCCACCAGCCGCTGTTGCCTATATCCAGCCAGAATTGATAATCACTCGTATTGTTGGAAAACAGATAGGTTGTAATCGGGCTGAGGCTTACAGTTTGCTCCGAGAGATCCGGGTCTTCCTCACCATAGTAGGCAGCCATGTTCCCCAGTTGCAGAAAGTTGATGAATTCATTATCCTTTGATGCGCTTGTGTCATTGCCCTGCCGATAGACGCGGATATGCTGTTGGTAGGCAGACAGCAATTTGCTGACCAGGCCGGCAAGCTCAGGAGATCTGCGAAATACAAAATCGTCCCGGGAGAGGGTTTCATCGAAAAGCCTGATTAGTGTCACGTCTAGTGAATCAGGTTTTTCTCGACAAGTATTGATCGCAGACAATAGATCGTCCACTAACCTGCAGTTCTCTGAGCCAATTCTGTTCTGCAAATCGTCAGGCAGGGAGGACGTTAGCGGCAATGGGCTGACGGCTGGCCGTCTCAGAATAGTATCGACAATCAGACCAGCCCGCATGACATCCAGGCTTGGGATGAGAGAGACGAGACAGGTCAGTAACTGACGGCTTGTCATCGCGGCGTCCCATTCAGGATGCGCAAGGCATAATAAGTCGGCAATCGCCCGGACGACACTATTGTCCAGCAAGCCGGCAGATGGACGAAAAATATTCAGTTTCAGACCTCCTGCCTCAAACCTGGCAGCACACAATTCGCTCAGGATGTCAGAAACATAAGGTGAGAGCAGGCTGATTTTGGCCTCTGGCTGCACAGCCCGCAAGGCATTGCAGCGGGAAACGATTTCATCAATCTGGTCAATCATGTTGGCATGTTCGAGCATGGTAAAAGCATGAACAGGCAGGGCAGAGTCTCTGGAGACTGTCTTGTCCAGAATGGCTTGCACCAGCTTGTCCTGGAAAACGACCAAATCTGAAGATGCAGTTTGTGGGGTAAAAAAGGTTAATTCAGTCCCGAGAGATACGAAACGCCTTGCGCTCAGGGGATCGGCTCCCATGAAGTAGCGGTGACCAGCGAAATCATCACTAATGATCAACGCAGTTTCAAAGTTGGGCAGCCAAGATTCGAGGACATCGTGCATCACAGGCGTTTCTTCCTCGATGTTATCCACGATCAGATGTCTAAACGAAGAGAAGAAATAATTATGAAATGTCTCATCCTGTTGTAAGTGTGATGAGAATAACTCAATCGCCAGAGAGTAGTCGAGCCAACATTCCTTAAGACAGAGCGTCCGGAATTCCCGCGCGCATTCCTGGGCCTGCTCATAAATGCCCGCTAAATCATCAGAATTCGCGCTTGCCGTTGCCAGGCGCGGGAAGATGTCAGGCAGAGGGATGCCAACCAGCGCTGATTTGTTGATGTTATCGATTAGCTGGCTCAGCATCAGGCTGTAGTCCATGGTGATTCCCCGGAAATACCCTTCAGCGACCTTGGGTTTGACAATCTGATCCATCTGGAAAATGGCGTTGTCGGTTGTCAAAAATTTCGGATCTGCCTGAAGCTCGGGGAACAGACCTGATGTCATGACGACTGGCCAGAATAAATCAAGCATGCGCCGTGCCAGACCAACGTAAGTGTAAATATTCACCCTTTGCGGGCCTGAATATGGCATTGCGTCCGGATATTGCCGGTAGACTTTTGAGCCCTGATAGTGTGGCGTCAGGATCAGGATATTTTCAGATGCGTTTGTGGACCGCAGCAAACGGTCAAGATAACAAATGGCGGCTGTCGTTTTACCGCTGCCGCTCAAGCCGTGCAAGTAGCGCAAGGGGGCGTCTGACGCAAGAAAATCAGCTTGTTCAGTGCTCAGGATTAACTTATTTTCACTCATTGGTTCCGGCGAGCGCGAGCAGCAGATCACGTGTGAGAGCGGCGTCGTCATTCGCGCGATGGCGGTTATTGGTCACCAGCTTCATTTGTTTTGCCGCTCTGTCAAGGCTGATCGACCGGAAATCGTTACGTAAAGAATCCCATTCGCCGAAGTATTCGGAGTAGATTTTCATCACACAAGTGGAGGAGAAGTTTTCCCGCCAGGGCTGACCGTACTGGCTGTAGGTCTGTTGCAGCAATCGGAGGTCAAACTCAGCATTGTAGATCGCGAGCTGCCGTCCGAATAAAAGCGCGCGGATGTTCTGCCAATGCGCATAGAACGGTTTGGCGCCAGCCAGCATCTCTTGCGTGATGCCATGGATGGCCTCAGCATCCGGCGGTACCGGCCGGAAAGGACGGACCAGGGTGTCATACAATACGCTGCCATCGCTGTTTATCAAAGCGATTTCTACGATTTCAGCATCTTTATTCACCCCGGTCGTCTCTGTGTCCAGGTACACCGGATTACTGGCAAGCAGTTCACGCGCCTTTAAAATTGCCGCAGCGCGATGACCTTCAGGAGCGGTCAGCGTGGGTTGCAAGTGCTCACCTGACATCCCAGTATTTGATTTCTGCCATGGTCGCGGAGAAAGCGCCGCTGCGGCCAGCAACAAAGACGCCAAAGTGGCCTTCTCCCTCGATACCTGCATTGTTGATTTCAGCAACGAACGCGTCATTCGCGTACAGTCGGATCGTCTGATCTTTCACCCAGACACCCAGCAGGTTTGTCTGACCGGCGCCAGCGCGCAGCTTATCGGTAGCGATCGGTTCAATCAGGCGTGTGACGGCGGTTTTATCGCGTTTGAAGAGGTAATACTGCCCGTCGCAGGTAACGCCATAGTAGAAACCTAATCCGCTGCCATAATCCGGGGTGAGGAAGAAGAATCCATAAGCGTCCGCACCGGAACAGGTCTGAGTGGTGATAGGGGCTTCGAGGTAGAAGTTGCGGGGACGGGGATAAGTCAGGCGCCAGCTATGAAAATTATTGAGCGCGTAACTCTTCATCACCATCACGCCACGGTCGATATAGAACTCGCTGACCTCATCCTTGTAAGGCTTATTCTCCAGACCAAAGTTGCCGCCGGTATCCAGAGGATCAACATAGACGGGGTTGCCTAACGCTGCCTTCGGGTTCTCAGGCGCGATGGTAGGGGTGGGCGTCAGCGTCGCAGTCGGTTCTGGCGTCGCGGTGAATGTCTGGGTGGGAACGATCGGAGAGATGAACACATTCTCGGGTGTGACCGACGCGGTCGCGTCGATTGCCGGAGCTTCTGTTTGTTGAGAGATTTCAGGCGTGGCGGAAGCCATGGCGGCGATGGTTTGCTGAACGTAGGTGCCGACTTGCGTCAGATCCGGCGTGGCTTGCTGACCAGGCAGGTTGCAGCCGGCCAGGCTAACCAATAAAATCGTGCCGATAAAAATCAGAAATAATCTTTTGTTCATAAGGTACCTCTTTTCCTGCTCAAGTTCACCTCATATTATAAGGTATCCGGCATCAGCACTTCACGGGTAAAATTAACGCGTGAATTCTTCAAAACGTATCCTGGCGGTAGATTATGGGGATAAGCGCACCGGACTGGCTGTTACTGACGAGGGTGGTACGATTGCGATGGCGCTCGATGTCATTCATACCAAATCCCGGGCTGAAACCGCCCGCGAAGTCGCAAAACACTGCGCAGAGCGGCAAATTTCACTGATCGTGGTGGGCATGAATTATGATGATGACGGGCTTCCAACGCCCCAAGGACGTAAAGCATTACGGTTCGCCGAGGCGGTTAAGGAAATTTGTGGCGTGACAATAGCCTTTTGGGATGAGTTCAACACCACGAACGATGCGATCACTGCGGCGGTCAATGCCAAAATCGGAAAGAAAAAACGGACGCCGCACATGGATGCGATCGCTGCCACCCTTTTATTGCAATCCTACCTGGAGCGGGTGAATGAGGACTAACAGGGGAAACAAGACCCAGCACAAAGGTCTTCTGACTTGCGGTTTGCTTCTCATCCTCCTGATTTGTGTGGTGGTTGGTGTATTTGTATACAGCAATTACCTGCTTTCGGAAACCGAACGTAGTTTCGGACCGCCAAGAGATGGAATCTCGTTCAGCAGACGGGTTCAGTACTCTTTTGCCATGAATATCGCAAGATCGGATTTGCTTGAAAAGCGTTCAGCTCAGTTCGGCGAGGTCGAATTCGAGATCGGTCAGGGCGAGAGTGTCAACACCATCCTGACGAAACTCAAAGAAAAAGGTCTCATCCGGAATGACGACGCGCTGCGAAGCTATCTGTTGTACAGCGGACTGGATCAATCGATACAGGCCGGCAAGTACCGGATCCCAATGGGCTTAAGCGGGGTTGAGGTAGCAAGCATCCTGCAGGATGCTTCTCTGAAAGTTATAGAGGTGACATTCCTCCCGGGGTTGCGGATGGAAGAGGTCGCCCGTCTGCTGCTTGTATCAGGAGCGAACTTCCAATTGACTGAGTTCTATGATGCCTGCCGGCAACCACTAAGCCAATTAACCATTCCACTCGGTATTACCCCGAACTTCTGCGAAGGCTTCCTCTTCCCCGGGTACTACGAATTTGACCGGCAAAGTAATGCCTCAATGATAATTTCGCAGATGGTTAATCAGTTTATCTTCAATTTACCGCAAAATTTTGCCGCTAACTGCGCATCGCATCAGCTAGATGCATATCAGTGTGTGATCCTCGCGTCCATGATTGAGAAAGAAGCGATGCGTCCGGAAGAGCAGGGGCTGATCTCGTCGGTATTTCACAATCGCATCCTGACCGGCATGAAGTTTGAAAGTGACCCGACCGTTCAATATGCGCTGGGCAATGTATTATCACCGGATGAGTGGTGGAAGAATCCGCTCAGCGCCGCCGACCTGACGGTTAATTCACCGTATAACACTTATGCTGTGATGGGCTTGCCGCCTTCACCCATTGCCAGCCCGAGCGCGGCAGCCTTGCAAGCGGCAGCCGAACCGCCTGAAAGCGCTTACTACTACTTCCGCGCCAAGTGTGACAAATCGGGTTACCACAACTTCTCCGCGACTTTTGATGAACACCTTGGCTACGGATGTCCGTGAGGTTGCAGATGGATAATAAGGCAGTGTTGGGCATAGATATAGGCGGGTCTGCGCTGAAATGCGCATTAGTGGATACCGGGTCCGGTGAAATGGTCTCTGAACGCTACCGGCTGCCTACACCAGTCATGCCGACACCGGAAGAAATGGCAGGTTTTATCCGCGAAGCCATGGACCATTTTGATTATCGCGGTCCCATCGGTTGTGGCTTCCCCGCCAAAATTGTCAATGACATTATTGCCAATGCAGCTAACATTCATCCCGACTGGATCGGCATTCATCTGCACGAATTTCTGAGCGCGCGTTGCGGCGTGAATGTCTGGACGATCAACGACGCTGATTGCGCTGGTCTGGCTGAGTTCCACTACAATCCGGAATTGGCCGACCAGGTCGGGCTGGTTGTATTTCTGACGCTTGGAACAGGCATTGGTTCCGCACTATTCTTCCGTGGTGTGCTGCTGCAGGGCTCAGAGCTGGGACATCTGCTGTATCAAGGGATGGATATCGAGGACTACGCTGCGGCATCCATCAGGGAAACTCAATCACTGAGCTGGAAGGAATGGGGCGGCAGATTGAATGATGTGCTGAACCACATCGACTTCCTGCTCTCACCTGAATTATTTATCCTCGGCGGCGGCATCAGCAAGGACAGTAAGAAATTTCTAAAATACCTCGACCTTGAAAAGAAAATAAAACCTGCCAAATTGATGAATAAGGCAGGTATCCTTGGCGCCGCTCTGTATTGCGAAGAGATGGAATCTCAGACCAAAACTGTGTAGCCTGGCCCCTCTGTAAAGAAACGCGCGTTTTCTGGCACCGCATCGTGGATCGGAAAGACTTCGCCTTCCTCAAGCAGCCGTGTATTTTCCAGGTGCACGGGATTGCCTTCGTAATCCTCACACTCATGCGGCTCGTCGCATCTCGGCGTGCCTTTCGGCATCGAAATCCGTTCAGTGCCCGTCGCGATGAAGACGTCCGGCAGGTAAGCTTCGTTGTAGATCGCGTCGTAGGGGCATTCTGAGACGCAGGCACCGCAATCGATACAGGTATCGGGGTCAATGTAAAACCAGGGCCATTCATCAAATGGCTCACCGGGGACAATGCACTCAACGGGGCAAACAATAACGCAACCACCATCCCTCAGGCACAAGGCAGTAATAACATGTGTCATCTGATCACCTCAAAGTACAATAATAATATTTGACAATACTATCATAGATATCAGCCAAGTTTTTGCATGGAAAAGAAGCCATACTTCATCCTGTTTATAGGCGTGCTCGCGGTCTCAAGTGCCGCGATCATGATCAGAGTTGCCCAGCGCGAAGTCACCTCAGAAGTGATTGCTTTTTATCGGCTGGCGATTGCGGGCGTCTTTTATGCGTTGTATTCGCTGGCGCTCGGTCAATTTTCATTGAATTTCCCGTTCAGCCGGCTTGTGATTATTGCTGCCTCTGGATTATTCCTGGCGTTGCACTTTATCACCTGGATTAAATCGCTTGAATACACTGACATCCTGAGCTCCGTTGTCCTGGTGTCCACAACGCCTTTCTGGGTCGCCTTGCTGTCAAAGACAATCTTCAACGAAAAGATTTCAAAAAAATTCTGGATCGGTTTGGTGATAGCGTTGCTGGGGGTTGTCATCATCAATCTTGGCAGTCCAGTCATTTCGGGAAGCATTATGGCAGATGGCAGCCGTTTGTCAGGTAATTTACTCGCGCTTGCAGGCGCGCTCTGCATGGCTGGATACACGATCCTGAGTAAAAAAGCGCGGGCTGAGACATCCATTTCAGTCTACGCGGCACTCGCATACAGCAGCGCGGCGTTGTTCGTCCTGCTTGTCATTACGATCCAAAAATTGCCAATGATTGGTTTTTCGACACAGGCGTGGGTATTCATCGCACTGATCGCAATTTTTCCGCAGATAGTAGGGCATACATCCTTCAATTGGGCGCTGAAGTTTCTGCCGGCTTCAATTTCTTCTATTGCATTGCTGGGAGAACCGGTAGGGTCGAGTTTACTGGCGCTGCTCATCTTCCAGGCGGTTCCAGGTTACCGGGAGCTTATCGGCGGTCTGCTGGTGCTGGCGGGGATCGCATTTGCTGTTATGGACA
Organism: Anaerolineaceae bacterium; assembly: GCA_040772085.1. Lineage (GTDB taxonomy): Bacteria > Chloroflexota > Anaerolineae > Anaerolineales > Anaerolineaceae > JAXGMV01. The sequence goes on from JAXGYU010000001.1 coordinate 826,199, forward strand.
ATACTCGGAGTGCAAAGCGACCAGAAGCTAGCGACCGTAAAGCAGGTTAAGCTCCTTCAACCAATCCCAGTTGCTGTTTTCTGCCAGTTGGTCAGACGTAACACGCCATGACCAGTTACCACCGGCCTGACCCGGGAAGTTCATCCGGGCCTGTCCGCCAAGGTCAAGCAAATCTTGCAGCGGAATAATGGCGGTATCCGCGACAGATTGCCATAACAATCGTATCAACGATCTGCTGAAGGGAACGGCAGGGTCCCCGCTGAGGTACTCAAGAATATATGCTTGTACCTCATCATCCAATTGACTGAACCAGCTACGGGTCGTATCGTTGTCATGCGTACCGGTGTAGGCTACACAATTTCTCACGAAGTTATGCGGCAGGAACGGATTATCACTCTCCTGATCGAAGGCGAACTGCAATACCTTCATCCCAGGCAGATTGTTGGCGTCGCGTAAAGCTTCAACTTCTGGCGTGATCACACCGAGATCCTCGGCAATGATGGGAAGCGTGCCTAATGCATTTGAGAGCGTGTCAAAAAACGATTGACCAGGCCCAGGTTGCCACTTCCCCTTGATGGCAGTCGACTCGGTAGACGAAACCTCCCAGTATGCTTCAAACCCGCGGAAATGGTCCAGCCTGATGTTATCGAACAGGCGCAAATTTGCCTTGACACGCTTGATCCACCAGGCGTAGCTTTCCTTATCGTGAGCCTGCCAGTCATAAAGTGGATTGCCCCAAAGCTGTCCGGTTGGTGAGAAATAGTCAGGCGGCACGCCCGCGACGACACTCGGCTTGCGCTTGGAATCAAGTTTGAATAGCTGAGGATTTGACCAAACGTCTGCGCTATCCATGGAGATAAAAATCGGCAAATCGCCCAGGATGGCGATTTCGTGTTCATTGGCATAGGCTTTGACGCGTGTCCACTGGTCAAAGAACCAGAATTGGTAAACTTTCTGACGAGATATCTCGATCTCATGGTCAGCCTGGAAGGCGGCAAGAGTGCTGAAGTCTCGCAGGCGGTACGGATCTGGCCACTCCAGCCACGAGCGACCTCCATGATAATCTTTGAGGCACATGAACAACGCATAATCGTCAAGCCAGTCTGCTTCCGCCTCGCAAAAAGCCTTGTAGTCGGCAATCTTCGCATGATTAGTAAGCAGGAACACATCTGCACAACGGGAGAGGAAATCATTCTTCCAGCCGATGACCCAGCCATAATCGACTCGGTCAGCAGGAAAATCCGGGGTTTCAGTAACAGGAGCGATCCCGTCCTCAATCAGCAATTCAGGGCTGATCAGAAAACGGTTGCCCGCGAAAGCGGAGAAACATTGATAGGGCGAATCACCATAGCCGGTCTGACCAAGCGGCAGGATTTGCCAGAGTTTTACTCCCGCGCCATGCAGCAAATCCAGCCATGCAAAGGCTGCAGGTCCAAAATCTCCGATGCCATATTTGCCAGGCAGCGAAGTGGGATGCAAGAGAATCCCGGAACGGCGCATCTGCTGAGTTTCGACAGACTCATCAGTCATTGTTGCTCAGCAGCTCCTGATACAAGGCGTAGTACTGACGCGCCGGCGCAGTCCAGGAGAAGTCTGTTGACATGGCATTGCTCTGGAGATGACGCCAATAGTCCGGCCGGCTGGCGAAATCACCGAGCGCCTTGCGCAACGCATGCTCCATCGCGACGGGATTTGCTTCCTGGAAGAGGTAACCAGTTTTCCCAGTGCCTTCAGGCGTGATTGTGTCGCGCAAGCCGCCGACAGAGCGCGCGAGGACCAGCGTGCCGTAACGCATGGCAATCATTTGCGCCAACCCGCACGGTTCATAGCGGGAGGGCATCAGCAGCAGGTCAGCGCCGGCATAAATGCGATGGGCAAGAGCGCTATCGAACCTGAAGTAAGTAGCGATTCGGTCCGGATGTGCCTCGGACGCGTGTGAGATGTCACGTTCGATCTGACTATTACCGGTACCGAGGATCACAATCGACCAGGGCATGTCCAGCGCTCGCATTAATGCCGCGATGGCGATGTCCATGCCTTTCTGATAGTCCAGCCGTCCGATGATGGCGAGCAGAGGCTTTTCAATGGAAGAAGCGTCGAGGTGCGCTTCGTTGAGCAATGCTTCTTTATTCTTAGCCTTATCTGATAGGGTTTGGATGGAATAGGGGCGGAGGATCGCCGGGTCATGTGCAGGATCCCATTGGTCGGTGTCAATGCCATTCACGATGCCCGAAATCAAATGGCGCTTCTGGCGCAGATACCACTCCAGCCCACACCCGAATTCACTTGTCAACACTTCTTGCGCATAGCCATTAGATACAAATGATATTCTGTCTGAAAAAGCAAGCCCTAAGCTTAGTGGCAAAGAATCTGCCCACCCTGGAAGAAGATGATCCGTTCGGAAGGGGATATGAAAATCCCAGAGGTAATCTCCCGCATTCGCGCCCATGAAGGGCAGATTGTGGATGGTGAGAAGACTCTTCGGTAATTTGTAACTCGGGTCAATTTCAGCTAAATACCTCGCTATCATGGGGACAAGCGCGGTATGCCAGTCGTTGACGTGCAAAATATCAGGATGCCAATCAATCTGCCGTATCATCTGGGCGACCGCGACGCAGAACAAGGTGTACTTCTTTGTGTCCCAGTCGACGTTGTCCGAATAAACAGATCCACTGCTGCTGATCCAGTCGGCTTCGACCAGATAGACGGTCAAATTGTCGAGGTGCGTCTGATGAACATCGATCTGCTTGACGGTATTGAGGTAAGCGACTTCAAATGTTACAACGTGTTCAAGCGCGCTCAGCTTGTTTCTGATTACCGAATGAAAAGGGATGACCAGGCGGATATCTATCGCACGATCATCCGTAGCGTATAACTTGAGCAGCTCTTTTGGCAGCGAAGGCGCAACATCGCCTAGGCCGCCAATTTTTACCAGCGGATCCGCTTCAGCGGCGACTAAGAGTACATTCATTAATCTGTCAGTCCCTTTGCTTTTGCCATATCGACGTAGTCGGCGTTGATTGCTTCATCATGCGGCAGACCAAGGTGATCCAGTAAGTCATTGGCAACGCGCGCCTTGATTTCCGCGTCCTTTCCGCTCCAGGTACGGGTCTTGATCTCAAGGAATTTCCCTTCCAAAGGAACGGAGACCAGATCCACATTGATGAAAAATTCAATGCCATTGAAGTTCACCAGATATCTGAAGCGTTCTTTTTCAACCTCAAAGTCAGATTGCGGCATGAAGTATTCGCGATAGAAACGCAGGCTTTGGGTAGCCGGCGCCAGATAACGGCTGCGGGAGAGAAAGACCTGACCAGGCAGCTCCTGTTCACGCTGGACACCAAGGTGGGTAAGCCGTGAGCGTACCTGGCTGACATCACCACTGTCATCGACGAAATGATCTTCGCGGTAACGGATGCGGCCTTGCTCGGGATCCGCGAAGCTGAAGTAGGTGTCATATTGGCGGTAGTGACGCTTGCGGATAATGGTGATCTCATCGTCGCTGGTGATCCGCGCCATGATCTTCTTGGGATCATCAATGGGCACCTTGATCTGAACCTCAAAGGACTCTTCTTCTGAAGCGCCGCCGATGGCGATCAGCTTGGAGAGAACCGAATTCTCCCTGTCAGCAAGGAAGGCGTCAATCTGATAGGCAACAGTTTGGGCGTCCGCGATCAACTCCTTCTCATTCAGCGTCAGCAACTCCCGGTCGCGCATCAGCCATGCGCCGTTGACCATGACATCCGTGACATCGGTCGCCTTGGCAGCATAAATCAGGCGCGAGTAGATGTTGTCGTTATCGCGGTTGAATTGAGGCGAATTATGGAGGGGCGATAGGTCCACCAGGATCAGATCAGCCCGCTTTCCAGGCTCCAGTGAGCCAGTGATATGTTCGATGTGCAAAGCTTCAGCGCCGCCGCGGGTTGCCATGCGCGTGACGGTGCGCGCCGGCAGGGCGGTCGGATTACCGCTGACATTCTTGCCCAGGAAGGCAGCCAGCCGGATCTCCTCAAACATATCGAGGTCATTATTCGAAGATGGTCCGTCCGTGCCGATGCCCACGCGCAGCCCAAGGTCCTCCCACTTACTCACTTCAGCAAAGCCGGATGCCAGCTTGAGATTTGAGGACGGGTTATGAACCAGACCGCTGTCAGCGTGCTGGAAAGTGCGCATCTCGCCTTCGTCAATGTGAACGCAATGCGCGGCGATGACCTTCGCTTCAAGAACATCCTGTTTCTTCACGTATGGCACGACCGGCATGCCGCGCTGTTTACGCATGTTTTCGACTTCACTCGCGGTTTCAGCAATATGGATTTGCAGCGGAACATCAAATTCACGGGCAATCTCAGAGCATTGCTGCAGGATCAGGTCGGTGGTTGTATATGGCGCGTGCGGCGCGATCGATGGGACAATCAGCGGATGACCGACCCACCTCCTGATGAAATTGCGCGTATATTCAAGCGCTTCTTCATAGGACGAGGAATCAGGCGAGGGGAACTTGAGGATCGTCTCGCCCAGTACCGCCCGCATGCCCGCTTCAACTGTAGCTTCGGCGACATCATCTTCGTAGTAGTACATATCCGCAAAACAGGTCACACCGCTGCGGATTTGTTCCGCGCAAGCCAGTTTTGTGCCTAGTTTGACGAACTCACTCGACACAAATGCGCGCTCGACGGGCATCATGTACCCCAGCAGCCAGACATCGAGACGCAAATCATCTGCCAGCCCGCGCAGCAGCGTCATAGGCACGTGTGTGTGGGCGTTAATCAAGCCCGGCATCAGGACTTTCATCTGGCAATCAAAGCGAGGAAGGGAAGCGTACTCAGCTTCCAGCTCCGCGCTCAATCCAACGGCAACAATATCTGCCCCTTTGACAACAACCGCGCCGGGGCTGAAGACCTGCATTTTTTTATCAATGGTCAAGACGACCGCGTTAGTCAACAGAAGTTCTTGATGGCGATCCATTTTCCCTCCCGATCTCTGGTAAATTCCTTCTGATTAAATCTAGCAAGATATTCATCGCCCATTCTTCAGCCATGTCCATCGGCCCGCCGTATGAGCGTTGTGTGGATAATTGCCTGCCAAGCAACATTCCGTTGATATCAAGCAGGCAATGGCCTTGATTTTTGATTAAACGCACTATAAAACAATTATCGCAAACTTCATGCAGCGATGAAAGGATGATCGCTTGCGGAGGCGCTGAGTGCTGCCCGGTGAAACCAGTTTGCTCAAGCCGGAGGATAACACCGAGTTCCGTCAGCCGCTTCTGCACGACGACGGGCAGGGTCGCGGAATCAATACCAACGAAAGCGTCGCCGATCGCCGCTTTGATTTTCTTCTCCAGATCATCGAGAAGCACATTCGCCTCGTCCTGGTTTGAGGCTTTGGCGCCGAGCCGGATGTCGATCTGGCCGGAGTGGGCGGCAAGACCGACCGTTGGGTTACTGAGCATTTCGAATTCACCAATCAGGTCATCCAGCGCTGATTCACCCATCCCCGAGACATGGAGAGTGCGTAAGAACACCTTTCCATTGGATGGATAAAGACGGGCAAGTAAATCACGGACCGCATTTTCATAGAGATAAATCAGTTCCTTGGGTACGCCAGGAAGGGACACAACCAATTTGCCATCCTGGTGGACATAAAATGCGGGCGCCGTACCGACAGGATTTGGGATCGCCTGCGCGTTAGCAGGCAGGAACGCCTGCCGTCTGTTATTGTCGGTCGCGGGACGCCCGTACTTCTGGAACCGTTCCTGTATCAGTTGCCAGAGCTCTTCTGAGAAGATGGTGGATACACCGAATGCCTGAGCGACGCCATCGCGGGTCATGTCATCTACGGTCGGCCCGAGACCGCCAGAGGTGATGACGATATCAGCGCGCTGCAGCGACTCACGAATAGCAGTGGCGATGCGTGCCACGTTGTCGCCGACCGCCATCGTTCGATAGATATTGATGCCCTCATCACGCAGATACTTTGCCAGGACAGAGGTGTTCGTATCAACAATTTCGCCCAATAACAATTCCGTACCTATGGCAATGATCTCAGCGTCTGGCATGCAATCAGGTCTCCGTATATTGGGAAATAGTGTAGCACGGATTGTATAAAACGCAAAAATATCAGGCAGTGCGGGCGTTTGCTCATCAGGGGTATATATCTCAGGTCTCGAGATTCTGTTGATAATATAATGATAGAGTAAGCTAATCTATCAATACAATGTATCGGAAAGGAATTGACATGGCAGTGGTTGTGCTCACGAATGGTACGGTTGTTACAGTCACGGGGAAGACATTCAAAAAGGGGTCGGTGGTTGTCAAGGACGGCAAGATAGCTGAGGTGGGGGATATCAAATCGTTTCCAAAAGAAGCCAAGATCATCGATGTGAAGGGCGGCTGGATCACACCAGGTTTGATCGATTGTCACACGCATATCTCTGTCTCGCCAGCGCAAAACACAATGCCAGCAACAACTGACAGCAATGAGATGAGCGACCCGGTGACGCCGCATGTCAGGGCAATTGACGGACTGTACCCGCGTGATGAGGCGATTGAAATCGTTCGGAATGCCGGTTTTACCACCTGCTACACGACGCCCGGTTCAGCCAATGTGATCGGCGGCACTGGAATCAGTTTCAAGTTGCGCGGCAATACCGCTGAGGAAATGTCCATTACGGGTAGTGAAGAGATGAAATTCGCTTTGGGCGAAAATCCGAAGCGAGTTTATGGCGCGAATGGCAAGATGCCTGTTACCCGCATGGGCACTGCAGCATTGATCCGAGAAACACTATTCAAAGCAAAGAATTACGCTGAGAAATATGCAAAATTCGAGAAGGGTGAAGGTGACAAACCTGAATTCGACATCAAGCTGCATTCATTGATGGATGTTGTGAACGGCAAGATGCGCTGCCGCATTCATTGTCATCGGGCGGACGACATTATGACCGCAGTTCGGATTGCCAAAGAATTCGGTCTCGATTTTACGCTCGAGCACGCGACTGAAGGGTATCTGGTGGCTGAGGAACTCAGCAAAGCCAAAGTTACCTGTATCGTTGGCCCGCTGCTACTGACCCATCTCAAACGGGAAGTGTGGGGACTGAGGCAGGACACGCCCGCGAAACTTCATGCTGCCGGCGTGACGGTGTGCCTGACCGCTGATGCCGGCACGGACACGCAGTTTCTGCCTACGCATACGGGCATCATCATGCGCGAAGGTTTGCCCGAAAAGGCTGCGTTCGAAAGCGTGACGATCAATGCCGCGCGCGTGCTGAAGCTAGAGCACAGAGTCGGTTCCCTGGAACCAGGCAAGGATGCGGACATCGCCGTGTTCAATGGACATCCTTTCTCTAATATGACGACATGTGTATTCACCATGATCGATGGTGAGATTTATCAAAACAAGTTGCAGTGATCGGGAGGATACGAGCATCAAGTTAAATCCCATCGGCTGATGACCACAAGACTTTCTCTGCTCAGACTTGATATAATCAACGCCACTGGGGTAAAGACTTGAACGAAGCTAAATTAAGGACAATAATTCGTATAGCAGTCGTTTTCTTGCTCGCAGCTATTGTTGCCTATGGCATTTATCTGGCTGTTATATTGAAAAATTATCCGGGCTTTAGCTTGAGTTATATCGGTATCGCAGCCTTGGTATTCATTGCCTTGGCTGCGTTCTATTTATTCCCTGGTTTCCGATTCTTTCACAAATTTATGGAAAATCGTACCCTCAGCCGGGATATCTTCAGCATGACAGGGGTGGCTCTGCTTTCGGTTCTCATCTACCTCCTGGTCATGAAACCCGCCTACGGCGACTACTACAATCCATTGCTGCTGCCCAAACATGAGATCAGTGTGCAGCCGGCAGGGGAGTGGCAGGCAGGGGAGTCGTTGGTCGTCAAAGAGGTGACGAACGGTTTTTCAAACATCAGTTTGGATCAGCTCACGCTCGCAGGTGAATGGACACGAACGGCTGAGAACCATCTGGTGCTCGCAAATCCCGTGCCCGGCAGCGCGATCATTTGGCAGGGCAGGGCTGGCACCTTTTTGAAGGTCCTGATCGAAAAACCAAAAACGGGCGCTGTCCTGGACGTTTTTCTCGATGGCAAGTTATATCAGGCCATTCAGCCGGAACAAACCACGGATGAAAACATTGAACTGATGATGACATTCGGGGACACCTGGTATGAGCGTCTTACGACCAAAACTGCCTTACTCCTGTCCGCAGTAATTCTTGCCTCAACAATCTGGCTATTGTTGGCGTACGCATTTGCTGGTAAAGCGGACCATTCTAGGAAAATTCATTGGGTTTGGTATGCCTTGCCAGCGCTGATCTGCTGGACCGCGACATTCTTAGCCTTTTACCCGGGTATATACTCGCCAGACAGCACATCGCACCTTGAACAAGCCGTTACCGGTCATTACAACAACTGGCATTCGGTGCTCTATACCCTGATCATTCAGGTCAGCATGACGCTCACGAAGAGCGCCGTACCTGTGATTGTCGCGCAGTACGCATTGCTTGCACTCGCCTGTGCCTGGCTGATCGGGAAACTCAGCGCTAACAGCAGTAATCGCTGGCTGCCATGGATCCCATCCGTATTGATCGCCATCGCACCGCCGGCAAATCTGACCGCGATCAGTCTTTGGAAAGACGTACCTTACACCATTTGTGTGATCACATTTACAGGCGTGGTTCTGTGGGTCGTTGAGCGTGCCCGGACTCAGTCAGTATCAAACTGGCTGATATTGCTGCTGACCATTCTGGGCAGTGCGTTAATATTGTTTCGTGAAAATGGCCTGTTCATTCCTTTTGTCACATTATTAGTCCTTGGAATTGTTTATCGCTCAATAAGATGGCAGATGTTGGTCAGTTGCATTGCTATCGCGCTGGTGGTATTTATCTTTCTGAAGCCTGTCCAGACGGCCCTCAAGGTGCAGGATACGCGTAAATCCTTTATGGTCATCGCACATTATCTCTGGCCGTACTTGCTCGCTGATGATGCCATGCCTGATGAGCAGCGTGCGTTTTTTGCCCAAATATTGCCCGAGGAACGCTGGAGCGACTACGAGTGCGGGACGGTAAATTCGCTAATCTTCCACAATGGTTTTCATCAGAATGTGATGGGGGCAAATCAGGGGAAGTCAGCGGCATATTTGTTTAACTACTTGCGCCGGGACCTTCGACCAGCCTTTGAACGAACCAAATGCGCAAGTGAGATCATCTGGCGCATCCCGCAGCAGAATTATCTCTATCAGGCAGGGCATGACGGCTGGAAAGATGAATGGGTCTTCGACAACTCCGTGGGGCTGCAGCCTCAACCCAAGTTTGAATGGTTGCTGCGAAATTTCTATGAACCAATGCTGCGCGAGTATTCCCAGCATACATATTCATTCCTGTATACAATCATGTGGCGGCCGGCAGTTTACCTTTACGCGTTCATTCTGCTGGGGCTAATCCTCGTTTACCGAGCGAATAATTTACATTATCTGCTGGTGATGATTCCCGCCATCGTTCAATCGGTGACCTTGATTCTGACGACAATTGCCCAGGATTTTCGCTATCAGTTCCCTGTCTACCTGCTCGGGATCATCTTTATCGCAGTGCTGGCAATACCGGTAATTGATCGAAAAAAGGATCCGTCAACCAGTCAGTAGATCGTTCAGACAGGACTCAACGTCCTCCTTAGTCGTCAGCGTGAATAAGCTGGCCTTTTTTGCGCCGCTAAAATGAATGGGTGCCAGATATCTCACGAGATGCTTCCGAAATTGCTTGATACCCAGCTCTTCGCCATAAAACTCACATTGGCTATTAAGATGCTCTTCAATCACAGAGAGGCGTTCCCTCCGTGAAACAAGTGTCTCAGGCGGCTTATCCCTGTCAAAAACCCATGGATTTCCGATTGCGGCGCGACCGATCATGACACCTTTGCATGGAAATTTCGCCAAAATATCTTTAACTGCGTATAGCTTACCAATATCTCCGTTTATTAGCAGCGGCAGGGTGGTTTGGCTCGCAAGCTCTTGTAACGCTTGAAAATTAATTGGTTCCTGATAGGTCTGGTCAGCGGTTCTGCCATGGACAGCAAGGAGTTTGACGTTACTTGATGCGAGGATCTTGGCGACTTCGAGATAATTCAACGCCTGGTTATCCCAGCCCAGGCGGATTTTGGCTGTAATGGGCACGGAAAGTTGTCGGGAAAGATTTTCGAAAAGGTAGCTGATTTTCTCAGGCTCTCTGAGCAGGCCAGCGCCAGCACCTCGGTTTTTGATTGCTCGTATGCTGCAGCCGAGATTGATATCGATGAAGTCAGGACCATATTCTTCAACCATCCTGGCTGCCTTGATCAAGCGGTCCATGTCGTGGTCATAGAGCTGGATACCAAAAGGATGTTCATACTCGGTAAATCTGATCTTCGTCCTCTCAAACCTGCTGTGATAAATTACATCCACACCATTCACGAACTCGCTGTAGAGTAATTGAGCGCCAAATCGCTTGCAGACGCGGCGAAATGGCTGGTCAGTATAGCCATCCATGGGTGCAAGGGCCAGGATTGCCTGTGACGAGAGTAATTTGTCAAACGGTGAAAGAGTCATTGCAATAGCTCGTCCATTTATTGATTTCAATCAGCATTATAACAATCGTGATATTGCCATGCGAAGAGCTAAGTTGACGAGAGATTATAGTTAGTCATAATAGTAGTTATCGTAAACATGATATCGGGCAAGGAAGTAAATCTCCCCTGCTGCATTTAACTCATCCAAGTATTGGTAAAATAGAAATATGGAAACAATTCTTAACTACGGCAAGCAAAAAATCACGCTCTCCTTATCATCACCATTGGCAGAACTGATCAATCCTGTACAGACTGCTCCCCTGCTCAATCTGGCTGAGTTACCCGGTACGATCGAAGCCGCGATAAACAAACAGGCGCTGGCAGAGAGCAAATCCGTCGCTATCGCTGTCAACGATAAAACCAGGCCGGTAAATTACCAGGCGCTGCTCCCTCCCCTGTTGGACGTGCTGAAGAGACAGCTTCAGCCTGAATGTCAGATTAGTTTCTTCGTCGCTTCTGGTACGCATAAGCCGATGCATACTTATGAATTAGGCCAGATTTTGCCGGATTCTGTGGTGAAATCCTACCCAATTCACGTGCATGACAGCGATGATCAGACCAATCTCGAATTTCTTGGCACATCCAGCAGAAATACACCTGTCTGGATCAACAAAGCGTTCATGCAGACCGATTACAAGATTGTCGTCGGGAACATCGAACCGCATCACTTTATGGGTTTCTCGGGCGGCGTGAAGACGGCCGCGATCGGTTTGGCAGGCAGAAAGACGATAGAGACAAATCATAGTATGCTAATCCACGATCCGCATACGGCCATCGGTGAGTATGAAACCAATCCGATGCGCATGGACGTCGAGGAAATTGGCGACCTGCTTAAGGTTGATTTTGCCCTGAACGCCGTACAGAATAATGCCAAGGAAATCATCAAGGTCTTCTGCGGTGCCCCCAGGATTGTCAGTGAGAGCGCGCTGCCAACCGTCAGAGAGCTATGCCTGATACCCATCCAGCACCAGTATCCGATTGTGATCGCTTCCGCCGGAGGATATCCTAAAGATATCAACCTGTATCAGGCTCAGAAGGCGATTACAAACGCTGCCAAATTCACTGCGGATGGTGGTGATCTGTATTTGTTTGCTGAGTGTATTGAAGGTATTGGCAACGAAAAGCTGGAAAAGTTTATGCAAGGCGTGATGACGACCGCTGGTGTGCGCGATAAGCTTCAAACCGAGGGCTTCACTGTTGGCCCGCATAAGGCCTATCTGATCGCCCGTGACCTGGACAGGGTCAACATTCACCTGATCTCAAGTCTGCCAGCCGAGCTGGTCAAACTCGTGCTGCTGGACCCGCTCACGACCAGTTCGTTTACACGCGAAATGTTGCCTGCTTTGCCAGTTGATAAACCAATTGCTGTCATTCCGAACGCTGTCGCGGCGATACCATATTTCGAAATGTTATAATCTGCCCTGTCCAGAAAAAATATCTGAGGATCTGACAATGAATTTAGATGCCCCTGTGGATTCAAAAACGACCATCACACCTGAAGTAATCAATACAATTGTGCGATTTAACGCCCTGACTGTTGAAGGCATGAGCGGCTTCGCGTCACAATCGACTTCAATGAACCGTTTGTTCAGCAATTCGCCCACCGATGGCATGAAGGTCGTGGTCGAGAATAACACCGTCTATATCGATCTTTTTGTCATACTGAAAAACGATGTCAATGTCCGTACCGTCTGCCGTAAAATTCAAAACACCGTCGCCAGGGCAATTACTGAGATGGTCGGTATGGATATCGGCAGAATCAATATCCACGTAGAAGATTTCGAATCCGGCTCCTCGCCTGAATAAAATGAAATCACGCACCAAGGCCCGCAGCCTGGCGCTGCAAGTCCTCTATGAAAGTGACCTGACTGGACACCCGGCAGGCAGCGTGCTGATGCGTCAGGTTGAAGAGGAACAGACGGACGCGAAGTCAGCGGAATTCGCCCGTGAAATCGTCGCTGGCATCGTGCCGATCAAACAACAGCTCGACGACATCATCGCCGAACACGCGCCAGAGTGGCCCATGGACCAGGTCGCTACAATTGACAGGAATATCCTCCGGATCGCACTCTGGGAATTTGCCGTAGCGCAAATCACGCCTATCAAGGTGGCGATCAATGAGGCTGTTGAGCTATCGAAGGTCTACGGCTCGGATTCGACCCCCCGCTTTGTCAATGGCGTGCTCGGGAGTCTGGCGAACAGGCATGTCGAGGTCAAAAGTTCCCTTGCACGACTAATTCAATAAAAGCAAATCAGGTTCCATGAAATCATCCACCATCACCCTCCTTATTGCCATGATGATCCTATTATCTGCCTGCGCCCTGCCAGGCAGCGTTCAATCGATGAATTCCAACAAAACTCAGGATATTTATTTCGAAGTCGAAGTGCCTAATGGTTCTCAGGACTCAGATAAGGTATATGTTGAAGTGATTAATCCTGATACAAATATGGCTACACGCAATTTAATGAGCCGCAAGGATATCAATCACTTCGAGCTCACGCTTCCCTTGCCAGATAAAAAAATTGCTTACTACCGCTATTTTCGTGAAAACACGCCTCCAGATCTTGAGACAGACACGAAAGGCGCGGTTATTTCACAGCGGCTGATTTATATCGACGCCCCACTGCATCTGCAGGACATCGTGAGTTCGTGGATGTCAGCGCCATACGGCGGCCCTGTTGGCAGTATTCAAGGCCTTATCACCTATAATGATGGTAGTCCTTCCGCGAAATTAATGGTTTCCATAGCAGGTTCGCAGACACAAACCGGTGAAGATGGGCAATTCGAATTCAACAGTATCAGACCTGGGACGCACATGCTCGTTGTTTATAGCAGCGATCCCGCTGTTGTGCCCTTTCAACAGCAAGCAATGGTTGCTCCAAACATGATCACACCAGTCAATTTGCAGCTCAAAAAATAACTGAAACAGGAGATGGATATGGAAATTGTTGGTAATGCTAGTGAACACGGTTTTGATGATGTGCAGCTAAAAAATGTTAAACGCGTCTTCTGGAGTCAATCGCCCGCCGAATTGGTGGAACATGCACTCGCCCGCAATGAAGGCATCCTCTCCTCTACTGGTGCCCTGGTCGTGGATACTGGTATTCACACTGGTCGTTCACCCAATGACAAGTTCTTCGTAAATTATGGCAATGATGACGACAAGATCCTCGATTGGGGTAAGGTCAACAAGCCGATCTCACCCGAACATTTTGAGCGGCTGCACGCAAAATGCCTCGCCTATTTGCAAAACAAGGATCTCTTTGTCATGGATGTCAAAGTGGGTGCGGATCCTGCCCATACCGTTCCAGTCAGGGTCATTTCGGAGAAGGCCTGGGCGGCATTGTTCGCCAATGACCTTTTCATCCGCCTCACTGCGGAAGAGAAGAAAACACATAAGCCTGAATTGACGATCCTGCATTGCCCGGAGCTCACTGCCGATCCCGCAACTGACGGCACAGTCTCGGGCACTTTTGTTATCGCTAATCTGACAAAGAACCTCATCCTGATCGGCGGAACCAGTTATTGCGGCGAGATCAAGAAATCTGTATTCACCATCCTCAATTACCTGCTGCCCAAAGCCGGCGTCATGCCCATGCATTGCTCAGCTAACCTGGGAAAGGATGGCGATGTAGCCATCTTCTTCGGTCTTTCGGGCACCGGTAAAACAACCCTCTCCTCCGATGTTGACCGCCGGTTGATCGGAGATGATGAACATGGCTGGTCTGATAGCGGCGTTTTCAATTTTGAAGGCGGCTGCTACGCCAAAATGATCGATCTCAATCCGGAATTTGAACCAATCATCTATGGAGCTACCCGCAGGTTTGGCACGGTCCTCGAAAATGTGATCCTCGATCCTGTAACTCGCGAACCTGATTTCTTCGACGGCTCACGCACAGAGAACACCCGGGGAGCGTATCCGATTTATTTTGTTGAGAACTATGTCCCTGAAGGCTACGGCGGTCACCCGACCAATGTATTCTTCCTGACAGCGGACGCTTTTGGCGTCCTGCCTCCTATTGCCAAGCTGACTGAAGCGCAGGCGAAGTATTATTTCCTGGCTGGATACACCTCGAAATTAGCCGGCACTGAAAAAGGCCTGGGTTCCGAACCGCAGGCGACATTCTCTGCCTGCTTCGGCGCGCCGTTTATGCCGCTGCATCCGAGTGTATATGCCAACTTGCTGGGTGAGAAAATCCGTGAACATAAAACCAATGTATGGCTGATCAACACGGGCTGGACCGGCGGACCCTATGGCGTCGGCAAACGCTTCAAACTGCCTTACACCAGGGCTATGGTGCGCGCGGCAATCCTGGGCGAGTTGAACAATGTGGAAACCGTGACAGACGAAATCTTTGGTTTACACCTGCCTGTTCATTGCCCCGGTGTACCCGATGAGGTGCTGCAGCCGCAAATGACTTGGTCTGACAAGGCCGCTTATGTTGAGCAGGCGAAAAAGCTCGTCGAGCGTTTTGAGAAGAACTTCGAACAATTCAAAGACTCTGTTGACGATGAGGTTGTGAAAGCGGGACCACGTCTAAGCAAATAATTCGAACGCCAAAGTTAATACTTGTGCTGCAAATAGCGCCGGTGTTAACGCAACGACATCAATCGCCTGCCGGGTACTCTTACGGCGGGCGATTGCTATGCCGGCCAGAATTCCGGCAAAGATGATAAAGACAACGAAGAAAGTTGGCAGCATGACGGGCGCCAAGGTGAAGGACAAAATACTGCCGATGACGACATCTCCCCAGCCGAATGGTTGCAGCCCATTTTGTATTTGGCGGAATCGCCGATAAAGTTCACCAAGACCAAACAGCGTAAGAAAGAACCCAAAACCCAATGCTGCTGAGAGCAGCACCAGCGAGATGGACTGACTGAGCCCACCTACGAGGATGCCTACCGCCCCACCCCACAACTGCAGACCGCGGTAGATCCGGTGTTCCTTGAGGTCAATCAGCACGATCGCGAGCATCACGGTCAGAAATAGTGCCGAAGCAGCCTGCCCTGCTCCTCCTGAAAAGGCATTCTGATAAATGAACAGGGATGCAAACGCGATGAAAAAAGTAAACCCAATGCGCCTGTGGTCGTTGGAAAATTGTTTTCTTTGCTCTTTTGTTCTATTATCAGCGGTATAATAAGACAAGACGCGCAGGCTCACCCAGGTGATCCCCGCAGCGATGACTAGGTTAACAAATAGATTTATGATCGACATCGAATTTATTTTATCAGGCAGCAACCCGTGAATGTATTGCCAGGTGACAAAGTAGATCGGCTTTACGAACACTGGACACGTGATCCAGCCGTTCGCGATCAATTCTCTTCTGTGCGAGTGACCTCTCCGAGACAGGCCGCCATCACTCCCCTGCCCAAGGGCATCGATGCAGGTCTGGCGGATACTTTGGCTGCCATGGGCATATCCGCGTTCTATGCGCATCAGACGGAAGCATTCGCCAGGATTAAATCCGGACAAAATGTGGTCATCTCGACGGGCACAGCCAGCGGGAAAACCCTTTGCTACAATTTGCCCGTCCTCGACACAATTCTGTCGACTAGATCAGCCAGCGCGCTCTACATCTACCCCACCAAAGCGCTCGCTCAGGACCAACAGCAGAAATTGATCGCGTTTGCCGAAGCAGCAGCGCCCTCAACCAGGAATCGCCTGCCAGCGAGCGCCATCTATGACGGCGACACGCCCACTCATAGCCGCAAGCAGATACGCGAAAAAGCTGGAATCATCC
The DNA here is from genome assembly GCA_040772085.1 of Anaerolineaceae bacterium. Taxonomy (GTDB): domain Bacteria; phylum Chloroflexota; class Anaerolineae; order Anaerolineales; family Anaerolineaceae; genus JAXGMV01. The sequence goes on from JAXGYU010000001.1 coordinate 842,553, forward strand.
TGACCAACCCGGATATGCTACACGCTGGTATCTTGCCCTTCCACATGCTCTGGGAAAGGTTTCTGGAGCAGTTGAAATTTGTGGTGATCGATGAGGTCCACTATTACCGGGGAGTCTTTGGCTCTCATATCGCCAATGTGCTCAGACGCCTCAACCGCTTGTGCAGCTTTTATGGTACAACACCGCAATTTATTCTCACCTCAGCGACAATCGCGAACCCCATTCAACTGGCAGAAAGCATTACTGGACAACCATTTGTCCTGATCGATAACGACGGCTCGCCGAAAGGCAGGAAGATATTCGCGTTTTACAACCCGCCGATCATCGATGAAAAGCTTGGCATTCGCAAATCCATCTATCCCGAGGCGGTTGAACTAGGTAAAGACCTGCTCAGAAATGATGTGCAAACGATCATGTTCACCAAATCACGGCGGTCGGTGGAGCTTCTATACAGGGAACTGCAGTCCAGGTTCGGCAGGAATGTCGGCAATATTTCCAGCTATCGCAGTGGCTACCTGGCATCTGACCGGCGCAGGATCGAGAACGACATCCGCGAGAACAAGAGCAAACTGACAGTATCGACCAATGCGCTGGAGCTTGGAATTGATATTGGCGGGCTGGACGCCATTCTAATGCTCGGTTATCCCGGCACTATGGCAGCGACCAGGCAGCAATCAGGTCGTGCCGGCAGGAAGCAGGACACCTCCCTGGCTGTCCTGATGGCATCGCCGAACCCGCAGGATCAATACCTGGTCAACCACCCGGAATACTTCTACGAGAAACCGGTCGAAAATGCCCTGATTAATCCGGACAATCTGCCAATTTTGTTGCAGCATTTGCAATGTTCCATATTTGAGCTGCCCATAAGGCAAGGTGAGAATTTTGGCAGCCTGACCTTTGAGATGATCAAACCGATCCTCGATTATCTGGTTCAGATCAAGGCGGTTCACCTTAGCGGCAACCGGTACCGCTGGGTCTCGAGCACACAACCAAGCACAACGGTGTCATTACGAACCGCTGAAAATACACGTATCAGCCTCTCGGTTATTGAGGAGGGTCACCACTATCTGCTGGGAGATATCGACTACTCATCCGCGCTGTGGATGGTCCATCCTCAGGCGATCTACCTGCATGAGGGCGCTTCCTATCGGGTAGAGGAGCTGGATCTGGAAGGATCGCGTGCGCTGCTCAATCCGCTTGACCCGGATTACTATACCGAGCCGATGCGCCAGACGAAGATCGAACTGATCAAACTGCTGCAGGAAGTCCGTATGCCCCACGGCAGCCGCTATTACGGCGAAGTCAAGGTGAAAACCAGAGTGACGGGTTATAAAATGATCAACTGGGAGACGCGGACGGTGCTGGGCATGGCGCCACTCGACATGCCTGAGACGGAGCTTATCACTACCGCTGTCTGGTTCGCGATTGACCGGGAAATGGTTGACAAGCTCAAGGCTGCCGGCATGTGGAATAGTGATGATAATGATTACGGCTCCATCTGGCCCAACCAGCGGAAAAAAGCTCTGGAGAGGGATCGCTACACCTGCCAGCATTGCGGCATCAGCGGTGACAGGACGCCGCTGCATGTGCACCATATCGTTCCCTACCGCTTCAACGAAAGCAACAGCATGGTAAATGCCCTGGAAAACCTGATCACGCTTTGCCCGGTTTGCCACGAACAAGCCGAGATGAAGCTGCGTATCCGCGGCGGTTTGACAGGCCTGGCTTACGCGCTGCAGAATATGAGTACCCTGACCCTAATGTGTGATCCGGGAGACCTGGGGTCATTCGTTGAGCCAAACTCCGATCTTGCGGATGACAACGCGGTCGTTCTTTTCTATGACCTGGCGGCAGGCGGTATCGGCCTATCGGATACCTTCTTCTCGAAATATCAGGAGGTGTTCGACCAGACTGAAGAGCTGATCAGTCAATGCGCCTGTCTCGATGGCTGCCCCTCCTGCGTGGGTCCTGCAGGAGAAAATGGCATCGGTGGCAAGCAGATCAGCCTGGCTATCCTGAAGGCATTAATGGGTCGGGATGAATAACAGCCTTTTCAACGAAATGCTCGCCAAACTGCAGGCAATGGGCGTTGAACGCGGCGCTGAGCATTTGCGCGCGCCTGAAGAACCTGCTGCCAGCCGCACAATTGATCAGGTTGTCGATGGTGAGTTCGTCGTGAACGAATTTGGCAGGGTCTTCATCGTTGAGAAACGTCAACGGCTGCCTTTTGTGCACGGAGAGATAGAACTCGTTCCGGGCAGCAGCAGTCCAAGTGAAATGATATCGAATGTGACTGGCATCAGCCACGGGCTGCGCTGGGAGAAGAAGCTGCTGTATTTCGATACCGAAACCAGTGGTTTATCCACAGGCGCCGGCACGTTCGTCTTCCTGTATGGCTTTGCCTATTTTGAAAATGATGAGCTGGTGCTCAGACAATATTTCATGCCCGATCCCGGTGAAGAAGGTGCCATCATACTGGAACTGGACAAGTTTCTGACACAGTTTGACATGGTTGTCTCCTTCAATGGCAAGTCGTTTGACGCGCCTATTCTGAAGACCCGCTTCGCGCTGAATGGCTACCGGACACCGCTCGGTAAAATGGATCATCTTGATTTGCTCCATTACGCTCGCAGGATCTGGAAACTGCGCCTGCCCAGCCGGGCTCTCAAAGACCTGGAGCGGGAGATATTTCATTTTAGGCGAAGTGAAGACGAAGTACCTGGCTGGATGGTGCCGGTACTGTACACCGATTATCTGTTCTCTCAGGACGCAACACCGCTGAAGGGTGTTTTCTACCATAACCAGATCGATGTGCTCTCTCTGGCAGTGTTGCACCAGTACCTGGCGCGTCTCATGGAGGATCAGAACGCGCTGAAATCCTTACCGCTGGAGGACCGTTATTCAATCGCCAGGCTCTTCCGCTCCGTGGGTCTGTATTCATCCGCCAGTAGCCTGTTCCTGACATTAAGAGGCGACGAGCAGACGAATAGGTTGCATCTTTCTGCCATGCTGGAGCACGCCGCTATGCACAAACGCAACCATGAATGGGATGAAGCGGTTGAGTTATGGCAGCAAATCACTGAGGTCTTCGAGAGTCCTGAGGCGTTGATCGAATTGGCAAAATATCAGGAACACCGTGTTAAGGATTACGCCGTTGCGTTAGAATTAAGTCAACAAGCAGCCGGTTTCTTCTCACGGCTTGGATCGAAAATTGAACTTGAAGAATGTGAGATCCGCTGCCGGCGTCTTGAGACCAAGATAAACCGGCGGACGAACGAATAATAAGGAAACATATGGACAAAGTCGATTACGAACCTGTCTATACCGCACACGGTCAGCTCGAGGCAGAGAGCATTAAGGCATTTCTCGAGTCATTCGAGATACCGGCGATCATTATGCAGGAAAGTGTCGGTGTGACGTATGGGCTGACAATCGGCGCTCTCGGTGAAGCCCGGGTTTGCGTTCCTGAGACGATGGCAGAAACCGCGCGTGATTTTCTCAGGCGCATGTTAGCTGGCGAATTTGACGCCGATGGTCAGGACGCTTCACTCCAGCTTTGACGTATGCAACTGAATATATTGCCAGAACCTATCTGACAGCAGTCGGGTGATGGCGCCTGGCTCTCCGGTGCCGACAGCCTGTCCATCAATCTCGCTTACCGGCAGGACTGACCGGCTGGCGCTGGTGATGAATGCTTCCTGGCAGCTATCCATTTCCTGGTAACGGAAGGCATTGAAATCGATATGAATGCCGGCGTGTTTCGCTTCAGCGAGCACGATCGAGCGTGTGATGCCTGAAAGGACATCTTCATCAGCAGTGTAGATCACATTGTCCCTGACGGCGAAAAAGTTACTTGACAAACCCTCTTTCAACCTGCCATTCTCATCGCGCATAATGACTTCATTGATCGATTTATCCAACCCGCTTCGGATATCGATAGCCTTGCTGAGGAATTCAGTCAGCTTTGCTTTGGGGTTTTCCCTGAGAAATTCCTTGGTAATCGCCTTCACTCCGAATTTGTAATCGTCAGCCGAGGGTGTTTTTAACAATTCACTAGAAAGATAAACGTCTCCAATCTCATCGGTCAGATCGAGGGTCAATCTCAGTCTAAGATCCGTCGTGCTTTCAGAAATCAGTTGGCTGATTGTTTCCGATATCAGCCTTCTGGGCAGCACAATTCTTTTACCCTCCAACCGGGCAGAGCTTTCCAGTCTCTCATAATGCACTTCCATCGGAAATAACCGGTTGACATAATAGGTGCGGAAGCTGGAGTACGCGCCGCCTGGCAATGCGGACGACAACGCGTCTAATGCGGCATATTTTGACGCCAGTTCGGTGAGCTCTTCAACTGTCTGTGAGATCTTATAAAGTTTGATGGATGGCATGAACGTTGGGCAGCTTTCTTAACCTTGAGATTTTTTCAACGCATAGTATACCCGTTCAGCCGTGTATGGGAAGTCATCAATCCAGACCCCGATCGCGTCATGAATTGCCGCGGCAACAGCGGGGACGAATGGAATGTACGGCATCTCACCGACGCCGCGGGCGCCCCAGGGACCGTTCGGATCAGGGTACTCAAGGATGCGGGTCTCGACCCGATCAGGGATGTCCATGACTGTCGGTATCAGGTACTTGGAAAATGCGTCCGTTTTGGTGACACCGCCTTCCTGAATGTAGTTCTCCATCAGCCCATACCCCTGCGCCTGGACGATCGCCCCCTCCACCTGACCAACGATCAAAGCGGGATTGATTGCTTTGCCCACATCATCCGAACAAATCACGTCGAGAAGGCGCACCTCACCTGTGCGGCGGTTGACCGCAACGCGGACTGATTCCGCGACGTAGCCGTAGGCAAAATTCGGCGTGCAATGACCGTCATTTTTATCCATGGCAGTCGTCGCGGGAGGCCGGTATTGATATTCGCCTATCGCAGGCCGTTTCTCATCCTGCCATTCGCGCAATGCGGAATTCGCCGCACCGATGATCGAATTACCAGCCATAAAGGTCATCCTGGAAGCCGACGCGCTGCCTGAATCTTCTGTGAACGCCGTATCGCTCAGGACCAGCTCTACTTTTTCAGCAGGAATGCCCAGCGCGTTCGCGGCCATCTGCCTGAAAGCTGTATGCGCGCCCTGACCAACCTCTGAACCGCTGTGATAGAGGATGGCTGATTCGATCTCGGCGTTACCGCGCAACTCCACTTTGGCTTTACACTGTTCCGGCGCGCCGAAGGAAAAGCCGATATTCTTATAGCCGCAGGCGAAGCCTATACCCTCAACCCAGATTTCCTGAGCAGCCTGTCTGGCGAGGGGTTTTCTCCAACTACCTGCTTCTTTCCGCCAGCCGCTCGCGTTGGCGCAATCCTGCACCACTTCACGTAATGAGATGCCAACCGGTATTTCACTTTTCACCGGCAAGCGGTCGCCGTCAACCATCAGGTTCTTCATCCGCAAAGCGACAGGGTCCATCCCCAGTTTCTCAGCCAGTTTGTTCATCTGCATCTCAGCGGCAAAGGCTGCCTGAGGTCCGCCAAAGCCGCGGAATGCGCCATTGGGGATGTTGTTGGTATAGACTGTTTTCGTCTCGACTTTGACATTCGGAATGCGGTAGGGGCCGGTAGCCAGCAGCGTGGCGTTACCCAGCACCTTGGTAGAGGTATAGGCATAGGCGCCGGCATCACTTACCAGTGACATCCGGGCGGCAACCAGCGTGCCGTCCTTCTTCGCGCCCCATTTCGCGTGAATGAAATAGGGGTGCCGCTTATGATGCCCGATAATAGATTCGCGCCGGCTCCAGGTGATTTTGACAGGTCGTTCCAGCCCTTTTTCACGCAGTTTCATCACAGCGAGACCGAGCACGATCTGAACGCTCATGTCCTCTCGTCCGCCGAACGCGCCCCCGATGGCCGGGTAGATGACGCGCACCTGATCGGGTTCAAGACCCAAGGCGTGCGCGACCTGTAACTGGTCCTCATGCGTCCACTGCCCCGCGCAAACGACTGTCAGCCGGTTTTCCTCGTCGAAATAGGCAATGCCCGCTTCAGGCTGCAAATAGGCATGCTCCTGGACAGGGGTCTCATAATCTGATTCAATAATCACATCGGATGATGCAAATCCTGCCTCAACATCCCCATCCAGTATGCGATATTCCAGCAGCGTGTTCGTGCCGAAATCAGGATGGATCACGACCAGATCTTTTACCGCTTCCGTGACGTCCTCAATCACGGGCAGATCCAGGTAAGACACTTTGATCAAATCCAGCGCCTGTGTGGCTACACGCTCTGATTCAGCGACTACCAGCGCGATCTGGTCACCCAGGAAGCGTACGCGATCCGCGTACAGTTTTGACGAACCGGGGCCGCAAAGCACCGGCTGATCATTCTTGATCAGGCCATATTCATTCACCGGCACATCACGGGCTGTGAGAACCAGCAGGACACCGGGCAGCTTCTGAGCTTCGCTGATATCCACTTCTTTGACGATGGCGTGTACCTTGTCCGAAAATTTGATTTTCAGATAGACCTGGTCAGGGTAGTTAATGTCGCCCGGGTATTGCGCGCTGCCAAGCACCTTTTGAAGCGCGTCCACACGAGGTTGTGATTTGCCTATACTCGCCATTTCAAGCCTCGACTTTACTGGCTTTTTCAATCGCCGAGATAATTTTGTAATAACCGGTACAGCGGCAGAGATTGCCGGCAATGGCCTGTTTGATCTGGTCGGTCGTTGGGTGAGGCGCTTCCTCCAGCAATTTGACTGCCGACATGATAAATCCCGGCGTACAGTAGCCACACTGCACCGCCCCTTCGTCAATGAACGCCTGCTGCACCCGATGTAGATTGCTCTCACTGCCAATGGACTCAATGGTTTCCACGGTCGCCTGGTGGGCTCTGCCGGCAGGGACTAAGCACGCCAGCACAGCTTTCCCGTCCAGGTAAACCGTACAGGCGCCGCACTCACCTTCCGAACAGCCGTCCTTGCTGCCTGTCAACTGACCATTTTCTCGTAAGAAGTGCAGCAAGGTCTTTTCAGTATCACCCCGAATCGTCTTCTGCCGGCCGTTCAGCGTCAGGTCAATGGCAGTGTCACCGCAAACTGTGAAAGACTTTTCAAGCGGTTTAGCAGTCATTGGTTTTTTACCCGCCAACAGCACAGGTTCCGGCGGATAACCGTCCTGCTCGGTGCCCGCTGCCAGTTCTCGCAGCGCGTCTTCTGCCAGGGTCGCGATCAAATGCTGGCGGTATTCCTTGGTTGAACGCAAATCGCCGATTGGCGACGCGGCTTGCCCGACCATCTCAGCGGCAACGCGGATGACCTCGTCAGTCAGAGTCTTGCCCAACAGATACGCCTCTACATCCCTGGCGCGGAACACCACCGGCGCAGCGCTGCCGACAGCAACACGCGCTTCTGTGACCATATCCTGCTCAAATGAGAGCACGATGGCAAGGTTGATTACCGCGATCGCCTGGGCTTTACGTAAACCAAACTTTTTGAAAACACCACGCTGGTTTGAGCGCAAGGCGTTAAAACTGATGCCGGTGACCATTTCATCCGGCTGCAGAATGGTTGTCCGGAATGCCGGATAGAATTCGCTCAGTGCCACCGTCCGGGTACCTCTGAGGGAGCTGATTTCTACTTGCGCGTTGAGCGCCATGAGCGGCGCGATCGTATCATTCGCCGGTGATCCGGTGACAATATTGCCGACCACCGTGCCGCGGTTGCGGATTTGTGCGGAGCCGACCTGAAGGGATGCCTGCGCTAGAGGGAAGCCGGCCTCACGCAGCAATTTTGACCCAACACACTGACCGTGCGTGACCAGCGCACCCAGATTCAGCCTGCCTTCTGTGTCCAGGTGTATGGTGTCAAGTCCTGAAACACGCGAGATATCCAGGATGATATCGAGGTCTGAATGCTTGCCTGCCTCGAGCTCGAGCATCAGATCTGTGCCACCTGCAAGCAGTTTGCAGCGCTCGCGATATTTGTCCAGCAATATTAATGCGTTATGCAGCGTGTCAACGTTAATATAGGTCTGCCACATAAAACTCACTCCGTCAGCAATCCCATGCTAGAGATCAGATTTTTTATCCTGAATTGCCTGCCAAACACGCGGGGGCGTCGCGGGGATAATATCGACGTCAGCACCGCAGGCGTGGAAGATGGCATTTCCGACTGCCGGCGCGACGCCGTCCAGCGGTATTTCAGCCAGAGCCTTGACGCCAAAAGGATGGCTCGGCTCGAATTTCTCGATGAAGCGCACCTGCATCTCGGGAATTTCACTCGCCCTGAGGATATGATAGTTCACCAGGTCGGTCTCATTAGGCCGACCTTCAGCGTCATAGGTCATTTCTTCGCAAATCGTATGACCCAGCGCCTGAACCATACCACCCTCTATTTGTCCCGAAGCGGTGATCGGATTCATGATGACTCCCGCACCAACCACCATCACCAACTCTTCTACTTTTAGCTGTCCGGTCTCGATATCAACCAGCACCTGCGCGAATTGAGCGGCGAAGGGCGGCGGTGATACCTTTGAGACGAATGAGCCGATGCCCATAATCTGTTCCTGATCGGTATGATGCAGGCTGTTCAAAGCGATCTCCGCCATTGTCACCGATTCACCATCAGGTTCGAACGCGTGGGCATCGCGTAACGAGATCGTGTCTGGTTCTACTTTCTTGCCGCATTTATCGCTAAGCATCGCTGCCGCGCGGGCTTTAATTCGCTCTGCGGCTTGTTTGGCAGCTTTTGTCACCGCCGCGCCTGAGATAAAGGTCGTGCTCGAGGCGTACGCGCCTTTGTCAAATGGCGTGTAATCCGTATCCGATGAGTAAACAATAACATCCGCGGTTGGCACGCCCAGGATCTCGGCTGCCATTTGCGCCAGCACGGTATCAGAGCCCGTACCCAAGTCGGTCGCGCCGACGAGTAGGTTGAAGGAGCCATCGTCGTTGAGCTTGAGATAGGCGCCGCCCATGTCAAGATACGGAATGGCTGTGCCATGCATGGCGAATGCCATACCAATGCCGCGCCGAAGCTCGGGGTGTCCATCAACCATACGGAACGAAGGATCACCATATTTCTTATCCCAACCAATCAGTTGCCGGCCTGAATCGGCGCATGCAGCCAGCTCCACCGTGTGGACGATCTCAGGCTTCGGCTCACGGCCCTCAGACCAGGCAGTGCTGAAAGGATGCAACTCGCCGCTGCGTAACGCGTTTTTCAGCCTGAACGCGATGGGGTCGATGCCTAGCCGATGGGCAATTTTTTCCATGTGACGGTCAACCGCCCAAATCCCCTGCGGCACGCCGTATCCGCGAAATGCGCCGGCAGGCGGCGTATTGGTATAGACGATATCCGCGTGGAAATGAATGTTCGGTGACTCACGGTACTTGCCATCACCGACATAAATCGCCATGCCCTTGTGCCCGGTATTGCCAGTTACCGTCAACGCGTGACAGCCGTAAGCACCGGTATCGCTCAGGACGCGCATCTGGTTGGCAGTGATGGTGCCATCCTTCAGTACGCCGGTTTTCATGTGAATGCGCATTGGATGACGGGAACGCGCGGCGCTGAATTCTTCCTCACGGGTGTAGGTATAGAGGACGGGGCGTCCGGTAGCGATCGTCAAATGCGCCGGCACGTCTTCCATCAGGATTTCCTGCTTGCCGCCAAATCCGCCGCCAATGCGCGGTTTGATCACGCGGATTTGCTTGACAGGCAGTCCCAACACCGGCGCCAGGATGCGGCGGGTGTGGAATGGCACCTGCGTGCTGGTGCGAATCACCAGTCGGTCATCTTCATCCCACCAGGTCACTGCTGTGTGAGGTTCGATCGAGACCTGCTGAACCTTCGGCACCTCATAATCGCCTTCGATAATCAGGTCAGCTTCGCGGAAACCTTGTTCAACATCGCCAATCGGGATATCGATCTCAGCCGCCAGATTCCTCGCGGCATCCGATTCAGCAAAGTTGGTGTATTCGTTTTCGTCATGAATCCGGACGGTATCAGGAAGCATGGCTGTTGCCGGATCGAGTACCGCAGGTAAAATTTCGTAGTCAACCTCGATCAAGCGCAAGGCTTCCTGCGCGATCGCGAGGGTTTCAGCGGCGACGAAAGCAACCCGGTCGCCGACATGCCGGACTTTATTATCGAGGGAGAAGGAATCCAGCGGGCCCGGGATAGGATCGGACTGTCCAGCCGTAGAATACACCACGCGCGGGATATCCTGCCAGGTCAAAACGGCTGCCACACCATCAAGCGCTTTTGCCCGTGATGTGTCGATATTACGGATGCGCGCGTGCGCATGAGGGCTGCGAAGCACCAGTGCGTGCAGCACGTTCGGCGGCAAATCGTCATTTGTGAAAGCAGGTCTGCCCAATGCCAGTTTGACTCCGTCAACCTTCTGAACAGGTCTGCCGGCATCGCGCCAGTCCGCTTTTTCTTCAGCTTCCAGGGTATAGAATTCCGGATGAATGTAAGGGTCTTTTCCCTCTTTCATCCATTGCGCGGCCTGCTGTACCGCCTGGACAGGCTTGAGATAGCCAGTGCAGCGGCAGAGAACGGCATCAAGACAAGCTTTGATTTCCGATTCCGAAGGATCGGGGTTGCGCAGCAGCAAATCGGTTGCAGCCAGAATCATCGCCGGTGTGCAATAGCCGCATTGAATCGCGCCTGAGTCTACAAAAGCCTGTTGAAGCAGGCTCATGACACCGGATTTATTCCAGCCATGATCAGGGTGATCACCGAGACCTTCAACGGTTTGAACTGTCGCGCCAACCACCTGTGCGGCCAGTATCTGACAGGAGTTGACCAAAGCCCCGTCCAGCAGCACAGCGCATGCCCCGCATTCACCATGCTGGCAGCCGCCATCCTTGACGCTGGCTATCCCTTTCGAGCGAAGTAAATCAATTAGCCGAGTGTTCGGATCAACTTCAAGGATGTATGATTTTGAATTGACTGAAAGGTGAATTTTCATCTTGTCACCTCCATGCGCAGCCGGTTCACCACCCTGTTGCCAATCATTGGCAGCACATTTTCAACATATTTTTGATCAATAAACTGATTAACATGTTGGTTACACGCAATATAGCTTAAGTCTACCGCATCAGCAATGTGCATTCCTTCGAAAATCACGACTGGTTTTGTGAGCATTGACCCGCTCGCAACAACTCGTGTGCAGCCTTCCATCCGTCTTGCGGCAGTGACGGCGATCGCGGGAACCGACTGAGCAGAATTGGCAACCTGCTCATGAATGAGCTCAAAGTGCTTTGGGAGGGTCAACGCAGTAGGCAAGCTGGAGCTTCTGTCAGGGCTCTCATACCAATCAGACACTGATACAGGCAGCTCATTACCCGCGACGATCACCTCGGCTCCAGCGGCTATCTGTGCCGCGATCACAGGTGATCCAGTCAGCGGCGCGCGTAACAAGCTTCCAACCGTTAAGGAGTTCCGCATCAGAGCGGTGAATTGTGTCCCGAGAATTTTGACCAGGTCATAAGGCAGCGACTCGACCTGGCAAAAAGCTTCGAGGGTCGCCATAGCACCGACCAGAACCTTGTCTGTGTTGGATTTGATTTCTGACAGGTTTAATGCTTTCAAATCAATCACCGCATCGTTCGTCAATGGCATCCGACTGGCGGAATCACCCAGAAAGTGAATTTTGCCATCAGAACTGCCAACGAAAGCCTGTGCTTCCTCGAGGGAACGCGGCACAAAGTATCCGGAATTCATCCTAACCATCCTCTCCCGGCGCGAAAGTGTCGATCAGAAGCTCAAAATTACCGCCGACAGGATACAAAATCGGACAGGTACAACCATTATTGACGTACTCCTGTACTTTTGCCCGCGCTTCAGAAGGCGTGCCTGACGCGGTAATCTTATCGATCAGCTCATCGGTAACGAAATGTTTCGCGCGTTGAATCTGTTCCTTTGTTGCCGGCCATCCTAAAATCGACTGGATACTGCTGACCACCTCAGCGCTGACGCCGGATGCTTTCGCGATATGCGGCTGCTGCGCCAGATATTGGGTCAGCAGCTCGCGGGTGTAGTCATAGGCCACATCATGATCCTGGTCAACGGAGCAAACGATCAACTGCGGCCGGTCGATGTCATCAAGCGTTTTGCCGGCCTTAGCAGCGCCTTTGGCGAGCAGTTCCAGCGCTTTGTGATTGTAGGTCGGTGGAACACAGTAATTCAACACCACGCCATCCGCGATTTCACCAGTCATTTCCATCATCTGGTCACCGGTCGCGCCGATATAGACAGGGACATGTCTTGGCTCACGCCTGCCATGTACGACGTCCAGTTGGATCGCGTCCACATTGACAAACTCACCCTGGAAGGTCACCGTCTCCATAGCCAGCAGTCGCTTGAACACTTCAACGGTTTCCCGCATCGCCTTGAGCGGTTTTGACCGTGTAATGCCGACCTTTTGGGCGAGCGGATCCCACCAGGCGCCAATGCCGCAAATAATCCGGCTGGGCGCCAGATCGTCGAGCGTGAGATACGTTGACGCAAGCAGACCGATGTTTCGCGTCCAGTTGTTGATCACGCCCGAACCAATTTTTATCCTGTCTGTCACAGCCGCGTAAGCAGCCATGGGGACAATCGCGTCCCGCACGAGACGTGACTCAGCCTGCCAGATCGCTTCAAATCCTTTTTGTTCCGCGTATCTGGCGTATTCCAGCCCGTCCCTTAAATCATGTGAATCTTGCAGGTAAAGCGCGACCCTTGTGTTTGCCATATCGCCGCCTTTCATCTAACGATTAAAACTATTATAAAGAATAATTCTCCTGACCAAACGCGGGCTATCGGAACAAGTCCAGACTTTCATCGCGGATGAGATCACTGATCTTTGAGGCTGCCAAAGGATAAGGGAAACCCCGGACATGAACAACTGGAATCCGCTCATCAGCCTCACCCATGACTAGTGAAGCCGCCGCGGCAAGCTGGTCGGCAGCAGCCACCTGGGTGACCCGTAACTCATAGCCGAATAAATCCTGTTCACCGCGCAGGTCCACCAGCGCAGGCAAATTCGACACACCAATCGCCACGCCCGTGACGCCATTGCGCCATGCCCGCCCGAAGGAATCAATGATCATCACTGCCAGCGTTTTTCCGGTCTGCCGTTCCAATGCTTCGCGGATTCTGTTCGCTGACGCGTCAGGGTCCTCCGGTAATAAAAGGATTAACTGCTCATCTGAGCTTTGTTCCAGGTTGGAGCGGTCAATGCCGGCATTCGCGCAGACGAAGCCGAGTTTATGTTCAACAATCAGGGTGCCCCGGCGGGCACGCAGGACTTTCCTGCTCTCGTTCAGCACCGCCTGGACAAAACGGGGGTCTTTTTCAGTGATTTTTGCTAATTCCAGCGCTTCCTCACCAGCAACAACCTCGCTGAGCGCGATCGCCCTGCCCTCCGTCTTTGAAACGATTTTCTGAGCGATCACCAGAATGTCGCCATCTTCAACCGTTATTTGCTCTCTCTCCAGTGATTGGAGGATGAAAGCAGGGATATCGTCACCGGTTTGAACCAGCGGTATGTCTCTTAAGGGACTAATGATCAAGCTCATCGGTCAGGGTTGTTCGACGCCGGTCACCCGAATGCCGGCGACCTTGCTGCCATATTTCTTGTTAATATTGACCAGCACATTCGTTAAACCTTCAACGACAATCGCGTTTTCCTTCGGACCGGCATCCCAGGCGCGCATACCAGCGGCTTCGGCAAGGCTGATGACCAGCGCGCGGTCTTCAGCTTTCGCGCCGCAGACCAGAACATCGCAGTCGACAGCTTCGTCCTTCATCAAACGCTCATAGCTGATATTTTGAAAGGCGTCAACGACACGGGTTGATTCATCCAGGATTGAGACAGCTTCCAGCAGCGCGCTTCCTGCAGGCGGGACATGGACGACGGAGAATTTCGGCGGTACGATCGGCACCGTGACATCCACCAGCAGCTTCCCCGCCAGTTGTTCACGATATTTCGTCAGGAAGTCGGCGTGTGCCGCGTATGGCACGGTCAGGACGGCAATCTCACAGTGCTCCAGGGCACGGTCATTATCCAGCCCCGTAATCAATGAGGAGCCAATCAAACCATTGAGCTCTGCCGCCGCAGTCTCAGCCTTACTGCTCTCCCGTGAACCAATAATGACCCTCAAGCCGCTCTTCGCCCAGCGATAAGCCAGCCCTTTCCCTTCTTTCCCCGTGCCACCAAGAATGGTGATCGGTTTTCGAGTAAGTATTTCATTCATGAGCACTCATCCTTGCTGCTTCAATTTGGTAGCGTTTCCAGACATCCTTCGAGAGGCTATAGGCTTCTCTGATTATCTTTTCCTCGTCGAGGGTCAAAATGTTGCGATCCTTCATAATCCACTTGCCGCCAACCATCAGTGACTTGATCATGGCTGGGTCAAACCCGAAGATGATCTGCCAGGGCAGATTTCCGGCATTCAGCTCGGTGAATGATGGATAATCGACGAATATCAGGTCAGCGGCAGCCTCCGCCGCGATAATGCCTGTCTTCAAGCCGTCGAACAGGGTTTCTGCCAGCCGCCGATTATTTTTTACCGCCATATTGACAATAACATCCGCCCCCATCGCCTGTGGATCACCCAGGCGGTGCTTGTGAACGAGGTAGATCATCTTCCATTCGTCCCACATCGCATTTGAGAAGCCGTCGTTGCCAACGCAGACCGGAATCCCGGCTGCCAACATCTTTTCGATCGCCGGCAGACCGACAGCATTGTTCATGTTCGAACGCGGTTGATGTGCCAGCCAGGTTCTGGTGTCAGCGAGCAGGTTTATTTCATCCTGGTCGAGATGAACGCCATGGGCGACCAGACTATTTAGCCCGAGTATCCCGTGATCAAAGAAGCGCTGCGTGACCCGTTTGCCATACTTTTTCAGGCTGTCCTCCTGGTCAGCAAGACCTTCTGCCAGGTGAACGTGGAACCCAAAGCCATCGGGGATATCTTCCCGACACAGGTTCAGAGTTTCTTCGCTTAGGGTCAGGCTGGCATGCAGCCCGAAGCGCGCGTTGATCCGCTGCCTATCCCAGTTGTCGGCAGAAACAGCCTTGATGAAGTCCAGGTTTTCCGCAATTCCCACATCGCGCTTGTCTGTTCCGTTTCTGTCGCTGACCTCATAACACAAATTGGCACGCAGTCCTGATTCCAGAACAGCTTCAGTGATCTCTGCCAGTGAGCCTCTGATATCCGTCTGCGAGGCGTGGTGATCGATCAACAGGCTGGTACCGCCCTTGATCGCGTCCAGCAGGCTTAGCTCAGCAGATTTCCTGGTAGCCGGCAGGGTCAGCGCCCGGTCCAGCGGCCACCACAGCCTTTGCAGGATTTCGATAAAATTGCTGGCTGGGGCACCGTATAACGGCATGCCGCGCGAAAACGCGGAATAAAAGTGGGTATGCGCGCAAATATTTGCCGGCATGACGATCATGCCTTGCGCGTCAAATTTATTAGTTGTGGCGAGTTCTTGCGGCAAGTCAGCCATCGCGCCAATGTCAGCGATTTTACCGTTAAGGATGTTAATAAAGCCTCGATCCACCATCGGCAGTCCGTCATCAAAGGTGAAGACTCTGGCGTTGGTGATCAGCAGCTTGTCGTCATTATCCATGCGTTTAAATATACCTTATAATCATCCTATCCTGTTGTGGAGGCATCTGATGAACCAGGCAGTAATGACTTATATTGACGAAAATCGCGAGAATTTTATCCGCGAATATATTGATTGGTGCTCAATTCCATCAGTTTCGGCGGATTCACGTCACGCCCAGGATATGCACCGCGCCGCGGATTGGGCGCTTGCCAAACTGCGCGGATTAGGTTTTAAAGCAGAAAAATATGAGACGCCGAAACACCCGATTATTGTTGCCGAGCGTTCAACGGGTGACACCGCCATGCCTACCATCCTCTTCTACGGGCATTACGATGTTCAGCCAGTTGATCCGCTTAACGAATGGAAATCTGACCCGTTTGCGCCAGAAGTTCGTGATAATTTCATTTTCGGTCGCGGCGTCTCCGATATGAAAGGCGAAACGCTCTCAGCCATTCTGGGCGTCCAGGCTGTGCTGCAAGTGACTGGCAAACTGCCCGTCAACGTCAAATTCCTGATCGAAGGTGAAGAAGAGATCGGCTCCCCTTCCATCAGTGACTTTTTCCATAACCATAAAGAATTATTGGCTGCCGACCTGTCCATTAATCTGGATTCCGGCATGGTTGACAAGGACACACCGGCGATCACCTATGGCCTGCGCGGTATTGCCGGCATGGAGATTAAGCTCACCGGACCTGATCACGACCTGCATTCTGGCTCCTTTGGCGGCACGGTTCAGAATCCCGCCATGGCCATGGCCAAGCTCCTGGCAGGCATCCATGACGCGAACGGTTATATTCAATTGCCCGGTTTTTATGATAAGGTACGCGTCATCTCGCCTGAAGAGCATGAAATTCTTGAACAGGCGAATTTGCATGAAGCTGACATTATGCGCGTCAGCGGCGCGCCTGCCCGCTGGGGCGAGAAGGGCTTTAGCGTCCCAGAGCGGCTCGGCGCCCGTCCGACATTTGAGGTTAATGGGCTGTGGTCTGGCTATACCGGCGAGGGCGGCAAGACCATTATTCCCAGCAGCGCCAGTGTGAAGGTCACCATGCGGCTGGTGCCAGACCAGGACCCGGCTGAAATTACCGCGATCCTTGAAAAATATGTGCGCGAGAATACGCCCAAGACGATGCATGTCGATATCAAGAGCCGCGAGGGCGGGTTTGCCTTCATTATGGATCCGAATAATGCCGAAGTGGACCGTTACGCCGCGGCCATCGAAGAGGTCTGGGGTAAAAAGCCTGTCCTGCGGCGCGAAGGCGGCGGTATCCCGATTGTGATCAAATTCCGGGATATCCTCGGCATCAACTCGATCCTGGCTGGCTTCTCGTCACCGGACAGTAACGCGCATGGCCCGAATGAGAACCTGAACCTGGATACCTGGGTCAAGGGCATCAAGACCGTCGCCGTCTACCTGCAATCCTACGCGAGCTGAGGGCTGATGGGTAGTACTCAGGAACGATTGCCCAGCTACGGCGGTCAGGCTTTGATTGAAGGTGTGCTGATGCGCGGCTCCTACAGCCTGGCAGCCGCATTCCGATTGCCTGACAATTCGATCAATATTGAAACAGAAGACCTGCCCCGCATCTATCATTCCAGGTTGAAAAAAATTCCGCTGCTGCGGGGGTTGATTATTTTATGGGACGCGCTGGCTTTGGGGATGCGATACCTCTCGCTTTCGGCTAACCTGCAGGTGGCTGAAGAGGAGCGCATTACGCCAAAAGCGATGACTCTGACGGTGATTATCTCACTGGCTCTTGGTATTGGATTGTTTTTCCTGCTGCCTGCCCTGGTAGGCGGTGGCATAGAAGCCTGGCTGAAGACGCCCCCATGGCTGACTAATCTGATCGAGGGAGCGGTTAGGCTGGCTATCGTTATTGGCTACTTAGTGGCTATACGCAAAATGGAAGATATTAAGCGCGTGTTTATGTATCATGGCGCTGAACATAAGACGATTAATGCCTTTGAAGATCACGCTGAACTCACGCCAGAGTCGGTCAACCGCTACACCACCTATCACCCCCGTTGCGGCACCGGATTTCTGATCAGCCTCGTCCTGCTCTCCATCTTGTTCTTCACACTGCTCGGTCCCATGCCGCTGCAAACCCGCCTGCTGACAAGATTGGTCACCATCCCCCTGCTGGCGGCTGTTTCCTACGAGTGGATTCGGTTCACTGCCGCGCATATGGATAATCCGCTGATCCGCATTCTGGTCAAACCGAACCTCTGGGCGCAGCGGCTGACAACCATCGAGCCGTCACTGGAGATGCTTGAAGTTGCCATCGCCTCTTTCACCACTATGTTCAGGCGCGAGCAGGAGTTAGCCCCCGCTGCTGATGCTGTGAGAAACTGACATGCAACCGAAGCCGGAGCGCGCAAACTGGATGTTTCAAATCGCGTTTGGCGTGCTCGTCGGGCTGCTGGCTGCCGGCTTGATATTGTTTCTGACCAGCCGCCCAGGCACTGAAACCATCGTGATCGCCACCGCCAAGCCGGAAATCGTCGTTCAAATATCAGGCGAGGTCAACAACCCTGGTGTCTACAAGTTGAATTTTGGCTCGCGGGTGGCTGACGCGCTAACCGTTGCCGGCGGCACCACGGCTAGTGCGGACCTGACCGCTGTCAATCAAGCCAGGCGGCTGCTGGACGGGGATGAAGTAGTCATTCCTTCTGCCGGCAGCACTTCCACACGTAGTGGTTCGACGATGAATTTGATTGACCTGAATACCGCCACGCTGACTGAGCTCGATGCCTTGCCGGATATCGGACCTGCCAAAGCACAGGCAATCATTGACTATCGCACCAGCCAGGGCAACTTCGAGAGCATTGAAGAACTTCTGCTGATCCCCGGCATCGGACAAAATATTCTTGACAAGATATCATCCTTGGTAACTGTCTCACAGTGAGGAGAAAAATATGGCAATCAAAGAGAAGTTGGAGCACGACCTACACGAGGCAATGCGGGCGAACGACACAATTAAGAAGAATGTGATCAGAATGGCGCTGAGTGCCATTAAACTCCAGGAGGTCGAAACACGTAAAACCCTCACCGACCCGGAAGTTGTCGCCTTGCTGTACAAGGAGATCAAAATGCGTGAGGAAACGATTGCCGACGCGCTCAAAATTGACCGCCAGGACATTATCGCTGAGAACAACACCGAGCTTGAGATTCTAAAAGGCTATTTGCCCAGACAGCTCAGTGAGACAGAACTTCAAACCCTTGTAGATGAAGCGATCCAGAGCACCGGCGCCAGGTCAGTGAAGGAAATGGGCATGGTGATGAAAGCTGTCATCGAGCGCGCGCAAGGGTCAGTCAGTAATGCCGCCATCAGTGCCGCGGTCAAAGCTCGTCTCGCCGCACTGGAAAACCAGCCGTGATGATCAGCGTCTCCGTCTCCCGCAACGCGCCTAAACTGGATTCATTCAGACGAACCAGGGCACTGGTCGAGACAATCCTGCCACAAATTGGCATTATGGATGACGTTGAGGTCAGTATCACTATCAAAAACGACGCTGCCCTGGCAAAGCTCAATAAGCTATACCGCGGCTTTCCGGAGCCAACGGATGTGCTCAGCTTTCCCGGCGAGTTCACCGACCCTGAAACCGGGCGGCGTTATCTCGGCGATATCGTCATTTCCTATGAGCGGATTACCGCCCAGGCGGAGGAACATCTTGTCACGCCGGATTGCGAATACAAGCTGCTGCTCACCCATGGGCTGCTGCATCTCGCTGGACATGATCACGGTACCACAGGAGAGAAACGAAAGATGCGCAAAGCCCAAACCGCCATCCTCAAGCAACTGGGATGTGAATTCGCTGAAGAGGTCATTCTTTAGATGCCGCCAGCCGTCAGGAAGCGCCTGATCTCCTTCCGGCACGCTTTTGCCGGCATAGCGCACGTGCTGCGGACACAGCCGAACATGCTGATTCACGCATCCATCACGGTTGCGGTGGTGGCGGCAGGCTTGATCTTGAACGTGACAGCCGGTGAATGGATTGGTCTGGTAATTGCCATTGGCATGGTCTGGACGGCTGAATTGATAAACACCGCGGTTGAGACGACGGTCGACCTCGTCACCGAAGAAGTGCACCCACTGGCAAAGATCGCGAAAGATGTCGCAGCCGGCGCCGTGCTGATCAGCGCCATCACAGCGGTTGTAATTGGCTTGATTATTTTTCTGCCTTACCTGTTGAAAGGAATATAGTAACGATGACGTTTTTATTCGGTACAGTCGGATCCCCGATCAGCACCCCAAAAAAGCCTGGCGGTTCGGTTGGCGCTATCCTCCAGACCAAAGCGTTGGGATTGACCTCCTTTGAGCTTGGCTGGGTCCAGTCCGTACGGGTCACAGAAGCGACATGCGCCGCGATTAAACAAGCCGCATTGGAAAACAATATCGCCCTCAGCGTTCACGCCTCCTATTTCATCAACCTGAATACGACCGCAGAGCAATGGCCAGCGCATAAAAAGCGCCTGTGGGACGCATGCTATTACGGCTATCTGGCAGGAGCGACTGACATCATCTTCCACCCTGGGTCCTACGCCGGCCTGAGCGATGGCACGCCGCTGGCTACGGCCATCTCGCGGCTGCATGAGATGACTGAGCTGCTCAAAGCCGAGAATGCCAACGTGACTTTGCGGCCGGAGGTGATGGGAAAAGCAAGCATGCTGGGTTCACTTGAAGATGTCATCGCGATGTCCAAGGCGTCTGACATGGTCCAGCCCTGTCTGGACATTTCACATTTGTTCGCGCGTGATCGCGGAGAAATCCTTACTAATCGTGAAGCCTTTATCGATGTATTGAAACGCTATCGCGACGGGCTGGGAAAAGATAGCCTGCGAAAGCTGCATATCCACATTTCGGGAATCGAATACAGCGCAGGCGGCGAGAGGCGTCATTTGCCCCTGGATGAATCGGAATTTGCCTACAAGGCTTTCCTGGACGCGTTGAATGAAATGAAATGCGAAGGCAGAATGATGTGCGAAAGCCCCATCATGGAAGAGGACGCGATTAAACTTCGGGATTACTGGCAGAGTTTATAGATATTCGCGCAGGCTATGCTCAACCGCGTATGCCGCGGCTTCAGCGCGATTGCTGACACCCAGTTTTGACAGGATACTGCTTACATAGTTACGCACCGTGCCTTCGCCCAGGAACAGCGATTTCGCGATCTCACGATTGGTTTTGCCTTCCGAGACCAGCAGTAACACGTGTTTTTCCTGCTGGGAAAGATTGATGAATGCCGACGCTTCTTCTTCCTTGACCGCCCGGCGGACTTCCTGGAAGACGCGCTGTGTGACAGCCGGATCAAGCATAGCCTCACCCCTGCCGACCGATTCGAGCGCGCGGACAAGGTCATCGCCGCCTATTTGCTTGAGAACGTAACCTGAAGCGCCGGCGCGGATGGCGGAGAAAAGCATCTCATCTTCCGCGTAAGACGTCAGCATGATGACGCGCATTTTGTCAAAACGTTTGGTGATTTCCTCAGTGGCTTCGATGCCGGATGAGCCTGGAAGCCTGATGTCCATCAGGACAATATCAGGTCTGAGAATCTCAGCCTGTTCGATCGCTTCACGCGCGGTACCAGCCTCACCGATAACTTCGAATTGAGGGTGATGGTCAAGTAAGGACTTTAACCCTATCCTCACAACCTCATGATCATCAACCAGCAGAATTCGTTGCTTTGCCATTTATCTTCCTCCGGAATACGGAAAAGTATAACCGAGACCTGCCTGTAACACAACTATTATAATTAGCCAGTCAACCTATGCCAGCTATCTTCCGTTCACCATTTTCTGAGGATTTAATCGCGAAACACCTTTATCAACGTGATTCGCAGGATTGCGGTCCCTATTCAGTGGCGATGATCCTTAATTCTCTGCTGATGACAGATCACGACCCGCATGAACTCGCGCTGGAGATGAACAAGGTGCGCTGGCGCTTTATCCTGCCAGTATTCTTACGCGTTAAAAACTGGGCAACCTTCCCATGGGGCATCAGTACCATGCTGCGTGAAAAAGGGTTGCAGTCGAAAATCCATTATTTTTCAAACACCAATGATTTGATCAACGACATCGGCGCTGACAAACTGCAAATCGTCATCGTCGGCGGATACCGCCCGCTTTGGGCGCATTACAAGATCCTTGTGGAATATGATGCCATTGAGGAACGCTACGGGTTTGTGGACGCGGGTTTTGACGTGCGCGCAACGACATACCAGAATGCCGCAGATTTTGAAGCGCAGTGGCGCAATCTGGGCCGCATCCGGATTGTTGCGTCCCTGCAATAGCAGCATTCCAAACAGTTTATAATCAAATCTGATGAAACCGCTCCTGAAAGTTACCTGGCTGCTTTTGGCGCTGATGATTGCGGCAATATTGTCGGCAAGTCTGGCCACGGCTGCTGGCGCCCAATCAGAAGTAATCTACCCGACGTACGTGGTTCAGACGGGTGACACGCTCTTTTCTATCGCCATCAGATTCAACACAACCCTGAATGAGATCGTTGAAGCCAACCAGATATCTGATCCCAACGCGCTCAACATTGGCACTGAACTGAAGATCCCTTCCTTCCCCGGGGTGAGCGGTCAACTCCTGGTCAGGGCAGCTGGCATCGGCGATACGCTGGAATCCCTTGCCGTTAAGTATCACACGACGGTGAACGACCTGATCAAAATCAACCGGCTGGCAAG
The DNA here is from genome assembly GCA_040772085.1 of Anaerolineaceae bacterium. GTDB lineage: Bacteria > Chloroflexota > Anaerolineae > Anaerolineales > Anaerolineaceae > JAXGMV01. The sequence continues at coordinate 864,848 of JAXGYU010000001.1, forward strand.
CGAGGAACAGGTTTACATTGGCTCAGAACTGATCATCCTGGACTCTGGCAGTGAACCGCTTCAAACGGCCATAGTTGCCTCCTCCAGCTCCAATGAGCCGTTGCTCTCACTGGCAGCCAGAGAGAATACCGACCCCTGGTTATTACTGCTTGGCAGCAGCAATGACTTTGGCTGGGCTCTGCCTGCACATTTTGAATTCATCGGTGAAGCCTCATCTGACAGCCAGGACCTCGCAATCAGCATGGCACATTTACCCGCCTTGCAAGGCGCGACCTTGAGTCTCACCATAACTTCCCCTGAGGAGCTGAACGTCACGGCTGCTCTGGATCAGCAGCAAATTCACTTCGCCAGAGTCGACGGAAATTACCAGGGACTCCTGGGAATCAACGCTCGGGAAACTGCGGGATTAAAAACCCTCTCCATCCGGATTCAGCAGGGCGATGAAGTCATCCACGAGTCTCAGCAGAAAATGCTGGTCAGCAGCCAAATTTTTAGTCCTGTCATGCATTTAACTGTCGACCCGCTATCCATCAGTGATGAAACGATCGCATCGGAGAATGCTGAAACGAAGGATGTCTTCTCAACTTTCGACAGTACCAAACGCTGGCAGACCAAATTTCAATATCCATTGGATGACGCTTGTATACGAGCCTGGTACGGCGGTGAACGGGTTTACAACGGCACATACACTTACTACCACTCCGGCATCGACTTCGGCATCTGTGCCGACAACCTGAATATTTACGCGCCCGCGCCAGGGGTTGTCGTCGCGACCGGCGAGTCGCCGATAAAAGGCAGATATACAATCATCAGCCACGGCCTCGGCGTTTTCAGCGGATACATGCACCAGGAAGAGATCAAGGTTTCGATAGGTGATCCGGTCACTCCAGGTCAGTTGATCGGTATTATCGGCAATACGGGCAGGTCTACCGGCGCGCATTTACATTGGGAAATGTGGGTAAACGGCATCTCGGTTGACCCACTCTACTGGGTTGAGCAGGATTACCCGTAAAATGAGGTATAATTTTGTGTCGCGTAATCACAAGCGTTTCCCGGGTTTTTCCCGACAGGCTGGAGCATGACGGTTATAGATATTACTGCAGAATCAGCATATTGGTCACAATATCAAATAAACGAAGAAGACCTTGAGTCTCTTTATAATGTCTTACTCGAAAGGGCTGAGCCGCTGACTGCTGCTGAACTGCTCGAATCGCTGGTGAAAGACCGCATCGACGTCGAACGCAAACAGCTCGCTCGTGATAACAGCAAGAAATCCAAAGTTTATCTGCCAAAAAATACTTATACCGCCGGTGAAAAGCTGAAGTTCCCTCAGTTCAATTTGCTTGAGGGCGAGGTACTGGAAGTCAGACCAGGACAAAACCCGGATTATCCCGAAATGAGCGTCATCGGTGTCCGCATGGCAGACAGTTCTGTCCGGCGATTTGCTTCAAACCTGGCTGTCCATGCGCTCAATGATTACACCGAGATCCAGGAAAACGACCCAAAATTCCAGCCGGATCTTGTTCTGAACACTCACGGTGAAAGCCTGCTCGATAAGCTGAAAGCGAAGCTGGAACACTCCAACGACGTCGTTTCCATGGAAGAAAAATGGTTCCCCAAAGCGCTCCTGGTCGACATTAATCAGGGCTACCTCAATCTGGCTGAAGCGTTGCTTGAGATGGAGAACGGCGGGCCTGTCCTGACGAGAGACATCATCAAAGGTATAGACCTGCCAAATCATGGTGACGAAAAACTGGTCGAATTCTCGCTGAACTACGCCATGGCTTCTGACCCCAGGTTTGACGATGTCGGACCTTCGGGCGATACACTCTGGTACCTCAATCGCCTCGAGCCTGAAGCAGTCCTGACCGCGCCGCGCATCCTGCGGACGACCGTCAGCGCTGAGTATGATGCTCCCAATCCATTGCGTGAAGAAATGTCGCCCATGATTCTGGACGAGCTGGAAGCCAACTCGCCCTACGATTGTGATAAGGCGTCGCTCGTCCTGATTTATCCGCACTGGCGCTGCGGGACGTTGCCATTGTGCGACGCTCTCTCCGGCATTTTCCCCACTGCCATCCAGTCTTCACGGATCCGGTTTGATTTCAGGGATACTGACACCGGTGAAAAGTTCCCCGGCTGGGTCGTGCGCGACCACAATTACATCTATGGGCTGCGGGACTGGTTCCTGCGGAAAGCAATCGCTCCGGGCGGCATCATTGAATTCAGAAAATCCTCTCGCGCTGGCGAGATCGACATTACGGCAGAGCGGCTGAAGACGACCCGCGACTGGGTCAGAACGGTCACCATCAATGAGGATGGCAATATCAATTTCTCGATGATGAAGCAGCTCCTGCCCTGCGCATATGACCCCCGCCTGGTTAACTTCATCCAGAATCCCGACGTGCTCGACGCGTATTGGGTAAAAGGCGCCTCGACCCATTCTCCGATTGAGAAAATCGCCGGTCACCTTTTCAGAGAGCTGGGCAAGCTCAATCATCAGGGCCAGGTTCATGCAGAAGAACTTTACGCGGCTGTCAACATTGTCAAACGCGTGACCCCGACCCACATCCTCAATGTCCTTCAAACGGCTGACTGGGCAACTTATGCCGGCAACCTTTACTTCCACCTTAAATAATCATCATGGATAAACCAGTTCAACGCAGTTTAATCAGACCCAGCAAAGACACGCCATTTCAAATTGATTTTGAGTGGTGGAGGTCGAACGATAATAGCTGGCAGGTGCATTTGCAGAGCTGCCTGTGCGCTGAACATCAGGAGATCATGAAGGATCTGAATTCCGCGACGATCGATTATGTCGATCCAGTCACCGCGGAAGTTGCCGAAGTGGATGCCGTGCAGCACGTCCTGATCACGCATTGTGCCTTGCAGCCTGATTTCATCACCGAATACACATCGCTGGTTGAAGCGGTCTTCCGCACTTTCCTGGCGAATGGCAATACGCCTCTCTCCGCTGTGCAGCTTTCGGAGCGGATTGGCAAACCGGCGCTGACTATTCTGAAAACTCTGAGCGGACCGAAGGTCTATAAAGGCATCCGCCCGCAGCAGTAGTTATTTCATTTTCCTGATCGCTGGATAACGAACAGCAACGTACAACCCATAAAGCAGTGAGATTCCTGCGCCAAGGCCAACTGTTAAGGGCGCCCCGAGGAAGTCGGCCATACTGCCGGCTTGCAAACCACCCAGGCGCATAAAGCCCTGCATCGCCAGTGTGTAGAAACTCATGATCCTGCCACGTAACTGGTCGGGACTGCGCAACTGGAACAAGGTGTTGGCCAGCGAGTTCTGCCAGGTGAAGCCAATGCCAACCATCAGCATCACCAGCAGCGAGGTGACAAAGTCCCTGGAGGCTGAAAACAGCAGCAATGCCAAGGGGAAGATCAGGTTGCCGATTGTCAGCATCACCCCGCGCGGCGCGCTGTTTGGCAGAGACGCCACGATCAGGGCGCCAGTAACAGCACCCACGCCGACGGCTGCAAGCAGCAGACCTAATGGCAGCGCCTCGGGGTTCAGACAATGCAGGCTGAAACCATCCCCCGAACAGATAGCATTAATGATCGGCGTCGCGCTATTGAGCAGCACCTTGTTCGCGAAAACCGGCATGAGCGTGTTGTAAGGCATTGAGAGGAAGGCACTGATCGCCACCAGGCTGAGGATGATTTTCAGCTCATGACTCTGCCGGATGTGGTTGTACCCCACCACCATATTGCTCAGGTAGCTTTCGCCCCGGGTGTTATTCTGCGGCACGGGGGGCAGATTTTTCATTGAGAAAAGCGCAATCAGCGTTGTAAGGAACGAAGCCGCGTTTACGAAGAATGCTGGTGCTTCACCGATAGCAGCGACCAGGATACCGGCAATCGCCGGACCAACAATCCGGGCGCCGTTGAAGATGGCAGAATTCAGGGCAACCGCGTTGGTCAGATCCTTTTTGTCATCAATGAGCTCAACAATAAAAGATTGTCGTGCGGGCATGTCAACCGCCTGCACCGCGCCGAGCAGAATGGCAAGCCCGTAAATGTGCCATAACTCCACGGTGTTCGTCGCTGTCAGCACGCCCAGGATGATCGCGTAGGACATCGTCAGGATCTGCGTAACGTAAAGGACATTGCGCTTCGGATATCGGTCGCAGAGGATACCGCCAATGAGCGAGAATGGTATCAGCGGAATCAGCGACATGAAATTGACCAGCCCGAGCGCGCTGGCTGAGCCGCTCAGCCGGTAGACCAGCACTTGCTGAGCCATCATCTGCATCCAGCTTCCGACAAGCGAAATCGAGTATCCGATAAACCATTTGCGGTAGTTCGGATGATTTAGCGCTGCGAAAGTTTTAGCCATGAAGTGATTTCTCGATGCTCATTAGTGGTAAAATCTAGCTTTGAAATGCCCCTGTAGCTCAATGGACAGAGCGCCGGTCTTCTAAACCGTCGGTTGCAGGTTCGATTCCTGCCAGGGGCGTTTTTTCCATTCCTATACCATGCGGGTGTCCAGTCGCAGGACCAGGTAGACAGCAATCAGGTTCAGCGCCATTGTCAGCCAGAGAAGTCCCTGAAAACCCATCACTGTCATTATTATGCCACTGATACCAGTAGCCAGTAAAACGATACCCAGGATCGTATTTGAAAAGCCGATATAGACTGCCCTTTGCGCCGGCGGTGAAAGATCGAGCATCAGTGAATTGCCCGCGATATTGAAGCCAGTCATTCTGAAACCATTCAGAATGAAAGCCGGTGTCAGCAGCCAGCCTGCCAGATCAGGCGTGAATGACATGGTTGGCAGGAAGAAGACCAGAGCGAGGACATAGATGAGCATGCTCATGCTGGCGAACGTCGCGGTCACAATGACTTTCTTGCTGCCATCCCGTCTGGAGACACGACCAAAGAGATAGTTGGCCAACAGGTTTGAAGCCGTAAAAAAAGCCAGGTAGATGCCAACGAATGAAGTAGCGACGCCAAACTGACGCTGAAGATAAATAGCAAAGAATGGCACAGCCGAACCGCTCAGAATTTGCAGCGAGCGCATTAGGAGGAAATTGCGATAATTGCTGTCCTGCCTCATGACGCTGATCGCCTGCCTGAACTGGACGCCGAAAGGTTTCCGCGGAATCACTGGGGAGTCTTCGATTTCGTCCACCAAAGCGAAAATAAACAACCCCGCGGCAGCAAATATCATGAACAAGAGCGCCAGAATGGCGTAATTTTCCGGGAAGACAAATCCAGATTGTTCACTGAGGATTGCTCTGACAACGAAACTGGCAGCAATACCGCCTACCCCGCCCAGGCCATTCCTCCACGCGAAGAACTCGGCGCGCTGACTGGGCTCAATCGTCTTGCCAACCATTTCCATAAATGGCAGTCCACCCAAGCCATTCATCAGGTTGGAAATGGAATAGATGACAAAGAAGGTGATCAGCAATAATTTCGGATCATTGATGAACCAGATGCAGAAAACAATCAATGCCCAGGAGAGTGTGCGCAGCACCGCGGCGATACGATAGAGCCTGACCTTGCGTTTTTCGTTCTGAACAATGCCCGACATCCAGAGCTGCGGCAGCGACCAGGTCGCGTCGCGTATGGGTACCAGCAGCCCCAACAGCAATGGTGAATCGGTCAGAAAGCCCAGGAAGGTCACTACCACCAGGGTCGGATCGAACAAGGTCTCGCCTGTCGAGTACAGCAGCCCGTTCAACTGTCCGTAGAGGAAGTTACGCCTTTTTATTCTGGCTATCCGGCTCTCTGCCAATGTTCACTCTCATCAAAAGACAATCCTGCGGGCAGGATTGTCTTGGTTTTCAGATTTGTCCGATTATACTGGCATCGGTCTGCTTTTAGGAAAAACGGGACCGGATTTCCGCGCTGACATAATCCAGAATAGCGACCGTGATCGTGATGAACCAGACCGCGATGCCGGCAGCCTTATAGTCCAGCAAGCGGATCCATTGCTGCAGCAGGAAACCGATACCGCCGCCGCCGACAAACCCGATGATGGTCGACATACGGATATTAATGTCCCAACGATAAATCGTGAAGGAGACGAAAGGCGGGATCACCTGCGGGATAACGGCATACATGACCGTTTGCAGCCAGTTGGCGCCAGTCGCCTGGACGGCTTCAATTGGCCCCGGATCAATGGATTCGATTGCTTCCGAGTACATCTTGGCCAACGCTGCCATGGAGTGCAGCGTCAGCGCCAGGATGCCCGCGAAGGGGCCAAGACCTACCACCTGCACCAGGATGATAGCCCAAATCAAGGGTTCGATTGATCGGACGATGTTCATCAGCGTCCTGGTCAGGTAATACACCTGAAGCATGAGTTTTGACCCGGACATCAGGTTCTTGGCCGCGAGGAAGCTGAACGGCATCGCCAGGATGATGCCGAAGAAAGTTGCCATCATGCCGATGAAAATCGTTTCGATAATCTTTTCAGTAGCCAGTTTCAGCTCAGCGGACGGGACCGCTTTACCGATCTCAACCACCTGCCTGGCTTGTACTTCCCAGCGGGTTACTTTGCCGGCTTGTGAAGGTGAAAGCAGCCGGTAAGGCCAAACGACCTCAACCTTAAAACTGCCGTCCGGTTCCGGTGTGAGCGATAAAGGCGCGCCATCCACACGCTGCGGGAAGGTGTTGTTGATTGGATCACGCCAGAAGATTTCAACCGGCTTGTCGGTTTCGAAGTTGAAACCTTCGACCACCAGTTTGGTGCCCGCTTCTCCATTTGGTTCGCTAGGATTACCGCAAGTCGGACTGACGACGATTGACGGTTTTTCCGGATCCGCGACCGCGACCGCGGGCGCAGTCGGTGAGCACGGGCTTTCAATCAGGGTTCTCACCGTGTTAACCGTTTCGGGATAGGAGCGCGCTTTTTCCCATGGCCAGATGACACTCATCAGAACCGGTTTTGCGTCACTGGCCTGCCGTACCATTCTGACCAGGTCGATTTCACCGATCTGCCAGCCAAATACGAAGAAGACGACGATAATCCAGGCGAACAAAGCGATCGATGGATGTGACCATTTTTTCGCTTTCAGATAGGCATCAACCGCTGCCCAGATGTAGAAAACGATAACGCTGATGCCAATGAAACCAAGCAGCGGCTCCAGACTAATCGCTTTGGTGATCTTGCCGGTCAGTGTTTCGGGCACAACACCGAGCGATGACGCCAGGTTCACCCGCCAGTTGAAGAGCAGGATCAGCGAAATGAAGGAGAGGAAGATTGTGATGCCGGCACGATACGCACGGGCCAGAACATGGCCGAGACCGGGGACAAGCAATGACGCCAGAAAGCACAACGGCGCCGGAACCAATGGCGCACGGGGCTGCTCATCATCTCGCTTCTTGTGGGTCCTGAATGTTGTGATGCTCATGCCTCACCTCCCGAAGTCAGCGCGCCTTCCAGACCGTCACCCATGCGGATCGCTTCCTCACCATAAATATCCTTGAATTCCGCGTCGGTCATCCTGCGTACCTGTTCGCGGGTTCCGCGATAAACGATCTCCCCGCTGCGCAGACCGATCACGCTGCTGGCATACCGCTGAACCAGGTCAAGGTAGTGCAGGCTGCAGAGGATGGTCATGTTATCTACCTTGTTCAGGTTCTCAAGATGTTGCAGGATGGAGTGAGCCAATACCGGGTCAAGGCTGGCAACAGGCTCATCAGCCAGGATCAGATGCGGATCCTGCATTAACGCTCTGGCTATACCGACACGTTGCTGCTGTCCGCCGGATAGTTCATCCGCACGCTTGTTCGCCTGATCAGAAATCCCCAGCTTCTCCAGCGCCGCGAGTGCCTTGCGCCGGTCAGAACCCGAGAACTGGTGCAGCAGGCTGCTCCAGGTAGGCGTGTAACCCAGGCGCCCCGAGAGGACATTGGTGATCACCGAGGAACGTTTCACCAGGTTGAATTGCTGGAAAATCATACCGATGTCGCGTCTGGCTTTCCTGAGCTCGTCACCTTTCAATTTCGCCAGATCAACACCGTTCCAGATGATCTCACCAGAAGTCGGATCGATCAGGCGGTTGATGCAACGCAGCAGAGTGGATTTCCCGGAACCGCTCAGGCCGATAATAATCAGAAATTCACCATCAGGTAAATCAAAACTGACATTTTTCAGTGCCTGTGTCCCATCCGGATAGGTCTTTGAAAGGTTTCGAATTTGCAGCATAAAGCAAGCTCCTTGACAGCCGGTCTACACCTATTTTACCTGTGAAACGCAATAAAAAATGGCTCTGGCGAACCAGAGCCATTTTTTATATGTACAGTTTACTGCATCAGACTTTCAACATTGATGCCTGCGGCATCCAGAACCTGGCGGAAGGGATCGTAGAACTTGTCATCATGGGCGACCAGGGCGTCCCACTGATAGGCTTCCTGCAGCGCTGCATGACCAGCTTCGTTGCTTCCCATGGCAATCAGGGATTTGTTGATCTTTTCACGCATTTCCTTCGGGAAGGAAGGAGCGTACTGGACACCATCGTTGGGGATATCGACTGAAACTTCGATAACCTTGATTGCTTCCATCACGTCGGGCAGATCAGCCTCAACACGGCTGCGGGCATCGACAAAAGAGGAGCCGGCATCGCAATCGCCCTTGTACACACCGGTAACGGCCGCGTCATGTGAACCGGCGTCCACAATGGTCAGGTCGGTGTCAGGATTGATGCCAGCCGCTTTCAGCGTGATCATGGGGATGATCCAGCCGCTCGTGCTCAATGGGTCAGGGCGGCAGAAAGTCTTGCCCTTGAGTTCAGCAATGGAATTGATGCCGCTATCGGTACGAACATAAATCTGACCATTGTAAACTTCAGAACCAAAGCGCTGGGCAACCAGTTCCGCTTCAGCAACTTTCTTGTTCGCAGCCAGAATATAGGCAAAGGTTGCCAGTGATGCCATCTGAGCTTTCGGAGGGTTGGCTGATAACGCTTCGATCACACCCGCGTACTCTGTCGCGACCAATGGCTTGACGACCAAACCGGTCTCATCGTGGAGAATCTTGGCAACTTTCTCAAAACCAGCGACGACACGTTCGGTCTCGCCTGAGGGCACTACGGCCCAGATGATCGGATTCTGCTCAGTTCCCAGTGCCGGCGCAGCCGGTTTACAGGCTGACAGCGCGAGAGAGCTGATCATCAGGACGATCAATGTAACAAAAACAACCCTTTTATTCATCTTTACTCCTTATGTGTGCTTGTGTTTTCGAATTTGAGTCCGAAGAACTACCTACAATGATAGTTTATTCAGGCAGGTATATCAAGGTAAATCGCCTTAAAAAACAAAGCTTGTTTGTAAACATCTGGTTAAAAAATTCGGCTGCGGGTAAAATTGACATTGTCTGGAGGAACTATGCCTATTTATGAATATCTATGCGCAGATTGTGGTGAAAAGTTTGAATTGCTGCGCTCCTTCTCCGAAGCGGACAAACCTGCAACCTGTAAACATTGCGCTTCAACCAGCGGCAGACGCCAGCTTTCGCTGTGCGCCACTCATTCCGAAGGTAGGTCGCATCCGTCTTCTGGTTGTGCCGGCTGTGCAGGTGGATCCTGCTCGTCTTGCCATTAACAGTTTCGCCTGCCAATAGTCCATCCATTTCTACGTCTCCCTACGCGATCATCACCGGGGGTTCGTCGGGAATTGGATTCGAAGTTGCCAGGCTCCTGGTTGGCCGCGGGGTTTCGGTTTGGCTGCTTGCGCGCCGCGAGTCCCTTCTCGAAGATGCACAAGCCGCCCTCTCGGCATACAAAAAAGTATCAGAAACACAAGTGCGTACCAGCCAATGTGATGTTTCTGACCCTGACCAGGTGCAGACCGTTTTTAACGAGATCATTTCAACCCTGGGTGCGCCCGCGTACCTGTTTAACTTTGCCGGCATGGCTAAACCGGGTGAGTTCCTGGAGCAAGCAGCAGCCGATTTCGCTGACCATATCAAGGTCAACTATCTGGGGACCGTTTACCCGACCCTTGTCGCCGCGCGGGCGATGGCGGCTGCCGGCAGTGGTCATATCATCAACTGTTCCTCCGTTGCCGGCTTTATCGGACTGTACGGCTATACGGCGTATGGGCCTTCCAAATTTGCCGTCAAGGGTTTCTCTGACGCCCTGCGGCTTGAGATGAAATTGGCTGGCGTAAAGGTCTCGATCGTTTTCCCGCCAGATACGGAAACTCCGCAATTAGAAGAAGAGAACAAGCACAAACCAGAAATCACCAAACTTGTTAATGGTCAGGCGAAAGCCCTCAAACCTGAGTTCGTTGCTTCGGAAATCATGAAAGCAGTCGACCACGGACAATATCTGATTTTGCCTGGTGCTGAAACGAAATTCATGTATTTTCTTTCCAACTTCCTGGGCAGCAAAGTCTACTGGTTAATGGATAAAATGGTCACGGATGCAGCCAGGAAAGTAAGGCAGAAGTAGCCTCTCCGGTGTGAGTTTTATAGTGTCAAGTTGTGCTAAAAATAACATTCTATCCAAATAAACTGCGTGATATACTCCTTTTCGTTTCGCATTCTGCACCAAATTGGAGTATTCCATGAATAAGGACTTTCTAGATATTGCCGATTTTTCCCGTGAAGAATTGCAATCGATGCTCGATTGCGCCATCAGCATAAAGAAAGAGTTTTTCGAAAAAGGCTCTCTCAAACCTGTGCTGAAGGGCAAAGTTATGGCGATGATATTTCAGAAGCCGAGCCTGCGAACACGAGTGAGTTTTGATATGGGCATGAAACACCTCGGCGGTGATGCGCTCTACCTCTCACCGGCTGAAATCGGCCTTGGTACCAGAGAATCCGTACCTGACATCGCGCGAGTGCTGGACGGCTATGTGGATATCATCATGGCGCGTGTATTCGCCCACGATGATGTCGTACAGCTCGCGAAGTACACCACCATCCCGGTCATCAACGGCCTGAGTGACTACAGCCATCCTTGTCAGGCTATGACGGACGCGATGACCATCATCGAACATTACGGCAGAATGGAAGGCTTGAACGTTGCCTATGTTGGAGACGGTAACAACATGGCAGTCTCTGTCATGGACATTTGCGCCAAGCTCGGGGCAAATTTCACCGCAGCCACACCAGACGGATATAACCTGCCAGAAAAGACCATTGAGGTCGGCAGGAAATTTGCCAGCGAGAGCGGATCGACCCTCAAATTTACTTCGGACCCGGCGGAAGCTGTACAAAACGCCGATGTGATCTATACTGATACATGGATCAGTATGGGCCAGGAAGCCGAGACCGAGCAGCGTCTGCTGACCTTCCCACCCTATCAGGTCAACGCGGAGCTGGTCAGCAAGGCAAAGCCGAGCGTCATCGTCATGCATTGTCTGCCCGCTCATCGTGGCTGGGAGTTGACCGATGACGTTGCGGATGGTCCGCATTCCGTTATCTTCCCGCAGGCACATAACCGCCTGCACGCGCAGATCGGTATCATTTACAAACTCATGGTAAAGGAGAACTAAATGAAGAAACAATCAAAAACCCAGGAATTTATCGCCTTGGAAGATGATTATGGCGCGCATAATTATCATCCGCTGGATGTAGTCATTTCGAAAGCCAAGGGTTGTTGGGTTGAGGATGTTGACGGCAAAAAGTATCTGGATTGCCTGAGCGCATACTCCGCCCTGAACCAGGGACACGTTCATCCGCGCATCCTGAAAAGGATGATCGATCAGGCGAAGAAAATCACCCTGACCTCACGCGCTTTCCGCAATGACCAGCTTGGTGTGTTTTACAAGGAACTCTCTGACCTCACCGGTTATGAGAAAGCGCTGCCAATGAATAGCGGCGCCGAGGCGGTCGAGACAGCCATCAAACTGGCACGCAAATGGGCTTACAAGGTTAAAGGCATCAAGAAACACAAGGCTGAGATCATCGTCGCCGAAAATAACTTCCACGGCAGGACGCTGCTGGCGGTCACCATGTCCTCCACACCCTTCTATCGTGAGTATTTTGGCCCGTTCGTGCCCGGCATCAAGATTGTCAAATATGACGACATCGAAGCCATCAAGGCAGCCATCACACCCAATACCGCAGCGGTCATGCTTGAACCAATCCAGGGCGAAGCCGGCATCATCATGCCCAAAAAAGGCTACCTGAAGAAGCTCGCCAAAGTTTGCAAGGACAACAACGTCCTGCTGATCTGCGACGAGATTCAAACGGGTCTGGGCCGGACAGGCAAACTGTTCGCCTTCCAGCACGATGGCATCCGCCCCGATATCGTCACCATCGGCAAGGCGCTTTCCGGCGGTTTCTATCCCGTCTCTGCTGTCCTGGCTGACGCGAAACTGATGGATCTGTTCCTCGCGGGTGAGCATGGCTCCACCTTCGGCGGCAATCCGCTGGCTGCTGCTGTTGCCAGTGAAGCACTAAAAGTGATTGTCGAAGAAAAGCTGATCGAAAACGCCGAGGAGATGGGCAATTACTTCATGGACCAATTGTCCGAGATTCCCAGCAAGCATGTCAAGGAAGTTCGCGGCAAGGGCTTGTTAATCGGCGTCGAGTTGCATGAAGCCGCGGGCGGCGCCCGACGCTTCTGCGAAGCGCTGCTGGATAAAGGCATCCTGGCCAAAGAAACCCATGACAATGTCATCCGCTTCGCGCCGCCATTGATCATCGACAAAGCAACCATCGACTGGGCATTGCCAAAAATCGCTGAAGTCTTGCAGATGGATTAATTTTGAGGGGAAAACGCCTTTATGGAGTGGCAGCAAACCTACAAGTCTAAACTCGTCACAGCAGCAGAAGCTGTCAAAAAAATCCAGTCAGGAAACAAAGTTTTCCTGACTGGAAATTGTTCGACCCCGCAGAAATTGTTGAACGCGCTCATTGATTACGCGCCTGAATTGCGTGACGTGACGATCTATCACGCCCTGTTGATTGCTGGCTCAGAGTACGTGGAGCCCAGGATGCAGGGGCATTTGCGGGCGAATTCGCTCTTCATCAGCGCCAATGTCCGGGAGGCGGTCAACGCCGGCCGGGCAGATTTCACACCTGTCCTCCTCTCTGAGTTCCCGATCTTGTTCAAGACCGGGGTCATACCGCTGGACGTGGCTCTCGTGCATCTTTCGCCGCCTGATGAGCATGGCTTCTGTACCCTTGGGACAGAAGCAGGCCTCACCAAATCAGCAGCCGAGTCCGCCAGGCTGATCATCGCAGAGGTCAATCAGCGCATGCCCAGAATGAAGGGTGACACCCTGATCCATGTCAATGACATTGACTGGATCGTTGAATCTGACTATCTGGTAGCTGAAGCCCATAATAAAGTCTCGGGTGATCAGGAAGTCATCGACAACATCGGCAAGCATATCGCCAGCCTGATCCCGGATGGCGCGACCCTGCAGCTTGGCATCGGCGGAATTCCGAACGCGGTGCTGCATTACCTGAAGGACAAGAAGGACCTGGGGATCCACTCCGAGCTTTTCTCGGACGGGCTGATTGAACTGGTTGAATCAGGCGTCGTTAATGGCAGCAAGAAGTCCATTCACCCCGGCAAAATCATTGCCGGCTTCATCATCGGCAGCCATAAGTTATATGAGTGGGTCAATCACAATGACATGATCGAGCTCTACAAGACCGAGTATGTCAATGACCCCTTCGTGATCGCGAAGAACGACAACATGGTCGCGATCAATTCCGCCATGGAAGTGGATTTCACCGGCCAGGTGTGCGCCGACAGCATTGGCACCTATCTCTTCAGCGGCATCGGCGGGCAGTTGGACTTTATCTATGGGGCTTCCCGTTCCAAAGGCGGGCTGCCAATCATCGCGCTGCCCAGTACTGCCACCATGAAGAACGGCGAGAAAATAAGCAAGATTGTGCCGACCCTCAAACCGGGCGCCGGCATCACGGTCACACGCAATCATGTTCATTACATCGCGACAGAATACGGTATTGTCGACCTGTATGGCAAGCCGATTCGCGAGCGAACGGAATTGCTGATCTCAATTGCTCACCCCGAGTTCAGGGATGAGCTGCGTGCCCAGGCACAGAAGCTGAAATATGTCGGATAATCGGACAATGTTTCGCAGGGCAAAGATAGTCGCAACCATCGGCCCGGCAAGCGAATCAGCAGAAACGATACGCAGTCTAATCCAAGCGGGCATGAATGTCGCCCGCTTGAATTTTTCTCACGGCACTCATGCAGTTCACCAGCGAAATTTGCGCCGCTTGCGGGCGGTCGCCAAAGAGCTGGGGACGAATCTTACAATCCTGCTGGACTTGCAAGGCCCCAAACTGCGTGTTGGCAACATCGAGAAACCCGGTCTGTCCTTACAGCCGGGTGAAGTGATTCGGTTCAGCAATCTTGAAACCGCGCAGGAAAAAGGCGTCATCCCGTTCAAAGTCGATGGTTTCTATGATCTCGACCAGTTGGGCAAAATCCTGCTGCTCGATGACGGAAAGATCGCCTTGCGGGTCATCTCAAACGATACAGGTTCCCTGACCGCTGAAGTCCTGCGCGGAGGTGTGCTCACCTCTCATAAGGGAGTGAATTTGCCTGGAACCAACCTCGGGCTTTCTTCGCTGACTCCCAAAGATTACGCTGACCTGCGCTTCGGTCTGAACGCGCGGGTGGACGCGATCGCTATCTCATTTATCCGCAACGCGGAGGACATCAGGATCGCCCGCGAATTCATAGCCGGCATCCAGAAGCCTGCCAATTACCGTCCCCTGCTGATTGCTAAAATCGAGAAACCCGAAGCGTTCGACAACCTGGCTGAGATCCTGGCGCTAGCCGATGGCGTGATGGTCGCCAGAGGAGATCTGGCTGTCGAGACTTCCATCGCCAAAGTTCCGATATTGCAAAAAGAGATCATAGAAATGGCGAACAGGCGCAATAAGCTGGTGATCACAGCTACTCAGATGCTTGAATCGATGATCACAGCGCCCACGCCCACCCGGGCGGAAGCCACGGATATTGCCAACGCTGTACTAGATGGATCTGACGCGTTGATGCTCTCGGCTGAGACAGCCGTTGGTCAATATCCAGTCAATGCCGTCCAAACGATGTCTGAAATCATTCTTGAGACAGAAAAGCTGGGCCGGTCCTACCAGAAACATTACGCCGGCGATGATGCCGAACTGAATGAAGACGCGCAATCGCTCGCCCTTGCTGCCGCGCAACTGGCCAATGATATGAATGTCAATGCCATTTTCATCTTCACTGAGAGCGGCAATACAGCGCGTCTGGTCTCCAAGACGCATACGCCCGTGAAGATTTTCGCATTCACGCCGAACCTGCATACCTATCAGCAACTGGCGCTGCTCTGGGGCGTGGAAGCGCATTATGAGAAGTTCAGCGGCAGCCTGGATGGGATGATCAAAGTGATCGAATCTTTCCTCGAGCGGCGTGGAGAACTGGCAACGACCAACCAGGTCATTCTGGTTAGCGGTTATCCGTTCGGCAAACGCATGCCGCCGAACTTTCTGCACCTGCATACCGTGCAAAAGAAGAGACCGTCCTGAGGACGGTCTCTTCTCTGTTTAGCGCATGCTCGCGTTGATTTTATCGAGTGTGCCTGATTTTGGACGCAGATCTGGTTCCTGCAGCCGGTTCAAAGGTCCCTCGACCAGATTGAACTTGTCATGCAGCACAGGTTCCTCAGGGTCGATATACAACAAGCCCGTCACCAACTGACGTTTGCGGTAGCCCTCATCGAGCACCCGGAATGCCTCAGCGCGGTTGGTTGGGTCATAATCGCGTTCGAGCTTCTTGAGCAGGATGGTTGATTCGTCATGCAGCTTGACTGCCTTGACTTCACCCTCTTCGTAGTCTTCGATCATGATCTCATCTCGCGCCGGCACGAAAGTCATACCATGCAACTGCTCTTCATTGTCCTTGCCGAACGCGTAAGAGTGGATGGTATCTTCCTTGTTGTTGAACGTGACGCAGGGGCTGATGATATCTAGCACAGCGATGCCGCGATGGCTGAGCGCTGCTTTAATCAAATCCTTGACCTGCTTCGGATCGCCGGCGAAGGATCGGGCGACAAAGCTGGCATGCGCTGCCAGAGCTTCCATACAAATATCGACCGGCAAGTATTTAGAAACGCCTTGCCGCTTCAGGAACATACCCTGCTCGACCGTCGCAGAGAATTGACCTTTCGTCAGGCCATAGACGCCATTGTTCTCGACGATATAAACCATCGGGATATTGCGGCGCACGGCGTGTTTGAACTGTCCCATACCAATCGAGGCTGTGTCACCATCACCGCTGACCGCGAAGACTTTCAGAGAAAGGTCAGCGAAGGACGCGCCGATGGCCAACGAAGGCATTCTGCCGTGCAAGCCGTTGAAAGCAAAGGAGCGCAGCATGAAATAGGTCGGGCTTTTACTCGAGCAGCCAATACCGGAGAATTTCATCAATTTTTCGGGGATGATATTCAGCTCATAACAAGCCGCGACGATCTGGCTGGCGATCGAATTGTGCCCGCAACCCTGGCAGAGTGTGCTGGCTGCGCCGCGGTAATCATTTCGTGAGAGCCCCGCCGCGTTTACATTGACTGCATGTTCGATAACTTGTTCGCTCATGATATTACTCCTGTCCGCCAATCAGATCTAATACGTTTTGCGCGCTCAGCGGCAACCCATTGAGCACGGCGGCCTTTTTCAGCCGGGTCGCTAACTCGGGGTATTCCATCAAAAGCAACTGCCGCATCTGTCCATCATGGTTCATCTCAACAATCGCGACCTGGTCATGGTCCTCAATGAACTTTTTGACGTCGTCAGTAAATGGCAGAGCGCGCAAGCGCAGCACATCATAGGCATTGCCTGCTTCGGAGAGCATATCAGCAGCCTCAAGCACGGCCGGCATGGTCGAACCATAGGCGATGATGCCCTTGCGTGATCCGAAATCTTTCTCCAGAACTGGCGCCGGGATGTAAGATTTCGCGGTCTCAAATTTCTTCATGATGCGATTGAAGACACGCTCCCAAACCGCGGCGTCCTCAGCGTAGCGGGCATACTCGTCGTGTCCAGTGCCACGGGTGAAATAACCGCTCTTCGCGTTCATATTGCCTGGTACGGTGCGATACGGAACGCCGTCACCGTCGATGTCGAGGTAGCGGCCCCAGTCACCGGCGCGCTCATCCAGAATGCGCTGGAGGTCTTCTTCCCAGATCACCTTGCCTCTGTCCATCGGTTTGTCGGGGTAATTGAATTTCGGGGTCATCCAGAAATTCATACCCAGGTCGAGGTCAGAGAGGACGATCACGGGTGTCTGGAAGCGCTCGGCGATATCGAATGCCTTCCAGCCAAATTCAAAGCATTCGTTGACACTGCACGGGATCAGAGTGATATAGCGCCGGTCGCCATGACTCAGGAAAGCTGCCTGGGTGATGTCGCCCTGCGCGGTTCGGGTCGGTAAGCCGGTGCTGGGACCAACGCGCTGGACGTTCCAGACAACCACAGGCACCTCAGCGAAGAAAGCCAGCCCCATGTATTCGCCCATCAGCGACATGCCAGGGCCTGAGGTGGAGGTCATCGAACGCAAGCCAGCCCAGCCGCCGCCAATCGCCATGCCGATGGCTGAAAGTTCATCTTCCGCCTGGACAATGGCGAAAGTATTTTTGCCGGTCTCGGGGTCCGTGCGCAGTTTCGGCGCGTGCTCGATCATGGATTCGACCATGGAGGAAGCCGGCGTGATCGGGTACCACGCGGTGAGCTGCATACCGCCATAAATGGCGCCCAGTCCGCCAGCGACGTTCCCTTCAGCCAGCACCCAGTCATCAGTTTTATTGGATGGCT
The DNA here is from genome assembly GCA_040772085.1 of Anaerolineaceae bacterium. GTDB lineage: Bacteria > Chloroflexota > Anaerolineae > Anaerolineales > Anaerolineaceae > JAXGMV01. The sequence goes on from JAXGYU010000001.1 coordinate 882,602, forward strand.
CGATGTAGTAGGGATCTTTTTTGACCAGATTGTCTTTCGCCCACTCAGCAGCTTTGGAAATGATGCCAAAGTTCGAGTTGACTGGCACTTCCTTGCCATTGAACGCGAAGACGATTGCTTCGCGAACTTTCTCGAGGCTGATGCCCATCATCTGCGCCAGCACGCCAACATAAACCATATTTGAGATATAGGTTCTCAAATTGGCTGGCGTGTCGCTATCCTTGATGATCTTCTTGACAGCCATCGGGTAGACGTAGATGTCATCACGTTCTACCGGCAGCTTGAGGTCATCAGTATAGAAGAGCACGCCGCCGGACGGCAGGCTCATGATGTCCTTCTGCAGCGTCGTCGGATTCATCGAAATGACGATGTCCGAGACATCCTTGCGGGCGAAGTACCCCTTTTCAGAAACCCTGATTGTGAACCAGGTGGGCATGCCCTGAATGTTGGACGGGAAGATGTTCTTCCCAGATGCCGGGATGCCCATCCGGAACAAGGCTCTCAGGATCGCCATGTTGGATGTGGCGCTGCCCGATCCATTGATGGTGCTGAATGTGATGGAGAAATCGTTGACAATCTTTTTCTGCGCTGTTCCGATGCTGTCGTTTGACATATACCACCTTTTCCTGTTTTTTCACTCAAAAGACTGGATTAAATTTGGCCGTGTCTTGTAAGTCAACAAATTCATGTGTTCCCGCAGCAATTGATAACTGAGGTTGAAATCGCGGACGCTGATCGCGTCGATGATCCGCTCATGATATTGCCAGACTTTCTGATGATAGGCGAGCTCATCCGAGATACTGAGACCAAGTTCTTCATATAGATCCCAGTAGGTCTCCAGCAAGCCGACCACGAAGACGTTTTCAATTTTGGAGATGATGCGCATGTGGAGCTGGCGATGTTCGCTGACAGGAACTACAAAAGGCTCCCGCTTGAGTTTTTGCTGCGCTGTCAGCAGCAATTTTTTCAAGCAGCGGATGTCCTCATCCGTTAGTTGCTGAACAGCCTCATACCAGTATGAGATCTCAAGGTGATTGCGCATTTCCCAATATTGCTGGAAAAGTTGCGGGTCATTGCGCAGCGCGTACCCCGCTGTGAATTTGGTTGAGGGCGAAAATGAGAAAGGCAGCTTACGCAAACCGGCGCGCGGACGAATTTCAACCACGCCCATCGCACGGGCGAGTTCGAGCTGTTCTCTTAAACTTGGCAGGCTTTTGTTGAGTTTCTTGCTTAAATCCTGTAGTCCCGGCAGTTTGCCGTTGTCTTGGATCCCGGAAGTCGCGAGGTAATTTAGGAACTCGTTGTCCATTTTATTAATATGATTAATTCGCCCGAAATATGTCGTTCTCTTGTTTCCGTTCAATATTAATCAGATTAATAATATCTTACCACGCAATACTGCACTGTCAACAGACAAATGTCATATTTTTCTGTGATAATTTTTTGACGCGCGGGTTTATTCGAAGCTGATCTCGGAGAGTTGAAATTCTTTTCTGCCATTTTCAGGCAATTCAACAATCACTGCCTCTTTCAGGGTCAGCACTTCCACCACCCGTCCCTCACCCATCGGTGTTTTCACGGTTTTGTTGCGCTTTGGAAGCTGCTTGCGCAGGGCGACGTATTGCTCAAACTCATAGATCAGGCAGCAGCGCAAGCGGCCGCAGATGCCGGTGATCTCGGTTGGTGTCAGGGAAACGTTTTGCTCTTTCGCCATCTTGATCGAGATGGAGTTGAAGTCAGTCAGGAACTTACAGCAGCAGCGCTGCTCCAGACCGCAGGCGCCCATGCCGCAGACAATTTTCGCCACATCTCGCGGCCCAATCTGGCGCATTTCCAGTTGGCTCGGCGCGAATTGCCTGGCGATACTGTTGCGGAAGCGTTTCAGGTCGACTTTTTCATCTGAGTCGCTGCTGTAAAGTACGGTCAGACGTTTACCCTCGAAACTGTATCCTGCCGAGATAAACTTCACATTGGCTACTTGTTCCTGCTCAGCTTTGGTCTTGACCAGCGCCAGCGCCTCATCCTGCTTGTCGAGCCAGCCTTGTTGAATCAGCAGATCCTGAGCAGTCGCCTTGCGGTCGATGGCCTTGAGCGAGGAGAGATCTTCTACCTCGCTCAGTTCAGCAAATCGTTCAACCGTGCCGATCTGGCTGCCGCGTGACGTCTCGACCAGGACAAAATCGCCCAGTTCAAGATCTGCAATTTTTGAGCACTCAAAATGGTAGAGCTTCCCGACTTTCGAGAATCTGACACAAGCTAATTTTTGATTGTTTTGATCTTCCATCATAATTCTCAGGAGCTGCCGATTACCGCTCCTTGAGCGTAGAAATTTCCTTTTTGGTTTTCGCGTACAGGTTGATCAGTTCTGTGTCATCAGCCCTGTAGCGCTTGATGGTTTGCACCGAACATTGCGTGCAACCTCGCATCGCCCGAAAGGAGCCCGTGTTGCAGGAGATGCATCCGTTTAATCTTACCATCATGTACGCAAAGGCGACCTGGTCGGCAATTCGCGTCTTTGGTTCACTAACTGAACGGACCAATTTGTTCCACGCGTCGCCCCGCAGATTGATCAGCTTGGGGATGACCCGCAGCGGAAAGAGTAATTCAGTGTCTTCGTTATACATAGCTCAGGCTTGCGCGGCTGCTTCTGCCTTTTGCTTCTCGGCCTTCTCTGCCTGTTCGATCCCGTATTCAACCGGTCGAATCTTGCCGTAGTAAGAAGCCGGCTTGAGCAGTTTCTCAAAGTCGTAGATGTTGTCTTTCATCCTGTCATAGGAGGCGATTTCATAATCGTGGTCGAGCTTGATCGCGTCGAACGGACAGAATTCCGCGCAGAATCCGCAGCTCATGCAGACATCCATGTCAATGGAGTATTTCTCCGGCTTTGGCATGGGTCGCCCGGTCGAGGGGTTAATCATGCGGGTAATCCAGATACATTGCGGGGGACAAACCTTGGCACAGATACCGCAGGCGGTACAGCGCGGTAGCTTTTCACCTTGTGGGCCTTCATCATAGACCAGAAAAGGCAGATTTCGGAATTGCTCCGGAACCGGAAGCCGTTCTTCCGGATACTGAACGGTAAAGATACCTTTTGTGTCGCTCGTGCGCCGGGATTCAACGCCTTCTTCAGTAAAGTAACGCTTCCTTCCGGCCTTCAGATCGACCAGGTAACTTTCGATGAAGTGCTTGAAGGCGATCCACAAGCCAGTTAATATGCCGATACCTTTCATCTCATGCACTCCTTACCGGTCAACTTCGCCGAGCGTAATATCAACAGAACCCAGTACAGTCACCACATCCGCGATCTTGCCGCCCAGGGTCATATCAGCCAGGGAGGTCAGGTTGATCAGCGTGGGCGGACGGACGTGGTAGCGATATGGGTTGATGCCGCCGTCAGAGACGAGGTAGAACCCCAGCTCGCCTTTCGGTGACTCGGTGCGGACATAGGCTTCACCCGCTGGTACTTTGAATTGGTACTGTACCTTGCCATTGAAGACCGGTCCGCCAGGGATATCGCGCAAACACTGCCGCAGGATGCGTACGCTCTGGCGCATCTCCTCGATACGCACCAGATACCGGTCGTAAATGTCACCCTTTGTGCCGGTGATGACATCAAATTCAAGTCGGTCATAGATGCTGTAGGGATCAGCGCGGCGGATGTCATAGGGCACACCAGTCGCCCGCAGGACGACACCCGTAGCTGAAAGCGCGATCGCCCGTTCGGGGGTCAGCACACCAACATCCTCACAACGGGCCCGAATGATTTCGTTACTGGTCAGGAACTTGTCCATCTCGTCGATCTTGCGTTCCAGGCGGCTGGTCAGTTTCGAGATCTTCACCAGCACATCCTGCGAGACATCGCGCACCAGACCGCCGAAGCGATGGTAGTTGCACATCATGCGTGAACCGGAGACCTCTTCGAATATATCGAGCACCAGCTCCCTTTCCTTGAAGGCGTACAGAGCCGGCGTAAAGAAGGCGCCCAGATCATTGGTCAGGAAGCCAACCAGCAGGAAATGGTTGATGATGCGGGTCAACTCAGCCATGATGACGCGGATATACTCAGCGCGCTCAGGAACGGTCGCCCCTATCATCTTTTCAACCGTCAAAGCATAGGCGTGGTTGCTGGTCATGGAGGTGATGTAGTCCAGCCTGTCAGTGTAGGGCATGTTCTGCAAATACGTGTTGCGTTCGCCGATCTTTTCGTGATTCCGGTGCAGATAACCGATTACAGGCTTCATATTGACGACCGCCTCACCTTCCAGCACAGCCGCCATGCGGAAAACGCCGTGCGTGGATGGGTGCTGCGGACCAAAGTTGACGATCACCCGTTCGGTTTCGATGCCGCCGCTATTTTCCTTGCTCGTCCCCTCGAGGATTTTATACAGACTGGCTTCCACATCCGGGTCGAATTTGTACGGGTCAAAGCCGTCTGCGTAACGCAGGTTGTCTTTGTAGGGAGCGACATCTTCAGCGCGCGCGACAACACCGGCAGGCCAGCGGTTCTTGAAAGGCTTGTTATCTTCAACGTAGTAGGCCTCATGCCAGTCCTTACGCAGAGGCCAGCCATCAAAGCCTTCCCACATCAGTAGCCGCCGCAGGTCGGGGTGACCGTCAAAACGGACGCCCATCATGTCGTAAACCTCACGTTCCTGCAGTTCAGCGCCGGGATAGATTGGGGTGATGCTCGCCAGATGCGCGTCGTCCCGGTTTACGCGGGTTTTGACGGTCAGGCCCGGGCCGCCCGAGAGGCGGTAGAGCTGGTAGATGACGTCGATCTTGCCCTCGGAAGGGTAATCGGCGGAGGTGACCATTGAAAGGTAATCGTATTTATGCTGCTCCTTCAAGGCAGTAAATGTGTCAAAGAGGACCTCAGGGGCGACGATATAGCCCTGATAACCGCCGCGGTCTTCTGCCTGCAACAGTTCATCCAGAGGTTTCACAGTTAATTCACCAGAATTGGGAGCTGTTTGCTCGGTCATGATTGTGCTCCTTCTGACGCCGCTTCAGATACAGCGCTGGCAGCGGTTTTCTCGCTCGAGAGCTGTTCGGAGATCGCCTTCAGTTCCTCATAACGGGCAGGGTCAATAATGTCCGGTCCCAGGATCGGCACGGGAATTTCGGAGGAATGCTCCTTCTTATACCAGGTCGCGTCCCGCTTGATGCTCTGCTGGTCGATTTTCTTCTGTACTGCAATCAGACCATGCATCAGAGATTGCGGGGTCGGCGGGCAGCCGGGGATGTAGACATCGACCGGTAAAAACTTGTCGATGCCGGAGACGACGTTATAGCCTTCTTTAAAAGGTCCGCCGCCGGAGGCGCAGGCGCCCATGGCAAGCACATAGCGCGGTTCCGCCATCTGATTGTAGAGCCGCACGATCTGCGGCACCATTTTCTTGGTAACCGTGCCGGCGACGATCATCAGATCGGATTGCCGCGGGGTCGGGCGCATGACCTCCATGCCGAAGCGCGCCACGTCGATGCGGCTGGCTGCCAGCATGATCATCTCGATCGCGCAGCAAGCCAGACCGAACATAAACGGCCAGAGCGAATTGCGGCGCGCCCAGTTGTAGACCCTGTCCAGGGTGGTAATGGTGACCACGTCCTTGAGTTCGGCAGGGATTTCGTATTCAGGCGATTGCAGGGAATCACCAGCCATACTTCACCTCATCTACTGTAATTATGTTGAACCAGATAATTTTACTCCATGTTTTTATGGTGAAAGATGTCATTATTATCAAATTTCTTTTATAATATTCACCATCAGCCATGAATTCTCGTTCAGAATTGCTGGAACTTCTCCTCAACCGCGGTCAGATGGACACAGATCAGCTCAGTGCGGCGTTACACCTGACCAAGCCGGCAATCCAGTATCACCTCAAGGCATTGCTATCTGAGGGCCTTGTGACGTCCAGCCCTACAGCGACAGGCTCAGCACGTGGTAGACCACGGAAGGCGTATCGCCTGGCAAATCGTCCGCTGGATGGGCTGCCGCCGGTGCTTGATACCTTGCTGCGTCAGGCGATAACGCGGTCGGATCCAGGCGAAGTTGCCCGCTCAGCGATTGAACACGACTTTTCATCCGCGGATTCCGGCAAGCAATCACTCATAAGCAAAATGACCCGCTTACTGGACGTCATGCGTGAACACCAGCCGAAATGGGAAATCAGACGCCATGGCGTGCTGGTAACCTTCGCGAATTGTCCATATGGGCAATACAGTGAAATTGGCGACCACCTTTGTCAATGTGATACCGCCTTGATTAGCCACTTGACCGGTATGCAGGTTCAAAAGGTTGGCTCCAGTCAGACAGGCAAGCGGGCTCCCTGTCAGTTCTTGTTAACAGAATAGAGGCGGCAAATCTTACGCCGCCTCTATTCTGTATAAACTTTAACTACTCTACCGTCACCGATTTTGCCAGGTTGCGCGGCTGGTCGACATCCAGCCCCCTGAGTGCGGCGATATGATACGCCAGCAGTTGTAACGGGATGACGGTAATGATCGGGCTCAGCAGCCAGGGCGTCGGCGGAATCCACATCACACCATCGACCTTTTCAGCCAGCAGCGTGTCACCTTCGGTCGCGACCGCGTAAACTGGTCCGCCACGCGCCTTGCCCTGTTCAATCTGACTGACCATTTTTTCATACCAATGATCCTTCGGCGCGATGGCGACGATGGGCATATTCTTGTCAACCAGGGCGATCGGGCCGTGCTTCATCTCGCCCGCCGGGTAACCTTCCGCATGCATATACGAAATTTCCTTGATTTTCAAGGCGCCTTCGTAGGCAATCGGCATGTTGACGCCCCTGCCGAGATAGAGCATGTTGCGCGTGTCCTTCAACTCCTGAGCGATCCTGACAACTTCCTCTTCCTTCGCCAGGCACTGCCCGACCAGGTTCGGCACCAGCCGCAGGTCATTGATCAGTGATTTCATCTGCTTGCGATCCACCGTGCCGCGCATCTCGCCCAACAAGGCAGCCAGCATATACATATCCACGATCGGCGCGGTAAACGCCTTGGTCGACGCGACACCGATCTCCGGTCCGGACTGCATGGAGATATAGCCGTCCGCGACGCGCATCGCCTGCGATCCGATGGCGTTGACGATCGACCAGACCGTCCCCCCGCGCTTGCGGCCTTCATCCATGGCAGCCAGCGTGTCAGCCGTCTCGCCGGACTGGCTGATGGCCAGAATGACGGTATTTTCATCGACGATCGGATCGTGATAACGAAATTCTGAGGCAATCATCACTTCGGTCGGGATGCGGGCAATCTTCTCGAGATAAATCTTGCCGACCATGCCGGCATATGCCGCGGTACCGCAGGCAGTGATGTAGATCCGCTCGATCTTGTTCGCCAGCTCCGGCGTCAGGTTCAGTTGCGGCAGTTTGATGGTGAACTTCTGAAAGTCCACCCGTCCTGCCAGCGTATCGGTCAGGGACCGTACCTGCTCGAAGATTTCCTTCTGCATAAAGTGCCGGTACTCGCCTTTTTCGGCTGATACGGGGTCCCAGGCAATCATGTGCACCTGGGCAGAGACCGGCTTCCCGCCTATCGTCTCGACCTTCGCGCCCTCACGGGTGACCTCAGCCATCTGGGAAGATTCAAGGAAGATCACCTCGCGCGTATGCTCCAGAATGGCCGGCAGGTCTGATCCGATGAACATCTCACCCTTGCCGAAGCCGATCACCACGCCGCCGGCGTTACCCAGCCGTGCCGTGATGATTTTATCGGGCTCATGAGCCGAGATTACGACAATGCCATGGGAACCATGCAGCATTTTGAGTGTCTTACGGGTTGCTTCTTTCAAACTCTGACCGTTGGCGACGAAGCGCTCAATCAGGTGGACGATGACCTCAGTATCCGTATCAGACTTGAAGACAGCGCCTTCAGATGCCAGTTCATCCTTAAGCTCGATGAAATTCTCAACGATGCCGTTGTGCACCACCACAATGCCACCGGTAGCGCCCAGGTGCGGATGAGCGTTGCGCTCGCTGGGTTCGCCGTGCGTAGCCCAGCGCGTATGCCCCATGCCGATCGTCCCATGGATCGGTTCCGCTTCCAGTCTGGCAGCCAGATTGGACAGTTTGCCGGCATTCCGGCGCAACTCAATGCGTCCATCCTGAATGACAGCGATGCCGGCAGAATCATAGCCGCGATATTCAAGCCGTTTCAAACCATTTAATACAATAGGCATCGCATCTTTCGTGCCTATATAGCCAACAATGCCACACATATATCAGCCTCCATGCGTAATGAAAGTATCCAGACCATTATCCTGGATTTTGCTTGTAGTTCAACTGAGAGTATTCAGAAAATCTGGAGGGCATCCGCTGATCTTTCGATTTTCCTGGCTGTGCCAGTTAGCATGTCCTTGCGGGCATGAACCCTCTTCCTCGTCAATTTCCAGTTTCCCGGAAATCCATGCGCTATAATACTCTCCCTTTCAGTAGTGACCTCCTTTCATTAGCATTATACACTGCAATGCAAGCCCCAAAACCTGTCTAAAGTGGCAAAAACAGGCTGAAATAAGCTTGTTTTTCTTGACATTTATACCATTCATTTATAGAATGATATGCATGGCGAGGCGGTACCCTAGCCGTCCCGCGCGGTGCGCTTACACCGTAGTACGTACCCAAACTATATGCTCAGGAGACATAAAATGAATATTCCAGCAGGACTAAAATACACAACCGCCGATGAGTGGGTTAAAGTCGATGGCAAGGTAGCAACCGTCGGCATCAGTGATTACGCGCAGGACCAGCTCTCCGACATTGTTTATGTCGAGATTAATGTTGAACCCGGTGACACGGTAAAGAAGAATGCTGTTTGCGTCATCCTCGAATCGGTCAAAGCCGCTGCTGATGTCACCTGCCCCGTTGAAGGTAAAGTTGTCGAAATCAATGAAGCACTGTCAGATTCTCCGGAGCTTGTCAACACCGACCCGTATGAGGGCGCGTGGATGTACAAGGTTGAAATGTCGAATCCGGCTGACCTCGATGTTCTGATGAACGCGGAAGAATACGGCAAGTACCTGGGAGAAAGAGAACACTAAGATGTTCACTCCGCATACAGAAACTGAAATCGCGGAGATGCTGCAAACGATCGGCGTTGAAAAAGTCGCCGATTTGTTTGCCGACATCCCGGCAAAATTCCGCTTTCCAAAGCTGAAGCTGCCCAAAGCCTTGAGTGAAATGGAAGCCCTCGCTCAGGCAGAGGAACTGGCATCAGCCAACGAGAGTGTCCGTGACCTGGTGACCTTCCTCGGCGCTGGCGCCTACAATCACTACACGCCAGCCGTCGTTGATGAGATGATCAGGCGCGGTGAATTCCTGACCGCCTACACTCCCTATCAACCGGAAGTATCACAAGGCACGCTGCAGGCGATCTTTGAGTATCAGTCACTGATCAGCCAACTTACTGGCATGGATGTCGCGAACGCCTCGCACTATGACGGCGCGACCGCGTCAGCCGAGGCCGCCATCCTGGCTTATCACCACTTCCGCGGCAAACGCAAGAAGATTCTGCTTTCACCCGCCATCCATCCCGATTACCGCAGCACGTTGCGCACTTACCTGAGCGGCCGGAGCGATGTCAAAATCGTTGGCGACAGCGAAAAAATTGACCCGTTGCGCAAACCTGATTTCCTCAAACGCCAGATCGACAACGACACCTGTATGGTGATGGTGCAGTACCCCGATTTCTTCGGCCGCATCTTTGACTATGCCGAGCTCGCCAAGGCAACGCATGAGGCTGGCGCCTTGTTCGTGGTCGCTGTGAACCCGCTCAGCCTGGGCTTGCTCAAACCGCCCAGCGAATTCGGCGCGGATATCGTCGTCGGCGATGGTCAGACACTCGGCCTGCCGCTCTCCTTCGGTGGTCCCTACCTCGGTATCTTCGCTACCAAAGACGAACTTATCCGCAAAGTCGCCGGACGTCTGGTCGGCGCGACCGTTGACGAGCAGGGACGGCGCGGTTTTGTACTGACTCTCACCGCGCGTGAACAGCATATCCGCCGCGAGAAAGCTACCTCCAACATCTGTTCCAATCAGGGACTGATGGCATTGGCGAGCACCGTGTACATGTCGGCTCTCGGCAAACACGGCATGCGTAAGGTGGCTGAGTTGAACTATCACAAAGCCCACTATGCCGCTGACAAAATCGGCTCGCTGGATGGCTTCAAGGTAGTTGGCAAAGCGCCCTTCTTTAATGAATTCATGGTCGAATGCCCCGCGCCAGTGGACGAGATCAACCAGAAACTGCTCGACTATGGTATTCTCGGCGGCTACAACCTGGAAGAATGCTTCCCCAAATTATCGAATACCATGCTGGTCGCGGTGACTGAAATGAATTTGAAACAAGATGTTGATTATCTGTGTGAAGCACTGCAGGAGGTGAGCCATGAGTGAGCCTACCATCTATGAGATCTCATCTCCAGGCCGCGTTGGCGTCAAGTATCCTGACCTGGATACCAAAAAATACGCGCTCCCCAAGGGATTCGTCCGCGAAGACCTGGCTTTCCCCGAACTGAGCGAATTTGACGTCGTCCGTCACTTCACCAACCTTTCGCACCTGAACTACTGCATCGACCAGGGCATTTACCCGCTTGGGTCTTGCACCATGAAGTACAACCCGAAGATCAACGAGCACGCAGCCCGCTTGAGCGGGTTCGCCAACATTCACCCATTGCAGCCGATCGAAACCATTCAGGGCGCGCTGGCGCTGATGTATCAATTGCAGACCTGGCTGGCTGAGATCGCTGGTCTCGATGAGGTCTCCCTGCAGCCGGCTGCCGGCGCGCATGGTGAGTTCACCGGTGTGATGATCATCCGCGCCTACCACCTGGCACGGCGTGACAAGAAACGCACCAAGATCCTGATCCCCGACTCCGCGCATGGCACCAACCCTGCCACGACCTCCATGGCTGGCTATGAGGTCGTCAACCTGCCGACCACTGCTGCCGGCAATGTCGATCTCGAAGCGCTACAAGCTGTCTGCGATGATACCGTCGCCGCTTTGATGCTGACCAATCCCAACACGCTTGGTCTGTTTGATGAGAATATCCTCGAGGTGACCAAAATCGTTCACAAAGCTGGCGGCCTGGTCTATGGCGATGGCGCGAATATGAACGCGCTGCTCGGCGTCGCACAGCCCGGAAAACTGGGCATCGATGTGATGCACTATAACCTGCACAAGACCTTCTCCACCCCGCACGGCGGCGGCGGACCAGGTTCCGGACCAGTCGCGGTCACCAAAAAACTGGCGAAATTCCTGCCCGGTCCAAATGTGACCATCCTCGAAGAGGGCACCGAGGACGTGCCGCCGCTCTTTGGCTTCTACATGCCAGAAAAGAGTATCGGACGCGTCAAATCCTTCTTCGGCCATTTTGGCATGGTTGTCAGGGCATTCACATACATCAGCATGCATGGACCGGAAGGTCTGCGCAAGATCTCTGAGAACGCGGTCCTGAACGCAAACTACATGATGGCCAAATTGAAAGGTGCCTACACCTTACCCTATGACCGTATCTGCAAGCATGAATTCGTCCTTGAAGGTCACTGGGCGGATGTTCCAGGTGTCCACGCGCTCGATATCGCCAAACGGCTGATCGATTACGGCGTGCACCCGCCGACGAACTACTTCCCGCTGATCGTGCCGGAAGCTCTGATGATCGAACCGACCGAAACCGAACCCAAGCAGGCACTCGATCTTTATATCGATGCGATGCTGAAGATCGCTGAGGAAGCCCGAAATGACCCGGATCTGCTGAAGACAGCGCCGCATACGACGCCAGTCAGCCGCCTGGACGAGGTCAAGGCAGCCCGGGATCTGGTGCTGTGCTGCTGGATTCCTGAAGACCTGTAAGCCTTTCTGGCTTAAGACATGAAAACATCTCACAAAATGTGAGATGTTTTCTTATGTACCTAATCTTTCGACTACTTAGTGTGTTCCAGCAGATACTGCTTCGCTTTATCCAGCGCGTTATCGATGCCGGCCGAATTCTTGCCGCCAGCCTGCGCCATAGAGGGTTTTCCGCCGCCGCCGCCGGAAATCTCACGAGCTATATGGCGAATCATATCGACCGCGCTGATCCCCTTGCTGACCAGGTCATCCGTAACGACAACCAGGAGCGAAGGATTGCCATCCTTGAGACTGCCCAGAACAGCTACGCCGCTGCCATACATCTTTTTGAATTGGTCCCCCATCAGGCGCATCTGGTCAATATCAGCATTGTCTATGCGCACTTTGAGCAGTTTCACATCGTTGACCAGGTCAACTTCCACCAGTTGGCGCTGGAATGTTTCCATCAATTCCTTCTGCCGCTGGCTGGCAACCTCACGCATGAGCTGTATATTTTCCTCGGTCAGGCTGGCAATTTTCTCGGGAAGTTCCGGATAAACTGCCTGTACCAGGGAACTGACCTTCTGCAGGATATTGGCGCGTTCCTTCAATTGCTGGTACGCCATATCACCGGTCCAGGCTTCGATACGGCGGACGCCTGCCGCGATGCTGCTTTCACTCGCAATGACAAACAACCCAATTTCGGACGTATTAGACACATGTGTGCCGCCGCATAACTCGTATGAGGAAAGGACTTCGTCGCCGAATGATATCGTCCTCACGGATTCGCCGTATTTCTCTCCGAACAATGCCGTCGCGCCTTCGTTGATCGCCTCATCAAGTGATTTGACGACGATGCGGAGCGGATAGGCGGCGTAAATGGCTTTGTTTACCCCAGCCTCAATTTCTGCCAGTTGCTGCTGTGTCAGCGCCTGAGGATAGTTGAAGTCAAAGCGCAGCCGTTCCGGCGAGACAAGCGAACCGGACTGATGGACCTCAGCACCCAGCACCTTGCGCAGCTCGGCATGGAGAATATGGGTCGCGGTATGGTTGCGCCTGATGCGGTTGCGCCGCTGAAGATCCGTGCGCAATTGTGCCTGGTCACCCAGTGCTGGCGTGCCGGAGATCACCTTTCCATGATGGACGATTAAGCCTGCTGCTGGTTTCTCCGCGCTGTCCAGCCTGATTTCCCAGCTCGCTGGCTCGGTTCCGCCAGTGAGCGTACCATGATCCGTCTGCTGACCGCCGGATTCAATGTACATATTGGTTGCCGGCAAAACAACATAAACGTCATCACCGACAGACGCTTGTTCAACGCGTTCGCCGTCCACCACCAACGCGAGGAGTGGACCGGTAAGCTGTGAAGTACTGTAAGGGTCATAGAAAACACCGCTCGCTGGCAGTTGACCAGTAGCAATCAGGTCCTCCGCAAGTTCGCGGTAGAAATCGACTGCTTCGCCGCCCATGATACCCATCGCCTTGCCGGCACCGGAAGCGATATGATGCGCTTCCATGGCTTTCTTGAAGCCGTCGACGTCCACATCAATATCATGTTCCCGGACGATGTCACGGGTAATCTCGAGCGGCAGACCGTGGGTTGCGTAAAGGTCAAAAGCGAGGCTGCCTTCGAGCAAATTGCTGCCCGAGCGCTTGACGCTCTCAATCTCCTGTTCAAGCACGCTCAAGCCGTGCTCGACCGTGCGCGCGAACCGCACTTCCTCGCGCGTGATGTTATCGATAATAGCTTTTTCATGCTTGAGCAGTTCGGGGAAAGCATGCTGATAGTCATCAATAACCACCTGCGCGATTTTCGCCAGGAATGGTTCGGTCAGGCTGATCTTCCGGCCAAATAACGCCGCCCGGCGGATGATCATCCGGCAGACGTAGTTGCGGCCGGTATTGCCGGGAATGACACCATCGGCGATCATGAATGCGGCAGCCCTGGCATGGTCGGCAATCACACGGTACGGCGTCAAGTCGCGCTCCCGTTCCTCGTCCGTTGCGCCATTCAGCTTTTGCGTCTCCTGGATCAATGGCAACAGCAAATCAGTCTTGAAATTGGAATACACGCCTTGCAGCAGGCTCGTCAGGCGCTCAAGTCCCATGCCGGTATCGACATGCTTTTGAGGCAATGGAATCAGTTCGGTCGCGCTGATACGGTTGTATTGAATGAAAACCAGATTCCAGAATTCGATAATGCGCCGGCAGTCGCCATTCACCCGGCAGACATGCCCAGGTTCGTGCTGCTTGTCGCAATGCTCGATACCCAGGTCATAATGGATTTCGCTGCAGGGCCCGCAAGGACCGGTCTCTGCCATTTCCCAGAAGTTATCTTTACGACCCGAGTAAATCACATGGTCGGCGATCACGCCCGGTTGCGCGCGCCACGCGTCAGCGGCTTCTTCATCTGTTTCGATCTCACCTTTTTCATCCTTGAATACAGTGAACCAGATGCGTTCCTTGTCAAGTTTGAAGACATTGGTCAGCAGATCCCAGGCGTATGCGACAGCTTCTTTTTTATAGTAATCACCAAACGACCAGTTCCCCAGCATTTCGAACATCGTCTGATGCGTGTTGTCTCGGCCGACCTCATCGAGGTCATTATGTTTTCCAGCCACACGGATACACTTTTGCGAGTTGACCGCGCGGTTATATGGGCGGACGTCCATGCCCAGGAAAACATCCTTAAACTGGACCATGCCGGCATTGGTAAAAAGTAAGGTCTTGTCGTTGCCAGGTACAACGGAAGCTGAGCGGACAAAAGTATGCCCGCGTTCAACAAAGTAATCGATGAATGCTTTTCTGATCTCATGACCAGAGAGTGATGTCGGTTCCATAAATGTCTCTCTCAACAAGACTTAATGATTAGCGATTATACGCCATCCAATATCCGCAGGCAATAAAACAGCATCACCGGTCACTTACAGGGATGCTGTTTAATGCGTCGATTTTTAGATCAATTTAGCGCGAGATTGCCAGCTTCGTCATCTTGCCCTCGTTGTTGAATGTCACCCGGGCGAAGTGATAATGTGTGCGCTGATCCTGACTGATCTGCTTTTTGATCGTGACTTTGGTCGGCCGCTGTCCCTGCTCAATGACCGGGGACTGATCAATGCCATTCTTGCCGATGCTCTTCAACACCTGGGTCGTATAGGACATCTCCCCGCCGGATAGACCGGGCAGGTACGAGTCAACGATCACTTTGGCTTCCTGGAGCAGCTTCTGCGGGAAGGACTTTTCCTCATCCCCCTGGAGCTCTGGAAGGTCGCTCAGGATGTTGATTTTTTCAGTCTGATGCGTTCTGATGATGCGCGTGCCCTTCTTGGACATCGCTCCGCTGCCAAAGAGCGGATCACCCAGCAAAACAAAGGAGAGCAAGGTCTTCTGGTCTTCCCCATCGAGCAAGTTTTGTCGGCGTTTCATTTCCTCGACAAAGTCGATTTTTGCCCGCAGGAACGCTTCGCCGGCGCCATGGCCATTGTTGAAATATTTCCAGAACAGGGATGCCAGCAAGTCGGCGCCGATCAGTGGTGTGCTGATGGAGCCGTACGCAATACAGGTCGAGCCAATGAAGCAATTCGCCCCAGCCGACATGAATTTTAATGAAATCGCGGTCGCGTCGTTTTTGTCGAAGATATTCGCGCCATAACAGGCTTCTGAGAAGACAACCCGTTTTTGCAGATTGCTAGCCCTGATTAGGTTCGGCGCCAGCGCGATGGGATAGTCGGCACCGCTGACTGGATCAAGAACATCACGCTGTCCGTACCAGTTTGGTGAGTCTTCCGTGCCATGCAGGTTGAAATAGGCGTAAGGCGCGTCGTTGAAAGGCTCGGCGCCGATCGAATCGTAGGTATGCGGCGGTGAAATCCGCATCTGCTCCGGTTTGCCGATTTCGTCGAAGACCGAGATGGACGCACGTCGCCAAACCGAGGCTGTATAGCCGAAATTGTCTGGTGCTTTTGACTTCTTGAAGAATTTCACCCGGCTGAAAAACTGCCTGATGATATTGGCGATCGTCACCAATGTCGTCGGATTGAAGGTTGGCTGGGTTGTCGGTCTGGCAGGAGGTGTTGGCACCTGTGTCGGAGGCGGAGCTACCGGCGTAACAGGCTGTGGTGTCGCTCCGCCCATGTACATGCCTGTGATCTTGCGCAGTTGCACAAGCAGCAGCCCACCGTCGTTCTGGTTATCGTCAGGGATTCTGCCAAGCTGCCAGTCAGGAATAAAGTAGTCCTTGTCAGCAGAAGCGTAGGGGTTATCTGAATATACGAACGAATCGACATCGTCGGTCGGATTTTGCAGTTTATGGAATGGGACGATGCTGTCACCGCCGACGATCAGCACCGCACCAATCATCGAGCCTTTTTTGCTCAGGCTTTTGTCCAGCTCAATCATCGCCATCTTGATCTTCATGGGGTCAAGAGAATCGATTGGGCTCAGTCCAAACTTAAGCATGCTGTCCGCGTCGTCCGGATAGAAGACAACTGATCCCCAGCCTGTTTTGTTCCTGACGGCCGCGGAGAGTTTGCTAATCTCGTTGTGCAGTACCTGACTGGTATTGCCGCCATATTTGGCGTCAATCTGCTTTTTGCTGGTCAGAACGACATAGACAGGGTAACGGCCATCGGACTTTTGCAGTTCAGGCCGTCCGAGTTTCTTTGTCAGCTTGACGTAAATTTCGTCAGCAGGGATGGGTTCTTCGGTGAAGTCCGGCGCCATATCGACCGCGGGATAGATCGGCTGCGTCATTTCAATATGCCGGCGTGGGTCTTGCCCCATTGCCATATCCTTGGCAGTCGGCAGTTGAACGACATGATCTTCCGATTTCGGATAGCCCTTCGAGGAGTCACCCTCTGTCAGCGTCGTCCAACCGAAGTATTGCGCGACCTCAAACGGGACGGCAACATCCAGGGGAATTTCAAGCTGTTCGGGCCACATGGGCTTGTAGCGGAAACCGGTTCCCCATAATCTCTTGGCGGCAATCGCTGAAGGATCACTCACCACGCAACCATGCAGCAACTGCATACCGCCGGCATCATCGTTGGTCGCGACGCGTAATTCGGCGAGCACCAGCGCGAACTGCAGGCAATCCGGCCAGCGTTTGTGGTAAGACTCTGCCAGTTTACGTGCGGTGAGCAGGTCGGATTGCTGCTGGGTCAGCAACAGGTGCAGCAGCGCGGTCAGGACAAAATTCGGCTTGAGATTGAGAACCTGATGCAGCAGGACTTCGGATTTGGCGTATTTCTTTTCGCGGTAGAACATGTAAGCAGATTTCAAAAGTGACGGCCAGCCGATGACATTTTCATTGCCTTCCGCTTCAGGGTTCAGGACGTAATTTGAAATCTGGCTCAGATAGACGTCACGGTAGCCTTTGCCCTGCTGCCTGCGGATGTCTTCCAGAAGCTGGATGACATCAAGGTTCAGCGGATCTCGGGCGATCACCTTATAGGCAATCTGGGTCGCGTCTTCCACCCTGTTATCCAGCAAATGCGCTTCGGCGAGCAAAGTTGTAATTTCAATGTCACCCGGGTAAATGGCCAGCCAGTTGCCTGCCAACTCACGCGCAAAGCGGAGACTCTTCGTCCTGAGCGCTACCTTCAGCATATCAATCAACTGGTCACGACTGATGACCTTGTTGTTCGGTTTGTTTTCAGATGCTGATTTGCCCAGATTGAATAGTCCCATGATTAACCAATCTCCGCTTACGAGTTGTGTACCAGATTAAGTGCAATAATCGCGCCAAGTTGACGGCGTATCTTTAGATCGTCCGGAGCGAGCTGAGAGGCCTTACGCAGCATCGCTTCCGCGCCGTGCAGGTCCCGGTTTTCACGCATCACGTTTGCCAATAAAACATAGCCCTCGACGTCGTCCGGGAAGCGCTCGATGAGCTGCTGGAATGCTTGCAGCGCCTGGTTATATTGCCGGCGAGAGAGGTATAACCTGCCTATCTCGTGCAGGCATTTCGCGTTAGCGGGGTTTATTTCAAGTGCCATGCGGTACACCCCGATCGCCACATCAATGGCGCCGCGCTGCTGGTTGATTTCACCGAGAATCTGATAAGCGCGCCATAAACCAGGTTTGAGCTTCAGCGCGTTCTGTGCCGCGTTTTCTGCTTCATCGAGTTGTCCGGCTTCGAGATTCACCTCTGCCAGCATCATGTAAAGACTGTCATCATAAGGGATGCCGCGCGCCTGAATGTAACCATTGAGCATCTTCCGGGCATCTGACGCACTCTCGAGCTCGCCAGTCAGCTTCAGCTTCTGTAAATGCATGCTTTCAGGGTCTTTTTCGGCTAGTGAAACCTTGCCCAATAGCTGCGCGGCCTCATTCTTCCTGCCAAGCTTGTTGAGCAATTGTGCCTTGAGCAGCAGCAACTCTTTGTTAGCGGGGAACATCCTGATCAGGATTTCAATTTCTGATTCAGCCTTCCGCAGATCGTTTTTCGCGAGCAGCACGCGCCCCTTGTTGACCAGCATTTCTTCAGAATTTGGCATCTGGTTGATGGCAGAATTGCTGACTGACAACGCGGTTTCCAAATCCCCAATGGACTCATAGATATTGACCAGATCCAGCCAATATTCAGGCACCTGATTGTTATGCAACAAGAGCCTGTCCAACAACTTAACCGCCTTCTCGAACTGTCCTGCCCGGTTATAGTGCTCGATTAATTCTCGGGCGAGCTGCTTATTCTCTAGGTTTTCCTCGAGTTGAAGTTCGCTCAATCTAACCAAGTCTTCAACCTCGCCAAGGTCCCTCGCCATGGCAATCGCCTGAGAGCGCCACTGCTGATGGCGCGGCCAGTATTCAAGTGCCTTGGTCAGGTATCTGAACGCATTTTGCCTGTCGCCGAATTTGTTTTCTGCCATAGACGCCAGGTACAGGATGAACGGATCATCCGGTTTGCGTTCCAACGCTTTTGCGCTGAAACGCAGGGCTTCCGGCGCATTGGATTTGAGGCTGAAGATAGCGCAGGCTGTCAACGAAAGTGTGTCCACCTCATGATTACGGTAAATATCTGATAGCTCAGCCTTGTCGAGATGATCAAGGCTGCGGGACACAACCAGATTTCGCACACGCATTGTGTCATCAGGAAGCGGGTTATAAAGTTCGTCGGTCGGACCAAGCATCAGAGCCCGCAAGCGATTGACTTCGTCGCCATCCCTAAACTTTGTTATCTGGTTGAGGCAAGGCTCCAATAGTCCGTCAATGCGAGACCACGCCGGCATTTCAGCCAGGATTTCCTGATCACCGAATTGATTTGTCAGATTAATCTTCGTCTTTATGGCAACCGCGATGTCCAGAATATGCAGATTGACGAGCGGGTGATCGGGCAGCTTGTTTGCCAGTGATCCGAGGTTCGCGATAACCTGATCAAAAGCATAGGCATCGCTGAGCCAACAATTCGCCAGTACCACCGTTTGCAGCATGTAGGTCTGTTGCAGCAACTGGCTGACGGACGCAGTACTCACCTTGCTGATGGATGCCAGCAGCGTCTCAACCTGTTCAATAACGCGCGCTCTCACGTCTGTGTCCGCTATGCTGGCTGTCAAACTGTCATGTATCTGCGGATCAGCGAGCAATCCATCGATCAAATGCACTTGTTGGCGCCTGGCCAGTAACTGATGCGAGTCATAATCGCGCAGCAACTGCCAGGCGAGTTGAGTCCGCAACGAGTAATCATCACCTGTGACACGCTCTTCTGAAATGCGGTTGATTGAGGCGTCAATCTCCCGTGTAGTCTCAATTACCTCGCCAAGGATATGCGAAACCAGCGCTCTCATTGCCTGATACGCCGGTAATTTAACAGTCTCCTCACCGAGCAGGCTAGCCGCTGCCGGGTAATCTGCAAGCTGATAGGCGGCAAATGCCAGATCAAGCTTCACGCCCGCCGGTTCATTGAGTCTGCGAGCAAACTCCGCGCCTAGCAGGGAAGCAGCGTGCTTTTGTTTTACAGGCTCTCCTCCCGCCGCATCGCATTGTCGATAAATGTCCAGAGCCTCGCGATTGCAGCCTTGGGCCAGCAGCAGGTCGATCAACAACTGCTGGATAATTTTGCTCTCCGGATAGGTCGTGTTAAGGTCACGTGCCAGATCAAGCGCCTGTTCGGATTGTCCAGAACGATGGAGCAACGAAGCCCGGGCAAATCCACTCTCAGCCGCAGCCTGACTGCCCTGACCGGAAACCAAGTCAAAGCAGGCTAACGCGCGGTCCCACTCCTCCATCTGTATAAACACCTGCCCGATGCTGTTGATGAGCGCTGGCTCAGCCTGCACAGTCGCCAGAAGTTTTTCCAGCAGGATGACCGCGTTTGTCCGCTCACCCAGGGTTGAATAGATTCCTGCCAATTTGAGGCTGACACGTTTATCGGCCGGATAACTCTTCGCGGCAATCTGAAGCACTTCCTTCGCCTGGTCAGCGTTGCCGCAGCGCGACAATTGTTCCGCGAGCCAAAGTTGCGTGCTGATTCCCGGCAATGAGTCTGCCACCCGCCTCGCAGACCGGCAAGCATCCTCGTCGAGTCCAGCGGCGGCGAACGCGTAAGTTAGCACCATGCCCGCGGTAAGGTCGCTGCCCGCTGCGTTCTCAGCCGTTTGCGCGCTCACAATCGCGGCTTCTGCCTCATCATTAGTCAGCGCGTGCAGCGCCAAACCTCGATGAATCCGCCAGGCTTCATCATTGCCAGCAGTAGAAGTCCGACCGAGCAAATAGCGCAGCAGGTCACCAGCATGCCGCTCGTCCCCCTTCACCAAATTCAGCTCTGCAATCGCAAGCAGCAATAAGTCATTCTCTTTATCTGCCTGATACGCGTGTTCAATCACCGCGAGCGTATCGGTCACTTGCAGCGGCTCTTGTTCGTTAAGGCTGTTGAAGTTGGCGATGTAATTCTTGCAGATCAATCTTGCCTTGTCGAGCTGGTCGCTGAGGTTGAGTTCTTGCGCGGCAATGGTGTTGAACAATTCAAGCGCCTGGTTGAATTCTGCCACGGCTTCCAGTTGAGCAATATAAGTCAGTTTTACTTCGGAATTTTCCGGCCAATTCACGTATGCGTTGCCGGCATATTCGCGAGCAGCATCCCTTTTGCCGGTTCGGTTCAGGAGGTGAATGGCTTCGATAGCCTGCTCGGCAGACTCCGGTTCTGTTTGCATGAGCTGCTGCAAAGTACTGCTGGCGGCAATGACATTGCCGCGCTTGAGATATTGCGCGCCGAGGCGGGTCAGTAAGGCGGCTGAAGATGGGACTGCCTGGACTGCCTTGCGCGCCAAATCATGGGCGTCATCCGTGTGCCCCCGGGATTCATGCGCGTCGATTAACGCCTGCCAGATGGCCGGCTCGGATGGGCTGATTACCGTCGCTTCAGTGAGGGTCTTGATGCCATTCTCGTACTCACCCACCTTGAGCTGTTGTTTCGCCAGGGACAAGCGGAAGAGACCGTTCTGTGGCGCCAACTCGACCGACTGCTGGAAATGCTGCCTGGCCTCATTTGATTTGCCGGTTGCTTCAAGATGTGTCCCCTGCAAGTGCCAATCTTCGGCAAGTGCTTCTGGAAGCCTGATAAGGCGTTGTCCAAATGCAATCGCCTGCGCGTGATCATCCTCAGCGACCAACGCCGAGACCAACTCGCGCAAGTTGGCTGCATTCTGAGGCGATTGGATGAATGTCAGGTACGCCAAATCCCGAACAAGCGCGGTGTTCTTCTGCTTGTGAGCGGCACTCATCACCTTTTTGTAAAGCATTGGTTTCCGAACGACTGCGGCATGCAGCGTTGGGGTCAGGCTTAACTCCTGTTTTTCATCTCTGAGAGCACGATCCAGCACTTTTGCCGCAAGGTCAGGCTTGACCTGGAATGGTTCGCCATCAACATCCTTTGCTTGCTCGATAACATCTCCACCAGAGGCTTCCGCGACCGGGATAGCCAGCTTCTCTATATATCTAACGGCCGTCAGTCTGGCATTCTCATACAATGACAAAGCCAAAGCCTTCTCATCTGCCAACTGCGCCAGATCTCCCAAAAGTCGGGTTCTCTCGACGCCAGCAATGGCGTCGAGGTTCACAGAAGGCGTCTCGCTGTAACTGGTCTTTAAGAGCAAAGCCGCGGCTGGAGCGATCTCCTCCTGCCGGTAGGTTTGATACAACCGCTTCAACAGCTCAACCTGCTGAGCCAGTGGGAGGTAACCCAAAGCCTCTTTCAGCGAGTCGCCAAAGATATCGCCCAACATTGGATTCACCAGGTGAATCTGCTCATGCAGCTCAATTAATTCGGCAGGCTGCAGGATGGTTGTGACTTCAGCGAGGAATTTGCCGCGATCCGGCAGAATGCCATAAGCCGCAACTATCAGTCGCATCCTGTCGGGAAGCAGTTCTTTTTGTTCGCTGTACTGCTGCAGGAACGTTTTCAGGTAGCCCGGCTGTGCATGAAGCGTGTAAATAAAACCAGCCAGGACAGCCGTCAGCTCGGCGAGTGACTCATGCTGACGATTGCCTGATTCGAAACTCTGATATGCCTCCAGCGCGGTCTTCCGCGGCAGAATTCCGATCATCAAAGGCTTCGACGGTTCGCGCAGCCAATTCTCCGCTTCCTGACGGCTCATGCCAGTTTTGGCAAAGCAAATGAAACCAGCGTTCCAGGCCGTGGGATCATTACCTAGCTTCTCAAAAAGGGATGCCTGGAATTTTTCATCACCTATAGCCTCCCAAATCAGAGGCTCGTGCCTGAACGCGGTTATGACTTTTAAAACATTCTCGGGGCCTAACAGCTCCCCGAGTTTTTCATAGAGTGTGAGCAACCCCATCATCGCTCCATGCATCTTGCTGAATTAGTTGATGTTACTGATAAAGTAATAAGACACCAGGACGAAGACAAAACCTAAAGCAACCAGCAGCATTCCAACCCCGCGGGTCGTCTTGACCAGCTCATCCAGCGAGTTGATCAGCATTGCGGTGTTCCCCACCAAGCCTGAGATATCTTCAGCAATGCCTTTATGCATCAGTTTTGCTGATTCACTGGTAATTTGCCTGACGTCGTCTCCCATCACTCGGAAAACCAGGATCAGCACGCCAGCAATCATTGCGATGATGCCAATGACAAAGATCGCAATCGTCATGATCAGCAAAATATCATTCATGGTTATGGGGTTCATCTTTCCTCCTGATATGCAGTCAGAAAGATAGATGCAAGTTGCGTGCCAGATTACTGATTTGGACGAATAATATCTGCCGGCAGATAGCGTTTCTGCAGCACAGCCTCGTCACAAAACAGCATCGCGCGTTCGATGGCGTTGCTCAACTCGCGGATGTTCCCGGGAAAGTCGTAGGCTTCCAGCGCCTGCAGAGCAGCCGGATCAATATCCTGGATGTTCAACCCAAGTTTCATGTTGCCCTGCTTGACGAAAAACGCCACCAGTTCGGGAATATCTTCCTTGCGCTCACGCAATGGCGGCAGATCGAGGTCAACCACCTTGAGCCGGTAGTACAGGTCCTGTCTGAAGGTGTTTTCAGCGACCATGGTCGGCAGATCACGATTTGAGGCGGCGACGATCTGAACATCTACTTTTATCAGGCTGGTACCGCCCACTCTGCGGAAGGCTTTCTCATCAATCGCTCGCAGTAATTTGGCCTGAATATCCAGCGGCATGGAGGCGATCTCATCCAGGAAGAGGATGCCTGTATCGGCAACTTCCATCAGACCAATTTTCTTTTTCGCCGCGCTGGTGAAGGACCCCATCTCATGACCAAACAATTCCGATTCGAGCATGCTGGATTGGATGGCCGCGCAGTTGATGGCGATAAATGGCTTATCCGCCCGGGGGCCGCTCTGATGAATGAATTTTGAGATGACTTCTTTGCCTGTGCCTGTCTCGCCTGTGATCAGTACGGGAGCTGAGAGTTTGGCTGCCCTTTGCGCGTGACTCAGCAACTCAACCACCCTGGGATTTTTACCGACGACGAATTGCACTTTCTGCTGCGTGGTGCGCAGATGCTCAAGCTCGCGACGCATCTTGATGGTTGAGCCAGCACGTTTGATCGACTGTTCAAGTCTTTCAAACTCGAATGGCTTGGTCAGAAAGTCATGCGCGCCATTTTTCATCGCCTCCACGGCCATCTCGATATCGCCATAGCCGGTGATCATGATCACCGGGATGCGGTTTGGCATGTTGGACATTTCATACAGCAGATTGGGGCCATAACCATCAGGCAGCCGCACGTCAAGCAGCACGACATCAGCAGCGCCTTGCATCACGAGCGCCTTACCATCGGTAAGTGTCGCGGCGCCTAAAACTTCGTAACCGATACTTTTCAAAAATTCGCCCGTATTGATACGGGCAGGTTCTTCATCGTCAATAATTAGTACGGTCAAACCCATGTCAATCGTCTCCGCTTCTTACCGGCAGGAAAACAGAAAAGATCGTCCCGCCGGGGAATGTTCTGAATTTCATTGTACCCTTGTGTGACGTCACGATTCTGTAGGTGATTGCCAGACCAAGGCCAGTACCTTCGGATGTGGTCGTCACAAATGGTTTAAATATCTCGTCCTGAATGCCTTCAGGGATACCAGGGCCCGTATCTGAGACCGAGACCTGGACGTGCGACTGACCGGCAATTTCGTTGGACAAATCTATTTTAACCGATAACAAGCCGCCCGTTTCCTTCATGGCCTCCACCGCGTTGCTGACCAGGTTGATGAAGACGCGTTCAAGCGCCCGATTATCACCCTTGATCATCGGAAGACCGGGAGCTGCCTGAAAATATGGCTCGACATTGACCTTCATCATCCGCGGGTGCCAGCGATCCAGGATCCGCTGCAGCATGAATGGCAGGTCGATATCCTGTTTGGATGTCTCGATTGGCCTCGCGAACGCCAGCACCGACTCCATCAGGTGGTTGATGCGCTGGCAGTCATTCTGCATGCGGTTGATATTCTCGAGGTTTGGATCCTCTTTGCCCAGCTTGAGCTCCAGCAGTTGCAAGCCGGTGGAAATGTTGTTGACAGGATTGCGGACCTCATGCGCGAAAACCGCGGAGAGCTCTCCGATGACCGCGCGCTGCTCGAGGTGTTGCGCCCGCACCTGGCTTTGCTGCACCTCGCTGATATCATCAATAATGATCGCGATGGACGAAGACTTCTCGTTTCGCATGATGGGCAGCACCTGAACCTTGGCGGGTAATGTCTGGCCATCGCGTCGATGGATTGAGACGTTGCCAATATCATGGATGCTGATCCCTTCACTCGCGCTGCGCAGGGCTGCAGTCAGTCCTTCCGCGCCAACCAGCACACTTTCGACCGGCTGACCAGCCACCTCCGCCAGACTGTAGCCCAGCATCAGTTCCGCGGCATTATTCATTTCATGCACGGCAAAATCAGCGCCGACCAGCATCAGTCCTTGCTTGATGTGTTCGTATTGAAAATCCCTGATAAGTTTTGCATCAGCAAGCGCAGCCAGGTATCCTCTGTCTAGACGCGTATTGTTGTCAGTTTGCTTCAGAATGAAGAGCGTTTTTGCCAGCATTGCCAGCCAAGTCAAAGCGGATTCATCGACACCAAAGTGACTGGAAGCCGCGACGATCAGTCCGCCAAATTCACCCGCATCCGAAATCGAAGCGACAAGCAGGCTGCCCAGGTCCGCTGACTGAGCTGTTTGTTCCAATAGGCTGACAGGAGGCTGGGGATAGGTCCAGGCTTTTGCTGCTTCATGATGACAACTATCGGTTAATGGCAACTCGATCGGGAACAGAGGTTCTGATTCATCAGCTACAGCCTTGACCAGCATCGCGTCGCTCAGTCCAGGCAAATAGATACAGACAAAATCGGCGTTCAGCGCAGTCCGGGCTTCCCGCACCGCAAGCTTGCACCCGCTGGCAAAATCGGGAACTGCCAGGAGGTCGA
Organism: Anaerolineaceae bacterium; assembly: GCA_040772085.1. Lineage (GTDB taxonomy): Bacteria > Chloroflexota > Anaerolineae > Anaerolineales > Anaerolineaceae > JAXGMV01. The sequence goes on from JAXGYU010000001.1 coordinate 908,325, forward strand.
AAATTATTTGGTGATCGTTTATAGCCGAATGCGTTGTAGGTGGTTGATCGGGTATGAATTTATAGACCTTAATGCCTGCGGTCATTAACAACTGTGTGTGGATTTTTCCCCGTCGCTGCTCGCCTGTTTTAGTGACCAGTGCGACCTGTTCCTTCGTTTCAGTCCCAGCAAGGAGTGCCGCTGGCTTCAGCGTATCCAGATCACTCAGATCAAAACCCGTTACTCGGCTGAAGGCATTATTGATGGCCAGAATTGTTTCCGCGGATTCGTCCACCAGCCATGCCGGCATGGCATCCATATTGATAATCAGGGACAAATCTACCAATTTGTCCCTGAATTCAGATTGACCTTCCTGCGTGTTTTGGTTCACGTTATTGGATACTTCGGCTGACTGTCACTGGTTTTCGTAAATGCGCCGGCAGGATTCCTTCCATCGAGCGGTACTTCGCGACCGTGCGTCGTGCCACATCATAGCCCTGCCTTGAGAGCAATTTTACCAGTTCGGCATCGCTGAGCGGTTTCTTCTCTTTGGAGATGATCTCTTTTAACACAGTGCGCGTCTGCAGGCTGCGATCAAAAAAGGCTGCCATCGGGATGATTTTGCGGTTAGGCAGTTGTACGGATTTGTTTGAAACAGCGCGGGAGATGGTGGATTCGTGAACGCCAAGCTCCTTAGAAATCTGGACCCTGGTGATGGGCGCCAGAAACTTTTCGCCATGGATGATGAATTCATTCTGCAGTGAAACAATGCGCTGCATCAGGCGCTTCATGGTGTGGTTGCGCTGCTGAATGCACTTCACAAACAGAGCCGCGCGTTCCAGGTCATTCTTCCACTCGCTCTTCATATCCTCGTCAGCTTCTTTGACTGCCTGTTTGAACAGCGGGTTCACTCGCAGCGTCCCATTGAGCGGCATGATGATCTCAACGGATAATGGCTTGCTGGGGTCTTCATTGACATGGTTGATGATGATGTCAGGCTGGTGATAAACGGACGTGCCGCTGGCGGCTGGCTGACGCTGGTCGCCCCAATGGGAGCGCGCCGGGAATGGATAGAGGTTTTCGCTGATAAATCGCACCGCGTCTTCGACCTCTGCCTGTGTCACGCCCAGCTTTTTTGCCAGATCACCGTACAAACGGCGGCTGAGCAGGTCAATACCATCCGTGATAATCGCGTGCGCGAATTCAGGAACGGTGAAACCTTCAGAGAGTATTTCCAGTTGAACGGTCAGGGCTTCCTGCGCGCTTAGCGATCCGACCCCGAGCGGTTCCACATGCTGAACCACCCGTCTGATGCGTTCCACCTTCTCCAGCGGAATGTGAAAGTATGAAGCAATTTCCTCAGGCTCGATCGTCAGTAAACCATCTTCATCCAGTGATGCCAGCATGTAAATCAGGATTTGCTGTTCGTCTTCTTCAATTTCAGAAACAGCCTGGTGATAGACAAAGGCTGGCAGCTCCTCAGTACTGGCTGAATAGTTTTCTTCTATCGCTGTCTGTTTGTCACTGTCACCCGGCTCATAGGAGTTCGTGTAAAAATCATCGCGAGGTGAGATAAACACCACCGGTTCATCCTGGCCTGCAGTACTCACCTGGCTGCAGATGGGACATGGGCCCTGTTCCGGCATAAGACGTTTGCAGGTTGGACACCGGCGCTCATCCTTGATCTCAAGCGCAGGATTTGCGGCGATCTCCGACTCGATCTGTTGGCGCAATTCTGCGTTCGTGAGCGCCAAAAGCGCCATCGTCTGCGCCAGATGAGCGGTGGTCAGCGGCCTTAATTCCTGTAAATGTGATTGAAACATATCCCTGTCCTTTACGCCAATAGCATTTTACACCATATGTTGCAAGTATTGTGCCAAGCGTGATTTCTGCTTTTTGATACAATTTTTATTATGGAAAAAGTGATGGTAATTGGCGGCGGACTGGCTGGATGTGAAGCTGCCTGGCAGGTTGCCCAGCGTGGCATCGGCGTTGATCTTTATGAGATGCGTCCGGCGCTGATGACCCCTGCCCATACCAGTGGTGAGCTGGCAGAAATAGTCTGCTCCAATTCTTTTGGGTCAACCCTGCCAGAAAACGCGAATGGCATGCTCCTTGACGAAATGCTCAGCCTCGGCTCGCTGATCATCAAGACGGCCTTTGACTGCCGGGTGCCGGCGGGTAATGCCCTGGCAGTTGACCGGGACAGCTTTACGCGAACCGTTACAGAAAAGCTGATTTCACACCCGCTAATCACGCTTCATCGCGAAGAAATTCGCACGATACCCATGCAGCCCACAGTCATTGCCTCCGGACCGCTTACCTCTCCCGCCCTGGCTGCCGCTCTCGTCAGTCTGACAGGTACAGCGCACCTCGCCTTTTTTGACGCGGTCGCTCCCATCATCGCGTTCGATTCCGTTGACCTGTCAATTGCTTATCCTGGCGCCAGGTTCGGTCAGGGCGATGTGCCGGGAGAGATTTCATATATCAATTGCCCTTTCACGAAACAGGAATACATTGAGTTTGTTGAGTTGCTCCTCGCCGCTGAACAGAAATCGCAAGAATCTTTCGAAAACGATTCGATAGAATTCGAATCAGCAGGTTCGCATGTCTTCTTTGAACGCTGTCTGCCGGTCGAGACACTGGCAGCCAGAGGGGTTGACGCGCTGGCGTGGGGTCCGATGCGACCGACTGGTCTCTGGAATCCGCACACCGACAGCCTGCCTTATGCAGTTCTCCAGCTCCGCCGCGATAACCTGGCAGGCTCGCTCTTCAACATGGTCGGATTTCAGACAAATCTCACCTACGGGGAGCAAAAACGGATCTTCCGCAGCATTCCAGGACTGGCAAACGCCGAATTCGTACGATTTGGACACATGCATCGCAATACTTTCCTCAACGCGCCGCAAATTCTGAATGAGACGATGCGGTTCAAAAACCATCACATGCTTTATGGCGCTGGCCAGATTGTTGGCGCTGAAGGCTATGCCGGCAACGCCGCGACCGGGCTGGTCGCTGGCATCAATATCGCCCGTGAGTTACATGGCCGTCCTGCTTGCATCTTTCCCCGCGATACGCTGATTGGCGCACTCTGTCATTATCTGGCGAATGCCGAACCCGAGAATTTTCAACCGATGAAAGTCAATTTTGGCTTGTTCGACCAGCCATCCAAATCGCATGCGCGAAACCGCGAGAAACGTCTGGCGATCTGGCAGGAGAAGGAAGCATCTGCCCTCGCGCTGGCCAAAAAGGAGTTGGCGCTGAATGACTAAGAAACTCTACCTGATCCTGATCTCTCTCCTGGTACTCATCGGTGTTGCCGCCTTTATCCTTATCCCTGAAGTGACGGCGTCGAATCAATTCGACGGTGAGCAGGCTCTGGCAGATGTTGCGACTCAATTGTCGTTTGGCGATCGCTCCCCTGATACGCCCGGTCATGGGCAGACTGTTATGTGGATCACGGATACGCTGAAGCAGGCGAGCTGGGAGTTTTCTACCGTCGGCGCCCCTCATTTGGGTGTTGACATTATAAATATAGTGGCTACGCGCAATTTCACTAATAACAAACCGACTCTCTGGATTGGCGCGCACTTTGACAGTCGAAGATATGCGGATAATGATCCAGACCCGTCAAAGCGCTCGCTGCCAGTCCCAGCTGCGAATGATGGCGCGTCTGGTGTCGCAGTCCTGCTTGAGCTCGCCCGCACCCTGCCGAAAGACCTGCCCATTAATTTGCAGCTCGTTTTCATTGACGCCGAGGATCAGGGACGCATTGGTGACTGGGATTGGATCATCGGCTCGAGACAACTCGCCGCCCTCAGCACCGACCTGCCTGATCAGGTCATCATCATCGATATGATTGGCGACGCGGATCAGACCATATACTACGAAGCCAATTCCAACCGCACGATCAGCGAAGCGATCTGGAAAATCGCCGACGAGAAAGGCTATGCTGAATTCTTCATCCCGGAAGTCAGGCACAGCATGCTGGATGACCATACGCCTTTTGTGGAGCTAGGCATCCCTGCCATTGACATCATCGACTTCGACTATGCCCATTGGCACACGACCTCCGACACCGCGGACAAGGTCAGCGCGGCTTCGTTGCAGCGGATTGGCGCTATACTGACAGAGTATGTAATCAATTTTGACAAGTATCAGAAAGAATAATTGGATCTCATGGCAAAAAAACGACCTGAAGCAACAGAAATGCCGAAAGAACGCGCGTTCCTCGTCGGCGTTGAAATCAAGAACGAACATCAAAACCTTTCCCTGCAAGAGTCCCTGGATGAGCTGGCTTTTCTGTGCGAAACCGCCGGGTTGGTCGTCGTCGGCACAGCCGTGCAACGGCTGGACCAACCGCACCCTGAGACTTTGATCGGCAGCGGCAAGGTGGAAGAAGTCAAGGCGCTCGCGGAAGAGTTTCTGGCGGAGGTGATCGTCTTTGATACTGAGCTTTCTCCACGGCACCTGCGCGAACTGGAAACCCGGTTCGGCTCAAAGATGCGTGTGCTCGATCGTACAGCTTTGATTCTCGATATCTTCGCACTGCACGCCAGCACGCGCGACGGCATCCTGCAAGTCGAGCTGGCGCAGAATGAATACCGGCTGCCTCGTCTCACCAGAGCCTGGACCCATCTCGCCCGGCAAGCGGGAGGCGCGTCAGGTCGCAGCGGATCTGCCGGCGGCGTAGGCTTGCGAGGTCCGGGTGAGACGCAGCTTGAAATCGACCGTCGGGAGATCCATCGCCGGATCTCCTTCCTGAAAGCTGAAATCGAGAAGCTGCGCAAGCACCGCGAACGCCATCGCGCCCAACGCAAAAAGACGCGCATCCCGACCATTTCCCTGGTCGGTTATACCAATGCCGGCAAGTCTTCGCTCTTGAACAAACTGACCAACTCGGATGTCTATGTGGCAAATCAACTCTTCGCCACCCTGGACCCGACCACTCGCCGGGTTGATTTGCCCGGCGGCGAAGCCGTTCTTTTTACCGATACAGTCGGTTTTATTCAGAAGCTGCCGACCCAACTGGTCGCGGCGTTCAGGGCAACGCTGGAGGAGATTAACGAGGCGGACCTGCTGATCCACGTGCTGGACATCACCCACCCAAACGCCTACGCCCAGTACCAGGCAGTCAATCAAACCCTGTCACAGATCGAAGCCTCTGACATCCCGATCATCATCGCGCTGAACAAGATCGATTTGCTGAAAGACCCCCTGACGGCTGAAGAGCTGGAAAAATATCCGAATTCAATCCCCATTTCGGCGAAAACCGGTCAAGGTATCGACCACCTGCTGGCCGCGATCAAGAAATTCCTTTTCGAGACCTTCATCCCCCTGCATGTAAAACTGCCTTACAAAGAAGGGTACCTGATCTCACTTTTCCACGATTCTGGTCAGGTGGAATTGATCAGCCACCAGCATGGCGGCGTCGTGATGAAGGGCTCCATCCCGGCTCGCTACCATAACCTGTATCAGGCTTTTGATGTGAAATTGATTCCGGCGAAAGATGATGCGACTGAGATTACTTTGGTTGACGAGCCAGATGAGGGGAATTTGTAGAGCGGGTTAAGCCTTAACTGTGAAGAAAAAATCGGCCTCACGGCCGATTTTTTACTTTTTCTTGGCTTCTATTGCTATGACTTCTTTGCCGTTGTAATGTCCGCAATTTGGACAAACAACATGTTGCTGACGCATTTCTCCACAATGACTGCATTGCACCAGCTTGATCGCGGTCAAACCATCATGTGAGCGTCGGGAACCTTTGCGGCTTTTTGATAATTTACGTTTTGGAAGCGGTACCATTTTTCTCTCCTGTCACAAAAAAGCCTGCCGCTGTTTGAGACAGGCGAAGACTGATTATAATCGCAAAGCTTCACCTGTCAAGACAAACGGTCACGTATAAGGCTTGTTTGCTAGTTAGCCTCGTAATATTCCATTCCCAAATGAGTGATCTGCTCCTCGCCCATCATCCATCTCAGGGTGTTCTTAAGCTTGGTCTGCTGAATGAACAGATCGTGTTCGGGATAAACTATCTGCGCGTGCTGCGGTGATTTGAAGTAGAACGATAGCCATTCCTGAATGCCATAGAGCCCGGCGCGTTGCGCCAGGTCGAGGAACAACGCCAGGTCCAGAACCAGCGGTGCTGCCAGCGTTGAGTCAGAGCACAGGAAATTGATCTTGATCTGCATCTTGTGTCCCAGCCAGCCGAAGATATCAATGTTATCCCAAGCTTCCTTGCTGTCACCGCGCGGCGGATAGTAGTTGATGCGCACCTTGTGATACAGGTGTTCATAGAGCTCGGGATACAACTTGGGCTGCAGAATATATTCGATGGCGCCAAGTTTTGATTCTTCCTTGGTCTTGAAGTTCTCCGGTTCATCCAGGACCTCGCCGTCACGATTGCCCAGAATATTGGTCGAGAACCAGCCGTCCACGCCCAGCATGCGGGCTTTGATCATCGGCGCGATGGCAGTTTTGACCATCGTCTGGCCAGATTTGAAGTCTTTGCCGCAAACCGGAACCTTGCTGTCGATTGCCATCTGCTCAAGCGCGGGGAAGTCCACCGTCAGACCAGGTGAACCGTTGGCGAAAGGTACACTCTCCAGCAATGCCGCGTAGGCGTAAATCTGCGAGGGAGCAATGTTGGCGTCATTCTTCTTCAAGCCTTTGACAAAAGCATCCAGTGATGCATGCACTGCGCTGGGTTTGATGAACTTTTCTGTTGAGGCACACCAGACCATCACCAGGCGGTCGCAATTGTTCGCTTTCTTGAAGGACTTAATATCTGCCCGCAATTGTTCAACCAGATCGAGTTTGGTCTTACCGGTCTTGACATTGGTTCCATGGATGCGTTTTACCCAGTCATTGTCGAAAACGGCCGGCATGGGCTTGAGGGATTTCAGGAAATCGGCTATCGGTTCGATATGCGTCTCGCGCTCGACCACACCCGCTTTGATGGCGGCTTCGTATGCGTCATCTGGAATGGGATCCCAGGCGCCGAAGACCAGGTCTTCCAGATTTGCCAACGGCACAAAATCTTTGATGAATGGCGTCTTGCTCTCCGTCCGTTTGCCGATGCGGATGGTCGCCATTTGCGAAACCGATCCAACTGGCACAGCCATGCCGCGCCTGACATGCTCAACACCAACCACAAAGGTGGAAGAAACTGCTCCCAAACCTACTAACAGGACTCCTAGTTTTCCTTTTGCCGGCTTAATTTTTAACGCTTTTGCTGTTGTAGTTTTTGTTTTTTTCGGGGTGGTAGTTGACGCAGCTGGCTGTTTCATTCATAGCTCCTGAGACGAGATCGTTTGTATGCAAGTACAACCCTAAAATATATCACCCTTTGACAGATAGGATAAGAGAAAGAGACGCGCGATCCTGTTGCATTTGCGGGAATTATCTATACAATCGTTATTAAAGATTTCATCGCCAACCGTCTCAGTTTTATTTTGTATCTGATTGCAGAGTTTCAATGCTGCAATGACGTTCATAGCAATTTGCTGCTCTGCGCGTCTTTTCTTTTCTCTTATTGCAATCCCAAAGGAGCTCAGCTATGGCTGCACAATCAAATGATCTGCAAGACAAGAAGAGTTTTGCAACCCGTTTAACGGGTATGCGAACACCCCACACTTACGCAATTATCTTTTTTATTGTGTTGATTTGCTGGGTACTCACCTTCATTATCCCGGCCGGCAGATTCAGCACCCATCAAATAGAATACCTGGATGCAAATGGGGCGACCAAAACAAGAACAGTTCTGATGGCAGAGACGTTCAGGTATAGTTACCCGCTTAATACACAGCAGGTATCTGAACACCTTAAAAAACTCGCCACCGATAGCGCAAAACTCGAGGAGCTCGGAATTGACCAGGCAGCTCTGCAGGAGTTCATCGCCACAGACCAGGCGAGCTGGACTCAGGGTGACCTCGATGATCTTGGCTTGACTGATGATGTGCTTTACAAACTCTATGGTGAAACGATTTATGACACCAGCAATAAAGGTCGGACTGTCGCCAAACTATGGGGTACCGATGATTATTACGGGTTTGGCGTCCTTAACTACGTATTTGAAGGTCTCGTGACTGGTGACAAATACGGATCCGCCGTTGGCATCGTTGCCTTGATCCTGGTCGTAGGCGGCGCCTTCGGCATCATCATGCGCACGGGTGCAATAGATGCCGGTATCTACGCCTTCATCAATAAGTCCAGAGGATTTGAACGATACTCTTTACCGCTCTTCTTCTTCCTCTTCTCGCTCGGAGGTGCGACCTTTGGCATGTCGGAGGAGGTGATCCCTTTCGCGATGGTCATGGTGCCATTCGTCATCGCGCTCGGTTATGACTCGCTGACGGCAGTCACGGTCTCGTTTGTAGCCTCACAGATCGGCAATGCCACCTCATGGATGAGTCCCTTCAGCGTGGCGATCGCACAAGGCATTGCCGGCATCCCGGTTCTTTCCGGCGCGGGGTTCAGACTGGCGTTATGGGTGATTGTCACAGCAGCTGGCGCCATTTATATGATGGTGTACGCTGAGAGAATCCGAAAAAATCCACAATCATCCATCATGTACCAGGCGGACGCATATTTCAGGGACAGAATGGGCGAGGCCACAGAGACCGACAAGAAATTTACAACCGGTCATAAATTAATCCTGCTTGAAATGCTGGCTGTCCTGCTCTGGATCATTTGGGGTGTCACACAGGAAGGCTATTACATTCCCGAGATTGCGTCACAGTTCTTCGTCATGGGCTTGGTTGCCGGTATCATCGCCGTCATTTTCAAACTGGATGGGATGGACATCAATGAAATTGCCTCGTCGTTCCAGCGCGGTGTCGCGGACCTCGCCGGTACCGCTGTTGTCGTTGGTATGGCGAAAGGTATCCTGCTGGTTTTGGGCGGTTCGGACGCAACCATGCCAACTACGCTTAATACAATTTTGCATAGCATCGGTGTTCTGCTGAAAGGCATTCCGGCAGTCGTAGCAGCCTGGTCAATGTACGTTTTCCAGAGCCTGTTCAATGTTTTCGTCACCTCCAATTCAGGGCAGGCAGCTTTAACAATGCCTATCATGGCACCGCTTTCCGATGTACTCGGTGTCTCACGTCAAATCGCTGTCCTGGCATATCAGATGGGCGCGGGCTTCGTGGACGCGATTACACCGGTCAGCGCCAGTTTGATCGGCGTACTGGGTGTCGCCCGGGTCGATTGGGTCAGATGGTTTAAATACCAGATCAAAATGCAGGGTTTCCTATTTCTGCTGGGAACGATCGCTCTCATCGTCGCTGTCGCTATCAACTTCCAGTAATCTTTAGAGGTAGCCAGTTGTTATAAAGGAGTCCGCATGATCAAATTATTGAAAAATGTAAAAATCTATTCTCCGGACCCATTGGCAGAAACTGAGATATTGCTAATCGGAGACAAAATCGCCGCGGTTGGTTCAAACCTCGATCCCGTTGTTCCCGGGGTGAATGTTGAGATTATAGACTGCGAAGGCAAAGTAGCACTGCCTGGATTCATTGACTCTCACGTCCATTTGCTCGGCGGTGGCGGTGAAGGCGGCTATCATACACGAACGCCCGAGGCGACGCTTACCAGTCTTTCCGCAGCAGGTGTGACAACCGTGGTCGGGTGCCTTGGCACCGATGGCATTACCAGAAATATGGTCAGTTTGCTGGCCAAAGCCCGTGGTCTTCAAACCGAAGGTCTGACAACCTATATCTATACCGGCTCGTATCATATCCCGGTCACGACCATCACCGGCAGCATCATGAGCGATCTGCTGATCGTCGATAAAGTGATCGGCGTCGGTGAGATTGCCATATCGGATCATCGCTCGTCTCAGCCTACGTTCGATGAATTCGCCAGGGTTGTCGCGGATGTACGGGTTGGCGGGATGTTGTCCGGCAAGGCCGGCATCATCAACGTTCATTTAGGCGACGGTGTGAGAAAGCTGGAAATGATTGAGCGTCTGATCAAAGAAACGGAGATTCCTGCCTATCAATTCCTTCCGACCCATACCAACCGCAACAACGAGTTGTTTGAGCACGCGATGAAATACGCCTTGGGCGGCGGTTTTATTGACCTGACCGGCATTGAGAACCCGAGTTTCTGGGAAAAAGAATATGGCGAGGTCATTGTGAGCAAAGCTATCCGCCGCCTATTTGAAGCTGGAGTGAACCGCAGTAACTTCACAATCTCATCTGATGCTCAGGGCAGTCTGCCGCTCTTCAACGAGGACAAGGAATTCATTGGACTGGATGTCGGTAATGCTTCCTGCTTGTTGAACAACCTGCGTGATTGCGTTCAGACAGAAGGTGTGCCGATTGAATTCGCCTTCAGGGCTTTGACGTCAAATCCCGCGGCTATTCTGAAGCTGCCGCAAAAAGGTCAGATCTCTGCGGGTCGGGATGCGGATATTTGTCTCCTTGACCCAGAGAAATTGACGATTGATACAGTGATTGCCATGGGTAAAACGCTTGTCAAGGACGGGAAGCCGATAATTTTTGGCACGTTTGAAAAGCGAATTAGCTAATTCTTACGAAACACAAAAACAGCCTTTGCAGGCTGTTTTTGTGTGCTCACTTGTCGGGGCGGACGGATTTGCCGCGCAGGTCCAGACGGAAATAGTCGACCTCACGGACCCGAACCAAAGCACTTTGCCTCTCACATAAAAACCAAAACAGCCCTTGCAGGCTGTTTTTGTGTGCTCACTTGTCGGGGCGGACGGATTTGCCGCAGCGACGTTGTCGCGAAGGTCCAGACGGAAATAGACGGCCTCACGGACCCGAACCAAAACACTTTGCCTTACACATTCAAAACAAAAACAGCCCTTACAGGCTGTTTTTGTGTGCTTATTTGTCGGGGCGGACGGATTTGCCGCAGCGATGTTGTCGCGCAGGTCCAGACGGAAATAGTCGGCCTCACGGACCCGAACTAAGCACTTTACCTTTTACATAGAAACCAAAAACAGCCCTTACAGGCTGTTTTTGTGTGCTCACTTGTCGGGGCGGACGGATTTGCCGCAGCGACGTGGTCGCGGAGGTCCAGAAGGAAATAGTCGGCCTCACGGACCCGAACCAAAGAGTATAGCTCTGCTATTGGAACTAAAAACAGCCCTTACAGGCTGTTTTTGTGTGCTCACTTGTCGGGGCGGACGGATTTGAACCGTCGGCCTCACGGACCCGAACCGTGCACTCTAGCCGGGCTGAGCTACGCCCCGAACAGGCTGATTATATCTCAACTTTACTTTTTTGTTCGTTTATAATTCTTCAAATGACACGTAAAATTGCTTTTCTCATTTTCACATTTAGTCTGCTCACCAGCCTGCTGCTCTCAGCCTGCGGTTCCAGCCCAGGCGCCATCCCAACCCTCGACCAGACTGCCATCTTCGACTCTGCCATCCAGACTGCGACTCACGCGGTACAGGTGCCCACCCTTGAGCCCATCGCTGCTGCCACGTCCACACCTGAACCGCCTGCTCAGCCGGCAGCCAGCCCAACGATACCCCTGCCAACCATCGATCCCAACGCAACGCCCCCAGCCTTGCCAGACACTTTCACAACGGCCATGCTCAACCCGCTGGACACCCCGCACACCTATGTCGCTGACAAGTGCCAGTACATCAAAGACAAATGGACGAGCACCAACGCCAAGCCCGGCACCGTCGTGATGCCGATCATGTTCCACTCGATCGTGGACGGCCCCATCACCCAGCCCGATCAAATCTTCATCGACGATTTCAAGAATCTGATGCGCTCGCTGAATGATCAGGGATTTATCCCGATCGCGACGCAGCACCTGCGTGATTTCATGTACCACAACGCCTACATCCCCGAACGTTCGGTGGTGCTGATCGTTGATGATCGCAAATACGCGCAGTACTTCACTGTCTTTGAACCCTACTACGCCGAGTACGGCTGGAAGGCGCCGATCGTCAATGCCTGGATCAGTTTTGAAGGGACGATCGCGGAAGTTTATGAAGAAAATATCCGCATTCAGAATGAAGGCATCGTTGACCATCAGGCGCATGGCGTGGTGCATAATGAGAACATTACCTCGGCCTCAACCGAGGATTACATGCGTTCCGAGCTTCAGGGCTCCATGAACACCATTGAGGAAAAGTATGGCGTCAGGCCGATAGCCTACATCTGGCCTGGCGGTGGGTTCACCAAGCGCGCGGTTGAGATTGCCCGTGAAGTCGGCTACGAACTCGGGTTCACCATCAATCCGCGCGGACCGCTGATGTACAACTGGATCCCGCTGGCCGACGCTGACGACCCCGCGCGTCCCTCCTTCCTCGCCGATGGTTCGATGGGCGACCCGCTGTTGGTCCTGCCGCGCTATTGGGACAGCGACGCGCTCTATCACCTGGATACGGTTAGGCAAATTGGCAAGGAAGCAGCTGCTGCTGCTGAAGCCGGCCGCGGCGCAGAAATGGATTATTACAACCTGGTCTGTCTGCCGAGCTACGGACCTATCCCCTGACAATGACTGAAGATTGTATTTTTTGCAGAATTATCAGCGGTGAGATATCCGCTCAGATCCTCTACCGTGATGAGTATGTGACCGTAATCCCGGATGCCCGGCCTGCGGCGAACATTCATCTTCTCATCCTCTCGAACGAGCATTATCCGATGCTGGAGGATTTTCCGGCTGAAAACACCGGGCTGCTCACCGCTATTTATCGCTGTGTCAGACAGCTCGCGCTGGAGAACAACCTTTCAGAAGCGGGCTACCGCCTGATCCTCAACAACGGCAAGGCGGGCGGTCAGACCATTGGTCACTTCCACCTGCATTTGTTGGGCGGTGGTCCCCTGCCCAAGTTTATTCATGGCTAAGCGTACTCAACACTCGGTCATCACATTCCTGACCATCTTCACGGCATTCTCGCTGTTGCTGAATGCCTGCTCACCCGAAACGACCAAACCGTCCGAGATCACGTTACAGGCGCCATCCTTAACCGTGCCGGCCTATACCGCAACACCGCGCTTCGTGCTGCAAGCTACCGCGACACCCGACGCGCCTCACGACCTGCCGGAATTACGCAAGGACCCGGTCGAATACACGGTGCGAGCCAACGATACCCTCGCCAGAATCGCGGCGGCATTTGGTATCAGTCTGAAATCATTAATCGAAGCGAACAAAATCGAAAACCCTGACCTGCTGCACCTCGGTCAGGTGTTGACGGTGCCCCCGCCCAAGCCGACCAAGGATGGCAGCTCCTATAAAGTGATCTCGGATGACCTGTTGCTCTACTCGCCAGCCGTCGGCGCCTTCGACGCCGCCACATACCGGACAAACATTGACAGCTATTACCTGCATCACTTTGAACTGGTAGATAATAAATCACTCAGCGCGCCGCAGATCGTCCAGCGCGTAGCGCTGGAATTCTCGGTCAATCCAAAGCTGCTGCTCGCGCTGCTGGAATATCAAAGCCAATGGCTCAGTCAGCGAACACCCACCAAAACAAGCCTGAATTATCCTCTGGGTGTCGTGAATCCTGCCAGGAAGGGGCTGTACAGGCAGCTTGCTTTCGCGGCTGATTCGCTCAATCGCGGGTTCTATACCTGGGATGTTAATGGACTGGCTACCGTCTCGCTCCCTGATGACAACCTGATCAAACTGTCTCCCGTCATCAATGCCAGCACGGCCGCGGTTCAATACCTCGGCAGTCTGCTGTTCGACTACCATGATTGGGAGAAATTTACCGGTCAAAACGGCTTACAGCGCACTTACATCGACTTGTTTGGCGATCCATATCTATTCCATGAGCAGCACGCGGGGTTTACGCTTTCCCAACCTGTCATGCAGCTACCCTTCTCAAAAAATGAGACCTGGTCATTCACTGGCGGACCGCATGGCGGCTGGGGTGACGGGTCAGCCTGGGCCGCGCTGGATTTCGCGCCTCCCGGCACAGAACTCGGCTGCTTCGAGAGCGATTCCTGGGTCGAGGCCGTGGCGGATGGCGTCATTCTATTTTCAGATAACGGGCTGGTGTTACAGGATCTCGATTTCGATGACAATCCTGCGACCGGTTGGCTGATTGTCTATCAGCATATCGCCACCAAAAACCGGATCAATGCCGGAACAATGGTCAAAGCAGGCGATAAATTGGGGCATCCTTCCTGTGAAGGCGGCATTTCCAACGGGACGCATGTGCATTTGGCGCGGCGTTATAATGGGAAATGGATTTCTGCCGATGGCGCCTTGCCGTTCAACCTGGATGGCTGGATCTCCTCTGGAAAAGGCTATTACTATAACGGTTACCTGACTCGTGATGACAAAACAGTTGAAGCGTGGGCTGATCGCCGACCTGAAAATCAAATCGACCGTTAGCCTGATTATTATTCTCATCTCTTCGACGCTGCTCAGCGCGTGCAGCGACAAGATGGTTATTTACCCCAGCGAGCTGACCGCGACAGCCTGGGCTGTGCAGGACGCGATTCAAAATTCGCCCACCCCTGGTCAGGCGATCGAACCTGCCACACAAACACCAACCCCCGAACCAACAGAAATTGTCCGCACCGCCTCCGAGCCAGCGCCAACTCAGGAGGTTGACCCCGCGCTGGCACTCGCAACGCCAACCGTTGGTTTTACCGGCCAGGCCCTGCCCATTTCGCCAACCACAGCGTCCACCCCGATCCCGACCAGGACGCTGCCCCCAGTGGCTGAGGGCTCGACGCCGTTCATTTACTACTCCCAGTCCGGCGATACCTTACCGGCACTGGCCTATCGCTTCTCGGTTGATGCCAACGAGATCAAGTCGACGACACCGCTGCCGGTCGCGAAGATGATCAACCCCGGTCTGCTGCTGATCATCCCCAATCGCGTCGGTGATCATGGCCCGATCGAACCCGTTTTCCCCGACGCTGAAGTCGTTTATTCCGCCACCTCTATCGATTTTGATATCGATGCATACGTCGCGGAATCCGGCGGTTATCTGAGCAAGTATCGCGAATATTACAACGGCAAGTGGATGAATGGCGCGGACGTGATCCGTAAGTTCGCTCAGGAGTATTCGATCAACCCGCGTCTGCTGCTGGCAATTCTTGAGTATAAAAGTCATTGGGTGTTTGGCAACCCGGGCAATAAGGCGCAAAGCGACTACCCGATGGGCTGGAATAACCTCGACACAAAAGGTATCCTCGCTCAGCTTGGCTGGGCATCGCGCACCATCAATATCGCCTATTATCACTGGCGTGAGGGCAAGCTGAATTCGGTGAAGTTCCCCAGCGGCAAAACTTTACGCCTTGCGCCTAACCTGAATTCAGGCTCAGTCACCCTGCAATACTTCTTCTCGATCATCACGCCTGAAGCTGAATGGGAGACCGCGATTTATTCCGACCAGGGCATCATCGCGAAGTATGAGGAGATGTTTGGCAGCCCCTGGGCACGCGCCCAGAAGGTCGAGCCACTGCTGCCAACCGACCTGACTCAGCCGGATTTCGCCCTGCCCTATCCCGAAGGCGCGACCTGGAACTACACCGGCGGTCCGCACGCGCCCTGGAGCGAAGTGGGATCCTGGGCAGCGCTCGACTTCGCGCCGCACGCCGAAGCCAGCGGCTGTGTTGAAGCTCGCGAGAGTGTGACGTCCATCTCGCCTGGATTGGTCGTCCGGGACGGGAATGCCTTCATCGTGGTTGATATGGACGGCGACGGCAACGAACAGACTGGCTGGGTTATCCTGTACTTGCACCTCAAGAATTCAACGCGTGTCAAAGCCGGCACCTGGTTGAATCAGGATGATGAGGTCGGCATGCCCTCCTGTGAAGGCGGGCTGGTGACCGGTACCCATGTGCATATAGCCCGCAAATACAACGGTGAGTGGGTTGCCGCCGCGGGCCCGCTGCCATTCAATCTCAGCGGCTGGGTCGCCGGAGAAGGCGCCAAGCAGTATCAGGGAACCCTGACGCGCGGTGATAATGTCGCCGTCGCCTGCACCTGTTCGGACTATAAGACGAATGTGACCCGTTAGTCGGTATAATTCTGATGTCATGAAGTTCTACAAGAGCATTTCCATTTTTCTGCTGGCAGCAGTTCTGGTTGCCTCCTGCACGCCAAAACCAACACACCGGATCAAGATCAGCGAAATTGCTGCGACAGCAACAGTAGAAGCCCCTGCGGTCGCCAGCGCCTTCACGCCCCGTCCTAACTATCAGCCGGGTGAGCTCGTGGATTACACGGTCCAGACAGGTGACACCCTCGCGGCTCTGGCAGCACATTTCAATACCACTGAAGCTGAGATCAGGCGCAGCAATCCTGTCCTGCCGCCTGAAGTGACTACACTGCCGCCTGGCATGCCGATGAAGATCCCCATCTATTACGAGCCGCTCTGGGGTACGCAGTTTCAGATCATTCCTGATGCCGCCTTTATTAACGGTCCGGTCGCGGTTGGTTTTTCGACGGAGAATTTTGTCAACCAGCACCCTGGCTGGCTGAAATACATGGTCGATTACAATGGCACGACCAAGCTGGTCGGCGGTCAGATCGTCGATCGCGTGGCAACCGACTTTTCCATCAATCCGATGCTGCTGCTCGCCCTGCTCGAATATCAGTCCGGCGCCCTCTCCAACCCGCAGGAGACCGCTGAGCAACGCAATTTCCCACTCGGCTACGAGTCGTGGCGCTATGAGGGCACCTACATGCAGCTCGTCTGGGCAGCCAATTACCTGAATGACGTCTACGCCAAGTGGCGCGCCGGCGACCTGAATGAATTCGACCTGAGCACCGGTAAGATTGAGAAGCCAGACCCGTGGCAAAACAGCGCCACAGTCAGCCTGCAGCGTTTCTTTGCCGAGGTGCTGGACGAAGGCGGCTATCGCGCCGCGATTGAGGCGGATGGTTTTGCCAGAACATATAAGCAGTTGTTCGGTGATCCCTGGACGCTGGCCAGCCACATTCCCGGCAGCTTGCAGCAGCCAGCCATGCAACTCCCCTTCATGCCCAATACGGTCTGGGCGTATACCGGTGGTCCGCATACCGGCTGGGGCACCGGACTGCCAAACGCGGCGATCGATTTCGCCCCGCCGTCAGTCGTCGGCGGCTGTACCCCTTCTACCGAGTGGGTCACAGCCATCGCGGATGGTCTGGTCGTTCGAGCGGAGGAAGCGACCGTTGTCCTCGACCTGGACATGGACGGCGATGAGCGCACCGGCTGGGTTGTTTTCTACCTGCATCTGGCCACGCAAGGCAAGGCAGTCAAAGGCCAGGTGGTGATGGCGGGTGATCCGGTCGGTCATCCCTCCTGTGAAGGCGGACGGTCAACCGGTACGCATGTTCACATCGCGCGCAAATACAACGGCGAATGGATTCCGGCGACGGGCGCTCTGGCTTTCAACCTCGAAGGCTGGGTGGCAGGGTCGAATGGCGTGCAATACCAGGGTAGTTTAACAAGATACGGCAGGCAAGTTATTGCCTGCCTCTGCTCAGACGTTACCAGTCAATTAATGTCGGATATCCGACAATAGCTACGCTTCGTTGACGATGTTGATCGTGTGAGTGATTGCCACAGATTTTGAGAGCATGGCACTTGCGGGGCAATACTTCGTTTCCGAGAGTTCTACCGCGCGTTCGACCGCTTTGGGGTCAATGCCGACGCCGGTCACATTGTACGTGACGTGAATGCTGGTGTATACCCTTGGGTGTTCATCCGCCCGCACGCCGGAGACTTCAACTGTAAATGCGCTGACGTTTTGTTTCTTCTTCTGGAGGATGGAGATGACATCCATCCCGGTACAACCTGCCAGGCCTAAGAGGAATAACTCTAACGGCTTATATCCCCTGGATGTCTCTCCGGAAAGCTGAATGACATTCTGATGTCTGTCGCGGCCTTCAAAGTCCAGACCAGAACTCCATTTGGCGGTTACACTCATTCCGTTTACCTCAAGATGTGATTATGTCCGACCGGACATGAATAAGGGCTATCAGGTGGATGGCGGCATGTCCGTCCAGCCGCAGTTTGTACAACGTCTGGTCAGCAGCCCGGAAATTTCTACTGCCTTGTGATTACAAACCGGGCATGTCATCAAGAAACGGGCGCTGATTGGTAAAAACCCCTTCTTTTTTGGCGGTTCCTGGGAAGTTTTATTGCCACCACAGTTTCCGCTCTCACTCTTAGCGCTCTCCTGCATCCCACACTCCTAAATCAAACTAAGTTCCAGTTTGGCAGAACATCCATATCCATTGAAGAAAAGTCTTCGTTGATGAAGTGAAAATGACCTGCGGCTCCAATCATCGCGGCGTTGTCGGTGCACAGCGCGAGCGGCGGAATGTTGACCTTGATGGTGGACCGATTTTTGATTGTATCACGCAATAGCTGGTTGGCTGAAACACCTCCCGCCAGGATGATCTCCTTTGCCTGATGCGCCTGAGCCGCAGCCAAGGTCTTCTCAACCAGCGTGTTGACCAACGTCTGCTGGAAGCTGGCGGCGATATCAGACACAGGCAATGGCGCGTTATGCTGCTTATATTGATTTACTACACGCAATACGGCAGTTTTCAGACCGCTGAATGAAAAATCCCACGGCTTGTCGAGTTTGGCGATGGGGAAATTGAAAGCCTGAGGATTGCCGTTGACCGCCGCTTCCTGAATGGCGGGTCCGCCCGGATAGGAGAGATCCAGCAGGCGGGCAACCTTGTCGAAGGCTTCACCCGCAGCGTCATCGAGCGTAGCGCCGAGCCGCTTATACTTCAGATGATCCTCCATCAGAATCAGCTCAGTATGGCCTCCTGAGACCACCAGAATCAATATCGGGAAATTCGGGTCATCCTGCTCGTTAGTGTCGATTTGCAGCCAGGCTGAATAAATATGCCCTTCCAGATGATTAATACCGATCAAGGGAATATCCCGGGCAAGCGCCAAACCCTTGGCGGTGTTCATCCCGACGACCAGTGAGCCTGGCAGCCCCGGGCCGCGCGTGACCGCGATGGCGTCGATCTCATCCAGTGTCAGATGCGCCTTCTTCAGCGCGTCCTGAATGACATCCTGCACCACCAGCACATGCTGCCGGGAGGCAACCTCGGGGAAGACACCTCCATACCGCCGGTGAATGTCAATCTGTGAAGCGATCGTACTCGAGATCAGCTCACGACCGTTGAAGATCACCGCGGCAGCGGTTTCGTCACACGAGCTCTCAATCGCCAGAATCCGGCTTTCTTTTTCGTCACGACGCTTCGATCTTTTCATCATGCACCTGCTTTCTCCATCTCGATGACCAGGTCATCCGAATAGGGAACGCATTCTTCAAGTTCTCCGGCGGCATTGATGTGAAAGGTATTCTCGATGCGGATGCCATAATTCTTCTCCGGGTAATATAACCCCGGTTCGATCGTGAAAACAAGTCCAGGTTTGAGCTCATCGTATGGCTCAGGTTTCAGCCGCGAGATAGGCAGCTCATGCACCTGCATACCAATACCATGCCCCAGTGAGTGACAGTAGCCGTTGCGCGTCTGAGGGTCTGACTGCAACGTTGGGTGTCCCTGTGATTCAAACATGTCACAGGCTTGTTTCTGGTAATGCGCGAATGGCGTGCCGGAGGTGATGCCATCGATAGACGCGTAATAGACGTGTTTGACGGTATCGTAGTCCTTTCGAATCTCCTCAGGCGCGAAACCTGGACACCAGGTGCGGGTGAAGTCATAGAAATAACCGCCGCCCCGCTCGCACGGATAGAAGTCAAAGACGATCGTTTCGCCCTGCCTGATCGGCGCTGTGGGATTGCCTGAACTATGCGGATAACCGGCGTCAGCGCCATTGGCGAAGATGAAGCCTTCCGGACATTCCAGACCATGCTCCGCGACCAGCCGCAGAATGAGCCGGTGCATGTCGCCAATCAGCAAATCAGATCCGTCTGCCTTGCGCAGAATACCATTTTCGGCCTTGCTCCTGGCGAGTGTCTGCCTGACCTCATTGACGATCTCGACCACTTTGCGTCCCACACCGCGGATCCGCTCCAGTTCCTGCGGACCCTTGGTCAGTTTCGCCTGCTGGATCACATCAACCGATGAGCCGGCAAGCAGCTTTAGTTCGGGCATCAGCGCCCGCAGGTTATCCATCTCTGCCAGCGCGCGATGCAATTCGACCTGGCCATAAACGGACACTCTAGCATCCGGAGCTACCCCGGTCTGTTCGAACATCCATTGCAGCTCAAGCGCGCGGGTCTTTTGCAAATCGCCGCCGCTCTTTTCGAGCGCCTCATTGCGCGGGAAAGTGTTGGTGCATATCGTTTTGATACCAGTCGTCTCAGCTTCCGCCGCTTCGAGGACATTCGCGAATAGCGTCGGTTCTTTGCCTTGCGGCTTGATGAGGGTCATGTTCAGGCCGTTGGCAATGCCAGTAAAGTAGGTCATTGCCGGGTTGTGCATCAAACCACCGACGATCAGCAAAGCGTCGATTTTTTCATTCAGCATCAGTTCGTCCAGGTCTTCACGCATGGTCAGGGTGTCCTTTTAGGGGTTTATTAGTTCGTTGATTGCGTCAATTAGCAATGAATCGTCCTGTTCCCTGACAGTCCGGGGATCAAAGACGATTTTGTCATCTTCTATGCGAGCGATGATCGGGATATCACGCTGGCGCAACTGCTTCAACACACTGTCGGGTTTGTCAATTGTCAAGGCGAAGAGGAAAGTCGCTAGCTGCTCCTCAGGCAGGCTGCCGCCGCCGACGGTTGAATAGCCGGGGATAACCAATCCGGCGTCTGTTGCTTTCATCCAATTTTGAGCGCGTTTCTTCAACGCAGCGGGTTTCGCCGAAATCATCCTCCAGACCGGCACAGACTCTCCAGGATTCGCTGTGAAGTAGGCGCTCAGCGTCGCGTCCAGCGCGGCGAGGATTAGTTTGTCCGCGCGAAGTGCCCGCATGAGCGGGTGTTTGCGCAATTTGTCCACCTGGGCTTTTTTGCCTACGATGATGCCGGCTTGCGGTCCGCCCAGCAGTTTATCGCCCGAGAAACAAACCAGATCCACACCAGCCTGTACTGACTCCTGAATGGTCGGCTCATGCGCCAGACCATAGCAGGCGGTATCCAGCAGTGTGCCTGAGCCCAGGTCATCGATCAGGAGCAGGTTATGGCGGTGAGCGATACTGGTCAATTCGGCTAAAGATGGCTCAGCCGTGAAGCCGATAATCTTGTAGTTGGAGTGGTGCGCCCGCAGGATCGCGGCACTGGCTGGTGAAACGGCGGATTCGAAATCGGCCAGGTGGACGCGGTTGGTGCTGCCGACTTCCACCAGTCTGGTGCCAGATTGTCGCATGATGTCCGGGATGCGAAACCCATCGCCGATCTCAATCATCTGAGTGCGTGAAATGATGACCTCTTTACGACGGGCGAAGGCGGAGAGGATTAAGAGCAATGAAGCCGCGTTGTTATTGACGACCAATCCGGCTTCCGCGCCGGTCAGCCTGATGAGCTTCTGCTCAATGACGGTCAGGCGCTGCCCGCGTTTACCGTTCCCGAGGTTGTATTCCAGGTTCGAGTAGTCCTCACTAGCCGCCCGGGCTGCGTCCAGAGCTTCGCTGGCAATCGGAGCGCGGCCGAGGTTGGTATGCAGGATGACGCCGGTCGCGTTGATAACCCGCTGGATAGCCGGTCTGGTCAGGAATCGCGCTTTTTCAGCAATAGCCTGCTGCAGTTCAGCATCCGTGGGGATAGCGCCGCCCTTGAGTGCGTTTTCGCGGGCATTCTCAACCACCTCACGGATAACACTGACAAGCACGTCCCTGCTGACCGGCGGTTCAATCGCGCCAGCATGTTGCAGTAATTTATCAACGGAGGGAAGCTGTTTGAGCTTATTCATCGGGGTGGATCCCCGGGGCAGTCCATTGCGCGCGCTCGATGTTGCGCCACAGGAATTCGATCACGATGATGCCAAACGCGAGGAAGACAGCCAATCCGGAATTCAGGATCCGGCCAAGCTGCATCCACAACAGCAGGTCGCCGTAAAATCCGACCCACAGCACTTCACGCATGATGGTGTGCGGATAAATGTTCGTGTCATCCGCGAAGCGGTAATTGAGGAAACCGATGATCGGCATCGCGGTACCGCATAACGCCAATGTGAGCGAGAAGAAGAGCAGCCACCTTGGCCAGAGCGTGGGAACCATGGTGAACACGACAAAGTAGATGCCCACCCAGCCGGCCGCAGCCGCGATCAACCCAACGATGGTCATCTTGATCAAACTGACCCGATATTTGACATCCATTGCGCTTAATTATATCGTAACGGGCACGCCATGCCCGGTTCTGCTGATTGACCTTGACTTTTGAATATGGTACACTCGTCTGAACTTAAACTCATCAAGAGAGGTGGAGGGACCGGCCCGTTGATACCTCGGCAACCCGGTAAGCCAGGGTGCCAATTCCGGCAGAGGGAGGACGTCCTTCTGGCAGATGAGAGCGGGTATAGAACCTCTCTCATCAATGAGAGGTTTTTTTATGGATAAAACAGACACTCGCAAGCCCCTTACCGATACCAGTTTCCTGGACGCGCTCAAGCGCAAGATCATCGTTTATGACGGCGCTACCGGCACAAACCTGCAGAAGATGAACCTGACTGCTGAGCAGTTCGGCGGCGAACGCACCAATGGCTGCAATGATTATCTGGTGCTCACCTACCCTGAAGCGGTTGAATCATTACACCGCGCCTTCCTTGACGCCGGTGCTGATGTGATTGAGACGGACACTTTTCGCGCCAACCGCATGACTCTGGCCGAGTTCGGACTTCAGGATCGCGTGGTCGAAATCAATCATGCCGCGGCGACACTGGCCAAGCGAATCGCTGAAGAATACACTGAAAAAACGGGGCAGCAGCGCTTTGTCGCCGGTGCTATGGGTCCCTCGGGCAAATTGATTTCCATCAACGAAAAAGAGCTCTCAAATATCAGCTTTGATGAGATCAAGTCTATTTACCGCGAACAGTCGCAGGCGCTGATTGAAGGCGGCGTCGATATCCTGCTGATCGAGACCTCGCAGGATATCCTCGAGGTCAAGGCGATCATCCTCGCGATCCAGGAAGCGTTTGAAGCGACCGGAAAGGTACTGCCCGTTCAGGCGCAGGTCTCGCTCGACACCACCGGCCGGATGCTGCTCGGCACTGATATGGCAGCGGCGCTTGCTATCCTTGAAGGCATGGCGATCGATGTGATCGGCATGAATTGTTCGACAGGGCCGGAGCATATGCGTGAGGCGATTAAATACCTGAGCGAACATTCAACGCTGCCCATCTCCTGTATCCCCAACGCCGGACTACCGCAGAACATCAACGGCGAAGCGGTTTATCTGATGGGACCTGAGCCATTCGCCGATGACCTGGTCGGATTCGTTACAAATCAGCATATCAATGTTATCGGTGGCTGCTGCGGCACCGAACCGGAGCATATCCGCGCGCTGGTGGAGCGAACCAAGGGGCTCATCCCGGTTGAACGTCAGCCTGAGACCGCCGCATTGCTGGCATCAGGCACGCGCGCGCAGCCGATTGTTCAGGTGCCTGCGCCCTTCCTGATCGGTGAGCGGCTGAACACCCAAGGCAGCCGGAAGTTCAAGGAACTGGCGCTGGCTGAAGATTATGATTCGATGCTCGCCATTGCCGAGAACCAGATCGAAAGCGGCGCTCATGGGCTGGATATTTGCGTGGCATTGACGGAAAAAGCGAATGAAGCTGAAATGATGCATCAAGTGCTGAAAACCTTGTCGCCGCTGGTGCAGGTTCCTTTCATCATCGACAGCACTGAAGCCGATGTGCTGGTAGCCGCCTTGCAATCCGCGCCGGGGAAATGCCTGATCAATTCAACCAACTTCGAGAGCGGCCGAGCCAAAGCCGACAAGGTTTTCACCATCGCCCGCGCGTACAACGCCGCGGTCATGATCCTGACCATCGATGAAACGGGGATGGCGAAGACCGCCGAACAAAAACTGAAGGTCGCCCAGCGTGCCTACGACATGGCAGTCAATGAATATGGCTTCAAGCCTGACGATCTGGTCTTCGACCCGCTGACCTTCACACTGGCGACTGGTGACCCGGAGTATCTCGATTCAGCCGTTCAGACGTTTGAGGGCATCCGTCAAATCAAGGCAGCATTGCCTGGCGTCAGCACCTCACTGGGCATCAGCAACATCTCCTTCGGGCTGACCCCGGCTGCCCGGGCAGTCATCAACAGTGTGGCACTCTATCACGCGGTGCAGGCTGGACTGGATATGGCGATTGTCAACCCCGCGCACATCAAACCCTACGCGGAACTTTCCATTGAAGAAGTAACCCTGGCTGAAGATTTGATCTTCAACCGCCGACCTGACAGCCTGCAGGCGGTGATCACGTACTTCGAATCGCATGGACAAAGCGGCGTCAAGGAAAACGCTACCGCTCAAGCTCTCGGCAGCATGCCGGCGGAGGAGCGGCTTGGTTATCGCATTGTCCACCGCGTCAAGGATGGCGTTGAAGCCGATATACAAACGCTGATTGACCAGAGAGGTGACCTCTCAGCGCATGAAAAAGCGGTGCAGGTCCTGAATGGCATCCTTCTGCCCGCCATGAAAGTCGTCGGCGATAAATTCGGTTCCGGCGAACTGATTCTGCCATTCGTGCTGCAGTCCGCTGAAGTGATGAAGAAAGCGGTCAGCTACCTGGAAGGCTTCCTGGAAAAACAGGAAGGTCTCTCCAAGGGCAAGATCGTGCTGGCAACCGTGTATGGCGATGTGCACGATATTGGCAAAAACCTGGTCAAGACCATCCTGTCTAATAACGGTTTCGATGTTGTCGACCTGGGCAAGCAGGTGCCGGCTGAGACAATCATCAACCGCGCGGTTGAGGAGAAAGCCGATGCCATTGGACTGAGCGCTTTGCTGGTGAGCACCAGCAAACAAATGCCTGTGGTCGTCAACGAGCTGGAACGCCGGGGTCTATCGATTCCCGTTCTGATTGGCGGCGCCGCAATCAACAAGAAATTTGGCCGGCGTATCCTGCAAACGGAGAGCGGCAGCTTTTACGAACCAGGCGTCTATTATTGCAAGGATGCTTTTGAGGGGCTGGACACGATCGAGCAGTTCCGCGATGAAGAAAAATTCTCGAACCTGAAACTGCGTATTCTGGAAGAATCCAGGTCCGAGCTGGCACGCGCCAGCCAGGAAGCAGCGAAAGCAGCACCGCGCGCTGAACCGAAACCCGTCGAACCGGCGAGAGATATCCCCCAACCGAAAAGATGGGGCGTCTTCAAGCTGCTTGACCTGCCGCTTCTGGAGGTCGCGGAATGCATCTCCCGCAATGAGCTGTTCCGGCTCTCCTGGGGCGCCAAGAATACGCATGGCGATGCCTGGAAGCTGCTCGAAGCGGAATACACCCAGCGCCTGGATGAGATGGTCAAGGAAGCTGCCGAGACCGGCTGGCTGGAACCGCAGGCCGTCTACGGCTTTTGGCCGGCCCAGGCTGATGACGCCGATCTGATCATCTATGACCCCGAGTTGTACGAGCAGCAGGGTATGCTGCGGAAGATCGAACGTTTTACCTTCCCGCGCCAGCTAAAAGGTGACCGTTTATGTCTGGCGGATTATTTCGCGTCAGCCGCCTCCGGGTTGGTGGACGTCGTTGGCTTCCAGGTGGTCACGGTTGGTCAGAAGGCAACCGAGCGTTTTAACGCGTTCCAGGAAGCGGGCGAGTACACGGCTGCCTACTTCAGTCACGGGTTCGCGGTGCAAATGGCAGAAGCCACGGCTGAGTATGTCCACAAATATCTCAGGCGTGAACTGAATATCCCCGAGAACCGCGGTTTACGCTATTCCTGGGGCTATCCCGCCATCCCTGAATTATCTGACCACGCCAAAGTATTCCGCCTGCTGCCGGCAGCCGAAACCCTCGGTATGTCTCTCACGTCCGCCTATCAGCTCGTGCCTGAGCAATCAACCGCGGCGATCGTCATTCACCACCCCGCGGCCATCTATTACAACGTCGGTGAGAAACGCATCGACCAGCTTTTCCGGGAGTAACCCATGAAGAAAAATGAAATTCTTGATCTGTTGAAATCCGGAAAACCAGTCCTGGCGGATGGCGGCATGGGCACCTACCTGCATCAGCAGGGCATCTCGTTTGACGAATGCTTTGATCATCTCAACCTGCTTTATCCTGACATGATCAAGGGTATTCACCGCGAATATATCGATGCTGGCGCGCGCATTATGTACACCAACACTTTTGGCGCCGGCAGGTTCAAACTCGAACGGCACGGACTGGTTGACAAACTGGCAGATATCAACGCCGCCGGTGTTCGAAATTTGCAGGATCTGAATACGAATGCTGATGATCCCTTCTTCATCGCGGGCGATATCGGTCCGCTCGGCGTTCGCATCGAGCCATTCGGGCGCGTCAGCCTGACCGAAGCCAACCGCGCGTTCAAAGAGCAAATTTCGGTCCTCTATGAAGCCGGCATTGATCTGGTGGTCATTGAGACGATTGCTGACCTGTATGAAGTAATTGAGGCAATCAAAGCCGCGCGCGAAGTGGATAAGGAACTGGTCATCTGCGCTTCGATGACCTTCACCCGTGATGACTACACCCTGCTCGGTGATTCGCCAGCCAAGGTGGCGGTTGAAATGCGAAAGGCAGGCGCGGATATTATCGGCGCCAATTGTTCCGGCGGTCCGAATCAGTTGTTGCGCATCCTGCGCCAGATGCGAAAAGCCGCGCCTGAGATGCTCTATTCCATCAAACCCAACGCTGGCTGGCCGGAACAGGTCGGCGGTCGCATCATGTACGCTGCCGGCGCGGATTATTTTCAGCAATACGCGCGCGCCTTCTGGGCCAGCGGTGTGAACATCCTGGGCGGCTGCTGCGGCACTACCCCAGCGCACATCGCCGCGCTGAGGAAAGGCCTTGACCTGCCGAATGGCGGCATTCACCTCGAGGAAGCCAGCCAGTTCGCGGTTGAAACCGAGATTCAGGAAACCGCCAGCGCGCCTTCAATGCTCGCTAAAAAGCTGGCTGAGAAGAAGTTTGTCATAGCGGTAGAGATGGATCCCCCGCGCGGGCTATCACTGCATAAACTGATTGCCGGCGCCAGTTTCCTCGCTGACGCTGGCGTGGACGTGATCGATGTGGCTGATTCGCCAATGGCACGCATGCGCATGAGCCCCTGGGCGGTATGCAATGTCATTCAGCGCGAGACCAACACTGAGACCGTCCTGCACTTCCCGACCCGCGGACGCAACCTGCTGCGCGTTCAGGGCGACTTGCTCGCCGCGCATGCCATCGGCGTCCGGAACGTTTTCGTTGTCATGGGAGATCCGACCTCCGTTGGTGATTACCCTGACGCGATGGACAACTATGATCTCGTGCCTACTGGTTTGATCAAGCTGATCAAGGAAGGCTTCAATGCCGGTCTTGACCACGCCGGCACGCAGATCGGCGAACCGACCAACTTCCTGATTGGCTGCGCCTTGAACATTGAAAACCCTGACCTGCACAGGGAAGCCAAGGTCCTTCAGAAGAAAATCAAATCTGGCGCGGATTTTATTCTGACCCAGCCGATTTTCTCCATCCAGGCGCTTGAGAAGTTTCACCAGGTTTACGAACGAGAGTATGGCGAATTGACGATCCCATTGCTCGCGGGTTTGCTGCCCCTGGCGAGCGTAAGACATGCCAATTTCCTGCAGCATGAGGTGCCCGGTATCAAAATCCCTGATCAGATCTTCGAACGCATGGAAAATAACCCGGACCAGTCCGCGCAGGAAGGCGTTAAAATTACCATTGAGATTGCCGAACAGTTGAAAGAATCAGCGGCTGGGGTGTACATCATGCCGGCATTCAACCGTTTCGATTATGTCGCCCAGATCGTTGAAACGCTAAGGAGTTAACCGAATGACGCTGCTGGTGCTCGATATTGGCAATACCAATGTGACCGTCGGTTTTTACGAAGGCGAGAACCTGGTCAATCATTTTCGCCTGGCGACAGACCACAACCGCATGCCGGATGAATATGGGTTGCAACTGACCGGGCTGCTGGAGACATGCGGCTATAGTGCCTCTGACCTCGACGGTATTTGCATGGCCAGCGTTGCTCCTCCGGTGACCGGCAGGGTAGTTCAGGCTTGCCGGCAATACATGAAGCTCGAGCCAATGCTGGTGAACAGCAAAATGAAGACCGGCATCAAGATTAAATATGACAGTCCTGAAAGCGTCGGGGCGGACCGGATCGCGGACGCGGTTGCCGTCAAAGTCTTATACGGAACACCCGCCTGTGTGATCGATTTCGGCACCGCGACGACGTTCAACGCGATCAATCAGAAGAATGAATATCTCGGCGGGGCGATCAGCGCCGGCATCGGGATCGCCCTGGAAGCGCTAGCCTCCCGGACTGCGAAGCTGCCGCAAGTCGCCCTCGAAGTTCCGCCCTCCGTTATCGGCACAAACACGACCCACGCCATTCAGTCAGGCATGGTCTTCGGCTACATGTCCCTGGTTGAGGGCATGACTGCCCGCTTCAGGGAAGTCCTCGGTGACTCGATGATCGTGGTCGCGACCGGCGGACTGGCAGAAGTGGTTGCCAAAGAAACCAGTGCTATTGATTTCATCGCGCCCTGGCTTACAATGGATGGCATCAGGATCTTATGGGAGCTGAACCAGAAAAAATGAACCCACTCAACGGAAAAAACATCACTTTAGGCGTCACCGGCTCTATTGCCGCGTATAAAGCCGTTGACCTCGCCTCCAAATTGCATCAGGCTGGAGCGCGTGTCACCTGCATTCTGACCGAAAGCGCCGCTAAATTTGTCTCGCCTTTATCTTTTGAATCGATCACGGGGCTGAAAGCCTACCGTGATGCCGACCTGTGGGGCGCTGAAGGGCATATCGTCCATGTAGGGCTGGGGCAAACTTCCGATTTGATTCTGATCGCGCCGGTCTCAGCCAATACGATTGGCAAATTGGCAAACGGCATTGCCGACAACCTGCTGACTGTCACCGCATTGGCGGCACGCTGCCCGGTCGTTCTCGCGCCAGCCATGGACCTGGGCATGTATAATCACCCGGCGAACCAGCATAATGTGGAAGTGCTCAAAGCTCGCGGCGTGCAGTTCATTGGTCCGGCGGAAGGTCATCTCGCTTCCGGTCTGACTGGCTTGGGCAGATTTGTCGAACCGCCGGAGATCGTCGCGATCGTCAGGAAAATGCTGACATCCGATGGCGCGCTGAAAGGCAAACGCGTTCTGGTAACTGCCGGCGGTACGCAGGAAGCCATTGACCCGGTGCGGGTCATCACCAATCATTCATCAGGGAAGCAGGGCTTTGCCATAGCGCAGGCTGCGCTTGATCTCGGTGCTGAGGTGACTGTCATTCAGGGCAATACAAGCGTCCGCGCGCCGGCTGGGGTAAGACTGATCAGGGTCGCGTCGGCGGTAGAGATGGGCAAAGCCGTCCTTGCTGAACTCTCAGAAGCCAATGCATTAGTCATGGCTGCAGCTGTCGCCGATTTCAGACCCGCTGATCCAAAGAAGCAGAAAATCAAGAAGGAAGCCGGTCTGGAAAGCATTCAGCTCGAACCGACAGAAGACATCCTGAAATCAGTTGCTGCCGCGCGCAAGAAGTATAAAAAATTACAGGTTGTTGCCGGTTTCGCCGCTGAAAGCCAGAATCTGGCAGCCAATGCCCGCAAGAAACTTGAGGCGAAGAAGCTCGATTTGATCGTCGCCAACGACATCTCCGCCAGCGATGCTGGTTTTGCTGTCGATACCAACCGGGCGACCGTTTTCCTGGCTGACGGGACACAGAAAAAACTTGAATTAGCTTCCAAGACAGAAATCGCCGAGCAGGTCATGGCAATTATCGCGGACTTGGTAGCCGTCAAATAAACCCTGCGGGAATAGAGTTTTGAGAATCCTGGTCCTTTCCGACATACATGCCAATCTGCCAGCGCTCGAAGCTGTCTTGGCACATGCCGGCTACTATGACGCTGTCTGGTGCCTGGGTGACATCGTCGGTTATGGGCCTCAACCCAACGAATGCGTCGAAATGGTGCGAGGATTGCCTGGGCTGGAATGCGTCATGGGGAATCACGACGCCGCGGTAACCAACTCGCTCGATCTGGAAGGGTTCAATCAGGATGCCCGCAGTTCGGCAGAATGGACCAGCAAAACGCTCAAACTGTCGAACGCCGTCTACCTTTCCGCCCTATCGAAGATCCGCCAGACGGGTCAATTTACGCTGGCCCATGGTACCCCGCGCAACCCTATCTGGGAGTACATGCTCAACCCCTTTAACGCCCTGATGAACTTCGGACACTTCAAGACGCCTTTCTGTATAGTTGGTCATACGCACGTGCCCGCGATGTTTTATCTCGACCCGGCATCGGATGACGTGAAAAGCATGGACATTCAGGATGGTCAGCTCTATCTGCTCAGTCCACAAACGCAGACAATACTGAACCCTGGGTCGGTTGGCCAGCCTCGTGATTACGATCCGAAAGCGTCTTATGGCATAATCACCGTGCAGGGTGACCGCATTTTCTGGCAGGTAAACCGCGTCAGCTACGCGGTGGATCAGGTCGCACAGATGATCCTGAAGCTCAAGCTTCCGGCCGCGCACGCTGAGCGGCTGCTGATGGGCTGGTGATTGGAACCTTTCCGGTCGATTATCGTCATATAGATTGAGCGAAATCTAAGGAGGAGACATGAACAAGAGACTATTCTCAATCGTCCTGTTATTCGTAATTGCTGTCAGTATGACCGCCTGCACACCGGCGGCGCGCAGTGAGCCATCTTTGGCAATGCCCGCGGCAGCACCGATGATGCCTGAAACAAGCGCCAAAGATACCTACGGCAGTACTGCGCCGCAGTCTGAATCGCCGGCATCCGGTGACAGAATCGTTATAAAAAACGCCGATTTGAAGCTCGTTGTCCTTGATCCGGAAACTGCAATCCAGGCAATCTCAGCGCTTGCCGGTAAATATGACGGTTTTGTGGTCGATTCGAATTCCTATAAACGGACCAATGATTCCGGCCAGGAAGTCACAGTCGGCAACATTTCCATTCGTGTCGCCTCTGAACGTCTCGACCAGGCGCTGGCGGAAATAAAAGCGCTGGTTGAAGACCCGAAAACGGACATCAAATCAGAAAATGTCAGAGGCGAGGATGTTACCAGCCAGTACACGGATCTGCAATCACGGCTGCGCAACCTTGAAGCGACCTCTAAAAAGCTGACCGAAATCATGGAAGAAGCGAAGAAGACCGAAGATGTCCTAGCAGTTTTCCACGAGTTAACTTCAATTAATGAACAAATCGAAGTAATTAAAGGGCAGCTAAAGTACTACGATGAATCCGCACGTTTGTCAGCGGTGAGTGTGGAGTTGACTTCGAAAGCGGAAGCCAAACCGCTTAGCATCGGTTCCTGGCAGCCAGGTGGCGTGGCAAAAAGCGCGCTGCAGGCGCTGATCAACACCATAAAAGTGATTGGCAACGTCATCATCTGGATCGTCCTCTATGTGCTGCCGGTGCTGATTATCCTGGCCATCCCGATCTTTATCCTTTACCTGATCTTCCGCAACCGCAAGAAGAAGGTCAAACCAGTGGTGGAAAGCAAGCCGAAGGAATAAGCTAGCTTTACTGAGGCAACAAAAAAGCGGTTTCATCAGAAACCGCTTTTTGTTACCTATTCTCTGGGCAACCCCAGCATAACGCTGTCTTCTATCAGTCGAACCGGGAATGCCGGTGTTGCCTTGATGGCAGGCAGCCTTAATGCCTTTCCGTTTTTTATATCGAACGCGGCACCATGACGGGGACAGACGATCGTGCAGCAGCCTTCCAGCTCGCCTTCGCCTAACGGGCCATCATCGTGGGTGCAGCGATCTTCAATCGCGTAAAATTCGTCATCCACCCGGAAGAGCACGACCCGCAAGCCATCGATATCGAACCGCAGCCTATCACCTGGCAGAAGTTCGTCCGCGCGGCAGACTTCAAGGAAATCATAATCACCGGAATTGCCAATACTCTCAGTCATACATCCACATCCGCGTGATCGACACCATAAACGCCCGCCTTCAGCACCTTCAGCGAGAGCAGCGCGCACTTGAGCCGCACGGCGCCCAGTTCAATCCCCAGCATGTCGAGGATATCCTGCTTATCCAGCTTCTTGATGTCGTCCAGGTTCTTACCGATAATAGACTCCAGCAGCAGGTCTGCAGACGCCTGCGAGATCGCGCAGCCATGACCTGAGAAGGCAGCCTCAGTAATCACATTGTTATCATCTACACGCAAATCAATGCGAATCTGATCGCCACAGAGCGGATTCTCGTCCTCATAGCTGATATCGTGCGGGTCGAGGGTGCCCTTGTATTGAGGGTCCTTGTAACGCTCGATGATAATTTCCCTGTAGAGATCTTCCATACGTCACCTATGCAAACATTTCCTGAACTTTGAGCAGGCTGACGACCAACTTGTCAATTTCCTGCTTATTGTTGTAGAGGTAAAAACTGGCGCGCGAGGTCGCCGGCAGGTTGCATTTGAGGTGCAGCGGCATGGCGCAATGATGACCCGCGCGGATCGCCAGCCCATCACGGTCAAGCAGTTGCGCGATATCATGCGGATGCGCGACTTTGAGTGAGAACGCGACCACACCGCCGCGCTGGCTGGCATCCTTCGGTCCGAGAACCTCCAGCCCTCTCACTTCCTGCATCGCGTCAAGCGCGTAGGCAGTCAGCTCAGTTTCATAGGCATGGATCGCGTCCATGCCGATATTCTGCAGATAATCCACCGCGGCACCAAAGCCAATCGCTTCGGCAATGGCGGGCGTGCCGGCTTCAAATTTGTACGGCAAATCGTTGACCGTGAAGCCTTCGAAAGTCACTTTTTTGATCATGTCGCCGCCACCCAGGAATGGGGGCATTTGTTTGAGCAGCGCTTCCTTGCCATACAGGATGCCGATGCCTGTCGGACCCAGCATTTTGTGTGCCGAAAATGCCATAAAATCGGCATCAAGCGCCTGAATATCGACCGGGAAATGTGGTACGGACTGCGCGCCATCGACCATGACAATCGCCCCAGCCTGATGTGCCTTGCGGATAATCTCCTCCGCGGGGTTGATCGTCCCCAGCACATTGGACATGTGGGTGAAGGAGACGATGGCTGGCTTCTCATTCAGCAGATTCTCGTAGGCCGGCATATCGAATAATCCGTCACTGGTCGCCGGCACAAACTTGATCCGGATGCCCTTGCGCTCTGCCAGGATGAACCAGGGCACCAGATTGGAATGGTGTTCCATTTCGGTCAGAATGACCAGGCTGCCTTTCTCGAGAAATTTATCCGCCCAGGAGTAGGCGAACAGGTTGATTGCCTCAGTAGTGTTGCGGGTGTATATCAGCTCATGCGCATGGCGGGCGTTAATCAGCGCCGCAATCTTCTCTCGTGCCAGCTCATAGGCCGCTGTCGCCCGTTCTGCCAGTGCGTGAACGCCGCGATGGATATTGGCATTGTCGCGCATGTAATAGTGGCTCATCGCCTCAATCACCTGCATCGGTTTTTGCGACGTAGCAGCCGAATCCAGATAGATTAGCGGGACACCTGGATGCACTTCCTGCTTCAGAATCGGGAAATCCTCTCGGACGATATCAAAGTTTACGTGCTTTGTCATGCTCAACCTGTAGCTTTCAGTTAAACGACTTTCTTCTTTTTTTGCGGCACCCGGATATGGGGTGAATTCACCGGATACCAGAGAATGTGGTCCGGTACCATCCAGCCGTCTGTCAGATACACATTGCTGCGGAACTGTACCGCCACCATTTTCGTGTCAACCTGAACGACGATCCCTTTCAGCCAACCGCGTATACGCACTTCGTTCTTTTCATGATCACAAAAGACTTCAACCGTATCGCCGACATCATAGGTGAATTCGGGTCCTGGAGGTCGCATAATTGGGGCTGGTGACATTAAGACACTCCTGCTGGTAACTGGATTTATATTATTGTATATCAGACCCCGCGGGTCAGATGATACGGCTCATTTTTTGTTCGATGACCTGATGAAAACGCGTCTTGACGCCTTCGAACGGGATGCGCTCCATGATCGGGTCAAAATATCCTTCTACGATCAGCCGTTCCGCTTCCGGATACGGAATGCCGCGGCTGAGCAGATAAAAGATTTGCGTTTCGTCAATTCTGCCAACGGTCGCGCCGTGAGAGCACTTGACATCGTCCGCCAGGATTTCGAGGCCCGGGATCGAGTCCGCCCGCGCGTCTCTGCTCAGGATCAGATTGCGGTTGGTCTGATAGCCATCGGTGCGCTGCGCTTCCGGCGCGACGTAGATCATGCCTTGCCAGACTGAGCGGCTCTCTTCAATCAGCGCACCCTTGAACAGCAGATCGCTGGTTGTATTCGGCGCCATGTGCAACTGCTGGGTGTCATGATCGAGGTGCTGCTTGCCGCTGGTAAAGTAAAACCCTGAAACCTTGCCGGATGCGCCTTCACCTGCCATTTCGATATCGGAAAAATTCTTGGTCAACCGGCTGCCGGCTGATCCGAAGATCCATTCGGCTGTCGCGCCTTTTTCGATTTTCAGTTTCTCGTGGGTAATATTCCAGACGTTTTCACCCCAGGACTGCAATTCAACGAAACGGAAATTGGCATTCTGCGCGACGATAATTTCGACGATGCCGGCATGTAATGCCAGGCTATTGATTCCGTCCGCCGACGCAAATTCATGAACCAAAGTCGCTTCAGAACCCTCGTCCGCATAGACGAGCAAATGCGTAAACAGCGCTTCGTTGCCGCCCAAACCCCAGAACAGGCTGTGAATCGGCGTGTCTATGCGCATATTCCTGGGAATATACAGCAAGACGCCATTTTGGTTGAAAGCGGCTGCCATGGCTGCCGGTTTGTCGACGCTGGTTGAGACCAACTTACCCAGCACCTTCTCAACCACCTCAGGATAAAACTGTTCAGCGGTTTTCAGATCGAGCAGGATAAGTCCCTGGGCATCCAACTCAGGGTCAATGACCCTCTCAACCGTCGTGCCTGCCAGCGTGATCTGGTTCTGACCTCGTTCGCCTGCCAGCGGTTCAAGCAAACCGGCCGGAATGGCGGCGGTCGCCAGCGCCGTATCCATCCAGGTGAGTTGGGCTGCGTGTGATTCGAGAACCTGCAGATCAGTACGGCGCCAGGCTTCTTCCGTTTTCACGGGCAGAGCCTTCGCCAGATATTGCTGGTACGCCTCCTGCCGATAGGTATTGATGTAGTCACTCGGCCCATTCTTGCGAACCTGCGCTTCAGTGAATTTGAAGCCAGCCGGAGCGTCCGCTCCAGTGCGGGTAACACGCTTGATTATTCGTGGTGTATCGCTCATGTTCATCTCCGATCGGCGATCAGCCAATCGATCCTTCCATTTGCAGTTGAATCAAGCGGTTCATTTCGACCGCATATTCCATGGGTAATTCCTTAACCAGAGGTTCAATGAAACCCGAGACGACCATGGTCGTGGCAGCTTCTTCCGACAAGCCGCGGCTCATCAGATAAAAGAGCTGCTCCTCGCCGACCTTGGAGACTGTAGCCTCATGACCGACATCAACCTCATCCTCCTCAACCTCGATGTAAGGATAGGTATCGGAACGGGAAAGCGGGTCAAGCAGCAGCGCGTCACAGACGACATTGGAGCGGGCATTGGTCGCGCCTTTGAAGATCTTGACCAGCCCGCGGTAAGACGCGCGTCCGCCGTTTTTGCTGATCGATTTTGAGGTTATCTTGCTGCTGGTATCCGGCGCGAAATGCAGCATCTTGCCGCCGGCATCCTGATGCTGGTTAGCGCCGGCGAACGCCATGGAGAGGATCTCACCATGCGCGCCGGGTTCCATCAGGTAACAAGATGGGTATTTCATGGTTGTCTTTGACCCCAGATTGGAGTCCACCCATTCCATCACACCGTTTTCAAAGACTTTGGCGCGTTGCGTGACCAGGTTGTAAACATTGGTGGACCAGTTCTGAATGGTCGTATAACGCACGCGGGCATTCTTTTTGACCACGATCTCAATCACACCGCTGTGGAAGGAGTCCGTCGTGTATTGCGGCGCGGTACAGCCCTCGACATAATGGACATGCGCGCCTTCATCAGCGATGATCAGGCTGCGTTCAAACTGTCCGATGTTGGCGACATTCAGCCTGAAATACGCCTGCAGTGGCAGGTCAACGGTGACCCCTTTGGGCACGTAAACGAATGACCCGCCAGACCAGACCGCGCTATTGAGCGCGGCGAAGGCGTTATCTTCGATCGGCACGACGGTGCCGAAGTATTCCCTGAAGATTTCAGGATGCTTGCGCAAACCGTCTTCGATGCTGAAAAACAAAACGCCCTGCTCTTCGAGATGCTCCTGAATGCTGTGGTAAACCATCTCCGACTCATACTGCGCGCCGACGCCGGCAAGGAACTTTTGTTCCGCTTCCGGGATGCCCAGTTTGTCGAAGGTGTTTTTGATATTGTCGGGCACATCATCCCAGGAATTAGCGCCGCCCTCGGTGGGTTTGACGTAGTAATACAGGTCCTCGAGATTGAGATTGCCCAAATCCGCGCCCCACTTGGGGATCGGACGCTGCTGGAAATGCTTCAGCGCCTTGAGCCGGAATTCAAGCATCCACGGCGGCTCTTTTTTCATCGCTGAGATCTGGCGGACTACTTCCTCGTCCAGTCCCTTTTTTGTGCGGAATACGTACTCTTCAGGATCGCTGAAACCATAACGGTAATCAGCCATCTCATTGAAAATGGTTTGATCTGATTCCTGTCCCATGCGCCCTCCTAGCCCTGGGCTTGTGGCTGGAATTTGGTTTTTACCCAGTCATAACCCTGTTCTTCGAGCCGCAGGGCAAGCTCAGGTCCGCCCGATTCGACGAGTTTTCCATCCCACATGACGTGAACAAAATCCGGGTTGATGTAGTTCAGCAGGCGCTGGTAGTGAGTGATGACCAGCACGCCCAGGTCATTGCCGCGCAGCGCGTTCACGCCTTCAGCGACGACCCTGAGGGCGTCGATATCCAGGCCTGAGTCCGTCTCATCGAGGATGGCGAAGATCGGTCTGAGCATCGCCATTTGCAGGATCTCCGTGCGCTTCTTCTCGCCGCCTGAGAAGCCTTCATTCAGGTAACGGCCGGCGAAACTGGAGTCCATCTTCAGGTCATCCATGCGTTCTTTGAGAAGTTTTCTGAACTCGACAATCGAAATGCCTTTGTCATCCGGGTTGAGCGACTTGCGTTTGGCGTTGAGCGCTGTACGCAGGAAATTGGCAACCGTGACGCCAGGGATCGACACTGGATACTGGAAGGCAAGGAAGATGCCGCGGCGGGCACGCTCATCGGTCTCCCATTCCAGGATGCTTTCGCCGTTGAAGAGGATATCGCCGGAAGTGATTTCATACTTGGGATGACCCATCAGGCTATACGCCAGGGTTGATTTACCGGTACCATTCGGGCCCATAATGGCATGCACCTGCCCGGTACGCAATTCCAGGTTAAATCCCTTCAGGATTTCTTTCTCACCAATCGAAACATGCAGATCACGAATGATCAGTTCGCTCATTGTTTATTCGCTCCTATGAGTGTGTGGTTGCTTCGCGCATAATTTTTATAGAATTCTCTTATAATAATTAATGTTATAGGCATACCCGGCAATTTTAGCACGGCGGTTTCATGATGTCAAATTATTATCATTATTTTCATTAATATTTGACAAATTAATATCGGCGCTGATATACTAGCCGAATTCAGGAATAATTATGAGTGAAACCCGCGAAACCATCTTAAAAACCCTTTTCAGAAAGCCTAATGCCACAATTTCGGAACTGGCTGAAGCAGTCGGCATTAATGCGATTTCCGTCAGGCACCATCTCATCAGCCTGCAGGCGGACAACCTGGTTGTGGCGGAAGAACGCCGTCATGGCGTCGGCCGTCCGCGTCTGGTTTACAGTCTGACCGAGCGCGGACGTGAGCTATACCCTACCCGTTATCTGGCGCTGACCAATCGTATCCTGCGTGAATTGAAAAGTAACAGCCCGCCCGAAACCATTCAAAAGATGTTTCACGATTTTGGCGTGAGCATCGCTCCCGACTACACGGAGTATCACGGCGCACCGAGTGTTGAAGCCAGGATGAAACTGATTGGCGCTGCCATGGAAGCTGAAGGATTTGAGATTGAATGGGAGGATAAGGACGGTCAGGTCATCATCACACAAATCGCCTGCCCGTATTTCTATATCGGCAGCGAGAACAACGAAATTTGCGCCATTGATTCAGCATTCATATCAGAGGCGTTCGGTGTCAAGGCCGAGCAGACAGCCTGTCTGCTGGCTGGTGATGAAATGTGTGTCTATCAAGTCAACTATAAAAAGGTGAATCCATGATGATGAAAGCGACCCCCGGTACCAACCGCCCCGAATGGCAGCTCCAGCAAAGTAACCCTGAGCGCGCTGAGGCGATTAAAGCAAAACTGAATGAAGTGATGGATCCTGAACTGGGGTTATCCATCATTCAGCTTGGCCTGATCCGCGATGTCTATTTCGTCGAAGACGAACTCAACATCAAGATGATTCTGACCACGCCCTTCTGCCCCTACGGACCGGCTATCATCGAGCAGACAAAAACCAAAGCCGAAGAAGCCGCATCCGGCGAAGTAAAAATTGAACTGGCGATGGAACCCTGGGATTTTTCGATGATGGAAGAAGGACTGGGCGGCGATTGGGGTCTGTACTAGTCCGCGAATATCCTGAACCAGAAGGTGCTGCCAGCCCTGATGACGTCATGTCTGACACCTGCTGGCAGTAATTTTTTAATGTTCTCCACTGAGAGGAAGTGGCTGCGCATCAGCGCCAGCTTCTCGAGTACTGCCAGTACCTTGATAACGACGGCTTCAATGTCCGGCTCCTCAATGATGACGACGCCTTCATGGGCTAGCATGCGATGCATTTCGACAACGGTTTTCCCCTGCTCCGCAACGTGATGCAGCGCGTCGACCATGATCACCCGGTCAAAGGCTGCTGATCGAAATGGCAGATGCTCTGAGTGACACAACACCGCATCCAGACCCGCCTGCCGCGCCTGCTTCAGCATCCCCCAAGATTCATCAGCAATGACCGCCTGTCGAAAGCTGTGGCTCCTGCAGAGCTGCTTGCTTATCCTGCCAGTACCCCCGCCGGCATCCAGCAGCCTGCCGGCACCTGTATATTCGAGGATCGGCGTCCAGTCACGCGGTTCACCGCGCCCGTTCACTTTCTCATACCAGGGCGCGAGAAAATCGAAATGATTAAACGGCATCGCGGAGCCCCATCGCGCTGATCACCTGTGTAATATCCGGGAAAACTGCCGCGCCAAGCCGCTCAAGTGACTTGATTTTCTCCGGTCGCACCGCTATCCCCCAGGGTTGGCAGGCGCATTTGTAGCCGCTTTCCTCCAGAACCTTGACTGCCCGTTGCGCGGATTCAATGCCAATGTAACTGTCCTCAACGATGTGGACCGTAAACTCCGGCGGTATGTAACGCGTCAGCTCCTCGGTCAGCCGTCTGTCTGATTTGACATCGCCGCAATGTGTACTGGTGCTGAGGCCGGCAGCGAAATTCAGCGCCGAGAGGACGGGAATCCCGAAAGCCGCCAAAATCGAAGTCAGCGCGTGAAAGGCGGACGGTTTCAGCAGTTGGGACGCGTCACACTCAAGCGCCTGTGAAATGTAGCGCAAGTGTCCGCTGGCAATGACCGGCAGCGCGGTATAACCGAGCAGCTCCATGGCTATTTCGGCTTCAGGCGCGTACCAGGTATGCACCTCATCTTCATGCAGCACCAGCGGACGAGACGCCCGCGCGGTCATCATGGCCAGCCGAGGCTTTTTTCCCGGCTGCGCGCGCAGCAATAGCTGGCGATCTTCTTCACTAATCAAAACTTTGTCACGCGTCCCCAGGTAAGCGTCGCACGAGAACTTAGGGATCAATTTATATGTTTTCTGAAACTTTTCGCTGCCGAGAACCAGGGTTTGGTAAACCTGAATCAGCTCAGACCGCTCTATGCTGTCAATGGTCTCAAACAAATCGTGATAGAGGGACGTGCCATGGACGACCGGAAAGATCTCAGCCATTTCCGGCGTCTTGTACATCAGACGCCGCTCACGCATCTGCACCCCTTTTTGCTGGTAGAACTGCCCGAGCGATTCAATGGTTTGGCGATAGTTGACTTCCTGGATCAACCCTCTTTCCCGCGCGAGCTGGGCAAGTTGTGTCAGGTTT
The DNA here is from genome assembly GCA_040772085.1 of Anaerolineaceae bacterium. Lineage (GTDB taxonomy): Bacteria > Chloroflexota > Anaerolineae > Anaerolineales > Anaerolineaceae > JAXGMV01. The sequence goes on from JAXGYU010000001.1 coordinate 948,520, forward strand.
TTCCGTCGATTGGCAGGGTCAGCCGAGATCGCCGGCGCGAGCAATACCGCCATTGAGACAGCCAGCATGTCCCATTCGTTGGTCATCCCGTACGACTCAAACAGGTCCATTTCGGCGTGACCGGGCAGCACGTCATCCGGTAAATTCTCGCCTAACCAGAAGCGAATGGCGGCAGGCAAGGCATCACGATAGCCATGCGGCTCCAGCAGCACGCCATCGATATCGAATAGTAAAACATCTTGAACCATGACTTTTACCAAATTCACTGCCTCAGGAAGTTCTGCTTTCGAAAAGAGTTTTCATTTCAGGCTGATCATAAGTCCCGCTGAATTGCCAGGTCACCAGTGACATGCCCTGCTCACGGTCGCCGCGCATGGCGGCACACAGGTGGGTTGCCTCAATCTTCACAGCCAAGCCGTCCGGGTGCAGAATCCGCTCGAGCAACGCCGCGATCTCGCTTGTCAGCCGCTCCTGCGTCTGCAACCTGCGCGCGTAAAAATGGACGATTTTCGGAATCCTGCCCAACCCAATGATCCGGTCGGTGGAAAGATAAGCCACCGAGACCTTGCCCATGAACGGCAGCAGATGATGTTCACACAAGCAATAAAACTGGATATCACGCACCAGGACGTCATGATTACCAGGTTCAGCGATAACCGCGCCATCCACTATTTCAGATTCCGCGATTTTGTAGCCGGAGAGGATGTCTTCCAGCATCCCGGCTACCCGTTCGGGCGTGCGTTCCAGACCCGCCCGCTGCGGATTCTCGCCCACCGCCTTCAGGATCGCTCGCACACTCTTGGAAATGTCCCTCTCATTCATGGTCAGCACCGCTCTCCTAGTAGTCCCGCCGGCACAATTTTCTGATGATCGCGATCAATTCCTGCTTCGGCTCTGCTCTCAGTTCCATCCGGTGCAGTATGCCCAGCGCTTCATCCGTCAATTGGTCGATCATCCGACCCGTCTCATCCGAGACGCCAATTTCCATCAGCAGCTCAGCCAGTTTGCCGGCATTCTGCTGCAATTTCTCCGGCTGATTATATAAACCTCGGAAGCTGTCGGAAGCTTCAATGCCCAGCAGGATTGGATAGGTTTTCTTACCGGACACGATGTCACTCGCCGCTGACTTGCCCGTCACTGCCGGATCACCCCAGACGCCCAGCCAGTCATCCTGAATCTGGAAAGCCAGTCCGATTTTTTCGCCGAGTACTCGCGCGTCTGCGACAATCTCCTCGGAAGCCAAACCGGCCAGCGCGCCAACTGTGAGGCTGCAGGCGAGCATGGCGGCAGTTTTCCCGCTGATCATGCGCAGGTATTCGTCGGTTGTAACATTGAGCCGGGTTTCGAAATCCATATCCAGGAACTGCCCCAGCGTCAGATCGACACAGGTACGCATCACTTCCTGCTGGATGCGTAATTGCCTTTCAGCGCCAAGCGTTGACGCTGCCTTGACACCCGTCAAATGCGCCATCGAGAACATCAGGTCACCGGCATTGATGGCATGCGGCATGCCCCACACCTTCCAGACGGTAGGCTGACCGCGCCTGAGGTCACTGTTGTCTTCGATGTCGTCGTGAATCAGGGAAAAGTTGTGGATCAGTTCAATCTGTGCTGCATAAGGCAGCGCCGCGCGCCAGTCATCGCCGCAAGCGGCAGCCATCAGCAACGTCAAGGTCGGACGTATCCGCTTCCCCGTATTCTGATTATTCCTGCTATAGCCAAGGTGATGTAGCAACATCTGCTTCAGTTCGACGTAGCGTTGTTCAGAGAAAATGGAATCAATCGCGTCCCTGATCTCTGGATCAATTGCAGCCGCGATTTGCTCTCTTAAGGTCGATTTTTCAGCGCTCATCACTCGGTCCTGACCAATCTCGGCGTGTGCTTCAACGCGTCGAGGTTGCGGGCGCCGATGGCAAACATGGCCGTCCTGAGCTGCTGGATGATCGCGGAAATCTCGAGTTCCAACGCTTCGTTAGAAGCCGAAGCGGCACGGATAAAGAGGCCGGCGAATCCCGCCAGACGAGCACCGAGTGCGATACTCTTTGCCGCGTCAATGCCGTCCTTCAAGCCGCCAGACGCGATCAATGGCAGGTGAGGCAATTCACGGCTAATTTCAGCCAGACAATCCGCCGTCGGCAGCCCCCAGCCATTGAAGGCACCGGCTGTTTTAATCAACACCGGGTCGGTCAGGCGATGCATTTCAACCTGCGACCAGGAGGTACCGCCTGCGCCGGCAACATCCACCGCGCTGACGCCAACCTGCGCCAGCCGAGCAGCCAGACTTGCGTCAATTCCCCATCCTACTTCCTTGACAATGACAGGGGCGCTGACTTGTTTGCAGACCATTTCTATTTTGCTCAGCAAGCCGCCGAAGTTCGTGTCGCCTTCCGGCTGAAGCGCTTCCTGGAGCGGGTTCAGATGCAGGATCAGCGCGTCCGCTTCGATCATCTCAACCGCTTGCCGGCAATGATCGGCTGACAGGCCATAATTGAGCTGCACCGCGCCCAGATTCGCCAGCACCAGACAGTCCGGACAATATTTGCGTATCTTAAAACTTTCAGCAGCGTCCGAATCCTCCAGCGCAACCCGTTGTGAGCCGACCCCTATGGCAATGCCGAAATACTGCGCGGCTTTCGCCAGCGACTGATTGATCCGGCTGGCACGTTCTGTACCGCCAGTCATGGATGAGATCAGCAACGGTGCCGACAAAGTCCTGCCTAAAAAGGCAGACTTCAGGTCAACATCATGCAGATCAATCTCAGGTAAGGCGTTGTGGATAAAGTGATACTTCTCGAATCCGGCGGTCAGCGCGGACGAGACATTTTCTTCCAGATTGATGCGCAAATGCTCATCTTTGCGCTGTGCTGTTTCATTCATATGCAAAGTTTATCATTATTCACGCTATTGAACTTTGAGACCCAACCTTGATATAATTACCAAACTTTGTAATTGGAGGGCTGAGATGAGCGATCAGGTTTTCGAAGATGTGAAAGCAATTATTGTTGATGTTTTGAAGGTGGACCCTGAAGAGATTGCGCTGGACACGCGATTTATTGAAGACCTTAAGGCTGATTCAATGGATCAGTTTTTCCTGATCGACGGCTTCAGCGAGAAATTCGCGCTGCCCATTTCCGATGAGGATGCCAGGCGGATCATGACTGTCCGTGATGTGGTCGAATACATCAGCGCGAACAAGAAATAATCAAGACGAGAAAAAAAGCCGTCAATCAGTTGATTGACGGCTTTTTTTGTTGATCGGAATTATCCTTTGAGGAATTCTTCCAGCGATTCTTTGCTGATGCGGTAGGTCTCACCAAGCTTACGCGCTTTGAGATCGCCTGCCTCAATCGCCGCCTGAACATCGCCAGCAGCGACCTTGAGGACAGCAGCGGCCTCATCCAGCGTCATGATGGCCGGAATGACCACGCCGCCTTGCTGTGCAGCAGGAACGGCACCTGCCGGCTGTTGCTGTGCGGTGCCCTGCATGGTCTGGGTAATCAGATTGCCAAGGCCGACACCAGCGCCGATACCAGCGGTCAGGCCAGCGCCGCCGCTCGGGTTGTTCGCGGCTTCACGCATGGCGTCCGCAGCCTGGAGCTGGGTGTAGGTCTGCATATCCAGCAAGCCCATGGCCCGCAGTTCTTCCGCGCTCTTGTCAGAGGGTTTCAGATTGCCAATGTAAAAGGATTTGAGCGCCAGACCAATCGCGTTGAAATCATCCTGCGCTTTGGCACGGACACCGGCTGAGAGTTCATCGGTCAAACCGATCATGTCCAGAATATTACGTTTACTGGCAGTCTCGCCGAGCAGATCCTGCAGTCTGGAGAGCAGCATGGTGCGCAGACGGGTCTCGATCTCGGCGGTGCGGTAGGAACCCTGCGCGCCGACGATCTGGGTCACAAACTGGACCGGGTCGCTGACCTGGAAGCTGTACGAGCCGAAGCCCTGCAGAAGAGCGATGCCCAAACCAACGCCGGGATTACGGACAACGATCGGCTGCGGGGTACCCCACTTGCGATCGGCAAATTCTTTCATCGAGACAAAGTAGATCTCGGCAGTGAAAGGCGTCCGGTCATTGAAGACCTTGCCGATCAGATCGATCAGCTTGGGAATGTTGGCGGTGACAATGGTATGCCGGCCGGGTCCGAATGAATCGAGCGCTTTGCCGTCTCGGAAGAAGACCGCGCGCTGAGACTCACGGACGATAACCTGAGAGCCGATACGCAGATCAGCAACACCTGTTTCCGGGAAGCGATGGACGATCTCATCCGTCATCTCGCTTGGATATTCAACTACATCAAATATTCTTGCCATAATTTTCTCCCTGATTATCTCTATGTTTATTTGACTTCAGGTGCAGGTGTGCTGGTCGTATCCTGCCTGCCCATCAGCAACTCAGCGCGTTGATTATATGCGTCCAGAACAGCCTGCGCGACGCCAATCAGATTGCGGATCGCAGCCGGCAGACCATCGGTACCCATGGATGTCTCGATCGTGTCAACTGCCCGGGTCAGCACATCACCCATTTCCATCAGCTCCAGATCATGTTTGTAGACGGCATCGAGTTCTTCTTTATTGACCTTCACGGCATCGAAAAATCCGGAGTAGCCGTAAGCGGCTGTGCGGACACGGTCGATGAACTGACGGATTTTAATGGCTGCCCGTTCAATATCATCGAGGAATTCGATTTCCATGTGAGAGATCAAATCTTGCTGCAAGCCCGAGAGGCGTTTGTATTGCGCTTCGTAGCTGTTGGCAATGAACTCACGCAAGATTTTGTCAGCCTTCCGCCTGTTCTCGCGGTCCACATACCCGCTGAAACCCGGGATCTTGCTCACCAGTTTGCTCAGTGGATCCATTTCTGAATTTACGCGGTCTAATAAATCGCTCATTTTTTCTCCTGCTTAATCTCTAATTATTCAAAATTACCCAATATATGCACAGATTATATACTTAATCCATGCTCATCACAAATCATACACTTACCGCCAGGTTCCGCAAAGTGGAAATATAGTAAAATCATTTCACACCTATATACGGAATTGAAGCCTGGGTGTTGCGTGGATTTAATAATTGGAGGCCTTCCTTATGTCAAATTCGAAATATGATCAGGGACAGGGATTGGTTGAATACTTACTGATACTCGTACTCGTGGCGATCGTTGTCATCGTCTTGCTCACTATTCTCGGACCAGCAATCAGCGAAATATCCAGACAGTTTCTGGAAACGATCCAGCAATAATCATCACAGCGCCCAACCGCGGACAGCCTCATTCGTCAGGCGGTGTCGGCATACCTGGTTATCCAATGATCTCACAGGTGACCAAACTTAGACTTTATCAGAACATGTGGCGGGCAGTAGATCTGCTTTACCCGCCGCGCTGTGCCGGCTGCGGTCAGCCAGGCGCGCGTTGGTGCGCCGATTGTCAGGCGCATGTGAAGCGGATGAACCACTCGATCTGTCAGCGCTGCGGCGACCGCGTCCTCGCGGGTTTTGCCATTTGCGAGCGCTGCCGGCAAACTCCGCCTGAGTTTGAACAACTCAGGTCATGGGGATTGTATGAGAGTAACCTGCGGAAGGCAATCCACCAGTTCAAATTTGATCATGACCTCAGTCTGGCAGAAGATTTTTCTCAACACCTGCACGACCTGTTGCAAGTCCAGAACTGGGTCATCGACGTGATCGTGCCTGCTCCATTGCACCGTGCCAATCAGCGCGCACGGGGGTTCAATCAGGCAGCAGCATTAGCATCCGCCCTCTCGCTCCGCTCCGGCGTGCCAACCGGGAAAAGGGTATTGACATGGTGTAAAGAAGTCAGAACACAGGTGGGTTTGACACAGCAGCAACGACTTGATAATGTTAATAAAGCGATGAATGCAAATTCATCTATAATCATTGGAAAAAATATATTGGTAATCGATGACATCACGACTACAGGAGCAACGATCAACGAATGCGCACGCGCCTGCAAGGAGGCAGGAGCAGCGAAAGTGTATGGCCTGACCCTGGCAAGAGCTGTTTTCACCCGTGAACCTGAACGGGAAGAGAACAGATAATTACAAATTATGATGGAGGCACAAATGGCAGAGAATTACGAACTTTTCACACAAAACCTCAGCATCACAGACAAAACAAGGGAATACCTGGACAAAAAGATATCCAAAATTGCGAAGTTCTTTCACAATGTGAACGACATCCGGGTTGATCTCAGCCATGCCAGAACAGCCAGACAGCAGACCGACCGCTTCACCGCCCAGATCACATTGCGCGGACGCGGTTTCATCCTGCGATCAGAAGAGAGTGCTGAGGATCTGTTCAGTGCGATCGACAAAGCATCTGACAAGATCCAGCGCCAGATTGACCGCTATAAGGGCAAACGCGAACGTATGCGCGGCGTTGGCGCGACGCCAATCGAGACAACCGAAGAAGTGACGATGGTGCCGGAAGAAGAATATCAGATCATCCGCCGCAAATCCTTTACGCTGGTGCCAATGTCTGAGCTGGAAGCGATTGAGCAGATGAACCTGCTCGGGCATGAGAGTTTCTTTGTTTTCTATAACGCCAATACCAGCGCGATCAACGTCATCTACAAACGTAATGATGGCACCTATGGCCTGATCGAAACTGTGGTTGGATAATTTCATACTCCGCTTGACCCGACTGCCTGACGACGTCAGGCAGTTTTTTTTACCCCATCTTGCGCGCTTACTGACCCAAGACTATAATTCAGACCTAACTTTTAGACAGGGAAGGCAAGAATGATTGATGTAAATGAACTGCGTAAGGGTGTCACCTTTGAGCTGGATGGCAATCTGTTCAAGGTGCTGGACTATTCACACAATAAACCGGGTCGGGGCAACGCGACGATCCGCATCAAAGCGCGCAATCTGATCACCGGCGCAACCATTGAAAAGACATTCAACTCTGGCGAACGCATCCAGGACGTCCGGCTGGAATACCATAACGTCCAATATCTGTACAACGACGGGCAGTTCTATTACTTCATGGATATGGAAACCTTCGAACAGCCTTCCGTGCCGGCAGAGCTGATTGGCGACACTGCGGGATTCTACAAGGAAAACATGGAAGTCAAGCTGACTTTCTATGACGGAAAGCCGATCGACATTGACCTGCCAACTACCGTTGACCTGGAAGTGACCTACGCGGAAATTGCCGTCCGTGGTGATACAGCAACCGGCGTCAACAAAAAGGTGACGCTTGAAACCGGCATGAAAGTGGATGTTCCCGCTTTCGTGAATGTTGGTGATACCATTCGCGTCGACACCCGAACGGGCGGTTATGTGACCCGGGTCTGACCAAGTTTAGCCGGAATAATTTTGGGCTACAATTAAAAGCTGACCCTTACAGGTCAGCTTTTTGTGTCTGGTAACTGCTTCATGGAGTGAGTGATAATTTTATGAAAATGACGGTTATGCTCGACCTTGATGACACCCTGCTCGGAGGTGTGGCGGAACATTTTATGCCGGCTTACCTTGACGCGTTAGGTCAGTTTTTTTCTCCCGATGATCCCAATCGCAGTATACGCAAAGTGATCAATGCCATTATGGCAATGGTGGACAATCAGGATCCAGCGAAATCCCTTGAGCAGGTTTTTGATGAGACCTTCTATCCCTCCATGGGGCTTGTGAAAAGCGAGATTATTGACAAGATCTACGAATTCTACGAAACGGTTCACGCGACGCTCCAGCCGACGACGCATGTCATACCTGGCGCGCATGAGTTCATCGCCGCCTTGCGTGAGCGCGGTCGTGACATTGTGATCGCGACCAACCCGCTTTTTCCACGGATCGCTACCAGCCAAAGGCTGGCGTGGGCGGGCTTCCCGATTGACCGCAGCGGGTTCAAACTGGTTTCGACTTATGAAGGATTTCATTTTGCCAAACCAAACCCGGCATATTACCAGGAGATCCTCGCCCAGACTGGCTGCGCCGAACAGCCGGTTGTGATGATGGGCGACAGCTTGTCCAACGATGGCGAACCCATGCTGCAACTCGACATTCCGTTTTTCCATTTCAATCCTGGCGCGGCCGGCACAAATCATACGGGGCAATTTCCAGCCGGCGGTTACGATGCGGCGCTGGCGTGGATTGATGAACAGGCTGAGCATGATATCCTGCCTGCCAGCATCAGGACTGCCAATATAGCGGCGTTATACGCGACACCCGCCGCGCTGGCAACAACTTTGAAACCGCTCACCCAGGCAGAATGCGACGCCCGACCAGAGCCTGAGGAGTGGTCGATCAGCGAAATCATCCACCATCTCACCGAGGCTGACTCCGGGCTGAACATCCCGCGCATCCGGCAAATACTCGCCAACAAGAACCCGTTCATTACTGACTTGCATAATGGCTTGAACGGTCAGGAGCACAACCCCGGCATCCGCTATTCACTGGAAAAGTTCATCGCCGGACGCAAGCAGTTGCTGACGGTGTTATCTTCACTTCAGGATGATGATTGGTCCCGCCCGGCGAGACATTCCATCTTCGGACCGGTTGATATCGCGCAAATGGTCGATTTCATCGCCACACATGACCGCGTGCATATCCGACAAATCCATAAGACGCTGGCGCTTATCATAAACTGCTAATAAAACTCTAATGCTCGCATGCGATAATCTGCTTGAGTTGGTATAATCTTTTAACTCAATTATCGGAATATTTCCTTGCCCGAAAGGCGGAGGTTTAAGTGAATCCTCGTTATCAGTCTTATTTGATTTACATCCTGCTCCTGATTGCCATTGTCTCCATCCTGGTCTATGGCAACAATACCAGGTCCGGCAACACCGGCCTTGTGACAATCAACGAGCTGGCGCAATCTGTTTCCAGCGGTCAGGTCGCCAAAATTATCACCAGCGAAAATGAGCTGCAAATTACATACACGGACGGTTCCCAGAAACTATCGCAGAAGGAACCCAATGGCACACTGGTGGACCAATTGCTCGCGCTGGGCGTCACTTCTGACCAGCTGCTGTCTGACAAAATCAAAATCGATATCAAACCCCCAAGTCAATGGCTGGGCGTCTTTACCGCCCTTGGATACATCCTGCCGGCAATCCTGCTGGTCGGTGCTTTCTATTTCATTTTCCGCCAGGCGCAGGGCAGCAACAGTGCCGCCATGTCCTTCGGCAAGTCGAAAGCGCGCATGTTCACCGGCGATCAGCCGACTGTGACCTTTGCCGATGTCGCTGGCGTTGAAGAAGCCAAAGAAGAATTGATGGAGGTGGTTGAGTTCCTGAAGGAGCCGCAGAAATTTACCTCTCTCGGCGCGCGCATCCCGAAAGGTGTGCTGCTGGTTGGCCCTCCAGGAACCGGTAAGACCCTGATCGCGAAGGCGGTCTCGGGTGAAGCAGGTGTTCCCTTCTTCTCCATCTCTGGGTCTGAATTTGTAGAAATGTTTGTCGGCGTCGGTGCCAGCCGCGTCCGTGATTTGTTTGAGCAGGCGAAGAAGCAATCCCCCTGCATCATCTTCGTTGACGAGATCGACGCTGTAGGCCGCCAGCGCGGTGCCGGTTTGGGCGGCAGTCATGACGAGCGTGAACAGACCCTCAACCAGTTGCTGGTCGAGATGGATGGCTTCGACACCGATACCAACATCATCATCATGGCAGCGACCAACCGCCCTGATATCCTCGACCCCGCGCTGCTGCGCCCCGGTCGTTTCGACCGCCGCGTCGTGCTCGACCGGCCGGATGTCAAGGGCCGCGAGGCGATCCTGCGCGTCCACGTCAAAGGCAAACCGCTGGACAAGGACATTGATCTCAACAACCTTGCCAAGCAAACTCCAGGCTTCGTCGGTGCTGATCTCGAAAACCTTGTCAATGAAGGCGCCATTCTCGCAGCGCGCCGCAATAAGAAGGTCATCAGTCAGGCTGAGTTCCAGGAAGCAATCGAACGTGTGATTGCCGGCCCTGAACGCAAGAGCCGCCTGATCACGCCGGATGAGAAAGTGATCGTTGCCTACCATGAGGCAGGTCACGCGGTGGTGATGCAGGCCATCCCGGAGCACGATCCGGTTCAGAAGGTCACCATTGTCCCGCGCGGCATGGCAGGCGGTTACACCATGGCATTGCCTGAGGACGACCGCACGTTGGTTGCCCGGCGCAAACTGATGGCGCAGCTTGCTGGTCTGCTTGGCGGCCGCGTCGCTGAGGAACTGGTCTTCAACGATTTCACCTCCGGCGCGTCCAATGACCTTGAACGCGTGACGAAAATCGCGCGGCAGATGGTCACGCGGCTGGGCATGAGCAGCGAGATGGGACCGCTGGTCTATGGTCAGAAAGAAGAGTTGATTTTCCTCGGCAGGGAGATTTCTGAACAGCGTGACTACTCCGAAATTGTCGCTGAACAGATCGACAAGGAAGTCAGGGCGATTGTGAATGAAGCCTATGACAAGGCAAAATCCGCGCTGACGCAATACCGCGACAAGCTGGATGAAGTCGCGCAGACTCTGCTTGAGAAGGAAACCATCAATCGCGATGAGTTTGAAACGATATTCCCCGCGCCTGAAGGCAAGCTTTCAGGCACGCCAGTGCTGAAGACAGCAGAAGCGAACTAACTTCCTCGTATCATAAAAGAGTCCGGAGTTCCGGACTCTTTTTCTTTACCTATTATGCGTGCCTCTGCTGCTCAAGCATTCGTTTCACCCGCTGGTCTTGCCTGAGCCACGATATCACTTGCTCAGAGACTTCGTCAGAATAATCAAACCATTTGATTGCCGGGTCATTCTCTTTGAACCAGTTTGCCTGCCGCCGGACATATGTGCGCGTATTGCGCTTCATCAGGACAATCGCCTCATCGAGGGAGATCTGCTCTGAGAGAAAGGCTGCAATCTCACGATAGCCGATCGCTGACATGGAGGGCAAATCGAGTGAATACTCCTTCGCTATCAAGCCGGCGACCTCGGCGATCAAGCCGGCATCCAGCATCGCCTGAATCCGGTCGTCGATGCGCGCGTATAACGCTTCTCGCGGCCGTCTGATGCCGATCTGCAACGCGTCGAAATCGCTGTCCTTTCTGACCCGCAGGTCAGAAAAGCGCTGACCCGTGGTCAGGATCACTTCCCAGGCACGGATGGTCCGCCGGACATTTTGGTATTCAATCACCTCAGCCGCTTGCGGATCGATCTTCGCCAAATGCTGATGCAGCTGCAACGCGCCAATCTGGTCAGCCCACTCGCCCAACGCCGTACGCATGGCTTCATTCGGCGGGGTCGCGGGGATTTCCCAGCCTGAAAGAAGTGCCCTTATATATTGACCAGTCCCGCCGACAATCAAGGGCAGCCGCCCGCGAGCCGTGATGTCACCGACCAGCGCCTTCACGGCTGATTTGAAATCTGAGAGGTTGAACTCGCCGTCAGGCGGCACGATATCGAGCAGATGATGCGGAATGCCCTGCCTTTCAGACAGGGTTGGTTTTGCGGTTCCGATATCCATACCTTGATAAAACTGACGCGAATCGGCAGAGATTATTTCACCGTGCAGCGCTTTCGCGACGTTGATCGCCACTTCCGTCTTGCCGGCAGCCGTCGGACCAAGGATCACCACAGCAAATGGCTTAGTCATCGCCTAATGCGTCCTGAATCCACTCCAGTTCCATGGTTCCATCTTTCATCCGGACAGCAACCACATCAATTTGCCAGGCAATGTCGGCGTCAGCGAAGTGTTCCTGCAGATAGGTTTCAGCCACCGCAAGCATACGTTCCGCTTTGGTTCCAGTCACGGCTTCTTCCGGGTAACCCTGACTGAAGCCTGAGCGGGTTTTGACCTCAACAAAATGTATGATCGCTCCATCGCGGAAAATCAGATCAATCTCACCCTCCGGCGTGCGGAAGTTTTCAGCGATGAATTCCAACCCCTGCTTCTCAAGGTAGGTTTTCGCGGCATCTTCGCCGGCAGCCCCCAAGATGCGATTATGCTGGGACATCATTCCCCGACCTTCACCCGCAGGAAGTTCGCGACGACAGCGGCGCCATCTCCACCGGCAGGCTTTCTGATTGGCATCTCTCTCAACTCGTCAATCACATCAATCCAGGCGCCAGAGTCAAAATCCGCCTGACGGATTTCACGCGAGGGCAGATTTTCTTTCAGGTAGGCGCCGAATGGAACCGATTCTCTGAAGTCCGGGCGCAGCAGGTATCCGAACGGTTTACCCGATTGATAGACCTCAGCAATGGTGCTGTAACCGGCTTTGCCGATGACGACATCGCTCGCGGCAATCAGATCCGGATGATAGAAGTTCGAGTGATGCGGCAGCAGGATCAGGTTACCCTCCTGCCGGACTTCATCGGACGATCCAGGCAGGATGAAAACACAGTCCGTTTTCCGCTTCAGGGTCTCCATATGATTGTATTTATCCGGGATGCCGCCCATCGTGATCAGGACAGCAATCTGCCCGTCTGCTATCCCCAACGTCTGCCGGGTTAAGTCGCGTCCATCCCGTTCCCCGCGCGCGACAGGCGGGCTAGTCAGATCGACGCTTAAGTCAGGCTCGCAGACAGGGATGGTTTGGATGTGCCAGTCAGCCAGGGCATTTCGCGATCGATTGAGTTCAACAAAATGGTTGAAACCGGGATTGTCTGCCTTGTAAGCTTCATAAATCCAGTCCCAGGTGAAATTTTCGATCAGCACTGAGTTGATGGCTGCTTCATGCGCTGCGAGAAGACCAAGCGGCGCGATATCGCAGACAACCAGGGTGGTTTCACGTTCTAGTAACTGGTCTCGTAAGCGTGATAAGTTCTCACCTTGCCAATGTTGAGTGAAGCGCTCCAGCTTCTGCAGGGTTGCCGGCAGGTCGATCTCCATTGGCGTACGCTGAACGAGCCCGACATCGGACTCGATATCCGCAAAATGAAAGTCGCTGATACCCGAATCCAGGAAGAACCACTCCGGGACTCTGGTATAGATATCGAAGCGGATTTCCGGCGCCAAATCCTGAAGCGCCGCCATAATCGCGGCTGAACGTGCCGCGTGACCAAATCCGTGCGGTGTCACAAAATAAGCAATTGTTTTCATACTGATCACCTTGTATTCTAAACGATTTGCGCTCATCTCCCGCTCAAATGCCTATGTTAGAATGTGAAAGATGAAGCATCTGGCACGCTCCACCCTCATCGTTTCCGCCTTCTTCGCCTTCGACAAAGTGATCGGTTTTGTCCGCCAATTATTGGTGACAAGGCAGTTTTCACTCTCTTATGAACTGGATGCCTTCAACGCTGCCAACAATATTCCGGACCTGCTTTCTTCGTTGATTTCAGGAGGCGCGTTGGGCGTCGCGCTCATCCCGGTGCTTTCGGAGTACCTCGACAAACGCGGCAAGACTGAAGCCTGGCACCTGTTTTCCCGTATCCTCAACCTGGCTTTCATTGCGACCGCTGCTCTGGCGGCAGTGCTGGCATTGCTCGCGCCTGTGCTGGTTGACAAAGTGATTGCCCCCGGGTTCCCGCTTGATAAAAAGGAGTTGACCATCAGCCTGATGCAGCTCGACCTGATTGCCATCACCATCTTCTCGATCAGCGGGTTGTGCATGGCCGGGCTGCAGGCAAATCAACATTTTTTGCTGCCGGCATTGGCGCCAGGTCTTTACAACCTGGGGCAGATCTTCGGCGCTCTCGTGCTTAGCCCCAGCGAGCCTTATCGCCTGGGTCCGGTATCGCTGCCTGCCTATGGCATTGGCATACACGGCATCGTGTATGGTGTCATCATCGGCGCGATGCTGCATTTGTTGATCCAGGTGCCTGGTCTGATCATTCATAAATTCGAATGGATTCCATCGCTTGGATTGCAGGATTCCGGCGTGAAACGCGTTCTGCGCCTGATGGGACCGCGCGTTCTGACCATGTTTTTCATTCAGCTTTTCTTTATCGTGCGTGATAATCTGGCTTCCGGTCTGGGTGAAGGCGCGATTACCGCGTTGAATCTGGGTTGGTTCATCATGCAGGTGCCTGAGACACTGGTCGGTACGGCGATCGCGATCGCGCTGCTCCCAACGATATCCGAGATTTTCGCCCGGCGCGAACTTGACGTTTTCAAGAACACCATCAATCTGACCATCCGGGTCATTCTTTCTCTGACCCTCCCGATGGCGGTGCTGATAAGCATCGGCATCCGGCCGCTGGTGGAGGTGGCATTCTCGACGGACGCTGCCGGCACCGAAATGGTCGTGACAGCCACGCGGCTCTACCTGATGGGGCTGGTTGGTCACGCGCTGCTTGAAATCGGCTCGCGTTCTTTTTATGCGCAGCAGAACGCGGTCATTCCGCTCATCGCCGCGGCAGCCAATTCGATTGTCTACATCATCGGCGCCAATGTCTTTTCGCGACTGTATGGCTTTGCCGGAATCGCGGCAACGAATTCAGTCGTCTTCACAATTGAGGCGATCGTGCTGCTGGTATTGTTGGCGAGGCAATTCCCCGGTTTGCTGGAAGCGCGCAAGACGCTTGCCAGGGTTTTGCTTGGCACACTGCTTGGGACTGCGATACTAATCGGCATCATCCGCCTGCCACTGCCGGCACCCGAATGGCTCATTTACGCGCTTGGAATGGGCGTCGGCCTCTCGGTCGCGCTGGCGTTTGCATGGCCTGAGCTAGCGACGCTGCTCAAACTCGAGACAAGAAAACAATCTCTACAATAACATCTGTTGTCTGAATTCCAAATTACGAGCGATCGCCGATCGCCCCTGCTTGAGGTTAGATGTGTTGCTGATGGGGGGCCAAGCCAGAGTGGGGGCAAAGCTTGATAAAAAAAGCCCTCAATGGGGGCTGAAAGCCCAGAGTCTCCCCTCAATGGGGGCAAAAGTTGATAAATAAGAAGCCCCTTCGTGTGAAGGAGCCTTGGGTGGCTGATGGGGGTCGAACAGAGTCTCCCCTCAATGGGGGCAAAACTTGATAAATAAAAAGCCCCTTCGTGTGAAGGAGCCTTGGGTGGCTGATGGGGGTCGAACCCAGAGTCTCCCCTCAATGGGGGCAAAAGTTGATAAAAAAAAGCCCCTTCGTGTGAAGGAGCCTTGGGTGGCTGATGGGGTCAACCCAGAGTCTCCCCTCAATGGGGGCAAAAGTTGATAAAAAAGACCAGGGTCTCCCAGAGTCTCAATGGGGGCAAAAGTTGATAAAAAAAGACCCTGAGTTTATCAGGGTCCTGGGTGGCTGATGGGGGTCGAACCCAGAGTCTCCCCTCAATGGGGGCAAAAGTTGATAAATAAAAAGCCCCTTCGTGTGAAGGAGCCTTGGGTGGCTGATGGGGGTCGAACCCACAACAACTTGATCCACAGTCAAGCACTCTGCCATTGAGTTACAGCCACCATGGAATGCAAAATTCTATCACATTATGGCGCTGCTATCAATCGCTTGACTGCCTCGACCAGCAATTCTCGTTTGACAATTTCCTGCGCGCCGGTGGCAAGATCTTTCAGCGTTACGAGACCCTGACTGGCCTCATCGGGCCCGGCGACGATCACCACTTTCATCCCCATCCGGTCAGCATATTTGAACTGCTTCTGAAGCTTGGTAGCCTCAGGATAGCTGATGGTGTTGATGCCGGCTGCGCGCAGTTGTTCGGCGACCTGATAGGAATAGACCAGTCGATCCTCGTCAAAAACCGTCACGAGAACGCTCGCGGGAGTCTTTGGCAGCGCCGGGATCAGACCATGCTTTTCCAGCAGCAGTCCGACCATGACATCACCCATGGCGAAACCCGTCCCGGTGATTTTGTCACCTCCGACGTCCGCGACAAGGTTGTCATACCGGCCGCCGCCGCAGATCGACCTGCCAGCTTCTGGCAGATAGAGCCCCTCAAACACGGTGCCCGTGTAATAGTCCAGCCCGCGGACGATTCGCGGTACAAAGCGGACGTAGTCACCAACGCCCAGCGCCGTCGTGATTTCAAACAGACGCCGCAGCTCCGCGTCGGATTGCCAGCGCGTGTCGTCATTCATCAGAGCCTGGATCCCCTCGACCTGTTTCTGGCTCAGTCCGTTGTCAAGTCCATAGGCAAGCCAGTTCTCATCATCGAGCTTGTCGCGGCGGTCAATCAGTTTGAGCGCGCCAGGCCGCAATTCAGGCGTGATGTCCAGCAGTCCGAGTTGTTCGTCCATGAATCGGCGGTTGTTTACTGCAACCGTTACCTGGTCAGGCGTAAATCCAACATATTTGAAGAATTGCGCCAGAATAGCAATCAGTTCCGCGTCCGCGTCAACCGTATCCGCGCCGAGCATATCAATATTCCACTGGAAGAATTCACGGGTGCGACCTTTCTGCGGACGTTCATAGCGCCAGAACGGACCGAATGACCACCAGCGCAAGGGCAGCGCGAGTGTGTTCTGCTGCTGGGCAACCATTCTGGCCAGAGTCGGAGTCAACTCGGGACGCAAGGTCAGCAAATCGCCTCCGCGGTCCGGGAAAACAAATGCCTGTTCCTTAACCAACTCCTCGCCAGATTTTGCCGCGTAAAGATCGATCTTCTCGAGGATTGGACCTTCGTATTCCTGGTAGCCGTAACGCTCCGAGATTGTGCGGATGGTCTGGTAAAACCAGCTGCGAGTCCGCATTGCTTCGGGGTAAAAATCCCGCGTTCCTTTGACACTGCTGATGTTATTTTTCATGTTTTTCACTCGTAAATCGTAATTCCGGTAGTATAGCATGTTCTTAAAAACATATGACGTTCAACACCTTGAAATAGAACGAATTACCGCAAGAAATCATCAATGCTATGAGATAATTAAAGAAAAATAGGGAACCCTCCATGGATGTCAAAGAATTAATCAACCTGGTAGATGGGAAGCTTTTGAACCCCTCTGCTGACCTTCACCGAACGATCAGCGGTGCCGGCGGCGCGGACCTGATGAGCGATGTGCTCGCCAGCATCCAGCCTGAAGCCGTGCTGCTGACAGGTCTTTGCAATCCCCAAATCGTCCGCACGGCGGTCATGGCAGATGTCTCGGCAATCGTCCTGGTCCGAGGGAAGATCCCGCCTGATGAAACCATCGCCCTGGCTGAGCAGGAGCAAATCCCGCTTATTACGTCCAAGTATGGCATGTTTGAACTTTGCGGCCGCCTCTACTCGGCAGGCCTGAATAGCCTGGAAACCGACATGGGTGGTTGCGACTGCGCTGAAATCTAACCTCTGATCAATATGACTGAAGACATTGGTATCAAGTCCCAGCTGATCAACGAACAATCTGCAGAAAACATTTCACGCGTCGAAGAGTTGGCTTATGAGTTAAAAGTCAACGAAGTCATGACGCGTGACATCAAGCTTCTGACGCTTGAAATGTCGATGTCAGAAGTGATTGACCTGCTCAGGATTGAAAAGATTTCCGGCGCCCCGGTCATTTCCGCCAGCGGTAACCTGATCGGCATCATCAGCATGGAAGATATCATCCGCTGTCTGGTGCGCAATGATTTGGCCGCGCCTGTGACGCATTATATGTCGCCAAACCCGATCACGATCGGCGAGCTGGAGCCGGTTGTTGAAGCGTTGAAGAAGTTCGTCGCCACTGGCCTGGGGCGTCTGGTTGTCATCAACACGCAGGGCACCATCTGCGGCATCCTCACCAAGGGTGATGTCACCCGCGGTTTCCTCAAAGCGCTGCAGAAGGATTTCCAGTCTGAGGAGATCAAACGCTTCAGGGCGTCCCATCTCTTTGAGGATATCATCTCCGATCGCACCAGCCTGATTTTGCGCTACGACATCAAGCAAGGTGATTTCACGCACGGCGGCGCGGCTTCCAGCAACATCAAACGCGCGCTGGTGCGCCTGGGCGCCAATCCGCAGATCGCCCGTCGGGTCGGTATCGCAATCTATGAAGCTGAGATGAATATCATTATCCATACAACAGATGGCGGCACCATTCGGGTTGAGATCGAGCCGCATCAGATCACCATTGATGCCTATGACCACGGTCCAGGCATCAAGGATATTCAGCAGGCAATGCGTCCTGGCTATTCAACGGCCACTGAAACCGTCAGGGAGCTGGGATTCGGTGCCGGCATGGGACTGGTCAACATCTCACGCTGTATCGACAATATGAAACTTGAATCTGTCGTCGGCAAGGGCACTCGCCTCAAAATGCGTATCTTCATGCCAAGTGAAGAAACCGTCGGCGAGCGCAGTTCACGGCTTCAGGGAGAAACAATATGACACCATTGACTGACATCATCGCAGCGCTTGACTTGAAAGTGCTGTCAGCGGCAGATCATGTTGCCGGCCGGCAGGTAGAAGGCGGCTATACCTCAGATCTGCTGAGCTGCGTCATGGCTGGCGCCGGCAAGGACAACATCTGGGTCACCATACAGGCGCATGCCAACATTATTGCCGTCGCGGCGCTGCTGGATGTTGCCGCGATCGTGATCACTGAAGGTGCCATGCCCGGTGATGATACGATCGCCAAAGCAAACGAAGAAGGTGTCATCCTTTTGGGAACCGCGCTGCCCAGTTACACAGTCATTGGCAAATTGTGGGAACTTGGCATCAAAAACTGTATCTGATCCTGGATGTTAAAAAGCTACCGCGCTGACCTGCATGTCCACACCGTGCTGTCACCCTGCGGGGACATTGAAATGATCCCGCCGCTGATTGTTGAAGCCGCGCTGGATAACAAAATCGACCTGATCGCCATCACCGACCATAACGCCACTGAAAACGCAGCGGCTGTCATACAAGCCGCTGCTGGAACCAGTTTGACCGTCTTACCCGGCATGGAACTTCAAACAGTGGAGGAGGTGCACGCATTGTGCATCTTTGATACAGTGGAAGGAGCAAACGCCTTTCAGGCGCTGGTGACCCCCACCATGCCCGCGACCAAAAATGTGCCCGATCTCTTCGGTGAGCAATTCATCGTCGATGAGACCGGCGACTTCATTTCTAGCTGCACCCGCTTCCTGGCCGGCTCGTCAAGTATGGACCTCGCGACAGCCAACCGCCTGGTGCACGAGCTCGGCGGGCTCTTCATCCCCTCGCATGTCAACCGCAACGCCTTCGGGTTGATCCAGGTGCTGGGCTTGATCCCACCGGATTTATCCCCGGACGCGCTCGAAGTCAGCAGGCATATGTCAGCTAGTGACTACGCGCAATCATTCAGAAAACCACTCCAATTTCCATTGATCCAGAACGGCGATGTGCATTATTTAAGCGATTTTGCCGGCAAAACCATTTATAATCTTGAAGCCCCTACCATTCAGGAAATCAAATTAGCCCTTCAAGGCAGCATGGGTCGAAGCTTTTCTATCATATGAGCGGCTTTTGTCAGTTCAATATGGATAACTTTACACACTTTTATATGACATTTGATAATGTCCCAGATGACGACTATCCATTAAACTTGAGGTGTTTGTATCCGGTAATTTATACAAACATTATCATATTTTCCCGGAGAGATTATGAAGAAACTCCCTGATAACATCCCAGCCAACGATCCATTGCTAGATCCAGAGAAGCTCAAGCTGATCGACAGAATTCTGGAACATAACAAAAACGTGCCTGGCGGAACGATGGTGGTGCTCAATGAGTTGCAGAGCCAGATCGGTTTCGTCTCTGAATCGATGCAGCGTTATGTCGCCCAGCAGCTCAACGTACCTGTCTCTGCGGTGCACGGTGTAGTTTCTTTCTATTCATTCTTCACCACCACCCCGCGCGGAAAACATGTCATCAAGTTCTGCATGGGCACCGCCTGTTATGTTGGCGGGACGCCGCAACTGATTGACAAGGCCAAGCAGTTGATCGGCATCGATCCCGACCAGACCACGGCGGATGGCGAGATTTCGCTTGAACTCTGCCGCTGTGTCGGCGCCTGCAGTCAGGCACCGGTGATCGTTATCGACGAAGTCGTTCACGGCCGTGTGACCCCTAATAAATTCCCGCAGGTCATCAAAAAACTGCAGGATACTATCAAGGAGGGAGCAGCCGTTTGAGAGAGATCGCCCTGCATTTGCTGGATGTCATCAATAACAGCATCTCTGCCGGCGCGAAGAACATCCGTCTCGAGATCGTAGAAGATTACCGGACGGATCAACTGAACCTTAAAATCACGGATGACGGAAAAGGCATCGACCCCGAAACACTGAAAAGAATCGTCGATCCATTTTACACCACCAGGACGACCCGCCGTGTCGGACTGGGTATCCCGCTGCTGAAACTCGCAGCTGAAAGCTGCAATGGCAGCCTGAAAATCGACTCGGAGGTCGGCGTGGGTACTGTGGTCAGTGTGTCGTTCCAGCACAGCCACATTGACCGCATGCCCCTGGGCGACATCGCCACAACCATGCTGGAATTGGTCGTCGGCACCCCGGATGTCCATTGGACGATGATGTACAGGATAAATGACAAAGTTTTCGAATTTGACGACGCAGAAATCAAAGCAGTACTGGAGGGTGTTCCACTGTCAGACCCTGACGTGATCCGTTTTCTAAGGCAATACCTGAAAGATGGCATTGAAGAAATTAAACTGGACAAGAGCGAAGTACTACTACCAACCTTAATAAGGGAGTGAACCATGAGCAAGATTAAATCACTGGATGATCTGAAGCGAATCCGCGAGCAGGCGCTTGAGAAACGCAAAGCGCAAATGGTGGCGGGCGAAAAGCAGGTAATCGTTGGCATGGGCACCGTCGGCATCGCCGCGGGCGCCAGGGAAACACTCAAAGCCATCCTGGATTTCATCGAGAAAGAGAATCTGACTGATGTTGTGGTCCGCCAGACTGGCAACCTCGGCTTCGATTCTTATGAACCGATCGTCCAGGTCGCCATTGGTGAAGCAGATCCTGTGACCTATGGCAAAGTGACTCCCAATATGGCAGTCGAGATTTGCAAGGAGCACGTCGTCAACAACAACCCTCTCAAGGATTACATGATCACTGTGTAATAACAAAATTTTAGGTGGTGTAAAAATGCCCTTCTATCGTTCTCACATACTGGTCTCGGTTGACCCGGAATGCGTAAAACATGGCGCGCATGCCATCATTGATACCCTCAATGATGAGCTGGTCAAACAAGGCCTCATCGAAGAAGTACAGGTGCTCGAAACTTCCCGAATCGGCGATCCTGTCCGCTTTGGACCCGACCTGATGGTGTATCCTGAAGGTACGCACTACAAGAAACTGACCGTTGATGTTATCCCTGAACTCGTGCAGGAACATTTCCTCAAGGGGCGCGTCCTCAAGGACTATGTCGCCGAATCCGTCGCTGTTGTCGACGAAGAACTCGGCGAACCCAAGCCCAAGGAAGTGCGCGTCGTCCTCGCCAACTGCGGCAAGATCGACCCCAATAACATTGAAGATTACATTGCTGTCGGTGGTTATGAAGCACTCGCGCGCGTCATGACCGAAATGACACCCGAAGACGTGATCGATCTGGTCATGAAATCGGGCTTACGCGGCCGCGGCGGCGCTGGTTTCCCCACCGCCCGCAAATGGCAGTTCGCCCGCAACGCGGCTGGCGATACCAAATTCCTGATCTGCAACGCTGATGAGGGCGATCCCGGCGCGTTCATGAACCGCCGCGTCCTCGAAAGCGATCCGCACGCGGTCGTGGAAGGCATGGTCATCGCGGCTTTCGCCATCGGCGCGCACCAAGGGTATGTTTACTGCCGCGCCGAGTACCCCATCGCCGTGAAGACCCTGAATGTTGCCATCCAGCAAGCCAAGGAAATGGGCTTCCTGGGCAAGGACATTATGGGCACCGGTTTCGATTTTGACCTCGAGGTCCGCATGGGTGCCGGCGCGTTCGTCTGCGGTGAAGAAACGGCGCTGATGGCTTCCATCGAAGGTCGCCGCGGTGAGCCCCGCCCGAGACCGCCTTTCCCGGCAAATAAAGGCCTATGGGAAAAACCCAGTAATGTGAACAACGTAGAAACCTACGCCAACGTACCGCCAATCATCCGCAACGGCCCCGAGTGGTTTGCCAGCATGGGAACAGAAAAGAGCAAAGGCACAAAGACCTTCGCTCTGGCAGGCGATGTGAAAAACACCGGCCTGATCGAAGTTCCCTTTGGCATTACCCTGCGTGAGATCGTTTACGACGTTGGCGGCGGCATCAAAGGCGACAAAGGTTTCAAAGCCATTCAGACCGGCGGTCCCATGGGCGGCTGCCTCTCGAGTGAATATCTTGACCTGCCCGTAGATTACGAATCTCTGGCAAAAGCCGGCTCCATCATGGGCTCCGGTGGTATGATCGTCATGGACGACGAGACCTGCATGGTCGACATCGCCCGCTACTTCATGGATTTCACCCAGGATGAGTCCTGCGGTAAATGCACCCCCTGCCGCGTTGGCACCCGGCGCATCCTCGAGATCCTGACCCGCATCTGCAATGGTGAGGGACAGGAGGGTGACATCGAGAAGCTCGAGATGCTCAGCAAGGAGATCAAGGAAACTGCCTTGTGTGGTCTCGGTCAGGGTGCGCCAAATCCAGTGGAGAGCACCCTGCGGCTGTTCCGTGAGGAATACGAAGCCCACATCCATGACAAGAAGTGCCCAGCCAAGACCTGCCGCGCGCTGATCAGCTACAAGATCAACCCCGAAGCTTGCACCGGTTGTACGGTCTGCGCCAGAAACTGCCCTGTCAACGCTATTTCCGGCGAACGGCGCCAGACACATGTCATCGATCCCGACACCTGCATCCGCTGCGGTATCTGCGCGCAGGTATGTAATTTCAACGCTGTCGAAATTTTTTAAGGTCCAATTCCGATAATCCAGAAATGAGGACGCTTATGACAGAACAGAAGATTGATAGCAGTAAGGTAACAAAGGTGGTCAGCGAAGTGGTTGGCCGCCTGGGCAAATCAGCCGATGAGCTGATACCGATACTCAACAGTGTCAACCGTGAGATCGGTTATTTGCCGGCTGAAGCCTTGGAAGAAATCAGTGTCCAGCTCAAAGTACCGAAAAGCCAGTTGTTTTCTGTCGCGACCTTCTACCGCATGCTCTCCACCAAAGAGCGCGGCAGACATGTCATCCAGTTCTGTGAAAGCGCACCCTGCCACGTGGCCGGCGGCCGCGAGGTTTGGGATGCCTTGAAGAACCAGATCCACATGGAAGCCAACGGCATTTCTGAAGATGGCAAGTGGTCATTGATCACAACCAGTTGTCTGGGTATTTGCGGCGTCGGACCGGTCATTGTTATTGATGAAGACATCTATGGCAATGTCAAAGCCGAGCAAGTCGCTGGCATTTTGGCCAGGTACGAGTAAGGAGGGATGATGAAAGCTTATCGCTCTATGGTATTGGTCTCTGGCGACAAGATCAGCCTCGACAAAGGCGCTCGAGATGTCTATGACCGCTTTGTTTCACAATTGGACGCCTACAAGCTCGCCGATGAAGTCTCACTCTCACTGATCGGCGACATCGGCAGGTATGATGCCAGTCCGCTGGTCATCGTCTATCCTGAAGCTGTCGTCTACGGCCCTGTCGGTGCGGCGGATGTTGACAAAATCGTCGAGGAGCACCTGTACAAGGGTCGCGTCGCTACTGACATGCGCGCTGCCGTCCAGCCGCTAAGCGGCAAAATCGCCTGGCTGAACGCCCGCAAGGGCACGCTGCCGGCGGAAAATCGCGTCATCCTCAAGCGTGCCGGCATCGTCGATCCCACATCGATCGATGAATATATCCTCAATGACGGCTATATCGCGCTCGGCAAAGCTCTCAACGAGCTGCAGCCGCAAGGCGTGATCAAGGAGATCATTGACTCCGGATTGCGCGGACGAGGCGGCGCTGGTTTCCCGACCGGCACCAAATGGAAGTTCGTTGCCGGCGCGAAAGGTGACAAGAAATACATCGTCTGCAACGCCGACGAAAGCGAACCAGGCACCTTCAAGGATCGCGTCATCCTCGAGGGCGACCCCTTCTCGATTATCGAAGCCATGACCATCGCGGCATTCGCAGTCGGCGCTGATGAAGGTTACATCTACATCCGTGGTGAATACCAGCTTGCTCAGGAGCGCGTTAAAACCGCAATCAAAGCCGCTGAAGAATATGGCGTGCTGGGCAACAACATCTTCGGCACCGACTTCAATTTCCATCTGCACGTCCATAGCGGTGCCGGCGCTTACATCTGCGGTGAGGAGACCGCCCTGATCGAATCAATTGAGGGCAAGCGCGGTGAACCGCGCCCAAGACCGCCCTACCCGACCACCAACGGTTTGTGGAATAAACCAACGCTGGTCAACAATGTGGAAACGCTGGCGAATGTACCGCCGATCATCAGCAACGGTGCCGCCTGGTACCGGACCCTTGGTACGCCCTCCAGCCCCGGCACAAAGGTTTATACCATCCTGGGCAATGTCAACGAGACCGGTATTATCGAAGTTCCGATGGGCATCACCTTGCGCGAAGTCATCACCTTCTACGGTAAGGGCATGCGCAATGGCAACAGCTTCAAGATGGCGCAAACGGGCGGCTCGAGCGGATCGATCATCCCCGCCGCGCTGCAGGACACACCGATGGACTTTGACTCGTTCACCAAAGCGGGCGTTTCATTGGGTTCCGGCGCGTTGCTGATCTGCGATGATCACAATTGTGTCGTCGATCTCGCCAAAGTGCTGATGAACTTCTTCAAGAACGAGAGCTGCGGCAAATGCGGTCCCTGCCGTATCGGCAACCAGCGTGCCTACAACATCCTCAGCAACATCGCCGAAGGCACGGGCACGATGCAGGACTTGAAGGATTTGCAGTACATCTCTGACAACCTGGTCAGCCTGTCCAACTGCGGTCTGGGTCAAACGGCATCGACCCCCATCACTGATATCATGCATCACTTCCAGGCGGAAGTTGAAGCGCATATTCGTCTAAAAGTCTGTCCAACAGGCGTCTGTCCCATGAGTGGGAAGCAAATCATCAATTAATGTGGAGAGGAAAGATATGGTTACAATCACCATTGACGGAAGAGAACTGCAAGTAGAACCTGGCATTACCATCCTGACTGCTGCGCGAAACGCCGGGATAGACATTCCCACTCTGTGTGACCATCCTCACCTGGTGCCCTACGGCGGCTGCCGCCTGTGCGCGGTCGAAGTCGAAGGCGCGCGTGTGCTGCAGACAGCCTGCACCATGCCTGTGTCAGACAAAATGGTCGTCCACACCCAGACGGATAAGGTCAAAGAAGCCCGCAAATTCATCCTGACGATGATCTTCAGCGAGCGCAACCACTTCTGCCCGTTCTGTCAGGTCAGCGGCGGCGACTGCGAACTGCAGAATGCCGCATACGCGGAGGGCATGACCCACTGGCCGCTGCAGCCAAACTGGCAGAGCTACGCGGTCGACGCGTCTCACCCCTACATCATCATCGATCACAACCGCTGCATCCTGTGCCGGCGCTGCGTGCGCGCCTGCAGTGACCTGGTTGGCAACTACACACTCGGCTTTGAAGAGCGCGGCGCCAAGAGCGTTCTGGTCGCCGATCTCGGTGTTCCTCTGGGCGAAAGCACCTGTATTTCCTGCGGTACCTGCGCACAGGTCTGCCCCACTGGCGCGATCATCGATCGTGAGAGCGCATACAAAGGCAAGGAAACCCAGGTTGATCGCACCAAGTCCATCTGCATTGGCTGCTCCGTTGGCTGCGGCATTGAAGTACTCTCTCGTGACAACCGCCTGGTCCGCATTGATGGCGACTGGGACGCCCCTGTCAACGAGGGTCTGCTGTGCAAGGTCGGCCGTTACGAACCGATGTACGAAAAACGCACCCGCATCGTCACCCCATTGATCAAAGACGGCGACAAACAAAAAGTGACCACCTGGAGCGACGCTCTGGCTTTCGTTGGCGAACATCTCAAACCGATGCTCGGCAAGGATGGCTCCGAGGTTGCCGGTATCGCTTCAACGCGGCTTTCGGCAGAGGCACTGTACAACTTCAAACACCTGGTGTCTGATGCCATGCACAGCGCGCTCGTAACCACGACCGAGGAAGGCGGCGCGACTGCCGCTCCGAGGCTGCTGGCGAAAGAAAAACAGATCGCCTTCGAGAATCGCATCTCTGACCTGAACAAAGCTGATACCTTCGTCGTACTCGGCGCTGACCTGGTCAAGTATCATGAGGTGCTTGGCTTCATGGTTAAACGCGCGGCTGCCAAGGAATCCAAACTGCTGGTCATTGACAGTGAGGACAACCCGCTTTTCCTGTTCGCTGACAAGGCGCTGCTGGTCAAACCCGGCACGGAACATCTTGCCTTCGCCGCTGCGGTTGAGCTTGCCAAGGGCGGCAGTGTTCAACTGCCTGCTGACTGCATGATCACCATGGAAGACCTCAAAGCCTTCGCTGACTTCCTGGCAGCCTCCAAAGAGACCCAGGTAATCTTCGGTAAGGATTACAGCAAATCGCTTTCCGGCGACGCGGTGAAATCACTGGCTGAAAACGCTGAGAAACTTGGCACAGCCAAAGTGCTCGGCACCAAGGGCAAAGCCAACAGCATGACTGCTTCCCTGCTTGACCTTGACCAGCCGTTCGAGCTGAAAGGCAATGAGGTTGTGATCGTCGCTCTTGCTGATGATGATCTGAGCAACAAGCAGCTTCAGAAGTTGGAGAAAGCCGGCAGTCTGATTGTGCTCGCCTCTTATCGCTCTGCCCTGACAGCCAAAGCTGATGTGGTCCTGCCTGTCGCTATCTGGTCCGAAGATGGCGGTACCTACATCAACCTGGAAGGCAAAGTCCAGAAGACCAAAGCTGTTATCAAACCCGCTGATGAAGTCCACACCTCAGAATTCGCCCTCAGAATGATCGCTGATCAGGTCGGTGTTGCTACCAGCACTGATGAGTGGATCACCCGTCTGACACCAGACTGCAGTGTCGCTTTAACTGGGTTATAATAAACATTATTAGGAGACAAAATATGGCAAAACCTAAAATTTCTTCAGACTGGTTAGCCGGCTGCGCTGGTTGTCATATGTCATTGCTGGATATCGACGAGCGAATTATTACCGTTGCTGAACTGGCAGACTTACGTTCAACCCCGATCACTGACCTGAAAGAACCGGATGAAGGCGGCGTGGATGTGGGTATCCTCGAGGGCGGCGTCAACAACACCGCTAACGAAGAAGTAGCCCACAAATTCCGCAAACGCTGTAAGATCCTGGTAGCATTGGGCGATTGCGCGGTCTTCGGCGGCGTGCCTGCCATGCGCAACTTCTTTGACATGCAGGAAACGCTCGAACGCGCTTATGTGAACACGGAATCAACAGACGAAAGCGGCAAGGTGCCGACTGACCCCGAACTGGCAGTTCCCACCAAAGTCCGCGCGCTGCATGAAGTGGTTCCTGTGGACATCTTCGTGCCGGGCTGCCCGCCCGATCCGGATGTGATCTATTACGTTCTGGCTGAACTGGCTCAGGGACGCAAACCGGTAATCAAAGACGACATGCTGCACTGGCATTAATGAAAGGATGATATGGTAGCTGAAAAAATTACTATCGAACCAGTAACCCGCATTGAAGGTCATGCGAAAGTGACCATCCACATGAACGAGGATGGCACCGTTGAACACGCTTACATGCATGTCAACGAATTTCGCGGATTTGAAAAATTCTGCGAAGGCCGCATGGTCTTTGAAATGCCCAGTATCACCCCCCGCATTTGCGGTATTTGCCCGGTCAGCCATCATCTGGCTGCTGCCAAAGCTGCTGATGTCGTCCTCGGCGCTGAACCGCCCCGTCCCGCGAAACTGCTGCGCGAGCTGATGCACATGGGTCAGATCATCCAGAGCCATGGCATGCATTTCTTTGAGCTTGCCGGCCCTGATCTGCTGCTGGGTTTCGACTCCGACCCCGCGACGCGTAACGTTGTCGGTCTGATCGGCGCGGATCCTGGCTTGACCGTCAAAGCGGTTGAGCTGCGCAAATTCGGTCAGGAGATCATCAAGACCCTCGGCGGGCGCAGAATTCACCCCAACTTCGCTGTCCCGGGCGGCGTCAACCGCTCACTGAGCGTCACCGACCGCGACATGCTGCTGCGCCGGATCGATGAGAATATCGCTACGCTGCAGGTCGGCATCGAGATCATGAAGGGCTGGGCGGCTGACCACATGGAAGACATCAACAAGTTCGGTGTCTTCCCGACCGGCTACTTTGGCCTGGTAACCCCGCAGAACTCGCTCGAACTCTACGATGGCGAAATTCGTCTGATCGACCGCGATGGCGTCCAGCTCGAGAAGTTCGACCCCACTCACTATCTGGATTACATCGCCGAGCACGTCGAGAACTGGAGCTATCTCAAGTTCCCGTACTACAAGAAACTCGGCTGGCCAGGCGGCGTCTACCGTGTCGGCCCACTGGGCAGGCTCAATGCTTCTGAGCAGATTGATACACCGCTGGCGAATGAAGAGCTGAAGGTCTTCAAGAGCCTGAACGGCGGGAAGCCAGTGGAGAACACACTGTACTTCCACTACGCCCGTCTGATCGAAGCCCTGTTCGCAACTGAACATGCGGCGAAACTGCTCAGCGATCCTGACATCACCAGCACTGACATCCTCAACACCAGCCGCAATGTGGTTGGTGAAGGCGTCGGCGTCATTGAAGCCCCGCGCGGCACCCTCATCCACCACTACTGGACGGATGGGCATGAGAAACTGACCCGTGTCAACCTGATCGTCGCGACTGGTCACAACAATTACGCCATGACCAACGCGGTCGATTCGGTCGCCAAGACCTACATCAACCACAACCCTGTGACTGAAGGTCTGCTCAATCGGGTTGAAGCCGCCATCCGGGCGCATGACCCCTGCCTGTCGTGTTCAACACACGCGGTCGGTCAGATGCCGCTCATCATCGACATCGTCGATCCTGAGGGTAAGGTGATTCAGACCCTGAAGCGTGACTAAAGGTCTGCTAGACAAAACGGTTTTCGAAGGGGAGTTCTGGCGGACGTCAGAACTCCTTTTTTTGAGAGTGAAATGAAAAAAACATTGATTATTGGTTATGGCAATATCGATCGTCAGGATGATGGTCTGGCCTGGCATATTTTGCTGAAAACCGCTCGGCACTATGGGTTTGCCGAGTTTGAATTCAATCAGGAACACTTCACCAGCGAGGAATACCCTCATCTGATGTTCGACCTGCAGCTCGCGCCGGAAATGTCCGAGATCGTCAGGAAGTACGATCAGGTCCTGTTTGTTGACGCGCACACCGGTGCCATTGCCGACGAAATCTCGTGGATTGCTGTCACCCCTGAATACAAGCCATCCGCTTTTACCCATCACATGAGCCCGGAGACGGTCTTGTCACTGGCGCATACCATTTACAGCGCTGTCCCTGAGACACAACTGCTCTCGGTGCGTGGGTACAATTTTGGCTTTGGCAACGACCTTTCCGCACGCGCGGAAGAGCTAGCGCAGCAGGCAAGCGATAAAATAATTCAATGGCTGAGTCTGTGATTGATTTCAAGATGAGCGCGAAATGCACGAACTGAGCGTTACTGAGAGCATCCTGAATATCTGCGTGGACTACGCCCAGCGGTCGGGTGCCGCCAAAGTGACGACGGTCAACCTGGTGATCGGGCAGCTTTCCAGCATCATTGACGACTCGGTCCAGTTTTATTGGGACCTGATATCCGAGGGTACCGTCTGCGAGAAAGCCAAGCTGCATTTTGACCGCATCCCGGCGTTGATGAAATGCCGGCAATGCGCATCTGAATTCAATCTCGACCAGATCCTCAGCCCCTGTCCGTCCTGCGGTTCCATGGAGGTGGAGCTGCTCGCCGGTGAGGAATTCTACGTGGATAGCATCGAAATTGAACGCGAAAAGAAAGAGGAACCAAGCAATGAGTCCTGAAAAGGTGACCATCGTTCAGCGCATCATGGACGTCAATGATAAAGTGGCGCTGGAAAACCAGAGAATACTGGATGACCATCACATTTTTGGTATCAACATCATGGCATCTCCGGGTGCCGGCAAGACCTCGACCATCTTGCAGACGATCACGCGGCTGGAAGGCTATAAGACCGGTGTTCTGGAAGGCGACACCGCGCCAGTGACCATAGACGCGGACAAAATTCAGGCCATTGGCAGCCCCGCCGTTCAGATCAATACCGGCGGTGAATGCCATCTGGATGCCATGGTGATCCAGAACGGTCTCAGCCAGCTTCCGCTGGATGAGATTGATCTGCTGATCATTGAAAATGTCGGCAACCTGATCTGCCCTGCCGGCTATAAGCTCGGCACGCACGCCAACGTCCTGATTGCCAGCATCCCTGAAGGGGATGACAAGCCGTACAAGTACCCGAACATCTACCGCGGGCTGGATGTGCTGCTGCTGAACAAGATTGATCTCCTGCCGTATGTACCTTTTGACATCCCCTATTTCATCGCCGGCGTCCGCATGCTCAACCCGGACCTGAAGGTATTCGAGCTATCCTCAAAGACCGGCGAAGGGTTTGATGCCTGGATCGACTGGTTGAAGGGGAACCTGACCTAACAGTAATTCTTAGATGGAAAACGAGTGCAACCAGTTCATCAACATCACCGGCGTCGTCCAGGGCGTCGGTTTCAGGCCATTCGTCTATACCCTGGCAGTCAAACATGGCCTGCATGGCTGGGTGCGCAATACCTCTCATGGTGTTGACATTGAACTGAACGCCAGCGCTGAGGAAGCCCGATCATTCGTTGATGAAATTCGGCGTAATAAACCCCCGTTGGCGAAGATCGACCAGATCAGTCTGGCCGAAGTAGCCTACCAGCCTTATGAGTCATTCACGATTGTCCATAGCCAGCCGCAGCCGGGCGAATTCCTGCCCGTTTCACCAGATGTGAAGATTTGTGCGGATTGCGCGCGCGAAATGGCTGATCCAGCCGACCGGCGCTATCGCTATCCGTTCATCAACTGTACCAACTGCGGCCCGCGCTTTACGATCATCCGCGATATTCCCTACGACCGACCGCTGACGACCATGGCAGGATTCCAACTCTGTCCGGATTGCGAAAAGGAATATCAGAACCCGCTCGACCGCCGTTTTCACGCGCAGCCAATCGCCTGCCCGGTTTGCGGACCGCATCTGACGCTGATTCGCGGCCCTGAGCAGATTGAGGGCGACGAGCCCGCACTCACCGCAGCACGCGAGATGCTGGCTGCGGGCAGGATCCTGGCAATCAAGGGGTTGGGCGGCTACCATCTCGCCTGTGACGCATTCAACGCGGACGCGGTCAATAAATTGCGGCGTCGAAAGCAGCGCAGCGACAAAGCATTCGCGCTGATGGCTTATGACATGGCGGTCGTTCGCCGGTTTTTCCAACCTTCTGACTCAGAGGCAAGTCTGCTGGTAAGCCCGGCAGCGCCTATCGTGCTGATTGATGGTAATGAAGCAAGTGCTTCATTACGCTCAACCGCGCCGGGACAGACGCGCTTTGGTGTCATGCTCGCCTATACCCCGCAGCACCTGCTGCTGACTGAGCCGGCGCCGGGCTTCCCTGAATTGCTTGTCATGACCAGCGGCAATCTGAGCGAGGAGCCTATCGCGTATCAGGATGAAGACGCGCTGCAACGGCTTGCGCCCCTGGTCGATGGATTTCTGATCCATGACCGGCCTATCCACATGCGCGTCGATGATTCGGTGTACCGGGCTGTCGATGGTCAACCCTATCCCCTGCGTCGCTCGCGCGGTTTCGCGCCCGACCCTATCCGTTTGTCATACCCCCTTCCGGAGTTGCTTGCATGCGGCGCGGAACAGAAGAATACCTTCAGCCTCTCACGCGGCAATTACGCCTTTATGAGCCCTCACATCGGCGATATGGAGAACCTCGAGACCTACGCCTCCTATCAATCCGGTATTGAGCACTTTCAACGCCTGTTCAAAATCAAGCCGCAAGCGATCATTTGCGACATGCATCCAGACTATCTGCCGACCCGCTATGCTGAGGAGCGCGCTGCCGAGGAAAATTTACCGCTGATCAAAGTGCAGCACCATCACGCGCACCTGGCAGGCTGCCTGGCGGATAATGGATACCCATTAGACCAGCCAGCGATCGGGTTGATTTTTGACGGCACGGGCCTCGGAACTGATGGCAAAATCTGGGGTGGTGAAGTACTGGTTGGCAACGCCTTCTCGTTCACCAGGCGCTATCACCTGCAATATATGCGTCTGCCAGGCGGTGAAGCGGCTATCCGCCAGCCTGCCAGAATCGCGCTGGCTTATCTCGGGCAACTCGGGCTGGCATGGCAGGACGACCTCGCGCCTGTTTTCGCGACGTCTGTCGAAGAAAGGGCGGTCATCAGCCGCCTGCTGGAAATGAACCTGAACGCGCCGGAGACCTCGAGTATGGGCCGGCTGTTTGATGCCGTTTCATCCCTGATCGGCGTCAGGCAGGCGATTAACTACGAGGCGCAGGCCGCGATTGAACTGGAGACTTTAGCTGACCCCGCTTATGAGGGTTCTTATAAGTTCGACCTTGAAGAGGATACGGTTCTGCTGAAAGGTATCTTCGAAGCCATCCTGCGCGACCTCAGGCTTGGAACACCGGGCTCAGTCATCGCCGCGGCATTTCACAACACCATCGCTCGGCTGGCTGCCGAGCTCGCTGTGCGCAGCGCGCATGAAACCGCTTGTCGACTGATTGCGTTATCAGGCGGTGTGTGGCAAAATCATTATTTACTGCAAAAAACGCTTAAGGAATTAGGCAAGCACGACCTGCAAGTGATCATTCATCGCCAGGTGCCTGCCAACGACGGCGGTCTGGCTCTCGGGCAGCTTGTGATCGGCGCCGCCCAATTGAAGGAAGGAAAATAGATTATGTGTCTGGGCATCCCCGGAAAGATTATTGAAACATTTGAAAAAGATGGTTTGAAAATGGCCAAGGTTGACTTCGGTGATGTGTTCAACGAAGTCTGCCTGGAAGCAACCCCTGAAGCCGCAATCGGTGATTATGTCATTGTGCATGCCGGCTTCGCGCTCAACACCCTCTCTGAAGCTGAAGCGCAGGAAACGCTGGAGCTATTGCGTGAGATCGGGATCGCCGACCAGGGAGAAGAAAGCTGACCATGCTTCCCGTATTTGAGAGCGAGACTTACCGGGATATCGCCCTGATTCGTCCGATTCTTGATAAGCTACACGCAGTTTCAACGAAACCTGTGGTCATTATGGAGATTTGCGGCGGTCAGACACACGCGATCATGCAGTATGGTCTGGATCAACTGCTGCCTGACACGATCGAACTCGTGCACGGACCAGGCTGTCCGGTCTGTGTGACACCTCTGGAGCTGATTGACAAGGCACTGGCTATCGCGTCCCAGCCAAGCGTCATCTTCACCTCTTTTGGCGACATGCTGCGCGTGCCCGGCTCTCGCGATGATCTCTTCAGCATTCGTGCCAATGGCGGCGACGTGCGCACGGTTTATTCCCCCCTGGACGCGGTCCGCATCGCCAAAGAAAATCCTGACCGTCAGGTGGTCTTCTTCGCCATTGGCTTCGAGACCACCGCTCCCGCCAATGCCATGAGCGTCATTCAGGCAAAGAAACTGGGATTGACCAATTACTCTATCCTCAGTTCTCAGGTGCTTGTGCCGCCTGCCATGCACGCCATCCTCGGCGCGCCTGCCAACCGCGTGCAGGCATTCCTGGCTGCCGGCCATGTCTGTACCATCATGGGCTACCAGCAATACCAGTCGATCGCCGAGCACTATCACGCGCCAATCGTGGTCACCGGCTTTGAACCCGTCGACCTGCTGCAAGGCGTGCTGATGGCTGTCACGCAGCTCGAGAATGGAACAGCCAGGGTGGAAAATGCGTATCAGCGTGCTGTCTTGCCCGAAGGCAACAAGAGCGCGCAGGCGATCATTGAGCAGGTTTATCAGGTCTGTGACCGCCAGTGGCGAGGCATCGGACTGATTCCCCAGAGCGGCTACTGCATCCGCGATGAATATGCTGCATTTGACGCCGAAAAGCGCTTCAAGGTTGAGAATATCAGGACAGAAGAACCCGAGATTTGCATCTCAGGACTTGTCCTGCAAGGCTTGAAGAAACCGGTTGATTGCCCTGCCTTCGGCACGCTCTGCACTCCCGCAAATCCGCTCGGCGCGACAATGGTTTCCTCCGAAGGCACCTGCGCCGCCTATTATCGCTATGCCCGAAAAGGGGCTTGATCCATGGCAAATTTCGAGAACTTCACCTGCCCCATCCCGCTCAGTCATAACGACCAGATTATGCTGGCACACGGCAGCGGCGGACGAAAGACCGCCAACCTCGTCAGAGACCTCTTCTACCCCTTGTTTGACAACCCCATGCTGGGTCAGGGCGATGATTTTGCCGCCTGCCCGCAGGGTCAAGGCAGGCTGGTCATTTCGACCGACTCACACATCGTCAAGCCGCTTTTCTTCCCTGGCGGAGATATCGGCAGACTATCGGTATGCGGTACGGTCAACGATGTTGCCATGTCCGGCGCGCAGCCGCTCTATCTGACCGCCGGATTCATCCTGGAAGAAGGTCTGCAGATGGAAACGCTCTGGCAAGTCATCAGCTCCATGCGGCACGCCATGGATGAAGCAGGCGTTTCGCTGGTGGCTGGTGATACCAAAGTGGTTGAACGCGGCAGCGGCGATGGCATCTTCATCACCACAACAGGCGTCGGCTGGCTGCCAGAGAATGTCTCCATTAGCGGCGCGAATGCGCAGCCGGGTGATGTCGTCATTGTCTCCGGCACGCTCGGTGATCACGGCATCGCGGTGCTGGCGGCTCGCGGCGAACTCGGCTTTGAGACGCCAATCGTCTCGGATGTCGCGCCCTTGAATGGGCTGATCAGAACCCTCCTGGAACACGCACCGGATACACATGTACTGCGCGACCCGACCCGCGGGGGTCTGGCGACGACATTGAATGAAATTGCCGCGCAAAGCGGTGTTTCAATCCAGATTGAAGAGAGCGCGGTGCCGATTAATCGCGGTGTCCGCAGCGCCTGTGACATGCTCGGTTTCGACCCGCTGTACGTCGCGAATGAAGGCAAGCTGATAGTCATCCTGCCGGAAAGTCAGGCAGACGCTGCCCTGGCTGCCATTCACACTCATCCATATGGTGAGAAGGCAGCGGTGATTGGCAGGGTCACGGAAGGTCATGCCGGCTGGGTCACGCTCAAGACCAGAATTGGCGGAACGCGCCTGCTGGATATGCTGACCGGCGAAATGCTGCCACGCATTTGCTAGAAATCCGATTGCCTTGACGCGTTAAATTGGTTGTGATAAACTATGCTTCGCTCGGGGGCGTGGTGTAGTGGTTGAACATGCGGCCCTGTCAAGGCCGAGACCGCGGGTTCGAATCCCGTCGCTCCCGCTGAGCAAAAAAGACTCTGCAAAGGGTCTTTTTTATTTCCCGAGACTGGGGCCCCCATTGAGGGGATGATATTCGAACCCCGCCAAAGGTCCCGCTGAGCAAAAAAGACTCTGCAAAGGGTCTTTTTTATTTGTAGGGATGCCGCATGCTGTAATGAGCAACATAGGTAACAGGTTGTGCAACAACATGGGTAACAGAATTGATTATACAAGCGGGCTCAAACGATAAGGGGTACGAGAGATAAGGTCGCCAGTTGCCACATCAAATTTGGCTATAGAATAATTGCGATAACAAACCTGTACAACCTCCATGCTGTCATCTGGTACCAGTTGCACAAAGGTATCTCTGAATGTTTCACTAACGAAGAGCTGATGATGCGCAAACCTCAGAAAGCCCCAATTATTTATTTTATAGACACGATGAGCAGAGTTGTACTCATAAGGCAATACCTTTTCCTTGTAGTAACGCTGGCTGGGGATATAGACCTGATGTGGACAACGATCACCAAGCGCTTGATGAGGACGTTCGTTGTTATAAAGTGTTTTCCACTCCGATAGCCTTCTCACCGCATCATCGATATCCGCAAAATATTGGAACTTCAGCACTTCGTTTTTCATGGCCCGATGAAATCGTTCTATTTTCCCCTGGGTCTGCGGGTGGTAGTAACGGCCGTGCATGGGTAAGACATCCTGATCCATCAAAGCGCGCTCCAGCAAACAGTAGCCTTTTCTGCTACCGGCGAAACAGGGACCATTATCGGTCAGGAGAGCGTTGGGCAAGCCGAATTCTCTGAAAACAGGTATAAAACTTGAAAGAACATCCCTTTGATCAAGTTTTGGCTCGAGCAGCAACGCATATCTGGAGTGATCATCCAATATTGCCAAAGGGTAGCATTTATTCCCGTCATTCATCAACACATCACCCTTGAAATCAGCTTGCCATAATTCATTGTTGCTGGCCATTTCAAACCGTTTGAACTGACGGCGCACCAAAGAGGCTTCAAGGCTGATTGCTCCGTTCCTGCTGAGAATATTGTTCACCGTGCGAATACAGGGGATGATATGACCCTTGGCGCACAAATGGGCTCGGATTTTCCGGGCACCCCACCCCGGATATTTATCTCGTACGTCGAGAATTAGTTGTTCAATTTCACGAGCAGTCCTGGTGTTGACCTGATGGGGTCTTCTATCCTGATCATTCAATCCGATACCATCCTGGTATCGTTTCAGCCATTTGTAGCCGGTTTTTCGGCTGATTTTATATTCATCACACAAGGCTGAGAAGTTTCGATCTGAGCGTAGACATTTGTTGATGAATTCTTCGCGTAACAATTTCACTCCCTTTTCCATCCATGGCATATTCACCTCCGCGAGGACTTTTATGCTTGGATTATCAGTTGAAAGTGTTACCTATGTCCTTGCACATTGTGTTACCTATGTCTTTGCCTTATACAGCATGCGGCATCCGGGCAGCCAACAAAATGAATGTCAGCGATTAGGTGGGAGTCGACCAAAAGGAAATTATATGATTGCTGATGAATCGAATTACTCATTGAGGAAGTCGCATACGGTTACTCGCATTACAATTTGTATATGGCTGCTAAATTTCCAACACGCAAATGGGTACGACTAGCTACTTCGAATTACAACCAACCAGGTGCCTATTTCATCACAATCGTCACTCATCAGCGTAAAGAAATCTTTGGGCATATCAACAACGATATCGTTCACCTCTCTGAGCTTGGCGAAATTGCTGATCGTTGCTGGCTGGAAATCCCATCTCATTTCGATAATCTCAATGCAGATTACCATGTGATCATGCCTAACCATGTGCATGGCATTATTGAGATACTGGATGATCCAACGGAGCCTCAACGAAATTCGACTTTAGGTACGATCGTTAATTCGTACAAATCTGCTGTCAGTAAGTTAATTCATGAGCGCGATAATTTTTCATCTCTGAGGGTCTGGCAGACAGGGTATTACGACCATATCATCCGCGATGATGAGGATTTCGCCTGCATTATTGAGTACATAAACAACAATCCACTTGGATGGGCTTTGGACTTAGAAAATCCGTCCCAATGCTAGCCACCTGACGGTCAGGTGGCGAACCCAACACATAGACAATTTAGCGTTCGCTATTCGGATTCTGCCATCTGACGTGCCCGTTGGATCGACCCCGAGAGGGTGGTATACTAACGTTTTCAAGAGGGCAAGCGTATAAATATGAACGATACAAACACACCTGTTCCAGCAGAGCAAGACCCCGCGTTTGAGGCCTATAGCGCTACGCGCAGCGCCCACTGGGACGCTGTCGCGCGGAAGCTGCGCGGCTGGAAAAGCTGGGGGTCGTACTACAACCGCCGGCTGCAGCACGTCTACAACTTCCTCATCCCCGCCAACGCGCGCATCCTTGAAATCGGCTCAGGCAATGGCGACCTGCTGGCATCGCTCAAGCCTGCCCGCGGCGTTGGTATCGACTTCTCAGCCGAGATGGTCAAGCTGGCACAGGACAATCATCCCGGTCTGACCTTCATACAGGCAGACGCCCACAACTTCAAACTGGACGAGACATTTGACGCGATCATCCTCTCCGAGGTGGTCAACGACGCCTGGGATGTCCAGCAAATCCTCGAAAACCTGCGGTCGATGTGCGAGCCCGGCACACGCATCATTCTCAACTATTACTCGCGCGTCTGGGAATTCCCGCTGCGCGTCGCTCGCGCGCTAAATCTGGCTGTGCCCACCCTCTATCAAAACTGGCTCACCCGCACCGATGTGCGCAACCTGCTCTATATCAGCGGCTATGAGACCATTCGTGACTGGCAGGAAGTTGCGCTGCCCGTTGGCATCCCGCTGCTGGCGCCGCTCTTCAACCGCTATCTGGTACGCTTCTGGCCGTTCAGCCAGCTCGCCATGTCCAACTTCACGCTGGCACGTCCTGCCCCCCAACCATTGGCTGCGTCGCAGCTGCCCAGCGTCAGCATTGTTGTGCCGGCACGGAATGAAGCCGGCAACATTGAGAACATCATC
Organism: Anaerolineaceae bacterium; assembly: GCA_040772085.1. GTDB lineage: Bacteria > Chloroflexota > Anaerolineae > Anaerolineales > Anaerolineaceae > JAXGMV01. The sequence goes on from JAXGYU010000001.1 coordinate 986,792, forward strand.
AAACGGACACCCAATCTCGGCCCATGGTCTGAGATCATCTTCGTCGAAGGGAATTCAACAGACAACACCTATCAGGTGATCGAGGAGACCTTGCCAAAATACCCCGAGCGCAATCTCAGCCTGATCAAGCAGCCCGGCAAAGGCAAGGGGGACGCCGTGCGCGCCGCCTTCGCCATCGCCAAAGGCGACGTCCTGATGATCCTGGATGCCGATATGACCATGCCGCCCGAGGATCTGCCCCTCTACTACGACGCGATCGCCAGCGGCAAAGGCGAGATGATCAACGGCGTCAGGCTGGTCTACCCCATGGAAAAGGAAGCCATGCAGTTCCTGAACTTCCTCGGCAACAAAGGCTTTTCGCTGATCTTCTCCTGGCTGCTCGGTCAACCCATCAAGGATACGCTGTGCGGCACCAAGGTGATGTTCAAGAAAGACTACGATTCCGTCGCAGCCAACCGCTCCTATTTTGGCGACTTTGACCCCTTCGGTGATTTTGACCTGCTCTTCGGCGCTGCCAAGCTCAACCGCAAGATTGTCGATATCCCCATCCGCTACCGGGAGCGGGTCTATGGCGAAACCAATATCAGCCGCTGGAAGCATGGCGTCCTGCTGGCGCGCATGGTAATGTTCGCCGCCCGGCGCATCAAGTTCGTTTAATCCGATCATGGCACAATCACGCCTGTTCGAGAATATCGCGCTCTCCGTCACCGACCTGACGCGTTACCTGCGGCAGGTGTTCGACGCTGACGAGATTCTGCAGCGTGTCTGGGTTTCGGGAGAGATCTCCAACCTGTCGCGGCCATCCTCCGGACATATCTATTTCTCGCTCAAAGACAGCAACGCGTCGCTGCGCTGCGTGATCTGGCGCAGCACTGCCATGCGGCTGACCGGCGACCTGCGCAATGGTATGGCAGTTGATGTGCAGGGCGCGGTAAGCATTTATGAACGCGAGGGCAACTATCAGCTCTACGTGAACCAGGTGCGCACCTCCGGTGAGGGAAAGCTCTACCAGCAATTCATCGAACTGCGTGACCGCCTCGAGCAGGAAGGTTTATTCCGCGAAGAGCGCAAACGCACGCTGCCGGAACGACCCGCTGTCATTGGCATCGTGACGTCCTCGACCGGCGCGGCGCTGCAGGATATTCTGAACACGCTGCGCGGACGCTACACACTGGCGCAGGTCATCCTCGCTCCCACCGCGGTTCAAGGCGCCGAAGCACCGGCTGAGATCGTGCGCGCGCTGGCGACTGTGAACATGCGTCAGCCGGATGTGATCATCCTGGCGCGCGGCGGCGGTTCACTGGAAGATTTATGGGCGTTCAACGATGAACGTGTCGTTCGCGCCATCATCGCATCGCCGGCACCCATTTGCAGCGGCATCGGACACGAGACCGATTTTACGCTGGCAGATTTTGCAGCCGACTTTCGCGCGCCAACGCCCACCGGCGCGGCTGTCGCGGTGACACCTGACAGGTCCGCGATGCTCAGCGATCTGCGGGCGCTGGAAGATGAACTCAATCGCGCCCTGACGGACAAACTCGACAGCCTGCGCTATGACCTGTCGCTGGCAGCCCAGCGCCTGACACGGGAATCACCCTTGCGCAAGGTGCGCGGCAATCGGCAGTATCTCGATTCGATCGAAACGCGGCTGGCACAAAGTCTGGTCACCTCGGTCAGACTGCGCCGCATGCGGCACAGCAGTTTGTCCGCGCAGCTGCGTTCGCTCAGCCCGTATGCCATCCTCGAGCGCGGCTACGCGATTCTGTACGGCAAAGATGGCGGACAAATCAGTTCAGTGCGGCAAGCCGCGGCTGGTGATAGAATCACAGCCCAATTGAATGACGGCCGCATTGAGGCGGATGTACGGAACACATTCGAACAACCTGCGGACGGGGAGTAACGGCATGGCTACAAATCCAATTGACCCGGAAGAAATGACTTACGAGGCTGCGATCAAGGAGCTTGAGGAGATCATCAGCGCGCTTGAGGATGACAAGGTGGACCTCGAGAAAAGCCTGCTGCTCTATGAACGCGGGCAGGCGCTGGTCGCCCGCAGCTCCAAACTGCTCGAACAAGCCGAACTCAAGCTTAAAACGCTGACGAACCAACTCGATCTCTCTGATCCTGAAGAGGAAGTAGATTTCTAGTGAGCTTTGACTTTTCTCAACCGACCGGCATCCTGGCGGACGTAATCAGTTTTTTCAAGGATTTCTTTACCAACCCGGTGATGCTTTCCGCGCTGCTCGCCTGGGGCATCGCGCAGACGCTGAAAATGCCGATCGATTACTTCCTGCATAAGCGCTGGAACTGGTCCTTGCTGTTCTCTGCCGGCGGTATGCCCAGCTCGCATTCCGCCCTGGTGACCGCCACTACCCTCGCTATTGGCATCTTTGATGGGGTAAAATCTTCGACCTTCGCGCTGGCCTTCGTGCTCTCGATGATCGTGATTTACGACGCGACGGGCATCCGGCGCCAGGCAGGCATCCATGCCCAGAAGATCAACGTGATGATCAACGAATTGCTCGCCGGTCACCCGCTGAACGAGGAACGGCTGGCTGAGGTGCTGGGACACACGCCGCGCCAGGCGGTCGGCGGTATGGGTATTGGCATCCTGTGCGCGATACTGGTCTGGTTTTTACTGCGCTAACCCAAAAATTCACTCTAGCGTGTACGGCAGCCAGTGCGCGGTGTAGATCAATTTCGGCTGCCGTGAATTAATTCGTTTCCAGCTTTTCACCATTTCACGATTATCGAACCCCTCCACCAGATGAGGCAGAGGCAAATCGCCGATGAAGGCTGTGCCGTCGTCCAGGAGCAGTGTCGCGCTGTCCGCGGAGTGACCAGGCGTGTGCAGGATCTCGCCCTGCAATCCGATCTCGCTCAGAAAAGCGCGACTGTCCGCTTCGGTCAGCATCAGGTTATCCCATTCATTGATGGGATGCGGGCGCATGCGTTTGTCATTTTTGAAAATAGTCAGCCAATCGTTGAGCGTATCGCGCTGAAAATCCATCAGCAGCAGTTGAACGCCATGCTCTTTCAGGTCCTGTGCCAGACCGCCATGATCAGGATGATAGTGGCTGACGAGCAGATAGCGCACATCGCTCAACGCGACATTCGCCTCTTTCAGCGCGCGATAGAGCAGCGGCAGCGCGTTGGGCATATCCGTGTCCAGCATCAGCCAACCCTGATTGAGCGGCAGCAGATAGCAGCGCGTGTAGTTGTAGAAGAGCGTGATCACCTGACCGGGCAAGCGCTAGAACCCCAGTTGGCTGTTGTAATCCTCAAGCGATTCGCCGCCTTTTTTGCCTATCAGGTTTTGCCAGAAGGTGTCGTCATAATACACCGACCTGACCGCGATCGGCATCGGCACCGCCCAACCAAGCAGCAGCACTTCCTGTTTCTTCTCCAGGCTGGTCAGCATGCCGCGCAGGGCTTCCTTGCCCGCCAGTCCGGAGAAGACCGCAGCGATATCGGCGTCATCACCCAGCCAGCCCGAGATGCGCGTACCGAGCTGCGACATCACCTCGTCATAGATTTGTGAGGGCCGCTGATCGACGACCAGCAGCGTGACGTAATACTTCCGCATTTCACGCGCGATGGTGCTGAAAGTGGTCTGGTCCGCCATCTCGCGGTTGAGCAGCTTATGGGCTTCCTCAATCACGATCACCAACGGCCGCGGCTTCTCTTTGTTGTGTCCCTGATGATCATTCGTCAGCGTTTCCCAACGCTCGCGGATGCGCCGTGTCAGTAGATTGCTGATCAGCAGATAATCGAGGCTGCTTTCAAACTCACCAAATGAGACGACGTAATGCAAACCACTTTCCAGCCCCTTGATGATTTCACCCAGGGGGTTGCCCGCGACCCGCTCGGTAATGTATTTGCGGTTGAAGACCCGTTTTAATTTGTGATGCAGCGCTTTGGCAGCCATGACGTTGACATTATGCTCGGTCGCCCAGCCTTCCACCGTCTCACCTTCCAGGTCATCGTCGCCAGGTCTGTCCGGGTCCATATTCTTGAAGGCGTGGAACCAATTCTCACGCCCGAACTGCGCGACCAGTGCGTCCAGCGTGGCGCTGGTGGTTTCCTTCAGGTTCAGTTCATTGGTCAGCAGCTCGATGTCTTCCGGCATGATGTCCGATTCGGCCAGCATCAGATTGAAATCCGGCGAGTTTCCTTTGATATCCGCGCCCGGACCGACGCCAACCACGCGCACCTTGGGAAATTTGGACTTCAAGCCTGTCACGCGCGTGCCGGAATCCGACGATGTGCTGTCGTAGGCGTACTCGTTGTGCATGTCGAAGACCAGAACGGATGACTGGTCATACTTCAGCAGCCCGGCAAGGATAATACGGGTCAGAAAAGATTTGCCGGTGCCGGTCGCTCCGAAAATGCCGGCAGAGCGTTTGACGAATTCATCCAGGTCGATGCAAATCGGATGCCCCTGCTCGCGGGTATGACCGATGACAAACATATTCTTAGCGTCAGGATCGCCAAAGACCTGCTTGACGTCGCCGGCTGATGCCAGCCTGACGGGTGAGTGATGCGAAGGCACCGTCTTGACCGGCATGGGATGCGGGTCGACCGGATTGGCCTCGCGCCATGCGGCATAGGCGTCCGTGCCAAGTTCAGGACCCGTGTCCAGCATCAATGCCGGCAGGATCTCGAGATTGGTATAAAGCGTCTGACCGTGCAGCAATTTCGACAGTCCCGCGGGCAGACGCACCTCGGACGGTTCGTCAGCAAAACGGGCATTGGTATTGCCCAATTGCATGTCGGTCACCAGGCTGTAAAACTTCCAGTTGCTGCTTTCGGCAACCACAAAACTGCCCAGTTGCACTTCCTGCGGCGGGACAGTCAGCCGGACGTTCAGATTGGCTTTGAGCGCGCCGCCGACAATATAACCAATCTGCTTTTCACCATTCATGTTGTCGCTCATACTGCACCTCCCTCAAAGCCCAGGTCAGCGTCAGCCATGGCGCTCAGCACCGCCATCAGGGTGCGGTAGTCATCGCGCAGGATGACGATCAGCTCCTGCACGGCATTGCGCACCCAGAAGGGATCGCCGCGCGAAGCATTCACGTCACCCGCCTGTTTGATATGCGCCGCCAGCAGCTCGCCGACCGGCAATTCTTCAGCCCGCAGGATATGGCGCAGATAGCCGAGATGACCGGCGCCGGTAAAACCGATGATCTCCTCGTCAGAACAGGCGTACATGGCGTCCAGCGTCAGGGGCGGACGCGGCGGCAGCAGGTGATGGTAACGCCCTGCCTGGCTGTAACCGATGAATAGCACGCTCAGCTCGACCGGCACGTTGCGGTTGTTGCGATTATCCTCGATGACCTCAGGCGAGATATTCTCAACCCCGATCAGCGAGCGCACGATTTCATCATCCTGCAGGTTGATGTCGTAGATCACGCCCAAAGCGTTCAGGTCAGGCGGATATTGCAGCGGGATGCGCACCATCGCTCCCAGCGCGGGCGCTGCCATCTGATTGACCCTGCAGCCAACCACACATCCGCTGGTGGATGACCGCAACAATCTGCCGATTTCGATTGATGCTCTCTCGCTCATCGTTTGTACCTCGTCTTGGTGCCAACCTGGCTCTTGTAGCCCGATTTGGCGGATTTTCCGCGTGTCTGGTGCCCCTGTTTCATCAGTTCCTGCACCAACATTGTCTCGATGCGTTCCTTTTCCTCATAGGTCACCAGCGCCACTTCATGCGCGCGGTGCAGCACGTACGGGTAGGGCTGGCCGCCCAACTGCGACGCCTGATGCAACAGGACGCTTTGCAGCATATCCAGCAGCGCTGGATTTTCTGCCACCCAGCCCGGGATTTCTATGCGCGCCATTGATTTATTCGCGGCATTCCCCAGGCAGAGATAGAAAAAGTAGAATGACAACTGACCGGACATTTTACGCGTCACGGGCGAGGAAAGTTCAAATAATGCCGAGCGCTGCCCCGGCTGCAAGATGGGCGTGAAGAGGTCGAGATCACGCACCTGATTAAACGGGTGCTGCGCCTGCTCGCCGATCCCAGCCTCCCGCTTCGCCAGCTCCAGCAGGCGGACGACCAGGTCCGATCCCGGCCGGTCAACATAGCCGGCGAGTACTGTCTGACTTTGGGTCAGCGCTTCCAGGCTGGCGCCGTATTCCCGCAGCGCGGCATCGAATTCCGCATCCTGCTTCTGACGGTTGTATGGTTCGAGCGGACCGTCGGTCAGGGCGACAACCGGCAGGCTTTCGTCGCGGGTCAGGTCGGCGATCAACTGGCGCTCGAGCATGTCACGCCGCAGGGATAGCAGGTCTTCCTGGATTCTGCCGGCAGGCGTGTACAACTTTTCGAGCAGCAGCAGCTCTGTGCGGGTAATCTCGCTGGCGGGCATGCCGGTCTTGATCGGCATGCGGATCGCGCCAATATTGAGCAGTCCGAATTCGATGCGGTCATTTCGGCTGGGGATGATCTGCGAACCATCCGCCGCCATCACGACCAGCGGACTATCGAAGACAGGGCAGCTTTTAGCGGCGTTCAGAGGCTCAGGTGTGGGCAAGGCGCAACGCAAATCAGGTTTGGCTGCCAGTTCGGTGATAGCCAGATTGCGCAAATCAGCCGTAAAGGCGCTGAAGCGTTCGAACAACGCGTTCGCCGCCCGCACCTGATCATTGCGCGCGGAGGTCCACTGCTGCCATTGCGCGCCCATGGCTGAAATCTGGGCACGCAATTCCTGATAATTGACGGGCATGGCTTAATTATAAGGTGAGGACGCGAGACTTGCCGGCCTGTGACACATTTCTTGAGATGTGACTTGCGGTTAAAAAACCGGAAGGCTGACGCCTTCCGGTTTGATACGACTTGAACAACCTCTAATCGTTCGCGTCTCGTTCAGTTTTCTCGACCTTGAACGGGTCATAACCGGGGTTCGTACCCGCCCAGACGCAGGTATGCGCGTCGTCCAGGCTGCAGCTCGTGCCGTGTGAACAGCGATGCCCTGTCACACGCACCATGTGATCAGGCATGATATCGGGAGGCAGCATTTCTTCCACTTCCAGTTCGACATCACAGCCGACATGCGTGCATTTGATGCGCTTGATCGCGCGCCATTCTTTTTCAACCATCTAACACCTCACAATAAATATTTCAAACTATGTCCAGATTGTAACCTAATCGTCCTTAACCTCAAAATATTCGGCGTCAATCACCTCGGGGTTGCTGTAACTGCCAGACGCGGGCGCGCCTGCCTTGAGTTGCAGCATGTGCTGACGGACAACCTCCGGCGGACACAGTTCGAGGAACAGATAGAAGCCCAAGCCGATGACACCGGCATCATCGAGCGGCACCAGCGGGATGAAGTCGATGGGCGAGATCAGGTACACCAGACTGGCAACCGGGATAAGTTTGAGGAACGGGTTGACGCGATGATCGCGCATCAGCCGGTAGACCAGCTTTAACCGCAGCGTCACCTCTTTTAACCATTCGAGAGGTTTGCCAGGAATTTGTCCGTAAGATCCGTTTTGCATTTTTCACCTTTCACTAACATGACTCGCGGTCATTATCGCATTCAATTATAACTTTTATATTAGAGCTATTCCCCGCGCCAAGTGCCGGCTTCTAGTATAATTTTTTTGAATGCGCCGCAAAATCACACAACCCCTGACCATTTTCCTAGCGCTGCTGATCGTCCTCTCGGCGCTAGTGATACTGCCTGTCTCCGCTCAAACTCCCAGTCCGGAGGGATTGTACTTTGAGCAGACCGGGCACTGGGTCAAGGGGGCTTTCCTGGTGCTCTACCAGCAGGCTGCCGACCCCGTCACGACTTTCGGCATGCCAATCACGGACGAGATTCAGGACCCCAGCAGCGGCAATCGCTCCCAGTACTTCAGCAAGGCGCGCTTTGATCTGATGACGGACACCGCCGGCGAGCATGTCGTCCTGATGCCGCTGGGCGAGCTGCTGTATTCACCCGGCGAAAAACCGGATTTCCCCACCCGCGGGCTGGGCTGCATGAAACAGAAGGACAATGAGGTGCCTGTCTGCTACGCGTTTATGGAGTTCCTGAAATCCGACCCCGACGCCTGGCTGCTCGGCAACGCGATCTCCGAGATCGAGGTGCAGAACGGCCGGCTGGTACAGCACTTCCAGTTCGGCAAACTGGTATGGATGCCGGACAACCCGCTGGGGCAGCAAGTACAGCGGGCAGAGCTTGGTTATCAGTACTTCAATACCCGCATCGGCAACGCTGACCTGCTCGCGCCGGATATGAGCGTACCGCTCACCCTGGCGCAGATCAATCTGCAGGCACATGCTTTCCCGGAGAACTATGTGCTGCCGGCGGATGGTCATCAGAGCATTTACATCATCGTCCGTGACCAGCGCAATCAGCCGGTATCAGGCGCCAGCATCCTGGTCACCATTCAATGGCCGACCGGCAAGAAAGACCAACTGCGCATGACCGATCTCACGGATGCCAACGGCATCGCCGTGCTGCACTTTGCCACCAGTGACAAATATGAGCCGAACCAATTGGTTACAGTCAGTCTTGAGATTCAGTTGGGGGGCAAGCTGGCGCACGCCAGCACCTGGTTCCGCACCAGCCGCTAACCGGCGCGGTGCTTCCAGTAAATCACATCCTTATAAAACGCGTCCAGGCTGTGGAGCAGATCCTCGGTCTGGGCTCTGTCCCTGACCAACTGCAGGTTGTACGCTGCGGCGCGTTCACGCATCGGCTGGTTCTCGAGCGCAGCGAGGATGGCATCCGCCAGAGCCGAGACGGACTGCGGCGGGATCAGCAAGCCGTTGACGCCGGGCGTGATCCACTCACGCAGCGATTCGATATCACCCACGATCGGGAAGCAGCCGCACGCCATCGCCTCGAGCAGGGAGTTCGGCAGCCCGTCGTGCGAGCTGTATGAGACTGAGACACTCGCCATCTTGAACAGGCTCCACAATTGCGGCTGGGTCAGGAAGGGCGTCAGCTTGACGCGTTCATCCAGTTTGAGCGCCTGCACCCAGCGCAGCGCGTCCGGCTGACCCTCCATGGCAACACAAACGAAGTTCGTCGCCGGCATCTTGCCCAGGACGATCGGGATGGCGTTGAAAAACGTGTCATTCTGCACGCTGCCCGGTCTGAACCCGCGCGGATTGATGACCATGGGGACTTTCTCACGGATGGCTCGGCCATCGTCCACCTGCGTCGAGCGGTTGATCAGGTCCAGGTCAATGCCGCCCGCGCCGGGAATGACCAGCGTCGGTTTGCCTTCCGCGAAACCGTGCAGCCGGCCCAGGCGGATATCACGGCGGGCATCCGCCGCTAACCCGTCAGCGCGCTGCAGAGTGCGCAGGGTATAGCGCGCCATGGCGGCTGAACCCTGACTATGAAGCGTCAGGTCATTACCCCAGACGCTGACCGCGAATGGTATTTCCTCGGGGGTGAAGGACCCCAGCATACCTTCAAAGGGGATACGCAGCGCGTGCACCAGATCCGGCTGCTCCGCGTCGATGATGCCTGCCAGGCTCGCGCCTTGCTTCGGCAGCGTGCGCGGTCCCATCTGATAGCGTGCCTTCATCAGGACGCCGCGGAATTGGGAAACCAGCTTCTTCCTGCCGGTAGCAGCTCCGCCCCCGCTCTGGCTTCCGGCGCTGCCGGCAAACGCGACTGGCAGCAAATACTGCGCGCTCACGCCCGCGGCGGTCGGACAGGGATAGGTGGAGACCAGGACGATGTCATACCCCAGTTGGGCCAGGCTGGCGAGCCAGCGCTGGGTAATCGGGCTGCGGCCGTCAGCGATCAGCAGCACTTTCATGCCGGCAGCCCCAGCACATAACGAACAGCTTGTTCAAAGACCGCGACCATGTTCCCGATGTTGACTTCATCACGCACGATAGCGAAGGATGCCCTGCCTTTTGCCCGCAAAGCTGCGGGGGCCGTCAGAGCCTCGGTTAGCTTGTCAGCCAGATCATCCAGACTGCCGGGTTTCAGGAGCCAGCCGTTTGAGTCGCGCACCAGGTCCTTTTGTGTGCCATCGCCCTCGGCCGCCATGACCGGCAGCCCATGCGACATGGCTTCCTGCAGCGAGAGCCCGCCCGTTCCGGGCAGGATAAACAAGTCAGCCTGCCGGAAGACTTCCGCGAGCTGCTCACCATAGAGCGCGCCAGTGAAGCGGGTGGATGGGTACTGTTTTCGCGCGAAACCTTCCAGGTCTGCCCGTTCGGGACCATCGCCGACGATCCAGAGCTCGGGCTGAAGTGTCTCGGGCAAGCGCGCGCAAGCCTTGATCAGTAAATCAACGCGCTTGCGCTCCTGCAGCCTGCCAACGAATAACAGGGTTGGTTTGCCCTCCTGGAAGGCGGCTTCTCGATCCGGCGGCGCTTGATCCGGACGAGGCACCGCGGCGTTTGGCGCGATAAAAACACGCTCGGGCGCGAAACCGGCGCAGATGTATTCCTGGGCGCCCTGCGAGCTGTAAGTAATGATCGCGTCCAGACTGTCATGCAGCCGTGAGCGGGCGTTAAGCAGCAGCCGGCTGCCCGGACCGCGCACTTCCGGCGACCCGAGCCCCCAGCCGATCACCTTGCCGCCCTGATAATGCACCTGACGGATCGCTGCCGGGGTGCTGAGATAGCGCGCGTTTGCCTCAACGATCAGCACGTCCGGCTTGAACTGCTTTAGCCAGTCGCGCAAGCCGGGTTGGCGCAGGAAGTAGAATTTGCCAGCACCATAATGCCTGTTTTCCCCGTTGACAAAAGTGCCATTGGTCAGACTCTCAGCCTGCGCGATATGTTCTGCCGCTTTGGCGTCACCGGCGAACAAGCCAAAACCGCCCGTGGCGCTCAATGCCAATTGCTCAAAAAAAGCCCGTCGATAGGCAGCAAAAACCCGCTGCTGCAGGGCAAGCCGCGCTGGAATCATTCTGTCACCAGCACATCAATGGTTGAGCCCGCCAGCGTCTTTTCAACTTCAATGCGCACCGGGAAGGCATCTTTCAGCTCTTCCAGGTGGGTGATGACCAGGACTTTCGCGAAGTCCTTGCGCACAATGTTGATCGCCTCTACCAGCCGCTGCCGCCCCTCGGCATCCTGACTGCCAAACCCTTCGTCAATGACCAGGGTCTGCAGTCGCGATCCGGCGCGATGCGCCAGGACCTTGGAGAGCGCCAGCCGCGTAGCGAAATTGACGCGGAACATTTCACCGCCCGAGTACATCTCATACTCACGGATCACGCCGCTGGCATCACTGATCATGATATCCAGCGTCTCCTTGCGGTCTGTCCGTTTTTTATCCTTGTACTGGCGCTGCGTCTCAAAATGAACGTGCATGGCGCCATTGGACAGCATATCCAGAATTTCGTTGGTCTGTTCATCAATTTCGGGCAGCGCGTGCTCGATCAAAAGCGCCGGGACGCCGTCCTTTCCAAAGGCGCGTTCGAGCAGCTTGTACTGTGTGACCTTGAGCGCCAGCGCCTCGCGCTGTTCGTAAAGACTTTGCTTGCGCTGCCGAACAGTGTTCAGCACATCGACATCCTGCTGCCGGTGACCGACTTCAGTACGCAAGACATTTTCCCTCTCACGAATGCGCATCAGCTCGGCTTCTTCTGTGATCAAGTCCGGCATGTCCGCCGATTCTTCCTCAAATCTGACGCTGGCTGCTTTCAGCTCGGCTTCACGTTCTTTGGTTTCCGCCCTGGCTGCTTCCAGTTGCGTCTGAAGGTTCTCCAGCTCATGGTTCAACGTATCCAGCCGCGCGCCTGCTTTTTGCAAGTCCAGCCATTGCTGTTCGCACTCGCGGTTGTTCATTTCGTCGGCGCGCAGGCGGTCATGGGCAGCGGAATCGTAGCCGAGGGCGGCAGCTTCCTGATCAATCAGGGCAAGCTGTTTACGGGCTTCGAGCGCGAATGATTGCTCCTCGAGATTTTCTTTCAGCGCCTTCAAACGTTCGCCCTGATTGCTGATCCAATCTTCCTGCGACAAGACGATACGGCTGCGTTCGGCTTCGAGCAGATTGACCGAGCGTTCGGTCGCGCGGTAATCCGTCTCTAGTTTTTTCAAATCGCCCAACTGCTTCTCGCCGTTGGTGATCTCAGTTGTGATGTCGGTGATGCTTGTTTTATTCACGAGATATTGGTCACGCAACGCCTGAACTTCATCCATGATCTCGGTGATTAATCGTTCCCGATCAGCCAGCGATAGCGGTTGACCACAGAGCGGGCACGCGGCTTCCGTTGCCTTTCGAAGGCGATCTGCCCGGTCATTTCCTTTATCGCCATCCAATTTGATACGGTCATTCTCAGCGATGCGGGATGCGCGCAGTTCACGTGATTCCTGGAGATGTTTCTCGAGTTCGCTGCCTTCTGAAAGGCGTGTCAGCGTTTCTGCCAGCTTCCGGCCATACTGAGCCAACTGCTGGTCGATTGCCGGCAACTGTTCAAACTCATCCTGCAACGCGGCTCGCTTTTCTTCCAGCCCCGCCAGCTCCTGCTGCAGCCGGCTGCTTTCTTTTTCGATCACCAGCAAAGGCGCGCTGCGCTTGACTTCGACTTCATGAAAATTGGCTGCCAGCCGGTCAAATGCCTCGAGCTGCTGTTTCATCCCTTGCCAGTTCTGATAACACTGGTTGATATTCTCCGCCTGATCGAGCTGCGTGGTTAACTCTGCCTTCAATTCCAGCCGTTCATCCAGATAAGTTTGCTGAGCGGCGCATTTACGCTGGCTGTCTTCAAAGGCTTTCGCGAAGAGATCGACCAGACGTTTCTGCTCGGCGACGGACGTGGCTCTTTTCTTCAGCGCCTCAAATGCCGTCTCCCTCAGTTTTCTGCTTTCCTCAGCGGTTTTCAACTGCTCCCGCGCTTGTTGCAGCAACTGCTTGCGGCTGGCCTCCTGGCTGAGCTCTTTATCGATCTCTCCCACGGAAGAGTCGATGACGCTGATCTCGCGCTCCAGCCCTGCCCGGGCATTGGCGGCATTCTTCTTGTACTCCTCCCAGATGTCCAGCCCAAGCACATTAGAGAGGATTTCCTTGCGCTTGGTCGGGTTTTGCTGGGCGAAACTATCCGCCTTGCCCTGCAGGAAAAATGAGGCGTTCACGAACGTCTCATAATCCATTTTCAAAGTCTGCTCAATCCGGTTCTGTGTTTCGGAATAGGTATGCTCCGTCAGGGGAATCCAGGTGCCATCCGCAACCCGCGCCTGGAATTCAAGGATGCCGGTTTTGCCGCGCTCTTTCATCCGCTGAATGCGGTACAGGTTATCCTCATATTCAAATTCGAGCACCACCTGAGCTTTTTCGCTATGGCTGTTGATGAAGGAATCATCTTTACTGCGTGTCTTGCCGAACAATGACCAGGTGATCGCGTCCAGGATCGATGATTTGCCGGCACCATTCCCGCCGGAAATACACGCCAGGTCGAAGCCGGTAAAATCAAGCTCAACCGGCTGGCGGTAGGAAAGAAAACCACTGAGTGAAAGTTTGACCGGGATCATACCGTTGAATGCTTCCTAAGTGAGTTAGAGGTTGGGCACGGATATCAGGACCTTATCCACCCGCAGCCCATCCATGTCCAGGACTTCAAAATCATACTTGCCGTATTCGAAGCGGTCGCCTACCTTCGGGATGCGGTCGAGCTGATGGATCACAAAACCGGCCAGGGTCTGGTAGCCGACCTTGTCTTCTTCTGGCAGTTCCTCAAGGTCAAGCAGCAGCTTAAGCTCCTGGATGTCGATCAGGCCATCGACCAGCAGGCTGCCGTCCACACGTTTGACGACCTCCCCGGACTCAATGTCATCAGGGTCGCTGAAAGCGCCGACCATCGACTCAAAGATGTCCATCAGCGTGACCAGCCCGAGCAGTCCGCCATATTCATCCAGCACCAGCGCGTTGACAACACCGGTACTCTTCATCTGCGTGAGCGCCTTAACCGCCAGCATATTTTCTGGCAGGAAGAGCGGCTCATGCAGTATCTCACGCAGCCGCTCCGCTGAGTTGACGTTCTCGTGTTCGTAGTACTCTTTTATCTTCAGGACGCCAATGACGTGGTCGAGGTTATCTTCAGCTACCGGCAGCCAGCTATGGTCAGTTTCACGGATATCCGCGCGAATCTCATCGGGCGGATCGTTGATATCGATCCACTCCATCTCGGTCCGCGGTGTGATCAACGCCGCCAGATAGAGGTCACTGAAGCGAAAGACCCCTTCGACAATCTCCTGTTCTTCGGCATGCATGATGCCGCTGATGCGCGCCAGATCGATCAGGATCTTGATCTCTTCCATCGACATTGACTGCTGCGGCGCAATCGGGATGCCGAACAAACGCATGCCCAGTTTGACTGACGCGCTGAGGAATTTCTCCACCGGTCGGAAAATCACGCTCAGAAACGCGATCGGGCGGGCGACCAGCATCGCGAATCGCTCCGGATCGCTCATCGCCGCGCGCTTGGGGATCAGCTCGCCGAGAACGATCGAGAAGTAAGTGATTAGACCGACGATCAGAAAAAAGGCTAACTGATTGCTGAGCGAGGCAGACAGACCCATCCTGATGAAAATGGGGGCGACCTGCGCCACCAGCGTCAGACCGCCGAACGCGCCCGAGAGGACGCTGATGAGCGAGATGCCGATCTGGATTGTCGAAAGGAATTCGTTCGGATTTTCGAGCAGTCGCAGCAGTGTTTTGACTGATTTATCTTCCGGCGAATAGTTGGCGGTCAGCCGCTCCTTGCGGGTTGACACCAGCGCCAGCTCGGAGAACGCGAAAAAGCCATTCACCAGAATGAGCAGCAGGATGACGCTAACTTGTATGACTGTCTCGGACATGTATTAAATCATATCATAGCCGCCCGCATGGATTGGACAGCGCAACCGGAAAATTGCTACAATGAAGTGGTTGCATGGCTAACATTACATCTTGGAGGCGCTTCATGACTGAACAATTTGACACCATCATCCGCAATGGACTGGTTTACGACGGACGGGGCAGCTCTCCGCTCAAGGCTGATATCGGCATCAGGGAAAAGAAAATCGCCGCAATCGGTGACTTGTCTGCCGCCCGCGCCAACCATACGCTGGACGCACAAGGCAAAATCGTCGCGCCAGGGTTCATCAATGTCATGAGCTGGGCGCCGATTACGCTGCTGCAGGACGGGCGCTCGTTAAGTGACTTGCAGCAGGGGGTAACGCTTGAAGTCTTCGGCGAAGCTTGGTCAGAGGGACCGCTGACACCGCAAATGAAACAGGATGTGCTTGATGGTCAGGGTGATTTCAAATTTGACGTGCCCTGGGACACCCTGGGTGGATTCCTCAGCCACCTCGAAACAAAAGGGACGTCCTGCAACTTTGCGTCCTATCTTGGCTGCACTACGCTACGCATCTACGCCGTGGGATATGACGACCGTCCCCCGACAGCGGAGGAACTGGAGACGATGCGCGCGCTGGTCAGGCAGGGAATGGAGGAAGGCGCCCTGGGCATCAGCACCGCTTTGATTTACCCGCCCGGCGCCTACGCCAAGACGGATGAGCTGGTGGAACTGGCCAAAGTCGCGGCGAAATATGACGGCATCTACATTTCCCATTTACGGTCTGAAGGCAACCAGTTCCTGCAGGGGCTGGGCGAGCTGTTCGAGATCGCCGAACAGGTCGGCATCAAGGCCGAGATCTATCACCTCAAAGCCATGGGCGTGGACAACTGGCACAAGATGAACCTGGCGATCGGCATGGTCAACGCGGCTCGGGCACGTGGTCTGCGCGTCACCGCCGACATGTACACCTATCCTGCCGGCGGTACCGGGCTGACAGCCAGCCTGCCGCCCTGGGTGCAAGCGGGCGGGTTCGACGCTTTTACCGCCCGTCTGCGTGATCCCGAAACCCGAGCCAGGGTCAAGGCAGAGATGAGCACGCCGACCGATGCGTGGGAAAACATTTATCTGATGTCAGGCAAACCTGAAAACGTCCTCCTGACCGAGTTTGCGACTGAGGCGCTCAAACCATTGCAGGGCAAGACTTTGGCCGAAGTGGCCAGCGCGCGCGGCACGGACCCGTTCGATACAATCCTCGATCTGATTCTGGAAGACAACACCCGCGTCGAGGCGATCTATTTCACGATGACTGAAGAGAACCTCGAACGGCAACTGATGCAGCCCTGGGTGTGCATCGGTTCTGACGCGCCTTCACAAGCACCGGAAGGTCTGTTCCTCAATTCACGCGTGCATCCCCGCGCCTACGGCTGCTTCTCGCGCTATCTGGCAAAGTTTGTCCGTGACCAGCGGCTACTGCCTCTGGAGGAAGCCCTCCGCAAGATCACCTCGCTGCCGGCAGACAATCTGCGTCTGCAGGGTCGGGGCAGTCTGCTGCCTGGTTATTACGCTGATATCGTCATCTTTGATCTGGACGAGATTTGCGACAACGCGACGTTCGCAGACCCGCAGGTGCTGGCGACAGGCATGAGCCATGTCTTCGTCAATGGCACCCAGGTTATCGCGGATGGCAATCACACCGGCGCCCTGCCGGGTATGGCAGTCCGCGGTCCAGGATATATTGGAAATTAATGAGCAGAAATATTATTATTATTAGCGCTTGATGAAAATGAACTCAAATGGAGGGAAAGTATGAAATTTGATGAAATGAAATATGAACGACCGGACTTTGACGCGCAATACGAAAAAGCCAAATCCCTGATGACGCGGATGGAAGGCGCGGCCTCTGCTGAAGAACTGGTCGCCGCACTCCTTGAGCTGAACAACATGATGAAATACCTTGAGACGCAAATGAGTCTCAGCTATGTCCGCTATACGATCAACACAAAGGACGAATTCTACGCGGCTGAAAAGGAAGTGTTCGATCAGCAACTGCCGCGCTTCGAGGAGTTCCTGGCCAAGAAGGCTCGTCTTGTTCTGAATTCACCCTTCAGATCAGACATCGCTGAGAAATTTGGCCCGTATCTGCTCGAAAAATATGAGGTCAATCAGAAGGTGTTCACGCCGGAGATCCTGGACGATCTGGTGGAAGAAAACAAGCTGCGCAGCGAGTACCAGACTCTGATGGCATCCGCGGAGATCGAATTCGAAGGCAAGAAATATAACCTCACCGGTCTTGGACCCTTCATGCAGTCCACGGAACGTGATACCCGCCGCCGCGCCAATAATGCCTACTGGAACTGGATGGCAGCACACGCGGCCGAGCTGGATGGCATCTATGACAAACTGGTCGCCTTGCGCCAGCGGATGGCAGAGAAATTGGGCTATGAGAATTTTGTGCCGGTCGCTTACGCCCGCATGGAGCGCACGGACTGGGGGCTGGAAGATGCTCGCGTCTATCGCGACCAGATCAGACAGTATGTCGTCCCGCTAGCCCAGAAACTTTACAAGCAGCAGGCAGCCCGGCTGGGCATCAGCGACATGAAGAATTACGACTACGCTCTTGATTTCCTGACGGGCAATCCCAAACCAGCCGGCGAAGAAGCCTACCTGGTAGAGCAGGCGAAGAAGATGTACGCTGAGCTATCACCCGAGACGGATGAATTCTTCAAAGTCATGACCAGTCAGAAGCTGATGGACCTGACCACCAAGCCCGGCAAAGCCAACGGCGGATATATGACCTATTTCCCCGATTACAAAGTGCCGTTCATTTTCAGCAATTTCAACGGCACGTCCGGTGATGTGGATGTCCTCACCCATGAGGCAGGTCATGCCCTGCAAGGCTATCTGCAGCGCGATGTCGAGTTCCGCGACCAGACCACGAACACCGCGGAGGTCGCTGAGATCCACTCCATGTCAATGGAATTCTTCACCCACGGCTGGATGGAGTCATTCTTCAAGCAGGACACGGTCAAATATTATTACAGCCATGTTGTTGACGCGCTGAAGTTCCTGCCGTATGGCGCGACGATTGATGAATTCCAGGAATGGGTCTATCTCAATCCGGCGGCGAAGCCGGTCGAACGTAACCGCAAGTTCAGGGAGATCGAGAAGAAGTATCTGCCGCATATCGATTATGACGGGCATGAATATCTGGAGAACGGCGGGTTCTGGCAGAAGCAATTGCATATCTTCCTCTACCCGCATTACTATCTCGACTACACGCTGGCGCAGGTCGTCGCATTCCAGTATTTCATCTGGGATATGAAGAACCATGCCGAAGCCTGGCAATCCTATCTGACCCTGTGCCGCAGATCAGGTCTGGTGCCTTTCAAAGCGTTACTTCAGGAATCAGGCTTGAAAGACCCGTTCGTCGCAGGCACCATTGCTGCCATCACGCCCGAGCTCGAGAAATACCTCGATTCGCTTGACACAGAGACATTGAAATAACACGCGATGCCGTGTAAGAGAAGAGGTTCCGTTGTTTACGGAACCTCTTCCTCATTCTCCAGATCGATCATCCCTTCGGATTCGACGGATCGGATCACCTCCGCCGCGAGCGAATCCAGCGCCGGACGTTCATCAACGCTGATATTGACCGTATCCCAATACAGGCTCACCAGCTCTTCAGCGGTCAATCTGCCGATAAATTCCTCCGGGCTCAGGCGGGAGCGCTGATCATGACCAATGAGAATCGGCATGGTGAATGTCAGTGCCTTGCTGGTGTAAGCGTGCATGGATGCTTCATCGATCATGTTGCGCAGATCTTTTGGCAATCTGACAGTCAGACGAATAACCGCGTTGTCCAGCTCATCCTGCGGCGGCAAAGCAGCCTGCAGTTGACCGGTGACATTGATCGGGTTGTCAATGGTCACCGTCCGGTCGATAAATTTTCTGCCATTCAATTCGCGCCAGGCAACCCGGGTCTCACCTCTGGATACCTCAGCCACCATGAAATACTTCTTGTCATTGACCTCGCCAAAATCGACCCGTTCAATCGATCCCGGATAAATTACCGGCGGGTGCTGTCCTTCGTTGAGGTTCTGCGCCTTATGGATATGTCCCAACGCGACATAGTCAAGCCGTTTGTCCTTGACCAGACTGCGCGGCAATGTCATTTCCGCGCCGAGGACCGCGCTGCGCTCATTGCCGTAGGTTGCGCCCTCGATCGTCGCGTGCGCCGCCATGATTGCCGGCAGCGTGGGATCCAGATCGTCGAGCATGCGTTCCGCGGCGCCCTGCACCAGGGTATTCAGGGTCAGCGCGACATCTTCCGAACTTTCGCCTCGGTTCAACTCCGCGGTCATCAGCCGCGAGCGGGTAACCCAGGGCATACAGATCACCTGAGCCTGCAACCCGCCAAGCTGTGCCGGCGTCAGCAGCGTTGGCTTCTCGATCACATGCACGCCCGGGACCTGCAGCGTTTCAAATTCATGCAGGGCGTGCGCCCGGCCAAAAGCGGGCGAGAGGTCATGGTTGCCGACGATCAGCACTACCTGGATGCCAGCCTGCGACAGGCGGGCGATGCGCCGCCCCCATTCGCGCTGGTAGGTTGGTACGGGCGTGCGGTCGCGGTAAGCGTCACCGGAGAAGATCACCAGGTCGACTTTTCCAGCAATGGCGGTATCGACGATGGTATCCAGCGCTTTTAGAAAATCGAGCACCCTTACCGGCAGCCCGCTGGCAGGGTCGGTCTTGCCGCGGCCGGCAATATCGATATGAGCGTCCGAGAAATGCAGCAGTTTGATCATGGGCAGCCTGAGACGCCCAGCTCCGACATCATGCCGGTTGAGGGCGGGAAGTTGGGATGATATTTCAAACTTTCACATAAATCCGCTATCGCCGCCTGCCGGTCGCCCATCATCGATTCTGCCCGCGCGCGCCAGTAAAAAGTCTCTTCCAGATAGGGTTTACGCGCGTTGTCCAGCGTCTGGTTTGCCAGATCGATCACATCCTGATAGCGCCCGCTGTAATAGTAGGCGAAGTAAGGGCCGGTCGAATACCACAGCATGCGCCAGGGGCGGCTGCTGCCGGTGATGGAAGGATAGGTAGCGAAGGCTTCGTCATAGGCCGCGGAGGCACCGGCATAATCATTCAAGCCCACGAGGCTGCTGCCGCGATTAAACCAGGCAAAATATTGGTTGATGCCGGTGAAAGTCAGGGTTTCCTTTGACGCGATTTCCGCGGCAATGTGATAAGCCGCCGCTTCGTCAGCGTAATCACCGAGCAGGTCAAAGACCTGCGGCTCATACTCATAGGGATACACCACCATGAAGGCAAAATTGAAGGCGCGCCATTCTGTGTCCAGCTCAGCGTATGAGACCCAGTTGTTCTCTTTAATCAGGGAATCCTGGGTGCGGAACATGCCCCTGGCGTCATCGTAGCCATCGATCATATTGTAGTGACCCATCCAGCTCACCACACCGGCGACATCCAGATGAAAGATGCCTTTTTCAATCAGCACCGGAAAACCAGCGGCGACAAAACGCTTGAGCATCTCCTGGGTGCCGCCATAACGCAGCACAATGCCGAGGTTGGTATAACCCTGCACGTAATTGACCATCTCATAGGGCATGACGTTGAAATCATCAGCGAATGGCTTCAGCACTGCTGCCGCCTGATTGACATCTCCCTGCCAGTTCCAGAAGTTGAGCGCCATCGCCATATTGGCAGGCGCGCAATAATTGGTATGCCCCGTCTGACTGACGTAGGTGATCCCGTCCACGAGCGCGGAAGCGGGCAGCGGGGTGGGTTCGATCGTCGCGGTTGGCTCGACAACAGGCGTGGCGGTCGCGGCCTCCGTCGGCGCCAACGTGACGGTTGCCACCTGAGCCAAGGTTGCCTGCGGCGTCATGGTCACCACCTGAATTTCGGGGGTCGCGATGCTGCCCGGGACGAAAATCTGCTCTTCAGGTTTGTTGACCGAGTAGAATAACCGGCCCGCGACGGTGTCAAGTCTTGACGCGACGCGCACGCGAATTGCCGGAATCATCAGTGCCAGTACCACCACGAAAATAGCCGCGATTAACAGCCAGAATAGTATTTTGATTGTCTTGTTCATGGAAAAAATTATAACATCCGTGGCTAACCAAGTCTGGAGAAGGAAGGCTTAAAGGCACATATGAGGAACGCTATTCTATTGACTTTCTTATATGGAAATGTTATAAAATAGGCATATCCCCCTTGACCTTTAGGGGTCAGGGTGCGAGGCGGTAACCCCGCCTCTGCTTTTTAACGGCAAGTACCGCTTCTCTCAGGGGAACAGTCATGGATGGAATCCCTTCAATAGTTTACGTTGACGCATTCAACCTATACTACTGTGCATTGAAAGGAACCTCATACAAATGGCTGAACTTGGAGATGCTGGTAAATCTGCTCTTACCCAAGAATTCCATCATAAAAATTAAGTACTTTACTGCCAGGGTGAACGCGCGCGCGAAGGATCCAGAACAACCTCTGCGGCAACAAATCTATCTGCGAGCGCTCGCCAGTAATCCAAAAATTGAAATCATTTACGGACATTTTCTGACACATGTTGTGCGAATGCCAGTTGCAAAACCTTCTGCGGGCAAATATTTTGAAGATGTGATCAAAACCGAAGAAAAAGGTTCTGATGTCAATCTTGCAACACATTTACTCTTTGATGGGGTAAAGTCCAATTACGCTGTTGCGATTTTAATCAGTAATGATTCAGACCTTGTAGAGCCAATAAAACTATTGAAGGATGAGTTTGGTAAACGCGTGATTGTCTTAAATCCAGGTCGGGAACATCCCAGTGTTGAGCTACGCAAGCATGCGCTTTTCGTAAAGGATATCCGGGAAGGTGTCTTAAAAGCCAGTCAGTTACCTGCTAGAATGGAAGATGGCAATGGTTCGTTTACAAAACCAGGTTCATGGGACTAGTTGAATATAAAAGTAAAACCAAATGACAAAATCTAAAACTCACTTTGTTTGCCAGTCCTGCGGCAGAACGTCACCGCGCGCGCTCGGACGCTGTCCTCAATGCGGCGCCTGGGGCACAATGATCGAAGAAGCCCTGCCTAGAGAGGCTGCTGAAAGACGCGGCGCGCGTTCGTCTTCCGCCGCTGATGCCGGCAAACCGCGCCTGATGGCGCATATTGAGGGTGACGCTGAAGCGCGGCTGCCTGTACCGGTCGAAGAGTTTTCACGTGTGCTGGGCGGCGGCATCGTGCCCGGCTCCATCGTACTTATCGGCGGCGACCCCGGCATTGGCAAATCGACTTTGCTGCTGCAGGTGGCGATGCAGATGGCAGACAGCCTGAGCGGCGTGGTGCTGTATGTGTCCGGCGAGGAATCCGAGCGCCAGATCAAGATGCGCGCGATGCGGCTGCTGCAACAGGACGCGGCTGAAAAGCTGGCGCAGCTCGACAACCTCTATCTGTTCACAGAAACCAACCTTGAGGCCATCCTTGCCCACATTGATGAGCTCAAGCCTGAACTGCTGATTATCGACTCGATCCAGACCATGTACTTGCAGGAAATGCAATCCACAGCCGGCTCAGTTTCACAGGTGCGTGAGTGTGCCTCACGCCTGAGGGAGCTGGCGAAATCGAGCGGCATGGCGGTCTTCCTGATCGGACATGTCACCAAGGAAGGCGCGATCGCCGGTCCGCGCGTGCTTGAACACATCGTCGATACGGTGCTTTACCTGGAGGGAGAACGTTTCCAGTCCTTCAGGCTGCTTCGATCGGTCAAGAACCGGTTTGGCGCCACCTCTGAAGTTGGCGTCTTCGAAATGCGTGATAAAGGGTTGATCGAAGTAACCAACCCTTCCGAGGCGTTCCTCGCTGAGCGGCTGGCAACTGCCGCCGGCTCCGCGATCGCGGTGACCATGGAAGGCACCCGTCCGCTGCTGGTAGAAATGCAGGGGCTGACCAGTCATTCCAACCTGGCTAACCCGCGCCGCACCGCCAACGGCGTTGACCTGAGCCGGCTGTTGCTGATCACTGCCGTGCTCACCCGCCGGCTTGGCCTGCGGCTCTCGGATCAGGATGTCTTCCTGAACGTGGTGGGGGGTCTGCGGGTCGAGGAGCCGGCCGCTGACCTGGCGATCGCCGCGGCTATCGCATCCTCAGCGCGCGACATCCCGGTCAAAGCCGACGTCGCGCTCATTGGTGAAATCGGCCTCTCTGGCGAGCTGCGCTGGGTCGGGCAGATCAATGCCCGCCTGCGCGAAGCCGCCAAACTGGGCTTCAAGCTTGCGGTTGTGCCGCGACGCTTGCGCCGCAGCGAGCCCTGGCCGGAAGGCATCAAAGTGCAGGAAGTGCGTTCGCTGCGAGAAGCGTTGTCCTACGCGCTGCTCGAGCAACCGCCGGCAACTGAAACACAGGATGATAAAATTTAGTCAGAAAACCGGCGATTCTTGGAGAGAGAAATGAAATTGTTACGACTCTCAGCGAACGCGAGACCCATCCGCAGCATCCAGCACAATCACGCGCTGGAGCACGCCACGCTGCACGTCATCTCCGAGAAGGGACACCGCTCGGCCCTGGCTGGCTTCTCTGACCCTGCCGGCTTCACGGTTATCGGCGAGGTGAATACCGAATTGCTGCTGACAGCCGCTCAGGAAGCGCTGACGCGTCTGCAAAATGGTGAGCGTTCCCTCGCCATCCATGAAAATTGTGGAACCAATTTCGCCGCCGCGGGTGTACTGGCTGGCTTTGCAGGCTGGCTTGGCATGCTCGGCACACGCGACAGCCTGCGCTCACGGCTCGACCGTCTGCCGACGGTCATCCTGCTGGTCACACTCGCCCTGATCTTCGCCCAGCCCCTCGGTCCGATGCTGCAGAACGGCTTCACCACGCGCGCGGATGTCGGCAACCTGGCAATAAAAGAGATTCAGCGCAAGAAGCAAGGTTCGGTCACGCTGCATCGGATTCTGACCCAGCAAGCGTTCAGGAAGGCATAAATGGATCATCTCTACGCCCCGTGGCGCAATCAATATATTCGTAATTATGAAAAACCAACGGGCTGCTTCTTCTGTGAGAGTCTGAAGCAGACTGAAGATAGCGCCGGGAATCTCGTGGTTCACCGCGGAGATCATGCCTTTGTCATCCTCAATCGCTTCCCTTACACGAACGCCCACATGATGATCGCGCCGGTTGACCATATCGGGAAGCTGGAGCTGCTGGACTCACCTGTCAGATCCGAGATCATGGAGCTGATTACGAGGGCAGTTCAGGTGCTGGATCAACTCTATCATCCTGAGGGCTACAATATCGGCAGTAATATCGGCATCGTCGCTGGCGCCGGCATGCCTGACCACCTGCACTTCCACGTCTTGCCTCGCTGGGGAGGAGATACCAACTTTATGTCAACGGTCGCCAACGCACGCGTCCTGCCTGAAACCCTTGAGGAAACCTGGCAGAGGGTCTCTGAGGCGTGGAAGCAACTGGCTTGACACACCGGGGTCAATTGCACGACGACTATGAATAAAAACCTCAGCGAACACTTCAGGACCTACTGGCTGCACTACATCCTGATTGCGGTCTGTCTGGTCGTCTTTGTACTGGGCGGACGTAATCTCTATGTCCTGTTCCTGCTGATCATCGCCGGGTTTGGGATTTTGCTCAAGCGCATCAAACCACAGGAAGTCTTTTTGCTGCTGCTTCTATCCGCCCTCTTTTACCTGCCTCTCTTCGAAACCTTTGCCAAACTGCGGGATATCAACAAACAGTTTGTCAGCAACGTAGACGAGATTGTTCCTGCCGTATTTACGCCGGATTCCGGGCTGGATATGCTGCCTAAACGGGTCTGGGCTGGCAATGTGCTGATGAAAGAACATGGCGTCGAGCGCTATCAGATTTCGAAAGTGCTGGCGGATGACTGGGAGATCTATCAGCGATCTATTGAGGGACATTGGCCGCGCCAGTTGGACAAGACCTCGCCATTCTGGCTCATCACCGAGCATGAAAAACCAGCCTATCTGAAATGTGAGACACTCGGCGAACTGGAAGCCATCCTGCTGGTGCGCTGTGACTGATTATTTGCTGTTCGTCCTGCTGCCAGTGATCATTGCCCTGTACGCGTTTGGGCTGGGCTGGCTGGTGCTGCGGTTCCTCGGCCTCCGCGAACGTCCGCTGCTCACTTATCAGGACTTTACCCGCCAGACCGCGACTGTGCTTGCCGCGGGTATTCTGCTCAATTACATTATTGTGCTGGTGGTCAAGCACATCCAGACCAGTCTGATCCTTGGGTCAGTTTTAGCCATCGCAGGAGTATTGCTCGCGTTGACGGTCGATCGCAGATTGCTGTTTGCCAACATCCACCTGCGCCGGTCGGATTGGGCTCGTACCGGCTTTGCGCTGTTGATGGCGCTGCTGCTCTTCGTCCCCATCCTATCGCTGCCCCTGTATGACTGGGACGCGCGTTCGATCTGGTTCTTCCATGGCAAGATGATCTATTACGCCGGCACCCTGGGGCCGGAGGCTGGCTGGAATATCCAGACCGCGCAATTTTCACACGTCGACTACCCAAAATTGGTGCCAGTCATGGCAGCGCAATTGACCATCGCAGCCGGATACTGGAACGAGTCTCTGCCAAAGGCTTCGCTCGCCTTGCTGCTTATTCCGGCACTCTTGCTGCTTTCGGCTGAAATCAAACGTGACCTGCCCAGCTTGTTCCTGATATTGATGCTGGTCTTCGTTAACGATGATGAGTTGTGGAACGGCTACATGGATGGCTACCTTGCATTGTTTACGGGCCTCGCGCTGCTGGCATTTGCCAGGTTTATGGCAGCTAAAGAGCATCCGGATTTGCTGATGTTCCTCGCGTTTGCTGGCATCCTGCCGGCTCTGAAGAATGAGGGTATCGTAGCGGCGCTGATCCTGGTGGGGCTGGCAGTGGTGATCTTTCTCTTTGGCCGCTTACGGACCGTTCTGACCCGCCGCCAGTGGTTGGCAGCCGGCGTGCTGCTCCTGCTGGTTGTCGTTTTGCCGACGCTGCTCTGGCAGATCGACCGCACGCAAATGGGGCTGAAGAATGACCTGGCGCTCGGCTCGCAATCCTCGATGGCGCGGTTGACAGAACGTCTTTCTGACGGCACCGGCTGGTTTATTTTTAAATCGGTCCTCGAGCAGATCGATGTCAGCCTCTTCGTTCTGACGCTGCTGCTGGTTTATGGCATCTACAGCCGTAAAGCGCTCGAGGTACCAGCAACATACGCCATCCTTTCCGGCATCGCTTACCTGGCCGGCATGATACTGGTTTATTTCATGACGCCCCATGATGTCGGCTGGCACATCGGCTCATCGGTCAACCGCACGATGTTAACGGTCAACACCTGCTTCTTTATCGCCGGGTATCTGATGATGATCGGCTACTCGTCTTCAGGTGACACCAGGGAAGCCCGCCACTCCGCAAGCACAAATCGCTCACAGTGATCGTTGGCCTTCTGCCGCCACTGCGATTGCCTTGACCGGAACTTCTTCTAACGACAAAGAAACCCGCCATTAATGGCGGGTTTCTTTTTTTATTCAATGGTCAGATTACTGCAACAGCTCCTCCAGCACAGACTTTGCCATCGCCGGATCAGCCTTGCCGCGCATCTCCTTCATCACCTGACCGACGAACCAGCCAATCAGCGTGACTTTGCCGGCTTTGTAGCTGGCAACTTCATTCGGGCTCTTCTCAAGCAGCGCCTGACACACCTTGCGGATCGCGTCGTCATCACGCACCTGGGCCAGGTTCTCGTCCGCCACGATTTGCGCCGGCGCCTTGCCGGTTTGTTCCACCTTCTCAAGCAGGGTCTTGCCTGTAGATGTATTGATGGTGTTAGCGTCCACCAGTTTGATGATCTCTGCCAGATATTGCGGTGTCAGCTTGAGCTGGTCAGCGGTCTGCCCGCTCTCATTCAGCATGCGCAGCACGTCATTCATCAGCCAATTGGATACCCGTTTGGCATCACCCTGGTAGGCTTTGATGGCGGTCTCGAAATAATCTGAGAGATTACGCTCGCCGGTCAGGATGTCTGCGTCATACTCTGGCAGACCCAGTTCGGTCATAAAGCGCAGCCGGCGATCCAGCGGACGCTCCAGCCGGTTGGCAAGCGTCTTTTCTTTCCACTCGGTGCTGATGCGCAGGGGCAGCAGGTCCGGTTCGCGGAAGTAGCGGTAATCCGCTTCAGTTTCCTTCGAGCGCATCTTGCGCAGAATGCCCTCATCGGCGTCCCACTCCAGCGTCCAGTTCTCGATCTTGTTGCCTGCCTCAACCTCTCGGATCTGACGCTCAATCTCCTTGTCAATCGCGTTCTTCAGCGCGTCAATCGAGTTGACATTCTTAATCTCGGTTTTCGGGTTCAGGTAGGTGGCGCCGGCAGGGCGGATAGAGACATTACCATCACAGCGCAACTGCCCGCGCTCCATATCCGCCTCGGAGATACCCAACCAGCGCAAGAGCTGGCGCAGGCGGATGACGTATTGCGCGGCTTCGTCCGAGCTGCGCAGGTCGGGCTCGGTCACCATTTCGATCAGCGGTACGCCACAGCGATTGAAGTCGATCAACCGCTCTCCGCCTTCATTCTTGGTCTTGCCGGCATCTTCCTCGATGTGCAGGTGATTGATGCGCAGCCTGCGCGGTTCGCTGCCCGGCATCGGCAAATCGATGTACCCGCCTTTGGCGACGGGTTGATCGTACTGCGAGATCTGATAGCCCTTCGGCAAATCAGGGTAGAAATAATTCTTCCGGTCGAAATAGGACACCGGCTGAATTTCGGCATGCATGGCATCCGCCAGCAGCATCGCCTTTTCGACGACAGCGATGTTCAGTGCCGGCAGCGTGCCTGGTTGTCCGGAGCAGATCGGACAGACGTTGGTATTGGGCGGATCAAACCAGGAGTCGGCTTTGCAGGTGCAAAAGATTTTGCTGGCTGTATTGAGCTGAATGTGGGTTTCGAGCCCGATCACTGCTTCATATTTTGTCATGGTGTCTCCTGCTCCTCTCTTACGCTGCCAGATCGCGCAACACAGCCGGCTGAACAGAGCGCCATGGCTCGTCCGCGCTGGCAATTTCAAACGCGCGCGCCACCCGGAACAAGTTCGCCTCAGCGAAGTCCGTGCCAATCAACTGGACGCCAACCGGCATGCCGCTCTTGTCCAGCCCAGCCGGGATGGAGAGCGCCGGAATTCCGGCGTGGTTGGCAGTGACCGTAAGCTGATCGGAGTACTGCATCAGCACTGTATCGCCGTAGAGCTCGCCGATTGGGAACGCGGTCGTCGGCGTGGTCGGCGTCAGCAGCGCGTGCAGGCGGTACTTGCCGTTGGGATCGAAGGCTTCATCAAAATCATGCCGGATCATCGCCCGAACCTGCAGCGACTTTTTGTAGTATTGCGCGCTGTACTGCGCCGCGCTGACATACATGCCCATCAGCACCCGCAGGATCGGCTGCGGTCCAAAGCCTTCGCCGCGGCTCTTGCGGTACAGGTCATGAACATCCTTGACCAGCTTGTCCGTCTGATAGCCATATTTCACACCATCAAAGCGGTGAAGGTTAGACGCGACTTCTACGCGGCTGATGACGAAATACGAGGTGATGCCGTATTTCGTATTGGGCATCGGTACATCTTCAACAATCTCCGCGCCTTGCCGCGCCAGCAGCTCAGCCGCGCGCAACACAGCCGCCCGGATATCCTCGGGAATCGCCTGGTTGCGATACTCGCCGGCTTCGCTCTCAGGATAGGTAATTTCCATGTAATCGGGTGAAAGACCTACGCGCATTCCCTTGACGCCTTCCTGCAGCGCGTGCTGATAATCCGCGACGGGTACGGTCGGGGTGGCGGCATCCATCGCATCCGCGCCAGCGGAGGCTTGCAGCGCCAGCGCTGAGGCGGTCACATCGCGGGCGACAAACCCGGTCACATCCAGGGAGGAGGCAGCCGCGATCAAGCCATAGCGGGAGACCCGGCCGTAGGTTGGTTTGAGACCAACCGTGCCGGTGTAGGCTGCCGGCAGACGGATCGAGCCAGCCGTATCCGACCCGACTGAGAACCATGCCTGGTGGGCTGCCATCGAGGCGACGCTGCCGCCGGAGGAGCCGCCCGTCACCTTTTCAGTATTCCACGGGTTGCGGGGCGCCGGCTGGAAGGCAGTCGATTCGCAGGATGAGCCGAAGGTAAATTCATCCAGGTTAACCTTGCCAAGCATCACACCGCCGGCGGCATTCAGCCGGTCGATGACGGTAGCGGTATAGGGTGAGACATAGTTTGCCAGAATTCGGGATGCCATGGTGGTCTTCGTGCCTTTGACCACGACAACATCTTTCACCGTGTAAGGGATGCCGGCCAGGATGCCCGGGTCTTCGCCAGCAGCCAGTTTGCGGTCGACTTCCTGTGCCTGAGCGCGGGCGATCTCGGGCGTCACGCTAATAAAGGCATGCACCTTGCGCTTGTCTTCTTCAGTGATCTCGCCAGCATCCAGCGTACCCGGTCTGCCATCCACCTGCTCAATGCGTTTCAGACATGAGTCAAGCACTTCAACGGCGGTCGCCTTACGCTCGCGAATCAGTTTTGACAGGTCTTCGGTATTGTAGTCACAGAGTTCCATAGCTCACTCCAGAGTCGTGTGTTGGATGTCAGGGACGACGATGTAGCCATCACGTGCCTGCGGGAAGAGCGCCAGAACTGCTTCGCGATCCGGAAAATCTGCCGGCACATCCGCGCGCAACGCCTGCTCATATTGCTCCTCGAAGACAACCCCGTGTATGGCTGGTTTTACACTTTCGTCGATGGCGATAGCCTGGAGCTGGCTGATCGCCTTGAGCTGATTATTCAGCTCGTGCCTGACATACTCCGATTTTTCCTCGTCCATCTCGAGCGCGGCCAGGCGCACCAAATGGGCGAAGGTTTCACGATCGATAAGTTCAGTCATGGATTCACCCTCTGTTTTATTGCATCTCAATTTATGCTGGAAAGCATGCCTAATTTTATCGTATTCTGATTTACGGATAATTAAGGGGTATTCGGATATATCCGGGTTACAATTAATTCAGTTTTTTTGGACGACTCTATGCCTGTAAAACGTATCAGACGCAAACGCCCCAATCTTGCCTACCGGTTATTGATTTATGCCTTCATGATCGGAGGCTATTTTGGCATACTGCGCGTGGGTGTCACCGTCAGGAATTGGGCGCTGCTGAGCGAGCAGGTGCCTTTCCCGCCGCCGATATATTTCGCGCTGGGCGGAACGATCTGGGCGGTGCTGTGCATCGCTTCAGCATTCGGTCTCATGGCACACAAGCGCTGGGCGCCCTATCTCGCCATTACGACCGTCTTGCTGCTCACCTCCGCCTGGTGGATCGAGAAGCTGTTGCTCAAGAATGCTGAGACGCAGTTCAACAATCTGCCATTCGCGCTAGGTCTGAGCATCCTGGCAATTTTCTATACACTTACCACCCTCATCGCCACACAACAACAGCAAGGCTGGCATCAGGATTCCTGACCCCATGGAAGACCAGGAAATCGAGGTCAAATTCCTGATTAGTGACCTTACCGCTGTCCGGTCGCGGCTGGATGAATTGGGCGCGGTGATGACCCATGCCCGCGTGTTCGAGCGCAATTTGCGGTTTGACAACGACGACCGCGATATCTCCGGCAACAAGCAGACGCTGCGATTACGCAAGGATAGCAAGGTTTATCTGACCTTTAAAGGACCGAGCCAATCCGCCAGCGTCGCGATGCGGCAGGAAATTGAGATCGAGGTCAGCGACTTCGACGCCGCCTGGCACATGCTGGACGCGCTCGGCTATCACGCTTATGTCACCTACGAAAAATATCGGACAACCTACCAATATCTTGATAGTCTGATCACCCTTGATGAACTACCCTATGGCAATTTCATCGAAATTGAAGGACCCTCCGAGTTCAGCCTGCGCATGGTCGCAGGCGCGTTGAATGTCAACTGGAACTATCGCATTGTCGATAGCTACCTGGGGATTTACGGACGCTTGCTGGAGAAGTTAAACAAACAGGAGGGCGACCTGACCTTCAGTGCCCTCCATGATCTGTCAGCCGTAACCCCGGCGGAGCTGGATCTTATCCCGGCTGATATACTGATTCCCTGAACAATCAGCGCGGATTGCGCTTGCCCAATGATGCCAGATAAATGGCAAACTTGGATTCACCATCCACGTCAATCAGCGCGTTGACATCTTCATCGCGGAAGGCGGCAATGGCGCACACGCCGCAATTGAGCTGCGTAGCCGCCAGGTAAAGATTCTGGCAAATGTGGCCGGCATCGAGATGAACGTAGCGGTAGCCGCGCTCGGCGTAGCGCCAGTAGAGCCGCTCGAAAACCGCAGCCCAGATGAAGGTGACAGCGGATTCAAGCACCTGCTTCTGACCACGGGTCGCGTCCATCAGCTTCTCGGCGATCTTGTCATCCTGCACCTGGCAATGGAGCGCCGATTCGAGAGCGTAGTAGCGGTAAATGCCTGGCTTCAGCCCCTCGACATGATTGATCATCAGGTAATGGTCGATGGCGTGCTTGCCGCCGGCTGCCGGCACGGTGCGGACAGTGGTCTTATTGGGGATGAGGCGCTGGACGCCTGCCGTCATCCACAGGAAATAGCTGAGCTCGTTGAAGGTGAGCGGTGTATCGGCATACGAGCGCAGGGTACGGCGCATCTCCACCATGGCGCGTAAATCGGCTGGCGGGAAGTGCAGCATGTCGGGTGAGGTAATCGGGATCAATTCGGCGCCTTCAGGCGGGCTGGATTCCAGCGGTGGCAGCGGAATCCCCTGCTCCTGCGGCGAAACGGAAATTTTATCGTAGTAGCTGTCACGCATGAATTCAGAGCCGGCATTATTAACCATGGCAAACACTCCTCAAATCAAGTTGAATTTATTATAGAGGCGATTGTCTTGCAGGCTGCGCTGAACCTTGCTATAATCTTGGAACTGTTGGGCGCGTAGCTCAGTTGGTTAGAGCGCACGGTTCACATCCGTGAGGTCCGTAGGTTCGAGCCCTATCGCGCCCACTTTTCATTTAAGTCACATTCAGGCAAGAACCAATATGTAGGGATGCGGCACGCCGCATCCGCTTCCACCAAACATATCAGGCAAATGGATGGCGCGTCCGACTGGACAGCTACGCTAGTGCGCCATCCCTACCATTCATTAGAGTCTCACATTCAGGCGAGAGGCATTTAGGGATGCGGCATCCTTACAGCATCGCTACGCTGACGCCACATCCACTTGCTCCGAACTTCCGCGGCAGACGGATGGCACTTTCGACTGGACAGCCACGCTAGTGCGCCACCCCTACCATTCATTTGAGCCACAATCAGGCGAAGTACCTTAAGTGAGAGCCCCCGCGCCGAACCCATAAAACGCAAACGGCACGGATAAATCCGTGCCCTACAGCCAGGATCTCAATCGTTGATGTAAACGAGAGAATTATCTAATCAACGGCAGCAGCCTGGACACGTTCACCCAGATCTGCGCCAGCATCAATGCCAGGATCGTCCCTTCTGCCAGATTCACAAGCCCGCGGTTGACCGGCTTGCGCACAATCAGGCTGTCGTAAATTCCATAGACGCCGCCCGCGAATGGCAGGAACAGTGGGATCATATACTGCGATGATTTCACCGCGACAAAGTACACCAGGTAGCCGCCCAGCATAATCACCCACCCTAGCAGAACGTCGTAATAAACTTTCTCCCTGCTCAGGAAAATGCCGCTCAGGATCGATAGCACGAGAAAGGCGCTGAACCAGTTGGCAGTAAATTGCGTGTCAAAGAACGGCAGCCAGACTTCCCATCCGGTGCGGTAGATATTATCGACATCAGGCTCAGCGTAGCCGATCGCCATCTCAACCTTCTTCTCGTCGAAAATAGCAGCCAGTTTCGTGCGGGCGCCAGCCTCAAACAGGTAGGGGCTGCTCAGGAAAACAACCAGCAGCATCAGAGCGACGAATAGTAACCCCCGTCCGAAACCCTGCCGCAATGTCACCCTTCTGGTGAATACACCGTACAAGAGATAACCACCAACGGAGAGGACGAAGAAAGCGCCGTAGACGCGCGTTGAGATGGACAACCCGCAAAACAAGGCGGCAAGATAGAAGTTACAGCCGAAACGCAGCGCGTCCCGCCGCAGGAAGAAGATTACCAGCACGATGAAGAGCGCGTTCAGCCCATCCGGGTGCCAGAATTGCCGGTTATACCCATCCATGCCGCTCATCGTCAGCAACAGAATCAATAGCAGCACCGAGCGCCAGAAACTGCGCAATCTGTCCGCCAGGTAAACGACGACCAACGCAGCCAAAAGCAGCGGCAGCACGCTGGTGACCTGTCTTAGCAGCAGCATATTGACCTGCAAATTGCGTTCGAACCCGTCGCCAGTCAGCCACTTTACCGGCAGTAAAACGAGTTGTGAGAGGGCATAGAACGGATAGCCGTAGTGGTAATCCTCGTAAATGAAGATATGGTAGAGGGTCGCCCGCAGATCATCGCCGGGCTTCATGCTGTCCATCAAAATCGGATACATCACCGCTTCATCACTCGACTGGCGGAAGAAAGCTTCATAATCATCGGCGCCGCGCCAGTTGACAAAACCGTACGCAACGAACACTACCAGAATGATGACCAGCATGACAGTCAACGTCAGCCTTTGCGCCGGCATGAGCGAACTGAGCCGCGGCAGCGGACACAGCTCCCGCACCACACCGCGCCAATGACGCGTAACCCATGCCGTCACGAATGCCAGAGCGAGCAGCCACGTGAGCACCGGTCGCAGCGACGCCGGGAAGAACAGCCAGGTAAACAGCAACGCCCACCCCAGCACACCAATCGCCAGCATCGCCAGCCAGAAGGACGCCTTGCCGTTTTGTTTCGGTTGCAGCCACGCATTCAGCTTCTCGAGCAACCCGTCAGACTGAAGGAATTTCCAGTAAAAGTACAGGCAGAACATCGCTGCAGCGAACAAAAAAGCCCCCAGCGCCAGCCGGTAACCTGAGTAACCGAACAGAACGGCTGAGTCGGACCCGGAAGGCTGGCTGAACAACCAGAGGATGCAGATCAGCGCCAAAGTTTCCAGAAACAGGGTGGCACGCCTGACCATGCTGCTTGAAATTTGTCCTCGCACAAAACTAGTTTACCATCGCCAAAGCACTCCGGGCTGTTTGCGGAATGGTAAAATTGTTGCGCTGTTCTATGGGACTCCTCACAACGCTCATCCTCTCTCTCAGCCTGGCCATGGATTGTTTCGCGGTCGCGCTGGGCATTGGCACCTCGCCAGTGCCGATCACCAGACGGCTGATCTTCCGCATCAGCTACCACTTCGGGCTATTTCAAGGCGTGATGACGCTGATTGGCTGGTTGGCCGGCACATCCATCGTTAACCTGATTAAGGATTATGACCACTGGATCGCCTTTGCTCTGCTCGCCTGGGTCGGCATCAAGATGATCCGTGAAGGGATGAGCAGCGAGCAGGAGGAAGTTGACACGCAGGCATTGTCCGATCCCTCACGCGGGCGGTCCCTGGTGATGCTTTCGGTCGCAACCAGCATTGACGCGCTGGCAGTCGGCTTGAGCCTGGCGCTGCTGAACGCCAACATCCTGTTGGCTTCCTTCAGCATCGGCGTAACATCCTCCCTGCTGTCATTCGGCGGATTGCTGATCGGCAACCGCCTCTCCGAGAAGTTCGGCAAACGGGTGGAGATTTTGGGCGGTCTTGTACTGCTCTTCATTGGCTTGCGCATCATGTACAGCCATCTGACAGGCGGTTGATACAATCACCGCGATGCCAAAAGAACTGCTCGCGCATCCTCTGAGCAATTAATGCGTTTCAACGTAACTAACTTTTGTTTATCCCAAGGGCTTTCAGTCCGGCATCCATCATCTCGCCGCTTTCAATCAACGCCGCTACTCGCTTCAGATTTCTCTGCGAGGTCGTCCCTTTTTTATGCCGGGGAGTGAATTTCTGCAGGTAAGATTGCGTATCGAATTTGCGTCTGGTACTTTCACTCCAGCCAAAACACAAGCCCTGGTCGAGCACCTGGTCAAATGACACCGATGTGTGACCAGCCTCTTTTTTATACAGCCTCAGCCATATCCCTTGATGCGACATGTGGTTTTTCTTCAGCCAGTCTCTGAGTGACTTTGCGTCTTCAAACTCAAGAATCGGCAATCCGAGTAGCTCATCCATGCGCTTGAGTATAGCAAAACGGCTTCCCGAAATCCATCTTTCAGATGCCCGCGACACGCCAGCATTGATTTTCTTACTTGTACTTACTTTGCTAACAGACTAGAATTAGATTATTAGACGTCATCTACATACATTGAAAGGATGGAGTAAAAATGGCCGAACCTAAAAAGAAAAAGAGCATTCTGGATTCGCTGATCGACGCCGTAACCGATCGTGACGAGAAAGCCGCGGCAGAAGCCGCCCAAAAAGAATTTGAGGCGAAGAAAGCAGCCGAAGCCGAAGCTGCCAAGAAACACCTCGAGTCCGTGAAAGCTGAAGCCGCAGCAGCGAAGAAAGCTGCCGCGGACGCCGCAGCCAAGAAGGTTGCTGACGCGGCCGCTGCCAAAACAGCCGCTGAAGAAGCTGCCAAAAAAGCGCTTGAAGCTGACCGCCTGGAAAAGCTGGAGCGTGAAAAAATCCGCCAGACTGTCGCAGCTTCCCAAGCGAAATTCGAAGCCGAGAAACTGGCTGCCGAAGCCGAAAAAGCCAAATACCTCAAGCTTGATCACAAGGTCAGCTATGAGGATACCCTGAGCGGCATGGCGCTGCATTATTATGGCACTGCGGTCCGCGATTACTGGTGGCTGATCTATGAAGCCAACAAGGACGTCATCGGTGACGATTACAAGAAGATGAAACCCGGAATGGTTCTGAAGATCCCCAAACTGACGGATGAGCAGAAAGCGGACATCAAGAAGAGGAAAACCGGTTAATGACGAACGCACCTGTTGATCTTGCTACTTTATTCCAGGCTGTGACCCAATCGCTGGCTGAGAATCAGAGCCAGTTGAACGCGGCTGATGAATATAACCATGACCACGGTGACAACATGGTCGAGGTCTTCTCGACCATCACCAAAGCGATCGAAGCCAAGCCAAAGGCAACGCCTGAAAAACAGCTCAGCCACGCGGCGAAGGTTTTGCAACGCACCGGCACCAGCGGCTCCGCCGCGCTCTACGGGGAGACCCTGTCTGCCGCGTCCAAAACAGTGGGCAGTAACGGGCTGACGCTGGAAAACGCCATGCCCTTCCTGCAGACCCTGCTGGGCGGCTCCGCGACGCAGGCCGCGCCGCAAGCGCCTTCCAAACCGCAGCCCAAACGACCGGCTAGCAAACCCAAGCCTCCCGCGGATGACCCGCTCTCAACCCTGCTCTCAGGGATGGAGAACGCGCAGCAATTGCCGCAATCCGGTGGTGGTCAACAACCTACGCAGCCTGCCGGCGGTGATCTGCTCTCGACCCTGCTGGGTGGTTTGACCTCCGGCAGCGAGCAGCCGCAGCAAAGCAGCTCCGGCGACATGACCGGTGATCTGCTCAGCACACTGCTCGGCGGCATGACGGCAGGACAGCCGCAGCAGCAACAACAGCAACAGCAGCCTGCCGGCGGTGACCTGCTCTCGACCCTGCTCGGTGGTCTGACCTCAGGCGGCGAACAGCAGTCTGCTCCTCAGCAATCTGCTGGCGGCGGAGATCTGCTCTCGACGCTGCTGACCGGCATGATGAGCTCAGGCTCGGGCGGCAGCAGCCAGTCACAATCTGACCCATCCAGCGAGCTGATCGGCAGCCTGTTTTCCAGTCTGGCAGGCGGCGGCTCGAGCAGTAATGTTCAACAGCAATCCTCCGGCATGGATATCGGCGATTTGATCCGCATCGGGCTGGCGTATATGCAAGCCAAGCAGCAGGGCAAGTCAACCATCGAAGCGCTGGTTGCCGCGGTTCTGGGCAACAGCAGAACCGGCAAGCAAGGCTATCGCAAGGATTCCGGTGAATTGATTGCCGGCACGATCCTGCAAATGCTGAGCGGCGCTGGCGCCAGATAATTTCAGACAGTTCGGATTTGTGACCAGGAGCAGCTGCGTGTCGGCTGCTCCTTTTCTTCCCAGGCGCTGGTTGATTAATCATATGATTCCCAACCGGTCAATCCTGTTCACGGTCATATCCATTTATGCAATACAATAAAGGGTAAGACCCTGATCATCTGATGACGTGATTGACCGCTTTCGCAATTCAAAGCCAATAATTGCGCCAGCAGACAACAGCAGGGATATAGTCACCGTTTCATTGGCGTGTAATAAATGCTGGGGGTCAGCCACCAAGGCAGCAATTCCGGAGAATCAGATTCTGGATGGACTGGAGGGCAGGAATGCAGCAAGCCGACACAAACACAGTGCCATATTCACTCCTGGTCATCATTGTTCATCGTGGCACAGGCAAACAGGTGCTTGAGTTCTGCGGCGCGCATGGCGCCAAGGAAGCCATTCGCTATATGGGCGAAGGGACGGACAAACGCCAGCTGCTAAAAGTCCTGGGGCTGGATGAAGTGGAACGGGATGTGGTGACGATGGTCATTCCCATCGAACAGGAACGCCTGATTCTCGACGAGGTCAGATCCGCGTTTTCACTCTATCGCCCCGGCACTGGCATCGCGTTCACGCTGCCCCTCGTCTATGTGCTCAAGAGCCGTGAAAAAAAACATATCCGCTTCCAGTCACCAGACCTCGAAATTACACCTGACAATTCGACCGGCTACGTTCTCATGCTGGCAATCTGGAATAAAGGTGTATCCGCCCAGTTGTTCGAATTTTTCTCAGCCACTCCCTGGTTTGGCGGCACGCTGGTCAAAGCCGTCGGACAGACAGCCAGTCTGGAACATGCGCTCAACATTCAGGTTGAACCCGCCAAAGAAGTCCTGATGATGATCATTTCAAAGGAAAAAGTGAATCAATTGATAGATATCCTCGATGAGCAGGTCGGGCTCAGGCAGCAGAATACCGGCATTCTCGCGGTCATGGAAATTAGTTGGGTGGTTGGGTTATTTGAGCAGGAAACGAGGACGCGATCATGACCGATTACATGCTGTTGGTCAATACGCCGCAAGGGCAAGCCAAAGAGGTGATCGAAACGGCTGAACGCGCCGGATCAAAAGGCGCGACCATCCTGCCCGGCATCATGGCAACCATTCTCGAGCAGCCGGTGCGCCTCGACAAGGAAGAGCCTCTGATGGAAACCGTTTTGATCCTGGCGCCGGAAGCGCTGGCAGAAACACTGATAGCCGAGATCGAGGCGCTATTCATCGGTCAAAAGGAACACAATGGCTCAATATTTGTCACCCCTGTCAATCAGGTGATTGGCACTGCATTTGATATGAGTGCGGAGGAAGACCGTGGAGGTTAAAGCTCCCGGATGTTCTGCAGGATGACATAGAAGCTCGCAGCGACGACCAGCACGATCACGATTGGCCAGAAAAATTCATAAATCAGAATGCCAGCCGAAAAGATAGCCAGCACCAGGGTGACCGCGTAGATAAAGCGGAATGTCTGCCCCTTGAATAATGCCTCAATGAACATCAGCATCACCATCAGGATCAGCGCGCCATAAACCAGCCACTCCCTGGCGAACATCCCGAGGATAATCAACCCGAAAATCATCACGCCGATGCTGATGGCCGACCAGATTTCAGCCAGGCGGCTGTTGATGAATGGCGATGGCTTCTCGGGTTGAGGCGGGCGGATCAGGTGCGCGCGCAACTGCTCGGGCTGGGCGTCGCCAATTTTTCTGTACTCATCCTGCAGGTTCTCGAGCAGCAGATCATTTTGCGCCAACTGCTTGCGCAAGGCGCGCAACTGGTTGAACTGACCCTGCACCTCGGCAGTCAAAGCCGGCAATTGGGTGTTGGTCGTGAATTTGTCGTGGATCGCCAGCATCTGCAGGCCATCCTTATATTGTTCGATCTGCAACCCGGCTATTTCTTCACGGAGCATCGTCTGCTGATGCTCAAGCTCGCTGATTTTCGACTGCATGAAACCGGCAACAAAAGTGGGCGGCGGCACCTTGTCCAGTCCCACCCAGCCGAATGGATCATACCAGGCGCGCCGTACAGTCCCGTTGCGGTTGAAGCGCGGGCCGCCCGGCGCGTTCTCTCCGGCGAAAGGATCGCGGGTGTAGAAGCCCCACAAGCCATGATAATAATTCACCCAGTCAGGCACAGGGTCGAGCAGCGTAAGATTGTCCCATTCACGCTGCTGGCCATAGCCTACGCTGAGCCCGTCACCGCGCGCGTAATCAACAAACGGGATGCGAAAAAACGGCTGATCTGTGCGCATTTTTGCCGGCTGCACCTGATAGCGGAAGGTCTGCCGCCAGAAATCTGCCCAGCGCTGGAAGAGAGCATTGACCCGCGTCAGGAAGGGAATACCTACCTCCGCCAGGTACTCGCCCTTGCGGAAATAATGCGCGTGAGAGCCCGCGCCGACGTAAACGATCGGATGGAAATCTTTAGACTGCAGTTCAGGGTCACGCCAGTGCCGGCGTAAATCGTCGCCTTCGTAATCATGGTTCGAACAGGCTACCCACTCGGGCAGGTATTCGCCATTTTCGGCCTTGTACACATAGACCGTGACCATCTCCCAGTCAGCTTCATGGTCATTGGCGCCTTTAAAGCTCGAACGCCAGTCGTTGAATGGGTAGAAATACCAGTATTGCAGGGCAATCCAGCCTTCGTTTTCAACCACGCGGGCATAATAGCGGTATTGCGGGTTGAACAGCATCTGACGCTGATAGGTGCGCCGGGCTGCCAAAGCGGTGTCACCCGGCACCCGGCCGCGCGCCAGCAGTGAAAGCGCGAACAGGCTGTCAACGATGCGTGCCAGAAAGCCAACGCGAGTCAACCTGCTGCTGCTTGGCTTGAACTTAGGCTTGACGAGTTTTTCCTCTCTGCCCTCTTTCAACAGGTAAGCTGCGAGCTCGGTGATGTTCACCGGCTCGATAAATTTCAGATAGTTAATGCGGTCCAGCCCTTCAACCTGATGCTCTGCCAGATTTTCGGTCGTGAGTTTCCCCTCCGGCGCGACCAGCTTGAGGGAATGACCCTCTTCGAAATACCACAGGCTTGATTCCCGCAAATAATCATCGACCGACCAGGGGAAGAAACTTTCGCCCTCCGTGAAGACGATGATCGGCTCAAAGCGTTTGAGCAAAAGCTGCTGCTCGAGCGGGTTCATCGCGCTTCCTCTTCCTTGAGATAACGGCGGTCTTCCGGCAGGAAGAGCACCCTGACATGCGCGTAACTCAGATACGCCACCATGATCAGGCTGACCAGCATCAGGATATAAAGGTGACCCGGCCGGCTGGTGAAATACAACGCCACAGCCAGCGCCAGGGTTACCCCCTGAACGAAGATTGCCATATCCCAGGCGAAACGCCACAGTTTGAAAAATCCAATCGCGGCGATAAAGATCAGGATGGCGAGCAGGAAGAGAGCCACGCTTTCAAGTAATGCGGAAACCAGGTGGCTTTCAACCGCGAAGTCAATCACGCCATTCAGGTAGGCGCTGAAATTCTGCCAGGTGATCTCGGGCTGGTTCTGTGTGTAATTCCAGAATGGCCGGATGCGGGCGTTGCTGTTAAGAATGTAATACTGCCAGCCCAAACCAAGAAACAACCCGGATTGCAGCAGCAAGAGCACCGCCAGGATGCGCGTGACGATCAGATTGGGAGCTTTTTGTTTCTCGGTTTTTTGCATTTTATAGTAAGAGTCTAGCACAATTGAAAAGTGACAGCGCTGGTGTAAGTACCAGCGCTGTATGCGTGAACTTTAGTCGCCGCTGCCGGACTTCGGCAGTTTTGGGATCAGCCAGGAGAGGAAGGCGTCCTGTGATCGGGTTTGCAGGAGTAGCTTGCCCGGACCGGTCAGATCGACGACCAAACCTTCACCGCTGAACAAGGTAGATTTGATGCCGCCTACCCGCCGGACGCTGAAACCGATGTTATCGCTGAAAGCGACCAGATGACCGGTATCGACGGTATAGGTCTGGCCGGCTGCCAGATCGATTTCGTGAATCGCGCCATAGGACGAGAGCAGCAGTTTGCCGCTGCCGCTGGCGCGCAGCATAATCAAACCCTCTGAGGCGAAGAAAGTCTTCGCGCCGCCCCATTTGGTGTCGATCTGCACGGTTTCCTCGCTGGCGACGAACGCGCCGGATTGCAGCGTGATGGTCTGATTGTGCAGCTCAAGCGCGTACAGGTCACCGGGCAGCCCCGGCGCGACCAGCATTTCACCGCCTTGAGCAGGCGCGCTATAGGTGTTCTGGAAGAAGCTCTCGCCGCCAAGGATCGAGCGTGCCAGGGAACGCATGATGCCGCCGGTGGCTTCGGTTTGAATGGCAATGCCGTTGGTCATGCCAACCATTGACCCGCCTTCAACCCGAATGCGTTCACCGCCTGCCAGTTTCAATTTGCCGACCGAGTAGGATGGCCGGTACATGATCTCGATATCCATCGTTAATTCCTCCTCTGATAATGATGATGCTCCAATCAGTATACGACACAGCGGGCACAAAGTTTTGAATTGAGCATGGGTCGGACACATGCGTTCACATATGCCCGGGGAGGGTTAAGGATCCCTGTTTAACAGAGGAGCGATAATCCGCCGCATGTCCCCTCACATCTTGCGCAAGGCGTCATCTTCAAGGATAATGTCTGCATGACGAGCCCCTCAGGCGACCAAGCCGGACAATTGCATCTGCCCCACGGAACGTTGACCTACCCGGTCTATCTGCCCGATGCCACCTTTGGCGTCGTCCGTGCTGTGGACGCGCAGGACCTCGCAGCCTGTCAGGTGCAGGCGCTGGTGATGAACAGCTTCCACCTGATGCAAAAGCCCGGTTCGACCACAGTCAGCGCGTTGGGCGGGCTACACAAGATGAGCGGCTGGGACAAGCCCATCACCACCGATTCAGGCGGCTTCCAGGCGTACTCCCTCATCCGCCAGAATCCTTCCTTCGGCTCCATCACCGACCGCGGGCTGTCCTTCCAGCCGGAAGGCGCGAACCGCAAATTTCTGCTGACGCCTGAGAAGAGCGTTCAATTGCAGATGAGCGCCGGCGCGGACATCCTGATCTGCCTCGATGACTGCACCCATGTCAGCGGTGACCGGCGTGAGCAGGAACTCTCGGTGACGCGCACGATTGCCTGGGCCCGGCGCAGCAAACAGGAATTTGCGCGCCTGCTGGAACAGAAGAAGCTGACGCCTGAGCAGCAGCCGCGTTTGTTCGGCGTGATCCAGGGCGGCGCTGAACTGGATTTGCGCGCACAATGCGCCGCTGAACTGCTTGAGATCGGATTTGACGGCTTCGGTTTCGGCGGCTGGCCGCTGGATGATCAGGGCAACCTGGTCGAGGAAGTGCTGGCCTACACGCGCAGCCTTGTGCCGGCGCAATTCCCGATGCACGCGCTCGGGGTCGGACATCCCGCCAACGTCGCGGCGGCATACA
This sequence comes from Anaerolineaceae bacterium, assembly GCA_040772085.1. Taxonomy (GTDB): domain Bacteria; phylum Chloroflexota; class Anaerolineae; order Anaerolineales; family Anaerolineaceae; genus JAXGMV01. Next base: position 1,029,089 of record JAXGYU010000001.1, read on the forward strand.
GGCTGGGATATCAACTTTTCGACAGCGCCATGCCCACCCGCGACGCCCGTCATGGCCGGCTTTACACCTTCCGCAATCCTGTGTCAGACCCGGCTGCCGGGATGAGCGGTGACTGGCTGCGCTACGTCTATATCGCCGATGAAAAGCACATCAAACGCGCTGAACCCATCTCAGAATTTTGCGATTGCCCTGTCTGCCGGCATTACTCCATCGGCTACCTGCGACATCTGCACAAGCTCAACGACAGCCTCTTCCCGCGGCTGGCTACCCTGCATAATCTGCGCTTCATGACCCAACTAGAAGAACGGCTGAGGGCTCAAGGTTATGCCAGCTGAACCTGACCAACTGGCTGAACTGCTGGCCGCGATTCAATCCAGCAAGGATTACCGCGATATCGATCCGGACCTGGTACGGAAAATCGGAATCCAGGAGCTGGCAATTCGCAGGAACTTGAGGGAGGCAGTCAAGGCGGTCAAAAGCCGGCTGCATCAGGTCGGCGGGGCTTATCAGCCGGCGCAAATCCCATACGGTGAATGGACCGCCCAACTGGCTGAACTGCCTGGTAATCTGAACGATGTCAGGGTAAAAGATTTTTGCTCGCAGGCATTGGGCTGGCACGCTTCCACGCGCGAGCGCCTGCCTTACCTGCAAGAGTTCTATGCGACCCTGCTGCAACCGCTGCAGCCAATTACTTCGTTACTCGATATGGCGTGCGGTCTCAATCCGCTGGCGCTGCCATGGATGGGACTCACACCCGCGACACAATATTTCGCTAACGATATCTATGGCGACATGATCGCCTTCCTGACACAATTCTTCAACCATGTCGGACAACCCTTCCAGGGCACGGTGACCGACCTGACAGAATTCGTCATGACCGAGCTGGTCGACCTCGTGCTGCTGCTCAAAACCCTGCCCTGCCTCGAGCACCTGGACAAGGACATCGCGCGCAAGCTGCTGACCAGCATCAAAGCCCGCGCCTGTATAGTCACCTTCCCCGCCCGCAGCCTGGGCGGCAGATCAAAAGGGATGCCGGCACACTATGAGGCGCGTTTCCTGCCCATTGCTGAAGCATGCGGCTGGCAGGCTGAGCGGCATCTGATCGGTAATGAGCTGGCATTCGTGCTGCGGCGATGAACGAGCGCTATTCCAAACTGATCGACGAAATCCTGGCGTCCCGCAAATACCGCGGATTGGGCATCCCGCGTGAAACGGTCTCCAACTTGTTCGTACAGGAATCCGAGCTGCATAAGAATGAGAAAGAACTGCTGAAAGCCGTCAAGGAAAAGATGCATCACCTGGTGGCGCCCTATCTTGGCGACCCGGATTACGCGCAGGCTGCCAGCGAACTGAAAGGCGCTTGTACCGAGGGCAGTGAGGCGATCAAGTCATTCTGTGAAAGCCTGCTGCGTGCCCACACCTCCACCCGTGAACGCCTGCCCAGCCTGACCGAGTTCTATCAGTCCATCTTTGCCGTCACCAGCAAACCGGCCGTCATACTCGATCTGGCGTGCGGACTGCATCCCTTTGGCCTGCCCTGGATGGATTTGCCCGCTGGCGCTCGCTACCATGCCTATGACATCCACCAGCCTCGGGTGTACCTGATCAACCACTTCCTGAAATGCCTTCATTTCGCTGAGCTGGCTGAGGTCCGCGATATACTGGTCGAGCCACCCGAGGTTGCCGCCGACCTGGCGTTCTTCCTCAAAGAAGCTCACCGGCTGGATGCCCGGCGTGCCGGCGCGAACCGTGACCTGTGGCAGGCTCTCAATTGCCGCTGGCTGGTGGTCTCCCTGCCGGCACAAAGCATGAGCGGCAAGCATGACCTGCGCGCCAGGCATCAGCGCCTGGTTGACAGGATACTGAAAGGCAGCCAGTGGCTGGTTGAAACGCTAGAGCTCGGTGATGAATTGGTGTACTGTATCAACAAAACATGATGGCAAAGCGAAAACGGACTGAGAAGAAATCAAGCGCGCAAACCGATCAAGGTGTCCTTGATCTCGCCCGCGCTCACTTGAGCAGCGCTGATTTTGACGCGCTCCTGCGTGAGCTTGAGCAGCCCGTTCTGCCCTCCTTCCGCCTCAATCCGCTGAAGCTGAACGAGGCGGAATTCAAGGCACTGACCAACCGATATGGCTGGTCGGTCAAAGCCGTGCCCTTCGCTGAAAATGGTTACTGGCTGACTGATGCCGACACGCCGCTCAGCCGTACCATCGAACATCGTCTTGGCTTCTACTACATTCAGGAGGCAGCCTCCATGCTGCCCCCTTCATTGTTCGATATGCCCGCCGGCTCGCCGCAATTGATCCTTGACATGGCGGCTTCCCCCGGCGGCAAGACCACCCATCTCATCGACCGGGCGCCGGTGAGCAGCCTGATCATCGCCAACGATTTCAGCGAGAGCCGGCTGACCGCGCTGCGATTGGTCCTGGCAAACTGGGGCGCGGCGAATGTCGCTGTCACGCCCTTCCCCGGCGATGTGCTGGGCAGCTGGTTTCCGGAGGTCTTCGACCTGGTGCTGCTGGACGCGCCGTGCAGCATGCAGGGGCTGCGGAGCAGCGAGAGCCACGCGGTGCGTCCGATCACCGGCCGCGAGATCAAACAATTGGCTGGCAGACAAGCCCGTTTGCTTGCCAGCGCTCTGGAAGCGGTTAAAACCGGCGGGCAGGTAGTGTACTCCACCTGCACCCTCACCGCCGAGGAGAACGAAGGCGTTCTGCAAAGCATGCTTGAGAAGTACGGCCATGAAACCATCAGCATCGAGGACATTTCAGGCAAACTGACCGCGCCGGCTAACAGCCTGGCTGTCAGCGCTGACGCCGACTACGCGTCCGAGATACGCCGCGCTGCGCGCCTCTGGCCGCATCGCTTTGGTACCGCGGGATTTTTTGCCGCCCTGCTCACCAAGCACAAGCCGCTAACGGTCAACCCCTCCGAACCGGCGAACCGTCCATTTGCCCGGACAGGTCTGGAACTCTTGCGCGGCAACCGCTTGCGTGAGTTGCTGCTGCTGATCGAGGATCAGTTTGGCATATCTCTCGCTGATGAGCTGGAGCGTCGTGGACTGCTGCTGGCCCAGCGAGGTACGCGCCTGTTCCTGCTGCCGGAACGCTGGATTGCCCAATTCAGCACGCTGCCTTTCCATTCACTCGGCTTGATGATAGGCGAACTGGATGCCTCCGGACTGGACCCCTCGCTCGACCTGCTTTCACGGACGCACCGGCAGGCCAGCGTGTCAGGATACACCCTGCCCTCCGAATTACTGCCCGCCTGGCTGCGCGGTGAGGATCTGCCGCTAGACCTGACAGACACTTACCCTGCTGGTAGGGTCATTGCTGTGTATGACGAGCAGCAGCGGCTGGTCGGCAAAGGCAAGGTGACCCGCAAACGGCTCAAGAATCATTTGCCGGCACGTTTCGTTCAGGGGTTGGCATGAGCAAGGTCTGCCCGGCGTGCAACGCTCCGCTGCCTGCCTCAGCCGTGGTGTGTGACTACTGCCTCAGCAGCGTGGTGCCGAAAGCCCTTTCGGGCACGAAGCGCGCCGAGCTGGCCCTCGAGGCTGAGAAACTCGAGGCGCTTTTTCGTTCAGCCAGAAACCGGATCATTCTCCTTCTGGCAGGCATCATCGTTGCCTTCATGGCGGCTGCCTGGTGGCTTTATCACTGGCTGCGCAGCAACACCGATCTCTCAGCGCTTGTCCTTACCGCGTTGGCTGTCAGTATCGTTTTGATCGCGCTTGTGGCTGGCTCGCTGGTCGGAAACCGCATTTTTTATCAGCAGGCAATCAAGATTTTTGAAACCGGTGCAGAACCAAAATTACAGGCACTAACTGTCCAGTTCGATGTGCCGCGCTGGCAGTTGGAGGAAATTTTGCTGAACGCCTTACCGCGCGGTTCGACGCTCTCACACTTTTTGAGCGATAAATAGCTATGCGCAACGATGACTTGAACTATGATGGCAGAAGATAAGTCTTTGGAAAGGGTCAGGCGTCCGCGTTATCAGGAGATCTGGGAACTTGTACGCCAGATTCCGCCGGGCAAGGTCGCGACGTACGGACAGATTGCCCACATCCATGGCGGATGCACCGCGCGCATGGTCGGCTATGCCATGTCCGCCACCGACGACGAAAGCGGCGTACCCTGGCAGCGGGTAATCAACTGGCAGGGTAAAATTAGTATCCGGCAGGGCATCGGTCCCTGGCTGCAGCGCAAGCTGCTGGAAGATGAAGGCGTTGAGTTCGATGAATCCGGTCAGGTCGATTTTGCCAGATTTGGCTGGCGCGGACCCGGCACTGAATAAAGGAGCGTATGGTCACAATTTCTGAAGCGAGACAGATAGATGACGCGTTGATGCAGGCCATGGAGCGCCTGATCCCGCAGTTGACACAGAACAGCCCCGCGCCCAGTGAGGAGCAGTTGCAGCAAATGCTGGACAACCCCAACACGGTGCTGTTTGTCGCCTCAAATCCTGACGGCATTATCGGATTTCTGACTCTGGCGACCTACCGCATCCCCACCGGTGTGGTTGGCTGGATCGAGGACGTGGTGGTTGACGAAGCGGCTCGCGGACAAGGCGCCGGTGAAGCGCTCACCCGCGCGGCGCTTGACAAGGCGGAACTGATGGGATGTAAATCTGTCTCCCTGACCTCGCGGCCAGCACGCGTGGCAGCCAACCGGCTCTACCAGCGAGTCGGGTTTACCCAGCCCGAAACCAATTTTTACCGTTACAGCATCAAGAAGAAAAATTAGCCTTCAAAGAAGGACGCCGGCAATCCGCGGCATCCGGGTTTGAGCATAAACAGGTCGCCCGCCTGCGGTTGACTCTCGAGTTCGCTCGCGGAGGAATCAGCGCGGGCGGTTGTGATATAAAGCGTGTCCAGCCAGGGACCGCCAAACGCGCAGCTCGTCACTTTGGCAGCCGGCACGCGCACTTCACCAATTTGTTTGCCATCCGGAGCATAGCGCACGACCTTCCAGCCATCCCAACGGGCTGACCAAATGCAGCCTTCAGCGTCCACCGTCAGTCCATCGGGCACGCCCTCACCAGGCGCGCCAGACACAATAATGAAATCCTGGCGGTCGAAAATTTCTCCCGTAACGGCATCATATCGATAGCGATAGATCGTACGGCTGGGCGTATCTGTGAAGTAAAACCAGCACCTGTCCGGTGACCAGTCCAGCCCGTTACAGATAGTAAACCCGGCATCCAGTCGAACAACGTCGCCCGTCGTCGTCAGCCGGTAGAGGGCGCATTGTCCTTGCTCGCCAATCGTGCCGGCGATGAACCCGCCGAGCGGGTCAGCCTTGCCGTCATTGAAGCGTCTGCCGCCGAAACCGCCGGCGATGACCGGAAGCATGCGCACGTCCGTCTCACCGGGTGCCCAGGCGGCAAACCCATCACGGACAGCCAGCATCAGCCCGCCATGCTCGCGAAAAGCGAACGCCCCGACAGGCTGCGGCAGTTGAAAGCATTCATGCCCTGTTCCATCTGCCAGACAACGATAAACCTCGCCATCCTCAATATTGACCCAGTACAGCCGCTGTTCGAGCGGGTGCCAGGTCGGCCCTTCGCCCAGGCGATGTCCAAGCGAGAGCAGGTGTTCAGCGTGGTAGATTTGGTAGCTCATACATAAAATTATAGTCCAGCGCAGGGTGATGACCTGCAGGCAGGTCGCGTTCGCGAAGCTCTCTAGGCAGCAGCGCCATCCCTACGGCAGAGCAAAGATTGACATCAACCGCTGGCGCCCGTATAATTTCTTCAACACATTACGCATGAGGCAGCAGTGACAGACAGCATTTGACATAACAAGTTTTTGGGTAACGATTCCGTTTACTCGTTTTGATGTATCAATATCAAAACCGGCGGCCCGTTTGCCCCGGTTTTTTTGTTTTCAAGGACCACAATCATGCTCAGTGTTAATCAGATTACAAAATCATACGGCTTGACCACCTTGCTCGCGGGTGTCAGCTTCACCGTCAATACCGGCGAGAAATGGGGGCTGGTCGGACCGAATGGCTGCGGCAAAACCACCCTGTTGCGCCTGATCACCGGAGAGGAAGCAGCGGACAAAGGCACCATCACATTCACGCCCAGCCAACCGCGAATTGGCTACCTGCCGCAAGGGTTCCTCCCGGGCGAAGACGAAACGATCAGCAGCTTCCTCGCCAGTGAGATCAAAGACGCTAACAAACTTTCCGCACATTTAGCCGTGCTGGCTGGGCAGTTGGCTCAGACGCCAGAAGATGACGCGCTGCACGAAGCCTATCAGCAGACTTTGTCCAACCTCACGCTTGCCGCCGAGCAGGAAGGGCTGCGTGAAGATATCCTGGCTCATTTCGGCTTTGGTTCAACGGACCCCGAGACACCAATCCGGCATCTCAGCGGTGGACAGAAGACTCGTCTGGCGCTCAGCCGCATCCTGATCTCACGACCGGAGTTATTGATCCTGGATGAGCCCACCAATCATCTCGACATCGACATGCTGGAATGGCTGGAGGACTGGCTCGCGGGGTATCAAGGCGCGCTGCTGGTCGTCTCGCATGACCGCACCTTCCTTGACAACGTCGTCACCGGCATCCTCGAGATCAACCCGCTCTGGCAAAGCGTAAAACAATACGCCGGCAATTACAGCGACTATCTGGCGCAAAAAGAGGCTGAGAACGAAAAGCAGTGGCAGTCCTGGACGGATCAGAAGCAGGAAATCAGCCGGCTGCGCAAGGCCGCGGCTGTCATGCGCGACGCTTCCCGCTATCACAAGGGCGGCAAAACAGACCTTGCGAAAACAAAAGACAGGTTCGCTGCTGGATTTTTTGCCAACCGCGCGACCGGCACTGTCAGGAAAGCCAAGAGCATTGAAAAGCGCATTCAGCACCTGCTGACTGACGAGAAGGTTGAGCGCCCGGATCGTTTCTGGCGCATGAAAATCGACTTCGCGCCGCAGAATGAGAGCAGCCGGATGGTGATGGAGCTGCGAGGCGTAAGCGCCGGCTACCCAGGCAACACTTTATTGCGCCACCTTAATCTGCAATTGCGTTTCGGCGAGAGACTGGTGCTGGCAGGCGCAAACGCCAGCGGCAAGACGACTCTGCTGAAAACGATCACGGGCAGGATCGCGCCCCTGGCTGGCAGCGTGCATTTTGGTCCGAGCGTGCAACTGGGTTATATGGCACAGGAGCAGGAGAACTTGCCGGCAGAAGGCACCCCGCTCAGCGCCCTCACCGCAGCGTACTCACAAAACGAAACCGAAGTGCGATCCTACCTGTCAAAATTTCTTTTCAAGGGCGACGAGGTTTTCAAACCCATCGCCCTGATGTCCTACGGTGAACGCGCCCGCTTGTCGCTGGCGCTTCTGGTCGCTGAAGGGTGCAATTTTCTGGTTCTGGATGAACCTATCAATCACCTTGACATTGCCGCGCGCGAGCAATTTGAGCATTCGCTGGAGAATTTCAACGGCACCGTGCTGGCAGTGGTGCATGACCGCTACTTCATCGACCGCTTCGCCAGCCGGCTGTGGCTGGTGACCGATCACACCATCCGTGATGAGTACCTGATGCAATCCTGAGGGCTATTCTTCGATATAATGACAGCAGGGAAGGGGAGCCCGCTGGGCATGAAGCATGGCTAAATGGTGGACCAGAATTTTCGACCGCGACCGGGTCGGCACAGACGCGCCGCCGCTTGACCAGCCGCAAACCGAAGGCTGGAAAGATCAGGTGCAGCGCCAGTCTGCCAGCTTTTCCCAGATTATGGAAAACGCGCGCGAGGAGTTCAGCTATTACTATCGCTGGCTGAACGACCTGAGCGGCGGATTTCTCTCAGCCATGCGGCGCGCGCTCGAGACCTTCAGTGAAGCCCGTGCGTCGGAAGCTGCCGCTTCACTGGCCTATTACTCCCTCTTTTCATTGTTCCCATTGCTGCTGGCAGTGGTCATCATCGCCGGCTTCTTCCTCGCGCGGGAAGTGATCCGCGACCAGCTCATCACTATGCTGATGAACATTTTGCCCAGCTACTCGCAGGACCTGGTGGTTCAGAATGTCCAGCGCGTCATCGACTCGCGCGGCAGTGTCGGTGTTGTCGCTGTGCTGGTACTGATCTGGTCAGGCTCCAACATGTTCAACCTGCTCTACATCAACATTGACCGCGCCTGGCCCAAGCAAAACCGTCTCGGACTGATCAAACGCCGCGCCATGGCATTCAGCACCATCATTGGCCTGGGCATCCTGTTTATTCTCGCCATCATGAGCACCGCGCTGTCGAGCATCCTGCCAAATTTGCCGCTGCCAGACAACACCTGGCTACGGTTGCTGCAAAGCTCGTTCATGCACATCTTCAAGCTGTTTGTGCCGGTCTTCTTCAAGTTTCTGATTCTGTACAACCTCTATCGCTGGATCCCGCCGATCAGGATTCAACCGAAGATCAACTTCTACGGCGCACTGGTTGTCGCGCTGATGTGGGAAGCCATGACCACCGGCATCACGCGCATCATGGGCAGCGGTCTGAACCGCTATGAGCTGGTCTACGGGTCGTTAGGAGTGATTGCCGCCTTGATGCTTTGGATCTACTGGAGCGCCTGGCTGATGCTATTCGGCGCGCACCTGACGGCTGCCTTTTATGACTGGCAAAAGAAGAGCGCGGGATCGGTCAGGCACCAGCCGCCGAAATCGCACCAGACTGATAAAAATTCCTGAAATTCTCGAGCGATTCGGGGGTGCCAATATCAAAAAAACGGGCACTGGCTGGCCAGCCAAAAATTGAAGCGTCCCTGGCGATGACTGCTGGCAGGACATCACGCTCCAGCGACAGGCGCTGCCCAGCGCCGAGGTCTTCGATCAGCGAGCGTTCCATCACATAGGCGCCCGCATTCAGCCACAGCTTGTCGCCAGTTTTCACGGCGTCCTTTTCAGCAAATCGCATAACCCTGCCGGCACCATCCAATACGACATTCCCGCTCTGCGCCGTGTCACCGCTATCCGCCAGCGCCATCGTCATCACCCCGCCCGCTGGCAAGGTCGCTTGCGCGTGCGCGGCAAGCAAATCGGCGTAATTGATTGCCAGATAGGTATCCCCATTCAGCACCAGGAACCGCTCCTCCAGGAGCGGCAGGGCATGGCGCAAGGCACCCGCTGTCCCCAGCTTCCGCAGACCTTCGTCAGAATAGTCGATCGAAACGCCCAGGGAATGGCCATCACCGAAGGTCTCACGCACCATATCGCTCAGGTAACCAGTACAGAGCAGGAAACGTCCGAACCCCTGACGGGCCAGCAGGCGCAAAACAATTTCAAGAAAGGGGGTGCCGCCAACCGGCACCAGGCTTTTAGGTCTGTCGGCGACAAGCGGCCGCAAGCGTGTGCCCAACCCGCCCGCGAGGATCACGCATTGCGTGATATCAGGCGCGGATGACATGCGTCCCAGGCGCATCGAGGCGGACCGGCATTTCGGTGTAGCGGTGCAACTTTTTCCGCACGGCTTCCTGCTTCTCCTGCGGGACATAGAAGAGCATAAAACCCCCGCCTCCGGCTCCCAGGATTTTGCCACCCAGCGCGCCAGCCGCCATGCCGGCATCATATATCTGATCCAGCCGGCTGTTGGTGACCCGGCTGTCGAGCAAGCGCTTCTGCTGCCAGGCCGCGTGCAACAGCTCGCCAAACGGGTTCAAGGAGCCGTGGTTGACCAGGATATTCACGCCCTGATCGACCATGCCGCGGATGGCTTTCAGTTTGTCCAGATTCTGGTTCATGGCTTTGATTTGGTAACCCGCCAGTTCCTTCGCCTTGCGTTTGATGCCGGTGAAGAACACCATCAGGTTCGATTCCAGCTCGGCTTTGCGCTTTTGTGAGATCGGCAGACGGTGAACGATGATATTGTCGGTCTTGCGGAACTCGATCATGTTGAACCCGCCAATCGCGGCAAATGTCTGATCCTGGCAACCAACCACATCCTGGAGCACGTCCCGTTCCAGCGCGATTGCCTGATAGGCCAGCTCCATTGGAGGAACCAGCTTGCCTTGAAACGCGTAGAGCGAATTCAGCAGTCCGACAACAAAAGTGGAGGAGGAACCCAACCCGGTAAATGCCGGCAATTCAGCCATATGGTTCACTTCAAAATCACGCGTCATGCCGCACCAGCGCAAACACTCTCTGTACGGCGCGTGTTTGATGCTGTCGATCGATTTGATATTTTCGACCTTGCGGTAGGAGATGCGGATGTTGTAATCAAACAACTGGCTGTAAAACTTGGATACCGAAAAGAAGACAAACTTGTCGATCGCGGTACCAACCACAGCACCGCCATGTTTGGTGAAGTACTCGGGATAATCAGTCCCCCCGCCAAAAAACGAAATGCGCAACGGCGATTGGGTGATGATCATGGGCGCCCCAGCCTGACTGACTGGATATAGTCCAGCACAGTTTGCCGCGTCTCGGGTAGGTCCACCAGTTTGCCAAGTTTCTCGAGCGAGACCTCATAACGCACCAGCGGGCTGCCCGGCTGGACTGTCAACTCACGATCGGTATTGGTGATGACCTCGTCCAGGCCAATCGTCCCGAGGCTGGAGAGGTTAAAAATCTCGTTTTCAATGTTCATCCGCAGCAATTCAAAGACCAGCGCCGCAGCCTGGTCAACATGGATAAACTGAAGCCGGCTGGCGGGTTGCAGCCAGAGTTTGTCGCTGTTGAGGATGTCGAAAATGGCATTCTTGCGCAGCCCAGGACCAACAAAGCCGCCCGGTCGTAAAATCAGCCAGTTATGCGCGGCATGCCGAACGCAGCACTCCGCCAGCAGTTTGTGAAAACCATATGGCGAGAGGACAGCCGGGTCGATGACGGTATCTTCAGGGGTAATGTCAGGATACGAGCAATCAGGATAAACGTCGCAGCTCGAAAAATAGACATATCGGGTGAACGTGAAGTCGATCAGGGATTTTCTGACGCTGGTGACATTGGCCTCAAAATCCTTCAGAGGCTGCTGCATCGCCAGCGGTTTCCACGAATTGCCGTTGGCATTGATCAGGACGTCACAGGTCTCACCAACGAAGCCTGGATAATTCTCAGGCGTGATGACCTGGTGATCAAACTCATGCGCCTGGCAGTAGCGGGTCAGCGCCGAGCCGACGAAACCTTGTCCCCCGATGATGAAGATTCTTCCGGGGTTATAAGCGGATGCCATCACCACCCTTTTCAACGTTCGCGAGGTACCAGGCAATTGTCTTCTCCAGCCCAGCCCTCAATGATGTCGGACATTCCAGCCCCAGCGAGCGCATGCGGGTGACGTCGAAGATCTTCACCATCTGTCCATCCGGCCGGTCCGTGTCCCAGGTGATCCTGCCCTTGAATCCGACCAGCTCACCAATCACTTCCGCCAGTTGTTTGATCTCAGTGGTTGTGCCGGAGGACAAATTGACCGGCTCGCTGCTTTCGTATGTATCGATAAAGTACGGGAACAAGCGGGCGACGTCACCGGCATAAACGAAGTCTCGGACGGGCTTGCCCGTGCCCCACATCACGATCTCATCCGCCCCCGCTTTGGTCATCTCGGCGTAGCGCCTTATCATGCCCGGCACCACGTGGGATTCCTCCGCACGAAAGTTATCATAAGGTCCATACATATTGCCCGGAATGACAACCACTGAATTGAAGCCGTATTGCTGGCGCATGCTGGCGCTGGCAACCAGGCTCATTTTCTTGGCAACGGAATAGCCGGCGCTCTCGGGCTGGGGGTAACCGTCCCACATCTGACTTTCACCAATGGGTGAGGTGGCTTTGGCCGGATAGGCGCAGCCGCCCATCGGATAAACCAGCTTTTTAACGCCGGCGAGGCGCGCCGCTTCAAACACCGGCACGGTGAGCATGATGTTCTGATAGAAGTAATTAGCCGGATAACGCTTGTTGGAGGCAATGCCGCCGGAAAGCGCCGCCAGGTGGACGACGACATCCGGTTGTTCAACGGACATCATATGCTGTGCCGCGCCAGGCTGCAGAAGATCATAATCCGCGCGCGCGACCGCCCGGATCTCAGCGTCGCGGTAGTGATCCCGCAGGACCGGCAGCAGATGCCTGCCGAGAAAGCCTGTCGCGCCGGTGACCAGAATTTTCTGTTTGCTCATTTGCTGTCCTGTTCAAATCATACCGGGCTTTGAGAGCCCGGATGAATGTGTCTATGTCTAATTGTATTGCAAATGACCCGAAGCAGCGTCAAGGATAGTTGACGACGCTGCCTGTGCTCCAGGGACCCAGGGAGCTAGCCGTTCTGGCTTGTACCCACCAGGTGTACCTGCCCGCCGGAATGGAGGCTGGCAGCCGGTAGGAACAAGAATTAATTTCACAGTTCAATTCGCTCAGAGACAACCAGCGCGCCTGAACATTGCGCGTGCCATCATAGACCAGCAGCCAGTACGCCGTTGCTGTCGGTACTTTGCTCCATGTGAATACCGGCGGGTTGCTCGATATGCGATAAAGCGGATCAATCAGCGTTGGCGCAGTCAAGCCGGGCAGCAGGATGGTGCTGGAGTTTACCCGGAAGGTCGACCCCAGACTCCAGCCGCTTTCGCCATAGGCATTCTTGCTCAGCACCCACCAGGCATATGTGCCAACAGGCAGGGTCTGAGATAAATTGCGCGTGCAGGTGCCGCTCTGACAATTGGCCTGAGAGGCGCTGATCCAGCCGCCTTCCACATTCCGGGATCCGTTGAAGACGAAGAAGAAGTAGCTGGCCGCGTTGCTGACCGGCGTCCAGTTGAATTGCGGGTTGCCCTGATCAATCGATCCGGTTGGGGCCAGCAAGGTCGGGGCGTCCGGCGCGTTAGCATTCACCTTCTTGACGGTAAATTTCATCGGGGCGCTGTACGGGCTGTTATTGCCTTTATTCGCCAGTACGGAGACCGCGTAAGTGTCATTTTGCAGATTGGTGCGCGTTTGAATGGCACAGGAAGAGCTGCCGCAATCAGCATCAGCCGGTGAAAGCCATCCGCCTTCCACGACGCCAGACATGTTCTGAACCACGTAATAATAGGCTGCGGCGCCTGGCACGACAGACCAGCGCAGGAAGGGGTGTGAGCTGCTGATCGTGCCGTATGGCGAGAGCATGACCGGCGCGCTCGGATTACCTGGCGGCAGCACGGGCGGCACGCTGGTCGGCTGCGCGACCACACGCGTCGGTTGTATGACAGCGACCGTCGGGTTAACCGGTACAGCGGTTGGTCTGGCCGGCACTGCGGTCGGCTGTACGGGTGCCGTTGTGGGATAGATAATCCGGACTGTCGGAATGATATTGCTGCGGGTCGGTTGTACCGCGGTCGGGTTCGGATTCGGGTTCGATCCAACCGGCGTCGGATAGTAGATCGGCACTACCGGCACACCGGAGGTCGGCGCGGGTTGGTTCACACCGCTTGTGGGTTGCACGATGATAGCCGGCTTGGTGGGCACCGGGGTAGCGGTTGGTGCGGCATAAGACACTTCCAGTTCCCATTTCACCGCGTCGAAGTACATACGCTTGCCGCCCTTGCTGTTCAGGTCGGTCAGCAGTACTGCTTTACCGCCTCGGGACATATTAAAGCTGCCAAGCAGCACAAAGCGGTCGCCATCAGTTAGCTGGTTAACAGGCACCACCGTGTGTCCGCCGTCATGGAAGACCACATAATTGGCTTCTGTCGTGTTATTGGCGTTCTTCGGCCAGTAAGCGTAAACCTTATACTTGCCCGGGGTCTGGATGAAGGTGCCCCAGACGCCCCAGTTGAGGCTCTTGGCCTTGGTCGTCACCGGCGTGGTGTACCAGGATTCGCCCTCGTAACCGGCCGCGTCACGATACCAGTAGGTGTTGAGGAATAGTTGCGCCTGCGCTTCGCGGTTGTCCGCGATCAGATCGCTCTTCCACATCCAGACGCTTTCGCCCCAGGGGTCCTTGCGGTCCTGAGCCCACCAGCCATAGGGGTCGACTGATTTACCGGAGTCGGCGAGTTTCAGCCCAAAATGCAGATGGGGTCCGCTGGAGCGTCCGATGTTCCCGCTCAAGCCGACGACCTGTCCAGCCTGAACGGTGTCACCCTTGTTGACCTTGATGGGGTCCATGTGCCAATAGGACGTGGTGTATCCATTGCCATGGTCGATGATCAAACCGCTGTCAACGGTGCCCTGACTGCCGTCCGTGTTGTAGTAACGGTAGACAACCTTACCGGGCGCGACTGCCAGGATAGGCATGCCGGCGCCAGTCTTGTAATCCACGCCATTGTGCCCGCCATAGCAATCAATGCTGACGGTGCAATTGTTGAATGAAGCCGTGCCAATCTCCTCGCCGTCAAAACGCAGCATCCAGTCATCAAAAACGGACGGGCGTTCGTGGTCGAGGAAGGAATTCACTTTGATGAAATTTTCATTCGGCTGCGCGAACGGCAGCTGCATAAACGGTTCGATATCAGGCACCGCTTTGATGTCCTTATCAACCGCGGTGGGGTCTTCATTCAGCAAATCCTTGTAAGTCTGCTTCCAATATTGCAGCACCTGCTCCAGCTCTGCCTGCGTACTTACCATCTGAGCGTAATACCGCGCGACAGCATAGGAAGCGGGATTGAGATCGTCATCAACGGTCATGGCACTCTGGTCAGCGAAGACCAATTCGCGCTCACCCGCCAGAAAAGCATTGTAGGAAATCCACAACGCATCCGCCAGCTCCTGGGTTTGACGGGTGAAGGCTGACGGCAGGGCATTCAGGTTAGCATGGGTGATCGCTTGCGTCACCAGCAAGACCTTGGGATTAATGGTGTATTCCAGCGTCTGGCTGGCGATCCAGATACTGTCGCCGGCAGTCAGACTCTGATCGCCGACCGTCTCCTGATAGCCCGCCAGCGGATTGTTGACCTGGGCAAGGACTTCGTTGATCTGGTTTTCACGGAATGTTTCCGACACTTTGGTGAAGCGTTGATCTGTGATGACCAGCAGCGGGCTGGCAGCCAGCACGCCGCTGATTCTGATGCCAATAAAGGCAGCCAGCACCAGGGTGATCGTGAGGAATATGATCCAGTTCTTCTTTGTCATAAGGCAACTCTTCCTGAACGAGCGAATTAAATACACTATCCGTCAGAAAAGGTTGCAAGTTTCTTGCCAGCCAAAGCAGGCAGACAGTCGATATTAGAGATGAATTTTTGAGAGGTAAGGGAGCAGTTTGCAGAACTGGTGCTCCCAGTTCAACTCTTCTTCGGCGGCGATAACGCACCTGGCTGCCATTTGCTCATACGCCGGCGTGCCATAAAGCGCCAGTGCCTGGTTCAGCGCATCTTTGAAGGCGTTATAGTCCCAGCCGGGCATCAGGATGCCGCAGTCATAGCGCTCAAGCAGCAACTTCATCTGCGGATGGGGTGTGGTGATAGGCGGGACGCCGTCAGCGATTGATTCAAAGAATTTGTTAGGCGCGGCAAAGCGCTGGTTCTCATTTTGCGGCGCCCACATCGTGAGCGAAAATGCCGCCGCCTGCCTGACTACGCTTAACCGCAGCGAGTCCAGGTAGCCGTGATAGCGGGCATTGCCCTGCATGCTCCTTAGCGCCTGTTCAAGTCTGCCGGCATCGCTGCCGCTGATATTGCCATAAATATCCAGCGGATAGCCGCTCGATTCGGGGTCGACCAGGTAACCGGCAGACGTCCGCTCGAGATCAAGACTGCCGGCATAAATGATGCGCCCATTCCGCAGGTTCGCGTCCAGCCTGCCGTAATACGGCAGAGGCGACGCGTTGTAGAGAATGGCAATATCATTCTGACTGAATCCGCAGCGCATGGTGTCCATCCGGGCGCGGTTCTCCTCGGGGAAGATGATCAGGTCAAGCCGGGGCGCGAGCAAACGGTTGAGCTGAATATCCAGCAGCCCGTAAAACAGGATCGACTCGTACGAGTAATAAATCACATAGTCTGGGTCATAGGTCAGATGCTGCAAGACGGGCAGGCTGTAAGTGCAAAAGATCACCAGCACCCTGGGCTTCAATTCATTCAGAACCCGGGCAGCCCGCAAAACGTAATCCACCCGCCCTGTTGTACTATGCGGATTTTCGGGTGAGCGCATACGCTTCACCTGCAGATCAGGATAGGCAGGCTGATACGGCTCCTTGTTCTTCTGATCCGGCTCAATTACCAGCGCGGTCACGCCTAAATGGGCAGCCAGCGAGCGCATGAACAGGATCACCTGAGGGCTGCCATAGCCCAGGCTGACATCAGAAACGCCGACCAGCGCGGGTTTCTCAGGCATGCCGTTCTCCGCTCGCGCTGGGTATTGCTGACGCTCCATGCAGCTCACGCACCAATCGATCCGGGTTATGATAAGCGCGCATTTCATCTGCCAACGCGCCTGCCGTTTTGCGATAGTGGTCGTAATGAGTCACCACTTCGGACAAGCAGCGCCATAAGTCCGCAGGCTGGGTGAAGACACAGCCGGCAAATGAGAGCGGCAGTGCCTGATCGGCCTGGAGTTGGGATATCTGCAGATGGTCCGGGAATAATTCCACTAGCTGGTAGGGGCTATCCAGCGTGATGCGAATATCATTGCCATCCGGCACACAAAAGAGCGCAGCCGACTGGCCTGCAATGCCTCCCAGGACAACTTTTGCCGGCCTTTTGCCGTCGACAACAATACCGATCCGCAGGAAAGCGCCAGGCTGCATGTCCCGCTGATCCAGCGTGAACGCCAGATATCGGTGTTGCCCTGGATCGAGTGGGATTACCGTGCTCAGCGACTGACGCCGGCTGGGGTATATGTCCGGCAGGCGGTTGCTGTAATTCTGAGTTTGCCAGGTCAAGTCATGCCCGGTGATTCTCACTGAAGGGTATTGCCCAAGCAGCCGGCCAACATAACCCCTGATCGGTTCGATCAGTTGCAAAGCCATCCAGGTTTCTGCCGGCACGATCACCGGGATACCCGCGACCAGCGCTTCAGCCAGAATGCCCGAGCTGCGCGCCTGATACGGTTTGGCAAGGTAGGGGATTAACACCACATCAGCCGATTTGACCAACCGCCGGTAGGCGTCGCTGTCCAGCGCTTCCTTCACCAGCGTCACTTTTTCCGGGGCATAGCCACGCAGGATATTTCTGGCGATCACGATGAAGGGCTCACCTTGCGGCACATTGTAGTTGGATTGAAATTCATAGCTGATAAGCCCCGGCTTGACCGCATCACGCCAGCTATCCTGCACTAGTCGGGGCAAGTACTGATAGCCCTTTTCCGTACGAGCATCGCCGGCATAGACTATTTTCAGGGGCGTTTTAGCGCCCGCTTCAGGTTGGTAGAAGGCATCGCCGACAGGGATCGGCAGCGTCTTGAAATCAAACCCGGTGAACTCTGCATACTGTCGCGTCAGTTCATCCGTATCCGTGTAAAAAAACACACCATCGCCGGCGGTACGCGCCAATGACTTGAAAGCCTGACTGAAAGATCGCAACGATGCGGTTTCTGTTTTCCTGATGCCGGGATAGAGATTGCGCCTAAAAAGCAAATGCCAGGACAGTGCTTTCGCCGCAGGTTCGCGGGTCAGGTAATTGTTGAGACCGATCATCTCCGCTTCACCAAGCGTTGGTATAAAGACCAGGTCGCGCGCCTGTACACCCAGCCGGCGAAAGACCTCAGCGGTATCGCGCTCGAACGCAACCGCCTTGGTTCTGGTCAGCGCTTCATATTTCAAGTCAACCTTCAAGTTGCGGCTGGCTGGCTGCGCGGGTTGAGTCTCAGGCTGTGGCTCTGTCTGAACTAATTGCCTTGTCCCGCGAATGCGCTTTAACACCCGCAACGATTTCCCTTTGACCCTCTTCAGGAATCCAGCCGCTTTCCTGCCAGCACGCAGGACCTGGCGTCCGGCTGTCAGTCCGGCAGAGGCAAACGGGTTTTCGACCGGCTGGCGAGTCCCATCAGCCGCCACGCCAGCACCAGAGAATGCCAGCTTTACTTTTTCACGGTCCAGCCAATGCTCCAAATTCTGTTTCTGCCGCATAGCCCAGAGCAAAGCCGGATAATCACTGCGCGATGACCAGAATTTATGCTGGTACAGCGGCAGCACCTGCCAGGGCAGCGCGCCAATATCGTCAAGTTCACGGTTCGTAATCAGAATGGGAACGAAGCCTGCCCGCTCCGCGGCTTCGAGGACATTGCGGGCATATTCAAGATGATGACCACCGATGCTTGTGATCGAGTGGTCAATCAGGATAAATCGTCGTGAACCGGTGTCTGTCAGCGGCGTCACCCCTGCGGATTAAGGTGTCTGGAACGCGGCATCAGCCGCGAGAGGCAGCAGCCCATCACGGGTCATCCCGCGCGCGGTCCAGGTGTACTGAGCAGCAGCCGTCAGCGGCGTGGTCAGGGTGTAATTACAGGCAGTCTCCGTCGCGCATACATCCGCCGCCGGGAACCATTGATCGAACACGATTGTTCCGCCGGCAGTCTCCCTGATACTCACCTGATAGACTGCCACCGCGGCGTTGCGCGTCCAGGCTAGCATGGGCGTGAGATTGTCGGTTACAGCCCCGCCAGTCGGACTGTCCAGCGTCAGCGCTGTCAGTGCCGGCAGAGTGCCAACCGTAAATTTCATGCCGGTATACCACGGTCCTTGTTTTTGTTCAGGCGGGAATGCCGCGCTGACATCGCTCCAGAGGCCTTCGCCAAACTGATTCTTCGCCCGCACCCACCAGTAAGAGGTGCCGTCAGCGAGCTCATCATTCACAATCACTTCGCATTTGGTGCCATCACAGTTGGCTTCAGCCCGGGTATATGTCTTCTCATATTTCTTTGTGTCAGGCGGCGCGTTGACATAGAAATCGTACGCGGTCGCCAGCGGGTTATCTTTCCAGCTAAATACAGTGGGCGTGGCAATGCCATCGATAGCGCCGGTTGGCACGAGCTGCTCGACGGCGCCCAGCGCGCCGCTCTTGAACATCGCGCCAGCGCTCCAGTTGCCTTGTCCGCGCTCATTGCGCCCCATCACCCACCATGACATGTCGGTTGCTGCCGGGATGTTCACGGTAGATACGTAAGAACATACGCCATCAGCACAAGTAACCTCATCCGGCTCAAGCCAGCGATTTTCGAGATTGTCACTGCCATCATAGAGCAGGAAGAGATATTCATCGGCGTAAGGGCTCTGACGCCATTGATAAGTAGGATTCCTGACCGCGATCTCGCCAACCGGTGCGATCAGCACTGTCGCGCCTGGCAGTGATTCATCACCCTGCGTAAAGATCATCCCGCTGCTCCAGGGTCCTTCGGTTCCCCCGCCATCACGGGCTTTCACCCACCAGCGGTATTCACCCCTGGGCAATGCTGTCGTCAGGTTGAGCGTGCAAACTTTGGCGTTGCAGCCCAGCGCGGCAGTGCCGTACCATTCATTGACCAGATTCTCAGCGCCGTTATAAAGCAAAACCAGATAACTTGCCGCGTCCGGGACAACTTTCCAGGTGAGTGAAGGTTTGTCAACGGTGATCGCGCCTGACGGTGAGAGCAGAGTCGGAGCGGCAACCGCCCGCGGCATGCTTGATCGCGTGCCAGCATTATCAGCGGCAAAGGCATTCAGCACGCCTGACAGCAACAGAATCATCACCAGCGCCAGCAGGGCGGATAATTTGTAATGTGGGTGGAATTTCATCGGTTCACCTCGCATTCATTTCACAATTCCAATAATACCCTATCAATAATAAGACGCTTGACCCAGCCCGGATGTTCCTCAGGCGCTACAAGTTGGTGTAACGCTCATTGCGCAGGATCTGATAGCCTTTCAACAATTCAGCGATCCCCTGCTGCAGGCTATGCTCTGGCATGAAACCGGTCGATTCGATGCGCTCGTTGGACACGATGTAATCGCGCTTGTCCGGATCCTCACCAATCGGCGCTTCCATATAGACAAAACCGGGTACCTGCTGTTTGATCTCGGCGCACAACTCCAGCTTGGAGAGGTTGGCGTCGCTCAGCCCGACGTTGTACGGCCTGCCCTGCATGGCATCAAAATGCCGCATGCCGTGCAGAAAAACACGCGCCGCGTCGCGGATATGCAGATAATTTCGCTTGGCATGCCCCTCGAACACAACAACGGTGCGGTCATGCACCGCGCGATAGACAAAGTCATTCACCAGCAAGTCCAGCCGCATGCGCGGGGACATGCCAAAGACAGTGGCAAGGCGATAGGTAATCGAATTGCCGGCGTCCAGGATCGCCTGCTCAGCTTCCACCTTGGTCACGCCATAGAGGGAAATCGGTCTGAGCGGGGTTTCTTCAGTGCAGAAAACGCCCTTCTCGCCAATGCCATATCCGGAGTTCGTGGTCGGGTAGAGGATGCGCTGCTGAGGTGAGCGCAAGGCGAGCAGCAGTTTGACTGCCTCGAGGTTCACCGTGCTGCCCGCGGTCTGATCCTCCTTGCATGCCGGCGCGCCGACAATGGCAGCCAGGGGAATCAGGATATCGGCTTCTCGCACGAGCGGACGCAGTGTTGCCTCATCGCGGCAGTCTCCGCGTATGATCTGAAAATTGGGACTGACGCAGCACTCCGCCAGACTATTCTGCTTGTAAAGAAAATTGTCCAGCACGGTTACCTGATAACCTTCGCTGAGCAGCAAGGGTGTCAGGATAGAGCCGATATAGCCAGCGCCGCCAGTGATCAATACTTTTTCCATGAATTTATCCTTGAAATTTATTGGCCGGAGGCCTGATACTCTTTTACCACATCTTTCGCCGGACCGATGGCCCGGACCACGCCGCGATCAAGCCAGACGGCCTGCTGACACATCGTCTCCACTTCCTGCAGCGCGTGTGTCACGAGCACGATCGTCGCGCCGCTGCCGTAAAAACTGCGCATCCGCTCCGCGCTCTTATGCTGGAAGTCCTTATCGCCGACAGCCAGCACCTCATCAATCAGGAGGATATCGGGGTCAATGTCAGTGGCGATGGAAAAACCCAGCCGCGCGACCATACCGGAAGAGTAGGTGCGCAGTGGCGCGTCAATGAATGAGCGTAAGCCAGCGAAATCAACGATGCGGTCGAAATGCGCCTGCATTTCCTCACGCGTATGACCGATCAATGAGCCATAGAGGAAGACGTTCTCCCGTCCGGAGAGCTCGGGGTGGAAACCGCCGCCGAGGGCGAGCAACGGAGCGACCTTGCCGCGCACGATCAGTCTGCCGCTGGTCGGTTTGATGATGCGTGCCATGACACGCAGCAAGGTGCTTTTGCCAGCGCCATTGTTGCCGATGACGCCAATTGCCTGACCCGCTTCGACGTCAAATGTGACGTCATTCAGCGCGTCGAAGCGTTCCTTACGGGTGTGCTTGCCGTTCATGCGCCGGATGACGTATTCCTTCATTGAAGGAATGCGTTCGACCGGCTTGAAATAGGAGACCGACAAATTGCGGAGTGAGATTGCCACATTTGGCGGGAGACTGACTGCCATTGGACGCGACCCGCTAGACGTAGTAGGAGAATTCGCCCGATTTTCGTGTGTACAGCAGCCAGCCGATGATCAGGACGGCGAATGAAATCAGGGTCACAGGCAGGATCTCACCGGTGGTGGGGAAACGCCCTTCGTAAACA
This sequence comes from Anaerolineaceae bacterium, assembly GCA_040772085.1. Taxonomy (GTDB): domain Bacteria; phylum Chloroflexota; class Anaerolineae; order Anaerolineales; family Anaerolineaceae; genus JAXGMV01. The sequence goes on from JAXGYU010000001.1 coordinate 1,050,622, forward strand.
GCCAGCCTGAACAAATGCACCAGCGAATACATCGGGTTGAAGATCGACAAAAGTGAGTGCAATGTCTGCGGGAGAATTTCAACCGGGTAGAAAATCGGGGTCAGGTACATCCAGGCCAGCAGGATGATCTGGTACATCGGGCTGACATCCGGGAAGAAAACTGAAAGGGTCGAGATGATCAGCGACATGCCCAGCGCGAAGACACCGATCAGAATGATGGACACCGGCAGCATCAGGACAGCCCAGCCCGGATTGACCTGATAGATCAGCAGGATCAGGATGAGCGGCACCAGAGACAGGAGCAGGTTCACCACGCCGGCCAGCATCGAGACGATTGGCAGCACGGTGCGCGGTAAGTAGACATTCTTCAGCAGCCCGCCGCCCCAGACCACTTTATCAATCGAATCATTGGTCGTCTGGGAGAAGAAGTTCCAGGCGATCAAACCGGACAGCACATAAGCCGCGTAGGCATGCGTTGTTTTGAAGAGCTGGGAGAAGACGACTGTCAGAATCACCATGGTCAGCAGAGGATTGAGCATGGTCCAGGTGACGCCGAGGATGGAGCGCTTATAACGCGTGACGATGTCACGGCGCACCATTTGCAGGATCAACTGGCGGTAGTTGTAAACCTCAACCAGTTCCTGCATGGCGACAGAGCGCTTCTGGTCACTGTCGTAGATCAATTTATCCGCTTTCTTCTTTTTCAGAATGGGCAGGCTGGCGATATTCTGCCACAACCGCTGCCAGGGCGGATTCAAATTCTCGCGCGCAGACATCCAAAGAGTATTTTTCATCAAATAAGTCTCTCGCCTTTTTCCCAGCATTAAGCAAGGATCTATTATCCATTAAAAAACGTTGCAACTTGCGTGCCAGCGTGGTGGCTTCCCCATTGGGCACCCACAGGCCGATTTCAGCCTCTTCCACGATTTGTTTGATGTCATTATCCCGTGGCGTAATCGCCAGCACAGGCCGGCCAGCCGCCAGAATGCTATACAGTTTCCCTTGTGTTGACACCTCACCGCCCTCCGCGGAAAGCGTGACCGTGGCGATATCCGCCGCGCCGAGTACTTTTGGCAGCATGTCGCGTTCCTGCAACGGCCGGAACTGCACATTTGTCAGCCCCCTCTCTGCCGCTTTGGCGACCAGCGCGGGCTGCTTGACCCCGCCGCCCACCAGCACAAACGCGAAACGGGGATCATCCTTCAAAATCTCGGCGGTTTCGATCAGCGTGTCCAGGTCACTGAAGTGCCCCATGTTGCCGGAGTACACGACCACAAACTTACCCTGCAGCCCCCAGCTTGCCCTGACCTCATTGTCCTTATCCATCGGCTGGATGAACTCACCGTCCGCCCAGTCGGGTATCTCCACGATCCGGTCTTCCGGCACACCCAGGTTTTCGAAGTACTGCTGAAAATTGCTGGCGTTAGTGATGATCAGATTGGCATGCCTGTAAAGCGATTGCTCGATCCGCAGCAGCAGCCGGGTCAGCAAACCGGGGCGCGCCAGACCGCCTGCGAGGATGGAGCGGGTAAAGAGGTCTTTGACGTTGATGGCGACGGGAACATGCCAGATCTGCCCCAGCCGCTTGGCAGCCCTGCCCATAAAGATAGGCGGTGAGAAACTCAGGATGACATCCCCTTTTTTGAGGAATAAGCCGGCCAATTGTGTGACCAGCCCGTACATCAGCGCTCCGGCGCCGCGCAGCAGGGGATGGGCAAATCGCGAAGTAGGCAGGAACCAGTTCCGCACCACCTTGACCCCATCGCGGTTTTCGGTCATCCACAGTTTGCCGCGATACGGCGGGGAGATCTGTCCATCGGGGTAATTTGGCATGCCAGTCAGCACAACCACTTCATGACCATACTGATTCAGCTTTCGCGCCAGCTCATCGATGATGACGCCGGCGCCGAAACTTTCAGGCCAAAAATGTTGGCTGATGACAACTATTCTCATAGGAGCAATCAACTTTTTTTCTCCAACCCCCATTATAAAGCCTGCACGCAGGCGCAGGAAGCCTAATTAGGCCTATTTGGCATTATACTTGCAACATTAGCCTTCAGCCTGTCAATGGGACAGGTAATCTACGGATGTTTAAGGGCAACAGGACTCGATTGGTTTATGGAACGTTACGACGACAACCTCTTTTTCAATGACCTGGAGAAAAGACCGGTCGATAGGATCACCCAGAACAATGAGGGCAAAATTGCCACCAGTGGTCTGGAATTGCCGGCACCTGAAGCGCTCACCATAGCGGAGCGCCGCCGCCTCTCCCGAACCCGAGACCTGATGACCATGCGGCAGAATGAAGATACCCGCGAGAACCCCACCCGCAAAGCAAAGCCCAAGGCGCGCAAGTTCGATTTCGCCAAGGCAACGGCGCTGGTCGTGGTGTTGGTCGCACTGGTCTTCATTGGCACGCAAGTCACTGCCTGGGCTCGCGGCGGCTCACCGGAGATCGCCAAGCTGGCTGCCATGCCAGGCAACCCGACCCCGACCCTGACGCCTTTCCTGCCCAACTTCAACGCGCCGGCAGCAGTGCCTGGCACGCCGGAGCCGCCTGCCACAGTCGCGGTTGCGGCAGCACCCCCCGCTGAACAGTCAACTGAGAGCGCGCCAAAGGTCGAAGACAAGACACCTATCGCCATAGAATCAGGTCTGGTAAACAGCACTCAGGCCGTCGCCGATGTCGGTGAAGGACACGAGGCGTTCCTGCTGCTAGGTTCTGACCAACGCCCCAATGAAGTGGGCATGCGCACCGATGCCATCATGCTGGTAATCGTCAACAAGAGCACCAACGCTGTTTCAGTCATCTCATTCCCGCGTGACCTGATCGTCACCATCCCCGGCTGGGGTGAGGAACGCATCAACACGGTTTTCCAGACCGGCGGTTTTGACCTGCTCTCACAAACAATTGAATTCAACTTTGGCGTCAAGCCAAATTATTATGCGCTGACCTACTTCTGGACGTTTATCGAAACAGTGGATAGCCTGGGCGGATTGGATGTGCCCGTACCTGAAGCGCTTTATGACCAGTGCGAAGCCCCCGATGTCGGTTATTGCTCGGTCGAGCCCGGCATGGTGCACATGGATGGCAAGACAGCCCTGTGGTATGTCCGGTCCCGCCGCACCAGCAGTGATTTCGCTCGCGGTGAACGGCAGCAACTAATCGTCAAAGTGCTGTTCCAGAAGCTGATGAGCATGGACGCTGTCAGACGCGGGCCGGAATTGTATGGCATCTTCAGCAAGAATGTTGAGACCGACATCTCGCTCGATGAAGTCATCCGGTACCTGCCAGCCGCGGCCGGCGTTTTCTCCAATCATGAAAATTTGAAGACTTACGCCATCGGCGCTGAGCAGACCTACCCCTATGTGACCTACACCGGCGCCAGTGTCCTGCTTGGCGATCAGCAAGCCATCATGCAGATCATAAATGAAGCATTGAGCCGCTAGCAGCGGCAATGGAACAAGATATGACAGCCAACCCGCCTTCTGTCCCAATTCAAGGAAGGCGGGTCCTTTTTTTGCGTTCCAACGCGGTCGCGCCAGACCCGAGGGTCGAGAAGGCTGCCCAATCTCTGGCAGAACATGGGTATCAGGTGCGGGTATTTGCCTGGGATCGTGAAGCGATCGCGCCGCCGGAGGAGCAGCGAGCGGGTTACGATATCTTCCGCAGCCGCATCAAAGGCAGGTATGGCAGCGGCTGGCGCAACCTTCTACCACTATTACGCTGGCAATTTGCCGAGCTTAGCTGGCTGGCAAATCAAGCGGGACGAGGCGCCCTCATTCACGCTTGCGACTTTGATACCATTCTGCCGGCCTGGCTGGTCAGCCGCTTACGCGGCTGCACGCTGGTTTACGACATTTTCGACTTCTACGCCGACAATCTGACCGGGTTGCCAGCCTGGCTGCGGCAGCTGATCGCCAGGATGGAAAGGGCGATGATCGCGCGCGCCGACGGCGTGATCCTGACCGATGAAAGCCGGCTGGAGCAGATTGCACCGGCGACCCCTCATCGCCTGTGCGTGATCGCCAACACACCACGGGATGCCAACCCGCAGGGTGAGGTGACCATCCCTGATCAATTCAGCATCATCTATGTCGGGCAGTTATTGCGCAACCGCGGACTGGAAACGGTGATCGAGATCCTCAGCCGGCACCCGGAATGGCAGATGACACTGGCAGGCTTCGGCGCGGACGCCGCCTTGCTGCGGGACCAAGCCGCCGGCTTAAAAAATATCAGCCTGCATGGACAAGTTGGTTACGACCAGGCGATCGCGCTGATGCGTCCCGGCAGCGTGCTGCTGGCGCTCTATGACCCCGACCTGCCCAATCATCGCTATGCCAGCCCGAACAAGATCTTTGAAGCCATGATGCTGGCAAAACCGGTGCTGGTCTCAAAGGCTACTGGTGTTGACCAGCTCGTCGAAACGCATGGCACTGGCGTTGCGGTCGATTATCACGACCCCGCCGCCATTGAAGCGGCGCTGCGGCGCATGGCAGACGATCCGGACTGGTTGCGCCAGATGGGTCAGCGCGCCAGACGCTGCTACGAGGAGATGTATAGCTGGCAGGTGATGGAACAACGGCTGATTTCGTTTTACGACGATCTGCCCTGAAACGAGAACGGGGGTTATTGCGGCTTCAACCTCAAGCCGCAATCTCAGATTTGAGTTCCCGCAGGAAGGATGTTCGCGCCTGATCGTAAGCTGCCAGCAAACGCAGGCAAATCTCCCGCCTTGACAAGCTTTCATCGCCAATACCATCAACAACGTCCGCCGGGATGGACATAGTCAATCCATCCAGATCAGCCAGGTAGCGCAACAGGTCTTCTGTCATCCTAGCTTCGCTGGTCTGCGGGAGCCTGTCAAACCAGTCTGCCGGCAAGTCGACGACCTTCACTTCACGTGCCAGCCGACCGCAGCTCAGCAAACCCCTGATGGTCGCGGCGCGGTCGAGACGTTCTGCCATGCGGCGCAGTTCCGTCGCGGTCATCTGATCCATCAGGCGCGGCAGCAGGAACCCAAGCAATCGCCCGGCATCATGGGAGAGGTGGTATCCGAGGCTGGATAATAAGCGTTCCAGCACGGGCAAACGTTTCTCCGCGGGCACACCTGCGGGTCGCGGAAAGCCCGAGCGCGCGAGCTCGGCGATCCTTCTGGCAGGCAGTCTCGAGCGGCTGCTGCTAGGAATCGGCTTGGCGTTCAGGTAATGCGGAATATAGCTGGCAGCGGTCATGGCGTTCTCTTTCTCTACAGGGCTTCCCTGACGAATACTTCTGGCCGGCGCGGTGCAACCGAATTGAACCAATGGCGCACGTAGCCGGGCGTCGAACCGACCAGCGCCAGTTCGCCCTCCAGTACCCGCACTTCGGTCCAGCGCGGCTGCGCGTCAAGCGCCACGCCCTTGAGGCGCTCACTGAGGTAATACACATTCTGATTGTTGCTGCCGCATAGTCCGTTCTGTTCATGCGCCGCGATTTCATATTCACCATCGATCAGCACATCAATCTCCGCCAGCAGATCCGCGACGCCGGGCTGATGTTTGGCGCGTGTCAATTGCTGCAAAGTAAAGCCGGAGTAGCAAATCACATTCAGCGTCGGGTCAAGCGTCCGGGCATGCGCGACCATCCGAGCCAGACCAGCAGCCTGCAGCATCGGCTCACCACCGGAGAGCGTCAGCCCCTCGATTCCAGGTACGCTCAATAACCGTTCTGCCAGTTGTTCGGGGGTCTGCAGGTTTTTGCTGATGACGTCTGACATTTCAGGCGTGTTGCAGCCGCGGCAGCGCTTGAGGCAGCCCTGCACCCACAGCACAGAGCGCAAGCCAGGTCCCAGGGTGCGGGTCGCGAGACAGGTCGCCGCGACGCTGATTTGATTGCCGTTATTGAGGTGTTCCATCATGATCTCTTCTCCTGCTCAGTTAGCTATTAGATAATTTGTTCTATTATAGCAGGTATTAGATTATTTGTTCTATATTTTAAGATTGGATATTTGCTGCCCTGCCTGCAGGGAGCAATCACTAAAAAGTCACCCGTTGAAGCTGTTCAATATCGGGTGAAACGGGTATATTTATGCCTTGCCGTGTTAGAACCGCAAACCTTGATTCTGATCCAGATCGTGATATTCATAGCCGCACTGATCCAGGCGCTTTTTGGATTCGGTTCTGCTATCTTCGCCATGGCGACCCTCGTGATGGTTATCGGCGCGCGGCAGGCTGCCCCGCTGGTCGGTCTGGTCGGCATCGTCCTCAGCACCGTCATCGCCATCACCAACCGGCGTAATATCGACTGGAAAGCCACCTGGCGCATCCTGCTGGCATCAACCATCGGCGCGCCCTTTGGTATCCTGCTGCTGATGTACGCCAGCGAACAGGTCATCCGGGGCATCCTTGGCTGGACGCTGATCCTCTATGGCATATACTGCTTTCTCCCCTGGCAAGGTGTCCATCTGAAAAATGACAACTGGGCATTCCCATTCGGATTTCTGGGCGGTATTCTGGGCAGCGCCTACAACGTCAATGGCCCGCCGGTGCTGATCTACGGCACCCTGCGACGCTGGCCGGCAGCCGAGTTCCGCGCCTCCCTGAATGGCTATTTCGTCCCCTCCGGGCTGATCGTCATCTTCGGTCACGCCAGCGCCGGATTATGGACGCGCGAAGTCTGGACGAATTTTCTGATCGGCCTGCCCTCCATTGCCCTGGCGTTGTGGTTGGGCGCGCGGATCACCAAACGAATGGATCAGAAACTTTTCACGAAAATACTCTACGGCCTGATCATCGTCATGGGGCTGATGCTGCTGCTGACATGAACCGCTGACGAATGTAGAAACAGGCTGCTGGTGTATACCGGCAGCCTGTTCTGTTATAGCGTGTGTCACGTCAGATAGGGAATCGTCATCGGTCCTTCGGGCATGATGCAGATGCTGACATCCTCGCCAAATTCTGCCTTCCTCTCAGCCAGCCATTGGCTGATATCGCGGCAAGGCTGAACCAACGCCTCCCGGAGCTGTTCATCACTCAGGTGATCACTGTAAACGAATACGCGCGCCTTCAGCAGCGTCTGCGCCAGGATTTGCGCCTGCCATTGGTCCTGCCGGCTATATCCGGGCTGACTGATGGTTTGCAGCAATTCCTGCGCGCTGGCGTGTTCGCGCAGCAGCGCGGCGAACTCGCCATGCTCGGGGATGCCGTCCCAGCATTCCGCTGCCAGCAGGATGGCGCCGCCCGGCTTGACGATTTGCGCCGCGGCAGAAACGCCTTTGATGCCCTGGTAGAGATTGAGGTCGAGCGGGTAGCCGGAGTTCGTGGTAATCACTACATCGTAAAGGTGCGGTACCGGCGTCATGGCATTGGCGCGCACGTAGCTGATGCCCTCCGCGTGCGCCTGCTTCAGGTCGCCTGCGACCACATGCGTGATCGCTTTGTCACGGTTGATGGCGACGTTGAAAATGAAGTCAATACCTACCATTTCTGCCGCAGCCAGAATCTCCTCCCAAACCGGATTGCCATAGGTAAAACCCCAGGTTGCCTTGGGACTCGCCAGCCGTTCGTAGTTGTGGTTCGCCATCACTGTTTCCAGCGCCGCGATACCCGGCATCATCCCCTTTGGCCCGCCTGAGAAGCCGGCGAACAGGTGCGGCTCGATAAAGCCGGTCAGAATTTTCACGTCAGCTTCAACGAAAGCACGGTGAATATGCAACGCCGTGCCGGAAGGCAGCGTGCCAACCAGCGTCATGTTTGCCATATCAGTGCATTCGGATTGAACGACCCGGTAATCCCGCACAATTTCTGCGCCCAGCATTTCAACCAGCTCATCCGGCGTGTTCGGCCGGTGCGTGCCAAGACCATTGATCAGGGTGATGTTTTCCGCCGGCACATGGGCGAGCTCATCCAGCAGCGCGCGCAGCATTTCCTTGCGCGGCTGGGGGCGGGTAAGATCACTGAATGCGATCGCCACCCTCTGCCCCGGCTTGACCAGCTCCTTCACCGGCTTGGTACCAATCGGCTGGCGCAATGCGTCCAGCAGCGCCTGACCAACATTCTCAAGCTCGGGCTGGAAAGCCGGCGCGATCACGGTGACGCCATCGTTGGGCAGTTCCACCTTCAACCCTTGTTTTCCATATGCCAGATCAACGATCATCTCGTGCTCCTTCCGTCTGCTTGCGAAGGCAAACTGCCTCATCTACAATGTATTGTAGCAAAACTCTCATCCCACTCCTAACTTGAGGTGACCATGAAGAAAGCCAACGTGATCAAATGGATTGAAGATCACCGCTCGGAATTCATTACGCTGTCCGATGAGATCTGGCATGTGCCGGAAATCTCGTTCAAAGAATTTCAATCGTCTTATCTGCAGGCAAAATTTCTCGAAGAACGGGGCTGGAAGATCACCTGGGATATCGGCGGGCTGAACACCGCCTTCATTGCCGAGTGGGGCAAGGGCAAACCAAAGCTGGGCTTCTTCGGCGAATTTGACGCCCTGCCCGGCTTATCGCAGGCAGTCAGCCCTGATCCTTCGCCAATTGATGGCTGCGATGCCGGCCACGGCTGCGGTCATAATCTGATGGGTGTCGGCTGTCTGGCCGCCGCGATGGCGACCAGAGCCTATCTCGAAGCAACGGGCAAATCCGCGACCATCCGCTATTACGGCTGCCCGGCAGAGGAAGACGGCAATGGCAAGGTGATCATGGCGACCGCCGGCGTCTACAAGGATCTGGAGGCCGCGTTCAACTTCCATCCCTGGTCAGTAAACCGGCCGGCTAAAAGCACCAGTGTGGCGGTCAACGACGTCAAGCTGACCTTCCACGGCCGGTCCTCCCATGCCGGTGGCGCGCCGCATCTCGGCCGCTCGGCGCTGGACGCGATCGAACTGACTCATATCGGTCTGAACTATCTGCGCGAGCATGTGACGCCCAACGTGCGCATGCATTACAGCATGCTCAAGGGAGGTGACGCGCCAAACATTGTGCCGGCACTGGCTCAGGACTGGATGTACCTGCGCGCGCCAACCCGTCAGGAGGTCAATGAGGTCACCGAACGGGTGCTCAAGATCGCCAGAGGCGCCGCGCTGATGACGGAGACCGAACTGGAAGTCGACCTGACGGTCGGCTCGACCAATATCAACAACAACCATTATCTGGCCGACCTGCACTATGAAAACATGCGGGTCATCGGACCAATTGAATACGATAAGGAAGAAATGGCGTTTGCCGCCAAAATTGGCGAGAACAATCCGCCGGTCAACACCAAACAATTCTATGAAAACCTGCGCTACCCGCCAGAGATGGAAAAAGAGGTGGCAAAGAAACGTGGACAGCCTTTGCTGGGCTTGAACTTCCCCGCCATGGACGAAAACGACGTCATGACCGGTTCGACCGACGTGGGTGATCTGAGCTGGATGGTGCCGGTGACCATGATGCGCATCGCCACCTGGCCGGTGAGCGTCTCCGGTCATACCTGGGGCGCGACCGCGGCATCCGGCATGTCGATCGGGCATAAGGGGCTGCTGCATGCCGCCAAGGTCATGGCGCTGACCGCCATCGACCTGATCGAGGAGCCAGCCCACCTGAAGAAAATCAGGGCGGAATTCAACGCCAGAGTGAAAGCCACACCCTATCACCTGCCTGAACCGCATCAGATCAAACGGCGCGACTTTCACAACCCGGTCAGGAACACGGATTAATTTATGAAATCGAAACAGGACATCATCCACTGGATTGAGACCAACCGCCAGGATTTCATCACGCTGGCAGATCAGGTCTGGGAGGCGGCTGAGCTCGCCAACCGCGAGTTCATTTCCTCCAACCTTCAGGCTGAATACCTCGCGCGGCAGGGATTTCGCATCACCTGGGATATCGGCGGGCTGAACACCGCTTTTGTTGCCGAATGGGGCAAGGGCAAACCGGTTATCGGCTTTGTCGGTGAGTATGACGCGCTGGGCGGGCTCTCACAGAAGGCACAGACCGCTGAGGACCCCGTTACTCCCGGCGGCAATGGTCATGGCTGCGGACACAACCTGCTGGGCGTCGGCTGCCTGGCTTCCGCTGTCGCGGTAAAAGAATGGCTGGAAGCAAACCAGATCAAGGGTACGGTGCGCTATTACGGCTGCCCGGCTGAGGAAGCCGGCGATGGCAAGGTTTACATGGCACGGGCAGGCGCTTTTGATGACCTGACGCTGGCGTTCAACTATCACCCCAGCTCGGTGAATATGCCGAGCAAGGGCAGCTCGATCGCTGTCTTTGACGTGCTCTTCCGTTTCCACGGACGCTCCTCGCATGCCGGCGGCGCGCCGCATCTCGGTCGTTCCGGTCTGGACGCGGTTGAGCTGCTGAACCTCGGCGTCAACTATCTGCGCGAACACGTCACGTCCAACGTGCGCATCCACTATGTCACCACAAAGGGCGGTGACGCGCCGAACATCGTGCCGGCGCTGGCCGAGGTCTGGTATTTCATCCGCGCGCCGAAACTGCAGGAGCTGAACGAGGTCTATGAACGGGTGAAGAAGATCGCTCACGGCGCCGCGCTGATGACTGAAACCGACGCCGAAATCATCTTCCAGGGCGGCAGCTCGGATGTGCTCTCCAATCACCATCTGGCCGACCTGCAATACGAGAACATGCAAATTGTGGGACCGACACCCTTTGATAAAGAGGACCTGCGCCAGGCAAAAGAGATCCTGGCTGGCTATCCTGAAGCGATCCGGACAGCGGATATCACGACCGGCATGCCCGCTGCAATGGTGCCGACGCTGAAGAAATACGAGAAGCATCTTCTGATCGCCGACAACATACCTGCCGGCGATGCCGGCCATATCTCAACCGGCTCGACCGACGTCGGTGACCTCAGCCAGGTCACGCCGGTCAGCATGCTCGACACGACCTGCTGGCCGATGCGGGTGCTTGGACATTCCTGGGGCATCACGGCTGCCAGCCGCCTGCCGATGGGGCACAAGGGCATGCTGCACGCCGCCAAGGTCATGGCACTTTCGGCGATGGATTGCTATTCCGATCCAAAACTAGCCAAGGAGATTCGCAAGGAATTTGAAGCCGCCATCAAGAGCGCGCCTTATATCTGCCCCATACCACCAGAAGTGAAACCGCATACCTACCCGTGGCCCGAGGATTTGGTCCGCGTGCCGGAAACCGGAAAGCGAAAGGAGAAGCGATGATCAAGACCAAAAAAGACGTCATGAAATGGATCGAAAAACACGCACCTGAATTCACCAGCCTGTCGGATGAAATCTGGGATCATCCCGAAGTCTCGCATAAGGAGTTTTACAGCTCAAAACTGCAAGCCGATTACATGGCCGCGCAAGGTTTCAAGGTGACCTGGGACGTTGGCGGCTTGCAGACCGCCTTCGTCGCTGAATGGGGCAAGGGCAAGCCGATTATTGGCTTTCTGGGCGAGTTCGACGCGCTGCCCGGGCTCTCCCAGATGGACAAAGCTGATCCTGAACCGTTGGTACCTGGCGGCCCCGGTCACGGTTGCGGGCATAACCTGCTGGGCGTCGGCTGCATGGCGAGCGTTGTGGCGCTCAAGGAATGGATGGCAGCCAACAAGGTCAAGGGCACGCTGCGCTATTACGGCTGTCCCGCTGAGGAGAGTTATTACGGAAAAACATTTATGGCGCGTGCCGGCGCATTTAATGACCTGGATGTTGCCTTCAACTATCACCCCAGCGAATTCAACGCCGCTTCCAAAGCGGAGATGGTCGGCGTCTATGATCTAAAATTCCGCTTCCTTGGCCGATCCGCGCATGCCGGCGGCGCGCCGCATCTCGGGCGTTCGGCGCTGGACGCGGTCGAGCTAATGAACATCGGCGTCAATTACCTGCGCGAACACGTCACCAGCAATGTGCGCATGCATTACGCTACCACCAACGGCGGCGCCGCGCCCAATATCGTGCCGGCAGAAGCTGAAGTCTGGTATTTCATCCGCGCGCTCTCCGCTGAAGAACGTCTGGAGGTACTGAACCGGGTGCGCAAGGTGGCTCAGGGCGCTGCCATGATGACCGAAACCACGGTCGAAGAGATCTTCCGCTCGGCCTGCTCGGCGACATTGAACAACAAATATCTGGCGGACCTGCAGTATGAGAATCTCAAGCTGGTTGGCCCGATCAGCTATACCGACGAAGAGCTGGCTTATGCCGCTCAGATCAACGCGCATTACAAAGCGATCGATGTCGAGGACAGGCTGCAGGGTTTCAAAGCTGACGCCCTGACCATGAAGAAGCTGCGCGCCAATCTGCTCAAACCGCTGAATGGCGAAATTTATCCCTCGATCGATGAGGGCAATGTTGAGACCGGCTCAACCGATGTCGGTGATGTCAGTCAGATCACGCCGCTCAGCATGCTCGGCAGCGCCTGCTTCTCAACCAATGCCAGCGGACATTCCTGGGGCATCGTCGCCAGCTCACGCGCCAGCTTCGGGCATAAAGGCATGCTGCTGGCTGCCAAGGTGATGGCGCTCTCGGCCATGGACTGCTTCACCGACCCGGCGCACATCCGCAAAGCCAGGGCTGAATTCAAGCAGGCAACCGGCGACAAACCTTACATGTGTCCGCTGCCTGATCATGTCAAACCCCCGCGCTTCCCCGCGCCTGAGAACTGGAGGAATAATGGATAGCAAACGCTGGATTCTGAAATGGATTGACGAGAACAAATCCGACTTTACCGGCATGGCTGACGCCATCTGGGCCAAGCCGGAGATCGCGCTGGAGGAAACCTTTGCCTCCAGACTGCAGGCTGATTACCTGGAAAGTAAAGGTTTCAAAATCAAATGGGGCGCGGGCGGCATGCCCACAGCATTCATCGCCGAATGGGGCAAGGGCAAGCCGATCCTGGGCTACCTGGGCGAATATGACGCGCTGGGCAACCTGAGCCAGAAGCTGCAGCCCGACCCTGAACCCGCCGAGGACGGCGCGCCAGGACAAGGCTGCGGTCACAATCTGCTCGGCACTGGCGTGCTGGCTGCCTGTGTTGCCACGCAAGCCTGGATGAAGGAGTTCAAGGTCAAGGGCACGCTGCGCTACTACGGCTGTCCGGCTGAGGAAACTCTGACCGGCAAGGTGTTCATGGCGCGCGAAGGCGTCTTTGACGACCTGGACGCCGCGCTGAATTATCATCCCGGTTCGGTTAACCATCCCTCCAAGGGGTCGATGAACGCGCTCAACAACCTCAAGTTCCGCTTCGTCGGACGTACCGCGCACGCAGGCGGCGCGCCGCATCTGGGCCGGTCAGCGCTGGACGCGGTGGAGCTGATGAATGTCGGCGCCAACTATCTGCGCGAGCACGTCGAGACGCAGGTGCGTATCCACTACGTCATCACCAACGGCGGGTCGGCGCCGAACATCGTGCCCGGTGAAGCCGAAGTCTGGTACTACGTCCGCGCGCAGAAGCGTCCGATGGTGGATGAGGTGACCGACCGCCTGCGCAAGATCGCCGAAGGCGCCGCTATGATGACAGAAACCAGCGTCTCGGAGAAGTTCATCACCGGCTGCTACAACGTGCTGAACAATGAATATCTGGCTGACCTGCATTACGAGAACATGAAGCTGATCGGGCCGATCAAATTCAGCGCCGAGGAACAGGCCTTTGCTAAAAAGGTCAATGAGAATTACCCCGTTGAACAGCGCGGCAGCAGCAAGCGGCTGGGGAAGAAATATGAAAACGCGCACCTGGTCGGCGACAACTTCAACGACCTGGACAACGGCAAGTACATGGCCGGCTCCAGCGACGTCGGGGATGTCTCCTACATCACCCCGCTCTCGATGCTCTGGACGGCAACCTCATCGACCGATGCCGCGGGTCACTCCTGGGGCATGACCGCCTGTGTGGGCAGTACCATCGGGCATAAGGGTATGCTGCATGGCGCCAAGACGATGGCCTTGGTGTCGGCAGACCTGCTATCCGACCCCGCGCATCTGAAGAAAGCCCGCAAGGAATTCACAGCCGTGACCAAGACGGACAAGTATGTCACGCCATTGCCCGAGAGCTTGAAGACACCTTTTGACTAAAACAGCACCGCTCTAAGTCCAAACTCCCTGCTAACGTGGGGAGTTTTTGATTGGAGAGCCCTGCACTGCGGCACAATCGGGTGGATAAGGTAAAATTTAGCCAGACCATCATCATGCGCGATCTCATCCAAAACCTTCCTTACCTGCTTGCTACGCTTGCCTGGGTGCTGCTCTGGGCAACGGGCGGATACTGGATGGTCAGGAGTGCCTTCAACCTGCGTTCAAACGAGCTGGGGCTGATCGGTTTCAGCGTCGGGCTGGTCACGCAGACCTGGCTGACCAACCTGCTGGCGCGCTGGATCCCCTTCACGACCACGATCTGGCTGACGGCAGTGATCGTATTAATTACCGGGCTGATCTTCGCCCTGCCTGAAGGGTGGCGCAACCTGTTTCGCTTCAAGATCTCGCCCTGGCAATGGATCATCTTCGCCATCCTGGCGTACAGTTTCACGGCCATGGCGCGCGGTCTGGCGATCTTTGACGACTACGCCCACCTGCCAACCACTTCCATTCTCGCGACCGGCGATATCCCGCCGCATTTTCCGCTCAACCCCTCAGCGAGTTATGGTTACCATTACTTCCTGATGCTCTTCGCCGCGCAGGTGATGCGGCTGGCAAACCTGCCGGCCTGGGTCGCGCTGGACGCCGCCCGCGGGCTGTCCTTCGGCCTCTCGATGCTGATGATTTTCATCTGGGTGGAGCGTATCACCTGGAGCAAGGTAGCGGGCTTCGTCGGCGCCGCTTTTGCGGCTTTCGCCGGCGGTACCCGCTGGCTGCTGTTGCTTTTGCCATCCGGCATCCTGGCGAAGGTCTCCTCGCAGGTCACCATGCTCGGCAGCGCCGCGCAAAGCTCGCCAGACCTGGCGAAAGGCTTGATCAGCCCGTGGATCATGGAAGGGGCTGGCCCCTTCCTGTTCCCGCTCGCGTACGGCAACGGCATTTCCTCCCCCTCGATACTCGGACATGGGCCAAACGGTCTGATCGGCGGCGCGCTGGCGACGCCGCTCCTGATGACCTTCAACCGCTGGAAGAACTGGCGCGCGCTGGTCATCACCGTCATCATCATGGCGGCAGGCTCGCTGCTCTCCGAGACCGGGCTGCTGCTCAGTCTGGCTGCCTGGGGATTGCTGACCCTCTACGAGATGATTCGCCAGCGCAAATTCAGCATTCCGCCGACACTGCGCAAATGGTGGCTGGTCATCATCCTGTCGTTCATCATTTCCGTCCTGCAGGGCGGCACGTGGACCGATGTGATCGCCGGTTTTATCAACCGGCTGGCTGGCAGTCCTGCGGCTGAAAGCTATCAGACCATGGGCTTCGCGCTGGTCTGGCCGCCGACCATCGTCTCAGCCAATCTGGGCGTACTCTCGCTGACCAATCCCTGGCAGATGCTGGCAGCAGCCGCCGAGATCGGTCCGATGATCATCATGCTGCCGCTGGTGGCGATTTATGGTCTGAAAGCCGCGCGCAACCGCCGCTGGTATGAAGCTGCCGGCATTCTCGGCGCGTTCATCACGCTGCCGCTGATGTTCGTCCAGTACACCGGCTCGGCGGGTGTCCGCAATACCTCACGCCTCTACGACTTCATCGGCATTGCCGGCGCCTGGGCGGTTCCGGTCGGCTGGATGTGGCTCAAGCGCCGCTCCGAAACCCTCAAAGCGGCTGCCGTCGTCCTCTCGCTGGTGCTCATTATGGGCGGTGTGGTGCTGTTCGGCATCTCGCTGATCGCGGCGCAGCGGCCGGTCGCCTCTTCCTTCATAGGGCAGCTCGATGAGCCCTTCCAGGAAAAATACTGGAACAAACTCGACCGCGGGATGATGCTCTTCGATCACAACCCCTACCGCGGCGTGACGCTCTTCGGCTTGTTCACCAATGCCGGCCAAACCTGGTTAATCCAGAAACCGCAGTGGGAAGCGCTCTATGAAGCACCAGACCCCTATGCCTTACGTGCCGAGGGTTATGGGTATTACTACAGCGACGAGTTGAGCTGGTATGACCTGAACACGACCGAAAAGGCCTCTTTCAGCGAGCCGTGTGTGCGGCTGGTGGAAGAAGTTAAGCACAAGCGGCTGAACCAGTGGCGGCGGTTATACGACATCCGCGAATGTGTTAAATAAAAACTTCCCCGCTTGAGCGGGGAAGTTTTTTCATCATCATCTCACTCGGAGTAAACGACCTGCAGTCGTCCGATCGGCTGGTCGATCACGACATGAATCACGTCGGTCGCGCCGGCAGCCGCAGCCGGTGACTGGAAGACACCGTCCGCTTCCACAAAGTCGTCGGGCATCTCAACCAGCGTAAAGAAGGTATTGCGCTCAATCGTAACCGCTGAGTCCTTCTGGACGATCACCATCAGGTCGCCCATGACAGTATTCAGATCCGCGCTGAAATTGCCTGCCCGCGGCAGCGCGATGACCGTCTTGCCCATCACGGTTTCAGCCTTCAGCGCCTGCAGACGCAGCAGCGTCAGGTCGAGATTTTGCTTGCCGAGCACGGTACGCGTATCGAGCTTGAGCAGCGTATTGCTGTTAAAGCCGAGATCCCATGACAGCGTCTGTGAGGGACCGAACGGCATGACGGGATAGATGAAATTACCGCTGCTGTTGATATCCAGCACGGCACTATTGTCCTGGATGGTGAACTCGTTGTTGACCTTTTGATTCTCGGCGGTCAGCAGGTGACCGCTGACCAGAACCCCGGGGTCCGCCTGAGCGGCAAGGTTGACATCGCCATATACTGAATCGATGTTGGCGCTCAACTGACTGGTCATGCCCACTTCCTGATTGATCGTCTCACCCAGCGCTTTCTGGGTCGAGAACGGCGCGTAGAAGGTAAACCAGATCACGCCGATGAACAATGCAAAGCCGAGCACAACGCCGACAACCATGGCGAAATTGGATTTATTGCCAACCAGCAGGTCCAGCCCCCAGGCGATGACAAACACCGGCCACATACGCAGGATCACGTTCCAGGCCGAGACGTCAATCGCGCCCAGGTTGCCCAGCAGGAAAAGTCCGCCCAGACCGATGACCAGCACCGCGCCGACAGAACCGCTGCGCTGCCAGAGCTGATCCACACCGGCGATGATCAGGACGACCGGCCACCACTTCATAAAGACATCCCAGGCGCTCATATGCAGCAGGCCGAGCGTGGTAAAGAAAAACACCACGCCGACGCCGATCAGCACCAGCGGGATGAACAGGCTGTGCCTTGGTTTTTCAATTGCCATATTCTCTTCTGTCATATCAATTACTCCTTGATGCAAGGTCGGCTAAAGGCGGCCGGCCCGGCTGGATACACACAATTGCTGGATTAATGGTTGCAATATTCGGGCCAGGTCAGAGCTGGCCTGCCCTGATGGGGCTCGGCATTGGCGAGCCTCCATGAGAGGCGGAGCCTCGCGTCGGGCGTGGATTCATCCGTGCCGCGGAATATGGCTTTATTCACCAGCAGCTTGTCGGGCTGCTCGCCTATTCCGCCCCTTATCAACACAAAACCCGCCTGACAGGCGGGTTTTTCAAGTGTCACAACGACCAATTATCGTCTGGCAAAGGCGCTGACGAAGAGCGCGCCCAGCCCGACAACGCACAGCAGAATCAGGCCATAGCCCACAAGACGCTGCGGGTCAGCCTGGATCTTCTGACCTTCGCTCATCTCGGTGACTGCCGGCACCGTCACAGCCGCGGCCATCTGCGCGACATCAACCGTCGCGGTTGGCGGCAGATCCGGCGTCGCGGTCGCGGCCACTTCCACCACCTCGGTGGTCGCGGTCGGCTCGGGGGTGACCGGTCCGCTGACGATCAATTCCTGACCAGGGAAAATGGCTGGATTCGTGGCGTCCAGACTATTCAACTGCGCCAGTTGTCCGACAGTGATGCCATAGGCGCTGGCGATGCTCCAGGCAGCCTGCCCCTGTTGCACCACGTGCACCACACTGCCATCGGGGCGCGGCGTGGTGGTCACGACCCAGATGACTTCCTGATTGACGGTTGGCGCTGCGGTCGCGGCCTGGGCAGGCATTGCGCCTTCACCCGCGCTGGATTGAGAGCTGGCGAACACCTGCTGCACGCCAACTGCCATCAGCGTGATCAATATCACAAATGAGAGAAACCTGGTTTTTTGTGTCATAACAAATCCTTTCCATTGGCTCATCGTTTGCGGACGCTACTGACAAACGCGGCGACAAGCCCGATCAAGCAGATTAATAATACCCAAAAACCGATCGCTTTGCGGTCCAACTGTCCGTCCTCGACAATTGGGGGCAGCAGCGGTACCGCTGTCGGCGCCAGCGCTGTGCCGGCTGTAGGCGTGCTCAGCAGCGCCCGCGGCGTGCGGCTTGGCAGCGGTGTCTGGGTTGGGGGTAACGGCGTGCCGGTAATCGTCGCCGTGGGCGTACGGGTATACGGCAGGACGATAAACAGACGGTTGCCTTCGAAGATCACCGGATTTTCTTCAGTAAAGCCATTGATATCTTTCAGATGCTGTTCGGTGATACCGTAAGCCATCGAGATCGACCACAGGGTTTCACCGGGCGAGACCACGTGGACGATAGCGCCATCGTCGCGCGGCGTGCCGGTCACGAAGGGTGTGGCCGTCACCTGTGTTTTACTGGTTGACGCGCCGGCAGGAACGCTGCCAGGCTGGGGTGTTGAAACGGCAGATGACGCCGACCCAGCCGAGATCGTCTCCATCATGTTGGTCAGGCTGCCGGTGCGCACTACGATCAGCGTGTAATAAACATTGTTGCCCGAGAAAGCGACACCTGCGCCGACATTGGCTTCAGAATAGCCAACCAAAGTATGGGTATGCCAGTAGTCCGTCCACTGGGAGTTGATAAGCGTATTGATGCTTGTGCCCGGCCCTCCGCCGACATTCTCGGAGGTGATGCCCAGGGTAGCGGGTGTTGAACCATCCGCCCGGGTATGCGTGATCTGCCCGATGGACGCCTGATATTCCGAGTGCTGCTGCGCCAGGCTCATCAGCGAACCATCAACGGTGTATGCAGCAAGACCATAGTTCGCCCGGTAAGCATTAACCGCTGCTATCAGCTCACCCGCAGTTCCGGCTTGCGCGCGTGCCGGTCTCACCGTTGCTGGCAGCAAGGTCAGCAACAGGCACAGTATGACCACTATCTTGAACGCGATTCGATTTTTCATTTTTTTCGGCGGCTGTTGAACCCTGAGTAGAGCATCATGCCCAGCCCAACAGCGCTGACCGCCAGGACAATTATACCGACCGTTTTCGCGCTGCCGCCGAGGCTGAGGCCGGAGACCGAAGGCGACGTGGCAGTAGGATAAATCGTTCCAGCCGGCAGCAAAGTAGCCGTCGGGACGATCGGCGTGGGTGTGGCGGATGGCAAAGGCGTCGGCGTGATGGTCGCTGTCGGTTCGGGTGTCGCGGTCACCTCCGGCGTGGCTGTCGCCGGCTGTGGCAACTGGATCAGCAGCTTCTGCTTCTCATAGATCACCATATTGGGACCGATGATCGGATTGAGCTCCACCAGTCGCTCCAGCGGCACTTCATAGGCTGAGGAGATGCCCGAGAGCGTCTGCCCATAACCGACAACGTGCACGATCGAGCCGTCAGCTTCGGGTTCAGCTTTCTGTACGGGCTGGATCAACTGCAAGACCGGCTGTTGAGCGCTCAATGCCGGCACGGTCGCGCCAGGCACGAAAACCCCGCCGGGTTTGGTGCCCGGGTTATTAGCCGAATACGCCGCGTGCAGGACATAGTAGGAAAAACCATCGGCGTCATGGGCAACCCCGGCGCCGACGTGCGTATAAGCGGTCATCGTTGCCGGCAGGAGGTGCAGCGCGTCGCTCCAGTACAGGGTGATGATATCCGCCGCGCTCATGTTGTTCCCGCAGGCAATGTTCTCGGTCGCGAAGACCGTCCCGCCGCTGCCGAAACCAGCCGCGGCAGCCCTGCCGCTGGCATCACCGAGGTGACCGCAGGCGCGCGTGGCAGCCATGATCTCCGCCGTGGTCTGCGCTGATGCCATCAACGCCGAACTAAGCTCGAGCGGACTGTTCCCATAGCTGGTCCGCAGCCCGTTCGTCAGATCGATCAGCTCATACGGCGTCGCTTCCTGAGCGAAAGCCTGCCTCGCGGGCATTATCAGAAAGACGGCCAGGATGACCAAAAAGAGTTTGTAAAAGGGTTGAGTACGCGTATTTACTCTCCGGGTTTGACCCAATATTTGCATTATAACGCATGGCTTGTCAAGGTTTTTTTGCCTCAACAAGAGGGAACTGACACGCGTTGAGGCACAAAAATAGGCTGAAGTTGCCTTCAGCCTATTGCTCGGTTGGTTTGATTTGTCAGGCCAGCTTGATGGCGGCACGCAGCGCCCGATAGCCGCTCGCCATGTCATGGGCGGTGAATTCCACCGTCCTGCCATCCACGCGGGTGACCGTTGGCAGCAGTTCGCCGCTGTCAGCCATCTGCTCGTTGGTATATTCCAGCCTGATCCTGACCGGCGTCTCAGCCTTGACGAGCTTGGGTGCTTTACCCGCCAGAAAGCTCTTGACTGCCTTTTCAGCAGCGGCTTCAATCAGCGGATGCGTGACAGATGCCGGAAATGCCTCAGCGGAGAACCGTGTGTTCGAGTTCTTGGTCTTGACCGTGGCAACACCCGGGATGATCGCTTTGGCTTCAGCAACACCCGCGGAATCGCTGGAAACCAGCAGCACCGGCGCGCCAAATGATCCCGCGACATGGGCGTTGATGCCCATCTCACCGACCAGAACATCATTGATCCAGACATTCGCCACAGCCTTGCCCGAGATCGTGTGCGAGAGGATGCCCGCTTCCGCGCCGTTACGCGCGTGGTAGCCGATGAAGAAGACCGCGTCCACGCCATCATCGATACCCTGCACCATGCCCATCGGGTGCGTCGGACCGCTGTTCAGACGCGCGGGCGGCTCAAGCTCCTCGATCAGGATATTGGTCTTCGGACCATGGGCATCGGTGACGACGATCTGGTCAGCGCCGCCCTTCAGCGCGCCGCGGATCGCCGCGTTCACGTCAGCCGTCATCAGTTTGCGGAAGCGGCCATATTCCGGGTCGCGGTGGTCAACGTGTTTCCAGTCCACCACGCCGGTAATGCCTTCCATATCTGCGCTAATCAGTAGTTTCATCTCTGCTCCTGTCATCTTCCTTTAGCGAGAAGACAAGGTAGCGGCAGCCCGGAAGGCGCGGTGAGCGGCTGGCATATCAGCAGCGGTATATTCGATGCTGCGTCCGTCGACCCGTTTGCAGCCCGGCAGGGCGGATGCGCCATCAGCCAGGTCCGCGCTATCGAACTCGACACGCATCTTGACCGGTGTCTTGGTCTTGAGTGGTTTGGGATGCTCGCCGCGGATGAACTTGCGCACCGCAGCGGCGGCAGTCGCTTCAATGCGCGCCTGGGCTTCCTCAACCTGCAGGAGTTCAGCGGCATAGCGGCCGGTCGCTTTTTTGACCGCCACATGCTCAACGCCGGGGAAGAGATCAAGTGCTTCGTTGCAGCCAGCCAGGTCGGAGGAAATGAAGATCAGCGGGACGCCGAAATGACCGGCGACCAGACCGTTCAGCCCGATCTCGCCGACATGCAGCCCGTTGACGAAAACGTTGCGTACCGAGCCAGTCCAGGTATGCGAGAGAATGCCATGCAGCGTGCCTTTGCGCGCGTGATAGCCGACATACATCAGCGCGTCCACATCCTGGTCAATACCCGTCACCATCGAAAAGGTTGAGGGCGAGCCAGAATTCAGTTTCGCGCGGCGATCGAGTTTTTCGACCAGCACATTGCGACCTGAGCCATGCCCATCCGCGACAACCACTTCAGTCGCGCCGCCGATAAACGCGCCGCGCACGGCAGCGTTGACATCATCCGTCATCACCTGTCGGAAACGGGCATACTCCGAGGGATCATCACCCACATGCCGCCAATCCACTACGCCCGAAATGCCTTCCATATCATCAGCAATCAAAATTTTCATCGTTGGTAACCTTTCTCAGAGGATATTAGAGTATTAACCCAGCGAACAGGCGGCTTCGAAAACGAGCGCGGCTTGCAGGCTGTCTTTGACTTTGAAAACAACCGTCCTGCCATCGGCACGTTTGGCGCCAGGCAGCAGTTCAGCGGAATCGGCAAAGCCTTCATTGTGGAACTCAATTTTGACTTCAACCGGACCTTTGACAACATAAGGCGCGGGCGCTTTGCCGGCAGCCAGGGCGGAAACCGCTTTCTCTGCGGCGGCTTCGATCAGCGCGCGTGCTTCGGTCAGCGGCAGACATTCAGCCGATGAGCGGCTGGTGGCTGTCTTGACCACAGCCGTCTGGATGCCCGGCACCAGCGCTTTCGCTTCCGCGCAGACCGTCTGGTCACCCGAGATCATGATGGCCGGCGCGCCGAAGAAACCGCAGGCGGCGGCGTTCAATCCGAATTCACCGGTTGGCTTGCCATTGATATACAGCATGCCAATCTTCAGGCCGGACATGGTGTGCGAAAGCACGGCTTTCTCCGCGCCGTTCATGGCATGATAGCCGACGAACAACGCGCCGGCGACGCTCTTGTCCAGCCCGCGGATCATCTGCAGCTTGGTCTTGTTGCCGGTGTGCAAGGTGGCTGCCGGGTCGAGTTCTTCCAGCAGAATATTCTTCGCGCCGCCATGACCATCGGAGATGATCACCTCAGTGGCGCCGCCTTTGACAGCGCCGCGCACAGCGGCGTTGACATCAGCGGTCATGATATGACGGAATCGGTTATATTCACTGCTGGCTGAATTGACATGCGACCGGTCAACCACGCCTGAAATACCCTCCATATCTGCCGCGATCAATACTTTCATAGGTTGCTCCTTCATGCGTGATGTACCTGCTAATTCCAAACTTTAGTATACACTAACCAGCATAAACGGATGCGGCGCTGCGGGCACCCTGACATGCCCGGACGCAATTTCATGTAAAATGAATTCGAATTCAAACGTAATTTAAGGAGCTGCCATGACGCCGAGAGTCGGACGAGACAAAATTTTCTATGCATTTGACCCCAGGCTGGAACCCGCGCTGACCGTGAAGCAGGGCGAAGCGTTCACGCTTGAGACCCATGACTGTTTTCAGGGTCAGATTTGTTCCGAGCAAGATCTGACCGCCAATCTGGATTGGGAGGACATCAACCCGGCGACCGGTCCGGTTTATATCGAAGGTATCCAGCCCGGTGATGTAGTCAAGCTCGAGCTCAGGCGTGTCAAGGTTGCCGAGCAAGGCGTCATCACTGCCATCCCCGGCGCGGGCGCCATGCCGGACCTGATCACCCGCAACGAGACCGCCGTCCTGAAGGTGAAAGGCGAGAGCCTCGACTTCAAAGGCAAGCTTGATTTGCCGCTCAAACCCATGATCGGCGTGATTGGCTTCGCGCCGGCGTCAGGCTCGATCGCCAATGGCACGCCCGACTATCACGGCGGCAACATGGATTGCAAGCTGATCGGCGAAGGCGCGTCCTTGTATCTGAAAGCGAATGTCGCCGGCGGACTGCTGGGCGCGGGCGATTTTCACGCGGTGATGGGCGACGGCGAGGTGCTGGTTGCCGGCGCCGAGATAGCCGGCGAGACCACCATCGTAGCTACGCGAAGTGATATAGCCGAGCTGCCTACCCCCTTCCTGGTGACCGATGACCTGTTCGTGACCATTTTCAGCGCGGACACGCTCGACGACGCGGCGACCGGCGCAACCTATGCCATGTCACGCTTCCTGACCGACGTCGCCGGTCTGGATCAGAACGACGCTGCCATGCTGATGAGCCTGATCGGTGACCTGAAGATCTGTCAGGTGGTTGACCCAAAGAAGACCGCCCGCTTCGAATTCCCGCGCGCGGCGCTGGAAAAGCTGGGCTGCAAGGTGAACCTGTAACTATCCGCCCTACAACAAAAGACGCCCGCCTGGGCGTCTTTTGATTCTTGCATTAATTTAGGGCATTTTGGCAAAAAGCAACTGGTTGCTGTACGCCACGAACACGGTGCGCGAGGGTGAGATGGCGAATGCCGTCGGCGGCTGACCGTACTGCGGGTTCATGGTGTCCATGGTAGTTGCCAGGGTGCGCTGCAAGTTGAGCTTGAGGCTGAAGTGATAAATCGTCTGCGTCTGCGCGTCCAGCATATACACGGATGAATCGGGCGCGGCAGTCAGTTGCAGATTGCTGAAGCGGGTATTCGGCATGCTCAGCCCTTCAAACGTCTGACCGCCGCGGTGATCGGACATCATCGCCGGCGACTCGCAGGTCGTCTCATCTTCATCATTGATGCGGAACTTGCATTTGCTGACCGTGCCATCATTATGCAGCATGAACAGACCCTGGCGGTCAACGCCGATATCAATCGCGTCCGCCGCGTAAGGCACCTGACCATTGAAATAAATCTTGGGGCCGGTCGTGAAATCACCACGGTCACCCACGATGGAGTAGACATATTTGCCGGTCGTATCCATGATGTCGAGCAGGTACAGCACGCCATTCTCATACGTCAGCGCGTTGATGTTCTGCCACGAGGCTTCTGCCGCGGGCGGCTGGAAGGCTTTCAGCAGCGGCGGACGTCCGTCGCCACAATACAGCAGGTTGCCCCTGGCATCCGTCGCGGCGATGTCCATACCAAAGCGATTATCGGGCGGCAGGATCACCAGATCGACCAGCTTGCCGGGCGCCATCCCCTCCCTGCCGGGCGAGCAGTCGAAAGCGTTATCAAATTCATAGCCAACGCCGGTCAGATACAGGTGATAGGCTTTGCCCTGCTCCGAATCGATGACATACAAGTCGGTATCAGAGGCAGCGACCGCAGAAATTTTGACATTGGCGCCGAAATTGCCCAGCACCGCGGGCTTGAGTTCCAGACGGGTGACCCCATCCAGCATGTCCAGCCCCTGCTGCGCCTGGGCGCGCAGCTCCGCCGCGTCGGTCGAGTTGCCGAAGCGCATGGCTTTGTTGGCGAAGTCGAGCGCGGCTTCCCATTCGACACGCCGCTGTTCCGGATCACTGGTAGTCTGCGCGCGGATCGCCGCCAGTTGCGATTGCACCAGATAATCCTCATGCTGGGTGCCCTTGCCGCTGTTCATATAAATGGTGACCGAGATGGTGCTGATGATGACCGGAATGGCGATGGCGATAAACAACATCGACGCCAGCGGCACGCGGTAGCCTTCATCGCCCACGCCCGGCAGCATACGCTGCAGCAGCGAGAAGATCAAGCGCTTGAGGTACCCGCCCGCCTCGCGGATACGTTCGATGAGCGGCACGACGATCAGCGCCAGGCTGAACGGTTTGCGCGGAGGCTTTTCGGGTTCCGCTTCAGCGGCAGGTTCGGCAGCCGGCAGTTCTTCTTCAATTGGCGGCAGCTCAGGTTCTTTTGGTTTATAGAGCGGTACCAGACGCGGCTGCTCGAAGGGTTCTGGCTTGGCTTTCTCAGTCACCTCAGGCTCAGCCGCTGGTTCCGGGCGTTTGCCGAACACCTTCTCGAGCACACTCTGTTTCTTCTCTTCTTCGGATATATCATCTTCAGGTTCTGGTTCTTTTTTCTTCAGCAGAGAGGTCTTGATAGCTTGGGCGGCTGAGAGCAGCGCGGGTGTTTTTTCGCCGGCAGCCTCTCCGGCTTCTTCAGCCGCGGCGGCGTAGGGGTTCTCTGGGATGCTGAGGAAGACAGCCAGTGTCTCGGGCGAATAACGCGCGACCACCGCCTGTGAGACGTTGCCCAGGTTAATCCTGCCGCTCACTGCCGGCGCGGTCGGCGTCCAGCCGTTGGGCGTCAGCGGGAATAGCGTCAGCACCGAGGTCTCAGGCAACGGATTCTGCGAGACATATACGCCAAAGTTGCGCACCAGTCCCAGTCCGCTGCCGCTGATGGCGGTGTCGGAGATAAAACGGCTATCGTCGCGCGAGACCAGCAGGCTATGGACGGGGCCGGAATGCAGCAGGAAAAGCTGCCCCTCGCGGATGACGCCAAAGGTCATATGGCAGGTTGTTGGCACCACGTCCGGGTTTTCGCTGGCGTTGGATTTGAGCAGCATCTCGTTCAGCTCTTCCGCCACACCGCGCATGCCATAGGTCACCGAACCGCGCTGCTGGTAGTAGAAATCGCACAAACGCGATGCCAGGTCCTGCAATCTGATTCGTGAGTAGGGGATGTCGCCAGTCATTTGCAGGAGCATGAAAGTCTGATCCTGCAGGCGTGATTGCTGCACATTTCTGCCAGGGGTGCCCATTTGAAAGACAGTCACCCGATTAAGATGGCTGTCCGTATCAATGTTCAGCAGGAAGTGTTTGATTTCAAGCATTAAGCGCAATCATCGCTTTCTGAAAACCGCCGTGTTTTTGATTATACAATGGAAAGCCTGATGATTTGACCACGTAAAAATGATCTGGCGGGCTTATCGCCCGCCAGATGCTGAGAAATCTGAAGAATTCCCTTACGTCTAGATCATGCCCGAGACCAGAGCCAGCAGCAGACCACCGGCAATCACGCTGCCGAGCTGTCCGGCAGTGTTGGAGCCCATGGCATGCATCAGGATATAGTTCTGCGGGTCGGCTTCCAGCGCCATCTGCGCTGAGAGACGCCCCGCCATGGGGAAGGCGCTGATACCGCAGGCGCCGATCAGCGGGTTGACCTTGCCTCCGGTCACAGCGGACATCAGCTTGCCAAACAGCAATCCCGCGACTGTATCCAGCACGAAGGCCAGCAAGCCCAGCGCCAGCACCATGATGGTCTGCAGGTTGATGAAGCTCTGTCCGGTCATGGTCGAGCCGATTGCCAGCCCGAGGAACAGCGTAGAGATGTTGATGATCTCGTTCTCCGCCGCTTTACGCAGGCGTTCGACCACACCGCTCTCGCGCAGCAGGTTGCCCAGCATCAGGGTGGCGATCAGAGGCGCGGCGTCAGGCGCCAGCAGGCTGACGACGACGGTCACGATGATCGGAAAGCTGATGACAGCGCTGTGGGAGACAGGTTTGGCGGCATACTCCATGCGGATGCTGCGTTCCTTCTTCGAGGTCATCAGCCGCATGATCGGCGGCTGGATGATGGGAATAAGGCTCATGTAGGAGTAAGCCGCGACCGCGATCGGCCCCAGCAGTTCGGGTGCCAGCTTGGAAGTGACGAAAATGGCGGTCGGACCGTCAATAGCGCCGATGACGCCAATGGAAGCTGCCTGATTGAGCGGGAAGCCCAGCAGCGCCGCCAGGATGAGGGTAGCGTAGATGCCGAACTGTCCAGCCGCGCCGAGCAGCACCATTTGCGGCATAGCCAGCAGCGGTCTGAAGTCGATCATGGCACCGACGCCGACGAAGATCAGCAGCGGAAAGAGTTCGGTTTTGATGCCGGCATCGTACAGAACTTTGAACATGCCGTGTTCATTGGACATTCCGAGGTTTGCCAGAATACAGCCAAAACCGATTGGCAGCAGCAGCACTGGCTCGTATTCCTTGATGACCGCCAGCGCGATCAGAATCACGCCAACCACGATCATCACCGCGTTTTGCCAACCAAAGCTGGTCAGGCCCCGGAGTATTTCGTTGAAGAGCGAAGTGTAATCCATAACTCTCCTTGATTAACTAGGCCGCAAACTCCATAAGTGCCTGATTGTGCTTGACATTATCTCCAGGTGCGACGAGGATGTTGGCAATGGTGCCTTCGCGATCGGCGCGGATGGTGTTCTTCATCTTCATGGCTTCCAGAATGCAAAGCTCATCGTTCACCTTCACCGCGTCACCGGGTTTTACGGAGATCGAGATGATCACGCCGGGGATCGGGGCATTGACGGTATTCTTGCCGCCGCTGACAGGTTTGGCAGCCGGTGCGGGTGCCGCGGGAGCGGGAGCCGCAGGGGCGGGAGCGACAGGCGCGGCAGCAACAGGTGCGGGCGCGGCGGCAGGTGCTGCGACAGCACTCTCATCGGGCCAGACTTCAAAGGTCTGTCCGTCAACTGTGGCAAGAATGGGGCGGGCGTTGAGATTCGCGATCTCTACTTCATAAACTTCCTGGTCAATTTTCACGCGCATTTTCATTGTCTTATCATCCTCATTATTTACGTCGTAAGATCCGGGCGTTATCAGCCATCTGGCGGGCACGCAAGGCGCCTTGCCATGGGCTCGGTAAACTACCGGGCAGTTGCTGTTGTGTCGGTTCAGCTTTCGAACGCTGCAGGGCAAGACCAGCGCTGACCGCCGCCAGGGCAGCCTTGAGCGCGTTCGGTCGGGTCTGACTCAGATTGAGCGCGGCGCCAACGGCAACAGCGGCTGCTTGCGCCTGTCTGCTGCCGGCGGGGAGAGAAGCGGGCGTTTCTTCCCAAACCTCTTCTTCAACCACCTCGTCTTCCGGCTTTTCCTTGTCCTTCGTGACGGTGACAATCAGCTCCATCAGCCCCCAAAGCAGGATAATGGCGACGAAGACCAGACTCATGCCGATAGCGGTGATCAATAAGGCTTGATTCAATACAGTCATAGTCAGGCCCCTTTACAGTGGGATGTTGCCATGCTTGCGGGCGGGTAGAGTTTCCTGCTTGTTACGCAGCGCGGCAAGCGCTGCAATCACTTTCGCGCGCGTCTCCTGCGGGGCGATGACATCATCAATATAGCCGGAGCGGGCTGCGGTGTAGGGATTGAGATAGTCGCGGCGGTACTCATCGGTGATGCGCTTGCGCTCGGCGACGGGGTCCTCGGCAGCCTTGATCTGCTTGCCGTAGAGGATGTTGGCAGCGCCGTCCGGTCCCATGACCGCGATTTCAGCGCTCGGCCAGGCATAGTTGATATCGGAGCCCATATACTTGCTGCTCATCACCACATACGCGCCGCCATAAGCTTTGCGGGTGACGATGCTGACCTTCGGTACAGTCGCCTCGGAATAGGCGAACAGGACTTTCGCGCCGTGGCGAATGACGCCGCGGTGCTCCTGGTCAACGCCGGGCAGGAAGCCGGGGGAGTCGACGAAGGTCACAAGCGGGATGTTGAAGGCGTCGCAGAAGCGCACGAAGCGGGCGATCTTGTCAGCCGAATCGATGTCCATCACGCCGGCCATCACGGAGGGTTCCTGGGCGACGATGCCGACGGTGTTGCCGTTCAGGCGCGCCAGTCCGACAACCGCGTTCTGCGCGAAGGTGGTCTGAGTTTCAAGGAAGCTGCCCTTGTCAACGATCAGGTTGATGACCTGATGCATGTTATACGCCATACCAGGATCGACCGGCACCAGTCCGTCGAGGACGGCTTCAGCGCGCTTGGGATCATCGTCGCAGGCGACGCTGGGCGGGTTTTCCATATTATTGGAGGGCAGATAGCCGATGAGTTGCCGGCAAAGCGCCAGGGCTTCCTGCTCGCTCTTGCGGATCAGGTGCGCTGTTCCGCTGGTTCCCAGATGAACGACCGAGCCGCCCAGGCCTTCAAAATCGATCTCTTCACCAGTGACCGATTTGATTACTTCGGGGCCGGTCAGGAACATGTAGGACTGGTTCTCGACCATGATGATGAAGTCTGTCACTGCCGGTGAGTAAGCCGCGCCGCCAGCGCAGGGGCCAAGCACCAGGCTGATCTGCGGGACAACACCGGAGTAGATGGCATTGCGGCGGAAGATCTCGCCGTAGCCGCCCAGGCTGTTGACGCCTTCCTGAATGCGCGCGCCGCCGGAGTCGATAATGCCGATGATGGGTGAGCCGTTTTTGGCTGCCAGGTCCATCGCGCGGCAAATCTTACGGCTCTGCATCTCACCCAGAGCGCCGCCCTGAACGGTGAAATCCTGGGCATAGACATAAACCGTGCGCCCGTCGATCTCGCCGTAACCGGTCACGACACCGTCGCCATAAATCTCTTCGGTGACGCCGCCGAGCACGTCCTTGCGCTGCGAGGTGTAGGGTTCCAGTTCCTGGAATGACCCGTGATCCAGCACCAGCGCAATCCGCTCGCGCGCGGTCAGTTTGCCTTTGGCATGCTGCTTTTCGATCCTCGCCAGGCCACCACCGACCGACGCTTTCTCACGCATGTTCTTCAAAGTTTCAATTCGCTCGTCGTCTGCCATATTTATCCTTATCCACTTTGGAATGAACTTGAACGCGGATTGCCTGGTGACAATCCGATAGTTCAAATTTTAGTACGACAACTCACATTTGTTAGCGGGTATTGTTCACCCATTTTACCTGACCTTTATCCTATTTCGCATGCAATCTGGTATATTCTATGATTAATTAGCCTTTTTACCTCGCCTTTTATGCCCGATATGCAGGGTTTTGTTATGTCCACTTCCTCACGTTTGTTTTCTCCCATGATGCTCGCCGCGGTGCTGATGCTGGTGATCACCAGCTGCGCCGCGCCACAGCCGGCACAACCAACGCCCGCGCCAACCACCGTCAGCGCCGCGACGGAAACGATGCCCTCCCCCGCCTTGCCGACCGTGACGCTGACAGCAACATTGCCTGCCGCTCAGGCCAGCGCGACGCTGCGGCCTACCCGGACGCCACTGCCAACGCCAACAACCGTCACAGTCATTAACCCCCTGACAGGTGAGGTAGTTCCGCCGGATACCGATTTCTCCAAACCGCCAACCTTCATTTCAATATCGAACGCGCCGCCGACCACCCGTCCGCAGGTGGGGCTGTCCTTCTCGCCACTGATCTTCGAACTCTTCCTCGGCGCCGGAGACACGCGCTTTCTGGCGCTGATGCAGGACTATACCCTCGATCAGATTGCCACTGCCGGCAGTGGAGAAGAAACCCGCATTGAGCCGGTACGTTCCGGCCGGCTGCCCTATGAGACACTGCGCAAGATCTACAACGCTCATCTGGTTTTCGCCGGCGCCAGTGACCGGGTGCTGCCG
Organism: Anaerolineaceae bacterium; assembly: GCA_040772085.1. Classification (GTDB taxonomy): domain Bacteria; phylum Chloroflexota; class Anaerolineae; order Anaerolineales; family Anaerolineaceae; genus JAXGMV01. Next base: position 1,081,456 of record JAXGYU010000001.1, read on the forward strand.
CATATGAACCTGTTCCAGGTGGCGTTGAATAACCGCAAAGACAGCATCAACACCGGCGGCATCACGGTCGCCGAGCTGCGCGAACTGCAGGAGCTTGATCAGCAATTGCTGGGCAATGCCGATTACACCGGCAATGTGTTCGACAACGAGAAACTGGTCGGCGGGAAAAAGGCGACCGACCTGTGGATGTTCTATCATTACATGGCGCAGGTCTTCTGGCGCTACAACGAAGAGGATGGCAGCTATCACCGTTTCCAGGACGATGGCGAAGGCACACCATTGCGCGAGTTCACCGACCGTCTGACAGGGGATCCGTTGACGATTGAAAACCTCGTTGTACTCTTCGCGCCCTATCATTTTTATGACAAAACTTTTTTCGATATTGAGCTGGCGTACAACTACCGCGGTCCGGCGCTGCTCTTCCGTGACGGTGAGATGTATCCGATCTACTGGACGACCCGCTCGGACACCTACGAGAAGACCACCGGGCGCACCCGCCCGATCCGCTTCATCGATTATGACGGCAATCCGATACCGCTCAAGGTGGGGCAGACATTTGTCGAGATCGTCAATTTGTTCTCGACGTATTATGAAGCGCGACCATCCGAGCAGTATTTCATCCTGACGAATTACGAACAGCCCGGCAGCGGCTTCTGGGCGGTCAAGTTTTACATGCCGGAGTATGAGCCGTACAAGGGTACCTACATCCCGCTCAACAGCGCGCACGATGATTGAGGGCTAGCCGATCGTAAGGTAAAGCTTGTATGATGTAGGTCGGACGCTGTACTTCGCGTCCGACAATACAAAATGGCGGATCAAAGAACGTGATCCGCCCTACCCTGCGAGATCTCGATCGATCACCTGCAAGGGCGAGGCAATCCGTATTGTGATTGCCTTGACCGCATTTAAATAAGACACGCGTTAGAGGCGGATGCTTGAGATGCAAGAACTCACTAGCTTATTGGACGTGCGGTTCCAATTAAATCAAAACCACCCGTATAACGGGTGGTTTGCTCTGAGGCTATAAGCCTCCATTGCCAGCCAGCGCCTCAAGACGCTGGCTTTCTCTTCGTTCAAGCCTGCTCGCACTCCCTGCTATTGCCACCCCTTCCAAGGGGTTTCCTCTGCCTAGCTGAACGGGTCTTTGTATTCTTTCACGCTCAGTTTATCCAACGCTATGTCTCGTCCCTCTTGTTCTCGTATATATTTCTCGATCGTCGCCTCATTCAGCCCTACTGTGCTCACATAATATCCTTCGCTCCAGAAGTGCCTGTTCCCATACTTATATTTCAGGTTCGCGTGTCTGTCGAATATCATCAGCGCACTCTTCCCTTTCAGATACCCCATCACGCTTGATACACTGTATTTCGGCGGTATGCTCACCAGTATGTGCACATGATCCGGCATCAAGTGCCCTTCGATTATCTCTACCCCCTTATACTTACATAACTCTCTCAGTATCTCCCCTATTTCCCGCCTGATTTGATTGTAGATCACTTTTCGTCTATACTTTGGACTGAATACGATGTGGTACTTACACATCCATTTCGTGTGCGCCAAACTATTTGTTTGGTAGGCCATCTCGTCACCTTTCCTCTTAGTTTTGTGGCTTGAACAATCACATTCTATCGGAAAGGTGACCTCCGTATAACTCTTTGTCTTCCACCCGCATAGCGGGTGGTTTCTTGTTTCGGAAGCTGCGCTTCCTCAACTCACTAAAGTGTTAATCAAAACCACCCGTATAACGGGTGGTTTGCTCTGAGGCTATAAGCCTCCATTGCCAGCCAGCGCCTCAAGACGCTGGCTTTCTCTTCGTTCAAGCCTGCTCGCACTCCCTGCTATTGCCACCCCTTCCAAGGGGTTTCCTCTGCCTAGCTGAACGGGTCTTTGTATTCTTTCACGCTCAGTTTATCCAACGCTATGTCTCGTCCCTCTTGTTCTCGTATATATTTCTCGATCGTCGCCTCATTCAGCCCTACTGTGCTCACATAATATCCTTCGCTCCAGAAGTGCCTGTTCCCATACTTATATTTCAGGTTCGCGTGTCTGTCGAATATCATCAGCGCACTCTTCCCTTTCAGATACCCCATCACGCTTGATACACTGTATTTCGGCGGTATGCTCACCAGTATGTGCACATGATCCGGCATCAAGTGCCCTTCGATTATCTCTACCCCCTTATACTTACATAACTCTCTCAGTATCTCCCCTATATCCCGCCTGATTTGATTGTAGATCGCTTTTCGTCTATACTTTGGACTGAATACGATGTAGTACTTACACATCCATTTCGTGTGCGCCAAACTATTTGTTTGGTTGGCCATCTCGTCACCTTTCCTCTTAGTTTTGTGGCTTGAACAATCACATTCTATCGGAAAGGTGACCTCCGTATAACTCTTTATCTTCCACCCGCATAGCGGGTGGTTTCTTGTTTCGGAAGCTGCGCTTCCTCAACTCACTAAAGTGTTAACGGAAAAAATGTCTGCCGGAATGGCAGACATTTTTGTAACCTATGAGGAGATGACTTTATCCGCGGCCGCGTTCGAGCGGGTCGAGCGCGTCCCGCAGGCCATCACCGACGAAGTTGAAGGAGATGACCGTGATCGAGATCAGCAATCCCGGGATGACCCACATCCACCAGGCGAAATGCAGCCAGGCTTTGGCGTCCTGCAGCATCGAGCCCCAGGACGCGTTCGGCGGTTGAACGCCGAGCCCCAGGAACGAAAGCGCCGATTCAAGCAGGATTGCCGATGGAATACCCATCGTCATTGAAACGATCACCGGCGCGATCGAATTGGGAATGAAATGGTTGAGCACCATCCGCAGACCCGGCACCCCGGTCGCGCGTGCGGCGGTGATGAAGTCCATATTTTTCAGGCGTAAAAATTCACCACGCAACAGACGCGAGACACCCATCCAGCCGAACACGCCGATCACCACCATGACATTGAAGATACTCGGTTTCAGAATCGAGTTGACGGAGATGATCAGGTAGAACGTTGGCAGCGAAAGGAAGATATCTGCCAGCCGCATGAAAATGTTATCGACCCAGCCGCCGAAGAAGCCGGAGAGCGATCCGATGATCATGCCAATGATGGTTGAAATGCCGACTGATACAAACCCGACAGCCAGCGAGATGCGGGCGCCGCTGAGCGCGCGCGAGAACAAATCACGACCGAGCTGGTCGGTGCCGAACCAGTATTCAGAGGTTGGCGGTTTCGGCCTGCCTTTGGCATAGGCCGAGTTCGGCTTAACCGGGTCGTAAGGCATGATGTAATCGGCGAATATCGCCATGGTGAACAAGAAAATCAGAACAATCATGCCGCCGACAGCCAGTTTATGGCGCTTGAACATATACCAGGTGATGCCAAGCTGGGTGCGAGGATATTTGGTCTTCAGAGGTTCTTCGAGCGTAGCTTCCAGATTTACGATTGCCATAGTCTTCTGCTCCAAATCCTCATTCCAGCCTGGTACGCGGATCTACAAACGCGTACATAATGTCGGAAAATAAATTGCCGCCGATGACCAGCAGTGCTGAAAGCATGGTCACGGCCATCACCACCGGGTAATCACGCGACATGATTGCCTGAATACCGAGCCTGCCCATGCCCGGCCAGCCGAAGATAGATTCAGTAATATAGGAACCGTTCACCAGCCAGGGCAGCGAAAGACCGATCAGCGTGACGGTCGTCACAAGTGAATTCCTGAACGCGTGCTGCCAGATGACGCCGCTTTCCTTCAGACCTTTCGCGCGCGCTGTACGCACGTAATCCTGATTCAGGTTTTCAAGCAGGGCAGCGCGCTGATAGCGGATCCAGTAAGCCAGTTCGGAGAAAGACAGCGCCAGAACGGGCAGGAACAAGTGGCGCAATTGATCGACCAGCTTGTCGACACCGGTGAGTTTACCGCCGACCGTGCTCATTCCAACGCTCGGGAACCAACCCAGTTTGTTGGAGAAAAGCGCGACCAGCAGCAGGGCGAACCAGAATGTAGGCACAGAAATGCCAATAAAGGCGATAAAAGTAGTGATGTAATCCAGGAGTGAGTACCGCTTGACAGCGGATACCACGCCAAGAGGTAAAGCGATGATCAGTGCGAAGAACAACGCGCAACCGCTGAGCAGGATGGTGTTGGGCAGGCGTGAAAGTACTTCGGTTGTCACGGGAGTTTTCGATTGCATGGAGAATCCCCAGTCGCCTTTGGCTACATCGCGCAGCCAATACAGATAGCGGATGGGAACAGGCTTATCGAGACCGTAGTGTTTGCGAATTTTATCGAGCTGCTCCTGCGTGGGTGGTTTTTTTGCCGGGTTGATGTATTGGTAGACCGGGTCGCCAGGCGCGAGAGCAGAAATCATGAAGGTGATCAAGGAGATCACGAATAAGAGCGGAATCATTTGTAACAAGCGGCGGATCAAGTATCGGGTCATGTCATCCCTATCTCACTAGGGAGGGTCCGGGGACCCTCCCTAGATTTCTTACAATTCGGTCAAACGATTACTTCTCTACCCAGACCTTTGAAATGTCGGGGAACTGAACCCACATGGTTGCGTCAATGGGGGTCTCTTCGAAGTGGACGCGCTTGTTGATCGCGTACAGGTTCTCGGAGTAGTAAGTAGAGATGAAGGGGACATCTTCCCAGGTGATCGCGACAGCTTGGTTGAGGAGTTCATCACGTTCAGCGGGATCTTTGGCCGATTTGGCTTTGTCGAACAGGGCGAGGACTTCAGGATTCACATAGCCCATGATCGTGTCTTCGGGGGTCGGGCTGGCCATCAGCCAGTTGTACGACACACCGTTGGGGCCGGCAGAACCGATCATCGTGTGGAACAGGTTGAAGTCACGCTGTTCGGGCTTGATCTCGGTCGCGTAGTTGGCAGCGCGGAAGACAGCGCGGTCACGCTGGCGGAGCACGGCATCAATACCGACGGCTTTCCAGTAGTCCTGGGCAAGCGCGGAGATGGTCTTGTGACCCTCAGAGTAAACATCGATCTGAAGTGTGAATTTTTCACCCTTCGCAATGCCTTCGACATTCTCAGCAATCAAAACGCCATCTGGTCCGGGGACCCAACCGACCTCAGCCAGCAGTTCCTTGGCTTTGTCAGGATTGTAGTCATAGACTTTTTCCATCGGTTTGTAGGCGGTCACGTACGGCGAGAATACCGTATCGGAGACGCGGCCGTAGCCGAGCAGGTCGACATCCACAATCGCCTGGCGGTCGAGCGCGTACATCAGCGCCTGGCGGGTGCGCTTGTCTTTCAGATGCGGCATCAGCGTGTTGACACGGAAGTGGTTGGAGTTGTCGCCTTCGAACTGGTAGATGGTGACATTGTCAGCGCCAGCGAGCTGCTCGACTTCCTTAGGCTCGAGGGTGATGTAGTCAACTTCACCGGTCATCAGCGCGGTCAGCAGGGAAGCCCGATCGGGGATGATACGGTAAACGACCTGATCGAGGTAAGGCTCGCCGCCCCAGTAATCTTTGTACTTGGTCATGATGACGGCTTCACCACGTTTGTACTCGGTGATGCGGAACGGGCCGGTGCCGAGCAGTTCGTCGGTGGTGTTGAAGTTGGACTTGTCCATCTCGGCGAAGGTGATATCGCGTTCTTCGAAGTAATGCTTGGGGATGACAGGAACGCAGATATCGGCCATCAGGTTCGGGACGGGGGCGTCAGTGGTGATGGTGATGGTATAGTCATCGACCTTCTCGAACTTGAATGGCTTCTCGTTCACGAAGAAGCGGCTCTGGACCCAGTCAGTGTCGATGGTATCGGGGCTCTGAATGGCTTCTGCCCAGTAGATGACGTCATCGGCGGTGAAGGGTTTGCCGTCCTGCCAGGTGACGTTCTTACGCAGGTTAACGGTCCAGACCAGGCCATCATCGCTGGTGGTCCAGCTTTCAGCCAGGATTGGGCGCCATTCGGTACCAAAGTTCTCACCACCATGGGTCAGGGGTTCATTGGATGTGGAGTAAATCCAGATCTCATACCAGCTGTCGTGCTGGATGGGATTGAAGCCAGGGGGTTCCACTTCAATACCAAATGTGAGCGTACCGCCGAATTTGTCACCAGCAGGCGCTGCGGGTGCTTCGGTCGCGGCTGCGGGCGCTTCAGTTGCGGCAGCCGGAGCTTCGGTCGCGGCAGCAGGTGCTTCAGTAGCGGCTGCGGCGGGGGCTTCGGTGGCGGCTGGGGGTGCCGCTGGGGCGGGGGCGCAGGATGCCAGTACGGCAATGATCATGAGTACGCCCAGTGCAAACTTCAGGAATTTCATTGTTTCCTCCTAATGGGAATTAAGTAGGGCATGTACGATGGATACGAACAACTTCTGATGTCTCTCCTGTTCTCCTTTCTCTATTCATATTGTTAAACACACCCGTAAGGGTGAAGGGGAAATCTAATGCCAGGTCAGGGAATTTCGAACTTTTCCATTATACACGGTTAATATCATACACCGGATTCCAACTGGCAATGTTTGTTACCATAACAGTATAGAGCAAAATGTATCTGCTGTCATATCAAATGACCCGATTAAGAAAAAATGTCGCGAAAAAATTGATGAATGTCATATATTACCGAGAAGCTCCAGTTTGCTGTAATCATCCGCTGAAGATTGTATAATCAAGCTAGCCAGGGTGACCTGCTCCCGGGAATTGGATCTATGGAAGTTTTTATCTACTATTCCGACAGCGTAAGCTATATAACACCCTCTGAGGTTAAATCGTTGCATGCCGGCGCCACCTTTGAGACGGAGAATTGTGACGTGCCGCTCTGCTCCCGGCTGAGCTGGCACGACCTGAGCATTGAGCTGAACCTGATGCCGGCAGAATTCATCCCGGAGCATTTAGCACAGCTCACGCGTGACATCCTCGGCATTGGTTTGCCGAATGACGCCACACGCACGGCATCGCTGCTGAGCAAACTCAATGCTACCCGTTCGGTCATCACAGTCCAGGTTGAACCTGGTCTGGACCCGGAAGGCCGTGCGCGGCTCGCCTTAGCCCGGCTGGCGGTCGGGATGCGGGCCATCGTCCTGACCTCAGGCGCGCTGTTCTCCACCCGTTTCCAACTGCTGCTCGCGCCGGATGGCTCCTACGATCCGGCGGCTGAGATCGTGACGCCATGAGCGGCACCAGCAGGCTGACCTGGATGCTGATCCTCTGGCGGCGTGATGCGCTGCCGGCATAAAATCATTACTACAACTATATTGTGTCTGCTGCTGACTGCCGCGGGCGCTTTGAGCTTGATGCCAAACGACGCGATGGCAGCAACCCAGCCCCTGCAGATCCCGACCGTGGTAATTACCCCGATCGCACCGCCGGTGAGTGAGAGCCCCCCCGCGCCAGCGGTCCCCGCAACATTCACACCTGTCCTGCCAACAAACACGCCAGTCACGGAGACCTCCGCGCCAACCGTCGCCCCGACTGAATTCCGCCTCGACTCGATTGGCGATCCGTACGCGCCGGAACTCGGCAACAGCGGCTACGATGTCGAGCATTATCTGATCCAGGTCGAAGCATCAGTCGACAGCCTCAGTCTGAACGCCCGCGCGGTGATTCAGGCGATAACCACTATCGACAACCTGGATGCCATCTACCTTGACTTCGATGGCTTCCTGATCACCCGGCTCAAGCTGAACGACGCGTCCGCCAGGTACAAACGCCTGCCGGATAAACTGGTCATCTACCCCAAGGTGCCTCTGACCCTCGGGCAACCCTTCACACTCGAAATCAGTTATCAGGGCACACCGCGGCAGATGGTCTCGGTTTATGCGCCAGATGACAAACCAGTCGGTTTGCGGCTGACGGCTGGAAAAAATCTGTATGTCCTGGCGGAACCCGATGGGGCGCATCACTGGTTCCCATGCAATGATCACCCGCGTGACAAAGCACGCTACCGTATCGAGCTCAAAGTCCCCAGTGGGTTGACCGGTGTGGCAAATGGCAACTTGATAGAGCATCAGACTGGCGTACCGGCAATCTCGCTCGAGGGAAAACAAGGCGACCTGTTCGTTTGGGAGCAAAACCACCCCATGGCGACTTACCTGGCGACCATCGTGGTTGGCGAATATGACCTGATCGAGACGGTCACACCCGGCGGCGTTCAGTTACGCAGTTATATCTTCCCGGAAAACAAGGCGGCTTTTCTCAAAATGGAGGATAAGCTGATCGAAATGACGGACTGGATGGTCGGCCTGGTTGGACCCTATCCGTTCGACTCTTTTGGCTTCGTCACCGTGCTGGGTCTGGATTACTGTATGGAAACTCAGAGTACTGTGATGATGGATACCGAGCGCATGACCGAATTGTGCATGGTGCACGAACTGGCGCACATGTGGTTCGGCGATCTGGTCAGCCTGGACAGTTGGGGCGAGATCTGGCGCAAGGAAGGTCTGGCGACCTATTTCGATACGCGCTGGAAATATCGGCAGAACCCAACGGCTTTCCGCAGCAAGATGAATACATGGATGGCAGAGAAAGACAAAAGCGGTGAAGCGCTCAATAACCTGCCGAAGGAGATGTTGTATAGCTGGGACAGCTATAACAAGGGCGCGTTGGTGGTGTATGACCTGCGGCAGACGGTCGGCGATGAGGCATTTATTGCCGGATTGAAAGCGTATCTTGGCAAGTACGCCGATTCGCATGCCAGTGACGCGCAATTCATCGCTGAAATGGAAGCTGCCAGCGGGATGGAGCTCGACGATTTTTTTGCCCGCTGGTTCGCGAAAGGAGAATGATCCATGTCTGTTTTCCGCTATCAGACCACCGGACGCTGGTATAAAGGCGGGACGCATCTGCATAGCAACGCCTCAGATGGCGGCAGGACCCTGGAGCAGCTCGACGAGTTGTACGGCGGCGCTGGCTATGATTTCATGTACCTCACCGATCACTGGCGACCCTCTCGTAACCTGACGAGCGATTTTCTCGGCCGGGTGCTGTGGCTTGACGGCATGGAGCTGGACGGGATGACCCGTCAGGGGCGCTATTATCACGTTGTCTGCCTGGGACACTTTTCCGAATTGCAGCCTCGCCCTGGCTTTGAGGAAGCACTCAAGCATGCCAAGCGCGAAGGCGGTCTGTTGATCATGGCGCATCCGCATTGGTCTGGCAATGATCTCCAGGATGCCTTTCATCCCAACATCCCCGGATTTGACGGCTTTGACGGTATCGAGATCTATAACCACGTCTGCCACTGGATCAATGGAAAAGGCAACGGGCTGCTCTATTGGACTGCCATGCTCGACAGCGGGCTGCCGGCGTTGAATTTTGCCGTCGATGATGCCCATCTGATGGGCGCGGACAATGGCTGGAATGGCGGCTGGATCGTCGTCAACGCGCCGGTCTGCACGCCCGAGACGATCACGCAGGCTATCAGCGCCGGGAATTTCTTCTCCAGCACGGGTCCGGGATTTCTTGATATCAGGCAAGCGGATGGGCAGATACTGGTCAGCACAACGCCGGTTCAGTTCATCCGTCTGGTGGGTCCCGGGAGCAAGGGCAAACCGCTGGGCAGTTATGGTGACGCGCCCTTGCAGAGCGCCACCTTCACCATCCCGTGGGATTGGCCCTACATGTACCTCGAGATCGAAGACGAGAATGGAAAACGCGCCTGGACGAATACGCTCTTTCGATGATGCGGGAATTGGCTTCGTATCGCGGGTGAGGAGGACAGATGGCTGAAAACTGGTACACGGAAACGGATTTCCTGATCGTGGGCTCGGGCGCTGGCGCCCTGACAGCCGCGATCATCGCCTGCGACAAAGGGCTCGATACGATTGTCCTCGAGAAGAGTCCTTACTGCGGCGGCGCTTCCGCCATGTCGGGCGGTGTGGTTTGGGTGCCCAACAACCCTCTGATGAAAAAGGAAGGGCTGCAGGACTCTCCTCAGGAAGCCTACGCCTACCTCTCGCGCTGTGTTGCCAACCGTGTACCTGAAGTCAAACTAAAAACCTATCTGCGCCACGCGCCGCAAATGCTGGCCTACCTGCAGCAAACAACGGATGTGAAGTTCTACAACTTGCCGGAATATCCGGATTATTACCCCGACGTGCCGGGCGGCAAGGCTGGCGGCCGCTCGTGCGAGGCGCTGCCTTATGACGGTCTGCTGCTGGGTGATGCGCTGGCGAAGCTGCGCCCGCCGCATCCGCAGGAGCTGGTGTTGGGCAGGCTGATGCTCACCGCGCCTGAAGCCCGGCGTGCCGCGGCTGCTGACGCGGATTCAGTCATACAGATCATCAATCACTTCACCCATTACGCGCTCAACCTCAAAGCCCGGCTGAAAGGCATGCGTGACACGCGTCTGACGCTTGGTAACGCGCTCATGGCACGGCTGTTCAACTCCGTGCTGGATCGAAATGTACCGGTCTGGCTGAACTCACCGGTGACTGAGCTGGTGGTTGAGAATGGTCAGGTGCTGGGCGCCATCGGTGAATTTGATGGCAAGCGCCGCGCTATCCGCGCCAGAAAGGGTGTCCTGCTGGCAGCCGGAGGGTTTGAGCGCGACCGTGCCTTGCGCGCGCAATACCAGCGTGCGCCAATCTCGGAGGAGTGGACGACCGCGCACGCCTATAACACCGGTGACGCCATCCGCATGGGACAGGCTGCCGGCGGCATGCTGGACCTGATGGACGATGCCTGGTGGATGCCGACCTGCGCTGTCCCCGATGAGAAGCAAGCCTGGATGCTGCTGCTGGAGAAAAACCTGCCCGGCTCGATTTTGGTCGACAGTGCCGGTCACCGCTTCGTGAATGAGGCGGCGCCGTATATTGACGTAGTCAATGCCATGTACAAACGGCAGGGGCCAAGGGTTTCGGCCATTCCGGCTTTCCTGATCTTCGATAGCCGCTTCCGGCGCAAGTATCCGGTCGGTCCGATCATGCCGGGCAAGTTCCAGCCTGATTTCATGGTGCCTGGCAAACTGCGGAAGAATTTCCTCTATAAGGAAGACACCCTCTCAGATCTGGCGGGCGAACTGGGCATCGACGCCGACAGGCTGGAGCAGACAGTCATCCTGTTCAATGAGTTCGCGGTGACAGGTAAGGACCTCGATTTTCAGCGCGGCGAGAATGTCTATGACCGCTATTATGGCGACTCGCGCGTCAAACCCAACCCCAGCCTGGCGAAGATTGCAAAGCCGCCGTTTTATGCCGTCAAGGTGCTGCCCGGTGATCTGGGGACCAAAGGGGGGTTGCTGACCGACCGCTTCGGTCGGGTGCTGCGGGTGGATGGCAGCGTCATTCCCGGTTTGTACGCCACGGGCAATTCTTCGGCCTCGATGATGGGGCGCTCTTATCCGGGCGCGGGCTCAACGATTGGCCCCGCCATGACGTTTGGCTACCTGGCAGCGCTGCACGCCGCCGGTCAGATGGAAGAGAATAGTTAGGATTGAAGATCGCCAAATGGATCACGTAAGGCAGGGTTTCAACCCTGCCGGTTTGCTGGTGTCTGAGACCGTCTGACCAGCAATTATTATGATGGAAAAGGTACAAAATTCGCGGCTCCCTGATCTGCCTTGTTATTAATTGACCTAAAATTGTTATATCCAGCAGGAGGGGCATATGGATATACAAGCGATCATCATTCACGCATTCGACAAAACTATTAAACATCGCCGATTATGGTTTTATGGCATGATAGCGAATCTCACGATGTTTGCCGTAATAGCTTTTTTTGTCGTGCTGCTGCTGCTCGGGCTGATAATTTTAGTTAATATTTTGGTAATAAAAACGCCGCCTGCCATTGAGTGGGGACATGAAACGACTATTTCATTAGCAAAGCTCACTGCTGCTGCATTGTTTATCACATTATTGCTTGCATTTCTACAAATTGTTGGTCAGGTCTTACATGTCAAAGCCACAAACGAAGCTACCTTGAATAATGTGGTACCTCGAACCAGGCGCTTGTACCGGGACTCCCGTCCAGCCATCTGGAAGATCATTAAGCTGGATTTTTGTTTGTTTATCGCTGGTGTTACTGCATATTGCGTGACTCTTGTCCCAATAATGATTCTCACTCTCCTTACGATGGGAATATTCACCTCTCTGATGTATCCAGTCCAGCAGATACTGATGATCGTTTCGTCGATTTGGTACCGGTACACGTCCTACTTAATCATTATCAAGGATATTAAAGTGCTTGATGCGATGAAACAGTCATGGCTGCTTCTGAAGCAGAACTTATTAAATTCAGGCGCGCTATCTATTGTGATTATGCTGGTTACCTCACCGATCGGCTTGATGTACTATGTTCTAGCCTTTGTTGGTCTGGTTGTTTTAGTGCTCCCAGAAAGTTTTGAAATGATCAGTACGATCTGGAATTCTTACAGAGGGGCGTTGTTATCAGGCACCTCACTATATGTATTAATTATTTGGTTCGCGACCAGCATACTCACTACCTTCGCACATGCCGCATTTATCCCATTTTTCCATCAGATTAATAGTTCGTTCGAAAAGAGCAAGGGTGATGAGATAGAGGTGAGTTCGGGCGGATGAATCCGCCCCTACGTGGCACTTGTAGTGCAGGGTTTCAACCTTGCCGGCTCGCAGCCGAATCCGGCGCCCATAATCGAACCGATCTGTTCAGGTAGGGATGGCGCATCAGCGCAGCAATCCTGGAAGGAAGCGCCATTCACAATGGCTTGCATAAGACCAAACCCACCCGGCTGCTGCGCAGCCACCCTCCCTGAATATGGAGGGACAAGAACGGGCGGATGAATCCGCCCCTGCACGACACGAACCTGGCATAACCACACCCGTTGACCAGACGAGCCAGGTGATAGAATTCGTCCCATGAGCGTCAAGACTTTCCTGCGGCTGCTCGCCGGCATCTTCATCGCATCCGCCATCCTCGTCCTGGCCTGGCAGGCGCTGCTGTTCATGCAATCGACCAGCGGCTATCCTGCCGGCATGACCATGGCCGGCATCCCTGTCGGCGGGTTAAGCCAGGAACAGGCGGTAGAGCGGTTGATGGAGGTCTACGATGCCCCGGTGCATGCCAATTTCAACGACCAGACCATCTCGCTTAAACCATCGATGATGGGATTTGTGCTGGATTTGAACAGCATGTTCGCTGAGGCAAAAAAGATTGACCAGCGCTCCAACGGTCTGCAGGGTTTCTGGCGTTTCCTCTGGCGCCAGAACGGCCAACCTGATGAGGTTGTACTGGCGACCACTGTGGATGAAGACAAAATGCGCGCCTTCCTGCGTGATGAAATCCAGCCGCGTTATGACCAGCCCGCCGCACCGTATCTGCCTGTCCCGGGCGGAATGGAATTTACTGCCGGCAGCCCCGGCCTGGCGCTCGACATTGACGCGACCCTTCCCGTCCTGATCGCCGCCATGTCCAACCCAGCCGAGCGGACGGTGACTTTGCCGGCAATTGAGTCGGTATCCGTCCGACCCCCGCTGGATATTCTTCAAACGATGCTCAGACAATTGTTCACGGTAGCGAATTTCTCCGGCGTGGCTGAAATTTATTATGAGGAACTCAACAGCGGTGAAACGCTCAACTTCGCGCTCGATAATGGCGCCGAAATTCCGCCGGACGTACCCTTCACCGCTGCCAGCCTGATCAAGATTCCCGTCATGACTGCCATGTTTGGCGCGGTCGACTTGCCATTGACCGGCGCGATGGAGACCGATCTGAAGCTGATGATCGATAAGTCTGACAATGCCTCAACGGACGAGATCATGCGCAAATATCTTGGCGGCAATCTGGCGCCGGTGACCGTGACGCAGGAAGTGCGCGCGATGGGCCTGAACAATACCTTCCTGGCAGGCTACTTCTACCTCGGCGCGCCGCTGCTTGACCGCATCTCAACACCCGCCAACCAGCGCACGGATGTGAAGGTCAGCCTGGATGCCTACAATCAGACGACCGCGGCTGACATGGCGACAATCCTCAAGCTGCTCTACCAATGCGGCGAACAGGGTGCCGGGCTGGCTGAAATCTTCACCGGTAAGATCACACGGGAGAAATGTGACGTGATGCTGGAGGTGCTGCGGAACAACCGTCTGCCGCAGCTCATTACCGCTGGCTTGCCTGAAGGCACCTGGATTGGTCAGAAACATGGCTGGGTGATTGAGGATGACGGCATCATGCATACCATCGTCAACAGCGGTATCATCAAAAGCCCGGGCGGCGATTACGTCCTCTCGATTTTCCTTTATCATCCGCGGCAATTGCTCTACGACCCAGCCAATGAACTGATGGTCAATCTGTCTAAGGCGATCTACAACTACGCCCAGTTACCGCGCCCTGACCAGCCATAACGTCCGATAACGCAAGGCAGGAAAAGAGCGAGAGTCTTAAATTATTCGACTCGCATTGACACCCCGAGAAAATAAAATAGAATTCATAAGGTTATGCACACGAGACGGACGCCTTACCGAAAGATCCTTCAGACACCGCTGGTGATGATGGATGAGGTGTTCAAGGAATCAATTATTCAGCAATCAGAGAGCCATTAAAGGCTCTCTTTTTTTATGAATGGAGGCAGTATGATCAGATTTCCCGGCTTGATTGACCCGCACGTGCACATGCGTGAACCCGGTGCCGAGCATAAGGAAGACTGGGATACCGGTACCGCCGCTGCGCTGGCTGGCGGGGTGACCATGCTGCTTGCCATGCCGAATACCAAACCGCCTGTGGTCGACAAAGAATCCTTTGAGCTGGCAGCCGGACTGGCCGCCTCGAAAGCCCGCTGTGATTATGGGCTCTTCGTCGGCGCGGGACCTGACGCCTCTGCGGCTGCAGCGATTGCTGAGCAGGCGGCTGGTTTGAAAATGTACCTCGACCAGACCTACGGTCCGCTGCGTCTGGACGAGATGGACCTGTGGATGCCGCACTTCGCGCACTGGCCAGCCAACCGCCCGCTGGCGCTGCATGCCGAGAGCCGCACCATGGCGGCAGCCTTGTTATTCGCCCAGATTTATCATCGGCCGGTGCATGTCTGCCATGTTTCTAAAAAGGAAGAGATTCTGACGATCAAGGCTGCCAAGGAAGCCGGCATCCCCGTCACCTGCGAGGTGGCGCCGCATCACCTGCTGCTCTCTGATGAGGATATCCCCAGGCTGGGCGCTGGTGTTGCAGAGGTACGACCGGTGCTAACCAGCAAAACAGACCAGCAGGCATTGTGGGACAACCTGGATGTGATCGATTGCTTCGCGACCGACCACGCGCCGCACACCGTCGCTGAGAAAACCAGCGCTACACCGCCGCCCGGTTTCCCCGGCATCGAGACCAGCCTGCCGTTGCTGCTCACCGCGGTGCATGAGGGCCGGCTGACGCTGGAGGACATCCATCTCCGCTGTCACACCAATCCGCGCCGCATCTTCAACCTGCCTGAACAGACCGAGACCTGGATCGAGGTAGACCCTGATGCCAAATGGGAGATAAAAGCCGCCAGCCTGCATTCCCGCTGCGGCTGGACGCCCTTCGAAGGCATGCCGGTGACTGGCCGCGTTGAGCGCGTATACCTGCGCGGCGCGCTGGCTTTTGAACACGGCAGAGTACTGGCGCAGCCCGGCTCAGGCCGTAACATTCGTGAATATTGGTCAGCGTAGTCTGCCAATTCAACCAACCTAATATCTGGAGCGAAAAATGAGTCCGCAACAATCAAGTCTGATGAGTTACAACCCGCACCTGCCTTTTGGCGATCGTCAGGACGCGCCTTTCTATCAGAAGGACATCCTTTCAGTCAATCAGTTCAATCGCACCAACCTGGATTACGTCTTTGACGTTGCCAATGAGATGCTGGTTATGGTCAAACACGTCGGCGCATTTGATTTGTTGAAAGGCAAAATTCTTGCCAATGTTTTCTATGAACCCTCCACGCGTACCTCCTCGTCGTTTACCGCGGCGATGGAACGGCTGGGCGGTAGTGTTATCCCGATCAATGAAGTCAAATACTCCTCGGTCGCCAAGGGTGAGTCCCTGCCGGATACCATCCGCACGCTCGAAGCCTACGCTGATGTGATTGTGCTCAGACACCCCGAGAAGGGTTCGGCAGCCATCGCGGCTAAAGCCGCCCGCAAACCGATTATCAACGCTGGTGATGGCGTCGGCGAACACCCCACCCAGGCGCTGCTCGACTTGTTCACCATCAAGCAGGAAATGGGACGCCTGGACGGACTGACAGTCACCATGGTCGGCGATCTGAAATACGGCCGCACGATCCATTCGCTCTCACGCCTGCTGACGCTCTTCGATGTCAAGCTGAACTACGTCTCCCCTGAAATCCTTGCCATGCCGCCCGAAATCGTCGAAGAGATCGCCGCCAAAGGTACCTCGCAGACTCAGTACACCGCGCTCGAACCTATCCTGGCTGAATCGGATGTCCTGTATGTGACGCGCGTCCAGAAAGAGCGCTTTGAAGATCTGGACGTGTACGAGAGTGTCCGCAATGCCTTCCTGATCGACCCGCAGCTGATGACCGGCGCCAAGAGTGACATGATCGTCATGCACCCGCTGCCCCGCGTCGGTGAAATCAGCATGGACTTTGATGACGACCCACGCGCAGCCTACTTCCGCCAGATGGAATACGGTTTGTATGTCCGTATGGCGCTGCTGGCGATGGTGCTCGGGAAAGCGTAGACATGACAAAATTCTTTGACCGGCTCACCGAACGTATGCTGAAAGTCGATTCGCTGCTTTGCATCGGCATTGACCCGCACCCCGCTGATCTGAAGGATGACAGCCCCCAGACCTTGCGCGACTTCTCCCTGCGATTGATCGAAAGCACCGCGCATCTGGCAGCCGCCTACAAGCCAAATGCCGCCTTTTATGAAGCGGCTGGTCCGGAAGGCTGGGCTATCCTGAAAGAATGTATCGCCGCCGTGCCGGATCGTATTCCGGTGCTGCTCGACGCCAAGCGCGGAGACATCTCGTCAACCGCTGAAGCCTACGCGCTCTCTGCCTTGCAAAAACTGGGGGCTGACGCGGTGACTCTCAACGCCTACCTCGGCTATGACAGCCTGGCGCCGTTCCTGAACATGCCAAGCAAAGCAGCCTTCCTGCTGTGTAAAACATCCAACCCGGGTGCGAAGGATTTTCAGGATCTGGAATTGGGTGGCGCGGATGCCGGTTTGAAACTGTATGAGAAGGTGGCGCTTCAGGCTGCCGAATGGCATAAGCTGACTGGCAATATCGGTCTGGTGGTCGGCGCGACCCAGGTGGACGCGCTCAGCCGGCTGCGTGACCTGGTGCCGGAGACGTGGTTCCTGACGCCCGGTCTCGGCGCTCAGGGCGGCGATCTGGTCGGCTCGATGCGGGCTGGCTTGCGCAAGGATGGTCTGGGTTTGCTGGTGCCGGTCTCGCGCGGCATTGCCCGCGCCGCTGACCCCGGCGCGGCGGCGGATGACTTCCGCCGGCAGATCAATCAGGTGCGCGCCAGTTTGCGTGATAATTAAAGAAACAATAATCAGATGAGGTGAGACATGACCGTGATGCATAACGTGACACTAAGCGAGCTGGCAGATGGTTTGCTCGAGGCTGGCTGTATCAAATTTGGCAGCTTCACGCTCAAATCGGGCATGGTCTCACCCATCTACATTGACCTGAGGCGGCTGATCACCTACCCGGCTCTGCTGCGTAAGGTGGCAGAAGCCTACCTGCCCGTGCTCGAGAAGCTGACCTATGACCGGCTGGCGGCGCTGCCTTATGCCGGCATCCCGATCGCGACCGCGGTCAGCCTGCTGAACGATAAACCGATGATCTACCCGCGGAAGGAAGCCAAGGATTACGGCACAAAAGCTGGCATCGAAGGTGATTTTCATCCGGGCGAATGCGCGCTTGTGATCGATGACGTGACCACGACGGGCACCAGCAAGTTTGAGGCAATTGACAAGCTGCTGGCGACAGGGTTGATTGTCCGGGATGTGGTGGTGCTGGTCGATCGTGAATCCGGCGCGTTGGAAGCCTTGCTTCAGGCTGGCTATCGCCTGCACGCCGTGCTCAAGTTTACCGAGATGCTTGACTACTGGGAGAGCAAGAACGCTATTGACCCCGAGCAGATCGCTGCTGCCCGCAAGTTCATCGCCGAGTCGTGACATGCAGTGGTACAAACTCTTCCGACCGCTGATTTATAAGCTGACACCGGAACGCATTCATGCGCTGACTATTTCGGCGTTGCAATTGGGCGGCAGTCAGGCGCTGTTCAGCGCCATGCTGACGTCCATGTTCCGACCAAAAATACAGGGGCCTGAGGTCAAGGCATTCGGTTTGACTTTCAAGAACCCGCTCGGCATGGCGGCTGGTTATGACAAGGACGGTTTGGGCTGGCGCGGACTGGGCACGATGGGATTCGGACATATTGAACTGGGAACGGTCACACCGATCGGGCAGCCTGGCAATCCGGAGCCGCGCATCTTCCGGCTGGTCGATGATCAGGCGGTCATCAATCGCATGGGCTTCCCCAATCGCGGCGCGGAATTCATGGCGCGCCGGCTGCGCGGCGACCGTCCGGCAGACCTGATCCTCGGTATGAACATTGGCAAGAACAAAAACCGCCCGCTAGAAGAAGCTGCGGCGGATTATCTGGTGCTGCTGAAGAAATTCGCACCATTGTGCGATTATCTCGCGGTCAACGTCAGCTCGCCCAACACGCCGGACCTGCGCAAGCTGCAGGGTCAGGAAATGCTCGAAGGTATTCTCAAGCCGCTGGCTGAGGAACGCGACGCGCTGGTGGAAAAATTATCGCGCCGGGTACCGATCATGGTCAAGCTGGCGCCCGATCTCAGCGACGAAGAACTCGACCAGTCGCTGGCGGCGATCACCGGCACAGGTATGGACGGCGTCATCATCAGCAATACCACTATCAGCCGTCCTGACTTTCTCAAGTCGGCTTACAAGGGCGAAACCGGCGGTCTGAGCGGCAAGCCGCTGAACAAGATCAATAACATCATGCTCGCCAAAACAGTCAAACGGCTGGACGGCGCGTTGCCGGTCGTCGCCAGCGGCGGTGTGATGAGCCACGCTGACGCGCAATATAAACTCGACCTTGGTGCGGTGCTCGTCCAGCTCTACACCGGGCTGATTTATGAAGGCCCCTCCATGGTAAAGAATATCCTCAACCAGGGTTTGAAGTTGAAGTAATGACTGAGTATCGCTACGAGTGGGAGATGCCGATCCTGCTGCTGACCTTCGCGGTTGCGCTGGGGCTGGGTATCCTCCTGGCGATTCTCAGCCAATGTGTCATCCCGCTCATGGGGCTGGGGATGATCCTGTTCAGTTATCTCAACATGCGCGGTTACTACAATCAGGTCAAGGCGATGGGTATCCCGCTGGCGAGTTTTCCGGTTCTTCTGCGGCTCTATAACCAGAGCCAGGGCCGGCTGGAAGCGCCGGAAGTGGCCGTGGTGCTGATGCAGAGTGATGTTGCCAATGCCTACACCTTTGGTCTGCACAGCCCGAACGTAATGGTGATCAATACGCGATTGGCAGAGATCCTGGATGATGACGAGATGCGCTTTGTGATCGGGCATGAGCTGGCACATGTCCAGCTTGGTCACACCTGGCTGAATACCATTCTGGGTAACCTGGGCGGGCTGCCGGGAAACTTTATCGGCACGATTATCTACCTGCTGACGCTGACCTGGTGGAACCGCGCCTGCGAGCTCTCCTGTGACCGGGCCGGGCTGCTGGCATGCGGCAACCTGAGCAAGTCGATCACGGCGTTGATCAAGCTGACCGCCAATGACGCCCGCACAGTCGCGCAGTTGAATGAGGCCTATGATGCGCTGGACCGCGAGGATGATACCTTTCTCGGCAGCATCAGCGACAGCCTCAGCCAGCACCCGCTGATCATCAAGCGCATCAACCAGCTCAAGGCATTTAGTCAGACGGAGAAATACGCAAGCCTCAACGCCCGCGCGCACAAAAATCTCCCGCTCGTGGGGTAAATCCCTTCGTAATACCTGACCAACCCACGACCCGTAGGGGAGGGGTAAATGTTTTGTATTTACCCCTCCCGGGCTATACTCGTAGGGCGGATCACGTTCTTTGATCCGCCAATAATATCGAAATGTTGGGTGCGAAGGCGGCACCCCAGCAAGATAATTTTTCCTGCAATAATCATCAATGTGTTGTATCCGTCCGTAGGGGAGGGTTGAATGTTTTATATTTACCCATCCCGGTCATATCAATGCGGTCAAGGCAATCACAATACAGATTGCCTCGCCCCTACAGGTGATGGATCGGGATCTTACATGGTAGGGCGGCTCGCGTTCTCCGAGCCGCCAATATCGAAATCTCGGTCACACAAAACGATGCCCGACCAAGATAATTATTCCTGCAAAAATCATCAATGTGGTCCCGTCCGTAGGGGATGGGTAAATGTTTTTTTATTTACCCATCCCGGGCATATCAATGCGGTCAAGGCAATCACAAAACGGATTGCCTCGCCCCTACAGGTGATAGCAAAGCCAATAATATGAAATGTTGGGTGCAAAGGCGGCACCCAACCTACGTTATTATGCCTGCAAACCTCATACATGCGATGCAGCATTTACCCATTCCGGGCACTTCAACACGGTCAAGGCAATCACAAAACGGATTGTCTCGCTCCTACAGGGTATAGATTGAGATCTCGCAGGGTAGCAAAGTAGGGCGGATCGCGTTCTTTGATCCGCCATCATCGAAATGTCGGGAACGTCTCTCATACACAAAAAAACCTGCCTTGGGAGGCAGGTTTTTCGATGTTCTGTTACTTGAAACTAATTGTTCCAGAACCAGTTGTAGCTGAAGTATTTGCCGTCTTCCGTCTGGAGGCGGATGGCGATGCGCTGGCGATCAGCCAGACCTGCCGGGATATTGAAGGTGACGGACTCTGACGCGGCTGTCGAAACGAAGTCAGGCGCAATCGCGATGCCATTCACGCCATAGGTGCCGTACTCACCCATGGTGACCTTGAAGGTCTTACCAACCGGGAAGTTCCAAGTCTGAAGAGTCACTGTGGTGTTCTTGACCACGCTCGAGACGCTCACGGTTGGAATTGGTTCCGCGGGGGTAGGCGGTGTTGGGGGCACGGGAGCGCTGGAATTGGTGAACCAGTTGTAGGCATAGTAGTAGTTCGCGGCGTCATCCAGCCGGATGGCGATTAGCGAGCTGCCCTTGAGTTCAGCCGGGATAGTAAAGGTAGCTTCAAACGCGCCACCGAGACCCGAATTGATCGTTCCGACGACCGGGCCGCCGACGCCCTTGGTGCCATAAGCACCCATGCGGGCGGTGAAATCCAACCCTGCCGGGAAGTTATTGGTCAGGATGGTCACCTTGTCATCGACCACAACGGTCTTGATGCTGAATGTCGGGATACCGGTGTAGCCGGGAGCCGGAGGAGTCACGACGCCATTGGTGAACCAGTTGTAGGCATAGTAGACGCCGTTGGTGCTCTGGAGGCGAATGGCAATCGGATTCATCGCAGCCAATGCGGCTGGAATTGCGATATCACCAGTGTCGAACGTCCCGCCTACACCAGAGTTGAGAGTCGCAGCTTCGGTTCCACCAACGCCATAGGTACCATAAGCACCCATCAGAACCTTGAAGTCAACATTTGGCGGGAAGTTGTGGGCGCGGAGTTTTACACTCACACCTGGCACAACATTCAGCACTGAGATGGTTGGAATACCGGAGTATCCTGGGGTTGCCGGCGCGGGAGCTGCACCTGGATCATTGTAGAACCAGTTGTAGCTGTAATATCCGCCGGTGGTGCTGTCCATACGGATGGCGATTCTGGCGCGGCCAGCCAATGAAGCAGGGATATTGAACGTTGCTTCGAAGTTGGCAGCAGCAGCATCGAATTGACCGACCTCTACACCACCAACACCCAGGGTGCCGTATTCGCCCATGCGGACAACAAAGTGCTTGCCAACCGGGAAGTTATATGCGGTGATCGTGACGCTGGTGTCTTTCACCACCGTCTTGATCGAGAAAACAGGCGTCGCCGCTTGCGTTGGCGTTACGGTTGCGAAGAGCATGATGGCAACCAGCAACACAATCATCGGCGCGCGGAGAGCTGAAGATAATTTATTGATATTCATTGATACTTTCCTCCTATCATCCACACAAAAGCAGGTAATTTAGTATATCGAACCGCTTCTCTTTTGTAAACAAGGCACGTTCTATGCCACAGCTGGCTCGTTACCTGTCTACGGGGGTGTTATGGAACATTGATTTTTATCTCGAACGAGTTCTGAGCTTGTTCACCTGTGCCAAACACCTGACCGTCTACACTTAACAACTGCCAGTTGCCGATAAAAGTTCCCGACCTTGTTGGCGCAGTAAATCCAGCCGATATATCCATTACACCTCCCGGAAGCACTTGTGTCGCCAAGTGATAAGCTTCCATTTGACTCATTCTTTCACCGCCGAGATAAACCAGCTGCGTACCGCTCTGCCAGGTACAGGTACCGTCATTGCGGATCCGCCAGGTTTTAACAAAATTAGCACCTGCCGCCATATTGACCGCGTCAGGGGAAATCACTTCATCCAGTATGGTTGCCTTGTAGCACAAGTCGGTCGCCGTAGCGCCAGGAAGTTCCTTGCTGACCGGAGCCGCCTCTGTGACCGTTTCACCGCCCATGGCCGCCGCTTCCGTCGGGACAGGGGTGACCTGGCTGTTCGCTGCCTCAGTCGCGGTCGATGCAGCGGGGGTCAGCTCAGGCGCGGCTGTCTCTGTGGCTGCAGCCTGTGAAGGGATTGGGGTGATGCCAACAGTCAGTGCCGGATCCAGCGTTGCTGTCAGGCGGCTGGCGTCCATGGTCGCGTAGACTGGCTGTGTCTCCACCACCAGTTGTGTCAATCTGAACTGCAGGGTCGCCATCGCGGTCGCCTGTTCAGGCGAAACCCCGGCTGAGGCGCGCTGGAAAGGCGCGAATTTGATGATCAGGCCGGCAACAGCCAGGAACAGCAGCAGGAACAGGACTTTTTTCATCCTGCCCGCGAGGCTCTTCAATGCTGAGGTCTTCCCGTTCATGCTCATAATATCCAGTCAGATCTGCTTTTCTGCAATAAATATAATGATTACTGGGGTCTAATGTTACAAGTTCTATGCCATAAACGTTGGTTTTCCTTAATTGATTCACTTTAATTCCTTAACAAATAGAGAAAAAAACACTGGAAGGAGCTAATCCTTCCAGTGTTTGCTCAAGTGATTACTATTTATCTAGCGGACGTAGATCTTCACCCAGAATCCGCCGGTGGAATCCCCACCCCAGCCGAACAACTGGCCGGTATCGCTGCGCAGCTGATAGTAGCCAACATACTCGCCGACAGCCGCGGGGGCGACCAGGTTGACGCTCACGGTCGTCGTGCCGCCTGGCGGTACTGTCGCATTGAGATCGGTGAAGCCTGAACCGCCCATCTTGTCGCCGCTGGTATACCACCAGTCATAATTGGAGTTCCACGTGCAGGTGCCCGTGTTCTGGATGGTCCAGGTTTTGGTGAATGGTGTCGATACGCCAAAAACGGTGTTATCCGGTATTGTCTCCGAGACCAGTTTAGCCCTGAAGCAGCTGATCGGCGTCACGTTCGGTGTCGGCGATTTATAGCCGGCGATTGGCGTCGCGGTCTTTGAGCCCGGGACTGGGGTTTTATAGCCTGCAATCGGTGTGATCTGCACCACGGGGATAGCTGCCATGGTTTGGGTCATGGCGGCGGCGCTCATCCGGGTCGCGGTTGGCTGCGGACGGCCGGGCACGGCTGTGTTAACAGGCGGCTGGGCTGTGTTAGTAGGCGGAACGACCGTGTTGGTTGGCGGGAGTGCCGTGGCGGTGTCAGCGGGCGGCTGAGCAGTTGCCGTTGGCGGTTCCAGTGTCGCGGTTGGCGGAACGAGGGTCGCGGTCGGAGGGACCGGGCTGGCTTGCCCGCCAACAGAAGCCTTAGTCAGTTCCATCACCAGAGTGGAGATAGAAATCTGTGTCAGCTCTGCCTGGACGGTCTTGGCGACCATTTCAGCCGGCAGTTCAGCCGTGGCAACCACCTGAACCGGCTGAGTCGCGAATGGTATACAGGCGCCCAGCAAGCTCACTGCCGCCAGGATCGTTATTAAAATCAGGCTGGTTCGCTTCATGTTATTTCCTCCTATCATCCAATTAGCATTGATAATTGTACCCTCACCTTGGCATTTTCAGCCTGCAGGCGTGAGTTTTATCGCACGATGGTTGGCGAAAGCCAGAACACCTGATCGCCATCGGACGAGCCATTGCTGCCAACCTGCAAGATGAATTCCACCGATTGGTTCGCCAGCGAACCGAGATCGACATTGATGCGCGTCCATTCTCCGTCGTACTTCTCCTGCCAGGTACCCAGGGACTGAACTGCCCCGCCATTCGCGATGTAATTGACCTGAATGGTGACGTTGCACTGCTGTGCGCCTGAAACGCAGCCTACGAGCGCGCCAAACTTGTCACCCGCGCGGACGTTCACGGCGGGGTAACGCCCGCTGATGATGCCATTCGCGCCAGCAGAAGGCGCCATGATGATGGCGGGTTCATCATCCTGATAGCTGAGCTCCAGTTTAGGTGCGTTATTCAGAAAGACAGAGCCGGTCTGGTAATTGAGCGTACTCGGACAGGCGACCGCGCCCTTGTCACTGCTCCAGCGCGCTGAGCACATGGAGGCAGCAAAATCCAGCCTGGCATCCGGATTGATGGTCGCGGCAGGCTGACCAACCACGATTTGCACCCAGAAGCTGGTGGTGCCGCTCTGACCAAGACCAAACACCTGGCCGGTGTTGCTGCGCAGCTTCCAGTTGCCTTTATAGGTGCCAGGCGTACCAGGAGCCGTCATCTGGACAGACAGGTCAACGGTTTGACCCGGCTGAACAATTTTTGGGAACGATATGGCGGCCGGTGCTCCCATGCCGTCGCCATCCGAGAAGACGATGGCATAATCGAGCGTCCAGGCGCAACTGCCGGCATTGAGCAGCCGCCAGGTTTTTGTGAACACCTGGCCTGGCATCATGGGAGAGTTGTCAGGCACCGAGACATCATCGACAAAGCGTGCCCAGTTACAGATCGGCTGCGTAGCCGTCGGCGCGGGGCGGGTCGGAGCAGCAGGCTGGGTGCTACCGGCCGGCGCGGTAAAGGTTGGCAGCAAGGTCGGCTGCGGTGTACCAGTTGGGGCGACCATCGTGCCCGATACGGTCTGCGTTTGCGCGGCGTTCACGGTCTGGGCGATGGACGTATTGAGCGCCTCACCGGTGAGATCACCATTCTTTTTCTGCGGCAGATTGCACGCCATTAATAAGATTAAGATGCCGATTAACGGTAGTATGAGTAAACGGTTTGCCTTCTTCATATATCCTCCGTTATCAGAATAACGTTTTTGCGGCGGTTTAGTTCCGCGGCAGTCGAAGGTGCCTTAAGTATACTGTCTGCGGGATACAAAAAATCAGACCGGCTGAGTGCCGGTCTGACGATTTGCTTATGTTAGCGTTATTCCGCCTGAGTGAATTCGCCTTCCACGACGTCATCACCATTCTGCTGCCCGCCTTGCTGCTGGCTGTCATCGCCCGCAGGTTGCGCAGGCTGAGCGGCATGCTGCTGCATCTGGGCTGAGATTTGCTTCAGCTCCTCGATACCCTGACGGATCTGCTGCAACGTGCCTGACTGAGCGTTGGCTTTGAGCTGCTCGATCTTGCCGCGCACCGATTGCTCGAGCATCGGCTCCGAGCTGCCAAATTCGCGCAGCATTTTCTCGGCTTCATAGATGGCGCTGTCAGCCAGGTTACGGGCATCGGCCAGCTCACGGCGCTGATTGTCCTCGTTCTGGAAGCGTTTGCCTTCCTCGACCAGTCGTTCGATCTCCTGCTTGTTCAGGTTGGTGGACGCGGTGATGGTCACCTTCTGCTCGCGGCCGGTCGCCTTGTCACGCGCGCTGACATTCAGAATGCCGTTGGCGTCGATGTCGAAGGTAACCTCGATTTGCGGCAGCCCGCGCGGCGCGTTGGCAATCCCATCGAGCCGGAAGCGCCCGAGCGACATGTTATCTTCCGCCATCTGACGCTCACCCTGCAGCACGTGGACATCCACTGCTAACTGATTGTCCTCCGCGGTTGAGAAGGTTTCAGTCTTCTTAACCGGGATGGTGGTATTGCGCTCGATCAGCCGGGTCATGACGCCGCCAAGCGTTTCCACGCCCAGTGAGAGCGGGGTCACATCAAGCAGCAGCACGTCTTTCACATGACCTGAGAGCACGCCGCCCTGAATGGCGGCACCGATCGCGACCACCTCGTCGGGATTGACGCTCTTGTTCGGTTCCTTGCCGGTGATCTTCTGCACCAGTTCCTGAACCATGGGCATACGCGTTGAGCCGCCGACCAGGATGACCTCATTCAGGTCAGCCGCCGTCAGACCGGCATCCTTCAATGCTGCGTCGAGCAAAGGCTTGACGCGCGCCAGCAGATCTTCGGTCAGGCTTTCGAACTTCGCCCGGTTGAGCTTTATCTGCAGGTGCTTGGGGCCGTTGGCATCCGCCGTGATATACGGCAGGTTGATCTCGGTCTCCATCACGCTCGAGAGCTCGATCTTGGCTTTTTCAGCCGCTTCGCGCAGGCGCTGCAATGCCTGATTGTCCTGACGCAGGTCGATGTTGTAATCGGCTTTGAACGCGTCAGCCGCCCAGTTGACGATGCGTTCGTCCCAGTCATCGCCGCCGAGGTGGGTATCCCCATTGGTCGCCTTGACTTCAAAGACGCCCTCGCCGACTTCCAGAATACTGACATCGAAGGTACCGCCGCCCAGGTCGAAGACCAGGATCTTCTCGTTGGATTTCTTGTCCTGGCCGTAAGCCAGGGCTGACGCGGTCGGTTCATTGATGATGCGCAGCACTTCGAGACCGGCAATCTTGCCGGCATCGCGGGTCGCCTGACGCTGGCTGTCATTGAAGTAAGCCGGCACGGTGATGACCGCCTGGGTCACTTTTTCACCCAGGTACGCTTCAGCGTCCCGTTTGAGCTTCTCCAGAATCATGGCTGAAATCTCTTGCGGGGTGTAGGTCCGATTTTCAATCGGAATATAAACACGCGCGTCACCGGACGGACCTTCACGCACCTCATAGGGCGAAATCTTCCGTTCCTGAGAAGTCTCGTCGAATTTGCGACCCATATAGCGCTTGATCGAAGAGACGGTGTTTTGCGGGTTGACGACTGCCTGCCGTTTAGCCGGAAAACCAACGAGCCGTTCGTGGTTCTTGGTGAACGCGACGACTGACGGCGCCAGACGAGATCCTTCCGCTGTGGTGATAACGGTGGGTGTACCACCTTCCATGACTGCGACGACGCTGTTTGTTGTTCCTAAATCAATACCAATAACTTTAGACATGGTTATTCATCCTTTCCCAATAATGGCTATTCTCTTGCTCTTACTTTAGCGAGAGAATGCAAGAACGATATTAGAAAAGCCTTAACGAATTATTAGCAGTCGAAGACTGGGGAAACTTTTGCCAGTCAGGTCACCGGGCGTGAGGCTTGAGTTCCTCATGCCGGAAACAGGTGACCAGGTGCCCGTTCATCATGCCGGCGGCATGCATGAAGGCGCACATGATGGTCGGACCGACGAACTTGAAGCCGCGTTTGATCAGGTCCTTTGACAGCCGGTCCGAGACGGGATTGGTGACCGGGACTTCGGATGGTTGACCATAGATGCCTTGCAACGGTCCGTCAGGACAATAGGACCAGAAATAGGCGTCCAGTGAACCGAATTCCTCCTGCAAACGCAGCGCCGCTCTGGCATTGGTAACAGCGGCCTCGATCTTCCTGCGGTTACGGATAATGCCGGCATTGGCAAGCAGTTCATCCACCTTGCGCTGGTCATACGCCGCGATGATGGCAGGGTCAAAATTATCAAAAGCTTTCCTGTAAGCCGGACGGCGTGACAGGATGGTCTCCCAGCTCAGACCGGCTTGCGCGCCTTCGAGGATCAGGAATTCAAACAGGGTGCGGTCATCGTGTACCGGCACCCCCCACTCCTGGTCGTGATAAGCAATCATCAGCTCAGAAACAGCCCAGCCGCAACGTTGTTTTTGCTCGCTCATAGAATACTCCATGTCATGGATAACCCTTGCCGTTATAATGATTTTAAGCGTAACCGTTTCAGAACGGGAAAGGAGGTCATTATGTCTGCGCGTCATCTGGTACTCAAAGTATTTATCCTAATGCTCGTGATCGGCAGCCTGGCTCTGCCCGCATTCGGGCAAAGCACCAGCACCGCGCCCATCGTCCTCCTGGAGAGCCGCGGTCCGATCACACCGGTGATGCTCGATTACATTGAACGTGGCATCACCTACGCCCAAACTCAGAACGCTCAGGCTATCATCCTGCAGTTGGATACCCCCGGCGGCAGCGTCGATCTGATGAACAAGATCATCCAGCGCATCGACACGTCACCCTTGCCGTTCATTGTTTACGTCACGCCGGAGACCGCCATGGCTGCCAGCGCCGGCTCGCTGATCACCATGGCAGCCGATCTCAGCGCCATGAGCCCCAACACTACCATCGGCGCGGCCAGTCCGGTCGGCTCACAGGGTGAGGATATCGAGCAGACGATGGAATCCAAGGTGAAGGAGCTGCTGAAAGCGACCGCCCGCAACCTGACTGCCAGCCGCCCGGAAGCAGCGCGCGCGCTGGCAGAAGATATGATCGAGACGGCGAAGGCTGTCACGGTCGATGAAGCGCTGGAAGTCGGGCTGATCGACATCAAGGCGGCCGACATCCACGATCTGATGCGCCAGCTCGACAACCGCCAGGTTGGCGGCACGACCCTGCATACGGCATACGCGCCCGAACTGACACTTGAGAATTCGCTGATCGAGCAGTTGCTGCTGCTGATCGTCAACCCAAACCTGGTCTTCCTGCTGCTCGCCATCGGTCTGCAAGCCATTCTGATCGAGCTTTCCAGCCCCGGTGGCTGGTTTGCCGGCTTTCTGGGCGTTGTCAGCCTGCTGCTGGCTGTTTACGGGCTGGGCCTGCTGCCGGTCAATTATTTCGGGCTGCTGTTTATTGTGCTGGCGTTCGTGCTTTTCATCCTGGAATTGAAAACGCCCGGGCTAGGCGGGCTGACCGCTGCCGGCACAATCTCATTCGTGATAGGCGCGCTGGTGCTGTTCAACAGCCATCAGGTGCCGGGCTTCCCGAAGGTCTCCATTCCGCTGGTGCTGGGGATGGCGGTCATCCTGGCAGCCAGTTTCCTGGCCGTGGTAACCATCGGTCTGAAAGCGCAGGTGGTGCCAGTGCAGACCGGGACGGAGGCATTGCTCGGACAGCAGGGGTTCGTGGTCGAAGCGCTCGATCCGGTCGGGATGGTGCAAGCCGCGGGTGAGCTATGGCAGGCGCGATCGACGGTAAAGAATGAATTTATGCCGGTGAACACAGAAGTGGTCATCGACGAGGTCGACGGTCTGACGCTGGTCGTGCGCAAAGCGTAGACGGGCATCGCAGGGATGCGGCCGTTTCGTGGCGGCAAAGATGATAAACCGTGAGGGTAAACTTTCACAAGGCGGGCGCAAGCGCCCGCCTTTCCATTCTTCGTTCGGTTGTTTATGCCCGGCCCAGCGTCAGACGCTTGGGACGCACATCTTCTTCCGTAATATACGCTTCAGGGTCGGTATCGTAGATCAGGTTCTGCACCTTGGTCTTGAGCTTACGCGGTACGACCGCGTACATCACGCCTACCGCGCCATCACGCCCGCGGGCGGAGAGCTCGGTCACCAGGTAGCCGCCCTCGCGCAGCATCTCGGCGATGGCGTTGCCGCGCCTCGAGGAGATGACCGTCAGGCGCAGGAAGCCGACCGCCAGCCGGTCTTCAATTGCCATGCCGACTACATTGCCGGTCGCGAAACCAGCCGCGTAGCCGATCAGGTTGAACGGGTTGTCCATGTTTGACAGCACCGAAGTGATCGCCACGACAAAAATCAAAGACTGCGCGAACCCCAGGATCCACACCAGTTTGGGTTTGCCGCGCATCACAAACAGAACACGCAGCGTATCCAGCGACATGTCAAGGACGCGCAGCACGAAAATACCAATGGCTCCAATCAGGGAAGCCGCTGTAAAGTACTCAGCCATTTTTCACCTGTCTATCTGCGTTTAAGCGGACTTTCTTGCATTCAATGCAGGCGCGTAGAACATCGTCGTGTAATCATGCAGCATGCGTTCCATCGAGAAACGCGGCGCGAGCGTCCGGATTGATTCCTTCATATACGCCATCCAGGGCACGCTGGGGCGATCGGGACCGCCGCTGCTGTAATACATCGGCACAATCTCATTTTCCAGCAGACTGTACAAACTGTTGGCGTCAAAGCGGTTCTGTTCTTCATCGCTCTCGCTGACGCGCAAATCGCCGATGCGCCAGCCATTCTTGCCGGTATAGGCTTCATGCCACCAGCCGTCCGCGATCGAGAAGTTCAGCACGCCGTTCATGGCGGCCTTCATACCGGAGGTTCCGGAAGCCTCGTTCGGGCGGCGCGGGGTGTTGAGCCAGACGTCGACGCCCTGCACCAGGTGACGCGCCATGTTCATGTCATAGTCTTCCAGGAACATGATCCTGCCGCCAGCTTCGGTGGTCTTCAGCGTTGAATAGATCTGCTGAATGATCAGTTTACCGGGTTCGTCGGCGGGGTGCGCCTTGCCGGCAAAGACGATCTGGACAGGCATGCGCGGATTATTGAGAATGTTGAGGAAGCGGTCAATGTCATTCAACACCAGATTGCCGCGTTTGTATGTGGCGAAGCGGCGTGAAAAACCGATTGTCAGCGCGTACGGATCAGCCAGCGCGCCGGATGCCACTAACTGCGACGGCGTCAGTTTGCCTTCGAGCCACTGCAGACGGGCTCGGTCGGTCGTGTAGAGCAGCAGCTTGCGCTTCAAGTGCTTGCGTACCGCCCACAGCTCCGCGTCTGGTATGGATGAGACTGCCAGCCAGCGGGAGGGGTCAGACATATTGTCGATCCAGCCGGCGCCGAGGTAACGATCGAAAAGCACGCGCATGCGCCTGGCGATCCAGGTCGGCAGGTGGACGCCGTTGGTGATATGCGTGATCGGCACATCATTCTCAGGCACGCCCGGCCAGAGGAAGTTCCACATGGCACGCGAGACTTCGCCGTGCAGCTCGGAAACACCATTGCGATAGTTGGAGAGCTTGAGCGCCAGAACCGGCATGGAGAAGGTCTCACCCCACGGCTGGACATGGCGTCCGAGGTCGAGGAATTCCTCACGGCGCAATCCGAGGATATCCGGCATGGTATAGAAGTACTTGTCCATTAGCCACAGCGGGAACGCGTCGTTCCCGGCCGGCACCGGCGTATGTGTGGTGAAGATGTTGGTACGTTTGACCGTTTCTTCCGCTTCGGCCAGAGTCTTGCCTTCCTTCATCAGACCCGCTAGGCGTTCCAGGATCAGAAAAGCTGAATGACCTTCATTCATATGCCAGACATCGGGCTGGTAGCCGAGCGTATTGGCAGCACGGACGCCGCCCATGCCGAGCAGGATCTCCTGAGAGATGCGCACATCGGGGTCGGAGGAGTACAAGCGCGCAGTCAACTGGCGGTCGGTCTCGGAATTTTGCTCCACATCGGTGTCAAGCAAAAACAGCGGCACACGTCCGACGCGCACCTTCCAAATCTTCGCCCAGACTTCCCTGCCAGCAAGAAAAACGCTGACCGTCAGCGGCGTTCCATCTTCGTTCAAAATCGGGATGACCGGCATTTCGTCCAGCTCGAGGATGAAGTTACGCGTCTCCTGCCAGCCGCCTTCCGTCAGGTGCTGGGTGAAATAACCCTGAGTGTAGATGAAACCAACGCCAATGAGCGGCAGCCCGAGGTCGCTGGCTTCCTTCAGGTGGTCACCCGAGAGGATGCCCAGACCGCCGGCATAAACCGGCAAAGACTCGTGCAGACCGAATTCGAACGAGAAGTAGGCGATCGTCTTGTCAGTCAGCGCGGGATAATTCGTCGCGAACCAGGTGTCGGTCTGGTTCATGTAGGCGTCAAACTGCTTGAAGACCTTATCGTAATTTTCGAGATAGTAAGGATCATCCGCGACGGCGTTCAGCCTTTCGCGGTCGACCGTATGCAGAAATTTAACCGGATTATGGTTCAGGGTGTCCCAGCTCAGCCGGTCGATCAGGTGAAATACTGCCTGGGCGTCGGGGTTCCATACCCACCACAAGTTATACGCGAGCTCTCCCAGCCGG
Source organism: Anaerolineaceae bacterium (assembly GCA_040772085.1). Classification (GTDB taxonomy): domain Bacteria; phylum Chloroflexota; class Anaerolineae; order Anaerolineales; family Anaerolineaceae; genus JAXGMV01. The sequence goes on from JAXGYU010000001.1 coordinate 1,113,633, forward strand.
TTGATTCGTTTCGGCAGGGTAAATCGATTTGGCATATGCGCCACGCCATTTGTCTGATGAATCATTATTTGTTCCTTTTTCCAGCCTGGTATCGGATACCCGGTCTAATCATCAAAATTCAAAACCCGAGGCATTATAACATTTTCAAATTGGAATTTCACCCGCGGGTAGTCGGCGCTCACGGCTGGCTGCTCGGGGTAATCCACGGGACGACACTGGGGGTCAAAGTCATGGTTGGTGATGGCAGCAAGGGCTGAATGGTCGCTGTGGGCAGAACAACCGTCCTGGTTGGCGCAGCGCCGAAGATCGTTGTCGTCTGCGGCGATGGCTTGGCAGTATGCATCACGATCGTCGGAGTCGGCTGCTGCGCACGCAGCAAGTTGACACCGCCGAAGATCAAGCCGCCTATGACCAAGCCCGCCAGAATGACACCCAGGCAGGAAAGCACCAGTTTTCGCTGCGGCGGCGCCGGCTGGACAATGTGTTTCTCCAGATTCGGCACACTGACGGTGACGATGGTGATATTGTCATGCCCGCCGCGCTGATTTGCCAGGTCAACCAGGTTTTCAGCCGCGTTATTCGGCGCAGATTTGCTATACGCAGTTAATATTTCAGCGTCCGTGACAAGATCGGTCAGCCCATCGCTGCACAGCATCACCAGATCGCCAGGGATCAGGCTGAACCCCTGCGCGGAAGAGCTGCCGCCCATGCCAATGGATGGTGAAGTACGCAGCCGCAAGTCTACTTCCGGCGTTTGGGCCGCGCCCAGATAGCGGCGAATGATGTGCGCGTTCGGGTGTCCAAAAGCCTGCTCAGGCTTGAGCACGCCCATGTCTATGGCTTCCTGAACCCAGGTATGGTCATTGGTCAACTGCAGGATCTCACTGCCCCGCAGCAAGTAGATGCGCGAATCACCGACGTTGGCTGTATAAAGGCGGTCAGCGATGATCCAGGCGCAGGCGCAGGTAGCGCCCATGCCTTCCAGCGCGCCATCCGACTGGGACTGCTCATAAATCAGTTCGCTCGTCTGTTCGATGGCCGTCCGCAGCGTTGACTGCGGTGACGCGCCGCTGCTCTTGCCAACCAGTTCGGTGATGTGAGAGACCGCCAGCTCAGCGGCGACCTCGCCCGCCCGGTGCCCGCCAATGCCGTCCGAGAGCACGGCCAGCAAGACCGGCAGCGCGTTTTCCCCGTCAAGTTTATAGCTGGTGATCCTGTAACGATCTTCATTGACCTTACCGCGCATGCCGGCATGGGATATGCCGTTGCTCCAGTAAGGTGATTTTGTCGTTTGATTCATGCCAGACTATTTCGCCTTTATGGGGATGGTAAGCTCATTGGCTTGGTCAATTTTCTCGTAGCGGTAAATCAATTTGCCAAAATGAACCAGATCACCATCCTTCAAACGTGTGCCGATCGCCGGTACCGGCGAGTAATTGACCCAGGTGCCCGAGTTTTTACTTTGATCCGTCAGCAGATCGGTGTCATCGTTCTGCAAAACCATACGGGCTTGCAATGATTCTACCGATGGAAAATCTAAAACGCAAGTTGCCTTTTCCGGGTTGGAACCGAATGTGTAAATCGGTTTACTCAGCAGAAAGACCTGATTGACCTTGTTCTCCTCATCGCCGGAAACTTTGAGCAGCCGCGCGCGCGGGAGCGCGCGTTTGCTTTTTGTATCGGTTGAAGCAGGGATACGGCTGCCGGCCGGTCCATCCTGGGGGATGAAAACGGGTTGTGTCAGCGGATCGCTGCCGGCGCTGCGCGGAGCCGCTTTCACGCCACGCAGGTGACGCACCAGCAAAACGCCGGCAAGAATGAACAGCACCACCACACCAAAGGCTGCCGCAATCACCGGCACAACACCAAATTCCGTCGTCAGATCAGCCAGCCAGGTCTGTTGTTTGGGCTCGACCTCGACGATGACCGTTGCTACCTGGCTTTCGCCTGTCAGCCCGAGCTCATCTCTGGCTTTGACCTGCAAGCCAATTTCATTGGTGGCTTCCTCGCTGGTGAGATCCCAGTTGAACTCATCAAAGGGCGCTGTAGTATTGCTGACGACCGCGACGCCATTGGCATATAACGTTGATTCGGCGATAGCGCGTTGGTGACCATCGGGAAACTCGTAGACGACTTTCAAGGTCGCCGTGGAGGGAGTGAGATCATCGACCGCCAGACCATCGGCGGGTTCGGTCACCCGCGTCCGGGCAATCACGCTCGGCGGCTGCAGAAAAATTGGCGCGGGGGGCTGCAAGTCGATGTTGTAGGACATCTCACCGCTCGTCAGACGGTCCTCACCGTTGTTCAACACCGCCGTGACGGTGTGTGTGCCAGACGCGTTGACCTGCGAGCGGTAGGCAGCCTGGAAAATGTAACGCAGCGATTCGAGGTCTGCGTCATAATCCGGGATGCGGTTGAGATCGGTAAAGACGAACAGGTTGCCGCCGGTTTGCTCTGTCAGGTCTCTCAATTCATCAATTGCCGTCTCATCAGGGTTGGCGCCGGGTGAAACCACCCAGACACTGGTGCGCACGCCAAGCTGGGCGGCGCGCTGTGTCAGGTTCGGCAGCGCGGATTGCATCTCTGGCGTTGGCTTGGGCGTGATAAACAGGATCGCCCGCCGCATGTAGGGATTCGGCAAGGTGTCAGCCGCGGAATCCAGCGCGGTGATCAGGCTCTGGAGCGACGAGACCGAGCCTTCAAAATCGGGCTGATATTCATCGATTGTCTGAGCCCAGAGCGCCGGGTCCTGGACGCGTGAGATGACCTGACCGGCGTTAACGGTAATGGTCAGTTCGTCAGGACGCCCGGGCGGCTGCCCCTTCGCCCAGCCGTATAAGGTTGTCTTAATGCCGCTGAAGAAGGTCGAATCACCGACCGGCAGGTTGAGATCATGCGTGACATTGATGGCAATACTGATCAGAAGGCCGGGCTCATAGCGGTTGAGCTCAAAGACCGGCACCGAGTTGCCGTCTTCCAGCACTTGCAGGTCAGCGACGTTAGCTTCGTTGAGTTTGGTGCCATTGGCTGAAAAAGGTTCGAAGAAGAACCGGACGACCGGAAAGGTATCCGTGATCGGCTGTCCAAGCGACACCAGTTCGCCAGCCGATTGTCCGGAAGCAGTCAGCATTCCATTGCCCGTCAGCGCAGTGAGCGCCAGCAGGAGAAGGAGGGTAACTTTTAGAGAAGAGAGAAACGTTTTACTCACAGGGATCCGCTCTGCAATCCTGAAGCGGTGATTATTCGATAGCAGCATGCATAGTGTACCATAACCGCCCATCTGCCGGTCAAACCCTGCCTGCCTGCCGCTGCTGGTCGTACCGCTTCAATAATGATGCCCCGCAAAGGAGAAATGCGGGGCATCAAGGGCTTCCAGGCGCCGGAATGGCGAGGAGGCGGCGGCTAAATCGCCATCAGGACCATGGAAGACGCCATATAAAACGAAGCGTATTTGAACAAACCGTAATTGATCTTCTCGCCTGGCTTGAAGACCATCCAGGCTGCCAGAGCCAGCAGGATGACCGAGAGCGTCACCATGAGCCTCAGGAAGCCCCAGTTGGTTCCAATGCCCCAGGCGGCAGCGATCATGGTCAGCGAAGCCAGCACGCTAGAAACAGCGATGATCTTGCGCGTGGTCGCGAAGCCGTAGACACTGGCAAATGTCGGAATGCCGGCCGCCTGATAGTCGTCATAGTATTTCATGCTGTAGGTCAGAATGTGGATTGGAATCCACAGGACAATGCCCAGCGCCAGCATCAGACCGACCCAATCAATGTAGCCGAGCGCCAGCGCGCGGCCTGCCAGTATTGGCATGGCGCCTGCCAGCCCGCCCCAGATGATGCTGTAGCAGCTATGACGCTTGAGCCAGATGGTGTACACAAGAAAGTCGAACAGCACGCCGGCGAAGATGATGGCGCCGTAAAGCCGGTTCATGGCAAATGCCGCGGCAACGCTGACGGCGACAAGCGCCAGTCCGACCAGCAGCGCCTCCCGGTGATGCATATTCTGCATCGCCAGCGGGCGCTTGCGGGTGCGGTTCATCAGCGCGTCAATGTCGCGGTCGTACCACATGTTCAGGATCGTCGTACCGCTGATCGAGCCTGCCAGCGTCAGGAAGACGGCTGTCAGGGTGGCAAGATTCGTGATCGGGCACTTGAATGTCAGAAACCCGGCGACACCCGTCATGACCAGCAACGCGGTCTGCATCACTTTGATCAGCGACCAGTAGTACCTGACCCGTTGCCACACTTGCCTGATCGGCGTCGCGATAGCGGCACTATTCTCCATGTTATCCATCCCTCGCGCACCTGAACCCGACCGATGGGCTGGCATAATGGGGCGTCGCATTATTCAGCACCCACATGCGCAGATCAACGGTGTACGATTCCTTTGACCCGCCGCGCATGAAGCGGTAATGCATGCCGGTGGTGACATCACCCGTCCACTGCCAGACGTTGCCCGCCATGTCATACAGCCCATAAGGCGAGGCGGAGTCTATGGTAGCGAAATCACCATAGGTCTTGCCGTTGTAGAAGCCAACCGGCGTGGTGCGCGAGCCGAAGCTCGCCATGTTCTCGTAAGGGTCCTTGCTGTTGTAATAATTCGCGTTTCCCTGCAGGATATCGTCACCCCAGGGGAAGGGCCGCTCGGTGTCACCGCGGGCAGCTTTCTCCCACTCATGGTTGGTCGGCAGCCTGCCATTTTCAAACTGACAGTAACCCCAGGCGCCAAACCAGGTCACCATGGTCATCGGATGCAGTTCATAGCCTGGCTGTGCGGAGAAAACATCCTCCGACAGTTTGATCCGCTGCGAGGGATCCTCAAGGTCCAGGTAGATATAGTCTCCTTCGAGGATCTCTTCCTCATGTTTATATTCATTGAAAGGATCGCCCGGGTAGTGACCCTTGGGCGTCTTCCCATCCAGACTGATGGCGCCTGATTTCAGCGCTTGATTGAGAAAGTCAGCGTATTGCTGAACGGTCACATCGGTGACCATGATCTCATAGGCATCAGTCGTGACGGGGTCGGCATGCTGTCCGTATTTGAACTCGCCGGCCGGTATGCTGACCCATTGGTTCGGGTCGATCCCCGGGTCATAATCCGGCATCGGCGCGTTCAGGTCAACAGTCTGACATCCCGCCAGGATGAACATCAAAATCATCAGTGAGACTATGACGCGTTTCATCAGTGTTGCTCCTGAAGCATGTCCTGCTTTTTCTCTTCTGTCCAGCGCCCCTTCTTTTTAAAGAGGTCATAAAGCCTGATGAACATGACCACACCAACCGTCACCAGCACAACACCGACGCCAATGTCGATCAGAAGCACCAGCGTGTTCACGAGCGGCTGCTGGGTTGCCTCGGAGATGAAGAGGCGTTTCATCTCAAAGATCGTCACCGCGCCGAGCGCCAGATCCGAGAAGATGATCAGCACCCAGCCATAGATCTTGCGCGCCTTGCCCTTCAAGCCGATCATGTCACCGTAGTAGAACAGGATGATGGTGGCGATGATGGTGGAAAGCACATGCCAGTGCCCGGTCAGCTCAATCCGTTCTTCGCGCGCCGGCCATTGCCTGAATATTTCATCCAGTTTGACTGCCATGAAGATACCCAGTCCACTGGTCGTGAAATTCATGAACAGCATCTGCCAGGTCGGCCCGAATATGAGCGGATCACGCAGCAAGGCGGAGATCTTCTGACCAATGTTTGGTTTTGCGATGCCGGCAGTGCCGTCCCTGATCAGCTTGTTCCAGCTCCAGATCAGCAGCAGCAGCGCCGCGAACATCGAAGGCGTGGCGCCGACATAGATGATCATGTGCGCGATCGGCTGATACGGCGTCACCACGCCCCAGACACCCAGGTTGAGCACGATGGTTCCGAGGATCATCAGCGGCATGGCAAGCTTGTGCAGGATGCCCCTGAAGCCCAGCCAGCGCCCGACGATCAGCGTGACCATAATGGCGATCAGCGCCAGCATGATGTGCAGGTGGCCGATGACCGCGTATTGCAGGATTGTTTTATCCGGGTAGCGGATGACGTTTTCAGCCAGGAAGACGTTAAAGCCATTGCCGAAGAAAGCGCCGGGCAGCGCGCCGAAGATAGATGAGATCAACGTCGTCAGCGCGGTAGCGAAGATAGCCACCCGTTCCAGATCAACGCCGGATCGGGTACGCGCCATATCCGGGTCTTTCTGATAGTACTCCTTGTTCCACGGCCAGAGGGCGATGACCAGCATGACACCGGTCGTGAACATGGCTGTCAGGCCGCCGATGTAAAGGACATGGATCCAGATATTGCGGCCGAAGTAGGCAAAGATCATGCCGAAGATCATCGAGCTCAGGTAACCAAAGGTCACCATGCCGTTGATCCAGGTACGCCAGCGCGGCTTCATCGCCACAATGCCGGTAATCATGTACACTTCGATCGCGATCACCGCCATGGCGATGGCATGATAGAGGATAACGATACGACCCTCGCGCTCGACATGCGAGAGACTGAGGCCCAGATATTTGACCATGGCATCGCGTACGCCCAGCTCGATCATCGGACCGGACAGCCCACCCCAGACCGCCGTGACCAGCGCGACGGAGGCGATAGCCATCAGGATCAGACCTTTGGTGGATGTAAACAGATAGCTAAGTCGTTCTTTCAGAGACTGCATCTCCGCTCCTAGCGTTCAGATTTATGCCGCGTTCCAGGATTCGATCATCTTCCGCGCGCCTGGGGTCAGCAGATAGACCAGCAATAACGTGCTGATGATGGGCGCGGGCAGGAACAGCGAGAAACGATGAACTTCGTTGATGGCGTTGTTCAGTCCAAGCGGATAACCTGCCAGCATGGACATTGCCGCCGCGAAGATACCCAGCGGGATGACCCAGTTCTTCTTCTTCAACAGTGAGAAAATGAAGGCTGCCCAGGCATAGGCGCCCCACCAGGCAACCTGTTGCGACATGACGTACATCCCATTCCAGAAGGGGTTGTCATGAGAGGTGGTGTATTTGGAGATCGGGGCGACGCCATCCATGAAGGTCAGCACGTATGCCAGACCTGCCACAAACGCCAGCGCGATGATGCCCTTGCGGACACCGCCGATAAACAGCATGCCGAACCACAACACTGCCGCGATACCAAAGACGATCATGGTCGGCGCCGGCAGGTCGCTGTCCATGGCGGGAATCGCCGGGAAGAAACCAACCAGCAACTGGATCGTCGCCGCTACCGCGCCCAGGAACCACGCCCACTTTTCGTTGCGGCAGAAGCCGTAAAGAACTGCCGCCCAGAGGGCGCCGGCTGTAATGCCAAACCAACCCAGCACCGCATAGGTGATGGTGACCGATGTCGCTTCATCCATGCGTCCAACGCTTTCCTTGGCGTCGATCACCAGATTATATTGGGCGGCGATCAGATAAAAAGTTACGATGCCGGCGATAATGCCCAGGATTGAGAGCAATACGCCTATCTTGTTCTTGTTCATTTCAGCTCCTTTGGTTGAATGAAATCCGTTGTAACGTTAGACCATGCCGGCAGAAGTGGCGCTGGTCAGCAGGATCAGGACTGCCAACACCAGATTCACCAGCATGAGCTGCTTCCGCTTTTTCTCAAGTGCGGGTCCGCCATCGGTCTTGCGCATCAGCGAGCCGTTGTACAGCGACAACCCGATCAATGCCAATATCAGCAGGTGCTTGAGTGACAGGACGACCGAATACGGGTTGGCGAAACTGAACAGACGTACGAAGTGCGGATTCTGCTTGCTGAGGATCAAGCCGGTCACGATCAGAACAACCATGCTGGCGATCACCCAGCGCGACTGCTTCTGGTTATAGGTTGTCATGATTTGCTGGCGCTTGGCCGGCTCTTCCCGATGAACCAGCCGCACTGCCGGCATGAAACTGATTGCCGATGCGAACAAACCACCGAACCAGACTACCGTGAAGAAGTCATGCAGAAATCGGATCAGCGTCAAGAGGATTGGGTTCATGTGTGCTTCCTTGGTCTATGAGTTTGTTGTTGTCTTCAAAAATTCAGCGTTGCCTTTTTTATTAAGCAGTTTTGCCGCCGCCTGCAGCCCGATGATGATCAGCCAGACCACATTGCGGACGATCATCGCCTTGGTGCTTTCGCTGGCGACCACGTCCTTGTACTGGGTCTGGATGATGACCAGCACCGCGACGTGCAGCGCCAGGGTAGCCATGGAGAGGAGCAGACCGTATCTGTTGCGCCAGATCGCCGGGGCTGTGATCAGCACACTGAATAAACCAACGGTGTAGTTGTAAAGTGGCAGCCAGAAAATGACGTAGTATCCCGGGTCTTGTCCGATTAATACTTTGCCCCCAGCAAACAATGCCATTACGCCAATGGCAAGGGCTAATATGGATGCGATTTTTGGCAGTAATGACCTCACGACGAGCCGCGCCTCCGCCTGATGTTGTTTAGGTTCAGTATAGGAAAACGCGACCGCGCAGAATACGACATAGGTCGCATAAATAAACGGTATTTGACTGGATACTGAAGACTGGGAAATTATTGTCTGGCGCGTTGAGCCAGTTTGTCAGGATCGAGAATGATGATGCGCTGCCTGGTCACTTTGATCAGCCCGTCCGCAGTCATATCCTTGATCGCGCGGCTGAGCACATCCCTGACGGTTCCGAGGCGGATTGCCATTTCATCATAAGTCGTCCAGGGCTGCCGCGGTACGTAGATCACCCCATGGCTGGCCATGGCGTTCTGGAGCAGCGAGTTCGCCAGCCGGGCGTCAACACTCTTCAGGGAGAGGTCTTCAACCAGGCTGATGTAATACAGGATGCGCCTGGCCAGCATGGATGTGATGGCTTCCGCTACATCCGGATCACTCCTCAATAACGATCGCAAGGTATCAGCCGGGATTGCCCAGACGATCACCTCTTCAAGCGCGGTGGTTGTCGCCGGGTAGCTGCTGCGCGCGAAAACCGCTATTTCACCGAACGCGTCAACCGGCCGCAGGAACATTAATGCCTGCTCACGGCCGTCGGGCGTCATGCGCGTCGAGCGGACCCAGCCACGCACCAGCAGAAAGGCAAAATCAGCGGGGTCGCCTTCCAGGTAGATGATCTCACCGGAGGCGTATTTGCGCGGCCTGGCATTTTTTTTGAGCTGCTGTAAAGCCGCGGCAGGCAGCTTCGCCAACAAATGGGAATTGGCTTGCAGCCAGTCAAAATCCATTTCGGGGGGATTGGATTTGCTATTAGTCATGGCATGAAGGTGAGACAGCTTAATTATAGCGTCAGTGCCGGCTCTACGGTGTTTGGCGGAACGGAAGGCACATTATTAGCTTTGACAATTGTCATACTGTATAATGAAATCAAGGCTGGATGAGGTCGTCTGACTATTATTGAATTAGAGGGACAAATGAACTTTTTGCTCGATCCCAATGTAGCCTATTTCCTGTTAGCGTTCGGTTTCATGTTCGCTTTCCTGGCGCTCTTCACGCCCGGCACCGGCATCCTGGAGGTCGGCGCGGTTCTGACCCTGATCCTGGCCGGGTATAGCCTTGTCAACCTGCCCATCAATTATTGGGCGCTGGTCCTGATTGCCGCCGGCGTCGTCCTGATCATCCTGGCTGTCCGCAAGCCGAAGCAATACCTTTACCTGGTCGGGGCAATCATTGCCATCATTCTCGGCACCCTCTTCGTTTTCAGAGGCAAAGATTCCCTGTTCGCAGTGCATCCGGTTCTGGCTGTGATCGTTTCGGCCATCAACGTCACCCTGCTGTGGTTCATCGGCCGCCGCAGTCTGGAAGCGATCAGCCAGAGACCAGTCTTTGATCTTGACCGGCTGGTTGGTCAGACAGTGATAACGACGTCCGAAATCCATCACGAAGGTGAATTGCAGATCGATGGAGAAAGCTGGAGCGCGCGCAGCAGGCAGGCCATCCCAGCCGGCAGTGAAGTAAAAGTAATCGGGCGCGAGGGGTTGACCCTGCGCGTCGAGCAAGTCCATCACGAACGAAATACTACTGAGTAAGAGGAGAGCTTTTATGACTGATCTTTCGAACATTAGTGTGGTTACCTGCCTGATCGGCGGGATCATCCTGTTGGGCTTGCTGTTCCTGGCAAGCGCCATCAAAATCGTGCCCGAATTTCAGCGCCTGGTCGTCTTCCGACTGGGACGCAGCATCGGCGCCAAAGGCCCCGGCCTGTTGATCCTGATCCCCTTCATCGATCGGGCTGTCCGGGTGGACCTGCGTGAGCAGGTGCGTGAGATCCCGGCACAAACGTCCATCACGCTCGACAACGCGCCCATCTCGATCGACTTCCTGTGGTACTTCAAGGTCTTCGACCCGATCATGTCAGTGCTGCAAGTGGGCAACTTCGAGCTCGCAGCGCAGGGTATCGCGACCACCACACTGCGCTCGGTCATCGGCGGTATCATGCTCGACGAGGTGCTTTCTCAGCGCGAGACGATCAACAAATCTCTGCGCTCGAGGCTGGATGAAGTCACTGAGCGCTGGGGTGTCAAGGTCACCAATGTCGAGATCCGCGAGATCATCCCGCCGCGCGACGTTCAGGACGCGATGAACCGCCAGCTCTCCGCTGAACGTAACCGCCGCGCCAACGTCACCGAATCAACCGGTACCCGCGAAGCCGCGATCAACGTGGCGGAAGGTGAACGCCAGGCAGCCGTCAAACGCGCGGACGGTCAGCGTGAATCGTCCATCCTGATCGCTGAAGGTGAAAGGCAAGCCCAGTTGCTCCGCGCCGAAGGTTACGCTGACGCGCTGGCGAAGATCTTCGAAGTGGCGAAATCGGTCGATGGTCAGACCATGACCCTGCAGTACTTTGAGACTCTCAAGAACATGGCTGCCAGTCCATCGACAAAATATATCTTCCCGATGGAATTCACCAGCATGCTGAGTGACTTTGTCAAAACCAAAAAGGGCGAATAACCTCTGAGGATAGCCGCAGGTGTGAGAGTCATTGATTTTCACACCTGCTTTTTTTATGAAAACCTCATCCGCCAATCCCGCCGCATTTCACCTTGAGGACGCCTCCTGGCGCGACTACAAGGAGTTCAAACGCCTCGAACGTGCCAGCTTCGGCGACCTCGCCTGGCCGTCGATCGAACTGATTGCTGCCCTGCTGCTGCCGAATGTCGTACGCATCAAGGCGGTTGTTGACGGCAGGCTGGCCGGGCTGATCGCCGGTACGATACGAAATGACGGCTTCGGCTGGATCATGACAATTGCAACCTTTCGCGAGTATCAGGGGATAGGCATCGGCGGCGCCATGCTGCGCGCCTGTGAAGAGCGGATGAAGTGTGAAAAGATGAAATTATGCGTCCAGGCCGGCAATGACACCGCTATCCGGCTGTATTTACGGCACGGCTACAGGCATACCGAGATCTGGAAGAACTATTACGGCAAGAACCTGGACGCGCTGGTGATGGAGAAGTCAGCGAAAGGGACTGTTGTACGGCAAGATTAGGAGACCTGTCACCTCCTGGTTGACTTTCATCTGGACTCGATATACACTATTACTATGAATGGGAGAGTTGCATCCTAATGCGAGTTTCTCGCTACATAATTGGTTCGGCAGACTAGGCACGCGTATTATGGCGTGCCTTTTCACATAAAAAATCAAGGAGTGACGACATGGATTATGGGATGATCGGAAAATTGGAAAAAGCGCGCAGATATGCGCAACAAAAGGACCGTTTCAAATTCCAGAATTTTTCAGTCACAATGGATGGTGAAAACAATCCGCACGTCATTAAATATGACAACGGCACTTTTGAATGCGATTGCAGTTTTTTCCAGTCCCGCGGCCGGTGCAGCCACACCATGGCACTTGAGATTATTCTCGACGAGATGGTGCAGCAAGTTCAGGAAAGCGAAGTCGGCTAGAGTGGTCATCGCAGACAGGCTGGCTAAGTGCCAGCCTGTTTTTGTTTAATGCCCTTGGCTATAATTGCAACATATCAAAGCAGGAGATTGCTGATGAACTATCCATCTATCGTCGAACTGGTGAAACAATACTATGACTTCCGCGGACTCACCGCCCCGGATGCCAACCAGGCGTTTCTGTTTCTGACCTCCGAAGTGGGTGAACTGGCGGACGCGTTCGTGGAAAAACAGGCGCAGTGGGTGCGCAATAACCCGCAGCGCGAACGCAACGTGGAGGACGAGATCGGCGACATCCTGATGATGCTCACCGTATTTGCAGCGACCCAGGGCTATGACCCGCTGCAGGCGCTGCTGCACAAGATGGAGAAGAAAGGCTTTACCCCCGCGGAGCGATCATGAGCAGCGACCTGCCGATGTTTATTACCGCTGTCGAAGCGCTCGTCGTGCACGACGGTAAGATTCTGACCATCGTCCGCAGCAGCACCGACGAACACGCGCCGGGCACGCTGACGTTCCCTGCCGGCAAGGTCGAATACGGCGAGGATGTGGATGACATTCTGGAGAGCACGGTCATCCGCGAAGTGGAAGAGGAAACCGGCGTGATCGTCGATCAGCCGCGGTATCTGTTCAGCCGCATGTTCAAAAGTGACACCGGCCTGGCGGTTGTGCTGGCTGAATTCGTCTGCCATTATGCCGGCGGCGAAGCGCATGTCTGCGACCTCGCCGAGACCGACGCCGTGGCCTGGCTGACTGAGGATGAGATCCGCCGCGACCCGCGCACGCCAGTCTGGACACAGCAGGTGCTGGACAGGTTGAATGAATATCTGGGTAAGGACTGGTGATTCATGACGTATGAGGAATTAGGCAGGCAACTGATCACTAACACGGAGCATGAGCATTCGCCGCTGCCGTTCAAACTGTGGACGGATTTTCCCCTCTATTTCACGATCGAGTTCGAGGTGATGGAATTTGAGGAGGAGGTCGGGTTCTGGGCTGTGGTCTTTGGGGTGAAGTTTCTCAGTCTCGATTCTGATTACGCCATTCTGACGGATGAGAAGCGAACTTTCACCTTCTCGCTCAAGCGCAATGCCGCTGAACCTGCCTGGAGCGGTGTGAAGATCCAATGGTTTACGGATGATCTGGATCAGGTGCTATCAGTCCTCAGCGAGCGCGGTGTTGAGTTTCAAATTCATGACAATTCTGAACATCAGCGCTTCGCGCGCTTCAGCTCACCCAATGGGCTGGTGGCAGAAGTCTGGTCCGGCTGGGAAGGGGAGTAGGAAAAACCTCGTGCTGGAGATCAACGAACGATCTTGACTCACTCAGATCCTAATCAAAGTATGTGACGTGTTTCCTCTCCCCATTTTCGCGAAAGCTAAAAGGGGGGTGGGTTAGTGAGGAGGCTGCTCATTTTGAGATTCCCTGACCCCATCCAGAACAGCTTCCAAGACAGCCTCCAAATCCATTAAGACGTCATCATTCCAGAATCGCAATACTTTATATCCCAGCTTTTCAAGGTAAGCCGTCCTCCGACTGTCATACGCCTGCTGACCCAGGTGATCACCACCATCCAGTTCAATCACAATTTTCTGAGCTATGGAGCAGAAATCAGCAATGTAAGGTCCAATCGGATGCTTCCTGCGAAAATGTAGCCCCTCCAAGCGGTGCCCTCGTATTGCTTGCCATAAGGCAAGTTCTGCGTCGGTCGGATTCGTACGCATTTCTTTGGCATATTCGTAGGAATTGTGTGGTTTGCCTCGACGTGGCATGGGTCTGGTATATACAACCCCTCCCTAACCCTCCCCATTTGTCCTGCGGAAAAATGGAGAGGGGATTAATACGTTATTAATTTGAATGTTTTCTAACGACATTCCCGGTCTGAAATCGCAACCCGCATACTTTGTATTTAGAATCACTCGACAGTTTAGGTAAAAAACCAATTAGAAACCTTAAATCAGCTTTTCAGTATGGCCGGCGAGGTTGCGCAGCAGTTCGAGCTGACCAATGTGATAGCCGTGATGAAAGGCGTAGAACAACGCGCGCCAGCCGCGGCGCGGGGTCTTGCCGCCCGGCATGGTGATCGTCTCGGCGAAAAATGCTTCATCGACCACATCCAGCCTCGCAAACAAGGCCTCCTCAACTTTGGCGTAATCCGCCATGATGTCTTCCGGCGAGGGCAGCCCGGCCTCGTCAGCCAGCAGCGGCTGCGAATCATAAGCGAAGCGGCTATAGTCAACGGCCGTTTGCGGCAGGTCCGTTCCGGCAACCGTTGCGATTTCACGCAGGCTGTCCACCAGGTGACCCAGCACCCACAGCATACAGTTGCCGCCATTCGGCGGTTGCAGCAGCATTTCCGCTTTGGTCAGCCCCGCGATCTGGTCGCGGATCACCTCACCATTCGATTTCAACAATCGTTTATAGTCCTGTACCAGAATCATCGCGCGCTCCTCCGTTCTGTGAAATCTCCCCTGCCTCTATTCTACAATTGCCTTGATTTCCCGCTTTATCTACAGATATAAAAATCACCCCGCATGGGGGTGACTTCTCCTTGTCAATCCAGTTCTGCCAGTTCTTTAGCCTTCTTGGTCTGCTTGCCGCGCTCCTCAGTGTCGAGGATCTTCTTGCGAATGCGGAAGTTGACCGGCGTGACCTCGAGCAGCTCATCATCCGCCAGGTATTCGATCGCCTCATCCAGGCTCATCTGGCGCGGCGGCGTCAGTCGGATCTCAATGTCTTTGTTCGACTGGCGCATGTTGGTCAGATGTTTTTTCTTGCAGACATTGACGGTCAGGTCGCCCATGCGCAGCGTTTCACCGACCACCATGCCTTCATAGACATCCACACCCGCGCCGATGAAGAGGAAACCACGCTCCTCAGCATTCTTGAGGCCGTAGGTCGAGCTCTGACCGTCTTCCCAGGCGACGATCGAGTTGGTCGAGCGGGCGGGAATGTTGCCGGCATACGGCTGGTAGCCAGCGAAGAGGGTATTCATCACGCCGGTGCCGCGCGTCGAGGTCAGGAACTGATAGCGGAACCCGAGCAAGCCGCGGGTCGGCACGCTGAAGCGCAGGTGAACGGTGTTGTCAGGGTTGTTGGTCATCTCGAGCATCACACCGCGTCGGCTGCCGATCATCTCAACCACGGTGCCGACATGTGCTTCAGGCACATCGACGTGCAATTCCTCGAACGGCTCGAGCAGGCTGCCGTCCACGTCGTTCTTGAAGATCACCTCAGGACGGGAAACCTGGAATTCATAGCCTTCGCGGCGCATGGTTTCAATCAGGATGGCCAGGTGCAGCTCGCCGCGGCCCGAGATCAGGAAAGTGTCGGCAGAATCGGTCTCCTTGACGCGCAGCGCGACATTATTGCGCAACTCGGTAAACAGGCGCTCACGCAGCTTGCGCGAGGTGCCCCACTTGCCCTCCCTGCCGGAGAAAGGCGAAGTATTCACGCCAAAGGTCATCTGAACCGTTGGTTCTTCTACTTTGATCGGCGGCAGCGCGATGGGCTCGTCGGGATCAGCGAGGGTCTCACCGATGGCGATGTCTTCCAGGCCAGCGATGGCGACGATCTCTCCAGCGTCCGCCATTTCGACATCCTTTTTATTCAGGCCGTCATAGACGTGCAAATAGCGGGCATGGTCCTGGACAATCGTTCCGTCAAGCTCGATGCGGGCAACCGTCTGACCGCCGCGAATGCTTCCGGCGTGGATGCGTCCCACGGCTGTGACACCGCGGTACTCGTCATAAGCCAGGTTGGTAACCAGCATTTGCAGCGGCGCGTCAAGGTCAACCTGCGGCGCGGGCACGTGGTTCAGAATGGCATCAAAGAGCGGTTGCAGGTTGTTCTCGAGTGAGGGGGTCGTGCCGGATTGGCCGGAAATGCCGTTGGCGTAAATGATGGGGAAGTCGAGCTGCACGTCTGACGCGCCGAGCTCGACGAACAAATCAAAGGTGTTGTTGAGGGTGGCATCATGCACCTCATCCTTGCGGTCCATCTTGTTGATGACCACAATGGCGCGATGCCCCATCTCGAGCGCTTTCTTGAGCACAAAGCGGGTCTGCGGCATCGGACCCTCGGCGGCGTCCACCAGCAGCAGCACACCATCGACCATGTTCATCACCCGTTCGACCTCGCCGCCAAAATCAGCGTGACCGGGGGTATCGACAATGTTAATCTTGACCAGCTTGCCGGTAGCAGGGTTGGGGATGGTGATTGAAGTATTCTTGGCGAGGATGGTGATGCCGCGCTCACGCTCGAGGTCATTCGAGTCCATGACGCGCACCATGACCTGCTGGTTCTCGCGGAACACGCGCGCCTGGCGCAGCAACTGATCGACGAGCGTCGTTTTGCCATGATCAACATGGGCAATGATGGCAATATTTCTTAGATCTTCACGGGTAGTCAGCATAAGGTTTTCCATTAAAAACACCCGAAATCATTCGGGTGCGTTGAGCGATTGCGGCATCGAAAGCGTCCTCCAGTATTTCTCGGCTGGGAATAATACCAAAATTGAAGCCAATTGAATAGAGGGGAATTCTGACTTACAGCAGCGCTTCGTATGAATTCAGCGCGCGGTCGAGGGTGAACTGCGCCAGCCAGACTTGAGGCGCGGGTCGGGCATCGCCCGCCAGCACGGAGAGCATTGCCCGGCTCATCGCAGCGGCGTCACCCACTGGCACAAGATGCCCATACCTGCCGGCATCCAGCAATTCTGCCGGCCCGTGCGGACAATCTGTCGAGACCACGGGCGTACCGCAAGCCATGGCTTCGACCAGCACGATCGAGAAACCCTCTCGTTCCGACGCCAGCACCAGCGCGTCGGCGGCGCGCATCAACGGCAGCGGGTTATCCACATGACCCAGCAACGCCACCTGATCGCTCATGCCCAGCGCGGCTGCCTGATCGAGAATCGCCTGCCGTGCTGGCCCCTCACCGGCGACCAGCAGCCTTGCCGGCCTGGTCTGATTGACCAGCGCCAGCGCGCGCACAATGTCGGGGACGCGTTTGACCGGGTCCAGCCTGCCGACGAACAGAAAGACCGGCTGTGCTTTCTCTGCCAGCCAGGGATGGTTGACTGGTTGCGCCGCACGCTCCTGAAAATCAGCATCAATAACCGGGTTGTAGATGACGTTAACATCGTCGAGCGGCACGCCGGTGTACGCCGAGTACTCAACAGCGGCTGCCTTGGAGACCACAACCCGTTCAATATCTCCCGCATACAGCCAGTGCAGAACACTACGTTCCAGTGCTTTGGGCCCCAGAACGGATTCCTGCATGGCGATATTGCTATGCGTCACACAGATCAGTTTTGCCCGGCTGGCAGCCAAGCGGCGGGCGAGGATTGCCAGCACATTGGTCAGCTCAAGGTGCGAGATCAGAACATCCGGTTGTTGCCGGCGCAAATAATCGGTCAATGGCCGCAGCAAGCCGAAGGAGCGCACGGCTTGCGTGTCTATGATGTTCACCCGCTTGTCCAGCGACCCGCGCAGCGAACCCTTGCCATCCTTGACAATCATATCGACCTGACAGCCGCGCGCGGCAAAGCCGTTGGCCAGCGTCAGCGCGACCTTTTCGGCGCCGCCCGGATTCAAGGTTGGGATGAGAATACCAATACGTTTTTGCATACTGTCTGCGATATGACCCTTCCTTATTATAAGGTCTCGACACCTCGCTGAAGCGGAGCTGAGCGGGCTATTATGTTATGATAATGAAAATTTCTGAGTGAAAACGGGACCGTGAGCAAACCTGAAGATACTGGGGTGTTCTTTTTTATCGCCAACCTAAAGGTCGGCGGCGCTGAACGCGTGATGATCGAACTCGCCAACGAGTTCGCCCGCAAAGGCTACCCCACCACCTTCGTGATGTGCGAAGCCACCGGTTCCTTCCTGCCCGACCTTTCGCCTGACGTTAAAATCGTCGATCTCAAGCAGCCCAACACCTGGTTCGCGCTGCCCGCCTTCCTCCGCGCGGTGAATAAATACCGTCCCAAGGCGGTCATCTCGGCGCTGGAGCTGAACAATCTGATCTCGATCATCGCGCGACCCTTCAGCGGCGTACATTACAAAACCATCATCTCGCTGCATAACGCGCTCAGCCTGCAGGCGCGGACGAAACTGCGGTTGGCTATCCTGCGCGTAGTTTTGCACTTCTTCTACCCGCTGGCTGATACCATCGTCGCGGTCTCCAAAGGACTGGAGGATGACGCGGTCGAATACCTCAGGATCAAACGCCGCCGATTCGCTGTGATCTACAACCCGGTCATCATCCACAAACTTGAGCGCATGGCTGCCGAGCCGAACGACCTGACGTTGTACGGCAACCCGGAGAAGCCGGTTGTGCTGGGAGTCAGCCGGCTGGGCATCCTCAAGAACTTCCCGCTGCTGATTGAGGCTTTTGAGCTGGTGCGCGCCAAGCGCAACTGCCAGTTGGTAATCGTCGGCGAAGGCGACCAGCGCCCCAAACTGGAGCGCCAGATCGCTGCCAGCCCGTACAAGGATGACATCCTGCTCTACGGCATCTCCGATAATCCCTACAGCCACATGAAACGGGCTGACGTCTTTGTGCTCTCCTCCGACATGGAAGGCCTGCCGAGCGTGCTGATCGAAGCGATGGCGACCGGTGTGCCGGTGATCTCGACGGACTGCCCGCATGGACCCAGGGAGATTCTGGATGACGGCAAATACGGCTTCCTGATTCCCATGCGCGAGCCGCAGATCATGGCGGACACCATCCTCGATGTTCTGGCTGGCAAGCGCATCCCGATCCCGCCGGAATGGTTGAAGCAATTCACGCCCGAGGAGTCAGCGGCAAAGTATGAGGCATTGGTCAATGGCTGACCCTCGCGTTAATAAGCCTGCCTTGCTGTTCACCGGCTCGCAGATCGCGATCGGCGGCGCGCAGAAAGCCCTGCTGACCACCGCGGAGTGGTTCCACGCGCGCGGCTATCCGGTGCAGGCGGCATTCTATTATGACCGCGACAATTTGCTGGAAGAATGGCAGACGCATTACCCCTTCCCGATCGTGGATTTGAACGCCGTGGACTACAGCGCGTCGAAGACCAAACAGGCGGCGATGCTGGTCGCCGGCGCCCGCAAGCTGCGGCATGTGATGCGCCAGCAGTCCTTCGGCGCGGTATTTAGCTATACGCATCACAGCAATCTGATCACCATGCCTGTGGCACGCCTGGCAGGCGTGTCGCTGTGCTTCCCCTCACATCACGGCGTCATTCAGGATTTTCCCGCCTGGCAGGACAAACTGCATACCGCCATGGTTAACAGCAGCCTGGCAACCAGACTGATTGCTGTTTCCGAGAAGACCCGCCAGCAATCGATCGACGCCGGCATCAAACCTGAGAAGATCACCATTATCCGCAACGGCGTCAGCATTCCCGCGCCGCAGCCGGCAGAGATTGAAGCATTGACCGCCGAGCCTGCCCTGCGCGGTCGCTACCCGCTGCTGCTGTCCGTCGGCCGCCTGACCGAGCAAAAAGGACACACCCATTTGCTCAAGGCGCTGCCGGCGCTATGCAATCGCTTTCCCAATCTGCTGACGCTGATCGCCGGAGATGGGCCGCTGCGCGCCGAGCTGGAAGCCGAGGCGCGAACGCTGGGAATTGCGGAGAACGTGCTCTTCCTCGGTTTCCGCGATGACATCCCGGCGCTGATGCACGTGACGCAAGTCTTCGTGCTGCCTTCCGTTTCGGAAGGGTTGCCTTTTGCGATTCTCGAGGCCCTCGGACAAGGCAAGGCGGTCGTTTCGAGCGGCATCGCAGGCATTGAAGAAGTGATCGATGACGGCGTTCACGGCCTGCTGATCCCGCCGGGTGACCCGGCGGCAATCACTCAGGCAGTCAACCGCCTGCTGGAGGACCCGGCGTTTGCCAAGACGCTGGGCACGGCCGGGCGTCAGAGGGTGCTGGCTGAATTCACCATTGACGCCATGTGCCAGCATTATGAGGCGCTGCTTAAACTGTCATCCGCGGAGCGCGCGCGATGAAAAAGACTTATCTGCCGCTGCAGGTGACTGCCACCTTGCTCATGGCATGGCTGGCTTACGGCGTTTACGGCGATCTCGTGGCCCGTTACGCTGGCATGATCAGCGGCGTGCGCCTGCCGTTTACGCTGCTGGTGTACGTCGCCTTCGCGCTGGGGTCAGCGGTCATCGGCTTAATCAGCATCTGGAAACCAGCTCTGCTCAGCCTGCCAACGCGCTGGCGCGCCGCGCTCCCCGCCTGGCTGCTGTGGCTGATTGCCCTTGCTCTCTCGGCGGCAGTCTGCTGGCTCTTCCTCTATTCGAAATACAGCGTGGTCTTCTCCGGCTTCTATGTGCGGCTGCTGATCTATATGGTGGCCATCACCACCATGGCATGGCTGGCAAGCGCCAGGCATCCGCAGCCCTATACCTGGCGGGCAACGCTGGCGGCGATCATCGTTTTCGGCAGCCTTTTCACGCTGCTCTACGCGCTGCGCGATGTCGTCGATGCTCCCTTGGGACTGGAATGGTCCGAGGGCAACCGGTTGTGGATCTACTCGACCTGGTTCGGCGAATACCTCTTCCAGCGCGACTCAACGCAACGCATCTACGTTTATATCGATAGCGCCCGTCAGATCTTGTGGGGGCTGCCCTGGCTCCTGGGTCAAATCTCGATCGTCGTCGCGCGTCTCTGGAATGCCATTCTCTTCACCGTGCCGTATTTTGTGCTGGGTGTTTTTCTGGTCTATGACAAGAAAGGCAAGTGGACGCACTGGCTGCTCTTTGGTTTGTGGGCGATGCTCTTCCTCAACCAGGGGCCAATTTACACGCCTCTGATCCTCTCCGCGACATTGATCGCTGCCACACGCCGCACGCCCTACTGGCTGGCATTTGTCCTGACCATCCTCGCCAGTCATTACGCACAGGCAGCCCGCTCGACCTGGATGTTCGCGCCGGCGATCTGGGTGGTGCTGGTCTGGTTCCTGCGACCGGCGGAACGATCGGCATCTCCGGGCGCGTTCGCCGGCAACCCGCTCGGCAAGTTCCTGCAGTGGGACCGGCTGGGCAAGCAATGGCGGCAAGGGTTTGGACTAGGTATCGCCGGTCTGATCGGCGCCTACGTTATGCCTTTCCTGATGATCAACGCCTACCGCGTTTTCATTGAAGGCAAGCAGATGGTGCAGACCTTCTCAGCCGAGGTGGTCTCGAGCCAGGTGAGCGCACAGCCCCTGCTCTGGGACCGGCTGTGGCCGAACGCCACTTTCGCGCCGGGCATTGTCTGGGGGTTGGTGTTGGCGGCTGGTCCCCTGGTCGTCCTGCTGCTCTGGCTGATCATCAGCGGGCGCTGGGCGCTGACCCTCTGGCAGAAGCTGTGCCTGGCAGCCGCGTTCTTCTCAACGCTTGCCGTTGGCATGATCGCCAGCGTCAAGATCGGCGGCGCGAGCAACCTGCATAACCTCGACATGTTCCTCGTGACACTCGTCTTCAGTAGCGGACTGGCGTGGAACGCCACCCGCCTGAAGCCCATTTTCAACTTCCGTTCACAGCCATTCCTGATCAATGTGCTGCTGCTGGCGACCCTGATCATCCCCGCCAGCGTCAAATGGTTCGAGGCGACCCCGCGCGAGGTACCCGATCGCTTCAAGGTCGATGAAGCCATCAACGCCATTCAGGTCAACGCTGACCGCTACAAGGCGCAGGGCGACATCCTCTTCATTGACCAGCGTCAACTGCTGACCTTTGGCGATATCACCGGCGTCAATCTGGTGGAAGAATACGAAAAGAAACATCTGATGGATATGGCGCTCTCGGAGGATGCCGGCTATTTCGCGAGCTTCTACAAGGACCTCGCCGCCCACCGTTTCTCGCTGATTGTCACCGAGCCGCTGCACGTCATGTTCCAGGGCGGCACCTATCACTTCGGAAACGAGAACGACGCCTGGGTCAAGTGGGTCTCCATCCCCGTGCTGTGTTATTACGAGCCGATTGAAACCTTCCGCGAAGCAGGACTGGAGCTGCTGGTGCCACGTGCTGAGATGGAATTACCCGAAGGCGCGACAGCCTGCCCCCAGCCGTAAGGTAAAATTAGGTCATCACTTTTTTCCGAAAAAGTTATGACCACACTCATTCGCCTGCTGACAGAATATTTACCCTTCATCGTCTGGTTCGTCGCCCAGGCGCTTGGCGGTATCTGGCTGGCACAATCGACATTCAATTTGAGGAAAAACGAACAGGTGATGGCCGGCCTGGCGCTGGGCGTCGTCCTGCAGACCTGGCTCGCCAACCTGCTGGCGCAATTCCTGCTATTCCCGACCGCCATGCTGGCTTCCGCGCTGGCTATTTTCGCTGCCGGCTTGGCTCTCTCCTTCCCGCGCGTCAGGAAAGACCCGCTGGCGCTGATCAGGCTGCCGTTCAACCCCTGGCAGTGGCTGGCGCTGGTGCTGCTCTCCTATGTGCTGATCCGCGTCGGACGCGGCATGGCAATTCTTGACGATTACCAGAATCTGACGCTGGCATCGATCATCGCCACCGGCGATGTGCCGCCGCATTTTCCGCTTGACCCCAGCCGCGTGTACGGCTACCACTACTTCACGCTCTTTTTCGCCGCTGAACTGATGCGCATCGCTGATATGTTCGTCTGGACCGCGGTGGATATCGCCCGCGGGTTCGGCACCGCCATGGGCTTGATCCTTGGCGCGCTGTTCGTCAACCGCATCACGCAAAGCAAAGTCGCTGGTGTACTGGCCGCGGCATTCGGATTCCTGACAGGCGGCACGCGTTGGCTATTGCTGCTCCTGCCGGTAGGCATCGTTGCGCGCATTTCCGCCCACATCACGCTCATCGGCTCGGGCGCCGGTAGCGCCGCCAGCCTAGCTGCCGCGCTGGTGGCTCCCTGGGCGTCGGATGGGCTGGGTCCCTATCCCATCCCCTTTGCCTTCGTCAACGGCTTCAATACTTCCTCGACCATTCTCTATCACTCTGGCGCGGGGGGCGTCGCCGGCCTGATGGGCTCCCTGCTGCTGCTGTTCCACAACCGCTGGACGGGCTGGCGCAGCGGCGCCGTCATCGCGCTGCTGGTCGCCGCGATGGCGCTCGGCAACGAAGTCGGATTCCTGACCCTGCCGGGCGGCTTCCTGCTGGCGGCGGTGCTGTACAGGCTGATCCATAAAAAATGGCCGCCCTCGTCACTTTGGCGCTGGTTCGCGGCTTTCGCGCTCGCGGCGGTTTTTGCCATTGTCCAGGGCGGCGTGCTTTCCGGTATTGCCGGCAACCTGCTGGGCAAATTCATCCCGGCGCTGGGCGGCTCCGAAGCCTACCATACCTTCCAGTTTGGTTTCGTCTGGCCGCCTACCCTGATCTCGTCTCACCTCGGTCAGCTCAACCTGCTCGACCCATACCAGCTCCTGGCAGCCGCAGTCGAGATCGGCCCGATTATTCTCTTCCTGCCGCTGGTGATCGCCTGGGGTTTCAAGGGCCTGCGCTTCGGACGCTGGTATGAAGCCGCCGGCATCATGACCGCACTGGTCAGTGCGGTGCTGGTAGTCTTCCAATACTCGGGCACAGCCGGTCCCACAGCGCTGACGCGCGTACAGGCGGCCTTGGTGGGCTTGAGCAGCGCCTGGGCTGTCCCGGCCGTCTGGATGTGGGCGCGCAAACGTTCTGACGCGGTCAAGACGCTCAGCGTCACCACCTTGTTCGTGACCGTCATCGGCGGACTAGTGCTGTTCGGCATCCAGTTGATCAGCATACCCAAGCCGGTCTATTCGTATTTCATCAATGACCTTGACGCCGCCATGACGCAGAAATACTGGAATGAACTTGAACCGGGCAGCATGGTTTTTGACCCCGACCCCTACCGCTCGCCAGTGGTCTTCGGCAGACCGAATAACTCCTCCACCAACCAGTACGCGCGCAAGCCCGAGTGGCAGGCGCTGACGGAGAACCCCAGCCCGTACAAGCTGCGGGAAAGCGGCTACCGCTATATGTACTTCGGCGAAGCCTGGTGGGATGAACTGACGCCTGCCAATCAGGAGCAGCTCATCCAGCCCTGCGCCGTATTGATCGACGAGAATAGTCAGATTTTCCCGCGCGACTTCCGGCGGCTGTACGACCTTTCAGGCTGTCAGTGACAGGCAGGGCGGTGAGTAAGATCACGACGAGATTGGGAGAAATGTAATCATATGCTGCATCTGTCCGGTCAAATAATCCTCGCGCTTATCGGTCTGCTTGCCTTGCTGTGCCTGGCTTCCTATTACTTCGTGCGCGACAATGAGCAGGCGCAGGAGCGTTCGCTGCGCAAGTCCCTTGCCCAGACTGAATTCAAGAGCGAGCAGATTGTTGAGGACATCACGGAATTCTACAATCTGCTGGAGCGCGTTCATCCGGAGCCGTACGCCTACATTACCAAAACTGAATTCCTGAAGCGCGTGCTCGAGCTCAAGAAAGCTGCTCCCAGCTTCGCGACGAGGCTGGAATTTTACAAGCAACTGGCGCCGCTGGTGACCGAAATCGGTGATGAAGCGACCCAGGTGCTCCTGCCGCAGGGAGAGCTGGATTATCACTATAGCATCCAGGGCAGATTCTTCCCCTTCAATGTCGCTATCCTCGACGGGCGCGGCTACATCGCGCACAATTATTCCAATGAGCCCGGCATTTCGCTCGGCAGTGAGATCATCTCGATCAACGATGTCAACTTCAGCGTTATGGCGCAGCGACTGTCACAGCTTTTCTCCGGCAATTCGCCTGAGCAGCAGATGGACGCGCTGGCAGGTCAGTTCCGCGAGCTGCTCTACCTGTACTATGGCATGGTAGAAGAGTACAAGCTGACCATCAAGCAGGACGGTCAGCTCAGGAACTACCTGATCGAAGGCAAGCCCTTCAAGAAGGATAAGAATCCACCCTACAGCTTTGAGCAGATCGACACGGCAACGGCCTACCTGCGGATTGGAACAACCGACGCGGACAAGCGCTACCTGCGCTTCCTCAGGAAAACTTTCGGCCATCTCAGATACAACGATACGCGCCACCTGATCATTGACCTGCGCAACAATCACAGCAACACGCTGGCCTGGAGCAACGCCCTGCTGGAGTACCTGTTCAACACGCGCTTCACCCAGGTCAAGCAGATGGCACTGAAATCCAGCCCAGAGATCAAAGCCCGCTACCTGCATGAGACCCCCTCCTGGATTCGCTGGCTGCCGGCGAACCGCCTGCATCCGGTGCTCAAGCGGCTAGCCAAAATCCGTGACGGCGAGGAGTGGATTCACACGCCGGCCATGATTCTGCCGAATCAGGACAAGCTGCACTTCCCCGGCAAACTGACCGTCCTGGTTGGTCCCGGCACAATGGCAACCGCCCGCCTGGCAGCCGCGACGCTCAAGCAGAAGCTGAACGCGCGCTGGGTCGGCTCCCTGCCCCCGCTGGATTATCAGCCGTTTGACAATTCCATCGTCTATCATCTCAGCAATACCGGCTGCGCGATCATCCTGCCGACCGCGGTGATGCAGCCAATCGATGGCATGCCCAAACAGCCTGACCTCAAAGTGGTACAGTCGGTGGATGACCTGAGGCACAACCGCGACACGGTGCTGCTGGCAGCAATGTCACTGCACTAAACGCCTCTTCAATTTCTGGTAAAATTCCCAGCCCACGATCAGCGCTGGAGTTCAACCATGATCACACGCAAACAAATCGAAGAATGGATGCAGGAAGCTGAGCTCAGACCAGGCTCGGCACCGCAACTGATCAACATCCTCGGCGAGCGTCTGCAACTGCTGGCGCAGCGCAATGAGGAGCTCTTGTCAGAGACGATCCAACTGCGCGACGGCACACGGGTGGAGGAACTGGAAGCCCAGCTCGCGATGCTGGAAGGACAGCTTGACCTGCTCAAGCGCCGTTACGGCAGGCTGGAAGAAGGCGGCGAAGAAGAGCCTGCCTGCCTGGTGCTCTACCGTGATGATGGCCGTGTGCTGCAGCTTAGCCTGGATCCGGCGGTATTCAAGCACGCCGGGCAGATCGCGACCTTTACTATCGATGCAGAAGCGGCTGAGCATGCCTACGGCTTGCTGGTCACCCACGCGGAGGATGAGCTGCTGGCTCTGTTCGCCAGCGGCAGGGTAGCGACCTTCGGGGTGAACGCGTTGCCCGCGGTCAGTGCAAATGGCAGCGACTGGACGAACGGCTATCAGGCTGACACGCGCGGCAGCGACAACCTGCGCGGCTTGCTGCCGACGGCAGCCCTGCCGCTGCATGATTATTGCGTGCAGGTCAGCCGGCGCGGCTGGGTCAAGCGCACCATGCGCGAGCATTTTCAATCCTACATCGAGAAGGATTTCATCGGCAGCGGGGTTAAGGTCAAGGCCGACGAACCCTTCGGCTTGTTCTTTGCCAACGCCAGTGATCAGGCGGTACTCGTCAGCCAGCAAGGCAGCCTGCTCAGCCTGCCGGTCAGTTTCCTCCCCTACAACCCCGAAGAGAGCATCAAGCTGGGCGTCAGCGATCACCTGATTGACGCCTTCAACCTCGGCAAGGAGCAGCGGCTGATGCTGGTCACCAATCACGGACACATCGTCGTGCGCGAAACTGGCAGCATCACACCCTCCGAAACGCTGAAGGTCAAGGGACAGCAGCTCATCCCGCCTGGCCGCATCGGCAGCGGTACACGCGCGGTTGCGCTGGCGCCCTGGCACGCGCAGGACTGGCTGGCAGTTTTGACCAGCACAGGCAGGCTGCTGCTGTTTCAGGCAGCCCGCGCCGCGGAAGACGGCCGGCTGACCGGTTTGACCGACCAGGAAACGGTGCTTGCCGTGCGGATTGTACCGGCTGAGGCTGACGCCGGATAAAGGGAGCCATGGGCTATAAACTGGGTATCGATTTCGGCACCTCCAACTCCGGCGCGGCAGTATTCGACGGCGGTCAGGTGCGCCTGCTGCCGCTGGATACCGAGAACGCCGTCCCCGAGATCATCAAGACCATTCTGTACATCACACGCGACCAGCAGTGCCATATCGGTCAGGCCGCGATCGAGCTCTATTACCGTCAGAACGTCAATCACCGGCGCCGTTTCGCCAAAAAGTGGCTTGGAGAAATTGAAGTCTTCGGCGGCGACATGTATTATGTGCGCGACGTGTACAGCTATGTCGATGAGCTGATGCCGGGCAGGCTGCTGCAATTCATCAAGACCGCCCTGCGCACGCCCGGGCTGGACGGTACGATGATTTTCGATAAGTTCTACAGCCTGCAGGAAATCATCCGCCTCTACCTGACCGAGATCCGCCAACGTTCCGAGGCAATTCTGGGCGGCAGCATTGACGCGGTCACGCTCGGCAGACCGGTCAAGTTCTCTCAGGATCGCACGCAGGACGAGCACGCGCAGGGGATTTTACGGTCAGCGGCGGAGGCTGCCGGCTTCGCTAATATCCACTTCGAGCTCGAGCCGATCGCGGCAGCGGCTTACTACGAGCTGTCGCTGACCAGACCGGAGACCGCGCTGATCTTCGACTTCGGCGGCGGTACGCTGGACGTCACCATCCTGCGGCTGGGCGATCCGAAGAACCGGCAGGTGTACGCCAACGGCGGCATCGACATCGCCGGCAGTGATTTCGACAAGACGATTATCCAGAAGCGGCTGCTGAGGCATTTCGGTCAGGGTCAGCTCGAAGGCGACTACGAGCTGGAAGACCTGGTCAACGCGGTCGCGGACTGGATAGCGCTGCCGGATTTGAGCACACCCAAAGCACGCCTGCGGCTGGAACAGGCGATCCAGCGCGGCATCGCGCCAGCGCGTCTGAAAACACTGGAAAATCTGATCTTCAACGACCTGGCGTTCACCTTCTATAACCGCGTCGAGGCAGCCAAGATCGCGCTGTCTGACAGCGGCGCGGCAGTTATTGACCTGGAAGAGACTGGGCTGCACCTTTGGGAGCTGCTGAGCCGCAACCAGTTTGAGTCCGACATCGCCCCGTTAGCCGACCAGATCGAAGCGGTGGTGCTGGACACGCTGGCGCGTTCCGGCTTTGAACCGGGACAAATTGACAGTGTCGTCACCACCGGCGGGTCCTCGGGCATTCCGCTCTTCAATCGCATGCTGGCGCGCCTCTTCGGCGCCGGCAAGCTGCACAGCAGCCACGCCTTCAGCAGCGTCACAGCCGGTTTGAGCATAAAAGCCTCCGAAATCTGACGCCCGGAGCAGCCTCACGCGGCCCGGCGGAAGGCGTCTGCGATATGCTTTATAATTGGCTTCAGTCTATTTTTCTCCGCCCGATGGCAATGGAATTCAGGAGGCATGATGAAAAACTATGAATTAAGGCAGGCAATCGACCTGTTCCGCAACAACAAACGCGGTGATGCCCAGCAGATTCTGGAAAAACTGGTGGTCTCTGAGCCGCGCAACGAACTTGCCTGGCTGTGGCTAGCGAGCTGCAAGAACAACGAAGACGAGAAGCTGGCTTGTCTGCAGGAAGTGATCAAGATCAACCCGCAGAACCAGAAGGCACGTGATATCCTGCGCAAATTGTCGCTTGAGGAACCGCAGGCGCGCGTCGCGCTGAACGAGAATCACGCCGAGACGCCGATTTCTGACACGCTGGCTGGCGCGGAAACCGAGAACGAACCCTACGAGAAAATGTATCACCGAATGGTCAACGCGGTGTTGGCTGATAACGTGGAAGAGGAAGCCCCCGCTGCGGCGCGGACGATGTCAACCGAACCCGTCGCGACTACCGGGATCAAACGGGTCGAGCCAGTCGTCCGGACGGTGGGTGTCGTGCCCCCGGCCAAGGACAAGCGCCGCTTCACCAACCCCTATCACAAGGAAAAAGCGCCAGACAAGCCGGCCGGTCCCGCAGACTGGCAAGCCGAACGCGTTGTGGACAGGGAGGCCCAGCAGACTTATCCCGTCAAAGCCGACCCTGTGCCCGTCCGTCAGAGCACCGCGCCCAACTGGGTGCTGCTGGCAGTCATCGCGCTGTTGCTGATCGCCCAGATCTGGTCCATCCTGCGCATTAACTCGCTGACCAGTCAGGTGATCTCCACGACCGAACAGCTCGACGCGGCCCGCATGGAACTGATCGTGGTGAACCAGCTGCTTAACCGGTAGGCAGCCCAGGAGTAAATAATGAGTGACGACGAACTGATCCAAGCCATCGACATGATCCTCGGGGGCAATAAAAAGGACGCTAATACCATCCTGTCCGAAATGGTCAGGCATGAGCCGAAGAATGAATTTGCCTGGCTTTGGCTGGGTGATTGCATGGAGACCGATGAGGAGAAGAAGCGCTGCTACATGACCGTTCTGGAGCTCAACCCGCAAAATCCGAAAGCGCTTGAAAAACTGGACTGGCTGATGCCGCCGGCTGAAGAGCCGACCATGACCGAACTGCTGTCCAGACCCGCATAATCCAACGCGCGGGAGGGGAAACCCCTCCCGCTTTTTTGACTTAACGTATGCTGCCCGACCCCTTACAGGAATCCATAGAACTGATCAGCCGCAAGCAATATGAGCGCGCCAGGATCATCCTCGAGCAATCGCTGGAGCGGGATGACCGTGATGAGCATGCCTGGTTGTGGCTCTCTGCCTGCGTGGAAAGTGTGCCGCGCCAGCGCTACTGCCTGCAGCGCACACTGCTGATCAACCCGGATAACCCGCTGGCGCGCCAGCGGCTGGCGGAATTGCGCAGCCGTGTTTCAGAACCCACTCTGGACGACGTGCTTGGCGCGGATGAGGAGCGTATCGAACCGAGCACCGAAAGCGCCCGCTGGGCGCGCCAGCTTCTGGCACTCAGTTCTGCCGGCGCCGCTCCGCGGACAAACCTGCCAGGCGGCAAGCCGGCAGCCGGATCAGCGCAAGCCGCGCGCTGCCCATATTGTCATGCTGGTCACATGCTGGAGACACAGGTCAAACACAGCAGCACCGTCAGCCGCACGCTGGCATACGCGCTGCTGGCTGCCATTGCCCTGATGATCCTCCTGATTGCTGGTTATGCCCTGTTTGCCCTGACACGCGGCTCGCTGCTAATGCTCAATGACTGGTTCTACCAGACGCCCTGGCAGCCCTTGCTGCTCTTCCTGGTCATCACGCTGCTCGCGTTCGCCTTCTTTCACTGGTATCTCAACCGCTCGGAAAAAGTGATGCGGTGCAGCCATTGCGGGCAGCGTCTGAACAACAAAAAACGGCTGTCCTAGACAACCGTTCGCTCGCGAAACCCCATTCATTATTTCTTTTTGGATTTCTTTACATCTTTCGGTTTCAGGCTGTCGCGGTGACGAATGCGCAGCACTACACCGGTCACGAGGGTGACAGTTGCCGTGACGGGCAGATACCAGTATTTGAGCAGCACCTGCATCTGGGTCAAGGCTGGCTCCTGGGAGCGGACATACAGCAGCGCCAGGCTGGCAACCAGACAGATCGCAAACAAGACATGTATGATTTGCGGCTCAGTCGCGTCGCCGGGGTCACCTTTACCGAAGAATCGCATTAATCCTCCCGGTCACGCTCGTCGAGCAACTCGGCTTCACGGCGCAGTCTGGCGGTACGCCAGAGCAGGCTGAGCACGTAGATCAATAAACCGCCGAAAATCACCACATAACCGGCGATCATGTAATTCAGGGTATCGATAGGAGCGTCCATAGCTTTATTCTACTCTCCCTGCTCGAGTTTTTTCAGTTCGACCGCTTCAGCCAGCCTGCCCAGTCGGACACGATGCCAGAGCAGCGTGGCGAAGACAAATGTGTAGGTAACCAGCGCCATGATGAAGGTTTGCTGCATGGCGGGCGTCATGTCAAACGTGCCGCTCGCGCCGGGGTCAGAGCTGCCGATCAGCACCGGATGGATGGTGCGGAAATAGCGGATCGAGAGGAACGTCATCGGCACGGTGATAAACCCGACGATAGCATAGACGGCGGCAAAGCGCGCGCGCTTTTCGGGTTCATCAATGCCCTGACGCAATATCAGATAGGCAGCGTAGATCAGCTCCATAATCGTGGTTGTCGTCAGGCGCGGATCCCACGTCCACCAGGTGTTCCAGATCGGACGCGCCCAGATGCTGCCGGTGATGATGCCGATCAGCGTGAAGAACATGCCGATCTCAACACCCGCCAGGCTGACGATGTCCCACTTGGCGTTCTTGGTTGCCAGGTAGGCGCCGCCCGCGATCGCCGCGACCAGAAAACCGAGCATGCCTGTCCAGGTTGACGCGACGTGGAAATAAAACACTTTCTGCACCATGCCCATCACCGCTTCGACAGGCGCGTAGAAGAAGACCATCGCCGTCGCTACAAGCAGCAAGACAACGGTGATGATGTTCAAGAGCAACAGGTTTCGGGGATAATTCTTATTCACTTGCCTTACTCCTCAACCACATAATCAAAGACCATATAGGCAACCGCCAGAAAAATCACATCATAGACCAGCATCAGGTTGATGTGAGCCATGGCATCCGCCCAGGCGCCGCCGCCCAGGAAAACCATGCTGGCTTTCACCGCTGCCACCACCAGCGGCAGTACCACCGGGAAGAGCAGGATCGGCAGCAGGATATCACGCGTACGCGCCTGCACCGCCATGCTGGCGAGCAGGGTACCGACCGCCACATACCCCAGCGATCCCAATAGTATCACCACCATCAGCCCCGGCTGGAAGAGATTGATCTTATAGAACAGGCTATAGACAGGCAGGATGATCACGGCAACCAGCAGCATGAACACCAGGTTGGAGAGCATCTTGCCGAAATAGATGGCAGCGCGGTCAACCGGCGCCAGCAGCAGCCCGTCCAGACAGCCGCGGTCTTTCTCGACCGCCATGGAGCGATTGAGACCAAGCGTGCCAGAGAAGGTGAAGGTCACCCACAGGACCCCAGCGGTCACATTGGCGCGCATGCCGGCATCCAGTTCGAGCGCGAAATTGAAAATGAAGATCACCAGCAGCGCGAACACCAGCATGGCAGTAATCAGCTCATGGCTGCGCAGTTCAGCCGCCAGATCCTTCCACAGGATGGCAGTCGTCGCCTTCAGGAAGGAAGCTTTGCCCCTGGGCTTCATTCGGCTGCCTTCTTCTGGGCGGCTTCCAGCGCGGTGCGGTAAAACGCGAGCAGTCCATCCTGCCGTAACGCCGCGCGCTGACTGCTGGCTGTGATCGTTCCACGGGTGATCACGTCAAACCTGCCGGCCAACGCTTCAGCGCGCGCCAGATCATGCGACGTCATCACCAGCGTATGACCGCGCTGACCGACCTGGCGCAGGACATGATCCAGCATGTCACAGGCGTCCTGATCGAGTCCGGTATGCGGTTCATCCAGCAGCAGTACCCGCGGGTCATGCATCAGCGCCCGGCCGATCGCCAGCCTCTGCTGCATGCCGCGCGAGAAAATGCGCACGAGATCGAAGCGCCTGTTAGCCAGGTCGACGAGGTTGAGCACCTCATTGACCCTGGCTGTCAGGTTCTCGACCTGATAGAGTTTGCCAAAAAATAACAGGTTTTCTTCCGCGGTCAGGTCACCATACAGCAACGGTTGATGCGAGACCACGCCGAGCTGACTGCGTACCTGCGCGGCTTCTCCGGGCAGGGTGTATCCGGCGATCTTAACCGTCCCCAGCGTCGGGCGGGACAGGGTAGCGAGGATGCGCAGGAAAGTCGTCTTACCAGCGCCATTCGGTCCGAGCAGCGCCACGAACTCGCCTTCGGCAACTGAAAAGGACAGTTTCCTCAGGACGGTCTTGTGACCGAAACGCTTGATAAGGTTTGAAACCTCGATCATCAGACTTTGCGTTCTCTATCGCCTGACCTGACGCAACTTCTCTTTCAGTTCATGCCGCTGCGCCTGATAGGCTTCGGGTGAGATTTTGCCGCCCTGCTTGAGGTCATCGAGCGCGACAATCGCGTCAAGCAATTGCTCTTCCGTTTCGGGCGCGAACTGAACGTCATCCGTATCCGTGACGCGTGCGGGTTCATCAGCGCTGGCGGCGTTACGACGTTTCATCCACAGGATGACGCCGATCAGGATCAGCAAGATGCCGATACCGGCGACCGCGCCAATCAGAAGATTGTTATTGGCGGCACTCGGGTTGGCGATCCCGCCATTCCCCGGCGCTGGCGCGCCGCTGATATTCAAATCCACAGTCTCGCCGGCTTTCAGGTTCTCAGCAGAGTAGAGCTGGAAGGCACTGCCCTGCATGTCACGCACACCGGCGTCCTGCAGCAGATCTGCCTTGAGCTCCACACCGTCATGCGGCACACCAAAGATGGCCGAAAGGACAGGCAGGCTGGGCGTCCATTTGACGGTCGCCTTTTTATCCGGATAAGGCAGGTCATAGCCGAACAGGATCTGAGTCGGGGGTGTGCCAGGATAGACCGGCCCCAGATAGCTCAGGCTGGTACCTTCGGCCTTGAAGAGGTCCGACCGTCCGCCGTCTTCGACGCGCAGGTTCGACGCGCCATCTGGCAGGTTGAGGGTAAACAGCGGCTGACCTTCACCCGCCATGGCAATTTGTCCGTTGGAATTGCTGATGACATACATCTCAACCACCTGGAGTTTGCCAGGAGTGTTGAAATCGAAGAAGACGTGGACGCGGTCCGCGGACAAACTCGAGATGTCGCTTGTCGTTTCGTAGATCACGATGCCAGCCCGGACAGGATCACCGGCGACGACATCGGCGCTATGAATGACATCTGAGGAAAATACCATGTCCTTGTAGGTGACCATGGCGATATATACGCGTGACGCGACCAGCTCGACATGTTCGAAGGTGAAGGCGCCCTCTTTATCAACTGGCGCCTCAAGTTTCAGCACGGGCTCGCCTGCCATGCCGTCATAACCTTCCAGGCTGGCGACCAATCCCTCAGGTAAACTCTCCAGTGTGGGGCTGCTGACCTTGCCGACAATGTCAAAGAAGGCTGGCGCTTCAGGCGTCAGAGCAGCCGGCGCGGCAGGTGTTTCCGTTCCAGCCTGTGCTAATCCGACCGCGATCCCTGCCGAACTGTTAAGCAGCAGGAGGGTGAGCATCAATACAATAGAAAAAAGAATAAGAACGCTTTTTCGTGAGGGTGTGTTCAAGTTAGTCTCCGACGCCGGCACCGCAATGCGGGCAAAATTTATCAGACTTGTGCAAGGGATGACCGCACTTGCCGCAGAACGCGACAACTTTTTCGCTGCGCTGCTGCCTGCGGGCGGCGATCAGGGCTTCGAGCTCATCTTCGCCGGGTGTCGGCGCCTGTGCAGCCACGGCAGCCTGTTGCTTCTGGGCGGACTTGCCATTGGCAGCGTCGAGTTCGTCGATCTGGCGCAGGACTTCAGCCCCGTTTTGCATCAACGCGGCGCGGTGTTCAGGATAGTCCTCTTCAGTCACTTTGCCCTCGACATGATCCTGTTCCAGCTCACGCAAGGCATTCAGGATCCGTTCCCGTTCAGCCATGAGGATCGAGCGCTGATGATCTTCCTGGACAATTTTCTGACGTGTCAGCAGTGGCTGCCTTTCCAATTTTTTATCCAGCAAGGGCTGAATGACGAAGAATGTGGAGCCCGCCAGGACCAGCAACCCGAGAATTATCGATAATGCATCCATACCTGTTTCCTACTTTGCCAGCACGGCGTCAACCGCCGTGAGAATTTCATTCAGCCCCATGAAAGGACCAATCTTGGTGTAAGCCAGTTTGCCCTGCTTGTCCAGCACATACGTTTCCGGCACGCCCTTGATGCGGAACATCTGAGAGAGAATCGTCCGCAGGTCAGGTCCATTGGGGTAGGTGATGCTGAACTTCTTCAGGTAAGCCAGGGCTTCAGGCTCGGTGTCGACATAATCCGCGCCGAGGAAAATCACTTCTCCACCGGGCTCGTAATGCTCCCAGGCCTGCTGCAATTCCTTCGCCTCAGACTCGCATGGCGCGCACCAGGAAGCCCAGAAGTTCAGGACGACCACTTTGCCGCGCAGGTCGGTCGAATTGATCTCCTGACCTTCGAAGGTATGCAGGGTGAAAGCCGGCACCTGATCGCCAATGGCGATCGGTTTTTGCTGCGTCCGTTTCAAACCCCAGCCGATGACACCGAGAAATCCAATCAATACTATAAACGCGATCGCGACCGTGGAAAACGAGAGACTCTTTTTCGGTTTCCCCTCAGCCGCGGCGGGTGAGTTATTTTCGCTCATCCTATTTCATCCTCTTCTTCAGATCATCTTCCATACGCTTCAGATACGGGTCAACTGGTTTGGCTGGAGCTTCTTCATGCGCAGGTTCGTCAGTTGCATGTGGCTTCGGCCGCAGAATGCGGTAAACAATCCACGCGCCGGCACCCAGCGCGACAACCGGCAGGATATAGATCAGCCAGTGCCAGCCTGAGCGCGGCGGTTCAGCCAGGACGCGATCACCGTAATGCAGCGCGAAGTATTCTTCGATCTCCTGTTTGTTCAGACCTTCAGCCAGCTTCTGACGAATGACATCGCGCCATTGGGCACAGGCCTGGGTCGGGCAAACGTCGAGCGAAATGTTTTCACACACCGGACAATACAGGGTTTTCGCCACCTCATTGACCTGGTCATCGGTAATCTGATCAGGCGGCACCGGCGTCTGCGCCAGAGCGATACCCGCATTCAAGAGCAGGACCAGGGGCAGCAACAAAATCATGAATTTTTTCATGATCCAATATCCTTTTAGCGGGTCTGAACCCGAACGGCTTCCGCTTCCTTGCGCGGCCAGAGAGCCAGCAAGGTGCCCAGGGTCGCCAGAATCGATCCGATCCAGAGCCAGTTGATGAGCGGGTTGTTATAAATTTTGAAGGTCGCGCCTTCGCTGCTGACCGGCAGCCAGTCGACCAACACAATATACAAATCTTCGGTCAGGGTCGAACGGACGCCGGGAATCGTCATCGGCGACATTGAATCGTAGTAGATCTCACGACGCGGTTTGAGCACGCCCAGATCCTTGCCATCCTTTGAGACGTGAACGATGGCTTCGGCTACGTTTCGGTTGTCGTTGGTATCCCGTGCCTGCAGGCTGTCATAGGTGACAGTGAAGCCCGCCAGGTTCAGGCTCTCGCCTTTGGCAAGCATACCCTGCGTCGTGGTCTGGAAGACCTCGATGCCAATGATGCCGATTGCCATCAGCGCCACGCCGAGGTGGATGATGTAACCGCCATAACGTCTGCGATTGGAGGAAAAGAGCCGTCCCAGCGCAAGCAGGAAATTTTCGTTCTTGTTGCGCATGCGCGTCCGCGTGCCTCGCAGGATGTCATACACCGTGGAGAAGATGATCATCGCGATCAGCCAGAACGCCAGCACAGCCACCCAGAAGCGAAAGCCGGCAGCATAAGCGGCAGCGGTCACGATCAGTGACAGCACGAAGGGGATCAGCAGCGCTTTGCCCAGCACTTTCCAGCTTGAGCGCCCCCAGGCTGCCAGCGGCACGACTGCCATCAGCAGCAGAATGCCGGCGAAGACGGGGCCGGTGGTGCGTTCGTACCAGGGCGGTCCAACGGTCACCTTCTGCCCGGTGAACAATTCTGAGATCAGCGGGTACATCACGCCCCAGAAACAGATCACCAGCACACCGATGAAGAGGAAATTATTGAAGAGGAAGAGCGCCTCACGCGAGAGCGTCGAATCCAGGTTGCTTTCAGAGCGCAGCATGTCCCAGCGCCGCAGCAGCAGCCATAGCGAGACGACCAGCATGATGCTGATGAAGCCGAAGAACATTGGACCAATGGCGCTCTGTGAGAACGCATGGACCGACGACAGCACGCCGGAGCGCGTCAGGAAGGTGCCCAGGATCACCAGCGCGTAGGTCAGGATGATCAGGATCATGTTCCACTGCTTGAAGATACCGCGCCGTTCCTGGATCATGATTGAGTGCAGGAAGGCAGTTCCCGCCAGCCAGGGCATGAAGGCCGAAGTCTCGACCGGATCCCAGGCCCAATAACCTCCCCAGCCGAGCACGTCATACGCCCAGCGGCTGCCGAGCATCAAGCCGATGCTGAGGAACAGCCAGGCGACCAGCGCCCAGCGATGTGTGATGCGGATCCAGCGGTCGTCGCTGCGATTGGTGATCAGCGCCGCCAGCGCGAACGCGTAGGGGATGACGAAGGAGACGAAGCCCAGGTACAGCATGGGCGGGTGATAGAGCATACCCGGATGACGCAGCAGCGGGTTCATGCCCATACCGTCACGCGGGATGATCGGCGATGCGCCTGCCGGCGCGAACATGGCAATCGTTTCCGTCTGCGCACCGGGCTCCAGCCAGTAACGCGCGAACGGGTTCTCAAACGCCAGGATCATGATGATAAAGAAACCCAGCGTGACCATGGTGATGATGATCACCCAGGGCAGGAAGTCACGGTCGCGTTTCCAACTGCGCAGCGCCACCGCAAACCCGAAGGCTGACATCAGCCAGGACCACACCAGCAACGAGCCGGATTGTCCGCCCCACAGGGCTGTGACCTTCAGGTAGGTCGGCATGGTGCTGCTGGAGGTGGTGTAAGCGTATGTGACCTGAAAATCATCACGCAGCAGCACGATCAGCAGACAGATGATGGAAATGGTGATGAGCGGGAAAGTTGCGGCCATCGCCAGGCGGGCGCTTTCGACCCAGGCGAGCTGGTTGCGTCTGACGCCGATGGCGGCAGCAACGATCGCGTATAGCAGGGTCAGCAGGGTGACCCAGACAACAATAAAGCCAAAGTTTGTCGCGAACATTTATTCGCACCCCTGCGTCGATTGGGACGAATGCAGCATGATTGCCTCTCTCTGTCAGGGTTGCGCGGTTGCGGTTTGAGCCGCGATCGCCTGCTCGGGGAGCGCCTCTTCGTACTTTGAAGGACACTTGAGCAGGAGTTCTTCAGCCACGAAATTACCGTCGCTGTCCAGTTTGCCGGTCATGATTGCTTGCGCTTCATTCTTCAGCAAATCGGGTTTGACGCCGTTGTACTTGACGTGCAGCTTCGGCAGCGTGGGGTCGAGCGATGCCAGATGCAGCACTTCAGCCATGCCGCCCATCGCGTCAATCTCTTTCTGGCTGCCGGGGATGTGTGCCACAGTGAATTCCATGTCGAGGGTCGCGGGGTCGCTCTTGATGCTGTCACCCAGCACCGAACCGGATACACGGATGCTCTGACCAGTCAATTCAGACTTCTTCTGATTGACTTCTTCGACCGTTAAGAAGTACTGGGCGTTGGCTTTTGTGGATGAAACAATCAAATAAATAATAGCAGCGACTATCAGCAGACCCCCTATCAGGAACTTGGATCGGCTGGTGCCGGATTGCTTTACAGGTACATTTTGTGACACGTTTAGCTCCTCAATTAAATAACAATAGCTCTGATTTTTACCAGTCTGAAATTCTCTCACATAATGATTAAATGAGGATTAAAAAGGTCATGATTGTTTAATTTGATTACGCGGAATTTACTCGTTCAGGTGCCGCACCTGATACAGCTCACCATCTGCAAAACCACGCCCACGGTAGTACGCGCGGGTACCGATCGCCGAGATGACTGCCAGACTGGCGAAGCCACGCGCGGCAGCCAGTCCGGCGGCAGTTTCGATCAATTGACTGCCCAGCCCCAGGTGCTGGGCGGCGCCTTCCTGGTCTGATCCGACGGCGAGTGACTGGCCGTAGATATGAATTTCGCGGATCATAGCCGCATCCTTCAGGTCGGTCAGCCCTAACGCCTCACTGGCATCATGATTCGGCAGCGACAGGCGCAGATATCCGGCAATCTTGCCCTCGGGCGTGCGGTAATGCAGGAAATGTTCCTCCGCGCCGGCCGGATGATAAATATAGTCCTCCAGCCGCAGCGCGGCGGCGTCCACAGCCTGACCTTTGATCTCATGACAACGGATACAGCCGCAGGCCTGTCCGCGGCGCTTGATCTCCTGCAGCACGTCCATGCGCAGGCTGGTGCGCTTGTTGCCGGCCACCACATGGGTTGAGGAGAAATCGCGGATGACACGGTTGATACGGCAATAAGGCGGTGTGGTTGGCTTCAGGTCGGCGAGCAGCTCGGTCAGCTCTTCGGTGCTGTAAGGCTGGTATTCCCCTCGCAGCCAGTATCGGTACAGTTCAGCGCTTTCCATCAATTGTGTCGGATAGATCTTGAGTTCATCCGGGCAGTAACCCTGCCAGAGCCGGGCGTAATCGGCGTGATCGCTCTCGAGCGTGGCACCCAGCAGATTCGGCATCCAGTGCAGCACGATCTTGAAACCAGCCAGCCGCAATTCCCCGACAGCCCGCAGCAGTTCATCCGCGGTATGCCCGCGGCGGTTCAGCGCCAGAATGCGGTCGTCCAGACTTTGCGCGCCAAGCTGCACCTTGGTGACACCCAGACGCCGCAGGTGAGCGATCTCATCCGCGTCGATCTGGTCTGGGCGCGTTTCGATCACCAGCCCGACATTACGGTGCGGCGCCCCTTCGTTGACCTTCTGGGCTTCAGCCAGCGTCTCTGATGCCACACCATTCATGGCGTCCAGACAGCCTTTGATGAAGTCCTCCTGGTAGTCGCGTGGATAGGCGCTCCAGCTCCCGCCCAGAATCAGCAATTCAATCTTGTCGGTTGGGTGACCGACCGCCTCATAGGAGTCCAGCCGCGATTTGACCTGCTTGTAGGGGTCAAAGTTATTCTGAAAAGCGCGCGCGCCGCCCGGTTCGTCCGGCAGATAGCTCTTCGGCATGCGCTCATCCGTGGGACAGAAGATGCAATGACCCGGGCACGGATGCGGACCGGAGAGTACGGTCACGGTCGTGACGCCGGAGAGCGAGCGCACCGGCTTCATGCGAATGCGCGCCAGCAACACCGGGTCCTCTTCAATGATCCCCTGATTGACCTGATGCCTGTAAGCGGACACCAGCACATGCTTGGAGATGTAGCCGGCATCGCCCGAAAGCGGATACTTGCGCAGCGCTTTGAAGACATCCTCACCGTTGCGGACTTCTTCCAGCACCTTGAGGGCGATGGCTTGCTTTTCAGGGTTGGTTTGCCGGGCTTCCTGCCAGGCTTGCGGATCAAGACTCATGCGCCTATTGTAACGGAGTACAACGTCAGTCTCAACCTTGGCGTCAGGCTGGCTATAATTACGCTATGAAAGAAACCACCATCCGGCAATTGCTGGAAATCAACCGACAGTTTTATGAACGCTTCGGCGCGGCATTTGCCGCGACCCGGCGGCGCATACAGCCCGGGATCGCTCACGTGCTGAGCGAAGTGCAGCCCAGCGGAGACTGGCTGGACATTGGCTGCGGCAGCGGCACGCTGGCAGGCTGGTGGCAGGAGCATGTGCCTCAGGCGTCCTACACCGGCCTGGATTTCAGCGCCGCGCTGCTGGCTGAAGCCCGGCTGCTGCCGGAAGCTGATCGAGCGACCTTCCTGCAGGCGGACCTGCTCGACCCGGACTGGCCTTCGACCTTGCCGGCAAAGAAATATGACGGTCTGATGGCATTCGCCGTGCTGCACCATTTGTCCGGACGGCTGACGCGCGAACGGGTGCTGGCGCAAGTCAGCGCGCTGCTGCCCAGCGGCGCTACTTTCATCCATTCCGTCTGGCAATTCCAGCATAGCCCCAAGCTGCTGCGGCGCGTCCAGCCGTGGTCACTAGCAGGCATCGATGAATCAGAACTGGAGCCTGGTGACACACTGCTCGACTGGCGGCACGGTCTCACTGATGACGCCAAACAGCCGGGACTGCGCTACGTTCATCTCTTCGACCGGGCTGAGCTTGCCGCTTTGGCAGAAAACGCGGGTTTCAACGTCGTCGGCGAATTCGAATCTGATGGTCAGGGCGGACGCCTGGCGCTCTACCAGGTGTGGCAAAAACGTTAACTTCGCTGGCTTCCGCCGGCAGGGCATACAAGCCCAACTCAACCGCCCGCTGCAGTGAGTGCGCCAGTGTGTTGGCGCCCAGCCGCTTCTTCAGATTGCGCAAGTGATAGGCGGTGGTATTGCGGTGGATGCCAAGCCGTTGGCTGATCTCCTTGGCATTCATGCCAGCGATGACACAGGCCAGAATTTCCCTCTCACGCGGTGTCAGATGCACCGCCCGCGATAATTGCGGGACAAAGCAATCACTCATCACCGCACCGTCCGGGTCGTCGAGCGGCAGGATGACGACGGTCTTGCTGTTCAGCAGGGCGGCCTGGTAGGTTGTGTCCGGCTCATAGCCAGTCAGAGGTTGAGGGGAGCCGCTATTCACCAGTTCGGTCAGATGGTCGGCAGATAATGCGGATTCATACATCAGAACAGTTTGCAGGTTGGGCAGGAAAAGGATACGCGTCATGGTTTCAGGGTTCTTTCGAGGTTATAAATAGTACGTTTGTTCTATTTATTATCCCGCAAATGGGTCTATTGTCAAGGTACAAAGGTGAAGATCAACCATTAATTTGAGTTGACCCCTCACCCGGAACAACTTAAAATTATGGCATGAGGTTTTCCCACAACAGCCGGCAAACCAATAGCTTCTTCCGCCCCGACCACGATCCGCCGCGAGATTGACTGTCCGGTATCGTCGTTCTTCGCCTTTATCCGTTTCAACCTTTATGGAGAATATTCAAATGACAGCCAATCCTTTTGTTTCCAAACGAGCCCCCTTTTATCAGGACATTCCAGACGAGAAGTGGAATGACTGGCGCTGGCAGCTCTCTCACCGCCTGAATTCCGTCGAAGAGATCGAGCAGGTGCTGAAACTCAACGACAGCGAGAAAAAGGCGCTCTCCCAGCACAACCTCTTCCGCGTCGATGTCACCCCCTACTTCATCTCACTGATCGATCCGGACGACCCGCATGACCCGATTCGCAAGCAGATTATCCCGCTGGCCGATGAGATCGTGCCTTTCACCGGCATGATGGAGGATTCGTTGGCAGAAGACCGCCACTCCCCCGTGCCTGGCCTGGTACACCGCTATCCCGACCGCGTGCTGATGCTGGTGACGACGCAATGCGCTTCCTATTGCCGCTACTGCACCCGCTCCCGCATCGTCGGCGACCCCGGCGCCACCTTCTCGCGCGCCGAGTTTGACGCGCAGATCGAATACCTGCAGCGCACCCCGCAAGTGCGCGATGTGCTGCTCTCCGGCGGAGACCCGCTGACGCTGGCACCCAAGGTGCTCGAAGAGCTGATCCGCCGCCTGCGCGAGATTCCGCATATCGAGATCATCCGCATCGGCAGCCGCGTGCCAGTCTTCATGCCAATGCGCGTTACCGATGAACTGTGTGACATGCTGCAGAAATACCATCCGCTGTGGATGAACATCCACGTCAACCACCCGAACGAGATCTCGCTGGAACTGGCACAGGCGTGTGACAAGCTCAGCCGCGCCGGCGTGCCGCTCGGCAACCAGAGCGTGCTGCTGGCAGGCGTGAACGACTGCGTCCACATCCAGCGCAAACTTGTGCAGGACCTGGTTCGCATCCGCGTCCGCCCGTACTACATCTATCAGTGTGACCTGGTTGAAGGCGCCGGACACTTCCGCACGCCGGTCGCCAAAGGCGTCGAGATCATCGAAGGTCTGCGAGGTCACACCTCCGGCTATGCTGTGCCAACATTCGTCGTCGACGCGCCTGGCGGCGGCGGCAAGATCCCGATGATGCCCAATTATCAGATCAGCATGTCTGACCACAAGATCGTGCTGCGCAACTACGAGGGTTACATCACTACCTACGAAGAGCCGCTCACCTATCAGGCGCACGACCCCGCGACCTGCCCATACTGCCAGAGTAAACGTCTGGAACCGGGACAATCGGGTGTCTTTGGATTGCTTGACAGTGAGGAAATGTTTATCAAGCCGGAAGGCTTTGACCAGTTGCATAACCGCGGCGGCGGACAGCACCGTCTGCGCGATGATGCCGGCAAATGGAAGCCGTTGGGCATCGGCCCCGGCAGCGAGGAAAAACCCGCTGAGTAAAACCAACCCTGTCCTGACCCTGGCAGCCAACGCGGCGCGACGGCTGCCAGGTCCTGTCAAACGCCTGCTGTATCAGATCAAACCGCTGGCTGGCTGGATCCGCGGCATGCTCAACCGTGCCGCCCCGGAAGGGCTGGTGCCGGTCACGATCGCTGCCGGCATTCTGGAAGGCTGGCAGGCGGTTCTCAACCTCAAGACCGAGAAGGATTACTGGCTGGGCACCTATGAACCCGACCTGCAGCAGGCAATCGGCGAATTCATCCAGCCCGGCATGACCGTCTATGACGTCGGCGCGAACATCGGGCTGGTAGCGCTGATGTTCGCCCGCGCGGCTGGCTCGGAGGGCAAGGTCATCGCCATTGAGGCGCTGCCGGCCAATGTCCAGCGCCTGCGCGAGAACAGCGCGCTCAACACGCCGCATGCCCCGATCGAGATCGTCGAAGCGGCAGCGGGCGACAGCCTCGAACCGCAGACTTTCCTGGTGCATAACTCGACCAGTATGGGCAAGACCAGCGGCTCCGCCGGCCGAGACGAACAGTATCAGACCAGCATCACGGTTGCCGGCACGACACTGGACCACCTGGCCTATCAAGCCGGCTATCCGCTGCCTGATGCCGTCAAGATGGATATCGAGGGCGGCGAGGTGCTGGCGATCCCGGGCATGACACGGTTGCTGCGGGAGGCAAAGCCGCTGATGCTGATTGAAGTACACGGCACCGAGGCGGGCGGCGTGGTCTATGAAGCGCTGACGGCTGCCGGCTACAAGCTGCATCACATGCGGTCTGGGTATCCGCCGGTCAGAAACCGCGCGGAACTGGACTGGAAGGCGTACATCGTCGCGCTGCCGGCATGACTTCCCAAGGCGCGCACTTCGAATGATTGCGCCGCTTTCCCAAAAATATAATCTGACAGATAATTAGAGCAATACTCTGCTTCGGGTTTTCGATGGAAGGAGATTGAGATGCATTATCGCCGGCTCGGTCATACCGGATTAAAGATCAGCGAAATTTCGCTGGGCACGTGGGTCACCTTTGGCAATCAGCTTGACTCTGTTCGCGCGGACGAAATGGTGCATGCCGCTTATGAGAACGGCATCAATCATTTTGACTGTGCTGACGTCTATACCAGCGGTGAAGCCGAGCGCCTGCTTGGCGCCGCCATCGCCGATCTGCCGCGCACGGCTCTGATTCTGGCGACCAAAGCCTTCGGCCCCAGTCTGCCCGGACCCAACGGCCGCGGTCTGTCGCGCAAGCATCTCACCGAAGCCCTGCATGCCAGCCTGACGCGCATGAATGTAGATTACCTCGATATTTTTTATTGCCATCGTTTTGACCCCGATACGCCGATCGAAGAGATCGTGCGCGCCATGGAAAC
This sequence comes from Anaerolineaceae bacterium, assembly GCA_040772085.1. Classification (GTDB taxonomy): domain Bacteria; phylum Chloroflexota; class Anaerolineae; order Anaerolineales; family Anaerolineaceae; genus JAXGMV01. Next base: position 1,157,725 of record JAXGYU010000001.1, read on the forward strand.
GTTCATCCAACAGGGCAAGATTCTGTATTGGGGCACCTCCGAGTGGGACGCCGCGCAGATTTCACAGGCGTATGGTGTAGCCAGACAGCTTTCGATGACACCTCCCGCTGTCGAACAGCCTCAGTACAATATGTTCCACCGAAAACGTGTCGAGGTTGAGCTGGCACCGTTGGTCAAGGAGTTTTCGCTCGGGTTGCTGACCTGGAGCCCGCTGTATTACGGCGTGCTCTCCGGCAAGTACAACGAGTCCACACCGCCCGGCAGCCGGGCGACGCTCAAGGAGATGGGCTGGATGCAGGAGCATCTGGCGCCTGAGAAGATCGCCAAGGTCAAACAATTGACCGCGCTGGCGAATGAATTGGAGTTGACCACCTCACAGTTGGCGCTGGCCTGGACGCTGCGCCGGCGTGAGATCAGCAGCATCATCTCCGGCGCGTCCACGCCGGAACAATTGGATGAGAATTTGCTGGCGGCGGAAGAAGGCGCAAAGCTGACCGAGGATGTGCTAGACATGATCGAGTCGATCATGGACAATCAGCCGGAGTAAGCGGCGACCCAGGTAATTCCGCATCTCCTGTAGGGGAGAGGCAAGGCAAAATGTAGGGCGGATCGCGTTCTTTGATCCGCCAGCATGAAGTGTCGGGAGCAAGACTGGCACCCGACCTACACAAGCGGGCGCATTCATGCGAATCGACATAACTCGCCAGCTGTCATGTAATCCCGCCATGTGGGAGGGGCAAGGCAATATGTAGGGCGGCTCACGTCCTTTGAGCCGCCAACATAGAAGTGTCGGGAGCAAGACCGGCTCCCGACCTACACGATGCGGACTTCATCCATGCGCATCGACATAACTCGCCAGCTGTCATGTAATCCCGCCGTAGGGGAGGGGCAGGGTATTTGCAAGGCAAGAAAAATGTAGGGCGGATCGCGTTCTTTGATCCGCCAGCATGAAGTGTCGGGAGCAAAAGCGGCACCCGACCTACACGAGCGAGCGCATTCATGCGCATCGACATAACTCGCCAGCTGTCATGAAATCCCACCGTAGGGGAGGGGCAAATCGATCTGTATTTGCCACTCCCAGATTTTCAAATGTGGTCAAGGCGATCAAGAGTAGGGCCATGACACTACGGCTAACGGCATTCTGACGCCTGCGGCGCCATCTCCCCTGTCTTATCCCCTACGCCAGAACGAAAAGAAGAGCGCCATTTCGAAATGTCGGGAGCAAGACCGGCTCCCGACCTACAAAACCATGCCCGCCATTTGAGGGCGGGTACCTCGAAGAGGCGGGTGGGTTATTCTTTATTCTGCGACAAAACGGTCAAGGCGATCACAATACAGATTGCCATGGCACTACGGCTAACGGCATCTGATTAAACCCCTCTGACGCCTGCGGCGCCATCTCCCCTGTAAATGGGAGAACGAAACGAAGAGCCGCCATATCGAAATGTCGGGTGCAAAAGCGGCACCCGACCTACACGAGCGGGCGCATTCATGCGCATTGACATAATTCGCCGGCTGCCTTGAGAAGGGGCAAATCGAAACCGAAGAGCCGCCAAATCGAAATGTCGGGAGCAAGACCGGCTCCCGACCTACACGATACTGCGCCACCCAATAATTATTTGCTGTCTATAAATCCTGGTCGCTGGCTTTGCTGAGCATGATCTTGCGCAGCTCGCTGCGCAATTCATCGATCGGGTGCAGTTGCCCCTTCTCATCCGCGTAATGCCAGTGCTCCCAGCCATTGGTCGGCTGATTATTTTGCAGATAGCGCCCCGCCTGATGAATCGACCCTTCATAGCCATCGATCAGCAGCTTGCCGTTCAGCTTCACCCGCGCGACAATCTCTTTGTCGCCCTTGAAGTACAACGCATCGCCCGGTCTGAGCAAACCATTCTCCAGCAACGCGCCAAACGAGATACGCGGCTCCAGACGTTTGACATCCCGCGGATCGCGTTTCAGCCCCTTCAGATCGACGTCGCCAATCATCCTGATTCGCTGCTCGGCAATGTAGGCGTAGCGCGGATCCTTCTCAATCCCAATCCAGTTTCTGCCGAGCTTCTTGGCAACCACACCGGTTGTGCCGGTACCGAAGAACGGATCGAGAATAACATCCCCCGCCTTGCTGCTGGACAGGATCACGCGGTAGAGCAGCGCCTCCGGCTTCTGTGTCGGGTGCGCGCGCTTGCCATCAATCTTGATCCGCTCCGGCCCCTTGCAGACCGGCAGCAGCCAGTCCGAACGCATCTGCATGTCATCATTGAGTGACTTCATGGCATGGTGGTTGAAGGTGTAATGTGCGTTCTTTGTCCGCGTCGCCCAGAGCAGCGTCTCATGCGCGTTGGTGAAACGCACCCCCCTGAAATTCGGCATCGGATTGGTCTTGACCCAGACGATATCGTTCAGGAACCAGAAGCCCAGGTCCTGCATGATGGCTCCGACGCGATAGATGTTATGGTAGGAGCCGATCACCCACAGGGTGCCATTCTTCTTCAGGACGCGCTTGCAGTCCTTGAGCCAGGCGGTCGTAAAAGCCGTGTACGCCTTATCATCATCAAACTGATCCCAGGCTTCTGTGACCGCGTCGACCAGCGTCTGATTCGGCCGCCACAGCTCCTGCTCGAGGCGCAGGTTGTACGGCGGGTCGGCGAAAACCACATCAATCGATTCATCCGGCAACTGCCCGAGGACCTCGAGACTATCACCCGTGATGACCTGATTGAGCGGCAATTCGCCTGATGCCATGCGCTTCCCCTATTCTTCGCCTGAGAAATCCAGAATTGTCTCGCGGACCTCGCCCCATTTGAGCGCGTCGCGGATGCCCTCGTCAATCGGCAACTCAGCCTGCCAGTCCAGCCAGGCGCTGGCCTTCTCGGCGCTGGCAAAGGCACCAGCCACATCACCCGGTCGCGGCGGCGCATCGACCTTGTTGATCTCCTGCCCATACACGCGCTCGAACGCGGTGACCATCTCGCGCACCGTTACGCCGCGACCGGTCCCCAGGTTGATAATCAGATAATTATCAGCCGGGTTGCCGGCTCGTTCGAAAGCGCGGTCAAAGTGCACGCCGGCGTTGACGTGAGCGCGCGCCAGATCCCAGACGTGAATGTAATCACGGATGCCCGTGCCGTCACGGGTCGGCCAGTCGACGCCGGTGATCTGAAAGACTTCCTGACGACCCTGCGCCGTGTCCACCAGCTTGCCGACGATATGAGTCGGATGCTTGACGTGGATGCCGCTGCGCATCTGCGGGTCAGCGCCGATGGGGTTGAAATAGCGCAGGGCAATGCCGCGCATGCCGTATGCCACGCAAAAGTCCTTGAGGATCATTTCCATCATGAACTTGGTGCGCGAATACGGGCTGAGCGGCGCCAGCGCTGCTTCTTCGGTACACATGAAGCCCTCTACCACGTCATAAATCGCGGCGGAGGAACTAAAGACCACGCGCTTGCAACCAACGCCAAGCAGGTTCCTGAAGAGCTCCAGCGACTTGGCGACATTTTCCTTATAGTACTCGTACGGCTTGCTGGTCGATTCGGGCACAACGATCAGTGCCGCGCAATGGATAACAGCATGAATATCGGGATGCTCGCTGAAGATTTTTTCCAGCAAGGCTTTATCGGCGATATCGCCCTGATAAAACAGACGGCCCTGGGTGAATTCCTTTCGTCCGGTGATCAATGAATCGAGGATGATCGGGGTATGGCCGGCATCCTGCAGCGCCGAGTAAATTGTGCTGCCGATATAGCCTGCCCCACCAGTGATAAGAAATTTCATTCAGCCTCCGTGAGCCCGCCGAACCTCACGCGACTACTGGCAGCCTAGTCCCTGCCGGTAATCGCTGATTTGCTGCGAGCTTTCTGATGTGTGTTCTGCTTGTTCTGCTATTCTATCCCACAATTGACAGACGACCGGACGCATCACCTCGGTAACCGCCAGCGTCTCATCGCTGAGCACAATGGCGCGCTCCAGGTCGCCCGCCATGGCATAGCCTTCGATGAATGGCAGCCGTTCCATCGGATCGTTGGGATGGTCGTTCAGACTGAACGCCGCCTCGCCCAGTTCCGCGATCGTTTCCCAATCGCCGAGCTGCCGGGCGAGATCAGCCTTCTGATAGTAGTAGCACCAGCCATGCGCTGGCTCTTCACCAAACAATGCCTCGGGTGTGACCGGATTCTCCGTCAGAACAGTCTCGAGGTTGGCGATACTCGCCGCCTGCCGCAATTGCTGCGGCACCATGATGTTTGGCTGCGATGTCAGCGGGTCCAGCAGGTGCAGACAGGCCGGCGGTTCAAAGGTGAGCGCGAGCAGTTGGTCCGTGGTGCCTTCGAATACAGCGCCGAGATAATCCTGCCTGACCGGCAGCCCCGACTCCAGTTTGGGCAGTCCGCTGCCTAGCCGGAGCGAGGGGTAGTAGAACAGGTAGGTCATGCCTTGCGTGCCATCGGCACGGGCATAAATCCAGTTCAGCGGCGCGGTGAGCGAGTTGTCGGTTGGATAACTGACCGGCAATTCATTGAACAGCAAGGTCGTATTGGGTTGAATGGCCGGCGCACGCCACGAAAGCTGCCAGAAGAGCGAGGACTGCAATGCCCAGTCGCGCCGGTAGGTCTCAGCAATACGATACTGCCAGCTGCCAGCCATGGCAATCAACACGATCAGCAGCGTGCCGCGCACCCAGCGCGAAAACGAGAGCAGGCCGATCAGGCTGCCTGTCAGCAGGCTGGCGCCGAGCGTAAACGGCATCAGCGCGCGGCTGTTCGGGAAGCCGAGGTTGACCGGCAAATCGATCATCCAGAACGGCAGACCCGCCAGCAACAGGCCTGCGAAGCCCGTCAGCAGCAGCCAGCCAAGGCTCGCCGCTGTCTTAACATTCCCAGAGCTAGCTGACGGTTTACGAACGAACCGGATGAATAAGGCACACAACAGAGCGATCGCGAGCGCGACGCCCAGCGTAATGGCGAAAATCCGCTTGCCGATCACCTCAGGTGACCCGATGGCAAACACCGGTTGCCAGACTTTAATCAGCGCCATCACCAACCCGTCAAAGACTGTCTGTACCAGCAGCCCTAGACCAGTCAACGGATTTGCCCGGAGCTGCTCGAGCCAGACGGGGTCATAGTTCTGAGTCTGATACGGGAAGAGGAAGGCGCGCCAGAAAACCATAAAAAGGAAGAGCGCCAGATATGGCACGTATGCCTTGAAGAGGCGCCTCGTCAGCCTGCCTTCACGCGCTGCGATCCATAGCGCCATCAGCAGGAAGAAGGGTCGCAGCAGCTCGAGCATGAAGTAGTAATCCAGGCTGAACATGTTGATCGCCGCCAGCACAAGCGCTGCCATCGTCCAACCCACCTTGCCGCTGCTGGATTGCACCGCCCGCACGCTGCAATAGAAGGAGAGCAGCAGCGCCAGCAGCATCAGATAAAAGGGACTGTAGACGAAGGCGATGTAATGCTGAACGGGACCCGGGTAGACCATGAAGAGCAGGCTGATCAATGCCGCCAGCCACGTCCAGGCCGGCAGCAGCCGGCGCAAGGTCAGCCAGAGCACCAGGCAGTTGAGCCATTGCAGCAGCAGGGTGAACAGGTGCCAGGGCAGCGGCTTCGAACCCAGCACCCGCAGCAGGAAGATGTTGATCTCACCGATATAGGGTCGGTTGGTTGAGAAATATTGCCGCAGCGCGTCTGGTCCCAGCACGCTGCCGATCCAGTTCATCGGCCAGTCGTCCCAGTAGAAGCCCAGTTTATTGATCAGCAATGCAAATGAGAGAATAGCCACAGCCAGCGAGAGCAATGGAAAAAGAAAGGTCTCGGTCTGTAACCTGGATTTTTCGGACATGTCTATCGCGGTTGTGAGTCGTGTGTCAGGTGGCTGCGAACGACGTAAGACGGCCGCCCTTTGACTTCCTGGAAAATGTAACCAATGTACACGCCCACCACGCCGATGGCGATCATCAGAAAGCCGCCAACCACCAGAAGCACGAACATCAGCGAAGACCAACCGGGCGCGAGCGGCGCGGTGTTGCCAGTCAGCCAGAAGCTGAGCACATACAGCGCCTCAATCACCGCCAGCACCAGAAAGATCACGCCCAGCGTGATGGCACTGTAAAGCGGCACGAGCGAGAAAGAGAAGATGGCGTTCATCGCCAACTGCCACATTTTTTTAAATGAATACTTGGATTTACCAGCCACGCGCGCTGCCGGCTGGAAGGGCAGGACGACGCTTTTGAAGCCCAGCCAGGCGACCATGCCGCGCAAAAAGCGGTGGTACTCCGGCATCTGCCGCAGCCCTTCAACCGCCGCGGCTGACATCAGCCGGAAATCCGCGCCGCCGGGCAGCACCTTGGTATTGCCGGCAGCATTGATGAGCGTGTAGAAGAACTGCGAGGTCATGCGTTTGAAAGGCGGCAGGTTGAGTTCGTCCGTGCGTTGGGTCAGAACGATGTCATAACCCGACTCCGCCAGTTTCAGCATCTCTGCCAGCAGCGCCGGCGGATGCTGACCATCGCCGTCCATGCTGATGACATAATCAGCGTCGGCGATATCCAGCCCTGCTGTCAGCGCGGATTGATGCCCAAAGTTGCGGCTCAGCTCAATCACATGGACGCGCTGGTCGGCGCTGACCAATCCAGCCAGCACCTCCTGTGTCGCGTCACTTGAACCGTCATTGATGTAAATGATTTCAACGTGGTAGGGCAGGTCCGCGAGCGCGTTGACCAGGCTGGCGTGAAACGTGCCGAGCGCCTCGGCTTCGTTATAAACCGGTATGATGATCTGAACTGATTTTTGCTGTCCGGAAGGATTTTCCAATTTAATCGCTCACCGCTTGATCGTTTGGAGATTAATTCGGGGCACGATCCAATTATAAGCTGAAACAGATACGACAATGAGCCAGCGATTAGCTGGCTCATTCATTTACATACGGGGGTCGGCGCAGTTACCCGTACGCCTGATAGTGCCGAAAAGCGACTCTCAGTATAGCAAGGTTGGAATAGGGTTGTCAATATGGCAATCCTGAAGCGCCAGAGTGGGTGCTCGTGTAAAATTAATCCATGAGACGCTCAGCCGCTGACCCGGTCGGCCATGACAAGCTCGCCAGCCAGTTGAGCAAGGTCGAATACTTCCAGGGCATACCTCTCAACACCCTGGTTGAATTCGTAAAGTCTGGCAAGTTGTTATCGCTGCCTGCCGATACCATCATCATGGTTGAGGACGCGCCATCTGACGGGTTATTTGTCCTCATCAAAGGCCGGGTGAGGATCTTCAAGCTGGGCGCGAACGGGCAGATCTCCATCATCAACATTCTGGAACCGGTCACCATGTTCAACGAAGTGACCGCCATTGACCACGGCACGAATCCGGCTTCGGCGCAGTGTATGGAAGACTGCCTGCTCTGGCGTCTCTCGGCGGATGAACTTGAAGCGCTGATCCTGAAATACCCGCGCGTCGCGCTGGGCATGCTCAACGTTATGGTCAAGCGCAACCGCGCGCTGGTCAACAAATTCAGAGACCTCTCATTTGACACCTTGCTCAACCGGACGGCAAGACTGCTGTACGATCTCAGTAATCAGGGCACCCTGCCGATCGACCGTCGAGCGCACCCCAACTTCCAGATGGCGGCGCAAATCTCAACTGGTCCCGAAGCCTTCAGCCGCTGCATCAAAACCCTGCGCCAGCAAAAGCTGATCGAAACCACACGCAACCACATCACAGTCACTGACGCCGCGGGATTGAACGCGCTCTGGGAAGCCAAATCAGTCATATAAACCAGCGCAAATTGTCACAAAATCACCCCGTTGTCCCGTGCGATTAACTTAAGTTAATGACCTGTCTGTTCCAGTTTGTTATGCTAGGGTTATAAAAACCTATCATGACATCATAGGGAGAAAGTATGAAGGAACTTAACAACCGTTTAAGCTTTCTGTTTCAGTCTACCCGTGGGTTGATTCTGCTCGCCATCGCCATGATCTCCTTGGCGACGGCGTTGTTCGGAACGCTTTCCAGCCCGATGGAAGGACTTGGGATCAAGGCCTGGCTGACAGAAAATATTGGTCTGCAACTGGACCCAACGCAACGTGAAGGCAGGATCATCATCCTGTACCACTCATTTGCCATGGCGGTGATCGCCATCGAAACATATATGATCACCGCGCTCTTCCCGATGAAACCGCGCGAGAGAGTGCGCATCAATGCCGTCATCACGGTCGGTTACATCTTCTCATTTATCTTCGGCATCATCTTCGCCTATTTCGGCTACAACTTCATCTATCATGGCTTGTTCATCAGCGGGCAGGTGCTGATCTTCTACGCCGGATGTCTGCTTGCCGTTGCCATCTACCCCTGGCGCAAAGAGTACCTGATCACCGAGAAAGACCGCGCCCGCACCCGCGGCGGTGTTGATCTGGAGCGTGTGGCGCTGTTCGTGATGATCATCATCACGCTCGCTTCCGTCGTATTCGCAGCGCTGCCGGGGTCGCTGTTCGGCAATGGCTTCAGGGCGTTCCTCTCTGAGGATATTATTCGCAACCCGGTCAAAAACTGGATGGAACGCGCCATCATCGGTCACCTGCACATCATGCTGACTCTGATCGCCATCGCGCTGACGCTGATTCTCTCACGCTGGTTCGGCTTCAAGGGCAAATTGCATAAATGGGCGATGCCCTTCACGATCCTGGGTTCGTTCATCATCGCAGTCGGCATCTTCATGATCATCCCCTACCAGCCGATCGCGCATACCATCATCACGGTCGGGTCGACACCCATGCTGGTGGCATCATTGCTGCTTGCCATCTTCGGATTCAGAAAGCTGGCGCGTGAGCGGTTAGCCGCGCAGAATATTGAGAAAGCGGGTTTCAGTCAGTGGCTGAAAGCTCTGCTGCACGACCCGCTGAAATTTGGCTCGTTGTGGCAGATGCTCTACATGAATTTCGTGGTGACCTTCCTGGGCATCTTCATGGCTCTCAAGCTGGACGAGATCATCCGTACCTGGCCGGCCCGTGAAGAACGCGTGGCGCTGACAGGTCACTGGCATGTGCTTTCCGGCATTATCGCCACCATCCTGCTGCTCTATTATGCTGACCTGGCCGGACTGAAGGGCAAAGCCCGCCAATGGTTCGGCTGGCTGATCATCATCGGCTCCGACATTGCCTTCTCAGCGATTGCCGTCTTTGAAACCAAACGCATCTACGTCACCGAAGCCTTCCAGCAGCCGCTGGTGGACGCGATCATCATCTTTGCGGATATTGGACTGGGCATCACGCTGCTGACCCTGGCGGGACTAATGGTGTGGCGCCTGATAGATTTGTTCAAAAAGAAAGGCAGGTGGAAGGAAGAACTGGAACAGCCAGAAAACCTGAGCGAGGTGAAAAAATGAAAAAGTTAACGTTGATCATTATCTTCTCACTCATCCTTTCCGGTTGCGCTCCAACACAGCACCTCACCTCCACCACGCCGGTCATGACCAAGGTGGACCCCGATTCCTGGATCAAGATCCCCGCGGGTGATTTCTTCTTCGGCCAGCACGATGACGTGGTTGAGCTGCCTGACTATGAGATCATGACCACCCTGGTCACCAACCAGCAGTACGCCGAGTTCCTTAACAAGCACATTGCTGCCGGCGACCTGATGGTTGAGGGCAATCAGGTAACGGTATTCTACGAGGGTGATGAATTCCGGGGTGTCAAGCATGAGGAAGAGATTGCCGCGGGCAACTGGCCGCTGCTGACCATCCACGAGCCGGCAACTCACCTGAATTACAATGCCGGCGAATTTACCCCGCAGCCCGGTTTTGAAAACCACCCTGTCAACGGGATGACCTGGTTCGGTGCCAATGCTTATTGCAAGCTGAATGACTGGCGCCTGCCGACCGAAGAGGAGTGGGAGAAAGCCGCCCGCGGCACCGACAAACGCGCCTACCCGTGGGGCTACGACATCGAACGCAACCAGGCCAATTACTATAACAACGGCGACTTTTTCGAAAAGACGCTCGGCAAGCAAGGCGACACCACGCCCGTCGGTTACTTTGACGGCAGCACCTACCCCGATGGCTATGCCACTGTAGATGGTGCCAGCGCTTTCGGATTGTATGACATGGCCGGCAATTTGTGGCAGTGGACGGGCAACATTTACGAAGGCATCCACTACCGCTATCTGCGCGGCGGCAGCAAGGCTGATTTTGCCTACAATCTCAGGGTCTGGTCACGCAACAATTCCACGCCTGATTTTGGCAGCATTCACTTCGGTTTCCGCTGCGCCAGAGATACTGGAACGCCATGATCTCGGCTTCATCAGGAAAGACTTTAACGCTAACAGCCGGCCTGAGCTGGCTGTTAGCGCGCCTTAAAGCCTATTGGAAGATGATTAAGGATTTGCAGACCGGCTTGCTGCTCTTCACGGCGCTGGCCGGCTACGCAACTGGCTGCTGCACCAACCCGCAAGCCGGCAGCATCGCCAGCATGCTCGGCAGCCTGTTTCTGGCTGTCTCAGGCTGCACCGTGCTGAACATGGTGGTGGATCGTGATATCGACGGCTGCATGATGCGCACATCCAGCCGGCCGCTGCCGGCGGGGACGGTCACAGCAGTTGAAGCGCTCGTGCTGGGCCTGGCGCTGACTCTGAGCGGTATCTTCTGGGGGCTGGCGATTTACCAGCCTTACGGCTTGCTGGTGCTGCTCGGCGCGTTATGCAACTCATTCGTTTGCACACTTTGGCTCAAACGGCGGACGCCTTACGCCATCCTGTTCGGCGGCATTGCTGGCGGCATTCCGATTTTGGCCGGCAGAACGCTGGCAATTGGTCATGTGGATCTGGTAGGCATGCTCTTTCTGGGCGCCATTCTGTTGTGGATACCCAATCACATCATGACCTTCACAATCAAATATCAGGAGCAGTATAAGCAGGCGGGCATCCCGACCTTCGCGGAATCCTACGGCCCGACCGTGACCCGCGTGATCATCGCGGTCACGTCTATCGCGCTGCTGCTGTTGCTCCATCAGGCTGCCAGTCTGCTCAGGCTGCATCAGCCGCTGCAGACAATCCTGCTTCTGTCCGGTATCCTGATCGCCGGATTAAATATCCTGGCTATTTTCAGGCAGCATAAAGTTTTGAATTTTGCCCTGTATAAAGGGGCGTCGGTCTATATGTTGACCGCCATGCTCATTTTCCTCTCTGGCGGCTTATAAAATTTATGGAGGCATAATGGAAAAGGAAAAAAGACCCCGTTCGGCATTGAGAATCATCGTTATTATTTTCGTATCCCTGGCAGTTGTTTTGACCCTCCTGGGCGGCATTGGCACAAGCTGTGTCGCGTTCGGCGCTGAGAAATATGGCCCATCCATGGCGAAGCTGGTGCCCGTCAAGGGTATCTTCCAGGCGCTGGTATTCCTCTCCGTGCTGGCTGGCATCTATGGCCTGCTCAGCACCATCCGGCTGGCAAAGGGCAAAGCGGGCTCGGTGAAGGCAGTCATCCTGTTCCTGATTGCCGGCGCGATCACGTCAGGCATTCAGTTCTATTATTCCGCGACTCTGCGCGGCAGCACAGCACCCAATAACTTCCGGCTGTATGGCACCCTGCTCGCGCTCGCCATCATGTTGCTGATGCTCATCCCGGGCATCAAGGAAAAGGCTGGTTTCGAGAGCGGTGAGAAAAAGGATACATCCAACATTGGCGGCGCGGCGCTGCTGGTATCCGGTCTGGTGATATTGACTACGACCATATGGGCTGCCCCGACGCATATCATCGACGGCTACAATACCGCCAACGAACTCTTCTGGCCGCTGATCGTTGCCGGCACGGGTTGTATCATCACCGGCGGCGTCCTGTTTGTCCGGCGCAAGGTGAAACAGGCGGTTGCTGAAACAGCGCGCCTGACGGTGGACGAAGAAAGAGCTTAGTTAGTCCTCAGGGAGAGATATCGTATCGCGCCAGCGCTTCTATCAGGCTGGCGCGATCTGTAAACCGGATCGCCTGCAAGCCGGCATTCAACGCGGCGTCCACGTTGCGCTGGTGGTCATCGATGAAGATGCAGTCTTCTGCGTCTCTGCCAATGATAGCCAGCGCTTTTTCAAAGGCGCCGGGGTCACGTTTCAACAGTTTAAGTTCATAGGAATAAAGCCTGTGTGTGAAACAGCGCATGAATGGATGCGCCGTCTCGATATAGGCAATCCAGTCCCGGGCGTGGTCAGAGAAAAGCACCAGGTCGTATGCGCTGGCGAGCGTTGTCACCAGCTCGACCATGCCGGCAACCTCGTGCCGGAAGTTCTCGCGGATGACCTGCTTGATCTCAAGCGGGTCGAGTGACCAGTCAGAGCGCGCGAGCACGCGGGCAATATAGTCATCTTCGGTGCCCTGCCCGAGGCTGTAGGCTATCAGCGGTTCGCCGGAGAAGCCGAGGATGGTGGTGCGCTCGTCCAGCCCAAGCATGGGGGCGAAGTGCTTTTCAATGCCGATGATGCCGGAGATGATGACTTCGGACAGGTCAAAGATCAGCGTGGGGTTGGTTGAGGTCATGGCAAGGGGTATTCTATCGCGGAATAGACTGCTGGGGTAAACGTAAAACAAACCACAGGGCAAGTTGCTCATGCACTCGAATAATTGCCCTGTCCGATGAATCGCGAGGGACAGTCAAGGCAATCGCAGAACAGATTGCCATGACACTCCGGCCTATTGCTGCTCACCCTGACTTGCTTATCAAAACCCCTCTGACGCCTGCGGCGCCATCTCCCCTCTCATGGGAGACAAAATAACGAACCCATCGACCGGAGGTTGATTAAATGAAAAGTGACTCACCAGGGAAGCTCGTCGACCGCAGGGAGATCCTGTAAGGAAACCCTGAACCCATCGACCGGAGGTCGATTAAATGAAAAGTGACTCACCAGGGACTCGAACCCTGAACCCATTGATTAAGAGTCAATTGCTCTACCATTGAGCTAGTGAGCCACGCACGGTATACCGTGGAATCCCGATTATAAACCGCTTTTAAGCAGTGGTCAATAAACCTTATTCTTCACGCGCGTAGGTGACTGCGCGCTCCACCCGCCACTCACCATCGACCAAGGTCAGGTCATAACCATCCACGTTGCCGTTAGTGAATACTTCCCTGCCATCCTCGTACACAAATTGCCATTTCTCTCGCGTGAAGGCTTCCATCGTCTGAGCGCCCGGCAGCACATTATAGCAGAAGAACTGACACCACACCAGGTTCAACGCCTTGACGCCGCGCTCACGCCAGGAGGCGTAACGTCCCTGCATGCGCTCAAAACCGGTCGGCGTTGTCAGCTCGCGCAGACCTTCCACCCCGCCGTTGGCGAACGAGCCTTCGACACCATTATTGAAGCGCTGCAACAAAGCTTGTATTTCCTCATTCAACTGGCAGCCTTCCTTCAGCTCAACCGACATGCGCCACCACGGGTTGTCCATCTCCTGGAGAGGCTCGGCCGTGATGAATTTGGCGATCTCGCAGCCGGTGGTGATCAGGTTATTTGTTGTATTGATGGGAAATCGGATATCCATGAAAGCGCTCCTGAATTGTCGTTTTAAATAGTATAGCAGGAATGGCTGACCATTCCTGCTACCGGTATCAATATCAGTTATTGTTGCTGGTCGCTCTGATACGGTTCGATCGGACCGCTCATGGCAACGGGTTCAGTGGGAACAATCACCCACATGATCAGGTACAGCCAGAAGCCCGCGCTGCCCGTCAGAAACAACAGGGCGAACACCAGTCTGACAATGGTCGGATCAATGTTGAAGTACTTGGCCAGGCCGCCGCAAACGCCGGCGATCATGCGGTCTTTTTCAGTGCGGTATAAACGTTTGGGTTCCATTTTGTGCCTCCAATCTATCTACGCAACCGGCGTCCTGGAGTTGCAAAAGAAAAGAGCTTCGTTACCGAAGCCCTTTTCCAGTTCGTTTACTGTGCCGGCCGTTTCGCCAGCGTGATCTCTGCAGTCTGCATTTTGCCATCACGCAGGAACTCAACCTTAACCTTTTCGCCCGGGCTCTTGTACATCACCAGGTAGCTGAGCAGATTATCGAAATTCTTCACCGGTTGATCATCCACCTTGACCAGAATGTCACCGCCGACCGTGGTTTTTACACCGTCGATCGTGACATCCGTACTCGAGCCTTTCAACCCGGCTTTCGCCGCGGGGCTATCTTCAACCACATCGCGCACCAGCACACCAGACTGATTGACGTCGATCTTCATCGCCGCTGCCAGGTCGGCGTTCATCGATGTTCCGGCGACGCCCAGCCAGGGGTATTCGACCTTGCCATCCTTGATCAATTGCGGCACCATACGTTTGACGATATCCACAGGCACGGCATAGCCAACGCCTGAATTTGAACCCGAACCGGATTCGATCGCTGTATTGACGCCGATGACATTGCCATTCAGGTCAAGCAGCGGGCCGCCGGAATTGCCGGGGTTGATCGCCGTATCAGTCTGAATAATATCGGGGATGGAATAGGTGCTGCCGCCGGGCGCAACCGATTGCTGTGCGTCCAGCATGCGGCCTATGCCGGAGACGATGCCAGTGGTCATGGAGTTGTTGAGCCCGAACGGGTTGCCAATGGCTACGGTAATCTGGCCCACCTTGAGCGTCCCGGATTCTCCGAGGGACGCAACGGTCAGTTTATCCGCCGGGGTATCGACCTTGATTACTGCCAGGTCTGACCCGGCATCAGCGCCAACCAGCGTACCGATCGTCTGGGTACCATCCCAGAAAGTCACCACAAGCTTTTCCGCGCCATCAACCACATGGTTGTTCGTCACAATATGCCCTTCTTTGTCAACGACAAAACCGGAGCCAATAGCCTGCGACGGCATGGCGCCACCGGGCACCTCGGGATGGTTGGGGATATTGGGAATCTGGATCGCTGGCGACCCGTCATTGTCCACACTGCGGATGTGGACAACCGCCGGATTGACTTTCTCATAGATGGCAATATACGCGTCCTGCTGCGATTGGAGCGCTTCAGTCCCTGCCAGCCCTGACGCGGGTTGGAATGCCTCTGCCGCGGGTGTGGTCTGGAGAGATGTATTGGGGGTGGTGCGCCTGAAGCTGGGGATAATACTGCACGCGCCGATAACGAAGACCAGGGCAACTACTAAAATAAGTTTATAAATACGGGAACCTTTCATTTCATCACCTTTTTACTGGCAAGTCTGACGATTGCTTGAACCAGTTAACGAGTCCTTTCGAAGAAAAATTATAGTTAACAATAACGGTGAATTGTATATTTTTTGTATACGGGATGTCGGGAACGATTATTTGCAAGCGTACAGTTTTCTGAGCTGTTCGACTTCGCTGGCAGGCAGTTTCTTCGCTCCGCCCATCTGGCTGGCGATGAAATAGACGCGTGCCGTATGCTCTATCCGCTCGAGGTTGATCAATGCCCTCTCAACCGACTCCGCAAGGCAAAGGGTGCCATGGTGACTGAGCAGAAAATTGTCATGACGCAGTAGATCCGGCGTGAGTACCTCCCCCATCGCAGGCGTGCCCGGCCGGGCATAGGCTGCGGTCGGCACTTCGCCGAGCACCATCAGCGTTTCCGGGATAATGTCATCAGGAAATGGCAGGCCGGCGACGGAGAGTGCCGTGGCGTAAGGCGGATGGGCATGCAGCACCGCACGGATGTCCGGTCGGTGCCTGTATACATGCAGGTGCATAGCCAGTTCGGAGGTCGGTCGGGAGCCTGATGTATGTGGTTCGGCCTCACCATCCAGGTTCGTCAATATCAGGGCTTCAGGCGTCAGGCCGGCCTTGCAGATGCCTGCCGGTGTTACCAGAACCCTGCCATTTTGCAGCCGGCAGGAGATGTTGCCATCTGTTGATTCGAAGAATCCCTTCGCCGCGCACCGGCGGGCGATATCAACGATCTGTTGTCTGGCGGACATCTCATCCATAATCATTCCCTCACACATTCAAAATTATATCAACCTGGACTTGAAAATCATTTCAATTGGTGATATAACTGGGTTACCCCTCCCCCATAGGGGGTGGGCTTGAAAGGAGATTTATGGAACACGATCACAAAAACTCAGTCCACCGCGTCAAAACCATCATTGGTCACATGCAGGGCATCGAACGCATGCTGCAAGCTGACGAATACTGCGTCGATATCATCAAACAAATTCAGGCGGTTCAGTCGTCGCTCAACAAAGTAGCCATCGCCATTCTTGACCAGCACCTGAATTCCTGTCTCATCAACGCCGTCCGCGGTGATGACCCGGATGAGCGCCAGCGTGTCCTGAAAGAAATTATCGAACTCTATGAAACCTCAAGGAAAGTATAAGGAGATTACCATGAAAAAAATAACCCTCAATGTCCCCGGCATCAGTTGCAACCACTGTGTCCATACCATCAAGACCGAATTGTCCGACTTGGCCGGCGTAAAAAGCGTGACCGCGGACGCGCAAACCAAGCTTGTCGAGGTTGAATTTGAAGACCCCGCCAGCGAAAACGCTATCCGCGAGCTGCTGCAGGAGATCAACTACCCTGCTATGTAATAGCCGGAACGAAGGTGAGTGAATATGGCTGAAAAGCAAACATTAATCCTACCCATTACTGGTATGACGTGCGCCAACTGTGTCTTCACGGTTGAACGCAGTCTGAAAAAACAGGCGGGCGTTGAATCTGCCGCTGTCAATCTCTCTTCCGAGCGCGCGACGGTTGAGTACGACCCGGCCCAGACCAGTCTGGAAGACCTGATCGGACGTGTCGAAAAAGCCGGCTACTCGGTCACAACGGCTGAAGAAAGTTTCGCGCTCAACGGCATGTCTGACGACAATGACGCGCGGGCGATCGAAAAGGCTTTAACCAATCTGGACGGCATCCTGTCGGCTCAGGTCAGTTACGCCACATCAAAGGCGCTGATCCGTTTTATTCCGACGGTTATCAGCGACACTGAGATCGTATCCGCCATCAGCCGCGCTGGCTTCTCGGTCGAAGAAGGCGGTCTCGAGCGGGTAGACGCGGAAGGTCTCGCCAGACAGCGCGAGATCGATGAGCAGAAGCGGATGCTGATCATTGGCATCATCTTCACCCTGCCGCTCTTTTTGCTCTCCATGGCGCGTGACTTCAACCTTCTGCCGGCCAGCCTGGGGCACGCCTCGTGGTTCAACTGGCTGCTCTTCGCGCTTGCCACACCAGTCCAGTTTTACGTCGGCAAAAATTATTATGCCGGCGCCTGGAAATCGCTGCGCAACGGCTCGGCGAACATGGATGTGCTGGTCGCGCTCGGCAGTTCCGCCGCTTATTTCTACTCCATCCCCGTGCTGCTGGGACTGCTGCCTGGTCATGTGTATTTTGAAACATCAGCCGTCATCATCACGCTGATCAAAGTCGGGAAGTACCTAGAGGCGGTCAGCCGCGGACGGACCAGCATGGCCATCCGCAGGCTGATGGCTTTGCAGCCCAAGCTGGCGACTGTCGAAAGAAACGGCGTGGAGCAGGAAATCCCCGTTGCCGAGGTGCAAGTCGGCGATCTGGTCATCGTGCGTCCCGGCGAACGGGTAGCGGTGGACGGACTGGTCGTGGAAGGCAACTCCTCAGTCGATGAATCAATGCTGACCGGCGAATCGATGCCGGTTGACAAGGCGCCCGGCTCACATGTGATCGGCGCGACCATCAACAAGCTTGGCATGCTCAAGTTCAACGCCGAGCGCATTGGCAAGGATACCGTTCTGGCACAGATCATCCGGCTGGTCGAACAGGCTCAGGGCAGCAAGGCGCCGATCCAGAAGCTGGTTGACAAAATCTCGGCGATCTTTGTGCCGGCAGTTGTGATTATCGCAGTGATCACCTTCGCGGTCTGGTTCTGGCTGGTGCCGGCGCCGGTTGACCCGCAAATGAGTCAGTTCACGCGCGCGCTGATCAACATGGTCGCGGTTCTGGTGATCGCCTGTCCGTGTGCCATGGGGCTCGCGACGCCGACCGCCATCATGGTTGGAACAGGCGTTGGCGCCGAGCATGGCATCCTGATCAAGAACGGCGAGGCGCTGGAGCGCGCCGGCAAAGTGAAGACCGTCGTCTTCGACAAGACCGGCACGATCACGCGCGGTCTGCCAGAGGTGACGGCGATCGCCATGCTGACCAGTTCATTCGACGAGAACGAGCTGATCCGCCTGGCAGCATCGGTCGAAAAAGGCAGTGAACATCCGCTCGGCGGCGCCATCCGCGCCAAAGCGACTGAACGTGGTCTGGTATTGAGCGACCCGGTCGGATTCAAAGCCATCCCTGGCAGCGGCGTGGAAGCGACGGTTGACGGACACCTCATCAGAGTTGGTAACCTGCAGAGCGCTGCCGAGATCATCAGGAAATCAACGGCAGATCTGGTGGACAGGCTGCAATCAACTGGTCAGACCGTGATTGTTGTCAAGGTTGATGGATCCTCAGCGGGCATCATCGCGCTCGCGGATGTGATCAAGGAGAATTCGAAGTCCGCGATTAATGAATTAAAGGTGCTGGATCTCGAAGTCGTGATGCTGACCGGCGATAATGATAAGACTGCTCAGGCTATCGCCCACCGGGCGGGCATTGACGAAGTGCTGGCTGAGGTCCAGCCGGCAGAGAAGTCCGAGGAGATCGCCAAGCTTCAAAAGGCCGGCAAGGTCGTTGCCATGGTCGGCGATGGCGTGAATGACGCGATCGCGCTGGCTCAATCGGACGTGGGTATTGCCATCGGCACGGGGACCGATGTCGCCATCGCCTCGGCGCCCATTGTGCTGATGAGCGGAGATTTGCTCGGCGTCCCCCGCGCGATCACCCTGTCACGGGCGACGCTCAGGACGATCAAACAAAACTTATTCTGGGCATTCTTCTACAATACCATCCTGATCCCGGCTGCGGCGCTGGGTCTGCTGAACCCGATGCTGGCGGCCGGCGCCATGGCGTTCAGCAGCATCTTCGTTGTACTGAACAGCCTGCGGCTCAGGCGCATCAATCTGAAATAACAGAAATTGATGATCAAAAAAGGGCTGGTTCAGAACCAGCCCTTTTTCTTGAAGAACAACAGCATACCCGCGCCAATCAGGAAGAATACCAGCCAGATCATCGGGTAGCCGAGAATCCACTCCAGTTCGGGCATGTGTTTGAAGTTCATGCCATACACACCGGCGACAAAGGAAAGCGGCAGGAAAATCGTTGAAACGACCGTCAGCGCTTTCATCACCTCGTTCAAGCGCAGCGATGTGGAGTTGAGATAAATGTCCATCGCGCCGCTGGCGATATCGCGGATGCCGTCGATCAGCTCATACAGCCGCACCAGGTGGTCATAAATGTCGCGGAAGTAGATCTGGCGCTCGGGCGTAATCTGTGAAAATTCATTGCGCGTCAGCCGCACCATGATCTCACGTTCGGGCGCGACGATGCGCCTCAAGCTGAGCATGCTGTGCTTGAGTCTGATGATCTCATCCAGCACGTCGCGTTTGGGTTTGTCGAGCACCTGATCCTCAAGTCGCTCCATGGATTCCTCGAGCTGGTCGAGCACCGGCGTGTAATCGTCCACCAGGGTATCGATAACGGCATGGCAGAGGAAGTCCGGTCCGGATTGGTGCAGTCTTTCATCTTTTACCATCAGAGACCAGACCCGCTCAACTGGATGCATGCTCTCCGCGCGATGCGATGTGACGAGGTAGTTATGCCCCAGAAAAATATCCAGCTCCGCCGTCGTCAGCTCATGTGAAACCGGCACATAACGGATATCGTGCATCACAATAAAAATGTGATCATGAAATTGATCCACTTTGGGAACCTGGAAGCCGGTGCTGATAGCGTCCTCAATCGCGAGCGGATGAAAATGGAAAATGTCGCCCAGCAGATGCTGCATCATCTCGGGCGGCTCATTCTCGACACTCACCCAGAGCAGCCCGTCATTGTTGGCAATCGCCGCCCGCATCTGATCTTCAGACAGCGATTCCCGCATCTCATCCTGGTGATAATAGACAGACCGGATCATCCTGCTCCTTTGCACTCCATCAGAAACCAGCTCTTGTGGAACCCCATGTCTATTCGTGAATGTCCTTTGGCTGACCCGGCTGCGGCTCAGGTTTGTCCGCGGGCGGCGTCGGCTCTTCCTTCGCCGGCGGCTCGTCCGGCGTTTCCTCAACCCGGTTGACCATTTTGTGCAGCGAAGCCGTCAGGTCGCGCACCGCGTCGAGCACATGCGGCCGAACCTCTTCGACGACTTTCTCGCCGGCATCAATGACTGAATCAGACACGCGTTTCAGATCATCACTAAGCTTCTGCGCGCGCGGCGTATCGGTCTGCTCCTTAATGTAGGCGTTCAGATCGTCAGCCATACTTTGCAGTTTGACCTGCACCCGATTGATTTGCGCCTGGTTGGCCTCGTCATTCCATGACGCGCGGACGGCAGCGGTCAAACTGTCTCCCAAAGCCTGAAACTGCTTGCCGACCTCATCCCAGGCGTCCGTCGATTTACGGTGTTGATTCTCCTGCTGCTTTTGCTCGTCCATTTTTATTACTCCTTTGCTACCAATAACCTTAAATGAATTTCACCCATTCAAATAATATCTGGGCACACGCGGATGCACAAGACAGACATTCGAGGCGGCAGATTTCCAGATCTTCTTCAGCTCCTGATGCGTGATCTCCTCGCCGCCGGAGCGTCCGATGATCGTCACTTCGGTGCCGAGCGGATAAGGTCCGGGCATCGAGATCATCATATGGTCCATGCAAATCACGCCGACAACCGGCATGGCTTTGCCGTCGATCAGCACGCGGGTACCGGGGTCGCGGTGATAGCTATCGCCGTGACCAACGGGAACCACGCCGATCCATTCGCCGGCTTTGGTGACGTAATTCTGACCGTAGCCAATGCCCCAGCCAGCCGGGAACTGCCGGCAGGACATCAGCCGGGCTTTCCAGCTCATGGCAGTCTTGAGCTTCATCGACAAGGGAACCTCAGGATTGCGGGCGTAAATGCCATATATCATGCCACCGATGCGCACCATGTTGAAGTAAGCCTCGGGCCAGTTGAGAATACCGCCAGAATTACACAGGTGCTTCCAGCGCAGACGAATGCCGGCGCCTTCAACTGCCTCAATTGCTGATTTGAATCGTTCGATCTGCAGCGGCGTCAGGCTGTCGCCTTTTTCGGCGAACGGCAGGTGGCTGTAGATACCGTCAATGCGAATGCCACCCGCCAGCAAGGCTGCCTGCGCCAAAATCAATGCCTGCTCGGCGAAGACGCCGAAACGTCCCATGGCGGTATCCAGCTTCAGATGCACATCCAGCACCTTGCCCAGCTCTTTCGCCTTGCTCGAGATCCACTCAATCTGCTCGAAGGCATACAGGGGCAGGGTAAGGTTGTAATTGAAGCACATCTCGAGCTCTTCAGGCACTGCCCCGCCGAAGACGAGAATTGGAGCAGTGATGCCTGCCTGACGCAGTTCTACCCCTTCGAACGGCCTGACCACCCCCAGCCAGGTGCCGCCCGCTTTGAGAAAGGTACGCGCGACTTCAACCGCGCCATGTCCATAGCCGTTGTCCTTGACGACCGCCAGCCCGGGCACTTTAACGGCGTCCAGAATGGCATGACTGTTATGTTCAATGGCGGCTAAATCAATTTCGAGCCAGGTCTGATCGGGGTGGTTTGCCATGAGGTGCAGGCTCCTTGAATGAGTGATTTATTACCTGAAATTATAGTACGAGAAAAAAGCCCGCTCCAGTTTGAGCGGGCTTGTCTGTGTCAGATGACGGGCTAAATTGGCTGGTAGCCGAATGCCGCGTGACCATTCTTGATCGGCACGCCGGCGTCGTTATAGATCTGGAAATAGAAGACCTGATAAGACATATCTTCAGAACCGTATGCCCAGAGCATGAACTCAAACTTCTCGCCCGGGTTGACCTGTCGGTCGATGATCTGCTCCTGCTGGACGGTGATATATTCGCCCTCGTGACCGGTCAGCACCAGCTTGCTGCCGGCATACCAGGGGATGGTGCCTACATTCTGGAACATGATGGTGATGCTGAAATTCTCATTCGGTTCAAATTTGTTGCGGTTGACCGGGAAGGTGCCCATCGAGAGCAGCTTGGCTTCCAGCAGCGGCACGGTAGCGGTTGGCATGGGTGTATTGGACGGCAATGGTGTGAACGTCGGTTCCGGCGTAAAGGTCTGGGTTGGGGTAGGCTCCGGTGTAGGTGTCGATGAGGGATAGAGGAACGCATTGGTCGTCATTGCCACGACCTGGGCGGTCACGGCGCCTGCAATGGCTGTCTGCTGTGCCAGTATCGGATCTTCCTTGGGGCCAAAACATCCGCCCGCCGTCAGGGTGATCAACACTACCACCAGCATCAGGGCAATCGATCTTTTCATCACTCTTCCTTTTAATAAAATTCGATATTGAAAAAATTATAACATGTGAAAAAATGCGAGTTTTCACTGTAAATAGCCAGAAATGCAAAACCCGATGATGACATAAAATAGAAACATCCCGCTGGCTGATAACTGTCCCGGCGGTCAGAGGTGAGCCATGCATGACCTGACGACACAACCGTGGATGACCTACTCCGAAGATCTCTCAGTCGAGCTGCAGCAATGCGCCGACGAGGGCAAGGATATCTCGGCGCTGCCTGCCCAGCTTGAGGTGATCAACCAATTGCCGGCGCGGCAGCGTGAACTCGCCGCGGCTGCCTTTCTCGATCTCAGCTATGACTTACCCATAAAGCCGGATTTTGCCTTCGTGGAACCGAACGAGCTGGACCTCATCCGGCGGCTGGCGCCTGACTGGGGCGCCGGACAGCATGAAGTTGCTGTCAACCCGGTACTGGCTGACAAGCTCCTCGGCGCGTGGCAGGGACGCATCGCCGGCTGCCTGCTTGGCAAACCGGTCGAGAGCTGGACGCGCGAACGCATCGTGGGTCTCAATCAGGCGACCGGCAACTGGCCGATCACGACCTATATGCGCTCCGACCATTCCGAGAGCATCAGGCAGAAATTCGGACTGGACGATATTTCACCGCTCTCGGGCGAACGTAATGCCTGGCTCAATCTGGTCGCGTGCGCGCCGGTCGATGATGACACCAATTACACCGTGCTGGCGCTGCTGGCTGTCGAAGTGTTCGGCAGGAACATCACGTCCGAGCAGATTGGGTACTTGTGGCTCAATCACCTGCCGATTCTCCAGACCTTCACCTCCGAGCGCATCGCTTACCGCAACATGACCGCCAAGGTGCTGCCGCCGCGCAGCGGACAACTGCGCAATATTTACCGCGAATACATCGGCGCGCAAATTCGGGCGGATTTCTGGGGCTACATCAATCCCGGCGCGCCGGCACAAGCCGCGGAGATGGCCTATTGGGACGCGGCTGTCAGCCATGTCAAGAATGGTATTTACGGCGAAATGTGGGCGGCGGCGATGATCTCCGCTGCCTTTGCGTCAAGCGATCCTCTCGAGATTTTGCAGACCGGCCTGGCACATATCCCGCAAACCAGCCGCCTGCACGCCGCGTTGACAGGTGTGCTGGCGCACTATAACGAAGGCACAACATTTGAGTCCTGGCTGGAGGCATTGCATCGCCGCTGGGACGAGAACAATTTCTATCACTGGGCGCACACCATCCCGAACGCAGAAATCGTCGCGGCAGTATTGCTATTCGGAGAATTAGACTATACGAAGTGCGTTGGGCTGGCAGTCTCTGCCGGTTTTGACACAGACTGCAACGCCGCCACAATCGGCTCGCTGGTCGGTGCTGTCATTGGCGCGGCGAACATCCCGTCAGCCTGGACAGCCCCGCTGAATGACCGGCTGCTGACCAGCGTCCGCGGCGCGCAGGATTGCGTCATCAGCGATCTGGCTGCCCGCACCCTGGCGCTCCTGCCAAGCTGAAGCATACCAAAATCAAAAGCGCTGGACAGAATTGTCCAGCGCTTTTGATTCTATCCTGCGGCCCTGGTTAGCCAGGGAAGAGCAGATCAAACTTGCGGGTCAGGTAGTTGAGATAAGGCGCGGTTGTGAGCGGACTGCCCGTTGAGCGACGCAGCAGCTCATCCGGCAGATAGGCATGCCCGTGGCGGTAGACGTTCTGCTGCAGCCAGGTCAGTAGAGACTCATACTTGCCGACTGCCAGATCGGCTTCGATTTGCGGGTTCTGCTTCAGCGCCGCCTCAAAGAACTGGGCGGACATGACGTTGCCGATGGTATAGGTGCAGAAGGAGCCAAACAGTCCTGATGACCAATGGATGTCCTGCAGACAGCCCATCTTGTCATCCGGTGGTGTCACGCCGAGATACTCTTCATATTTCGCGTTCCAGACCCTG
This sequence comes from Anaerolineaceae bacterium, assembly GCA_040772085.1. Classification (GTDB taxonomy): domain Bacteria; phylum Chloroflexota; class Anaerolineae; order Anaerolineales; family Anaerolineaceae; genus JAXGMV01. The sequence continues at coordinate 1,182,004 of JAXGYU010000001.1, forward strand.
GGCAGGTCGTCCAGCGAGATGCTGCCATCAAGCAAGCCCATTTCGATCTCAACGCGCAGCATGATGTGGAAGTTGTAGGTCACCTCATCCGACTCAGTACGGATCAGGCTCGGCTTGACGCGGTTGACCGCCTTGTAGAATTCCAGCGGCGTGACATCCTGGAGCTGCTCGGGGAAGTACTGCTTCAGCAGGTCAAAATGATTCTGCCAGAAGACTTCCGCCCGGCCGACCAGATTTTCCCACAGTCGCGACTGCGCCTCATGGGTACCGTAGCTGGTGCCAGCCACCGCGTACAGGTCAAGCAGATCGGTCGCCAGCGCGGTACGCGTGATGGCAGGGTCAGCGCCCTGCTCATAGAGCGCGTGTCCGGTCTCGTGGAACAAACCGAACAGCGCCTGAGGGGCATAAGCTTCATTGATGCGGGTGGTAATGCGCACGTCCTGGCGGGTGAAGGAAATTTCAAAGGGATGCACGGTCAGGTCGATCTTGCCGCGATTGAAATCATAGCCAAACTTCTTTGAAATCTCGGTCGCGAAAGCCAATTGCTGTGCGCCGGGATACGTGCGGGCGGTCAGGAAATCATGCCGGGCTTCCGGGTGACGGCGCGCTTTCTCAAGGATGGGCGTCAAGCCCGCCTTGAGTTCAGCGAACAAGGCTTTCAGCCTCGCGGCAGTCATACCGGGTTCGTAACGCTGCAGCAGCGCGTCATATGGGTGTTCCTTGTAGCCGATGCCTTCGGCGATCTGACGCTGGATGCGCACGATCTTCTCGAGGTAGGGCTTGAACATGGCGTAATCATTCTTTGACCGCGCCTCCGCCCAGACAGCCTGCGATTCGGTCTTGAGCTCATTGAGTTCGGTCACCACGGCGGTCGGAATGCGTTTGCCGATCTCATAATGCTCGCGGGCATACTTCACGGCACGAACGCGGTAACTGTCGGGGTCCTCGCCGGCAACTTCCTTCTCGGCTGCTTCAATCAGTTGCAGCGTCTCGGGGCTGGTAAAAAGCTCCTGCGCCAGGCCGGCAATGGTGCTGAGCTGATTGCCGCGGGTAGCGGCGCCGTCAGGCGGCATCTGCGTCCGTGAATCCCAGACCAGCAGATTCATCACGCAGCACAAATCATTCACTTTCGCTATTCTTTCTGCAAATGCATCGTAAGCGCTCATTGTTATCCTTTTTGGAACTTGATATCTTGCAGCGCGTTCAGGTACATCACCCAGGCGCGCATGCCGTCCTTGAAGCGCCGCAATCTGAAAAATTCGTTCGGCGCGTGATAATCTTCGTCGACGGTCGAGAAGGCAAACATGATCGTGTCCACGCCCAGATAGGTTCTGAACGCGTCAGAGATCGGCAGCGTGGCGCCAATGCGCACCATCAGCGGCTCCTGACCATAAAGCTCGCGCAACACCTCAGCCGCCTTGACCATGCCCGGGTGATCGGCAGGGATACGGTTCGCCGCGGAACCCGGTTCGGGCTTGCGGATGACGATCTTGACGCCGGGCGGTTGGTTCGCCAGCAGATGCCGTTCGATCTTTGCGACAATGTCCGCGGGGTCCTGATCAGGCACCAGCCGGCAGCTTATCTTGGCATGCGCCTCAGCCGGCAATACGGTCTTGATGCCCTCGCCCTGATAGCCGCCCCACATGCCGATGATCTCGAGCGTCGGTCTGGTCCAGTTGCGCTCAAGCAGGGAATAACCGGGTTCACCAAAACCAGCCGGCGCGCCGACCTCATCCAGATAAGCCTGCTCGTCAAAATCGATTGCCCGGATGGCATCCCGTTCTTCCTGGCTGAGCTCCACGACATCATCATAGAAACCCGCCACGGCAATCCTGCCATCAGCGGTGTGCAGGCTGGCAAGCAGGTGTGACATGGCTTGAAGCGGGTTAGCCACCGCGCCGCCATGCCTGCCGGAGTGTAAATCCTTGCCGGCGCCGAAGACGCTGAACTCCAGGCTGGTGCTGCCGCGGCTGGCGACGATCAGCGAGGGCTCGCTGGTGCGCCACATGGCGCCGTCGCCGGAGACGACAAAATCGCAAGCCAGCTTCTGCTTGTTCGCCTCCATGAAGGGCTCAATGCTGGGGCTGCCGATTTCTTCCTCACCTTCGAGCAGAAACTTGACGTTGACCGGCAGCTTGCCTTCGATCTCAAGGAATGCCCGCACGACCTCGATCACGGTCATGGTTGGGCCCTTGTCATCGGAAGCGCCGCGCGCGTAAAGCCTGCCCAGGTGTACAGTCGGCTCAAACGGCGGTGTAAGCCACTTTTCCAGCGGATCCGGCGGCTGGACGTCATAATGCCCATAAAGCAGCACGGTCGGCTGTCCAGGGGCGTGCAGCCATTCCGCGTACACAACAGGGTTGCGTTCGGTCGGGATAACTTCCACCGCGTCCAGACCTGCCTGCGCAAGCTGGTCCGCCAGCCAGCGGGCAGCCCGTTCCACGTCCGGCTTATGGGTGGAATCGGCGCTGACACTGGGGATACTGAGAAGGGCCTTCAACCGTTTCAGGGCTGCCGGATATTGATCGTTCAGGTAATTGATCACTTCTTCAGACAACGTTTACCTGTCCTTCTTTTAGAACGAGAGACTGCTGTCGCCAACAGTCTCCCGGATATTCATTCAGCCAGATAGCCTTTACTTCGCGCCGATGGCGAGAAGCGGATCATTGGCATTAATCGAGAGTGACGAGACCAGGAAGAGCACCCGGCCGGTCGCCTGCGCGTTGACTTCCTGGAGCACATTGCCCCAGACATCGGTGATCTTGCCCAGCGGCGCGCCTTTTTTGACGTCATCGCCAACCTTGATGGCAGGATACCAGAAGCCGACATGCTCGCTGCGCTGCCAGACGAAGTCCTTCAGCACAATGGTCTCAACCGCGGCGGGTTTGCCGCCCTTGAGCATACCGTAATGGCGCATCACGCGTTCCACACCCTTGACCAGCCGGACGACGTCCTTGCGCGGCCAGATACCCTGTCCGCCGGATTCGACCAGGATGGCGGGGATGCCGCCGCCGGCAACAGCCGAGAAGGTCGAGCCGGCATTGCCAACCTTGCGTACAAGGTACTTGATACCGAAGACTTTGGCGAGTTCGAGAGATGCCTTGTCGACTTTCTTGTCCCCGGCTTCGGGGAAGAGAGTGAAGGGCACCAGCGCTTCGATCAGGTCGCCGCCGTGCAGGTCGATGAAATAATCCGCGCCTTCGATCACATTCTTGGTCAGCCAGGCAGCGATCTGTTCTGACGCGCCGCCATCAGCTTTACCAGGGAAGACCCGGTTGAGGTTGATGCCATCCATCGGGTTGAGGTAGATCGAGCGGACGGGGAAGCCTGCCTGGTTGATGACCGGCACGACCACCACTTTACCGCTGACCTTCTCGGCATCCAGCGTCTGACCGACTTCGAGAGCGGCCGCGACACTGGCGTACTCTGCCGCGTGAATACCGCCGAAGACGACCAGCGTCGGGCCGTCATTCTTGCCATTGACAAGAAACACGGGCAGGGTGTACGGTTTCTTGTTGACTTTGAATTCAACAACACCGGTGACTTTCTCGCCCTTCTTAGCCTGCAAATGACCGACTTTCAAAACAGTGTTATCCATGATGTCCCTCTACTTCTTTGATTTTTTCTTTGCCAGGGGGCCGGTTTCAGAGACAGGAGGCAGGGTCACTTTGCGGAATTCTTCAATGAACTCAGCCAGGTAATCTGCCTGACCCTGCAGGAAGCGTTCGCCGATTTCCTTGCTCCCTGTAGACGGTTCGATGGTGTAATCTTTCGCCGCGGTCAGACCAATTTCCATCAGGTCACCGGTCGTGGTGATATCAGCGGTGAGCAGGTTGACGCCGACCGTGCCGCCCTTGAACTCAGCGGTATGCGGGTCGAGCGTGACCAGCTTCTTGGAGAGGTCAATGTTCTTCGGCAGTTTGGCTTTCTTCATGTCCACCAGGGTTTCGTCGATACCCATGACAGCCGAGACTTCCACCCAGTCAGCATGACCTATCGCCTGCCAGGAGGGGTCGATCGACGGGGCGATCTGCCACCAGACCGCGACGGCTGAGGGGATGCAGCGTTCGCGCAGCCAGATGCCGCACTGGCGCAGGGCGGTCAGGTTGCCGCCATGGCCATCAATGAAGAGGATATGCGTGGTGCCGTACTTGAGCAAATCTTCGCACAGGTCAATCAGCACCTGGCGCAGCGTGTCCTCATGCAGTGAGAGGGTGCCGGGGAAGGTGGTGTGATATTTGGCATAACCGAAGGGGATGGTCGGGGTGACGATCACATTCGATTTTTCGATCAGGCGGTTGGCAATATCGCGCGGGACGAAGAAATCAGTGCCGAGCGGTAAAGCGGGACCATGCTGCTCCGTCGAACCAATAGGGACAACAACGAAGGTCGTCTCTTCAAATGCTTTTTTGGCTTTCGGCCAGGTCAATCTTTCTAACAAATATCCTTTTTTCATCTCAACCTCTTTGAAATTATTATTTGCTCTTTTTCTTGCGTAATTCGGCAGCCGGTCCTTCACTCCCGACAGGAGGGAACTTGGCTTTTCTGAATTCATCAATGAACTCTACCAGGTAGTCCGTGACAGCGCTGAGGATTTTCTCGCCCATTTCAGCGGAAGCGGAAGTCGGCTCGATGTCGAAATTCTGCGCGCCGGATTCACCGATCTCCAGCATGTCGCCGGTCTTGGTAACGTCGGTCATCACGCCGTTGAACTCCAGCGTATGGCCTTTGAAGTTGACCACACCCAGGTTGTCGAAATGCAGTTTGGGGGTCAGGCTGCGGTTCTTGTGGTTCTTCGCTACCTTCAGGTCCACCAGTTCGGGCGCGATTGCCAGCATGGCAGCCGTCTCGATGAAATCGGCGTGACCGATCATCTTGTAGCTGGGGTCGGCAATGCTTGCCATCTCCCACCAGGAAGCGACAGCCATCGGTACACAGCGCTCGCGCAGCCATTCACCGGCTTTCTTAAGCGGGCCTTTGTTGCCGCCATGACCATTGACAAACAGGATATGCGTCACGCCGTACTTGAGCAGGTCTCCGCAAAGGTCGATCAGAACCGCTTGCAGAGTCTCCTCTTCAACAGCGAGGGTACCGGGGAACCCGGTATGATACTTGGCGTAGCCCATCGGAAAGATTGGCGTGACGACGACATCTGTCTTCTCGCTCAGGCGGCGAGCCAGCTCGCGTGCCACCATCCAGTCCGTGCCAGTAGGCAGGTGCGGGCCATGCTGCTCATTTGAGCCGGTCGGCACAACAGCTACGCTGGTTTTCTTGAAGGCATCCTGCGCCTGCGGCCAGGTGAGCCTCTCTAACAAATAACCTTTTCCCATACTCGATAAACCTCCGAAAGTGATGTTAATTGTGCTGACCAGATCAGCCCACTTATTGCCTGTCTACCGCGAAACAGGACACAAAATGTCCTGGACGCTTTTCTTCCAGCTCGGGAAACTCCACGGCGCATCTCTCAAACGCCAGAGGACAGCGCGGTCTGAAGGGACAACCGGGCGGGATGTTGATTGGGTTGGGCGGCTCACCGCTGATAGCCACCGCTGATTTGCGCACACGCGGGTTCACGACCGGCGCGGCCGCCAGCAAAGCCTGTGAATACGGATGCAGCGGCTGCCTGAACAGCGCGCCGGATTCCGCCAGCTCAACGATGCTGCCGAGGTACATTACCGCGACGCGATCGCTGACGTGCTGTACCAGGCGCAGGTCATGGGTGATGAACATCATCGTCAGGTGATACTTCTCGCGCAGTTCCATCAGCAGGTTGATCACCTGCGCCTGAATGGAGACGTCCAGCGCGGAGACCGGTTCATCCGCGACGATGAACTGCGGGTTGACCGAGAGCGCCCGGGCGAGACCCACGCGCTGGCGCTGACCGCCGCTGAGCGAGAAGGGAAAACGGTCCGCAATTTCAGGACCAAGCCCGACCGTGCCGAGCAGCTCGGTCACACGCGCTTTCAACTCCGCCTGCGTGCAGATGTTATGGACGATGTTGGGCTCACCAACGATGCGTCCGATCTTGTGGCGCGGGTTGAGCGAGGAATATGGATCCTGGAAGACCATCTGCATCCTGGTGCGCATTTTCATTGTGTCTTGCCGGTTCATCGCCAGGAAATCCTGCCCGTCGTAAAGCACCTGTCCGCTGTCCGGTTCATACAAGCGCAGGATGCAGCGTCCCAGTGTTGTTTTGCCGCAGCCGCTCTCACCTACCAGGCCCAGGCATTCGCCCGTCTTGATGTCAAGGTTGATGTTGTGGACGGCGCGCAAGTATTCGGGCTTCTTGCCCATGATTTGGCGGAAGACGGATTTACCCAGCACAAAAGTCTTGGAAAGGTCGCGCACCTGGATCAGCGGCTTTTCCGGCGTTGTTGCTTGTTCAGTCCGATTGATTGTGTCGTTTAGTTCCATATTTCCTCAAATCGGATACACGCGGAGAAATGATTCGGGCGATCTGTCGGCCTGAGCTGCGGATCGGCTTGACGGCAGGCATCTGTCGCGTAGCGGCAGCGCGGCGCGAAGGAACAACCCGGCGGCAAATTGAGCAGGTCAGGCGGATTACCCTTGATCGGCACCAGCTTCTTGCCCTTGAGCTCACCCGTCGGGATCGATTCAAGCAACCCCAGGGTGTACGGATGCCGGCTGTTCTCAAACAATTCGATCACATTCGCCAGTTCCACGATCCGCCCGGCATACATGACAGCCACACGGTCGCATAACTGGGCGACAACGCCGAGATCATGCGTTACCCAGACCACGCTGGTGCCGGTCTCGGCTTGCAGATCCTTGACCAGTTTGATGATCTGGTCCTGAATGGTGACGTCCAGCGCGGTAGTCGGTTCATCTGCCAGCAGTACTTTTGGCCGGCAGGAGAGCGCGATGGCAATCATGGCGCGCTGGCGCATGCCGCCGCTGAACTGATGCGGATATTCGTTGATACGCCGCTCGGGCACCGGAATGCCGACCATGCGCAGTAATTGAATGGACTGCTCACGCGCCTGTTCATGGGTCAGGTTCTCATGCTGCATCAGGGTTTCGATCATCTGGTCGCCAATCGTCCAGACCGGGTTAAGCGCGGTCATCGGCTCTTGCAAAATCATCGAGACTTCCTTGCCGCGATACTCCACCAGACGATGCTCGGGCCATTCCAGAATATTGCTGCCGTTGTAGTAAATGGAACCGGAGATGATTTTTCCCGGCTCAGGCACCAGCCTGAGGATCGATCGGCAGGTCATGCTCTTGCCGCTGCCGCTCTCACCCACCAGCCCCAATACCTCGCCTTCTTCAACGGCAAAGGAAACACCGTCAACGGCTTTGACCAGGCCATCCTGAAGCTTGAAATAAGTTCTCAGATCCTCAACTTTTAGAATTTCAGTCATGATTCACCGTCACCTATCTCAATCTTTCGGCCTCAGCAGCCCGGAGATGCCATCACCGAGCAGGCTGAAAGTAACACCGACGACTGCCAGCGCGAGACCGGGGAAGATGCTCATCCATGGCGCGATGGTAATGAATTCGCGCCCGCTGGCAATTTCAACACCCCATTCCGGCTGAGGCGGCTGCACGCCGAGACCAAGGAAGCCCAGCGAGGCGCCAGCCATGATTACCATCACCACGTCCGACATGGCAAAAACGATAGTCGGCGAGATGGTATTAGGCAGCAGGTGCTGGATCAGGATGCGCCAGTTGCTGTAACCCAAGGCGCGCGCCGCGAGGACGTATTCCTGATTTTTGGCAACCAGAACCTCACCGCGAATAATCTTGGCATACGCGATCCAGCCGACCAGAATGAGCGCGATATACATATTAATCAATCCTGGACCCAGGATCGCCAGGATGGTGATCACCAGCACGTAGAACGGGAAGGCGACGCTGATGTCCACCAGGCGCATCAACAGCGCGTCAACCACGCCGCCGTAATAACCCGAGATCGCGCCGAAAACACAGCCGAAGACAAACGGTACCAAAACGCAGATCACGCCAATCGAGAGATCGATTCGGGAGGCTACCAGAATGCGTGACAGAATATCGCGGCCAAATTTGTCCGTGCCGAACAGGTGCCCGTCCACGCCCGGGGGTTTCAGCGATGCCTTGTAATCCATTTTGATGGGATCATAAGGCGCGAGCTGGTCCGCGAATATGGCGATGAAGAGCAGAATTGCCAGCATCACCACGCCGAGGATCAAAGTTCTGCGGCGCGAAATTGTATGCAGGATGCGGCTCCAGGAGGATGCGCCGGCATTTTTTGTTTTGAGTGTTGTGACAGCCATCTCATCCTCCTTTATAAGGTGACCCGCGGATCAAGCAGCGAGTAGACGATATCGTTGAATAGATAAATGATCGAGACCAGCACGCCGAAGACGAGCGTCAGCCCCTGAACCACGATGTAATCGCGGCCCATGATGCCCTGAATCATGGTGTAACCCATGCCAGGGATGGCGAAGACGGTTTCGATCACCACCGAACCGCCGACCATCCAGCTCAGATAGAGGCCGACGATGGTCGCGGCGGAAATGGACGCGTTTCGCAGGACGTGCCGCACGAACACCAGCCGCGCCTTCAACCCTTTGGCGTGCGCGAAAACAATATGCTCAGATTGCAGGATGCTGATGATGTTGTCGCGCATGTTGCGGGTCAGGACGGCGGTCATGTGCAGGCTCAGTGTTGCGGCCGGCAGGAACAGGTCAAACAACCGGTTCACGAAGCCCTCACGCACACCGCCGACCGGAAAGATCGGTATCTTGACACCGAAGAGGATCAGCAGAATAATGCCGAACCAGAAGTTGGGTGTTGACAGCATGGTCATGAGTATGGCTCGGACGACCTGGTCAAACATGCTGTCCTTGTTGAGCGCGAGCAGCAATGAAAGCGGCACGGAAATCAGCACCGCGATTGAGACCGCATAGATGGCGAGAAAAATTGTGATCGGCAGCCGGTTCTGGATCAACTCGGTTACCGGAACTCTCAAAATGACTGAATCGCCCAGTTTGCCCTTGAAAATATTCTGAACAAAAATGAAGAACTGGGTCATGATTGGCTTGTCCAGTCCCATATACCGGGTCAATTCGGCTACGCGTTCTGGCGTCGCTTTCATACCAAGCATCACACTGGCGGGGTCGCCCGGAATCAACCGGATCATGAAGAACACCAGCACGGTAATGATGATGATGGTCGGAATCGACTGCAGCACGCGACCAAAGATGTAAATCAGTTTATCGTTCATTTATTGCATTCCTTCCAGCGGAAAGGAGGGTATAAGCCGGCGATGTTCTGCCGGCTTATTTTCAAGCAGCAATTACTGGCTAATCCAAACTTTGCCGAATTTCAGCCAGCCCAGGGGGATCTGGTAGAAATTGTGGACATCGTTGTTGATGAAGGTCGTGAAGGGGTTGTTCAGCAGAACAACAGCAACGGCCTGTTCATTGAAGATCTTCTGCAGTTCCTTGTACATGTCGCAGCGTTTGGCATCGTCGAACTCGAGGCGGGCTTTGGCGGCCAGTTCCAGAGCAGCGGGATCGCTCCAGCCGGAGTACAGGGCGGGATCGACCATGAAGAACGCGGTCTGCTGTTCGGGATCAAGCACGTCATCAGTCCACTGATAGCCGGAGATGGCAGAGAAGGTGCGCTGTGAGAAGGACTCGCTCACCACAGGGTTCTCAAGTTGTTGGGTCTTAACCTTCAGACCAACATCAGTCCACATGGCCTGCATGGCAGTACCAATGTCGATACCGATCTGGCTGCCGGAGGGGATGCTGACTTCGAGTTCGGGTACGTCAGTGCCATACTTCGAGGCGGCGATCAATTCCTTGGCCTTGTCAGGATCGTAGGTAAATGCGTAATCGGCGGTCCAGCAAGCGGAACCGGGTGAGAAGAAGGTGGTGGCGGGGGTGGCGACGCCAGCGGTGGCAACCTGAGCCAGGGCTTCGCGATCCACGGCGTAGTTCAAAGCCAGACGGATGTTGACATCATCGAAGGGCGGCTTGGTGTGGTTGAGGAAGATATAGCGGCTCTGAGTCGCGGGCCACATGGTCAGGGTAGCAACCTTGTCGCTCTTCAGTGATTCGATCATGGCGTACGGCGCGCTGTCAGTACCCAGCACGGTGCCAGATTGGACCTGCAGCACCTTGGTGGTGTCTTCAGGAACCTGATTGATGACGACTTTGTCGAGGTAAGGCAGCGGTTTGCCGTCTTCGCCCATCTTCCAGTAGTATGGATTGGGGACCATGGTGAAAGACTGGCCAACAACCCACTCTTCGACCATGAACGGACCAGTGGTGACGGGTTTCTTGAAGAACTCGTCGACGCCGACCGCGTCAAAACCGGCTTTGCTGATGATACCAACCGCCAGCAGGGACATGACCTTGAGGGCAGCGGGTGACGGCTCTTTGAGCGTCATGACGACGGTCTTGGCATCCGGGGCTTCCATCTTTTCGATGTTGGTGAAGAGCCAGGTGCTGTCGCCTTCGGTGCGGGCGCGATCGATCGAGAAGACAGCGTCTTCAGCGGTCACGTCAGAACCATCGTTGAATTTCATGTCACGCAGTTTGAAGGTGTAAACAAGCTGATCGTCGCTCATTTCCCAGGATTCTGCGACACCGGGTTCCAGCTCAGTACCTTCGTCATTGAGCATGACCAATGGTTCGATCACGTTGACCATGACCCACCAGTCCTGATTCGCGGTCGACCAGGTGAGGTCAAGGTTTTCAGGGATGGCAGTCCGTGCCCAGGTGAGGGTTCCACCGCGCTGGATACCACCAGCCGCGGGGGCTTCGGTTGCTGCGGGTGCTTCAGTAGCGGCAGGCGCTTCGGTCGCCGCGGGGGCTTCTGTGGCAGCAGGTGCTTCGGTTGCCGCGGGTGCTTCAGTAGCAGCAGCCGGGGCTTCGGTCGCCGCGGGCGCTGGTGTTGCAGCGGGCGCGCAGCCAGCCAGGACGATCGAGAAAACGATCATCAGGCTAAAAACAAGTTGCATTGCTTTTTTCATTTCATCTCTCCTTCAAAATTTTTACTGCTTTGGTAAGGACGAAAACACTCTTCTATCCTGCACCTCCTCCCTTATCGACTGTCAGATCGGGATGCCTGTCACGCCATCCCGCGGCAGCTTCGAACGCATGGGCTGCTTTCAGCGCCATCTCATCTGCCATGTGAGCCGAAGCGAACTGCAGTCCCAGCGGCAGACCGTCCTGGCCAAAACCGCAAGGTACAGAAACGGCTGGCATCCCCGTCAGGTTATAGATGCCAGTCCGCCGGGCCTCGTCAGAGCCCTCGCCATCTACGACGACCGGATCTTCAGCCGGCGCTTCAAAGGCAACAGTCGGATTGACGATTACATCAACATCATTCAACACTCTATTGAATGATGAGATTAACTGTTTCTGGTATTGCAATGCTTTCAAATAATTAATGCCGGTGCTCTTGTGCCCCTGCTCAAGCTGTTCGCGCGTCATTGGCGCATACTTTTCCGGGGCGGCAGCCAGCATCTCTTCATGGATCAATGCTGCTTCAGGCAGGATGATCTCGAGCAGCGCGGCATCGGCTGCCTCCAGATCAGGAATGCTGACTTCGATCAGCTCGGCGCCGAGTGCTTTGAGAACTTCGAGAGCTGCCAGTGAGGCTTCCTTCACGCCGGGGCGCAGGTCACGATGGCTGAAGTGTTCCTCAAGAACACCTATGCGCATACCCTTGAGGTCGCTTCCCGAACCAGCAAGCATGCGGTCCAGGTTGGACTGTGAGGCAGCCCGACGCGGTTGATCATCGAGGATAGCCAGAGCGATGGCGGCGTCAATGACGGTGCGCGTGAGCGTGCCGGCATGGTCGAGCGACCACGAAAGCGGGAAAACGCCATCAACGCTCAGGCGGCCGTATGAGGGTTTGAAGCCCACGATGCCGCAATAAGATGCCGGGATGCGGATCGAGCCACCGGTGTCGGTGCCGAGTGATAGCCAGCCCGCCCCTGCCGCGACAGACGCGGCCGAGCCGCTGCTGGAGCCGCCGGCAGTGCGCTCGATATTCCAGGGGTTGTTGCACTGACCAAAATCAGGGTGGACGATGCCATATGCAAATTCGAGCAGGTTGCATTTGCCCAGCAAAGTCCCACCTGCTTCAAGCAAGCGTTCAACGGTCAGTGCGGTATGATCCGGTACGCGGTCGCGCCAATGTGTCGAACCAGAGGTGGTGCGGATGCCCGCCGTATCAAAAATGTCCTTGGCGGAGAATGGCACACCCTGCAGCAAGCCGCGGTCGAGACCCAGTTTGAAATCCTGCTCAGCCTGTCTGGCATCCATCAGCGCCTCGTCTGCAAGCACGGTGATGAAGGCGTTCAAGCCCGGTTCCAGCCGCGTGATGCGTTCCAGAACGGCTTGTGTCACTTCCACCGGCGAGACCTCACGCCGGCGGTATAACGCTGCCAGTGTCGGGATATCGGTGAACAGGATTTCTTCCAAGGTCATTTCAACTCCGGTAAGGCGTACTTGAACCTATTCTTCGAATCGGGTGACGCGGTCGAGCTCAATACAGACGTTGCCAACATCAACATGCGGGCTGGAGCGGAAGACTGTCACATGGGCATCCACTGGTGCCTTCAGGCTGGCAACGTATTCGCCAAAGTAATCGCGAAACTCACCGATGACCTGGTCCTTCTTGACCCAGTCGCCGAGTTTGACGAACGGATACCACATCGCCTCGTGCTCGCTGCGCAGCGCGATATGCTCTTCGCTGTACATGCGCTTGACGGTATTGACAATTTCGCCTTCGATCATGCCCAGGTGCTTCATGACATTACGCAGACCCACCAGGTGGCGCTCGGTATCTTCATCAGTCAGAATGCCCTGCTGACCGGATTCGGTCAGGATCCCGGGCAGGCCTTCGAGGCTCATGGCGCGGAAGCCGGCGGTGTGGATCGGCTTGGGCAGATTGCGCACATCACCCGCGACAACGATCGGGATGTTGTAGACTTCAGCCAGACCCCGGGCTTTGGCATCCACTTCTTCATTGCCCGTCACGGAGTACATCACGAACGGTGTCAATGCTTCGGGGATGTCGCCGCCATGCAGTTCGACGTAGAAATCTGCTTTGCGCAGCAGGGTTTCGGAAATGTAATGTCCCATCGCTTCACTGTAGGTGCCGTCTTCGCTGCCGGGGAAGCTGCGACCGGGATTGATACCATCCTGCGGGACCAGGAAGGCCAGGTTGGCTTCGAAGGCAGGCAGGTTGTAAATGGTGACAACTTTCAAGGTACCCTTGAGGTTCTCGGGTTTGGTTTCTTTCAGCAAGCGGATAGCCGCCTCAATACCGCAGAACTCGCTGCCGTGCATACCGCCCATGACGACCAGGGTTGGCCCAGGCTGCGCGCCTTCGACCACGCCGTAGGGGAAGCGGATCGCCTCGCCTGTCGCCTTATGGGTAAACTCTAACCAGCTTGTTTCTTTTTTTGCCATTTCCATTGCTCCTTTATGTAAATAATCAATCCTCTGTCTGATGTCAGGCAGGCACTTCCATAATCGTCATCTCTTCACCGTGGAAGATGATCAGTCGTTCCGGCATACATTTGCCGTTTTCACCAAAGCGCATCTCGCCGGTCGGTCCGGGCTGCAAGCCGGCACTGTCCAGACCTTCCGGGGTAACACCGTTCCCGAACGCGTGGTCGAGGAAGGTCAACGCGCCGTAGGTCATGCCGGGCGAGTCGAAATCAGGCAGCGGCTGGTTCTTCACAGCCTCAGAAAACAGCTCATTGCTGCGCGACCTGACCTGCGGTGACCAGTGGCGCACCCGTATCTGACGCTTCGGCCAGGCTTCGCCAGACGGCTGGCGCATGGAGGTCATGCCGTCAGCGGTGATAACCGTGCACTGCGGCCAGGTTTTCAGCGCGGCTTCCGCTAGCTCCGCAGCGGCGGGGTCGTGCATGGTGAGGAAGATCGAGAAGGGCTGATCGCCCTCAGGCAGAGTCTCCAGCCATTGCTGACCGCGGGCTTCGATCATCTTGCGGAAAGCGCCGAGGCTCTTCTCCACATAGGCTGCTTCGGCAGCATCCATGTGCGTGTGATGCGCCAGGTCTGCCGGCCAGGGCAGCTTGGTCCAGTTGACCGAGGGCGCGGCGGGAGCCGCGGCAGCGAGCGCCCGACCAATGCCATCCACGCCGGTGGACATGCGGTAGCGCCGGGCAGAATCGAGCGGCCAGGTCATCAGCTCTTCGACTGTGCTCTTGATGAATACGATCGGGACGCATTTGGAGAGCTCGCCGGCAACCCGTTCAAAACGCGAAGACTCACCCAGATAGACCAGGATGTCCAGATCCTGCGGCTGGTAAGGCAGCGGATCGATGCCGAACTGGATGAAGGCTGGCTGCCAGTGACGCGGCGCGGCGGTTGCCGCCTGCCACATCAGTTTGATGGACGCCTCTTCCGCTTCGCCCAGCGCGGCAAAAACGACAGCTAGTCCGATGCGCGGTTTGTCAGCCGCTGATGCAATTTCGTGGCTCATACGCTTAGTCCTCCTCCGGGTGTTCAATCATCTCAGAGCATCCACAAACTTACGTTTGCGGATGCGATTGTGATTATCGAACGCTTACTTGCCTTTACCGCGATTCCACTTTTCAACCAAACCGCGCTTGACCAGTTCCTGAGCAATCTGAACCGCGTTCTGGGCAGCGCCCTTGCGGACGTTGTCAGAAACGACGAAGAAGTTCAGCGCCTTGGGATTGGAGACATCCTGGCGGATACGGCCGACATGGGTCTCATTGCCGCCGGTCACTTCCACGGGCTGCGGGAATTCGAGCTTGCCGATGTCATCCTTGACGATGATGCCGGGCTGCTTCTTGAGCGCCGCGCGGAACTCTTCGGGGGTGACTTTGTTCTTGGTCTCAACGTTCAGGCTGACCGCGTGGCAGATCAGGGTTGGGACGCGGATGCAGGTGCAGCTGATCTGCATCTTGGGATCATGCAGCATCTTGCGCGTCTCATTGACCATCTTCCACTCTTCCAGGGTGTAGCCTTCGTCACCGAACTTGTCGATGAAGGGGATCAGGTTGTAGGCAATCTGATAGGCGAAAATCTGGGGCGGGGTAATCGGGAAACCAGCCGCGCCGTCCATCGCCTGCTTCTTCAGTTCCATCATGCCGCGCACCGCGCCGCCTGAAGTGGACTGATAGGAAGACGCGACAATGCGTTTGATGGGGGAAAGATCATGCAGGACTTTGTAGGCAATGATGCAGGCAGCAGTCGTGCAGTTGGGGTTGGCGACGATGCCGGGCATCCAGTCCAGATCTTCCGCGTTCACTTCGGGCACCACCAGCGGCACCTTGGGGTCCTGGCGGAATGTGCGGCTGTTATCGATGGCAATCACGCCCTTCTTGACAGCCTGCGGCACCAGCACCTTGCTGATTTCGTCGTTGGTGGCGAAGAACGCGATATCAACGCCTTCAAACGCCTCTTCCTTGGCTTCTTCAGTCAGATACACCTTGTCCTTGAACTTGATCGGCGTATTGACCATGGTGGCATGCTCGAGCACTTTCAGGTTTTTGACCGGGAATTTGTACTCTTCCATGATATTGAGCATGGTTGTCCCGACCAGGCCGAGCGCGCCTACTACCGCAACGTTATACTTCTTCATTTTGTGCTCCTTGAATATCCTCATATGTGGTTTCTGAATTAAGCTTCGCGGGACATCGCGAATTTATCCCAGCCATTTTGCAGAAAATCTTCCAGCTCGCCGACAGCCAGGTTGTAGAAATCGCGCATCACTGGTTCGGGCTGAATGTACTTGCCGCCCTTGACACCATCGCCGGAGACGTTCTTGACGTCCTCAGGGGTCTGGGCATAGGTATCTTCGAAGTAGATCTGTTCCTTGAATTTGTCAGGCACCGGCACCGGCATGTTGATCCACTGGAAGGTCTCCAGCCAGGAGGCGTGATCGCGCTGCGTGCCGCCGAGTTCCTTGATGCGGGCATAGGTCTTGGGCATCAGATACCATTCGCGGAATTTGATGGTCAGATCGGTATGGTCGATCATGTATTCCGTGATGGCTTCCTTGGCGCGCATGTTACCGCCATGGCCGCTGAAGAACAGGATGCGCTTGAACCCAACGCGGGTGACGCTGTCGATCATGTCGCGGATGACGTTGTAATAGGTGCGGACTCTGAGAGATACCGTACCGGGGAATGCCAGCGAGAAAGGCGAGGGGCCAAAGTGCAGCGGCGGCGCCAGCAGCACGTTCTGTTTGGTGCAGGCGTCCTTGGCAATTTCCCAGGCGCATTGGGTATCGGTGGAGAGTGAGGCGTAGCCATGCTCTTCAGTCGCGCCAAGGACGAAGACGATCCGGTCGTCTTTCTTCAGATATTCTTCAACCATCATCCAGTTTGCTTGTTCAATCAACATTTCTATGCTCCTTTTACTTCTTCAACGGGGCAGTCTTGAGGAACTTGTCCCAGCCGTTTGAGAGGAAATCAACCAATTCGCTGACAGCCAGGTCGACCAGGGCGGTCATGACTTCAGCGGGCTGCTTGTACTTGCCGCCAAAAACGCCATCGCCCATGATCTGACGCAGTTCTTCGGGCGTCAGGGCATAGTGGTCGGCAGGATAAATCTGTTCCTTGAACTTGTCAGGAATCTCGACCGGCTGGTTGATGCCCGGGAAGCTCTCGAGCCAGGACGCGTGATCCCAGGAGGTTGAGCCGAGTTCCTGAATGCGGGCGTAAGTCTTGGGCAGCAGATACCATTCGCGGAATTTGAGATACAGCTCCTCGTCATGGGTGATCAGATACTCGGTAATTGCCTGCTGGGCGCGCATGTTGCCGCCATGCCCGCTAAAGAACAGGACGCGTTTGAAACCGACGCGGGTGACGCTGTCGAGCATGTCGGTAATCAGATCGAAATAGGTGCTGTTGCGCAGGGAGACAGTGCCGGGGTACGCCAGTGAAAAAGCGGATGGTCCGAAATGCAGCGGCGGCGCCAGCAGAACGTTGGCCTGTTCACAAGCACGCCGGGCGATCTCCCAGGTCGTCTGGGTATCGGTTGCCAGCGAGTTATAACCATGCTCCTCAGTTGCCCCCAGTACAAATACAATGCGATCATCATTTTTCAGATAATCTTCAACCATCATCCAGTTCGCTTTTTCTATTTGCATATAACTCTTCCTCAATTCGTAGTTTTTGTTTCAATGCCCATTTTGGCAATGATGACCGGGCAGGCTGCCTGGTGCCGGTGACCGATATCCTGCATTTCAGGTTCGTCCACCTTGCAGCTATCAATCGCGAACGGACAGCGCGGATGGAAGCGGCAGCCAGGGGGAATATGGATCGGGCTGGGCGGGTCGCCGAGCAGCGCGGGACGCTCACTGCGGTTCTCGGGGTCCAGTTCGGGCGCGGCAGCCAGCAGCGCCTTGGTGTAGGGGTGGATCGGGTTGCTGAACAATTCACGGCTCGGACCAATCTCCATGATCTTGCCCAGGTACATGACCGCGATCCGGTCGCTGACGTGGCGCACCACGCGCAAATCATGCGTGACGAAGAGCATGGTGAGATTGAGCTTGCGCTTGAGCTCCAGCAGCAGGTTGATCACCTGTGCCTGGATCGAGACATCGAGCGCCGAGACCGGTTCATCCGCCAGCAACAGCTCAGGCTCCATAGCGAGCGCCTTGGCAATGCCGATGCGCTGGCGCTGACCGCCGCTGAAGTTTGCCGGCAGGCGGCGCAGAGCGTCGTCCGTCAGACCGACCATGTTGATCAATTCCTTGACGCGATCCTTGCGCATGATTTCGGGCCGGATCTTATGCACGCTCAGGATCTCCATCAGCACGTCTTCGACGGTCATGCGCGGGTTGAGCGATGAGTAGGGGTCCTGGAAGACCACCTGGAATTTACGGCGCTCCTTGCGCAGGTCAGCCTTGCCCAGTTTGACAATATCCTGTCCGTCGAAATTGATTGAGCCGCTGGTCGGGTCATAGATGCGGGCGATGCAGCGCAGCAGCGTCGTCTTGCCGCTGCCCGATTCGCCTACGAGGCCCAGGGTTTCTCCCTTGTAGATATCCAGGGAGACATCATCCACAGCATGGACGACTTCTTTCTCATAGCGCAGCAGGGTCTTCAGCAAGCCGAGCGGCAGGTCGAAATACTTCTTGACATTCCGCACTTCAACCAGCGGTTGGACATCTGCCTCGTCATTGATTTCTGTGATTTTCGGGTCCATATCTCTCATGGCTTACCTCACATCCTTGATACACGCCGAGACATGACCAGGTCCGATCTCACGCAGGCCGATCTCGCCGGCCCGGCATTCGTCTGTGGCGAAAGCGCAGCGCGGATGAAAACGGCAGCCTTCCGGCACATGCGCCAGGTTGGGCGGCAAGCCTGGAATGGGGTCGAGATCTTCGCCAGCCAGCTTGTTGGAGGGCACGGAGTTCATCAACCCGAGGGTATACGGATGATGCGGGCGTTTGAAGAGCGTGACTGTGTCGGTCATTTCCATGATCCGGCCGGCGTACATGACAGCCACCCGGTCGGAGGTCTGCGCGATGACGCCCAGGTCATGCGTGACCATGATCAGGCCCATGCCCAGCTTGTGCTGCAGGCTCACCAATAACTTCAGGATCTGGTCCTGAATGGTGACATCGACCGCAGTCGTGGGCTCATCAGCCAGCAGCAGCTTGGGGTTGCGTGAGAGCGCGATGGCAATCATGACGCGCTGGCGCATGCCGCCGCTGAACTGATGCGGGTATTCGTTCAGCCGCCGTTCCGGAGCGGGGATGCCAACCAGCCGCATCATCTGAACCGCGCGTTCAACCGCTTCTTTCTCGCTGACGCTGCCGTCCTCCTCAAGCGTCTCCTTGATCTGTTCGCGGATGCGCATGACCGGGTTGAGCGCGGTCATCGGGTCCTGCATGATCATGGCGATGTCATTACCGCGCACATCATGGTATTCGTTATTGTTCAGGTTGGTCAGTTCCAGGTCTTTATACTTGATCGAACCCGTGACTATTTTGCCGGGCGGATGAATGAGTCCAATGATCGATTTGATCGTCACACTCTTGCCGCTGCCGGATTCTCCGACGATGCCGAAGTTCTCGCCTTCATACACCTTGAAGGAGATACCGTCAACCGCTTTGATGTTCGCCTTGGATGTTTCAAAATAGACACGCAAGTCTGAGACGGTCAGTAATTCTTTTTTGCCTGCGGGTATCGCTTCCATGGTTACGCCTCCTGTCCGCCGGCGCGCAGGATATCTGCCAGACCATCAGCCAGCAGCGCGAAGCCTGTGCCGGTGAAGATGATGGCAATGCCGGGGAAGAATGAGATCCACCAGGCACGGCTGATGTAGCTGATGCCTTCCGAAGCAATGGAGCCCCACTCCGGCGTGGGTGGTTTGACGCCCAGCCCGAGGAAGCCCAGGGTGGCGATCAGCAAAATATCGAGCGCGATGTCGAGCGCGGCGAAAATGATCACGGTCGAAACGGTATTGGGCAGGATATGCCGCAGCATAATACGTGTGTCACTGAAGCCCAGCGTCCTGGCACTCATCACATACTCCAGGTTCTTTTGAACCAGAATTTCGGAGCGCACAATACGGGCGTAGATGACCCAACTGCCGATCGTGACGGCAATGACCACGTTCTGCAACCCGCTGCCGATGACCGCCACTAAGAGGATCACCAGCACAATAAACGGGAAGGCGACGATGATGTCAACCAGGCGCATCAGGATCTGATCGATGATGCCGCCGTAGTATCCAGCCAGCGTGCCGACAACGATGCCGATCACCAGCGGGAAGAAGACTGCCAGGAATCCGACCGAGACATCGAGGCGGGTGGCAGCGAGGATACGGCTGAAAACATCACGGCCGTAATTGTCGGTGCCGGCCCAGTGCGCGGCGCTTGGCGGCTGGAAGGTCGCTTTCCAGTCCTGTTTGATCGGGTTGTATGGCACCAGCATATCTGAGAAAATCGCGACGAAAACAACGACCGCAATGATGACCATGCCCCAGAAGAAGGAGGGGTTGCGCCGCCAGATGCGCGACTTGCTGGTGAACCAGTTGCGTTGCGGGGGCGCCTGTTGCTCTGTGGCTGAAAGAGAAGTAATTGTCATAGTCTGTCTCCTTTAGCCTAAAGTGACCCGCGGGTCCAGTACGGAATACAGCAGGTCGGTGATTAGATTGATCAGAATGACGATAACCGCGAAGATAAAGGTAACAGCCTGAATGACAATATAATCGCGCGAGAAGATCGCTTCGATCATCAAACTGCCCATACCGGGGAGTGAGAAGATTTTCTCAACAACCACGGAACCGCCGAGCAGCTTGCCGAAATTCAGGCCAAGAATAGTCACAGTCGGTAGTAACGCGTTGCGCAAAATGTGTCTGAGATAAACCAGCCGTTCCTTTAAACCTTTCGCCCGCGCGAAGTCAACATAATCAGCGCCCATGACGTTGATAATGTCCGACCGCAGGGAGCGTACCAGCCACGAGGATTGGGACATGGCGAGAGTGAGCGCCGGCAGGAAGAGGTGATACATATTGCCCCTGAAGTCCCTTCCAATGCCGCTGACTGGGAAAATATCCCACTTCACCGCAAACAATATCAGCAGCACCGTACCTATCCAGAACTGCGGCATACCCAGCGCCACCATGAACGATACTCTGATCGTCTGATCAATCGGCGTGTCTTTTTTGGTAGCAGCCAGCATTGCCAGCGGTACGGTGAGCAGGATGGAAAGCGTGGTAGCGTAAACCGCGAGGAAGAAGGTACGAGGCATACGCTCGGCAATCAGACCCATGACCGGCGTCGCGTACAACAGCGAGTTGCCGAAATCGAGTTTTGCCAGTTTAGTCATGAAGATCCAGTATTGCACCATGACGGGCTGGTCGAGTCCCATCTGCCGGCGGAAGTTTTCGATCGCTTCCGGTGTCGCCCGAATGCCCAGGCGGATCAACGCCGGGTCTCCGGGGATGATCCGGACGACGAAAAAGAGAATGATGGTGATGCCAAGCGCGACTGGCAGTAATTGCAGCAGCCTGACAAGAATGTAGTTTAGTCGTTGCATAGGGCCTCCGTAGTCAACATGCGGGAGAGGCTTCTGGTCTCCCCTGATTGCTCAGGGGAGACCAGTATTAATTGAAATTACTTGACGATATCGAGGTCTCTCCAGAGGTAGATACCCAGATTGGACTGATCAAAGCCCTGAACACTCTTGTTCATGGCAACGACCAGGGGCTCAGACCACAGCGAGAAGAAAGCTGAGTCTGCGTTCACAAGTTCCTGAATGCGCCAGTACATGGCTTTGCGTTTTTCCTGATCCTGTTCGGTCAGGGCAGCCTTTGCCAGTTCCTGGATTTCAGGGTTGTTGTACTCGGTGTGGTAGGACTGGATGTTGTCGTACACCACCGCGTAGCCAGTGTGCTGTGAAGGATCGGGGATGTCATCGGTCCAGCCGCCGGCATAGATCAAGAACTTGCCGTCCCAGTAGTTCTGGCGGTTGATACCGCCTTCCAGCGGGTTGAGCTCGAGCTCGACACCAACCTCGGCCCACATGGCCTGGAGCATGGTGCCGTACTGCTGCTGCTGTTCACGACCGGTGACAATGTTCATGCTGGTCTTGAATCCATCGGGGTAGCCAGCTTCTGCCAACAAGGCTTTGGCTTTCTCGACATCATACGGCCAGCCGGTGAGCTCAGTGTTGTAATACAGCGTGCCTTCCGGACGGTACGTCTTGGCGATGGTGCCGAGACCGAAGGTGACGTTGTCGATCAGCGCCTGGCGATCGATGGCATGATTCAGAGCCTCGCGAACCTTGGGGTTCGAGAGCGGGTTGTCGATCTTGGTGCCATCGGGCCAATCCACGACGGGGCGATGGTTGGGGATCAACTGAACGATCTGACCAATCGCGAATTTGGTGACCTGAAGGTTGGGGTCCTTCTCGAGTTCTTCAACGCGGGAGAAGGGCGGGTAGTTGATGGCGTCAACTTCGCCAGCCTGGAGGGCCATGATACGGGCGTTGTCATCGGGGATGTACTTCAGGATGATTTCGTCAACCTTGACATTGTCGGCATCCCAGAAGTAGGGGTTCTTCTCGAGAACCATGCGATCGCCCTTGGTCCATTCTTTCATGATGTATGGGCCAGCGCCGCAAGGATGGAGCATGAAGTTCTCCCAACCGCCAGCAGCTTCAACCTGGGCTTTGGGCATGACAACAGCATTGAAGAGAGCAGGGCTGTATGAGAAAGGAACATAGGGCTCACTCAGGGTGAAGATGACCTGTGTGTCAGTCACTTCAATGTTAGAGACATATTCCATGGTGAAGGACCAGATACCATTCTCTGGATTTCTGGCGCGCTCAAGTGACCACTTCCAGTCTTCGGCGGTAATGGGGCTGCCATCACAGAATTTCAGGTCTGGGCGCAGGTTGTAAGTGAAGGTCAAACCATCTTCACTGATATCCCACGATTCCGCGAGATCAGGGACCAGGTTGCCTTCTTTGTCGGTGCGCATCAGACCAGCGTAATACTGCTGCATGTACCAGATGTCAGCGTTGGCATCGTTCATCACGGGGTCGGGCAGGAACGCGTCCAGGAAACGACCGAACGTGAAGGTTTTCTTGCCGGTAGCTGCGGGTGCTTCAGTCGCGGCAGCGGGAGCTTCGGTAGCGGCAGGCGCCTCAGTAACGGCGGGCGCTTCGGTAGCGGCGGCTGGTGCTTCAGTAGCAGCAGCAGGCGCTTCGGTCGCTGCGGGCGCGGGGGTCGCCGCGGGGGCGCAGCCAGCCAGCATGCCCAGGAGCATAACGGCAGCAACGGCAAAACTAAATAACTTAAAACGTGGTGTCATCTTTCCTCCATTAGTAATCTTTTTATTCGCCCAGGCGGGCATCGTTCCGACATTGCGAGTTTTCAATTAAGTGATTACACCTCCTCCTTCTCAATTCCGCTATAAATAAGGTTGAAGTTCGTCATAGAGCGTTTCGAGAACCGATTTCGCATCACCTTCAGGAACAACGAAGGTGGACCGAATAGATTGCAGGTCATGATGGATGACAGTGATGCCTGCTTTTTTCAGGCGCTTCAATGCCAGTTTGTCCATCTTTTTCTGTGAAGCTTTCGTACCAACAAAGCTCACCAGCGCGTAGCCCTTTTCCCAGGCAACATTCTTGACACCATACGCCGCGAGTTCGTGATCGACCTCACCCAGCGTATCGCCTGCCGGGACGGCAAAAACCATTTCACGCGTCAGTGTGTCTTTGAAGGTCAGCAAGCCGACGTGCTGCTCAAGCTGTGCCAGATCCTTCTTGCCTAATTTCTTATTCACCAGGGCAATGTTGGCATTGGCGATCAAAGCGAAGCCAACCAGGGATGATTTGTCAGGCTTTTCGCTGATAAGCGTGCCGGGATTTTGTGAAAAGGTCGAGCGGATGCGGATCGGCAGGTTTTTCTCCATGCCTACCTTGACCGCGCGGGGATGAACGACCTTGGACCCAAAGCGTGCCATTTCGAGAGCGGCTTCAAACGAGATCTCCTCGCGCTTGGGCGCCCCGGGCACAATCCGCGGATCCATCGCCAGCATGTATTCAACATCGGTGTAGATATCAGCGCGCGCAGCATTGAGCATGGCGCCGACCAGCACACCGCTGGTATCCGAGCCGCCGCGACCGAGGATGGAGAAATCACCCATGGTTTTTGTCACACCCTGACCACCGGTCACAACGGGGATGATGCCCTGCGCGACCAGCTTCTTCAGCCGTGAGGCATTGAGCCGGGCGGGATTGGCGCTCATGTGGAAGTCTTCGGTGATGACACCCGCCTGACCGCCGGTGAGCGAGATCGCCGGCAAGCCTGCTTGCTGCAGGGTGTGGACCATCACGCCGACCGAGATCATCTCGCCGGTAACAAACAGGAAGCTATAGTTGCGGGGCTCGACCGTGCCGCCCATGTTGCGCATCAGATCAAGCAGCGTGTCGGTGGCGTAGGGGTCACCCCGTCTTCCCATGGCTGAGACCACCAGCGCGACGCGATTGCCTTCATTCATCTCGCGTCTGACGTGGTCAACGATCATCGCCCGCCGTTCTGCGGATGCGACGGATGTACCGCCAAATTTCATCGAAACGATTTTCTCAGCCATACTTTTCGACCTCTTGATTTACAGATTCGCGACAAAGCGTTCGATCCGGACGACGGCTTCAGCCAGCATTTCATCCGAATTAGCGAACGACAGTCTGATATGCCCGACACCCGCGGGACCAAACGCTGAGCCAGGCGTGGCAGCAACCAGTTCTTTCTCAAGCAGCTGCGAGGCGAACAGCATATCGTCCATGCCAGTCTCGGCGATGCTGGGGAAAGCGTAGAACGCGCCGGAGACCAGGTCGCAATGGATACCCTTGATCTTGTTCAGGCCAGCGGTCAGGTTATCGCGGCGGGTCTTGTAACGGCCAACCATATAGGTGGTGTACTCATCCGGCCCTTCCAGAGCAGCAACAGCGCCAACCTGAACGAATGACGGCGCGCAAGTGGTGGAATGAGAATGGATTTTGGTCATCTGACCAATGACTTTCGCAGGACCGAGCATCCAGCCCAGCCGCCAACCAGTCATGGCGTGGCTCTTGCTGAGGCCATTCAGGATCAGTGCGTGCTTGTCCATACCGGGCAGGCTGGCGATCGAGACGGGAGCTTCATCAACGAAGGTCAGTTTTTCATAAATCTCATCAGAAATTACGAACAAACCATGCGCCTGAGCGAAGTCAGCGACGACCTGCAGCAGGTCTTTGCTCCAGATGAAGCCACTCGGGTTGTTCGGGCTATTCAGGATCATCATGCGGGTGCGCTTCGATACAACCTTTTCGAGGTTGGCTTTCAGCTCTTCAACAGTTGTGCCATAGCTGACGGTGACATATTTGCAGGTGCCGCCCGCGAGCTGGACACAGGGTTCATACGATACCCAGAAAGGATCGAAGAGAATGGCTTCGTCGCCGGGGTTGAGGACCGCCTGGCAGGCTGTGTAAAGCGCTGTTTTCGCGCCGGGCGTAACCAGTACCTGCGTCTTGGGGTCATAAACCGCGTGATTTTCCTTCTCGGTCTTATTGGCGATAGCTTTCAGCAATTCAGGAATACCCTTGCTTGGCGTGTAGTGGGTAAACCCTTTCTTCAAAGCAGAGATGGCTGCTTCGGTTACATGGGGGGCAGTTTCGAAATCAGGGTCACCGCCGCTCAGGTCGACGACGGGTTCACCGGCGCTTTTGAGCTTGCGGGCCTGGTCCATCACCGCCACGGTTGGTGATGCCGATAAATCTTTGACTCGATCTGCAACGTACAAATTGGTTTCGTCGCTCATGCTAGTCTCCTTTTATCCCTCATGGTTGGTTGGGTGATATTTTTCAGCTTTCGCCATCAATCCCGCGTTCTCAACAGCGGGCTGCATGCCGAGTAAGGCAAATGGCGTCACGCCCTGCTCGAGTTGGGACATGATGCTCTCTTCACGCGCGACGCGTTTTTGCGCCGCGGCAAGAAGTTCGGCCATGCGTGACGCGGGGAAAACGATGATGCCATCATCATCCGCCATCACCAGATCACCGGGGTTGACGGTCACGCCGCCGCAAAGGATGGGCACATTAATGCTGCCGGGGCCTTTGCGGGTGCTGCCGCGCGGGTCGATCGACCTTGACCAGACGGGGAATTTCACTTCGCGGATGTAGGTGGTATCACGCACCGCGCCATCAATGATCGCGCCCGCGATGCCTTTCGCCTGACCGGCTACGGTCACGATCTTGCCCCAGGTGGCGCTCGGGTTGTGTCCCGCGCAGGAGACGACCAGTACGTCACCGGGCTTGCACAGCTCCAGCGCGTAATGCATCATCAGCGTGTCGCCGGGCATATTCAGCGCGGTAACCGCAGGGCCGATGATTTGCGCGCCGTTCCAGACAGGTCTGATGGCGCCGTCCAGGAGATGGCTGATCTCAAGCGCTTCGAGCACATCTGAGACGCCGACCTCAGCGAAAGGCAGCAGCGCTTTCGGGTCAGGCCGGTCAATATGGGCGTAAACTGCATGGTTGTCGATGTTTGTCATGAAGTATGTCCTCTACTCAGGTGATTGGTCGTTCAGCATTGCCCGGATGCGGTGTACTGAACTGGGCTTGGGCGTATGCAGAAATTCGAAGGCCGGCATCCCGGAGGGTATCCACTCCAGCGCCTTCTCCGAGCCGCTGGCATAAACCAGCACATCAATATTGCTGATGACTTCTTGCGCGTCGCTTTCCTTGCTCACGAGCGCGATACGTTCCGGAGGGATGCTGTGACCAGTCACAGCCAATTCATTGATCATGGTATGTACATATTCCGGCCAGGTACTGATGATGCCGACTCGGTATTCACGGTGGATGGCTGCCAGATTCTGAATGGTCTCCTCGCTCAGCTCGAACGCGATGGCAATAATTTGCTGGTAACGGGGACCGAGCAAGTTTTTCACGTCCTGCAGGCTGCGGGGAAGCGTGACAATCAAGGAAGCCGCGTTCAGGACTTCGCGATATTGCTCCATGTCGGTGAGCAAATTGCTATAGAGCAAGGGCATCACTTTCAGGTCAAGGTCACTTAGCAGCTCTTCGATGGTGCGTGCGTAGTAGGTCGTCGCGCCGGAGAAGTTGCCAACCAGCACAATCGATTTTGTCGCGCGATCTGATTTCAGGGAATCTTCGACTTGATGCACAACGCGCTCAATCTCGGTCAGAGAGTAACCGAGCAGCTTGGCCTGGCGGATGGCGTTCTCGATAATGCTGAACAGTTTCTTGTGTCCGATCTCATCATGTGTCTTGCCGTTGCAGAGCCCAAGCTCGCCCACAAACACACCGATGGCTGGCTTGCTGACCAGCATGCGGTCATGGATCAGGTCGCGATAGACTTTGGAGACGGTGACAGGCGAGACTCTGACTTCAGCGGCGAGTTCACGGACCGAGGGGAGGGCATCGCCCGGCTGGAGGTTGCCGAAAGAAATGGCGTAGATGATCTGACCCTTAAGCTGCTCAGCAACGGGTACGGGTAAGTCTCGATCTAGTTTCCAGTCTATCGGCATTGTCTATACTTTGTTGACTTTCTGGATTGAGAATACAATTAATTAGATTGACGCAACGGAGCATCTGTTACAGTGTTGTGTAACAGTATAGCAAGCATAGACAAGCATGTCAATGCAGGTTGACTTTAATAGGTTATTATTCTATTGTCTATCTGATGCTTACATAGGCTTCAAAGTGCCGTCGCCTTTAGCCGAGACTACTAGCTCACCATTTTGATAAACCGAATGAATCTGCCTGATCAGCATAATATCCTCAGAGAGGTTCCCGTTAACAACTACGATATCGCCTACTTTTCCAGCAGCAATTGTCCCAAAATCGTCCGAGATACCCATAGCGTCTGCTGGTAATTTAGTTCCAGCAATAACTGCCTCAAGGGTAGAGAACCCGCAATTAGTTAGTTCAAAAAGTTCTTTCCAGAATCCATTAAAGGGAGAGGCGAGCCAGCCAGCGTCCGATCCTGCAATCAGCCTGACACCCGCGTCCTTCATTTTTTCAAAAAACTCATATTGTCTTCTTAGCATATTCTGTCTTCTTGAAAAATCAGGGTCGCCAGGCTGGGAATGATCCAACGCATCACTAAACGGACACAAGGTAGTTGTCACAGGTATTCCAGACTTAGCCAATTTTGCTGCAACACGCTCGTCAAAAATCATTTGTTGTGAACTGTCTATGAAAAGGGCATGCTCAATTAAATCCACGCCTGCATCAATAGCCTGTTCAATTGATTTTGTAGCGATGCAATGCGCAGAAACGAGTTTGTCAAAATCATGGGAAATTTGAACCAGGTATGAAAGTTCTTCTTCTGTGTACGCAGGATAGTGAGACAAGCTTCCTGGAGTTCCTCCGCCAGATTCCATGACTTTAATAAAATCAACACCAATACCCACAAGTCTTCTTACCATTTTCAGTAATTCAACTTTCCCATCGGCTTCACCGCCATAGTATCGGACATGACCCCCAGAAATTGTTATTGGCCATCCACTGCAGAACATACGAGAGCCTCTAACTTTGTTAGCTTTTTGGGCATCGCGCAACTCGGTCGTAACTGTTCCTTTACCACCACAATCACGAACATAGGTCACACCAGATTGAAGTGCAGTTCTAATATTGGTCACTGCCCGTAATGCCATTGTTGTTTCGGTGTCGAGCTGCGCCATTACAAAGGGTGACTTGTCACCTGGCATAACAGAATGCACATGGTGATTTATTAACCCCGGTAGAATTGTTTGGTTTGATAAATTAACTTGCCTGTCAGTCGGTCTTGTTTGATAGTCCTGCGTAGAGATAACATCACATATCCTATTCCCCTCAAGCAGTACTACTTTATTTTCTTGTACTTTCTGTGAATGTCCATCAAAAAACCATTTTGGAAATAGTGCTGTTCTCATATCACTCACTCCATATAATCAAATGAACGGGATTTATTTACGTAAATCTATCTTAGCATCAAATATGTTTTGTGAATTATTCAAACATTACCAACAAGAAATATTATTGACATTTCATTGATTTATGCTACGATGATTATTAGTACCCGCCTGTCAGAGGCCCACTTAGTCACAATTTAATAAAGGAGTGAAGCAATGAAGACGAAGCTTGGAGTTTTTTTCAGTTTGTTCTTGGCGCTTAGTCTACTTCTTGCCAGTTGCGCGCCGGCTGCACCCAGCCCGGCGACTGAGGCAGCGAAGCCGGCTGAAGCAGCACAAGCAACAGAGGCAGCAGCTGTCACCGAGGCAGCCGCCAGCCAGGCCACAGAGACAGCAGTTGCTGCCACGGAAGCCGGGGGGCCAATAAAACGTGGGGGAACTCTAAGATATTCTCGTGGCATCTTGCCGTTGTTGATGGACCCAAAATCATCAAGTGCTTCTGGAGATATCTTTGTTCTAATCAACACGATGGAACCCCTCATTCGGTATGACATCCTGAAAAAGGAATATGTTGGCATTGTAGCCGACAAATTCAGTGTCAGCGATGACGGTCTCGAATATGATTTTCATATCCGGGATGGCATCTTATTCAATGATGGGACACCAGTAACTTCAGAAGATGTCAAATTTACTTTTGAGCTGGCGCAAAAAGAAGGTGTATGGCAATACTTGCAGGAGAATGTGAAAGAGATCGTCGCTGTTGATGATCAGAACGTCAAGATCATCATGTCCAAACCAACAGCTCCCTTCCTGAATAGCGTTGCTCAATACTCAGTCTGGATCATTTCAAAGAAAGCCTATGAAGCGGCGAAGGATCCCGACACTTTCTATAGAAACGCTGTAACTACTGGTCCATTCATGGTTAAAGAATGGGTTGTTGGCGATCATACAACCTTGGTCCGCAACCCTCACTACTGGCGGATGGGCGAGGACGGGCAACCGCTCCCCTATCTGGATGAGATTCTACTTACCCAGGTACCTGAAGACACAACTCGTATTCTGCAAGTTCAATCCGGTTCACTCGATGGCACCGATGCCGTGACTTGGAGCCAGGTGAACCAACTCAAGGATGATCCCGTAGCTGATATGAAGACATGGGATTCGATGCAGACTTACTATATTTTCATCAACCACAAGCGCCCGCCATTTGATGACAAGAACATCAGGCTTGCACTGAACTACGCCATTGATCGTCAGGCAGTCGTGGACACCGTTATGGACGGGTACGGAATTCCTGCTTACACTTTTGTTCCTTATGCCGACCCATGTAAGGATATGACTCAGTACTTCACATATGATGTGGAGAAAGCCAAAGAATTAGTCAAGGCTTCAAAATATCCTGATGGCTACACGGGCGGGAAAATCAGTGTTCCGCAAGGCAGGATTATTGGTATTGATAACGCGACCATGATGATCGATTACTGGTCCAAGATTGGCATTAATCTCACCATTGAAGAGGTTGAGGGCGGTATTCTCTCTCAAAGGTCACAAGCCCGCGATATAGATGCCATCTCTGGTTATCAATGGACTAGTTCTGCGTTCGATTTGGATCAACAGATGAACTGGTTCATTATAGAGCCGACCTTTTATGGTAATTATGTAAATCTTGATTCGCAGAAACTTGTGAGAGAAGCAGCGAATGAGATGGATCCTGTGAAACGGTGCGACATGTATAAGCAAATTCAAAAGAATTTTGCAGAGGATGGCGCGAATGTTGTACTGTTCCATACGTACTACAACACGTTCTTCAGGAAAGATGTCAAAGGCTACTACTTACTGCCGAGTTACTACCTCGATTTGGCAACCATCTGGCTTGATAGATAACTAGCCCTACCTGCACCGTTCGCGATTCCCTATAGTACAGGGAATCGCGAACGAGTGACCAACAAAATATTCAATTAAATAGGGGGAAATTATGCGGAGGAGTTTATGGACCGTGTAACTTATGTGATAAGCAGGTTGCTTCAACTTGTACCAACGCTATTAATTATTTTATTTCTCGTGTTTTTCCTGACGCGACTCATCCCAGGGAATCCGGCACAAATTATGCTGGGGCTTGAAGCGAAACCAGAAGATGTGGCACGGTTTTCAAAGGAATGGGGTATCGACCAGCCCATTTATGTTCAATTTATCAAGTTCCTCGGCAACATGATGCAGGGGAATTTTGGTCAATCCCTTGTGATGCGGATACCAATCACTGATATCCTCGCAGCGAGATTACCTGTAACACTCTTCATGACATTTTATGCAGTGGCAATTGCTTTGGTGATCGCCATCCCCGCTGCGATCGTTTCCGCGTTCAACCGTAATTCCTGGATCGATCAAATCATACGTGCAATCAATGTTGGGATCCTGTCGACTCCGAACTTCTGGGTGGGGATTGTGTTATTGATTATTTTCGCGATCAAAATACCGATATTTAAAATTGGCGGAGTCGGACCGACTTTCACTGATAAACTGAGAGACTTATTTTTACCCGCGCTCACGCTTTCATTGCATATGAGTTCAACGGTGACAAGAAATCTGAGGGATGGGCTCATTACAGTATTAAATTCGGAGCATGTGGTTTTCGCTCGAGCAAAAGGATTAGCAGAAAAGACAGTTGTTCTTAGCCACATCTTGCGCAACGCGTTAATCCCAACAACAACTATCATCGGTTTATATCTGAGCTGGATGGTTGGAGGCTCGATGATCACCGAGTCAGTGTTTGGTGTTCCAGGAATCGGAACCATGATGATACAAGGAATTTCCGGAAGAGATTATCCGATTATTCAGATACTCACCCTCGTGTATGGCTTTTTTGTCTCGATTGTATACCTGATCTCGGACTTGATTTACTCTTTCCTGGACCCTCGGGTATCACTTTCCTAGCAGGTGACCAATATGGCAAATACCGAACTTATTGTATTCAAGAAGGAAACGATACCATTTTCTAAAAGGGTATCTGTCTTATGGAAACAGAATCCAACTTTTATCATTGGCTTGATCCTTGTAGTTTTCATCTTGATAATTGCGGTAATCGGGCCGAAGATAGCGCCTTACGACCCAATTGAAAACAATTACCAGGCGAGACTGGTTCCGCCGAATGCGCAACACTTATTCGGGACTGATAAATTTGGAAGGGACATTTTTTCCAGGGTTTTAGCAGGCGCGCAAATAGATATGCAAATCGGGATAATCTGCACTATCATCCCGTTAATTATTGGCACTGTCATTGGCCTCATATCAGGCTACAGCGGTGGTCTCATTGACAACATACTGATGCGCATTGTCGATATTAGTGTGAGTTTTCCTTATCTGGTGCTGGTGATTATGATTATTTCGATCTTGGGGCCAGGAACGATAAATATGTTCTTTGCCTTAATCATCACGAACTGGATTTCATACGCAAAGATCATTCGTGGTGAAGTGTTAGTTGCAAAAAATATGGAATATGTGCTCGCTGCAAAAGCATTAGGGTATAGCTCAACTCGTATCCTTCTGAAGCACCTTTTACCAAATACTATCTCGCCCGCGATTATTTATATGATGTCGGCAGTTGTAATGAGTATCCTCTCCGGCGCATCCTTAGGATATTTGGGATTGGGAGTTCAAGCCCCAGCACCAGAATGGGGAGTCATGATAGCGATGGGCAGAGAATTTGTCACGCTTGCCCCATGGCTAGCAATTTTTCCAGGTTTAGCCATCGCTTTCGTTGGTATCTCATTTGCCATGCTCGGTGATGGAATTTCTACCATGCTGCGACCTGCGGATCGATAGTGGCTCAGACAAAGGACGTGTATATGAATGTATTGCTTTCCATAGATAATCTTAGCACCCACTTCTCTACATCGAGGGGGATTATCAAGGCTGTTGATGATGTTTCCTTTCAGCTGCTGGAAGGTGAAGTTTTAGGGTTGGTTGGTGAGAGCGGCAGTGGAAAGAGTATGACCTGTCGGTCAATATTACGACTGGTTCCAGGCACAGGGAGAATCGTGAGTGGCAAGATTTGTTACCGCGGTGATGATATTATGCAATGGCCTGAAGAGAAGCTCGTCCATTACCGTGGCGCCGAAGTTTCAATGATTCTTCAAGAGCCCATGACCGCGTTGAATCCCGTCCTGACTGTAGGTCACCAAATTGAGGAGACCATTAAGCAACATGAACCGGTGAGCAACACTGAGGCACGCCAACGGGCAATAGAACTTATGAAACTCGTTGGCATTCCATCTGCCGAACGGCGGATTGATGAATATCCACATCAGTTTAGTGGCGGCATGCGTCAACGCGTGATGATTGCCATTTCTCTTGCTTGCCAGCCAAAAATATTGCTGGCTGATGAGCCCACGACTGCTCTTGACGTTACCATTCAAGACCAAATAATTCGCCTTGTGCGGGAGTTGCAAGAGAAAATTGGCATGGCGGTCATATGGGTGACCCATGATCTCGGGGTCGTAGCTCAACTCTGCGACAAGGTTGCTGTGATGTACGCTGGGCGTATTGCTGAAGTTGCTCCGGTTCTCGAGTTATTTGAGAGAAGTCGACATCCTTATACCCTGGGATTAATGCAATCCATACCTTCAGGCGGAAATCGCGAAGAGAATCGGCTGGTCCCAATCAAAGGTGCACCACCGAACCTGCTTAATTTGCCGTCAGGATGCGCGTTTAAACCTCGTTGCAGCCACGCGTCCGAAATCTGCGACACTCCCGATATACCGCTAAAAGAAGTCACGCCAAACCATTTCACAGCGTGTATCAGATTTGAGGAAATATGGAAATAGCTGATGAGAAGTACGCAATTAATTACGGCGGAGCTCCTCTAATAGAGGTGCGCGATCTAAACAAGCAATTTGTTCTTGGAAAATCTCTGATCAGGCAGATGCTTGGGAAGAAACCTGATGTTTTAAGAGCAGTTCACCACGTTAATCTCGACATATTTCCCGGGGAATGTCTTGGCTTGGTGGGTGAGAGTGGTTGCGGAAAAACAACCTTAGGTCGCTGCATCCTCAGACTATATGAGCCTGATTCTGGTGAAGTTTTATACCAGGGCAAAGACTTCATCAAGATGAGCGGTAAAGAAGAGCTGAAAATGCGGCAGAACATGCAAATTGTTTTTCAGGACCCGTATTCTTCACTTAACCCAAGACAAACTATTCAGGATATTGTCGGTGAACCTAGCCAGGTTCACAATATCACAACTGACCAGGATCTGATTAACCGCGTTGCACAATTGCTTCAACTTGTCGGTATGAATCCGGAAATCATGACAAGGTACCCACATGAGCTAAGTGGTGGGCAAAGACAACGGATCGGGTTAGCCAGGGCGCTTTCTGTTAATCCCTCATTTATTATCGCTGATGAGCCAGTATCTGCTTTGGATGTGTCGATTCAAGCTCAAGTTATTAATTTGCTGCTAGATTTACAAGAACAACTTTCGCTCACACTATTGTTCATCACACACGATTTAAGGTTAGTTAAGTATGTTAGTCACCGTATCGCGGTAATGTATTTAGGCAGTATCGTTGAGCTCGCTTCCTCAAAAGAGCTATTCAGACAGCCACTCCATCCTTATACGAGGGCGTTATTGAATGCTGCACCTGGACTGGATCCCAGGAATAGAAAAGCGGTAGCTTCTATCAAGGGAGAACCACCTAGTCCCTTAAATATCACTGTTGGGTGTCCTTTTAGGACCAGGTGTGAGTTAGCAATGCCTATCTGTGGTGAGAAGGATCCGGTGTTGACTGAAGTGGCGCCAGGTCATCAAGTAGCTTGTTTTGCAGTTAAATAAAGGAGGAATAATGATCGTAATTGAAGCTGGAAAAATCATAGATGGAACGGGAAGTAAGCCAAAAACCGGTTATTCGTTAGTCATCGAAAACGGATTAATAAGAGATATCGTAAAAACAAACTCGCTCCAAAAAACAGGCGATATGGATGTGGTGGATGCCAAAGATAAAACCATCATTCCTGGCCTCATTGATTGTCAT
This sequence comes from Anaerolineaceae bacterium, assembly GCA_040772085.1. Taxonomy (GTDB): domain Bacteria; phylum Chloroflexota; class Anaerolineae; order Anaerolineales; family Anaerolineaceae; genus JAXGMV01. Next base: position 1,216,425 of record JAXGYU010000001.1, read on the forward strand.
GTACATTTGACTTCTCCGGGTGGACCAAATTACAACAATTTTTACTCCCAGTTGCAACTCACAAAAAATCAGGCTTACCTGACTGCCCTCGCAATTAACAATATACAAAAAGACCTGATGATGGGATTTACTTCTATCAGGGTATTAAGTACGCCATCTAATATCGATATTGGTCTTAGGAACGCGATAAATGAAGGATTGATCGTCGGCCCGAGGATGCTGGTCGCTGGTCAGGGGATCTGTGTAACCGGCGGACACATGGACAAGCCAAATTGGTCGATAGATGTTGAAGTAACCGGACGAACTGGTGTTGATGATGGTCCGTGGGGCTTACGTCGTGCAGCACGAGAACAGCTCAAACGCGGAGCGGATTTATTGAAGATCAATATCTCCGGAGGTGCGTTTGATCCCAAAGAACCTTGGCACCAGGAAATGACATTTGAAGAGATGAAAGCCGTTATCGATGAAGCGCACATGGCAAAAAAGAAGGTCGCAGCTCACGCAAGTGGTGGACCTAGTGTCACTGACGCTATTAATGCTGGGCTTGATTCTGTAGAGCATGGCACATGGCTCACGAAGAAACAGACTGACATGATGGCAGACAAGGGGATGTTCTACATTCCAACCTTGACGGTTCATACTGTTGGTAAACAGCTTGGTAGAGAGGGCATTGGAGGCACAGAGGCTAGCTTTAAATGGATCGAGCAAGTGTGTGATGATCGATGGCCAACTTTAGAGCGTGCGAAACAATCGGGCGTGAAAATTTGTACTGGAACAGATGCTGGATTTTGGGTCTATCATGGTGAAAATGCTCAGGAGCTAGAAGAGTTGATGGGCGGTGGCTTTACTGCTCTGGAAGCGATAAATGCAGCCACGTTGGTTGGTGCTGAGTGTCTCGGCATTGAGAAGTCTACCGGTTCGATAGAGAAAGGAAAGGATGCAGATCTGGTTATAGTTGATGGCGATCTTCTCAAAGATATGAAAGTTCTTCGAAAGCCGGAGAATATCATTGCTGTCTACAAAAAAGGTGTGAAAGTTAAATAAATATAGGAGCCCAAATCATGAAAACATTGATTCGCACTAAATATGCATTTACGGCCAACGAAGGTCATGAGATCGCGAACAACCTCGGAATTTTGATAAACGATGACAAAATTGAGACTGTCGATGATTGGTCGCATCTATCTGGCCTCAAACAAAAAGGAACTCAATTCATCGACGCGACTGATTATACGGTAATGCCGGGGCTGATTGATAGTCACCTGCATGTCAATACTAGTGGCGATCCTCATGAACGCGAAATGTCACTGCATGCTTTCACGATGACACCAGCTCAGACCGCTTTATATTCGCTGAGGAATGCACAGCGGCATCTGGACATGGGTGTGACAACAATCGGTGATATGGGTTGCCGTGATTACGTATCGACAGCTATCAGAGATGCCATCAATAATGGGTGGTATCGAGGACCAAGGATGTTTGTCGCCGTTAGAGGAATCACCGCGACCGGCGGCCACATGGACATATATAAAACTCTCCGCCCTGATTGGCCAGCAGTTGAATCTATGGGTTGCATTGCTGATGGCCCTGATGAAGGCAGGCGCGCTGTGCGTATGCAGATCAGAGACGGCGCAGACATGATCAAAATCAATGCCACCATCAGCGAATATGTCAGAGCCATTGGCGAGGAATGCACCCCCGAGATGACTTATGAAACCATGAAGGCAATCTGTGACACTGCCCATGGACTTCGTAAGCGTGTCTCAGCGCATTGTCACGGTGGACCTGGTGTCAGAGATGCAATTGAAGCTGGTGTTGATACCTTTGAGCATGGATATTTTATCGATGACCAACTTATGGAAATGATGGTGGCAAGAGACCGCTTCCTGACCCCAACCTTGTGTGCTTTGCACTGCCCCAATGATATGAACGACCTGCCTACCGAACCAGCCTTATTGAAGTGGTACGGTTTGGCAATTCCCGCAACCCTCCAGGAAGTTAAACGGGCAAAAAAGCATGGCGTTAAAGTCATGGCTGCGACCGATGCTGGTATGCCGCACGTTTATCATGGGATGGTGTACCAGGAGATAATTTACCTGGCAAAATACGGCTTCACGAACATCGAAGCACTCACATCCGCGACCAGAATAAACGCAGAAGGTATGGGGCATGGTCATCAATTGGGTCAAATAAAAGAAGGTCTGTTTGCAGATCTGATCTTTGTAAAAGGTGATCCGGTAAAGAATTTGAAACTTCTGTCAAAACAAGAGAATATCGCGCTCGTCATGAAAGCAGGTAAAATCGAAAAAGATATTCGCAAACAATAGCTAATGCCACATCCGTCTGAGGTTCATCGATGAGTACATTAAAAGAAGACGCACTTGCATATCACAAACTGAACGGCGTGCCAGGAAAGATCTCCATGGCGCCCACCAAACCGCTGGAAACGCAGCGCGATCTGGGATTAGCCTACACGCCCGGCGTCGCGGAACCTGTATTAGAGATTGAGCGCGACCCCGAGCTGGCTTATGAATACACCAGCAAGGGCAATCTGGTCGCGGTGATCTCGAACGGAACCGCCATTCTTGGTCTGGGCAACCGTGGCGCGCTGGCGTCCAAACCCGTCATGGAGGGCAAGTGTGTGCTCTTCAAGAAATTTGCCGACGTGGACGCCTTCGACATTGAACTGAACAGCCACGACACCGATGAGATCATCAATGTCATCCGGGCTATCGCGCCAACCTTTGGCGGCATCAACCTGGAGGATTTCAAGTCACCGGAGTGCTTCCGCATCGAGCGGGCGCTCAAGGAACAACTGGATATCCCGGTCTTTCACGATGACCAGCATGGGACCGCCATCGTTGCCAGTGCGGCATTGCTGAACGCGCTGGAGGTCACCAACCGCAAGATCGATCAGATCAAAGTCGTCATCAGCGGCGCCGGAGCGGCCGGCATCGCGACCGCCAATCAGCTGGTGCTGGTCGGCGTGCCGCGTCAGAACATCTGGATGTCAGATTATTACGGTCTGGTGTATCGCGGCCGGCAGGAGGAGACGTTTCCCGAAAAGGAGATCTTCGCCCAGGGCGAGTCTCCAGCAAAACTGGCTGATATCCTGCCGGACGCGGATGTGTTCATTGGCCTCTCGGCTGCCAACATCCTCTCGGGTGAACTGCTCAAGACTATGGCGCCGCAACCGATCGTGTTTGCCATGGCAAACCCGAACCCCGAGATCACCTACGAAGCAGCCAAGGCGGCCCGCGCTGATACACTGATGGCCACCGGCAGGTCGGACTACCCCAACCAGATCAACAATGTGCTATGTTTCCCCTACCTCTTCCGCGGCGCTCTGGATGTGCACGCGCTGGCAATCAACGATGATATGAAACTCGCCGCGGCAAAATCCCTTGCCGCATTGGCAAAGGAGCCCGTGCCGGCAAATGTTCTGCGCGCGTACAACCTGGATCACTTGGAATATGGGCTGGACTATATTTTGCCAAAAGCCTATGATCACCGCATCGGCATCGTGGAACCACTGGCAGTCGCTGAAGCCGCCATGCAGACAGGCGCAGCCCGCCGCACGATCGACCTGTATGATTACCGGGGTAAGCTCGAGGCAAAATTCACGCCTGTAAACTAAGTTATGGCAAGAGATGCAAACAGCCTCCGTTGGAGGCTGTTTTTTCTTTAAGACATCTTTGCAAACGCTAGTCAATCTGCTCGATCAGGTAGCGCTCGATACCGATCTGGCTGATGATATCCTGCTGGGCTTCAATCCAGTCGATGTGATCTTCCTCATCCTTCAGGGTCGCCTCAAGCAGCTGCCTGGTGCCATTGTCCTTGGCTGCAACCGCCACGGCAATGGCGGCATTGTACGACTTGATTGCGTCAAGTTCCGCGGCATGGTCATTGTCAAGCTGGGTTTTGACGTCAGCGCCGATATGGATTTTATTCAGCTTGGTGACATTCGGTGTGCCCTCGAGGAACAGGATTCGGGCGATATGCGCTTCGGCGTGTCTCATCTCCGTGATTGCCCTGCCCTCGACATACTTGTGCAATTTTTCGTAACCCCAGTCCGCGCACATCTCGGAGTGGACCATGTATTGATTGATCGCGGTCAATTCATCCGCCAATAACGCGTTCAAAGTCTCAAGAACCTTCGCATCACCTTTCATACTTACCTCCTGATTGATCTGCTGATAATGGTTAAGACTATTATATATGCTGATTGATTACAGTTGTTCAGAAATAGTATTGGGGCTATGAAGCTGCTTGCTGCGTTTATGCTCGTACATATTGTCGTCCGCCCGCTTGATGCACTCCGAGAGGTAATCTCCCTGGAAAGCGGTACAAAAACCATAGGACAGATCAAGGGGTATTGTCGCTGATTCATTAAACTTGGCCAGATTGGCGGAGAACCTGGCTATCGCCGTCTGACATTGCCGCTCATCGGTCGAGGGGAGGACGACCACAAATTCATCGCCGCCTACCCGGGCAATAACATCTTCCTGTCTGAACGAAGCCCGCATCACTTTGGCAAGGTCAACGAGCGCTTTATCACCGGTATAGTGGCCGTGGGTATCATTAATTCGCTTAAGCTGGTCCAGATCAAGTGATATGGTGCTGATCGGGAACAAACGGCTGTTCTGCAGGCGCTTGATATGATCATCATAATAAAACCGGTTATACAACCCTGTCAGGGAATCATGCAGGCTGATGGTTTGCAGATCAAGCAGGTTGCGGTTGCGGTTGATCACCTGCGCCATCTGACTGGCAACAAATTGCATGAAATCATTCTGTTCTTTCGTGAGCACATAATCCTTGCGGAAGTTCAGAAAAGAAACTGTGCCATAAAATTCATCCTTGCTCAGCAAGGGAAAGCCAGTCCAGGATTCGAAGAATATTTCAAAGGGCTCGATCTCATTCGATTCAATCAACTTCTCGAGCTCCTGCTTTGTGATGTGCAGCGGGACTTGTTTTTGCAGAATGTAGTCAGGCAGCCGCCTGCCTGCAGGTCTGCGCTGCCCTTCCATTGTATTCAGCGAATGATTGTAGAAAATATATTCCCACTCCGCGACATTACGATGGAACAAGGCGATATAAAAATCATCACAAATGATCTGCTTACTGACTGCTTCGTAGACATGGTCAAAATAATCATTCAGCGAGGTTGCGGAAATGGACAACTGCGAGAGCGCCAGCATGGCAGAGCGCATCTCCTCTTCGAGAGTCCTCTCCGTGATATCACGGATGGTCCCCTCGATCATCATGGATTTGTCATCATCGGCCGGGACAAGCTGGGCGAAAAGTTCGTGAAACCGCAATCCGGAACTGGTCTCAAGTCGATATCTAAAATCAAGTCCGGTTCTCTCATCCGAGCCGAGTGTCAGGAGCGCTGACCAGGCCAACCGGTCTTCCGGGAACAACCCCACCGGCGCGATCATCAGGTTGCGATTGACATCGCTTTCGGCAAAGCCCAACATCTCTCTTGCCTGCTTTGACCACCATGTCTTGTTATTGGACAAGGTATGCTGAAAACTTCCTACACTTGTAATCCGCTGCGCTTCATTCAGATTATGTTCATTTCTGCTTAATACCAGCTCCGCTTCCTTCCTGCGCGTGACTTCAAACAGATTGAAGAGGAAGGAGGTAAGCTGCTCATCAATCACGAGCGGATTGATGGTGTAATAAACCCAGCGGTGATTGCCAGCGAGATCTGTTAACGCCATTTCGCCCGAGATGGACTCACCTGTACCGAGTGTCGTGAGAGCCTTCGCCAGCCTTTCGGGCGGCCCGGTGAGCGCTGGATCGTTTATATCAAACCCTTCCACCAGTGTCAGCCCGATCAGTTGTTTGAGCAGGTCTGACGCGGCTTTGTTGAACGTTTTGACGCGTAAATTGGGATCAATCAGTATGAAGCCCTGGTCGGTGTTGCTCAGAATAGCGTTGAGTTGGGAGGAACCTTCACTGAGCTGCTCGTTCTGCTCAATGTATCCTTCGATCAGTGTGTCCAGCGGCTGGAATAGACCAATTGTCATCACCGCGCGAAAGAAGATCGCCCGCCCGATGAAAAACAGGAAGATCGGCAGAATGTGGAACGCCGGTGCGCCTTTCATGAGGACGTAATTCGTGACTGTTGTCAGGAACATAAAGAAGAGGAAAATGACCAACCTAACCTGTGTCGATACTGTCATATCCAGCTTCTGGGTCATGACAATGACAGCAGCGCTGAACCAAGCCACCATCATAAACATGGTTGTGGTGTGATAGTGGATCGAGTAACCTGCACCTTCTTCATAAAGTTGCGGGAAGCTCTTAAAAACAAATACAAACAGGTGAGTAAAAACAACGACTGTAAAACCAAGGACAAAGAAGAGAAACGCGCTGTTATCGTTGACCTTTCCAGGCTTTTTGATATACAGGAGGATATGGAGCAGGACCATCAAACTTTCAAACGCGCCTGCCACAGTCCACAATTGGGCGATCTGATTTGCAGTCGCGGCGAGGATCGTACCATTACTGGAAATAGCTGCCGTATAGACGAGCGTAATAAAACTGGCGACGAAAAGCACGGCGTTGAGGGAGAGGAAGAAATTGTCTTTCAGTTCCCTGCGAGAGTTCCAGAGGATGACCATCGCGCTCCAGCACATGGTAATGCTGATGAGCGACAGAAATGCGTAAACGAAATTTTGAGCTATGCTATAAAGGTAGGCGCTGACAACCAGGAGCAATATAAAGAACAGGGTAAATAACCCTTCTTTTCGACCGGATGGAGAGATGATACGTTCCAGGGTCATGCAACCGGCTCCTGGTGGGCAGTAGGTTTCTTGTACACGAACTGGTATGCTATTATATTACTAAGTTCTAGTAGAAAAGGCAATGTTACTGAAGAAAGCGAGGCTTTTATGGTGGATTTTACGTTAGAGCAAGATGTTTTCAAAACAAACGCGGGAGAGTTAAACATCTTCTTCGTCGGACACGGCAGCCTTTACCTGACCTATGGCGGGAAAACCATTCACATCGACCCGGTGGCGGAGCTGGCTGACTACGCCAGGCTGCCAAAAGCAGACTTGGTGCTGATCACCCATGAGCATTCAGATCACCTCGACCGCAACGCGATCATGGCAATCGAAAAAGACAATACGCACTTCATCGTCTCGGAGAAATGCGCTCATGAGCTTGGGTTTGGTGAAATCCTGCGCAACGGTGACAGCACTCAATATGACGGTATTAAAGTCGAAGCCGTGCCCGCCTACAATCTGCAGCATAAGCGACCTGACGGCGCGCCGTTCCATCCCAAAGGTGAAGGGAATGGTTATGTCCTGACCTTCGGCGACAGACGCGTCTATATCGCCGGTGATACCGAGAATGTGCCGGAGATGGCTAACCTGAAGGATATCGATATCGCCTTTCTGCCGATGAACCTGCCCTACACCATGACCCCTGAAATGGTCGCGGACGCAGCACGCGTGATCAGGCCCAAGATCCTGTACCCCTACCATTACGGCAAAACGGACGTGGAGCGCTTGCTGACCCTGCTGCAGGATCTGCCTGACACCGAAATTAGAGTTAGAAAGATGGCATAGCATGAGCAAGTTCATCCCCGCAGCAGAACGGATTGAAAAGGCACATCGTTTGCTTGAGAAGGCGCGCAACATCCCCAGGCCGGAGACAGCCATGTTTGTAGATTTCACATACGCCGCCAAGGTCAAGGAAGTGCTGGCGCAGGCGAATGACCTGATCAAGTTCATCCGCTACACCCCCGCAGCCAGTGAAGACGTTAAACGTCAGGTCGCGGAAATTGTGGCGGAGATGGAGCAGCTCGAGAAGGATTTGCTGAAAGCCAAACGCCCTGAAGGCGCGTAAAGGATGGTGAGGAAGATGGAACAAGCCACATTAGCCGGGGGGTGTTTCTGGTGTCTGGAGCCCGTTTACCAGAAGATGAAAGGGGTTGAGAGCGTTGTCTCCGGTTATACAGGCGGAGACACGGAGAACCCGACCTATCAGGAAGTCTGCAGCGGCGATACCGGACACGCCGAAGCCGTTCAGATCACGTTCGATCCGGAAGTCGTCACCTTTCAAACTTTGCTGGAAGTCTTCTTCAGTCTGCACAATCCAACGACATTGAATCGGCAGGGCGCCGATGTGGGCACCCAGTACCGCTCGGCGATCTTCTACCATAATGAAGAACAGAGGCAGCATGCTGAGCGCTTCATTGCTCAATTGGAGTCAGAACGCATCTGGCAGAATAAAATCGTTACTGAAGTGACGGCGCTCGGCGCGTTTTACCCGGCTGAAGCGTATCACCAGCAGTATTATGCCAAGAATCCGTTCACGGGTTATTGTCAGATGGTCGTGGCGCCGAAGCTGAAGAAAGCACTTGCCCAGCACAAAGAACTGTTTTAGGCAGCGATAGTATAATAGCAGCGTTGTCCAACAACTTCATCTCACATTTGATCAGAGGCTGATATGACGGTCGAGAAAGTCTCAAATGATGCGTTAACGCCACTTGAAATGGCAAAGAAAGCTGAGACTATAGGGGTCAACAAAGCACACCTTCCTTTCGATACAATGTTTGTGCTGGCGATTTGGGCCGGCATATTCATAGGCCTCGCGGCTGTTTTCGCCAATACCATTTCAACCGGGCTGACGGGTGTATTCCCGTTCGGCATGATCAAGCTGGTCTCCGGCCTGGTATTCTGCCTCGGACTGGTTCTGGTTGTCGTCGGCGGCGCCGAGCTTTTCACCGGCAATATCCTGATCGTTATGGCATGGGTCGATGGCAAGGTTGAGCTCTCGGGTCTGCTGCGCAACTGGACTATCGTCTACATCGGCAACTTCGTTGGTTCGATCATGCTGGCAGGGTTGATGGTGCTGAGCAAGCAGTACACATTCGCGTCCGACGGTATCGGCGCGAACATGCTCAACACCGCCCTGTTTAAAATTCATCTTGACTTCTGGCAGGCGCTGGGGCTGGCGACAGTCTGTAACATTCTGGTCTGCCTGGCGGTCTGGATGACCTACAGCGCGCGGACAGTGGTGGACAAGGTCGCCATCATCATCCTGCCTATTACCGCATTTGTCGCCGGCGGTTTTGAACACAGCGTCGCAAATATGTATTTCATCCCCGTCGCCTTATTCCTCAAACAATTTGACCCGGCGTTCATCGTCAAGTCAGCGATCGACGTGGCTGATCTGACCTGGTCCAATTTTCTGGTGCACAATCTCTTCCCGGTCACCATTGGCAACATGCTGGGGGGCGTGTTCGTCGGTCTGATGTACTGGTACGCCTACCTCCTGCCGCTCAAACGCCAGCAATAATCAACTGGAGCGCGTTTACGCTTGATATTTGCGCTGGACATGTTATTATTTATAGTATCTAGCGGATAAACCAAAATAATAGAGATGAAGGAGTAACAGATGGCCGGGAAATTTACAATTTACAAAACAGACAGTGGCAAGTTCAGATTCAATCTGAAAGCCAGCAACGGTGAAATCATTTTGGTCAGCGAGCTCTACAACGCAAAAGCCAGCGCGAAGAAGGGCATTGAATCAGTCAAGAAACACTCTGCTGATCCCAAATTCTTCGAAGACCGCACCGACAAAGCCGGCAAGCCGTACTTTGTGCTGAAGGCAGCGAATCACGAAATCATTGGCACCGGCGAAAGCTACTCCGACGAGAAAGCCCGCGCCAACGGCAAGAAGTCAGTCACCAAACATGCCGCTGTTTCCGTCGTTGTTGACGAAACTGCTGTAAAAGCATAGTAACCATTTATAACGGAATAAAATGACAGGCGCGTGATACGCGCCTGTTTTTTTTATGTCTTATCCGGCAACCGCAATTTTCACCGGTGTTTTTCTGACGAACAAGGGTTTGTTACCCCTGACGATTACCTGCGCCCACGCTTCCGGCACATCGACCAGACTGAACGCGTCGTTCAGGATGATTTTGCCAATCGCCGCGCCAGGCAGATTGTATTGCCCAGCGATCGCGCCGACCAGATCCGTTGGTCTGACCTGATCCTGCTTGCCGGCATCAATGCGCAGACGGATCATGCCAGCTTCATGAGAGATGGACGAGAACTTATCCCGCGGCAGGCGTTCTGTTGTCTGCCGGCTGCTGCTCTGAGACTGCAGCGGCCTTCTCGGCTGGCGATCTCTGACGACCACGGTTTCAACCGCGTCGAGCGGCCTTTGTTTTTCTTCAGCGCGCGCCAGCTTCAACGCGGCTGCGGCAATATCATAGATATCGTATTCACCTTCGGCAGCCAGCGCTTCCACCATCTTGCGTTCCGCGCGGCAGCGCCCGCGTGACAACCAGGTCTTCATGCGCTCCATCAGTGCGTCTTCACGCATCTGGCGCAAGGTCACATCGGAAGGTAATTCGGCCAGGTGGACCGTGGTGCTGGCGTAACGCTCGATTTGTTTGAGCATGTGGCGCTCGCTTGGAGCAACCAGGGAGATGGCACTGCCCTGCCGGCCGGCTCTGCCGGTGCGTCCGATGCGGTGCACGTAAGCCTCCGCGAATTCGGGCAGGTCATAGTTGACAACATGGCTGATATTTTCAATGTCCAGCCCTCTGGCAGCAACATCGGTCGCGACCAGCATCTTCACCTTACCCTGACGGAAGCGGTCGAGCGTGCGCTCGCGGGCGTCCTGCGTCAGGTCACCATTCAGTGCCTCGGCCGTATAGCCGCGTGACGTGAGCTGATTCGCCAGCTCGCTGGAACCAGCACGGGTGCGAACGAAAACCAGCGTCTGACCAAAACGTTCGGTCTCCAGCAGGCGTGTCAGCGCCGCCAGCTTGTCCTTTTTATAGACAAGGTAATAACGCTGGGCGGTTTCGGCTACCGTCAGTTCTTCGTCGCGGACCGAAACTGTCTGCGGATGACGCATGAAGCGCTCAGCCAGGCGGCGCACCTCATTCGGCATGGTCGCAGAAAACAGCGCCGTCTGCCGGGTGGCGGGCACGCTGGCGAGGATGGTTTCAATATCTTCAATGAAACCCATGCTCAGCATTTCGTCAGCCTCATCAAGCACCAGATGGCGCACCTGCCCGACGTGCAGCGCTTTCTTTTCCATCAGGTCGATCAGCCGGCCCGGCGTTCCGACGACGATATCGACCCCGCGCTGCAGCTTGTCAATTTGCGGTGCATAGGGCTGACCGCCATAAACCGCCAGCACAGAGACTCTTTTATATCGGGCGTAGTCTTTGAACGAGCGTGAAACCTGCAAGGCCAGTTCACGGGTTGGCGCGACGACAAGCACCTGCACATTTTTCGAGCTGCCTTCCAGGTGATGCAGGATAGGCAGCGCGAAGGCGGCAGTCTTGCCGGTGCCTGTTTTCGCCTGGCCGATCACATCACTGCCTGCTAGCAGCAAGGGTATCACTTCACTCTGGATGGGGGTGGGTTCGCTGTAGCCCAGATCGGTGACAGCGCACAACAATTCTTCCTGCAGATGCAGGGACGTAAAACCGGTCATCAAACAATACTCCATTTCTATGATGTTTGGTTGATTACCGGCGGCGATCCATATCTTGCCTCTGCGCGGCCTCGCGGCTGCTCAGACCCATTCAACAAAAAACCGGCTTCTGGTCCAAGCCGGTGCCGAATCGGTAATACCCAAAACTTGATTCTTGCGGGACCCTGCCCGCGGTGCAGGAGTATAACACATTTCGAAGCAATCAGGATGTCAAGAGTGGTTCTCAAATGTTACGCATTTTGGCTCCCATGAGAAGGGAGCTGCCGGCGAGCGCTTTTTCGAGCCGGCTGAGGGGTATGGCTGACACTCGGACGACCAAGATCGGTCATACAGGAACATGCGCAAGGGATCATCCAAACTAATATGTAAAGCATACTTGACATTCGCATGAAACCTTGCTATTATTATGTAAAGCTAGCTTTACATACAATTGACTGAGGTAGGTATGCAGAATAATCTGGAAAAACTGAGAGAAAGGGAACGCCTGACCCAGCAGGATCTGGCAGACAAGGTGAGCGTCTCACGACAGACGATCATCTCGCTCGAACGTGGACGCTACAACCCCTCCATCGAGCTGGCGTTCAGACTCGCCCGGCTGTTTGGAACCACTATCGAAGAGATTTTTATCTATGAAGAAGGAAGTGACGAAAATGAATAAACCACAAAAAGTGTTCAATGAACGGAAACGTAACGGACTGTATTTCATCATCGCCGGCATACTGATTTTCATTATCGGAGTGATCATCCAGCTCACATTGAAGGATCTGCCATTTCGGCCGCAATTGATTGGCGGGCTGGGAATATTCCTCGCGGGTTGGGGAATCGCCCAGTGGGTGCAATCGGCTGCCTACCTGAAGGATCAGACTGCCGGACAACGTGCGCTGAACGAGTGGCAGGATGAACGTTTGAACATGCTTCGCGCGAAAGCCGGCGAGCGCTCATACTGGATCATGAGCATCCTGGCAGTCATGCTACTGTTCTGGCAATCATTCGCCGGCAGCGACATCCTGCCCCGTCTGAGTGAAGACAGCCTGTGGAACGCTCTGGCAGCAGTTGTTATTCTGCCGTTCATCATCTACATCATCAACTTTCTTTCAGCGGAGAGAAACAACTGACAAACAATCACCTGCACATGCATTGTGGCGGGGGCAAAACCGGCCCCCGCCACTACGGTCGTTTTGGCAACAATCGTCATTCTGCCGTTCATTATCGCCTATCTTTCGGCCGAGAAAAACAGTTGGTTTTTGTAGGGCGGTTCACGTTCTTTGAACCGCCATTTCGCTCAGCCGAAGTTATGTAGACGGATCGCGTACGTTGACCCGCACTTCATATAATTGAATTCGAAATGTCGGGAGCAAGACCGGCCCCCGCCCTACGGTTGTTCTGGCAGCAATCACCGTTCTGCCGTACACCATCTACATCATCACCTGTCTTTCAACGGAGAAAAACAACTAACGAACAATCGCCTGCACATGTGTTGTGGCGGGGACAAGACCGGCCCCCGCCCTACGGTTGTTCAGGCCGCAATTGCCATTCTGCCGTTCATCATTTACATCATCACCTATCTTTCGGCGGAGAAAAACACTTAGCACACAGCCGCCTGTGGTTCGCTAGTTCAGTGGCGGGGACAAGATCGGCCCCCGCCCTACCTGGATCATGCTATCAAATTCAAAATTTGGACAGAAAACAGTTGTCCAGACTGGATTTATTTCGAAACCAGAACCTGCCACAACTCAACCGATACCTCACCCGTCACAGCCAGTTTTTCCTGCTGCTGGAAGGCGCGGATGGCTTCGAATGTCGCCTTATCCATCACCCCGCTGATCCAGAGCGGCGCCGGACCTTTCTCCCGCAGCAGATTCTGCAGCGCCAGGACAGCGCCGCTGTCGTTGCCTTCCCGCAAGACCAGCGTGCCGGTCAATGCCATCCAGGTCTGGTTATCGATCACACCTGTGGCGGGCAGGGCTTTGTTCGTCTGAAAACTGCTGACAGCCTTGGTGGTCAGCTCGTTGAACGTGCCATTGGTATAGAGAAATTGTCCATACATCTTAAGCAGATACTGTGCTGCCAGAACCTCGACGCCCGCGTCACCTTGCTTCAACGTCTTCCAGTCCGGCAGCGGGACTGGCGTGGGTGTCTTGGGCTGCGTCAGAATGGAGACCCAAAAACCGGAGATATCAGATGAAAAGACCTGACCGCCTGGCTCACGCAGCTTCCAGCTTCCTTTGTGCTCGCCCGGCATCATCGGCGCGACCAGGTTTATCGAGAGGTCGACTTCCTGACCGGGCTTGACTTCCCTGCCAATCGGCTGGACGATTGGTCCATTTAACTGACTGCCATTGAAGAAGACCAGTTCATAATCAGCCGTCCAGGCGCAGGTGCCACTGTTTTTCAGACGCCATGTCTTGGTAAAACGGGTTCCCATTTCAACCAGCGAGCCATCCGGATAGGAAATATCGGCAACAAATTCAGCCTGGTTGCATAAGCTGGGATCAGGCGTTGGCGTGGAGGTGCTGGTAGCCGTGGGTGTCGCTGTCGGCGTGACCTTTTTCGTCGGCGTTACAGTCGCTGTCCGCAGTAACAGGGACATGGTCGGAATTTTCCGTTGGGTCGCGGCCGGCGTCGCAGAGACTTTTCGTTCGGCTGTCATCGTCGCCACAGGCGTCATTGCGTTCGCGGGTGGCGTTGTTACCGTCACCGCCGCGGTTCGCGTGACCGTGGCAGTGGCGGTTGGCAGCAGGTCGAGCGGTGATGTACACCCAGCCGCCATCAATATCAGCAAGGCAATGCCCGCCCGTTTGAGTCCCCGTCGTTTCAGAAACAATTTACGCATCCTGGTTCAGCACGATTTTACGGCAACCCAGGTCAGGGTGCAAGCCTTGGGTAGAGTAAAGAAGTCGTGCTTTTATGTCTGCCACGAAGTATAATCAATACAAACATCGCATGTGTGGGGGCAGTATGCGCCCGCGTAACAGGTAAGATGATATGAGTACTGCAACCCTTGTTCGTGTAAAATCGCCGGCCTCATCGGCAAATCTTGGTCCTGGTTTTGATTGCCTGGCATTGGCGCTGGACATCTGGAACGAAGTGACGTTTGAACTTACTGGCGACCGGATAGAAATCATCAACAGCGGCCTCAAGTCCGCCTACATCCCTGATAACGACAGTAATCTGCTGATTGAAGCCGCGGAGAAAATTTACCGCAGCACCGGAACCGCCCTGCCGCGAGGGATCAAGATCCACTCAAACACTGGGATCCCCGTCCGATCCGGCCTGGGATCCAGTTCAGCGACCATCGTTGCCGGGATGGCCTGCGCCAACGCCCTGCTCGGCTCGCCCTACACGGTTGAGCAGATGATCAAGCTGGCGGGCAGCATGGAAGGGCATAACGACAGCATCACCGCCAGCGCACTGGGCGGTTTGATCATCACCGCTGGATTAAGCGGCGATATCAATTACCGCCGGGTGTTTATCCCGGAACTGCCGATCGTCGTCTGCCTGCCGCTGATGGACAAGACCACCAAGGCCATGCGTCGCCTGATCCCGCGGCAGATCGACCTGTCACAGGCGGTCAGCAACATGGGCAACGCGCTGATGACCGTCGAACTGCTGCAATCGGGTGAACTGGACGGCCTCAATACCGTCATGCAGGACAAGCTGCACCAACCCTACCGGCTTCCACTGATTCCCGGCGCGCAACAAGCCATGGATGCCGCGATCGCCGCGGGCGGAAAAGGCGCGGCGCTCGCCAGCGCCGGCCCCAGCATCATCGCCTTCTGCGACCACACCTCCGACCTGGACGCTGTCGGCAGGAGCATGGTTGCCGCTTTTGAAAAAGCAGGCATGCCGGCAACCTATCTGCTCACCAAACCCAGCATGAAGGGTGTGCACATCGTCGAGGATGAATAAACCTGGTTGAGAAACCACAACCTCCACATGATGTGGAGGTTGTTTTTTACTTTTCGTGGGCCAGTGCCCCGTGTATTACTTCTTTCCGGCCTTGTCAGGTGACTCCTCCAATGCCAGCGCCTGTTCCATGTAATAGCGCAGCATGGCTTCGTCGAGATCCGCGACTGTCTTGAGCTTGAGAGACTTGGAAACATGTCCCAAGCCGCTCAGGCGGTTGTATTTATCCTCAAAGGACGCCCCTTTGGAAAACGAGAGCGTGATGTCTTTTCTGGTCGGACTGATGACCGCCAGGATCAGCCGGCGACGATAGGCAGGAATGCCATAGCTTATGATCTCACGCACTTCAGGTGCGTAACCCTCGAAAAACGCACGGATTTCCTCAACGACCGGCTGGAACTGCGGCAGCACACGCTCACGAACAAAAGCATCTACATCAGGATTACGCTGATTCATTTCAATCTCCATTTTCCCGGGAAGGGCGCGTCAAGACCCAGGTCCTGGTTCATCTGCCAGACATACTGTCTGATGCGCTGGTCCTCCAGCACAGGGTAAGTGTAGCCATAGTGCTCGGCCAGTGGCAAAGCGCTGGCTCTGAAGAGGTCCATCATGGCTGCCAGAGCCTGCCAGTTGTCTGCTGGTTCCGCGCCGGCGAAGGTCTGTCCGAGCAGCGTCCATAGCTCAGGTGCAAGGTAGCGGCCGAGATATTTGCCTTCCTTGCCGGGGTTGACCAGGTATCCGTTGCTCAGACTGACAGACCAGATCAGCATGCACATCATCTGCTCACGCACAATTTCCGCCATCGCCTTGGCGTAGAGGATCTCATCACGCCAAAGCCCCTTGGCAACATAGAGTGTCATCCACCAGAATTCGTTGCAGCAATTATCGTACTCTCGCCGGGTTGGCGGTTGGGGCATGGTGCTGGTGTCATCAGGTTCTGGGAATGATGGCAGGATACCATCCTTATCCAGCAGCGCAATTGTCTGACTGTCGTGCTCTAGCTGGTCTATTTTCGTCACGGGGTACAACGTCAGGTCGATGCGGTTTCCGTCGGTAAATTGCATCAGGTAAACAAATTTGTCCTGCGCGCCGGGCGTCTCACCCTGCCAGCCTTCCGGCATCTGCATGATCAGACGCTCACCGAAGCGCTCCAGCCAGTCCGACTGATCCCGGAAGGACAGGGTCTCAGTAACAAAGTATAGGATGTCGAAATCCATGAAGCGGTCACGCGGGGCGTTGGGATTCGCGCGCGAGCCGTTAAGGACCACCGCCCGTACCCGAAGATCATCGCGGGCAACGGACAAAATCAGCTCGAACATCTCAGATTCAGCGCGCATCAAAGTTACGCGTCAGCGATCACCGCGAACGCTTCCATTTCTATCAGGAGCTCAGGCTGGGTCAGGCAGGTGACGCCTATCCAGGTGGTGGCGGGCAAGCCATCTGCTGGGAAGTAGCGCAGCAACAATTCGCTCAGGCAATCGGTGTGCGGCATCTGATCCGCGACGATGTAAAGCCTGATGGAGACCACATCGGCAAGTGTTCCGCCGGCTGCCCGCATTACCCTCGCCATGTTGGCGAACGACGCGTCCGCTTGCCCGCATAGCGTCCGGTCATCCGGAAGGTGTAGATTCGCATCCCAGGCAACCTGACCGGATAACACGACCCAGCGGCCGGACTTACCTGACACACCCTGTGAGAAACCGTATTGCTGGCTGTCGAAAAGTTCAGGCGGATTGATAAAGGTTTTTGACAAGGGCTATACCTCCGCCCGGTGTTCCTTCAACCAGCCGACCAGGTGATCGTAGTGCTCAACATGATGCATATAGGAGCCCAGCACAACCTCAATGATCGGGGTCTCACCCATCCAGTCGAACATTTCCCATTCAAACAATTTGTAATCATCGAGTTGATCCATATGCGTCATCAACTGGTGATAGGCATTCGACCAGCGCTTGTACACCTCGGCATAGGGCAACTCACGGTATTGTTCATACAGCCAGGCATTGACCGCGTCTCCATCTTCCACGAGCTGCGGGTCTGCTTCAGGCGCCCATTCCGGAAAGACCGGTTCGCCGCCATTTACAGCCGCGGCCAGCCTAGCATTGGAGCGCGTGAGCCAGGCGGTCATGTGCGCCAGGACGTCTTTGACAGACCAGTGCGAAGGGATCAGCGCGGTCTCGAGCTGTCCAGCAGGCATTGCCGAAAGTACCTTGTTCCACAAATCCAGTTCAGCTTGCATACCATTGAGTATGTGTTGTTTCATCACCATGATTCACCTCGTATTTTCTACGTAATACTGATGGCTGACGACACTGATATTCTATTACAGACGCGGCGCCTGGCTGACCGATGGTCAGTTATCCCAGATCTCGTCGAGGTGGTCAGCGTAAAAGTTGATTGCCCGTTGATACTGGCTGATGTGCTCATCTGTCGTAAGCGCCGCGATCAGCTTCAGTAACCTGCTGACAGCCTGACGATTTTCGCCCAGGTTGTATTCACCCATCGCCAGAAAGACCCGAATCTCATCCGCCTGCGGGAATTTTGCCAGCCCTGCCAGCCAGGTCTCCCGCGCCTCCTGATACTTCCCCAGCGCGCGGTATGTACTGCCGAGCGTAAGGTAAGCCTTGCGCAATTCGGCATCAGGCAAACCGAGCTGCATCGCGCGTTCGTAGTAGCCCACGGCATCCTTTTCGTAACCAAGAAGGTCATGAATGTAGGCGGTTTCGAGCTGGAGCAACGCGTCATCCGGAGACGAACGCGCCAGGGCGATCAACTCCTGGCGCGCTCCTTCATCCGAGCCGGCATCAATCAATTTTTTGATATGGCTCAGGTCAGTCAACAGGGCCTACCAGTTTGCGGTATCCGCAAGCAGATCATCGAGAACGGCTTTGACATCATTGCTTGTGTTACTAATGATTGTCGCCAGTATCTCAGCCTCGGCGTCATACTCTGAGATGAAGTTGATGCCGGGGTCCTGGGCAAACAGGTAAGGTGCCAGTTTGGCGGTTGGGCTCTCCCGAAGCCAGATGCCATAGCCATAGTCGACGCCGTTTTCGCCCTTTGCCTGCAGACTCAGCATCTGTGAGGTAATGTAAGGTTTGAGCAGTTTGTTGCGCAGTAATGCATCCCAGAACTTATCCATGTCCAGCACAGTCGTGAACGCGCCGCCTGCTCCAGAGCCTTTGACATCAACGCTGTATATATTCGAGTAGTAACTTGTACGGGCTACATCCGCGGGAATGTATGCGCAGGCGCAATCGGCCGGCAGACGGTCAAGTTCATAGTAGTCCGTTTCATTCATGCCTGCCGGCTGGAACACTGCCTGGCGCAGATAGTCATCGAAGGGCAGGCCGGTGACCTTTTCAATAATCATCCCCAGGAGGACATAGCCGGCGTGGTTAAATTTGAATTTTTCCCCTGGTTCAAACTGCATCGGCTTTGAGAGGAATAAAGGCAGAATGTCGTCGGCACCGCGAACCGAGTAGTTCGGTTTATCCTTCCACAGATCGGCGTAAGTTTTCGACTCACTTTCATCGTAGTAATCAGGAATACCTGATGTGTGAGTCAACAGGTCGCGAACGGTCACGTCTGAATTGATCTCTCCCAGATCAAAATCGAAGATCTGGTTCAGGGAGGTATCGATCGTGAGCAGTGCCATCTCAACCAGCTGCATGATGGCAACCGCGGTGAAAGTCTTGCTCGCTGAACCGGTCTGGAAGCGAGTGTGCAGCTTATTGGGCACTTTGTTTGCCAGGTCGGCATAACCGAAGGCCTTTTGAGCGACCAACTTTCCGTGTTTACGGATAGAAACCGCGCCATTGAATCCTGTGGGCAAATAGTCTTGCAAGTTCATGTTGATGCCTCCCTAAAAATTACGCTCTCTGTAATGCTCGATGATGGTTGGACAATTTATGTCAGGACGCAGACACCTCATGCGTTGGATACTGGTTGCAAGGTCACGGACTTCATTTTCGTCATCGGATGATTTCCCCCGCTTCCGCTGATAACTTCTCCAGCCGTTCAAGCAGGCTGATGAACTGCGGCGATGCCTCTTCATGTGTTGCTTCGTAATTATGGCGCAACTCTTTCAGACGCGACTCGATCTGCCGCAGGCTGGACGCCCGATGTAATTCAGTTGACCTTGTTGATGAAGATTCTACCTTGAATTGCGAAATACGCCTCATAATGATATCCAGCGTTGTGCCTAGCGGCGGCGCGAGGAGCATACCCAAAAGCCCGAAGGTCTGTCCCAGCGCCATAAAAAGCATGATGGTCAGCCAGGTGCTATGGCGGCGGCGTTTGAAGAAACGGGGTTCTACAACCAGCTCCAGGACAAAATAAATGATGATGGTGAGAGCAAGCGCCAGCATTGTCGTGGTAATGCCGCTGGTCCACCATCCGATTAGGCCAACCGCGATCAGCGCAAAAAGGGCGCCGAGCCAGGGGATCAGCCAGACGACGGCGCCGAAGACAGCCAGTAAAGCGGCAAATGGCAAACCGAGCAAGGCATATGTTGAGTAAAGCAAGAAGCCGGCAAGCAATGTCTGGACTGCTTCGCTGCGGATATAGGCGCCAAGGTCTTGTTCAACTTCCTGGCTGATGACGCGCCACTTCTGGCGAACATCCAGCGGCAGGAACGACAGCCACAAGCGCTCAAAATGGTCGCGGTCAATCGTCCAGTAGATGCTCAGGATCAGGATAGCCAGCGCCTGACTGATGAAGCCAACGACTGACGATGTCAGCCCCAGGAAGCGAGTGGTCAGAACGGCGAGGTCTCCACCGGAAATCAACTCGAGGAATTGGCTGCTGTCAGGCAGACGCGTGATCAGCCATTTCTGCAGCGGGCTGCCGGTCCGCCAGGTGAGCTGGATGGTGTCCAGGTCAAAGACGGCTTTATCAGAGAGCTGCTGCAGGTTTGTGCCGACCGGGATGGCTATCAGCCCGAGCAGCAGCACAGCCACGACGATGATGTAAAGAAAAGTCAGCAGGATCGCCAGTCCGCGTTTAACACCATAGCCTGTCAGTTGATCGACTGTCGGACGCGCGGCGGCTGTCAATGCAAAGGCAAGCAGAAACATGATGACGGCTTCAGGAAAAATGAATAAGACAGCCAGCGCCAGCAGCGTAACGCAGACGATGGCAGTGATGATAGCGATCTGCCTGATCACGCGGCACCTGCCTGTTCTGATTCGGAAGCCTCGGTCAGAACTGCGCCGAGTTCCGCGGCCAGCATCTCCAGTTGGGCGTCAAAATCTCCCTGCGCGTTCATCTCATCCAGTTCGCGGTCGCGCACCAAGCCGCGCACATCTTCCTGCAACTCATTGTTTTCAAAGCGCAGGACTTCCAGCCGGCTGCGGCCCGTGATCTCTGCCTCAAGGCTCTTTTGCCGCCTGCTTTCCAGCAGCCTGCTGGCGATCAGCATGGCTGATGCGGCGACCGGTACAGCCAGCAACCCGCCAGCGAGTCCGAACAGCGAGGTGAAAAAGACAAACGCCAGAAGCGTGATGACCGGGCTGACCCCGACAGATTTTTTCATCACCCGCGGCACAAGCAGGTGATTTTCAAGCTGCTGAATGACCAGCGTGCCGACGACCACCCAAAGCACCTTGTCGTTGCCCATCGTCAGCGCCACCGCCAATGCCGGTACTGCGCCGAGGAAGGGTCCGATGATGGGGATGGCTTCCATGATGCCGGCAATCAGCGCCATAAGCAAGGCGTAGGGCAACCCAAGGGCGAAATACAGCACAGCCGACATCACCCCGATGATCAGGCACAAGAGCGCTTGACCGCGCACCCAGTCACTAATGACCTTCTCAATTTCCTCAATGAATTGACGCACCTCTGGCCGCTTGTCGACCGGCACAAAGAACAGATTGACCAACATAATCGAGTTCCGGTCAACCGTGATGACTAATGAGAGCAAAAACACCATTGCCAGGATGAAAAGCGTGCTCAGCAGTTTGAGGCTGAACGCGCCTGCCGCGTTGAGCTGGTCTGCAGATTCTACGGCTGTCTCAGGCGCAGCGGCTGTCGACGAGACCAAGGTCAGCGGCAGTTTGTTAGCTACGTATGCGATGATATTGCTGGTCGAGTTAACCAGCGTGTCACGCACGGTCGTGTAGTAGTCATTGATGACGGGCATAATCCCCATGCCCTCGCCGGTGATTAGCGGGATCACGCTGATGGCAACGGCGACCAGCGCGATCAGCAGGATGACAAAGATGGTGACGCCGCCCACCCCGCGCGGAACACCTCGTCTCTCCATCCAGTCGACAGCCGGCCTGACCGCGGTGCTGATTACGATCGCGCCGGCCAGACCAATAATGATCAGGTTATATTTGACGATCAAGAGAAAAGCGACGACCACAGCGACAACGACCAAAGTGGCAAAAACCACTTTCAGCGGTGTGACCGCTTTCAGCGCCTGTTCGATCGGGAAAGCAGCAGATTGCTCGTCGGGTGAACCGTTCTTCATCGTCATACCAATAACTTCCAACGCACCAAGTTCGAATAAAGTTACACTGATTTTACATCCAGACGGGGCAAAATACGAGAAGGGACAAGCTTTGTCACTCGCGTTGTAGAAATTTTCAGTAATTAACAATACCGGATTCCCACCAGAGAACAAATAACGCAATACCGACGGTTTTGACTTGTCGCCTCCACTTATAATCAACGCATGATCAGGTCTCTTCGATGGTTCAGCATGGTTGCATTGATGACAGCCATCCTATTTGTTCATCATTCCGCAAATGCAGTAAGCATTCCCATCCGCCCTACAGGACACCCCCTCACCCTGGCCGTCATCGCTGATTACGGCGATGCCACGCCCAACGCCGCAGATGTCGCCGCGCTGGTCAAAAGCTGGCAGCCCGATTACATCATCACTGCCGGCGATAACAACTACCCCATCGGCGCGGCAGAAACGATTGACAGCAACATAGGTCGGTTTTTCAGCGAATACATTTACCCCTATCACGGCACATACACGCCAGGCCAGTCGCCGAACCGCTTCTATCCGGCGCTCGGCAACCACGACGTGATGAGCTACAAGGGACAGCCCTACTTCGATTACTTCGAATTGCCAGGCAATGAGCGCTACTATGACGTCGATCTTGGAGCGGTGCATTTGTACGTGCTCAACAGCAATGACTCCGAACCGGACGGATTCCGCGCCAATTCAGTCCAGGCAGACTGGCTGAAGCAGCAGCTTGCCTTACATCGCGACCAGTGGAATCTCGTTGTCCTGCATGACCCACCTTATTCCTCCGGACATCACGGTTCGGCGTCATGGCTGCGCTGGCCATTCAAAGAATGGGGCGCGGACCTGGTGATCAGCGGGCATGACCATAGCTACGAGCGTCTGGTTGTTGATGATCTGACATATGTGGTCAACGGCCTCGGCGGACAGAGCTTTTACCTCTTCAATGAGCCGCTGCCCGAGAGCATCATCCGTTATCGCGATGACAACGGCGCGCTCAAGATCACGGCCGACGCGAATACACTGCACGGCGCATTCATCACCCGCAAGGGTGAGGTAATCGATGAATTTACATCCGTCTGGTCACGGATCATCCGGTTAAGCGGCAGCGCGCGGCGATAGGGGTATCTTAACCAGCTTACCCTGTCCGCCTATAAATCACAGTTCCAAAATGTAATACGCGTCCCCGTCCGCGCAATGCGTCAACCTGAACCCATTCGCTTCATAAAATTCGCGCGCGTCGGTCCAGGTTTCAGTGGTTTCCAGCACCACATACCGCAATCCACGATCCCGGGCACATGCAAGGAGCGCTTGCAGTATGGCTGTCGCAACACCCTGCCGGCGCATCTCGCGCGCGACTGACATGCGTACAATCTGACCGGCGTCATCACACGCCGGCACCAGCGCGCCGCAGCCAATGACACGCCCGTTGCAGCGCGCTACCAGGAAATCAGCGACGGCGTACGCATCCATCAAATTCTTCAAGTCAGGATTGCGGCTGGCATCATACACACCCCAATGCTCTGCCAAGCCAGTCTCGATCAATGCACGGACATCCGGGACATCAGCTTCTTGAAGCGGGCGAATTATCCAGTTCTGTGCCTTCATAAAAAACTCGAGCCGGTTTGATAGGCTTGCCTTACGATCGCATGCCAAAGATATGCTTGATGAACTCCAGCGGCATCAGATACAGCATATGCGGACCAACCGTTCGCATGACCTCGCGCATCATCTCACGCTGCACCTTCTGGTAGCAATGCGTGGTGCACTTGGAACAAAACGACTTCTCCTCACCGTACCGGCACAAGTCCAACTTTCGGTGGGAATATGCCAGCAATTCGCGGCAATCGTCGCACAAGTCTGATTGCTTGTGCTTCAAACGGCAGTAATGCCGTACCATTTTTTCAACAATCTGTTTTTCTTTCTCAATCCGCTCGCCCAAACTGAACCCTCACCATTTCGCGCGTTTAATAACTGAATTCACCTTCATAGACCAGAACAGCGTTGCCGGTCAAGGTGATGCGGTCATCAGTATAATTCACAATCAGGTCACCGCCAGGTGACTTGACGACAATATCCTCGCCCTTTTCGCAAAAGCCATTTTCAACTGCCGCGACAACAGCAGCGCAGGCGCCGGTGCCACTGGTAATCACCTCACCATTTCCGCTCTCCCATACCCGCATTTTAACCGTGTTCTTATTGGCGACCCGGATATACTCGGTATTGACCCGCTCGGGGAAGTAGGCTGAATGTTCAAGCAACTTGCCTACACGGACCAGGTCGGCGTCATCCACCTTATCGGTAAAAATCACACAATGCGGGTTGCCGATCGAGACGCAAGTAACGCGCAAGGTCTCGCCCTCGACTTCAAGGGGATAGTTGACAGCCCGGTCGACCGGAATGGTGGAGGGCATGGCAGCCGGATCAAGGTTGACCGGCCCCAGGTCAACGGTGGCGTAAATCACCTCGCCATGACGTGTGAACACCCGCACACTCTTCACGCCACTGCCAGTTTCCACCGTAAATTCTTCCCCGTCGACATACCCATGATCATATAGATATTTGCCGACGCAGCGCAGGTTATTGCCCGCGATCGACCCTTCCGAGCCATCACGGTTGAAGGAGCGCATGCGGGCGTCGGCCACCTGTGATTTTTCGATCAGCACCAGACTCGAGCTGCCGACACCATAATGCCGGTCGCACAGGGTGATACACAGCGATTCCGGGCAGGTGATGCTGCCATCAAAGTTCTCCATGATGATCGAATCATCACCGCAGGCATGCATCTTGGCAAAGTGGTGCTTCTCAGGATGATCACGCATATTATTGATGTCAACCAGCTCGGTGTTGTGCTGCGAATAACGGCTGGCGATGATCTCGGCAACCGCGTTGGCGGTGTCCAGTGAGGTCAGGCAAGGGATGCCATGCTGGAGCGCCCGGCGGTGCAGCGCGATGTAGTCCTCCACCGTGGCATCATAAACCGCGCCAGTATAGACGACATAGCTGATGTTGCCGCTGTCGATCAGCCTGAAAGCCTCATCGCTGTCCTTAATACTCCTGACATAGATGACATCAATGCCGAGCTTCTCTATAGCTTGCGCCGTGTCGAACGTGGCATAAATTTTCATCCCCAGATCGTCCAGCTTCTTTGCCAGTGAGACAATCTCGTTATGGTCGCGGTTCTCTACGCTGATGAAGACGCCCAGCCCTTCTGTATCCCACGGCTGCTTGATGCTGATGCCTGCTGCCGACAAGCCCTTATACAGCGCCTCGTTGACTGTTTTACCAATGCCCAATACTTCACCGGTTGATTTCATTTCCGGTCCCAGGTAGGCGTTGACATCATTAAGCTTTTCGAATGAAAATACCGGCACTTTCACAGCGTAATAAGGCGGGATTTTATACAAGCCCGTACCGTAGCCGAGCGATTTTAGCGGCTGTCCGATCATCACGCGTGTAGCCAGATCCACCATGGGCACACCGGTCACCTTGCTGATATACGGCACGGTGCGCGATGCCCGCGGGTTGACCTCAATAACATAGAGCTCGTTGTTGTAGATCAAATATTGAATGTTCACCAGCCCGCGCGTTCCGAGCGAGAGCGCCAGCTTCCGCGAACTCTCAATCACATCCGAGAGCATTTTGTCGTGGATGTTGTAAGGCGGATAGACCGCGATCGAATCACCGCTATGGACGCCAGCTCGTTCAATGTGCTCCATAATGCCCGGGATCAGGACGTCGGTGCCATCCGAGATAACGTCTACCTCAAGCTCAATACCCATCATGTATTTATCAACCAGCACCGGATTCTCGATGCCCTGTGACAGGATGCGCGCCATATAGCGGCGGACCTCCTCCTCGTTGTGGACGATCATCATATTCTGACCGCCAATGACGTACGACGGCCGCAGCAGCACCGGATATCCAAGTTGTCCGGCAGCAGCAACAGCCTCGGCAGTCGTCTTGACGCCGGTACCTTTCGGCCGGCGGATGCTGTAGCGTTCAAGTAATTCATCGAACCGTTCGCGATCTTCAGCCAGGTCGATGCCTTCAGCAGAGGTGCCCAAAATCCTGACGCCGCGCTGGTCGAGGTAACGCGTGAGTTTGATCGCCGTCTGGCCTCCAAACGCCACCACCACACCCACCGGCTGCTCGAGGTTAATGACGTTCAACACATCCTCGCCGGTCAGAGGTTCAAAGTACAACCGGTCGGCAGTGTCGTAATCGGTCGAGACGGTCTCGGGGTTGTTGTTGATGATGACTACTTCGTAGCCCAGCTCCTTCAGCGCCCAGACACAATGGACGGACGAGTAATCGAACTCAATCCCTTGACCAATACGAATTGGTCCCGAACCCAGCACAACAATGACCGGTTTACCCGATCTCGGGAAGGCTCTAGCCTGGCATTTACCTTGCTGGGTAGCATAGAAATACGGCGAGGCTGTATCGAAGACACTGGCGCAGGTATCCACCAGGCGATAGGTCGGTTGTGAGGGGGGCAGGTTCTGCCGGCCAGAAAGCCGTACAAGCGCGCTGTCTGGGTATTGCAGCATCTTGCCCTTTTCATAATCTTCATCACTCAAACCGCTGGCAATCTTGCGTTCGAAATCGGAGAGGATTTTCAGGCGTTCGATGAACCACGGCGTGACTTTTGTGATGTCCGCGATCTCGGCAACAGTCATATCTGCCTTGAGCGCCTCAAAGATCGTGAACAGGCGTCTGTCATCGGTCATCGCCAGCCTGTCACGCAGCGGCAAGCCGGAGACCGGCTCGGCATTCAGCGAATCCAGCCCGATCTCGGCGCCCCGTACCGCTTTCATGATGCCGGCTTCGAAGGTCGGCGCCATCGACATCACCTCACCGGTCGCTTTCATTTGTGAGCCCAATTTGCGGCTGGCGCCGACGAATTTGTCGAACGGCCACTTGGGGAATTTGACGACAATATATTCGAGCGCCGGCTCAAATTGCGCCAGCGTTTTACCAGTCGCCTTGCTGCCGATCTCGTCCAGTGTGTATCCCAGCGCGAGTTGCGCCGTGATCTTGGCAATCGGGTAACCTGAGGCTTTGCTCGCCAGTGCTGACGAGCGGGACACGCGCGGGTTAACCTCGATGACGGCATACTCGCTCGAACCGGGTTTGAGCGCAAACTGACAGTTGCAGCCGCCGATGATTCCAAGCGCCGCGACGATATCGAGCGAAGCCTGACGCAGCATCGCCAACTCATCCGTGGTTAACGTGAGTGCCGGCGCGACGACAATACTGTCACCGGTATGCACGCCCACCGGGTCCACGTTCTCCATGCTGCAAACCGCGACGGCAGTGCCATTGGCATCGCGCATCGTCTCAAATTCAATCTCTTTCCAGCCAAAAATGTATTTCTCAACCAACACCTGCGTGATGGGCGAGGCTTGCAGCCCGACTGAAGCAATCGTCTGCAACTCGAGAGGTGTGTTTGCCACTCCGCCTCCAGTGCCGCCTAACGTGAAAGCTGGTCTGACGATGACGGGATAGCCAATTTTCTCGGCAACCTTGAGTACATCCTCAACCGTATTAGCAATATCAGAGGGGATCAGCGGCTGACCGATGGCTGCCATGGTTTTCTTGAACAGATCGCGGTCTTCAGCCTTCTTGATGCCCTCGACGCTGGTGCCAAGCAGACGGACGCCATGCGCCTGTAAGAAACCATCCTCCGAAAGTTTCATAGCCATGGTCAGGCCGGTTTGCCCGCCCAACCCGGCCAGCATTGAATCTGGCTTTTCCTGTAAAACAATGCGCTTGATGGTATCGACTGTCAGCGGCTCGAGGTAGATTTTATCGGCCATGGCTGAATCAGTCATGATGGTCGCAGGGTTGGAATTGATCAGGACGACACTGACGCCGGCATCTCGCAACACTCGGCAGGCCTGTGTGCCGGCATAGTCAAACTCTGCCGCTTGCCCGATAACGATTGGCCCTGAGCCGATGACGAGTGTTTTCCTGATATTCCTGTCCAATGCCATGTCTTCACCTGAATACAAAAATGTCATGCGCCGGGTGCTGCGCGTGACATCCTGTAGGTAGGAACGGCGATGGTCCAGGGTGGAGCTATTGATCAGGCAGGACTCGGCAATTGTTCGAAGAAATTATACGACTCACTTTCCAAAATCCATCATACAAAAATCAACAAGGTGGTCATATTTTTCAAGCGGCAAGTTTCACCGTAGCCCGGACGAAGATAAAACCTGGAAAGGTGAGCAGCTCCTGATAACCTTCCGGGTCAGTCTGACCAAATTCTTCCGTCGGCAGCGGTTCGATGATCCGTTCAATCCAGAAGCCGTTGACCGCCAGCGCTTCGGTGATCGTTGCCAGGCTGTGGTAGTAGCTTTTCACCTCGACTGGCTCGCCGAATCCGCGCCAGATACAACTGACTTGCTGCGTGGTGTAGTAGTTCTGCACCTTGAAGTATTGGTAGGCGCTAAAGGGATGTTCGGTTGAGAAGACCAGCCAGCCGCCGGGTTTCAGCACCCGTCGAAACTCGCCGAACAGACGCTCAAGGTTTCGGATGTAGGAGATGGTCAGCGCGCTGACAATGCCGTCGAACTGCACGTCGGCAAGCATGTCGAGCGGCTGCTCAAGGTTTGCCTGATAGAAGACCGCTTTGCCGGCATTGCGCTCGCGGGCATACGCCAGCATGCGTTCATTTGCCTCGACCCCGACCACTTCAGCGCCCTGTGCCAACAGCCATTCGGTATAGACGCCCGTGCCGCAAGCAGCGTCCAGCACGGTTTTGCCAGCCAGATCCGTCAGCAGCGACTGCACCGCGGGGCGGTCGTAATACGCGTTATGCGGTTTGGTGTCGACCTTGCGGGCGTACGCCTCCGCCATCTGGTCATAGGCCTGGTTCGCTATCGGTTCAGACATGTCGATCTCCCAGTAAGGATGAGATGGATGCAGTTCAGGCAGAATTTTACTACGCGGACGTTTTGGACGAGTTATAACGGAGTATCAATGACTTAGGTGATCCCCGCGATGGCCGGCAAGATCTCGGCAATGTCGCCATGCAGCACATAGTTGGCGCGATAATCATAGGGCGTCGGGTCACGGTTGATCAGCACCAGCCGCTCACCGCGATAGTAATCGATCAACCCGGCGGCAGGATAGACAACCAGCGAAGTGCCGCCGATGATCAGCATATCCGCCGCGCGCAACGCGTCGATGGCAGCCTGGATCACATCCGTTTCCAGCGGCTCCTCATACAGCACCACATCGGGTCTCACCATACCGCCGCACTTCTCGCAGCGCGGCGGGCGCGCTTCAGCCGCGTCGACATAAGCCAGGTCGAAGGCTTTGCCGCATTGCATGCAGTAAAAAATGTACGTGTTACCGTGCAATTCGATCACGTTATCCGAGCCAGCCATCTGATGCAGCCGGTCGATATTCTGGGTGATGACAGCGCTGAGCTTGCCCTGCTTCTCCAGCGCCGTCAGCGCCAGGTGGGCCGGGTTTGGCCTGGCGTCCCGCGCGATCAGATTGTTGAGGTGATAGTCAAAAAACTCTTTGGGATGACGCATCATAAACGAATGGCTGAGCATGGTCTCAGGCGGATACTGACTGCCGGTGCGTTGATTGTACAAGCCGGTCGCAGAGCGGAAATCCGGGATGCCCGAATCAGTACTGACACCAGCGCCGCCAAAGAATACGATGTGCTGGCTGCGGTCGACCAGACTTCTCACATTTTGAATAATGTCGTCGTTCACGAAGTGCCTCACCCCGAATATGATTCTGTCGCGCCCCTAACTACATTGTATGGGCAAACTGGAATTCTGCGAGTGCCTTACCAGAGGTTGCTGACCAACTGGGCTGCCAATGAAGAAAGCATGACAGCCAGCCAGGTGATGCCGCCCAGCGCCAAAGCCTTTGGTCCCGCCTTGATAAAGCGCTGGATGTTGGTGTTCAGACCAATGGCCGCCATGGCAGCCATGATCAGGAATTTGCCCAGCAAGGCAAGGGTCTTCGTCAGCTCCAGCGGCAGCCAGCCTGCCGTGCGGATGATGGCAGCTAGCAGGAAGCCAACCACAAACCACGGAAAAACCTTAACGAACGAGAACGAGCCGCTCTCCCTGCCGTCGCGCGCGTACACCAACGCCAGGATCAAAGTCAGCGGCACGATCATCAGGCTGCGCGTGAGTTTGACGACCGTGGCGAAGTTGCCGGCAGCGTCGCTGAACGCGTAGCTCGCCGCCACAACCGACGAGGTATCGTTCACCGCGGTCCCCGCCCACATGCCAAATCCCAAATCCGAGAGACCCAGCAGCCTGCCCAGCGGCGGAAAGAGGAATACCGCCAGCACATTGAACATAAAGATGGTAGAGATGGCGTAGGAAACTTCTTCATCTTTGGCACGGATGGCAGGCGCGGCAGCCGCGATGGCTGACCCGCCGCAAATGGCGGTACCCATGCCGATCAGCACCTTCAGGTTGCGCTCGATCTTGAGCAACCGTCCGGCGAAAAACGCGGTGAGGAATGCCGCGGTCAACGTGATCAGGATCACCCACAACGACTGACTACCGACCGCCAGCACCTGGGCGATGTTCATCTCGAAACCCAGCAGGATGACAGCAAGCTGCAGGATGTATTTTGAAGTGAAGCGGATCCCCGGCTCAAGGTAAGAGGGCCTGCGCCAGACGGACGCCAGCAGGATGCCGAGCAGGATGCTGAACACCGCGCCGCCGATGACCGGGATCTGCCTGCCAAGCCAGAAGCCGATTCCGGCGATCAGCAATGCCAGTAGCATACCTGGGACGAGAGATCTTTTTATTTTGTCCATCTGAAAATCGTGTCTCCTCCAGTCAACGCCGATAACTTTAATCCAGATTCGGTGAACTGTAAACACAGCGTGACAAACCTGCGGACAAGGCAAAATGACGCCTCTGACTGGCGATTGCGCTATAATCCACTGTTTGAGGGACATTTAAATGGCTAACGAACTGGCATCCACGACTAGGTTAAGCGAAGCCGAACGCGGCAGACTCGCAAACATTCCCGTCCAGCTTGGCTTGTTCACCAATATCCTCCTGGCGCTTGCCAAGACCAGCATCGGCATCCTCGGGCACTCAACCGCCCTGCTGGCTGACGGTATCAACTCGACGTCAGATGTGGCTTACTATGTCGTCGTCTCGTTGTTTGTCCGCCGCGCGCGCATTCCGGCCGACGACAAGCATCCCTACGGACACACGCAATACGAAAGCATCGGCGCGGTTGTCGTAGCGGCGTTCGTCATCACTACCGCCATTACCATTTTCTGGAACTCGATCAACACGCTGGTCGATATGCTGACTGGCAACTCGCTGGCAGTCGGGACATCCATGCTGACGTTGTGGATCGCGCTGGCGACGATTGCGATCAAAATCTTTCTTTACTTCTATACACGTTCGATTGGTCAGCGAATTAACAATCAGTCCATCTTCGCGCTGGCTGAGGATCATCGCAATGATATTTTCTCTGCGCTGGGCGTAGCCATCGGTATCACGCTGGCACGCATGGGACATCAATGGGTTGATCCGCTGGCGGGCGCGCTGGTGGCGCTGGTGATTCTGCGCACCGGCATCTCCATCCTGGGTGACTCGACCTCCGACCTGATGGACACGGTGCCCGGCATTGAACTCAAGGCGCAAGCCGAGCAATTGCTGGCCAAGGTACCCGGCGTGCAAGGTCTGGACGATATGCACGCCCATCGCTTCGGACCCTACCTGCAGCTCAATCTGACCATTTTTGTGGATGGCGCGCTGACCGTCAACGAAGGCAACGTGATCGCCGGTCAGGCTGAAGACGCGCTGCGCGAGGGCATCGATTTTGTCCGTAACGTGCATGTGCACTATCACGCCAGACGAACTGACTAAATTTTTCCCATGTAATCATAAAAAAACCGTCGGGATGCAACACACATCCCGACGGTTTTGTTGACAGATACGCAGCTCTATTTGCCGGCAAACATCTCAATATGCTTCTGGAAATTTGCCAGATAACTCGCCAGAAAATTCCTGGTTGATTCAACCGTAATATTGAATTCTTCGTCCACCAGCTCGGGCTTGAAATTGCTGATGTACCCTTCCGGCTGACCCAGGATGCGCGCGTTGGAGAACCCCATCACCTGACGCAGATGACTTTGCGCCAGCGCTGTACCAATAGCGCCGGTCGAAACACCGAAAAGGGCAACCGGCTTCTCGTTGAAGGCGTTGGTGCCCCACGGTCTGCTGGCAATGTCGATGGCATTCTTGAGTACGCCCGGGATCGAGCGGTTGTACTCGGGTGTCACAATCAAGACACCATCACTTTTCAGGATGGCATCCTTAAAGTTGGTCCAGTCCTCGGGGTAGTTCTTGTCGTATTCGTAATTATAAAAAGTGAGATGTTTGATCGGAATTTCCGTCATCTTCATCTCCGGGGGTGCCAGCTTTATCAGCGCGTTTGCGAGCCTGCGATTGATTGAGGGACCAGCGATGCTGCCGATAATAACCCCCACGTTCAATTGTGTCATTTCATGTCCTCCTGATGATTAATGGTGTCATCATAACCGCCGGGTGGTTATTAAGCAAATTTACAGCCAGATTTTTGGATGATTTTTATTTCGGCAGATTCGAACTTGAAACGGCTATAGATAGCCCTGTGCCTGCAAGCGGAAGAGACGGGCATAAGGACCGTCGCTCGCCATCAGCTCGGCGTGACTGCCCTGCTCCGCAATCTTCCCGTCCGAGAGCACGATGATGCGATCCGCCATGCGCACGGTTGAGAAGCGATGTGAGATCAAAATCGCCATGCGGTCCTGAACCAGCTCGCCAAAGCGCTGGAAGACCTCATACTCCGCCTGAGCGTCCAGCGCGGAGGTTGGCTCATCCAGCACAAGTACTTCGGCATCACGCATGAAAGCGCGCGCCAGCGCGATCTTCTGCCACTGACCGCCGGAAAGCTCATGCCCGCGGTTCCAAAGGCGCCCCAGCACCGTCTCGTATTTCTGAGGCAGCGCCTCAACCACAGCGTCCGCGCCGCCCTTGCTGGCAGCCTGCTCAATGCGCGCCTGATCATCCATATCGCTAACCTGACCGAAGCCAATGTTGTCCCGCACGCTGAAGTGATAACGCACATAATCCTGGAAGATCACACCGAAACGCGCGTGCAGGCTTTTGAGGTCGTAATCGCGAAGGTCAACGCCATCCAGCAGGATCTGCCCCTGGGTGGGATCGTACAGGCGCGTCAGCAGTTTGATGAGCGTGGTCTTGCCGGCGCCATTCAACCCGACCAGCGCGATGCGCTCGCGCGCCTGAATGAAGAGGTTGATATTCCGCAGCACATCCTTCTCGGCGCCCGGGTAGCGGAAGGTGACATCCCGGAACTCAATGCCCTGCCTGATAGGCGCCGGCGCGATCTTGCCCTGCGCGGGCGAGATCAACCTGGGCTCCATCTCGAGGTAGGTCAGCAGGTTGTCGAGATACAGGTTGCTCTCATAGAGCGTGTTGAAGCTGTCGAGCAGCGAACGGATCGAGGACTGCGACTGTCTAAAGATCGAGAGGAACATGGTCATGTCGCCCAGCGTGATAATCCGCACGACGGCGCGGTAAATGATCCAGACATAGACGCCGTAATACGCCAGCGTGGAGAACGCGCCCCAGAACAAGGTGCTGACCGTGCGCTTGACCGCGATAGCGCGGTCTTCCTCGTAGAACTTGTTGAACAGCGTCCGGTAGCGCTCGAGCAGGCTTTCGCCCAGGCCGAAGAGTTTGATCTCCTTGACGGTCTCGATGCCCGTCAGCAATATCTCGAGATAATTCAGCAGCCGGGCTTCCGGCGCGCGGCGGGTAATGGCGCGGAAGGAGCGCTCGGCAAACTGCGACTCTGACAGGAAGGTTGGGATGGCGGCAAGGATGACAACCGGGATCAGCCAGGGGCTGAAGCGAATCAGCAGGACGATGAAGGAGCTCAGCGTGATCACCTGCTGCATGATCTGCAGGATGGCGTTCACGATGGATAGCGCGCTGCTGTCCGCCTGACGGCGGGCGTTCTGCAGCTTGTCGTAAAACACCGGGTCCTCGAAGAACTGCAGGTCGAGCGAGATCGATTTCTGCATGATCATCAGCGAGACGTGTTTGCTCAGCAGCGATTGCATCATGCGGTTAGTCAGGCCGCGGCTGCTGCTGATGATCGAACTGGCTAACACCAGCCCAAGCTCCATCAGGAGGTATGGCAGCACCAGTCGCAAGCCAGCTTCCGCGTCCAGGTTCTGATCGATGGCGCTGACAATGCCGTCGATGATCAGCTTGCCGACCCAGGCCTGTGCTGCCGGCAGCAGCGACGAGAGCAGCGTCAGTCCAAAGCCGCCCAGCGCCGCTGTTTTACTGGCGCCCCATACCAGCCTGAAGGCATGCGGCGTGTTGCGCAGCGAGTGCCAGTAATCGGTCAGGCTTTGCCTGAGCGATTTTGGCGGCGCGTCGGGGGGCTTGGTGGAATTGACCGATGTATACATAGACTTACAGTCTACTGCCAAACGACTGGAAATGCGAATTGGCTCAACAGCCCCATTTCCCACCATCAATTAACCACAAAACAAGACTTGCGAAAATCGCAAGTCTTGTTTTTACTGTAATTAAGTTCCGGCGCAGGAATTAGCCCAGAATCTGTGCAATGGCGTTGATGTAAATGCGAACAGATTCCTGCAACAATCCAACCTCAACAAATTCGTTCGGCTGGTGGGCAAGCGCGGCATCGCCGGCACCGCAAATCACCATCGGAATATCCAGAACGGGAACGATGGCAGCGGCGTCTGTGTAATAGCGGACGCCCAACAATTCAGCCGGCCGTCCCCGGACCTCCGCCAATGCCTTATTGAATTTGCCTACCAGAGGATGATCTTCGGCGGTTATAATCGGCAGGCGATCATTCAGAACTTTGAAGTCCGCCTTGAAATCAGGAATACGCGTTGTCATATCCGCCAGAAGCGCCTCTATTTGCGCGATAATCTCCTTGTTGACCTGGCCAGGGACAGTTCGCATATCAATGGTCAAGGTGCAAAGATCAGGTACTACATTGGTTTTTACACCGCCATTAATGGTATTCACGCTCCTGCTGAATCCTCCCAATAGATGATGATTCGTATATGGGATGTTGAGCAGCGTGAACTCGTTGATAAAGGCATTCATCATCATGACCGCGTTTCGCCCAAAGTCGGGCATGGAACCGTGGGCGGTCTTACCGTAGGTGGTCACCTCGATCCAAAGCGCACCCTTTTCAGCGACGAAAATCTCATTCAGGCTCGGTTCCGAGACCAAGATGCCTTGCACATTTTTGATATCATCCCGCTTCGCCACTTCGACCGCGCCGAGACTATCGACTTCTTCCCCGGCGGTGAAAGCAAGGATTACATCACCTTTGAGCGGGACATTATGCTTCTTGAGTTCCTTCGCCGCCACCATCATGGCTGCCATGCCAGATTTCATGTCTGAAGAGCCTCGCCCCCAAATCTTCCCTTCTGCCAGCTCACCACCGAACGGGTCGTACTTCCATTTCTCCACACCGACGGGAACCGTATCAAGATGAGCGCTGCAAATAAGCCCGGGGATTTCACCGCTGCCTCTCAGCCAGGCCATCACACTTGCCCGACCAGCCGTGTGCTGCAGCAATTCAACTTCCAACCCAGCATTTTTCAGATAGTTACCCGCGTATTCCGCGAGCGCCAGCTCATCTCCAGGCGGATTGACGGTCTTCAGGCGCACGAGGTTCTGGCAAACCTCAACCACCTCATTGTCATCGAGACTTTCCAGGATTTTATCGATCATGGTTTCCCTTCTCCCTCACCAACCGTTGTCACGCCTTTCTTATAGGTTAATCTGGCAAAGAGAATAGTGCCAAATACCGAAAGTGGAATGGTGACATAGGACGGCACTTTAAATAAAATTGGTACCAGCGCAAGAACCAGCGCAACGGGCGCATACTTCAGCCCCCGGATTGCGAACTGGGCAAATACAGCGCCGAAACAGGCAGGCAGCAAGTAGGTCTTGAACGCGGCTTGAAGCCACTCGGGGAAGTGAGAGACGATCCAGCCGGTAGCCAGCGCGCCAATCAAAACTGCGATGATGCTCAACCAGACCGAAATCGCGATACCGACTGTCGCGACCAGTTCACCTTTGCGGCTGCCCTCCTCCACGCCGGCGACTTCCTGAGCGACTGCCGCGCACGGGACACGCATGTTTGAAATATTGCCGGCAAGGAATGACATGTAGGTGGCTGCGTCACCTAACGTCGGATAGAACGAGATTGGCTCGATAATCCAGAAAGGTATGGCATACGTAAGCGCGAGCCCCATTCCAAATACGATACCGCTCCAGGGCGGAAAAACACCATATTGCAAATAAAGCCACAACGAAGGCAGGAACATGCCAGCGACGGCCACCAGGTTAGTCAAGCGGCCCATGCGATGGATAGGTATTGAAAAGTCCCTTGTGTACTCTTCCAGTGGTATATCTTGAGTCGAAGATAAAGTTGTCATCTCAATTCTCCATCTATCCAAACAGTGAACCGATCAACATGCCGCCAAACATGGCAAGACCCAATGCCCATTCTTTCAATCGTGGCATTTTAAAGTAATCCGCGCCTTTGAATAACAATATCGAGAGGAGGGCGCCGGCAATCGTCGCAATGCCGACGGGAATACCTTTGGGGGTAACCATTTTCGCCAGGTTAGTTGAAGCGTAATAACCAAAAATGCCCAGCGTAGCGCAAACGGTCAGTATTGAAAGCCAGTTCGCGTCACCGCCGCCAATCTTCTGGCGGGCTTTGCCAAGAGAAGGCGTGAACAACGCAGTCACGATCAGCCAGCCGATACAGGAAACATTCATGACGAAGACCACATTCGCGAATCCATTGATGTCAAAATTCGCGCCGCCAAACTCCTGACCGACGCCCTGCGCAGCATTAGAAGCCTGAATGAGTTCGGTAAATACGGAACCCACCGCGGCTCCTTCACGCTGCCACGCGAAGCCCGCGCTTAACTGAATGACCAAAGCGACCATAACGAAGATTTCTGCCAAAATCGGACCAATAGATGTAATTGTCGCGCCACGAATAATGCCTGTGATATGTTCTTTCTCAAGTCCCTGTTTTTTCATGATATTAAGTGCCTTGATCATGAAATAAGTAGCCTGGAAGAGGGCAATGCTAGCGAGGATGCCACCGCAAATCCAAATCCAGGGTTCATTCGCAATCGTTTTCCAATCCATAGCAGCCTCCGAAATTTATCTAAGGTGAGTGGTTAAATGGGGAATAGAATCTATACTCGCATAGGCACCCCTTTCGCTGAACTGTGCATGTACCTGAAAGCAATGATCTGGATATTTATTTAATTGTGCGGTGATGGGATGGTGATGAACGACTGGATACTAAGGCAGCTATGAACGAAACGGAAGAGCGTGTATCCTCAAGGACTAATACTAGTATATATAGATGTGGAAGGATGACAAGTGGTTTTTGAAAATATTTAATTTTTTACTAATCCTGATTTTCTAGTAGCATATAATTAGCCAATATCTCCAGAACAATTGAACATGCCCGCATTTATCGAAGTCAACCACCTTACCCACCGCCATTCTGACGCCAGCCCCGAGACACCCCCCGCGCTGGAAGACGTCTCCTTTTCAGTCCAGCCAGGTGAGATGATCGCGCTGGTCGGCGGCAACGGTTCGGGCAAGACCACGCTGGCGCGCCACCTGAACGCGCTGGCCATGCCCAGCAGCGGTACGGTGCTGGTCGACGGGCGCGATACCCGCGACCGTGGGCAGCATGCCGCCATCCGGGCGGATGTGGGCATGGTCTTTCAGCATCCCGAAGATCAGGTAGTTGCCACGCTGGTCGAGCAGGATGTCGCCTTCGGGCCGGAGAACCTGTGCCGACTGCCGGCTGAGATCCGCCGGCATGTGGACGAAGCGCTGGCGGTGGTGAGCATGAGCGAACACCGGCTGCGCCAGCCGCATATGCTGTCTGCCGGCCAAATCCAGCGCGTGGCGCTGGCGGGCGTGCTCGCCATGCAGCCGCGCTGCATCATCTTTGATGAAGCCACCGCCATGCTTGACCCGCGCGGCCGGCGTGACATTCTGCGCCAGATGCAGGACCTCAATCAGCGCGGAATCACCATCCTGTTCATCACCCACTTCATGCACGAGGTGCCGCTCGCAAGCCGTATCCTGCTGCTCAAGCGCGGACGCCTGGCGTATGACGGCTCCCCCGCCACGCTGTTTGCCAATCAGGCGCTGCTGGATGAGTGCGGCCTGGAGCAGCCGGCGGTCATCCGCTTCAGGGTGGCGCTGCCGCAAGTCTTTCGTGACGCGCCCAGCGATCTGACACGCCTTCAAACCATGCTGGACGCAATCCCGTCTTATGCCGGCACGAGCCAGCCCCCTGCCGCGCAAAACCGAATCTCCAGTGATGCCGCGATCATCGACATCAAAGGATTGCAGCACACCTATCTGAAAAACACTCCCCTGGCGCATCAGTCGTTGATCGATGTGGACCTGCAAGTGCCGGAGAATCTACCGCACGGCATCATCGGCGCGACCGGGTCTGGCAAATCGACGCTATTGCAGCACCTGAACGGCTTATACTCGCCGCAATCGGGTTCGATCCGCGTCGGCCAGTTTGACCTGAATGACCCCGGCCTGGACGTGAAGGCGTTACGGCGTTACATCGGCATGGTCTTTCAAAACCCCGAACAATATTTCTTTGAACAGTATGCTGGTGATGAAATCGCGTATGGGCTCAAGCGGCTGCCCGGTCAAACCGGCATCCGGGAACGGGTGCGATGGGCGATGGAATGGGTTGGGCTGGATTTTGATGCTTTCAAGGACCGGCTGAGCAGCACGCTCAGCGGCGGCGAGCAGCGCAAGGTCGCGCTGGCTGCCGCGCTGGCTACCCGTCCGCGACTGCTGGTGCTGGATGAACCGACCGCAGGGCTGGATCCCGCCTCACGCCGGCTGCTGCTGAACAATCTGCGGCAGTTGCATGACCAGGGCGTTCAGTCGATCTTCTCCTCGCATAATATGGAAGATATCGTCGAAAGCGTGGAGAACGTTACCGTGCTGGTGGACGGGCGGGATCACATGCAGGGCAGTGTGGAAGATATTTTCTCTGACAGGCAGGCGCTCGAAGACGCGGGACTGGAACAGCCACCCGCGGTCAGGCTGGCGCAGGCCTTGCTGACCAAAGGGTGGCCGCTCTCGGGTACGGCGCTGACGCTTTCCGCGATCACCGCGGAGATCAACGCCTTGACGTCACCGGCTGATTAACGCCGGTCAGAAGTCATTCTCCAAATTCTGCCAGCAGCTTCTCAAGTTCTGCCTTGCGTTTCTTCAGCGCTTTAGTCAATTTGTCATACTTTATGGATTCGTTGATGATGTCCAGCTCCGAGGACAGGATCGCCGCGCGCAAACGTTTCTCGCGGATAGCCTGACGCAGTGCCAGCGCTTCCTGCGGATCTTCGAGGTGGAAAAGCGTGGCAATTTCACCATCCTCATAGCGGCCGATGGCAACTTCGCCATCCTCAGAACCTGCCCACGACAAACAGGCGGAATCATAAAGGTGCGACAGCTCGACAACAATCATGCCGGCCTGACGATTATAGGCATTGCTGCCTCGGGTCCAAATATCTGCTTTGCTCATGTTTTTCCCTTCCTTTTTTAGCAATCTCTCCCATAAACGACAAATATCCTGACTATGTTCCCCATTTGTCATGACCCGAACAGATTCGTTTGACTCACGACATCTAATCTGCTATTGTGTAATTGGGACAGAATTAGTCCGATTAACAAGTGGTTATTAGTAGAGCAAGGAGAGTTCTATGAACAGGTTACAAGGGAAGGTCGCCATCATCACCGGTGGCGCGGGAGGTCTCGGCGCACAACATGCGCGGCAATTTGTCGCTGAAGGCGCCAGCGTTCTGATCACTGACATTCATGAGAGCGAGGGCAAAGCCCTGGCAGAAGAATTGGGCTCGCGAGCGCGTTTTACCAGGCAGGACGTTTCCAGCGAGGAAGATTGGAAACGGGTGGTGCAGGAAGCCGAAGAAGCCTTCGGCAAGGTGGATGTGCTGGTGAATAATGCCGGCATAGTGCTTTACAGAACGTTTGAAGAGATGACGCTGGAAGAATACCAGCGGGTCATTGCTGTCAATCAGAATTCGGTCTTCCTGGGTATCAAGTATGCGACCCCCGCGATGCGGCGGGCAGGCGGCGGGTCGATCATCAACACATCGTCGATTGCCGGCTTGCGCGGCAGCCCGTTGAGCGCCGCCTATGCCAGCTCCAAGTTTGCGGTCCGAGGGCTCAGCCAGTCAGCCGCGCTGGAGTTGACCGCGGAAAATATCCGTGTCAACTCGGTTCACCCAGGCGCGATCGAAACGCCGATGCTGGTGCAGGAGGATACCAAAGCCTCGGTAGATGAATTCGCCAAGACCAAACCGATGAAGCGCATCGGCAGGCCGGAAGAGATCAGCAATATGGTCGTATTCCTCGCCTCTGACGAGAGCAGCTACTGTACCGGCGCTGAGTTTGTCGTCGATGGCGGCGCGACTGCCAAACTGTAAATCACCTGATTTACGGCCAACCATACTATAATGAACGCGCCTGTGATGACAGGCGCGTTCCCTTGATTGCGATGGACGAAGCGCATGTCCGACTTTGAATTTTTACCCGCCGCCAGCATCGGCCAATACATGCCAACCGGCTCCTTCCTGCACCGTCTCGCGCCGGGCAGCAAGCTGCTGGGCTTTGGCATTCTGATTCTGGCGCTGACGTTCAGCCAGTCACCCTGGGGCATCCTGCTGGCACTGGCGACTGTGATCGCCGGCTTGTTCGCCGCGAAAATCCCGCTGGGGTTCGCGCTCAAGACGCTTTTGCCGCCGCTGCCCTTCCTGGTCATCATCGCGCTGATTCAAATCCTGTTTTACCAAGCACCGGGTCAGATACCATTCTGGTCGTGGGGACCCCTGCGCCTCTCGAGCGGCTCCCTGATTTCCGGCGTGCTGCTGATCGTGCGTTTCCTGGCGCTGATCCTGTCTATCAGCCTGATGTCCTATTGCACTTCGTCGACAGAGCTGATCAACGGCTTGCAGCAATTGCTGCGACCGCTGACGCGGCTGGGGCTGCCGACCATGGATCTGGTGATGGTGATCCAGGTGGCGCTGCGCTTTCTGCCGGCGCTGGCGCAGAACGCCGAGCGCATCGCCAAGGCACAGGCATCACGCGGGGCTGACTGGGGCGTCAAAGAGCGCGGGTTGTTCAGCAAGGTCAGGCAGGTCATCCCGCTGCTGATTCCGCTCTTCACCAACAGCCTGAAGAAAGCCGAGACACTGGCGCTGGCGATGGAATCACGCGGCTACGGCTATCAGAAGACCCGCAGCAGCATGCACGAATATCAATTTACCTGGCGTGAAGCCTTGTTTTTGTTGATGATGCTGGCGCTCGCGGCAGCCGTGTTGCTGCCGTTGCCCTTCAGCCGCTAGAGATCTGCTCCCTGTTTTTTGCCAATTCGTATCTGCCGGATCGCGGCGACCACCAGCAGCGTGATCACAGCCGAGACGCCGACCTCAGGCAGCCCGTTGACGACCGCGACGCCCCCCAGCGCGGCCCACGGCAGATAGCCCATCAGACCGATCACACCCAGCACCAGAATGGTGTTGGTCAGAGAGCCGGCAATGGCGCCAGCCAATATGCCAACCACCTGCCAGCGCTTGAGCGCCGAATAGACCAGCCAGGCGACCGGGCCGATGAAGAGGCGCGGCAGCACCGAGAGCAAGGGGTTGGTAAACCAGACGTCCGTCGGACCGGTTGGCGCGATGGCAGCCTGCATCATGGAGAAAAGACCGAAGATCAGCCCAATGCCGGCACCGACGATCGGCCCCTGCAGGATGGCGCCTATGATGGCCGGCACATGCATGATGGTCAGCGAGACACCGCCGAACCAGGGGATGAAGCCCCAGTGCGTCAGTCCGAGCAGGATGGCAACGGCACCGAGGATGCCGGTGATGGCGATTTTGGTTGTGCGGCTTTCAGACATGGCGGACCTCCATCAGGAGAATTGTCGCTGATTCTAACACGCGGGGACGGGCGCAGTTACGCATTGGCTTTATTTATTTACGTTTATAAACCACGACTGGTCGGTCAGGGAAATCAACGATGCCCGTGATCCGGTAGCCATCGATCGTTATAGGCCACTCGGTGATGATACAGT
The DNA here is from genome assembly GCA_040772085.1 of Anaerolineaceae bacterium. Lineage (GTDB taxonomy): Bacteria > Chloroflexota > Anaerolineae > Anaerolineales > Anaerolineaceae > JAXGMV01. Next base: position 1,258,537 of record JAXGYU010000001.1, read on the forward strand.
CAAAAGTCCTCTGCCGGATCTGATCCTCCTGCCAGTCGCGCCAGGCAGTCAGTTTTGATTTTAATTCCTGCGGGTCTACCGAGCTGATCAGCGCCGCGAACGACCCTTGTACCGGGATGATGCTGGGACCGTAGAAGGTATGCCCGCTGTCATGGATCGGGTAATCGTCCAGACGTGCTTTCGCCGGCCCAGCCATCGGTGTCTGATCCAGAATCGTCCCGCAGCCGGCAGCCAATTCATCGACCCGCGCGAAGCGTGCATTTTTGTCGGCAAAATCGGTCCGGTAATTGCCCGGGATCGGGATAAGCAAGTAGAGCGCCAGCAGGAGCACAAGTGTCTTCGACCAAGCCATAAACGGCGGCTTATCCAGCCGGGGCAGGACGCTGAGTAGTAGGAAAGGCAAAATTAATTCACCAAAATAGACGTAGACATTGCCGGTGCTGCGTCCCAAACTGAAGTACACCGCGAGACTTCCGAGGATGAATGCGAGGTCAAAGGGAGTTATCCCATCAGCAGCCAATATTAGCGGGTGATTCGGATGACGGATATCGATCCCAGCGGCGTCCCTATTGGCAATCCATCTGATGATTGCATAGACCGCCAGCAGGAAAAACAACACCAGAAATGGCCAATAGAAATGGATGAAAAAATTGACCTGCCCCATGAGGTGGTCGAAGGAGCTTTCAACAATCTGCAGGTGATGGACAATTGTATATTCGAGATAGAGTTCATAGAACGCATCCAGCACAACGACGGTGAGCCCTAATGCCAGTGTGGTCAAGACGCCAAATATAATCGCCTTGCGCTTGGATACTGAAAGAAAGAGATAGATGCAGGCAGCACCCAGCGCCAGCAGGTAATACTGTTTCAAATGGAAGGCGATTAACAGCGCGATGGCTGCTGCTGCCAGATTTTTTAAATCCGCCGGTGCCCGCACCAGCCATAGACCGAGAATAGAAAAGAACAGCCCGGGGATGTCAGGCCTGAAGCCGGTCATGTAAAAAATTAAACAAGCAGAATGGGCGAGGATCACAACGCCGGCAAGCGCGCTGATGCTGTTCCCGCCCAATGATCGGATGATCTTATACGACAGCCACAGCAGCCCTGCCAGAAATGCAAGGTTGAGAAAGGCTGCCGCCTGAAAAGGATAGCTAAAGATCAGCAGCACCGGTGCCAGCAGAGCGGGATAAAGAATGCCATAGAGGTAGATGTGTTGAGGGAAGTACTCCAGCGAATAGATGTTCACCTGATGCAGCAGATTGTACGCGGCGTTTATCGCAGCCGTATCACGGTATTCAACGTAAGTCGCGTGGTAGTACAGCCAGCAATACTTCAGCGGCTCAATACTCAATAAGATCAGCAGCAGTCCAAGCAGCCAGACCGGCTCATCAAAGTCGATCAGCGCGACGCGGAACCACGCAATACACGCTCGCAGTTTTTCCTGATAGTTGATCGCCAGAGATGCCGCAATCAGGAGCAGACCAGCCGCGATCAGCGCCTTCTGCACAGGACCCAGAATTAACGGTTTGCCGTAGATCAGGTCCTGCATGAAAGAAAGAATGATCAAGCCAATGCCAAAGATGCCTGCGCCCAAGGCAATGCGCCTGCGCCAGGGATCTTCGGTCAGCAGCCTGATCAATGCTCCAATCATGCCGGCAGCATCCCCTGAGCGGCCAGGATCCCCAACACGCCAGTGGCGATGATCACAATCATCATGACGAGGGCGATGATCGTAAACAATTTCTTCTCTGTTTTGGACCAGTAATACAGAAATAGCGAGAACACCAGCACATAAATCAGCATCTCGGGAATGCCGAGCGTATGCGTGCTGAGAGGGAAAGTCGTAAAAACATATCCGTCAAAGGAGCCTGGACCTGGCGCGATGGTCGAGATATAGGACAAGCCGACCAGCAGCAATGCCAGCTTCGCCCAGCCCCATTTACTCTCGAGTAATGGCTTGCGCACAAACCACAATGCCAGGGCGATCACCAGACCGCGGATGATTTGCAGCGTCGGACCCGCGGCCACCCAGGGCGAATCGAGCTGGCGCATGAAATGAGACAGCGGCGGGATGGAATAAAGATAGGCGTAGTTGATAAAGGTCACCGCGTATATGCCGGCAATGGAATACGCCATAACATGGGTGACTGCCACCCGGAAGACAAATAGTCCAAAACGATCAAGCTGATTTTGCATAGTTCTCCTGCGCGAAACCCCCGCCTGTTATGAACAGCTATAATTTTATCGTACAGCATTCACCGCCAAGGAGCGTTTTTATGTCAACCTCAACACTGATCACCGGCGCAAGCATCCTGGATGTCGAAAATGGGCTCTGGCTGCAAGGTCACAACCTGCTGATTAATGGCAAACTCATCACAGCCATCGTCCCAGACCTGACCGCCAACGAAGAAGTGACCCGCATGGATGCCAGCGGCAAATTTCTGATTCCGGGGTTGATCGAGATGCACGGCCATTTTTACGGGCGCGCGACGCAGGTAATGCGCAGCCAGCATAACGCCTATTGCCCGCTGTATCTCTCCGGCGGGATCACGACCGTGCGTACGCCGGGCGAATTCCAGCCCTGGCTGACCTGGCAATGGAAGAAGGACATCGCGGCCGGCAGGGAGATCGGCCCGCGCATCATCTCCGGCGGCAGCTATTTCGACACGCCGGATGCCATCGTCAGGTGGTTTGAGCCGGCAGCGGATCTGGACGTGCTGCGGCAGCAATATCGTGAACGGCGTTATATCTCAGATTTCTACAAGGTGTACAGCAGCATGCCGGCTGAATGGATTAAGGTGGTTTGTGACCTGGCACACGAAGAGGGGAAAAAGGTTTATGGTCACCTCGGGCAGTGCAGCGCCGCTGATGCCATTCTTGCCGGCATCAATGGGCTGGAGCACGGCTATTTCACCATGTCGGATTTCTTCGACCAGCCGCAGCCCGGCATCGATTTTGAGGCGTTGATGCGCCTCGATATGGCATCTGACCGGGTCAAAAGAGTTGTTGACCTGATTGTCACTCACGACGTGGCGATTACGCCGACCGTGATCACGTTCACGCTTGAAGGCGTGGCGTACACGCGCTGGCTGGACGAGATCAACGCCTGGCAGTATCTCAACCCTGAGGGTCTGGCAGCCAATCGCAAACGGCGCGAAGAATGGGACACTCCGTCAGAAAGCCTGACCAGGCAGCAGCCTTTGATCGAAAAACAATTAGAGTTTATCCGGCTGCTGCACGCCGCGGGCGCCAGGCTGTTCTGCGGTACCGACCCCTCCTACCCGATGATCCTGCCCGGCGTGGCGCTGTCACGCGAAGCCGAGCTGATGAGTCAGGCCGGGTTGGGCAATGCCGACCTGATGCGCGCTCTGACGATCAACGCTGCCCGCGAGCTGGGGCTGAATGACATCACGGGCTCGCTCACACCAGGCAAACAGGCTGACATGGTGCTGCTCGATGCTGACCCGCTGCAATCGATCGGCAATCTCAAGACTGTCACGCATGTCTGGCAAGCCGGACGCCATTATGACCCTGATGACCTGCGGCAGATGGCAATTGGTCAGCTACGGTAAGCCCCTTAAGAACATCTGACCTAAGCAGAAAATCTTTTGCTTAAAACTCCTCTGTACATGGCAGCCTGAGGTTTCTCGCCATGAGCGTCTTATTCGCCGGGTCATTACCTCCTCATTTTCCGCTGAGAAAACCCCGAGTTAAACAACAAACGGACTTCTGAACCCGGAAGTCCGTTTTGAATGTGGCGATGTATCAGAAGACCTGCTCGGTCGGGCGAACCAGCACTTCGTTGATCGCGGACCGCCACGGGCGTGTGACGATGAAGGTGATGATATCGGCAATATCTTCAGATTCCAGCGGCGTGATGCCGACAAAATTCTTCATATTTTCGGCGCGGACCTCAGGTTTCATGTGATCCTGCAGCTCTGTCGCGACGACGCCGGGCTCTACAGCCGATACGCGCACATGTTTACCGGTCAACTCCTGACGCAGCGCTTCTGTGAGCGCCACCACACCGAATTTGGTGGCATTATAAACACCCGCGCCGGCACGGGCTCGTCTGCCAGCTACCGAGCTGATGTTGACCAGGTCGGCCACTTTACGCGGTGACGTCTCGGCCGCGCTCAGCAAATGCGGTATGGCTTCGCGGGTGACATACAGCAGCGCCTTGAGGTTCAGGTCGATCATGTTTTCCCACTCACGCGTATCCGCGCCATCGATTTTGTCCAGCAGCATCACGCCGGCATTGTTGACCAGCGTATCCAGCCGGCCGAATTTATCGACCGTTTCCTGGACGCAGGCGTAAGCTTTAGATTTTTTCATAATGTCCGCCTGGATCACCAGAGCCTTGCCGCCCGACGCCTCGATTTTGGCTGCCAGCTTATCCAGCCGTTCCTTACGTCGTGCAACCACCGCGACGGCTGCCCCGGCTTGAGCCAGTTGCAGCGCGGCTGCCTCACCAATGCCGCTGCTGGCGCCTGTGATCAACGCGACTGTGCCTTTCAATGTCTTCGCCATAATTCACCTCATTCAAGATAAAGTATCAGACTCTATTATCACCCGAACTTGCAAACCCATTGGAAATAGAACTTACACACAGAACCCTGCGGACAGATGTCATTTTAGTTTTTGGTCAATCGTCCCTTGAAGGAACATGGTTTACCCATATACTGGATAAGCGCTCATATTCTTTTAATGTGCGCGAATCCTGAAAGCGAGGTAGAGATGACGTTTTCCCGCAAGACATTAGTGTTAGTTGTTTTTATTCTGGTTGGCACCTTACTGGTAGGTTGTGCCGGTCCCTCCGCGACGCCCGCCCCCGCAACTGAAGCGCCTGCAGCAACAGAAGCAGCAACCGCGGTTCCCCCGACCATGGTCGCAACCGAACAAGAAACCGCGACCGAAGCGCCGACTGCAGCGCCGGTTGATGAACCAGCGGTCAGAAAGACCTTGAAGGAATGGGCAGAGGAATACCCGGAATATTACAAATCCTATGCCACCATAAAAACGAAAGAATGGACAAATTCTCTTGAGGGTCACTACACCCTCTTCCATAAGATGCTTGCGCCCGTCCTGAAGAAAGGCAATACGCTCATCCTGAATGAAGAAGGCGACATGTCAATTTCGGGCTTCATGTATGATCCAGTGAAGAATACCTGGAAGCTGGATGAATCAAAATATGGCCCGCTGGTGGCACGTCCGAATGACCTCAAAGGTTGTTACGCATGCAAATCATCCGTCTTCGAATCGGTCCTCGAACGCGAAGGCGAGAAGGTTGCCGCCGAAAAGATTGACCAGGAGTTTCTGGATGAAGTCAATATGCAGATCTGGGATTGTTACATGTGTCACACCGACAAACCCGAAGATGGTTATGACGCGACAATCACCATGTTCAAGGAAATCACCGGCCCACTGTATGACGAGCTGACACCTGAGGATCGCGTTTGCGGACAATGTCATAACTCCACCGTGCATTCGCCCATGTTCAACTCGGGCAAGCCTTGGTCAGAGCATCAGCCTTTCCGCTACGGTTTTGACGGCGAATCGATGTTCAAAGCAGCAGTCGAGGATGGCTATGGCGCCAAAGATGAGAAGACCGGTATCATTTCCTACCGCACCACGCATGCCGAGCTTGAATTCACCTACGACAGCACGCACCGCGCCATGGGTGTTAACTGCCAGGATTGTCACATGCCCACAATTACCGACCCCGTGACCGGCAAAGTCTTTTCCGATCACAATGCTTCAGGATCGCCATTGGAAAACGACGCCGCGCTTGATTATTGTCTGACCTGTCACACCAACGACGAAGTAAAAGACCGCGAGCAGATGGTGGATTGGGTACGCACCCTGCAAGGTGAAACCGAAGCCAAACAAAATGTGATCAAGGCCAAACTCGAAACCCTGAAAGGTTTGATCGAGCAGGCTGTTACCGCGGGCAATGTTGATGCTACCAAACTTGATGAAGCCCGTACCGCTTACAGCAAAGCCAAGTTCCTGTCAGAATGGGGTATCTATGGCAATGGCGCCGCAACCGTCAAAGTCGTCCACGACAGTAATGAAACTGCCGAGCTGCTTGAGAAGGCTGAGACTGTTGTCGACGAAGGCATCGCGTTGTTGAAGTAAAGTTCTAAATCAAACTCATAAAAACTCCCCGCGCCATAATCGGCTCGCGGGGAGTTAATATTTCTTTTTACGAGGTAGGCATCAGGGTTCCTGAGTATCGGCGCCATCATCAAGCGGTTCGGTTTCAAAATACCAGCGCCGGCTGATGAAAAGCAACGAGAGCGGTAGCAGCGTCAGCGCCAGTAATATCGCGCTGGTCCAGCCGGATGGGATGAGGATCATGGCTGCCGCAATCGCGATGAACAAGGTCAACGCGACCCGAAACGCGGTCGGATTGCGCTGTCTGAGCTGACGATACAGCAGCACCATCATCCCTGCTGCCGCCAGAACGAGACCGCCGAACACAGTGCGCATGCCAGAAGAAATCTCCAGCGCGGGTTGTAACCCCAGGAGGATCACGGCGCCAAGCACCAGCCACAATAGGGCGTTGATCAGTACGAATACCAAAGCAATTCTGAACGTCGTTGGCAGCATGAGGCAGCTCCTCGTATTGAATGTTTCAATTATATTAGCATAGGGCTGTTTGACTCACATGGCATTCTTAGTCAACCAGCTCTATGCTCAGGATTACCGCAGGTTCAACCAGCATTTGCCTGAAATCTTCCCCCTGCTGGATTTTACGCACGATCTCCATGCCCTCAGTCACCCGGCCGAACGCCGCGAAGCCCTGCCGGTCAGGGTTGCGCCTGCCATAATAGTCCAGCTCTTCCTGCGGACCGATACAAATGAAGAATTCACTCGTCGCGCTGCCCGGCTCCATGCGCGCCATCGAGAGTGTGCCATCCAGGTGACGCAGACCGGTCTCGCGTGTGGTTTCATGCGCGATCCTGCCATAATCCTGTGCCGGCGAACCATCCGCCTTGCGCAATCCTCCCTGGATGACTTCGATCTTCACCGGCGAGTCAGGCTGGTTATCCGGCCGAACCACGCGGTAGAAGGTACTGGCGCCATCATAGGCGTGATCCTCGACATAGCGCAGGAAATTGCCGGCCGTGACCGGCGCTTTATCCTCGTATAGCTCAGCGAATATGTCGCCTAGTTCTGTTCGAATGATGATTTTCTTCATACCAATTCTCCCGTTATGCTGGTGTCCAAAGGAATGCCGTCGCGCGCTTGCCCAGGATTTCATCGTCGAAGATGAGTCTGCCTGCTTCTCCCGCCATCGCCTGACAGACGTGCAGCGGCAGCAGATGTTCCTCGCGCGGGTGACAATAGCGGGCGAAGGGTGCCTGCTCCCAATGCAACAGCCGCTCCTGCCTGTCGGATTCCGAATATATCGGGCTGGTGATAGTTTCAATCAGCCAGTCCTGGAACGCGTCATTCTGTTTATCTTCCCCCTTCCCGCCAAAAAAGCCTCGCAGGTTGTGGAACGAAAACCCGGAGCCGATAATGAGCAGCTTGCGCGCCAGCAGCGGCCGCAAGGCGCGGCCTAATGCCAGATGCGCCCCGGCATCCAGCCCCTGAATCAGCGAGAGCTGCAGGCTGGGGATATTGGCGTCAGGGTACATCATCAACAGCGGGATGAACAGACCATGGTCAAATCCGCGTTGCGTGTCAAGCGCTGACGGGATGCCGGCACTCTTCAGCTGCCCGGCAATCTCGCTTGCCAATACCGGGTCACCTGGCGCGGGGTAATTGACCTGATAAGCCTCAGGTGGAAAGCCGTAGTAGTCATAAAACATGGCAGGGTTTGGCGCCGCCTGTAAGGTTGGCACGCGTTCCTCCCAATGAGCGCTGATCACCAGGATTGCTTCCGGTGTGTTGAACGTTGCCGGCAGCGCCCGCATGAAACGGATCATCGCGGCGTGACCCTCGTCTCCCAGCAGCGGCAGGGGACCGCCGCCATGCGAGAAGTAAACTAACTGTGCCTGTGATTTCATATTTTTCTCCGAATCGCTCAACAACTAATGAAAGTATACAAGGATGGCGGTTAAAATCAAAATATGTATGTCGGTGGAGAATTCTACGATGACCCGCGCTGGCTGTTGGACAAGCCTCAACTCGATACTCGCGGCGGCTATTTTCTGAATGGCGGGCGCGCCTGTCTGACCGTCATTGCCGATGCCTTGCTTGCGCGCGGCATTTCGAGCCTCCTGCTGCCCGACTACCTTTGCCCGGATATTCTGGACGTACTCGCAAGCCGTGGGTTGCGCTGGACATTCTACACAATAAAACCTGACCTCTCGCCAGACCTGGAGGACCTCAGGACAAAAGCCTGCGGGACAAGTGCCGCATATTTCATCAACTATTTCGGCTTCCCGCAGGCAGCCGCAACGCTCTCACTGCTGACAGAGATGCAATCGCGGGGCAGCCTGCTGATCGAGGACAACGTCCACCTTGGATTCGCGGAACGAACGATCGGAGATTTCGTCTTTAATAGCCTGCGCAAAGTGGCGCCCGTCGATGGCGGCTACCTGTGGTCGCGTTTTGACCTGGCAGGCCAGATAGCGAACTACCCGCGCGTGTCCGGCAAACGGCTACCGGTCATGCGTGCTTACCGGCGCGAGCTGGCGGATTATGCTGAACTCGGCCTGGGCGATCATGGCAAACTGGTCAACCTGTACGAGGAAGCGGATGCCTTTTACCGCCAGGAGTCTGTGATAGCTGGCGATGATGGTGAGCGAACACTCATCGCCCGTCTCGACTGGCAGCGCATGCGAGCGTCACGACGGAATAATTATCTCTACCTGCTCGAGTTGGTTCAGGACCTGCCAGGGCTGGAGATTATTTTTCCAGTACTGCCAGATAACGCGCTGCCGTTAGGGCTGCCGGTCTACGTCTCAGCCGACCAGCGCGACCGGCTGCTCGAATCACTGGCTGAGCGCGGCATCGGGTTGATGACCCACTGGCATGAGATCCTGTCCGACCCACGCCTGAATCAGCACCCAACGGCCGTGGACATGGCAGGCAGGATGATCACACTGGTCTGCGACCACCGCACCACGCACAAACAGCTTGACTATCTGGCAGTCACCCTGCGCGAATTGCTCCTGCGCAACAGCCAGACAGCTTAGTCAATCACAAGAGATTATTGCGAGTCGATTAATTTTTTTCGGGACCCACAGCCGATTATTCCGCCGGGTCATACACCCGCGTCAGCTGATCCCGGTCAGCCTTGCGCTCGAGCGCCAGTTCGATCAGCCTGTCGATCAGCGCGCCATACGACAGACCCGTCGCCTCCCAGGCGCGCGGATACATGCTGATGGCGGTGAAACCGGGAATGGTATTCAGCTCGCTGATGTAGATTGACCAGGTGACGGGATCGATCAGGAAATCGGCGCGCGCCATGCCGGCACAATCGACTGCCTGATAGGCTTGCAAAGCTAATTGCCGCACCGCCTCGGTCACCGGCTCGGGCAGATTGGCAGGCACGATTAATTGGGAAAGTCCATCCAGATACTTTGAACGATAGCTGTAGAAAGCCTCCGAAGGTACGATTTGTCCCGGCAATGAGGCAACCGGGTTACTATTACCCAGCACACTGACCTCCACCTCGACCGGGTTGGTCAGCCCGCGTTCAACCAGGACGCGCAAGTCATAACGCGCCGCGTCGAGCAGCCCAGCGATCAACTCCTGTCGGTTGGCGCAGCGGCTGATGCCAACGGAGGAACCCAGGTTGACGGGCTTGGGGAAAAGCGGGTAGGGCGACAGCGCCTCAGCCTCAATCGCTACAGACTTGACGTCCTGCAAAATCTGCTGCCGGCTGAACAAGCGTGATTCGAGCACGGGCAGGCCGTGCGCGCGCATGACGTCCTTGAAGAGCGCCTTGTCCATGATCACCGCCGAGCCCAGCACGCCGGCACCAACGTAGGGGATGCCCAGCATCTCGAGCATGCCCTGCGGAGCGCCATCCTCACCAAAGCTGCCATGCAAAACCGGAAAGATCACATCCAGCGTGGTCAGCGGACGGATGCCCAGCGAGCCGTCGTGCTCCTCGATCGCGAATAATGTATGGATACCGCCATTGCTCAGCAGCGTGACTGGTACCAGTCCATCCAGTTGCTTGGCGCGCATACGCGTGAGCAGATTGTCGCCGGTGACCCATACCCCCGCCTGGGTGATGCCTATCAGAGTCAGGTCGTATTTGTCCTGGTCGATCTCGCGCACGATCGAGGTCGCGGAGGATATCGAGACTTCATGCTCACCAGAACGTCCGCCGAACAGGATGCCGACTTTGGTTTTTTTCATAGGTGCCTTCGGTTTCAGATTGCGCGTGAGAGAAGCTGTGGTGTTTTTCGCAGCAAGAATTGTAACAGCCTGCGTGAATTTTTAACTGCACGGTGAGCATCGTGGACAGATTATCGGCTTGAGTTTAACGTGAAATGTGCTGTAATAAAGAACGCCCCTTACGGGGCGCTCATCAGAACAACTGGAACTAAACCTCACCCGACAGCCTTCTTGACAAGGGCAGCAATTTTTGCCTCTTCAGCCGCGGTCAGCTTCAACAGTGCGTAAGCTGCCGGCCACATGTTGCCATCGTCTAGCTTCGCCTTGTCGTTGAACCCCAGCGTGGCGTAACGCGCGCCAAACTTCTGCGCGTTCTGGAAGAAACAGAGCACATTCCCATCAGCATCTGCGTATGCCGGCATGCCATACCAGGTTTTTGGTACCAGACCTGGCGCGCTGCTGGTGACGATCTCATGCACTTTGGCTGCCAATCCGCGGTCAGGTTCAGGCATGGCTTCAATTGCTGCCAGCACCGCTTTTTCCCCTTCAGCACGATTCTTTTTCATGCGCTCTTCCGCCTTCAACTCTTTGGCGCGCTCTTTCATGGCAGCTTTCTCTGCCTCGGAAAAACCAGCTGATTTCTTACTTTGTGTACTCATAATGCCTCCTATAATCATTTGCTTTTCTGATACTTGCTTACGCAAGTTATTTGTTATATAATCAAGATACTTGTTTATAAAGGTATTGTCAAGAGGCAATTTTATGAAAAAGAAGAAGAATCCAGAATTAGTGCAACGCGCGCTCATGGCTGTGGCAGAGTATGGGTCCGAACTGACCCGGTTTCGCAACGCAATGAGTGAGCGGGCTGGTCTGAATCCGACAGATATGGAATGTCTGCGGTTCGTTTTCCACGCTGGCGTTTCAACACCTTCCGAGCTGGCACGCTTTACTGGTCTGACATCCGGGGCAACCACCGTGATGCTGGATCGCCTTGAGCGGAGTGCCCTGATCGAACGCAGGCCTAATCCAGAAGACCGCCGAGGGACGCTGATCGTACCGGCGGCAGGCAGCGGAGAAAGGATGGCAGCCTGGTTTGAATCTGCCAGAAAAGCGCAGTTGGATCTGATGTCTGGTTACTCGGAAGATGAATTGAAGATTATTGCCGGCGTATTTGAGCGCTTCTCCGCATTGTGGCGGGAACTGTCCGTAAACCCGGCGAGAGGTGCAACAAATTGATGGGTATGGTCGCGCAGGCACACTCAGGCGTGCCGGATCGTTTATCTGGTTTGAGATGGAACAATCGATATCTTACAAGCCATAAGCGTGACCAACGCAAACGCAATTTGCGGTTCAGATTGGACGAGGACACTGCCAGCTACGGTCAGCGTGTGTAATTATCGAAGTAGCCTTTGATATAGATGATCGGCGTGCCTTTGTCACCCGAACCGCTGGTCAGGTCGCACAACGAGCCGAGCAGATCGGTCAGCCGCCGCGGAGTCGTCCCCTGTGACACCATCGACCCCACCAGGTCATCCGATTTGGCTTTGATGTAGTCCTTCAGACCGTCTTCCAGTTCCTGACCAACCAGGTCAGCGAAAACGGTATCGGCAATATATTTGAGCTTGATCTCGTTCGGCGTCCCTTCCAGACCGCTGGTGTAGCCGGGACTGACCACCGGATCGGCGAGTTCCCAGATCTTGCCTACCGGGTCCTTGAACGCGCCGTCGCCATAGATCATTACTTCGATCGTCTTACCGGTCAGTTCAAGCAGACGCGCCTGGATTCTCTCGACCAGCGGTTTGCTATCGCGCGGGAAGAGTTTGAGTTTTTCTTCAGATGACTTGTTGGAACCGAGCAGCCCGAATTCCGGATTATATCCGGATCCGCTGATCGGCTCCGTGAGGATCTCGTCCAGGCTGTAGCATTTTTCAGCGCCGGCAGCCAGCAGGATACGCTTGGTACGCTTGCGGGTGTGGATGTCGCAATTGATTACCTGACGCGTGTAATCGAGAATGGTCCTGGGGTTATTGCTGAAGACCACTTCGCATTCCTTGCCGGCATCCGTGATCAGTTGGGAATAATAGGACACATAATCCACGCCCGTGAAGGTGTGCTTACCATATCCGAACAACCGGCGGAATTCCGGCTCGCTGAGCGTGTCAGTATAGGGATCAACGCCCGCTTCATCCAGCTGCTCCATACTCACCAGATGATTGCCAACCTCATCAGAGGGGTAGCTGAGCATCAGCGTAATTTTGCGCGCCTTGCTGAGGGCGATGCCGCGCAGAATGATAGCGAAACGGTTGCGGCTGTAGATGGGGAATATTACACCCAGGTTATCAGCATCAAACTTTGTATTGATGTCTCGCGCGATGGCGTCGATGTGGACGTAGTTGCCCTGAGTGCGCGCGACCACTGATTCAGTGATTGCCACAACGTCTTTTGTACCAACCTCCAGATTTTCCTGAGCGAGGAACCTTGTCACGAGAGCCGGAACGATCTGGCTCAAGTCATCACCCTGCCTGAATACAGGCGCCCGCAAGCCCCAAATGGTCGTACCAACGATGCGCTCCACACTGACCTCCGCTAACTTATAGATCTTGGGAATTACCCAACCCCTAATTATAAAGCTGTCGGGCAGCAACGGCTGATTCACTTTTATCACCGGTGAAATTTCCATTACATACCCGCAAAACTTTCAGGTAGAATTGCTGCGTCCCATATATCATGCGCAGGAGTTTCCATGGCTGTTAAGAAATTCCCTTCATACACAAATCCCAAGCTGTCCCTTCAGGACTGCGCGCAAAAAGGCGGGTACGGCTTGTTCGCCCAGCATCCAATTGCGAAAGGTGAGTTATTGTGCGGCTGGTCAGGAGAGATTTACACCGCAGATGAACTGGTTTGTGAGAGTGAAGCGCGCCGGACGCACGGCTTGCAGATCTCCGAGGAGCTATACCTGCTGCCGCTCGCGCGTGACAATAACGCCTTGCTGGACCCATCGGACTACTTCAATCATTCCTGTGACCCGAACGCGGGTCTGGAAGGTCAGATTTGCCTCGTAGCGATGCGCGATATTGAACCGGGCGAAGAAGTCTGCTTTGATTACGCCATGAGCGACAGCAGCAGCTATGATGAATTCGACTGCCATTGCGGCGCGCCGAATTGCCGCGGCAAGGTTACCGGCAATGACTGGAAACTGCCCGAATTACAGCAACGCTACCGCGGCTACTTCATCCCTTACCTGCAGCGGTTGATAGATCAATTACAGGCGTCCTGAGCCCCTTGCTCACCTGCCGATCTTTTCATCCGGCCAGAGGAATATAGCTTTATCCGGCTCGACATTGAAATAGTAAACCGTCACCTTATCGCCTGCCTTCAAGCCGCTGGACGCCAGCCGCCTGAGATCCAGTTCACGCGCGGTGAAGTGCTGCTGCGTGCCGAGCGAATCGGTGAAGGCAACTTCCGCCAGGCCGTACACCGGTCTGCTATTGACCAGGAACTGATAGTCCGCGTCAGCAAAAACGATTTCCCCTTCCGCGCGTTTGCCGTTCCTGATGATCGCCTGCCGGCCGGTAATTTTCTCACGGTCGCGCTTGCCGCCAAGCACCCACAACAGCACGCCAGCCCCGAAGAAGGCAAAGCATCCCAGCCAGGTCCAGAGCAGCGGGATCCGCAATTGCTCGACACGCGAAACAATGGCAAAGATTTGCAGCCCCAGCGTCGTGACCAGGAACATCGCGCCAACGATCATGACGTACTTGCCGGCAACTCGCATCATCACTCACCTCCCTAACCAATGGCTTGTACTATTTTAATAGCGAGATGCCTTCTGCTGAGGAAAAAACTCCCGAACGCCAGACATTCGGGAGTTTTGTAGCGCAATTGCTAGCGGTAGATCAGCCGGCCCTCAACCTCACGGCTGATTGCCTGATGCTCCCGCAGATACTCGTCCACCACCGCCTGCATCGAGGTCGCCAGTACCTTGGGGTGCTCCGCTTTGAGCAAGTCCTCCGGCGTCAGACCCAGGTTCTGTTCAGCATTTGTGAAATGAAAACTCTGCAAGCCAATCTCATATAACTTATCGGGTTCGACCGGCTTGTCCTTGATGTCCAGCGACACCAGCTTGTCAAATACATCATCATAGATCGCCCGCACGCCGTGATTGACCTGGTAGCACTCGCCTTCACCGTTGCGGTTATCCTTGCGCATGATCTTGCTGAAGATATCGAATAACTGCTGCCCCGTAATGACATAGCGCGAGTAGGTATCCTCATAGGGGAAGACCTGTTTGAGGTCACGCAGGGTGACCACCGGCCCCAGCTCCTTCTGACGGATTGAGCCGCTGCCGATGAAAGCCACATCCAGCTCGGAGACCGCGGCGAAGATATCAGCGAAGAGGTTGCCAAGCGCCGTCTCAACCTCACGCGCCGGGTGTGTGAGCTTTTTGTACATGCGGCAGATGAGAGTGTTGTACTTGTCATCCACAACCGACTTGTAACTGTTGATGAATTTCTGCAGCTCGTGGTCGGGCTCAATATGTTCGCTGGTGATCGGCACCAACTGCCACTTCCAGTCAACGATGGCGTTGGTCTCGTCATCGACCAGGATATCGAAGCGGCCGATCTGATCCGTGCCGACGGCGGCCTGCGCGATCAGGACGTTGTTGATCAGCTCAGGCTGCTCCATCACACTATGCGAGTGACCGCCGAGGATCATGTCCACGCCCCACGCCGGATCGAGCATGGCAGCCAGCTCGCGGTCTGACTCAAGGCCGATGTGGGTCAGGAGAATGGTCAGGTCGATATCGTCGTTCTTGTAGGCGTCGCAGATGCGCCCGGTTTCGGCGACCGCATCCTCAAGCGAAATAAAGGTGCTGATACTCTTGTCCAGCCGCAGCGAATCGAGGATGGCGTCCGTTACGATGCCGATGAACAGGATGTCGAAGTCATCGATCGTGCGGATCAGGTAAGGCAGCATCAGGCGTTTGTTGTATTTCTTGATGTACAGGTTGGAATTGATGATCGGGAAATTCGCCATCTTGTCCAGGAACAGGAGGTGAGGTAAACCGTAATCCAGCTCGTGGTTGCCGAGCGTGGCAACATCAGGCGCCAGCCAGTTCATAATCTCGATCGTGCTGATGCCCTTGAATTCAGCGTCGATCAGCGAGCCCTGCACCATGTCACCCGAAATGGTGTAGAGCACGTTCTTCTCCTGCGCGCGAACGCTGTTGATATAGCCCGAAAGCAGCGACAGCCCGCCTATCATGTGCCCGCCGCCCTGACCGACCTCCGCCAGGAAGTCGCCGTGCATGTCATTGGAATGCAAAATGGTAAAGCGCTTGGTCTCCACTACACACCTCCTACTAGTAACAACACTTACCCGACTGATAATATGACTATTTTGCTCTAATTTCGCGCGAGAGTCAAATTATCCGGGTGTCAATAGAGGTTGAGTGGACGAAGTTGATAAAGTGGAATGTATTATTCAATTAACCGTATTTACCAATTTGTTCTCCCAGAACATTTTTTTAGTCTTTAAAGTAACAAGGGCAAGCTTCAACGCCTGTCCTTGTTCCGTAATACAGCTTATGTTCTTATACAATGATGGATTCAGGGCCTGACGCACCACCTTCGAGATTACCATAAATATATATTGCTGTTGAGATAACCCGATTGACAGGTAGGTTCAGATCAGCATGATATCCAAGTCCATAGTTGCCAGCGAACGTACAACTTGTCAATGTCAGGTTACCACCTTGTGAAGTCGCATCCAACCCAAAGCCATTTCTGGATACAGTGTTGTCATAAACACTGCTCACCCCATTGCTATATGACGTAACTTTTATCAGCGTTACCGCGCCAAAAGCTTCAACAACAATTCCGCTATCTGAGTTGTATTCAGCCAGAGAGTTGCTGACACTTACCGTGCCTTCCACACTTTTCACGAACAATCCGTTCCCAACATTGGCGCTGGAGCCATTCCAACCAGCATTAACTCCATTTACAACCATATTCTTCCTGCTGATCAGGTGTATGCCAGCGAATTCATTACCATAAGCATAGTTCTGTCCCAAGGTATTGGAAACCGTAATGGTGCTCAGTGTGCCAGTTGCATACACCCCTATTCCGGCAATGTCATTGTAGTTTGCGGTGATACCATTCAACATTACATTACCGTCTGTCATAATTATGATGCCTGACCCAGTATTGGTATTGAAAACACTTTTGAGTACAGATACATTGACTGAGCGATTATATCCTTCAATTGCCGCACCGTTCCCAAAATTTCCATTTGCCTGAATGGAACTAAGTGTGACCGGACCATTGGCATCGATTGAGAGACCGATTCCTTTACTATTGTAGTTCGCCATTGAATTGGAAATCATTATCGGACTCCCAGGGTTGGATGTGGTTAGCTCAATACCGCTTTCCGCATTCCTGCTTGCATCGACCCTCTTAATCGTCACAGCGCCATTGGTATTGATCATCAGCCCGGACTTGCCATTGTCAGATGCACCCACGATCCAATTCAGATTTGGTATGACGCTTGATATCGTGACGGGCGATTTAAGGGGCGAATCGTTGTCGATATAACCTCCATGTCCGCCGTTGTTGTACATGTCAGAATCCAACACGGTTACCGCGGCAGTACTCAGGATATGCAATCCATCCAGGTAGTTGAAAGCGAATTCATTGATACCTTTCACGTTCACCGTGCTGTAAAGATTTGGTTTGTCATAATTCTGATTAGATAACCAGGCACCGTAACCGATGTTGCCGTTCGAGGTCACATTTTGCAGCGTGATGGCACCATTGCCCGAGAAAATAATGCCAGTGGACATATTATTGCTGGTGCTGTTTCGGTAACCAGGGGTGTTGGTGAGGCTGAAACTACCGTTGTAGAGGTAGTATGCATAAGCTTCAATGCCGTTGGCACCATTGCTGCTTTCATAGCCTGAATCGCCCATACTGATGGTGTACCTGTCGACAGTCCAGTCCGTATTTGCGACATCGCTTTTTATCGTAAAACCATATGCATTAGGTCCGTAAAGCAAATTGGCTGCTACCACGCATTTTGTGGTAACACCTGCTTGCAGGGCGCAGGTACTAATTGCGGTGGACGGATTATCCATGTCATAGATAGTCAGAGTAGAGGCTTTCTCCGCCGTAATCGTGATCACCAAATCCTGGATTGGAATGCCTGAAGAATCGGTGATTGGATTCCAGTAGAAGGTGTATTTGTCTCCATCAGCGGTGTTATTCGGGCTAATTCCTTCCGTCCATGTACCATCGGAATAAATCCAGCAATCAACGCAGTCATTCCCATCGGCAGTAATATTCGCGAGACGAATTGCACCCGTTGAGTAAATCTTTAGTCCATCATCGCCGTTATAGTTGAAAGTACCTGTGGTCACTGTAATGGAAGCGCCGGTATTACCACTAACATTATCTAGATACGCGCCGCTATGGACATTACTGTAAGCCTGAACAGACTTTAACGTGATCGGTCCATTAGTTTTTACGAACAGCCCAAAATTCTTATTGTTGTTGAAGTTATTTATCGTACCGGTCGTGGCGGTAATAGTCACCGGTGTGAGTGCAGGCGCCAATCTAGCCATGATGTATGTCCCGTCAGATGTATTGTTGCTGGCATAGATGTTGGTTAACGAAACGCTGCCTTTTGTCCATATATCCAAGCCACTACCACCGTTATTACTGAATGAATTGGTGAACCCTGCCAGACTGCTCACTACAACTCCGCCGCTGCCGACACACTTTACGACGCCGTCGACATCGTTCATATTGCAATTGTCAAGGGATGCGCCTGTATCACCATTATTACTCACATACATTCTGGTCATTGAGATCGTGCCATTGGCATAGATCTCCAAACCATGCCCACCATTCCAAGCGAAAGCATTATCCCATTCAGGCAAGGTGCGTTTGATAGTGACGGCGCCTGCGCCGGCGCACTTGCCGGTCGTGTAATCGTATAGGCAGTTGTTGAGATAGATTCCATCCCTGCCATTACTTGAAGCATCAATATTGGTAATGGTGATGGCACCGCGAACCATCGCAAATAACCCATCCGACCCATTACTATAGAAACTGACCGTCGTCATCGTAAGGGGCGCCAAGGTTGGCGCATCAGTACTGTTGATATATAAGCCGCCTGCAAAATTATTATGGATACCGGCTCTACTTACGGTTACCGCCCCGCGTGTGTCGATTCTGACTCCAAAACCACCATTATTACCAGTAAAGTAAGAGACGTCCCAAGGTGTTGTATTGGTAATTGAGACACTGCCTGTACCGGCCATGTTGTTGATCACCAGACCATCGAGTGCATTACCATTGGCGCCGCCATTGACAAAGCTGACACTGCCTCTGCTGAAAATGGCCCCCCCCGTGCCTGCGTTGCCGCTCAGGATGACGGTGTTTAGCGTCACCGGATACGCATAAATAGCGCGTGCGTTGTTGATTTTGGCACCAAAGCTACCTTGATTGCCGCTAGCAGAACCATACGTCCATGTGACCGGTCCCTTTGTTTCGACGAGTAACCCTTCGCTGGTATTATTCCTGAAGTAACTCTCGGTCATGCTTATCGCTGCTATCGCTCCAGTTGAGTTTTTGATGGACGCTCCGAAGCCGTTATTTGCAGCAGTAACTGAACGCAGCGTAATGACTCCATTGCTCGCGATATCGAGACCGGCTCCATTGGGGTTGTAAGAGAATGAGTTGATGCCCAAGGTGTTTAGTATCGAGACACCAGCCGTTGTGCCGCTCAGCGCGTTATTAAGTTGCGCACCTGATCCATTAATGCTGCCGGTTGAGTTGACGCCATTCAAGGTAATAGCGCCCTTGGTCATCACATAAATACCCGTGCCGCCGTTATTCTCAACCAATGTTCTGGTCAAAGAAACGGCTGAACTGGCACGCACGTAAATGCCTTCACCAATCACGTTTCCATATATGTTGCCATCCGACATGCTAACAACTGTCGCTCCCGGAAGGACGGAATCCTGGACATTAACCCCAACAAAAACGCCACCGGCATTCTGGCAGGCCGAATATTGCTTCATGCTCACAGTGCCCGTGGTCCTCAAACTGAACCCCCAGCCATTGCTATTGTAATTTGCCTGAGAATTCGTGATTGCGATATTGCCAGCCATTGGCTCAACCGTTATCAAACCGGAATATGTGTTGTTATTGAATAGGCTGTTATTGACCGTTAAGCCCGCGGTACCAGCAATGTACGCCCCATCCCCGGCATAACTGGCGGATACACCATTCAGCGTGATTGCGCCTCGCGAAAAAACTGTCAGTCCGGTCGGATTACTCAATGAACCAGATTCCACCACCTTTTCAAAAGTACTGTTGGTGATTGTCACAGGCGCGATTGTTTTGGTATTGTTAATTGCGGCCCCATGATTCACAGTATCATCAGTGTTGACATTCACCAGATTAACAGCGCCGCTATGATTGGTGACGGCAATGCCGTGCCCGCCCGAAACCATCGATTGGTCAACCGCATTAAGGACTAGTGGATTGGTTACCGTCATATCCTTCAGGTTGAGCGTGCCCTTGTTATTATCAAAGGTCACACTGCCTTTGACACTCATCTGACCGAATGTCATGCCATAAAGCAGGTTCGATATCAGAACATCACCGTTGATGATTGTCACACCATCACCAGCGCCCAGTATGCGCGTCATCAATGCTGAGGTTGCAGGGTTGGGGGTCCCATCCAGGATGATGTTGTCGTTGAACTCGCCGCCCTCCAGGTAAAGCGTCCTATCTGTCGGCAGCAAACCGCCTGCTATCGCATCCAGCGCCGCGGTGATCGGTGTAGGTGATGCGTTACAGATTACTCCTGGGCCGGGGTCCACGGGACACGTTGTTACATACATGTATTTCACCGTCCCAACCATAAACCAGGGGTCCAGCGCGGCGCTCACTTCCTGCTCAACCACTGAGACCGTTTCACCCTCTCCATTCACGATTCTCACTTCACCTACACCGGCAGTTGCTGCTGGTTCTGTTGGAGCACTCTCATCCACTGATGCAGCTTCTTCCTGCGCAGGTTGTGCCGGCGTTTCTTCCGTTGCCGCCTCGCCCAACGACGTCAATTCACCTGTCGGTGGGACAACGTCCTCCGGCGGCACAACCTCTTCAACGATAGGGGCATTCTCTATTGGCGGTGGAGTCCCTTCTACCACTGGTGTTAAATCCCCCGGTGGCGTTTCTTCCCCCGCTCCGACTTCTGTTGAGGTCCCCGTTGGCGCAGTCTCCGTCGGCGCTGGCGGCAGTTCACTCTGCGCCCGCACGCTACTGGTATACGCAAACGCAAATACCAATGTCAATGTCAATGCCAATAGACATTTAGCCCATTTAACCGTTCTCATGATTGCTCCTTGATAGCTTAAAAAAGCTTTTCCCGCCTCGGATGTATGAATATTCAATTAGGAACTTGGGGTGGGTTTGTAGAACTATGACTTATTATATAAACTTAGCGAGATTTTGTAAAGATGTAATTTATAACTTTTTTATGCAATATCGAATGTTCTAGCGCCTAATTGAATGGGTTGCAACTCGCCGGAATCTTCTAGCAGAACTTGAAATCTCTACTTCATTACCACCAGGTCATACTCACGTGAACCGAGGCCGATGGCTTCGGCGTGCTCGAGACACGAGCGCCATTCGGATTCGGGCGTCGACGCGGTGAAGTGGTCAGCGGCGGTGCTGCCGCCCCGCAGATTATTCGCGAGCTGGCTGTCGGGCACAGGCGTGGCTTTCAGACATGCGTCTACGCACGCCCAGTCCAGCGCCAGCGGATCAAGCGAGGCGAACATGCCCAGGTTGGGCAGGATGGGGATATCGTTCTCGCCGTGGCAGTCACAATTCGGCGAGACATCGACCACCAGCGAAATGTGAAATTGTGGACGGCCGTCGACCACCGCTTTGGCATACTCCGCCATACGCCAGTTCAGGTCGGCGCCGGCATTGTCTGATTTGAATCGGATGGCGTCGAAGTTACAGGCGCCCAGGCAGCGCCCGCAGCCGACACAATTTTCCTGAATTACGATCATCTTGCGCTTATCCACCTGGAAGTACAGGGCATTGTTGGCGCACTCCTTCTGACACTTTTTACACCCCGTGCATAACTCTTCCTTGATGCGCGCCTTGCCGCTGCTATGCTGCTCCTTCTTGCCGGCACGTGATCCTGAGCCCATGCCGATATTTTTGATCGTGCCGCCAAAGCCGGTCATCTCATGCCCCTTGAAGTGCGTCAGGCTGATGAAGACATCCGCGTCCATGATCGCCCGGCCGATGCGCGCTTCCCTGACATACACGCCGCCCGCCACCGGCACGCCGATATCATCCGTCCCCTTCAGCCCGTCACCGATGATGACCGGACAGCCGACCGTCAGCGGTGTGAAGCCGTTTTCCCAGGCGCATTCCAGATGCTCGAGCGCGTTCTTGCGCTTGCCGGGATACATGGTGTTACAGTCCGTCAGAAAAGGATGCCCGCCCAGTTCCTTCACCACATCAGCAACCGCCCTGGCATAGTTGGGCCGCAGATAGCTGATGTTGCCCAGCTCGCCAAAATGCATTTTGATGGCTACCAGCTTACCTTCCATATCAATCTGACCGATACCGGCTTTTTTGATCAACTTCTTGAGCTTGGTCGGCAGCCCGTCGCCAAAGGCAATGGTATGAAAATCGGTGAAGTAAACTTTTGTTTTTTCCATGGGGCATTCCTCGCGGTTTATATTATGCCGGCAACTGCTGATACCGGTTACGATCCGTGCAGGTCGCACCGCAATTATAAAATTATTTCCGTCAAAATCGGCTAACAGCTCGCCGGGCTGCGGTCCCGAATTTCAGACTGCAACCCGGCTAATTTTTCACATGACGCAGCGAAGCGCGTCGCCCAGGCACTTACCTGATAATCACCGGCGTATTGGTAGGCGTAATAAATCCGATCGGCGGGAATGGCAGGGATGGCGGCCGGTAAGGCTGCAAATTTATCCGGCAGTAAGTCACCGTGGGACCGCTCATCCAGTCGGTATGATATTGTTGATTCGTCAGCCTGGAGCCGGCAAAGAACTGGAATTGCATGATGCCATTGTTGTAATTGCTGATACCGCCGAAGATCGCAGATGGGTTGACCGTTCCTACCCAAATACCTCTCGATGGATCCGTTTGATACATGCCCGTGCTGACCCATTCGCTGGGGGAGACGCTGCCATTAGGCATGATCAGGTTGGTCGCCACGCTTACCCAGGCAGCGCCTGCCTCCGGCGGGATGGTGACCGAGAAGGTGACTTCAGTTGGGCCGCAGGTTGTCCCACTGTAAAAGACCTGAGAGGTGTTGTATGACGGGCCGCGGAAGGTAAGTTCAGGCGCGAGCGGCGTCGGCGTGACGGTAGGCGTAGGCGTCAGTGTGGCTGTAGGTGTGATCGTGGGTGTTGCCGTCACCGTTGGGGTGAAGGTCGGCGTGGGTGTCGGATCGCCGACATAGACCTCTACCTGCGCTGGCTCACTCCATTCACCGCCCTGGTTCTGACCCCGGACCGTGATGGTATACATGCCGGGTGCTGCCGGTGTCCACAGGTAGCGCACGGTTTCCAGCTTGCTGCTTTTGAGCGGCAACGTTGTCAGCACCGCGCCGTTGATGCTCAATTCCCCCTGGGTCATGGGGCTGTCATCGCTGACGTGGAAAACAATCTCGTATGGCGCAAAAGGCAGGCGCATTTTGTTGAGCGGCGCGTCGATCCAGGCGGTAGGGTTGCCAGCCGGCATCTGGAAGCTGGCGTGTTCAAAAGTTACTTCAGCAGGCTTTTGGCTCTTGCAACCAGCGGTTGCCAGCATCATGATGATCACTAACGCGAATTGCGCTATTTTTTTCATGGCATCCCCTCCAACGCGCTGGCCGGGTTAGTAAATTCCCAGATATCCTCAGTCGTACCTTTACAAGGGACCCACTCCCAGGTATGTGTCTGCCAGGTCATACAAACTTCTGTGGCTTTCAACTGGGTTAACCCGCCAAAATAATACTTCAGGTAGGTGCTTGGGCCTGAATAGTCTGGACGCAGAGAAAGGAAGAACTCCCTGGACTCTCCGGGGGCGATCTCATTCATCTTGTAAATATCCGCCATGATAAAAGCTGGTTCATTCCTATCGACACCATCGACAGAGTTGGTGACGCGGCTGGTGAGGTGCACCCTGTACATGGATAATTGATCATCAGGTACTGCCAGGCTTTCAGGTGAGTTACTGCGAGTGACCCTTACACCAACAACGCCGGCTGAGCTCATCCCTCCCGGTGCCGAATGTACGATGATACTGGGATCAAGACAGACGTTTTGTATGCCATGCGATGCAGCGGCGGCGGGGTCCATACATGAAGGCTGGTTTATCCTCGAGATTTGTTCATCATAAAATTCTTCCACAGCCGCCTTGATCCTCTCCTTACAATCCAGATACTCTTCACACCACCCCTTTATCGTGTCTGATTCGAGACCGCTGACATAACTGACGCCATAGACAGCACCCTGGTATATCCCTTCAGAAACGCTGGTGCTAAACACTTCTCTTGACTTCGGCAGGCTGGGCGGCAAACCGGTCGTATATTGAACGGCTACGTCGACGCCATAACGGAATACCCTTAAGCACTTGTCGTTGCTCTTGCAGCCTGGAATAATGCTGGCAAGACCTTCCGCTATAAAATTCTTCGCATCCTCATACCAGGTAGTGAACATATCCCAGCCTTCAGCCACCAGGCTGACGAACTCTTTTGTGCCGCACACCACGCTCGACCATGACGAAAAATCGCCGCAAGGTTCTGTGCTGACGCGAGGCGGACAGATGGTGCTGCCCACCTGATATTTACCCGTTGGGTCCTTCTCCACAACCACACAGCCCCACATCGCCGGCACCTCAAAATTAGGCGGTTGATAGCTATCGCGCATGATTTCCACGCTGAAGATGCTTGGCATGGTGGCAGCAATGGTCGGAATCCTGTCATCATCTTCATTGAACATGTCATAGAAGATAGCCACATCATTGGTGGTAACCTTCGGCAAAGCGAAGTCTTCATAGCGGGGCAAGGCGCGGATATAAAGACGAAAGTTTATGCCCTTATCAATGCGCGCGCTGGGATACGAGAACTGAACAATGCTTTTGTCAGCTGCCCTCACTTCATAACTCGGAAATATAGTGTCGCGCATGTTAACCAGAAAAACATGTTCATTGACATCATCATCCAGGATGTGGTGATCTGTTCTGAAGGCGTAGGTATAGTTCCAATCACGGTCGCGTGATGGCTTTTCCTGATATCGAAGTGTGTACGCGATGAGTTTGGATTTTTTACTGGTGATGAGCTTGATGTTGATCTGCTGATCAAGAATGTACTGATCCGCAGTCAGACGCATATCTCTGACCCAGCTTCCCGGACCGCCATTGACACATCCATCAGGCCCAGGCACACTGCAAACGAGCAATACATTCCTGAAGACTGAGTACGTATAATTGCCGGCATGTACCAGCTTGTCGCCCACCCATCCCCAGAACTCCATCTGGAGTGTCATCTCCGGTAATTGGACATCCGAAAGGATCGAATCGAGATAATAGTTAATATTGAGCGCCTCGCCAGTATTAGGCCGGAAGAAGCGATCGCCTTCAGGTACGCGCCAGCCTTTGCTGTTCGCGCCATTCTCATCGGTCATTTGAATATAGAAATAGGCCAGATCCATGCCCTCAGGCATCTTTAGATTGCCATCCGCGTCAATACTCGGCTGCAGCGGGTCGGGATTTGGATCCTGGCAGCCTGGCAGCGATTTCGAAGCCGGCGCGCTGACCAGCTCACCCTTGGGCGTGATCACCGAAACCGTGTAGGTGACCAGTCCGAACTGTTGTTTATCCTCGATGCCTGTTTTATACGGCCAGGCGTAATAATCCACTGGGATAGGCGGCAGGGTCATGAACAGTTCAAGCGGACCACCATTAGTTGAGCGATAAACCTTGAAACCGCTATATTCCATCCATGTACCATATGTAAGGAAGTTGGTTATCTTGACATTTGGGTCACAGAGATTTTTGACTTCAATTTCGATGGTCGGCACAGGAGCATTTTTGGAATACAGCTCCGATGAGTCGGAGGGCTTGGAGTCCTTCTGTTTGTCTTCCAGCAGTTGGCCAAGATTGCCCATTATTTTATCCAGCACCGGGATGCCAAAGTCAATCCTGATCTTTTGGTCGTCGTCGGGGTTGGTGCCCTGCTCGACTTTATCCCCAGGGTCAGGCATCTTAGCCGGTTCCTGTTTGTCACCCTGCTCATCCTGCGGCGGGATGGCGCCGCTGTCAATCAAGGTCTGAATATCAATCGGGGGATGAGGCAGGAAAAGACCGGGGTGTTGCGGGTCAGGGGTCTCGGGTTGCGCCGGCTCAAAGCTCTCGATGACTTGCGGGTTAACGACATCCGCTGGCTCAAGCGGCAAATAGATGATCTGACTGCCGGAGAGCGGCTGGTCTGCCGCCACACCCGGGTTGACTTTGACCAACTGCTCCACTGGTTTGGCTTGCTGCGCTGCAATCTCCTGCAGCGTTTGACCTTCAGTCGCTATCTGTGGGCTGACCATGCTCACCGGCTCGGTGATGTGCAGGTACAACGGCTGTGAGCTGCCGTTCATGCCTTCGGCGTCTCGCGCCTGCACCACCAGGATGTAATCACCTTTGGCGCCGGGCTGCCAATCCCAGGGCGCAGAGAA
The DNA here is from genome assembly GCA_040772085.1 of Anaerolineaceae bacterium. GTDB lineage: Bacteria > Chloroflexota > Anaerolineae > Anaerolineales > Anaerolineaceae > JAXGMV01. Next base: position 1,284,614 of record JAXGYU010000001.1, read on the forward strand.
GGTGGTCGTCTTTTCATCCGGCAGCAAATGACGCGAATCGTAGATCTGTCCGTTGACATAGAGTTCGATCGTGTCGATATTCTGTGTCGCGTTGACTTCATATTTAATGGGGATGAAGGAGTTAGACGGCCAGCCAAGCGGCGCATACGGAGCGGAGAGATAAACGTTGACTGCGGAATCGATTTGAGTTGACTGCTGTTTCGGCGATTGGTATTGGTACAGGTAAATGCCCGCACCAACAGCGCCCACACAGCAGCACAGCAACAACACACCAAGAACCAGAATCAATGGTTTGACGTAAGGCGCATACCGAGACTTATCCATACTCCACCCCTGGAATATTCAATTTTCACGACGGTTGGGGAAAAAACCTCACCGAGGGTTTTTGTAGAAAAATTACTCCAAATACATTATAGTCATAACTTTTCAAATTCCAAGAGGGGAAAATGGGTCTATGCTAAAATAGCGTCCATGACCAGTCTGCCAACGCTTACCAAGCAGCAAGCACGCAATTTGATGCTGAAAACACTGGGCCTTGCCAGTCCCCCACGCCATAAAGCGCGTAAAGCCGACATCCTTTCAGTCGTTCGTCAGATCCACAACCTGCAGATCGATACCATCAGCGTGGCAGCCCGCGCGCACCTGCATATTCTCTGGTCGCGGCTGGGCGCGTACAATCCTGCCTGGCTGGATGACCTGCACGCCGAGGGACATCTGTTCGAATATTTCGCGCATGCCATGTGCTATCTGCCAATCGAGGATTACCCGGTCTGGCGGCATACCATGATCAATGGCGGCGGTCTGCGCCAGCACAATCATGCCTGGGCGCGCGAGAATCGGGCGGATCTGGATAACATGCTGGCGCATATCCGCGAGAGCGGGCCGGTACGTTCAGCCGATTTTGACAGCAAGGACAAACGCGGCGCCTGGTGGGACTGGAAGCACGAGAAGGATTTGATGGAGTACCTCTTCTACACCGGTGAGCTGATGGTTTGCCGGCGGCAGGGCTTCCAGCGCGTGTACGATTTGCGCCAGCGTGTGGTGCCCGACTGGGACGACGCGCGGCTTGAGACGGCTGAGGAAGTCGTCCGGCGCAAGGTGCTGAACGCCGCGCAGGCATTGGGCGTGGCGACGGAAAGCTGGCTGGCAAACTATTTCTATCAAAAAAAAACCGACGTCAGGCCGGCAGTCAAAACGCTGGTTGAGGAGGGTCATTTGCTGCCCGTGCGCGTCACGGGCATCGACGCGCCGGCGTACACCCACGCGGCAAACCAGCCGCTGCTCGAGCAAGCACTGGCCGGCAAGCTGCGAGCCACGCATACCACCATCCTCTCGATGTTTGATCCGCTGATGACCGACCGCCAGCGCGCGCGAGACCTGTTCAGCTTTGACTACACCATCGAGGTGTATGTGCCGGCGCCCAAGCGCGTCTATGGCTATTACGTGCTGCCGATCCTGCACCGGGGTAAACTAGTCGGCCGGCTGGATATGAAAACCTGGCGCAAGGAAAAGCGCCTGCAGGTATTCAAAGTGTTCCTCGAGCCGGGCGTACAGCCCGATGAGGGATTGACCAGCGCGCTGGCTGCCGCGCTGCGAGGATACGCTGACTGGCAGGGGCTGGCGGAGGTATCGGTCGACTGGAGCGAGCCGGCAGGGTTCGCGGATAAGCTGAATGTGTTGTTAAGCTGAGGCTTTGACAAAACTGTTGAGGCTGGTGATCAGCCCGTTATCGGCTTCAACAATCTCCACACCTCTGATCAACTTGTTTTCATCTGACTGAAACGTCCAGAAAATGACGCAGCGCTTGCCGAAGCCGAAAGCATTCTCGGCGCGGAGGGAAGACTCTGGGTAGCGCGCAAAAAGGTCAGTAAACCACTCCATCACTGCTGCGCGTCCGGTCAGCGGTGCGCTGTCTGGCGGCAGATCGCAAGGCGCGTAGCGGCAATCGGGCGCGAGCAGTGCCTGCATCGCAGCCGTGTCGCGGCGGTTGAGGGCATCCACGAAAGCCATGCTGGCCCGCAGCGCCATCTCAGCTTCATTCATTCTGACGGGGGACATTCACTCTCCATTGACCAAACATCTCCATGAAATTGGTTTACCGGCCATTCAATTCGTCCCGGTTCCATTGATTACCCGCACTTACATAGTCCATCTTCTTGATAAGCTCAGCCAACTGAGTCAATTTCCCAGGAGCACGCGCGTAACTTTCCAGCCATAGTTCGAACTCATTGTTCAAGGTTGTCTGCCTTACTTCTGCCGACCGCCTGCCTTTTTCGATCAAATCCTTGTTCGCGCTGAATGTGATATTCTTTCTCATCACTAACCCACTATTTTTTCCACAAAATGAAGTCCTCGTTCTCATAGACGGCCTGCCAAGTGCCGCCCGCTGACAGCCCGCGGTTGATCGCTGCCTGCGTGTACCAGGTTACCAGGTAATCAGGCTGCAAATGGGCGCGCGCAATCAAGTCCTCGACACAACTGAGCGAATCCTGCGCCAGACATTCGTTCAGGCTGTAAACATAATCGAGTTGCTGCGGATAAGCGCCCAGCCACTCCGCGCCCCAGGTGCCGATCGCCGGCGTGCGCCGTGCCAGGTAGGGCAGCCATTCGGCATCATCATCGCCAGTAACCGACAGGTACGCCGACCCTTCCGGTATCTCACTTCGCATCACTTCAGCCAGCGCGTTCAATTGCTGGATGTGCACCGGCGGGAAGCTGCGCGTGACTGCCAGCCAGCCCTGCCAGTAGAAGAAAGCCAAGAGCAGCGCCAGAAAGGCAGCCGCCCTGGCATACGCGGGTCGCGACGCGTCATCAGTCTGGCGCGTGCCGGCAATGGCTTGGTACAGGGCAGTAACCAGCAGGCTGGCCATCAGCGCGGTAATGACTACGACATAGCGGCTGCCCTCCGAACTGAAGAACAGCACCAGCGCCAGCCACACCACCAACCAGGCTTTGCGGCTTACTATTGCGTACAATGAGCCGAGTAATAGCAGCCCCGATAACGCGGTTTCACGCGTGACCGGTCTCAATGTGTTTTCGATCCATGGCAGGATCAGTTCCGGTCGGGTGACCATGGTCAGGAAATAGTCGTTGCCGTGCGATCCGAACGCGCCAGCAAAAGCGCTCAGTCCAACCTGCTGATAGATGCTGATCGACCAGGGGGCAACGACCACAGCAGCCGTGAGACCAGCCAATCCAAGGCGCTGCCAGATTTGTCGGTTTCTTACATGTCCCATCAGGTACACCAGGTAGAACAGCAGCAGGAATTCCGCATAACTGAAGTGGCTCAGGGCAGTCAAACCAGCGAACAGGCCGGCAGTTATCACCCGCCAAAGCCGGCGCGATGCCGCCGCAGAGATGAACAGATAAATCGAAACCAACGCGAAGAAGAATGCCAGGCCACGGATCGCGCCACCCGCAGTCAAATGCACCAGCATAACCACCCGCGAGGTGCCGGCAATCGTCACCGCGGCCAGCGCCCCGGCCCATGAACCGCTCAGACGCTGCGCTGTGAGTGAAAGGGGAATCATCGCCAGCGCGGCGAAATCAGCGGGCGAAAACAGCACGTAATTGAAGGGAGTAACATGTCCCAGTTGTTCCAGGGCTGCCATCAGGAAAAATCCGAGCGGCGGATAGGCGAATGGGATACCACCCGGTCCGTAATAGGGGATGGACTGCGGCGGCAGAAAATGATTCTCATGAATCACGTCGGCAATCAGTGAGTACAGTCCTGCCGCGCCAGGCGCGTAATCGAATGTCAGCGGCATGTAAAACAGGATGGGCAGCAACAATAGCACACCCAGCAAGCTGATCCGCAAGGGTGAAGAAATCTCAAGCCAGCGTGTTATGGTTTCAAGCGAGGCAGTTATCTTCGTGACTGGCTTTTGCCAGGAGGTCTGAAGCTGTTGAAACAAGCTCCGCTGCATGCCGACCCGTTGCAACAACAATAAGCCTAGCGAAAGCAGCAAGGCACACAATAACACCGGCACCAGGCGCTCAGCGACAAAGCGGCTGGCATAGAATTCTGTCAGTTGCCATGTGTCCAGCCAGGCCAGGATAATCAGCACCCCGCTGAAAGCAAAGACCAGTAGCGCGGTCAGGGCTGCCCAGGTTTGGTATAAGAGGCGGCTTAGCTGATCTGCGAAAGGATAATTCCGAAGCACGCGGATCAACAAAGCGGCTGTAACCAGGAACAAGAGAGCCAGGCCAGCCGCAAGCAGCAAACGGGAGCGTGAGTAGCCAAGAATGAAATTGTTATGCGGATCGCCCGGGATGAGCAACAGATAAATCAGACAGCCCAGCTCAGAGATCAACGCATAACCATGGTAGGTCCTCAGCCACAGGGATGAATTGATGTTGCCGTTTGTCATAGACTCGTCTGGACGTACTTAAATATGGGGGGTGTCGTTTGCCCTCAATTCTACCTGAGAGTCCCGCGCATGGTCACATTTTCCTCTGACCGAACTCGCATATCCATCAGGCACGACGGCGTCTCGACTTCCTGGCGTGTGTTATTAAATGCAAACGCCAGCGCAGGCTGTTCTGCTGACACGCAGACTCGACTTTTCGCTGGCGTAAAACTGTCTAGTCCGACCCTAACTCAATCAGCAACAAACTCCGATGCGAACACCGATTCCCGAAACGCGTAGGTGACATCGATCGGCTCAGGCCGGCTCAGCCGCACGCGGTTAAGGAATGCCTCATAGGTCTTATTGAAGAGCTCAGGCGCGTCCATGTTTGCCAGGTGACCCGCGCCGCGGAAGCGCGTGAACTGGCTGGCGGGCTCGCGCTTATGCCAGTCCAGGATCAGGTCAAGCAAGATCGGGTTCTCATCGCTGCCGCTGGCTATCAGGAGCGGATAGTTGCGCCGGGCGGTTTTCTGCTTGTTGACCATGTCGGGGATGGCAGCCAGATAGCGGAAGGAGCGCCGTTTGAAGCGCAAGATCATCTCCGCGTATGCTGCCTGAGCCGACGGCGTGATCAGGGAGTGCCGGCTGTTGCTCCTGGCAAAGTGCGTCATCGAGATCATCGCACCCAGAGTCATCACCACCTGCGCGGTGCGGTTGTTTTCCTGTATCTCGGGATCAAAATTATTGATGTCGTAGCTGCCGATGCAAGCCAGCGACGCTACCCGTTTGGGATACTTGTTCGCGAAGTCCTGTGCGATCACCGCGCCCAGCGCGACACCGCACAGGTGTACTTTATCCACCCGCTCCTGGTTCAGCATCGTGTTGATATAGCCAGCCATATCCGCCAGCTTCTCGCCGCCAGCCGCGTTAACTGATTCACCGTGTCCGAGGATATCAAGCGTCAGAACGTGAAAATCGTGATCAAAATGCGCGACCTGCTCATCAAAACTGGTGTGGTCAGCGAAAGCAGCGTGGAGGAACAGGATAGTTTCTCCACGCGAATTCATGTTGCTGAAGTATGTGATCGGTGTGTCTTTAATGATACTTTTCATGGCACCAACCTTTCTCTAAATACCGATAAGTGCGTTCAGTTTAACATATTCAATAGGTCAATGTCCATAACAATTGTTACAAAACGAACTTTTCTGCCGGCCTATGCTGCGATAGAAAAGTCTCGCTGGTGGGCGCCAACGAAACCTCAATTTATCATATTCTGTTACACAAATGGATGTGTGATTTACCTCGGCCGGACTGGAATCTCACGCGCTCCATTTACGATCGAGGAAATCCTGATAGGCTTTATTGAACGCGATCGGCGAATCCATATTTGCCAGATGCCCAGCCTCTTCGAAAGTAACGAATGTACTGCCGGCCTCACGCTCGTGCCATTCACGGACGATCGGCAGCAGCGACGGGATGTCCTCGCTGCCACAACTGATCATCAGCGGGTAGCGCCGCTCGGCGGTCTGCTGTTTGTTCACCATATCTGAGATGGATGCCAGATAGCGGAACGAGCTCTTCCTGAAGCGCGTATTCATGGCGTAGTAGGCTGCCTGCGCCTCGGGCGTCACGGCAGACACCTGGCTGTTAGCCTCGGCGAATTTCCTGATCGAGAAGAATGCCGACAGCATCATCATCATCTGCGCCTTGCTGTTTTCTTTCTGCGCTTTGGGGTCAAAATTGTTGATGTCATACGCCCCGACGCAGCATAACGACGCCAGCCGCTCGGGATATTTGTTGGCAAAATCTTGCGCCACCACCCCGCCCAGTGAAACACCTGCCAGATGGATGCGGGAAATATTCTCCTGGTTGAGGATTTTTTCGAGATAGTCTGACATGCTGCTCATGCCGGCTTTGCCATCTTTTGGCAGCGACTCACCATGTCCGAGCAGGTCGGGCGTGATCACGCGATAACGCTGAGAGAATGAGTCAACCTGTTTGTCAAAACTGGTGTGATCGGCGAAAGCCGCGTGCAGAAAAACGATGGTTTCCGCGTGTTCCGAGCCGCTTGTGTAGTAGACGATTGGCGTACCGGCAGCGATATTTCTCAAGACGCACCTCTCCCAGAACGAATAATGATTGACGGGATTAGTGTAGCATAACGCAACAGTTCATGCGACTAGCAATGCTCTGGCAGGAACCGGGCGTATCAGGTTTGTCTCTATTCCCACAAGTCGGTGCTGAGATATTTCAAGCCGGAGTCCGGCAGGATGACGACAGCCGTCTTCCCCTGCTGCTCGCCCTCAAGCAGTTGCAGCGCCGCGGCGACATTCGCGCCGGAGGAAAAGCCGGCGAAAATACCCTCCTCCATTGCCAGCCGCCGGGCAGTCGTGATCGCCTGTTCGTCGGTCACCTGCAGATACCCATCCACCAGCGCCGGGTCCAGCAGCACCAGATCGGTCATCGAATATCCGCCGCCTTGAATGCGATGGTTGGGGTCACTGACTGGCTTGCCCGCCAGCACTGCCGCGCCAGCCGGTTCAACCAGATAGCAGAGCGTGCCGGCATCCTTTTCTTTGAAGGCACGGGCAACGCCGGCGAAGGTGCTGGCAGTGCCGGCATAGTCACAGAACAGGTCGATCTTGCCGGCGAATTGCCGGAGGATTTCCGCGCCGGTATGCAGGTAATGCGCCCGCGCGCTGCCGGGCAGTTTGAACTGGTCAGCCCTGAAAGCCTGGCGTTCGCGCACAATGCGCTGGGTCTCAGCCTCGACCAATGCCAGGTCGCCGCCTGATACCTGCCCCGGCGTGGAGCCTGGTAACTGGTCAACCAGCACCACCTCCGCGCCCAGCGCGCGCATCATGCGGGCGCGCTCGGTCGAATTGCCGCGCGACATGACCGCCACAAACGGATAGCCCTTGACCGCGCAGACGATGGACAGCCCGGTGCCGGTATTGCCGCTGGTGAGCTCCACTACCGTCTGACCTGGCTGCAAGCTGCCATCGGCTTCCGCTTCTTCGATCATCTGCAGCGCGTTGCGGTCCTTTTTTGAGAAGCCGGGGTTGAGATACTCCAGCTTGGCCAGCAGCCTGCCCGGCAGCCCGCGCGTGATGCGGCTCAGCTCCACCAGCGGCGTGTTGCCGATAGCTTCCAGCACAGAAGGAAGGGCATTACTCTGGCGGGGGTTCGTCAGGGGGGCGGTCGGTTCATTGTCCATTTGGCATCTCCGGTCTTATGGGTGCGGTCAATTACATCATTAATTATAGGACGCCAGCAAAAGATTCCATCTGCTCCAACAGCTTCATGGGGTCAATAGCTGCTGCAAACTTTACAGCTGCCCTCGCGGACAGCTGTAAGGAAAGAGAGGCAGCAGACTGGTCTGTTAGTTGTATTCTTTGACGATGAAGAAGCCGGGCATATCCTGCTTGTCCAGGACAAACGTGGCGCGGTCATTCCAGTACTTGTAGTACTCGATCTCTTCTTCAGGCGTGGCTTCGCCCAGCGCCATCTTCTTGCCCAGGGCGCTCTTGGCAGGTGTGGGGATGGGGGTGATGATGACCAGGTTGAACTTCACACCAACCTTCTTGCCGGTATCGAGGCGGGTGAAGATCCACTCACGCGCGGGAGGAAGCTGCTTGGTGGGCTCCTTGCTATAGACCATCTTGTCCTGGCGCACGAACACATTGTTCGCCTTGCCAAACTCGGAGCCGATGAAACCCGTCTCAGGCGCGGCGCCGGTGATGTACATGATCACGTCACCAAAAACACCCACAAACCATTCATCCTCCGCCCCGGGCGCCTCGACCGCGATCATGCCGCGCACAGGCACTTCACCATTGGGGTAAAGGATTTCGAGCGCTTTCTTGGTGATTGTCCAGGCGCCGGTTATAGCGCCGCAAGAGTGGCCTGCAAGCTTGACAGCCTCTTCGTAGGTGTAGGGCAGCGGGTCCTGACGCTGACCAAAAATTTCAAAGTAAGGTTCCTTCATCATGATGGGCGGAACTTCTCTGATGTAGTCGTATTCCCATTTGAAATCTTCCGGCGCGCCGGCCTTGATGTCGCTGACAATGTTCGCCGGCACCTCAGGCGCGCCTTCTTCAACGACATTCAGATTGAAGAAGCCTTCCATCGCTTCATTCTCGAAGACGAATTTGGCACGGTCATTCCAGTAGACATAATAGAGCTCTTTTTCTTCTTCGGTTACCTCACCCTTGGCCATCTTCACACCCAGGGCGGTCATTTCTTCAGTAGCGATGGGGGTGATGACTGCCAGGTTGTAGTTAACCGTGACAACCCTGCCGATGTCCTTGCGGGTGAACTTCCAGACCATTTGCGGAGGCGGTGTGCCGGTGGGCTCATGCGGGTAGGTCATCTTGTATTGGCGGATGAACAGATCGTTGACCTCGCCATACTCCGCGCCGATAAATCCTGTAGCCGGGGCAGCACCGGTGACGAAAGTGATGACATCGCCAAACACGCCGGTGAACCATTCATTGGCAGCACCGGGCGCCTCAACCGTGATCATGCCGCGCACGGGCAGCTCACCATTAGGGTAGAGTTGCTCGAGCGCCTTCTTGGTGATCAGCCAGGCGCCGGCAACCGCGCCGCAGGAATGACCAGCCAGCTTGACAGCCTCTTCATAATAATAAGGCACAGCCACTTTCGATTGCCCGAAGATCTCAAAGTAAGGCTCGACCATCATGATTGGCGGCTGCTCGGTGATATAGTCCTGATCCCAGAGGCTTGCCGGTTTCGGTTCCTCAGCGGGAGCAGGCGCTTCCGTTGGCGCTTCTGTAGCAGCCTCGGTGACCGCTTCAGTCGCGGCAGCGGGCGCTTCAGTTGCTGCCGGCGGGGGAGCTTCTGTCGGCGCAGCCGTGGGTTGTGCTGCCTCGGTCGCCGGTGGTGGTGCTGGCGGCGGCGCAGCCGGAGCGCAGGCAGATAGAATCAGGGATGCGATGAACAATATCGCAACGACGGTTGATACTTTCTTCATGGTCGACTCCTTGGGATGATAAAAAAAGCTCAGATGGGAACACCAATTAACGCAACGTGGTCACACGCACTATGACAGTAGCATATTGAGATAAACAATGCTTTGCCTTTAGTCAAATCAGCGACCCAAAAAGAGCAACTGCTTTTTACTGATCCACGTTCATCATCACAAATCAATATGGTGTCGGAGTGACTGTGCGCCTAGATTTGAGTTGCAGGTAATAGCTTTCCGAATGTGAACGAATGAAAACAGAACCCGCAGCGTGGGTTCACTAGGGCCTGCTCTGAGGGTGAAAGTTAGTGGGTGCTCGTGATGCGCAGCCCGATAATGCCGGCCAGCAGCAGCACCAGCGAGACCAGCTTGAGCACATCACGCGATTCGCCCAGCCATAACATGCCGACGATCGCCGTGCCAGCCGCGCCGATGCCAGTCCAGACCGCGTAGGCGGAACCAACCGGCAGGCTCTTGAGCGCCTGCGAGAGCAGATACATGCTCAGGATGAGGGTGATGACGAAACCGGCAGTCGGCAATGGTTTGGAGAAGCCTTCGGATTGTTTGAGCAGCAACGCCCAAGCCATTTCGAATAAGCCGGCAATAAAGAGGATGACCCACGCCATGATAAAACTCCTTGGGAGAGGTCGTCCTCTCAAATTTTTAATCCGCTCCGGGTCGTCCCGGCGGCGCCGCGAACGGCGGCGAGCCAGCCAGCGCTATGAACCCTGGCTGGTCAGTCACATTCTAACATGATGAGGTTGGAGAGTTCTTCGCGGCTGCTGGTTCAATCACGCCAGCGGCGCGCGTATTTTTTATAGACGAACTGGTTGATGTAGCGATTCAGGTCAATGCCTTCGAGGGCAAGCCCTTTCATTCTCTCAATGTGTTCCTTGCCGGCACTCTCATACGTGTACAAGTAAATGGATTCATCGTCGAACTGCACCAGGATGTAATCCGCTCCGATGCCATAAGCCACCACACCGGAATATCCGCTCAAGTTCTGGTATGGCACCATTCCGACTTCCATGTAAATGCGATCTTCCATCTTCCCCTCCTTGTGGTGCAGGTGCTGGGCAGCGCGTCAGAACGCGGCGAAATGCTTCAGCACCCGCAGCGCGCGCAGCGTGATCCAGCGGCTGGGCTGACCTTCCTGCTCGCCAAAGTCTATCAACGCCTCGCCGGGGTAAAGCACATCCAGCAGCCAGCGTCCATCCGCCTGTTGTTTTGCCCGCACCATGTCCAGCGCTTCATCCAGGCGTGGATCAGTCTTCATTCCCGTCCGGCGCAGGTAATCGAGCGCGCGCAATACATCATAATGCCACCAGTTGGGGAACGCGAAGTACGAGTATGGCGGGCCGCCTTTGCGGTCATGACTGATTGGATCGCCAGTAGACAAGCTGCGGAACGGATGGCGGTCGAGCAGGTAATCCTGACCCTTTTCGCGTGCGGCTGCCAGCTCATAATTGGCGCCAAAATGCAATTCATATTCGTAGAAGCCTTCGAGGACACAAATGGTGGTGTTGAAGGACGAGCGCGTCGAGCCGAGCCAGGCGTCACAATTCCAGCCGCCGTCTTCCAGTTGTTCGCTCAACAGGCGGCTCACCAGCCCGTGGACGTCCTGTCCAAAATAGGCGCCGGATGCCAGCACCTGACCATTGATACAAGGCTCAACCTCTCCAGCAAAAAAGGCGTTCTCCTGACATTCTTCGGGTCCGCTTTCCTTCCAGGTAACCTGCTGCCTGACACGTGACAATGCCTGCCGCGCCGGCTGACCTTCCGGGTCGAGACCAAACTCACGCAGCAGTGTCAGGGCATGGAAGGTGGAGGTCCATTCCGGGTTCCAGGCGATACCGCTCCAGGTGCCATCCGCGGCCTGCAGAGCCAGCAAGGTTGCGCCCCAGCCTTCGGTGGTCAATTTTACCCGTTCAGCCAGTACCTGATCCATGGGGCTGCCGGCGAGATCGCGCATCACCTGCCAGCGGATAGCGGGGTCAGAGTCGAGCAGCCACGCCAGAACTTCAGAGGTCATCAGAGAATTATTTTTCAATGGCAAGCTCCTTCCACACCAGACGCATCATCTATAGCGCAGTTATAGCGTAAAAGGCGGCGGTATGCAAAATGTTATGAAGGTTGAGTCAATCGCGTCAGGACGCGCGAGCATATACCCCCTCCCTGATTACAGTAATCACCTGATCTGCCAGACCGACCAGCAGGCTCTTGAGCTGCTGCGAGAGCAGATACATGACCAGGATGTGTGTCACCTCCGAGCCGGCGGTCGGCAGTGGGTTGGCGAACCCGCTAGATTATCTGAGCAGCCCCTCAACGTTTCAGCAGATGCCGTCCCAGCCAGAAAGCCCAAATCGGAAAGCCAAAGTACAGCACCGCGATGATGCTCATCAACAGGCTGTTTGGCAGCCATTTGACCGATCTGGCAACCAGGCCGGTGGCAATGAGCCAGAAGCCGACGCCCAGGAGCATTGCCAAAGAGACCCATGGCACCTGCTGTTCAAAAGTCAGTACCTTGGTGACGAGCAGCAGTTGCAATGCAACGACTACCAGCATCGCAATAACACCGACGATGGTAGCGATGCGCATTAATGCGGGGTTATAGGCTTTCAACATCCGGTACAACGCCAATGCGACCGGGATAGTCAGCAAATACTGGAGCCCGATGAGGATATCATTGAACATTCCAAACTGCTGTCCAAGAGCCATTTGAGACCTTGCAAAAAGGACGTACATGATGATGAGGAGCACAAATCCAATCGCGGAGATGATGCCAATCAAAATCGCAAGGACACCGATTCTTCGATCTGCCTCAACAGAAGTCGAGGCTTTTGACATGTTATCCATTGATCCACCTCTAAACTACCTAATAATGTCCTAACCCATCACAAGAATGGTTACAACTCATCAACCCTTCAACTATAACCAGGCCACCAGATCGATCAACACCAACCGAGCACTGTGCATCTGGCTGCCAGTCTAAGCCGTACCTGGCTTTTCGAACGCATCATACTCGGCCGGCAGCGCGATGCCATACTGTTCGCAGAGCGCCTTGACATCGAAATAGTCATCCTCATCCAGCGTGTATCCGCTGTGGAACTTGACCATCCACTCAGGGGTGATGCAGCGCACAGGCTGCCCAGCGATGGAACCCTGGCCGTGCAGCGATTCAAACGGATATTTGACGCCGAAGACATGGTTGCCTTCCTCGTCAAAGGTGAAGGAGTGGACGTCAAACAAACAGCCGTGACTGTCCTGCAGCACGAAATTACATTCCCAGGTGTCATCTCTGGGAATTTCGTTATAGCCGCGCTGTGCCATCAACTGCCTGAGCAGCGGGACGTCCTTATGCGCCACGGCCACATCCAGATCTTCATGGGTGCGCGTTTGTCTGCCGAGCAAAGCATCCACGCCCCAGCCGCCGTCGACCACCACCTCAATGCCATGCTGATTAAGCAGATTGATGATCGCGATCACCTCGCCGGTCGGCATCTCCATGCTCATCGCCGCACCCTCGCGGCAACGTACACCGCCAGTGAACTCAGTGCCATTATCAGCCCGCCGAAGAGGAAGAGCCAGAATAATGGCAGCAGAAAGAAAGGCTCCTGCAGCATGCCATCACTGCCTATAGTTGATCCGATCAAGTTGAACGTTACCAGACTGCCAACCGCTAATCCAAAAGCTGTCAAACTCAACCAAAGTAATACGCGTGACGGTTTCATCACCGGCCTCCTTTGCTCACTATTGGCAAATAGTAGCACAGGTGACATGTCAAATGCAATCGAATCAGATAAGGAAGGTAAGATTTTACATTTCCTAATCCGCTTGTTCTCATCGTCAACTGTGCATATCGCTCAGTGCTTTTTCAGGTAATTTCCACTTATACCAATATCATTAACAAACTCAGTAACGAATGGATGCTCTTTCACTTCTCACCTCTAGTCAGTTTTCCTTGCGACGCACTGCTTGTCCTGGTCAGGAAGTTGAAGGGGTCAAGATTTACACATTAGTAAAAAAAGTGCCTCCGACGCGGAGGCACTTTTAGCGGAATGAACTCTCTTTACCCAGCGGGGATAGCCGGGCGGAACTTATAACCATAGATCAGCATGCCGCGCTCGTCGCCATCCTGGCGCAGTTTACGGGTAACCATTTCAACCGGCATGCCAATCTCAACCTTCTTGTCTTCCAGGTCTGTGAGCTGGGCAGTCACAATCGGCCCTTCATCTAGTTTGACCAGCGCGACGGCGTAGGGCGCCTGCGCTTCAAAACCAGCCGGAGCGTCCTTCATCACCGTGAAGGAATACACCTCACCATGCCCGCTGAAGGCATAGGGTTCCTTGGCTTCGCCGCCGCAATGCGGACAAACGTCACGCGGGGGGAAGATTTTGTCGTGACAGTGCGGGCAAACCTCACCGATAAGGGAGTATCTTTGTTTCTTCAAACGCCAATGACGCGGTATTTCCATGCTTTTTTCGGCTCCAATTCACTAAATATCAATTTCTGCCTGTAAAGGCAAGTTTAGTTTAGCGGTGCGAACCTCTCAATACCTATCAAAATGAGCTGAAAAGCTATCCAGGCAGGCCAATGATTGTCCTTCCGGGACCTTCAGGGTCAATTCATTGATGGTGATCTTTACCGAATACTGTTCGGGAGTCGAGAACCTAGATCAGCACCTTACACACTACTCCACCCGCAGCACGTGCGCGACAGCGGACGAAGCTGGGCCGCCGAGAGAGACCACCAACCCCTGCCGCGCGGCTGCGATCTGATTGACGCCGGCCGTCCCGCGCAGTTGCAATACAGACTCGACGATCTGATAGACCCCCGCCGCGCCCAGCGGATTGCCGCGCGCTTTCATGCCGCCCATGGTGCAAATAGGCAGGTCGCCGCTCAGATTGAGTCTGCCATCCGACGCCAGCCGCCAGCCTTCACCGGGCGCGGCGTAACCGGCTGCCTCAAGCTGCAGCGCGGCATAGATTGAGAAGGTATCCGCCAGCTCAAAGAAATCCATCTGGTCAGGCGCCGTGCCGGCCTTCCGGCAGGCTTCCATCACTGCCTCAGCGACAGCGTTGAACGCCAGCACATCCTTCCGGTCATGCAGCGCCAGCGTATCAATCGCCGAAGCGCTGCCGGCAACGACCACTCGCTGTGTCTGCACGCTCAGGTCAGACCGCGTCAAAACCACCGCGGCAGCGCCATCAGCATACGGGGCCATATCGAACAGCCCGATCCGATCGCTGATCATCTCGCCCGCTTCATAAGCCTCAGGTTTGATCGCCTTGCGGAACATGGCGTTCGGGTTGCCCGCGCCATTGGCGTGCGCGATGACGGGAAATGCCGCAAAGACATTGCGCGGCACCTGATAGGTATGCATATAACGCTGCATCAGCAAGCCGGCAACACCAGCAGGTGTCAGCCCGGTCATGGCTTCATAGTCGTAATCCAGCGCGGTCGCGAGCGCCGAGTTGGAGGCTGAGCCTACCAGGTCGGTAAATTTCTCGACACCGACAGCAATGGCGCAATCGACATAACCTGACGCGACCGACAGGTATGCCTGCCTGAACGCAGCCCCGCCCGATGCGCCAGCGGATTCGACTGAATATGCCTCAATGCCGCGCAGCGCTGACCAGTCCGCCAGCAGCGCGCCAAGATTCGCCTGGTGTGACTGGATGCTCGCCAGATAGTTGCCCACATACAGCGCCTGCGGTTTCAACCCGCCGGCATCCGCCCGGGCAGCATTGATCGCCTCAACCGCTAATGACCGCAGCGACCTCTCCCAATGTTCTCCTACCGCCACCTGTCCGATGCCCGCAATCACTACATCGCTCATGCTGCCTCTACTTCATCATGATCTTGCCGCGGAAGCGCAAGTAAGTGCCATAATCGATCTCAACCCGTCTGGCAATATAGGCTGCCGTCGTCAGCGCCAGATGCTGGCGGTGTTCGATCACTGGCTGAACTGTCAGATCAAACGCGTCTGACCCCGCGCCTGAGCCGAAGGTGACCAGCAGTATGCGGTCGCCTGGTTTGGCATTGTCCAGCACGGCTGTCAGGCCAATCAGGCCGGCGCCGGCATAAGTGTTGCCGATCATGGGCGAGAGCAGACCTGTCTTGATCTGCTCGTCCTTAAAGCCGAGCAGCTTGCCGGCGCGCTGCGGGAACTTGGCATTCGGCTGATGGAAAATGGCGTACTGATAATCTTCAGCCTTGGTGCCGAGGTGCTCCATCAGGGTTTTGCCGGCGGTCGTAATGTGCTTGAAATATGCCGGCTCACCGGTAAACCGCTGACCATGCTCGGGATAATGCTGGTACGCACGCCGCCAGAAATCTGGTGTGTCCGTCACAAAAGAATACGAGGCATTGATGGTTGCCAGCGAATCCTCTGCCGGACCGATGATATATGCCGCGCCGCCAGATGCCGCGGTGTACTCCAGCGCGTCGCCCGGCCGCCCCTGGGCGGTATCCATGCCGATCGCCATGGCGTAATCAGCCATGCCCGATCCAACCAGTCCGATCGCCGCGACCATGGCTTCCGACCCTGCCTTACAGGCAAACTGCCAGTCGGCAGCCTGCACATGCGGCGCGGCGCCGATTGCTTCAGCCACGACAGTGCCGCTCGGCTTGACGGCATATGGATGCGATTCTGAACCGACCCAGACCGCGCGCAATGCCTCGGGATGGATGCCGGCGCGTGCCAGCGCGTTGCGCGCCGCTTCGATCGACATGGTGATCACGTCTTCATCCAGTCCCGCGACCGCTTTCTCCCTGACCGGGAATCCGCCTTCGCCCTCGCTCCAGATGCGTGCGATTTCAGCGGCGGGCAGCCGGTAACGGGGCACGTACGCCCCATAGCCAGTAATGCCCACCGGACGGATGGGTTTGAGCAGTCGTTCAGGTTCCGCGACAGGTTGTTCGAGATCAGTCATTTTTACTCCTCAAGTCCGATAACAATTGCTGGGCAATGTCGATACGCACGGTCTTGGCCAGCACCATTTTCTCCGCAATTACATCCACTTCCTGCGCCAGCGCGCCGGCAGCCAGCGCTACCTGACGGGCGTGCAAGCCCATATGCCCGCGCTGGATCCCTTCGGTTGCCAGCGCGCGGATCGCCGCCAGATTCTGTGCCAGCCCGACCGCGGTAATAATCTGCGCCAGTTCGCTCGCCGTCGTGACGCCCATCAATTTTAATGCCGCCTGCGCTGCCGGGTGGACGCGGGTCGCACCGCCGACGATACCGACAGCCATCGGCATCTCCAGTTCACCGACCAGATTGCCAGCTTCGTCTTTGCTCCAGGTACTCAGGCTGGTGTATCTGCCTGAGCGGGCGGCGTAAGCGTGCGCACCGGCTTCAATGGCACGCCAGTCATTGCCGGTAGCGATCACCACTGCGTCAACGCCATTCATGATGCCTTTGTTATGCGTCGCCGCGCGGTATGGATCGGCGGCAGCAAATGCCCAGGCAGCAATAATGTTGTCCCGGACAGTCTCCGCGGGGAAATCGTCCATCGCCAGCAGGTCCTTGCGAATAGTACAGCGGGCATACGCCAGCCGGTGGTCAGCCAGGTTGGAGAGGATGCGCAGCAGAACCCTGCCGCCGGTGATTTTTTCCACCAGCGGCGCCAGCCGCTCAACAGCCGTGTTGACCGCGTTCGCGCCCATCGCGTCGCGCACATCATAAATCAGGTGCAGCACCAGAAATTTGCCGAGCATAGGGTGTTCGAGCTCGCGTACCTGCAGGTCGCGCGCGCCGCCGCCCAAATTCGCCAGCACCGGATCAAAGCCGGAAGCAGCTTCGAGTAGTTGCTCTTTCTCCGCCAGGAGCGCCTGCACGGCACGGTTCGTATCGGTCAGATCGACGATTTGCATCTGACCAATCATCTCCGGCGGATCGGCGCGGGTGGTGAAGCCGCCCTCAGCCGCGGCGAGTTTTGCCATGAACGAAGCGCCGGCAACGACGGAAGGCTCTTCAACAGCCATAGGAATCAGCACCGGTCGGCCATTGATGACGAAATTGCGCGCGATGCCCAGCGGCAGCCCAAAGACGCCAACCGCGTTCTCGACCATATGATCTGCCAGCTCGGGCGTCATGGCAGCCGAGCCGCTCAAGGGCAGCAACGCATCGGGCGCGACGCCGCTCTCGTCGGCTAAACGTGCGAGGCGTTGTTCGATTGTCAGGTCATAAAACCGTTTCATTTGCTCAGATCACCTGTTTCAAGCATGGAAATCATCATATCATCTGAATAAAACCTTCACAAGAATACCCGCATAATGCTTGCAATAGCTATCAGATTGAGTTCCAATCAGTAGTATCATGGTGAAAATGCTTAAATTCCTCAGACTTCTGATTTTTCTGACGCTTGCCGCGGCGCTCGCTTCCGGCTGCAACGCGGACTTTGGTGACCCGCCTGTGCTCGCAACCCGCAGCGGACCTGACCAGGAGGCGACCAGCGTCGAAGCCGTGGTGCAGACGCTCAAGGCGGGTTTGCCGGTCGGCGCTGGCACGCGCGCGCCAGAGGTTACCGCGACCAGCACGCCGGACATCCCCGAAATGACCCTTTGCTCACCATTGCCGGGCTATGACCTCGTCAGGCTGAAGGGTGCTATCTCAAACCCTTATTCTCCACCGCCGCTCGGCTCCGACGACCCGCATCAGGGCGTTGATTTCGCTGATATACAGTACGGTGTCGCCATCAATGGACATGACGTCCAGGCCGTCCTGCCCGGGACGGTAACAACCGTGATCAGCAACCGCTTCCCGTACGGCAACGCCATCATCATCGAGACCCCGCTGAACAGCCTGCCTGGAGCAATGCAGGAGAAACTGCTTGAGACCATGCAAGCCCTGCCGACGCCGATCCCTTCCGCGCTCACCTGCCCCAACTTTGGCTTCCCCTGGGACGGTCAGCCGGCACAATCGCTGTACCTGGTTTACGCCCACATGGAGAAACCCCCGACTCAGGCGCCTGGCAGTTTTGTGAATTGCGGCGACACGCTGGGGACCATCGGACAGACCGGCAACGCGCTTGCGCCTCACCTGCATCTGGAAGCCCGGGTGGGTCCGGCTGCCGCGACATTTACCAGCATCGCCCACTATGAGCCGTATATTTCCGAAGTTGAAATGGCAAACTATTGTGAGTGGCGCATCAGCGGAACGTTTATCCCCGTCGATCCGTTTATAGTATTGGATAACGGTCGTTTCGCTTCGACCGCACCCTAGCAACCAATCACGCGCGTTGACCGTGTTACCATTACCCTGACTGGAGGACATGCCTTATGGACCCATTGGAGTTGATCATCGAAAAAGACCGCGCCGCGGCAGCCCAGGCGCTGCAGGAAGGCACGCATTGCACACTCGGCATGATGGATGGCGAGGCAGTTTACCTGCTGCCGCTGAACTACGGCTATCAGGACGGCTTCCTCTACTTTCATTCGGGGAATCACGGGCACAAGCTGGACGTCCTGCGCGACGGCAAGCGCGCCTCTTTCTCGATCCTCACCAATCTGATGCCGGTTGTCAAGGAGAACCCGTGCAGTTTCAGCATGCGTTATCACAGCCTGCGCGGCGAGGGCACACTGGCGCTGCTGAACGATTGCGCCGAAATTCTGTCCGCCCTGGACGCGGTTGTGACCCATTACGGCGGTACCCCAATCGATTACCCTCCCGATCAACTGGCGCGCCTGCTGGTCTACCGCCTGAAAATTGAAACGATGTCATTCAAGGCGCATTAGAGGTTTTATGAATAAAAGATTTTTTGGCCTGGTCACAGTCATCTTCATGGTTGTCCTGACCGGCTGCACACTTTTCCCCAACCTGCCTGGCAGGCAGCCAGCGGCACCGACGCTGGAGCCATCGCTGACCGCAGTGCCAGCGACAGCCACCCTTGCGCCGAGCGCGACACAGCCCCCGCCGACCGACACACCTGTGGCTACCAGCACGCAGCAGATGCCTTACATCACCAGTATGCCGATCGCCAGTTATACGCCAACCTCAACCGCCAGCTATTCCATCGGGCACATCACGCCAACCCCGGTCAGCGGCACTCCCAAACCGAACATCGTCGAATACTCCTGCTATCAGACCGTCCAGGAGCCGCCGATTGGCGCCCGCTATCACACCCGCGATGAATTTGACGCGCACTGGCAGATTGTCAACCGCGACATGACGGACTGGCTCGCGTCAGAAACAGTTGTCTATTACGCCAACGGCACCAGAATGCAGACGTACCATGACAAGATTAATCTGGCTCACGATGTCAAGTCAGGCAAAGCAGTGGACATCATCATAGACATGACCGTGCCGCCCGAGCCCGGGTTCTACAGCACCTCATGGATCGTCGCCAACAAGGGGCGCGTGGTCTGTATCCTGACCGTTTCGATCAACGCCTACTGATCTGACAGCAGGCGCAACATAAAAGGGCAAGGCGGCTGCCTTGCCCTTTTATTGTTCTTGAAAATAAGTTATGGCCGCTTGCCCAGGATTACCGGCACATCGATCCGCTTGCCGTCACGCAGGACGGTCAGGATAATCTCATCGTCTGGCGACTTCTCATTCATCAGATAACTCAGCAATTCACCGAAAATACGGATCGGCATTCCGTCGACCGCGACAATCAAATCACCACCAGCCAGCAGACCACGGATCTCAGTTGACGCCGTGCCGGCACGGATGCCCGCCTTGTCGCTCGGGCTGCCGGGGTTGACCGAGACGACATAGGCGCCGTTGGTATTCTCCAGCTTGAGCACTTCCTGTTCCATCAGCGAGAGTTCTTCGCGGGCAGAAATGCCAAGATAGGGGTAATCGTATTTGCCGTTCCTGATTAATTCCGGCACGACGCGCTTGACAATGTTGATCGACACCGCGAACCCGATGCCGGAGTTGACCGGGTCACCATCGACGTTGGTGCCCTCGGTACGGATGGCACGGTTGACGCCGATCACCTCTCCTTTCAGGTTGAGCAGCGGTCCGCCCGAGTTGCCGGGGTTGATGGCAGCATCGGTCTGGATGATGTCGCCGGAGGAATAATAGGACCCAGTCCCCGCGGAACGCAGCGAATCGAGCGTACGCCCTTTGGCGGAGACGATGCCCAGCGTCATGGTCGAAGAAAGTCCGAAGGGATTGCCGATGGCAACCACCATCTGACCAATCTGCACCTGATTTGAGTCGCCCAGCGGCACGGGATGCAGCGCGTTGGGGTCGAGATTGAGCGGTTTCAAAACCGCGAGATCAGAATCCGGGTCGGTGCCGACTACTTTCGCCCGCACCTTCACGCCGGATGGAAAATCGACTTCCAGTTCCGTGGCGCCTTCCACGACATGATAGTTCGTCACCACATGCCCATCGGCATCAAAGACAAAACCGGTGCCTTGCCCCGAGCCGACATTGCTGTAGGTCTGGATGGATACGACGCCGGGATTGGTGTTGGCATACAGGCTGACCAGCATCGACTCCATGGCGCTCAGTTCGGCGGGATCAAAACTGACCGTGATCGGGATCGGGGTCGCCAGGTTCTGAGCGGCAGGCGGCAGGCTGGTGGCGGGAGCAATTTGCGGAGGCAGCAACGTCGCGGGATTCACACAACCAATAAGTATCACAAAGGAAGCCAGTACGAATAACAGGCGTTTTTTCATCAGCACCTCTCTTCAAGCGCCGGACTTAGCCCGCGCGCAGTTGTTCGAATAAGGCTTTCTGCTCATCCGATAAATTCTTCGGCAGGGTTACCCTGAGCTTCGCGTACAGGTCGCCGAAGGTGTCTTTCTTCCGCAGCAGCGGCATACCGCGCTTAGCCAGGCGGAATGTCTGGCCTGGTTGTGAACCGGCCGGAATAGTCAGAATGACTTCGCCGCCCGGCGTCTGAACGGTGGCTTTGCCGCCCAGTACTGCTGTGTAGAGGTCTACTGTTGCCTCGGTGTACAGGTCATCGCCCTTGCGCTCAAAGCGCTTGTCGGGCAGGACCTCAATCACCAGATACAAGTCCCCCTGCTGTCCCATGGCATCCACGGGCCCCTGGTTGGCGACCCGCACCTTGGTGCCGGTGGTCGCGCCGGCAGGAATTTTGACGTTCAGCCTGCGGTTATCGACTTGCAGCAGGCGCTCCGTGCCCTGATAAGCTTCCATCAGGTTGATCTGCAATGGCGATTCGACCGGACGCGGCTTGTACGCCCGCCTGCTAGTGCGGCTGGTTCCGGCCGTTCCGGGCATGCCGCCGCCAAATATAGTCGTGAAGAAATCAGAGAATCCGCCCGCGCCGCCGAAGAGGTCTTCCAGGTCTTCCATGTTGACTTGCTGGGTCGTGCGTCT
This sequence comes from Anaerolineaceae bacterium, assembly GCA_040772085.1. GTDB lineage: Bacteria > Chloroflexota > Anaerolineae > Anaerolineales > Anaerolineaceae > JAXGMV01. The sequence continues at coordinate 1,306,254 of JAXGYU010000001.1, forward strand.
GCCGCCCTGACCAGCGTTGCGCATCACCCAGTCATCCCAGTTGAAGTTGCCGCTGCCGCCCTGCTGCTGCCAGCTTGAGTAGGACTCGCCGAGCTGGTCATACCTGGCACGCTGTTCAGCATTGCCCAGCACCTGGTAAGCCTCGTTGATTTCCTTGAACTTTTCTTCAGCTTGTTTGTCGCCCTGGTTACGGTCAGGGTGATATTGCATGGCTAATTTGCGGTAGGTTTTCTTGATATCCTCCGCGCTTGCCTTCCTGTCCACACCCAGAATTTTGTAATAATCCTTATATTCCATAGCCATTTTATTGTAAGCTGAACGAACGACAAGTCAATACGCGCAGCGTTTTTCTAACACATCTCTTACAAGCTGCCGGCGAGAAATTCCCTGATCAGCGCCTTCGCTTCATCCATTGTCTCGTAGGAGCGTATCCTGAACGAGGGATGCGTATTGCCGCTGATCATGGCAGAAACATTCTTGCCGGACTGATACAGGCTGAGCACGGGTTTGGCGAGCACCAGCGCCAGCGCGATCTCATAGCCCACCCCGTGAGACGGTGTGCTGACTTCGGCGACGATCGCGTCGCTGTCCTTGAGCCAGCTCACATCCTGCTCAAAGATTTCCTGCGCCGACATGGGCGCGAGCTGTTCCATCAGGTCATCCTCGCCCAGATATTCGGTCGGCACCGAATGGCCTTCACTTTGCAGGAAGGCGATCAGTTCTTTGAAGACCGGCAAATCCTGTCTGCCTCCAGAAACAGAGCACGAAAAATAGACTTTCATTGGCGCCACTCTCCTCGAAATAGGGTATTGTTATCATATCAGACCTTCACAACTTTGTTTCGCTCAATGCGTATATGATTATAGAAAGGAAAAAGACCATGAATGACGATTCCAATCAAAAAGATCCTGCTGTGATTCCTCCTGAAGAACCGGTGTCCAATTGGCAGCCTGCCGAACCTGATGACGAACCGGCTTTTCTGTCCAAACTTAATGAAACGACCGAGCTTCCCGAAGACATCGAACCCGTTGTGCTTCCGCCCGATCCGGCTCCTGAAGTTGTGCCAGCGGTTGAGCCCGTCGAAGCGGTGGAGCCGGTTGAGCCGGTCAATGTGGTCGAGCCAGTGATCGAGCCTGCGCCCGCGCGCGTTCAGACACCGGGACCGGTAGCCCCCGCTCCGGCACCTGTCAGATCAACCGCCGCCGCTCCTGCTGAACCCCAGAAGAAAGCCCGTCCGGATGGCGTCACTGTCACTGCCATCTACCACTTCATCTCCGGGCTCCCGATGGTGCTGCTTGGGCTGATGTTCCTTATCCTCATGATGTTTATGCCGCTGGTCATCCAGGATTCCACCGCGGGTTTGACGATCAGCATCATCGTGCTGGGATTCCTGTTCCTCTTCTTCCTGCTCAGCGGCGGTCTGGCCATCGCGACCGGCGTCGGCTTGCTGCAGATGAAGAACTGGGCACGCTGGCTGGCAATCATCCAGGCGCTGCTGGCATTGCTGAACTTCCCGATCGGCACGATCATCGGCGGTCTGATCATCGCCTACCTGTTCTCGGATACCACCCGGGAAGCGTTTGAAAATCAGTAAAAAGCTGAATGAAATCGAGAAGCTGGTTGACCCTTGTCAGCCAGCTTTTTTGACCCCTGCACAGGTGACGCGGCGTCATCCATGATATCATCAGTGAGTTGAACGGAGCCTGTCAAGCCAGGCTGAACAGGAGGAAGAATGCGCATCCTGTCTGAACGTCAGGAAGAATTACTGAAAGATGAACGCCGGGCACTGCATGACCTGCAGAACATCCTGCAGCGTTTTGGCATCACCGAAGAAGACCAGCTAACCCTCTCCCGTTCGATCCTGCAGATCGATGAGCTCTTTCTGCTGGTCGTAGTCGGCGAGTTTAACTCGGGCAAGAGTTCGTTCATCAACGCGCTGCTGGGCAGCAAACTGCTCAAGGAAGGCGTCACTCCTACGACTACGCAAATCAACCTGCTGCGCTACGGTGATGAAGAACAGCGCACCGCGGTTGAAGAGAATCTGACCCTAATCACCGCGCCGGTCGAACTGCTGCGCGAGATCAGTATCGTCGACACCCCCGGCACGAACGCCATCATGCGCGAACATGAACAGATCACCTCGCAGTTCATCCCGCGCTCCGATATGGTCCTCTTCGTCACCTCGGCCGACCGCCCATTCACCGAGAGCGAGCGCGCCTTCCTGGCAAAGATCCGCGACTGGGGCAAGAAGCTGATCATTGTCCTGAACAAAACCGACCTGTTCACCAATGACGACGAGTTGAATCAGGTGGTCGAATTCATCAGCACCAACGTCCGCAGCCTGCTCGGCATCACCCCTGAGGTCTTCCCGGTCAGCTCGCGGCAGGCATTGATCGCCAAACAAGGTCAGCCGCAATTGTGGGAGCCGAGCCGCTTTGAGCCGCTGGAAAATCATATCCACGAGACCCTGGACGAGAAGGGCCGGCTGAAGCTCAAGTTCCTCAACCCGCTCGGAGTGGGACTGCACCTGCAGGACCAATACGGTCAGGTGATCAACAACCGGCTGTTATCGCTCAGCAAGGACACCGACCTGCTCGATAACGTCGACCGCCAGTTACAGGTTTATAAGACCGATATGACGGATGATTTCGCTTACCGCATGTCGGATATCGAGAACATTCTGTTCGAGATGGAACAGCGCGGACAGGCCTTCTTTGATGACATCATGCGCGTCGCGCGCATTCCTGATCTGATCAACAAGAACAAGGTGCAAAGCCAGTTTGAGAAACAGGTCGTCGCTGACGTACCGCGCCAGATCGAGCGCAAGGTCAACGAGCTGATCGACTGGCTGGTGGACCGCGACCTGCGGCAGTGGGAAGCGATCAACCAGCATCTGGCAGAGCGCAGGCGCGAGTACAGCGAGCATATCATCGGCGACCCGATCGGCACCTTCACCTATGACCGCGAGCGTCTGATGGACGCCGTCGGCAAAGAGGCATCCCGCGTGGTGGACAGCTACGACAAGACCGCCGAAGCCAAAAAGATTGCGGACGCCGCTCAGGAAGCGGTTGCCGCAGCCGCCGTCGTGGAAGCCGGCGCGGTCGGACTGGGCGCGCTGATCACCGTCATCGCCACTACCATGGCAGCCGATGTGACCGGCATTCTAGTCGCCAGCGCCGTGGCTGTGCTCGGGTTGTTCATCATCCCGGCGAAACGCCAGCAGGCCAAGAAGGATCTGACGAAAAAAGTTAACGACATGCGCGCGCGGCTTGCGACCGCGCTGGGCACCGAATTCGACGCCGAGATGAAGCGCAGCCTGGGCAACATCAACACCGCCATCGAACCCTACAGCCGTTTCATCCGCGCGGAGACAACCAACCTGCGTGACGCCCAGCAAAAAATGAATGACCTGAAATTGCGCCTGATCAACCTGCGCGAACAAATTCAACTCGAATGGGAAATGGAATAGCGAGGCAGCCTTGACCGAGGGAAAACGACCCAACATCCTGCTCACCAATGACGACGGCATCGACTCACCGGGAATTTGGGCGGCTGCCAAAGCGTTAGCCAAACTGGGATTTGTCACCATCGCCGCCCCGCGCGATCAGGCATCCGCCACGGGCAGAAGTATGCCGCTCAGCTCGGACGGGCGCATCACCCGCCGCGTGCTTGACATCGGCGATCAGAAATGGGAAACCTTCGCCATTGGCGGATCACCGGCGCAAGCGGTGCTGCACGCCGTTCTGGAACTGATGCCCGAACGACCGGACCTGCTCGTCTCAGGCATCAATTACGGCGAGAATCTCGGGCAGAGCATCACCGTCTCAGGCACGGTCGGCGCGGCCATGGAAGGCGCGGCCATGGGTATCCCCAGCATCGCCGCCTCCCTGCAACTGCATGGCGATGTTCACTATCTCAGCTATTCAGACACGGTCGATTTTGAAGTAGCGGGGCATTTCGTCAAGATTTTTGCCCAGTTGATGCTCGAGCATAAAATGCCCGCTGATGTTCAACTGCTCAAGATAGACGTTCCCCACGGCAGCACCGTCGACACCCCCTGGGAGATCACCAGTCTGGCGCCTTACCGCTATTACATGCCCTATGTCGTGCGCGAAGGCAGCCTGGAAGAGAAGGGGCAGATTGCCGGCAGGCTGACGCCGATCCGCAATGAGACCACGCCCAAGACGGATGTGTTCGCCATGGCATTCGCCAACACCGTTTCGGTCACACCCATCAGCCTGGACATGACCTCACGCGTTGACCTGAGTCAGCTTGAGGCAGACTTCAGAAAACAGATGATCACTGAGCAGAAATGATCTGGTCGCCGGCAGACATCCGGATCTTCTGACCCGGCATCACCCGCACGAAATCGTCGTCCCACTCACCGTGCAGCAGCTTCTTCAGCAGGCTTTCGTCGCCTGGCAATTCTTCATAGCGCCAGCCGCGTTTCTCTGCCTGCACCCGGGCTTTCTCCTGGGCGGCAAGCGCCTTGTCATAGCCTGAGTCAATGAAGGCCGCGCGCTGGTAGTGCTGCTGCCAGGCTCCCATCACTTCCATCAGATAATCGGCGTTGTCCTGACCGTATTTTTCAACGTACTGCTGATACACCCCTTCCATGTTCACGTCCGTCATGGCGCCGATCGAAAGCGTGTCGAGGCTGCCATCGCGGCGTTCGATGTAGTCGGGAGTGTACCAGTAGGTGCCGGGGCAGCTCTGATATTCCTGATCATAGCGCGCCCGGCTGCCCAGGAAGAGGGTGATGCAGTCATGCGCGCGGGTAATGACCAGCGGGATTTCGCGGGCGGACAGCCCGTCGGTCGATCTGCCGCACAACCCATACCCGAGCAGGATGGCATCATAGGCCGTGCCGCGGGCGTCATCAATGGCTGCCTGCAGCGCGGTACGCAATTTATCGGGCGTGTTATGCAGGCCAATTTTAAAGAGGCGGATATCTACCTGATGCGGTGAGGTGGCAGCGTGCCGGTAGAAGGGACGGGCAAAAGCTTCACAAACCAGGGCCAGCAGACGCATGTCAATGATCAGATGTTGAAGCGGATGTTGAGGATATCCCCATCCTTGACGATGTATTCCTTGCCTTCGAGCCGCAGCTTGCCTTTGGCTTTGGCCTCGTTCATGCCGCCAAGCGTGGTCAGGTCGTCATACGAGACGACCTCGGCGCGGATGAAGCCCTTCTGCAAGTCAGTGTGAATCTCACCCGCCGCTTCGGGAGCGGTCGCGCCGCGGCGCGTTGTCCAGGCGCGCACTTCATCCGGCCCGACCGTGAAGAAGGATTGCAGTCCGAGCAGATCATACGAGAGCCGGATCATGCGGTTGAGGCTGGGTTCATCGATGTTGTATTCCTGCAGGAACATGGCCATTTCATCTGCCGGCAGATGCGCGATATCCATCTCGAGCTTGCCCTGCAGCGCCACCAGCATGCTGTGCGGGTAGTCGTAACTGATGGAAGGCTCTGCCTGACCTTCGTCGAGGTTGAGTACCAACAGCACCGGCTTGAGGCTCAGGAAGCCAAAGCCGGAGATCATCTTTTCCTCTTCATGCGTCATCGGGTGCATGCGCAGCGGTTTCTCCTCTTCAAGCAGCGCCCGGAACTTTTCGAACAACTCAATCTCGCGGTCAATCACCGCCTTGTCCCTGCCGCCGCCCTTGCGCCGTTCATCGGTCAGGCGCTCGAGCTTGCGTTCGGTCGCGATCAGGTCGTTGAGGATGAACTCGCTGTCCATAGTTTCGATATCGCGCGCCGGGTCAACGCTGCCGGCTGGGTGCAGGACTTCATCTTCGCCAAAGCAGCGGACGACATGAATGAAGCCATCCATCTGCGTCAGTTGGTTAAGCAGCGTGCCAGAAATGCCGCTTTTGCCGGCGCTGCCATCGAGACCGGCGATATCGGCATAGGTCACTTTGGCGTAAATCGTCTTGCGCGGGTTGAACATGCCTGTCAGGATATCCACCCGTTTGTCGGGCACATCCACCACGGCGGTATGCACCTCGATCTTGCCGCTCAGCATACCGGTCGGCTGGTCGGCTTTGGTAAGCGCGTTGAATAAAGTTGTTTTTCCTGATTGCGGAAGTCCGATAATTCCTAGCTTCATGCGCGCTCCCCAGGGCCGCGGTCATGACTCTTGACCCTGCTGATGAATCTGTTTATACTTGATGCTCTCACGCCGAAGTGGCGGAACTGGCAGACGCGCACGACTCAAAATCGTGTACCCTCGGGTATGTGGGTTCAATTCCCACCTTCGGCATACAGGATTATATCATCGCAAGAAACCGGCATCTGCCGGTTTTTTTGTCGTTCAATTGGGGATTAATGGCCGGTTTTCCAGCTTTTGACCAGCTCGACCTGGGCGTCACTTTCGGGTGAGCGCTGCCAGGCATTCGAGACGTGCTGGCGCAGCTCAGCGATCTGCTCCAGCGCCTGCTCCCCGCTCATGCCGTGCCGGACGAGATAGCAGCCGACGATCACGCCGGTCCTGCCGACACCGGCATTGCAATGCACATACACCGGCTGCTCAGCCGCGATGCTGCCGTCGATCACATCCAGGATGGATTTGATTTGCTCCGGCGCGTCCACGTCAGTCGTGTCAAGCGGATAGTTGCCGTAGACGACATCCAGGTCATACCAGCCGGCGATCTCGAACAACTCATCGGCATAGGGCGTGCTTTCAGCCGGGTCGGTCAGATCGATAAAACAACGGATGTCCGCGTCCAGCAGCGCGTCCAGATTCGAGCGTGTCTTCTCTTCAAAATAGGGAGAGGCGGGTGATTCCCCTGCCAGGAATTGGTGCTTCACGACCCAGTAGCTTTCGGCTATGGGAACCTCATCCTCCAGTTCATCATCCATGATTTGTTATGCTCCGTTCTGTTCATAAGCGCGGGTGATTTCATCCCGCTCGGGATAAGCCAGCGTGCTGGTCACCCCGTTGTCACGCATCAATACACCTGGTTCGCCGCGCTCAACGCTGCCGATTTCTGAGACGTCAATGCCTTCGAAGCGCAATGCCGTCATAATCGCGTCAGCATCATCCGGCGAAACAGTCAGCAGCAGCGCGCCGGAGGCGATGGTCGCCAGCGGGTCGAGCCCGAAGGCAGCACAGATCTTCCCCGCCAGCGGCGGGACGATGATCGCCTGCCGGTCGACGCTGAGTGAATGCCCGCAGGCGCGGGAAAGCTCCCACAGCGCTGCAGCCAGACCGCCTTCCGTCGGGTCGTGCATCGCGGTCACGCGTCCGTTTGCCAGCGCGATGCGCGCGTCACGCATCACGCCAATGCCGGGATCATGCAGGTAGTTGGCGGCTTCCGCGATTTCTTCTTCGCTCAGCGTGCCGCTCAGCTTGTCAGGGAATTCACGCGTCAGCAGCGAGCAGGCTTCGATCGGAATGCCTTTGGTCAGCAGCAGTTTGTCGCCGGGCGCCGCGCCGCGCGGTGTGACCAGTTTGTCCTTGTCGGCCTCGCCGATCATGGTGCCCATGATGATCGGGCGGTCAATGCCGTAAGTGATCTCGGTATGCCCGCCGATGAAGGAAATATCCAGTCGGGCACAAGCATCATACAACTGGCGGCTGATCTGCCTGACCAGCGTCTCGCTGGTCTTGCCTTCCGGCAGCAAAACGGTTGCCAGATACCACATTGGTTTCGCGCCGGTGGTGGCAATGTCATTGGCGCAGATCTGCACCGCGTACCAGCCGATCTCGTCGGTGGCAAAGGTGATCGGATCCGATTTTATTGCCAGCCACTTGTCGCCGTTATCGATGATGGCGCAGTCCAGCCCGATGCCCGGGCCAAGGATGACGCGCGGGTCACTGACCGGCGCGTGTTTAATGATGCTATCGAGAAGTGCGGGGGGTAGTTTGCCTAAAGGCAGTGGTTTATCAGACATGGTGAGGCGATCGCGCCGCGTTTTGACGAACAGGCTGGCTAACGATCGGGCGTATAGAATTGTCCCTCAAAAACGATTTGTTGCCTGTCATTATAAACCACAATTGGCGCGTCATCAGCATAACGCACCTGCCTGCCCCAGCAATAGAGCCGGTCGGGATACGCCGGGCGCGACTCGCACTGATAGGGTTTGTTCAGGTCAGCGACCGCGCTGTATGTCCCCTGCAATTTGCTGCTCGTTTCGAAGATCACCAGGTATTCCCAGTTGGGCAGGAATCCGCCAGAGAGCACTTTAGCATCCTGCCATAAGGCTGATGAGGTCGCGACGGGTTCAGCCGTTGCCGGCAATGGTGTCGAGCTGGCGGTGACTGGCCGCGCGGTTGCGGTGTTGACCCTGGTTGCTTTGATGGTCGCGGTCGGCGTGGCAGGTTCGGTGGTTGGCGGCAGTTGCGTTACGGCCGCGGTGGGTTCAGCTGTGGGCACGGGCAGGCAGGCTGCCAGTATGCTCACCGCGCACAGCAGACAGATTATGAATTTGATCTTACGAACCATCTGTTGTTTCAACCTGTCGTGACGAATGCAGGGCTCGTCCAGGCAGACAAGCCCTGCTGACATTCCTTCTCAATTGCGGCAATGCTAATGGCTGCCGACGATCAGATCCTTGAGGTCGCGCTTTGGCACGTGGTGAACACCCTTGTCATCGCGCCAGTAGCGGATCGAGCCATCTTCGGGCAGCGGTTCAATGACAACTTCTTCCGCCGGGGTGCCCAGCGCCAGCACCAGCAGGATCTCGAATTGTTCAGGCAGTTTCAGGGCTTCCTGCAAGGCTTCCTTCTTGACGGAAGCGATCATACACCCGCCGAAGCCTTTTTCGACAGCGGCGAGCATGATGGTCTGCGAGATGATGCCATGGTCACAGCCAAAATTCGATTTGATCGATTTGTCGCCCAGCACAATCACATAGCCTGTCGGACGTTCGTTCTCCGCGGGGCCGGGCCAATCGACCAGGTAGCCTGCCCAGGCAAGCTGCGGGAAGATGATGTTGTTGGTGCGGGGGTCATTGGAGAGGAAGAATTTCAGCGGCTGCATATTGGCTGAGGTCGCTGCCAGACGGGCGCATTCGACCATATACGTCAGCGCGGCTGCATCGACGGCAGGCTGCTGCTTGAAACGCCGGTAGCTTCTGTTCTTGGTCACGAGGTCTTTAAACATAAGTTGCTCCTCAAAGGTTGATTGATTAAGTATAGACGAGCCGGGGTCAGTTGGCAATAAAAAAGAAGCCCGCAGTGACGCGGGCTTCCGGTAAAGCGTTTACCTGATCAGCAGGGTATCGCTGAGGCTGGCGCTGTCGAATCCGACGATGACTTTGCCGTCAATATCGAAGGTCGGAGTCTCCAGGTCGCCCCTGGCCCACTCACGCACCTGGCGCGCGGCAGCCGGATTGGCTTCCACGTCCACCTCAGTGTATTCAATATTATGCTCCGCCAGCCATTTGCGGGCTGCAGCGCAATCTTCGCACCAACTGGTGCAATACATCACCACGCCGCCATGCGGCAGCGGTTCTTCCACCGGCGCGGTGTAGCCCGTCAGGCGCTCCGCGACTGGCACCAACGCTTCAAGCTCCGAGAACAGCACTTCGTTGCTGGGTTGGTCGCCAATGTCATGAATGTCAATATAGCTGATCGTGCCTTCCTTATCAATGATAAAGATGGCGCGTTCGGTTATACCGCCATCGCGCATGACACCATATTTTTCCGCGACTTCACCATGCGGCCAGAAATCGCTCAGCAGCGGGAAGTCAATGTCACCAAGGCTTTTTGCCCATGCCGCGAGGCAAGGGATGTGATCTACTGAGATGCCCAGAACCTGGACATTTAATCCCTCAAACCGCGGCAGTTGCGCCTGGTAAGAAGGGATTTGATTCGTTCATATAGGCGTCCATGCCAGCGGGAAGAACGCCAGCACAACCGTTTTACCCTTGAGGCCGCTCAGTGATACCTCGGTGCCCAAGTGACTCTTGAGAGTGAAATCGGGGGCTTTTTGCCCTACTTCAAGTTTCATACAGGCCTCCTTTGTTAGTTAACGGTGATTGTAATGGAAGGTCTGATGAGAATCAAGTTCAGGGCAGATGCAAGTGCTCCCGGACCAATTCAAACTGTTCTTCAACGGTGATGAATGCCAGCGGCAGGTCATCGCGATTGACCAGCGAAAAGGCTTTCTCAAGCGCTGGCGCCATCCCATCAGGCATCCAGAAGCCCGGGATGGCTGCCGCGCGCTTCTGCCAGCCCTTTTCATTCAGCAGATACTGTCCGTTCGCGGCGAAGACGACCTGCACCATCGAGAGCGCGGCGTGGAACAGGCAGCCAGCCGCGTAGGGAATATCACCACCGGCGATACCCTTGCGCCCGCACATCAGATAGAAGCCAACGCTGAACCCAAAGCGCTCAAAGATCGCCTGCTGGTAAGCGGGCGGGTAAGCATCAATGCTTTTCTTCAAATCGGTCAGGTGCTGGGTGGGGTGCAGCACCTGGCACAATGACAACTCGCCCATGTAGATGCCGTTGAGGAAACCAAACGGATGACCGACCTGATACTCGAGCGTCAGCTTGCCGCGCATGCAATCGGCGACCACCTCCGTTACACGCCGGGTATCGCGCAGGACGAAATCGACGGCGGTGCCGTCGATCGTCAGCCAGCCGCCGGCGTTAACCCACGGTCCCCAACTGCCCGGCTCGCCGATCAGATCCGGTCGGCGGCTGTCGTCCAGGCGTGAGGCTGCCTGATTGAGCGCTGCCAGATCCAACGGCTGTTCTCCGCCATAATAAATGCCAATGTCGTAGTCAGATTCCGGGTTGGCGCTGCCCGTTGCGCGCGAACCGCCCAGCACGACGGCATCAATGCCGGGGATATCACGCAGTTCCGCAACGATTTTATCCAGCAGATCCATGCAACCTCACGAAGTTGAAGTGGAGAGAATGAGCTACTGTTCGAACGGCGTCCCGAGCGCCGCGGGCGGATTGGCGCGCATCCGGCGCATGATTCCCACAACCACCTGACGCGTTTTCGGCGGCAGATAGGCCAGCATGCGGTTGACCCATTCGGTGTTGCCGATGTTGACGAACAGCAGCGTCAGGATCATGAGCGGGAAAGGCGCGACCTGCAGCACCTGTGACGGCACGCCCGGGATCTGCGATTGCAGCACCAGCCCAAGCCATTGCAGGAAGGCGAAGAGGTAGACGCCGAAGGCAGCCCGGAAGGGGTTCCAGCCGCCGAAGATCACGATCGCCAGCGCGATCCAGCCCAAACCGTCCAATCCCGAGATGGTGCCAAACCAGCCTGCCTTGATGCTGAGCGAATACATCGGGCCGGCAATGCCGACCAGCGCGCCGCCCAGCACGGTGTAGAGGTAGCGCAAACCCTGCACATTGCCGCCCCTGACATAAGCTGCCGCCGGACGTTCGCCAACGCCTTGCAGCATCAGCCCGGGACGGGTGCGGAAGATAAATATCCAGCTCAGGATGACCAGCAGGTAGGAGAGGTAGGTCATGACGTCGTGCTTGAAGAACACCACGCCCAGGATAGGGATTTCAGACAGCACCGGGATAGTGACCAGCGGATTCAGGCGCGGGCCGGGCACACCAACGACCGGCGTGCCGAGGAAGTAAGCCAGGTCGCGGCATAACAGGGTCAGCACAAAGCCAACCGCCACCTGCGACTGCTTGAGCGTGATACTGCTGTAGGCGATGATCAACGCCACCAGCGCGCCGATCAGGGCGCCGGCAAGAATGCCAAGCACCAGGCTCGAGGTTTTGAGCGCCACGGTGAAGCTGCCCATGGCAGCCAGCAGGATGACGCCGTTCAGCGACAGGTTGGTAACACCGGCGCGCTCGGTGAAGGTTTCACCGATGACGGCGAAGATCAGCGGCGCCGCGGTGGCGACCACGCCCGCCAGTCCGGCAAGGATCAGGGCGTTATCCATCGCTGGCCTTCTTTCTGCTCAGCAGCCGCTCTCGCAGGCCCTGCATCAGCAGCACGCTCAGTACCAGCACACCCTGAATGACGCCTGCCAGCGAGGAATCCAGCTTGAGGACGATTGGTAATTGGATACTGCCGATGTTCAGCACAGCGAAGAAGAAGGTCACCGGAGCAACCCACAAGGCGTTGTAGTTGACCAGCATGGCAACCAGCAAGCCGAGGAAGCCGTTGCCGGAAGAGATGCTCGGCACCAGGCGATGGAAGAAGGCTGCCACCTGCAGACCACCCGCCAGACCTGCCAGCAGCCCGCAGAGGACAAACGCCAGCAGCGTGTAGCGCGCGGTCGGGATGCCGAGGCGGTAGGCCGCTTTAGGGTTGCGTCCGATGGCGCGCAGTTGAAGACCGAAATAAGTGCCGCGCAATAACAGGTAAACCAGAATCAGTGAGACGACCGCCAGGGCGAGCGTCCACGGGCTGAGACGTACCCCCGGCAGTTCAGGGATCCACAGGTGCGGCGGGAAGGGTTCCGTACCGCTCATCGATCCCGTGCCGGGACGCTTCCAGGGGCCGAAGATCAGCCAGAGCGTAAAGGCAGTCGCGACAAAATTCATGCCGAGGCCGCCGAAAATCTCATTAACGCCGCCGAGCGTCTTAAGCAGGCCGACCAGCGCCGCCCACAGCGCGCCGCCCGCCATGCCGGCCAGAATCGCCAGAATGATGATCAGCGCTGGCGGCAGGCTGGAATTCATCAGCAGGCGCAGGACCCAGGTGGTGAAGATGGCGCCCATGGTGATCTGCCCTTCGATGCCGATGTTCCACAAGCCGGCGCTGAAGGTGATCAGCACACCGCTGGTCACCATCATCAGCGGCGCCCAGGCAACCAGCACATTGGCAATCTTGGTGGTCGAGCTAAAGGCGCCAGTGATGATTTCAACCAGAGGCTGAAGCGGGGGTGCTCCGGCTGCCCAGAGGATCAGGATGACCGCGACCAGCGCGATCACGGCCGCCAGCACCTGCCATAACAAGCGCAGCAACTTTTCGCTCGGGCGCTTCATTTGGCGCTCTCCTCGCAGCCGAAGGTATCCCAATCCGCGCCGCTGATCAGCATGCCAAGCTGGTCGGAATCCATCTTCGCGGCATCGAGCGGCTGCGATACACGGCCGCTGAAGAACACCATCACCCGGTCAGCGTATTGCAGCACTTCGTCCAGGTCGGTACTGATGAAGAGGATGCCGGTACCCTGCTGGCAGCGTTCTTTCAGTTTCTGCCAGATGTAGCGGCTCGAGTCGATATCGAGACCGCGGGTCGGGTGCTCCATCAGCAGCAGGTTGAGCGGCTTACGCATCAGCGCCAGTAGCGTGCGCTGCTGGTTGCCGCCGGAGAGTTCTTCGACGAGGGTACCAGGTCTGCCTTTGACCGCGTATTCGGCGATGCGCTCCTGCGTCAGTTGAGTGACATTGTTGGTATCGACCGTAAAGCCGTGCACGGGTTCCGCCAGCGCGAAATGCGCCACCAGGTCCATGCCCGGGATCAAGCCTTCTTCCATGCGTGAGGCCGGCAGGAAGGTGACACCCGCCTGCATAAAATCGTGATAGGTTTTGTGCGTCAGGTCGCGGTTGGCGACGTGGATCTTGCCGGCAGTCACCGGCACCAGGCCGGCACAGGCGCGCAGCAAGGCGCTCTGCCCGCTGCCTTCCATGCCCACCACGCCAATGACCTCGCCCTTGCACAGGTCAAACGTGACACCCTTGATTTTCAGCCAGTTTTCTTCAACCGCCAGACCGCGCACCGAGAGCGCTGCTTCGCTCAGGCAGTGCGATTGTCTGCCGATGGGTACCAGCGTCTTCTCGAACATCAGCGAAACCAGGTCTTCCTCATTCAGCGGCGGCTTGCGCGAACCCACCAGCCGGCCCTGGCGCAGCACCACCGCGTTATCACACAGCACGGCGACATCTTCCAGTTTATGCGAGACGAAAATGACGGTCTTGCCCTGCGCCGCCAGTGTTTTGAGCGCGGCAAAAAGCTTGATCTTTTGCGGCGCGCTGATGCCGGTGGTCGGTTCATCGAGGATCAGCACCTTGATGCCGCGCCAGATCAGACGCGTCAGTTCAAGCTGCTGCCGTTCGCCGACCGTCAGCGTGTCGATATAGGCATTGGGGTCGAGCGAGAAGCCAAACTGAGCCTGCAGTTCGCGGAACTCCGCTTCGATTTTCTTGCGCCGCGGGAACCAGGCTTTCTGCTCATCAAGGATGAAGTCGTCCAGCACCTTCAACGCGGGAAAATCCAGCGGGTCCTGGTGCAGCATGCCGACCCCAACCCGAATGGCATCCGCCGGCGAATGGATGACGACCGGAGAGTCGTTGAGCAGGATCTCCCCCGAATCCGGTTGGATATAACCCGAGAGGATTTTCATCAGCGTGCTTTTGCCGGCGCCGTTCTCGCCGAGGATGCCCATGATCGTGCCGGACTCGACGGTCAGATTAATGCCATTATTGGCATGCACACTGCCGAAGTGCTTGTGAATATTCCTCAGCTCTACTTTCAATGATCACTCGTGAGAAAAGAATGGAGGGCGATATCCTCGCCCTCCATTATAACCAAATTTGCGACGCTCTCGAAAATTATTGAGAAACGCTCTGACCTTCCATGCCTTCCAGCAATTGCGGCAGGTACCAGATCTGCTGATCGGTGGCGACTTCGCCTTCCTTCAGGTAAGCGGTGCCGTCCTGCAGGTTGATCGGGCCAGTCCAGAGGTTCAGTCCGCCGGCGAGGTCAGCGATGAACTTGTCCAGTTTCGTCGAAGCATCTGCTTCGAGCGCCTTACCCTTTTCGAAACCAACCATGGAGGTCGTTTCAGAGTTGATGTCCTTCCAGTCAGGGCCAACCCAGGTCGAGAAGGAAGTGAACTTGCCTTCCTTGGCCGCGGTGATGGCTTTCAGGTACTCGGGACCCCAGTTGAAGTAAGGAACGCCGAGGCAGACTTCAGGCGCGGGATCGCAGGCAGATTTGAAATCGTACGGGATAGCGCGGACAGCTTTACCGGCGGCATTGGCTTTCTGCGCTTCGGTCAGGGCTTCGGTCGTGTCGATACCGGAGATGACCACATCGTAATCACTGTTATAGAAGTCGTTGGCTACCTGGGTAGGATCAGAGGTCACACCCGGGATATTGAACCAGAAACCGATCCAGGTCACTTTGAACGCCAGCTCTTCAGCGGGTTTGCCCAGCACTTCGGTCCAGCAGTACCTGGCGCCCAGGTAAGCGGAGGCGGCCAGACGGCGGGTCTCGTCATTGATCAACGGTCCAAGATAACCGATTTTACCGGTCTTGGTGGTCAGCGCGGCAGCACAGCCGCCGATCATCTTGCCATATTCCATGCGGCCCATGATGTTCGCCATGTTGGGAATATCCTGGTAAGACTTGCCATCTTTCCAGACGGAATCACCAGAAGCATGAATGACGGCGATTTCAGGATTGGCTTTGGCAAATTCCACCGCGTTGTCCTTGAAATCATCAGAGTTGAAGATGATCATCTTGGCGCCCTGGGCAACCAGTTCGGAAGCCAGCTGGGCAGCGGTGATATTGGGGCGGTCGGCAGAATTGACCTTCTCGAGATAGATCATCTTCGAGCCGGGCAAATTCTTCTCGACATACAAACCGCCTTCATAATGAGCCTGGCTGTAGCCATGGTCATTGTAGGGGCCGACCAAAATCATGCCGAAGGTGTAAGTGTCATCGGCTTTGGGAGCTTCGGTCGCTGCCTCGGTGGGCGCGGCTGTTGGCGCGGGGGCCGGGGCACAGGCGCTCAGCAGCATCGTGGCTAGCAACAGCAAGGCCGCAGCTTTCCAGATAAGAGAAAACTTCTTTGTCATGCAATAACTCCTTCCTAATTTTCCGGGTTCGACTGGGGACAGATTTCACTCTGTACGTATGAATTATATACCTAATGAGAACCTGACAGAGGAAAATGGGTAAACTTTTAAGTTCGTGACCCGAGGATAAGGCGTTGATTTAAGGTGAGGCAGATTCATCAGCGACCAGCCTGCCGCGCTGACTATCGATACGGAAAACCCCATTTTTCAGTTCGATTTCACCTTCCCGGGTCAGGCGGACCTCCGCAACCCCTGCTGACTGCAGCGGCTTGGGCCAGCCCTGGTCAAACATGGCGTTGCCCATGCTGTAGAGCACCAAGGCCTGCCCGCCGTCCGGTTTGACCAGCCAATCCGGCGCCTGCCAGACGTGCGGATGATGACCCCACAGGATGTCCGCGCCGGCGGCAACCAGTTGCGTGGCGATCTGGTGCTGGCGTTGGTTCGGGCTGGCCTGATACTCGCTGCCCCAATGCAGCGAGACGATCACCCAATCGGCCTGCTTGTCGGCTATGCGCACCGATTCTAGCAACTGCTCAAGCGCGATAGGCGCGCTGATATCATCGCCCGCCAGCAGCGCCAGTGTCTGGCCGGCATAGGGCATGTAAACCGGCCCGGTATCAGCCAGGACGACAGCCTCGCCGGGCTGTCGGATGCCAACCGGCAGGCTATCCTCGAACGGCCGGCAATCGTCACGATGGTTGTTGGCGGTCGTCAGAATGACTTTTTCTAACGGCTCAAACGCCTGCCAGGCTCCGCTCGGCGCGCACAGGTTGATTCCGGAGCTCGCGCTCTGGAATTGCGAAGGCAGTTCGCTCAACGCCTGTTCACAGGCCGGTGTCTCGCAAATCGGGGATTCAAGGTTGGCAAACAGCCAGGATGAGGGATAGCGTTCCGTCAGCAGCGCGAAGGTATCATCCCAGGTTGCGCTGGTGGTATGCGCGCGGGCGATATCACGCCCCAGCATGACATCGCCCATGAACAGCAGTGCCGGATTGCCGCCGGCCGGCGGTGCTGAGCGGGACAGCAGCACCGTCACCGCGATCAGCACCAGCCACAGCACCAGCGCGAAGATCTTTTTCAAGCCAGCCTATTTACTGATGAACGCCGAAGTCCAGTCTGGCAGCGGCGGCAATTCTTCTTTCTGCACCAGCTCCCACCAGGTCTCATCCGTCATGCGTTCGGCGGGCGGCACGATAAATTCATAGTACGTATAAACGGCGCCTACCGCCACCTTGTCGGGATCATGCGGGCTGACGACATAAATCAGCGCCGGCCGTCCGGTCGCCTCCTCAAGCACGCGGTCAACGCCGGTGGCGATGTCAGCAACCAGCGCGGATTTCTGATCCTGCAGGCTGCGGTCATCCGGGTTTTCCGCGTCAGCCGCTGCCAGGGTCAGAGCTTCGAGTTCACCGCCATAAGTCAACAGCCGGACATAATCTTCATCGCTGATAGTTTCGCCGTTCAATTGTTTCTCGGCTATGCCGCGCAGAAAGTTGAGCAGGTCGATTAGGTTGTCCAGGTTGTAATTCGCCGTGGTGATCAGCAGGTCGGATGCCTTCAGACCGTCTCTGGTCATCTGTGCCAGGGACTGCATGCGCGCGAATGCCTCAGGATTGGGCTCCACATAGTTGCGCGGTGGATCCTCCATCATACCGGCACCCATCTCGGCCATCACCTGCTTGGCGTACAGGATGGTGTCATGTTTGAGTTCGGTATAAGAGCCGAGCGCTGTGTTGATCTCCTTCAGGTTCCAGGCCTGGGTGCGCATGAAGTCCGGGTAAGCCTCGCCCTTCGGTTCGATGAGCGGGAAGAAGGAATACAGCCAGGACCAGTACACGTTTTGCGTCCACGAATCTTTCTCCAGTGAAGCAACCTCACCCTTGACCTTGGTCATCTGCGTGTCATAGTTATCGTAGGCACTTTCGCCCATCTCCTGCAGGACAGACAGTGCCTGTTCAGAACCCATTGCTGCCAGCAGATCCATGGCTTTCGGCAGGTCACGCGGATTCTCCATCGTGCCAACGTTGCGCCACATCACCTGTCCAAAGACATAGGCGTCCAGCGTAAATCGCTGTCCCATGACCCTGAAGCCCTGGGTAGCATCGTCGCGATCCTCCCAGATCCAGACCCACATCGAGTTGACTTGCGGCGGCGGCAATTGTTTGGCGGCTTCGGTGAACTTCGCCATCAGCGCCGTGTCAGCGAACGCGGTCAATTCAGGCTGTGCGCCGAAGACCTGATCGGACAGTTTGCCGTATTCCTGGAAGGACAGGTCATCTGCTTTGCCGACGAGGAAAGCGGTCGCCTGATAGATGGCGTCCCAGTCCCGCTGTGCCTGTGGTTTGGCGCGCAGTGCCTGCACCAGCAGCAAGGCTCGCTGAGTTTCAGCCGTGTCACGCAGGCGCAGGGTCATGCGGCCGTACCACATCATGGCTCTGAAATATTGCTCCAGCTCGGTGCTGCGGGTGTAATGACCGCGCGGCTTGTACTGGCTGTAATCCTCGATCAGCTTCAGATCAACGGGCAGATCATCACGGTCCCATAATGGCGAGGTAGCAGCCCCTTCGCTGGCGTTGATCAATGCCAGTTCAGCCTCTATCCATGGTTGGGCTTCTGCCGGCACACTCACCTGCAAACCAAGCAGGTCAGCCGCGACACCGAAAAAAGCCACATTGCGCAAGGCGCCATCTTCAAGTGCGGTCCCTTTCACCTGCGTCCATTGGTCGGTGCTTGCAGCCAGGAGTTCGGTGGTGATATTTCCCAGCATGGCAATGAACTTCTCGGTTTCCAGGTCACGCAATATTTTATTGAAGAGCAAATGGTAAACGTGATAGACTGAATCGGTGGTAATGAAGGCGATCATGTCATCATAGTAGCGAACCGACTCATAGACTTGATAGAACTCCTGGTAATCGCTGCCGGTCGGGTCGGCAACCACGAAGCCATTCGCCGCGAGGAATGCTTTTTGCGTCTCTGTCAGGTTCATCTGATCGAGGTTCGTCAGCGTGCCCAGGTCTACCGGCAGGCTATAGTTCATGGCTGTTTTAGCCGGCAGGTTAACCTCAATATCCTGATATTCAGCGAAGGGCGGCATATAAATGTCTGCGGCATTTATCACGGGCGTATCTGGGACCGCTGCCGGCGCCGTCTCGGTCGCTGCCTCGGTCTGCGCAGCCGCTTCGGTGGCGCTCACTTCGGTCGGCACCGTCGTCGGCTGCACTCTCGTGATGGAGCAGGCGCTGAAGATAAAAGCGATCAGGATCAGCAGAATAATTGGTTTTTTCAGTTTCATCATGGGCTTCCTTTCATTGCGTTCAAGGCGTACCGGTCGTGATCAGCACCGGTGTGCCATCCTGTAGTTCGCCGGCACGCAGGCGCGTAAAGCTGCCTGCCGCCCGGCTCACCAGCGTAAATCCAAAACCATTCCATTCCCATAGGCTAAGCGACTGACCAACGTCGCTGCCGGCAGCGTACGTCGACTCCAGCGCGGCCAGCTCCTGCTCACCGTCGCCGTTCATATCCGTTGCTGTGATATCCAGCAGCGGCTGGTAGAGCGCCGAACCGCCCCAGGCGACGCGATAGCCGCCGTGCTCGTCCGGTTCGACCAGAATGACGTGGCAGCTTAGTCCATCGGCATTCTGGTGCGCCGCGATCCGACCGCCATAAGGGATGTGCTTATCGATTGGCCAGGGCTTATAAGGGCGCCAGATCAGCAGCGCCAGATCAGGCTTGCCATTGCGGTTCAGGTCACCTGCGGCGAAATCCTTCACCTGCCAGTCTGGCGGGCTGCTCCAGATTGCAGGCGCATTGTCATCGCATGGCTCTCCCAGCAACTGTAAGGTTTGCCCTTCCAGCCGGGCACAATCCTCACCAGCCACGGTCGCCTTTTCATCAGGCGCGAGTCCCGAGCCGGCAGGCAGATTGATGGATACAGAGGGTATTTCCTGCAGCATCTCATCCTTGAGCGCCCAATAGCGCTCGGACGGACCAGCCGTCAGCGCCAGGAGGCACAACATGGAGAGAATAGCTTTCAAATACATCAAACGACCCCCGATCTATTTTCATTGTACCTTACACCTTTAACGCCTCTGGTGTGCTAAAGGTTTCAAATAAAAAAGAGCGCCCCGTTCGGCGCTCTTTCTTGTCGAAATAGTTCTCTAAATGCCCAGATAGGCTGCCTGTACCTTGGGATTATTGGCGATTTCTTCGGCAGTGCCTTCCAGCACCACCCGTCCCGTCTCGAGCACATAGGCTCGATGCGAGATCGAAAGCGCCATCTGAGCGTTCTGCTCAACCAGCAGCACGCTGGTGCCGCCCTTGTTGATCTCCTGGATAATCGAGAAGATTTCAGCCACCAGGATCGGGCTCAAACCCATGGAGGGTTCGTCCATCATGACGATGGTCGGCTTGCTCATCAGCGCCCGGCCGGTCGCCAGCATCTGCTGCTCACCGCCGGAGAGCGTACCGCCCGACTGATTGATCCGTTCCTTCAGGCGCGGGAAGCTCTTGAACACGCGCTCCATCGATGCCTCAATTTCGTTGGGGTCAGAGCGGGTGTAGGCGCCCATCAGCAGATTTTCACGCACAGTCAGCGGCGCGAAGATCTTGCGGCCTTCGGGCACATGACTGATACCGGCGCTGACGATCTCCTGTGCCGGCATCATCGAGATATCCTTATCCTTGTAGAGGATGTTACCGGTGCGTGAGCGCAGCAGACCCGAGATGGTGCGCAGCGTCGTCGACTTGCCGGCGCCGTTCGCGCCGATCAGCGTAACGATCTCGCCTTCCTGGACGTTGAAGGAGACGCCATGCAAAGCGTGGATCGCGCCGTAATAGACGTTCAGATCATTTACTTGAAGCAGCATGAGCGGCTCCTTTCCCCAAATAAGCTTCGATGACCTTGGGGTTGTTTTGAATTTCTGATGGATTGCCGCGGGCGATAACGGATCCGAAGTCGATGACTGTGATGTCCTTGCAGATACCCATGACCACTTTCATCTGATGCTCGATCAACAGGATGGTAAGGTCGAACTTTTCATAAATAAAGTGAACCAGTTCCATCAGCTCGTTGATCTCTTTCGGGTTCATGCCGGCTGCGGGTTCATCCAGCAGCAGCAGGTCCGGTTTGGCTGCCAGCGCGCGCGCAATCTCCACCCGGCGCTGCTGACCGTAAGGCAGGTTCTTCGCGACTTCATCGCGGATATCCTGCAGGTTGAAGATCGACAGAAACTCGATCGCCCTTTCGGTCAATTCCGTTTCCTTCTCCTCGAACTTCTTGTTGCGGGTGATGGCATCCAGCAGGTTGTAGCCGGCATGCGGATGATAGGCGATGCGCACATTGTCCATCACCGACAGGTTCGAAAACAGGCGGATGTTCTGGAAAGTACGCGCGATACCCATCTGGGTGATCTCATGCGGGGCGATATTGTTGAGCAGCTTGCCCTCGAATGTAATGGTGCCGCTGGTTGGGACGTAGATGCCGGTGATCAGGTTGAAGATGGTGGTCTTGCCGGCGCCGTTCGGGCCGATCAGACCATTCATGGAGCCTTTGCGCAGGCTGATGTCGACATCATTGACCGCTGCCAGACCGCCGAAGTACTTGGAGACCGACGCCAGTTGCAATAGGGGTGTTTCAGTGGTTGTTGTTTCCATCGCTCTCCTCCTATTGACCTGTTTCCGGCGTTGGCTTCTCGGCGAGCGGTTTGGTCTTTTTCGAGACAAACTTTTTCACCTTGAAGAAGCCCCATTCGACTGAGCCCATCAACCCTTCCGGTTTGATCAGCATCAGCAACAGCAGCGAGATGGGGTACAGCACGTAACGCCAGGTCGGCGCGTCCGTTCCGAGTTGTCCAAGCAGGACACGCAGCAGACCTTCCAGGAAGAAGAGCCAGCCGAATGACGCGATCACCGTACCTGTCATGCTGCCGAGACCGCCGAACACGACGATGATCAATGGGTTGAAACCAACCAGGAACTCGAACGTACCCGGTGACAAGAAGCCGATATAGTGGGCATAGATGGCACCTCCCAGACCCGCGAACAAACTGCCCAGCACAAAGGCGAACAGTTTCTGCGAAGCGATGTCGATGCCCATTGCCTTGGACGCCGTTTCATCTTCACGCACCGACAGAATGGCGCGGCCGGCGCTGGAATGAATGATGTTGCGCATCACGATCATCACCAGCAGCATGAACAGGAACGCCCAGAACCACGTGGTGAGTTTGGGAATACCCACCATGCCGCGACCGCCTTTCATTTCGGGGAAGGGCAGGATGGTATCCGAGTTGACCATCAGCACGTTGACCACGATGGTGAAGCCCAGCGTGGCGATGCCGAAATAGTCAGAACCGAGCGACAGTACCGGCAAGCCGAACAGGAAGCTGACTTCAGCGGCGAAAACACCGGCGAAGATGACCGCCAGGAAGAAGACGATCTGCAGCGGAATACCCTGCGCCAGGAAGCCGCGTTCGACATTGGTACCCAGCAGGCTGGCGAAAGCCGGGTTAATCAGATTAGAGATATAGACCGCGACAACACCGGAGAGGATAGCGCCGACCAGATAGAGGGTGAACGCTGAAAGGACCGGGATGCCCTGTTTTTTCTTTAGCCACTTCTGGATAGCAAGGATGACCGCGCCACCCAGAATGGTGCCGATGCCAACCACCAGCAAGCCGCGCGCGTCGCCATTGACCCAGCGGTAGGTGATGTCAGCAGCGGTATAAGCGCCGATACCGTAAAAGCCCCACTGCCCAAGACTGAACTGACCGTTGAAGCCGTAGATCAGGTTCAAGCCCAGCGCTACCATCGTCATGGCGCAAGCTTGCATCAGCAGACCCGTGTCGAAGCTGTTCAAAAGCTGAACGCCGCCGATCTTCATCATGGCAACCTGCACGATCAGGAAGGCAATCACGATGCCGGCAACTTTTATCACAATGCTCTTTTGATCAAGAACCCACAACAAGCCATAGATGAAAGCGATGATGGCAGCGATTTTTACCAGAGAGATGATTAGAAAGCCTAGTTCCATGCCATCACCTATGCTTTCTCTTTGTCAGGTTCGCCGAAAATACCGGTAGGACGAACCAACAAGACGATGATCAGAATTGAAAACGCGACCGCGTCACGCATGGGGGTCGAGATGAAGCCCATGGTCATGGCTTCAGCCTGCCCCATGATCAGCGCGCCGACCAGGGCGCCGGGGATGCTGCCGATACCGCCGAGCACAGCGGCAACGAAGGCCTTTAGGCCGGGCAGGATACCCATCTGCGACCAGATTGAACTGTAGGCGATAGCGTAAAGTACACCGCCCACGCCGGCAAAAGCCGCGCCGATTGCGAAGGTAAAGGAGATGACCGAGTCCACGTTGATGCCCATCAGGCGGGCAGCACCCTGGTCATAGGAAGCCGCGCGCATGGCGATGCCGATCTTGGTGCGTTTGACCAGCAATTGCAGGAAGAGTTGCACAATGATCGAGGCCGCGATGATGATGAGCAAAATATTCGAGAAAGTGATCGAGCCGTCAGGCGGCGCCTGACCTTCCACAACCCGATGAATGCCATCCTTGATATACCAGGCGACCACGTTGAATGGTCTCTCATACGGGATGAAGCGCGGAGAGTAAACGAAACTCAACGCGCCGAAGTACTCCAGGAAGAATGAGACGCCGATCGCAGTGATCAGTGCCGCGATCCTGGGCGCGGTACGCAGCGGCTTGTAGGCCACGCGCTCGATGGTGATCGCCAGCAAGGTGCAGATCACCATTGAAAGCAGGATGACCGTCAGCGAACCAATCAGAGTCGAGATCCAGACTGGAATTCCCGGGAAGGCAGCCGCCGGCCAGATATGCAGTTTAAAGCGGGAAACAGCAAAATAACTTGTGAATGCCCCTACCATGAAGACATCGCCGTGAGCGAAGTTGATTAATTTGACGATGCCATACACCATCGTATAACCCAGCGCGATCATGGCATACACAAAACCCAGTTGCAAGCCGCTGATAAAAATTTGGGCAAACAGGACGGGTGTCTTGATCAGGTTCGAAATGATGAGATAAGCTGAACCTAAAACCAGTACACCGAGAAAGGCTTGACCAACCCAGGCAAGCGGAGGGGAGTTCCTGACAACTTTCGTGCTCTTCGTGACTGTTGTATTCGAAGTCATCCTCAACACACTCCCAGTTCATGAGAATAGGGAGGGCAAGTGACTGCCCTCCCTATAACGAACCAATTAATTTTATGGATTCAGCATGGTTTCGAACTTGATGCCCTCAGGCGTGACTTTGAGCAGTGCTGCAGCCTTGATGGGGTTGTGCTTGTCATCGTAGCGGGTCTCGCCGGAAACGGTCTTGATGGTGATACCTTCAAGCGCCTTCTTCACAGCTTCGACATCATCAATGGTGCCGGCATTCTGGATAGCGGTCAGCAGAATGTTGGTGGCATCATAGGTCAGCGCTGCCATTGAAGATGGCACCTGAGCTTTGCCGGTCTCGTCCTTGTACTTGTCACCGTAGGCTTTCAGGAAGTCAACCACCTCGGGGCGGGTGTCTTCGGGAGAGTAGTGGTTGGTGAAATAACCACCTGCGGCAGAAGCAAGGTCGAGGTCAGTGGAATCCCAGCCATCACCACCGACGAACGGAGCGGTGATGCCCTTTTCCTTGGCCTGCTTGGTGACCAGGTTGACAATGTTGTAGTAGTCGGGCAGATAGATTACGTCCGGCTTGGCTTCGGCAATTTTCGCCAGAATGGTGGTGAAGTCGGTATCCTTGGCTGTGTAGCTCTCAGAACCAACAATTTCGCCGCCGAGTTCTTTGAAGGATTTCTCGAACTCTTCCGCAAGACCCTTCACGTAGTCATTCGCCTGATCAAGCATGATGAAGGCTTTTTTGGCTTTCAGGTTCTCGAAGGCGAATTTTGCACCAACTTTGCCCTGGAAGGGGTCAATGAAGCAGGCGCGGAAAGCGTAGGGTTTGGTCTGGCCATTGGCGTCAACTGTGACACCCTCAGCCGTGGAAGTACCGCTGACAGTGATAACCTTTTTCTCGGTGCCGATTTCAGTCATCGGGATGGAGGCTTTGGAGCAGGTCTCACCGATAACGAACTTGACGCCATCCTGGTCGACCAGTTTGTTCATGGCGTTCACAGCGGGGTCAGGGGTGCACTGGCCGTCTTCCACAATCGGGACAACTTTGTGGCCCAACACACCGCCCTTGGCATTCCACTGCTCGATGGCAAGCAACGCGCCATCACGGGATGAGACACCAAAGGTGGGGACTGGACCAGATAATGGGACAACTACGCCGATTTTCAGATCGCCTTTGCTGGCAGCGGCTTCTGTTGCCGCGGGCTGACCGCCAGCAGGAGCGGCGGGGGCCGGCGTACAAGCGCTGAGCATGAAAATAACGATCAGCAATACACTAGCAAATTTCATTAAACGCATAATCCTTCTCCTTTTATTGTCTTTTGTTGGGCTTGAAATAAATAGGTGGGATTCTACCCACTTGACCCCTGATATAAAACTTACTTCGGTTGGCTGGAATGAAATGTCGCTAAGGACTTTTACAGTATGTTCAAATCTTAAGTCGAAATATTCCATATGTCAAGTGATTTAATACACAAAATTACTTGACAAAACCGGCAAATCTCTCTAACATAAGACTATTCAATTTTCCCCAGAGGTGGACATAATGAAACGTGCCGTGCAACCTGGTCTGATTCCTGTGGTCTTGCTGCTCGAACTTATCCCACTGCTTCTGATGCCGCCCAATCTGTTCGCGGCGTCCAGCCAGGCATGGTGGCTTCCATTGATCCTGAGTGTGTTCGCCGTGATTTCGCTGGTCCAATTGGTCGTTCGCCGCTCAACCCTGGTCTGGCCGTGGAGTCTGCTCTCACTGACACAGGGCTTGAACATTATCAGCCGGGTCATGATGCTGATGCCAAACGCCACTTTCTATACCGACGGGGTTTTGCTCACCAACTACCTGTATGTCATTCTGGCGGTCATCTCGATCGCGCTCTCATTCTTCTTCATCGTTTACAACGAGAAGCCAGAAGTGCGGATCGGCTTGCTCGCCAAGCAGCGCTGATCTGACATAAATCTATCCCGAGGCTGACCTGACTGGTCAGCCTCGTTGTGTTAAAATCCGCGTCACTTCGATGCAGGCTCGCTGATATTTTACAAAATGTCAATTCATCCACTACATTCCATTTAATTGTGCGTTGCAGCGCATTTTTCGAGCAGGCTGATCTCATCGACACGGCCGGCTCAGGGTAAAATGAAATCCTGACAGTTATCTCAAGGAGTTGCTCATGCCGCCGATCCCGGAGTTTATCTTAAAACGTTTGTATGTCAAAAATAGTCTCAAGCATTCCCCCGAAGGTTTTTCCTTCCGGTTAAACAATACCTTCAGCCCTGCCACTATCAAGGCATTCAGTTTACTGGTCAACAATGAAGTCATTGACCCCGCGCGCGTTCGTGTCGAGGTTGAAAGTCAGGCTGAGCGCTCAGCCCAATCGATCGACGCCCGTGATCCTCTGTCGCTGTCACTCGGAGCCGCGGTAACCATCCGGTCGGATGAGAAGCTGCCCGAAGGCGGGTCGCTGCAGGTGCGCTTCGACACCGTTGAAGCCGGCGAACTGATGTTCGGCATCGATGCCGCTGAAAAGAAAGAATTCCGCGAGACACTGCGCAAAAATCCGATCCTCGACTTTATCCTCGGACCGCTGAAGGTGAACGCAACCATCGAATACGACAAGGTCATCGGCGAGATCAATCCCAATGTTTATGGTCATTTCGTCGAGCATCTGGAAGATGGGGTTTATGGCGGCATATGGACCAAAGACGGCGCACACTGGCGTGAGGATGTCGTTGGGCTGATCAAGGATTTGCGCCCATCGATCATCCGCTATCCCGGCGGCAATTTCGCCAGCGACTATCACTGGGAAGACGGCATCGGTCCCAAGTCTGAACGACCCCAGCGCGAGAACAAAGGCTGGAACGCGATCGAATCAAACCAGGTAGGCACGGATGAGTTCCTGCAGTTCTGTGAACATGTAGGCGCGCAGGCTTTCCTGGTCGTCAACGATGCCAGCGGAACCCCTGAAGAAGCCGCGCGCTGGGTAGCCTACTGCAATGAACCCGCCACTGGCGAGCAGGGGAAGCGCCGCGCCGCGAACGGGCATAAGGAACCTTATAACGTCAAAAAGTGGGGCATCGGCAATGAGGTCTGGGGACAGTGGCAGGTGGGTCACACCAATGCCCGCGCTTACGCCGCCCGCTTGCGCGAGTTCGCCCAGGCAATGCGCGCTGTCGATCCCGAAATTCAGATCGTGGCTGTCGGTCAGCAGGTGGACCATGATATCGTCACCGACCCGGGCCGGCTGTGGAATGAAGCCGTTCTGGCAGAAGCCGGTGACCTGATTGATGAGCTTTCATTTCACCTCTACCAGCCATCAGAAGAGGGCTGGCAGGAAGGCTATGACCAGGATGTGCTCTTCAAAACGCTGACCGCTGCCCCGCTCGACGTACAGGAATACATCCAGCGGGTTGCCCGTCAGGTTGCCCGCAATCCGCATCGCCGCAAGGTAACCGTGGCGCTGGACGAGTGGAATTTGTGGCTGCCGACCGAAGGTGAGGTCAGCTCACGGCACAAGGTCACCTACCGCATGCGTGACGCGCTGTATGCTGCGGGTGTTCTTAATGTTTTTGGACGGGAAGGCAAATCACTGACGACCGCCAATCTGGCACAGTTGGTGAATGTCCTGCCGCTGATCCAAGCCACCGAAGACAGGGCGATCACCACGCCGCTCTATCATGTCTTCAAGTTATTTAGTCAGATGGAAAAGATCGCGCTGGAGCCAATTGTCAAGGGACCCAAATTCAACAGCGCCTCGCTTGGCAACATCAGCACACACAGTGAAGTCCCTTACCTCGATATCGGTGCTGCGCGCAGCCGCAATGGTCAGCGACTGACGCTGATGCTGGTTAACCGTCATCCAAGCCGCCGCATGTATCTCGACATTAACCTGAAAGGTTTCGGGCTGATGCAGGCAGTGCAAGGCTGGCTGATTAGCAACAAGGACCCGCTGGCTTACAACACGCCCGAGAATCCGCGCGCGGTGACAGCTAAAGAATTAAAAATGCCGGATGCCTTGAAAACCAAGTTCCGGCTCGACCTGCATGAATCTGCTGTCGCGTTGATGGTCTTGCGAAAAGGGAGTTAACCTAACTCCGGTTTAGCCCCCTCAGCCACCCTGCCCGCGACCTGAACCAATCAGCCCGAGTATGGCGGCAATCAGGAACAGCGCGATGGGAACGCCCACCGGTTGATCCGGCTTGATGATGTTCGCGACAAAGACGCCCAGGATGATGACGGCGGCAACGACCTGCATAATCGTTCTAATTCTGGGTGGAATATTCATTTAAGGCTCTCCTCCCTCAAGAGTGCGGGTTGGCGCAAATGCCAATCGGTAACAGCTTGATACGCGCATGCCGCACGGAAGAGCAGGTCTTCTCTGAAATGCGGCCCCATCAATTGCATGCCAACCGGCATGTTATTGTTGTCAAAACCCACCGGGAAGGCCAGCGCCGGTACACCGGCAAGATTGGCCGGCAAAGTGAACACATCTTCGAGGTACATCGCCAGCGGGTCATCGGTATGCTCGCCCAGACGCAATGCAGTGCGGGGCGCGACCGGCGCCGCGATCAGATCCACCTGCTGGAATGCCAGGTCAAAATCGCGCTTGATCAGCGTTCTGACTTTTTGCGCCTGTCCGTAGTATGCGTCGTAATAGCCGGATGACAGCGCGTATGTGCCAAGCATGATACGGCGTTTGACTTCCGGTCCAAACAACTCACCGCGCGTGGCTTCAAATTGCTGCCAGAGCTCATCGCCGTCCGTGCGCGGACCATAGCGGATGCCATCGAACCGCGCCAGGTTCGCCGAAGCTTCAGCCGGCGCGATCAGGTAATAGACCGGCAAAGCGTAACGCGTATGCGCCAGACTGATGGGCACCACGTCGGCGCCATGTTTCTTCATCTCATCGATCGCGGCACGCACACAGCCTTCAACCTCAGACTGCATGCCCTCGATGAAGTATTCCTCCGGCACGCCAATCCGCATGCCGTCAAGTTGGGCGCTGCCGCACAGGTTGTAATCGACCAGGGGCAGATCCATGCTGGTCGCGTCAAGCGGGTCAAAGCCAGCCATCTGCGTGAAGACCAGCGCGACATCCTCAACGCTGCGGGCGAAGACGCCGACCACATCCAGTGAGGAGCCGTAGGCGGTTAGACCGTAACGTGAGACGCGGCCATAGGTTGGTTTAATGCCGCTGACCCCGCAGAACGACGAGGGCTGACGAACACTGCCGCCCGTGTCGCTGCCGATGGCTGCCGGCACCATCCGGGCTGAAACAGCCGCGGCACTTCCGCCGCTGGAGCCGCCCGGCACATGCGCCAGGTTCCACGGGTTACGGGTCACTTTGTAGGCAGAAGTTTCTGTGGATGACCCCATGGCGAACTCGTCCATATTGGTCTTTCCCATGACGACCATGCCGGCATCTATGAGCTGTTTCATCGTGGTGGCGGTGAAAGGCGGGACGTAGCCTTCCAGAATTTTTGATCCGCAGGTACACGGCATACCGTCGACCGCCAGCAGGTCCTTGATCGCCAGCGGCAGCCCAAGCAGGGGCTTTAGCACAGCGGATTGACCCGACCGCAAGGCAGCGTACTCGCGGTCAGCCGCTTGGGCTTGTTCGAGCGCGACGTCCGGCGTGAAAGTGATAAAGGCGTTGAGACGAGGCTCCAGCTTTTCCACCTGCCGGACATGCGCGGTCGTCAGCTCGACGCTCGAGAAAGCGCCGGCGCGCAAACCTGCCAGCATGTCAGCCAGGCTTAAATCAGTCAGCTCACTCATGCTGCTCCAGGATAGGCGGCACCTTGAATTGTGCCCGGTCTTGCGCCTGTGTATTCTGCAACGTCTGCTGCTGCGAGAAGCCTGCACGGGGTTCGTCACCGCGCAAGCGCGTCCGCGCCTGCAGCATGTTGGTGGTCGGTTGAATGCCGGTAGTATCGACTTCCTGCAACTGCCGAACGTGATCCAGAATTTGCGAGAGCTGAGTCTGGTAGCGGTCTATCTCTGCTTCGGTCAGGGCAAGCCGCGCCAATTTTGCGATATGGATGACTTCATCGCGGGTGAGGGTCATGGCAGTGATTATAACTTGGTTGCCAGACGCCAATAATATTTTTTCCTGTAAATCGGCGAGGCAAGCCGAAGATTTATTCAAGGTAAAAACTATCGTGAAGCCAATATTCAGTTGTTGAATATTGATAAGATGCCCCGCTGTTATGCTGGTGTGCATTTATTGCTATAATGATTGCCACATCCATTACCTTAGGAGCGTCACATGACTGA
Organism: Anaerolineaceae bacterium; assembly: GCA_040772085.1. Classification (GTDB taxonomy): domain Bacteria; phylum Chloroflexota; class Anaerolineae; order Anaerolineales; family Anaerolineaceae; genus JAXGMV01. The sequence continues at coordinate 1,336,404 of JAXGYU010000001.1, forward strand.
GTACACCTTATTCCCTGAAACCGAACCCTTCAACAGCGGTATGCTGCCGGTCTCGGACCTGCATACCCTTTACTTCGAAGAGGTTGGACAGCCCAGCGGCGCTCCAGTGCTGTACCTGCATGGCGGACCGGGCGCCGGCATCAGCCCCAAATCACGTCAGTTCTTTGATCCTTCCTTCTACCGGGCGGTATTGTTCGACCAGCGCGGATCGGGCAAGAGCACGCCGCATGCTGAGCTGCGTGAGAACACGACCTGGGAGCTGGTGGCAGACATTGAGAAGCTGCGCGAACACCTTGGCATTGAGAAATGGCTGGTGTTTGGCGGGAGCTGGGGCTCCACGCTGGCGATTGCCTATGCCATCACCCACCCTGATCGCGTGGTCGGCTTGGTGCTGCGCGGCATTTTCCTCGGGCGCGAGTTCGAGATCAACTGGTTCTATAATGGCGGCACCGGTTTGTACTATCCCGAGAATTGGGAGGAATTCATCTCGATCATCCCCGAGAACGAGCGCGGCGATCTGGTCAAGGCGTATTACAAGCGTCTGACCAGCCATGACGAGGAATTGCGCCTGAAAGCGGCAAAGATCTGGAGCGGCTATGAGGACTCGGTCGCGCAGTTACAGCGGGACCCCAACGCGTCCAATATATTCGAAGATCCGATGCTTGCTCTGGCGGTCGCGCGCATCGAATGTCATTACTTTGTCAACAAACTCTTCCTCGAGGATGAGAACGAACTGCTGCGCAAAGCGGAAGGCTTGAAGGATATTCCCTGTACGATTGTGCAGGGGCGCTATGACATGATCTGCCCGCCGATCACCGCCTGGCAGCTCAAGAAAGCCATGCCGCAGACCCAGTTGTGCTTCTTCGACAACGCCGGCCATTCGCCGCGCGAGGGCGGTATGGCGCCGCGCTTGCTGCAGGCAATGGAAGAGTACAAGAAGTTGTTCTAAGGCGAGGGTGCACACGTTTGGGGGGTAAAACCCCCGAATTAGACGTAGGGCGGGACACGTCTTATGTCCCGCCGGCTTTTGATCAGAGAATGGCGGCTCATACAACGCGAGCCGCCATGCGTTTGCCCTGATCATTTCAAAATAATTTCGTACCTACGGTAGGGAGGGCACACGTGCCCTCCAGTTGTTGGCATGCCCGGAAAGAATTAGACGAAGCTGTAGGGCGGATCACGGTCTTTGATCCGCCGCCTTTGAATTGTCGAATATGCACAACGGAGAGGGGGTAAAAACCCGGAATTTCACGTAGGGCGGGACACGTCTTTTGTCCCGCCGGCTTTTGATCAGAGAATGGCGGCTCATACAACGCGAGCCGCCCTACGTTTGCCCTGATCATCTCAAAATAATTTCGTACCTGCGGTAGGGAGGGCACACGTGCCCTCCGGATGCTGTCATGCCCGGAAACAATTAGCCGGCTTTGAAACGTCGGGCTCATAGATCGTGAGTCGTTATATGTTTAGACCTCTCCCCAACCCTCCCCGTTTGGCACAGAACGCAAAACTGAGAGGGGGTTAAAACCCGGAATTTCACGTAGGGCGGGACGCGTCTTTTGTCCCGCCGACATTTGACCAGAAAATGGCGGCTCATACAACGCGAGCCGCCCTACGTTTGCCCTGATCATTTCAAAACAATTTCGTACCTACGGTAGGGAGGGCACACGTGCCCTCCGGATGCTGTCATGCGCAGAAAGAATTAGATTCGCGATTTGGCGGCTCATACAACGAGAGCTTCCATACATTTCGACCCCTCCCCAACCCTCCCCGTTTGGCAAAATACGCAAAACGGAGAGGGGGTTAAAACCCGAATTTCACGTAGGGCGGGACACATCTTTTGTCCCGCCAGCATTTGACCAGAGAATGGCGGCTCATACAACGCGAGCCGCCCTACATTTGCCATGATCATCTTCAAAATAATTTCGTATCTACGGTAGGGAGGGCACACGTGCCCTCCGGATACTGTCATGCCCGGAATGAATTTGACGTAGCTGTAGGGCGGATCACGGTCTTTGATCCGCCGGCTTTGAATTGTCGAATATGCACAACGGAGAGGGGGTAAAAACCCGGAATTTCACGTATGGCGGGACACGCCTTATGTCCCGCCATATTGTTTTGTCGGGTGCAAAAACGGCACCCGACCTACAACGTCGTAGGGCACGAATAAAATCCCCCCAGTATTTGACCAAAGCATGGCGGCTCATACAACGCGAGCCGCCATGCGTTTCGACCCCACCCCAACCCTCCCCGTTTGGCAAAATACGTAAAACGGAGAGGGAGTTTTGTTGCCTGTCTTTTGCGCAAAATACGCAAAACGGAGCGGGGGTAAAAACCCCGGAATGAGATTGGGATTCGTAATGAAATTTATTCTGGCGTGCGCCAGGGCAGGGTGTACCATTCCAGATACTCCTGCGCATGCGCGCGCCAGTAGGCGGTGTCGTGACTGCCGGCATTAAGCACCCAGGTATGCACATACGCGTTCGTCATCAGCCGTTCTTCCAGATCGAACGCCGCCTCCCGATAAAAATCTCCATCCCCCACATCCACATAGAGCCTCGGACGTTCTTCGGCCGTCATCTGCTTCAGCCACAGTGACAGATTCTCATGCCCGCCCGGATTGCTGTGCACGCCGATCGCGCCGAAGGTCTGCCACTCAGCCAATCCAATCCGCAACGCCCATTGCGCGCCGCGCGAAAGCCCGCCAATGGCGCGGCAATCACGCTCAGCGCAGGTGTTATAGTGCGTGTCCACATAGGGCACCAAATTCTTCACCAGGTCCTCGCCGAAACTGGATTCGGGCACCGGCACGGTCACCGCTGATTCGCGCGGCGTGACGATGATGAAGGGTTTGACCAGCCCCGAGAGAATCAACCTGTCGGCAGCCTCGCCCAAACCCATCTCGAACCACGCGCGTTCATCCTGATTCGATCCGTGCAGCATATAGAGCACCGGATAACCCGTCCCGGTCTCCTGGTCATACCCGGGAGGCAGATAGATCTGGAACGGAATCGTTTTCCCGTCAGAATCCTCAACGCCATCCTCCCGCACAGAGCCAGGTTGCGCCATTGCTGCCGGCTCACTGACAGCAGGCGCCGGGCACTCTTCTTCCGCCGCGGAGCTGAGGGGTATGCTCGTTTCAACGACCACCGGCACGCTGCCGGCAACCGCGGTTGCCGGCATGACAGAAGCCGCGGCCTCCGTAGCCGGTGGCACAGATGGTGCGGCTGGTTGGACGCAAGCCGACAGGACGACTGCCATGATTACCAGAACAACAAGATGAAAAAAACGCTCAAAGAGGTTAATGCGCATCAGTAGAATCCGCGAGCGGACTGGTTTCCTTGCAGGATGATACACTTGCGATTATACTCAAGCATTGCCGGGGTGTAGCGCAGTTGGAAGCGCACCGTGTTTGGGACGCGGGGGTCGTCGGTTCAAGTCCGACCACCCCGACAACTTCAGCCTCCGAGATGCTCGGTGGCTGTAACGATTAATTAAGGAGTATTTCATGGCGCGCGTAAAATTTGATGGTCTGATTGAAGCAGTGAGATACCTCCCTGACGGTGAGATCGAGCAAGTTCGCATTTATCTCCGGCGCGGTCCAACGTTCTCCGACCACAAACTGATGTCCCGTGATGCGCTGCTTGAGTTTCTGAAGAACGGCAATAAAGCTGTCACCGGCAGCCGGCAGGAACTGATGGCGAGCACCTTCACCGTTGAGAAAAAAGTGCATTTGGTCAAGGCCAGCGGTGAGAAATATTTCATCGCGACTGAGAAAAAAGCCGATAAGGACCTGCTCGAAGGCACACCTCTTTTCTAGTTCAGGCAATCATCAAGATCGGCAATACTAAAGAGCTCAGATGAGCCAACCCTTTTTATCTATCATCATTCCGGCATACAACGAAGCCCACCGCCTGCCTGACACGTTGCGGGAGGTTCAGACCTTTCTGAACGCGCAAGCCTATGAGAGCGACTTGTGGGTGATCGAGAATGGCAGCAGTGATGAGACCCTGTCCATCGCGCGGGCGTACCAGGCACAGATGCCCAACCTGCACGTCGTCCATCTCGACCAGGCCGGCAAAGGGCTGGCTGTCCGGCGCGGCATGCTGGAAGCCGATGGTCAATACCGCTTCATCTGTGACGCTGACCTCTCCATGCCGATTGACCAGGTCAACCGCTTTTTACCGCCAGCGCTCGAGACCGATATCGCCATCGCCTCACGCGAAGCGCCGGGCGCCATTCGCTATGAGGAGCCCGAATACCGTCACACGATTGGCAGAGTTTTCAACTATCTGGTGAGCCTGCTGGCCCTTCCCGGATTGCAGGATACACAATGCGGCTTCAAATGCTTCAAGGCACACGTCGCGGAAGATATCTTCCGCTATCAGACACGCACCGGCTGGGCATTTGATGTCGAGGTACTCTACATCGCCCGCATGCGCGGCTATGATATTCTGGAAGTCGGCATCCCCTGGCATTATCGCAAGGGCAGCAAGGTGAGCGTCATCCGCGATGCTTGGAAGATGTTCAGCGATTTGCTCGCCATCCGCCGCAATGCCCGGGCGGGACTGTATGACCCTGAACATGAAACAGCGAGCAACTGAGCACAAAGCGGTTCCCATCCCCACGCTTCAATTTGAGCAGAGTTACTGGCAGGCGGGTTACCCGCTCGTTGCCGGCATCGATGAAGCGGGTCGCGGCGCCTGGGCTGGCCCGGTTGTCGCGGCCGCCGTGATCCTGCCCGCAACAGAGGATGACCTGTGCGCGAAATTGCGTGAGGTGCGTGATTCCAAATGTATGACCGCGCTTGAGCGTGAATTCTGGCGGATTGAAATCACCGCCTGCGCGGTGAGCTGGTCCGTCGGCAGCGCCAGCCCGGAGGAAATCGACAGGCTCAACATCCTCGAAGCAACCCGTCTGGCCATGACGCGTGCGCTTGAAGGTCTATATCGCACGCCGGACGCGCTGCTGCTGGACGCCGTTCTGCTGCGAGAGCTAGAGACCAGCCAGACCGCGCTGATCCATGGTGATCAGATCTCACTCAGTATCGCCGCCGCTTCCATCATTGCCAAAACCGAGCGTGACCGCATGATGCGCGAACTGGACCGCGAATATCCCGGCTATGGTTTTTCACGTCACAAAGGCTACGGCACACGCGCGCATCAGAACGCGCTAGCCACGCATGGGGCGTGCGCGCTGCACCGGCACAGTTATCGACCAATCCTCAGGATCGAAGCAACATAAAACCCCGCTCACGCGGGGTTTTATGACCTCGAAATTTCGTTGTTTATGCTTTCTTGCGGCGTGACGTGTAGAGCTTGAAGAGCTCAGCGGTCGCGAACGGGATGAAGCACAACGGGATGATCTCAACCCACTGAAGCCAACCCAGCGGCAGCGTGTCGAAGACGACGTTCAGCACCGGGATGTAGATGATGGCCAGGGTGACCAGCATGGAGGTCAGCGCGCCGATGTTCATCCATTTGTTGGTAAAAATACCAATCTTGAACAAGGAGTAGTTCTCGGAACGCATGGCGAATGCCGGCAGCAGCTCAGAGAGTGCCAGCGTCGTAAACGCCATGGTTTCAGCGAACGCCTTGTGCTCAGGATCGGTATTGACGCCGATGTTGTATGCCCAGAGGGTCGCGCCGGTGATCGCGATGGTCTGGATGATGATACCGATGACGCGGTCCTTATTGATGATGTGTTCCTTGGGAGGACGCGGCTGCTGCTGCATCACATCCGGGTCGCCTTTTTCGGTCGCGAGCGCCAGAGCCGGCAGACCATCGGTCACCAGGTTGATCGTCAGCAGTTGCAGCGCGGTCAACGGTGAGGTGCGGTAGAAGAGCATGGCCAGGAAGATGGTCAGGATCTCACCAGCGTTACAGGAGAGCAGGTAGTACACAAATTTGCGGATGTTGCTGTAGATGATACGGCCTTGCTCAATCGCCGAAACGATACTGGCATAGTTGTCATCCGTCAGCACCATGTCGGCGGTTTCTTTGGCAACGTCCGTACCGGTGATACCCATCGCGACGCCAATATCAGCGCGTTTGATGGCGGGCGCGTCATTGACGCCGTCACCAGTCATGGCAACGATTTCACCGTTGGCGCGCAGAGCGTCAACGATGCGCATCTTATGCTCGGGAGAAACACGGGCGAAGACGTCGGTAATCTTGACCGCATCCTGGAGCTGCTCATCGGTCATGTCATTCAGCGCGGCGCCCATCAGCACCTGATGACCTTCACGCAGCAGACCAATATCCTGCGCGATGGCGCGGGCAGTGTTTGGATAGTCACCGGTGATCATGATGGTGCGGATTCCGGCGCCCTTTGCCATCTCAAGCGCGGGTCCAACCTCGGGCCTTGCCGGGTCGATCATACCGACCATACCCAGGAAGCATAAATCGCTTTCAAGCACGGCAGCGTCATTGGATTCTGGCTTCTCAGCCACATTGCGGGCAGCCAGACCGAGAACACGCAGCGCGTTGCTGGTCAGGGCTTCATTGCCGGCAAGCACACGCGAGCGGTCTTCATCCGTCATCGCATGGATGGTTCCATCGGCTTCCATGATCCTGCCGCACAGGTTCAGAACGACATCCGGCGCGCCTTTGACAGCGATGGTATGCCAGGCATGGACATCACCTTCATTGAAGGGCGAGATGTCGTCCGCTTCCGGCGCTTCCACCGCGTGAACTGTGACCATTCTCTTGCGGGTCGAATCAAAGGGAATCTCATCCTTGCGGGGATACGCTGTCAGTAGCTTGGTCGCGGTCGCGCCAATCTTTGCGGCGGCAACCAGAATGGAACCCTCGGTCGGATCACCGATGATGCGATAGGAGGGCTTCCCTTCAACTTCGACCAACTCAAGTGACGCGTCGTTATTGAGAACACCGACCCACAGCGCGTATTTCAGCGCGGGTACGGAATTGACATCCAGTTTTTGACCATTCAGCCGCAGCTCGCCCTCAGGGCTGTAACCGCCGCCCGTGATCTCGTATTCCTTGCCATCAGCCCAGACGCGGGTGACGGTCATGGCATTCTGGGTCAGGGTGCCGGTCTTATCCGAGCAGATCACGGTGGCAGAGCCGAGTGTTTCGACGGAGGCCAGCTTGCGGATCAGCGCGTGACGGGTCACCATTTCGCGCATGCCCATCGCCAGGGTGATGGTAACCACCGCGGGCAAACCTTCGGGGACTGCGGCGATCGCCAGGCTGACCGCGATCATAAACATTTCACGGACCAGATCCCAGGTGACCGCATCGGCGCGCAGCAGGCCGACGACGAAGACCAGCGCGCAGACGATCAGCGCGGCAATGGCCAGCATCTTGCCCAGGTGGTTGAGGCGCTGCTGCAGCGGCGTGCTTTCTTCACCGACGTTTTGCAGCATGTCAGCGATCATGCCCAGTTGGGTGTTCATACCGGTCGAGGTCACGACAGCTTTGCCGCGGCCGTAGTTGACCGTGGTACCCATGAAGGCTGAGTTCTTGCGGTCACCAAGCGAGACGTCACCGTCGAAAACCGCGGCGGCGTTCTTCTGCACTGGCACGGATTCACCGGTCAGCGCAGCTTCTTCAACCCGGAGGTTGACCGCTTCCAGCAGCCTGACGTCTGCCGGGATAAAGTTGCCCGCTTCCAGCAGGACAACATCACCGGGGACAAGTTGCGGCGCCGGCACTGACACGCGGTGTCCATCGCGGATCACCTGCGCTTCAGGCGCGGCGAGCTTCTTGAGCGCCGCCAGGGCAGCTTCAGCCCGGTTTTCCTGGATAACCCCCAGGACAGCGTTGAGGATGACGATGGTCAAAATGGCGCCTGCTTCGATCCAATCGCCGAGCACTGCCGAAATGACGACTGCCACAAGCAGCAGAATGACGATGAAGTCATTCAGTTGTGCCAGCACCATTTGCAGGAATGTTGGTCTTGGTTTTTCGTCGAGCTGGTTATAACCATACTTGTCTAACCTGCGCGCAGCCTCTTCGGAAGTCAGACCGCTCTCAAATGACGACTGGAGCCGGTCGATGACATCGTTGGATGAAAGCGCGTGCCAGGTCACCTTCAAATCATCCGCCCTTATACTTTCAGTATGCTTGTTATTTGCCAACTTTTCCTCCTAAAGAATAAAATTCCATCACCAGCTCGGGAGAACTGGCATTATTCAGGCATGATTACTGTGCCGGCCGGGATGACGGCACCTTTGGGTATCACCACGATCCCGTCGCGCACATAATAATTCCTTCCGTCGAGGTCCGTCCCCTCCGGGAACGGCTTGATGATCACCTTCTGACCAATACGGACATTCTTGTCGATGATCGCGCCCTCGATCTCACATTCTGCGCCGATGCCGAAAGCGATTTTATCTTTGGCAAGCGGAGTCTTCTTGAAATAATCAGAACCCATAATCACACAGTCCTTGATGGTGGAACCCGAATTGATGATAGTACGGATGCCCACCACGGAATGGGTGACCTTGGCGTTGGTGATGATGCAGCCTTCCGCCAGCAGACAGTCTTCGAGCTGGCTGTTCTCAACGATCGATCCGGGCAGGAAGCGGCTGCGGGTGTAAACCGGCATATCGGTATCGTAAAAATCGAAGGGTGAATTTTTGTTGGTCAATGCCAGGTTGGTCTCATAGAAGGAGCGGATGGTTCCGATATCCTCCCAGTAACCTTCATAGTCATAACCCATGACATTGTAGTCAGAGATGGCATGCGGAATGACCTGGCTGCCAAAATCATCATAATCAGTCGTTTCGAGCAGCTCCAGCAGGACAGCCGTTTTGAAAATATAGATGCCCATCGAACCCAGATACGGCCGCTTGCGGTCGGACCGGCTGACCATCTCCTGCTGAGTTGCCGCGTCCTTCGGTTTTTCGGCAAAGCGGGTAATGCGATTATGCTCATCACGTTTGAGCAAACCAAAACGGGTCGCGTCCTGGCGCAATACCGGCTGGACGGCAACGGTGACATCGGCGTCATGGTCCCAATGGAAATTGGCCATCGCGTGGTAATCCATGCGGTAGAGGTGGTCACCCGCGAGGATCAATACATAATCGGCCAGGGTTGATTTGATCTCAAACAGTTGTTTGCGCACAGCATCCGCCGTGCCTTGATACCAGTCCGCCGATTGAATGGTCTGCTCAGCCGCCCATAGCTGCACCCAGCCGCTGTGAAAGCTATCGAAGTGGTAGGTGGACGAAATATGCCGGTGCAGGGAAACACTGTTGAACTGGGTCAGCACCGCGATGTGATAAATGCCGGAGTTGATGCAGTTGGAGAGCGGGATGTCGATCAGGCGATATTTCCCCGCGATCGGCACCGCTGGTTTGGACCGTTCCTTGGTCAGTGGAAATAGCCGGGTTCCACGACCGCCCCCCAAAATAACTGCCAGAATATTCTCTACACTTGGCATGATCGCCTCCTATAGGTGCTGAGTAACGATGAAGGAAAAGTATCGTGTATCAAAATGTCTTTTACATGTTTAGAATATCTGAGGATACCGGGGTCGTCAATATGCAATCCATCTTGTAAATGTAAGTGCAATTTACATATTTTACATGGAAGTGCCCATTTTTTGCTGATTTGCTGTCATGATATCCAGGAAAAAAACACCGGACATCCAAAAAGGATGCCCGGTATCCACTCAATTCCAATGTCTGACGCGGTTTAGATCCAGCCACGCAGTTCCATGGCCTTGACAACCTTGGCGATGGCGACCATGTAAGCCGCATCACGGGTGTAGACCTTCTTTGAGAGCGCCATGTCCAGCACGCTGGCAAACGCGGAGGTCATCTTGTCATCAAGTCTGGAGAGTGCTTCTTCTTTGGTCCAGTAGAAGTTCATATCATTCTGGACGCCTTCGAAGTAGGACACGGTCACGCCGCCGGCGTTGCACAGGAAATCCGGGATGACGAAGACTTTGTGCTTCTTCAGATATTCATCGGCCTCTGGAGTCGTAGGACCATTGGCGCCTTCAGCGACGATCTTGACCTTCTTGCTGATGTCCTTGACGGACTCGGCATTGATCTGACCTTCGAGCGCGGCCGGGATCAACACATCGACGTCCTTCTTGATCCACTCATCAGCGCCTTCGATTTTGTAACCAGCGTCCTTGGCGGCTTTCTTGTCGATGGTGCCGTACTGGTCGGTGATGCTCATCAGGAAGCGGGGATCGACGCCGCTTTCCTTGCTGACAGTGTAGGACTTCTTGTCAGTGCGGTCCCAATAAGAGACGCAGACCACTTTGCCTTTCAGCATTTCGGTGAAGCCGATGGCGGCATACTGGGCAACGTTGCCGAAGCCCTGGATAGCCGCGGTGCACTTTGAGGAATCCAGCTTGAGGTGCTTCATCGCTTCGCGGGTGTTGATGATGACACCGAAACCGGTGGCTTCGGTACGGCCGAGTGAACCGCCGCCGCCAACTGGCTTGCCGGTGATGACGCCGGGGGTGTACTGACCGACGATCTTCGAATATTCGTCCATCATCCAGCCCATCATCTGGGGGGTGGTGCCTACGTCGGGAGCGGGGACGTCCTGGCGAGGACCAATATTGCGCCACAGGACGCGCACATAACCGCGGACCAGGCGTTCTTTCTCGCCAACTGACAGGGTTGAAGGATCAACCACAACGCCGCCCTTGCCGCCGCCCAGCGGGATGTCGGCAACAGCGCATTTCCAGGTCATCCATGTCGCCAGAGCGCGCACGGTATCAATGGTTTCTGCGGGGTGGAAACGAATGCCGCCCTTGTTGGGGCCGCGGGCGTCATTGTGCTGCACACGGAAAGCTTCAAAGACACGGATGGTTCCATCGTCCATGCGGACAGGAACCCGAAAATGGAATTCTCGCGCGGGCCATCGCAGAATTTCTCGCACTTGAGGATCAAGTTTGAGCATATCTGCCACATGATCAAATTGCCTTTGCGCCATTTCGAAAGCATTGGTTGTTGAACTCATTTGGCATCTCCTAAAAAAGATTTTTGTTCTTTGTTCGTGCAGTTTCTGTTAAAGAAAAAATAAGCGGGCAGAATGCTTAGCCCGTTATTCGCTTAATGAAGAACGCCTTTGATCAAATTCATATTATTTCCGCTGTAAATTAAAGTTAACCTCTTTCGCCTCTAGCGTCAATATGATTTAACTCTTCATTACAGTATGATGACTGTCCACTCGTGGACTTTCAGCCCGCCCGGCGTTTTTCGAGGCCTTCTTCCAGCAACACCCGCACAATTTGCGGATTCGCCCTGCCGGCTGCCAGATACATGATTTTGCCGAACAGCCAGTTGAGCACGGTCTGCTTGCCGGCCAGATATGCCTGGACTTCGTCGGGATGCGCCGCCAGCGTGTCATCTACCATGCGCTGGATGAACGCCTGGTCGCTGACCTGCTGTAAACCGGAGCCGGCAATGATCTGCTCAGGATCACCGCCTTCCCGCAGCAGCTGCAGCAGAATCTCCCTGCCGGTCGAGAGGTTGACAACACCGCGATCAATCGCGTCAGCCAATCCAGCCAGTGCGGCGGGGGTGAGTTTGATTTCATCAAACCCGGCATTGCTTTCATTCAGCCGGGCGAATAATTCGCCCGTGATCAGATTCGCGATCAGTCTGACCACGCCTGCCGATTTGCCCTGGGCTGCCGTTTCAAAAAAGTCGGCAATCCCTTTCTCTTCCGCCAGCAAGGCAGCCTGGCTGGCCGAGAGCTGGTAATCGGCGATCATCCGTTCCAGACGGACAAACGGCAGTTCAGGCTCTTCAGCCTTAAGCTCTTCGACCCATTGCGGCTCCAGCACCAGCGCCGGGATGTCAGGCTCAGGGAAGTAGCGGTAGTCATGCGCCTCTTCCTTCCCGCGTTGCGAGACTGTGACACCCAGTGACTCATCCCAGCCGAGCGTCTCCTGCCTCACACTACCGCCGTTCGACAGCAGCTCGGTCTGGCGCTCAATCTCGAAGGTCATGGCGCGCTGCATGGCTTTGAAACTGTTGAGGTTCTTGATCTCCACGCGGGTGCCCAGTTCATCCGCGTTTGCCGGCGCGAGCGACAGGTTGGCTTCAAAGCGGATGGCGCCTTTCTCCATATCGCCTGAGTTCACGCCCAGATAGCGCAGCAAGTGCCGCAGCCCTTCCGCGTAAGCCAGCGCTTCTTCTACTGAATGCAAGTCCGGTTCGGTGACGATTTCCAGCAGCGGCACACCAGCGCGGTTGAGGTCAACCAACGAATAGGCGGGCGTACCGTCAGCGCCGGCAGGGACATGAGTGAGTTTGCCGGTATCCTCTTCGAGGTGGACGCGTCGGACGCGCACCTGCCTGATGCCGGTGCTGGTCTTGATCGGCAGATGACCATGCTGTGCCAGAGGCTGCTCAAATTGGGAGATCTGATAACCCTTGGGCAGGTCGGGGTAGAAGTAATTCTTGCGGGCGAAGATGCTGGTCAGCGCGACCTCACACTGCAGCGCCAGCGCCACCTTGATGCCCAAGGCAACCGCCTGCTGGTTGACCACCGGCAGGCTGCCTGGCAGCGCTTCACACACCGGACAGACCGAGTTATTCGGCGGAGTGATAGTCGGGTCCACGACGGCACAGCCGCAGAACATCTTGCTTCTTGTCAGCAGTTCAGCGTGAACTTCAAGTCCGATAGTGGGGATAAATGGCTGCATGATCGTCTTTCAGCGTCAGGATATGCTGGATTTTACCATTTTAAGATCAACGCCATAATTCGGGACAGAGATTGGTCAGGTATTGCCGGTAGCCTTCGTCGTAATCCTCAAGTACAAGATCAGAACAATAAAGCGAGATGAATTTGTCATCCGCGCGCATCTTTTCAGCCAGCACAGTCACGGCTGGCACATCGCCTAGAGCGGCATACGCCCGGTAGAATGGCATCCATTCACTGCTATCCGCGGGTTCAAGACCCTGCTCCCCGACGATTTCCGCCAACCGCGCAACCTCATGCCAATCCTCATTCTGAGAGGCTAACCCTGCCTTCTGATAGTAATAACACCACCCATGGTGAGGTTCGGGACCAAATATAGTCGTTGGCACCTCAGGTGCTGATTGAGAGCCATCAATCAGATCCGTGTTTGAAACCTTGCTGATCAGGCTGATCACCGGCGCGTCATGCGGCGATGGTGTCAGGGACTTGCCGTCCGGAATGTGCAGACAAGAACCATCACCTGCAAGGCTCAAGACAAGGCTATTTTTCAGATCGATTACCAGAGGCAAGCGGCGGAAAGTCCGGCCATAATTGTCGCCGGATAAAATCGCCGGAATAGTATCCTGATTAATGATTTCACCCAACACCCGCATGGGTTCATGCTGCGCGTAAATCAGGTTCGCCGGCGCCCATACTTCGTAATGCTCCGCCAGGCGAGCTCCCTCAGGCAATAATGGCAGCAAGGTAGTCCCGGATTTAAGTTGAGGCGCGCGCCAGGAGAGCTGCCACCATAGTTGTCTCTGAGCTTCCCACTTATCGCCGAACTCACGCGCGTTTTGCAGTTGTACGAATATCGCGCTCACGACCAAACCGGTCACGATATACAACCTGACTCGCTCGTTCGCGATCACTCCCCAGATTAAAGCTATCAGGCACAGAACTGCACCGGGTATTACATGAAGGGTGTAGCGATCAAAAGTATCGGAAAACAGGATCTGACGGTTCCCGGCGATAACAGGCAGGATACTGGCAAGCGCTATCGCGCCTCCGAGCAAGGCGACTTTAAGCCATTGTCCTGGTCGCACGCCAACTTGGCCGTTATCGTTCTGACGCCGGATGAGCAACACGAACAGACCTGCGCCGGCGGCGATCAGAACCAGGTGTAGTAGCAATGGCTGGATGTCACGCGATAGAACGAGGTCGTATAGTGGCACGCTCCAGGCCAGAAAGATCGCTTCAACCAGGTCGGAGACCATTCGTCCGAAGAGCATGGTGAGAGATTGCAGCGGCGCCTGACGATACTGCGCCAGCAACCCGCCAACGTCCACCGTAGAACGGCTGCTGCTGAAAATAAAGAATCGCCAGAATAAAAACGCGCCGGTTACAGCAAATGATGCCGCCAGACTCTTAAAGTTCCGCGAGAAGAGAGCCTTCAATGGCTTGACAGTTCCCGCGTTGATTTGCAGCCACAGCAACAACATGACCCTAACCACTTCAAATCCGATCATGTACTCATAGATGGGCAAGTACAATGCCTGAAACAGGAGGCTGAACAGCCCGTACAAGACCTTCATTTTCGTCTGTGGAGATTGCCAGGATTTAACGGACAGCAGTAATGACAACAACGCCAGGAATAAACCCATCAGGTGGTTTTGAATGGTGTTGCCGTTCGGCAATTGCAGAAACCCAGGGTACACCAAGAATAAAATCGAAGCAGCAATCGTAAATTGTTTCTTCTCCGGAAGGAGGTGTCTCATCAGTTCATAAAAAACGGTTGTACCGGCCACCTTCAGTATCAGCGCGAATAGGTTCCAAGCCAGCGGACTGTTGCCCAGCATCAGCCATTCGATGCCATAAATCAAGCCCATGAATGGTCTGTCTGTCTTGAATAAATCAAAAACACCCGACGGACCTGCGTTGTTCGCCGCCCATAGCATGTGCCAGTCGTCACGATAGAAGCCGCTATAAAACAAACCCGGAACGTAAGTCAGGCACGCAATGACCAGGATGAAAACGTATGGCAGATATCGATGATTACTCTTCATGCTCAACAACAATTGTAATCGTTGCGTGGGCGGTTGAATCCAAAAAATTGCCTCTTGACATTAATAGATTATTTGTTCTATAATGAGCACATTCTAGCTATTATGTTCTATTATTCGAGAAGGAGACTCTCATGAATATTCAGAATGTTCGTTCAATCACCTCCCTGCCCAAGGTCAAGCCTAACAGCAACGCCATTTATCTGAGCATTATCGTCTTCGCGCTCATCGCGTTTGAATTCTTCAACTACTCCACCACCGAATTCGCGCTGCGTGATCTGCTTGGTGATCTCAAATTTATGGGCCTCGGCTGGGCTACCATTCTCGCTTTGGCTTTTTGCGGCATTGATTTCGCCGGCATCGCCCGTCTGTTTTCGACTGACCTCAATGAAGCCCAGCAGAAGAACTCCTGGTATCTCTTCGGCGCCTGGCTGCTGGCAGCTACCATGAACGCCATGCTGACCTGGTGGGGCGTCGCCGTCGCGGTTGCCAGCCATGCCATTCAGGGCTCGGCAATCATGAGCGGGGATACGCTGACGAAGGTCGTTCCCCTCTTTGTGGCTGTCATGGTCTGGGTCATCCGTGTCCTGATGATCGGTTCCTTCTCCATGCTCGGTGAGAAGAGCGCCAAGCCCCAATCAGTCAGAGCTGCAGCTTCCCGCAAGCCAACCATCTACGATGCTGAAAAGGTACCTTTTTCCCATCCTGTCCAGCCAGCGCCGGCCGCTCCGAAACCAGTGATGACGCGTCCTGCGAGTAGTCCCGTCATGGCGCGCCCGGAACCGACCTATCACAACTTGAACGCCATGTCCGCCAGGTCTGGTCAAGGCGGCAACACCGTCCGGAAAATGTGATCCCTACCATCCACACATGGGTCAAAAAAAGAGGAACTGGCGCAACTGCCAGTTCCTCGACATTTAACGTCCTGTCAGACTATTCGAATAAATTAGCGGGACCAACCGCCATGCCGAGCATCGTGGCGCCAGTATGCGCGCCAAGCACCGGCGCGATCGGCATTTCCTTGACCCACAAAATGTCATAGCGGGCGGCCAGCTTCTCTTTCATGATCTCAAGCTGTTCGGGATAGTAGCCATGCAATGGCTGGATGCGCACGCGGGTATTTTCGCCGAACCAGATACCGACCTGGTCGACCAGGGCATTGACCGCGCGTTTCATGGTGATTTGCTTGTTGACCTCTTCGTAGCGGCCCAATTCTTTCTCAACATGAATCAACGGTTTGATTTTTAGGATGGCTGCCATCAGCCCGCGGATATGGCTGATGCGTCCGCCGTGGATCAGGTACTTGAGGTCATCCAGCGTATAAAGTCCTTCAACGCTCTTGCGCAGCTTGTCCAGATGCACCAGGATGTCATCAAGCTTGGCGCCCTGCTGCAGCATCAGCGCGGCTTGTTCCACCTGCCAGCCCAGCGGGCAGGAGAGTGTCATGCTGTCCCACAAGGTGATGTTGGCTTCCGGCACCATCTCAGCACCGAGCCGGGCCGAATTCATCGTGCCGCTCAAACCAGACGAGATATGAATCGAGAGGATATCCGGATCAGTCTTGGCGAGCTCGCGATAGAGGTCCGCAAACTCTCCGGCTGAGGGTTGAGTCGTCAGGGGAAAACTGTTCGTATTGTTCAGCATCTGGTAAAAAGTTTCACTGTCCAGGTCGATGCCACTGACATAAGTCTTGCCTTCCAGTGTGATCCGTAAAGGCGCGTAGTGTACTGGGAAACCGTTGAGTTGCTCAGGTAGAACGTCTGCACCCCGATCAGTGACTATTTGCATGCTCTCTCTCCCGTAATTTGATGCTGCAAACTTACTGGAAATTAAATGTCACGTCAATGTGACTGGATGCACATTAGATTTTTTGGCTTTATCAGAGTTCAAACTTATTGAGTGGGATGCAGCGAACGCGAGCGGATATACAATCGGCTCTCAATCCAGAAAATCACCAGCGCCGACCAGACAAAGATGAATCCGATCAGGCGCTGACCGCTCATCGCCTCGCCATATAACAGGACGCCAAGCAACAACTGCATCGTTGGCGAAATGTATTGCAGAAGCCCCATGGTGGAGAGCGGTATGCGCCGCGCGGCAGAGGCGAAGGTCAGCAGCGGTGCGGCGGTCATCAGGCCGATCAGCAACAGCAGGAAAGTTTCCAGCCCGCTCAACTTGCCCAGCACACCCTCACCGGTTGACTGAATCCAGAACAGCAATGCCAGCGCGGGTATGACCAGCATGGCGGTTTCCATTGCCAGCCCCTGCAAAGCGCCTAGGGGAGAGAGTTTCTTCAGCAGACCATATAGGCCGAAGGTGGATGCCAGGGTCAGGGCGATCCAGGGGACCTGCCCGTACAGGAAGGTCAGATAAAGCACGCCTATCGTCGCGATGCCGATGGCGATCCATTGCCAGGGGCGCAATCTTTCCTTGAGCACCAGCACACTCAACGCCACACTGACCAGCGGGTTGATAAAGTAGCCCAGGCTGGAATCGAGGATATGTCCCGAATTGACCGCCCAGATGTAGGTCAGCCAGTTGATGGCCAGGATGAACGAGGCGAAGGAATAGACCAGCACAACCCGCCTGGATCGGAAAGACTGCAGGAAAGCTGGCATGCCTTTCGAGATCAGCAACACCGCGACCAGGAGCACAAAGGACCAGATGACGCGATGCAGCACAATCTGGAATGCCGGCACAGCCTGAAGCTGTCTGAAGTAGATGGGCATGATCCCCCACATCAGATAGGTAGCCAGTGCGTATAAAATGCCTTGCCGGTTTGTTTCCTGATCGTTCATGCGTCCTTCCAGTTCACTTTTTCGTGGTTACTGATTATATGTCCAATTGCCGCTGGTGGCGTATTTGTAGTGGGCGGAAAAGCAAGCCCTCCGATCCTTTCCTGTATAATCAATCAATATCCCCCGTGATCAAGAGGCTGCCATGTCCTTACCAATCTATCAGGTCGATTCATTTACCAGCACAGCATTCCGCGGCAATCCTGCCGGCGTCTGCCTGCTGACCGAGCATCAATCAGACGAGTGGATGGCTGCCGTCGCCCGCGAGATGGCATTGTCTGAAACCGCCTTTTTATTGAAGCTGGATGAGTCTTATAGCTTGCGCTGGTTTACCCCGACCGCGGAAGTGGATTTATGCGGTCACGCGACGCTGGCGAGCGCCCACATCCTCTGGGAGACCGGTATTTTGCCGGCAGAGCAGACCGCTCAATTCGATACCCGTTCCGGCCGTCTGACCGCGGACCTCGCGGATGGCTGGATCACGATGAATTTCCCTTCAACACCGCCCAAAGAAGTCACGACCCCGGTGGGGTTGATTGAGGACCTGTTCCCTGCCGCCAAGATGCCCGCTCTGCGCTATGTCGGCAAAAGTGTTTTCGACTATCTGGTTGAAATCGACAGCGAGGAAACGCTGCGGACGATGCAGCCTGATTTTGTGGCGCTCACGCAGCATCCCGCGCGCGGCGTAATCGTCACTTGCGCCGGCAACGGTGAGTATGATTTTCTCTCCCGCTTTTTCGCGCCGCAGGTGGGCGTCAACGAGGACCCCGTGACTGGCTCCGCCCATAGCTGCCTGACACCGTATTGGGCGAAAAAGCTTGGCAAGACCGAGATGCGCGCCTATCAGGCGTCAGCGCGCGGCGGCGAACTCAAGGTAAAACTGGCGGACGACCGGGTGCTGATCTCCGGTCAGGCAGTCACGACGATCAAGGGTGAATTGCTGGGCTAAAAAGATGGTGACGGATGGCACGTCAGGGTAGCGTTCCTGAAAGAATGCGCCATCCCTGCGGTTTTGATATATAAATTAATTCAAAAATAGGAAGGCGCTCGCCTTCCTATTTTGCTATTCCAATACCTAAATCTTCTTCCGATAGGCGTAACGTTCGTAAAGCAGTGTCACCCTGCCCTTTTCGCGTTGGAACTCGACCGTCATCGGTACACCGTCGCTGAGGGTCGTGAAGGTGCAGAGTCCATCCGTCAAATCAACCGGCGTCAACGGAACGCCAGGCAGAGCGCCGCGGTCATCGATCAGGCTCAAGGAGAGGTAATCACCTGCCGCGCTCACCCGCACCTGCGTCGTATTGTGATAGCCGGCGTAATCACCGCACAGCTCGCGGTAAATCGCGTCCTGCTGCATGAACGGCAGTCGCGCCGGATCCTCACCGAGCAGCGTCGCCAGGGCAACCTGTCCGTAGCGCGAGGTCGCGTAGCCTGAGCCGTTGGTGATCAGCGCCACGCCGACCTGGCTGTCGGGCACGAAGCCGATCCACGAGGTCGATATGGAAACAGACCCGCCATGGGCAATCAGTTTATGCCCATAAAAATCATCCGTGATCGCCAGACCAAATCCATACTTGCTGCTGACAAAGGGCAAATCGTGTTCAACCTTGAGGATGCGGTTGGTCTGCTGCGCCTGACTGCTTTTAGCGCTCATGATCCGGACGCCATCCAGCTCACCGCGGTTCAGGTGCATGCGCACGTAGCGCGCCAAATCCTCAGCGCTGCTGATCAACCCGCCTTTGGCGTTGACCGGATTGAACACATAGGCTTTGGACAGTTGCTGACCGTCCGCCATCATATAAGGCGTGGCGCGGTCTTCGGCTGCCATATAGTCATCGTATTCAAAGGAACTGCGTTCCATTTTCAACGGCTGCAAGATGTTCCGCCTGACATACTCGTTATAGGTCAGCCCTGACACGCGCTCGATGATCGCTCCCAGCAGCATGAATCCTTCATTCAGGTAGAAGTAGCGCTCGCCGGGTTTGGCAGCGACCCAGTCAGCGGCGTCCTGCATGAAGTACATGATCGCGTCGTGGCGTTCGACCGGCAGCCACAGGCTGGAGGGCACAATCGCCTGTTTGAAGCGTGCTTCAGAGAACCCCAGTCCCGGCAGGCCGGAACTATGGGAAAGCAGATGCCAGATTTTGATCGGCTCGCCGAAAGGTCTGACTTTAAATTCAGGCAGGTAGCGATAGACATCATCATCAACGGAGAGCTTGCCCTGTTCCGCGAGCTGCAGGATGGAAATTGCGGTGAAGGATTTCGTGACCGACCCGATAGCGTAGAGGGTCTTCGGCGTTGCCGGCAAACCGGAGGCCACATCACGGAAACCGAACCCGCGGCTCCAGATGATCTCATCCTCTGCCACCAGCGCGATGCTCAGGCCGGGCACACGGCTGGCAGCAAGCTTGTCGAAAATAAACTGTTCAAGATTTCTGAGGGCGCTTCGGGTCGGGATCATGCCGCGTACCCCCTCACAAGCGCGTCCACGAACCATTCCTGGTCAGCCTTGTCCATCTGAATGCTCTTGAAGCGCCGCAGCGCTGTCAGGACATACTGACGGCTGCCCGCATGCTTTTCCACATTGTTGACAATGATGCGCAAGTCATGTTCCAACTGAGCGAAAGCCTTGCGGTCAAGCGGCTTTTCCGCGTTAGATGAAACGTACCAGTCTGCATCCATTTCGAGCAGGCGGTCGAGCATGGCGGCAACCAGCTCCGGTTTATAGGCAGGCGGTTCACACTTATGATTGGCGAATGCCAGCGCGCCGAGGAAGATAACATTATCCGGTATGACATGAACGATGGTGCCTTCCAGACTTTCAGCGCCCCAGATGTTTTCGATCCTGCAAGTCACCTCGCCCAGGCTGACAGCCATACTCTCATCAAATGAGATCTCAGGCTGACGCAACTGCAGGCGGCTGCGCTCGATATTGGTCATCTCATTTTTGATCGAATCGCGAAAATACTCGGTCTCCGCGCCATCGTCGACGCGTTGGTCGAGCGCCTTGTCGCGCCAGTCGAAGCCGGACATCTCCTGCAGCTTGTCGGTCGTCATCTTGTGCGCCAGAAGGGCGCCGTTGATGCTGCCTGCCCCGAAGACATGATCCCAGTGCCAGTGCGTCAGAACCACATAATCAGGCTGCTTCAGACCTTGCTCACGCAGCAATCCCAGGAACCATTTGGCTTGCGCCGGTGAATTGCCGGCGTCGACCATGAGCGCGGCGTCAGCGCCTGCCACGTAGCCCAGGACAGGCCGCGCGGTATCCTGCTGAGGTCGTGTCCAATAGACGTTATCAGTTAATTGCTCAAGCATAATCAAGTACTCCTCGGGCTTGAATTCTGTTGAGATTATAGCCCAGGGGATAGGGGTTATGCAATTTTTCAGTTGGGGAAGCGGGTCAGTAAACCCAGGTCATCGTCTTTTCCGGCTTAATCCGGATGATGCGATTGCGTTCATCTTTGATCCACGACTGGGGTTCTTCAGCTTGCGCGCCTTCATCTCCCAGGTAGCGGGCGTAGATGATGTTGGACATTTTTTCAACCAGGTCGGCAGGCGAGGAAATAACCTCCGCCCGTCCTTCCATCAGCACGCCTTGAATGCCCGGGGTGCCCATGGGCGGCTCGATCAGGACCGCGACGCGCAGGTTGAGTTCCAGATCTTTCATTTTTCGGGTATCGGAAAAACTGCTGATCCAGACATATTCGCCATCCCAGTAAAACCAGACTGTGACGACATGCGGCTGGTGAGTGAGGATGTTGGCAGTAGCAAAACGTGCCAGGACAGGCTGGTTCAATAATTCCTGAACTTCCGTGTTGGTGATTTGATCTGCCATAGCAACTACTCCTGCGTGATGTATCAAGGGCGCGGCTACAGATGCAAGCATCAATCGATCGCACGAACCCACATTTGATTTTCCCCGCTGACTAACTCGAACCCTGCCGGCAAACTGAGCGCGTTTGCCGTGCTGACTTCAGCAGCCAGCACAACCTGACGTTGCGGCATGAACCCCGCCTCAAACGCCGACATTCTATCATAGCTGTCTGCCGTATGGACGATCATATCGACCGGTTGAGAGGGAAATATGCCCGCAGTCATAATGGTTTGCGCAAAAAATGGCCCAGGGAAGAATACCTGGCGCCTGCCGGTTTCAATTAATAACGCGCTGCCCAGTTTAGACGCGTAGACTGTCCGGAGCTTGATGTCCTCACCAAGCAGCAGGATGTCACCGGTGGTGACCGGCGTGCAGTCCATCGAGTTCGTCCGTCCGCCAGCAGTGGCAGATGAGATACAGAATTTCTGGGCGGGTGTGAATGCGTCGAATACCGCCGGCAATTCAGCGCTTGCTGCCTGTCCGCCAGCCCAGACCACCGCCTGGAGCGGCGCTGAATCCGACAGGTTGCGTCTGATTCTGTCCAACTCCTCCTGCTCGGGCACTCCGCGCAGCACCAAGACCTGCGTGCCTTTCCCGGTTTTCAGGATCAGGGCTTCGCCGGCTTGAGCCGGCAGGACTTTCAGATGTAAATAACCATCAGCGCCATCCAGCACCTGCATCCACAACGCGCTGACTGCCAGCGCGGTCAGACCGAGTGCCAGCCCGGGCTTGAGGTACTGCCGCCAGGATGAGATTTTTGACCAATTGCTCACGATCAGGGCGACGACCGCGTAATACAGCAGCAGGTATGCCGGCGGGAAAGGCTTGACATCGATGCTTGCCACGCCAAATGAGCCAAAGAAGCTGGCAATCTTGATGGTGTAGGCAGCCAGCGGCAAGGTCAGCCAGGCGAGCGCTTGCCCCGCCCAGGTCAGGACCATGCCCGCCAGTGCGGACAGCCCACCCATGATCATCAGCAGCGGCTGGACGGGCAAAGCCAGCGGATTGGCGATCAATGAGATGATCGATACACGATGGAACTGATAGGCGACGATTGGCAAGGTCAGCAATTGTGCTGCCAGCGTCACCAGTAAATACTCGCCGATCCAGGCGGCTGCCGTACGTGAGCGTTGCGCCGGCCAGAACTGCAGCAGTTTGGCTTCCAGCGCCTGCTGCCAGGGGCCAGCAAACAGCACCAGCCCCAAAGTCGCGGCGAACGAGAGCTGAAAACCGACATCCAGCAGGATGAGCGGTTGAAAGA
Source organism: Anaerolineaceae bacterium (assembly GCA_040772085.1). GTDB lineage: Bacteria > Chloroflexota > Anaerolineae > Anaerolineales > Anaerolineaceae > JAXGMV01. The sequence goes on from JAXGYU010000001.1 coordinate 1,359,011, forward strand.
GTGCCAGCACAGCGGCAGTGAAGGTCAGGCTGGTCAGCCCGCTTTGCTGCCGGCCGATCGCAGCGCCGAACACGGCAATGCTGCCCATGATCGCCGCCCGGACGACTGAAGGTTCGGCCCCTGCCAGCACCGTGTAAAACGCCAAACCGGTCAGCGTAGCCAGCAGCGCCTGCCAGTGACCTAACAGCCGGCGAAAGGTGGCAGACAGAACACCCGCCAGCAGCGAGATATTGAAACCCGAGATGGCGATGATGTGCGAGAGGCCGCTGTCGCGGAAGTCCTCTTCCATTTCTTTCGGTATGCCGGCATCGAGGCCGAGCAGGATACCCGAGAGCAGGCTTGCTTCACGCGCCGGGTAATACTGATGCAACTTCTGATACGCACGTTCCCGGACAGCATAGATCGCGTGGACGAGAGGATTGCCCCTGCCTGTCGCTCGTTGGGTCAATTCAGGTTTCAGGATCAGGGTCTGGACGCCCTTGGCGCGCAGATAGGTCGCGTAACCGCCGCTGGCTGCATGCGCCGGGCTGAGCAGTCTGCCGGAGAGCCGCAACTGGTCACCATAGTGCAGCGGCAATTCATTTGGCATCGTCGCCTGGGCGATGCCGCTGACAGTCACCGGGGTTGCAGCATTGCCGTTGCTGAGACTCTTCACTGCCAGGCGCACCTGCTGCCCGCGCGCGGCGCGTTCGGGCATGTTGGCGACCACACCCTCCACCACCCAGCGCTGTCCATCGTTGTAATATGCCAGATCGACAGGTGTAGCGGGCTGGTTATGCCAGGTCATCCAGGCAAAGCCCAGCGCCGCCGCCAGCAACAAGACTGCCAGGCGGACGCCAGCCGCGCGAGTCAGCCTGCCATAGGCTGACCAGTTCGGTTTGGTTCGGATTTCAACGAATGCCAGAAGAACAGTGACAACCAACAGCGTCAGGCTGAACCAGGGCGGGAGAACAATGGTGATTCCCAGCCCCAGGCCTGTCAAAAAGGCGATTGACAACCACATCAGCGGCATAATTTTGATTATAAAACAGCGTAAAAACGGCAGTGCTGTCCCGCCCGAATATAGGTGTTTCTTCAACAAATATACCCGGCACAAAGAGGATCTCCACGCCCTGCCAAGCACGCAGATTTTATATTAATTCCACGTAAATTTCTAATGCTTTTCTTGATTTTCTTTACGCCCTTCATTTAAAATAACCGTCGTCGAATTGTCATCAATGAGTAGATAAAATGACAGGGGCGGATCCTGTCTTTTTTTTATGGAAAGGGCTATCGGTGCGATTGAATAAAGTTGTAAGAATTTGTTTTACCGCGTTGATCCTGGCAATGACTTTCTTTAGCGGTCATAGTCAGCCTGTCAGGGCACAGGAACGCTCTACGGTGATTGAAATCGCGCTCGAATCCCTGAACGACGCCAAACCGATCAGGCTCTCCGGCATCTACAGCAATGACCGGCTGGATTTTTATCTGCCCGAGTCGTTCATGCCGGGTGATTCTTCGACGCTGACCCTTGACATCGAAACCAGCCCCATGCTTGACCTTGAACATTCGTCCATCACGGTCGAGATTAACGACCTGAACATTACAAGCCTGAAACTGGCAGATTTTGTCAACGGACGCATGACCGCTCAAATTTCCGCCTCGGTTTTCAAACAAGGTGTCAACACCATCCTTCTCAATGGCGGGCTCTTCCTGCCCGATGACCGTTCCAATGAGTTCAAGAACTGGAACGACCCGGCGCGTTGGGTCAACCTCAAGGCGTCCAGCCAGCTCGCCATCGAGCTGCTGCCCAATGAGGAGGGGTACACCCTCAACAGCGTCCTACCGGTTTTTGGCAATACCTACCGGAATCAAGCGACCGGCCAGCCAATGGAACAAACGGTTGTGATTTTGCCTGACGACGTCACCAGCGATGACCTGACCGCGCTGGCATCGCTTTCCTATGCGATTGGCGGTCTGACAGATCTGCGCCCGGTATGGGAACCGAAGGTGGTATACGAGAGTGATTTCGTTCCCGGTATGGCGAACGATATGAACATCATTCTGATCAATGTCTATGATTCCGGCCTGATGGCTTATACCTCTGAAGTCAAAGATTACCTCCAGGTCGCGCGTTCGCCCATCAATCCGCAGAAAGCTGTGCTATTGATCGCCGACCACGACCGGACGGACGGCAAAACGCCGGCTGATATCTTCAGTCATCCTGACCGGCGCGTGCTGCTGCAAGGTGTGAAAGTGTATTTGAACCCGAGCATGCACTCAGCCGCCGAGCCAGAATTCAAGCCCGCGTTTTCACTTGAGACAATCGGTTACCAGGATCAAACCGTTTACGGCGTCGGCGATAATGACCTGATCTATAAGGTATTCATCCCTTACGGCGTGCATGTGACAGACGCCACGTTCAACCTCATCCTCTCACACGCCCCGGACCTTGACCGGGACTCCTACCGCCTGAATGTCTTTATCAACGGCAAGGCAATCGCCGGCATCATCCTCAATCAGAAAACGGCCGTGTCGCAGCCGATCGGCATCAGTCTGCCCGTGGCGCGCCTTCGCCCCGGAGTCAACTATCTGAGGGTTTCGTTTAACTTGCAGCTCGGCAACACCGCCTTTGAGATCTCGCCCGAGAATATCTGGGCGACGATCAGCAACCAGAGCAACCTGATTTTCAATACGACACCGGCGAATCCTGTTCCCAGCTTATCGAACTTCCCCATGCCATTCAGCGATAATCCCTCCAGCCTGATCGTTGTGCCGGACCATCCGGATGCTGCCATGCTGGAAAAACTGACGACCTTCAGCGGCGGGCTCGGACAGGCAGCCGTCATTTCGGATCGACCGGTCAGGATGTATCAGGCCAAGGACTACCGCACCGACAACAAGGTGGACAAGAACATTATTCTGGTTGGCACGCTGGCGTCGAACCCGGTGATCAAGGCATTCAACCCATTCCTGCCGCAGGCATTCACCGACGATGGCGGCTCACTCGCGCCTGGTTACGGTGTTTACCTGACCGTGGAAGAACAACCTGTCAGCCTGGGGGTGATCCAAACCCTCAGGTCGCCGCTCAACGTCGAATCAACCCTGCTGATCGCCGCGGGGACTGACGAAAAAGGTTTGTCGCGCACGCTTAATTTGCTGGCCGATCGGCGGCGCTGGCCGTCACTTCAAGGCAATCTGGTCCTCCTTGGTGCTGGCACCCTTCTGAACCACAACGACCAGGCTGATGAGAACCTGGAGCACTGGCAGCTTGCCAGGGTGAGCAGCATCCCGATCATTGGCACCTATCTCCAGTCAATCGCGCCCAGTAATCTGGTGCCGGCTGTCGTGTCGATCATCGCCGCGCTGATCCTGCTCCTGGTGCTGATGGTCATTTTAAAATTCGGTCAGGGAAGGAAGTAATCATGGAAAAGAAGATTCCTTCCCGCAAATATCTGACCATCCTTTCCGTCCTGCTGGTCGCGGTGATTGCGCTGGCAGTGACCGGCGCGTATCATGCCAATTCTTTCCGCAGCCAGCCGATCTTCCTCTTTATCCTGATCATCGGCCTGGGACTCTCTCTGGGGCTGGGTATGGTCAGGGGCGGACTGGCAGCGTTGGTGCTGATCGCGGCTGCTGTCGGGATCAAACAAAGCCTGGGCGTCTGGCATCAGGCGAACCTGGTCAGCAATCTGATTGAAATTGCTACAGCAGGCGTCGCCTTCGCGGTCGCGGCGTATTACCACGACCAGCTCAAACTGGTGCTGGACGCGTATTACAACAACGTCTCGCGCCTTGAGAAACTGAACCTGATCGATAACCGCGTCGGCCTGATCAAGGAAGCTGTCGGGCGTCTGCGCCTGACTGAAGAGGAAGAGCGCTCTGTCCGCTACAAGCGACCTTTCTCGCTCATCCTGGCGCGCGTTAACTTTAAGGGCCGCGCTGAGAGATCGCAAGAAATTCAAGCCGCAATCATGCGCCTGACTGCCAACGTGGTCAAAGGGACCACCCGCTCGACCGATATCCCCTTCCAGGCAGCTTCGGATCAGATCGCGCTCATCCTGCCCGAAACCGCCATGGCAGGCGGACAAAAGGTGATCGAGAACATCATCCGCAGGATGCCGGAGGCTTATTACACCGGCAATAACGGTGAACATATCGGCTTGTTCGACATGGCAAGCATCACGCTCGGCGCCGCCAGCTTCACCGGCACCAGCCGCAGCGCCATCGATATGTATACGGCTGTGAAATCATCACTGGATGAGATGAGCGCCAGGCAGTTCAACTCTGATATTGCCGAGCCTTCCTGGCAGGTCGTGGGTGAACAGCCTGCCGCCGCGCCGGCACCGGCATCCGAACCCAGGGATCCAGCCAGCCAGGGTTAAGCAGCATGTATTCACTCGCGCTATTAGTCATCGTCTTGGTGGGGCTGCTGATATCCTGGTCGATCCAGCGTTATCAGTACAACAAGCGCCTCGACAAGATCAAGATCCGTGTTTATGTCAATGGCATTCGCGGCAAGTCCACTGTCACGCGGCTGATCGCGGGTGTGCTGCGAGAAGCCGGCTATAACACCGTCGGCAAGACGACCGGCAGCGCCGCCCGCGTGATTCTGCCCAACGGCGACGAGACGCCCATCATCCGCCCCAGCGCCCCAACCATCATGGAGCTGATGAACATTGTCGAGCGCAATACCAATCAGGATACCGAAGCGATCGTCTTCGAGACCATGGCGCTGCAGCCTCGCAATCAGAAGGCGTCACAGGAGCTGCTGGTCAAGGGCAACATCTCGGTCATCACCAACGTCCGCGAAGATCATCAGGATGTGATGGGCGAGACATTGGAAGAGATCGCCGACACCATGTCGCTGACTATCCCCTACGATGGTACGCTGATCACCGCGGAAGACCGCCCGCACCTGCGCGAGAGGCTGGCGCAAAACGCCGCCAGGCGCAACAGCACCCTGCTTTACGCTGACCCTGCCAAAGTGACCGATCGCGACATCGCCGGGTTTGAGTATCTGTCATTCAAGGAAAACGTCGCCATTGGTTTGGCTGTCGCCGAACTGCTCGGCATCCCGCGCAATATCGCCATGCGCGGCATGTGGAATTCACGCCCCGACATAGGTGTGGTGAGCATCCAGCGCACGCAGTGGAAGGGCAAGCGCATCATCTGGGCGCCGCTTTTCGCTGTCAACGACAAGGAAAGCACCGTCATCAGTATGCAGGCGCTCTCGCCATTGATTGGCGGACACACGACGACCATCGGCATCCTCAACAACCGCTACGACCGCGCTGACCGCGCCATGCGCTTTGCTGACATTGCCGCCATCGATGTACCGATGGATTATTGGCTGACTTTTGGCGCCTATGAACAGCAGGTCACCGAACGCATGATCAGCCTGGGCTTTCCGGCTGAACGCATCGTCAATCTTGGCTTCTCAGTCAATCCGACCCTGGAACAGATCTTTGACAAGGTGCATGATCTGATCAGGGAGGAGGAAGGCATTCTGGTCGGCATGGTCAACATTCACACGGACCAGGCTGAGCTGCTGATGGAGTATTTCGCGCACCAGCCAGATTCGCCGATCTTCTTTGACGACGAAGCTGCCTGGGCAAAGTATCGCCCGCGCAATGAAGTATTGCAGGAATATATGGAGCGCTACGCGCCGGAACTGTAACGACTATGACTGGTTACCCGTTTTCTGTTGACATCGTCAGACTGACCATCATCCTGGGATTGGTCATCTCTACCTTGATTTACAAGCGCACAGGCAACACCATGGGCGGCATCCTGATCCCCGGCTACCTGGCGCTTTATTTCACCCAGCCGCTGCACATCTTCTCGACCTTGCTGATCGCGTCGCTGACTTACTACATCGTGCATCAGCGTTTGAAAAAGATCTACATGCTGAATGGCCGGCGACTGTTTGAAGTCGAAATCCTGATGGCGCTCATTCTCCAGATCACCTTCAGCGCCATTCTGACATTGCTGGGCGGAACCAATTCCTCCTGGGCGCTGTTATATGGCATCGGCTTCGTGATTCCAGGGTTGATCGCGCATGAGATCGGCCGGCAGGGGCTGGTCAAAACGCTGACGACCACACTGTTCGGGACACTGCTGGTCTTCGTCATCATTACCCCGCTGGCGGCTGTCGAACGCACGCTGCCCGATAGCTGGACGCTGATCAACATCTCGCCGCTGCTGCGCGCCCAGCCCTTCAGTTATGCCTACGCCATCGGGTTGCTGCCGATTGCCATCGTCATCTCGGTCATGGTCGATATGCTGCTCTACCGCACCTTCAAGATCCGCCCCGGCGGTTTTGTGACGGCTGCGTATTTCGCCTTATTCTATACGCGCCCCTGGGATCTGCTCTTTGTGCTGGTCTCCACCCTGGTCACTTTCTTCCTGGTCCGATTTCTGGCCGAGCATCTGGTGCTGGTCTTCGGACGGGTGCGCTTTGGCCTGATCATCCTGATCTCGGTGGTGATTTCCTGGCTGTTCGAGATCGCCATCATCAATATCACCGGCGGTCAGTTTGTGCCCTGGTCGGGTTTCGTGATCATCATGCCCATGCTGGTTGCCCTGCTGGCAAACAGCATTGACATCCAGGGCCTGCCGCCGACCATGCTTTCGCTGGCGACCAACAGCGCCATCGTCTGGGTGATCATGATGGGTATCGTGCTGATCCTCGACAAGCTCAATCTGTACTATTACTTCAACATGTAACGTTACAATTTGGAAGCTTTTTGGCGCGTTAAGCCTGGGGATGTTTCGTCTTCGGTAGTAGAAAAATAAACGGCAAGCCAAGCAGCACGACCGCTGCCGCGATCATGAATGAGGTATGCAAACCAAGCTTGTCGCCCATGATGCCCATGACAAGAATTGCCAGCGCCGTGGTGACAAATTGCAGCGCCATATAGATGCCATTCGCCAGCGCCCGGTCAGACGGATAGTACTCCTGAACAACTGCCATAAGCACCGGCGTGATGGAGAGCACACAGAAGCCCATCAGAATCAGCAGCGGCAATTCCAGCGCGGGGGTTGCCGTCAAAAAGAGCAAGGATGTCACGGTCGAGAGCAGGGTCGCCAGCACCAGCACGCGCTTGCGGCCGATCTTGTCGCTCAGCGAGCCGGAGACCAGCGCGCCAAGCACGCCCGCGCCGGCAGCCAGTGACAGGGAGACGCCAGCCAGCCAGAGCGGCGATCCGCGTTCTGTCAGGTAAAGAGGCAGGTAAGTATTGAAGATGGTGCCGAGCAAGGCACGCGTCACACTGATGCCCCAGACGGGCATCAGCACAGGCAGGAAGATGCGGAAGTCTGTCTTCAGCTTGCGTTCATCGGCAGTTTTCAAAGGCTGGGCGCTGACATCACGCAAAAAATAGAACAGCGCCGCTGACATCAGCAATCCGCCGATCATCAGCCAGGGCAGCCCACGGATGGTGAGCGCGGAGACCGCGGCGACGGCGACCAACGGGCCGACAAACCGCCCGAACTCGCCGCCCATCATCCAGAAGCTCATGCCCCTGCCCAGGTTGCGTCCCGAGATAAAACCGGTGATGACCGGACCAATGGAATGGAAGAATGAGGAGCTGATGCCCGCGGCCAGGATCAGCAGTGCCAGCACAAGATAGACGTTAGAAATACCCAGCAGGCTCAGCGCGATCCCCGAGGCAGCCGGCGCGACGATGAAAGCGTTGCGTAAATTCTTTCTGTCTGCCAGGTAGCCGATTACGGGCTGGATGAACGATGGCAGTTGGGTGAAGACGGAGAGCAAGCCGGCCATGAACTTGGTCAGCCCAAGCATCTCGGTCAGGACTGGCAGGATAGCGGGAATGAACGCGAAATAAGCGTCATGCACCCCATGGGAGAGTGAGATCAGGGTGACCGGAAATGTCTGGAAAGCTGTATTTTGTTGTTCAGATTTGAGACTCTGCGTCGTACTGGGCTGTCCGCTATAGGTTGCTGTCATTTAGTTATCTGCGATTCGTAATAGGATGTGATGCCAGTCGCGCCAGTCTCCGGGACTACTCCGTACCGATTTCCCGGCTCAGGTCAGCGGCCTGCCGGAGCATATCCGCCAGTTTATACGCCTGTTCAGGGGTCATATACAGGTTTGTTTCGTCGCTCTTGAAGAGCTTCTCTTCGTCCGGACACGACTCATAAATGGACAGACAGATGTTGTCATGTAAGTCGCTGTCGGATCGCTCAAAAAAAGCTTTCAGCCGCAGGGTATCATCGATCAGCCAAAGTTCCATGATGTCACCTCACAATCACTGCAAATTCCATCCGTCACCATCCTATTATGCCTCAAAACGAATTCTCTGGCTGAGGCTGATTTTTCTGCGCTAGAATTAACCGCATGGACTGGTATCTCGTCGGACATGAATGGGCGTCTGATCTGCTGCGTGGACAACTGGCGCGCGGCGAGCAGCGGCATGCCTATCTGATTACCGGACCGCGCAGTGCCGGCAAACGCACCCTTGCCATCCGCTTTGCCCAGGCGCTCAACTGCACCAACCCGCCCGAACCGGGCTCACCCTGTCAGCAATGCCGCACCTGCCTGCAGACCGAGAAGTTCCAACTGCCCGATCTCTCGGTCATCGAAGGCTCGGACGATGCCAGCATCAAAGTCGAGCAGATCCGTGAGCTGGGACGCACCCTGGCTCTGACGCCCTACGCGTCAAAAACCCGTGTCGCATTGCTGCTCAATTTCGACTCGGCAACCGTGAGCGCCCAAAACGCGCTGCTCAAAACGCTCGAGGAAGCCCCGCCAAAAGTCGTGCTGGTGATCACGGCGCTCTCAAGCGACTCGCTGCTGCCGACCATCGTCTCGCGCTGCGAGATCATCCGCCTGCGCCGCACACCAGCCGAGCTGATTGCCGGCAAGCTTGCCAGCGACTGGCAGGTGGCGCCCGAAAAGGCTGAGCTGCTGGCGCATCTCTCCGGCGGCAGGATGGGCATGGCGCTCAAGCTGAACGATAGCCAGAGCCTGCAGGACGAACGGATCAGCTGGATTGAAGACCTGCACACGCTGCTGCAGGGCAACCGTCAGGAGCGCTTTGCCTACGCTTTTGAAGCCTGCTCGCGCCAGCACCGCGACCGGCTGAAACCCTTGCTGCAAACCTGGACTCTTTACTGGCGCGATACTTTTCTGATTGCCAGCAAGGCACGGGTGGTGCCAATCAACGCTGACTGGAAGACCGAGATCAATGAGTTAGCGCGCGCGTTGAGTGTGGAACAGATCGAGCGCGCGTTCCTTGCTACTGAGGCCGCGCTCAACACGCTGGAAAATACCAACGTCAATCCGCAGTTGCTGACCGAAGTTTTATTACTCGATTGGCCAACCCTGAATTAAAATAGAGACACACCAGCATCCTGGCTTAGTCACATTCCTATAATCAACATTTTTGGAGGCAGTCATGAAAGCAGTCATTTTTGAAACTTTTGGCGGTCCGTTGTCGCTTGAAAACGTCCCGGATCCTGAAATTCCGGCGGATGGTGTGGTGATTAAGGTGAACGCTACCGGTTTATGTCTGAGTGACTGGCATGGCTGGGTGGGACATGATACGGACATCAAGCTGCCGCATGTGCCGGGTCACGAACTGGCCGGCACGATTGAAGCCATCGGACCGGATGTGAAGAACTGGAAGATCGGTGACGCGGTGACTCTGCCATTTGTGCTGGGCTGTGGCAAATGCCCGCAATGCCTCTCCGGTAATCACCAGGTCTGCGACCACCAGTTCCAGCCGGGCTTCACCCACTGGGGCTCTTTCGCTGAATACGTCTCGATCGCGCGCGCGGATATCAATCTGGTTGCCTTGCCGCCTCAAATCGATTTTGTCACGGCTGCCAGTTTGGGCTGCCGTTTCGCGACCTCCTTCCGCGCCGTCGCCCAGCAAGGGCGCGTCAGCGGTGGTCAGTGGGTGGCAGTACATGGCTGCGGCGGGGTTGGACTTTCCGCCATCATGATCGCCAACGCCATGGGTGCCTCGGTGATTGGCGTGGATATCAATGAAGAAAAACTGGCAGTCGCGCGTTCGCTGGGAGCTGTGGCGACCATCGATTCCACCAAAGTGGAAGATGTGCCCGCCGCGATTAAGGATCTCAGCCATGGCGGGGCGCATATCTCGCTGGACGCGCTGGGTAACAAGGTTACCTGTTTCAACTCAATTGCCTGTCTGCGCAAGCGAGGCAAGCATGTCCAGGTGGGTCTGATGGCTGCCGAACACGCGCTGCCGCCCATCCCGATGGGTAAGGTGATTGCCAATGAGCTGGAGATCTACGGCAGCCACGGCATGCAGGCATTTCATTACGAAGAGATGCTGGAGATGATCACCAATGGCAAGCTCGCGCCGCAAAAGCTGGTTCATAAGCGCATCTCGCTGGCCGAGGCTCCGAAAGAGCTGGCGGAAATGCACAGCTTCAAGGGCACCGGCATCACCGTCATCGACACGTTCTAAGATCAGCAACCGGATCCGTTCAGGCTTTGAGACCCGACGGGTCCGGTTTTTATTTAAGTGCGCTGGAACTAAGCCTCAGTTATCTGGACTAATCAAGTCTGATTAACTTGACAAATCTAGTAATTATTATTATACTGAGCGCGTATTTTACGTACCTTCCATTCAGTTCTTACCGGCTTTGACCCAATGATTTGATTTGGTCGCTTTTCCAGGAGGTCCTGGTACGATCATTGGTGAGCCAATAGCGAAACCGGCATGAAAATGCCGGATTTTTATTTAATCTTCTAAAGGAGCGTTGAAATGAAAAAAGTTAGTCATGTGTTACTTCTAAGCTTAGCCTTGCTGCTGGTCATCGCTTTGCCCGCCATGGCCTATGCAAACCGTGTCGATTACCGAGGACAGGGGCTAATGAAGGATGATTTTGGCGGTTATGACCTCGAAGAAGAGTTATGCGGTATTGAAAACGGCGCTGAAGTCGATGGGCCTTATCTGTTGTGGGTGCTAACAGCGACCAAATCATCCAATGCAGATATCACCGGACCATGGGGCACAGCCGAGATGACCAAGTTCGGTAAGAATGGTGTCTTCAAATATGTCAGCGCTTGGTATGACCCTGATACGCTGATTGGAGAGGTGTACGCCACATATGACGGTGCAGCGAAGAACGCTCAGCTTGTCATCAGCCATGGCTGCCGTCCTTATACTGAACAAGGTGCCTGGTGCTCCCCTGGTTTCTGGAAAAACGCAAAAGAGGCTGCCTGGACTAAGACTGGTTATACTCCCGACACCTTATTCAACGATACCGTATACCCATACTGGTTCGGTGCTACATTTGAAGAGAACCCCTCACTGGGTACCGTGCTCGCCAACCCACCGACTTATTCTGGTAAACCGGTGGCCGGCACGAGCGGTTACGAACTCAACGCTTTCAACGCTACCGGCGCATTCCTGACTAACAACATCCCTGGATTTGACTTTAGCTGGGAGGTCATGATGAAAGGCGGCGATGAAGCTTGCCCGCTAGACCATCACGGCAATCTCAAAAACTAATCAGGCAATCTCGCTTCCTGACGATATGGCAGCCAATTGGCTGCCATAATCTTTTCCATTGACAGCATTCACCTCAAAAGCTATACTCAACGTCGAAATCAAAAGTCCTTCAGGGCAGGGTGAGCGCGTATTCCGCGCGATTCCCGACCGGTGGTAAACCCCACGCGCGCTCAGGCGCATGACCTGGTGAAATTCCAGGGGCGACGGTAACAGTCCGGATGAAAGAAGGCAGCCGCACGGCTCACACGCGCCGTGTCGCGCCAGACCCCCGCCCTGATGACCATGATCAGGGTTTTTTTATGCAATTTCGGCAAAAATCTGAGCCCGTCAATAATCAACCGCCGCCGCAAGCGCTGGTTGTTGCCAGACGCCTGCAGCCGCTGATCGCGCTGGGGACACTAGTTGCCGCGCTGCTGATCTGGCAGGGCGTGGTCCAGGTGGCGGATTTGCCGGCATTCATCCTGCCCGGTCCCGCCAATGTCTTCCTGCGTTTTACCCGTGCCGTTGGCGATGGCTCCCTCCTCCGGCACGCAGCCATCACCCTGCTTGAAGTCCTGCTCGGGCTGGCGATCGGCAGTCTGGTTGCAACGCTGCTCGGATATATGCTGGGCAAATCACGTCTGCTTGAGCAGGTGCTCTCGCCATTCCTGGTAGCCAGTCAGGCAGTACCGACGGTCGCCATTGCCCCCCTGCTGGTGATCTGGTTCGGCCCTGGCTTATTCTCAAAAGTACTGGTATGCGCACTCACGGTTTTCTTCCCGCTGCTGGTCAATACGGCAGTCGGCGTGCGCGCCGTGCCGGACAACCTGCGCGATCTGATGCGCTCACTGCAGGCGACACCCCTGCAGGTTTTACTGCATCTTGAGCTGCCGGCAGCCCTGCCGGTACTGCTTGGCGGACTGCGCATCGGCGCGACCTTTTCCGTCATCGGCGCGGTTGTTGGTGAGTTCGTCGGCTCCGACCGGGGACTTGGTTTTCTGATCAACCTGGGCCGGGGACAATACGACACCGCCTTGGTGTTTGTTGCCATCTTTACGCTGATCCTGATGGCATTATCGCTTTACGGTCTGGTGTTGCTGATGGAGCACCAACTGCTCAAGTGGCAAGTCAAACCAGAAGAAGGGACCTAAGACATCATGCGCACGATGCTCATCCTCCTGATCTTTGTCCTGGCAGTCAGCGCCTGCACGCCCGCGCCTGCACCTGTGCCGGCTGAAACCGCCGCCCCCGCAACACTGCGGGAGGTGAACATGCCGGTCGGTTACATCCCCAACGTCCAGTTCGCCCCGTTGTATGTGGCAATAGAAAAGGGGTACTTCAAGGAAAACGGCATCAATCTGACGCTCGACTATTCCTTTGAAACCGACGCGGTCGCGCTGGTTGGCGCGAACAAGCTGCAGTTTGCCGTCGTCTCGGGTGAACAGGTGCCGTTGGGACGGTCGCAAGGTTTGCCGCTGGTGTATGTTGCCGCCTGGTACCAGCAATATCCGGTTGGCATCACATCCATGAAGGAGTCGGGCATTGAGAAGCCGGCAGATTTGAAGGGCAGGAAGATCGGCGTGCCGGTGTTGTTCGGTGCCAGCTATGTGGGCATGAGCGCGCTGCTGCACGCGGGCGAGATCGCCCCGAAAGATGTCACGATTGACACGATTGGTTACAACCAGGTCGAGGCGCTGGTCACCGGGTCTGAGGACGCGGTGGTCACCTACGTTGCCAACGAGCCGGTGCAACTGGCTGCCAAGGGTTATGAGACGACCACCATTAAGTCGTCTGATTATTTGAAGCTGGTCTCGAACGGTATGATCACCAATGAAGCCACCATCCAGAGCGACCCCGCGCTGGTGAAAGCCATGGTCACCTCACTGCTGCGCGGCATGCGTGACACCATCGCCGATCCTGATCAAGCCTTCGAGATCTCTACCCGTTATGTTGAAAATTTAGCTGAGCAGAAGGATATCCAGAAACAGGTGCTGCTGGCTTCGATCGAACTATGGAAAACGGAGCAGCTCGGACATTCTGATCCCGAAGCCTGGCAGAATATGCAGGATCTGCTGCTTGAAATCGGGTTCCTGGCAAAGCCGCTCGACGACCTGACCAAGTCTTACAGTAACGATTTCATCGCGCTGGACAAATAGGGACATGGCTGAGCAGGCTGTCATCATCAAGGATCTGGGGGTCACCTTTGCCGATGGCAACGGTGGGCTTGAGGTGCTGCGCCATATCGACATCAGCATCCCCGCCCAGCAATTCCTGTGCATCCTCGGACCCTCGGGCAGCGGTAAAAGCACGCTGCTGCGGGTGCTCGCCGGTCTGGTACGCCCGACGAGCGGGGGCGTCAGCTTTCCGCAGGCGCAAGGTAACAATGGTCTGCCAGATGTTGGTCTGGTGTTCCAGCAGGCCAACCTGATGCCGTGGCGCACGGTGCTGCAGAACATCAGCCTGCCGCTGGAGCTGCAAGGCAAGCCTGCTGCTGAAACGGCCGAGACTGCCAGATCACTGATTGAACTGATTGGTTTGCAGGGGTTTGAAAACACCTGGCCGCGCGACCTCTCGGGGGGTATGGCGCAGCGTGTGGCGATTGCTCGCGCCTTGGCGCATGACCCTGATGTGCTGCTGCTTGATGAACCCTTCGGCTCGCTGGATGAGATGCTGCGCGAAAAGATGAGTGAAGACATGCTGCGCATCTGGCAAGCCAGTAAGAAGACCGTCGTCATGGTCACCCATTCCGTGCCTGAAGCGGTTTATCTCTCGGACAGGGTGCTGGTGTTCAGCCCGCGTCCGGCGGAAGTGACGCTTGACCTGCCGGTCAATCTGCCGCGCCCGCGCCGGGACGAGATGCGTTATTCACCGCAGTTTCTTGCCTTGACGCGTGAGTTGCGGGAAGCCAGCCGGATCAGGTAAGCGTGCTCCGATCCGGGGGAAAAGTCAAGCCGATATTCACTAGCAAATATATACGATTGGCAGTCAACTTTTAGCCATGGAAGTGTTAGAATGGGCGAAATACACGCAAGATATCGCGATTTTTGGAGCAAACAATTTTGACTGAAAAACTGATGATCGCTATCCCGATGGCTGGTCATGGTACTCGTCTGCGCCCGCATACGTGGAGCAGACCTAAACCATTGCTGAGCCTGGCGGGAAAAACGACTCTTGATTATGTCCTGGACCAGTTCAACTCCGTCCCCAGCCAGTTTGATGTGGAGTACATATTCATCCTCGGCAACATGGGCGATCAGATCAAAGAGCATATGCGCCAGTTCCATCCGGACAAGAAGGTGCATTACGTCGTGCAGGAAGTGATGCGCGGTCAGTCGGACGCGATCTATCTCGCTCGCGAACACCTGCAAGGCAAGATGCTGATGGTGTACTCGGACACGCTGCTCGAGACGGATTTGTCCTTCCTGGCGGCGGAGAGCCTCGACGGCGTCGCGCTGGTTCAGCCGGTGCCCGACCCGCGCCGCTTCGGTGTCGCCAGCCTGAATGATGCCGGCCGCATCACACATTTCGTCGAGAAGCCAAGCGACATTACCAACAACCTGGCTGTGGTCGGTTTCTATTATTTCAAACAGGCCGAAGCCTTGATCTCAGCAATCGAGGAACAGTTCGAGCGCGGCACTACCCTCAAGGGCGAGTATTTCCTGATTGACGCGCTCAACATCATGCTCGAGCACGGCAGCCAGATGCGCTCAGAACTGGTGGGCACCTGGCTCGATGCCGGCACGGTTGATGCGGTGCTGGAAACCAACGCCTATCTTCTCGCCAAACAGAATGAAACACTCGGCGCGGTCGAGAGCGAGGATGTCCACATTGTGCCGCCGGTCTTCATCCACCCTACCGCCAGGGTAAAGAATTGTGTGCTCGGGCCGAACGTCACCATCAACGCCGAATGCGATCTGGAAGATGTCATCCTGCGTGACAGCATTATTGATGAATACAGCACCATCAAACGCATGGTTCTGGAGCGGTCGCTGATTGGCAAGCACACCAATCTGACTGGCCAGCTCACCTCCATGATTATCGGGGACAACAGCAGTTACCTTCAACCGGGGAATTAGCGTGGTTCAATGAACCACTAATCAACTTAAAACCAAGGAGCCGTCATGACAAAGTACCAGCTTTCAGAACGTGTTGTAAACCTCAAACCCTCTGGCATTCGAAAGTTTTTTGATATCGTCGCTACGATGAAGGACGTCATTTCACTGGGAATCGGCGAACCTGATTTCACCACCCCTAACGGTATTTTGCAGGCAGGCATCAAATCGCTGCAGGACGGCGAGACGCATTACACCTCCAACGCCGGCATCCTTGAAGCACGCAAAGCTGTTTCTGAACAGCTCGAAAAGCTCTATGGCATCTCCTATGACCCGGGCAGTGAAATCGTTCTGACCGTTGGTGTGTCTGAAGCGCTGTATCTCGCCGCGACCGCCATGCTCAACCCCGGTGATGAAGTCATCATCCCGACCCCGTGTTTCGTCTCCTATCAGGCTGAAGTTGAACTGGCGGGCGGCAAGGTTGTTGAAGTGCCCTCGACCTTGGAAAACAACTTCGCGCTCGATCCGGCTGCGATTGAAGCCGCCATCACGCCCAAGACCAAATTCCTGCTGATTGGCTATCCCAACAACCCGACCGGTGCGGTCGCCAGCCGCGAAACTTTGCTGGAACTAGCCAAGATCGTTGAGAAGCATAATCTGCTGGTGCTCTCGGATGAGATCTACGACCGGCTGGTCTACGGCGTCAAGCACGTCTGCTTCGCCACGCTGCCCGGCATGAAAGACCGCACCGTCACATTGGGCGGCTTCTCCAAGGCCTATGCCATGACCGGCTGGCGTATTGGTTACGCCTGCGGTCCGGCTGAAGTCATAGCTGCCATGGTGCGTATCCACCAGTTCACCATTATGTCGGCGCCGACCACCGCCCAGACCGCCGCGCTATTCGCCCTGCGTCATGGCGAGGAACAGGTTGAGATGATGGTGAAGGAATATGACCGCCGCCGCAGACTGATTGTGGACGGCTTCAATCATATCGGCCTGCCGACCTTCGAGCCCAAGGGCGCCTTCTACGCCTTCCCCAAAATCAGCGTGACGGGCCTGGATGATGAGACCTTTGCCACCCGGCTGCTGGAAGAAGAACAGGTTGCAATGGTGCCGGGCAATGCCTTCGGCGCCGGCGGCGACGGCTTCTGCCGCGCCTCGTACGCGACCAACTACAACAAGATCGAAGAAGCACTGCGCCGCATCGAGCGCTTCGCCCACCGGCTGGATTAGCCGGGAGAATTATGACGACAAAACAAACCCCGCAGTTGATGCGGGGTTTGTTGTTTAATTCCGGCAGGGGAACAAGCGTTTAGAATACTTCCATTGACTGCTTGAACCATAAACCCTGACGTCAAGGTCGTAAGGTTGTGGTGAACCATTATAAACAGCAAAATCCTTGTCCTGCTCAATATTATCCACAGTCTGGTAAAGGCTGACGAAATCCGATGCACTGGTATCAGAGGATGTAAATCTGATCTCGTATTGACTTCCTGGACTCAATGGTATCTTAGGCAGACATATAGTCTGGTATGCATTGTCTACCAAGGTGCTGGCTGGATAATCTTGCTTGAAAAGATTTTCGCCCAGGGAATTGAGTATTTCAACCTGATATCTTGAATGGTTCACACGAGCATATGTTCCAATTCTGACCTGCAATTCATCAAGAGTCTCGCTTTCTGAGGTAAAAACCTGACTCAAGCTATCTCCCGCAAATAACGGACGAGTGGGCACAAGAGGGATCTGCTGTCTGGCGAAAGTAATTCTAGGTCCAATAAGGGAAAACGCGAGACTCAAGAAAGCCGGCACGACAAATATGCTCAACCCTCCTATGAAACGTACCTGAGTTAGCCAAATTGGCACATCTACATAGGTGTCCTTCGAATATTTGGGATGTTTAAAAATTGCCTGAATCAAAATGAGACCGGAGAGGAAACTAAAACTAAGTGATTTGTCGGTCAGGATAAATATGTCACGCATTGTCACATAGTATCCGGCAACAGGTATTGAATAATGCTTTAACAAACCTAGATTAAATAAATTCTGATCGACATGATTTACGTACATATTCACAGTAAAAATAGTGAACATGAGCATCATCAATATGTCTAGCCAAAGGAAGAAATCTCTCCGCTTGTTAAAGACCGAACTCATCACCCAGAAAGGAGTTGCAAATACAAGCCATTGCGGATGGAACATGGAAAACCCGAATAGCAGAGACATTACCAAACAACAAAAGTAATTCATCCATGCGAACAAATCAACCTTTTCAGCAGTATCAGTAAAATATGCCCATGCGACGATTAAGATCCAAAGTAATATAAAAAGTTTTAACGAGAGATAATGAAGATCCAACTGCGCGAAAAGTATAAAATTAGGTGCTCCAAATCCAAAAACACCTTGGCGGAATGCTTCCGATGGCAGGTAAGGAGTAATTGAGATTAAAATGGGCAAAAAATAAAGACTAATGTCTCTTATCAATATTTCAATTCTTTTCTCTTTCAGTAACAGGAGGGGAAAAAACACTAAGAGTGAGTAGTATTTGAATGTTAGAGCGATACCAAAAAACAATATGAAGGGGAACCGTTTATCTTTGAGGTAATAATAAATTCCCGCAAGGGTGAACGTCAATGTGAATGCATCATACTGCCCAAAAATAAAAGGGCTGAATAATGCAATCGGTGTACCGAACCAAATGAACGCATTAAGTCGTGCATTTTTATCATCACAAATAACGAGCCTAAATATTTTGTAGATGATCCAGGCGCAGAGAAAATAGGCAACTGCCGAGGCCGCCTTGTAATACATGATGTAAATAAAGGGTGGTTGAATCTGGTCCAGCGGCGGCATGATGCCGAATAATTTCAAAGGCAAATTCCAAAGAGCGAAGAGAAAATATGTGCTGGGCATATAAGACATGAGACCCCAGCCGGGGGTCACAAAATCATAGTAATCCAATATATGACCATTGAGTATGCTCAGCGACGGCCCAGCCGTAGCTAGGAGATCAGCTTGCTGGAAGACTAGATAACAAACAGCCAAGAAAACCGTATTTATGAACCCCCACCCCAAACCATTATGGAACAAGCTAATGCTCATAAGGTCTTTCGAGAAGGCTGCTGCTATTCTGAGTAATTTCATCGGGCTCATTGCCTCTTCAGGTTTCGGATAATGGGGATAGTTTCAGTAAACTCACAAGTAGTAACCGAAGTAATATTTTGATAAACTAAACATCGCATGGAAGCTTTTTCGCCAAAGCCTTCATGAACCCATTCGACCCGACAACCCGGATGGCCAGATCATAGGGCTGTTTTTCTCCATTCAGGATAGCGTAATCGTTGACTGGGTCAACCTCTTTGATAGTACGATAAATCGTTACATTATTGTCTGGGTCCGTACCGCTGGAAGAGAACCTGATCTCATAGGTTTTGCCAGGTGTCACAGGGATGTTTGGTACACAAAAGGTGTTGTATTGCGTATCAAGAAAATCTTTGGTGCGGTAGCTATTAGAGAACAGGATTCCACCCAGATCATCAAGTATGTCAATGTGGAATTCAGAAATATTATGGCGGCCGTAGGTACCGATTTTCAATTCAACCTTATCCATTTGTTCAAAGCTGGACACGAACTTCTGGCTCATGCTCTCTCCAGCTTGGAGAGGGATCGTCGTCTCCGAATTCAAATTCTTTCGCGTGAATGAGAATGACGGCGAGAGCAGCGAGTAGATCAGTACAAAAAAGGCAGGTAGTACAAATACACTCACCCCACCAAGGTATCGGAGCTGAGTCAGCCAGCGCGGCACCTGGATAACGTTAAGATCAGTAAGAGAGAATTTTGGATGCTTGAACAACGCGTGGGTAAGGATAAAACCTGACAAAATACTGAATGGTAGTGTTGCATCCTTAAATGGCAAAATATCACGCATCGTGATTGAGTTACCGAGAACCGGAGCCGAAAGACGATGGAAAATGCCGAGGTTCATGATGTGCTGGTCGGTTGTCGTAATACCTGTATTCACCGTAATGATCGTAAGCATCAGCATCATCAAGATATCCAGCCATAAGAAGAATTCAAACCGCTTATTGTACAGGGCGCTCATTACCCAAAAAGGCGTTGCAAAAAGCAGCCATTGTGGATGGAAAAACGAGAGACCGAAGAGCAGGAACATGACCAGACTGGCGAGGTAATTCATCCATTTAAATAAGTCAGTCCGTTCTTTCACGTCAGTGAAGTACGCCCAGGCAGCAACTGCAATCCATAACACGATGAAGAGTTTTAACGAGAGATATTGGAGGTTTAGTTCAGCCAGAAAAATATGTGTCGGTCCAACAAAGCCGAATACATACTCACGAAAAGCATTTGATGGCAGGAATGGCAAGATAACGATCAACACCGGAAGAAAATAAAAGAATGAATATTTTATTAGGACGCCTATTCTTTTTTCCTTCAACAATAAAAGAGGAAAGAAAATTAGTAACGAATAATACTTGAAGGTCAATGCGATCGCGAAAAAAAAGATAAACAGCGGATTGTTATTTTTAATATAAAAATATACACCTGCAAGCACAAACACCAAAGTCAAAATGTCATACTGTCCAAATATATAAGTGCTATAAATTGCAACAGGTGATGTAAACCAGATGAACGCGCCCAACCGTGAATTTTTTTCACTAAACCCCGCCCGTCGCAGGATCAGTAATACCAACCACCCGCTGATGAAATAAGCTACTGCTAGCGCAAGCTTGTAATACATGATGTAAACAAACGGGGGTTGAAACTGTTCCAATGGGGGGCGTATACCGAACAACTTCAGAGGAAAATTCCAAAGGGCAAAAACAAAATAAGTGCTGGGCAAATACACCATACGACCCCAGGCTGGATAAACGTAATCATAAAAATCCAGCACATGACCGTCAAGCATGGTCAGGGTCGGCCCCGCTGTGAGTAATAGGTCACCTTGTTGAAATGACAAATAAAACAAAGCGAAGAACAATAAATTCAAAACGCCGATCACCAAGCCATTATGAAAAAAAGATATTTTAGTTATTTCTTTTATAAATACTAGTATTCTTTGAGACAGCTTCATCAGTCTCTCCCTGCTAATCCCAATTTCATCATTCGTTTACAGCGAATAGTTTTGAGGAAAGTTTATCCGTTCCTTCTCAACAACCAGCGGTCGTTTCAGGACTTGTGTATAAATCGCCCCTATATATTCACCTACAATACCAAGGAAAAGCAACTGGACGGATCCCACGAAAAACAATCCAATGATGACCGGGGCTAATCCGAGCGAGAAGCTGTCCCATTTAATCAACTTATAAACCAAATACATCAAGCCTACCAGAAAGCTGATGATGGCAGTCACAAACCCTGATAAGGCGGCAATCCGAAGCGGAAGTTTGGAATGATTGGTAAAGCCCAGCATAGCAATATCATAAAGAGTATAAAAATTGTTCTTAGTGATCCCGCGTCGTCGTTTCGGTTGGTCATAAGCAATGGTCGCTGCCGGATAACCTAATTCTGCGACCAAGCCACGGAAGTATGGATAAGGATCATTTAGGGACTTTATCGTGCTAATAACTTGCTGATCATAAAGGCCAAACCCGGTTGCATGCTCGACAAGTTTAATTTCTGAAACAGCCTGTAACAATCGATAATAGATCGTCCTTATCAAATAGAAGATCGGCGTTTCCTGGCTATGGACTTTAACGCCCATGACAACCTTATATCCCTCTTTCCATTTCTTTATGAATTCCGGAATCAGCGAAGGAGGATCCTGCAAATCAGCCGCCAGCAAAATTACCGCATCATGATCAGCCATCTGCAACACACCATAATATGGTGAGCGGATGTGTCCGAAGTTTCTGACGTTCTCAATAATCCTGACCCTGTGATCATTAGCTGAGATGTTTATTAATTTTTCAAGGGTCCTGTCAGTAGAGGCGTTATCTATAAAGAGAATATTGAAATCAATGTCAGGCTGACCTTCTAACACTTCCTTAATCAGGCTATAAACCTCATCAACATTATCTTCCTCATTAAAGCAAGGAACAACGACACCTATTCTCTTTTGGTTGGAAAATTTACCGACACCCGGATCAACTGAATCCTGCTGCATTTATGTGCCTTCCATCTCTAAAGGTTTGACAAAAGGTTCCATCTCAGTCAGTGGATGACCGAAGGCGATTTTCGGATAAGCATTGATCAAAGGATTAATCATGACTTGTAACAAGAATGGCGTCAACGGATCTTGCCACATATGTCTGATAGCCTTCTTAAGTTGAGATTTCGAACTAACCGTCATGGTATTGATACCATATGCGTTTGCAACCTTCTCAAAATCGGGCGCAGAGTAGCCTTTATATGTCGAAGCATACCGCTCGTGGAAGTAAGATTGCTGGAACTGTCGCACCATTCCAAGTGATCCATTATTGATAACAACCATTTTTATTGGTAATTTGTGATGCGCAATCGTTTGGAGTTCCTGAATATTCATTTGCATACTGCCATCGCCCACAATTTGTACGACCGGTTTCCCCGGTAACGCGAAACTTGCCCCCATTGCAGTCGGTAGCGAGAATCCCATTGCCCCCATCCCGCCTGAGGTCAGAAATCTTTGACCCTCGCGAATGACTATGGATTGCGCGGCCCACATCTGGTGATTCCCGATATCTACGACATATGCACCTGCCTGGTGCGACTGGAGCGACAATTCCCTGATAAGGTGGTTGGGTAAGATTCCCTTGAACCCCTTTACTTCATCAAGGTCATTCCATTTTTCTCGCAGATCCGCAATTTCCTCCAGCCATTCCTTGTGAGTGAGCTTGGTTTTGATATTGCGCGCCTGATCGACAAGCTCTGGCAAGAATTGTCTAAGATCGGAAACCACCGGCGTACAACCCAAGATCCTGTTATTTATTTCCGCGCTTTCACAATCAACATGGAAGATCGTCCTGTTATTGGAGAAGAATTCCGTATCTGCGCCTGTCTGTCTGATATCCAGTCTGCTACCGAGCACCAACAGCCAATCGCACGTACCCAAGGCTATATTTGCCCAGCGATTACCATAGGATCCGATAAAACCCGAACGATGAGGGTTGTCGGAAGGCAGCACATCAACTGCCATGAGAGAATTGACAACTGGCAGATCGAGCAAATCAGCAAGTTGAACTACCAATTTGGACGTTGCTGAAGCAGGCACTCCGCCTCCAACCAGTATTAACGGTCGCTCAGCTTTCTTGAGCGTGCTCAATATCTTGTCAATCAGTTGAGTCTGGTTTTTATCGCGGCGCAGGCGGATGGTAGGTTTTATGTAGTCCTCTAGGACTGCTGCCCTCTGCAAATCCATTGGAAGATCAATCAGGACAGGACCTGGTCTATCAGAGAGAGCGGTCCTGAAAGCATTCCGAAGCATTAAATTCAGGTGACCTGCATCTCTGAGCATTGCCGAGGACTTGGTAATTGGCTTTGCCATCGAGACGATATCTGTTTCCTGAAAACCTAACTGCCTAATTTTCTTTTCATTTTTTTGCTCATGAAGGTTGACTTGCCCTGTAATGAAGATGCCCGGCACAGAATCGAAATAGCAGCTTCCAATGCCCGTCAGGAGATTCGTTGCACCTGGTCCACTGGTTCCCATGGCGACGCCCGGCACGCCTGTTATCATCGCCATCCCTTGTGCAGCAAATGCCGCAGCTTGCTCATGGTGGCAACTGATTAATGAAATATCCGGATTTCTGTCGCCCGAATCAATCAGATGCGTGATCATGCCGCCTATAACTTCAAAAATATGTGTGACGCCCTGGCTTGCCAAATAACTCATGATGAAGTCAGAAGCTTTCATTCTTATTTCCTCAACTCTCACGGTACCAGTTTATAGTTCTTCTCAACGCATCTTCCAAAGTAATAGTTTGCGCTACCCGCAGCGATTCATGTGCCTTTGACACATCAGGCACATATTGGCTGACCTTTTGTGAGCCAGCCAGTACATCAAGCCTAATATTCTTGTTTCCTGCATTCAGCCGCACCAAATCTGCAAGCCGGTGTAAAGAAATACTTTCTTCTGAACCTACATTATACGGTGAGCAAGATTCGCCGCAGCAAAGCAATTTAATTAACCAGACTGCCAGGTCAGAAGCATAAAGATATGAACGCGAATCCTGGCCTGTACCCTTGATAACAATGTTATTATTTTTGATCACATCGGCCATGAAATTCCCGATCGCGAAATGCGTATCCAGCGGCAGACCGGGACCGACAAACGCGAAGCAGCGCGCGATCTTCACCTCGAAGCCATGCCTGCGCGCGTAGATGGCGCACAACAGCTCCGCCATGCGTTTGCCCTCGCCATAGGCGGAAGCAGGATCTGTCGGGTCCGGTGCGCCAGAATAATCTTCGGGGATATGGGTAAGCTCCGGCGGTTGTTTGCCATAAACTGCGCCTGAACTGATATAGAGCAGCTTTTCGCAGCCGCAAGTGACGCAGAAATCCAGCACATGCCGTGTGCCGGCAACGATCGTGTCCAGCATCAGCAGCGGGTCGTCATCATTCAATTTGGCGCTGGCAGTTGTGGCGCCATGGATGACGTACTGATACTTCCCTGACGGGAATGGAAAAGCACGCACATCCCCCTGCAGCAGAGAAACCGCAGCATGACCGGCGATATGCGGGGACGCCGCGGAAAAGCCAGCCTGGTCGCGGGTCAGAAGGGTCAGCGTGCAATTCAATCCGAGTTTATCGTTTGCGTGCAAAAAGCTTTCAACGATCCAGTGACCGAAGAAGCCTGTACCCCCTGTGATGAAGATGTTTTTATCGCGGAACGCCTCCCATTCGGGCAGCAATTGTTCGAGTACATCTTCCAGGTCTTCGCGCGGCAATGGTTTCACGCCCTACTCCCACGCATCCTTGCGGATATGATCTGCCGGGATGCCGGCGTCGCGCAGCGCCTGCGAGAAGCTGGTCAGCATCACAGGCGGGCCGGAAAGATAGAACACCTTCTCAGCCGGGTCCTCCAGGTTGTCCAGAATCCAGCCAACATCCAGAAGCCCCTGACGCACCGGCGCATACCAGTCCTCTACCCCGTCAACCTCGACTGCCAGGTGGACGCGCAGCCCGGGGTGATAAGCCATCAACTCTTTCAACTTTTGCTCGTACAGAAAGACCGATGCATCCCTGAAGCCATAAAACAAATCCACGGTCTGACTGGCGTCATCGAGCACGGTATCAAGGAACGCCATGAACGCCGAGATGCCCGTGCCGCCCGCGATGAGCACAATGCCAGTTTGCTCCTTCTCGATCACAAATTCTCCGTACGGCAGTTTGACCCACACCTCGCGTCCTGGCTGCAGATATTCGAGCAGCCGGTGGGTGAACCAGCCTTTGACCGCATACACCAGCTCAAGCTCGCGGCTGCCGTCCGGCGCGTTGACAATCGAGAACGGCCGCGAGTCGGGCCAGAACCCGGCGGAGTCATACGCGTCGATAGCCAGATGCAGGAATTGTCCCGGTTTCCAGGCCGGCAGAGATTTCTCAGCCAGCAGCCGAATCAGGAAGACACCGTGCCCATACGACTGGATTTCGGTGACCTGACATTTCGTTTTGCGGATAAGCGGCAAAGCTAAGCCCTCTCCCCGTCCATGAAGCGTTTAAACACCTGAGCGATCCACTCCAGTTGCGCTTCGTTGATACCGGGATAGACGCCAATGAAGAAGGTCTGGCGCATAATCTTGTCGGTATTCGTCAGCTCGCCAACCACGCGGTGCTGGATATTCTGAAACGCCGGATGCCGCAACAAATTGCCGCTGAACAGGTTGCGCGTCTCAATGTGATTGACCTCGAGGAAGCGGCTGAGGTCATTGCGTTCGAACCCGGCATCCTCTCTGACGGTAATAACAAACGCGAACCAGGCAGGATCAGAATTCGGCAGCGCCTGAGGCAGGAGCAGCCGGTCCTCATAGGGCGTCAGCATTGCGTGCAGACGTCTGAAATTCTCCTTGCGCTGGTCAATGAAGGCTGGCAGCTTTTCCAGTTGCGCGACGCCAATCGCCGCCTGCATGTCGGTCACCTTGAGGTTATAGCCGATATGGCTGTAGATGTATTTGTGATCATAGCCGAATGGCAGCGTGCCGAATTGCTGACCAAAGCGCTTGCCGCAGGTGTTATTCTCACCGCCGGCGCAATAGCAATCTCTGCCCCAGTCACGGATCGAGCGCGCGATCCGCCCCAGCTCCTCATCACGGGTGACAACGCAGCCGCCCTCACCCATGGTGATGTGGTGAGCGGGATAGAACGAATGGGAGGCAATATGCCCGAAGGTGCCGGTCAGTTGACCGTTATAAGTAGAGCCGAGCGAGTCGCAGTTGTCTTCGACCAGCCACAGATTTTGCTCTTCCACCAGCGCGGTAACCGCCTCAAGATCAAACGGCACGCCAAGCGTATGCGCCATCATGATGGCTTTAGTACGCGGACTGACCGCTTCACGCAGCATCTCGGGTTTGGCGGTGTAATCGCCCAGGTTGATATCTACGAACACCGGCACGAGGTTGTTCTGCACGATCGGCGCGACAGTCGTCGGGAAGCCCGCGGCAACCGTGATCACCTCATCGCCGGGCATCAGCCGGCGCTCGCCAAGCTTGGGCGAGGTGAGTGCGGTCAGCGCGACCAGGTTAGCCGACGAGCCGGAATTGACCAGCAGCGCGTCCTCGACGCCCAGATACTCAGCAAACGAGAGCTCAAAATCTTCAGCATAACGGTTGGCAGTCAGGAAAAAGTCGAGGCTGGAATCAACCAGATTGAGCAGCTCCCGCTCATCGAAGACGCGTCCCGCGTAATGAACCAGATCTTTGCCGGGCGTAAAGGTTCTGCCGGCAAATTTCTCCTGATAGTACTGGCTGACCAATTTCAGAATCTCATCACGCGTTGACATGCTGTGCCTTCAAATACTTTTCATACCAGCCAATCGTCAGACCCAGCGCTTCGTCCAGCGTGAACATCGGCTTCCAGCCCAAGCGGGTACGCGCCTTTTCTGCATCCAGATACTGATGCCTGATCTCATTGCTGACTTCATTCTTAATTACCGGTCGCAATGGGGAATTCATCAGCTTCAGAATCCGCTCGACCAGGTCGGTCACGGTGATCTGAATTTCATTGGAGAAGTTGAAGGCTTCCCCTGCCAGGCTTTTGTCCCCAGCCAGCTTTTCTGCCAGCAGCATGTACGCCAGGGCACCATCCTCGACATAGAAATAATCACGGATGAATTGACCATCCGAGCGAATGATGGGCGCTTCGCCGCGGTAAATCGAACGGATTGTGCCCGGGATGATACGGTTCCAGTTCAGGTCGCCGCCGCCATAGAAGTTGCCGCAGCGCGTGATGGCAACCGGCAAGCCGTAGCTCTTGGCATAGGTATGGGCAATCAAATCCGCGCAAGATTTGGAGACATCATACGGATGCTGCCCCTGCAGCGGGGTCTCTTCGGTATAGGGCAGCACGAGCTGGTCACCGTAGGCCTTGTCAGACGAGGCAATGACGATCTGCTTCACGCGCGGGCTGCGCCGGCAAGCTTCGAGCAGCCGCCAGGTGCCGCCGATATTGGTCTCGAATGTGGAGAGCGGGTTGCGGTTGGCAATCGTGACAATGGTTTGCGCGGCGAGATGGATGACGGTATCGATCTCGAATTCACCGAGGACACGTTCGAGCAGCGGCTCGTCACAGACATCACCCCTGACAACCTTGACACGCTTGAACATGCCGGTCTGCACCAGCTCGGATTGCGGCACCCAGTCGCGGATCAGACAGACGACTTCCGCGCCGGCTTCGACCAGCCGTTTGACCAGCCAGGATCCCACCAAGCCGGAGCCGCCGGTCACGAAGACCGGTCTGTCCAGCCAAAATGATTTTTGCATCACCACATCCTCCAAGGCGCTTTGCCGGTCGACCAGAGCTGCTCAAGGAATGAGAGCTCGCGAATGGTATCCATACATTGCCAGAAATCGCCGTGCCGGTACGCCATCAACTGTCCATCATCAGAAAGCGCTTCGAGCGGTTTTTTCTCGAAAATAGTATCGTCGCCTTCTATATAATCCATCACCTCAGGCTCCAGCACAAAGAAGCCGCCGTTGATCCAGCCCTCACCGATTTGCGGTTTTTCTTCAAAGCGCATGACCTGATCACCGTTAAAGGTAATGCCGCCGAAACGCGAAGGCGGCCTGACCGCGGTGATGGTAGCCAGTTTGCCATGCGAGCGATGAAACGCCAGCAACTGATCAATATTAACATTGGCGACGCCGTCGCCGTAAGTCATCATAAACGTCTCATTGCCAACCCAGTCGCGGAGGCGTTTGACGCGCCCGCCGGTCATGGTATGGTCGCCAGTTTGTGCCAGATGTACGGTCCAGGGCTCGTGTTCGCGCTCATGCACATCAATCTGACCATTCCTGAGATGAATGGTCAGGTCGTGCTGGTGATAGTAATAGTTCAGGAAGTAGGACTGAATGACTTCAGACTTATAGCCCATGGCAATGCCAAACTCATTATGACCATAGGTGGAATAAATCTTCATGATATGCCAGAGGATCGGATGCCCGCCGATTTCCACCATCGGTTTGGGTTTGACAGTCGTTTCTTCCTGCAGCCGTGTGCCGAGTCCGCCGGCTAGAATGATGACCTTCATCTTATCAGCCTACTTGACCAGCGTGAGCGCGAAATTGTAGGCAAACTCTTCCACGCCTTTCAGTACGTCAAGCGTGGTCACGCCCTGCATATTGAAGGAGGGATCAAACTCCCAACCAAGCATCGTTTTGACGTTGCCCAGCCGCTCAAGGTTGATGCCGCCCCAGGTGTAGCCGCCGAAGAAGGCGCCCTTGCGGTTGAGCAGCTTCTTCTGCGCCGCCATGTTGAGCATGTAGTTTACCTGCGGCATGAGCGAGCCCTCAAACGCGGGAGAGCCGATCAGCACGCCCTGGTAACGCATGAGCGAATTGAGGATATAGCTGGCGTCCGTCGCCTCGCAATCGAAAATCTCAAAGGGCAGCCCGCTGCGGAACAAGCCGGCGGCAATGCCATCAACCAGGCGGGTGGTGTTGCCGTACATGGAAGCGTAGAGGACGGTCACGCCGGGTTCCCCTTCGCCGGCAGCCATTTCAGCCCAGTGGCGATATTGCTCGACAATGGAAATCACGCCATCACGCCAGACCAGACCATGCGAAGGCGCGATGACAGCCGGGTTGATCTCCAGCACTTTTTCCACGGCTTTCAGCACCGGTTTGGTAAACGGCAACATGACGGTCGTAAAATAGCGCATCGATTCAGACATGTACAGCCAGCGATCAGGAGCTTCATCGGCGAACAAAGTCCCTTTCAGAACGCCATAGCCGCCATAGTTGTCGCATGAGAAGAGGATCTTCTCGCTGGTCTCGTAGGTCATCATGGTCTCCGGCCAGTGCAGGAAGGGGATGACCATGAACTTCAGATTGTGTTTGCCCAGCGAAAGCTCATCATCGTTCTTGACGACCATGAAGCGTTCGCCGAAATCGTAGTAATTCCTGAGCAGGTCAAAGGTTTTAGCGTTACCCACCAGCACGGCCTTCGGCGCCGCCTGCATCACAGCGGCAATCGCGCCGGCATGATCCGGCTCAATATGATTGATGATCAGATAATCCAGGTTCTCCACCGGCATCAGGCTGGCGACACGCGCCAGAATCTCAGGGCTGCCCGAGGCAGGTCCCGGGTCGATCAGCGCGTTTTTATCATCCTGGATCAGATAAACATTGTAGGTCACCCCATGCGGCTTGATTGGCCAGGTGCCTTCAAAAATGGGCGTGATCCGATCATTGAGACCCACCCAATGGATCTTATCGGTCAAGGCAACAGGTTGCATTTCTCACCTTCCAGATGGTTTTTATCAATTCTAAGGTGTTTTAGGTGTTTTGGGTAGCGATGACGCGTTTTCGATAATCATTATTACATTTAGCACTATAATTTCTTCGAATTCACCATTAATCGTCCAGGCATCATGGAGTTGTCCGTTGAGCGGGGGTTTCAAGCAGTCACTTCACATCCTATTGACCAGCGCATTCTTTCTGCTTGTGCTGGCCGTTGGCTGGGCGATTCATGATGACTACGGCAATATCTGGGATCTGAAAGCCCAGGTCGATATCGGTATTGCCAATTTCGATTACATCACCGGCGACAATCAATTTCTGTTGGAGTTCAAGGACCGCTATTATGGTCCGGTGTTTGAGGTGCTGCTGTACGCGATCACGCGCCGCATGGAACCGCAGCGCATGATGCTGGTGCGCTACCAGTTGACCTTCATTCTCTTCTGGCATGGTCTGATCGCGCTCGCCTGCCTCGCGCGGCGAATCAGCAAGCGCTGGTATTTCGCCCTGGTAGCGCCGGTGCTGTTGCTGCTCAGCCCGCGCATCCTGGGGGACGCCTTCTATAACTCGAAAGACATTCCGTTCATGGCGATGTTCATCATCAGCATTCTGACGCTGGCGCGGCTTGCTGAGAAACCATCGCTGGCCAATGCCATGGCGCACGCCCTCGCAACAGCGCTTCTGATCGCGATCCGCGTGCCTGGTCTGATGATCGTAGCTATGACGATGCTGTATATCCCGCTGACCCTGTTGACAAAGGCATCGCGCACAGACCTGAAACGGGTCTTCTCACTATTAGCCTTTTACCTCGTTCTGACGGCTGGTCTCACCGTCTTGTTCTGGCCGATCCTGTGGCATGACCCATTGAATGGCTTCATCACAGCCTTGCGCCAGATGAGCAATTACCCCTGGCTGGGCCAGACGTTATACAAAGGCGTCATCATTACTGGTCAGGTGCCGTGGACCTATGCCCCGACCTGGATTCTGATCACGACGCCGGTCATCCTCCTCGCCTGGGCTGTCATCGGCGGCCTGGCTCTGTTGAAAACCCTGCCGCGTGCGGGCTTCTCAGACAAAACTGCCTTCATCTTATTAACCCTCTTCTGGTTCGCAGCGCCCCTCGCGCTGGTGATCCTGCTGCACTCAACACTCTATGATGGTTTCAGGCAACTGTATTTCATTTACCCGGCTCTGGTGCTGATGGCAGTCTTCGGCATGGAAGAGGCGCTGAACCTGGCGCATCGCAAACCGGCGGTCACAGCCGCGATCATCGCTGTCACCCTGCTCGGCTTGCTGCAGCCCGCGCTTCATATCCTGCAGTCACATCCCGATGAGGCGATCTATTTCAACGCCTTTGCCGGCCGGTCGATGAGCCAGGTCAAGCAGCGCTATGACCTGGACTACTGGGGTATCTCCTACCGGGAGGGACTGGAATGGGTCGCGGCGCACGATGAGCGCCCTGCCATCAAGGTCAAGTTCGCCGGCAATGAGCCCGGACCGGGTTACGCCAATTCGTTGCTGCTGGCGGATGCCCAGCGCCGGCGCATCGAGATCACGGACGCCATTGAAGAAGCCGATTACTTCATGACGAATTACCGCCTGCACCCCGAGCCCTATGAGTTTGACCGTGAGGCATTCTCTGTTATCATCGGTGACGCAAGCATCATGACCGTTTATCGATTGAAATAAGGTTGCACGCGTGCCCATGAATAACCGCCTGTCCCCGCTCACCAGAGCAGTCAAAGTCGTTTCCAAAGCCTATCTCAAGCTCGGCATCCCATCCATTTCGGTTGCCGTCATGCGCCATGGTAATCTGATCTGTGAGACCGCGCTCGGCTATCCCGATCCGGCGCATAAAGCCCAACCGACCGATGAACAGACTCTCTACGACCTGGCGTCGGTGACCAAGCTCTTCACAGCCACCGCTTTCATGGTGCTCTGCGCGCAGGGTAAAACCGCGCTCGACCAGCCGGTCAGCAAGGTTCTGCCGGCATTCACTGGAACGCGCCCCATCCAGCCCTATGAGGACCCGCTCGACTGGGGCGGCTGGGTGACGGTGCAGCAACGGCGGAGCGGCGTCGATGCCGGCGCGATTACCTTCCGCCAATTGCTGACCCACTCCTCCGGTCTGCCGGCCTGGCGCCCGCTGTTCCGACAAGCGGATGCCAACGCGGCGCGGGAGATGGCGCTGAACACCTTCTTCTCCTACTTGCCTGGCACAGACACGGTTTACAGCGACATCGGTCTGATCCTGACCGGGCTGGCAATCGAAGCGCTGACCGGCACGCGCCTGGACAAAGCGCTGCACCAGTTGGTGATCAAGCCGCTCAAGCTGACGCACACCCGCTACCTGCCGGTTGGCAAGCGCCGCGAAACCACCAATGTCGCGGCGACCGAATGGTGCCCGTGGCGCGGACGCCGTGTTGTGGGTGAGGTGCATGATGAGAACGCCTGGCAGCTCGGCGGCGTCGCCGGACATGCCGGCCTGTTTTCCACTGCCCGTGATCTGGCAGCCTTCGGTCAGCTTTTCCTGCTCGGCGGCAGTCCCCTCCTCACGCCCGACCTGGTGCGCGAGATGACCAGCCACCAGTTTAGCAAAGACGACCTGCAGCGCGGCATCGGCTTCCAGCTCTGGAGCCCCGATCCCGAAGCCAGCAGCAACCCGCTTGGCATCCTCTCTTATGGACACACCGGTTTCACCGGCACCTCGCTGTGGATCGACCCCTCGCGCGAGACGGTCATTGCCCTGTTGAGCAATGAAGTCTATCGCGGCCGGCAGGAGCGCCTCACCCTGCCCCTGCGGGTGGACATGCATCACGCCATCATCCGCGCGCTGGACCGCGCCGAATGAACGACCTGCAAATCGACGTGCTGATCCGCTCGAAACGCAGGAGCGTCAGCCTGCGCGTGCTGGCGGACGGCAGCCTGGAAGTACGCGCGCCGTTACGCTACCCCGAAGCGTTGATCCATGCCTTCGTGAAATCCAAAGCGGACTGGATCGCCAGACGGCGGCTGGAACAGCAGCAGCGCGCGCTGCGGCATCCGGCGCACACCTACCTGCCGGGAGATACCTTCCTCTGGCTGGGCAGCCCGGTGACTCTGGCCGCCTCCAGCCGCAGCCGGCCGGCATTCGAATTCCGCGACGGACAGTTCCTGCTCAGCAGCACAGCCCTGCCCAAGGCGCGCGAATATATCCTGCGCTGGTACCGCCAGCAATCACGGCGCTATCTCGAGCAGCGTCTGGCTGACCTGGCGGCGCAGCATGGCTTCACCTATCAGCGCCTGCGGCTCAGCAGCGCCCGCACCCGTTGGGGTTCGTGCAGCAGCAAGGGCAGCATCAGTCTGGCATGGCGGCTGGTGATGGCGCCGCCGGCGGTCATCGATTACGTCATCCTGCACGAGCTGGCGCATCACAGGCACGCCAATCACAGCGCCAAATTCTGGGCTGTGGTGGCAGCCATGGCGCCCGATTACAAACGTTTGCGCGCCTGGCTGAAGGACAACGGCTACGCGCTGACGCTCGACTAAATCAGGCATGCCATCCGCAACCGCTGACCAGCGCGAATCAATGTATACTTGAAATCCATGTCCACCACCGCGCCTGAAAAACGCCGCAGTTACCGCTATCTCGACCTGATCATGGCAGCCTTCATCACCGTGCTGCTGGTCTCGAATATCCTCTCCTCCGCCAAGATCATCGACTGGGGATTTTCTATCGCCGGCGTGCGCGTCGCCTTTGATGCCGGCACGCTGCTCTTCCCGCTCAGCTATATCTTCGGCGATGTGCTGACCGAAGTTTATGGCTACCGCAACTCCCGCCGGGTGATCTGGGCTGGGTTTGCCTGCCTGGTCTTCACCGGCTTTGTCATGTGGCTTGCCAAAGTTTTACCGGGTGAAGCGACCTGGCAGGGGTATGCCGGACAGCAGGCGTTTGATGCCATCCTGGGCGGCATGACTTCGGGCGGCATCATCCTCGCCAGTCTGGCGGCTTATTGGGCGGGTGAGTTCAGCAACTCCTATATTCTGGCGCGCCTCAAGGTGCTCACCAGCGGGCGCATGCTCTGGCTGCGTACCATCGGCAGCACCATTGTCGGGCAGGCGATCGACACCGTGCTGTTCACGCTGGTTGCCACGCTGGCCGGCGTTTTCCCCTGGGAGCTGTTCGCCAGCATCGTCCTGACCAATTATCTCTTCAAGGTCGGCATCGAAGCGCTGATGACGCCGGCGACTTACGCGGCTGTCAATAAATTAAAAAAGGAGGAGGGGGAAGACTATTTCGATACAAACACACCGTTCAACCCGTTCGCCAGCGGATAATCCGCTTAAAATGCCCTTATTAACTTGACATTTCTATTGCATCGTCAATAAATTATGCTATAATTTTTAAATCTCTATCGAGATGATCGCGTGAATGTCGGTCGTACACGGCATCAGGTATTCCCGGCAAATTAGTCAGGGCGGAAAAGCCCGGGGTAGTAAGGAACCCACACACACACAAAATGGAATCGAAAATATACGTTGGTAATCTTCCCTTCTCTGCTACGGGAGAAGAACTGCACGATCTGTTTTCAAAAGCTGGCAGCGTGCAGTCGGCTGAGGTGATTATGGACAGGATGTCCGGTCGCTCCAAGGGTTTTGGTTTTGTCAAAATGACCACCCAGGAAGAGACTGATAAGGCCATCCAGATGTTCAATGGTTATCTGATGGGCAAGCGTGAGTTGCGCGTCAATGTTGCCCGCCCGAAAGAAGAAGGCCGGAACACCGATGGTGGTTTTCGCCGGCAGGGCGGCTATGGACGCACAGGCAGCGGCGATAACCGCGACCGCCACGGCGGATCACGGCAGTTTTAAGAACGTAATCAAAATTTAAGGAAGAAGGAAAAATAAGAAATGGCAGAAAGAATCGTTGGGACAGTAAAGTGGTTCAATAATAGCAAAGGCTATGGCTTTTTGTCGCGCGAGGGGGACACGGACGTATTCGTGCACTACTCAGCGATTCAGGGTGACGGCTTCCGCACTCTTGAAGAAGGACAGAAGGTTGAGTTCAATGTAGAGACTGGCCAGAAAGGTCTGCAAGCGGCGAACGTCGTTATTCTCTAATAACTCAAGCTGAACCGCAAACATGATCCCCCGCTTTCGCGGGGGATTTTTTATTACGCTTTCTTCTGTACTTTCACCGCGGTGCCGTAGGCCAGCACCTCGCTGGCTTGTTCGTTGAATTCGGTCGCGTCGTAGCGCATGCCGATGATGGCATCAGCGCCGTGTTCGGAGGCATGCCGGATCAGCAGCTCATAGGCTTCCTCGCGCGCTTTCTCGCACACCTCTTGGTATTCCGAAATGTTGCCGCCCAGGATCTGCTTGAAGCCGCCGATCATGTTCTGCGCAATGTTGGTGGAGCGCACCACGATGCCGCGCACCACGCCCAGATAACCGGTAATCTCATATCCCGCGATTTCATTGCCAGTCGTAACAATCATCTTGTCCCTCGGTAAGTTGTGATTTGCTCACTTCATCTACGCAAATCAGCGCCTGGCGTTTCGTCTTTCGGCTCAGGCAGAGGGTCCATCAAGCGGGGATTTGTATTTGCGCCCGCCGCTGGCTTTCTCGAATTCATCTTTGGCGGCTGCCAGCAGCTCGGGGTTGGTGAGCATCTCGAGGCCGGTCAGCGCCAGGGTTTTCGCCGCGTACATCATGCCCTTATAGCCGATGCCGCTGTTAGATGCCGCGACCAACTGCCAGGAATGTCCGGGCACGCTGGCTGGCGAGCAGCAGGT
Organism: Anaerolineaceae bacterium; assembly: GCA_040772085.1. Classification (GTDB taxonomy): domain Bacteria; phylum Chloroflexota; class Anaerolineae; order Anaerolineales; family Anaerolineaceae; genus JAXGMV01. The sequence continues at coordinate 1,394,184 of JAXGYU010000001.1, forward strand.
GTTGAAACTGCTGGTCGGCGTGATCTGGCTAACATCGCCCACGTCAGTCGAGCCGGGCGAGGGGTAATAGGTCATCATCGGCGGCAGCACCGCTTCACACAGCACCTCACCAATCATCTCGCGCGTGATGCTGGGATCAATCTTGAGGTAGTAATCGAAGGCGTCCTGGCGGGCTTCATCCGAGACGGTCGCGTCCAGCGCCCGGGCGAACGCCAGGTCCTCCGCGTCAAACTTGGGCGCGCCAATAGTCCGCATCTCATTTTCAAGCGCCTTGCTAAGCGTGGTATTCGGCAGCACCTCATAGCATCCGGAGACGAATTCAACATCGTGACGCGTGCCGCTCATCAGCGCCGCGCCTTCTGCGATCTCGAGCACGCGGGCGTAGATCGCCTCCACCTGGTGACGGTGCGGTGCGCGGATGTAGTACCAGACCTGGGCATAGGCCGGCACGACGTTGGGTGCCTCGCCGCCGCGTGTGATGACACAATGCACACGCGCCTCCTGCTCAAGGTGCTCACGCAGGTAATTGACGCCGATGTCCATCAACTGTACTCCCTTGAGCGCGCTGCGCCCCAGATGCGGCTGGGCGGCGGCATGGGTGGAAACGCCATAAAAATTGACCTTGAAGGAATTCATCGCCAGGCTGGAGTTCATGCCATCGGGGATGTTGACGCCGCCCGGATGCCAGGTGATGGACGCGTCGAGGTCGTCGAACGCGCCGGCCTGCGCCATGAGCACCTTGCCAGCCAGCGTTTCTTCCGCCGGGCAGCCGAAGAATTTGACGGTGCCAGGTATGCCATGCGCCTGCATGGCGGCTTTGATTGCCATGGCGCCGCCCAGACTGCCGCCGGCGAACAGGTTGTGTCCGCAGCCATGTCCGGGTCCACCTTCGACGATGGGATCCTTTTCGGCGGATACCTTCTGCGACAAGCCCGGCAGGGCATCATATTCACCCAGGATGCCGATCACCGGTCCGCCGCTGCCCCAGGTGCCGATGCAGGCAGTCTCAGCCTTGCCAACGCCGCGCTGCACGCTGAACCCCTCGCGTTCGAGCACCTTGCAGACTTCTTCCATGGCAAAGTGTTCCTGCAGCCCGAGTTCGGGCTTCTCCCAGATATCGCTGGCCAATTCGATCAGCACCGGTTCGCGGGCGGTCAGATAATCCAGCGCGGTTTTTTTGAGCTCATTCATGGCATCCTCCTCAGGGGTGATATGTTTATTGTAGCAGGGGGAGCGACGAATCGTATTCGGTATAGATATCTTTATTTGCTTGTTGCACTTACACTGACATATTGATATAATATCCGTGTAATTACAACGATTGGGGTACTTATGAATACTGAGAAATTGATCATGGAGTATCTGGCCGAATCGAACGGGTTGATCACGGCTGATTATTGCCGGCAGCAAGGGATACCAACAATTTATCTTACCCGTCTAACCCGCGAAGGCGTCCTGAGGCGGGCAGCCCCGGGAATTTATCTTGCAGAGCACGGCGATGAAGACCAGTTCTATTTTTTCCAATACAGGTACAGGAAAGCGGTATTCTCCTATGAAACCGCGCTCTTTCTACTCGGGGCAACAGATAAAATCATTCAAGACCTTGATGTCACAGTCAGCTACAACTATAAGTTCAATAAGAAGCCTGCCGGTGTCAACGTTCATTATGTGAAAGAGTCATGGCTTACCCTGGGCGAAATTGAGGTGCTGACGATGGCAGGCAATCCCGTCCGCGCTTACTCCTATGAAAGAACCATTTGTGATTTTGTGATGAATAAAGGCGAAATCGACCCTGAACTTTATATCCAGACGATGCGCAGATACCCGCATTATGAAAAAAGAGATCTGCACCTGCTCTACAGCATTGCAAATGAAATGAATGTGACGAAAAAAATACGGGATATCGTCGAGTTAACACATGAATAAAGCGAGTGTTACAGCCATTTGCCATCGGGTTAGCCTGAAGACGGGTTTGCCATTTAATACGGTGCTGGTGTATTACTTCCTTGAGAGCGTTCTGGCACGCTTTGCTTCAAGCGAACTTGGGAAGCATTTTGTTTTCAAAGGCGGGTTCCTGCTCTCCAATATCATAGGTGTCGGGACCAGGACAACTGCAGACATCGATTTCATCCTGAGGGATGTTGAGTTTTCTGAGCATCAGGTGTTCAACATGCTGCAAGCCGTCATCGAGGATAATTCCGCTGATGCCATTCATTACCAGATCACCGGGATTGATCCAATCAGGGAAGAGACGCGATATGGAGGTTTTCGTGTCCGGATAGAATGCCGGCTGGAAAACATGCGCCAGATCGTATCCCTGGATATCGCCACCGGAGATTTTATCACGCCCCATCCGATTGAATACAGTTATGCCAGCTTGTTCAGCAACAAGTCATATCAGGTGACAGCTTACCCGATTGAAACGATACTTGCCGAGAAGATCCAAACCATCTTTGCCAGAGGAATGTTCAACAGTCGCAGCAAAGATTTTTATGACCTGTGTATTCTTTACAAACTAAGAAGAAATGATCTGGATTATCGCTTGGTAAATTATGCCTGCGAACAAACCTTCAGCAACCGAAATACTGAGTTTGATGTGCAGAAAATTATTGAACTTCTTGAGACATTGTCAAAGGATGAAGTGTTCAGACTGCGGTGGGGCACCTTTACAAGCAAAAACTCCTACGCTAAAGGCATGAATTTCGAAGAGATGATCGGTAATGCGACCGACCTGCTGCACGAAATTTCTCTCCGAGCCCAGCAATAATCCGTGCCTTTTCCTCCTCATTCTACAAAAAATTGTGATTTCCTTCCCCTTTACAGAACCAGAAGAATAAGTTTTACTCAATATTAACGCTGCTTGTATCCGCGCGGAACCATTTAGCCATCGCAATCGTTATGTCATCAAGGCGAGCAATCTATCACCGCGCCAGGAGCATTATGGAAGATCCGGAACTCGACGAACCCCTGGAACATCCCGAAAAGCATAAACCGCCTTTCGCGCAGATGTTTTCAATTTTTATCAAACCCAAACAGACTTTGACCTGGCTCTCAGAGCAAAACCGCAATGTCTGGCTGTGGCCTTTGCTGGCGCTCAGCCTGGCCGTGCTGCTGGGCAGCCTGATGATGATGTCCGCCCGCGGGCAAGCCTCCGTGTCGGAACCCTCCTTCGGTCCCAACGAGCAATGGATGACCGAGGATCAGAAAATGCAGATTCAGCAGGCTGCCAGCACCAAAACCGGCGCGTTGTTCACGCTGGTGCTGCCGGCCGTCGGCGGCATTTTGGGAGTCTGGGGCGGCTGGGTGATACTCGGCAGCGTGCTCAACCTGGCGATGACCCTGATGGGCAGCCGCGGGGTGGGAAATTACTACAACCTGGCAGCGTTCGCCAGCCTGCCGCTGGCTTTACGACAGTTGGTGATGGGCCTGGGCACCCTGATCAGCGGCAGGATGATCACCTCACCGGGGCTGTCCGGTTTTGTCCCCGCCGATGGCAGCGTTATTTTGCGCAGCCTGCTCTCAAATTTTGACATCTACTGGTTCTGGCAGTTGGGCCTGCTGCTTGTCGGCGCTGCCATTTTCTCACGACTGCCGCGCACCAAAGCCTGGCTGGTAACGCTGTTCTCCGTGTTGTTGTTCTTGATGTTCAAAGTCGTACCGGCCTATCTGACCAGCAAGCTCAGCGGGTTGAACACCGGCGGCGGAGGCATGTTCTTCTTTTAGGCAACCCTATGGGCGCGTTCATCGAAATTACCGACCTGCGCAAGCACTTCGTTATGGGCAGCCAGACTGTCAAGGCTCTGGATGGCATCGACCTCGAAATCCCTGAGGGTTCCTTCACCATCATCATGGGACCTTCCGGCTCAGGCAAGTCCACCCTGCTGTATCTGATCGGCGGTCTCGACCGGCCGACTTCCGGCAGCATCCGCATCGGCGGCAAGGCAATCGAGCAGTTGGACGAGAACGACCTCGCCATCCATCGCCGGCAGACGACCGGATTTGTCTTCCAGTCATTCAACCTGATCTCGAGCATGAACGCGGTTGAGAACGTCGGCTTTCCGATGCGCTTTTCCGGCAAAGGCAACGTTGAGCGTCAGGCGCTGGCGGCTAAACTGCTCAAGCAGGTGGGGCTGCAGAAACGCGCGCACCACAAGCCGACTGAACTATCCGGCGGACAGCAGCAGCGCGTCGCCATCGCGCGGGCGCTGGTCAATGACCCCCCATTGATCCTGGCAGATGAACCGACCGGCAACCTCGATACTGCCAGCGGGTTGGTGATCATGCAAATGCTAGCTGACCTGCACAAGCAAGGTCGGACGATCGTCGTCGTCTCGCACGACCCGCGGGTGCTGCAATACGCCACCCAGGTCGTTTACATTCTGGACGGTCTGACCGTAGACCGTGAAACTTACGAAGCCTCAACAACCGCGGCATACGCTGAACCACTGGCGGATGCGTTTTAGGAGTGGATCTATGAAGAAATCCATGCGATTGCTTAACGTTGTACTGATTATATTAATGTTGCTGATGACGCTGCCACTGAGAGCGCACACAGTCCGGGCAGCGAATGGGGTTGACCTCGTGCCTACTGTAGCTTCGGTCAACGCCGAACCTGGCACAGACGCAGAATTCAAGGCTACCATCTATAGCACCTCCAGCACGGACACCAGTTATAAAATCACGATAGCCACATGCAGCCAGGACTGGAGCCAGACAATTGTTCAACCAGGTGGTGATGTTGTGAGTATCGCACCGAATGCGAATGCTGAGCTTGTCTTTACCGTCAGTGTACCGTCAACCGCTAGTCCGAACTTCCGATGTGAGACGATTGTGACCGTGGCCGACAACAACAATACAGCCAGCACGGCGAGCGCGACCTTCACAGTTACAACGCCGCAAGTAACCCAGACACCCAAGCCTAGCGCCACGCTGCCGCCTCCACCCGATCTCTCCCGCCCGGTGCTGCAGGTGCGCTCCTACTTCAACGCGCCCAGTCCGGTGGTTGCCGGCGCCGAGTTTGACATGGTGGTCAACCTGGTCAACACCGGCGCCAAGGACGCCAAGAACGTCTTCGTGCGTTTTGAGGGATCGGGCGTCCTGCCGCGTGATACCGGCGGCATGCTGGTCGTGCAGGAAGTGCGCAAGACCGAGACCGCCGAGTTCCGCCAGCCTATGGTGCAGGTCGGCGAGATTGCCGGCAGCACCTCGGTGCCCATTACAGCCAACGTCTCATACACCGACGAGACAGGTGAGAAATATTCCGAGAGCTTTGTGCTGGCGCTGCCGGTGGCAGCCGCGACACAGGTACCAGCAAGCAGCGGCAGTTGGGCAACACCCACACCGACCGGCGTGAAAGCCGCCCAATTCATGATCAGCAAGGTGACCACCAGCGTGGATCCATTGCAGCCCGGCACGGTCTTCGACTTGACGCTCGACGTCCACAACCTGGGCAACGCGGATGCCCGTAATGTCACCATGGTGCTGGGCGGCGCGACCGAGAGTACCGACAACAGTTCGGGCACGCCTCAGCCGGGCGGCATCGCCGCGGGCGCCAGTGACTTGAGCAAGTTCGCGCCGCTGGGCAGCTCTAATCTGGTTTATCTCGGCGATGTCCCCAATGGCGCGATCGCCTCACCGACCATCAAGCTGGTCGTCAACGTCAATACAGACCCCGGCGCATACCCGCTGCGCATCTCGTTCGTCTATATTGATGCCAAGAACAATCGCAAAGTCGATGATCAGGTCATCACCTTGCTGGTTTATTCCCTGCCAAAGCTGGAAGCCAGCTTCTATACCGAACCGCAACCAATCATGATGGGTATGCCCGGCAACCTGCCGATTCAGATCACCAATCTCGGCAAGAAAAATGTCGTCCTGGGCAATATCACCATCACCTCGCCCGCCGGCACGATCCAAAACGGCAAGAGCCTGGTCGGCAGCCTGGACCCGGGCGGATACTTCACGCTGGATGCCATGCTCGATCCGACCGCAGCGGGCGAAGCGGAGATTGTGGTCACAATCGATTACAACGATGATTTCAGCCAGCCGCGGGTTTTCACCAAATCGCTGAAGGTAACTGTTGAGAGCGCGCCGCCCACGCCCGACCCCGCCTCTATGCAGGGCATGGAAGATGCCGGCATGATGTCCGACGCGCAGCCTGAAACCTTCTGGCAAAAGGTCGTGCGCTTTTTCAAGGGTTTATTTGGACTTGGTTCCGACAGTCCGTCAGGACCGCTTGAAACCGCTCCGGGCGAGATGCCCCCTGACAATAAACCTGTCGAGAAACCGCTGGGGTAAATTGTGGGCTTCGGTAACCTGATCAGCCTGATCATCGAAAACCTCGCCCGCCGCAAAGGCAGGGTGATGCTGACCGCTATCGGCGTGGTGATTGGCACCGCGGCGGTGGTGATTCTGGTCTCGCTGGCAACCGGTCTGCAGCGTAACGCGAACACCCAGCTCGGCGGCATCGCCGACCTGACCCGCATCGATGTGATGATGAACTATGACATGGGTCAGGCTCAGCCTGGCATGAACGGCAAGCCCGGGGGACCAAATGACCAGAAGAAGATCAAGAAACTGACGCCAGCAAGCCTGAAAGAAATTGCCGCCATCCCGGGTGTGACCGCCGTGATCGGGCGCGATTTTATCAAAGGGGAAGCCAAGGTGACCTTCGGCAAGCTGGAGACCTGGTCTTCGATCATGGCGCTGAACACCAACGACCTGGAGCCGCTGAAGCCTCAGGTTGCATTGGGCGAACTGTCAGTCAATCGCGGAACGGCTGTGGTGGGCGGCTGGGTCGCCAAGAACTTCATGGATTCAGGCAAGATGAGCGCCGGCCAGCCGATTGAACCGCAGGCGCCTGAGCTGCTGGGCAACATGCTGCGCGTCATATTAACTAAATATGACTCCGAGGGGAAACGCACCACGAAGGTGGTCTCGCTGAAAGTGACTGGTGTGCTCAAAGAATCTTTCAGTGAGAATGACAGCACCATCTTCATCAATATGAATGACCTGACTGCCTACAATGAGTGGTTCACCAACACGCGCGTCAATTACAACCGTGACGGCTACTCCAATGTGGTTGCCAAGGTGACTGACAGCAAAGTCATCGCCGATGTCACGCAGCAAATCAAAGACCTCGGTTTCATGGCTCACAGCCCGATGGACTACGCCCAGGGCATCAATAGCTTTTTCGTCATCATGCAGATCATCTTCGGCGGCGTAGGCGCTATCTCATTGCTGGTGGCTGCCATCGGTATTGCCAACACCATGACGATGGCCATTCTGGAGCGTACGCGGGAAATCGGTCTGATGAAGGCTATCGGCGCGACCAATAAGGATATCCTCAGCATCTTCCTGGGTGAGGCGGCCGGCATTGGATTCATCGGCGGGCTCGGCGGTGTGCTGCTGGGCTGGGGCGCGGGAAAACTGATCAACACCATCGCGCTGACTTACATGGCCAATCAGGCGACGCTAGGCGGGGGCATGCCGGCGACAACCGCGGTCTACACGCCGTTATGGCTGCCGATCTTCACGCTGCTATTCGCCACGATCATCGGTTTGATCTCCGGGCTGTACCCATCCGTCCGCGCCGCGAACCTGGTGCCGGTCAACGCGCTCAAATACGAGTAACTTTTCCTTCCTTTTCCGCAGATTGTTGAAAGGAGGCTCCTTTTGAAATCAAACAAGACACCGCGCTGGTTGATTGTTCTGGTGCTGGTATTGTTCATCTGCATCGGCGTGCTGGTGCTTCAAAACCGCTCGACCGCGTTGCGCTGGCAGCTCGCCTCCCTGCTGTATGACAACAACCTGCACCTGCTGCCGTGTGAGGATCTGCCATCAATTGATGAGGTGCGGCAGGTCATGTCAGCTCATCAGGCCGAGCTGGAGCAAATCCAGGCTGTCCATTCGGAGATTTATATCTCTGTGGATGAGTCGTGCCCTGGCAAAGGATCGTTAAGAATTGAATTTCCGGGTCATGCCCAGCGGGAGCAGATTGAAGCGATCATCAACGGCAAGACATTTTTCGGCATTCCGTACTCGCTGATCAATACCTGACGGCTCGTTGGCATCCAATGTTTTCACTGTCAATGAAAACTTTAGACCAAAAGTTTTCATTGACAGTGAAAACTATGGCAGACATATGCTATTAATTGCTCTGGGACATGCGCCTATGCTTTTAGCGCCAGATAGCTTTTCACAGCGCTGACCAGTTTTTCCATATCGCCCGTGCTGTTGTACCCTTGGTAAGACACCCGCAGATAGCAGCGTCCATTCAATTCAGTATCCGGGATCTCGATCTTGTGCTGGTCGTACAGCCACACTTTGAGCGCCCGCGCGTCGATGTCGTCCGGCAGCGGGATGGCTGCCATCTGCCTGAACCATCCGGGGTCGTGTGGGTGGATCGGCTCCGTACCGAACAGCTCGCATAAACGCTGCTGCGTCTCCCGCGCCAGTGCATGGCAGCGCTCGCGTGCCGCCTCCCACTCGTGCTCCGCCTGAAAACGGATCGCCGCCGGTACAGCCAGAAAGGCAGCGCTATCGCGCGTGCCGGCATACTCCAGAATTTCGACAAAGCGGGTCGTGCCTGAGCCTGAACCCGGCCAGCCCCAGCTGACCACCAGCGGCTCCACCAGATGCTGAACGCGCGGGTGCGCGTACAAAAAGGCACTGCCCTTCGGCGCGCACAGCCATTTATGCAGGTTGCCGGCATAGAAATCAGCATCCAGCGCGGTCAGGTCAAGCGGTATCTGACCCGGCACATGCGCCCCATCAATCACGGTCAGGATGCCAGCCGCCTTTGCCCGGGCACAAATCTCGGCTGCCGGCAACGTCAAAGCCGTAGCTGAGGTGATGTGACTGAGAAAGATCACTTTGGTCGCGGGCGATACGCCCTGCCAGAATTGTTCTATAAAATCATCCCTGTCCGTCAACGGCAGGCGGATAGGCTGGCGAATGTATTCGAACCCCTGTTTGGCTGCCAGAAACGACCAGGTGCGATCCAGCGCGCCGTATTCGTGATCGCTGGCCAACACGTGATCACCCGTTCCCAGCACCAGTCCCCGGGCAATAATGTTCAGGGCCTGGGTGGTGTTCGGCACGTAAACCAGATTATCCGGCTGAGTGTTGGTGTAATCCGCCAGCGCCTGGCGTGCTTCTGCCATCAGGCCGGGCAGCCGCCGGGCAATAAATTCAACCGGCTGGCGTTCCATCTCACGCTGCCAATATTGATAGGAGGCAAAGACTGGTTTGGGCGTCGCGCCGAACGAACCGTGATTCAAAAAGGTGACATCCGGGTCAAGTAAAAAGAGCTCTTTGATTGCTGCTGACCGGGTCATTTTTTCTTTTTGCGTCTTTCAGGGATCGTTTTTCCAGAAAGACTGGGAGCGTGGGGTTCGGATTCAAGGTTCTTATTTGCCAGCACAAAGTAAGGCAAGCAGGCAACGGCCGCGCTCAAGCGCTGCCACTCGCCGGGACTGCCCGTCACCGTGCCACCTGCCAGCAGCTCAGGCACCTTGCCGATGAACAGTACCGCGTATACGCCGGCGACAACAATCGTTAGCACGACGAGCGCCATGACAAGATAGTCTCGTTTGAGCAAATAGGAGATCGTCAGGAAGATCAGTGACAACATCAGACAGATGTAGCCGAGTATGGTCCCGAACATATGCACGGCGCTCAATGGATCGAGAGGCAACGTGACACCCTTGGCGGAAAGCGGAACAAGCCCGGCGATGATACCGGTGCCTACGCCGTATCCGATGAACAGGGCGCGAATCAAGCCAGCAAATTTATTGCCCGCCTTGTTCAGGTGCTCGAAAACGACTTTGCTGCCGATGACGATGAGAACACCAAAGACAATCAACCAGAGCTGGTACCACCATCGTACCGGGCTGTCAGGTTCTCCGAGCGTACTCAAAATCATGTGTTTTATTTCATAGTCGGGGTACATGCCTGAGAGCGCCCATGGAATCACCTGGTTGCCGATCAGGGCGAACAAAAGTACGAGCGCGGTCAACTTACTATTCTTCAACATGCCTGTCATCCATTCCGATTACCCGCAGAAAGATCTATCCAGATTCTTTGTGTTGTGACCATTCGTGGCTTCCTGCGGCAACTCAGACAATTATAGCCTCATGCCCGCAGGCTGATTCAGTGAGAAGCAGCGCCCCACTCCCCCGCTTTTCCCTTGACCACCTGCCGCAATTGGGACATAATAAACGCCATTGGCGTTGAAAGAGGAAAGTAGCCTGACCTAACCCGACAGGAAGCCGAATGCCCAGACTGAAACATTCGGCCGGCAGCAGCCAGATGAAGTTCCCTCCCGAGCCTTTCCGGTGAATTGCCCGCGGGCATGTGTAGTCGGAAACGTTTGTGCAGCGTTATCGGCACAGCCAATCGCCGCAAGGCTGTTGGCATGAGCGGGCTGTCAATTGACGGCCAATGTGGGTGGTACCGCGGTTATCCCCGTCCCAGTTTGGGACGGGTTTATTTAATTCGCAACACAGCCAAGGAGGAAGTATGGCCGGAGAAGATATCCTCAGCATGCTGGACCAGGTTCAGGCGGACGCACTGCAGCGGCTGAACCAGGTCAGGGACGAGGCGGGACTGCAAAGCTGGCGCACCGAGTTTCTCGGTAAGAAAGCGCCGGTGATGACGGTCTTTTCGCGCATGGGTGAAGCCAGCGCAGATGTCAGACCGCTGATTGGCCAGAAGGCAAACGAGGTCAAGAAAGCCCTCGAGGCAGCGCTGGAAAATCATGGCAGCGTGCTGAAAGCCCAGGCATTGCAGCAATCGATGGTGACTGACAAACTGGATGTGACCCTGCCCGGCAGGCGTTCCATTCATGGGCGGCTGCATCCCTCCTCTACCGTCCTGCGCGAGATCTACCGCATCTTTGCCGAAATGGGGTTCCAGGTATACACCGCGCCGGATGTCGAAACCGATGACAACAACTTCACGCTGATCAATATCCCGCCCTATCACCCCGCCCGCGACATGTGGGACACCTTCTGGACGACGGACGGCAACGTGCTGCGCACGCATACCTCGCCGGGACAAATCCGGTCGATGCGCGAGAATGCCCCCGATCCGATCCGCTTCATCCTGCCCGGCATGTGCTATCGCTACGAGCAGGTGAGCGCGCGCTCTGAGATTCAGTTCCATCAGGTCGAGCTGGTCGTCGTGGGCAAGTCGATCACCTTCGGTGACTTCCGCGGTACGCTCAATACCTTTGCCAAACGCATGTTTGGCGAGCATGCCAAAACCCGCCTGCGCCCGTCCTACTTCCCCTTTACCGAGCCCAGCGCCGAGATGGACGTAGAATGTTTCGTCTGCGGCGGCAGCGGTTGCCAGATCTGCAAACATACCGGCTGGCTCGAGATCATGGGCTGCGGCATGATCCATCCCGTTGTCCTGGCGAATGGCGGCTATGATCCGACCATTTACTCCGGTTTCGCTGCCGGCATGGGGCCCGAGAGAATCGCTATCCTGCGTCATCGAATCGACGACATCCGCAATTTCTGGTCGAACGATATGCGCTTCCTTGAACAGTTCTAGACAGTCGGAGAAGGAGAAACAAACATGAGAGTACCACTTTCCTGGGTAATGGATTTTGTTGACATCGACATTCCGCTGGATGAACTGGCAGAACGGCTGACCATGCACACGTTTGAGGTGGATGAAGTTCACCTGGTGGGCATGATGGTGCCTGAAGGCGCGCATATGAGCAAGATCACCGGACTGGGCTGGGAGCCGGACAAGATTGTCGTCGCCCAGGTGAACGAGGTGATGCCCCACCCCAATGCCGACCGGCTGGTGTTATGCAAGCTGAATGATGGCCTGCGGGATCACATTGTGCTGACTGGCGCGCCGAACCTCTACCCTTACAAGGGCATCGGCCCGCTTGAAACACCGATCAAGGTTGCCTATGCCAAAGAAGGTGCGCTGCTTTACGACGGTCACAAGGAAGGTCTGGAGTTGACCCGCCTGAAACCTGCCAAGATCAGAGGCGTTGAGTCCTATTCAATGATCTGTTCGGAAAAAGAGCTCGGCATCTCCGATGAGCATGAGGGCATCATGATGCTGCCCGACGACGCGCCGACCGGCATGCCGCTGACGGATTACATGGGCGACGCCGTGCTCGATATTTCCATCCTGCCCAATATGGCGCGCAATCTGAGCATCATCGGCGTCGCGCGTGAGATCGCCGCGCTGCTTGGCAAACCGCTGAAGCATACCAAGCCGGTGCTGCGCGGCACAGGTCCCAACATTGCTGGCCGCGCTTTTCTGGATATCAAGGATCCGGCCCTCAACCCGCGTTTCGTAGTCGGGTTGATCGAAGGGGTGGAACCGCGCCCGAGCCCCGAAGTGGTACAACGCCGGCTGAAGCTGGCTGGCATGCGCCCGATCAACAGCATTGTTGACGCGACCAACTACGTCATGCTCGAAACCGGACAGCCCCTGCACGCCTTCGATTATGACGTGCTGGTAAAACGTGCCGGCGGCAACCCGCCGACCATCATCACCCGCGCCGCGCAACCGGGCGAAACACTGGTGACGCTGGATCATGTCGAGCGCAAGCTCGATGACCAGACGATTCTGGTGACCGATACCGCGGGCATCCTGTCACTGGCTGGCGTCATGGGCGGGCTGGAAAGTGAAGTCACCGCTGAGACGCGTAACGTCCTGCTCGAGGGCGCTAACTGGAACCTGATCAATATCCGCAAGACTGCCTCAGCCTTGCGGCTGGCTTCCGAAGCTGGTTACCGCTTCGCGCGCGGCGTCCATCCCGCGCTCTCCGAGGAAGGTGTCATCGTCGGCTTGCAGCGCATGGCTGACTGGAGCGGCGGCGAAATCGCCTCCGGGCTGGTGGATTCCTACCCCGGCAAAGTCGAAGATCCTGAGGTCACGCTGACGAATGCTGATGTTGAACGCATGCTCGGCATCTCCCTGCCTCTGGGTGAAATCTGCCGGCTGCTGACACCGCTCGGTTTTGAATGCACCGAACTGCCCAATGCTGTCGTGGTCAAGACGCCGCCTACCCGGCTGGATATCGGCACCGGCGTGATCGGGAAAGCCGACGTGCTGGAAGAGGTCGTGCGCTTGTATGGCTACCACCGCATCCCTGAACGGCGCCTGGCGGACGAGCTACCCAAGCAGAAGGATCGCGTGGACGTGCTTTACGAACAGCGCCTGCAGGATATTCTGGTTGACCTGGGTATGCAGGAGATCCTGACCTACCGTCTGACCTCGCCCGAGCGCGAACTGAAAGCCATGCTCACGACCATGACCGCCGCGGAGGTACCTTATGTTCGCCTTCAGAATCCAATCGCGCCGGAGCGCTCGGTCATGCGCCGCAGCATGCTGCCGGCGATGCTGGAAGTGGTTGAGCGCAACCACCGCCTGAACGATCATCTGGCACTGTTCGAGATCGGTCCCGTCTTCCTGCCGCACCCTGGTCAGCAACTGCCTGATGAGCCGCATCGCGTGGGTCTGGTGATGACCGGCAAACGCCAGGCGATCTTCTGGAAGAATGGCGAGCGTCAGGCGATGGATTTCTTCGATCTCAAGGGCGTGATTGAAGATATGACTGCCATGCTGCATGTAACCGACGTCACCTATGTCGCGACAGAGCATCCGAGCTTCCACCCCGGCAAATGCGCGCAGGTGCTGATCAACGGGCATCCGATCGGTGTGATGGGCGAGCTGCATCCGGTCGTCAAGGAGCGATACGACCTGGGCCCCGCGCCGCTGCTGGCTGCCGAGCTGGATCTGGCGCTGATCTTCGCCGCCATTCCGCCCCGCCACAGCCTCAAGCCGACGCCTTCCTATCCGCCGGTGCTCGAAGATCTGGCGATCGTGGTGGACGAAAACGTCAACGCCGAGAGTGTGGAAGCTGTCATCCGCAAGGCTGGCGGCGCGCTGCTCGATGACCTGCAGCTCTTCGATATCTTCCGCGGCTCGCAACTGGGCGAGGGCAAGAAGAGCCTGGCATACAACCTGACCTACCTCTCACCCGACCACACCATGACTGACCAGGAGATCAAGGGCGTGCGCAACCGCATCATCAGCCAACTGGAGCGCGACCTGGGCGCCGTGCTAAGAAGCTAGAACCCGACTGACGAAAAAGGCATTCAGAAAATTCTGAATGCCTTTTTTTATACACAAGATTGAAATAGCATAGATAATTGTGTAAGCATTCTCAGAGACGAGTGAGGACAGATCAGCGTTGACGGCAGCCACAGACAAGCCAGTCAAATCACCAGGCACGGAATTCCAGCGCGGCATCAGGAAAGTGTTGCCGCTGCTGCTGGGCGTCGCGCCGTTTGGCATGATCTACGGGGTGATTGCTAGACAGCTCGGACTGTCTGTTGCCGCCACGCAGTCCATGTCACTGATCGTCTTCGCCGGCAGCGCGCAGTTCATCGCCACCCAGCTCATCCGCGAGGGCATACCGACGCTGGTGCTGGTGCTGACGCTCTTCATCGTCAACCTGCGTCACGCGCTGTACAGCGCTTCCATCGCGCCTTATCTCAACAAGCTCTCGTTGGGCTGGAAAGCCCTGCTGGCTTATCTACTGGTCGATGAAGCCTACATCGTCTCGATCACCCATTATCAGGAAGAGGGCAGCGAGGGCAACCAGCATTGGTTCTTCCTCGGCACCGGCTTGTCGCTCTGGCTGACCTGGCAGCTCAGCACGGCAGCGGGCATCTTCCTCGGCGCGGTCGTACCAGCTAGCTGGGAGCTCGATTTCGCGCTGCCTCTAACGTTCATCAGCCTGCTGGTTGTTGCCATCAAAGACCGTCCGGGCGTGATCGTGGCGGTCGTCAGTTGCGTGGTAACGCTGTTCGTCTTCGCGCTGCCCTACAAGCTGGGTCTGCTGGTCGCGGTCACGCTCGGCATCGCAGCCGGCATGCTGGCGGAGATGCGGCGATGAACATCTGGGGAACTGCACACATCACCTGCCTGACCATGCGCCGTGTGCTACACCTTTATGATAGGATTAACCCATACCAAGTCACACATACGATTTTTATTTCTTAGGTTCACTGGAGTGAATCTTGTTTTCTATTGCTGATTGACAGAAATAACTGGCAGACTGAAAAGCATTGGTTAAGATGAAATCATCTGAAGCGGGATTTGACCAGGAGGGAAAAGCCGATGTCTCGACTTGAGGACATCACGGTCGGCGCCACCATTGAAGGCATCGCCGCCGGATCAACTGTGACCATCATCGCAGTCGCCTGGCACGGGAATACGGCGCTGACCGTCACCTTTAAGAAAGCCGATGGCAAAGTAGCTCAGGAGATTCTTTACCGCGAGGATGAGGAACGCCTGTCTGTGGTTAATGGCAGCCTGCCATGGAGTTTTGACGCCGATGCTGATCTCCTCAGGCTGACTTCAGAGGCATACCGCATCAACCTCGCCCACCTCTTCGACCCCTATCTTGCCATCCATACCTCGCAGATTGAACCGCTGCCGCATCAGATCACCGCTGTCTACCAGGAGATGCTGCCGCGCCTGCCGCTGCGCTACATCCTTGCCGATGATCCGGGTGCCGGCAAAACCATCATGACCGGGCTCTTCCTCAAGGAGCTGCTGGTTCGGGGCGACCTCAAACGCTGCATGATCGTCACGCCAGGCAACCTGGCTGAACAGTGGCAGGATGAGCTCTTTCGGAAATTCAACCTGCGATTTGACATCCTGACCAATGAGCGCATCGAGTCCTCGCTGACCGGCAACATCTTCAATGAGGTCTCGCACTGCATCGTCCGGCTTGACAAGCTCTCGCGCAACGAAGCCATCCAGGACAAGCTCAGGCAATCCGACTGGGATCTGATTGTCTGTGATGAGGCGCATAAAATGTCTGCCACCGTTTTTGGCGGCGAAGTCAAATACACCAAACGCTTCCAGCTTGGACGGCTGCTGTCCTCCATCACCCGCCATTTTCTGCTGCTCACGGCCACACCGCACAACGGTAAAGAGGAGGACTTTCAGCTTTTCATGTCGCTCATTGATCAGGACCGCTTCGAAGGCGTCGTCAGAAGCGGCACACAAGCTGTAGAAGTCGATGATGTCATGCGGCGGCTGATCAAGGAAGACCTGCTGAAATTTGACGGCACACCGCTCTTCCCGGAGCGCAGGGCGTACACCGTCAATTACGATCTCTCGCCCGAGGAAGCATTGCTTTATTCGAAGGTCACCGATTATGTGCGCGAGGAGTTTAACCGTGCGGATAACCTGGAGAAAGATCGCAAGACGACCGTCGGGTTCGCGCTGACCATTTTGCAACGCCGGCTGGCATCGTCACCTGAGGCAATCTACCAGTCGCTGAAACGCCGGCGCGAACGCATGGAGAGTCGTCTGGCGGAGGAGCGGCTGGGCAACCGCGCCGATCAATTTGCCGTCCAATACGATGAAGAATATGACGATGATGACCTGCCCTCCACGGAACTTGAGGACGCCGAGGAGACCGTTGTAGATCAGGCCTCTGCTTCACGCACGATTGCGGAACTGGAAGCAGAAATTACCACGCTGCTCAATCTGGAGCGCTTGGCCAACAATGTCCGTCAAAGCGGACAGGACCGCAAATGGGATGAGCTCTCGCGCCTCCTGCAGGATGACAGCCGTATGTTCGAATCGGAAGGCGCGCGCGAGAAACTGATTATCTTCACGGAGCACCGCGATACGCTGCGCTACCTGCATGACAAAATCCGCTCCCTGCTGGGCAATGAAGAAGCCGTGGTCACCATTCATGGCGGCCTGTTGCGCGATGAGCGTCGCAAAGTTGAGGAGCGCTTCAAACAGGATAAAGAAGTGCGCATCCTGATCGCCACGGACGCGGCAGGTGAAGGTATCAACCTGCAGCGAGCCCACCTGATGGTCAATTACGACCTGCCCTGGAACCCCAACCGGCTCGAACAGCGTTTCGGACGCATTCATCGTATCGGTCAAAACGAAGTATGTCACCTCTGGAATCTGGTTTCCAAAGAAACGCGCGAAGGCATGGTCTTTCAGCGGCTGTTCGAGAAACTGGAACAGGAGCGTGAGACCCTGAAGGGCAAGGTTTACAACGTGCTGGGCAAACTCACTTTTGATAACAGTTCCCTGCGAGACCTGATCATCCAGGCTGTCCGTTATGGCAATGACCCGGCAGTGCGCGCCCGGCTTTACCAGGTGGTGGATGAAGCGTTGGACCGGGAAGCCCTGCAGCATCTTGTCCGTGAACATGCCCTAACCGACGACGCTCTGGATCTGCGTCAGGTGCAGATGATCCGTGAGGATATGGAACGGTTTGAGGCGCACCGGCTGCAACCGCACTTTATCGAATCCTTTTTCCTGGAAGCCTTCAGGTCCGTCGGCGGAAAAATTCACCAGCGTGAGCGCGGCCGCTATGAGGTTACCGCCGTACCATTCGCAATCCGCAGCCGTGACATGCAAATCGGCGTTGGTGATCCCGTCCTGACCCGTTATGAGCGCGTATGCTTTGATAAAGCCTACATGAACCTGCAGGGACTTCCCCAGGCCGCGCTGATAGCGCCCGGGCATCCCCTGCTTGAAGCGACGATCGACCTGATCATGGAGCGCAACAGCGATGTCCTCAAACGCGGCGCGGTCTTTGTTGATGAAAATGACTCTGGCAGTGACCCGCGCCTGCTCTTTTACCTTGAGGATGCGGTGCAGGATAGCGTGATCCTCCCCAGCGGCAACCGCCGTGTGATCTCGAAGCATGTTCATTTTGTTGAACTGAAGGCCGATGGCAGCGCTGCGAATGCCGGCTTTGCCCCCTATCTTGATTACCGCGCCGCTAGCGCCAGCGAGCATGCTGTTATCCGGACGTTCCTGGACCAGCAGACCTGGCTAAAATCCAATGTCGAGGAGACTGCTGCCGGCTATGCCATTGCCAATGTCATCCCGGCGCATGTCGCTGAAGTGCGCAAGCGCAAGAAAGAGATTATCGACAAGACCAGCAAGGCGGTCAAGGAACGACTGACCGCTGAGATCCAGTATTGGGACTTCAGAGCAATTGAGTTGAAAAGGAAAGAGCAAGCCGGCAAAACCAATGCCAGGCTCAACTCACAAAATGCGCAAAAACGCGCCGAAGACCTGGCTGCCCGCATGCAGAAAAGGCTGCATGAACTGGAAAACGAGCGGCTGATTTCAGCCATGCCGCCCGTGATCGTCGGAGGCGCTATCATCATCCCGCGCGGGTTGCTGGACCGCCTGACCGGCGCAGTCAACACCTTCACAGCCGATGCCGCTGCCCGGCGGGAGATCGAAGAAGCCGCGATGAACGCCGTAATGGAGATCGAGACGTCTCTGGGGTTTACGCCCCACAACGTCAGCACTGAAAAAATCGGGTACGATATAGAGTCTGCCATTCCGCCGGCGTTACGCGCCAGCAGCGGTATTGCGCTGCGTTTTATTGAAGTCAAAGGCAGAGCCAAAGGCGCCGGCACGGTCACGGTCAGCAAGAATGAGATTTTGACCGCCTTCAACAAGCCGGATGAATATCTGCTGGCGATCGTCGAGGTCGATGGCGGGAATACACGCACCCAATACCTGCGCCGGCCCTTCCGTGAGCGGCCGGATTTTGCTGCGACCAGCATCAATTACGATATCGCTGAACTGATCAATGGCAGCGAGCTGATCTTAGCCAGAGGATAAGTATGGACTATAAGAAGAAACTGATTGAAGTGGCGCTGCCGCTGGAAGCCATCAATGCCGAATCTGCCCGTGAGAAATCCATCCGCCATGGGCACCCCTCCACGCTGCACCTCTGGTGGGCACGCCGGCCGCTGGCAGCCGCACGGGCGGTCATCTGGTCCTCACTGGTCGATGACCCCTCCAGCCTGCCCGAGCAGTTTCCGACTGAAGAAGCCCAGAAGAAAGAACGCGAACGGCTGTTTGCCATCCTGGAACGGCTGGTGAAGTGGGAGAACTCCAACAACGAAGCGGTGCTCAATGAAGCCAAAGCCGAGATCATGAAATCAACCGGCGGCAACCCGCCGCCGCTGCTCGACCCCTTCGCCGGCGGCGGCGCCATCCCGCTCGAGGCGCAGCGCCTGGGACTGACAGCCTACGCCAGTGACCTGAACCCTGTGGCGGTGATGATCAACAAAGCCATGATCGAGATTCCGCCCAAGTTCGCCAACCAGCCGCCCGTCCACCCGATGACCAAAGGCCAGCAACATGAGCACGGCAAGGAATGGATAGGCGCCGAGGGCCTGGCGGAGGACGTGCGCTATTACGGCGAGTGGATGAAGCAGAAAGCCTGGGAACGCATCGGGCATTTGTACCCCAAGGTTAAAGATGAGCATGGCATTGAGCGGACGGTGATTGCCTGGATCTGGGCGCGGACGGTCAAGTGTCCCAACCCGGCCTGCGGGCGGCAGATGCCGCTGGCGAACAGCTTTGAACTCTCAACCAAAAAAGGCAAGGAAGCTTATATCCAGCCGATCGTTGAGGGCGAGACTATCCGTTATGAGGTCAGGCAGGGCAAGGGGGCTCCCGAACCGCCCAAGACTGCCCGCGGCAGGTTCAAGTGCATTGCCTGCGGGGAGCCGGTGCCGAGTGAGTATATCAAGGCCGAAGGCACAGCCAAACGCATAGGCGCAGCCCTGATGGCGATTGTGGCTGATGGACAAAATGGACGCCTTTATCTTTCGCCTACACCTGAACATGTACATGCTGCCGCTTGTCCTGAACCGCCATGGAAACCAGAAGCGGAAATGAACACCGAGTCAACCGATCTTGTCAGCGGTCGTGGCTACGGTTTTACGCACTGGCATGAACTCTTTACCACCCGACAGTTGAATGCGCTCACCACTTTCAGCGATCTGGTTGGCGAGGCAACAGCTCAGATTGAAAGGGATGGCGGCTCCACTGAGTATGCGCAATCTGTAGGTGTATATCTGGCATTTGTAATCAACAAAATAGCAGATCGATGTTCCAATATATGCACGTGGGATGTTACTCGTGATGGATTAAGGAACACTTTTGGAAGACAAGCAATTCCAATGGTCTGGGATTATGCTGAAAGCAACCCGTTTAGCAGCTCATCAGGCAGTTTAGACAATATGATTGACTGGGTTTGTAAAAGCATTATGACGCTCCCAGCCTCACCAATTGGTTCCGCTGCCCAACGTGACGCTCAAGATGATAATGATGTGCGTGGAGTATACATATCAACGGATCCGCCGTATTACGACAATATTGGATATGCAGATTTATCAGATTTCTTCTATGTATGGCTGCGACGAAATCTACGAGCCTATTATCCCAGCCTATTCTCAACAATGGCAGTGCCAAAGGCAAAAGAATTGGTAGCCACACCTTATCGTTTCGAGGGAGGTAAGGCTGAAGCAAGAACCTTCTTTGAAGAAGGGATGGGAAAAGCATTCAAACAACTCTACCAATCAGCATCCGATTCATTCCCCATGACTGTATATTACGCCTACAAACAGAGTAAATCTGATGACAATGCTGTATCAGCATCGACCGGCTGGGAGACCATGCTTGCCGCAATTATCAATGCCGGTTTTTCCATCACTGGCACCTGGCCAATGCGAACTGAACTCGCGAACCGGATCATTGGTCTGGACACCAATGCCCTTGCCTCTTCCATCGTGCTGGTCTGCCGTAAGCGGCCGGCTGACGCACTAGTCACCACCCTGCGCGATTTCAACAACGCCCTCCGGCGCGAGCTCAAACCTGCTTTACAAAAGCTGCAGGCCAGCAACATTGCGCCGGTCGATCTGGCTCAGTCAGCCATCGGACCCGGCATGGCGGTCTACTCGCGCTACGCCCAGGTACTCGACGCCGACGGCAAGGCCATGACAGTACGGGCTGCCTTGCAACTCATCAATCAGGAACTGGATGCCTACTTCTCCGAGCAGGACGGGGAGCTGGACGGCGACAGCCGCTTCTGCGTCGATCTCTTTTCACAATATGCTTTCAATGACATGAAGTTCGGCGAGGCGGACGTGTTGGCGCGCGCCAAGAACACCTCGGTCGAGCGGCTGAGGTCCGCTGGTGTAGTCTTCGCCGAGCGCGGTATCGTGCGCCTGAACGCCCGTGATGAGATCCCTGCTTTCGCCAAAGGCAAATCGGAAGACATCCTCTGGCTGCTCACCCAGCAGCTCACGCATGCCATCGAAACGGACGGCGTCACCGGTGCAGCCCGCATCGTCGCGCAATATGTAAATTCCAAGCCGGAGCAGGCCAAGGCATTGGCTTACCGACTGTTCACCATTGCCGAACGCAAAAAGTGGGCACAGGAAGCCTATGCCTATAACGTGCTGGTCACCGCCTGGCCGGAGGTGCTCACAAGAGCAGCCGAGCTCAGTGCAAGCCTGCAGGTCGACAAACAACTGGATTTGTTCGATTAATCGGAGTATTTAAAACGGGAGGAAACAGGACATGGGAGAAAATCACATCAAGGTCACGCAAGGCTTTCGAATCCTTTTGGGAGGATTTACCCCCTATATTGCCCGCGAATTGCAGATTGAATTTGGGGAGGATTGGTGGCAGAAGGGCGTCCTGGATGTACTTTTCGATGACCAGAAGCGGAATCTGCCTGAGCGCGGAGAATGGGCTGACCTGGTCGATTCTATTGATGTTGCGAACGCGTTACGGCTTTTTGATCTGCACTGGAATACCATCTTCCGCAAGAAATTATCCCTCGACCACCGGACCTGGGCGAAAGAGCTTATGGGAACGCGTAATAAGCTGGCGCATTTGGGTGGAGAGGATTTTTCAGATGATGATACCTGGCGCGCCCTGGACACGATGGCGCGCCTCAGTGAGCAGATTGACGCGGAAGGCGCGGAGGAAATTAGAGACATATTGCGCGATTATCGGTATGGCAGCGTGCGTGGATCAACGGCGGTCACGGAGACGGCCACGACACCTGCTGCTGAAAATGGCGGCAAAGCCAGGAAAGCCGGCATTCTGGAGACCACACCGGCAACCGGGCTGCCTGCCTGGCGTGATGTCATCGAGCCGCATCCCGACGTGGCGCTCGGCCGCTACAAGAATGCCGAGTTCGCCGCCGATCTGGCACAGGTTGCACGCGGTGAAGCCGCCTTTGAATATCAGGACCCGGTAGAATTCTTCTCCCGCACCTATGTCACCGAAGGTATGCTTGGGCTGCTGGAGCAAGCCGTGCGGCGCGTCAGCGGCAAGGATGGCGAACCGGTCATCCAGCTAAAAACAGCTTTCGGCGGCGGCAAGACCCACAGCATGCTGGCGCTGTATCACCTGCTGCGCGGTCAGGTCTCGCTGGATAAGCTGCCCAGCGCCAAACCAGTTCTTGAGCGGGCTGGCGTCACATCAATCCCCCGGACAAGGGTGGCCGTGCTGGTCGGCACCGCGCTGGATCCCACCAAGGCCAGACGACCGCAATACATGCCGGGCATTACCATCAACACCCTGTGGGGCGAGATGGCAGCCCAACTGGCTCAGGCCGCAGGTGATCCCAAGCTGTATGATTTCGTAAAAGAAGCCGACAAGAAGGGTGTCTCGCCGGGGCATGTAGCCTTGAAGGAACTGTTTGACGCCAGCGGGCCCTGTCTGATCCTGATGGATGAAATTGTTGCCTATGCCAAAAAACTTTACGGCGCCAGCGGCTTGCCGGCCGGCACCTATGACAACCTGATCGCTTTCATTCAGGAGATCACCGAAGCAGCCCGGGCGAGTAAAAATAGCCTGGTGGTGGCGTCCATCCCGGAATCCGATCTCGAGATTGGCGGTGAAGCTGGTCAGAAGGCTGTCCAGGCTATCGAGCATACCTTCGGGCGTATGGAAGCGATCTGGAAGCCGGTTGCCGCGAGCGAGGGCTTTGAAATTGTACGCCGCCGGCTGTTCCTCGATTGCAAGGAACCTGATCAGCGCGATGCCGTGTGCGCCAGATTCAGCCAGATGTACGCTGAGAACCCGGGCGACTTTCCGCTTGAAGCACGCGAGGTGACGTATCACGAACGCATGAAAGCCTGCTACCCCATTCATCCTGAGGTGTTTGACCGCCTGTATGAAGACTGGGCGACGCTGGAACGCTTCCAGCGCACGCGCGGCGTCCTGCGGCTGATGGCGGCCGTCATCCATGAACTGTGGATGGCGAATGACGCCAGCCTGATGATCATGCCTGGTTCAATCCCGCTGGATGTGCCTGTCGTGCGCGATGAATTGACCCGTCACCTGCCGGAAGGCTGGAACCCGGTGGTGGATCACGAGGTGGATGGACGCAAGTCTGTCCCTTATCAGGTGGATCAATCCAGTCAGCGTTATGGCAGAGGTCTGGTTGCCCGCCGGGTGGCGCGCACCATTATGCTGGGTTCGGCGCCGACTGTGCGCGATCAGAGCATCCGCGGCATTGAGTCTTCACGAATCCGTCTGGGATGTGTGCAGCCTGGTGAGACCATTGCCAACTTCAATGACGCCCAGAATACATTGCGCGGAAAACTGGCGTATCTTTACTCAAATTCATCGGGCGACCGCTTTTGGTACGATACGCGGCCGACGCTGCGCAAGATGGCAGAGGACCGTGCCACGCAACTGCCGGACTCGGATGTGGATTATGAAATTGAAAGGCGGTTGCGGGAGTTGAGACGCGAACAGCCCTTTGCCGGCGTGCATATTTGCCCCGCGTCCTCTTCCGATGTGCCAGACGAGCAAAGCGTGCGGCTGGTTATCCTGCGTCCAAATGATGGACATAAATCGAATAGTCTGACAAGCACCGCGCTATCAAAGGTAATCGAAATCTTAAATAACCGCGGCACCGCACCACGTACATTTCGCAACATGCTGGCGTTCGTCGCGCCGGATCAGGAGCTGATGAGTTTCCTCAGGCAGGAGGTCAAGCGCTACCTGGCCTGGAGGTCGATCAAAGAAGACAGTGAGGATTTGAACCTGGATACCACCCAGATACGTGAGACCCAGAATAATCTGGAGCGCGTCAACCGCACCGTCAGCGACCAGATTCAGGAAGCCTATCGCTGGCTGCTTATCCCGAACATTGACAAGAGTGTTGACCTGAAAACAATTAACTGGGATATCAAGAATATTGCCGGCGGAAGCGACAGCATTGTTCTAAAAGCCGCCAAAGCTATGCAGCAAGCGGGTCACCTGATTTCTGCCTGGGCGCCGCTCCTGCTGAAGATGGAACTGGACAATTTATTGTGGCGGGAACAGGAACATATTCAGATCAAACAATTATGGGATTTCCTTGCGACGTATTGCTATCTGCCCCGTCTTGCCAATGAGGGCGTCCTGATGGAGGCGATTCAGAACGGTGTGAAATCAGCAGAATTATTTGCGCTGGCAGCCGGCCTGGAAGGGGAACGCTATATCGATTTGAAATTCAACCAGGATGTAGGCATTGTTGAACGCTCAGGATACCTGGTCAAGGTGGATGCCGCCAAACGTCAGATTGCTGCCGAAGCGCCTCAGCAGGTCGATCAGCCGGGAGTATCGGTGTATCAGCCTGGCAGCGGCGGATTACCTCCGAACGCCGGTGGTGGCAGCGATTTTCAACCTCCGATTGCTGAGCCTGTTATCACGGAGAAAAACACCCAGTTCTTGATGTCTGCTGCGCTGGATACCACCCGCATCGGGCGTGATGTGCAAAAATTGGTCGAGGAAGTTATTGTGCATCTGACCAATTCAGCCGGCGCTCAGGTAGAAATCACGCTTGAAGTAAGCGCGACCAACCCGAACGGATTCTCAGAGCAGGATATCAGAACAGTCAATGAAAATTGCAGGACACTTAAGGTGAAATCTTTCGGTTTCGAGAATGACAGAAGGGGATAGGAGAGGGCTGGTGAAGGTGTTGTGCGGTAGCAGATTGCGCGCATTGAGCGCGCTGGCGGAGAAGCGGCAATGAACATCTGGGTCGTTATCATCGCTGCCGGCATCCTGACCTACCTGACGCGCTTCTCGCTGATCTGGCTCTACCGCTATATTACCCTGCCGGACTGGGTGCAGCGCGCGCTGCGCTTCGTGCCCATCAGCGTCCTGGCGATCATCATCTTCCAGGAACTGGTCATCCGCGGGAATCAGCTCAGCCTGTCGTTCGGCAACACCCGTCTCATCGCCGGGTTGATCGCCGCCGTCATCGCCTGGCGCACGCGCAACACCCTGCTGACCATCGGGCTGGGCATGGTGATCCTGTGGGCCTTGAATTACCTGACGACGCTGATGTAACCTGATGAAACCCGCAAGCTCCTCCGCAGCATGGTACCTGGCACAATGCCGGCAACTGATCAGCCGGCTCGAGCGCATCTCCGCCGATTCGCGCGTGGCGCATCGCGCCAGCGGCGTGCGCGGCGAACTGTGGCGCTGGCTGCCACGGCTGGAAGTCTGGCAGGCGCAGGCAGCCATGCCTGACAGTGCTGAGCTTGAGCGCCTGGGTGGTATTTTCGAGATCGCGTTATCGTTATTAAATGAAGCCGCGCGGGAGATTCCCGACCGCAGCGAAGGCGATACCCAAATTCTATAGTTTGGGTGGGGGTATTGTTCCTAAGCCGCCGCGTCCTCTTCCGGCGCGGGCAGCAGGCCGTCGCGGATCAGGATGTTTCTATGAATCGGACGGGCGCGGAAGTACATCCAGTAGGACTGGATAATATTCGCCAGCGTCATACCGGCCGCGGTCACCAGGACGCCGGTGAAATTGCCGAAAGCCACCGCCGCCATCAGGAACAGGGCGTAGAAGAGCAGCGCGGCGAAGACCGACTCGGTGATGCCGCGTGTCTTGCGGCCGTGCATCAGCGCCCCCTGGTACCAGGACGAGATCACCTTGATGGCCGGATAAGGCAGGAAGAACCACAGCGCGTGCTGAGAGACGACAGCCAGCTCATGCGATAACGCGGAGACATTGCGGAACCACCAGTAACCCAGCGGTGTCACCGCGATCAGGACGAACAGAACCACGCCGCCCCAGGTCAGATAGCGCGAGAATTTCTGCAGCGGCAGGTAGGACCCTTTGCGGTCGATCAGCGCGACGACTACTTCGTTGAAAGCCATGCCGGTACTGCTGAGCGGATAGACCAGACCGGTGATGACCGGCCAGACTGCCAGCGAGATCAGCGCGTTCGGCAACCGGCTGAGCGCCATAGAACCGACCATGCCCCAGATGTTGTTCATCAGCCCGACCAGCACCAGGGGTGTGTAGAAGGCCAGGAAGAATTTGAGCGTGATATTCTCATCCGAGCGCGCATAGCGGATCTCGCCGCGAATCAGCGGGCGGGCGCGCCAGCCGGCATAGATCGCCTCAGCGACCACCGCCGCGGTCTGCGAATGCACCGCCAGCATGATGCCCGAAATTGTCCCAATCTTGAACCCCACCGAGAGCACCAGCACCATAGTCAGCAGGCGGATGGCCGTGCCATACCAGACTTCCTGCGCGTGACCGAAGCGGATCATCAAACCCTGGTGGAAGCGGCGGTAACCGATCGCCCAGGCCCAGGGGAGCTGCATGATCAATCCGATGCGGCCGGGCTCGACGATCTCCTCAGGCACGTGGATGATGCCGCGCACCAGCCAGTAATAGGCAGGGGTGAATGCCAGCAGGGCGTGCAGCGCCGTCATGGCGATGATCAGGATGTTCATGTAACGCCGGATCTTCTGGTAAGAGGCGAAGTCGCGCACCAGCGCGTTGGACGTCGAGAGCAGCATGATGGTGGGGGCAGTGAACAAGGAGACAATCGGACTGATAACGCCGCCGTATGCCGCCAGACTGATCTCGGGATTGGGGAGCCGCGCGACAAAGGCGCTCAAAATCGGCATGGCTGAGTTCATCAACACCCAGCTCAGCGCCAAGGGCCACCATGTGCGGAAAATATGTCTGATGCTTAACTGCGCGGACGGCGCAGGCTTTACGATCGGTACAGATTGTGCCATGACAATTTTGACTAGTATAGCACGGGCGAGCCATCCGCTTTTTATGTTTCGCAAGGGGTCTGAGACAGCGGAAGGAAAATCTGTCAGGCGTGTATCCTGTTCAGATGCCTGCCGCGGTGTATACTTGCACTGAATTTTTTTCCCAATTCTGACTTGTAAGGAGCCCAAATTAGCATAATTGATCGTCAGCCTGGTTGGTTTGGCGTTCACCTCTGCCGTTAATTTGCCGCAGCAGCCAGTCAAGGGTGGAAGGTGCTGGAATCCCAACGCGTCAGCCAAATCATCCATTCTGAGCGTCGCAAACCTGGGCGTGCATTCTATATCCTTGATCGCGGGCACATCTGGAGGACCTATGGGAAATGTGATTTTTATTCTGGTGATTGTGCTGGCTGGCTTGGGTGTCGGCATCAAGCTGATGTACGACAACGTCCGGCATCACATGCAGTCCATTGCCAGCAAATCCTGGCCAACCGTGGAGGGCGTCGTCGACTACGCGCGCCTGAATCAGGAGAAACATGTTGACACAAAGACCCACCGGCACTATACCAATTACACGCCTGAAGCCCAATATACATATAGCGTCAACGGACAAACTTATACCAGCACGCGCATCGCCTTTGGTCCGATGCATTCCAACAGTAATTCGCTGATCGCGCAGCAATACCTGCGCGACTACCGCGCCGGCGGTCCCGTGACCGTTTACTACAACCCCAAAGACCCGGCTGATTCAACCCTGGAGAACCGGGTCAGCGGCAGCATTACCCTGCTATTCATCGGCGGTATCTTCGCGTTGATTGGCTGCGGCTCGATTCCGCTGCTGATCAGCGCGATTAACAACCTGAACAAATAATCTGCCGTAGCCCGACAGGGGTGTTGTACTTCCGGCTCACCGTGAGCGGGTATTGACGTCTGGCTGGATATGCCCTTCACAGTGGCAGTCAGCATTGGCTGGCTGATAATTCCCTTTATTGAGTCGCAGCATCATAAAACCATAATGCGTTAGAATTTGGGTTCAATCATCAGCGCCCTTCCTATTATTACGTTGATTGCCTGACGGAGCACGATGGACAGTTTTTCACAGCTCGATACCAGACGGATCACGATCTTCCTCGCGATTGCATATGGCATAGCCTGGGCAACCGCGCTGGTGATCTATTTTCTGGGCGGGCTGCCGGTCAACACCACGTCGCTCAGTCAGGCGCCTGACAACAACGCGCTGCTCGTGATCGGACTGACAGCCAGCGTTTACATGATGGCTCCGGCCGCGGCTCACTTCCTCACACGCCTGATTACGCGCGAGGGCTTCCATGATATTGCCTTCAAGCCCAACCTGAAAAAGACCTGGCGTTACTGGCTGGCAGCCTGGTTCGCGCCGACCGGTATGGCTATCGTCGGTATCGTGATCTACTTCCTGCTCTTTCCCAGCCACTTCGATGGCAGCATGTCAGCCATCAACACGCTGGCGCCAACCGGCGCGCCCACGCCGCCCTGGCTGCTGACAACCCTGCTGATCCTTCAGGCGACCGCGATTGCTCCCCTGCTCAATAGCCTGTTCACCTTCGGCGAAGAATTCGGCTGGCGGGGATACCTGCTGCACAAGCTGATGCCGCTCGGCGGCAGGAAAGCGGTGCTGGTGCTGGGGGTCATCTGGGGCATCTGGCACTGGCCTTTGACTGCTATGGGACATAACTACGGCTTGTCTTACGTCGGCGCGCCGTGGATCGGCATGCTGACCATGGTCTGGTTCACGACTGTGCTGGGCATCTTTCTGGCATGGGTCACCTTGCGCTCCGGCAGTTTCTGGCCGGCAGTCATCGGGCATGCCGCGGTCAACGGCATCGCGGGACTGGGCAGTATGTTCCTCATGGGGACACCGCACCTGCTGCTGGGACCAAGCTCCGCGGGCTGGATCGGCTCGATCGGCTTTGCCATCGTTGCCGCTCTGATCTTCTTCACACCGGGTCAGCTCGATCCTTACAAGGAAAAGCTGGACAGCATTCCGCGGACAAAAGAAGCTCGCTAGACCTGCCGTGTCCTCGCCGGGGCATCTCATCCCGCGCCGCAGCTGACATCTTCCATCCCAATCTGATACTAAAGGTCACATGCGGAATCTGTATTCGGCTGTATAATGAGAATGCTTCTCATTCTCAATTCAGCGAGCGATCGCATGACTGCGTCTGTAAGGTTATCACGTCAACAAAAATGGGTGCTGGATTGTCTGGTCAACGGGTCGGGTCACCAGGACGCTGAAACGATTCTGCAGCACGCGCACGAGACAGGCCACCCCATCAGTCTGGCAACCATCTACCGCGCGCTGGGTGTCCTGCACGACCGCGGGCTGATTGTCTCAAGCAGCCTCGGGCAGAACCACCAGCATTTTGAGCCGGTGGATGAGAGCACGCATCATCATTTTGTCTGCAGTCAATGCGGGGTGATCATTGAGATCCATGATCCGGTCATTGACCAGCAGATCACGAGCTTCACCAGGGAGCATGGCATCGAACTGAGCCAGACAAGGATGCTCCTGCAGGGGTTGTGCGGCTCTTGCGTCAAACGTAACGCGAAATCACGCAAACCGAAAGCCAGGTGAACATGTTCCAGTTTTCGAACTCTCCAATTTTCAACATCGCAATGCTCAGCCTGATAGCCAGTCTGGGCACGGGACTCGGCGGGCTGCTGGCATTGATTCACAAACCCGGCAGACGTTCATTTGGCTTTCTGATGGGATTTACCGCCGGCGTGATGATCACCCTGGCGCTGATGGAGCTGGTCGCGGAAGCCTGGCACATGGCCGGCTATCTGACCGCCACAGCCGGCTTCGCGCTCGGCGCGTTGTTCATGTTCTTCCTGGATTATTTCGCGCCTCATATCCGCTTCGGCGAGAAGGAAATCCGGACGGAAGGCTCACCGCTGGCCGCTGGTGATTGCGGCGAAGGGAACCCTGCCATTGAAGAACAGATGGGGAGGCATGGCGGGCATCAGCACCGGCATGGCCGGCAAAACGTCATTACTGACCCGAAACTGCTGCGTACCGGTTTTTTGCTGGCAATTGGGATCACCATCCATAACCTCCCGGAAGGTATTGCCGTCGGCGCCGGTTACCTGAAAGAGCCGGCTTTCGGTGTCTTCATTGCCATCGCCATTCTGCTGCACAATATTCCGGAAGGTATTGCCACCGCGCTGCCTCTTTACAAATGCGGCATGGGAAGATTTGATTGCATCAAGATCGCTTTCTTCTCGGGGTTGACAGAACCTATCGGCGCGCTGCTTGCTGCTTCACTGCTGAGCAGTTTTATGTGGCTGCTGCCAGGCGCCCTCGCGTTCGCCGGCGGTGTGATGCTCTTCATTACGCTGGACGAACTGCTGCCCGCGGCGCGCGAGCATGGTCACCAGCACTACACAGCCTTGGGCATCATCCTCGGCGCTATCGCCATGTTCCTGCTCTCCGGCTTTTTTGGCGTCTGAAAATCAGCATGGCCGGCAAACAATTCTCAACACTCAACGAGGACCAGCGCTATAAAGGGTTAAAGCTTGCCGGTCAAAGCTTCAAGTCACTGACCTTCAAACACTGCCGTTTCAGCCAATCTGATCTGACCGAATGCCAGTGGCTAGGCTGCCGCTTCATCGACTGTACGTTCGAGAAGTGCAGCCTGAACCTTTGTGTGCTGACCGATACCAGCTTCAGCGGCACAACGTTCAGCGCGTGTCAGATGCTCGGCATCAACTGGACGGTGACGGTCAGGGATTCGTCCAAGCTGGTTCAACCCAATGCATACGAAGGGTGCAATCTGAGCCATGGCATTTTCATCGGCTGTGATTTGAAGGAGAGCAGAATGTACGACTGCGTGGCGCGTGGGGCAGAGTTCTCGGACGTTGATTTCAGTAACGCCGACTGCCGCCGGACCGATTTTGCCGGCGCACGCTTCAGTCACGCCAACTTGAGCGGGGCAGATTTCCGCGGGGCCATCAACTACGACATTCCGGGTCAGATCAATGTGCTGAAGAAAACACGCTTCAGTTTGCCCGAGGCGATGAGCCTGCTGCATAGTCTGGATATTGTGCTGGGGGAAGACGAGTTATAAGGCTGAATTAATTCGCCACATAAAAATTGGTCGGGTGCCGTACTTGCGCCCGAGAGGTTGCATAGATGTAGGTCGGGTGCCGCTCTTGCACCCGACATTTCATTTTTGGCGGATCAAACTACGCGATCCGCCCTACGACACCGCAAGGCGTCAGATTGTCAGCTGTAGGGGCATGACAATCTGTTTTTTGATTGCCTTGACCGCATTAATACACACGGGATGTGCCTGTCCGTGTGCTTTCTGTGTAAAACGTATATCGGGTGCCGATCTTGCACCCGACATTTCATTTTTGGCGGATCAAACTACGCGATCCGCCCTACGACACCGCGAGGCGTCAGATTGTCAACTGTAGGGGCATGGCAATCTGTTTTTTGATTGCCTTGACCGAATTAATACACACGGGGTGGGTAAACACAAAACATTTACCCCTCCCCTACGGATGTGTCCGGGTTCGTGCGCTTTCGGTGAAAAATGTACGTCGGATGGCGCATTTGCGTCCGAAATTACAATCAAAACCACCCGTATAACGGGTGGTTTGCTCTGAGGCTATAAGCCTCCATTGCCAGCCAGCGCCTCAAGACGCTGGCTTTCTCTTCGTTCAAGCCTGCTCGCACTCCCTGCTATTGCCACCCCTTCCAAGGGGTTTCCTCTGCCTAGCTGAACGGGTCTTTGTATTCTTTCACGCTCAGTTTATCCAACGCTATGTCTCGTCCCTCTTGTTCTCGTATATATTTCTCGATCGTCGCCTCATTCAGCCCTACTGTGCTCACATAATATCCTTCGCTCCAGAAGTGCCTGTTCCCATACTTATATTTCAGGTTCGCGTGTCTGTCGAATATCATCAGCGCACTCTTCCCTTTCAGATACCCCATCACGCTTGATACACTGTATTTCGGCGGTATGCTCACCAGTATGTGCACATGATCCGGCATCAAGTGCCCTTCGATTATCTCTACCCCCTTATACTTACATAACTCTCTCAGTATCTCCCCTATTTCCCGCCTGATTTGATTGTAGATCACTTTTCGTCTATACTTTGGACTGAATACGATGTGGTACTTACACATCCATTTCGTGTGCGCCAAACTATTTGTTTGGTAGGCCATCTCGTCACCTTTCCTCTTAGTTTTGTGGCTTGAACAATCACATTCTATCGGAAAGGTGACCTCCGTATAACTCTTTGTCTTCCACCCGCATAGCGGGTGGTTTCTTGTTTCGGAAGCTGCGCTTCCTCAACTCACTAAAGTGTTAATAACGGCGGATCAAAGTACGCGATCCGCCCTACGACACCGCAAGGCGTCAGATTGCCTTGCCCGTGTTGGCAAATCTGGCGGATCAAAGAGCGCGATCCGCCCTACATTTCTTTCAACCGCGAGCAACCTCAATACCATTCCTATACCATCGCCTTCGCGGCGGTGGGTAATGCTTTGTTATAATTCACCCTCGGAATTCTATACTCCGCAAGGTGAACCCACTCGCTTATATACAAATGACGACCAACAGCTTTGACACTCACGGCAAACTGTTGGTTATGTGATTAACAAGGAGGACAACCCCAGTGATCGAAGTCAAAAACCTGAACAAAGCCTACGGCGATGTGCAAGCGCTCAGCGACGCGTCGCTTTCCGTCCAGCCGGGTGAGATCGTCGGTCTGCTCGGCCCCAACGGCGCCGGCAAGACCACCATGATCAAATGCCTGACTGGATACATCCAGCCTGACTCCGGCTCGATCACCGTCGATGATATCGACGTCGTCACCCAGCCGCTGGAGGCGCAGAAGCGTATCGGCTATCTGCCCGAGAACGCGCCGCTCTACCCCGAACAGACTGTCCAGAACTACCTCAGGATGATTGCCGAGCTGCGCGCCATCCCTGACGCGGACAAGCTGCAGTACATCAGCGACGCCGTGATCGCGGTCGGTATGGAGCAGCATCTGACGCGCCCAATCGGAACGCTCTCTAAAGGCTACCGCCAGCGCCTCGGGCTGGCTCAGGCCATCCTGCACAAACCCGCCTTCCTGATCCTGGACGAGCCGACGGTCGGTCTCGACCCGACGCAGATCGTCGAGATTCGCAACCTGATCCGCACGCTGGCGCAAAACAGCACCATCCTGTTCTCGACCCATATCCTGCCCGAAGTTGAAGTGCTGTGTGACCGCGTGGTAATCCTGATCAACGGCAAGGTCAAGACGGACGAGCGGCTGGCTGATCTGGAGAAAACCACCAACACCCTGCTGGTGCTGGAGCGTGACCAGGCTGGCGCCGCGAGCGCGCTGAAAGCTCTGGCGGGCGTCAAGTCTGTTGACGTGCTGCCATCGGAAAACGCCGGCGTGACGTATCGCGTCCACGGCAACGGACAAGCCGGATTGAACAGCAGCATTTTCAAACTCGCCGCCGAACACGGCTGGCCGGTTGTGGAACTGCGCAACGATGCCCGCCTGCTTGAATCGGTCTTCACCGAACTGACCACCGCCGCGACAGGAGACTGATCATGAAGCAAATTCTGGCTATCACACGCAAAGAACTGGACGGCTATTTCGGATCGCTGCTCTCAGCCATTTTCCTCGGCGCGTTCCTGGCGATCGTCCTGTTCATTTTCTTCACCATTGAAACCTTCTTCGCACGCGGCATCGCCGATATCCGCCCGCTGTTCAAATGGATGCCTGTGCTGTTGATCTTCCTGATGTCGGCGCTGACCATGCGCCTGTGGAGCGAGGAGCAACGCTCAGGGACGCAGGAAATTCTGCTCACCCTGCCCGTCAAACCGGTACAACTGGTACTCGGCAAGTTCCTGGCTGTCATGGTCATGATTTCGCTGGCGCTGCTGATGACCGTGCCGCTGCCGCTGTCGATCTCGCTGCTCGGCAACCTGGACTGGGGTCCCGTGATCGGCGGTTACCTGGCAGCCTTGCTGATGTCAACGGCTTACGCTGCTATCGGCTTGTTCGTCTCCTCCCGCACCGACAATCAGATCGTCTCATTGATCATCACGGTCCTGCTGTGCGGCGCCTTCTACCTGGTGGGCACCAACGGCATCACCGATTTCTTCGGCGGCAACATCAGCCGCATCCTGTGGGCGCTGGGAACCGGCAGCCGCTTTGAGAGCATCCAGCGCGGTGTGATCGACCTGCGCGACCTGGTGTATTACCTCTCGCTAGCCGGCATCTTCCTGACGCTCAACGTGCTGTCGCTTAATTCCAAACGCTGGAGCGCCAGCCAGACTGCCTACCGCTATGGACAGATCCTGACCAGTGTGCTGGTAATCGCCAACCTGGTGCTGGTCAACGTCTGGGCCTATCCGCTCAACAATCTCAGGCTCGATCTGACACAAAATCGCGAATATACCATCTCCAAAGTCACCAAAGATCTGCTGGGACAGTTGAACGAACCGCTGCTGATCCGCGCCTATCTGAGCAACAAGACTCATCCGCTGCTGGCGCCGCTCGTGCCGCAGGTGGAAGACATGCTGCGGGAATACGCCATTGCCGGCAACGGTAAGGTGGTGGCTGAAGCGATTGACCCGGCTGAACATCCAGACCTCGAGGTGGAAGCCAATCAGACCTATGGCATCAAGCCGACGCCGTTCCAGGTCGCAGGTCGCTATGAGGCTTCGGTTATCAATTCATATTTCTCCATATTGCTGCGCTACGGCGATCAGTCGATGGTGCTGAACTTCTCTGATCTGATCGAGATCCAGCAGGGCAACAATGACGCGACAGTCCGATTGCGCAACCTGGAATATGACCTGACGCGCGCGATCAAGAAGGTCGTCTATGGCTTCCAGAGCCTGGATTCAGTGCTGGCAGCTCTGACCGAGCCGGCGCGCCTGGTCCTGTTTGTCACGCCCGATTTGCTGCCCCAGGACTACAACGAGGTGAACGCGCTTGTACAACAGGTCGGCGCTGACATTCAGGCAAAATCAAACGGCAAGCTGAACTTCGCGGTCGTCAACCCGGATGACCCGGAGGCGACGGTGACCCGTAAGACGCTGATTGAGCAAGGCGGCATCCAACCCTTCCCGCTCTCCCTCTTCTCGCCCGAGTCCTTCTTTTTCCACTTGGTGCTGACCAGCAGCGAGAAGACTGAATTGATCTATCCTCAGCCGGGCATGACTGACGCGGAAATCCGCGGCATGGTCGAATCATCCCTCAAACGTACCTCTACCGGCTTCCTCAAACGCGTGGGCGTTGCGGGGCCATCCGAACAGCCCAAGCAGACAGAAACGGGTCAGACTGTTCAGGCGATAGAGACCTACCAGACGATCCGCCAGCAGTTGAGCCAGGAATACTCTGTATTGAATGTCAATCTGTCGGCCGGCAGCGTTCCGGCGAATGTGGATGTGCTGCTTCTGCTTTCACCGCAAGGCTACACGGATGTTGAACTGTATGCCATCGATCAGTATCTGATGCGCGGCGGAGCGGTCATCATGCTGACCAACCCCTTCAAGCTGGACGTGGACTATGGTCTGGGGCAGCTGGTGATGGTCTCCATTGACGACGGTGTCGCCGATCTGCTCGAACATTATGGCGTACAAATCGGCAAACAACTGGTGATGGATGAGCGCAACCAGCCCTTCCCGATCACAGTCCGGCGCAATGTCAACGGCACCGAGATCCCCGAACTGCGCGCGCTGGCTTACCCATTCTTCATTGATATCCGCCCGGATAAAATGAGCAAGGACAACCCGATCGTCAGCGGAATCCCTGCCATCACGCTCAACTGGGCATCACCGATTACGCTCGACACGGCAAAGACAGCCAACCTCCAGCCCGCGGTACTGCTCTCCTCGAGCGATCGCAGCTGGCTGGCGGCCGATTCCCACATCCAGCCGGACATGGACACCTATCCCGACGTTGGTTTCCCGGCAGGTACGAACTTCTCATCTTCTGCTCTGGGAGTCGCGCTGCAGGGAGAGTTCAGCAGCTACTTCATCGGTAAGCCCTTGCCTGATCTGGCTGCCGCTGAAGCGGCTCAGCAAGCCAAGATGATGGGTGCGCCTGTACCCACCCCGGCGCCAACATCTGCCGCGCCCAGCGGACCGGTGACCATGCTCGAAAAATCACCTGCCACCAGCCGGCTGGTCGTTATCAGCAGCTCAGCTTTCATGACCGACTTCGTCATGCAGCTCTCGGCGCAAGTCTCGCAGAACGCTTACCTCAACAGCCTGCAACTGGTTCAGAACGCGGTTGACTGGTCCGTAGAAGATATGGATCTGCTTTCCATCCGGGCTGGCGGCGCGTCTGTCAGAGTGCTGCAGCCGCTCAATGAACAACAGCAGCGCACGGTTGAATTTGGCAACTACCTGATCGCCCTGGTCTTATTGCTCAGCATCGTGCTCTACTGGCAATATCGCATCAAACACGAGCCAGCCATGAAGCTGGTGACAGCATCGACCAAGCCTGCCGGCAAGGCAGATGAGCACATGGAAAGAGGTGCATGACATGAACAGAACCCAAAAGATTCTTGCCGGCGTATTAGTGTTGCAGATCGTCCTGGCCGTCATTGTGTTGTGGCCCAAGCCGGCACAAACTGCCGCGGCGCCGATCCTGGGCGCGATCAAACAGGAAGATATTACTGATCTGACCGTCAGCGACAACGCGGGGCTCAGCTATCACCTGCAGAGAACAGGCGAAGGCTGGGTGCTGGCGGACCGCGGCAATTACCCCGCCATTGGTGAGACAGTTGATTCTCTGATCGAAAACCTGCTCAAGATTGACACGGCGCGCCTGGTCTCACAAACCGCCGAAAGCCACCGCCAGCTCAAGGTAGCCGAGGATGAGTTTGAGCGCAAGGTGGTTATCAAGACGGCCGATGGCAAGGAACAGACCTTGCTGCTGGGCACGATGAGCGGCATGGCAGCCAACAACATCCGCTTGCTGCCGGGCAACGAGGTGTATCTGGCGCGTGACGTTTCAGCCTACGGCATCAACATGAGCTTCTCCAGTTGGGCGATCAACAAGCTGGTCGAGGCGGATTCGGCGAAAGTGACCGCGGTCAACCTGGTGAACGGCAACGGTGAGTTTGACTTCAAACGCATCGACGCCAGCAACTGGGAGATGACCAATCTGCCGGCTGGCGAGCAATTCAACAACGGCGCCATGACCAACGTTCTGATCCGTGCCGCTTCATTCAGCTTCTATGACGTGATTGGTACGAAAGATACCATGAAGCCGGAATACGGGCTGACCAACCCGGCGGGTGTGCTGACTGTCAAGATCGAGGATGACAACCCGCGTACGGTCAAGATTCTGCTTGGCGCACCCGCGCCAGATGGCCAGAATTATTACGGCACTGCCGATGATTCGAATTTCATTGTGCTGGTGAATAAATCGATGGCGGAACACTTCCTGCTGAAAAAGCTCACCGATTTTGTTGTGCAGCCGACCGCAGTACCGACAGTATCACCGACGCCGTAACGGCTGGTGCCATAGGATATCCAAAAAAGTCATGCCAAATGGCATGACTTTTTTGGTTGTCACATTCAGGTTTTATGCCTGTAGTTCTATTTCCCCAGACACAGCGTAAGGCTACAATGGTGCTGCAAGTTCGAGGAGGAGACGGGGAACAACAGATGGATCAGAGCAGCCAATTTATCATCCGGCCAGCGTCGGCAGGTGATTGCGACGGGATTGCCGCAACAATCGTAGAAGCGTTCAATGATGAATTCAGAGCCCTGAATGCCACCATGGAGGAATTGGTCACCGCGCTCAGTCCGGCAGTGGATGTGACTCACTTCTGGGTGGCGGCCGAGCGCGAGAGCAGGCAGGTGGTTGGGACGGTAGGTTTCGCTGATGAGACCGGCTATCCCATGCAGGTGCAAGTCGACCATTTGCGGCGGTCCTTTGGTTTTATTCGCGGCAGCATCACCGCCTTGATCATGCGAGATGAGTTTTACCGTCCCGCCAGATTCAGCCCGGGGCAGGCGCATATTGATTTTGTCGCGGTCAGGGTTGCAGCCCGCGGTCATCAGCTGGCGTCGCGCATCCTCCGCAGTCTGATGGCGGCGAATCCGAGACAGCATTACACATTGGATGTCACCGCGGGCAATGAACGTGTGATTCCGATTTACGAGAGTGTAGGCTTCAGGGTTGAGCGGCGCGAGAAAGAAAACCTGGCCTGGTTCAAAGGGTTCAAATTCAGATACCTGATGCGCCACCAGCCGGCATGATGAATAAAGTCTAAAATGGTAGGGCGGATTGCGCATTTTGATCTGCCGTTTTTGTTGTATCGGGTGCAAAAACGGCATCCGACAAACGTTTTACACCGAAAGCATACGAAAAGACACATCCGTAGGGGAGGGGTAAATGTTTTGTGTTTACCCCTCCCGTGTGTATTAATGCGGTCAAGGCAATAGCAATATGAGTGAGGCGTGAAATTGTCGGGTGCAACACCGGCACCCGACCTACGTTTTATAGAGGTAGGGCGGATCACGTACTTTGATCCGCCATTATCGAAATGTCGGGAACACAAAACGGTTCCCGACCTACATCTGATGTCGGGCGGATCGCGCATTTTGATCCGCCGTTATTGTCTTGTCGGGTGCATTACCAGCACCCGATCTAAAGGTTATTGCCGTTCTTATTTAATCAGGCAGCATACTCGGCTCGATGTTTATCTGTCGTGGATGCCGCGTGGCATCCCTGCGAGACCTGCCTATTTTACCGCTGCCTGGCGCGGGTCGAGTACATCCCGCAACGCGTTGCCGAACAGGTTGATGCCCAGCACGGTGAAGAAGATCGCCATGCCCGGCGCCCACACCACCCACGACGCGGTGGTGATAAACGTGCGCGCGCCAACCAGCATCGCGCCCCATTCCGGCAGGGGCGGCTGCGCGCCGAGGCCCAGGAAACTGAGCGCGGCTGCCGACAGGATAGCGACCGGCATACGCAACGTCATGAAAACGATCAACGGCGAAATGATGTTGGGGAAGACGGTATGGAGCATGATGCGCAAATCGCTGGCGCCCAGCGCGCGCTCTGCGCTGACATACTCCTCTTCCTTGACCGACAGCACCGACCCGCGTGCCAGGCGGGCGTACCCCGGTATGTTGGCAATACCGATGGCAATCATCGCATTGATCAGATTCGGTCCGATGATGGCAACGATGGCCAGCACCAATAAGATGTACGGGAAGCTGAGCATGATGTCGACCAGCCTCATGACCAGCATGTCAGCGGTGCCGCCGTAAAACGAGGAAGGCAGCCCCAGCAAAATACCGCCGATGGCACCGATCGCGACCGTGATCAGCATCACCATGGTGGTGTAGCGCGAGCCGTAGATGATGCGGCTCAGTATATCGCGCCCCTGTTCGTCCGTACCGAGCCAATGCTCGGAAGAAGGTTTCATCAGCCGATTGGGCGTGTCGATCTCGAACGGATCATATGGAATGATGTATTCACCAAAGAAGGTAAAGATCAGCAGGATGAGTACGACCAGTCCGCCGATTTGCGCCGATTTATGCCGGCTCAACCGCCGCAGGATACGAAACTTCTCCTCCTTTGGCATCGGATGTGAGTCAAGCTGGGCGAGTTCGTCTATGAGCTGAGCAGGTGGGTTCGTTGTTGTCATGGCTTCTCCTAATCTGTCAGCCTGATACGCGGGTCGATCAGATTGTAAGTCAGATCGACCACCAGGTTGACCAGCACATAGGTCGCGGCGCTGACCAGAATGATCGCCTGCGTAATGGTGAAGTCACGCCAGGCAATTGCTTTGACAGCTAGCTCGCCGATGCCGTGCCAGGCGAAGACGACCTCGATGATGAACGCGCCACCCAGCAAGCCGCCGACCTGCAAACCTATGACCGTCACGACAGGCAGCAGCGCGTTCTTGAGCGCGTGATTGAAGATGACCTTGTTCTCCTTCAACCCCTTCGCCCGCGCGGTCCGGACGTAGTCCTGTCCCAGCACCTCGAGCATGCTGGAGCGCATGATGCGCGACAGACTAGCCGATTCGATGATGCCCAGGTTGAATGCCGGCAGGATGATATGCCGCCAATCCCCATGTCCGATAACAGGGAACCACCTGAGCTTGACCGCGAAGAACATAATGAAGATAATGCCAAGGAAGAAGGCCGGCATCGACAATCCGAACAGGGAGAATGCCATTGCCCCTACATCAACGATCGTATCCTTATAATAAGCAGCCACTATTCCGGTAGTGATTCCCAACACAAGGGCTACCACAAGGCTGGCTAAAGTCAATTTTATGGTGTTCACATAACGATATCCGATCATCTCGGATATCGGTTGTCTGGACTTGATCGACGTACCCAGATCCCCCCTGAGGATATTGTTAACGTAATAGTAGAACTGAACATAAAACGGTTTATCAAGATGATATTTGGCACGCATGTTGGCGATGGCTTCAGCGGCTTGCTGCTCGGTCATTTCTCCCTGAAACATAGCCGAGGCTGCATCAGAGGGGATGAACGCCTGCAACAGAAACGTCATGAAAAGGATGCCTAATGCGACCGGAATCAGGAATAACAGTCTTCGAATAATGTAGTTGATCAATGGTGCCTCCAAAGGCAAATCGGGGTCCGGCTGATTGCCGGGCCCCGATTTTCAAACATGGGCTATTCCTGAATCCAGATATCGCTGGGCAGTAGATAGCTCAGGTAATCGAGATGATAATCCTGCACCTCTTTACGCACGGCATACATCAGCCAGTTGCTCAAAATCGGCACAGACATCGCGTTTTCAATCAACAGTTTTTGCGCTTCACCAACGCACACGGCGCGTTCGGTCGGGTCCATGGTGGCATCGCAGCGATCGAGGACTTCGTCCCATGGCCCTTCAGGGTAAACCATGATATGACCAGGCGAGCGGAAGATGTTGCTGAGGATGCTCGGATCGCGATCTGTCCAGCGCATCAGTTCGATATCCCAGTCCGCGTTTGGTTCTTGCAGTGAGGCATAGAACGCGCCCCATTCAGCCGTTTCCAGCGTCACTTCAATGCCAATGGCTTTCAAGTTTGCCTGGACGACTTCCAGCGTGCGGGTGATATGGGTAAAGCCAGCATAACTGGTGAGTTTGAACTTCAGCGGGTTCCCATCCGGACCAATCATCACGCCGTCGGCATTCTGTTTATAACCAGCTTCCTCAAACAGCGCTATGGCTTTCTCCACATCATAATCCAGGCCGTATTCAGCACCGATGGCGGCGTCGAAACCTGGGTCACCCAATGGCAACGGGCTGAGGGCGGGTTCGGCGTAACCATTCCACGCGGCGCGGATAGCAGCAGAGCGGTCGATGGCGTGGTTGATCGCCTGGCGCACTTTCAGATCATCGAAAGGCGGGCGCGTAAAGTTGAATTCGAGGAAGACGATGTTGGCAACGTTTTTGTCAATGATGACATTGTAGTCCGGGTCACCGACAAAACGAGAAACGATATCGGCAGCCAGATCAGCAGAAATGATCTCACCGGTCTCAAGCGCTGCCTGTACGGTACCTTCTTCAGGGATGACGCTCAAAATCACTTCTTCAGCGTAGGCAGGCCCTGGATTTTTCACATCCTTGCGGAATTGTTTGTAATCCGGATTTCGGACCAACGTGATCGTCGAACCGGGAATCCACTCCTTGAACATGAATGGGCCGGTCAATACCGGGTTGCGTCCGTAGGTCTCACCATATTTCTCCACCGCAGTCGGCGAATTGATGGCGCCGGTCGAGCCAGCCAGGTTGATGAAGAATGGCGCGTAAGGTTCCGAGAAGATAAACTTGGCGGTCAGGGGATCAACGACTTCAACCGCCGTCAGCGAGCCGAGATAGCCCTTCTTCGGAGAAGCCATGGCAGGATCCATCAGGCGGTCGAAATTGAATTTGACCGCTTCGGCATTGAAATCTGTGCCGTCATGGAATTTGACCCCTTCCTGCAGATGGAAGGTGATTTCCTTCTGGTCTTCACTAACTTCCCAGCTTTTTGCCAGCCAGGGTTGTGCCTGACCATTCTCATCGAAGTAAACCAGCCGGTCCGCCAGGAAATACGCAAGCACGTTATTGGCAGTCAGCGAATTGGTTGCAGCCCAATCCAGCGTTTCCGGGTCTTCGGAGAGGCGCATATGAATGGATTTCGCCATTCTTGGCGCTGGGGTTGCGGTGACGACCTCGACGATCGGGGTGCCGGCAACTTCAACGATGCGGGTAACTTCAGCAGGTGCTGCTGGCGCCTGAGGTGCCGCTGGTGCGGTGCAAGCGGACAGAACAAGGCTAATTATGAAAAGCGGGGCAAGAATGCGCCCCCACTGCTTGATGTACATTTAGAATCCTCCTATTGATGAATGCTCGAAATCGGAACAGATAAATGATTTTGTCAGGCGTCACCTCCAGATGTTAGAAGTTATTTATGGTATTGAGCCATTGGTAGTCTATTTATCAAGTTGAGGCTGAGGCGGACGATAATACGATATGTCTAGTCTAGCATCGTTTCTCTTATACGCAAGAGGGGTTAAATCGGATATGTGAGGTAGGGTGGATTGTGCTTTATTATCCGCCGTTATTGTTTTTTCGGGTGCAACACCGGCACCCGACCTACGTTTCATAGAGGTAGGGCGGATCGCGTTCTTTGATCCGCCATCATTGAAATGTCGGGAACACAAAACGGTTCCCGACCTACATCTGTTCTCGGTCGGATCACGCTCTTTGATCCGCCGTTATTATTATGCCGGGCGCCGCGTCTGCGCCCGTTATACGTTTTACACTGAAAGCACACGAACAGACACGAACATGCACATCCGTAGGGGAGGGGCAAACGTATTGTTTTGCCCCTCCCGTGTGTATCAATGCGGACAAGGCAATCAATAACCAGATTGCCCCGCGGTGTCGTAGGGCGGATCGCGTTCCTTGATCCGCCATTATTGAAATGTCGGGAGCAAGCCCGGCTCCCGACCTACGTCTAACTGCGGTCAAATCCGCGTCTGGCCTGCGTCATTACCCAACAGCAATTCATAATTTGCCGCGCGTATGAAGGGCAGCCCATGCGCGACGGGTATAATTAGCCTCCGGACACCTGACTTCCATGCGCATGTTCTTCAATCGGGCATTCTTCTCCAGACTCATCAGCATCGCGCTGCCAATTACCATTCAACAGGCGATGATTGCCGCAGTTAATTTGCTGGATGTGATGATGATTGGTCAGCTCGGTGAAGTTCAGATCGCGGCGGTCGGGCTGGCGAACCAGTTTTATTTCATCTACATGATCACGGTCTTCGGCATCGGCAGCGGCGCCGGCATTTTCATCGCACAGTACTGGGGC
The DNA here is from genome assembly GCA_040772085.1 of Anaerolineaceae bacterium. Taxonomy (GTDB): domain Bacteria; phylum Chloroflexota; class Anaerolineae; order Anaerolineales; family Anaerolineaceae; genus JAXGMV01. The sequence goes on from JAXGYU010000001.1 coordinate 1,437,415, forward strand.
AAGGAAGATGTGCCAAACCTGCGCAAGGTGATGGGGCTGGCGCTGTTGACCGGGTTGACTTTCGCGGCTTTATTCACCAGCGCAGCGCTGATAAAACCTGATTTCATCCTCGGGCTCTATACCCGTGACCCGGCAGTGATTGCTGCCGGCGCACCCTTCCTGAAATTAAGCGCCACCTATTACCCATTCACCGCGGTCACTTTCCTGTTCGCGGTCGTACTGCGTAGCACGGGCAATGTCAAAATACCGGTGATTATTTCAAGCGTCGGGCTGATGCTCAAAGTGACGTTGAACTATCTGTTTATCTTTGGCAATTTTGGCTTCCCTGCAATGGGCATTCAGGGCGCGGCGCTGTCGACCATCATCATGCGTGCGCTGGAGTTTGTTGTCATCATCTTAATAAGCTACAAACTGCGAACCGCCGCGGCAGCCAAATTCAGCGAATGGCTGGCCTTCGACAAGAGCTTCATTGCAAAATATGTCCGTATCACGCTGCCGGTGCTGCTGAACGAGTCCACCTGGTCGATCGGCATCAGCGTCTACCAGTCGATTTACGCGCGAATCGGCACGCAGTCGATTGCGGCAATGAACATCTCGTCCAGTATCGAGGGGCTAACCTTCGTCTTCTTCATGGCGCTTGCCAACTCCCTGGCTATCATTCTCGGCAACGAGATCGGCGCCGGCGAAGAGCGACTGGCGCAGGAAAACGGTCAACGCGCGCTGATCCTCTCCTTTGGTATGGCAGTCGCGCTGGGTCTTGGTTTGATCATGCTCTCCCCGTACCTGCTGCCGATGTACAACATCTCCGGTGAGGCACTGGGATACGCGCGCAAGATTCTGCTCATCATGGGGCTGGCGCTCTGGATCCGCGGCAGCAACGCGGTGATTCTTGTCGGCATCCTGCGCGCGGGCGGCGATACCCGCTTTGCCTTTTTCGCCGAATTCATCAGCATGTGGGTGTTCGGCATCCCGATGGCGGCCACAGGCGCGTTTGTGCTGCACCTCGAAGTGTACTGGGTCTTCGTGATGGTACTTCTTGATGAACTGATCAAACTCATGATTGGTGTCTGGCGCTTCAGATCAGGCAAGTGGGTTCACAACCTGGTCACGCAGCCAGAGATTGGAGTAGAGCCCGATGTACAACCAGTTTAGCTCCAGCTATGATCGATTCGTCAACTGGCCGGCACGGCTGGCATTTGAGCTGCCATTTATTGACGGGCTGCTGAAAAACGCCGGCGCGCATCAGATTTTGGACGCTGCCTGCGGCACTGGTCAGCATGTACTGGCATTGGCAAAGCTGGGGTATGCGACCAGCGGCGCGGATTTCAGCAGCGGCATGATCGAGCAGGCTCGCCGCAACCAGCACGCGCTGGGTCTGCCGGCTGAGTTCGCGGTTGCCGGTTTCGGTGAGCTTCAGTCCGCTTTTCCCGCCGGGGCGTTTGACGCGCTGTTGTGCCTGGGCAACTCCATCCCGCATATCCTGAACGAACTGGACTTGCTCAACACGCTGTATGATTTCACCGCGGTGCTCAAGCCGGGCGGTTTGCTCCTGCTGCAAAACCGGAATTTTGACGCGGTACTGCAAAATGGCAGCCGCTGGATGGAACCGCAAACCGCGCGGGAGGGCAGCCATGAGTGGACCTTCGTCCGATTTTACGACTTTCTGCCCAGTGGACTGATCGATTTCAACATTGTCCAGCTTGAACGCGAGGGCGGCGCTGACTGGCAGCAGCAGTTGCTGGTGACGCAGCTCAAGCCATGGACGGAGGAGGAGCTGCTGACCGCGCTGGGCGAAAGCGGGTTCGGCTCCGTGAGGCTGTACGGCGGACTGGATGGCAGCGACTTCTCGGCTGACCACAGCGGCAACCTGGTCATCACGGCGAAGAAGGGGTCGTAACCGGGTCACCCCACCTGCGCTGCGCGCTTCCTCCTCAGGGGAGGCATTTGAATCTTGCCCGCTCTGAGAAGGCAGGTGACATCTCTTATCTTATGCTGAATACTACCGATCTTTTGGCAGCATGTCATAGATGCCGCCTTCACAGCTATAGCTGGCGCCGCAGGAGGGGCAGATCATGCGCTGATCGTCTTCCATCAACGGGGTGGTCTCGCAGGTCGGGCAGCGGAAGAAGGTGCCAGGCGCGGCGGGTTCAGTCTCACCGGACGCGTGCGAGCGGACGAAGACGGAGGGCGTCAGCTGCCACCAGTCACCTGTCAGCGAGAAGAGCGAATCCAGCCCGAGCATCAGCTTGAGCGGCAGCAGCTTCTTGATCACCCCATGCCGCAGGTGCGACACGGTGAGCTGGCGCTCTACCGCGAAGCCGCTATCTTTGAGCCAGGCGCGCACCGTAGCAGGATGAAAGTCAAAGTTGAGCGGCACAAATTCAACCGCTTCAGGCGTATACGGATTCCATACCTGCTGGCGCAAGGCGTATTTGATGATCGCTTTCAGGTTGTGCTTATTGGCGAATTCCAGGATAAAGAGTGCGTTCTTCCGCAGCGGGTATCTCACCTGCGTCAGCGCCTGGCGCGGCTCGGCCATGTGATGCAGCGTGCGGATCATGGTCGCGGCGTCAAAAAGCCCCTGCACGAACGGCAGCCGGTAGATATCAGCCTGGACATAGGTGAAGCGCTCGCCCTCACCCAGGTATTGACGTGCCTGCTCGAGCTGAGTGCGCGAATAGTCCACCAGCGTGATTTTTTTGTACATCGGGTAGCGCGGGGTGTTGCGGCCGGCACCAGCACCTAGCTCCAGCAAGTGCTCGCCGCCTTCCTGCGGCAGCATCTTCTTGAGCGCCTGCGCTTCGGCGCCGTCTTCATAAGCCCGTCCCCCTTCCGCCCAGAATTTCTGCTGGTAATCGGAGCCTTCATAATCACATACTGGTGGAGTTGGCTGCATAGGTTTCCTTTAATAAAATGAGCCGGGCAGGCTTACCGGCGGCACCCGGATTGACTCCCTTACCGCTGCTTCCTCTCGGATCTGACGGGGTTCGAAAGATTCCGCCGCGCCGGACCCGCCCGGCTGCAGGGCTAAGGATAATCCAGTGGTTAGGGCTTGTCAATCATGGAAATGCGGGTGTTCCGAACCCCCAACGGACTCCTGCATCGCCAACATTCCGGTTTCTGGCAGCCGATTCCGTTGTACCAAAGGCGGTTTTGGACTATACTATGCCGCTAGGTAAATTATGTTTGAACCGTTGATCGCGTACGCAGAAAAGATGGAAGGCACTCATTTCTTCATGGAGCGCCCGAACTGGCTCAGTGACTCTGGCTTGAGCCTGTTTTCGCTTTCGCTGCTCTCCAATCCTAACATCGTCGGCGTTGAAGATAACTTTGGCGAGATCCATATCACCTTCTCGCCGGTTTGTCCGCTCTCGACACCTGAGCGGATAGAAATGCTGCTGCAGGAGATCCACCTCTACTACCAGCCCAGCAATAAGTCCGTCTACACACAGTAGCCACAGAAAACCAACTGACCACGCCCTGATTTCTCAGGGCTTTTTTGTCTCCCTCCTCACCAGCCGCAAGCGAAAATACTTCAACACGTTTTTCAGATGTCAGCCACCGCTCGAAGTCAATCTCTGTTGCGATGTTATAATGTCCTACAGGTGAATGATATGATTTTGCCATGTCAACAACCTATTTTTTTATCTGCATGTAGAATCATCATATGCAGGTGTACTTTTCCGAGTAGACATTGTTTCTGAAGTAGATTGGTTTTTGGTTATGGTCACTTACACGATCCGCAGGCTCCTCCTTTTCATCCCCGTATTGCTTGGTGTTACCTTCCTCGTCTTTGCCATTGCTGAGTTCACCCCCGGTGATCCGGTGATGATCATGCTCGGCACGCGCGCTACCCCTGAGCGTGTGGCAGCCCTGCGCTCCGAGCTCAGGCTGGACGATCCTTTCATCGAACGTTTCGTGCGATTTGTCGTCAACGCTGTGCAGGGCGATCTCGGCCGCTCGATCCGCGGTCAAACGCCGGTCATCGAGGAGATCCTGGCGCGGCTGCCAAACACCATCGAGCTGACGGTGGCAGCTATATTTCTGGTAGCAGCCATCGGCATCCCTGCCGGCGTGTATTCCGGCTTCTATCAGGGCAACACGGTTGACAAAGTGACGCGTGTCGTGTCCCTGCTGGGGCTTTCGATCCCCGCCTTCTGGCTTGCCATTATTCTGATCCTTGTATTTGGAGTCAACCTTAAATGGATTTCTGTGACCGGCGGATCAGGGATTAAAAACCTGATTCTGCCGGCCTTCACACTGGCAGTCGGCCCCGCGGCTGTTCTCACCCGTCTGACCCGCAGTTCCGTGCTGGAGGTCCTGAACGAAGATTTCGTCCGCACCGCCAGGGCGAAAGGTGCCAAAGAGGGCACCATCCGCATCCGCCACGTGCTGCGCAACGCGCTGATCCCGGTCGTCACCTATCTGGGCATGCTCTTTGCTGACCTGCTGAACGGCGCGGTATTCATCGAATCGGTTTTCGCCCGGCCTGGTCTTGGACGTTTCGCGATCAACGCGATCTCGGCGCGAGATTTTCCGCAGGTACAGGGACTGATCCTGTTCGTCGCCACCTCATATGTCGGCATTAATCTGCTGGTCGATCTGCTTTATGGCATGATCGATCCGCGCATCCGGCTCTCCTGAGCCCCCGTCAGGAGCAAATTACCTATGACACAAGCAACCACCACATCAACTGCCGGACCAACAACGCTAAGACAAACCAGCCTCAGCCCGATGCGGCTGTCCATGCTCAGGTTATGGGAAAACAAGCTGGCTATGACCGGTCTGGTGACACTATTGCTGGCGTTTTCTCTGGTGATTCTGGCGCCTGTGGTCGCTACACATGACCCGATGGCGATGGATTACAGCGCGGTTCTCAAACCACCTTCGGCCGCTCACCTGTTCGGCACGGATGATCTGGGACGGGATATCTTCAGCCGTGTCTTCTATGGCGGAAGGGAATCGCTGCGGGTCGGGTTTCTCGGCATCAGCATCGCCTTGGTTGGCGGTCTGATTTTCGGCATCATCAGCGGCTACTTTGGCAGCTGGGTTGACCTGCTGATCCAGCGTATCGTCGAAGTGTTCCTCGCTTTCCCCACTATTCTTCTGCTGCTCAGCATTATCGCCGCACTCGGACCAGGTCTGACGACCGTGCTGATTGCGCTTGGTGTTTCCTCCATCCCGCGCTATATCCGCCTGATTCGTGGTTCGGTACTGGCAGTCAAAAATATGGAATACATCACCTCTGCCCGGGTCATCGGCGCGACCAATAGCCGCATCATGAGCAAGCATATTCTGCCCAACATCCTGGGTGTGATGGTGGTTTACACGGCGGTCGGTTTCGGCGGAGCCATTATGGTCACTGCCGGCTTAAGCTATATCGGCCTTGGCGCACAGCCGCCTTCGCCTGAGTGGGGCGCCATGCTCAACTATGGCAGATCATTCATGCGGACTGCCTGGTGGATGTCTATCTTCCCCGGCCTGGCCGTGACACTGGTCGTGATGAGCATCAATCTGCTGGGCGATGGTCTGCGGGATGCGTTTGACCCGCGCTCAAAATAACGATTTATCCGGAACTGGTGACAGTACACGGTGTTAGGAATTGCAAGTGACGCATTGTGGAACACATGACCACAGGGTCATGCCGAATGAAGAGAGAAGGAGAGAATCAATGTACAAGAAATCACTGTTCGTCCTCATGAGTATTTTGATCATCATGAGCATGATGTTAGGTGCCTGCGCTCCCGCAGCACCAGCGGCAACCCAGGCGCCCGCAACCGAGGCACCTGCCGCCGCGACTGAAGCGCCTGCTGTTACAGAAGCTGCCGCTACTGAAGCCGCAGTAACCGAAGCGCCTGCAACCGAGGCTCCCGCGGCTGAAGCACCTGCCGGAGAAGCCAAGGTTGGCGGCACGTTCCGTTATGCACAATCGCAGGAAGCTGACACGCTCGACCCGCAGAAGACCAACATGCTGGCCGCAGCTTATGTGCTTTCGTTTGTCGGCGCTGCGCTGGTCAACCTTGGCCCTGATGGCGATATCGTCCCCTGGCTGGCAAAATCATGGGATGTCTCGGAGGACGGTCTGGTGTGGACCTTCCACCTGCGCGATGATGTTAAATTCACCAATGGCGATCCATTGACCGCCAAAGACTTTGAGTTCACGTACAAACGCGCGCTCGATCCTGAAACGGCGTCCGTCATGACAGCGTCCAACCTGGGTCCCACTGACATGGACTCTTTCAAGGCAGTGGATGACTACACCTTCCAGATCACTTTGAAAGAGCCTTTCTATCCGCTGCTGATCTCGCTGTCAGACCAGAACTACATGATGCCGCTTTCTGAGAAAGCCTACACCACCATGGATAATGACGAACTCGCGCTGGCGCCTATCAGCTGCGGTCCTTACACAGTCGAATCATGGGAGCGCGGTTCCAAAATCACGCTCAAGCGCAATCCTGACTATAACTGGGGCCCCGAAGACGGTAAGCTGAATACTGGTCCGTGGTATTTTGAAACCGTTGAGGTTTACAACATCCCTGAATACCAGACCATCCTTGCCGGTCTCGAGGCAGGTGAAATTGACTACGCCAGCCTTGATATACGCGACGTCGATCTGATCAGAGATACGGGCATTTTCGACATTCTGGAAGCGACGCAGCAAGGTCCGCGCCCCTTCTTCCTGTTCAACACAACCGTCAAGCCGTTCGATGACGTCAAGGTTCGCCAGGCGTTCAACCAGGCAGTTGACCGCGACGCGTTCATCCAGGTGCTGACACAGGGCAAAGCTACCTATCTTTACGGACCACTGACGCCCAGCCAGATTGGCTACTGGGATGGCGTGGAAAAAATTGGTTACAAATTCGAACTGGATAAAGCAAAGGCGTTGATGCAGGAAGCTGGTTATACCTATGATGCTAACAACATGCTTCTGACGCCCGATGGTCAGCCGCTTAAACTGACGGTTGATACCCTGCCCGTTGAATCCTGGGTGAAGGCTGCTGAAGTGCTCTCCGAGCAACTGAAAGCGCTGGGGGTCCAGACCGAAATCGCTCAGAAGGAACCTGGTATCCTGATCCAGGACGTCGCAAATGGCAATTACACTATGAGCGCCATGGGTATTTCATCGCTGGACGGCGACATGCTTTTCACGATGTTCCATTCTTCGAACATCGGCGCCAACAATATGTCACAGTACAGCGAGCCTGAACTGGACGCGATCCTCGAGCGGACACGCAAAGCGCTGAGCGAAGAGGAGCGCACACAGGCGTTCATCGAAGCGCAAACTTACATTGTTGAAAAGCCATCATCATGCCGCTGTACGCGCCGATCAACTACATCGCTATTTCAAACCGGATCAAGGGATACGTTTTCTCTCCCGCGATCAATGGACTGTTCCTGCAAGGCGCGTATTTCGCTGAGTAGTGTCATCAGGATAGATATTTGTTTGTTCGACAAAAGCCAGGAGCAAATGCTCCTGGCTTTTTTTGTTTATTATTGATTTGCGCGGGTTCCGAGTTGTAACCTGGCGAGAGGCGGCTGGCCTTATATTTACTCGCATATAGCTCGATGCTAAACCAGAACCTTTAGGAGGTTATCTTAAATAAAAACACTCCTCGACCTGGACTCGCGCGTAGCTCGATGCTAAACCAGAACCTCTCCGAAAAATTTATATGTTAAATAAAAACACTCCCCGACCTGGTGCTCGCATATAGCTCGATGCTAAACCAGAACCTCTAGGAGGTTATCTTAAACAAAAACACTCCCCAACCTGGTACTCGCGCGTATAGCTCGATGCTAAACCAGAACCTTTAGGAGGTTATCTTAAATAAAAACACTCCTCGACCTGGACTCGAACCAGGAACCTAGCGGTTAACAGCCGCCCGCTCTGCCGAATTGAGCTATCGAGGAACGTGCCCGTTATTATAACTCACTCTCCCTGAGCGTCAAGCAAAGCGACTGGTGTTTTCTCCTCCAGAATTCTGCAATTTCGACCCCATTCAGCAAGATTCGGCAATTCCATTCAGTGAATTTTCGATTTCCATTCAGTAATATTCGCATATTTCATTCAGTAATATTTCGGTTTTCTGTTCAGGTATTTTATCCACCAAAATCACTCACCAACCATATTTCCAGCAATCGCGGACCGAATCTCAGCACGCCATTTATTTCTTTGCTATAATTCGCATGGTATTTTCCCGACCAAAGGTGTCCCATGACCATTGATAGTTCCAAACGATCTCGCGGTAATCTGAGCATTGTCGCATTGCGCAGCGCTGCCAAACTTGGCGCGGCGGTCAACAGTCATCTGCTGTCCATCCGCGGTAAACATGATGAGAATTTCGACAGTGAAGGTGAGCCGGTCGCCAGCTATCTGATGAAGACGACCGAGGTGCGCTTCGCCAACGGCGAGGGCAAGGTCAAGCTGGATGAATCGGCGCGCGGCAAGGACATCTACATCCTGGCAGACGTCTCCAACTACTCGATCACCTATTCGATGTTCGGGCAGAACGTCCCCATGGGGCCGGACGAGCACTTTCAGGACATCAAACGTGTGCTCTCCGCCATGAGCGGACGTGCCCGCCATGTCACAGTCATCATGCCCAAGTTGTACGCCTCACTGCAGCACCGCAAGAAGGCGCGCGAGTCGCTGGATTGCGCCATGGCATTGCAGGAGCTGGAGCATCTGGGTGTGAACGAGGTCATCACCTTTGACGCGCATGACCCCACCATTCAAAACGCCATCCCGCAGGTCTCCTTCCTGAACATCTATCCGACGCTCGAGATCATGAAGAGTTTCCTGTCGGCTGAGAAATGGCTGCTGGACGACTATGAGAATCTGGTAATCATCAGCCCCGATACCGGCGCCATGGATCGCGCGGTGTATTACTCCGGCGTGCTTGGCCTGGACGTAGGCGTTTTCTACAAGCGCCGTGACCACTCGCGGATTGTGAATGGCAAGAACCCGATTGTGCAGCATGAATACATCGGCAAGGATGTCACCGGACGCAATATGCTGATTGTGGATGACATGATCAATTCCGGTGATTCGATCCTAGAGATCGCGCTGGAGCTGAAGAACCGCGGCGCAAAGTCAATCTATGCCGCCAGCACGTTCGCTTTCTTCACCGAAGGCACCGAGAAGTTCCGCAAATATTATGAAGAAGGCATCATCAACAAGGTCTATTCGACCAATCTGAATTATCTGCCGGACGCGGTGCTGAACGCGGAGTGGTTTACGCTGGTGGACCAGAGCGAATACCTGGCAAAGTTCATCGATCAGTTGAACTTCGACCATTCAGCGTCTCCGCTGCTGGACGCGACCAAAGGCATCAGGGCATTTCTGCGCAAGAAGGGCATTGATCCTGACCGCCGCACGCGTGACACGTCAGACGATTAAACGCCTACTCCCTCTCCATCTACCCTTGTGCAAATGGAGAACCGTTTATAAAAGCAACACTGCAGATGCCAGGCATCTGCAGTGTTTTATTTCTAATGAACCTTTGCTTATACCTGCTTGCCGGCATACAACCGGGCTATATTCACGACCACTTCCGACGCCTTTTCCATTGAGCGTACCGGCAGGAATTCATATTTGCCGTGCGCAGCCATGCCGCCGGTGAAGATATTCGGGCAGGGCAGACCCATGAACGAGAGCCGCGCGCCATCCGTGCCGCCGCGTACCGGGTGAATGCGCGGTTCGATGCCAGCCATCTTCATCGCTTCCTTGGCGGTCTCCACCAGATGGAACGCCGGCAGCACCTGCTCACGCATGTTGAAATAGCTGTCGCTCATTTTCAGCGTCAGTGTGCCGGGGCCAAATCTGGCGTTGAGCATATCGACGCATTTCTGCATCCAGACCTTTTTGGCAGTGAACTTCTGCATGTCATGGTCGCGGATGATGAAGCCCAGGTCGCATTCTTCGACTGTGCCGTTGAAACGCGTCAGATGGGTGAAACCCTCGTAATTCTCGGTGTGCTCCGGGCGTTCCTGCGCCGGCAGCATTCTGACCAGTTCGATGCCGATATGCATGGCGTTGATCATGCGGTCCTTGGCCGTGCCGGGGTGCACGTTGCGACCCTTGATCTTGACGCTGACGCCGGCGGCGTTGAAGTTCTCATACTCCATCTCGCCCAGGTTGCCGCCATCGACGGTGTAGGCAAATTGCGCGCCAAAGGCAGCTACGTCAAAGTTGTTGACGCCGCGGCCAATCTCTTCATCAGGTGTAAAGCCAAGCTTGATGGTACCGTGCTCGATTTCGGGGTGCGCCAGCAGATATTCGACCGCGTTCATGATTGCGGCGATACCGGCCTTGTCATCAGCGCCTAGCAGCGTGGTGCCGTCAGTCGTCAAAATTGGCTGGCCGGTGAACTGCAGAATCTCGGGGAAATCGCTGACGCGTATGGCAATATTATTCTCTTTATCCAGCACAATGTCACTGCCATCATAGGCCTCAATCAGTCTTGGTTTGACATTGGCACCGCTCATATCAGGGCTGGTGTCCACATGGGCGATGAAACCTATCACTGGGCTGGGCTTGTCGGTGTTGGCCGGCAGGGTCGCCATCAGCACCCCATGTTCGCTCAGGGTGATATCCTGCAGGTTGAGCGCCCGGCATTCTTCCGCCAGCAAATTCAGCAGATCAAATTGCTTCTGCGTGCTCGGCGCGGTGGGTGAAGCCGGATCTGACTCTGTATCAATTGCTGCGTAGCGTAAAAAACGTTCCAATATTGCTGACATGATCACTCCTGTTAAATTATTTGGTACTGAAAGTCACGAACACCTGCGGTCTGCGGCTGGTGCGTGAATACAAATGGCTGCTGATGGCGGTTTCCATCAGCTTGCGCAGCTCACCATTTTCTCTGTTATGCAGCGCCTGGTCGATCGCCTCACGGGTGACCATGCGCACCAGCTCGCTCTCGCCAGCGGTGATAAAGCCACGGGTATAGACATCAGGCTCGCCAATTAACTGTCCGCTTTCGCTGTCCAGATCGGCGTGGACGATCACGACGCCGGCGCGCGAGAGCTTCTCGCGTTCGCGCATCACTTCCACGCTCACCTCACCGACGCTCGATCCATCGACAAAGATATAGCCGCCCGGGATGCGTTCGCCGATTCGCATGGCGCCATTGAGGATCTCAACCACGGTGCCATTCTCGACAACAGCAATGTCCTCCGGTTTGTAGCCCAGCGTCTGAGCCAGCCTGCCATGCTGTCGAAGGTGACGCAGCTCGCCATGCATCGGCATAAAGTAGCGCGGGCGCACCAGGTTGAGCAGCAGTTTGGCTTCCTCCTGGCTGGGGTGACCCGAGACGTGCACCTGAGCGATGGCCTCGTAAATCACGTCCGCGCCGCGTTGCAGCAGGCGGTTGATCACCCGGCTGACGGTCTCCTCATTGCCCGGGATCGGGTGGGATGAGAGGATGATGGTATCGCCCGGCTTGGTGTCAAACTGACGATAGCTGCCGGTCGAGAGCCGTCCGAGGATGGAGGTCGGCTCGCCCTGTGAGCCGGTGCAGACGATGACAATCTCTTTGTCGGGCATGTTCAGCGCCTGATCAAGCGGCACGACCAGGTCATCCGGGAAATCCAGATAGCCCAGCTTGCGCGCCATGCGCACGTTATCGACCATGCTGGTGCCGGCCAGCGCGATTTTGCGCTGGTGTTTGGCGGCTATCAGGCCAACTTGTTTGATGCGCGAGATATGCGACGCGAAGGTCGCGACGAGAATTCTGCCCCTGGCGTTGCGGAATGCGTTGTCGAACCCATCCGCAACAACCCGTTCAGATGGCGTCCAGCCGGGCTTCTCGACGTTGGTCGAATCAGCCAGCAGCAGGATCGGCTTGCGCTGGGAATACTGTCCCAGCCGGCTGAAGTCGGTCGGCAGTTCATCCACGGGCGTCTGGTCAAACTTATAGTCGCCAGTATGCACCACCAGTCCCTCAGGTGTGTGAATCGCCAGCCCGACGCAATCGGGGATGGAGTGCGTGACGTGGAAGAACTCGACCTGGAAAACCCCGATTGGGATCTGCTGTCCAGGCTGGATGGTATTGAGGTTAGCCTGTTGCAGCTTGCCGCCGCGCGCCAGTTTGACTTCAAGCAACCCGCGCGTGAGCGGTGTAGCATAGATCGGCGCGTTGATTTTTTCGAGCAGGTGTGAGACCGCGCCGATGTGGTCCTCGTGCCCGTGGGTCATGACGATGCCGCGGACTTTCTTTGCCTTATCGAACAGATAAGAAAAGTCCGGGATGATGTAATCGATGCCGAGCATATCGTTCTCGGGGAACATGATGCCGCAATCGACAATGAGGATATGGTCGCCATGTTCGTAGGCGATCATATTTTTCCCAACCTCTCCAAAACCCCCGAGAGGCAGGATTCGCAATGGTGTTTTCTTCATAAATTTTCCTTAAAAACCCTCAAGCCACCCATGCGCTGGCTGGCAGGAGGAAATATTTGATTGTTTATAAACACTTCCCGGCGTCAAAATGCCAGGAAGTGTAAAGTTCTTCAGCCAATGACGTACGTTTTTCAAATCGATATTATTCTAGCATAGAGGATAACGGGCGTCAAAATTCAGGTGGTCACGTGAAGAGAGAAACTATCGCGCGTGAATTACGTTATAACAAATGAACGAATCTATTATTTGTGGAGATTATGATGCTTGAAAAATTACATGACCACATAGTCCAGGAACTTGAACGCAATAACCGCACGGATACGATCATCCTGATTGTCGCGCTGATCTTCAACCTGATTATCATCGGCGTAAACTCAAATTCGGCTCAGCAGGCTAATAGTGGATACGGGTATTCGTACAGCAATCTGCTGCTTGTCGTCTTCATGGTGCTGAGCGTCATCATCAATGGCATCGCGCTGGTAAATCTGAAGAACGGGCGCGATACCCAGGATAAGCTGATCCAGGGTTTGAAGGATATGTACCGAGACAGCCAGGTGGAGCAGTATTACGACGCCGCGTTGTTGCGGGGCTATAACAGCCGCTATAACCAGTACATGTCCATTCTGGTTGTGCTGCTCATCACCAGCCTGGTCGTACCGCTAATCATCAAGTTCTTCTAATCTATCGGGCGCAGTAGCTCACAGGTAGTTATCGAAATGTCGGGAGCAAGATCGGCTCCCGACCTACGTTTCATAGAGGTAGGGCGGATCGCGCTCTTTGATCCGCCGCTTTTTTGGCGGGCGCAAATGCAGCACGCAACATACGTTTTACACCGAGAGCACACGGACAGACACGAACAGACACATCCGTAGGGGAGGGGTAATTGTTTTGTGTTTACCCCTCCTGTGTATATTAATGCGGTCAAGGCAATCAATAAACAGATTGCCGTGACCCTACAGGTGATAAATCGAGAGCTCACAGGTAGGGCGGATCGCGTACTTTGACCCGCCGTTATTGAAATGTCGGGTGCAAGACCGGCTCCCGACCTACGTTTTACAATGAAAGCACTCGAACAGACACATCCGTAGGGGAGGGGTAAATGTTTTGTGTTTACCCCTCCCGTGTATATTAATGCGGTCAAGGCAATACCAATATGGTTGAGGCGTGGAATTGTCGGGGGCAACACCGGCACCCGACCTACGTTTCATAGTCGTAGGTCGGATCACGCTTTATGATCCGCCATCATCGAAATGTCGGGAACACAAAACAGTTCCCGACCTACATTTATATGACGCTTGCCCCATCGGCTGGCCGGCACAAAATGGTCGGATAACCCGCTTCTTCCATCGTCTGACGGAAATCCTCCCCCGCGGACGCTGCGACGAGGCTGACCGTCACGCCGCCGAAACCCGCGCCGGTCAGACGGCTGCCGTAGCAGCCGGGCTGCGCCATCGCCAGACCCACCAGACTGTCAAGCTCTGGTGTACTCACTTCATACAACAAACGCAGCGACGCATGGCTTGCCAGCATCAAATCGCCGAACGATGCCAGATCCCCCGCCCGCAACAATCGCGCGCCAAGCCGGGCGCGGTGACTTTCTTCCACAACATGCCGCGCGCGGTCCAGCAGCACCCCGGGCAGCAACCCTGCCAATTGCGCCAATTCCTCCGGCACAAGGTCCGCCAGATTCACCAGCTCCGGTCGTGCCTGACGCAGCAACCGCAATGCTTCCTGACACTCCTGATAGCGCTGGTTATATGCGGAAATGGTCAGACTGCGGCGCTGACCAGAATCGCAAATAGCGATGACCACCTCATCAGGGACTGGCAGCGCCTGCCAGGACAACGATGATGTCTCGAGAAAAAGCGCGTGACCAGCCTTGCCATGCAGCACCGCGAACTGATCCAGGATGCCGCATGACAGGCCGACATATTCCCGTTCGGCCCGCAGGCAGATTTGCGCCAGCTTCATCCTCTCAATTTCCCACCCGCCCGCTGCTCGCCAGGCGACAGCAAATGCCGCCTCCAGTGCCGCGGAGGAACTCAACCCGGCGCCAACGGGGATTTGCGACTGAATCGTGGCGTCCAGTCCTGTAACCGGCAAGCCCGCCTGACGCAACGCCCACGCAACTCCCGCTACATACAATGCCCAGCCCGGCAACGGCTTCCCACCCAGGTCACTCTTCTCGTCCAGAGCGTCCAGCGAGAAGGACGCGGACTCATCCAGATCAAGCGCGCGCAACAAAACCAAGCCATCGTTCCGCGGTGACGCTTCAACTGCCAGGTAGCGGTCTATGGCTGCCGGCAGCACCGGGCCCCCGCTGTAGTCCACGTGCTCACCGAGCAAATTCACCCTGCCGGGTGCCTTGATGTTCAAAATATTGCGCATCCTTCCATCCCTCACTCGCTCAAACCTTTGACATTTTGTAAAAACAAACCCGTTTTTTTGTATCTTTTCATCGGTTATATAGCTGGAGCTGCTTTACCATTTGAATAATTTTATGACATAAGTCACTTTCATATCGGATAATTTATTATCGTAGTTATGATTAATATCTGTTACAATAAAATGGCTTTTAAAGTAAGGCCGTCCCTGTCTTCGATGAGATTTTTGAATAGCTAATATGGTGGAGCGCTCAAGTGACCTTAGCGCTGGCTTTTGACAAAATCATTCATTTAAATAGAAAGGGAGCAGATGATGAGTAAAAGGTTCGTTACGTTTATCTCCGTTCTGGTAATAATTTCATTTGTACTTGCAGGATGCGCCGCCCCGGCGGCCCCGGCTGCCCCAGCAGCGACGGAAGCGCCTGCCGCGGCCAAGACTGATGCGCCTGCCGCAGCACCTGCCGGCGAGACCTTCAAGATTGGCTTGCAGGCACCGCTGACTGGTGACTTCGCCAGTGAGGGCCAGTGGGCACAGCAGACAGTCGAAACGGCTGCTGAGCTGCTTAACGCCAAGGGTGGTGTGCTGGGCAAGAAGGTTGAGATCGTCGTCGTAGACGATGCCTCCAACCCGAAAGACAGCGCCCTGGCCGCTCAGAAAGCCATCGCGCAGGGCCTGAACCTGGTCATCGCCAGCTACGGTTCCTCCGTGACTGCCCCGGCGGCTGACCTGTACGACGCCAACAAAGTTGTCTCCGTTGGTTATGGCTGTACCGCGGTGCGCCTGACCATGGAAAAACAGCGCCCGTACTTCTTCCGGACTGCAGGTCGTGATGACACTCAGTCCGAATTTTTTGTCAAGCTGGTGACCGAGAAACTGAAATCAAAGAAGATCGCCATCATGCATGACAATCAGGACTACGGCAAGGGCGTCGCTGACGATACCAAGAAATTCCTCCAGCCCTTCATTGACAACGGCACCGTCGAGTTAGTCTACTTCGATGCCATCACCCCCGGTGAGAGTGACTACTCCGCAGTCATCAGCCAGATCAAATCCCTCAACCCGGATGTCTGGTTCTACACTGCCTACTACTCTGAAGCCGGTCTGCTGATCAAGCAAGCCCGCGAAGCTGGTCTGACCAAGCTCTTCGTCGGCAACAACTCCGTCCCCACCCCTGAATTCGTCAAAATCGGTGGTACGGATGCGATCAAGGGCGCGATCATGCTGAACGAGCCGATGCCGCAATTCCTGGATTATCCTGAATCCAAAGAATTCCTGGATGCCTACAAGGCAAAATACAATGAGCTGCCTGGCTCAATCTGGTCAGTCTACGCGGCTGACGCCCTGAATGCTCTGGTTGCGGCTGCAAACAAAGCCGGATCAACTGATTCTGACAAAGTCGCCGAAGCGATGCGCACCATGACCGATGCCAAAGGCATCACCGGTCCATTGCTCTTCACAGAACGCGGCGACCGCAAGGATATCCCCTACTACGCCTACGTCTATGTTGATAACGGCGAATTGGAACTCTACAAATAAACAATCCGGCTTGTAATTCCTAGATCCCAAAAGAGGAGCGCCGCGTCTCTAAAGGCGCTCCTCACTGGAGTATTGTTATGGATATTTTTCTCGAGCAATTGGTCAATGGCCTATCACTAGGGTCGTTCTATGCCCTGGTTGCCATTGGCTACTCGATGGTGTACGGGGTTATGAAGCTGATCAACTTCGCACACGGCGACCTCTTCACGCTGGGCAGTTATTTTGGTTACACCCTGCTGGTGTTTGGCTCCGGCTGGGTGACCAAAACATTCGGTGTCTGGGGCGGGATTGCCGTGGCTATGCTGGGTACCATGATCGGAGTCGGCCTGGCGGGTTTGGCGCTGGAGCGCATCGCCTATAAACCCGTTTATAAGGCTGGCCGCCTGCCATTGGTCGTTTCGGCACTCGGTGCTTCAATCTTCCTGGCCAACGGTATCATGGCAGCCTGGGGACCGCGTTTTCAGGCGTACCCCAATCTTCAGCTTGGCAGCATCATCCTGTTTGGTGATTTTCGCATCAGCATCGTAAAGCTTGGCACAACGCTGGTGTCTCTGGCGCTTATGGCAGCAGTCTATATCATCATCGAAAAGACTCTGTTCGGTTCAGCCGTGCGCGCGGCCGCGACCGACCGTGACACCGCCACGATCCTCGGTATAGATTTCAGAAAAATCATCCTGTTTGTGTTTTTCGTCGGTCCCGCGCTGGGTGGGTTGGCTGGTGTTTTCGCCGGTCTCAATTACACCCGCATCATCTTCAACATGGGCTGGGGATATGGTCTAAAAGCCTTTACCGCTGTCATCCTGGGCGGCATCGGCAACATCCCCGGCGCGATGATCGGGGCGTTGTTGCTCGGTTTGATGGAGGCGCTGTTTGAGGGATTCGTTTCAGGCGCATGGAAGAATGTGTTCGTCTTCCTTATCCTGATCATCATCCTGATCGTCAGGCCCACCGGCATCATCGGCGAAAAAGTCGCAGAGAAAGTATAGCCATGGGTGACTTCGCTCGCAGTTTACTCGATCGTATAGATAAAGCTCAAGGCGGGACGAAATCGCGCGTCTCCCGAACAACCAGCTACATCTTGCTTGCTGCTGTCATTATTTTGGTCCTTGTTTATCCCCGGTTGCCCTTCATCGACAACTACTGGATCGATGTGGGTTTCTTTGTCGGGTTGTACGCGCTCCTGGGGCTCAGCCTGAACATTGTTTTAGGTGAGGTCGGCTTGTTCAACCTGGGGCAGGCTGCCTTCTATGCCATCGGCGCTTACACAACCGCCATCCTTTACACGCAACTGCATATTCCCATCGTGATCCTGCTGCCGATCAGCGCGCTGGTTGCCGCAGGGCTCGCCTACCTGGTGACCTCACCTATCATTCACCTGAGGGGTGACTACCTGTGTATCGTCACCATCGGCATCGGCGAGATCGTCCGGAATATCGCGCTCAACAACCCCTTCGGCCTGACGAACGGCGCGAATGGTTTGACCGGCATCGGCAACCCCGATTTCGGATTGTTCGTCATCAAGAGTTCAACGCAGTTCTACTACTACATCTGGATCATCGTTGGTCTGGTGATTATCGCGCTGGCAAACCTGCAAAAATCGCGTGTCGGCCGCGCGTGGAACTTCATCCGCGAGGATGAGATCGCAGCGGAAGCCAACGGCATCGACGTGCGCCATTACAAGCTGCTGGCCTTCGTGATCGGCACGGCGCTGGCAGGTATTGCCGGCAACGTGTTTGGCTCCAAATTCATGATCATCGCGCCGGCCAACTTCACCTTCATGGAATCCTGCCTGCTCTTCGTGATCGTCCTGCTGGGCGGGTTGGGCTCCATCCCCGGCACGCTGCTTGGCGCTGCCATCATCGTTATCTTCCCCGAGCTCTTCCGTGAGTTCGCTAACTATCGTATGTTGTTCTTCGGTGCAATCCTGGTGATCATGATGATCTTCAAGCCATCCGGCATCCTCCCGCGTATGCGTGAGAAGATCGGGCTGCGCGGATTAGGCATCAACAAACTGCCGGAGGACGAGAACGAACTGCTGGTTGAGGATGCCTCGAAACTGGTTGCCATCTCGGACGCCTGGCAAGGCTGCGGCCGAGTGGAAGCTATGGCCGAAGGTCAGCCGCTGCTCGAAACCCGTCAGGTGAGCATGCGCTTCGGCGGCCTGACGGCGGTCAATCTGGTGGACCTGAATGTGTACGAGGGCAAGATCACGTCGCTCATCGGTCCGAATGGCGCCGGCAAGACGACGCTCTTCAACGTCATCACCGGCATTTACAAGCCCACTAACGGTCAGGTCATTTTTGCCGGACAGGATATCACCGGGCTGAAACCGAACCAGATCGTTTGCAAGGGCATCTCGCGCACCTTCCAGAACATCCGCCTGTTCCCGTCGCTGACATGCATCGAGAACGTCATGTCCGGTTCTCACTATCACGGGCGCAGCGGTTTGTGGACCTCCATCGCGCACCCCACCAAGCAGCAGACTGAGGAACGCCGCATGCTTGAAACGGCGTGCTACCGGCTGCACGAAGTCGGGCTATGGGAGTACCGCAATGAGCTGGCGCGCAACCTGCCATATGGCAAGCAGAAGGTCCTTGAGATCGCGCGCGCGCTGGCTTCCAATCCCAAGCTGCTGATCCTCGACGAACCCTCCTCGGGTCTGAACGATGCCGAGACGGAAGAGATGATCACACTGCTGTCGAAACTGCTCAAGGAAGGCTTCACGCTGCTGTTGATCGAGCATCACATGAACGTGGTGATGGGCATCTCGGACAGCGTGACCGTCATGGAAATGGGCTCGAAAGTGGCAGAAGACCTGCCCCAGAACATTTATAACAACCCAAGGGTGATCGAAGCCTATCTGGGAAAGGAGGAGTAACATTCCTACTCATCTGCTCATCGAAAATCTTGTTGTCGCCTACGGCGCGGTCGAAGCGTTGAAAGGTGTGACCCTCGATATTCATGAGGGCAATGTTGTCGCTGTGCTCGGCGCGAACGGCGCCGGTAAAACCACGTTGCTCAAAGCCATTTCCGGTCTGGTTCCGATCAAATCCGGTTCGATCAAGATGTACGGCGAAGAGCTCGGCAAAAACCGCAACTATCAGCTCTCCAGCATGGGCGTCATGCACGTACCCGAGGGCAGGCACGTCTTCGGGACGCTCACCGTCGAGGAGAACCTCAACCTGGGATCGTGGGGCGTGCGCAAGACCATGTCGCAAACCGAATTGCGCAGCCGGCTGGACTGGATCTACACCCTCTTCCCGATTCTGAAATCACGGCAGAAGCAGCTCGCCGGCACCCTCTCGGGCGGTGAACAGCAAATGCTTGCCATGGGCCGCGGTCTGGTATCCAAACCGCGCTTGCTGCTGCTTGACGAGCCATCCCTCGGTCTGGCGCCAGTGATCATCCTCGATATCTTCCGCGCCATCAAACAGATTCACCAGGAAGAGAAGGTTACCATTATCCTGGTCGAGCAGAACGCCCGCAAAGCGTTGGGCGTTGCCGAGTACGCGTACATCCTCGAGACAGGCACAATCGCCACCCACGGCGACGCCGACGTGCTGAGGAATGACGAGAACATCCGGGCCGCTTACCTGGGAGGCAAGCAGTTCGCCTGATGTAATCACGCGGTCAGTCCTAAAGATAAATCAAGCCATCCGCTCTGCTGGATGGCTTGATCGTTAATCTCTAACCATGTTTAGTCTTCGTCGGGCGGCTCCCCCGCGGGCTCGGGCGGCAGACATAACACCCGTTTGCGCTCGTGTGAGAGCTGCTTGAGCGCGCGTTCGCGCTTCATGGCAGCGGCTTTATCCGGCTGCTCCTCGACATACATCAGGCGCACCGGTCGGCGCGTGCGGGTGTAGCGCGCCCCCCGGCCGCTGTTATGCTGCTTCTCACGGCGGGACGGATCATTCGACCAGCCCGTGTAATAGCTGCCGTCGGCACACAACAGGATGTAGCAGTAAAAGGCATCCGCCAAGGATTATTCTTTTTTCTTCTTGCGGTCGAACAACCCGCCGACCAGAAAATGGCGCATGTTTTCGCCAGCCGATGGTATCTTGCTTTGCGGCTCACGGTCCCACTGACCGCTGTTGCGCTGGCTCAGCCATAGCTCGCGCGCCTTGAACGCCTTGTTCATCAGCATCGTCAGCGTCTCTTCGTCCTTGTCCTCGAGCGCGTCCCGCACATCCTGCAGGGCGTACATGAGATCGTTGATGACACGGATGGTGTTTTCACGGTTGATGATGGCGCTCAAGCCAAGCTGCTTGGCTTCATCGAGATGATACATCGGTTCGGTGACGCTGAAGAATTCATTGGCCGCGATCTTGCGCGCCTCGGGCCAGCCGGGCTGGCTGGTGGTGGCGTTCAACAGCGCGACAGCCATCATCTTGGGCAGGATGCGGGTGCTGGCGCTCAAGCCATCAAATTCCCACGGATCAGCGAAGAAGGCATCGCCGCCGATCAGTGATGTCAGATCGCCGGCGAGCGTGATGGCAGCCTGGTCGGTACCGACCGGACTGGTGATGACGATCAAACTGTTTTTGAAGAGGTCGGCATGCGCTGCCTCAACACCGGTTTCAGTCTCATGCAGGTACGCCGGATTTAAGGTCGGCGACATGGTCACAAAGTAACGTTCCTTGGGCAGATATTGCTTGGCCCATTCGGTCACGCCAACGATCACCGGTGAGGTGTCGATGACGACCGCTCCCTCCTTCAAATCTTCGGCGATCAGCTCAAGCACATTGCGCATTTCGTCGACGGGCAGCGCCATCAGAATGATGTCAGCGTCGTCAACCGCGTTATGCAGGTTATTCTCGATTTTGTCGACAGCGCCTTTTTTCAGGGCAGTCTGCGCGCTCTCGGGGTTGGTATCGTGTCCGACGCGCGTAATCTGATTTTTCTGCTCAGCCAGCGCCAGTCCGAACGATGTGCCGATCTTGCCCAAGCCAATGATGGTCAATTTTGCGGTCATAAATTCACTCCTAATAACAATCTTAAGATACCGGACATCAGCGGGTACATTACCCAGCCGAGGATATCAACGCCCAGGCGCGGCAGAAGAAAAATGAGCGCCAGCAGGATGATCGGGCTGTATGGTCGAATTTTATCGAAAAAGGCTGCCATCTGGGGCGGGAACAAACCCTCGAGCACCTTCTCGCCATCCAGCGGTGCGAGCGGGATCAGGTTGAAGATGAACAGCAGAATGTTGATCATGATGAAGTTGATCAGCATGTCAAAGCCGGTCGGCAGGAACCCGGCCGATCGTTCGACCGGCACCAAACCCAGACGGAGCGGGAGCGCCGCGAGGGCTGCCAGCACCAGATTGGAGAGCGGACCTGCCAGCGAGACCAGCATGGTGCCATAGCGTGAACGCCTGTTGAGGGCATAGGGATTGATCGGTACGGGCTTGGCCCAGCCAAACCCGACCAGCAGCAGCATCAGCGTGCCCATCAGATCGAGGTGCGCCAGCGGGTTGAGCGTCAGCCGCCCGTGCAGCCGGGGGGTATCATCCCCGAGCCGGTCGGCGCTGAAGGCATGCGCGAACTCATGAACGCTGAACGCGATCATCAGGGTGATCATACGTGAGATAAGAACTGGTGGTGAAAGCTGGAATAAACCCATGGAATTGTCTGGTCAGGTCGCAAGGACTGCCTTTCACGCCTCGTTGGCGCCAGCCAGGCAGGTTTTTCATTATATCACGGGTGGTATAATCACCCTGTGTTACCTGACCTGGGCTTGAACGACATTTTGCGCCTGCGAAAGCCGCATCCGTGCGGGAGCTATGAATGGAAAGTTGTCCGCCTTGGCGCTGATATCGGTCTTGAGTGCCAGGGATGCCAACACCGGGTCATGCTCACCCGCCGTGAACTGGCGCGCCGCCTGAAAACAACCGTCTCGAGGGGGATGAATGCTTCCGGCACAGGCTAAAAAACCCAGAATCTTATTTCTTTTTTCCGATACCGGCGGCGGACACCGCAGCGCGGCTGAAGCGATCATTGAAGCGCTCAACCTCGAATATCCGGATGAATATGACTCCCGCATGGTGGACATCTTCAGGGATTACGCGCCGCCGCCCTTGCAGCACGCCCCCGAGTTGTATCCTGAAATGACCAAGGTACCCGATATGTGGGGACTGGGTTTTCATATCTCCGACGGCAGGCGCCGGGTGCTTTTCTATTCCAAAGCGCTGATGCCTTATCTGAAAAAATCCGTCAAGCGGCTGGTGGATGAAAACCCGACCGATATTTTCGTATCGGTGCATCCTCTCATCAATCATCCGCTGCTTGAGCTGCTCGGCAACCGGCGCGAGGTTCCGTTCGTCACCGTCGTGACCGACCCTGTCAGCGTTCACGCTGCCTGGTTTGACCCGCGCTCCGACCTGACCATGGTCGTCACCGATCAGGCTCGCAAGCGGGCGCTAAAGCTGTACCTCTCGCCGGATAAAGTCAAGACCATCGGGCTGCCCGTCGCGGACCGTTTCTGTCATGACCTGGGCGACAAAGACGCGCTGCGCGAACAATTGGGCTGGCAGACCGGCAAGCGGACTGCCCTGCTGGTCGGCGGGGGTGATGGCATGGGACCGCTCTATGAAATGGCGCGCGCCATCAACAACAGCGGCATCGACATGGCGCTGACCATGGTCTGCGGGCGCAATCATCAGCTCAAGGAAGATCTTGAGGGCTTGCGCTGGAAGATCCCGGTTAAAATCTATGGGTTTACCAGGCAAATGCCCGAGATGATGCAAGCCAGCGATGTGCTGATCACCAAGGCGGGACCCGGCACCATCACCGAGGCGCTCAACAGCGGTTTGCCGATTATCCTATACAGCCGTCTGCCCGGACAGGAAGAGGGCAACGTGGACTACGTGGTCGACAACAATGTCGGCGTCTGGGCGCCTGACTCGTTCGACATGGTGGAGCACCTGCGTTTCTGGTTCGCGAATGAGAAAGCCTACCAGCGCACCAGCGCTAACGCCAAAGCGCTGGCAAATCCGCTGGCAGCCAGACAAATTGCCGGCGAAATCGTCAGGAAATTGGGCCGTATCCCCAAAACTGTGTTAAATTAGTACCAAGGTAAATATTTAGTATGCCTATCCTTGATCCCAACTCCGTGGAGTTTTTCAGCCGCAGTCCTGAGCAGACCCGCCGTCTCGGCATCCGCCTCGGCGCGCTGCTCAAACCAGGCGATCTGATCTGTCTGAGCGGTGATCTGGGGTCGGGTAAGACGACCTTTGTCCAGGGGCTGGCTAACGGCTGGGGCACGCTCGACCGGGTGACCAGTCCGACCTTTGTGCTGGTCAATGTCTATCGCCGCGCCGACAATATCAACCTCTATCACCTGGATGCCTACCGGCTGGACAGCGTGGCGGAAGCGCGCGAACTCGACCTCGACATGATGCTTGAATCGGGCGCGCTGGTGGTGGAATGGGCGGAGAAGATCAAACCGGCTTTGCCGGCAGATAACCTGACGATTGAAATGCGCTGGATCGCTGACGAGCAGCGCTTTATGCACTTTATGCCGCAAGGCAAGCGTTACGAGGACCTTGCCAACGCCCTGAAGAAGATGGCTTTTGGAGGCACCCGTGCTGCTGGCTATTGATACATCTACCCGCTGGATCGGTTTGGGGCTTTATGACGGCTCGCAGATGGCGGGCGAAATGCTGTGGCAGACGCGTAACCATCACACCGTCGAACTGGCGCCCGCGCTGGAAGATCTGCTGAAGCGCTGTGACGTGAGCAAGCGCGATCTCAAAGCGCTGGCGATCGCGCTCGGGCCGGGATCATTCACCAGCTTGCGCATTGGTCTGGCGCTGGTCAAAGGGTTGTCTCTCGGGCTCGGAATTCCTGTCGTGGGTGTGCCAACGCTGGATATCGTCTCAGCCAACCTGCCGCCTGAAGCGATGCCCTTGCTGGCAGTGCTGCAGGCAGGACGCGGCCGCTTTGGCATGGCGCGTTATGTGCCGCGCAAGGGCAAATGGGTCAACAACACCGGCGTGTCCGTCACGACGCTGGACGACATGATCGCCGGCATCCGCCAGCCTACCATCGTCTGCGGCGAGCTGGAGGTGAGCGACCGTCAGGCGCTCAAGCGCGCCAACAAGGGGATTGTCATCCCGACGCCATCACAATGCATGCGCCGCCCCGCAGTTCTGGCTGAACTAGCCTGGACGCGCTGGCAGAAGAACCGCACCGACGATCTGGCAAAGCTTAACCCCATCTACCTGCATACCGGGCAGGAAATCCCAGGCTAACTGCATGACCGCTCTACCCGGGCTGCCCGCAGCCCTGTCTTTGCGCCGCTATACCATGGAAGACGTCGATCAGGTATACGCGCTCGACCAGCGTTCGTTCAGCCTGCCCTGGCCGCGCAGTTCATTTGTCGCCGAACTGGGCAATCCTGCATCAGCAGGCTGGGTGATCGAACACACGCCTGCTCCATCCTCGCCCCCCGTGATCATCGCCATGGCAGTCGTCTGGACCATTCTGGACGAAGCCCATATTGCCACCTTTGCCGTGGACGAGAACTGGCGCCGGCAGGGCGTTGGCAAAGCGCTGCTCGATCACATCATCCGGCACGCAAGCGAGGCTGGCGTCACGCAGATCTTCCTCGAAGTCAGGCGCAACAATCTGGCTGCCCAACACCTTTACAGCGGCGCGGGTTTTGAGATAATTGATACGCGTAAGGGGTATTACAAAGACACGCACGAAGACGCTTTTATTATGCGATTACTGATGGAGCAGGCATAACACAATGCAGGGGGATCTCAATTGAATTTTATCCAGTCGATGACGCAGAAGCCTATGCGCCCGTTCCTGCTGATCTGGATCGGTCAGGTCTTCTCGATGCTTGGGTCCAGCACCACGGCATTTGCCACCACGTTATGGGTTTGGGAACGCACCAACCAGGCGACACCGCTGGCGATGATCGGCGTCTTCTTTATGGTGCCCAGCGTTATCCTTACGCCATTCGCCGGTGTGCTGGTTGACCGGTTCAATCGCAAGCTGGTCATGGCGGTCAGCGACATGGCTGCCGGGCTGGGCACGTTGTTCATGCTGGTCATGCTGGCAACAAACCAGTTGCAGATTTGGCATCTATATCTGATGGCGGTTCTGACCGGCGCCGGCAACGCCTTCCAGTTCCCCGCCTATTCGGCGGCAATCACGCTGATGGTGCCCAAGGAAGAGTACGCCCGAACAGCCGGCATGATCTCGATCGCAGAGAATAGTTCCAGCATCCTGGCGCCCCTGCTCGGCGCCATCCTCTACACGCGCGTCGGTCTGTTCTGGGTGCTGATCATTGATCTGGTAACGATGAGTTTCGCGCTGCTGATGCTGGCGCTGGTTCGTATCCCTTCACTCTCGGATGAGGCGGTACAGGCGAACAGGAAGGAACCTTTCCTCTCGCAGCTCTCTTACGGCTTGCGTTACGTCCTGCGCTTCAAGCCCTTGCTTAACCTGCAACTGCTGTTTCTGGTGGGGAACTTCTTCTCCATTCTGGGGAACACCATGGTCCCGATGATCATGGTAAAAACCGGCAATAACGCCGGCATCCTGGCAAATGTGCAGTCTGCTTCAGCGGCTGGCGCGCTGATTGGCAGCATCCTCATCACCATCACAGGCGGCTTGAAGAAGAAGGTGAACGGTGTGCTGGGAGGCTGGTTTCTGTATGCTTTGTTCGGCATGACACTCTTTTCCCTGGCAAGCAGCTCGCTCTTGTGGATGGCATTTGCTATTCTGGGGCACATGTGCATCATGTTCGTCAATAGCAGCAATCAGGCGATCTGGCAATCAAAGGTTCCGGCGGAAGTGCAAGGCAGGGTTTTCTCATTCCGCGTCTTGCTGGCCCAGGTGAGCGTTCCTGTCGCCATGGCAATCTCGGGTCCATTGGCTGACAAGGTCTTCGAGCCTGCCCTTGTGACGGAAAAAGGCGGCTATCTCAGCCGGTTGCTGCCAGAATGGCTCGGGCTGGGCGCGGCAGGGAATGGCTATGCCATGCTGATGACGCTGGCCGGAGCGGTCATTCTGATCGCGACAGCCGTGGCGTGGCTGAACCCGCAGGTCAGGAAAGTTGAAGAACTGCTGCCGGATGCGTCATAATTAAGCAAGTATTCTGTTTTCCTTAAACTTATCGGTAATGGAGGCGTCCCATGGAAACGATCATTGATCCAACCTTTCCGCTGATTGACTTGCACCGGCATCTGGACGGCAGCGTCCGGGTGTCGACCATTCTGGAGCTCAGCCGGCAGCACAACCTGCCGCTGCCCGCTGATGACATCGACGGCCTGCGGGAACATGTCCTCGTCACCTCACCCAAGCCGGATATCGCCGCGTTCTTCACCAAGTTTCAGTATCAGACCGGCATCCTGGTCAACGCGTCTGCCTGCCGGCGCATCGCCTATGAGGCGGTGGAGGACGCGAAGCATGAGGGCATCGATTACATCGAGCTGCGCTTCAGCCCATGGTTCATGGCAGAACCGCATCAGCTTCATCCGGAGGCTGTGGTGGAAGCGGTGGTTGAAGGCGTGCGCGCCGGCGAACGCGATTTTGGCATCAAGGCAAATCTGATCGGCATCCTCTCCCGGTCCTACGGGCCCGAGGTGTGCTTCAAGGAGCTGGCGGCGCTGCGCAGTCAGGAGGCAGCCATCACCGCACTGGATCTGGCAGGGCTGGAGCTTGAATTCCCCGGCGATTTGTTTGTGGAGCATTTCGCTCAGGTGCGTGATACCCGCTGGCATATCACGGTGCATGCCGGTGAGGTCGATGGCCCGCAGTCGATCTGGCAGGCGCTCTACAAACTGGACGCCGAGCGGCTCGGCCACGCCGTGAGCGCTATCGAAGACCCGACGCTGCTCGATTACCTGGCAGAGAAGCAGATCGGCATCGAGTCAAATTTGACCAGCAATGTGCAGACCAGCGTGGTCGCCGCGTATGATGACCACCCGCTGCGGCTGTTCCTCGAGCGCGGTTTGCTGGCGACGATCAACACGGATGATCCGGGCATCAGCGGCATTGACCTGCCGCACGAGTACCGCGTCGCGGTGTCGGAAGCCGGGTTGAGCATTGAGCAGGCGCATCAGGCGCAGTACAACGCGCTGCGGGCCGCGTTCCTGAGCGAGGAAGAAAAGGCAGCGCTGGTGCAGGCGAAAAGCGCCGTGTAGGATTAGGCGGTTCGAAGAGCACGAACCGCCCTACGAAAGACCGCTCATGCGCAATTCATTCTCAGGGGAGCCATTAAATCCAGCAATGGTATTGATTCTGGCAGTTCGAAGAACGCGAACCGCCCTGCGAAAATTTCAGACCAGTGACTCATCCCGCCAGGCGGGCTGCAGGCTGCCATCGTGGCGGATATGCAGCACCTGCACGCCACGCTCCAGCAGAGTCTGACTGACCAGCATCTGCCGGTGACAATCCGCGGGGTCTTCCTCCGCGCACATGATCGCCGTCGGCATCTCAGCCGCCAGGCTGATCAGCCGGTCTATCCCGCGCTGATACCACTCCTTCCGCATCACTGCCTGATAATCTACCGCCTCCCCGAAGCGTGCCACACCGCCCGGATAGACGCTGGCATCCTCAGGGTAGCCGCCCAGAGAGGCTCCCTCAAAGACGTACTCAATGCCATGCTGTTTGAGGAAGGCGGCAAAGGGCTCGCGGTTGAACTGGCTGACCCAGCGGCTGAAGGGCTTGGTTCGAATGTCAACCAGGCGCTGAACGCCACTGCTTTTAAGCAGCGTCAGGATCGTGTCAGATGTCACGTTGCTGTGCCCAATCGTGAACAAACGGACGCCTTGCGGCGTTAATATAGGTGAGGTCATGACCTCATTATAATGAAAGAAGGTAATGCATAGAAAGCAGGTATCGTATGAACGTAAACAGAACCATCAAATTCCTTCCGGCAAGATTGCTGGTACTCCTCTCCCTCAGTGTTCTACTGTTGGCTTGCACCGTCCCCGGCGCGGCGCCAAAGACGCCGGCCACATCCGTCCCGACGGCAGAAATTTTCCAACCCAGCGCCACCAGCCCCGCCGCGCAATCAACTCCAACGAACGCGCCTGGCAGCCTGATTGATCCAGACCTGACAGACTTCGATTTCATCACCAGCCAGAATGGCTGGGGCGTCACAAAGGACGCCTTGGTCTACACCGCTGATGGCGGCAAGAGCTGGACACCCCTCACAATTAAAGGCGTTGACTCCTTTGAAGAGTCTGTGACCTACTTCCTGAATGCCAACAGCGCCTGGGTGTTGCTGCCCAACCCGGACCGCCTGAGCGGCAAGCTGTATCACACCAGCGACAAGGGCAACACCTGGGCAGCCTATGACTTCCCTTATCCGACCTGGCAGATGCAATTCTTTGATGCCCAATTCGGCATCATCATCGCCCCGCTCGACGCTGGCGCCGGCTCGATGGCGGTCGCAGTCGCTTACACCGTGGATGCCGGCGAGACCTGGAAAGAGGTCTACGTCAATGATCCCAACCGTGAAGGCGCCAGCGACACGCTGCCGCTGAGCGGTATGAAAACCGGCATGACTTTCAGTACCCCTGCCAACGGCTGGGTGACCGGCACCAAGCCGCAGGACGGCTTTGTCTATCTGTACCGCACCGAAAACGGCGGCGTGAGCTGGCAGCATCAGAATTTGCCGTTACCCGAGGGCATGCAGAACGCCCAGGTCATCCTTGAGCGGCCGCAGTTTTTCAACGCTAATGAAGGCGTACTGCCCGTGACCTTCTTCCAGGTCAATAACGAAAGCGTTGGCAATTTCTACAAAACCACAGACGGCGGTCAGACCTGGAAGCTCACCTCTAATACCGATGTCACCAATCACGCCTACTGGTTCGACCTGACGCATGGCTGGAACTGGGATGGTACTCAGCTCCACCGCACTACCGATGGCGGCATGACCTGGCAGACGCTTGACACGGGTTTCCCTGAGACTAGCATCCAGGTGCGGCTTGATTTTGTTACCGCTGAGCAAGGCTGGGCGCTGGTTCGCGAGGATGAAACCACGCCTGCGAAATTGTTCTTTACGCTCAATGGCGGCAAAAATTGGGGCCCAATAGTTCCATAAGCTGTTTTTTGGGGCAAGGTTTTCACAAATTACCAATTTAAGTACCATTTCATGCTTGCATGATGGTACTTAAATTGGTATTATATTTATGCAAAATGTCATCTTTAAATAGAGACATTTGCGCATGCCAATCAAAAGCCTTAAGTTCTAAAATCTATAGACAGATCGCGATCCGAATTTTTAGTGTTTAACGGAGTGCGGGCAGTTGCCAACGACACAAGGCAAACAGGGGATCCACCACAAACATCCTAACTGGTAATTACAGCCGGGCAAAGACTTTGCATGGCTGAGTAATTATTTTTATTCTTTATTTGCGCGCTTATCGCGCAGGAGGGAAAACATGAATATCCTCATTGTTGTTCTGATAGGTAGTGTGATTCTCGTAGTCGCCTACCTAACCTACGGCAAGTTCTTGTCGTCAAAGATTTATGAACTAAACGACAAGAATGTAACACCCGCCGTAGAGATGGAAGATGGCGTCGACTATGTTCCAACGGACTCCAAATTCCTGGCTGGTCAGCACTTCTCTGCCATTGCGGCAGCCGGTCCGGTCACTGGCCCGATTATTGCTGGCCTCACATTTGGTTGGGTGCCGACCTTGTTGTGGATCCTTCTGGGAACCATCTTCATTGGCGGCGTACATGATATGGGTGCCATTGTCGCGTCGGTACGGAATAAAGCCCGCTCCATTACCGAAACAGTGCGCATGAACATTTCCCGCCGTGCGTGGATCCTGTTCAACCTGTTCATCTTCTTCACCCTCATCATGATCATCGTAGCCTTCACCGACATCACCACCGCTGCCTTCGTCAACAAGATTGACCTGGGCGACGGCAACATGGTCGGCGGCGGCGCTATCGCCACATCCTCCATCATGTATCTCATCCTGCCCATCATCATGGGTTTCCTGTTGAGATACACCAAGCTCAGCCTGCTGTGGGCGACCATCATCTTCCTGCCGCTGGTCGGCGTCGCCATCTGGGCTGGTCAATATATCCCGTTCGATCTGCAGGCAATCCTGGGTCTCGAGACCCCGCAAGCCGCGCAGAAGATCTGGAACATCATCGTTCTGCTCTACTGTTTCATCGCAGCTATCGTCCCCGTGTGGGCGCTGCTTCAGCCCCGCGGTCACCTCGGCGGTTACTTCCTGTATGCCGCGCTGCTGGTTGCCTTCATCGGCATCCTGTTCGGTAACTTCCAGATCAACTACCCCGCTTTCACCAAGACCTTCGGCGGTGACGGCTTCTGGGTACCCATGTTCCCGGCGCTGTTCATCACTGTCGCCTGCGGCGCCTGCTCCGGCTTCCACGCCCTGGTTGGCTCCGGCACGACCTCCAAGCAGTTGGCCAAGGAAAGCGATGCCAAACCGATCGGCTACGGTATGATGCTGGCTGAATCACTGGTCGCTATCATCGCCCTGAGCACGGTCATGATCCTCAACACCGACAACCCGCTGGTCAAGCAATCACCGAACTTCATTTACGCTTCCGGTCTCGGTGCCTTCATGCAACTGATCGGTGTCAACCCGGTCTTCGGTGTCTCCTTTGGTCTGATGGCATTCGCCACCTTCGTCTTCGATACGCTGGATGTCTGCACCCGCCTCGGCCGCTACATCATCCAGGAACTCACCGGCTGGAAGGGCCAGTTTGGCCGCATCTTCTCCACCGTCATCACTGGTGGTGTCCCAGCCATTCTGATGATCATCACCCTCCACGATCCCACCGGCGCCCCCGTCGCTGCCTGGAAACTGTTCTGGACGACCTTCGGCGCGTCCAATCAGCTCCTGGCTGCCCTGGCGTTGATTGGCCTCACCGTATGGCTGATGCACACCGCCCAGTTCAAGAAGGCCTGGTACTTCACCTTCGTACCCGCCATTTTCATGTTCCTCATGAGCACCTGGCAGTTCCTGCGCATGCTGCTTTCCTACACGGTCAAGGAAGGCGTCTTCACCATGCCTGTCGGAACCAACCTGATCATTCCATCCCTGTGTATTATTTATGTCGCCCTGGCGGCCTGGATGGCATTCGAAACAGTGACTACGCTGACCCGCAAGGGACCGCGCAAACCGGAACCGACCGAACCGGCAACCGCGTAATTTCTCGCGAACCTAACATTCAAACCGCCTGGTGGATGCCAGGCGGTTTGAATTTTTTAACACATTTTGATATTATTTGTATACGAACCGGTTAGTTAGAGGTGGTGGACAATGAATAAAAACGCAAATGAAGCATTAATAGCGGGCAGCAAGCGCGCTAAAAAAGTCTTAAGACGCCGCGATAACGCGGTGAAAGAACGCGAGGACTACGAACGCCGCAAACAGGACAACCAGAAGTTGATGGAATCCTACACGCAGGAACTCTATGACCTGGCGGAGAGCAACGGATTGCGGGAAGCAGTTCAACGATTTGCCGAAAAGATAGGCGGAACTGTTACCAGCAACATGCGCTTCCATGTGCATCAAGGCTTCTCGACCGCCTGCCTTGACCCATCGCTGGTTGCGCCGGAAATCGGCGAACTGCGGGCATCCTTCCTCTCATACAAAATTACCTGGCCCGAGGGCGAGGAATACAAGCAAATTGAGCTCAAGATGGACCGCAAGGGCTGGATTAACTTCCACAACAGGCTGATCTCAACGCCGCCGTTTTTCTGGCAGCGCAATATGCCCGAGTCACTGGACGAGCTGATCAGCAAATCACTGGAGCGTGCCTCGGTCGTGTCAGTCTGAAGAAGACTATAATTACATAATGAACAGCACCCAACTGGCGCCGGTTTGGGTCGATAGCCCGAGCAAGCTCTCTGAACTGGTTCGTGAACTCAAAAAACAAACGATCATCAGCGTTGATACCGAATCAAACAGCCTTTTCGCCTATCACGAAAAGGTTTGTCTGATTCAATTTTCGACCAGCGAACACGACTATCTGGTCGATCCACTGGCCTTGGCAGACCTCTCCGAACTGGCAGAGATCTTCGCCGACCCGCGCATCGAGAAAGTCTTTCACGCGGCGGAATACGACATCATTTGCCTGACCCGCGATTACGGCTATACATTCGCCAACCTGTTCGATACCATGCTGGCTGCGCGCACTGCCGGCTGGAAAACATTTGGTTTGGGCAGCCTGCTGGAGCAGAAATTTGACGTGCTGGTTGACAAGAAATATCAGCGGGCTGACTGGTCCA
Organism: Anaerolineaceae bacterium; assembly: GCA_040772085.1. Classification (GTDB taxonomy): domain Bacteria; phylum Chloroflexota; class Anaerolineae; order Anaerolineales; family Anaerolineaceae; genus JAXGMV01. The sequence goes on from JAXGYU010000001.1 coordinate 1,469,975, forward strand.
AACGGCCTCTTTCGGACGAGCAGATCGATTACGCGCGCCACGACACGCATTACCTGATCGCGCTGCGCGCCCTGCTCTCGGATGAGCTGGAACGCATGGGCAGGCTGGGTCTGGCGCAGGAAGATTTTGAACGCCTGACGAAAATGAAGGCGCCCGATCTTCATGACCCGCTGACAAATTGCTGGCGCGTTGCCGGCAACCACGTGCTGGAGCCTGATCAGATGGGCGTGCTGAATGCTATGTGCGGGCTGCGCGAAGAGCTGGCAGAGGCAGCGGACAAACCGCCGTTCAAAGTGTTCAGCAATGACCTGCTGGTAGGTGTCGCGCTCGAGCTGCCTGAATCGCTCAAGGAGCTGGAGCAAATAAAAGGCGCCAGCCGCTACGTCTCGCGGCGCTTTGGCGGTCAGATCCTCGAGGCGGTACGGATGGGCAAACAAACACCGGCGCCACCGCGTCAAAGACATCAACGCCCTTCGAACGCGTTTTTGCGCCGGCTGGAAAAACTGCGTGAATGGCGCAAGGTCGTCGCCCGGCAATGGGAAGTCGAATCGGATGTCATTTTGCCTAAAGATATTCTGGAAGAAATCGTCGCGGACAACCCGCGCAAATTGACTGAGCTCAAGACCGCGATGCATGACGCCCCCTGGCGTTTCACTCATTTCGGAGAACAAATCCTGCAGGCGCTGACTGCCTGACACTTTACCGGAGGTAACGAAACTGATGAAAATCCATTTCAATGGCGCCGCAGAAACTGTAACCGGATCACAATACCTGCTGGAGATCAATGACAAACGCCTGCTGCTGGAGTGCGGACTGTATCAGGGCAAGCGTGATGAGAGCTACCAGCGCAACAAGGGCTTCGCCTTCAACCCGGGCAAAGTGGACGCCATGATCCTTTCGCACGCGCATATCGATCATAGCGGCAACCTGCCCAACCTCGTCAGCCAGGGCTACAACAAGACCATTTATGCTACGGCGGCGACCGTCGCGCTGGCTGACCTGATGCTGCGTGACTCGGGGCACATCCAGGAATCGGACGCCGAGTTTGTCAACCGCAAACGCATCCGCCGTGGAGAACCGCCGATCGAGCCGCTCTATACAGTGGAAGACGCGGAAAGCGTCATGCCGCTCTTTACTTCTAAGGAATACAACGAGTATTTCGAGCCAATCCCGGGCGTAACCGCGCATTTTGAAGAAGCGGGGCATATGCTGGGTTCGAGCAGTGTTGTGCTGGATATTGAGGAAGCCGGCAGAAAGTTCCGCCTGTGGTTCTCGGGCGATATCGGGCGCTATAAACTGCCGCTGCTGCGCGATCCGGTGCTGCCGTCTAAGGCGGATTACCTGATCATGGAATGCACCTACGGCGATGTCAATCATCCTGAGCCGGAGCAGGCTTATATGCTATTGCGCGACACCATCCAGCGCACCATCAGCCGCCGCGGCAAGGTGATCATCCCGGCATTCGCGGTCGGCCGCACGCAGGAACTGGTCTATGACATCAACCGCATGATCAAGAGCGGTGAAATTCCGCGCGTACCCACTTTTGTGGACAGCCCGCTGGCGGTCAACACGACGGATGTCTTCAAACAATATCCCCGCTATTTCGATGCCGAAACCTGGGCGTTCATGGACAACGGCAAGAACCCGGCGCTCGAGTTTGACGGGCTGACCTACACCCGCTCAGTCGACGAGTCGATCGCGCTCAATAGCCGTGACGACCCAATAATCATCATCTCGTCATCCGGTATGGCTGAGGTCGGGCGCATCCTTCATCATCTCAAGCACAACATTGAAGATTCACGCAGCACGGTGGTGATCGTCTCATGGCAGGCGCCCAACACGCTCGGCCGGCGCCTGGTGGAAGGCGAGCGCAACATCAAGATTTTCGGCGAGAACTACTACCGCCGCGCCGAGGTGGTCAGCATTCAGGGCTTGTCCGGTCATGCCGGCCAGGACATGCTGCTCAAGTATGCGGCCGCCAGCGAGGAGACAGTGAAGAAGGTGATGCTGGTGCACGGTGAGGAGCGCGGGGCAGTGCCATTGCGCCAGTTGATTCTTGGCAGGACCAAGATTGAGGATGTGGTTTATCCCAAGCTGTACGACGTGATCGAGTTATAATTAGGCGCAATTCCGGAGAGGTGCCTGAGCGGTTGAAAGGGGCGGTCTCGAAAACCGTTGTGGCCCTGGTGGTCACCGTGGGTTCGAATCCCACCCTCTCCGCAGTAGAACAAAGGTTGGCGAAGCCAGCCTTTTTCTATTTATATCGTTTTATGTTCTACTGGTTAATCGTCAGTCCAAACGGATATGGCCGACATGATGCCGGACAATTACGATTTTTATTTACAATGTTAAAATGCAATAATATTTACATATATGCTTATTATGTATATAATATAAGCATGGATGTAAAAAGCAATAGGAAGCCAATCGATAGATTACGTAAACTCCTCATGGATCAGAAAGGGATGCTGTTCACTTCTGATTTGGCAATACATGGGATTCCAAGGACTTATCTCTCGATCATGGAAAGAAATGGAGAAATCCAGAGGGTGGCCCGAGGTGTATATTCTGCTCATAATTCACTAGAAGACGATATGGCAAGCTTACAATCCAGGTTCAAGCATGCAATATTCTCTCACGAAACCGCACTTTTTTTCTGGGACCTTACCGACCGTACACCCTTGTTTTATTCAGTCACCGTCCCGAGCGGTTACAACGCAACGTCTCTCAGGTCTGTTGGAGCTAAAATATATTTTGTGAAGCGCGATTTGCATTCATTAGGCGCATCCACATCCAAGACTGCTCATGGGGGTCTTGTGAAAACCTACAACCGCGAAAGAACAATCTGTGACGTGCTTCGCAGTCGAAACAGGATGGATATTCAATTCGTAAATGAGGCGTTGAGGCGATATGTCAGGAATAAAGAAAGAAATATCGATCTCCTTTATGCTTATGCTGAGAAATTCCGTATTCAGAAGGTCGTGCGATCAACTATAGAGGTGCTTCTTTGAGTAAGGCCATGCAGCTCAAGGCCAAAATCAAGAATATGGCCCAGGATGCTCATATCCCAGCGCAGGCAGTTCTTCAGAACTTTATGTGAACGCTTGCTGGAACGAATCGCGCGCTCTGCACACCGCGATCGGATAATACTCAAAGGCGGCATGCTGATTGCCTCCATGGTTGGGATCAGCACCAGAACAACCATGGACATGGATGCGACCTTAAGAAACTTTCCATTAACTGAAGCACCTATCTGGGCAATCTTTCAGGAAATTTGCGAAGTTACCCTTGATGATAGTATTTCCTTGTCGCTGGAACACATTGAACCAATCCGAGAAGATGACGAATACGGTGGTTTCCGGGTTGCTTTTGATAGCCAGGTACGAGACGATCAAAACGGCACTCAAAGTCGATGTAACCACAGGGGACGTCATAACACCTGACGCAGTTCGTTATACCTATCCATCGGCATTTGAAGACAAATATATTGAGGTCTGGGCATATAATCTTGAGACTATTCTGGCAGAGAAACTTGAGACCATTCTTCGCAGGAGTGTTCTGAATACGACCCAGAGATTTCTATGATATCTATATTCTGACGAAGATATATGGACATTTGATCAACCAGGATATATTAGTTGCCGCATTGAATGCGACTGCCCAAAACAGAATGTCAGTTGATACATTAAAAGAATGCCAGTGCAATCATCCAATCCATTCATGATGATTCGACCATGCGGATAAGATGGGATCGTTATTGTAAAAATTATTTCGCAAATGGAATTCCATTCGAGGAAGTTATTAGGGTCATTCAGCATGTCCTAGACCGCGTCTGAATCGGATGCCCCAGAGTGATTAATGAGCGCATCCTTAATCTTGGCACAAATGTAAGAAGGGAGTTTAAAAAGCAATATATCGCATACAAAGCTGATACTAATTTTGTGGATGTGGTGTTTTTAAGTTCAAGATTACGACTGTTCGTAAATATGGAATATGCCGATGTGATTGATCCTAAAAGAATGTGCAGGGATGTTACCGGTGTGGGGCGATGGGGCAACGGAAATGTTGAGGTAAGCTTCGATAACTTGAACGAGCTTGATGACGTAATGAACATAATCGAACAGTCATACCGAGCACAAGATTTCGAAGAGTAGGATCCATTGGATTGAACTTGTATTCCTTGGTTAAGTAAATTAAGGGCAACTGTCCTTACCTATTATTGCTACGAACACTCTAGAAAGAATGGATTATTCTACATTACAAAATGACAGCGCATTTGTCCATGCTATTCAAGCTGATTCATCCAAAAAGGCTGGCTGATGCGTCCAATTAGCCCGTCTGGTGATACCATTGCCATCACTGCCAAGTGATTCATTCTCTGGAGGAAACTCTAATGAAAACCAGCGGATTCCTCAACCACATCCCTGATCTGACGCTCGTGCTGTCAATCGTGCTGTCCGTCCTTCTGGATCGTGCCCAGCCTGTAATCGAGCTGATCCCCTTTCCCTTCAGTCTGGTCGGCTGGCTGATCATCCTCTGGGCAATCGGCCTGGTGCTGGCGTCCATCCGCAGCCTGCAGGCAAACAAGACTTCAACTGACCCGCTCGGCGCGCCAACGACGCTGATCACCAGCGGACCGTTTGCATTCTCGCGCAACCCGCTCTATCTGGCGTATTTTCTGACCATGCTGGGCACGGCGTTTGTCCTGGGCAGCTTCAGCGCGTTCATCCCGCCTTTGCTGGGTTTCCTGCTGCTCGACAAATGGATCATCCCGATCGAGGAGAAAGCCATGAGCGAGACCTTCGGCGAAGCGTATGCGGTGTACCAGCAGAAGGTCAGGCGCTGGATATAAGATAAAACAGGCGCCCCTCAGGCGCCTGATCATTTACTCACAGAAACTCAAACGGGTTAATTCACCGCGGTCAGTACCGCCCGCACGATCCTCCGGGCGGCATACGTTTGATTTTTTTCATCGTACGTTTCACACGTGAGCAAAGTCACCCAGTCTTTCTGCTCAGTCACCATTACCTTATCAATATCCGTGCTGCTGATGCGCTCGTTTGTTTGCACCGAATATTCGTAGGTTTTGCCAAACGCGTGGATGAATATCTTCTCACCATATTTCATCTCTTTCAACCCGAAGAAGGGTCCCGGCTGGTTATAGGCATTCCAGACGTGGGCAGTTAATACCGTATTCCCGCTCCAGGTCGGATAAGCCGTCCCATAGAGATAGCCAACCTGGTTATTGAGCCAGCCGATGTCCCATTCGCCATTCACATGTGGCACGCCTGTTATCTCGACTTTCTTGTTGAGCCTGGGAATTTCGAGCACCAGCGCCGCTGAGTCGCTCGCTTCTACCTTCTCCTGCACCGGGGGCACCTTAACCCCAACCATCGGATGGCCAGTCACAGGGATCAGGAAACCCCGATCTGGTATTTCCGGTGTCGGTGTGGGCGTAGGCTGCTCTTCCGGGGTATATGGCACGCAACTTTCAAGATTATAGCCAGCCACGCTCGCCAGCAAACCAGACGCGATATCAATTGCCAGGTTACCGCTTTTTTCGGCGGTTACTGTAACATTCGTGACGGGATAATAAGTATTGGATGGGCTCGGGTCTTCATTAATAACATATTCATAACGGTAATGGCCTTTGGGCAGATCGTCCATCGTAATCGTGACCGTCTGGCTGGCAGCGTCAAAACTTACCGGCGGATTGACCTCCCTTTCAGCGCCGTCCACAACGTGATAAACCTTAAATTCAGGTTCAACGAAGGTCGCATAGGACGCCAGCTTGAATGTCACCGTGCCGTCGATATTGGTTACAAGCCGCAGCCCTTCCAGCAAGTTTGTCTGAAATTCCGCGAAGTCCGCTCCTTCATTATGGCTGATGAAATAATTATCCTGCGACGCCATCTCTTTCATCGCAGTCTGCACGACTGGCTGCACATAAGGTCTGTAGGTTATTCCATTCAAATTGCCAGCAATGAAACGCTTGATATCTTCCCAGTAAGCGGAAACAAAGGTCGCGTCTGAAAGTTGCCCGCCCATTTGTTCCGGCACGCCGCCAGTGGCTTTCATCTCGGCAGCTTTAGCGACAACAGACCCCATCATACGAACGTAATCTTCCCACGGATCATAGGTGTATGCTGAAAAATCAACAACAGGTCCATCAGGACCAGACACCAACTCGTACATGAAAAAAGGTAGCAATGAAGTTGGCTCAGCAGGGTTTTTAATGTACCAGGTTTTACCATTTTCGTCGGTGAAGGTTCGATAAGGCACCTGAATACCGTCGGCGTTTGTGTAGGTGTAAGTGCTTACCGTCGTATTCTCATCGTTCCAGTACCGTTCAAAGTAAGTTCGCGCTTTATCTTCATACACCCAGGTATAACCACGATCAAGATGCGCGGTATTATCGGTGGGGATGGGCTCAGTGCCAGGTGGGAAGTTGGACATCTTGCCCGAATTTGCAACACCATCCGTAATCAGGAAGTAGATCGTATCGCGGTGTGTTTCGATATTATCTTCCAGGTAGTACGCCGAGTCATAAGGGTTTGTCGAGCCAAGCGACTCAGTATAGATTTTTTCCGCCAGCGCCAGTCCATCAATGGTGGGGGTGGCGCCTAATGGCGAGATCGCGTCAACAGCCGCATTCAGCACCGCAAGGTCTGTCGTCAGCGGTGTGTTAGTCAGTTTATAGCCAAACCAGTCGTAGTATTGATATTCGATATCACCATTTTCACGGGTGATACCAAACCCGGTAGACCCCTGGTAGGTGACCAGCATGGCCCGGTCTTTCGGATATCCATTAGCAGTCAGACCGAGGTCCAGCGATCCAAACATTTGTTTCAGGGTTTCTTTCACCTGTGGCATGGTCTGGGTAAAGGATCCGCTGGCATCCTGGATGATGACAACATCATAATAGTTCTGGTTCAAAGGCCAGACCAGATCGGAATTGCCCGCAAGGACGCGTTTGCAGTTTTCTTCATCAACGGATGTCACCGCCATTGTGCTGGTAAATGGCACAGACGCCGCCAACGCGAAGGCAGTGTGACCAAGCAGCAGGCAGAATACCAAAAGGAAATAAAGGGGTGTTAGTCTTTTCTGCATTGTGTTTCTCCGATGTAAAGCAGGCTAAGGCCCCGGAACTGTTCAATTAATCAGATGATTAAATCATTGTACCATGTTTAAAAATAATAATTATTGATACTTTTTTTTCTGAACAATGGAGCGCTGTTCGCTGCAGGTGAATGAATGCTGACGACCCCGGCGTGAGCTTCGCTCGAGCCAGCGGTTCGTATGAAGCTCCATTTGACATTGGCATACGCATTTTGCTAAACTTTTTTCAATATCGGTTTTTATCAGTATTGAAAGGAGCGCAGGATGAAAACGTTTATCGCCACCACCGGCAATGGCATCGTCCGTGCCGAGCCGGCTGGCATTTCAGGCTGGCAAGTTGAGCGACTGCTTGAAGGAAATCATATCGCTTGTCTCACCGTCGATCCGCACGAACCTGGTGTCGTTTATGCCGGCACCGAGAAATCCGGTTTGCTGTGCTCGAACGACCGCGGCAAGACCTGGCAGTCTGCCGGGCTGTCTGACCGGAACGTCAAGGCGGTTCGGGTTAGCCCGGTCGTCCCCGGCATCATTTATGCCGGCACCAAGCCGGCCATGATGTTCGTCTCGCGCGATCATGGGCGGCATTGGCAGGAGCTCTCCTCCTTCCGTAACATCCCCTCCCGCCGCTTCTGGTTTTCACCGGCAGAGAAGCCGCACAATGCGTACATTCAGGATATCGCCCTTTCGCCGACCGATGAGAATGTGATTCTGGCCGGCATTGAGGCGGGCGCGGTTGTCCGCAGCAGCGACGGCGGTCAGACGTGGGACGACCATCGCAAAGGCGCTTTGCGTGACTGTCACAGCATCACTTTTCACCACTCGCAGGGCAACTGGGCGTATGAAGGCGGCGGGACTGGCGCCGGCAACGCCATCAGCCAGGATGGCGGCGTGACCTGGAAACAGACAAGGGCGGAGAAAGGGCGCACCTATGGCTGGGCTTGCGCCGCCGATCCGCTGCAACCGCAGATCAGCTACTTCTCGGTCTCGCCTTCACCCTGGAAGGCTCACGGCAGCGGTGACGCGCAGGCTTATATCTTCAGGACGGATGCCGATGGGAACTGGGTGAAATTAGGCGGAGGGTTGCCGCAGCCGCTGAATTACATGCCCTACGCGCTGCTGACTGACCCTGAGGCGCCCGGTCACCTGTATGCCGGCCTGGGCAATGGCGATATCTGGCACTCAGTCGATCACGGCGATAACTGGCAGAAACTGCCTCTTACCCTGGGCACGGTCAACATGGTGATGATCATGCTCTGATGCGCTGGGGCCGGTCAGCCAATAAACCGGTCGAGTGACTTATTGAAATCCTTGAAGGCGCTCTCATAATCGCCTTCTTCGACAGCACGCACTAGGCAGCTTTGCATATGGTCTTCAAGCACCAGTCTGCCAACACTATTCAATGCTGCCCTGACCGCCGCGATCTGTACCAGCACGTCCGGACAAGGGGTATCCTCTTCCACCATGCGCTTGACCGCGCGCACATGACCTTCGATGCGTGCCAGTCGTTTGATGACGCGCTCACGCTGCTGGTGGGGATGTGAGTGCTCTGCCTCTGGTCCATTTTCCTTGGGGGTAACAACTGCTTTCTTGTTGATGTCAGACTCCTTTCGCCTTTTCCGGGTCGTACTGGATGATACGGGCTGAATTTGCCAGCGCGGGCAATGCCGAAACTTCGTGCATTACAGCGCCGACCACAGGCCCAATCACACCGAATCCGCCCAGAAACACCGAGAGCACATTCCAAGACATGGAGAAGAAGACATTCTGTTTGATCGCCCGCAACGCCTGCTGTGATATCTTGATTACCTGCGGAATGCGCCGGATCTCATCCTGCATCAGACCAATGTCGGCGGTTTCGAGCGCTACGTCAGCGCCTGCCAAACCCATGGCGATACCAACATCCGCCGCTGCAAGCGCTGGCGCGTCATTGACGCCATCTCCAACAAACGCGACCTTCTTTCCGGTTGATTGTAATTCATTAAGAATACGCAGTTTATCCTGCGGCAGCACTTCGGCATACACTTTGGTGATGCCAAGCTCACGCCCGACCTGGTCCGCGACGCGGGTATTGTCGCCGGTGATCATCACCACTTCAGCGACGCCGAGCGCCAGCAGCCGCGAAATGACCTCTTTCGCATCCGGACGCGGCGTGTCTGCCATGGCGATCATCCCAGCCAGCGCCCCATTCACGCTGATGGGGATGACTGTCTGACCCAACGACTCGAGAGTTTGCATGATAGATTCCGATCTTTCCGACCACGTAACATCTTTGGTCCGCAGCAAGTTTCTGCTGCCAACGATGACCGTCTTGCCCTCTACTTTGGCTGTCACACCATAACCCGGCAAAGGCTGAAAGTCGGTCGGTTCACCAAGCGGCAGGCCTTTTTTACTGGCAGCAGTGACGATTGAGCGTCCTATGGGATGCTCGCTATAACGCTCAACTGCCGAGGCCAATGACAACAGCTCGTCTTCATTCATCATGCTGAAAGTCACCACTTTTTGTACAACCGGTTTTCCTGTGGTCAGCGTGCCGGTCTTGTCGAAAGCGATTACGTCGACTTTGCCTACCTGCTCGATCACCCCGCCGGATTTGACAAGGATGCCGCGTCTGGCGGCATTGCCAATCGCCGCGACCACCGCGGTAGGGGTTGCCAGCACCAGCGAGCACGGACAGACCACCACCAGCACCGTCACCGAGCGCATGATATCACCGGTGAGCAGGTACACCAGCACGGCGATGGACATGGTGACCGGGACAAGGATTTTGGCGTACTTGTTCGCGACACGCTGTACAGGCGCCTGGTGTGACTGGGCATCCTTGACCAGCCTGACAATCTGACCCAGCGTCGTTTGTTCACCCAGCCGGGTAACGCGGATCTCGAGATAGCCAGCTTCGTTCATCGTACCAGCGTATACCTCGCTGCCCTCTTCCTTCTCAACCGGCATGGATTCACCTGTGATGGCAGACTGGTTGAGGGATGCGCTGCCTTTCAGCACAATCCCATCAACACCGAGCCGCTCACCTGTTTTCGCCAGGACAATATCATCCAGCATTACCTCAGCCAAAGTCAAGAGCTGCTCCTGTCCATCCCGTTTGACCCTGACCTGAGCCGGCACCAGTTTCGACAGATCCTGCAACGCCCGGTCAGCCCTGGCCACGGTGAAATTCTCGAGCCACTCGCCAATAGCCATCATGAAAACCACCAGCGCCGCCGCGGCATATTCACCAACGATGATGGCAGCAATCACAGCGATGGTCGCCATAACCCCGGCCGTGATATCACCGCGCAGGAACAAGCCCTTGGCGGCGAATAGAAACAAGGGGAAACCACCGACCAGCGCTGCAGCAAGATAGATCCACCTGGCGCTTTCCCGCCAGCCCAGCAACCAGACCACCACGCCGATGACAAGCAGCAATACATTGGCAAACGTCAGTAAGGTGTCACGCGAGAGCAGAAAACTACGGTAATGGGAGAAAAAATTGGTACGGTTTACCCGGCAGTCTTCGCAATCAAGTGCAGAGGCGGCTTGTATATCCATAGGAAGTGATCCTTTCAATTTATTATCCCCCTAGGGGGGATAGGGGTTATTATATCACCCGCAGCCACAAGGACAAGGGAAATAGTTATCGTGCTTTCGATTCGATTGAGCTATGCTTAATGCCTGTACGGATTTACAATTTTTGCATTCTATATTCTTAAATTGTCCGGCGGCATGGAGGGGAAGATGACTGACCAAGCGAATTCAAGCAGCAAATATTGTCCATATTGCGGCGAGGAAGTGATCCCCGGTGCCGCGTTCTGTCCGCATTGCGGAAAGCCATTGGCATCCGAGCCCGCGCAAGCTGCCCCCGCGGCAGCCCAATCCGCCCCTGTTGAACCGGCAGCCATACCCGTCACGCCTGCCGCGCCGGTTTCGCCTGCTTCCGAAGTTGAAACCATTGCGCCGCCAAAAAAACGCAGCGCCTGTCTGACCATTGTGGTGGTTCTGGTGCTCATCTCGCTCTGCCTCACCTGCCTGGGGATCGGCGGCTGGTTCATTTACAATCGCGACAGTTTCGCCGGTTTCTCAATCGACCTGTCAGGAGCGACACCCACTGCCATCAGAGTACAGCCAACATTGCGCCCTCCCAATACGCCACAACCTCAGCCAACAGCAGCGGCAACACAGGCGCCCACAGTTGATATCCCCACCATGGAGCCGATGATGGCTACCATGGCTGCCAAAGCGAGCAGCCCGATCGCGTTCGACCAGAATGGGCTGGCCTTTACCTACTACCCCGAGATGGCCACTGGCGCCACCTTCATCCAGAAGGAAGAGGTGAATGATCCCAACCTGCCGCCCTGGGAGAGCGGCCCGAAAATGCGTGAGATCACGCTCGAAGGATATGCTGACAGCATCCAGTACATCAAACCGGTGATTGAAGTGGCGGAAGTGGCCGACCTGCTGAAGATTAAACCTGGTATGCAGGACATCTATAACCGGCTCAAGACCATGCTGGATTCGAACACCGCCGACGATGGCACGGTGCAGATGCCTTTTCTCAGTGAAACCAACGCCGGCCAGGCGCTGAGCAGCAATCACAAGCTGGTCAATTTCATGAACGGCAAGGGGCTGCGCTATATCACCTTCATGACGCAAGGTGTCGGCCCGATCAATAACGACTACCTGCTTTATATCTACCAGGGGCTGACGGCGGACGGCAAGTATTATGTCTCCGCGACCATGCCGATTTCTGCCAAGGCTCTGCCCGATCCCGCGACAGTGCCCGACATGATGGACGATGTCGATGGCTATTACAAGCGCGTTAGCGATATGCTCGATCAGCAGCCAGCCAACGCCTTCACGCCTGACCTCGACTATCTGGATTTCTTCTTCATCTCATTCAATGTCAAGGAGTGACCCGCCGGCCGTTTCGAGCTGAGCAGTGTGCATGGATTGACAATAATGGACGGTTCATCGTTAAGATGCATCGCCCATTATTTTTTTTCAATGGAAGCAAGAAACCCTATCTATCTGGGGAGTTCATCGATCAACTGATTGCACTTTTTCGCTTTTTTGACCTATAAGAGTCATAATATCCCTATAGCACGACATTATTCGTAGTCTTAATTAACGGTAGACCTCGGAAGGAGGATGCAATGGAACATCATGATATGAAATCCGACCACAAGGGTCATGACATGTATCGCCGGCTGGCAATCATGTCTTTTTTGTCTTTCATCGCCATGTATCTGGTTATGTTTTCGATGATTGATACGTTGGGCAGCTTCTTCAATAACATCAACATGGTCTATATGGCAGGTCTGATGGTCGCGCCGATGCTGGTTCTGGAGTTGCTGCTGATGGGCGCGATGTATCCGGATAAACGGCGCAATGCCTTGATCATCGCCGGTACCGTCGTGATTGGGATCTTGTTGTTTGTATTTATCCGTCAGCAAACGCTGGTGGGCGACAAGCAGTTCGTCAGATCGATGATCCCGCATCACTCGGGCGCCATTCTGATGTGCGAGCAGGCAGATTTGCAGGATGCGGAACTTCAAAGACTCTGCGATGAGATCATCGTCGCCCAGCAGCAGGAGATCGACCAGATGAAGGTGATTCTCAATAGGTTGGAGTAACGCCTCCTACCCCCAGATATCCCCCATGGTGTAGCCTTCCTGGAAGGGATCGTCGGGATCGAGCATGTATTGCGCGATGCCGGTGATCCACGCCTGACCGCTGATGGTCGGCACAACTGCCTTATAGGGCCCGACCTGCGTTTCCTCAATCAGCCGCCCGGTGAAGATTGTTCCCAGGATGCCCTCGTGGCGGAAGTCTTCGTTCAAACCCAGCAGACCTTTGGCGTGCAGCACCGCCATTTTAGCGCTGGTGCCTGTGCCGCACGGTGAGCGGTCGATGATGCCTTTCCATGTCGCCGGGCGATTCCAGTCCAGCTCGCCGGTCGAGACGATCACCGCGTTCTTGCGATGCGCGCCGGGCGCTGTGGCAGGTCCGGAGAGCTGCCCGATGGTGACGCCATTGAAGCCGGGCTGCTCGGGATGCACGACCGGGAGCTGTTCCTTCGCGGCAGCTTTGATCATCTCACCCACGCGCACAATCTCGCCGCCCTCCTCCGGGCGGATGGTGATGCCGAATTGATCGGCGTCAGCGATGACATAGAACATGCCGCCATACGCTACGTCCACCACCACTTTGCCCAGGTGCGGCACATCGATCGTCTCATTCACGTAAGCGGCAAAGGCCGGCACATTGCGGAAGGTGACCTGCTTGACCTTGCCGTTCTCGCACTCGGCGCGGATGCCCACCAGCCCTGCCGGCGACTCGAGATTGAATTCCGTCACAGGCTCAACCATCGGCAAAATGCCGGTCTCGAGCAGGACAGTAGCGACACAGATGGTATTGGTACCCGACATGCCGGGGTATTCCACCTGCTCCATGATCACATATCCGGCAGCGGCGTCAGGGCGCGTGGGAGGCAGGATGATGTTGCAGCAGGTAACCGGGTTACCGCGCGGCTCACGCAGCATCAGCTTACGCAGCCAGTCTACATGGTCGCGCAGGTAGACCATTTTGTCATACATGCTGCCGCCAGGTACATCCGCTACACCGCCGACGATCACCCGACCGGGCTCACCGCAGGCGTGCGCGTCAACCGCATGAATCACCTTTGAAATCCGCATGTCACTCCCTCACGTAAGAAGATTCTCAATTGGCAAAGACGTTTGTAAACTTACAAAAAGAGTTGTGAATAATGGCATTATAGCGTTATTCGTACGCAGCATGAACAAATAATGGCTGACGAAGATGAAAAGCGCCACTAGCCGCGCTTTGCTATAATCAACACAGACCGATTACGATTCCAAGGAGTTCGCATGCCAACACAGGAGATTAAATCAGAGGTCGCCCGGCTGGTGCAGGCACAAGAGCAGGACATCCTGCGCTTCCTGCGCGAGATCATCGCCATCCCCAGTATGAACTCGCAACTGGGCGAGGTTGGTGAACGCATCGGCGCCGAAATGCGCAAGCTGGGTTTCGAGGAAGTACGTTTTGACAAGATGGGCAACATCATGGGACGCCTGGGCAGCGGACCGCGTGTGCTGGTTTATGACTCGCACATCGACACGGTCGGAATCGGCGACCCGGCGGAATGGACCCATGACCCATTTGAAGGCAAGATCGAGAACGGCGTCCTGTACGGCCGCGGCGCCTGCGACGAAAAGGGCAGCACGCCGGGCATGGTGTATGGCATGTCCATCGCCAAACAGCTTGGTCTGCTGGAAGGCTGGACGGTGTGGTATTTTGGCAACATGGAAGAGTGGTGTGACGGCATCGCGCCGAACACTTTTGTCGAGGTTGACCCGGCCATCCGGCCTGATTTTGTCGTCATCGGCGAGCCGACCAAAATGAACATCTACCGCGGGCACAAGGGCCGTGTCGAGATGAAGGTCGTCTCCAAGGGTCGCAGCGTACACGCCGCCAGCAATCACCTGGGCGACAACGCCATTTACAACCTGCTGCCGGTCATCGCCGGCATCCGCGATCTGGAACCCAGCCTCGGTGATCACCCCTTCCTCGGACATGGCAAGATCACGGTCAGCGATATGCAGGTGCAGACGCCGAGCATCAACGCCGTGCCGGATGAAGCGGTCATCTTTATTGACCGGCGCATGACCTTCGGTGAGACGAAAGAAGCCGCCATCGCTCAAGTCGAGGCGCTCATTCCGGCCGAACTGAAGGACCGCGTCAAGGTTGAGCCGCTCTTCTACGATGAGCCGTCCTACACCGGATTCGTCTATGAAGTCGACAAATACTTCCCGGCCTGGATGCTGGAAGAAGACCACCCGCTGGTGCGGGCCGGGCTGGAGGCACGACGACAGGTCGGTCTGGTTGACGCGCCTGCCGGCAAATGGGATTTCAGCACGAACGGCATCTACTGGGCCGGCAAGGCTGGCATCCCCAGTATCGGTTTTGCGCCGGGCGATGAAACCACCGCCCACACGGTCAACGACTGCGTGCCGTTGGCAGACGTGATCAAATCAACTGAGTTCTACGCCCTGTTTCCCGCCATCTTGCGCGAAACGCTGGACGAATAATTTTCACACCAAGGAGTGCCCGCATTATGCAAACCTATCTGCACGGACGTGATCTGATTGGCGATCTCGATTTTTCAAAGGAAGAAGTTGAAACCGTTCTGGATGTCGCCTTCGACCTGAAGCGCAAACGCGCGCTGGGCGAACCGCACCCTTACCTGCGCGACAAGGTGCTGGCCATGCTGTTCTTCTTCTCCAGCACGCGCACCCGCGGCTCGTTCGAAGCCGGCATGGCGCAGCTTGGCGGTCACGGCGCGTTCATCGAAAGCGCCACCACCCAGATCAAGCACGGTGACACCGCCAAAGAGATCGGCGAGATCTATGGCCGCTATTTCGACGGCATCGCCATCCGCCACTGCGACTGGAAGCTCGGCAACCCCTACCTGAACGAGGTGGCGCAGTACTCGCGCGTGCCGGTGCTCAACATGCAATGCGACGTCTATCACCCTTTCCAGTGTCTGGCCGACCTGATGACGATTATGGAGAAAAAGGGCAAGGACCTGCGCAAGAAGAAGGTCGTGGTCTCATGGGCCTACGCATCGTCCTATCTCAAACCGATCTCCGTGCCGCAATCGCTGATCCTGCAACTGCCGCGTTTCAGCATGGATGTCACGCTCTCCTATCCCGAAGAATTCAAGCTGATGCCCGAGATCGAAGCCGAGGCGAAGGCGCAGGCCAAGAAGTTCGGCACCGAGTTCAAGGTGGTGCATGACATGAAGGAAGGCTTCAAGGATGTGGATGTGGTCTATGCCAAGAGCTGGGGACCCCTGCTGACGACCGATGATCCGAAGAAGGGTCAGCAATTGCAGGATAAATATAAGGACTGGATTGCCGACGCGAAGAAGATGAAGGCTGCCAGGAGCGACGCCATCTATATGCATCCGCTGCCGGCAGACCGCGATATCGAGGTCAGCAGTGATGTGATCGACGGCCCGCAAAGCGTGGTGTACGACGAGGCGGAGAACCGTTTGCACGCGCAGAAGGCGGTCATGGCACTGACGATGTAGGCTGGTTGTGGAAGATGTGAAGCGGGTGGATTAATTCCACCCGCTTTTTTGTTGGTAGATGGATTCTTCACGGCAGCCAAGACGATCCATCCATAGGGGAGCCGCAAGCACACATGTTTTTGTTTGTGCTGGCGGAGGTTGTTTTTGTAGGGCGGTTCACGTTCTTTGAACCGCCATTTCTGCCCTGTTGAACCGATTGATTGATGAGGGTATTTTGGCTCCCCCGTGAGGGGGGACGGCGGAGGGGTTGATATTGTAGGGCGGTTCACGGTCTTTGAACCGCCATTCATATAATTGAATTCGAAATGTCGGGAGCAAGACCGGCTCCCGACCTACATCCTACAGCCTATGTCTGGTCAAGGCAATCACAGAGCAGATTGCTATGCCACTTCAGCCAGACATTAATTCTCTGCCGCAATCGAGATTATCCATCCGTAGGGGAGCGGGCAAATTGATCTGCATTTGCCCCTCCCGCAGTTGAAACCAACATCAATCCAAACGGTCAAGGCAATCACAGAGCAGATTGCCGTGACCCTACAGCCCGACGTTGATTCTTCGCCACATTCGAGATTATCGATCCGTAGGGGAGTGGGCAACTGATTTGCATTTGCCCCTCCCGCGATCAGGCTGGGGTAATACTCTCGCTATTCTTCTTCGAGACCCAGGTAGCGCCGCAGCATGCCGACAGCCTCGGCGACCGCGGGCGAATTGGGCTTCTTCAATTTCAGCGTCTCATATGCCGGCAGAATGATGCGCACGCTTTGCGGCGACGGCTGGCCGTACAAACGCTCGCGCACCAGCGCCAGCGCGTGTTCGCCGTCGTTCATCGCCAGCAACGCCAGCGCCTGATCGAGATGAAAATCCTTTGGGTTATCCGCCAGCGCGGCAGCCCGCCGGAACGCGGAGAGCGCCGCGGGGAAATCGGAGCCGGCATAATTGAGCTGCCCTTGCAGCACATGATTGATGAACTGGTTGGGCGAGATGGCATGCGCCTTCTCGATATCCTGCTGGGCCTCTTCAAGCGCGTTCATGCGGATCGCCGCGTCTGCCCGGTTTTGGTATGCCAGCACAAAGTCAGGCTGCTGCTCGAGCGCCTTGGTGAAATCAGCGTATGCCTGCGGCAGATGCCCCAGCTCGAGCTGACTGGCGCCGCGGTTGTTATACGCTTTGGCGCCAAAGACCGGCGATTCGACCACTTTGTTGAAATCCTCAATCGCGCGTTGGTATTCGCCCATCTGGTAGAGCGCCACACCGCGGTTGTATTCGACCGGACTGTTGGTATCAAACGTCATTGACTTGTCGTAATAACCGACCGCGGTGGCGAGATCATTGCGCAGGTGCGCCTTGAGCCCGACCTCGAACATCATGTCAGCCAGCGCCAGCCGGGTTTCGTCCATCGTCAGCTTTTTAACCTTGCCGGCATAATGGTCGGCAAACGCCGAAAGGTCCGCGGCAGCTTCCTTAGCATCAATGCCGCTCAGGTCAAGCGCCATCTCTGAGAAATGCAGACGCTCGCCATCATCAAGGATGTCATAATTGCGCAGCACCTGCAATGCAGCCTTGCAAGCCTCACCGTCCGGTTTGCCGCCATCGGTCTTTGCCATCGCGTAGCGGCAGACCAGGTCAGTGCGCGGCACGGAACCGGCGGCGACGAAGATCGACAGCGACTCGAGGATGTTGGCAGCCAGCGGATTCTTCTGCTTGATCTCGGTGCGGCTGGCCTGCCACTCCTGCTGCAGACTGAACTGCACCAGCGACGTCATCTCATCACCGTTTACTTCCAGCTTGCCCATATTGGCGAGCCGGCGCAAGGGGTTGATGACCCGCTCGGGGTTGCCCTCGCTGCGTTCCAGCAGGATTTGCTGCGCGCCCGGATCGAGCGTGACGCCATAGGTCTTGCTGGCGGCCTCAGCCAATGCGTTGGTCTGATCCTGGTTGAGCTTCTGCAGGGTCAGGATACCAAAGCCCTGACCGCGCAGCCACTGGGTGTAATGCAAATCCATCTGATCGGCTTCAGCATCGGCGATAACGTACAGTGACGCGCAGTTTTTGAGCGCGTAAATGGCATATTGCAGCAAGCTGCGCTGAACAGCCGGGAAATGCAGCGGCAGGTCTTCAATGTAAAGCAATGCGGGTTTCTTGGGATCGACCTGTTTGATGATGGCGTTGTAAACGGTGCCGGGGTCGGTGTTGCCGAACTTGCGCCAGGGGGCGAAGATGCGGTTAGCCGGTACCTTCTCTTCCCTGATCGCGCGCCTGATCAGCTCGGCAGCCGCACGGCTTTTACCGGTCTTGTTACTGCCGGTGATCAGCAGCATGCGGTTGGCATCCAGATTGATCTGGTCAATACCGCCGCGCGCCACCCAGGGCACTTCGCCGCCCTTGCCGGGCACAATGCTGTCAACCGAAATATTCTCGAGCGCGGTTACAACTGTCTCTTCGACCGCGGGCTTATGGAAGAGCAATGTGGCAAAACCGATCAGCAAACTGAAGATGGTGAGGATATCGCGAACAACCTGAATGGTGCTCTTATTCTCATTCAGCACCGGCACAAGGTTATAGATCCAGGGCAGCCAGACGCGGCTCGAAAGCCACAGCAGCGGCACGCCCACCAGCAGCACAATGATCAGAATATTCTTCTTGCTGAGACTCGGTTTTTTCATCAATCACCGCCACAGTTCGCTTTGTATCATTTTACATGATTGCGGGGCAGGACGCATGAAACCAGGCAAAAACTGCCGGTTCTGATGCAAAGAATCAGCCCTGGTGCAGCAACATCAAGAAAATGCGTCACCCGCTAGACGACGCGCTCACCGCCATACTGATCATAGAGCCGCTTGAAATACTCGTAATGCAGCGCTTCCCATTGCGCCAGTTTGTCGAACAAGATTTGCAGACGCAGGTCACCGCCTAGAAATTCCTTGTTAGACCGGTAATAATTCTCAGCCTCTTTCTCCAGCCGCATGCCAACGGAGAAGACCATTAATGCCGTATCAAGCGAGGAGAAATCAAGATTATCGGTTTTGAAAATACCAGGTTCGGGCAGTATGATTTCGCTTTTATCCATATCCCGGGTCGACTGCCCATGCAACCGGTTCAGTTCAGACTTCAGATAGTCCTGATGCAGTTTCTCTTCGTCAGCCAGGCGCAGCAGCGCTTCTTTGACTTCCGGTGTATTGATGCACTCGGCAGCCATCTCGTAAAACTTTTGCCCGTCAACTTCATTAAGGAACGCCGTTTTGAAAACAGAAATCAAATCCCTATCCATCACCGCCATCTCCTTTAAATAATGAATACCTGACAAAATTTGCAACAGACTAAGTATATTTTATTTTTATCTGCAAGTCACATTATTGGGGTTAATGAGCGCTGTCGGTGAGGAATTTCTATGCTTTTTTAGCCTTGACGCTGAAGACCAATGGCAGCGCCGGCAGCCCCTCGGGCACATACCAGTAACCATCCTCGCGCCTTTCCAGCCAGTCAAACATGGGATAGTTCGTCTGCGCGAACTCATGCAGATACTCGAGTTTCAATCCGACGTTGACCAGTTGCGTGATCACCTCGCCCAACGGGTAGGCCCACTCATAGGAGACCTTTTCCTGGGTCTCGGCATCGCGGTCAGCATAACTGCCCTTCACCTCGAGGACCAGCGCGCCTTCATTGAAGTAGCTATAGCGCAGCGCCGGAGTTGTCGCTTCATCATCGAAGATCATGACAGCGGGATGATACTCCGCCATGTAGAAGGTGCCGCCCGGCTTGAGATAGCGCGCGATCAGCTCAGCCCATGCCCGCAGGTCGGGCAGCCACGTCAGCACGCCGTAGGACATGAAGACGATATCGAATGTCTCATCGAGGTGCTGCGGAAGGTCATAGAGGTTGCTAACGATGAACCGCGCCGGCAGATGCAACGCTACAGCGCTCTCTCGAGCGATGGCAATCGCGTCCTCTGAGAAATCGACACCAGTGACATCAGCGCCGAGCATCGCCATGCTGAGCGTGTCATGTCCGAAGTGACACATCAGGTGCAATACGCGGGCGCCTGGCAGCAATCCCTCCAGTTCGCGGCGTTCGATCTCGTGCAGTGTGTTGCGACGATTATTGAGGAAATCCTGATGCGCGTACAGGTCCGATTTGACGTTGATGCGCGCCCGTTCGTTCCACATTCTGCGGTTGAATTCAATCCCCTCGTGCATGTCTCCTCCGGCTGAGGTTCAGGATAGTCCGATTATATCCGGAGCGGTTAGCCTGCCGCGAGGAACAACCCGAACAAGTAGCCCGCCAGCGTGCTCAGCACCGCGACCAGCGAGACGTACACGGCTGTCTTCTTGCGCCCCATCACCCCATTCAACACCAGTATCGATTGCAGCGAAAGTTCCGGGTCAGCGAGCAGGTATGCCAGCAGCGGCCCGCGCGCCATGCCCAGGTCCAGGAACATCCGGGCGATCGGCACTTCCACCAGCGTCGGGAAGTACATGAAGACGCCGAAGAGCACAGCGACAGCATTGGCCAGAAGGGTATTTTCGCCCGCGACAGTGCGCACCCAGACCTCAGGGATGAGGTTGCGGATGACGCCGGCCGCGAAGACGCCGATGATCAGCAGCGGGAAAATCTGTTTGACGAACTTCCAGGTTTCAAAGATCCAGTTGGTCAGTTCATCACGCGCGACACGTTTCCAGATGATGAGGGCGATGATGACCAGCAGCACCAGCTCAAAGATGAATTTGCCATTGATGCCGATGACCGCGCTGCGCAGGTCTTCTGCCGGCGCTGCGATCAGGATGGTGAGCCCAATGAACGCCAGCGCGGCATATGTCCAGCCGTTGAAGCCCTCGGTGATATTTTCGAACCCCAGCCAGGAGGTGATGCCAATGATGACCAGCATCAGGATCAGCAGTCCGCCCTGCAGCGTCAGGTTGGCGCTGGCGAGCCACTGCATCAGACCGCTCAGCGCGTCTGCCGGCAGCTGGATACTGGCATAGACATTGGTGAACAGACCGACCTGCAGCGTCCCGACGATCAGAACAGCCAGCAGCAGTCCGAACAGCCACCAAACCTCGGGTTTGACGCGGGCAGACAGGTCAAAGACGCTATTCCCTGTCGCCTGTCGCGCGCGCTGGGCTTCCTCGGCGCGAAAGATCCATGCCATGATCAGCCCGATGACGATGCCAAATGATATGGAGAGTACCAGCCGGGCGATGGCAATATCAAAGCCGATTGCCGCGCCAGTATAGGTGATGGCAAGGATATTGATGGCCGGACCGACGAATAAAAAGGTAACTGCCGGTCCCAACCCAGCGCCGCGCTTCCAGATGCCGGCAAACAACGGCAGGATAGTGCAGGAGCACACCGCCAGAATGAATCCGCCCAGCGCCGCAGCCGGGTAGCTGATAAATTTTGAAGCGCGCGGTCCGAGGAAGCGTGTGATGGCTTCCTTCGGGATCATGGCGCTCAGGAATCCGGCGATGATGAATGCCGGCACAAGGCACAGCAATACGTGAGCCGCCAGATAATCAAGCAGGCTGAGGTAGCCCGACCACAACAGTTGCGTGATCAATTCCATTCAAACTCCTGAGCAGGTTGGTATGCCGTCTGTGATTTACGCAGCCGGGGAATAAAATCGTTTTTTAATCCAGAACGCCACATTCACCAGCGCAATCATTACCGGCACCTCTACCAGCGGACCAATGACCGCGGTAAAGGCGACACCAGAAGTGATGCCGAAGACCGCCACTGCCACCGCGATAGCCAGCTCAAAGTTATTGCTGGCGGCAGTGAACGACAGCGTGACACCCTGTTTGTAGGGCGCGTGAATCAGGCGGGAAAGCGCGAAACTGACCAGGAACATGACCACAAAGTAAATCAACAACGGGATGGCGATGCGCACGACATCCCCCGGGATGCTGACGATCAGGTTGCCCTTGAGGCTGAACATCACCAGAATGGTGAAGAGCAATGAGATCAGCGTCAGAGGGCTGATGCGCGGGATGAATTTACTGAAATACCAGTCTTTACCCCTGGCGCGCACCAGCACCAATTGCGTCAGCAAGCCAGCCAGAAACGGGATACCCAGATAGATGAAGACCGTCCGGGCGATCTCGCCCATGCTGATTTTCACCATCACCCCTTCGAGACCAAACCAGGTCGGCAGCACGGTAATGAAGAAGTAGGCGTACACACTGTAGAACAAGACCTGGAAGATGCTGTTGAATGCCACCAGCCCGGCAGCATATTCCGAATCACCGTGGGCCAGCTCATTCCACACCAGCACCATGGCGATGCAGCGCGCCAGTCCGATCAGGATCAGACCCGCCATATACTCGGGATAGCCGCGTAAGAAAATAATCGCCAGCAGGAACATCAGCAAGGGACCGATGACCCAGTTTTGCAGCAGCGACATGGCCAACACCTTCCAGTTGCGGAAGACATCACCAAGTTCGTCATAATGCACTTTTGCCAACGGCGGATACATCATCAGGATCAGACCAATGGCGATGGGGATATTGGTCGTCCCAACCTGGAAAGCATTAATCAGGTTTTGCACACCTGGAAAGAAATAGCCGATGGCGATACCGACTGCCATGGCAAGAAAGATCCACCAGGTCAGGTTACGATCGATAAATGATAGCTTTTGGGTGGTCTTGGCAGATGACGAGCTTTCCATGATCAGCTCCTTGTCGCTTGCGGCTACTTGCTTTTTTCTGTCAGCCAGCCTTTTACTTCTTCAATGCTCGGGATGCGGCCTGAAGAGACGACTTCTTCATTCACCACCAGCCCGGGCGTTGAGAGGATGGTATAGGTCATGATCTCATTGAAATCAGTCACCTTTTCAAATTCAGCTTCGATGTTCAGTTCAGCCGCGGCTTTTCGCGCGATCTCTTCGACACGATGGCAATTGGAGCACCCCGAACCAAGGACTTTGATTTTCACCATTTAACGACTCCTGTGTGGATTGTGTAGCGTGTATGAATTACGTTTGCGGTGCCGGGTTACAGCGCGGGCAGGGACAATCGGGCGGATTTTTGATCACCTCTGTCCTTTGCCCCGGCAGCAGGGCTGCGTAAAACGCGTCGACCAATGCCGGGAGCATGTCATCGGTCAGGCTGTAATAGATATTCCAGCCGTCCTGCCGGCTTTGCACGAGATTGGCGTCACGCAGCACAGCCAACTGCTGAGAGATGTATGCCTGCCGGAAGCCCAGCGCCGCTTCAAGATGGCAGACACAGGCTTCGTCCTCACGCAGCATCTCGAGGATGGCAAGACGCGCCGGGTGTGCCAGCGCCTTGAACGTCAGCGCCAGGGCATCCTGGCCTTGCTTCTCGGTTGTCTGGTCAATCACATTCGTATTCACGAATATGAGTATACGTCTAATTTGGCTGCTGTCAAGATGCGGCGCCGGATCGCGCCAGCCAGGCACGCCAGAGGATGTAGATGATGATCAGCAGCACCAGCAGCCAGAGGGCTGCGATGATCAGCGCGCCGGATTTGATGACCGGCTTGCCTTCACCTGCCAGGGTGCTTGCGCGCTCACGGCTCTCGCGCATGACCTCTGCCGGCACCAGCCGCAGTACCAGGAAGATGCCGACCGGCAGCAGAATCAGGTCATCCAGGTAGCCCAGTATGGGAATAAAATCGGGAATCAGGTCGATGGGGCTGAAGGCGTAGGCAATCACCAGCGCTGTCAATGCCTTGGCGTACCAGGGGGTGCGCGGGTCGCGGTATGCGAGCAGCAGCGCGCTCAGTTCCAGCTCAAGATCTTCAGCCCAATCCTTCCAGCGTGCCAGCCAGTTTTTCATCAGTGAAATTTTATTCCCCGTCAGGCGGCGTGGATAGGGTAGAATTCAGGCGTATTCAGCCAACAAATCCGGAAGGCGCCCACATGAACCTGCGACAAGCTCCCCGTTTCCCTTACGACTTTATTGACCACATGCTGTTTTCGGAAGAAGAAATCAAGCAGCGGGTTGACGAACTCGCCGCCCAGATCACGGAAGACTATAAGGGCTCCGAGAACTTGCTGCTGCTCGGGCTGCTGCGCGGCTCGGTGATGTTCATCACCGATCTGATGCGCGCCATCAACCTGCCGATGACCATGGATTTCATGTCGGTGTCGTCGTATGCCGGCAGCAAGACCACCGGTTTCATCCGTATCGACTCCGACCATAAGACCAATATCGCCGGCTGGGATGTGATTTTGGTCGATGACATCGTCGACTCGGGGTACACCCTTTACACGATCAAGAAGCTGCTGCTCGAGCGCCATCCCAAGAGTCTCAGGCTGTGCGCCTTGCTGGACAAGGAAGACCGGCGCAAAGTCGATATCCCGATCGATTATCGCGGCTTTGTCATCCCCGACCTGTTCGTCGTCGGCTACGGGCTCGATTGTGATGAACGCGGCCGCAACCTGCCGTATATCGCTTCAGTCAACTTCGAACGCTTCAAGGCTCAGCAGGAACGGTAAAACAACCACCAGTAAAATTCAGAATAACCGCCGTCTGGCGGTTTTTCGTATTCTGAATTCTGACATCTGACAGTACGCCGGGTGATGTTCGCCCTGACGCTGTTGAGCCCCTGTGGCGTTACAATCTAATGGGGAGAATCTTCCGGAGGGTACTCATGACCATACCAGCCTATCAACATGAAGTCATCGTGCGTGATTATGAAACTGACCTGAACAGCCGCTGGAAGCCATCCAGCTTTTTCCGGCTGATCCAGTACTCGGGCAGCAGCCACGCTAACCTGGCTGGTTATGATTTTTACGACCTGATGGCGACCGGCAGAGCCTGGGTTCTCTACCGCATACGGATGCGCATGCTGCGTTATCCCGCCATCAAGGACCGCCTGATCATGCACACCTGGATCAATGGCTACCAGCAAAAGCTGCTGTACCTGCGCGGGTTCAAGGTGGAGGACGAGCAAGGGAACCTGGTGGCGGACGCCATCAGCGCGTCGTTGCTGATTGATCTCAAGAACCGGCAGATCCTGAAACCGTCCAGCATTCCCGAGCACAAGGTCTTCGACATTCCCGACCCGACGCCGCATGAACCGCTGGAGAAAATCGACGCACCGCAGGACATGCCCGAGTGCTATCAGATCAAAGCCACTTACAGCCAGCTCGACATGGTCGGTCATGTCAACAATGCCAATTACGTCGACTGGGTGTGCGACTGTTTCGAACCGGATTTTCACCGGAAGCATCAGATGGAAAGCATTCAGATCAATTTTTTGCAGGAGATCCGGCCCGACGAACAGATCAGCATGCGCATGGCGCCGGAATCCGGCAAAACCGCGACCTGGCTGGTCAGCGGCGAGAACCTCAACCGGCCGATGCGCGCCTTTGACGCGCGGGTGTCGTGGGTGCCGCGTCCGTAGACCGACTCTGGTTATGACTTCTGGACGCGCTTGCTGAATAATCCTTTATGTGGGGCGAACAGGAATGCCAGCAGGAAGAATGCCGTGGCAACCAGCACAATAGCTGACCCCGAGACGATGTTGGTGTAATAGCTCAAGTACAGTCCGACGATGCTCGACAGACCGCCGATCAGAGCAGCCAGTGCCATCATCGAGGGCAGCCGGCGTGTGAGCAGGTAAGCCGCGGCGCCAGGCGTGACGAGCATGGCAGCCACAAGACCAACACCGACCGTTTGAATTGATATCACGATCGTCAGGCCGATGATCACCAGTTGCAGGTTGCGCAGCAGTTTGACCGGCAGCTTCATCGTCGCCGCCAGCACCGGGTCGAAGGAGATCAGCAGGAAGGGCTTGTAGAGAATGGCAATCGCCAGCAGGATCAGCACGCCCACCCCAGCCATCAGCCACAAATCAGACGCGGAGACACCGAGGACATTACCGAAGAGAATATGGGAAAGGTCGACCGCGTAGGACCCCATGCTGGAAATCAGCGCGACGCCCAGCGCCAGCGCCGCGGCGAACAGGATGCCGATGGCGGTGTCTTCCTTGATGTTGCCCTGAGAGGAGAAATATCCGATGCCCAGCGCCACCAGCACAGCCGCGACCAGCGCGCCAAAGAGCAGATTGACATTCAGCAAATATGCCACGGCGATGCCGGGCAAAATGGCATGCGCCAGCGCGTCGCCCAGGAACGCCATAGATTTGAGGACGACATAACAACCAACGACAGCACAGACAATGCCGACGATCACGGCTGCCAGCATGCCGCGCTGCATGAAGGCGTATTGCAGAGGCTCGAGCAGGATATCGATCACCTTGCGCCTCCATTGCCGTTATGCGTCGGACAGCAGTGGTCAACCACCAGCATGCCGCCTGACGAGAATAATTGCCCGCCGAATGCCTCGCGCAGATTCTCCGTGGAGAGCGCGCTTTCCGGCGGACCGTACGAGATCAGCTTGCCGTTCAGCAGCATGACATTTCTGAACTTTTCCGATGCCAGGTTGAGGTCATGGGTGGAGACCATGATGGTGATGCCCTGGTCATTCAGGGACTGCAGCAATTCGAGGGTAGCCTCTTCGGTCGCGGCGTCCACGCCGTTGAAAGGCTCATCGAGCAGGAGCAGATGCGGCTGCTGCGCCAGCGCGCGCGCCAGATACACGCGCTGCAACTGACCGCCCGAGAGGTCGGTCAGTTGCCGGCCAGCCAGATCAGCGATGCCCATCTGCGCCAGGCTGTATTCAACCGCCGCGCGGTCCAGGGTATCCTGCCTGGCAAACAACCCCTGCTTGGTGAAGCGCCCCATGCTGACGACATCCTGCACTGTGACAGGAAAGTGTGTGTCCGCTTCACTGCGCTGGGGTACATAGGCGATGCAGCCTTTGAAAGTCCCTACCGGCTGGCAGTGGATCAGCGCTTCGCCGCCCTGTAAGGGCAGCACACCAGCCAGCGTTTTGAACAGCGTGGATTTGCCCGCGCCATTCGGTCCGACAACAGCCACCTGGTCGCCGGCCGGGATAGTAAGGGTGACATCTCGCAGGATGGTGCGACCGGGATAACCCATCACCGCTCCGCGCAAATCGAGGTTTGCCGGGCTGTGATCGTCCCGCACTTGCGTCCGGCTAGGCGTTTTCATTTCAATGCCTCCGCGATCACGTCGATGTTATGGCGCATCATGCCCAGGTATCCATCGCCCGCCTGACCATTGCTGAGAATCGAGTGCGTGTGCAGGTTGGTGATTACTTTGATGCCGGTCTCAGCCGCAAGCTGGTCAGCCAGCTTGGTGCTGCCGCCCTGCTCGAGGAAGATCGCCCTGGCGCCGGTGCTGCGAATCAGGTCTACCAGCGCCGCCAGGTCGCGGGCGGAGGGTTCCGCGTCGCTGCTGAAGCCGGGGATGATGGTGCCGACCAGCGTAAAGCCATAGCGGTCAGCGAAGTACCCGAGAGATTCATGCGTGGTCACCAGTTGGCGGCGCTCCGCGGGGATCTGGTCGGTTTTTTGCCGGATGTATAGATCCAGCTCCCTGAGTTTTGAGATGTACGTCTCCGCGTTGGCTTTATAGTCCGAGGCATGCTGCGGGTCATGCTGGCTGAGCGCCTGCTCAATGTTGGCAGCATAGGTGATCACCAGGTTTGGGTCGAGCCAGAAATGAGGGTCGATCCCATGCGCGTGCTCATCGGCCGCGTGGTCATCGTGTTCGTCAGCCTTTACTTCACGCGCCTGCAAACCCTCCGAGGCGCTGACGATGACGGTGTCGCCGCCGGCGTTCTTCACCAGATTGGTCAGCCAGGTTTCCAGTTCGCCGCCGTTGACGATGAACAGGTCGGTCTCCGCGATCAGGGCAACGTCTTTGGGTGCCGGCTGCCAGGTATGCGGGTCCGTGCCATCGGGCATCAGCGAGGTGACGGTCAGATGGCTGCCGGCAACTTGTTGGGCTATGCCAGCCAGGAAAGATTCAGCGGCAACCACTTTGAGCGCTTGGCCGGTCTTTTGTTTCTGTGCTGGCTGGCACGCAGCCAGCGACAGAGATAGTAGCAGGAATAAGGGAATCAGTTTTTTCAACGGGTAAGCTCCATTAATGGTTTTGCGCGGTGCGGCACTCCGGACATTTGCCGAAGAATTGCAGCCAATGTTCAGTGATTTTGAAGCGGCTCTGCTTTTCAACTTTTTTGATCAGCGCGCTCAGGTCGTCACCTTCGAAGTAGGTCACTTTGCCGCAATCCTGGCAGACCAGCAGGTGCTGATGTCCGACCGTGGCGCGGATGTAGAGGTTGCAGCCATGCGGACGGTGCACGCGCTCGATCAGACCGAGCTGGGTCAGGGTTTCTAGCGTGCGGTAAACAGTCACCATCCCCAGACTGGCATAGGTCTGGTGCCCGCGCTGGTAAATCTCGAGCGGTTCCATGCCATAAGGTGTATTGAGGATCGTTTCAACGATCACGCGCCGTGAGCGCGTCTGACGGAAGCCATGCTGCTGCAAGGCGTCCATCCATTGGTCAGCGATAGATTGGGTATCGGTCATAATTGAAAATGATAATCATTTTCAATTATGGTGTCAAGGTTGGACAATGGACTTCAGCCCCGCATAGAGGGCGTGAGGCAGTCGCCAGCCAGTCATACCTTTCGCCCCCGCAATGAGATGTCATTATTACAAAAAACGGATTCCGCGTGCGGAATCCCTTCGGAATTCTGGATGGTTGCGGTTACTTCAATAAATCGTGCGCGTGGTGGCGCGCGCCATTGACTGTTGGTTCTTCATCCTTTGAATCGGAGAAGGCTTCCACCACCGGCAATACCTGAGCCTCGATCGCGTCACGCACCTCACGGAACACCGGCAACTGCTCTATAAGCGTGCCTTGCGCCTTGGCAGGGTCAGGGAAACCGATGTGCAGCCGCTTGCCGCCATACGGCCAGAACGGACAGTTTTCCGCCGCGGCATCGCAGACCGAAATGACCATGTCAAACGCCTGCCCGGCGAAATGGCTCATCGATTTCGAAGTCCCCTGATGATCGATGTCTCGTTCGGCCAGCACTGCCAGCGCCGCTGGGTGGACGTAGCCTGCCGGCTGTGTGCCGGCACTGAACGCCTCCCAATGGTCGCCCAATCGCGCGTTCACCAGCGCCTCAGCCATCTGACTGCGCGCTGAATTTCCCGTACACAAAAACAAAACCCGGTACCTGGCGCTCATGCGGCACCGCCCGGCAAAACTTCCGTTGTATCCAATTCTTTTACTTCTCCTGTATTGACATAAACAATTCGTTCACAAATATTGATCACCCGATCCGCCAGCCTTTCCAGGTTGTGCGCGGCCCACATCAGGTAGCTCACCGTCTCCGCTTGCTGCGGATCCTTAATCATCAACTGCATCAAACCCTTGTGGACGCGGTTATAGAGCGTGTCGACCTGGTCATCATCAGCCGCGATGCTGCGGGCTGTCTCGACATCATTCGCGGTGAAGGCGTTCAATGCCCGGCGCAGCATCGAAAGTCCCATATCAGCCATGGACTGCAAGTCTTTCATCACCTCGGGGTAATTGACTTCTTCCAGCATCAGGTTGATCTTGGAGATGCCTTTGGCATAATCGCCGATGCGCTCGAGCTCGGTGATGATCTCCATGATGGCTGCCAGGTAACGCACATCGCGCCCCATCGGCTGCTGGGTAGCGAGCAGAATGATGCATTCATTTTCAATGGCATAACGGCGCTCGTTGATCACCTGGTCCTGCTGATAAATCACGCGGGCGAGGTTGCGGTCCTGACGCTTGAGCGCGTCTACCGCCTTGATGACAGCCTGTTCGACCAGGCTGCCGAGGATCAGCACCTCATCCATCAATCGCTTCAGATGGCGGTCAAAGGTCAGGCGCGTGGTGTACAAAGTCATAAATAGCCTCTAATTGTCTAACCGAACCTGCCGGTAATATACGCCTCGGTACGCGGGTCGGAGGGTCTGGTGAAGATATCCGTCGTCGCGCCGTATTCAACCAGTATGCCGGCACGGTCTTCATCCATGGTGAGGAAGGCAGTGTTATCTGAAACGCGGGCTGCCTGCTGCATGTTATGCGTGACGACGATAATGCTGAAATCCTGCGCCAGTTCGCGCATCAGCTCTTCAATCTTTAATGTCGCGATGGGATCCAGCGCTGAAGCCGGTTCGTCCATCAGGATAATCTGCGGCTGAATGGCAATGGCGCGCGCGATGCACAAGCGCTGCTGCTGACCGCCCGAGAGCGACAGCCCGCTCTGCTTCAGCTTGTCCTTGACCTCGTCCCACAGCGCTGCCTTGCGCAGGCAATGTTCGACCCATTCGTCCATGTTGGGCGCGCCAATACCGGTGCTGAAACCATTGATGCGCGGTCCCCAGGCGACATTTTCATAGATCGATTTCGGGAAGGGGTTCGGCTTCTGGAAGACCATGCCGATCTGCCGGCGAACGTTGACGGGATCGATATCAGGCGCGTAAATATTCTCGCCCCTGAAGAGAATCTCACCCTCCAGCCGCGCGCCGGGGACCAGCTCATTCATGCGGTTGAACGATCGCAGCAGCGTCGATTTACCGCAGCCTGACGGCCCGATGATCGCGGTGACTTTGTTCTCTTCCACCGCCACCGAGATATTTTTGATCGCCCTGAAAGAGCCATAGTAGATGCTGATGTCATTGGCTTCAATGGCGTATGAGCTCTTTTCATCAACGGTCATAAAGTGCCTTCCTGTAACGATTGCGCATGATGATGGCAATCGCGTTAAGTGAGAGTAACATGATCAACAGCACCAATATAGCACCAGCGGCAAGATTGCGAAACTCCGGTTGCGGGCGCGCCGTCCACTGGTAGATCTGGATCGGCAGGCTGGTGAATTTTGAGAAGGGGCTGTTCGGATCGAAGGTGATATATGTCGCCGCGCCAACCACGACCAACGGAGCGGTTTCACCGATGGCGCGCGAGATGGCGAGGATGGTGCCGGTCATGATGCCCGGGATAGCGCTCGGCAGCACATGATGCCAGATCGTCTGCCACTTGGTCGCGCCCAGTCCATAACTTGCCTGACGCAAGGCGTTGGACACCGACCGGATGGCTTCCTGGGCGTTGATGATGATCAGCGGCAGTACCAGCAATGCCAGCGTCCAGCCAGCGGAGAGCACGGTGCGCCCGTTGGCGGTGCCCGGCTCACCGATGCCGAAAATGGCGCCGCTGGTGATCGGCTCCAGGGTACGGACGAAGATCGCCAGTCCCAGCATACCGTAAATAATGGAGGGAACGCCGGCGAGATTGGCGATATTGGTCTGGATGACACGGTTCAATCTGGAGTCAGCCGCGTACTCCTCGAGGTAAATGGCAGCGCCGACACCAATGGGAAACGCCACCAAAATGGTAATCAGGATCGTCCAGAGTGAACCGAGGACGGCTGTGCGCACGCCCGCCAGCAAGGGGTCGGATGATTGCGGATGGGTCAGCATCTTTTTGCTGATCCAGTTCTGAAAGCGCAGTTCGCCTTTGGGCACCTTCGCTTCAAATTCCGCCTGGATCTGGTCACGATGGAAGAGGGAATCGTAGAGCAGCCAGGTTTGCGCGACCTGCGGTTTGACAACTTCCTCCCAGACCAGGTCATAAATGTTTTCAGTGCTGCGTTCTTCCCAGGGTATCTCACGATTCAATTGGCGGAAACGTCCTTTTGAGATATTTGCCTCCAGGGTAACCATCAACGTTTCTTTATCCTGAGACTCAATCGGCACGCCGTTGACCGCCAGCGTATCGGGGTCCACTTTGGTTTTGAAGGCGACGTAACCAAACGCCTGATTGATGATATTGAGCAGCAGCAGCGCCAGGAAGACAATGCCGACTGCCGTCGATGCCAGGAAGATGACATTCCAGATCTTCTCGGAACGGTGCCGCTTTTCGACATTGCTGACGAATTTCGGGGTCAGATGGCTGCTGCTCATTCCTGCACCTCGCGGAACTTGCGCACGATGTACTGGCTGATCATATTGAGCACCAGCGTGATCAGGAAGAGGAAGAGACCGATGGCGAACAGGCTGTTGTAATCGACCGAGTCGTAACTCAGGTCACCGCCCGAGATGCGGACAATATGACCGGTCATGGTCTCAGCACCTTTGAATGGATTGAAGGTAAAGTTAGGCCCGGCGCCAGCTGCCAGCGCGACGATCATGGTCTCACCGATGGCGCGCGAAACACCGACAATGAACGCCGCCGCGATGCCGGAGATGGCAGCCGGCACAACGACTTTGATGGCGGTCTCGAGCTTGGTCGCGCCAAGTCCGTACGCGGCTTCACGCAAGGCGCGCGGCACCGCGGAGAGCGCGTCCTCACTCATGGAGGAGATCAGCGGCAGGATCAGGATGCCCATCACCAGACCGGCTGAGGCGGTGTTGTAGATGTTGACTGTGTCTACGCCGAAGATTGTGCGCAGCAGCGGCGTCATGAAGGTGAGCGCGAAGTAACCGTAAACCACGGTCGGGATGCCGGCGAGCACTTCCAGCACGGGTTTGAGAAAATTGCGCACCTTCGTGCTGGCGTATTCGCTCAGGTAAATTGCCACGGCCAGGCCCAGCGGTAACGCGATCATCATGGCGACGCTGGTCGTCAGTAAAGTCGCATTCAGCAGCGGCAGAATACCGAACTCACCCGCTGCGGGCTGCCACTTTGTATTGGTGAAGAACTCCCACAAGGTAACTTCAGGCAACTTGAAGAACAGAAACGCTTCCTTGCCGATTTCATAAACAATTCCCACGGTGATGAAAATGGAAAAGATGCCGCAAAACAACAGGAACATCTGAATGAAGCGTTCGCTGACGCGCGGTTTGCGGCGTAATTCTCTGGCGAGATCGCTTTCCTTCCGAACCATTTTCCGTGAGTTATCAGTTATTTCCACTATTTTTTCCCAATTCTTTAGCCAATTGACCGCAGGTTTCTGGTAGAAACCTGCGGTCTGTACCAATAATCAACCTATTATTTGACTGCGTCCAGCAGAGCCTGCTTGGCGCTATTCAGCGCTTCAACGCTCGCCGGGAAATACCCAACCGTCTGAATTTCTTCGTCAACATAGCTCAGGTAGAAGTTCACAAACGCTGCCACTTGCGGCTTGTCCTTGAGGATCTTGGCGTCTGAGTAGATGAACAGCGGGCGAGCCAGTTTGTAGGTGTTCGCTTCTGCCGATTCGAAGGAAGGCGCCACACCATCCAGTGCCAGCGCGTTCAGCTTGCCTTCGTTCTCAGAGTAGTACGCGAAGCCGAAGTAACCGATAGCATATTTCGAGCCTTCCACGCCCTGCACCAGCACGTTGTCATCCTCAGAGAGCTGCAGGTTCGCGGCGCCCAGAATATCCTTCTCGCCAGCTTCCAGGTCTGCTTTACCGTCGGCTTTCTTGTTCAGCGGTCCCATCACCATTTCAACAAAGAAGTCGAAGGTGCCGGAATCGGTGCCGGGGGAGAAGCGCAGAATGTCTTCAGCGGGCCAGTCAGCACGAACGTCTGACCACTTGGTCGTCTTGCTCGAGAACAGTTTGCCAAGTTCTTCCAGCGTGACGTCTTTGGCAAAGTCATTCTCTTTGCTGACAACTACTGCCAGGGCATCGGTGCCGACACGGAATTCGATCGGCGTGCGGCCGATGGCTTTGCAGCTTTCAACTTCACTGTCCTTGATGCCGCGTGAGGCATTGGCAATGTCAGTTTCACCGGTCTTGCAGAAGCGTTCGAAACCACCACCTGAACCAATGCTGTCGATGGTGATGTTGCCGCCGAAGCCTTCATTCTTGAAACGCTCGGCCATCGCCTCAGAGAGCGGGAATACCGTCGATGAACCAGCCGAGATGATGTTGCCGCTCACGCTGGCAGGATCGATCTCAGGCAGTACGATCGGTTCAGCTTTAGGTGCAGCAGCCTCGGTTGCTTTTGGCGCCTCGGTGGCTGCAGGCGCTTCAGTCGCTTTCGGTGCTTCAGTCGCCGGAGCTTCAGTTTTCACAACTTCCGTCGCCTTGGGCGCTTCGGTCGCGGGTGCTTCAGTCGCTGGGGCTGGTGTCGCCGCTGGCGCGCATGCTGATAAAACCAGCATCGCAACGATCACTACTGAAAATAGTACGGACAATTTGCGTTGCATTCTTTCCTCCAAAATCCAATAATTTATGCTTTTCATATGGTTCAAAGCATAACAAACACAAGTTAATGGAGGTGCAACACCGAGTTAAGCCGCTGTTATGGCAACGTTAACGGCATGTTAACAGCAAACCGCCCGAGCTCTCGGGCGGCATGTAAATTGAGTGAATGCTAAGCCTTCGGCACGGTGAAAAAGAAGGTGCTGCCTTTATCCTGCTGGCTGGTCACGCCGATCTGTCCGCCATGCAGTTCGACCATATGCCGGGCGATAGCCAGCCCCAGGCCGGTGCCGCTGCTGGTGCGACTCTTGTCTGCCTTGTAGAAGCGTTCGAAAATGCGGTTTTGTTCTTCCTCGGCAATGCCTTTGCCGGTATCCGTGACCGCGAAACGCACAAACTCCCCTTCTTCCCGAGCGCTGACCTGAATGGAGCCTCCGGGCGGGGTGTACTTGACCGCGTTATGCAGCAAATTGACCAGCACTTGCTGCAGCCTAACGGCGTCAGCGTTGATCTTGGGCAATGCCTCGTCGAAGGCTGAGGTCAATGTCAACCCATTCCGGTCAGCCTGCAGGCTCAGGCGCTCGACCACCGGCGCGATGATCTCACCCGGACTGACCGCTTTGAGCTCCAGCGGTACACGGCCCGATTCGATGCGCGAGAGCTCAAGCAGTTCGGCGACCATCAGCGACATTGAATCTACTTCAGTTTCAATCTGGCTCAGGAAGCGGTTGGCAGCTTCAGTATCCTCCAGCGCGCCATCCTGGAGGGTCTCGGTGAGAGCCTTGATGCTTGCCAGCGGTGTGCGCAGCTCGTGCGACACATTGCTGATAAAGTCGCGCCGGATGGTCTCGGTCTGACGCAGCTTGGTGATGTCCTGAAAACTCAGGAGCACATTCTCATGCAGGATCGTGCCGAGCGGTGTGGCAGTGCCAAGCAAGGTCAGCTTGCGGTCGCGCGTCTCGAACTGTCCGTCCTGGCTCGCGTTGGTCGACTTGCTGCGCTGGAAGATCTCAACCGGCAGGTAATGCCCGGTCACTTCGATCAGCGACTTGCCGGCAGCGCTGTCCTCCTTCATCTCAAACATCTTCTCGGCAGCCGGGTTCATCGAAACGATTTTGCCGTCGCGGTCGACCAGCATCACGCCATCGGTCATGCGGTTTTGCACCGCCGCGAGCCGCGCGCGTTCAGCATCAATGGTGTTGATCTGTTCCTGGAGCTTCGAGGACATGATGTTGAAGGAGTGCGTCAGCTTGCCGATCTCTTCCATTGATGAAGGTATGATCTGGTCAGTCTTCTGTCCGGCAGCCAGTTGCTCAGCCGCTTCGGTCAATTCCAGCACCGGCTTGGAAATCTGCCTTGAGATAAAAAGCGCCAGCAATAATGAAAGCAGTGCAGCCAGAGCCGTCATTGTCAGGAGCATGCGCTGCAGGCTGGAGATGCTGGTGCGGATCGCGACCAGCGGCAACGCGACGCGCGCCACCCCCAATTTCTCTCCCGCGGGCGAAGTGACCACGCTGGCTGAGTACATCATGTCAAAGCCGATCGTGCGGCTGAAGCGGATGCTGCTGCCGGTACCATTCTCCATTGCGGCAATAAATTCAGGCCGGTCAGAATGATCGACCATCGTCTCAGGGTCGCGGTCTGATTCGCCAACCACCATGCCGTCCTTGTCGATGATGGTGACGCGTTTGCCGAGCAATTTATGCAATTCAAGCACATGCTGTTCCAGCGTAGCGGAATTCTGACCGCTCATATCTTCCGGCGTCAGTCTGGACGCGATCAGGACGGCTTCCGAGATCTGCTTTTCACGCAAAGTATCGAGATAGACACGCTCGACGTACTTCGAGAAAAACAGTCCCATGCCGACCATAACCAGCAGGATCAGCAGAATGAATGGCAAAGCAATTCGCCAGCGAATTGATGAGAACATAAGACCTCACTTTGTGAAGAAACTCTTCACATTCTTACATGCATTATATCTAGTTCAGCCAATTAGGCGATACGATGTGTGTTAAGGTTTGATTAATAGCTGGCGTTCTCCTGCCAATATTTGAAATGCTGCCGGCGATAGATTAAAATGGTGCCACTACGTTGACGCCCTGAATCGACGGATACTAGACACAGGGGAATGAAGGAGCAAGGAAATGGTTATTGAGCAACAAGTACTGGACGCGCTGCGTAAGGTGATCGACCCTGAACTGGGCAAGAACATTGTCGAACTGGGCATGGTCAAAGACCTGAAAATTTCGGACGAAGGTAAGGTGAGTTTTACCCTGAACCTGACTGTCGCTGGCTGCCCGCTCAAGCATCGCATGTCGTCTGACGCGCAACAGGCGCTGAGCGAAGTGCAGAATGTAACCGGGGTTGAGATCAACTTCGGCGAGATGAGCCCGGATGAAAAAGCCGAGCTGCGGAAAAAATTGGGGCAGGACCTGCCCAAGATCAATCTGTTCAACAATGTCAAACGCGTCGTCGCCGTAATGAGCGGCAAAGGCGGCGTTGGCAAATCTTCGGTGACCAGCATGCTGGCGGTTGAGCTGCGCAGGCAGGGTCACCGCGTTGGCATTCTGGACGCCGATATCACCGGTCCCAGCATCCCGCGCATGTTTGGCCTCGAGAGCGGCGGCTTGAAGGGCAGTGATCAGGGGATATTGCCGGCAGTGACAGGGGGCGGCATCAAGGTCATCTCGACCAACCTGCTGATGTCTGATGAGAACCTGCCGGTGATCTGGCGCGGACCAATGATCTCGGGTGCCATCAAACAATTCTGGACCGATGTCCTGTGGGGCAAACTGGATGTACTGCTGGTGGACATGCCGCCCGGTACCTCGGATGCCGCCCTGACCGTGATGCAGTCTCTGCCAATCGATGGCGTTGTGCTGGTGACGACACCGCAGCAGTTGGCCGGCATGGTGGTGCATAAGGCAGTCAATATGCTCAAGCAAATGAACAAGCGCATCCTGGCGGTTGTGGAAAATATGAGTTATTTCGTCTGCCCGACGTGTGATACGCGCCACGAGATTTTCGGCGCCAGTCACGCCCAGGAGAACGCCAGGGCGAGCGGCTTGAGTGACTTTTTGCGGCTGCCGCTGGATATGGCTGTGACTGAGAAGAGTGATTCGGGTCAGGTGGAGACGCTGGACACCTTTGCGTTGAGCGACCTGGCAAAAACAGTCATGGAGCTGCCAGCCAACGATTGCCCGTAAATCATCACGTGAAAGACCGTCTGATAAGAATACCGCCTGAACAATTCAGGCGGTTTTCTTATCGAAATATTTCGGCTCACAAAATGATGGTATAGAACCCGATTATGTTCCCGTCGGGATCCTGAAGGTCAAAGTACGCGACCGCGTCAGGGATTTTGATGATTTCACCAGCGTCGATACCCTTCGCAACCTGCTTCTGGCGTTCGCCCTCAAGGTCTTCAACACCGAAGCGGATGTAATGCTCACATCCGGTCACCCGACCCACTTTCAATTGCAGCCAGGTCTGACCAATAAGATATTGGGCGATACCTTCTACAGCTTGCAACGCGGCGCCGTGCAGGTCAAACACTTTTTCGTACCAGTCACACGCACGCTCCAGGTCGGTAACAGGAAAACTGACAAAGGACCCTATCACATTCATCGGCACCCCTACCTCCACCCACAGTTATTTATCCGCTTCAATTTTACAACCTTTGTTTTCGTTATACCATGTGGCGATATTCACAGGTTTCTCCACTTGCAAGGTTTCCAGCACCAGTTTGGCAAACTCGAGCGGCGCAGTGCCAGGCGCTGTGATCAGATTGCCATCCACAACGGCTGGTTCATTCAGAAAATTTTGCGTGTTGGTGTATGCCTCACCAGCGTAAGCGCGGATATCTTCCAGGTTGTTGCCCGTGTGTTTGTGCTCGTTCAGAAAGCCCTCTTTGGCGAGGAAGGTAACAGAGTCGCAGATCGCGGCGATCAGTATCCCACGCTCGCGGGTACTTTTTACCAGATCAACAACATATTGCGCGTCCGGCGTGCGCCAGGAGTCGCCGCCAATCAAAATCAACGCGCCGTAGTCGCTGGGGATGTCCTCAAGAGCGTAATCAGGCAGAATGGTAAAACCACCGATACTCTTGATCGGGTCCCGGCTCAGGGAAACTGTTTTCACATCAAAAGGTTTATCCGCTTCCTGCCAGGTCAGATAAGAGGCTAGGTACGCGCCTTCCCAGTCGGCGAATGGGGGCAGTAAAAAGAATAACGCAATGTCATGCATTGGAATCTCCTTTCGTTTACTGTACTATCCCGGCAGTCTCAGGCCAACCCTGCCTTGGGATCAGGCTGGTGAATGCCGAACTCGTTGCCTTCGGTATCCTGGTAATACCCTTGCCAGGCCATCCCGGGCAGGGCATGCTTGCCAAACATCACGGTACCGCCCGCTTCGAGCAGCTTCTTTTCGGTCGCGTCATAATTATCGACGACGATGGTGCATACGAATGCCCGCGCTGAGGTACCAGGCGCCGCGACAGGTTTGTCACGCAGCATCATGCCGCCATTGATGCCGGCTTCATCCTCCTTGCCGGTCACCACGCCCCAGTAGGCGCTGTTGACATACTGTGAATAATCTTCGAAGGTCCAGCCAAACACGCTGCCGTAAAAAGTCTTGGCGCGTTCGATATCTTCCGCATAGATTTCGAAATGTACAATCCTGTTTGCCACAATAATCTCCTTGTTATTTGAACGTTCTCCCGATAATTAGCGCTATTCTCTCATAATGAGGTAGCGGATTGCAAGTATGAGGCAGTCGGCAAGACAAAAAACCCCCGAGCGCGAGACTCGGGGTTGCGGATTTACTGCCAGACGGGTTAGTGGTGGAAGAGGCGAATGCCCGTAAATGCCATGGTGATGCCAAGCTGATCAGCCGTGGCGATCACATTGTCATCGCGCACCGATCCGCCGGTTTCCGCGATATAGCGCACACCGCTGCGGGCAGCGCGCTCAACATTATCCCCAAAGGGGAAGAAAGCGTCCGAACCAAGTGACACACCGTCGAGCTGACGGATCCAGGCTGCCTTCTCCTCTGCGCTGAATGGCTCGGGTCTATCGCTGAACATAGTCTGCCAGCGGCCGTCATCCAGCAAACCGGCATCCTCGCCGGTAATGTAGTTATCGATCGCGTTGTCGCGGTCGGGGCGCTTGACGTCCTTGCGGAAGGGCAATCCGAGTACCTTGGGGTGCCGGCGGCAATGCCAGACATCAGCTTTGCTGCCAGCCAGACGGGTGCAATGAATGCGTGACTGCTGTCCGGCGCCGATGCCGATGGTCTGACCGTCGAGCACGTAGCAGACCGAATTGGACTGGGTATATTTGAGCGCGATTAACGCCACCAGCAGATCGCGTCTGGCGTCGGCCGGCAGGTCTTTCTTTTTGGTGACCACATTGGTTAGGCACGATTCATCAAGCACGACGTCATTGCGTTTCTGTTCGAAGGTGATGCCAAAGACTTCCTTGCGCTCGACGGCTTCCGGCACAAAGTCAGTGTCCATTTGAAGCGCCACATAGCTGCCGTTGCGTTTGGCTTTGAGGAGCTCCAGCGCTTCAGGGCTGTAGCC
Organism: Anaerolineaceae bacterium; assembly: GCA_040772085.1. Taxonomy (GTDB): domain Bacteria; phylum Chloroflexota; class Anaerolineae; order Anaerolineales; family Anaerolineaceae; genus JAXGMV01. The sequence goes on from JAXGYU010000001.1 coordinate 1,509,781, forward strand.
CGGCGCGATGATGCCATCCGAGACCTCGCGCGAGATGTATTGGGCAGTCACCTGGTCACAGGTGTCGGAGAGCGCGATGAAATCACCGAAGGAACACATGCGGTCGGCGCCGCGGGCGCGCACATAGGCGGTCGCGACAGGTGTCAGCTCAAGGCTGCCAACGAAATACATCTGATGTTCGACTGCGGAGAGCGGTTTGGCTACAGCAGCGCCAGCCGGGCTGACGTGCTTAAACGATGCCGCTGCCGGCAAGCCCGTAGCCTGGCGCAACTCGCGCACCAGTTGCCAGGCGTTCATCGCGTCCAGTAGGTTGATATAGCCCGGTCTGCCATTCAGCACCTCGAAGGGCAGCTCACCGGCCGTCATTTGCACCCGCGCCGGTTTCTGGTTAGGGTTGCAGCCATACTTCAGTTCAAATGAATTCATCGCGTCAGCCTCCCATAAATTAGAAAAACCGGCGCGTCGGGGCATCTCGCCCAGACGGTCGGCTCTCCAGGACCGCGCTTCTTGTGGTCAATTCCACTTCCGTCAGTCGCGCGGTAAATCAATTATACTCCCGCGTTGCCGCGGTGAGAGGCTTACTCTGCCGGCATAAATGTCGCCAGCCGCTTACCCGCGCCATTGAGCAAAATCAACTGCCCTTCGCGGTACTCATAAGCAGCCACAGATTCCAGCGACTTGAAATATTTCACTTCCTGCTCATTGAGCGCGTCATCGGCGCAAGCCATTTTGGTGCTGCCGACCGGGCCAATGGTCAAAGCGCTGCCATCCAATTTATAGGTGCCGTGGTAGTTATTACAGCCGCCATTGCCGCTGATCTCGTCATCCGCACCGAAATTGAGCGTTATCGCGTCAGCGCTCATCAGCAGCGTCGCTCCCATGTCGTCCGCCAACCCCGCCAGCTTCCACTTGCTGCCAGGCAGCGTCACGCGTGATTCCGCGAATTCCAGCACGGTCTTGCCATCGGCGGATGTGAGTGTGAGTTTGTCACCTTCGCGTTTCAAGGTACCGCCTTCATGCAGCGCATTGAGATAAGCGCCTTCCAGCTCCATCACGCCTTCATCCAAACACGCCATCAGGGTCGAGGCCAGTTCACCGGTCTTCAGTTGGTTCTCATTCAGCGTATATTTGCCTCCAAACTGATTGCAGGCGGACTTTCCGCTCAGATTCCCCTGGTCCATCAGGACGAGGGTGACCACCCAGCGCGGATCGATCGTCATGGGTTTACCCTGGGCGGAAAAGCTTGTCAGCCGCCACTCTGTGCCAATCAGTTTTTCCACAGGCGCTGGTGTTGCGCTGGCTGCCGGCGCGCAAGCCGAAAGCAGTAAGCCAGCCAATAAGAAAAGATACATCATTTTTTTCATCTCTCATACCTCACTTGTAATTAATTAAGTGACGCTATTTCCCCCATGGTTGTTCCCCGCGGCTGGTTCTTTCCGTAAACGCTATAATAAAAGTGTTCGATATTCCGCGCCTGAAAGGACAATACTAGTGAAAACATTGCATCTCGAAAATCTGACCTCGCCGCAAGTACGTGAGGCCATTGATAATGGTTATAAGACGGTGATCGTCGTCGCCGGCTCGATCGAGCAGCACGGGCTGCACCTGCCGGTTGGAACCGACGCCTTTCTGGGCGAAGTGCTGGCAGAGAAAATCGCTGCCGGCATGGGCAATACGCTGGTCGCGCCGGTCATCCGCCCGGGCTGCTCTGATCACCACATGGATTTCGCCGGCTCACTGACCATCTCCGCCGACCTGTTGAAGGAGATCTGCAAGGCTTATTGCCGGGCGCTCGCCAAACACGGCTTCGAGCGCATCGTGCTGATGTCATCGCATGGCGGCAACAACAAAGCCATGATCGAGGTGACCCCGGAGATTAAGGCTGAGCTGCCGCAATGCAAGGTGATCTGGGGTGACATCTATGGCATTGAAGAGTCACAGGTTGCCCAGCAGGCAGTCTTCGATAAATATGGCGTCACCGCGGAAGAGGGCGGGCATCATGCCGGCTTCACCGAAGCCTCACAGGTGCTTGCCAGCCCTTATGACCAGTGGACCGATATGCCGCGCGCGCAGCGCGGGTTCGTGGGCGACTCAAATGCCGCCATCGACGCTCAGATGAAAGAATCCGGCAAATGGAATATCGGCAAGATCTCGCCTATAGGCACGCTGGGCGACCCTGTCAAAGCCAACGCCCAAGCCGGCAAGGATTGGGAAGCCGCCGTGATTCCGTTTATGGTCAAGCGTATCAATGAGCTGCTGGAAAAAGCGTAAACAGTTCCGCGACGTGAGAATCAAAAAACTGACCCGTAGTACGGGTCAGTTTTAAATATCGCGCAGACGTGACCAGCACAAAATAATTGATATTTTCTAGAACTAATTGCCGTGGGTTTGCGCCGGATACCAACCGTTTTTACTGGACACAGGTTGGCATCAGCATCATTTTTCCCGACAATTCGCCATATCTGGTGGTCGGGATCGGCATTGAGCTGCCTGGCTCCGTAAAGCCGGAAAAGATGGATATTTATTTCTAGAAATTATTGTTTAGCTCGAGAGTTCTGTTACCGTCGCACGGGTCGAAACGGTCAATTATTTCCCGTAAAGAATCGTCATCAACATTGCCAGCGCGATGACCGCAAACGATATCACAGCCAGAATCACACTGCCAGCCTGCAGCGCCCAGTAGAGGATAAAGGACCATCCTATTGATAGAATCAGCGCCAGGTTCTGCCATTTGCCTGGCGTCATCCTGCGTTTAGCGGATTTTCCTGAATCAGACATGACCCCACCCCAACCAGGCGAACAGCATGGTTTGCAACGCGATAAACAAAAGAAGCAGCAGGCCGTAGACCAGCGATTTCGCCAGCACTACGCCTTCCTGATTTGACAAGCCGACCGTGCTGCAGCCGACGATATTTTTTGCCGGCGCGATAATACTGCCAATCGATCCTCCTGTCGTCTGCGATGCCAAAATCAGCGGCGTTCCCAATCCCAGCAGTTCAGCGTTCTTCATCTGCAATACCGCAAAGAGCACATTGGAATTATTGTTGCTGCCGGTAATGAAAGCGCCCAGCGCGCCGATGAATGGCGCGACCATGGGATACAGCATCTGCGGCACGCTCTGGCTGATGCCTTCCGCCAGCAGGTTAGTCATGCCGGCATGCGTCATTAATATCGCCATCCCCATCATCGCCAGGATTCCAAGACTTGATTTCGCCGCGCTCTTGAGCATCAATTGCCAAATACGCTGTGCAACATCAGGTTTGTAAAAACCTTTCGCCCGGTATACCAGCCCGGCTGCTACAGACGAAAAGACGAGCATGAACCCAGGATGTCCAAATAGACTTAAGGTGCGCTGGTCAGCTGCGGAAATGTGACCAAATGCAGTTGAGATTTGCGGAAATTTGAAGGATAGCATCAACACATCAAGCGCTTTTGCGACTGATGGGATCAAATTACTGGCAAAAGCAACTACGAGCAAAATGATGTAAGGTGTAAACATCATCGTATAGCTAATGGCTTTGCCCGTCGGCGCCAGACTGGCAGGCGCCTGGGCGCCAGGGTTATGATCACCCTTGAAAAACGGGATCTGCAGCAACGCCAGGCTGGCGAGCAGACCAGCAAGCGAGCCGACGGTCGCGCCGAGCGTCCACATGCCATGGGTTGCCATCCAATATTGCACCGCGCCCATGACGGTGCCGATAATGGCAATATAAGGAAGATTGCGGATCATGCCCCGCCATCCGCCCGCGAGGAAAGCTACCATCAATGCGCTGGGGAAGGAGACGCTGCCGAGTAAAATCGCTGACATCGGCGCCAGATACTCGCCGGAGAGGTTGGTAACCGCCATCATCGACTGATAGGACGTGCCCATCGAACCAAAATTGACCGCCCAACCGTGACCGAGGCTGGTCATGATCACCGCGGTAATCGGGTTGAAGCCCATGCTCACCAGGAATGGCGCGGTCACCGCGACCGGCACGCCAAAGCCGCCGACGCCCTGCAGGAACGAGACGAACACCCAGCCGACCAGCAAGCCCTGCAGCGTGCGGTCCGTTGTGAGCGAGGTGAGCATGTTGCCGATGCTGTTGACCGCGCCGGCTTCGTTGGCTACATGGAAGAACAGCAATGCCGCCCAGATAATGTACAACACATCCAGCGAGAGCAGCATGGATTTAACTTGTGAATAGGCAATCAACTCGGGCCCGGCGCCAAAGCGCAGCATTGCCAGCCCAATGGTAATAAACCAGGCCACGCCGCCCGCCTGAGATCCCCCCCAACGGAAACCAAGCATCAGTATCAGGATGACGATCACCGGCGAGATTGCCAGCAACCAGTTGAGGAAAGATAATTGCATTAAACCAATTCCTTTTCAGTCGAGCGACATGATTATAACCTACGAAAAATATACGCCAAGACCGTCCATGCTTGTCTTTTAGACTTACAATTATTTCCAATGGTCATCTGTCCATTCATGCTCCACAGCTATGAGTGGCTATTGTCAACGAGGCGCCTATGAACAAATCAACGCTTACCCCCCAACCCACTGACACAGCCTACTGGAGCATGCCAACCCCCCAGGTGATGCAGCAGTTGCGATCATCGGAGACGGGACTGTCGCAGACAGAGGCAGCAGAACGCCTGCAACGCGTCGGTCGAAACCTGCTTGAGACTCATGGCGAATTCACTCCGGTCAAACTCTTCCTGGCGCAATTCAAAAGCCCAATCGTCCTGATCCTGCTCGTTGCGACATTAGTTTCAGCATTCGTTCAAGACTGGACAGACGCCGCCATTATCCTGGTCATCGTTCTCGCCAGCGCAACCCTGAGTTTCACTCAGGAATACAGCGCCAACAGTGCTGCTGCCAAACTGAAGGAACAGATCGCGCATAAAACACGCGTGCTGCGCGGTGGGCAGGAGACCGAAATCCTGGCTGAAGAGGTCGTACCGGGCGATGTCCTCCTGCTTTCAGCCGGCAGCCTGATCCCCGCAGACGCCCTCATGCTCGAAGCCAAGGATTTCTTCGTCAACCAGGCTGTCTTAACCGGTGAAACCTTCCCGGTTGAAAAGACCGCGAGCACGCTGCCTGAATCTGCCTCGTTGAGCGAGCGGACGAACATGGTCTTCATGGGCACCAGCGTACGCTCAGGCAGCGCCAAAGCTGTGGTGACTGAGACGGGACCGCATACCTTTTTTGGCAAGACTGCCCACCGGCTCACCGTCCGTCCGCCTGTCAGCGAATTCGAGCTGGGGATCAGCAAACTCGGAACCTTGCTGACCGAGGTGATGGTCTTTCTGGTGGCTGCCATTTTTATCATCAATGTCCTCTATCAAAAACCGCCAATAGATTCCCTATTGTTTTCGATCGCGCTCGGTGTGGGTCTGACACCGCAGCTCCTGCCTGCCATCATCAATATCAATCTCTCCCGCGGCGCGCGTGCCATGGCGCAGCATGGCGTCATCGTCCGCAGGCTGTCGTCAATCGAAAATCTGGGCAGCATGGATACGCTCTGCACCGATAAGACCGGCACAATCACCGCCGGCGTGGTCAAGCTGGACCACACCTTTGACCCTGCAGGAAATGAGTCGCAGACGGTCAGTTCATTGGCGTGGCTCAATTCACATTTTCAAACCGGCCTGGTCAATCCGCTGGATGAAGCCATCCTCGCGCAAGCGACCGCGCCGCAAGAGTCATACACCAAGGCGGATGAAATCCCCTATGATTTTTTCCGCAAACGTCTGAGCGTGGTGGTGGAACTGGAGAATAAACGCTCTCTGATTTGCAAAGGCGCTTTTGAAAACATCCTGCAGGCTTGCACGCAGCAGGCAAACGCGCAGGGTGCGGCACCGCTGACGCCTGAGGACATAGCCGCGCTCGAGACCCTTTACCAGCAGTGGTCCGGTGAGGGATACCGGGTGCTGGGACTGGCGACCAAAGCAGTTGACCATCGTGATTGCTGTTATTCGCGTGATGATGAAGCCGGGATGACTTTCGAAGGATTTCTGCTCTTCTTTGATCCGCCCAAACCTGACGTCGCAGCGACGATCGAACGGCTGCGTAAGCTGGGGGTGAATGTAAAGATCATCACCGGCGATAACCACCTGGTAGCTGCTCATGTCGCCACTCAGATTGGACTGCAAGACGCGGCCATCCTGACAGGAAATGATTTGGGTCAGATGAGCGACGAAGCCCTGTGGCACCAGGCCGAACGCACCGACATTTTCGCCGAGGTCGATCCTGCCGGCAAGGAACGGATCATCCTGGCGCTCAAGAAGACGAATCATGTCGTCGGCTACATGGGTGACGGCATCAATGACTCGCCTTCGCTGCACAGCGCGGATGTCGGTCTCTCAGTTGAGAATGCCGTCGATGTCGCCAAGGAATCCGCTGATATTGTCCTTCTGCGGCAGGACCTGGCAGCATTGGAAAAGGGAATCATCGAGGGCAGAAAGACGTTTGCCAATACCCTCAAGTACATTTTCATGGCGGTCAGCGCCAATTTTGGCAATATGTTCAGCGTAGCTGGTGCTTCTCTCTTTCTGCCGTTCCTGCCGCTGCTTCCCAAGCAGATCCTCCTGATCAACTTTCTGACCGACTTTCCAGAGATGACGATCGCCGGCGATAACGTCGATGACGTTTATATCAACAAGCCGCACCGCTGGGACGTCAGCTTCATCAGGCGCTTCATGGTCGTGTTTGGTCTGCTCAGCTCGGTCTTTGACTATCTGACCTTCGCGCTGCTGATCTGGGTCTTTCACGCGTCAGAGACTCACTTCCAGACCGGCTGGTTCATTGAATCAGTCCTCTCAGCCATGCTGGTTGTCTTTGCGGTCCGCACGCGGCTGCCGTTTCACCGCAGCAAGCCCAGCCGCCTGATGATCATCATGACGGTGATCTCCGCGCTGGTTGTGCTCGCGCTGCCCTATTCCCCTCTGGCAGGGCTGCTTGGTTTCGCTCCATTGCCGGCCCCATTGCTGGCTCTGATCTTCGGCATTATCCTGCTGTACTTTGCCTCGACCGAGGTAGTCAAGCGCTGGTTTTATGCCCGTGCAGCGAATCGGGCAGACTAGGAGCGAGCCGCTATGAACAAGGATATTCTGCGCAGTAAACTCGCCCGGCACGGCGTCCGTGCCACCGCGCTTCTCACGGTGGTGATGGGAATTGTCAACCTGATCTCTGCCACAATGCCGGCGCTCGCTGAACGCGTGCAGGCCTTCGAGCCATTCGTCCCGCTGGAAGTGCGCCACGGCAGCCGGCTGGCGTCGGCAGTACTTGGGTTCTTCCTGATCATCCTGGCCTATGGCTTGTCGCGCCGCAAACACATTTCCTGGCTTCTGGCACTGGCTACCCTGAGCTTCACGCTTGTGACACATCTATTGAAAGGGCTCGACTTTGAAGAAGCCAGCCTGGCGCTGCTGCTGATCATTCTGCTGCTGGTGCTGCGTCACTCCTTCCACGCACGCTCTGACCCGCCCTCCGTGCGCCAGGGGTTCATGACCCTGATCATGGCGCTGCTGTTCACGCTTGTCTATGGCTCACTAGGATTCTTTCTCCTGGACCGGCACTTTAAAATTTCCTATAACCTTGGTCAAGCCGTATGGCAGACTTTGGTCTTGTTCACAACCTTCACTGACCCGACACTCGTGCCGGTGACCGGCTTCGGACATTACTTCATCGTATCTATTTACGTCATCGCTGCGGTGACGCTGGCTTTTGCCCTGTTTATGCTGGTGCGTCCGGTGCTCATCCGAAAACCAGCCAGCGAGAATGAGCGGGAACAAGCGCGCGCGATCGTTGAGCGGTATGGCAACAGCCCCCTGGCGAGGACGACTTTATTCGATGATAAATCGTACTTCTTTAGCCCTGCCGGCAGCATGATTGCTTATACGGCGCGCTATGGCGCGGCGATCGCGTTAGGCGACCCCATTGGTCCGGCGGAACAAATGGGCGAAGCCATCGCTGGCTACAGCCAGTTCTGCCATGGCAATGACTGGCGCCCGGCATTCATGTCGATCCGGCCAGACTACCTGGCGCTTTACCAGAAGGCCGGCTTTCAGAGCGCCTGCATCGGCAACGAAGGCATTGTCGACCTCGCGACCTTTACCCTGGAAGGCAGCCGCAATAAAGACGTCCGCAACGCCGTCAGCAAGGTTCAGCGCGGGGGTTATACGACCGAGGTGCTGCAACCGCCCCTGACTGAGGGGATCATGCGCGAATTGCGGGAAGTCAGTGATGCCTGGCTGGCGGATCATCAGACCGGCGAGATGGGCTTTACGGTCGGCAAATTTGAAGATGACTACATTCGCACTTCGCCGGTGATCATTGCCAAGAACGCCGGGGGGCAGATCGTGGCGTTCGCCAATCTGGTGTCGGAGTATCAGAGGAACGAGCTGACGCTGGACCTGATGCGTCATTACCCAAAGCCGGAGCATGGCATCATGGAGACTTTATTTGCCAGAATGTTTGAGTGGGCCAGAGGGCAGGGCTATGCGACCTTCAACCTGGGCTTGAGCGCGCTGACCGGCGTGGGCGAGCTGCCGGATGACCCGCGGCTCGAGCAATTGCTGCACACCCTCTCTACGCATTTTGAGCGTTACTACAGTTTTTCCGGACTGCACAACTTTAAAGAGAAGTTCCACCCGCGCTGGGAACCGAGGTATCTCGCCTGGCAAAATTCCGCAGACCTGCCCGCCATCGGCGCGGCTTTCTATCGTGCGGTTTATGGCTGATCTTCTCTGGTTGTAGAGAGCAGGCGCGACTTGAAGTCGCGCCTGTTTTTATAAAGGGTTACTAAATCGAGAGCGTTACTGCTCAGGCTGCCAGGTGAACGTATGGATGGACGTTTCGCCGCGTGTGACGGGGTCGGAGAAGCGCGCGGTCATCGGTCCGCCGGGGATGCTCCAGAAAGAGCAGCCGAACTGCAGGTCAGGCATATCGTAAGGCCGGGGCTGGTAGCCAAAGGTACCAAAGCCATTGTTTTCATGCCCCAGCAGCGCGATGGATAGACCCTTCAATTGTTGATCCTGCTCAAAGTTGAAGCGGTAGCTGGTGAGCCCCCAGCCGGCATCCGCGACGACGATGTCCTTCAACACTAGCCGCACGGAACCCAGCAGCACTTCCTGATTGAGTTCAAGCCGGTCGCCGACCTTGGGATTAGCGCCAAAGTCAAACTGAACCTCGGCGGCGGCATCCGGCGCGGGATGCTCAAGCCAGGTAACCGGCATGCTGAGCGTCACCGGATATGCCACGCCGCTCTTCGGCAGCTCGACCGCAAACTGCGGGACGAGCGGTACGGTCGCGATCGCGTCAAGCAGCTCAGATTTGTCTTCCGGCACAACCACGGGCAGGTCCTTGCCCTCGGCGTCACGCACGGACAGCTCGCCGAATTGCGCCTCGGTTACTTCATAATCACGGTCGACGGTCAGATCGGACATGTCGATGCCGCCAACCAGGGCATACGACTCAGGCTTCTCAACGGCGTGATGCACGCGCAGCAATGAGCGCCCGGCTTCGGCTGGCTGGTCACTAACAAGTCCCTCGGGCGACCATGAACCAATAAAGCTGATCTTGTCACCCAGGACAGCAGGTTGAGAGACGCGCACGGTTAGTTTACCGCTGGGAATCTGCTGCTGATAGAGGACCGACTGGGTGAACTCAAAAGGCTTGTCCAACTGGAAGCTGGTGCTGCCGCTCATGTTGGATGGGTGACCCAGCACTTCCACGTCGCTCTGCACAACCTTGCCCTCACTTCCGTCAAAGTTGAAGGCGTAGCCGCCAAATTCACTCTTTGCGATGGACTTCAATCTGAATTTCACCGAACCAATCTGGATAGACTGATTAACCTCCAGCGGCTGGTCGGATGCCAATACCGCAGACCCGTCGAATTCGACATCGGCGAAGGCAACTTTTTCTGGGAATGATCGCGTATACACGTTCTGCTTGGCATAGACCGGATAGTCAACGCCAGATTTGGGCAAGACCAGCACGGGCATCGACGGGGAATATCTCATCCGGTCTTCTTCGGACATCTGGTCACTCAAGCTGCTGGTGAAATCCCACATTTGGAGAACTGTTTCATGATCCAGCTCTGGAAATTCCTTACCATTGGCATCATAGAACACAGGCCCGAACGGCACGAGATAGAGATATCCATTGGAGCGAATCTCGTAATCCATCTCCCACGGAAAAGCCCAGGCAACCCAGATGCTATCTGGTTTCTCGACAATACCGATCAGGTCCATTTCACCCATCCGGTCACCATCGACGATTTTAGCCGGCATCACATCTGTCTCAGGCTGCGCGACAGCCGCTTCGGTCGCGGTTAACCCTGCTTCTGATTTATCCGATTCTTTCACGATTATTGCCGGATAGGAAATGATCTCACCGCTAGCCGGCTTGAAGGTCAGCGGCAGCTCCCAGTTCTCCGGCGCCAAGCCCGGACCCGTCATCGACAGACAGGGAAAGACTAGCACGGCTTCATTCACTTCGGCGGGATAAGGGGCGGCGATTGTTAATTGGATCGAGTCGCCAATGCCTGACCCGCTGCGCGCCTCCAGAATCGTGCCGTCAGGCTGGCGCAGGTGTGGCGGAACGTTGCAGGTACGGTTGCCAAATGGCGGAATGGCCGCATCGGGCACGCCCGTCAAGGTATAGCGGATGACGGTCTTGTCAGGGCTGAGCAGCGCGTAGCTGACCTCGATAGTAATGCCCTCGCGCGTAACGCTCACCGGTTCAGCCAGCTCGCGCATCGCGCCGCTGGTCTCCACCAGCCCCACGCCGGGGATGTAGCCGATCAGCGACTGCAGTTGTGCCAGCACGCGTTGCGGACCGCTGGCGAGCAGGATGATAATTGCCAGTGCCAGTACCGCCAGCGCCGGCACGACAGCCCGCGGCAAGCCGAAGAACGGCGCCCGGCGCTCTTTCTGCATCGGCAGACGCTGCAGGCGCGCTTCCAGTCTGTTTACGAACGCCGCATCAATTTCCGGACGATCGATGGATGCTTTCAACTTTTCTTCAAAGGAGTTGGTGCTATTCATTGTCTTGCTCCGCCTGGGCTTGAAGGCGCTCCAGGAGCCGGTAATAGGTTTTCTTCACGCCAGCTTCATTCTTCCTGAGGATGGCGGCAATCTCGGCAAACGGCAGGTCAGCAACCAGCCGCAAGCGCAGGTATTCCTGTTCCTCCGCGCTCAGCACGCTGATCAGCCGCTCCAGGTCGATCAGCTGACCCAGGTCGAGCGGGGAGAGGCGCGCCTGATGAGTCTGATCAAGCGCTTCATCATAGGTTGTGATGGCGCGGCTGCCGGCGCGGCGGAAGTAATCGGCGGCTTTGTTGCGGGCAATCTGAAAGACCCAGGGACGAAAGCGGTCGAGGTCACGCAATTTATGGAAGGACTCCAGCGCGGCGACGAACGTCTGCGAAGTCAGGTCTTCGGCATCGGCGATGTTGCGCACCCGGCTGTAGAGATAGTAATAAACGGGTGAGACGTTACGCCGGTAGTGTTCGCTGAACGTTGCGCGTTGTGCGGCTTCCTTCGCCGAGGCAGCCATTTTGCCACTGAGGGAGAGGGGGCCTGTTTTACTCACATTCATGGTTTTCCTTGATGGATCCTGTTTATATTGTAGCTACACAAATAGAGTCGTGCCGGCATGCCGTTTCGGGACAAGTCCATCGAGCCTCAGGCATGGACGAAATACGAATGCAATCCGCTTTGTGATTGCCTTGACCAGATACAGGATGTAGGTCGGGAGCCGGTCTTGCTCCCGACATTTCGATTTCAATTATATGAACGGCGGTTCAAAGAACGCGAACCGCCCTACATTATTCAAACAACATCGCGATTAACCGCGGTATCAAGGCAATCCGTCCAGTGTATGCATTGAGCGCCATGCAATTTTTGCCCTCCATGAGAGGAGGGTCGGACAATCCTGTCGTTCAGGTTGTCCGGGGAGGGCAACTTGCCTTCACACAATAATCTTCTGCCAATTTGCGCTGCGGGAGGCAAATGCTCTTGCTGCTCCCCTACATTTCGATTTGCCCGCTCCCCGTAATGGCGGTTCAAAGAACGCGAACCGCCGCGAAGATTTTATATCTCCGTAGTGGCATGGCAATCTGCTTTATGATTCGCCATGCCAGACATAGGATGTAGGTCAAAATCTTGCTCCCGACATTTCGATTTCAATTATTTGAATAGCGGGTCAACGTTCGCTGCGGTTTGAGGGAAATGCAGATCAATTTCTGCCGTCCCCCCTACGGATGGATTATTATGAGTGCCGCAGAGATCAATGTCTGGCTGTAGGGGCACGGCAATCTGTCCTTTGATTGCCTTGACCAGACATAGGATGTAGGTCGGGAGCCGGTCTTGCTCCCGACATTTCGATTTCAATTATTTGAATAGCGGGTCAACGTTCGCTTCGGGAGGGGCAAATATAAATCATGCCCGCTCCCTACGGATGGATAATTCCGATTGCCGCGAAGATTTTAGATCTGTCCGTAGTGGCATGGCAATCTGCCCTGTGATTGTCTTGCCTGACATCGGATGTAGGTCAGGAGCCGGTCTTGCTCCCGACATTTCGATTTCAATTATTAGATAGCGGGTCAACGTTCGCTGCTGGAGGGGCAAATGCAAATCAATTTGCTCGCTCCCCAACCTGCCATCGAAGGGGCAAATGCGCCACGAGAGAGAATCAACGTCGGGCTGTAGGGGCAAGGCAATCTGCTCTATGATTGCCTTGCCAGACATAGGATGTAGGTCGGGAGCCGGTTTTGCTCCCGACATTTCGATTTCAATTATTAGATAGCGGGTCAACGTTCGCTGCTGGAGGGGCAAATGCAAATCAATTTGCCGCTCCCCTACGGTTGGATTACCTCGATTGCGGCAGAGAATCAACGTCGGGCTGTAGGGGCAAGGCAATCTGCTCTATGATTGCCTTGCCAGACATAGGATGTAGGTCGGGAGCCGGTTTTGCTCCCGACATTTCGATTTCAATCATATGAATCGTGGTTCAACGTTCACTGCGGGAGGGGCAAATGCAAATCAATTTGCCCGCTCCCCTACGGATCGATAATCCCAAATGCCGCAGAGAATCAATGTCTGGCTGTAGGGTCAACGTACACAATCCGCCCACATAACTTCGGCCGATTGAAATGGCGGTTCAAAGAACGCGAACCGCCCTACAACAACAAACCCACCGCCTTCTCGCAACCGAGGTCTGCCGGCTGCTCCCCATTAGATGTAGGTCGGGAGCCGATCTTGCTCCCGACATTTCGATTTCAATTATATGAATCGTGGTTCAACGTTCGGTGCGGGAGGGGCAACTATAAATCATTTGCCCACTCCCCTACGGTTGGATAATCTCGATTGCCGCGAAGATTTTAGATCTGTCCGTAGTGGCATGGCAATCTGCTCTGTGATTGCCTTGACCAGACATAGGCTGCAGGATGTAGGTCGGGAGCCGGTCTTGCTCCCGACATTCCGATTTCAATTATATGATTGGCGGTTCAAAGAACGCGAACCGCTCACATAACTTCGGCCGATTGAATTGGCGGTTCGAAGAACGTGAACCGCCCTACGAAAAAAAACCCTCCCCCGTCCCCCTCACAGGTGAGCCAAAATGCCCACATCAATCAATCGGTTCAACACAGCAGAAATGGCGGTTCAAAGAACGCGAACCGCCCTACAAGAACAACCCCTCATCGATTGCGCCTCAGGGGCAGCCACAACAAAACAGAGCCTCCGTCAGGAAGCTCTGTTCATCGCTCAAACAGTAACCGGACTTATCTGCCGGCCATCAACTTCTCAGCGTAAGCCGGCATGGCAGCCGCACCGCCGGTGTGCCAGAACAGCACCTGCTCGTCCTTGCCGATCACGCCCTTGCGAATCAGGTCGATCAAGCCCGCCATCGCCCGGCCGGTATAGACCGGATCAAGCAGCAGCGCGTCCAGGCTGGCAGCCATGTCGATTGCCTCGCGTTCAGGCGGTCCCATCTTGGAATAGCCCTCGCCCAGATAACCGTCAAACGAGATGATCTCCTCGAGCGGGAACTTCATCTCCCGGCCGATCAAGCGCGCGCAAGCTTCGGCAATCGGCGCTACTTTCGCCTGGGTCTCGGCCGTGCTGCGTGAGACATTGATGCCCGCGATCTTGATATCATAGCCCAGCGCCCTGGCGCCGACGCATAGCCCGGCTTGCGTGCCGGCTGAGCCCGTCGGCAGTACCAGCCAGTCGAAATGCCAGCCGTTTTCTTTCACCTGTCCGACCAGCTCTTCCATGCCGGCAACCAGCCCCAGCGCGCCGATGGCGTTGGAGGCGCCTACCGGAATCAGATACGGCTTATGCCCTTTCTCTCGCTCCGCCTGCATCACCTCTTCGGTGATATCAGTCTTCTCGCCGGTGAAAACCACCTCGGCGCCCAGCAGGTAGTTGAGCAGCATATTGCCGGTCACGTGCTCCGGCGGATACCCGCTGACAATCAGCACCGCCCGCATGCCCAGCCGGGCGGCCGCGGCAGCCGTCTGCCGGATATGGTTGGACTGCACCGCGCCGATTGTAACAACCGTATCGGCGCCTTGCTGAATGGCATCAGCCATCGAGAATTCCAGTTTGCGCACCTTGTTTCCGCCGGTCGCCAAACCGGTCTGGTCATCCCGTTTAACCCAGATGCGCGGTCCGCCGAGCGCGTCAGAAAGGCGCGGCAGCTCATGCACGGGTGTCGGGAAAAAGCCCAATGAAATACGCGGCAAATTACTCGTTAACATTTTTCGCCTCTTCAATAATCGCATCCGTACGCTGGCGCACGCCAAGGTAAGCTGCCTGCACCGCGGGGTCATTCAGCAATTCCTGCCCCGTACCGGTACGCACAATCGTACCGACTTCGAGCACATAGGCGCGGTTGGCAACCGCCAGCGATTGCTTGGCATTCTGCTCCACCAGCAGGATGGTCGTTCCCTGTTTGGAGATTTCGACGACGGTCTCGAAGATCTGTTTGACCAACAGCGGCGCCAGACCGAGCGACGGCTCGTCCAGCAGCAGCAGCCGCGGACGCGACATCAAACCGCGTGCCGTTGCCACCATCTGCTGCTGTCCGCCTGAGAGCGTGCCGGCAAACTGGCCGATACGCTCCTTCAGGATCGGGAAGAGGTTGAAAACAAACTCGAGGTCCTGCTGAATTTTGGCGCTGTCATTGCGCAGGTAAGCGCCCATCATCAGATTGTCCTTGACCGTAAGGTTGGGGAACAGCCGGCGGCGTTCGGGCACCAGCGCCATGCCGGCGCCGACTGCCGCGATCGGTGAATTCTTCATTTCCTTGCCTCGGAAGGTAATCTTGCCGCTGCGCGGTTTCAATTGACCGATGATCGTCCACATCAGGGTTGATTTGCCGGCACCATTGGCGCCGATGATGGAAAGAATCTCGCCTTCCTGCACCTCAAAGTTGACGTCACGCAGCGCGTGCACTGCCTGACCATAATACACATTAAGTCCCTCAACTTGCAGCAGCATCGACTTCCACCTTTTCTCCCAGGTAGGCTTCCAGCACTAACGGGTTATTCTGAATTTCTTCCGGCGTGCCCTCGGCGATCTTGCGTCCGAAGTTGATCACGGCGATGCGTTCGCACAGGTTCATGACGACATCCATGTGATGCTCGATCAGGATGATGGTCAGTTTCTTGAGTTTGTGAATGTGCCTGACCAGCTCGACGAGCTCCAGCGATTCCTGCGGGTTCATACCGGCTGCCGGCTCGTCCAGCATCAGCAGCTTGGGCCGCAGCGCCAGCGCGCGGGCAATCTCAAGCTTGCGCTGTAAACCATAGGGCAGCGTGCTGGCAATGCGGTCAGATAAGTCTTCCAGCCCGACCACTCTCAGCAGGTCCATGGCGGTTTCTTCCAGACGTTTTTCAGTCGCGGCAACAGTCCACGGCCAGTGGATGAACGCCTCAAACAGGCTGTAGTTGCTGGCGTCATGCAGCGCCGTTGTGACGTTTTGCAGTACGCTCATATTGCCGAACAGGCGGATGTTCTGGAAGGTACGCGAGATGCCGCCCAGCACAATGGTCGTCGGCGCTTTCTCGGTCAGCTCGCCGCCTTCGAATTTGATGGAACCGCGGGTCACCGGATAGTACCCGCTGATCAGGTTGAAGACCGTGGTCTTGCCCGAGCCGTTGGGGCCGATCAGCCCCACCAGGTCGCCTTCGTAAATATCGAGGTCAAAGCCATCGACAGCAACCACACCGCCGAAGTGTTTGGCAAGATCGTTAATGCTCAGCACAAGTTCGCGTTGTCCGGGTGTCTTGTAATCCACTTTGATCTGGTTGCGGGCTGCCAGTGAAATCTCGTCCAGCATGGGCAGTTTGCGGTTGCGGAAGATCGCAGCTTTGTCAGTCAGCGAACGCACGAAGTGCAGGTAATTCGCGTTGATCGACTTGCCCAGCTTGCTGGTCGGATTGCGCAGAACTTTCGCGATACCCCTGCCGAGGAAGGTGAAGAGAACCGTCATGGCAGCCGCCGCCAGAACGGCGATCAGCAACGCCAGCCAGCGGTTCATGCTGTACGTCAGTGTTTTCATCAGGCTGGCTGCCACCGTCAGTCCAATCGTCAGACCGATGATGGAAAACAGTTTGGGCATATTGTCGAAATTGATTTCCTCGTGCCCGAACAGACCCTTGGGGCGGTAGTTGATGATCAGCACCAGCACAACGCCGTAGAGCACCAGTCGCCACAGCGCCAGGCCGCGGAACAGCTCGGGAATGACGATAAAGAGCGCGATCGCCACCACTGGCCCCGTCAGACTGCTCATGCCGCCGGCGACAACGCCGGCTGTCAGCAGACTCGAGAGGTCCATATTGAAAATGGAAGGTTGAATAAACGTGATGTAATGCGCCAGCAAACCTCCAGACAAACCGGCAAATGCTGCGCTGATGGCCAGTGAAAGCACCTGGTTCTGCAGCAGTTTGATGCCGATCATTTCAGCCGCTACCGGATCCTGCCCGATGGCAATGATCTTGCGGCCATAAACGCTGTTGAGGAAATTGCGGCAAAGGATGATTGCGATCACCACGAAGAATGCGGTGTTGAGCGGGCCGGCCAGCTTTTCAATGCCCGGCAGACCACGGGCGTTCTGTGTCAGATTAAGGTTTTCAAACAAAACCTTGACTGCCTCGCCGAACCCAAGCGTGGCGATAGCGAAGTAGTCTGAGCGCAGCTTGGCACGCAGGGTGGGATAGCCAATAATCAGACTGACCAGCACTGCGGCGATCGTGCCCAGGACCAGCGCCGGGATAAGCGGCCAATGTAAGAAGTAGGTAAGAATTGCCGCGACGTACCCACCGACTGCCATAAAGGCGGCATGCCCGAGACTGAACAGTCCGGTATAGCCGGTGAAGATGGCGAGCCCCAGGGCGGCTACGACGTAAATGGCGGCGTTGGTGAAAATTGCCTGTGCATATTCCATAGCTGCCTCCTATAGCTTGTCTTCTACATGCCGGCCGAAGAGACCGGTAGGACGCAGCACCAGCAGGATGACCAGAATGCCGAAGCTGAAGACATCGCGGAAGGTCGAAAGCGGGACGCTGCCGATGGTGGTCACCGAGACCAGTGACTCCATCAAGCCCAGCAAAATGCCGCCGACAATCGCGCCGGGCAAACTGCCCAGACCTCCGATCACCGCGCCGATATAGGCTTTGTTGGTGATCCAACCCATGGAGGGATACACCATATATTTCACGCCCATGAAGACACCTGCCATGCCGCCCAGGCTGCCTGCCAGCAGGAACAGCACAGCCACAACCATATCCAGATTGATGCCCAGTACCGAGCACATCTCGGCGTCATGCGATGCCGCGCGGATTGCCATTCCTACCTTGGTCTTATTGATCACCAGCGTCAGCAGCGCGATGGCGATAACTGAAAAGACGAAGGCGAAAATATCCATGCGGCTGATGGTCGCGGTGCCAATGGTGAAGGTATCCTGTTTGAAGATGGGCGGCAGCGCGTACAGGTTGGCGCCGATGGTGGCGTAGAGCACATTCTGCAGCGCGATCGAGACGCCCATGGCGCTGATCATCAGGTAGAGCGAGGGCGCGTGGCGATGGCGCAAGGTACTGTACGCGACCCGCTCAACGATGAAAGCAATGATGCCGGCGCCTAACATGGAGATGACCAGTGCCGGGAAGAACGACATTTTAAAGACTGAGACCATCATAGCCCAGGCAATGTAAGCCCCCAGGGTGATCACCGCGCCGTGAGCAAAGTTGGAGAAATTAAGCACGGAGAAAACAAGGGAGTATCCAACTGCCATGAGGGCGTAAATACTGCCAATCGACAGCCCTGTGACAATGGTTTGAAATATCAATCTAACCTCCTGCAATCGAGGGCGCGTGATGCGGCTTGGTCTGTCGCAGTCTCAAAGATGGATTTCTTCACCGGCGCCTTCCAGAATCGTAATTATGCCGGGATCGGGGTTTGCAAACCCCGATCCCGATTGAGAGACAAATACTAGTCGGTCGTAACGAAGGATTTGACGAACAGGAACTTACCGTCGCGGGCTTCCTGGATCACAGCCGGCTTGTTGAGAGGGTTGTGAGTCTTGGGATCGATGGTCAGCTTGCCGGTCAGAACCTGCAGGTCCTTGGTGTCTTCCAGGGCGGCTTTCAATTTCTCACCGCCTTCGCCGTTGGTGCGCTTGAGGGCGTCAACCAGCCACAGGATCGCGTCGTAACCCAAGACGGGGTTGGGCATGACGGGATCGGCATTGTTGAATTTCGCGCGATATTCTTTCAGGAAATCCTGGATCGCGGGATCTTCCATGGCGGTGATGTTGACCAGGTACGCGCCATTGACTGCGCCGCCGGAGAGGTCAAAGATGTCGGGGCTAGCCCAGCCGTCACCACCCATCAACTGAGCGGTGATACCGAGTTCGCGAGCCTGCTTGGAGGCAAGCGCGGCTTCCTTGTTCATCGTGGGGATGAAGATAATCTCAGGATTGGCTTCTTTAATCTTGCCAAGCTGGGCACGGAAGTCCAGCTCACCAGAGCGGAAGGCTTCGTTGGCAACGATGGTGCCGCCAAACTTGGTGAAGGCTTCGTCAAAGTATTTGGCGAGGTACTGAGAGTACTCATCACCAACATCATAGAGCAGCGCGGCTTTGGTGAACTTGAGATCCTTGGCAGCATACTGTCCGGCAACCGTCCCCTGGAAGGGATCGATGAAGGCAGTTCGGAACGTGTAAGGCACAACGGTGCCGTCATCGGCAACGGTGACGGTGGGGTTGGTCGCGCTGGTGCCGATCATCGGCACTTTGGCTGAGTTGTTGACTTCGCGCACCGCGTTGGCAACACCGGACTGTCCGGGGCCAATAATGGCGATGACCTTGTCCTGCTCAACCATACGCTTGACGACGTTCACGGCTTCCAGCTTGTCAGCGCGCGAGTCATAGGCGATGATTTCGATCTTCTTGCCATTCACGCCGCCGGCTTCATTAATTTTGTCAACCGCGATCTTGAGCGCGTTGGCTTCTGACTGACCCCAGGTGGCGTTACCGCCGGTGAGAGCAACCAGGTGACCGACTTTGATCGTTGCCGGCGCTGCTGGAGCGCAAGCGCCCAGCATGGTGCTGGCCAGCAGGGCGATCAGAATGAAACTGATTACAAGTTTACCTTTCATGTCTTGCTTTCCTCCTATAGGGAAAAATGTTTACGGAGCCTGACGCTCCGCAGCGTTAGCTCCGCCGAATGCGGAGTAGACCCCTCTGACACGGTCCGGGCGATGATCTACCCGGATGACTTGCGCTGATTGTCCGCCAGCGCCCTTGCCCCATTTGTTTAGCAGTTCGTCAATCACCTCCTGTGTGGATGCTGAAGAATGGCGGGCAGCGATCTGTTCAGCCAGCTCGCAGTTGCCCTCCCTGATGGCATTGACAATGCCGTAATGTTCATCATGCGAGCGGTGGGTCTGATCGCGGATATCCAGCCCCATCAACATGATGCGATTAAGGTCGTCCATCACCTGCACCAGCGTATCTATCAGGCGCTGGTTTTTGCTCGTCTCGACCACCTTGATGTGAAACTGGCGGTTGACCTTGAGGAATTCATCGAAGTTTTGCTGGTCATGATGTACGGAACAGACGGCTGCCAGATTTTCCATCTCTCTGATATCGGCATCGGTCCGGCGCTGCGCGGCCAAAAAAGCTGCGTCTTTTTCCAGTAACATACGCAGCTCAAAAAGTTCATATACATCCCGCAGGGTAATCGGACTGACCTGATAGCCCAGATGCGGCGTGACCTGAATCAGTCCCTCGGAAATCAGCGTCTGCAGCGCTTCCCGGGTAGGTGTGCGGGAAGCATGGTACATTTTTGTAAGCTCAGACTGGGTAATTACCTGGCCTGGCAGGAGCTTGCAGGACAAAATGTCTTCTTTTATAGCGCGATAAATCTGTTCCGACAGCCTGATCACGATAATGGTTTCTTCTATTGTGAATAAATACGGGTGATATTATCAGAATATCCGTCTGATATATTAGTTATATTATATATTTTCTAGTCATCACGTCAATACTGATTTAAGTCACATTGTCACCGTTTTGCCCTCAGCTATAATTGGTTCATCACATTAACTTCACGACCGCGCCTGAATTTTTTACCCTCCCCTTAGCAAGCCGCGCCGTGACACACATCCCAGAAGGAGAAAACAGAATAATGATCGCGATTATTAACGGAAAAGTGCTGACCATCACGCAAGGCACATTTGATCCCGGTATGGTGCTGATCGAAGGCGGAAAGATCGTCGCGGTTGGCGAACACCTGAATATTCCAGCCGATGCCGAGATCTACGACGCTGCCGGCAAAGTGGTTATGCCCGGACTGATCGACGCCCACAGCCATGTCAGCATTTTCCCCGACAAGGTGGGCTGGGAGTACAGCGACGGCAATGAGATGACCGACCCGATCACGCCGCATCTGCGCGCGCTGGATGCTATCAACCCCGATGACTTCGGGCTGAAGGAGCTGGTCGAAGCGGGCGTGACCACCGTCTGTACCGGACCTGGCAGCGGCAACCTGGTGGGCGGACAGTGGATCTGTGTCAAGACGCTACCCAAACCAACCATCAATGAGATGGTGCTGCTTGAGCCGGCCGGTATGAAAATGGCGCTGGGCGAGAACCCGCGCCGCGCCTATGGCGGGCAGAACCGCATGCCCTCAACCCGCATGGGCAATGCCGCCGTCCTGCGCAGCGCGCTGATCGAGGCCCAGAACTACCTGGCCAAGTGGGACGCTTATAAAAAGGAAGAGGCTGCTTACAAGAAGAATAAGGACGCCAAGAAAGACAAGGCACCCACCCCGCCCGAGCGCAATCTGAAGCTGGAGGCGCTGGGCAAGGTGCTGCGGCGCGAGATGAAAGCCCGCGTGCATGCCCACCGTGCTGACGACATGATGACCGCCATCCGCATTGCCGAGGAATTCAACCTTGACCTGACGCTCGAGCACGCGACCGAGGGTTACAAGATCGCCGACGAGCTGGCCCGGCGCAAGATCCCCGTGACGGTCGGACCGGCGTTCATCAGCCGCGTTAAATTTGAGCTGGCTGGCATGAACCCTGCCAACCCGGGCATCCTGAGCAAGGCCGGCGTCAAAGTTGCCATTCAGGTCGATGAAGGCTCCGCCACCAAATACCTGGCAATCAACGCCGCCCTGGCAGTGCGCGAAGGACTGCCAGTGGAAGATGGCTTGCGCGCCGTGACAATCAACGCCGCCGAGATCATCGGGGTCGAAAAGCGCGTCGGCAGCCTGGAAGCCGGCAAGGACGCGGACGTGGTGGTCTTCAGCGGGCATCCGTTTGACTATATGACCCGCACCGAGCTGGTGCTGGTCAGCGGCGAGATTGCCTACCGACGCGAAGCCACTGTTGCTGAAGAGCCTGCGGTAAAACCGGTCAAGGCAAAAAGGAAGAAGTAAGAATAGCTATTTCATCTCATACAACAGACCAGCCGACTGGCTGGTCTGTTGCTTAATTGATAAAAGGTCGTCAACGAATTGATTGCAGCCAGGCAGCGGCGTGTGCCGGCAGCATATAGGTATTATCTTCCGCGAATCGCTCCCCCGTCAGGATGTTCTCGACTACACCAGCGCCAATGTTGTCGCTGATCATACCCCCATCTATGACCACCTCTTGTCCGCTGAAGTTGTGCAGGCACAGTACCCCGGCGGAGAAATCTGCCGGCAGGCGCAGCAGAGCGAAGATGCTCTCATCTACGTCCAGTACCAGTTGCGGCGCGCCGAACACCGCCAGAGCGTTGTGCCTCTCACGGGCAGCCAGCGCCGCCGACACAATCGCTATCTGCGCGTCTCTGACATCCAGCCGGGGCAGTCCAGCCAAAGCCAGACCAGCGAGCAGCGTGACCTTCACCATAGGTTCGGGCGTGGTTGCCGCCTCAGGCAGCCGGTGATACAAGCTGACGCGTTCCCCGGGCACGGTGATCTGCCGGCAGGCGCGGTTGAGACCCGTCGCGCTGCCAGCCAGCGCCGCGTCAGCCAGCGCATCCATCAGCGGTGTGACGCACGCCAGATGCAATTCATTATTACCATTGCCCAGGTACCAGTCGGGCTCTTCAAAGTGGAGACTGCTCTCACCCGCCAGAAGCAGGCCGGGGAAGGCGAGATCGCTCAACGCGCGGATGGCGCGCAGCATCAGGTGCCCCTTCGGGCTGTGACGCTCAGCGCCCTGCCAGTCTCCCAGATCGTCCAGCAGCAGGATACGTTTGCCGGCTGCCGCCAGTGCCGCGACCTTATCCATCACGGCGCGCATGCCGGCAGCGTTCGAGAGGTCAAAGTCGCCGAGCCTGATATTTGCCGAGAGCGATCCATCGTCCCAGACAGGCAGCGGTTCCGATACCTCGCGCGTGTCACTGTGATCGTTCAACCAGTCAGCCAGCAGATCACAGCCGCGCGGTCCATACAGCAGCCGCGCGACGAACATCGGATCATGGCACTGACAGGGGTTCGTCACAGCTTAGTTCCCGCGTCTGACAATAGGCAGCTCGCCGCCCTGCCAGTCCAGCCGGAGCGGATGCGCGTTGTCAGGGATATGCCGTGCCGCCTCTTCAAGCGGATAGCCGTGCATGAGGCAAATTAATGTAGAGAGGGCATAGCCATGCGAGACGATCACCACATTCTGTACCTGGGTTTCACTCAGGTTCTCGAGCGCGAACGCGCGCATGCGGCCGGCGACCTCGAGCGTGGTCTCGCTGCCCGGCACGCGATAGTTCACCGGATCAGCTTCACGTTTCGCGAACTCGTCCGGATACGCCTCTCGCAACTGAGGCAGGGTCTTGCCCTCCCACTCACCCATGCAGCGCTCGCGCAGCCGCTCGTCAAAGGTGATCTCAGCCCCCAGTCCCGCGGCGATGATCTCGGCGGTCTGCCTGGCGCGGATGAGCGGGCTGCTGTAAACAATCGCCTGGCTGATGGACGGCAACAATTCGGACGCAATCTGGCGCGCCTGTTCTATGCCGGCGTCATTAAGCGGGATGTCCGTCGCGCCCTGGATGCGCAGACCCAGGTTCCAGTCCGTCTGTCCGTGTCTGATAAGCCATAGTGTCTTCAATGTTGTTCTCCGGGTCTGAAATTCGCCGTCATTATACCTGATAGGATCCTAATAGTCATTTTGTCATAGAACAAAGGTGTCAAAATATATTGACATTTTTTGAAAATATATGTTATTCTTTTTTCGAACAAAACCAATATCTAATTGTTCGGAAGGGAAAAGAAAGAAATGCCTCATATTATTATCACCGATGAATGTATCATGTGCGGCGCCTGCGAAGCAGCCTGCCCCCAGAGCGCGATCTCCGAGATCGACGGCTTCTACGTCATCAACGAAGAAAAATGCGATGACAACGGCGCCTGCTCCGATGTTTGCCCCACCGGTGCCGCTCGCCCCAAGTAAGGGATACGCCTTTTAGTCTAGTCAAAAGCCAGCAGCAATTGCTGGCTTTTTCATATTAATGACAAACGAGGAGGAACGGTGCCCTCCTCGTCAGCTTTTACCTATCCTTCTTCCCTGCGATCAGCGCGGTTCGATAATGATCTTGATCGCTGTCCTCATCTTGCCTTCGATATCAACGTCGACGAACTCAGGGATAAAGATCGCCGTGATCCCGTCTTCAGCCAGGTAGCCGCGCGCCAGCACCAGTGCTTTAATGGCCTGGTTGACCGCGCCTGCTCCAATAGCCTGGACCTCGGCGTGTTTATGCTCTCTCATCACTCCCGCAATGGCTCCGGCAACGGCGGCAGTACGGGAGTTGGCTTTTACCTTGATTATGTCCATGCGAGTCTCCCTTGTGCTTGCATATTGATGAACGGTTCAACAGCCAGCAAATCCTACTGGTGTAGTCCAAATTGTACAATATATTCGTCAAAATACAAGAATATTATCGGTAATTCTATTACCTTTATCGCATTTATCAGCTTAATGAAACTTAAATTTTGAGATATGGATTAAGAATCGTAGTCTTCGTAGGGTCTGTGGATATGTGGAGAGCTGCGATTACTGGATGAGATCGTCTGCTTCCTGACTGAAATAGCCGTGGATTCAGGCTGATTCCTGCACGGCAGACGCCAAACTCTTTCAACAGCCTGTTGTGGAGAATTTGCGGAACGGGCGGGGATACTTCCTTGATTTATCCGTGAAGGCATCTTTACTGTGGAGAGAGGGGAGAATTCGGGAGAAACAGGGGATAACTTTGTGGAGAAGAGCCGGGGCATTTTCCACATAATCGACAAGTTATCCACAGAAAGGGTCAAGTTTTCCACAGGTTAGGAACAGCTATTCTAGAAAAAATGTTTGAAGGGGAAGCTCAGGAGAGCAGGTAGTGATCTCGCGCCCACGACTCGATCGTCTCTTCAACCGAATCGAGATAGACATCCAGCGCCTGGCGTTGCTTGCCGCCATCCTCGATGCCCAGCCCCAGCTCATGGCATAGCCCGCGCCAGGAGAGATAGGACGGATGACCCTCGCCCAGCACCTGCAGGGCGCGCGTCCAGGTGTTCAGCAGCAGCCACAATGCCGATTGCGGATGGTCGTCGACCATGGCATCGACGGCTTCGGTGAAGTACAGCAGCCGCGGGGCAGACAGGCTGGGCGGACAGTTCTCGGCATGCGTGGCGTCCTCGAGCGTGGCTTTCCAGCCCTCCAGCCAGGGTTTGATCTTGCCGCTGTCCATCTCGTCCGCGCCCAGCAGGTCCAGAAGACCGGCGTATAGCCCGGGTCGTCCGACCGCCTCGGCGCGCTCTTCGAAATTGAGCAGCAACCGGCGCTTGGTCAGAGGCGCGCCGCTCAGGCAGGCGATGGCGTTGGCGGCATTCTCCAGGATGTTCAGGTACGAACACATGCGGTCGAGGTCGCTGGCTTGATCACCGGCATCAGCCAGCAGCCAGCGCTCGCGCGCGGCGGCGGCCAGGGTGTTGGCGCGATTATGAACGTGGTCGGGCAGGTCAAACTGGGAGCAGATGCTGGCTTGCGTGAACTCGAACCAGTGACGGGTGTCGTATAGTACGCGCGGGTTGAGACAGAAGAAGCTGCCGATCCAGGGATCCCCGCGCAGGCTGCGCGGCTGACTGAAGAGCGCCTGCGAGAGGTGCGAGATGTCGAAATGGACCTCATCTGAATACGGGATGACCTCGCGCGCCACGGGCGGATCGCTGGCATGTACCATGATCAGGTCGATGTCGGTGGTGCCGCCGAGGAAAGGCTCGTCATCCAGCAGCGAGCCGGTCAGATAGACGCACACCAACTGCTCCTGCTCGCTGATCATGCGCAGGGCATGGTCGCGGGCGATCTTCAGCAATTGGTCACGGGTGATGCGCACGGCAGGCTCCAGTTACTCCGCGGCGCCAGGCTGCGGGAAGGGGAAAAGTTCCTGCTGGTAAGGCGGCAGGTTGAGCATCTGGCGGATGCGGTTCTCGACCAGTTGCAGGTCGGCGGTGTTCTGGACATAGTCCAGGCTGTCAGTATCGAGCTCGAGCACGGGCGGCAGGTTGTGCGAGTTGCCGCGGAAAAAATCGTCGTAAGCCTGATTCAGTTTTTCGATGTAGCCGGTCTCCATCGAGCGCTCGTAAGTGCGGTCGCGCCAGGCGATGCGCTGCATCAGCACCGGCGTGGAGGCGCGCAGGTAGACGATCAGGTCGGGGCGGGTGGTCTTCTCCGCCAGGGCCTCATGGACGCGATAGTACATGTCCAGCTCGTCGCCGGCCAGGTTGACGCGCGCGAAGAGCGCGTCTTTGTCGAAGGTGTAATCGCTGATCAGGGTGTGTGTGCCGGTCAGCAATTGTTGCACGCCGTGGCGCTGCTGCTGATAGCGGCTGAGGAGGAAGAACATCTGCGTCTGAAAGGCGTAGCGCGAACGGTCGCCGTAGAAGTCAGAAAGGAAAGGGTTTTCCTCGAAGATTTCCAGCATCAGGCTGGCATCAAAGGCGGGCTGCAGCAGGCGCGCGAGTGTGGTTTTGCCGACGCCGATGACGCCCTCTATGGCAACGTACATATTCGCTCCGGACGACCCATGGTTTGGTAAATATACCATAATTCATTCTGGTCGCTGTGCGGGAGGCGTAGTTTGTGCCCGGCATAAATGCCTCCTCTGCCGCCGAGGTATCTGTAGGGGCGATTTCAATCGCCCGCGGTTGCATTGAACCCCGGGTCATCAACATGCCGGACGCTATGGCTGAAAAATGCCTCCTCTGCCGCTGGCCTGCGCAGCAGAAGAGGGGAGGAAGGTCGGCGAGCATGCGCTGCTCGCCGAACAGGTGGGGTTAAGCCAGGGTTTTCGTCCTATTCAACGCATGCCAGGAGGGTTCGATTAACTAACCGACCGCCCAGCGTGCCGGGCGTGAGGCGGACATGAGCGCCTCGGCTGCCGTTGATGCGCCCGATCGTTGCATACAAACCCCTCCGCCAACTCACACAGAACGTTCGTTAGCACCTCCCCTTTTTATCCCCTTCGGGGACCTGCGGGGGAGCATGGATGTAGCGCTCAAACCGGCGCATCACTGGCGCACGTATAGCCAAAACCAGCCGCAAAGATCCGGACTCACGCCTGCCTATTGTGCATTTGCACAATAAAAGCGGCAAAACTCGTCCCAAAAATTGTGCATTTTAACAACTTGTATTTTTCTGAAAAGGTGTTCATAATACTGCTTAATAAATAGAACATACATTCTATTCAAGAGCAGAGATGACGCCAAAGAAAACCCCCAAACAACAACTTCAGTTCTGGCCGCCCGAAGCAGCGGGCGAGCCGCCCCGGCTGCGCACCCGTAAAACGCGCAAGGATGTCTACCGCAATGACCTGCGCGAAGAGATCGCCCTGCTGCGTGAGGTGCTCTTCAACGTCGCCGAACTCGGCAGCCAGACCGGCGCGCCGGACGAAATGCTCAAACTGCTGGACAAGATCAGCCAGGCCTGCACCCGTCTCGGCACGCTGCTCAAGACCAACCTGCAGCTCAGCCCGGCTGATGATCTGACTCAGGCTTTTAACCAGGCGCTCGAAATCGTCAATGACCCCGTCAAGCTGCAGGCTTACCTGGCAGCGCGCGACGAGCAGCCCGGCAGCCCCGCGAGCGGAGGCTGAAGCATCATGGCTGGCAGCGCAGCACTTACCTGCCAATGGCTAGCGCATCAGACGGTCCCCCCATGCCGGCAGCATCCACAGCGCGATGCTCACAACCCGACCACCGGCAACCCTCTTGATCAGCGCCAGGCTGCCAGCCAACCCCTTTCATCTCAAAGGAGCACATGACCGACAAACGGATGGATATGTTGATCAACGCCCTGCGCGACAGCGCCTTCGCCGCGCGGGATTGCACACCCGCCGAGCTGCTGCTCAAACAGGCCGTCCACCTGTTGAGCGACATCGGCAGCTTCAGTCAGGCTGCCAGCGGCATCCGGCTGCGCGGCTATCAGCGCCGGGCGGCCGACGCCATCCTGCATTCCGTGCGTCACAACCTCGGGCACGCCATCGTCGTCATGTTCCCGCGCCAGTCTGGCAAGAACGAACTGCAGGCGCAGATCGAATGCTACCTGCTGGCGACGCTGTGCAAGCAGGAGAGCGAGATCGTCAAGGTCTCGCCGACCTGGAAGCCGCAATCGCTGAACGCCATGCGCCGCCTGCAGCGCGTGCTGGAGCGCAACCTGCTGCTCAAGGGCCGCTGGCAGAAGGAGAGCGGCTATATTTTCCGGCTGGAACGCGCGCGCGTCTTCTTTTTCTCCGGCGCGCCTGAAGCCAACATCGTCGGCGCCACCGCCTCTACCCTGCTGGAAGTGGACGAAGCCCAGGATGTCGAGATTGCCAAATTTGATCGCGACATCCTGCCGATGGCAGCCAGCACCAACGCCACACGCGTCTTCTGGGGCACCGCCTGGACGTCGCAAACCTTGCTGGCGCGTGAGCTGCGTGCCGCCCGGGATGCCGAACAGCGTGACGGTATTCAGCGCGCCTTTGTGCTGACCGCTGATGAAGTCTCGGCCGAGGTGCCGGCGTATGGGCGATTTGTCGCCGAGCAGGTGCGCAAACTGGGACGGCAGCATCCGCTGGTGCTGACGCAATACTTCTCGCGTGAGATCGACGCGGAAGGCGGCATGTTCAACAGTGCCCGTCTGGCTGCCATGCAGTCGCAGCGCGTGCCTGAGAGTCAGCCGCGAGCCGGCAGGCAATACGCCTTTCTGCTCGATGTCGCTGGCGCTGATGAGAATGCTTCAGTAACGCCCGGCGACCAGATGGAAGAGGGCCGCGACGCGACCGCGCTGACCATCGTGGAAATCGACCCGGCGCCGCTGGCTGATCCGCTGGTACAGGCGCCGCGCTACCTGCCGCAGTCACGCTGGCTGTGGCTGGGTCAGCCGCAGCACCTGCTGTACAGCGCCCTGACGCAACTGGCGCAGCGCTGGCAGCCGCGGGCAATCATCGTTGATGGCACCGGCATCGGCGCGGGACTGGCGTCTTTCCTCGGCAAGGCGCTGCCCGGCATCGTCCATCCCTTCATCTTCACCTCTGCCAGCAAAAGCCAGCTCGGCTGGGACTTTCTGAGCCTGATCGATGCCGGCCGCTGGCAGGAAGCCCGATTTGACGCCGCGGCTGAACCGGCTGACGCGCACGAACGGCAGGCACGCAGGCTGCAGGCGCTATTTTTCCGCCAGGCCGAGGCTTGCCAATATCAGGTGCTGCCGGGGCCGGGCAAGCTGATGCGCTGGGGTGTACCCGAGACGCGGCGCGACCACGAGAGCGGCGCCTTGCTGCATGATGACCTGCTGCTCTCCGCCGCGCTGGTGTGCCTGCTGGACAAGCTGCCCTGGAGCGCGCCGGCGCCGACCGTAATCATCCCCGCCAGCGATCCGCTGCGCGAGATGGAAGACCAGTTCTAGAGGAGGATTCATATTGTCAGACACAACCGTTCACCCGCCAATCACCAACGCCGCGCGCCAGACGCGCGTCACCTGCCAGGCGCGCTTCGACAGCCAGAGCGCCGGGTTCGACATTCTGGCGATCACTGCCGGTAAGGGCAACGGCTGGGAGTTCAGCGCCGCCTGCCTGCAAGCCTCACTGCCGTTGTGGCAGGGCGCCGAATGTTTCATCGACCACAACCGCCAGTCACCCTCGATCCGCGACCTGGCAGGCGTCTGTCACGCGCCCGCCTGGGATGAAGTCAGTCAGGGCATCCGCCTGAGCCTCAAGCCATGCGGTCCCGGCGCGGCGCTGCTGAACGAACTGGGCGCGCTGATGACCGACTCCGCCCAGCCGCATCCCAGTCTGGGCTTCTCGGCTGACCTGCTCTTCCTGGCGGACGGGCGCAAGGTGACCGAGATCGTGCGCGTCAATTCAGTCGACCTGGTGCTCGACCCAGCCCGCGGCGGCGCGTTCGTGCGCTCGCTCAATCAAACTTTACCTACCAAGAAAGAAGGACCTCAGATGACATTGCCGGATACCAGCAACCTTTTGCCCGAACCAAGCGCTGAAGCACCCGCGCCGGAGAACCAGCAGGTGCAGCAGTTGCGCTTGTGCGCCAGCCTGCTCGAAAGCAGCCTGGCAAATTCGAACCTGCCGCCTGCCCTGCAGAGCCGGCTGCGCAGTGAATTTTCCAGCCGGGTGTTTGAGCCTGAAAGCCTGCAGCTCGCCATTCAGCAGAACCGTGAACTGGTCAGCCAGCTCTCCGGCCGGCATGCCGTGCAGGGCGTCGGGCAGGTGCAGGGCATGTTCTCCAGCGAAGACCATTTGCAGGCGGCAGTCGATGACCTGTTCGGGCTGCCGCGTGAGCGCGGTCTTGAGCAGCTCAAGGCGGCGCGGCTCTCGGGCATCCGCGAGCTGTACCTGATGCTGACCGGCGATCACGACCTGCACGGCGGCTATCACCCGGCGCGCGTGCAACTGGCAACCACCGCCGACTTCACCGGTCTGGTAAAGAACGCGCTCAACAAGATCGTCAGCAATACCTGGGAGGAGCTGGGACGTGCCGGCTACGACTGGTGGAAGCGCGTCGCGTCGGTCGAGCACTTCACCAGTCTGAACAGCATTACCGGCACGCTGATCGGCACGGTTGGCGCGCTGCCCAGCATCAGCGAGGGCACCATTTACCCCGAGCTCAAGATCGGCGACAGCCCCGAGACGGCATCCTTCATCAAGTATGGCGGCTACATCCCGCTGACGCTCGAGCTGATCGACCGCGATGAGACCCGCAAGCTGCGCGCCTATCCGCGCGAACTGGCTGCCGCCGGGCTGCGCAAGATCAGCGCGCTGACGGCTGCCATCTTCACCGACAACGCTGGCGTAGGCCCCACTATGGCGGATGGCGCGGCGCTCTTCAATGCCGACGCGGTCACGGCTGCCGGCGGACATGCCAACCTGCTCACCAGCGCCCTCTCCGCCAGCGCCTGGGACACCGCCAGCAGCGCCATCTACAGCCAGCCGATGCTGGTGAAAAATGACGCGGCCAATTACGGCAAAGGGCCGAAGATGGCGATCAACCCGCGCTACCTGCTGGTGCCGCGCGCGCTGCAACTGGCTGCCATGAAGATTTTGTATCCGTCACTCGAGAATGCCGCCAACATCTACAGCGAGAACCTGCAGCGCGGTCAGCCGGGTGACGTGATCACCGTGCCGGACTGGAGCGACGCCAACGACTGGGCGGCTGCCTGTGACCCGCTGCTGGCGCCGGCGATCTATATCGGCGAACGCTTCGGCCTGATGCCGGAGATTTTCATCGCCGGCAATGAGCTCAGCCCGGCAGTCTTCACCCATGACGAGCACCGGCTCAAGGTGAGGCATTTCCTGGCGGTGTGGGTCAACGATTACCGCCCGCTGCTGAAGTCGAACGTCGCCGCCTAGCCGGTAGAAAAAAGGAGGATGTGATGACGAAGTTCTACGACCTGTTGCGTTCGCGCAAATTCTGGGCAGCCATGACAGCGCTGGTCTTTATGCTGGTCAAGGCGTACAAGCCAGATTTTCCGCTGGACGAAAGCGAGATCACCAACCTGGTGACTGTGCTGGCAGCCTATATCCTGGGGACTGCTATCGAAGACCGCGCGCTGCGCAGCCCGCGCCTGCCGTGAGTTTAGTTGCCCCCGTCCGCCAATCTGCCGGCATCACCGCCCGCGGACGGGGCGCGGAATTGGAGGAAAGATGATCGATAACGCGATCCTGCTCAGCCTGCTGGCCGATTTTGGCGGCGATACCAGCGCCCCGCCGCTGGCTTTCGTCTATCACCCCGGCAGCGGGCTGATCGTCATTGCCTGCAACGGCGAGAAATTTCGCATCAAGCAGGTCTTTGTGGATATGAAACTGCGCGAGTTCGGCGACCGGGTCAAGGGGCGCGGGACAGCGCGGGCTGAACCGGCTGCCGCGCCGGCCGACTTATGGCATACGCCTGAGAGCGGACTGGTGAAGGTGAATAAGTCCAAACAGCCGCCGCTGCCGTTTGGCAGGCAGGCGCGGCCATGAGCACGCTGACGGTGTTCCGCGCCAAAATCCGCTTGCTGCTCGGCAGTGACGCGCTACATTACCCCGACGCGCTGCTGGATGAGTCGCTGCGTCAGGCGCTGCGCCAGTACTCGGCTGCCTTCCCGCAGATGCACCAGCGCGACCTGATGCTGACTAGCGGCGGACGGGCGCAACCGCTGGACGCGCTTGCGGGGCTGCAGCAGGTGATGGAGGTCAGCTACATTGACCAGTTGCGCCCGCTGCCCTTCCGTCTGACGTGGATGGCCGGCATGCCGCAGTTATTGCTGGGCACCTTTACTCTGCCGGCTGCCGGCGATGTGCTGCGCGTCACTTACACCGCCGGGCATACCATCAGCGGGCTGGATGGCAGCACGCTGACGACTGTCAAAGCCGAGCATAGCGAGGCGTTTACCGCCGGCGCGGCTGCCTTCGCGGTCAAGTCGCGTTCGGTCAGCCTGATGGAGAGCTTTGGCACGGCGCTCAATCCGCCCGACGCGCTGACGTCCTGGGCGCGTGAGGCTATCGGTCAGTTTCAGTACTGGCTGGAGGACCTCAAGCGGCTGGAGATCGGCATTGAGGAATTTCCGCGCGGCTGGAACTGGCAGCTCGACCGCTGGGACAAACAGGCGGTCTAGGAGCGCGTTATGACTGAACTCGGTCGCGATTGTGATTTGATTTTGACGCACGCGCTGGTCAACCAGGGTATGCCCAGCGGCTTTATGCTCGAGGCGCAAAGTACACGCCTGGGCAAAGCCGTGCGCATCAGCCGTGAGGTGATCAGCGATGAGCGCTTGGCGCCGGGCGGTACGCGCGTGACCGTGCGCTGTGACCTGCTGCTGGCTGACCAGCAGCTCAACCCGGACGGCAGCCCGCGTCAGACCAGCCGGCTGGCCGATTACGCCCTGCTGCTGGCCTACCTGGCGCAGCGCGAGGGAATCACCCTGCAGTGTTCCGCCGGCATCATCGCCAACCTCGGCGCGCTGGGCTTCGCCGCGGTCGAACGGCATGGTGACGCGCATTCGCTGGTGCATATCGCGCTGAATAACGCCGGCTACTACTTCCCGCCCGCGGACCCCGAGCGCTTCAACCAGTCGGTCTGGGATGGACTGCTGAGCTGGGACGCCGCTTACTGGCGCTAACTTTGGAAAGGAAAGAATGAAACTCGTCTATCCGTTGGAAAGAGACTATCCGCTCACGCAGGGCTTTGGTCAGACCGCCTGGGCGGAGCAATACCGCCCGTTCGGCATGATCGGGCATAACGGGATCGACCTGGCCTGCCCGACAGGTTCGCCGGTGCTGGCAGCCGACGAAGGCACCGTGCAACGCATCGGGCGCAGTGACGCCGGCTACGGCAATCACATGGTGATCGCGCACGCCTGGGGCAGCACGCTCTACGCGCACCTCAGCCAGCCGTTGCTGCTGACTGGTGAGGTGGTGCGCCGCGGTCAGGTGATCGGGCTGAGCGGCAGCAGCGGCAACAGCACTGGTCCGCTTCTGCATTTTGAGGTGCGCCCGAAGGAGACATCCAGCCGCAATGGTTATAACGGCGCGGTTGACCCGCTGCCGTGGCTGACGCCCGCGGGCGAAGGGATGGAGGCGCAGGCGCCTGAGTGCGACCCGCCTGAAGCGGAAGCGCTCTACGCGGTGCAGGCCGAGCCCTGGCTCAACCTGCGCGGCGAACCGAGCCTGAAATCGCCGCGTGTGGCGGCGCTGTATAAGGACACAACCGTACTCGCTACCGGCGCGCAGGGCTGCTGGCGCAAGATCCAGTTGACCGGCTGGGTCTACGCGGCTTATCTGGTCAAAAAGGAAAACGCGCCTGCGGAGGGCAGCCATGAACCGGCTTGACGCGCTGGTGTCACGCTGGTTCGCGCCGCTGATCAGCCGGCAGGTGCGTGCCGCCCTGGCGCTGACAGAAGAGGACAACACTTTTATGGTCGGCACGCGCGCGCTCTCCGACAGCGAGCGTGACCGCCCTGCCGGCGACCGGGACGAAATCCTGCGTCAGAGCCTGGAGGCCTGGCAGGTCAATCCGCTGGCACGGCGACTGGTGGCGCTGACCTCGCAATACGTCGTGGGCGGCGGCATCAGCATCGGCTGCCGCGATCATGCCGGCACAAACGCCTTTCTGCAGCAGTTCTGGGCTCACCCGCTCAACCGTATGCCGGTGCGCCTGTATGAATGGTGCGATGAACTGACCCGCAGCGGCAATCTGTTCCTGCTGCTTTCGACGGATGTCGCCGGCATGAGTTATCTGCGGGCGGTGCCTGCCAGCCAGATCGCCGGCATCGAATCGGCCGGCAACGACCTGGAACAGCCGCGCGCCTTTCTGCCCAAGGCGTCTCTGCTCGACCCCGACGCGCGCCCCTGGCAAGCGTATGACCCGCTCAACGACAGCCTGACAGGCGAGCCGGGCACAGCGCGTGGTTTCACGACCGTGATGCTGCATTATGCCATCAACCGTCCGGTCGGCGCGCAATGGGGTGAGTCTGACCTGGCGCCGCTGCTGCGCTGGCTGTCACGGTATGCCGGCTGGCTGGAAGACCGCGCGCGGCTCAATCGCTTCCGCACGGCATTCATGTACGTCGTCAGGAACCGCTTCACATCCGAGGCGGAGCGGGTGGCACGCCAGCGCAGCCTCAACAGTCACCCGCCGACGCCGGGGTCGATTCTGGTCAGCGACAGCAATGAGGACTGGTCGGTGATTAACCCGCAGTTGCAGGCGGATGAAGCCGGCAGCGATGGGCTGGCGCTGAAGAAAATGATTGCCGCCGGCGCGGGCGTGCCGCTGCATTTCCTGGCGGAGCCCGAATCCGCCACCCGCACCACGGCTGAGGCGTCCGGCGGACCGACCTTCAGACATTACGAGCAGCGACAGAAGTTTTTCACCTGGCTGATCAGTGATGTGCTGCGGGCGGTCCTGCGCCGGCGCGCCTTGCTCGATACGCGCGTGGATGCCTCGGCGGAGCTGCAGGTCAACGGCGGAGATATCTCCTCGCGCGACAATATCACGCTGGCGATGGCGGCTGCCAACCTGGTCTCGTCGCTCGAGACACTGCGCGACCGCAGCCTGATTGATGACGCGGAAATGCTGCGGCTGCTTTACCGCTTTCTGGATGAGCCGCTGGATGTGGCAGCCATGCTGACACGCGGCAAAGCCGCTGAGAAGACCAGCGGGGATGGAAAATCATCCAGAGCGCGGCTGCCAAAGCAACCGCTGGGCAGCGCCGGTGAGCTGCGTCCCTCGCTCGCGGGCGAAACACTGAGTTGACGCTGAACAGAAAGGAAGAGTGATGACCTATCCGCTTTCGACTGAGGTCGCGCCGGGACAACCGACCGCCGCCTCGCACTACAACACGCTGCGCTCCGATGCCCTGCGCCTGGGACAGTCAGCGGCTGATGCCGCCACACTCGGTGAACTGCTCGGGCGCTATCAGGCGCACCTGACGCTGGAGCTGATTGATGATAACCGGCGCGTGCGCGTCCCGGCATCGCCGGCACAACCGGCCGCGCTGGTGATCTCGGGCGTGCCGCTGGTGAACACCTTTCCCGTTGACCTGCCGCTCAGCGCCGCGCCGGCGGGAGCCGCGGGTGAGTTTTATATCTTCGCGCTGCAGTCGCCGGGCTCGCGCGGATTTACGCTTGACCTGAACACCACCACGCTCGAAAGCAGCGGCAGGCGGCTGATCGGCGCGTTTTACTGGAATGGCAGCAGCATAGATGCTGGCAGCCTGCGCACGCTGGAGGCGGATGCGCTGCGGCAGTCCCTCTCATTCGAGAGTGCGCTAGTGTGCGAGGGCCGGCTGACGCTGGAGAGCGGCAAGCCGGTACCGGTCAGCGAGATCAGCGCTGCCGCGATGCTGTATTTCACACCCTATCATGGCAACCGGCTGGCGTTGTACAGCCCCGGACGCGGCTGGGTGATGCGGGCGTTCAGCGAGGTCAGTCTGCCGCTGGCAGAGCTGCCGCCGAATAAACTGGCGGATGTCTTCATCAGCGATCAGCCGGGCGGGCTGATGCTGACACTGGCACCCTGGACCAATGACACGACCCGCGCGCAGCCTCTCGGCTGGCAGGACGGCTGTCCGGTACAGGCCGGTATGCCGGAGCGGCGCTATCTCGGCACGCTGCGCTCGACTGCGGCTGGTGTCAGCGCGGATAACTCGCGTCAGCGGCTGTTGTGGAATTTCGCCAGCAGGCTTCCGCGGCGTCTGAAGGTGATTGAGAGCGCCAATAGCTGGACGAATACGACGGCTGGTTTTCGTCCGTTCAACAATTCGACGCTCAACCGCGTTGAGCTGGTCAGCGGTATCGCGGAGCTGCCGGTCTCGCTGCGCTTCATGGCGTTCGGCGTGCATTCGGCGGGTCAGTCGCTGTATGTTGGTATCGGGCTGGACTCGATCATGGAGAGCAGCGCCGACCTGAACATGCTGTCGAACTCGAACACGATCACACCGGTTGAGGCGGCGTTCAATCAGGTGCTGAGCGAGGGCTATCACTACCTGCAACTGCTCGAGACCGGCGCCAGCACCATCACCTGGTATGGTGACTACAACGCCGGCTTCTTCCAGTCCGGCGCGGTTGGGATGACTTACGCGTGATGGGTGAGTTCAACCGGGAACATTTGGGATGGGTTTTACGTAGTTAATATGGCAATGCAGCGTAACGATTTGTTGCGTGTAGTGTTATTGCTGATACAGAGAAAGAGGTACACCATGTCCGCGATACTATATCCTTTCATCATGCTCTCCGGGTTACTGTTTCTGGCGATGAGTCTTGCCGGCGCGACGGATGAGAAAAAGTCATAACGCATCCTGAGTGACGGGATATCCTGTTTTTGTGCAAACTGAAGCCGGCTTGCGCCGGCTTTTTTGTCTCTGGTGATAAGGGGTGCAACCCCATATTTCCTCTCCAAATTTGTGCAGCAAGCCAAGCCCACCCCCCTCAGTTCCTCCTTTTTCGCGCAGAACGCGAAAAAGGAGGGAGGTTAAAAAAGCCAAATTCCTTTCCCAAATTTGTGGAGCAAGCCAAGCCCACCCCCCCTCAGTCCCCCCTTTTGCGCACAGAGCGCGAAAATGGAGGGAGGTTAATAGAGTAGATCAGTCATCATCGTACTCATCGTCATCGTCGTCATCATCATCGCCGCCGAAGAAATAAAACCAGGGCGTCGGCGTGGGCGTCCGCTTCTGCGGGAAGCTGCCATCATAAATACCTGGCGTCGGTGTCGGCGTCAGATGCAAATTGCCGGGCAGACGCTCGATGCTGCCTTCATATTTGTTGTGAGCCAGGAAATACAGCTCATTGAGCGGCAACCTCACCAGCTCTTCCATACTCATTTGCGGATTGAGCTTTCTGGCTTCGATCGCCAGATGCAGGATGCCCATGGAAACCTCGAGCGATCCAGCCTCCTCTTCCATTACCTCACGCGGCAGTACCTGACTGTATACCTGTGAAGATGGCATGCCCACCAGATCCTTGACCTCGATCACAAGCTTGTTCTCAAGCCGGGCAGCCTTGGTCTTATTCTGGTTTTCAACCGTGATCAGAATGGCACTTTCCGCGTCCTGCAGGTAGCCATGCTGGTAGAGGGAGCCCATCAGCGCGTTGACCACATTCTGCACCTTGACCTGCTTATAGCCGATGCCGCTGATGACCGGTATCGCGTCGTCGTTCAGCGCCCGTACCGCTACCACCCGATCCATATTGTTGACCTGGATCTCGATGCTGGGGTTCACATCCACCCCCACCAGACTGTCGACCCGCAGGAACTGATACCAGCCAGCAAAAGCGACCATCAGCATCATGGCGAAGATTGCCATACTGGAAGCGAACGCCCAGAAGTACAGCCGTGTTTTTGGTTTTGAGACGAGCAGTGGCTGCGTGGTGATGGCATCGTGCGCGCGCATTTTCTGCACCGGCGTGTTCATTGCCGCGTCCAGTACGTTGGGCGTGATCTGTTTCACATCCTCTCGCAAGGCAGTTAGAATTTGCTTGTCATCGACCATAAGACCTCACACTCGCTCTAAAACAGTCCGCAGTTTTTTAAGGCTGCGCTGATATTTTGATAGTACGGTTGGCAGCGGGACATCCAGGTTCTCAGCAATCTCACGATGCTTGTAGCCCGCGACCGCGTGCAGCAATACGATGGAACGCTCCGATTCATCCAGATGCGTCAGCGCGACTTCCAGGGCGCGGGCCGTGTCGGAATTCGGCTTGGTTGCCAGGTGCGGGCTGTCTTCCAGTTCATCCAGCGAATAATCAGACATCCTGCTCTGCTGTCTCAGGCGCATCATCGAAAGGTTACGCGCGATTGTGAACACCCACGCCATCGGTTTGCCCTGCGGCTGATACAAGTGCGCCGCCGACCGGATTTTGAGATAAGTCTCTTGTAAAAGTTCTTCAGCGTCATGCTGGTTTTTGACCAGCGAGAGTATGAAGGCGAACAATGCCGGGTTTACCAGCTCGTAAAACTGCTGGAACGCGTGCTTGTCATCCTTCCCAATCCTCGAAATCAGCCTTTCGTCCAGTCTGAACGGCTTGTAAGGTTGTGGGTCGGAATTGGTTCTGCCAAAGAGTGACATGTCTGTTTTCGTGAGTGTTGGAGAGGTTCACCCGGTGGTCAACCTCTCCATTCATTATCCCTGATAAGCCAGCGACGGGAAACACTCTGCCAAAGGTGCCGGCATCCTAGTCATCATCCCCGTCATCATCATCATCATCATCATCGTCATCATCGTCGTCATCATCGTCGTTGACTTCATTGTAATCGTCGTCATCATCGTCATCGTCGTCGTACAGGTCGTCGTTGTCATCATCCATATCATCATCGTCATCATCATAACGATCGTCGTTGTCGTCGTCCATGTCATCATCGTCATCATCATAACGATCGTCGTTGTCGTCGTCCATGTCATCATCGTCATCATCATAACGATCGTCGTCGTCATCGTCCATATCATCATCGTCATCATCATTGCGATCATCGTCGTCATCCCGGTCGTCCCAGTCATCGTCCCAGTTCAAAATCAGGGTTTCCAGCGGGATGTTGTTCGCTTCGGCGAAGGCGATGATCTCAGCCAGGCTCATCTTGCTCAACTGGAGTTTGTCATCATCGTCCAGATCGTCAAAAAGTGATTTGATCAGCTTATACTTGCCGAGCGAGAGGTGAAGCTCTCTGGCTTCTTTCCTGTCATCATCGTCAAAATCCATGATCTGCGAATAGACGTCCGTGTTCTCGTAATACTCCTTGAGCCAGTAGGTGATCTGGTAGTTGATTCTGGTCAGTAGTTCGCGCGAGTCATCGCTGTCGTCAGCGCTGAGCAGCATCTTGGATTCGGGGTCGATCAGATAGCCATTCTCGAGCAGCAGGCCGATGATTTGCTGGACTGCGTCGTCCACTTCCAGCCCTGAGAGTTTGGTATTTTTCAGCAGGGTCACGCCGTCATCATTGGTGCCCTTGATCTCGACTACCTTGTTGAAGCGGTTATAGGTCATTTCAATGCCCGGGTTGACATCGATCGAAACGTACCCCACCGGCTTGCTGAAGAACCACAGACCTCCAATAACGAGGGCGAAGATCATACTGAATACCAGTCCAATGCCGATTACTATCTTGCTGATTGTTGCTGTCATTTCATTCTCCTTTATTCTCATTGCAGGAATTTCTGCTTACATGGGGTTAATGCGCCAGCCGGGCAAATTAATGCATGCGTTGGCAAATTGCGTAAATTGGTTGAACTGAGTTGTCGGCGTGGTCAGAAGGAGATGCCTTTAGCGGCATGGGTGGAATAGGCATATAATGTCAAGCATAAATATTGATGAGAGGTCGACCATGAGCGAAACAAGCAGAAAACCAATCCTGTTTTCCGGCATTCAGCCTTCGGGGCACATCCATATTGGCAACTACATCGGCGCGATGAGTAATTTCCTGTTGCTGGAAAAGGATTATGACTGCCTGTTCTCCATCGTTGACCTGCACGCGCTGACCGTGCGCCAGGAGCCGGCAGCCCTGCGCCGCAAGACGCTCGAGCTGGCTGCCTTGTACATCGCCAGCGGTCTGAACCCCGAGCGCAGCATCATCTACTGCCAGAGTCACGTGCCCCAGCACGCTGAGCTGGCGTGGATTCTGAACTGCTTTACCTATATTGGCGAGCTGTCGCGCATGACGCAGTTCAAGGACAAGGCCAAACAGCACAAGGAAAACATCAATGCCGGCCTGTACACCTACCCGGTGCTGATGGCGGCGGATATCCTGCTCTACCAGGCTGACCTGGTTCCCGTGGGCGCCGACCAGAAGCAGCACCTGGAAATCACGCGCGACATCGCCGAGCGCTTCAACGCCATTCACCCGGGCGTCTTCCGTGTGCCGGAGCCCTACATCCCCAAGGAGACCGCTAAGGTCATGAGCCTGATGGACCCCACGCGAAAAATGTCGAAGTCGGATCCGGAGGATAGCTTCATTGCCCTGACCGACAAACCGGAGGATGTGGCGCGCAAGTTCCGTCGCGCGGTGACCGACTCGGAGTCGGAGATTCGCTTCGACCCTGAGAACAAACCGGGCGTCTCCAACCTGCTGTCGATCCTCTCGACTTTATCTAGAGAAAGCATGGATTCCATCGTCTCCCGCATGGCGGGTCAGGGGTATGGCAAGCTGAAGGAGGAGGCGGCTGAGGTCACTATCCAGACGCTCAAGCCCATCCAGGCGCACTATACCGAGCTGACCAACGACAAGGAATACATGGCGCGGACGCTCAAAACGAACGCGGAGCGCGCCCAGGCGCTGGCTGACAGGACGCTGCGCAAGGTCTATAAGAAGCTGGGTCTCTACCAGTTCTGAGAATAAGGCAATGAATCCATGCCGGCACAGACCGCTTTAGCGAGAGCCAGAGGCGGAATGTTGGCGGTTCAGTTTTATAACCGGAAAATTTTTCATGCCTGTTCGAGCAGCATGACGCGTTCGGCATTCAGTACCGGCTCGTCGCGGTTTTCATAACTCGCCATCACGCCTTCCATGACATACAGCCTGCCGTTCTCGAGCAGATCGCGATAGCGCTCATAAGCCGGCGGGTAGAGTGTCACATTGATCACGCCTTCCAGATCCTCGAGCACCATGAAGGCCATCATGCGGCCATTGGCTGCCGGCCGGCGCCGCAGACTCTGACACATGCCCGCCACGCGCAGCCGCTTTTCGAGCTGTGTGATCGCCTCCGAACTGGTGGTGATATCCATGCCGGCCAGACGCTCGCTGTAAATCTCGATCGGGTGCGCTTCCACGCTGATGCCGAGGACGCGCTGCTGTGCTTCCAGGCGTTGACGCAAATCCCATTCCTCCCGGGCTGCTTCAGCTGGCTCATGGTCGAAGAGTGAGAGCTGTCCCGCTGCCGGCTGGGTGTCACCCGCGCGATTCAGCAGCTCGGGAATGCTGCCCATGCCGGCAAACCCGCCGCAGCTCACCAGGCTGACCAGCTCTGCCGGACGCGGCTGCACCTGCAGCAGGAAATGATCATAACTGTGGAAGGGGCGCTGCCGCACGATCTGGCTGATGGTGCGCTGGGTCAAGCCGCTGACCTGATTCAGCCCCATGTACAGTTCAGCGCCATCCCTGGGATAGCTGACGGAAAATTCGTGCCGTGAGTGGTTGATATGCGGCGGATGCACCTTCAGCCCCAGCCGGCGCGCCTCCGCCAGATACACCCGCTGACCATAATAACCGCCCCAATTGGCCATCACCGCTGCCAGAAATTCAGCCGGGAAGTGAGTCTTGCACCAGGCAGAACGCCAGGCAGCCAGCGCGTAAGAGGCGGCATGCGCCTTCGGGAAGCCGTAGCCGGCAAAAGCGGCCATCAGCTCCCAGAGTTTCTCAGCCGTTTCCAGCGGCACAGCATGCAGCTCACGCGCGCCTGCCAGGAACTTCTCGCGCAGAGTCTGCATCTGCTTGCCGGGGTCGAAGTGCGTCATGGCGCGCCGCAGCAGCTCGGACTCGGTCAGGCTCAGGCCGCCGATGGCGTTGGCGATGCGCAGCACCTGTTCCTGATACAGCACAATGCCGTTGCTCTCGCGCAGGATTGGCTCGAGGGTTGGGTGCAAGTAGGTGGTTGATTCGACGCCGGTCTGCCGGCGGATGAAAACATCACGGAAGCCGCCCTTGAGCGGTCCCGGACGGTAGAGCGAGAGCGCCCGCGTCAGATCCTCGACGCTGCCGGCTTTGATCGCCCGCAAGGTGGCGCGCATGCCGGGGCTCTCGATCTGAAAGCAGCCGATGGTCTTGCCCTGACTGACCGTCTCGGCGGTTGCGGCATCCTCAAGCGGGATGCACTCCAGCACCGAGAGCATGCTCGGGTATTCCAGCTTGCGCCAGGACTGGATCGCGCCGGCGACATCGCTGAGCACCGTCAGACCGCGGATGCCGAGCAGGTCAATCTTCACCAGTCCAAGGCGCTCAACCGCGTCCAGGTTCATGGCGGTGATGTTCACGCCCTTGGTGCCGGTCGGCATGATCGGTACGAGATCGGTGATTGGGCAGGGAGTCACTACCATTCCGCCGGCATGCTGCGAGAGGTGGCGTGGCAAGCCAAGAAGCATCTCCGCCTGCTCGATGATCTTGCGCTGGCGCAAGTCGCTGAACTGACTGGCGATGCCGCGAAAGGCGGAAGGCGGCGGCTTATGCTCGTCCTCCTCGTCCTCGCCGGCACGGTCCTCCAGCCATTGCCGGAAGCCATAGGGCAGCTTGCGCGTCAACGCTTTGATCTCGGCGGGCTGCATGCCATGCGCCTTGGCCGCGTCACTGAAGGCGGAGCGCGGTCTGAAGCGGTTGATGGTGCCGACCATGGCAGCATGTTCCGCGCCGTAATGCGCGAACATGTGCGCGATCACTTCTTCGCGCCGGCGCGAACAAATGTCGGTGTCGATGTCGGGCGGTTTGGCGCGTGCTTCATTTAAGAAACGTTCAAAATAGAGATTATTCGCCAAAGGGTCGGGTGTGGTGATATCGAGACAATAGGCGACCAGCGAGGAGGCGGCAGAGCCGCGTGACGCGGTCAGGATGTCCTTGACGCGCGCGAAGGTCAGCAGCTCTTCAACGATCAGAAAGATGGTTTCATACTCCATGCGGCTGATGACGCCCAGCTCGTAATTCAGGCGCTCGCGGATTTCGG
The DNA here is from genome assembly GCA_040772085.1 of Anaerolineaceae bacterium. Classification (GTDB taxonomy): domain Bacteria; phylum Chloroflexota; class Anaerolineae; order Anaerolineales; family Anaerolineaceae; genus JAXGMV01. Next base: position 1,552,903 of record JAXGYU010000001.1, read on the forward strand.
GGGTGACTGACTTGTATTTGCGCGCGGCGCCGGCCTCCGCTTTATGCCGGAGCAAATCCATTTCGCTCATGCCGGCGGGCAGGTTCAGACGCGGGAAGTGCATGACGCCCAGTTCGAGTTCAAACTGACAGCGGTCGGCAATCTCGCCCGTGCGTTCGAGAGCGCCGAGGAAATCTGCGAATTGCGGACGCAGCTCTTCGGGAGAGAGCAGCCAAGCGCCAGCCGGAGCCAGGGCTTTGCCGGGCAACTGCTGCAGGGTGGTGTTCAAACGGATGGCAGCCAGCGTGCGCTGCAGGTCGGCTTGCTGCGGCTGCAGGTAATAAACATCGTGGCTGGCAACTGTCGGAATAATTAAACTATGCGCAATGTCTTGCAGCACCAGAGCTGCGTATTTGTCACGCGGGGTATGGATCTCGAGCTGAACGTAAAGCCGATTGGGGAAAATTGCCTTCAGCGTCTCGAGCTGGCGGAGAGCCTCATCCTGCTGGTTGCTGCTGATCAGGCGATAGAGTTCGCCGCGTGTGCCGCCGGTCAGACAAAGTAACCCGCCGGCATACTGTGTCAGGTCCGCGGGGCTGCAAAACGCCGCGCCCCCTTCCGCCTCGCTGAGCTTGACCTTGCTGCTCAGCCGGCATAAGTTCGACCAGCCTTCGCGCGTTTCAGCCAGCAGCACCAGCGGATAGGCTGCCTCACCGGCGGCTGCCAATTCGATCTCCATGCCGTAAAGAGGCTTGATGCCGGCAGCCGCGCAGGCGTCCGCAAATTCAACCGCGCCGGCGAAAGATGCATGATCGGTCAATGCCAGCGCGCTATAGCCAGCGCGCGCGGCAGCCTCCGCCAGCGCAGTCGGCGAGGGCACGCCTGCCAGCAGCGAGAAATTGGAATGGGTATGCAGCGCGGCGACGAACGTTCCGTTGCTGCCCGCGCTGCTGATCATTTCGTGAAATCCCGTTAGCTGTTCAAATCATTTGTGCTGGACATTTATGCCCGGCACAAATGCGTATCAGAGTTGCTCCAGTTGGTCGATCATGCGGCTGATGACATCGAAGCCGCCCTGCCAGAAACTTGCGCTGGTGATATCAACACCCGCTTCTCTTAAGATTTGTGCCGGAGGCAGTGAGCCGCCCGCCGCCAGAATCTTGCGGTAGCCAGCCTTGAACGCCTCGCCTTCCTCTTTGTAGTGCTGGTAAAGCGCGAAGACCAGCAACTGACCGAAGGCATAGGCGTAGACATAGAACGGCATGCCGTAAATGTGCGGGATCGAAACCCATTCCCACTTGAATTCCTCGCCGATGCTCATGGCGTCGCCGAATTGCAGCTTCAGGTTAGCGAGATAGGCGTCAGCCAGCTCGTCGACCGTGGCATTCTTCTGGATCATGTCATGCGCTTCGACCTCGAATAAGGCGAAGAATGCCTGCCGTCCGATGGTGGCGTAAGCGTCATCGACCTGGCGGAAAAGCAGGTCCTTGCGCAAATGCGGATCATCCAGTTCAGCCAGCAGATGGTCGACCAGCAGCATCTCGCCGAACGTCGACGCGGTCTCAGCCAGCGGCAGACAGGCGTGCTGGGTGAAGAGCGTGTGCTCGTCCGCCAGCATGGCGTGCACCGCGTGACCCAGCTCATGCGCCAGGGTGGCGATATCGCGCGCGTTGCCGGTGAAGTTGAGCAGCACCCATGGGCTGAGCTCCGGCAGCACCGTAGCGCAGAACGCGCCGCCGCGTTTGCCATGACGCAGCTCGCTGTCGACGTGTTCCTGCGAGATTACGCGCTGCGCCAGATCGTGCAGTTCTGGCGAAAAATTCTGATAGGCGTCCAGCACAAGCTTGACCGCCTGCGGATAATCGAAGCTGCGGTCGGAATGTACGACCGGCGCGTACAGGTCATAGCGGCGCAGTTGGTCGATGCCGAGCAGGCGCGCCTTGAGCTTGAAGTAGCGCTGGAAGATGCCGGCATTGCGCTGGCAAACCTCGAGCAGCGTGTCCACGACGTCATCGGGAATATCATTGTTGAGATTGCGGGCCGAGATGGGCTTGCTGTAGCCGCGCAAGTCGATCTTGTCGTTATGCCAGTCGCGCACCAGGGTCTGATAGATCAACCCCAGCACCGGACCCTGGTCGCCATAGACGCGGTACAGCTCCTGATAGGCTGCCTGGCGGATGGCGGGATCCTGATGGTGGACGTACACCATCAACTGGCTGCGGCTGAGCGACTTGGTCTCGCCATCGACCGTCAGGTCAAAGGTGAAGCGGTTGGTAATGGTGTCGTAGAGCATGTCCAGCGCTGAGGCGCCGGTGGTCTGCTTGATATTTGCGATTTTTTCTTCCGGCTCGGTCAGCGTATGCGGCTTGAACAGGCGGATCATCTCCAGCCAGTAGCGGTAGTCACCGCTGGTTTCAAGCAAGCGGTCGGCCGTCTCCTGTGAGACGTCCTTCCACCACAGGCTGAAAAACAGGGTCTGATTGCCAACCTGGGCAAAAGCGTGCTCGGTGCGCGCGACCAGGCTGAGCGCCTTTTGATTCTGGGTGTCCGCCGCGCTGGAAAGGCCGGCATAACTGCCGAGCCGGTGCGCGATACGATAGATGGCTTCGAGCTGCTGGATCACCGCGTGAAATTTTTCCGCGCTGATCGATTCGGTCAGCTCAGCGCGATTGGATTGGAAGGCGTTCGCGTTGGTCAGCAGCGAGTCAAGGTCTTTCTCCAGCTCGGGGCTGTCCAGGGCGGGGTAGAGTTCATCCAGGGACCAGCGGACGTTCTGCAACTTGTCATGCGTGTCTGTCATGCCATCACCTCAGAATCGAATGTTTGTTCGATGATTATATCAGCCGCGGACAAAATTGCAACAAATGAGACGCGTCAGGAAGCAGAAAATCGGCATTTTGACTCAAGTGAAGAATCGCGGGTAGATTTACCCCTGCCCGGTCAGGGATATGAGTCAGAATCTCATTGACAATTGAAATCATACAATGATACAATCATACAATGATACAAAAAGAGTCGATATGAAGCGCTTAAAAGTCGAGCTGGACTTTGGACTGAGGCTAAGCATCACCGAACAACTGGTGGCGCAGATCAGTGCTTTGATACTCAAGAAGCGCCTGAAGGCTGGCGACCAATTGCCTACCGTCCGGCACCTGGCAGATGAACTGGCGATTAACTTCAATACGGTCGCCCGAGTTTACCGGATTCTGGCTGAGAAACGCTTGATTTCGGTGCAGCATGGGCGCGGCACCTTTGTGCTGCCCCAAAGTGCGCGGCAGGAGAAGGATCTGCAGGACGAGATTCTCCCACAGCTCGCCAGGCAATACCTGCTGCAGACTGCTGAACTGGGCATTTCGAATGAAAAAGCACGCCGGGCGATCACCCTGGCGAAGAAAGAGCTTGAATCTCAGGAGGGAGATGTTTCACGTGAAACAATACCGGAGGAATAATGCTGGCTGAGATGTTTCACGTGAAACAAATAAGGGGATAATGAACGAAATATTGTCTGTACGGGAGCTTACGTATGCCTTTGGTCAGAAAAAGGCAGTCGATGGACTGTCACTTTCGGCCGGAGAAGGCGAAATCATTGGCTTGCTCGGCCCAAATGGCGCGGGAAAGACCACAACCATCCGTTTGATGAACGGTTTGTACGCGCCTCAACCGGGTTCGATCAGCGTCCATGGCTATGACCCGGCGTCCAATGGTGCCGAGATCCGCCAGATCAGCGGTGTGCTGACTGAAACGCCCGCGCTGTATGAACGGCTGACTGCCAGGCAGAACCTGGAATTTTTCGGCGCGCTGGCTGATCTGCCGCCAGTGGATCTGAAAACCAGAGCGGATGCCCTGTTGAATGAATTTGAGCTGGCGGATCGGGCGAACGAACCGGTCTCAAATTATAGCAAGGGCATGAAGCAGCGCCTGGCGCTGGCGCGGACGCTGATCGCCGACCCGAAGCTGCTTTTCCTCGATGAGCCGACTGCCGGGCTGGATCCGGAGGCGTCGCAGCAGGTACACGCGATGATTGAGGAAATCAGCGCCAGGAAGAACCGTACGGTGCTGCTGTGCACGCATAACCTGTATGAAGCTGAGCGGCTCTGCGACCGGCTGGTTATCATCCATGCCGGGCAATTGTTGGCGTTTGGCACCCTGGATGAGTTGCGCCAAACGCTGGGTGGCGGCTTGCGGGTCGAATTTGTCTTCGAAAACCTCTGGCGGCAGGATTTTCTGCCGGCATTTGACGGACAAATTGAGGCGAAATGGAGCGATGACACCCATCTGGAGCTGCGTCTGGCGGATTCACGTCACATTCCAGACATTCTGAGCTGGTTTGTCAGCCAAAACGCGCGCCTGCTGGCCTGCGTCCCGCACCAGCCCAGCCTGGAAGAGGTCTATTTTACATTGCAGCAGCAAGTCAAAGAGGGTCGCCATGAAACTCAGTAAACTGAAAGCCATTGTCCGCAAGGACCTGCTGGAAGTCTCAAAGAATAAATCAGCCCTGATACCCAGCTTGATCGTCCCGCTGCTTTTTATCGTGGTCCTGCCGATTGGACTGACGATTGGCGCGCGCTACATGGGCTCTGCCATGCTGGACGACCCTGATATCGCGCTCTTTGTCAAGAATCTGCCGCCTGTCATGTCGCGGCCGCTTCAGGGGGCTACGGCCGTGCAGCAGATTCTGCTGCTGTTCTTCAGCTACTTCATGGCGCCCATGTTCATGATCTTTCCGATTATGTTCTCGACCATCATCGCGGCTGAGTCCTTCGCCGGTGAGCGCGAACGCAAGACGCTCGAAGCGCTGTTGTATACGCCGACCACCGATCAGGAGCTGTTCACGGGCAAGCTGCTGGCTGGGTTTCTGGCTGCCATCGCGCTCACCTGGGGCATGTTTGCGGTTTATACCGTGGTCCTCAACGCGCTGGGCTGGCAGGATTACGGCAGGTTGTGGTTCCCGTCGACCGCCTGGCTGGTGCTGATCTTCTGGGTGGCGCCGGCATTCTCGCTGGTAGCTATCGCTGCCACAGTTTTCATCTCTGCCCGCAGCAAGAGTTTCATGGAGGCTTATCAGAACAGCGGTGTGCTGGTGATGCTGGCTGTCGCGCTACTCTCGGGGCAATTGACCGGGGTGCTTTACCTGACAGCAGGGGTGAGCTTCCTGATCGGCCTGGTGATGATGCTGATCGGTGTATTTCTGGTCTGGAAGGCAGCACAAACCTTCACCCGCCCGCGGTTGATCGGTTTAAAATAGAACAATAATTCTATATATAAATCGAAAACCTTGAGAAGTTCTGACAATCATCACAGATTCTTACTGGATATCAGCCTGGATCTGGAATCGAGTCGGTTATCTGACCAATATCCTTTTATAATTCATACCGTTTTAAAAGCCTGAAACTGTAATGTTAAAATGACGCCCGCATTCGGTTCGTGCCGCCGGTGGAACGTATCGTTCACTCACGGAGCGTGTTTATCTACTATATCTTATTGAGGTGAAAGTAATGAGATTGAGGTGGTTATCGCTTTTGCTGATGCTTGTTCTGCTTGCAGGTCTGCTGCCAGGCTGTTCATCGACTGACACTGTGAAAATCGGTTTCGTCGTCCAACTGACCGGCCCCGATTCCTATGTCGGGCAGTATGCCAAGATGGCGCTCGAAGACCGGGTGGAAGAAATAAACAAAGCCGGCGGCATCGAAGGGCATAAGATTGAATTGATCGCCTATGACTCCCGCTCACAGATTCCAGACGCGGTTGCCGCTGCCAAACGCCTGATCGACCAGGATAAAGTCGTCGCGGTCATCGGGCCTGAATGGTCAGGCGCCGCGATCCCGATTGCCGAAATCGCCGACGCCAGCAAAGTGCCCGTAATTGCCACGTCCGCCTCCAATATCAAGGTGACTGTGGATGATGCCGGCAAGGTGCATCCGTATATGTTCCGCACCTGCTTTATCGACCCCTATCAGGGTTACGCCCTGGCCGATTTTGCCTACAAGGAGTTGGGTTTGCGCAAGGCGGCCTTCATCACCGATGTGACCGGCGCTTACAACGTTGGCATTCAGCAATACTTCTCGGATCACTTTGTCGAGCTGGGCGGTGAGATCGTTGCCAAAGAGGGCTATCAGGCATACGACACCGAATTCCGCGCGCAGCTCTCCAAGGTCGGGCAGTCCGGCGCCGATTCGCTGGTCGTTCCGACGGCTACCTATCGTGACATCGCCTTGATCGCCCAGCAGGCAGCCGATTTGGGCATCCATCTGCAATATCTCGGCGTGGATGGCTGGATGGTTGATGAGCTGCTGAGCATCGCTGGTCCGCAACTGGAAGGCGCCTATCTCTCCAGCGGCGTTTCCAGCGACCAGCCGGAATTCCAGGAATACAACGCCGCCTTTGAAGCTAAACACAAACAAAAGGCCAACGTCTTTGTGTATTACACCCTGGACGCGATGTACATGATCGAGCACGGCATCCGGGAATCGCTGAAGGCAAACAAGGCAGTCACCTCGCAGGGTATCCGCGACGCGATCGAAAACATGAAGGATGTCCAGCTCTTTACCAGCAAGGTGACCATTGAGCCCGAGACGCATAATCCGCACAATAAGCCCATCCTGGTCATGCAGATCAAGGATTCCAAGTGGAATTTGGTCAAAACCTACTCGCCAGGGCAGTAGAACCGGATATTAATGAAGAAGCACATGGTCAGGTGTCAAGCCTGACCATGTTTTTAGCAGGGATATAGGATGAGGTTCGCGTGGGAATTGCTGATGATAGTGTGTTGCGAGCATAAGCCGGCAGGAGGTCGACTTTGACCCTCTTTCTCCAGCAGTTGGTCAGCGGCATCTCCATTGGAGCGGTGTATGCCTTGCTGGCTGTCGGCTACGCGCTGGTTTTCAGTGTCTTCAACTTTACTAACTGGGCGTTTGACGCCTTTATGGTGATTGGCGCGTTCGCCGGTTTCTACGCCATCGCCACCTTTTCACTGCCCATCTATCTGGCTCTGCCGATTGCCATCCTCCTGACCATGGCGGTCTCAGTCCTCGTTGAGAAAGCTGCCTATAAACCGCTGCGTGTACGAGGCGCGCCGCGCTTGTACATGATGATCTCGGCCATGGGTGCCAATCTGGCCATCATCAACAGCATCAACCTGGCATTCGGCGGGTACTTTCGCAAGTTCCCCGAGATCACTGCCGGCACCATCACCGTCGGCGGCGTCTCGATTGGCAAGATGGACCTCTTTGCCGCAGCCTTTTCCTTCATCGTACTCGGATTGCTGTGGTTCTTCCTGCAGAAGACGAAAGCGGGGCTGGGCATCCGCGCCAGCGCGCTCGATCTGGTGACCTCGGGCATCATGGGCATCAACAATGACCGGGTGGCGCTGATCATCTTTGGTATCAGCGGCATCCTCTCCGGCGTCAGCGGCATCTTCTATGGCATCAAGTACGCTGTCTTCCCCTATCTGGGCATGGTGACTATCAAAGCCATGATCGCCAGCATCATCGGCGGACTGGGCAGCCTGCCCGGCGCGGTGCTCGGCAGCCTGATCCTGGGCGTGCTGGAGACGATGGTGTCGGGCTACATCTCCTCCCGCTACCGCGATCTGTTCTCCTTCTTGCTGCTGATCATCATCCTCCTGTTCTTCCCGAATGGACTGATGGGACGCAAGACGCAGGAAAAACTTTAGCAGGCTGCCATGGGATACATCAACACCATCATCATCCTGGGCGGCATCAACATCATCGCGGCGCTGGGCCTGTCCATCCTCACCGGCTATACCGGTCTGTTCTCTATCGGACACGCCGGCTTCATGGCGCTGGGCGGGTATGCCGCGGCTGTCTGTTACCTGCACCTGCATATTCCATTCATCCCGGCTTTGATTTTGGGAGGCCTCTTTGCCGGCTTATGCAGCCTGGTCATCGGCATCCCGACCTTCCGCAGCCAGTTAACCGGTGACTACTTTGCCATCGCGACGTTCGGTTTCGCTGAAGCCATTCGCCTGCTTCTGAACAACGCCTACTTCCTCGGCGGCGCCTTTGGTTTCACCGGCATTCCGCAGCTCACCACGCTGCCAATTGTGCTGGGGTTTGTCATCGTCTTTATCTTTCTGGCGCAAAATTTTGTCACATCGCAATATGGCAAGAACTGCATCGCCATCGCGCAGGATGAACTGGCGGCGCAAATGATGGGCGTCAACGTCTTCAAGACAAAACTGACCTCTCTGTTCATCAGCGCCTTTTACTGCGGCGTCGCCGGCGGATTGTTCGGTTTTTACATGGCGTACCTGGTGCCCTCCATGTTCGGCGGTGGTCTTTCGTCAGACATACTGGCGGCGGTTGTGTTCGGCGGCATGCAGTCGCTGATCGGTCCAATCCTGACCTCATTTGTCCTGGTGGCGGTGCCTGAGGTGCTGCGATTCCTGACAGACTATCGACTCATTATCTACGGTTTGCTGTTTGTGCTGGTCATGATCTTCAAACCGCAAGGCTTGTTCGGCTACAAGGAAATGCATTTCGGGTTCGTCGTCCGCTGGCTGAACAGGCTATTCAAGCGCGACAAGCGGGATCAGCGGGAAGAAGGGTTAGACGATGAGCGCTGATCCTATCCTGACCCTGAACCACGTCAACATGATGTTCGGAGGCGTTCGCGCCGTGCATGATGTCAGTCTCGAGGTCTATCCGCAGGAATTGCTCGGTCTGATCGGCCCGAATGGCGCCGGCAAGACAACGATTTTCAACCTGATTACAGGTTCCATACAGCCAACCGAGGGTCAGGTTCTCTTTAAGGGACAGGACATCCGCGGCAAGCGTGTTGATGAATTAAGCCATATGGGCATCAGCCGCACCTTCCAGAACATCCGCCTCTTCCCCAAGATGACGGCTTTCGAAAACGTCGCTCTCGGGTTGCATAGCAAGCCGAAATATTCCGTTGCCGAAGCCTTTTTCAGGACTAATCGGGCGCGGAGGGCAGAGAAAGAATTGAAGGAGAGAGCAGAATTTCTGCTCAATAAAGTAGGTCTGCTCAGCGAATCCAAAAAGACGGCCGGCATCCTGCCTTATGGGTTGCAGCGCCGGCTTGAGATCGCGCGTGCCATGGCGACCAGCCCCGAACTGCTGCTGCTGGATGAACCGGCGGCCGGCATGAACGAGGACGAATGCGCCGAGTTGATTGGCATGATCCGCAACATTCATGAGACCATGGGCTATAGCATCTTCCTGATCGAGCATCACATGAACGTTGTGATGGAGCTGTGCCGCGATCATCGCATCGTGGTGCTTAACCTTGGTGAAATGCTGGCAATTGGTAAACCGACAGAAATTCAACAGGATCCCAAAGTGATCAGTGCTTACCTGGGATCAAAGAGGGTGAGACATGACTCCAATGCAGCCTCTGCTTGAGATCAAAGACCTCAATGTGTATTATGGCGGCATCCACGCGCTGCGCAACATCAGCATGGGTGTCGAGAAGGGGCAGATCGCGTCGGTGATCGGCGCCAATGGCGCCGGCAAGTCGACGCTGCTCAAGACCATCAACAGCGTCAAAGCGCTCACGTCAGGACAGATCACCTTCGATGGCAAGAGTCTGCCGAAGCATTCCTATCAGGTGGTGAAAGCAGGTGTCACGCTGGTGCCGGAAGCGCGCCGCATTTTTGGTCCGCTGAGCGTCCACGAGAATCTGATGCTCGGCGCGTACTCCCGCGAAGACAAGAGCGAGATACAAAAGAACCTCGAGGATGTCTTCACGCTCTTCCCGATTCTGAAAGAACGCATCAGCCAGCCCGGCGGCACGCTCTCGGGCGGCGAGCAGCAGATGCTGGCGATTGCCCGCGCTTTGATGTCTTCGCCGCGCATGTTATTATTGGATGAGCCTTCGCTTGGCCTCGCGCCGATGGTGATTGACCTGGTGATCGATACCATCGTGCGCCTGAACGAGGAGCGCGGTCTCACCATTTTGCTGGTTGAGCAGAACGCGGCAGTGGCGCTTGAGATCAGCCATCATGCCTTTGTCCTCGAAACGGGCGAGATCAAACTGGAAGGCGCCGGCAAGGACTTGCTCGATGATCCGCGCGTGCAGGAAAGCTATCTGGGGGTTACTCACACCAGCGGCATAGAAACGACTTAATCTGTCTGATCAGAAAGGGACAAACATATGGCAGTGAAAGGTGATCTCTTGCTCGTCAATGGCAACATCCACACCATGGATAAAGCGAATCCGGTCGTCAGCGCGCTGGTGATCCGGGATGGCATCATCCTTTTCGCGGGTGCGGATGAGGACGCCAGAAAGGTTGCACGCGACAATCGCATAACCGAAGGGCTGGATCTGAAAGGCGCGACGGTTGTGCCCGGGCTGACAGACGCGCACCTGCACTTGCAGTTTATCTCGCTTGGACTGAATAAGATCAACGCCGAGCTGCCAACCAAACAGGCTGTCATTGATGAAGTGGCGCGCGTCGCGGCGACCAAGCCAGCCGGCACCTGGATCACCGGGTTTGGCTGGAACCATAACGTCTGGGATGGCGAGTTTCCGACTGCCGCCGAACTTGACGCGGTCGCGCCGAATCATCCGGTCCTGCTGGAAGCCAAGAGCGGGCATGCCTCGTGGGCGAACAGCCTGGCGCTGCGCATGGCAAAAATCGATGCCAATACGCCCAACCCGCCCGGCGGTGAGATCGTGCATGATGCCAACGGCAACCCGTCCGGCACATTGCTGGAAGAGGCGGTTGGACCGGTTTATGACCTCATCCCCGAGGCGACGGTCAGCGAGACCGTGGCAGCCTGCCGCAAGGCGATTGCCATGGCGCATAAGGTTGGCCTGACCTGCGTCCACGATATGGACCGCCCGCTGGTATTCAACGCCGAGCAGATTTTGCATCAGAACGGCGAACTGACGCTGCGGGTTATCAACTCCATTCCGCTGGCAGAGCTCGACCACGCGCTGGCGGTCGGGCTGCGCACGGGCTTCGGCGATGACATGCTGCGGATCGGCCAGGTGAAAATGTTCGCTGACGGCGCCATGGGTCCGCGCACCGCCTGGATGCTGGAAGGCTATGTCAGCGCGCCGGAAGTCACGGGTATTCCCGCCGTTCCAATCGCCGAGCTAAGCGAAGCGGTTTTCAAAGCCAATGCCGGTGGTCTGGGCGCCGCCATCCATGCCATTGGCGACCGGGCTACGCGCGAAGTACTCGATATTTATGAAGAAGCACGCGATAAGGGCGTGACCGGCAAGCTGCGCAACCGCATCGAGCATGTGCAACTGCTGTCGCCGGAAGATCTCAGCCGCCTGGGCGAGCTGGGCGTTGTGGCATCCATGCAGCCGATTCACGCCACGTCGGATATGCATATTTCTGACAAGCATTGGGGCGCGCGATCGGCGGGCGCCTACGCGCTCAAGTCGCAGATCAAAGCCGGCGCGGTGCTGGCGCTCGGGTCCGACTGTCCGGTCGAAGTCTGGGATCCGCTGGTGGGTATCCACGCCGCTGTCACGCGCCGCCGCGCGGACGGCACGCCGGGACCGGATGGCTGGTATCCAGAGCAGCGCCTGACGGTGGATGAAGCTGTTGAAGGCTTTACGGTCGGGCCGGCTTATGCTGCCGGCATGGAAGACCGCCTGGGCATGCTCAAGGCGGGCTACCTGGCGGACTGCGTCATCCTCGGCGCGGACATCTTCACTATTGACCCGATGGAGATCTTGCACACGCCGGTGCTGGGCACGGTCGTGAACGGTGCGTTTGTCTGGCGCGCGCCGGAGCTGGTGTAAGCGTATATCGCGTAATAAAAACCGGAAGGCATCAAGCCTTCCGGTTTTTTCTCCTGCATCCAGCTTACTTCATACTCTCCGCGACCTTGACCAGCGTATCCAGGTTCATCGCGTCGGGCTGGCCCATATACATCAATTCATAGGCCATACCGTCTGCCTGCCAGCGCAAGGTTTGCAGCCACGGGTCGGGCGTCCAGACCGCGCCATTTTCCGTCAGGTTCCACACGCCTTGCGCGTACTCGGCATGCGCTCCATTGACGCTGGTCACCTGAATGTCGGCATCAGCGCCGACTTTGCCGCATAAGTCACAAGCGTCAGAGGAAACGTTCTTCTCCTGACGCAGGATCAAACTGTTGCCTTCAGCCTGTCCATAGAACAGCCTGCTGATCCTGGCGCCTTCATCCAGTGATGCCGCGTTGAACGGCAGACCCTCAGGGGTCCACGCCGGGATTCTGATCTGGAAATCAACCTGGCTGGCGACCTGGGCGATGGAGGCATTGGCGTCCAGGATGCTGGCGGGGTCCGCCCCTGCAGGGGCTGGCTGCGCGAGCGAATAATCCTGCGGGGCGATCGTGTTACTCTCCGCGCGCGTGAACAACTGAATGATATCAGCGGCGAAGGCGCGTCCGAAGGGGGTAGCGGCGAGAACGATGCCGGCTACCAGCACCAGCGCCGCCATGGCCATGGCAAGCCGCCGCGTTAGAATTTTTGTTGAAGGGTTCATGATTTTGTCCTCTCGATGGCCCGCACTCGTTGTAAACGATTGCGGCTTTGACAGTCGAGCGGTGATGTCTGGCAGCAGGTCAATGCTGGAACTCGGCGCAAGGTCATCCGCCAACTCACGCAAGGTTGTTCGCAATAGGGAGTCATTCATGGGTAATCTCCTGATCTTGTTGGCGAGCAGCCGCGGTTTGCAATATCAGCTTGAGTTGTTTGCGAGCTGAATACAGCCACCACTTGACTGTCGATAGTGGTTTGTCCAATTCTTCGATCATTTCTTTCTCTGTCGCGTCAAGGAAATAACGCAGGACGATAGCAGCACGCTGGTCAGGTGTGAGCAGCGCGAGCGCCTGCCAGATCTCCGCTTTGCGTTCGGCGAATTCGAGCGCAGTTTCTGGCAAGTCGGTTGAGCCCGCCAGCCAATCCGCGCCAATCACAGCCCGCCTAGCTTCCTGTAGTTCGTCAAGCGAAGTGCTGCGCGCGTTCCGATTTGACCATTTGATGGCATCGTTAATCACCATCCGCAGGAACCAGGGTTTGAATGGCCTGGTTGAGTCGAAGCCTCTGATTTTGCGATAAGCCTTGAGGAAGGCATCCTGAACGATATCCTCGGCGGATGTGCGGTCACGGACGATTAGCAGCGCTACATGCACAGCCTGCACCTGATACCGGTTGACCAGGCTGGCGAGTCCTGCGATATTTCCGTTCTTCAACAGGGAGATTGCCTTCGCTTCTTCCGGGTCCGCGTAACCCGGTTGATTTGGAAGACGGTTTGCATTGGTTGTTGCGGGTGGGTTTGAATGCATCAAAGGATCCTCTAACTATACTATCCTTTGACGCGTGAAAAAGTTAGGCGTGATCAGACCGGAAATATTTTGGCTGCGGTTTGTCCCTCTCTAAAATCACACAGCGCAGGTGGAGGCGTGTGCCATTTGCCGGAAAAGCAACGGGCGGATGAATCCGCCCCTAGGTCTGAAGATTAGAGCGGAACACAATCTATTCGAAGCGCTGTTCGCGCCAGACGTCGGCGTTGTTGTGATAACCTGCCAGCTCCCAGAAACCGGGCTGGTCAGCCCGCTTGAACTCCAGACCGCGCAGCCACTTGGCGCCTTTCCATAAATAGGGTTCGGCGTCACCGCTCTTGCCGGGGATCGCGCCAATCACGCCGCGCAGGGGATAGCCGTGGTCAGGCGTCAGCGGCGCGCCGTTGTAATGCGTCGCCAGCAGAAAGTTATCCTGCAGCGCGGTGCTGAGCGGCAGGTTGGTCGTATAGCCGAATTCAGCGTGCTGGATGACATAATTGGCTTCGGGTTTTAACTCAACCAAACCTTCGCTGATCAACGTCTTTAGCGAAACACCTTCCCAGAGCGTATCCATCTTGCTCCAGCGCGTCACGCAGTGCAAGTCCATGGTGATTTTTGTGCGCGGCAATGCCGAAAACTCATCCCAGGTCAGGGTAAGCATCTGACTGACTTCACCCCAGACGTGAAAGCTCCATGTGGCGGGATCAAATTTTGGTACAGGCCCATAATGCAGCACCGGGAACTTCTCGGTTACCGTTTGACCGGGCGGAAGCCGGCCGGCGCTTTTCATTTCTTCGTTCATTTTTCGAGGAGTGTCCATGATTTTTTCTCCTTGAGTATTATATATGCGCCATCCAGGTAAATCAAACCGGGATAAATCCGGTTGCCTGCGCCCAGATGGGCTACATCCGAGCGCTCGAATTAATTGACGCGCTTTAAACGCTCGGGTAAAATCATCTTGTGATGTCTGAAAATACCCCCGAAATCGATTGCACCTACCAGAAACGCCTCGCTGAGCTCAATCAGCAGGTGCTGGAGCTGATCAAAGACAACGCGCTCGGCAGCCTGGCGAAGAAAATTGCCTCAACCGCCCGCGTGCTCACGGATGCCGACGCCGCGATCGTGACCCTCTTCGATGAGCAGGGGCTGGTTGACCGGCAGATCTTTACCCCGCTGAATGCCAAGATCACGCTGCAACTGCCGGATTCGCTGCCGCTGCTGACCAAGCCGATGAACACCACCGAGCACGCTGAGATTGCCGGCGTCTCGGAGATTGCCAGGCAGATGCTGGTTGTGCCGATCGAGACGCATAAGGATTTGCAGGGAGTGGTGTATCTCCTCAAGCGCCGGATCGATGTGCCCTTCAGTCATGACGATGAGCGCGTGGTGCGCACTTATGGCGAGTACGCCGCCGTCGCGCTCGACAATGCCCGCTTCTACTCCAACCTCACCCGCCGCGACCAGACGCTCAGCCGTCGCAATGAGAACCTGGCGCTGCTGAACATGCTGGCGACGACCCTCAGCCTGGCACAGGACGCCGACCAGATTGCCGAGAACGCGCTGACGCTGGTGATGAACAACCTGCATCTGGCAGCCGGACAGATCTACCTGAGGCAGGAAGACAGCCCGTTTCTGCACCGCGTGCAGCATCGCGGCGAAGAAATGGCAGAGATCTGGGAGAAGCGCACCTACCGCATTGGCGAAGGCGCCATCGGCACCATCGCCGAGACCGGCCAGTATCAACTGATCAACCTGCAGCAATGTGACCGCTGCGGATTGCACCCTTCGGTCTTTGAAAACAACTTTTACCAGCTCGCCTGCTTCCCCATGAACGGCAGACGCGGTGTGCTGGGTGTGATGGTGGTGGCAACGCGCTATCCAGAGCCGCTGGATGAGATGGAGATTCAACTCCTATCGTCCATCGCCTCCCTGATTGGCACGGCGATTGAAAACGTGGAACTGAATTTGCAGATGCGCCGGCTCGATATCCTTGAGGAGCGCGAGCGCATCGGTATGGACCTGCATGACGGCGTCATCCAGTCGATCTACGCGGTCGGGCTGACGCTCGAACACGCGCGGCTGCTGATGCTCGATAATCCCAGCACCGCGGAACCGCGCATCGAGCAGGCGATCAAAGACCTCAACCACACCATCCGCGACATCCGCGCCTACATTCTCGACCTGCGCCCGCGCCAACTGCATGAGGAGAACCTCCTGCAGGGCATCAACCGGCTGGTCGTCGAGTTCAAAGCCAACACGCTGATCGATGTGGTGCTCGAGGGCAAGGCAGAAGATCTGGAAGCGCTGCCGCCGGGTAACGCGCTGGCGCTGTTCCACATTTGTCAGGAAGCGCTGGCGAATATTGCCAAGCACGCGCACGCGACCAAAGTCAGCGTGACGTTGTGGACAGCCGGCGACCGCGCCTTGCTCGAGGTCATCGATGATGGGCGCGGCTTTGTGATGCAGAGCATCCGCCAGACCATCGGACACGGCCTGGCAAACATGTACACCCGCGCGCGCAATGTCGGCGGCGAAGTCGAGATCAGCTCCGAGCCCGGTGAAGGCACGGCGGTGATCGCCTGGGTGCCCTACCCGCGTGAGCTTGCGACGCCGGCAGATGTTGTCCAAGAGGCAGCCTGACCCATGTCCGCTGATCGACAACCTTCAGATAAAGCCGCTCTGCGCGGCGAACCTTCTTACGTCTGGCGCGCCGGTCAGGAACGGCGGCTGCGCATGGTGCAAAACGCCGCGGGTCCCGAGCGGCTGGCAGGCCGCATCCTGGAAGATGGCTCGGGCGTCGGGTCATACCTCTACCGGCTGGCGCAGGACGCCGGGCTGGCAGTGGGGCTGGAGATTGACTTCGAACGGGCTGCCGATTCCATGCGTGATTTTGATCCGCCGCTCAGGGTCGTCCAGGGCGCGGGCGAGTACCTGCCTTTCCCCGATAATCACTTCGACCTGATCCTGTCGCATGAAGTGATCGAGCATATGGATGACGACAAGCTGGGCGTGCGTGAGATGGTGCGCGTGCTCAAACCGGGCGGCCGCATCACCTTGTTTTGTCCCAACCGCGGCTATCCGTTTGAGACGCATGGCATCTACCGCCGTGGCGAGTATCAGTTCGGCAATAAATTGTTCGTCAATTATCTGCCGCGCAAATGGCGTGACAGACTGGCGCCGCATGTCAATGTCTATTCGGGCGGCGACCTGACGCGCCTGTTCGAAGGGCTGCCGGTGAAATTCATCCAGCGCCGGGTGATCTTCGGCGCCTATGACAACATCATCGCGCGTTACCCGTTTGCCGGCAGAGTCTTGCGGCTCGTGCTGCAAAAGCTCGAGTCGACCCCGCTGCAGTGGTTTGGATTGTCCCATTTCTGGGTGGTTGAAAAGACCGGCTAGGCATTTAGTCAAAATCTCTGGAGGCTGTTATGACCGTCAAGCATAGTCACGAAGTGGAAAGTACTGCCATCAGCACGGGCGCGGGCGTCTCGCGCAAGATGCTGATCTCGCCTGAAGAGGGACCGAATTTCGCCATGCGCAGCTTCGCCATTCAGCCCGGCGGCAGCATGCCGAACCATACCAATGAGGTCGAGCATGAGCAATATGTGATCCGCGGGCAGGCGCGCATCATGGTGGGCGGCAAGGAGTTCGACGTCAAACAGGGCGATGTCGTCTTCATCCCGGCCAGGGTGCCGCACTGGTACCGCAACACCGGCGACGGGCCGTTTGAATTCCTGTGCGTGGTGCCGAATAAGGAAGATCAAACCATTCTGGTCGACGACAGCGGCTGCTGATCGAAGACAATCACAAAGCGTTTGATTCATGAAACGCGCCGCGGAATTCCGCGGCGCGTTGTTGTCTGTATCGCTTGGCTGGTGACGGTAGGGGAGGCTAGTCCAGTTACATGGACATCAGTGTAGATCGGCATACTGCCGGCGATCATGCGCTCCGGGCTGGCAGAGCCGGTGTTGGGCCTGGCAAGCGGTCAATCAAGGAAGACGGGCAAATGCCCGAGCGCGACCACATCATGCCATTGCGCCCGTTCACCTTCGGTGAAGATCGCCGCTTCGGTCACGACCTCCGCGCCGGCTTTCTCGATCAGCACGCGCATACCCTGCAGGGTCGAGCCAGTGCTGATGACGTCATCCAGCACAACCACTTTTTTGCCGGCCATGTTGGCGCAATCGCGCTCGTCGAGGAAGAGCGTCTGCGGTTTGCCGGTGGTGATCGAAAGCGTCTCGGCGCTCAGGGCGTCACCCATGTAGGGTTTGTAGCTCTTGCGCAGCACCATATATGGTTTGCCGCTCTCGCGAGAAACCACATGCGCCAGCGGAATGCTTTTGGCTTCGGCGGTCACCAGCAGATCGTAGTCGCAGCAGTGGCTCAGGCTTTCGGCCAGCGCCTTGCCGGCTGCTTCACACAACTCGGTGTCGCCGAGGATGTTGAGAATGGCGATCTTGACGCCGGGTTTGATCTCCATGATGCGCAGTTCGCGGTGCACGCCGGCAATGTCAACGGGATGGGTCTTGTAGGTCATGAAAGTCGCTCCGTACGGTAGAGGTTTGTGAATTTAGTGTATCACTTTTTGCCGGCCAGATCGCGGATGCCCCGTGGGGCATCCCTACCAGTAGACGCCGGGAACCCGCTGCCGGCGCATCCCCTGCACTCGGCACAATATTGTCCGCCTGTCATAGGCGCGCATTCTCCGCAAGCCGAAGATCCCTGGCCGAGATATCCGCTTTTTGGATAGCGAAAGAATTTGGGCAGACCGCAGCTTGTTTTGGTGAATCATTCCCCTTTTGTGAAGTTCGCGAAAACATATTCCTTTCCAATGCGCGCAATATAACCCGTTACGTATTCGAGCAACCACTCTTTTCGCTCAATTGGGCAAACAATAATTGGTAAGTCTTCAACTGATCTCCCAATGAGTGCAATACCAGAATTTTCAAACTCAAATTCTTCAGGCGGTTCCGGATATTTAACAAACTCTGAATTGTATGAAACGATTTTTTCTTTCCACCCATCAATTGGAGCCTCTAATGCATAAAATAATTTTTCGATTCTCGGTCCGTCATACCGCAATATCGTTCTAAATATTTGGTAATTGTTTTCACCATAAAGGTGCGCGCAAAAATAGCCAGGAGTCTGCCTGAAGTCCATTGTGTCAAAATAATCTGTATAAAAACTGTCAAGGTTGAGTTGTTGTATGTCCTCAAGCAAAGTCTCCACATAATTCTTTCCATAATATTCATTCGCCTCATCAAATTGCTGGGAGCCCATAACATAAGGACAATCTGCTACGAGGCCGTAATAGAACTCCTGTCTAGTATCAATATTTACCGAGTGAAATACATTTGGACTAACATATATTTTGATTTGTCTCTCCCCCTCGTAAATTTCTATTGTAACGGGTGGCTTAAACGTCGCCTTGTGCCATGCTTTAATTTTTCTGAACATAATTGGCCCCCATCCTTTCAAAATTGGGTCTAAGTTGGTACACCGAAGCCCATGACATTGACGCGGATGCATCCCTACCAAATCGCTGCTGAAACACCATCGCCCGTGCATCTCCTGCGGGGACCTGGCGGAGCGGCGAAAAACTTGATTACGGATGCCCCCTACCGGCGTGGATTAGCTCAATATAGCAATCGGCGGCATGCGGCGCTTGAACTGACTCTTGTGGATGCGCTCCAGCACCTGCCGGACGAAACGCTCAGCGAAGCCGGCCGCGACGCATTGCTCCAGGGTCCAATGCTGGTCGAGCAGCAGCACCAGCAGCCGGTCCACATCGGCGTAGGTGAACCCGAGCTCACCCTCGTCGGTCTGCCCGGCCCACAAATCTGCCGAAGGCGGTTTGGCGATGATCGCTTCAGGCACCCCCAGTTCCCGCGAGAGCTGGCGCACCTGGGTTTTATACAACCCGCCGAGCGGGTTGAACGCGCTGGCCGAGTCGCCGAAGATGGTTGAGTAACCCAGGAAGATTTCTGTCTTGTTGCCGGTGCCCATCACCAGCCCCTTGAAGGCAACCGACTGGTCGTAGAGCACGATCATGCGCGCGCGAGCCATGATGTTGCCTTTGCGCGTCGCGGACATATCGGGGTAGAGGTCGATCAGCCCGTCCGCCATGGCGCTGATGGGGATGGTGAGGTGCTGCACACCGGTGGCGTCGATCACCTGTTGCGCGTGCTCGAGCGAGTCGGACGAGGAAGTCTTGTACGGCATGCGGATCGCCAGCACATTTTTGGCGCCAAGCGCGCGGGCAGCCAGATAGCACGCCAGGGCGGAATCCAGCCCGCCGGAAAGGCCGAGCAGCACACGTCTCATGCCAGCCTGTCCGACCTGGTTTTGAATGAAAGCGGTCAGTTGCTCCAGCGCTTTGGGTGTATCAAGGATCAACGCGTCATCGGGATCAGTGGTCATATTTGCCTCATTACCAATCGGTTCGACCGATATTTTCACATCAATACCTTGATTGTAATGCCGGAGAGCGTATTTTTACCTGAAATTCAGCCGGTTAAAGTATCAAACGCCTGGGTGAGGGGGGCACCCAAGCGTTTGATGGTGTTATGTTATCACATAGAAAATTCAATTGCAAGCTTTTCCATGTAAGTAAATGTTCTAATTTTGAACTAACTACTGCAAACTCTCCCAGAACTTCTTCACATCAGCCGAAGTCAGCCGTTTGATGACCTCTACCAGCGTGTTGACCGTGGCGACATAGCGATCCTTGTGAATCAGCGCGCGCGGTGTCAGCACATACAGGGTCGGGATCGAGAGGCAGATAGTGATGATGCCGTCATACAGGCGGTGAATCTCAAACGCTTCGCCGCCGCCGAAATCCTGCACCATGATCTCCACCGGGTAACCGAGGTCTTTGGCTGCTGACTGAATGAAGCGTGAGAGCGCCTGATTGCCGATCACCTTGGAATCGAAATGGCGGATGACGATACCGCCGGCCATCTTCATCCCGTCCGGATCGCAGCCGGGGAAGTCATCGCATTTGGCAACATCGACCGTGATGGCAATATCGGGATGGACACGATAGGCAGCCGTCTTACCGCCGCGATAGCCAACCTCTTCCTGGCCGGTGCCGCAGGCGTAGACATCCGCCGCGTGCTTGACGCCCTTCAACTGCTTCATGACATCGATGATGATATTGATGCCGACGCGGTCATCCCAGGCTTTGGCGGCAATCACGTCCGGGTTGGCCATCTCACGCGTTTCGACGCGCATGATTACCGGGTCGCCCTTTTGCACGCCCAGCGCTTCCACCTCCGCGCGGGTGCGGAAGCCGGTATCAATGTACAGCTCGGAGATCTGACGATACTTGCCCTCGGAATGATCCTCGCCGGGGAAGTGCGTGCCGAACATGCCGGGCACCTGTGCGCCGGACGCGGTGGTGATCCAGACTTCCTGCCCGATGACAGTGTAAGTCCACCAGTGGCTGAGCGAGATGACGCGGATGAAGCCATTGGCGTCAATCTTGGAGACCAGGAAGGCGATCTCATCGGCATGCGCCGAGAGCATCACCTTGGGGCCTTTTCCGCTGCCCTTTTTGTGTCCGATCAGCGAACCGAGGTTGTCGTAATCAAAAGAATCCACCAACCCTTTCAGGCTTTTCTTCATCAGACGGGTGACGGGCGCCTCCATGCCGGAATGTCCCGGCGCTTCAGTGATGGCTTTGATGCGTTCGAGGTCGAGTTTGTCTTTGGTGAGCATATCCCGTATCCCTTATGGCAGTACGATCGCCAGCAGTTTGGCGGTCTTGTGGCTGTCATTGCGGACGCTGTGGGTGCCGCCATTGCAGGTGAACATGACGCCGCCCTTTTTCATCTGATATTCTTCACCATCGTCAGTCACGATCAGCTTGCCCTTCAGCAGGTAGTACAGCTCGGCATCAGGTCCATGCGGGTGCAGCCCGACCGATTGACCCGGTTCGATATGCAGCACTGCGCTCAGGAGCAGTTTGTCACAGCTCTCTTCCTTCTCGATCAGG
Source organism: Anaerolineaceae bacterium (assembly GCA_040772085.1). Classification (GTDB taxonomy): domain Bacteria; phylum Chloroflexota; class Anaerolineae; order Anaerolineales; family Anaerolineaceae; genus JAXGMV01. The sequence continues at coordinate 1,574,143 of JAXGYU010000001.1, forward strand.
TGGTGCAGGGTGACAGCGCCGACACCGCCGCGGATGTTCTCGCGCACTTCAACTTTGCGTTCCTTCTTTGTTTTATGCATGATCCTACTCCTTTATCTCTACCAGATTGAGTTTGTCGAGCAATTGAATGTAACGATGAACATAACCCGCGTCCCCTTCGCCGGTTTCAGCAATTGCCAGTTGAGCAATGTCCCACATCGTCCGCTCGCCGTTGATGTAGAACAGGATGGTGCCATCCAGCACATGACCGCTGCGGGCTTTGTCATGGTCTTCCTTGTTGAATTTTTTGACTGCTTCGAGCAGCTCATCATTGTTGAGCGCGAAGTCATCGAGATGCATCGGGAAGGATGCCGCCTTGCGCACCGGGACGTACGCGTACTCAGCCGGCATGTCGGGTTGTTGGTAGACAAACGCCGGGTCATGTTCCTCGAGGTAGCGCTGCCACAGGCTGTCATGCAGATCCTGCAGCAGGCCGCATTCACGCTCCGCGATCGCCGTCACCAGTTCTTTCTCGTCATCCCCGAAGAAACTCGGATAGACCATGGCATTGGCCTGGAAGGTGCGCAGCAGATGCTGCAGGCGCTCATAGACCTGCGCGTGCGCGCGTCCGGCTTCAGTATAGCGATTGAAGAGGCGCGTGATCTCGCTCACGAAACGTTCGCGCGCGCGATTCATCACCAGCCGCATATCGTCAAGGCTGAGGGTTGCCAGCCCGTAACAATAGCTGGCGGCAATCGAAGCGCTCTTGTGCAGGATGAATGGATCGACCATTTCGGGCGTATCGCCGCTGGTGTGATAGTAGAAGTCGGGCCACTGGCCGAGCATGAAGGTCGGGATGTTGATGACCGGGTCGGAGAGCAGGTAGTGGTCACTGCCGCCTTCAAAGCCCTGCAGCGCGCTGTTGAACATGGCAATCGGTTCCTCGCCAGACATGTCCTTGACGCCGCGTTTGACCTCGTCCAGCACAAGCGCCGCCAGGTCGAAGGCGAAGCTGGGGGTCGCGTGCGGGAAGTCGCTGAGGGTCAGCGGGCCGTAGCCATAGCCCTGCTTGCCGCCGACCATATCGAGGTTGATGCCGGCACGCACCTTGCGCGCGCGGTGTCCCATATCAGCCAGCCAGGCGTAGGTGCCGGTAAACTCGGGCACGAATATCACGCGCAGCCCGCGCTTCATGGGCGGCAGTTTGCCGCTGGCGGTCAGGTCGCGCAACACCTTCAGCGCTTCGATGCCAGTCGCCACGCCGCTGGCATTGTCATTGGCAGAAGAGCGCGGGTGGCACAGGTGGGCGACGATCATGACATCTTCGTCCGTCTCGCCGGGCAGATAGCCTTCAACCACCTCGATGTAACCGTCGTAAATGGCGGTGTCCATAAAGCAGTAGGCCTGCGGATAGCGCGGCTTGGCGGGATCCTTGTCATTCTCTTCAGCCATCTTGCGGCACCTGGCTGCCAGCTCCTCACCCTGACGCGGGGTGAGCACATAGCCGAAGGTTTGCACCTCATCGTCGGTATGCTTCCACCAGAACGAGGTGTAGTTGCGGATGTCGAACAGCTCGGAGCGCTCGCGCACGCCTTCCATGGTACGGATAAAGTCGGTCACAATGCCGGCAGCGCCGCGTTCCTTGATCGCCCAATCCATGAAGCCCTGGAAGTGGTCACGGACGAAGATCAGCTTGCCCTTCAGGTCGAGCCCTTCGTAAGCCGAAGCCTCGCTGCCCTTGTCGAGCATCACGATATCCAGCGGCTCCTGACGGTAGTCGCAGGGATAGGACTTTTGCAGGATCGAAGTTGCCGCGGACTGGTAATCTGCCAGACGGGTTTCACTGTCAGCCAGCCGCAGCCAGCCATCCTGGATATCCCATTCCTTGAAAATCTTGGAAGCCAGATACCAGGTCTTGCCATCAGCGGGGTAGGAATGTACCTCAGCCTGAATGCCCTCGTCATCCAGAATCTGTTTGACATGTTTGGCCGCCGCCCGGTAGCCGGTAGACGCCTGAATGCGGTGGTAGTTGGCTATCTCCCGAACGTGTTGGTGAATTCGCTCACCAGAGACTGCATTTTTGATCAACTGGATGGTCTCGCGCATTTAATGCTCCTGAGGTATATGGGGGATGATGTAACGAACCATTAATATTGTACACGCGCAATGTAAAAAGGGCATTTTGCCGGGGTATCGATTCGATAATAAAAAGTGCCCGTCTTGCGGGCACTTATCTGAAATTTAAAATGTTGAGAGCCAGGTACGCCGTTCCTGGCTCTCAGTTAAGGAGGAGAAGAAGAGAAGTTCTCATTACAGTTATATTAGCCCATTCTGTCCAAATATACTTGACGCTAAACCTACGATTAACCTACGGTCGGCGCCATCTGTTAAAATCAATGGAGCTTTGGTGCTGTTGTTGTCACCTTCTGGAGGTTGGTATGGTCAGTGATGAGGAAAAGCAAAAAATGCGCGTAGGACTAGCAGCGTTGGTTGGCAAGCCGAACGTGGGCAAATCTACGCTGATGAACGCGCTGCTGGCGCAAAAGGTGGCGGCAGTCACGCCGCGCCCGCAAACCACGCGCCGGCGTCAGCTTGGCATCCTCACCACTGATGAGGCTCAGATCATCTTTACCGATACGCCCGGGTTGCACGCGCCGCGTCACAAGCTGGGCGATTATATGAATCAGGAAGCGCAGGAGTCGCTCAAGGACGCCGATGTCATCATCTGGCTGGTGGATGGCAGCCAGGCGCCGGATGAGGTTGACGCGCTGGCGGCGAAGAGCATTGCCGGCATCAGGCGCACGCCGGTTGTGCTTGTGCTGAACAAGTCTGACCTGCCGGCAGCCGGGGAGACGGATCACAGCGCGGCGTATCAGGCGCTGCTGCCCAAGGCGCGCCTGCTGCGCCTCTCGGCTCTGACTGGCGCCGGGCTGGATGATTTGCTCAAAACCGTCCAGCCGTTGCTGCCGCAGGGCGAGCCGTTTTACGAAGCGGACGAAATCACTGATTTTTACGAGCGCGATATCGCGGCCGACCTGATCAGAGAGGCCGCGCTTATTGTGCTGCGGGAGGAAGTACCGCATGGCATCGCCATCCGCATCGATGAGTTCACCGGGCGCGAGACTGGCGGCGCGTATATCGCCGCGACCGTTTTCGTCGAGCGCGAATCGCATAAGGCAATCGTGATCGGCAAGGGCGGCGAGATGCTCAAGCGCATCGGCACCAAAGCCAGGCACCAGATTGAGGAAATGTCGGGCCGGCAGATCTACCTTGAGCTGAGGGTTAAGGTCAACAAGGACTGGCGTGATAATCTGTCAGCGCTGCAGCGCTTGGGTTACCGCGTAAAGAAGTAAGTTCGTGCAGGATCAGACCGGCTGACCGGGCTCTGGTTTCTTGAAAGGGATGAAGCCCTCACCGAGGACTTCGTGCGCCTGACCGATCACCATAAAGGCAGCGGGGTCAAGCTCCTGCACCAGCCGCTTGAGCTGGTTGACTTCTGAACGCGTGATGACCACATACAACACCTGGCGTTCCTCACCCGTCCAGGCGCCTTTGCCGGGCAGGATGGTCGCGCCGCGGTCGAGAAAATCAGACACCGATTTGCTGATCTCAACCGCTTTGGTCGTGACGATCATGGCCGTCCTGAACGCGCCGGAGCCTTCCGAGATTGTCTCGGCGACCAGACCGGAAATATAAATTACACCCAAACCATACAGGGCTTTATCCCAGCCAAAGGTGAAACCGCTGGCAATCACCACAAGACCGTCGACCCATAGATAGCTGGCTGATATCGGCACTCTGAAACGCTTGTTGAGCAGCCGCGCCAGGATATCCGATCCGCCGGACGTACCTTGTCCGCGATAGACCATGCCCAGCCCTGCGCCCATGATCAGCCCGCCGTAGAGCGTGTCGAGCACGATATCCGTCGTAACGCCGGTATCCGAGATCAGGTGCAGCAGGTCGATCGAGAAGGAGAAGACGATCATCGAGACCAGCGTCCGCACGGCGAACTTACGCCCGCCGAGGAACGACCAGCCCACCGCGAACAGCGGCAGATTGCCGATCAATGTCAGCAGACCGACCGGCCAGTCGTAGAGGTAATTGAGGATTTGTCCGATACCACTGATGCCGCCGCTGGTGAGCAGCGATGGAATCAGGAACAGGTGCATGGCCAGCGCCTGCACGATGGACCCGGCAATCACCCAGGCATAGTCATTGAGTGAGCGCCAGGCGAATGGTTTCGCTTTGTCATTCATGACGCAGGCGCGCGCCGCAGGTACGGCAGAACATGTCGCCCGGCTGTGACCGCTTGCCGCATTCATGGCAATAAACGCAGGCATTGCAGTCTTCATCGTCAGCCTGGCCGCCGGTTTGCCGCGATCGTCTGCCTCTGCCGGCAGGGCGCACGGGGGGCTGAGCTTTTTGCTTGATCACCCAGAACACGCCAGCGAAAATCAGGACAACGCCAAGCGTCCCCAGAATCCAGGGTAAAGCGTCGGCGAGGGTCACCCGGCCCTGTGTCTGCGGCGACAATGGTTCGGCGGGTTGCAGAGGCTGGTTGTCAGCCGAAAGCTGACCGGTGCTGTTGTCGTAATCAAAGGTGACTTCAAACTCGGTGCCGGCAGCCAGCTTGCCGAGATTGGTGACGTAGTAATCCATGTTGTCGGCACCGGGCAGGACCTGCCCCTGGAAATCCGAAATCTTCATATTGCTGCCGTGAAGCGGCTTCTGAACCGATACGGTCATGACCTCAACCGGTACGGCACTCGACCAGCGAAAGGTGAAGTGGCGCTGCGCGCCCGAGATTTGCATGTGGTTGTCGTAGTACTCCAACTGCACTTCAGGGGTGGGGGTAGTGAACTTGATATTGCTCCACTCGCCATCAACCTCGCTGGTGTACTGCAGTGTGTAAAGCATGCCGTCAGCTTCTTTGTTGGCGACATTGAATGGCACGCCGACCGCGGAGGGGATGCGCAACGTGACCTCAGCCGGCAGCTTAGCGGTTGTCGGCAGGCTGACCCGGTAAATCACCAGTACATCGCTGTGATCATATTCAGGCCAGATGGAGACTTCCACTTTATCCAGACCAGTTAAAGATTGGGCGAACGCGGCGCTTGTGCCGGCAAATAGTAAAACCAGAGTAAGTGTTATCGCGATCCAGCGTTGCATAAACTGATAACTCCTCTTCATGAGCAATTGGGCATTAATCTTACCATGAGGGGCGCATTTGACTCAAATTCGGCTGTTTTAATGATTAAATCGGCGAAATATGTCTTGCATCGTCATACTCATTCACCTATAATCCGAAATACTTCATCAATGCGGAAAGGGTCCAAAAATTCTTAGTGAATAACCTGATCGTGCCTTGCGTGTGGTGTCATGGCAACGCCAGAGAAATGGCGGAGTTCTATTTAAGTGTGTTTAAGAACAGCCGGGTCCTGGAAGAAAACTTCGGCACCGTACTGCTTGAGATCGAAGGGAAACATCTGCGGTTGCTGAACGGAGGCAATGAATACCAACCCAATCCTTCTATCTCACTTATGCTTCGATTTGATGAGGTGGATGGGGTTGATGAGATCTGTCAGCAGCTTGCTGAGGGAGGCAAGCTCGTCCTCGCGCCGGGGCAGTACTCCTGGAGCGAGCGATACTGCTGGCTCAATGACAAGTATGGGGTATCCTGGCAGATTTTGGTCAAGAAATATGAAGGCATTTACCCGGGCATCACGCATGTGCTGATGTTCATGGGCGAGAATTTCGGTAAAGCCTATGAAGCGATTCAGTTTTACTTATCTGTATTCAAGGATTCCAGTCTGGAGCTATTGACTTTTTATGGCGAGGGTCAGGGTGAAAGTGAAGAGGTCGTTGAACATGGTGAACTCATGATAGGCGATAGTCACTTCATCTTCATGGATACCTCGGTTGACCAGGAGTACAACTTCAGTCCGGGACTATCTTTGATGGTCAACTGTAAAACACAGGCTGATATTGACTACTACTGGCAGGCATTGAGTGCCGGCGGCGGCAGTGAAGGACAATGTGGCTGGCTTGAAGATAAATTCCATCTCAGCTGGCAGGTGACGCCGGAGAAAATGGCCAGCTACTTTGCCAACCCGGCTACCTCTCCGGCTGTGGCTGGCGCCTTGATGCCGATGCGCAAAATCGACATGGCCGCGCTTGAAGCGGCTGCGCGAGGCGAAAGTTAGCTCAACTGGATTTGAGTTCGATTAATAGCAGCTCAGGCGGGTTGAAGATCCGGGGCGGGAAATAGAGTGAAGCCAATCCGCGGCTGACGATCATGGTTGTTGCGCCTTGCCGATACGCCCCCGAGGTGTAGCGCGGAAAAAACCACTGGTCTGGCGAGAACAAACCAGGAAGGCCCGGCAGGCGCACCTGTCCGCCATGTGCGTGACCGGTCAGCACCAGGTCGATGGCGCAGCCGGCGTACACATCCAGAAGTTCGCAGCGGTGCGAGAGCAGAATGGTAAGCTGCCGGCCGTGGTCGATGGATTTCGCACGCTCGGTTAATCGCGATGTAAAGGCGGGCACCCCGCGGCGGAGCCCGTAGAAATCGGGGTCCCTGGCGCCCATGAGCAGCACTGCGGCTTCGGGTCCGTCCAGCGTCATTTGCGTTTCGTCCAGTATTGTGACGCCGTTCGCGATCAGGATGGCTTCCAGCTCGGCGAATCTGCCTGTCCAGGGTTCGTGGTTGCCGGTTACGTAGACCACCGGCGCGGTTTTGGTCAGGCGCGGCAGCAGGCGCTCGATGACCGAAAAATCGACAGCGCGTTTGTTGATAATGTCGCCAGTGATGGCAATCAGGTGCGGCTGGGCGCTGCTGACCTGGGTGAGCAGGTGATTGTTGTCCGGGCCAAACTCTACGTTGTGCAAATCAGAAAGCACCAGGAGGCGGTAGCCATCCAGGGTTGGTGGGATGCGCGGGTCGCGGTATGTGTGGCGGGTGATGCCGATCAGCTGGTTTTGCCTGGCGTTATAACGGCTGAAGAAGTAAATGCCTGCGGTCAGCAGCAGAATGAGCGAGAGGTAAAGGATGTCCATCGTCGTTGGTGCGTATTATACGACGTGAATGCGGGCATAATGATGCCTCGTCTGAGACGGGAAAGCGTCCGAAGCGCAGGTGGGGTTAGATCTATTGCGCAGACAACAAGTTAGATCAATTGATGGGCGCTTTTAAATTTCGGTGGAATTTCTTAACCCACCACCCGAAAAGCATGGGTATCTGCGACCGCCTCTTCGGCACCCGCCCCTGTTGCTGGCAAAGCACGCGGGTACATTCAGCAACGCAGGCGCAAAGCCAACCGCTACACCGGGAACATCCGGTCGAAGGACTCGGGCGCGTAGCGCTCGACCATCTCGGAGGAGAGCATATTATTGCGCGCGACGGCCTCGTAGAAATCCACCGACGGGCGGCGGATACGCTTCTGCGTCTCGAGGTCCAGCCCCCACAGGCCGAAGCGCTGTGACCAGCCGCGCTCCCACTCGAAGTTGTCCACCAGCGACCACTGGAAATACCCCTTGACCGGCCAGTTGAAATTAATCGCGCGCCAGACCTGATGGATATGCTCGGCGAGGTACGACGGGCGGGTGCGGTCGGTGCTATCCTCGGTGCCGTTTTCTGTGATCAAGATCGGCAGCCCGAACGAATTCGCCCACTTGATCGCCTGAAAGAAAGCCTGAGGCTGATTGGCCAGAAAGCCGGTTTCGCTCAGCTCCACATCTTCAGGGTAATAGCGCTCGTGGAAAAACTCCTTGTGCTTGGTGAGCCTGAACCTGACCTTGTCGGCGGAATAATAATTCAGCCCCATAAAGTCCTGCGTCCCCTTTGCTTCGGGGATGGCATGAGTGCGAAAGAGATAGTTGTACTTGCCCGTCGCGATAGCGCTCGGGAACGTCAGATTGAAATTGGTATTGACGAAGTTAGCCATGAACTTGTCGAGCGGACTGCCGCTCGCGGGCCAGAAGACGCGGTACTGATGCGCCACGCCGACGCGCGAATGCGGCTGCACTTCATGGATGATCTTGTAAGCCGCGGCGTGCGCCAGCAGCAGATTGCGGAAAACCATGCCGGCCAGTTTGGTGTCGCTCTTGCCAGGCGGGAACATGCCCCCCAGCCAGCCGCCCTGGGTGAAGACGTTGGGTTCATTGATCGTCACCCACAGAGTCACATATTCGCTCAATGCCGGCACGATCTTGCGGACATAGCGTGCGAACAGCTCCGGCGCCTTCTCACTCTCCCATCCGCCTTGCTCGACGAACCAGAGCGGGTCGGTGAAGTGATGCAGGGTCACCAGCGGCATCAGATGGCGCTCGACCAGCCCGCGCATCATCTGCCGGTAGCGCTCGATCGCTTCTTCATCCCAGGTATCCGGCGTGGGTTGAATGCGGCTCCATTCGAGCGAAAGCCGGTGCGCGTTCTGACCTGTCTCCTGCGCCCGGTCAAAATCTTCCTTCCAGCGCCCAGCCCACCATTCACAGGCCCGTCCGGCTTTCTCGCCGTGATAGATGCGGCCCGGCTGCGATTCCCAGTCAGACCAATTGTTATTGTTGTTGTCCCCTTCAACCTGATGAGAGGAGGTTGAGGTTCCCCACAGAAACCCTGGCGTGAAGTGGTAGGTGGCTTGTGGTTTTGTCATGGGGAATCCTCCAGAACGAATTGGATAGCTGAGTAGCAAATCAAATCAAGCCATGCGTTGTCGCGTGGCTTGATTGATGACCGCAGTAATTATTCGATGGGTTTGTTTTGCAGCAGGCGGGCGGTGACGCGCGTATTCTCTTCGACGGCAATGTACAGGTAAAACAGTTCACCAGCGCCATAAAGCATCGCGGAAAGCAGCAGACCCCACAGCAGCAGCATCACGGCGCTGATAACGCCGCCGAACGCGTTCATGCCCCACATGCCAGGATACATACCCGGTCCGTCAGGACGAGGCCCCATCATGGGCGCCATCTGCGACCACTGTCCCAACACATCGGCGCCAAACACACCGATGACCACCGCGATCACCGCGCCCAGGATGGTGAAGATGGCAATCAGCACACCGACAATTTTATAAAGCGTACCCAGAAGCCGTAAGACCTTAAACTTTTTTTCTTTCATCCTGTGCTCCTTTTCCCTCAGGTTATCAATAAATGTCTGTCCGTTTCATTATATATGGAACCAGCTTCAATTTCGAGGCGCGCCTGCCTGAAAGTCGAGGAATTGCAGCCTGTCGGGATGAATACTGTCGGCGACGAGCGTGAATGGATGATCACCGAAACGATGCTGCGAGAATTCCAGGACGCCTGCCAGATCAGTATCCTTGACCCGCACCTCGCCACGGCTGACCCCCAGTTCGGGCTGCACGCATTTCGGCGAAAGTGCCATACCCGTGCCGATGGCTTTCAGACCGGCTTCCTTGATCGTCCATAGCCGGTAGAAAGCCCAGGTCTGTTCCTCTGCCGGCAGCGACTGCCACCAGTTCAATTCCTCTTCAACCGTGATACGCCGTATAACGCGCGTGATGCCCGCCCGAGGTTTGACGTGTTCGATATCGATGCCCACCCGGCCGGCCTGGATGACAGCCAGCAGCCCGTATCCATCGGTATGGGTGAGGTTGAATTCCAGCTCGCCCTGATAGGGCAACCCCAGCGCGGGCTTGCCGTACGCGCCGCGCGTGAAGGGCAACGCCAGCGGGTCGTCCACGCCCAGGTAACCAGCAAGGATCTGGCGCATGCGCGTCTGGGCGGTGACATACTGCAGCCGGGCGGCGGTTGATTTGAAACCAGCGGCGTAGTCTGCCTCGCGCCTCGAGAGCAGCCATGGCTCGTGAGAGCCGGCATGAATGAGAAAGCGCCAGACGTGGATAGCCCCTGGCGTAAGCGCAAGCGTGTCTGCTTGTGCCAGAATAAAGTGAACTTGCTCCATCGATTGCATATATCTCCATTTTACACAATTGAATGTTTAAAATATTTGCAATCTATAAATAATCATGTATAATAACTAATAATGATTATTATTTAGAGTAAAAGTGAGAAGAGATGGAAAAATCAGGTGAAGTCTCGCGTTACGAAGCAATTTTGGAGAGGTTGAAGGAGGAAGGGTTACGCCTCACCCCTCAAAGACTGAATGTTGTCCGCATTGTCACCTCCGGCCGTAACCACCCGAGTATCGATGAAATTTACCGCGAGGTCAAGAAGGATTTTCCCACCACCAGCCTGGCAACCATCTATAAGACTATTGGCGTCCTCAAGGATTTGGGTGAGGTGCGGGAGATCCCGGTGACGGATAGCAGCAACCGTTATGACGGCTACAGTGACCAGTTGCATTCTCACCTGATCTGCACGCAATGCAAGCGCATCGTGGATGCCGGCATCAATAGCCAGATTCACATGATCAAAGATGAGCTGTTCAAAGATTATGGATTCAAAATCACGAGTCATCGCCTGGACTTTTTTGGCGTATGCCCTGATTGTCAAAATAAACACACACAACACAAGGAGCAAAAATGATCAGCAAGAAACTTACCGAAGATATCAATAATCAAATCAATGCCGAGCTGTATTCGGCCTATCTGTACCTGGCTATGGCCGCGTATTTCGAAGATCGAAACCTTGGCGGTATGGCGCACTGGATGCACAAGCAGGCCGGGGAAGAGTTTGAACATGCCATGAAGTTCTGGACCTATCTGTTTGACCGCGGCGAGAAGGTTACCCTGAAAGCGATCGAACAGCCCAAGGTCGATTTCCCCTCTGTCACCGCTGTTTTCACCGAGACCCTCGACCATGAGAAGAAGGTCACCGCTCTGATCAACAAGCTGTATGACACCGCAGTCAAAGACAAAGACTATGCTTCTCAGCAGTTCCTGAACTGGTTCGTTGAAGAGCAGGTCGAAGAAGAAAAGAATGCCATGGATATCCTGGCAGCCCTCGCCATCCTGGGCGAGAAGGGCAATGGTCTGTACCTGTTCGACAAGGAACTGGGCGGCCGCTAATCTTACGCAGTACTGGAAAACAGCTCCGCTTGCCGGAGCTGTTTTTTATCCTTTATCATTAGCACATGATTTATATCGATTTCTTCCCGCTGCCTTTCCTGTTCGCGCTGGTGCTGCTGCTGGTCTTGCTTGCCATCAACTGGCGCAAGTCCGGCTGGCAAAAGGCGGCTTTGGTCGGGCTATGGGTTTATCTGGTGCTGGTGGCGCTGGTGATCTTTTTCCCGATCCGCGTGCCGGAGGACTGGCCTGCCAACGTGTCGCTGGTAACGGTCGAGCGCTACCTGCGTTACGGCATCAACGTCATCCCCTTCCGATTTGGCATGCAGCAGGTGCAGGATCTCTCCGGCCTGATGGAACGCCCGTTTCCGTTCTATGATGTCTGGCGCAATATTCTGCTGACCATGCCATTCGGCGCCGGCATCCGCATGCTGTCAAAGCCCAACCTGGGCCAAATGCTCCTGATCGCGCTGGCAGCCGGTCTGGTGCTGGAAGGCACGCAATTTCTGCTCTCGCTGGCGCTGGGCACGTTTGCCCATGTGACAGACATCAACGACGTCATCATGAACGCAGCCGGCGTTCTGGCCGGCGGATTGTTGCAGGTGATCTTCAGTCTGTTGTGGGGCGTGGTGAACGGGCCTACAGCCCGGGCTCGTTGAAGAACGCTGTCTCCAGCATCTCGCATAAGGTGTGATACAAAGGCGCGTGCATCTCCTGAATTTCCGGTGTCACCGAGGAAGGCGCTTCGATCAGCACATCGGCTTCCTCGCGCAGGATGCTGTGGCTCTTGCCGGTCAGCCCGATGACGGGCATGCCCAGCAGGCGCGCCACGCTGATGGCGTAACCGACATTGCGTGCGTTGCCCGAGGTGCTGATAGCCAGCAGCACGTCACCGGGGCGGGCGAAGACGTACAGTTCCTGCGCCAGCGTCAGCCGGGCGGTCATGAAATCATTATCAATGGCGGTGCTCACCCCGGGGTTCATGCCCAGCACCATGGTGCGCAAACCGCGCTGTAAATGCTGCGCCAGCTCCTCGCCGTGTTTGAGCCTGCCAATGCGATCCATGTGTTCAGGCAGCAGCGGTCGGTTATGTTTGAACGCCTTGTTAAGCTCGGTACTGACGTGGATGGCATCCGCCATGCTGCCGCCATTGCCGCAGACGAACATCATGCCATCCTGCTCGAAGCAGGCGCGGCAGATTTCATAGGCTTCCATTAAAGAGGATTCGGCTTCAGCGAGTTGGGGATATCTGGCTTTAAACCTTGCCAGAATGGCGGTGATTTGCTCGGGTGTAAATGTGGCGGGCAGATTCATCCGGGTTTATGCTCAGTCCAGTGATTCTTCATTCTAATACGGTTTGATCATTCTTTATCTTAAGAACTCCCGCTGTTGCCAGCGGGAGTGAATTTTTTTAGGTTCCGTTACAGCGGCTCCGGTAAATACACCCGCGGTATGCGCGAATGAATGGTGGAGGTCATTGATAGCGGTGTGCCCCAGCGCGCGGCAGCCTCTTCGATCGCGATGTTCTCCTCACCTTGCTTACCGATCAGCACAGCTTCGGTCCCGAGCGGCATCATATGCGGCAGGCTGATCATCATCTGATCCAGACACACCTTGCCGACCACGGGTGCGCGTTTGCCTTCGATCAGCACCACGTTGTCCGGGTGGCGGTAGAAGCCGTCAGCATGCCCGACGGGCAGCACGCCAATGATCTCGCCCTCGCTGGTTTCGTAGTCCTGACCGTAGCCAACCTTCCAGCCGGCAGGATAGCGCTTGCAGGACATTAACTGTGCCTTCCAGGTGTAGCCCTGTTTCAGGCGATTGGCGTACAGCAGCCCGCCTTCTTCATTGCCGACTCCGAGGATGCCGCTGCCGATCCTGACCATATCCAGGTTGGTTTTGGGAAAGGCGACCAGGCTGGCGGAGCTCGAGATGTGCGCCAGCGGCACTGGGAAGCCGTTGGAACGCAAAGCGTCGACAGCCGTCATGAAACGGTTGTGCTGCAAGTCGGTTGTCGGGGCGGTGTGCACGTCCGCCTGAGCCAGTTGGGTAAAGACACCCTCGAGCAGGATGCCGCCGGCACTCGCGGCAGCGCGTGCCAGTTCAACAGCCTGATCGGGGAACACGCCGTAGCGCGCCAGCCCGGTCTCAATCTTGAGATGCACACGGGCAGGATAACCAAGCGCTTTCGCGCGCGCGGAGAGCAGCGGGACGGATTCAAAATCATACAGAGGCAGAGAGATGTTCTGGGTGATCATGGCGTCAACTTCAGCCGGCACGGCGCCGCCCATGACGAGGACAGGCGCGTTTACACCGGCGCGGCGCAGGTCGAGCGCCTCATGTCCGCGTACGACAGCCAGCCAGGGAATGCCGGCTTTGACCGCGGCTTTGGCAACCTGAACACCGCCGAAGCCATAGGCTTCGGTTTTGACAACCGCCATAACCTTGACATCTGGTCCAGCCAGCTCCTGCACAACGCGCGCGTTGTGCGCTATCGCGTCAAGGTCGATTTCAAGCCAGGTGAGGTATGGTGAACGCTGCATTGTTCATTCTCTGGTGTTGTTATTTAACAATCAGCACCGGACAAGGCGCGTTGGTGACGACCTTCATGCTCTGGCTGCCCAGGACAAGCCCGGCGAGATGTCCCAGACCGCGTGTGCCCATGACGATCAGGTCGCTCTTGCGCACGTCCGCGACATTGAGGATCGCTTCAGCCGCGGGCCCTTCAAGAATTTCCGGCGTAACCCTGACGCCAATCTCACCGATCACTTCAACCGCCTTGTGATACACCTCGCGGGCTTCAAAAACCCGGCGCCCGACTTCGGCTTCCAGCTCGGTAATGTTTCCGGCGCGCAGCAATGGTTCATAACAAACAATGACCATCAGCTCATCCGGCACCGTACAGCGTGCCATATCTCCGGCGACTTTGGCAGCTTTAAATGAAGTTTCAGAACCATCAACAGCGACGATAATACTTTTGAACATTTCAGCCTCCTGATATGTTTACTTATTAATCAAGTTTACATTATCCCCTCATGAACCTCAAGGTATAAGCACATCGTAAGCCGGTAAAATGGTTTAATATGATTAATTGGTCATGGATTTTTTCTTCAAGGAGCGTGCGATGACATACCCTTACATCCCAAATGAAACAGTCAAGGTGCCGGCATTACCTTTTAAAGATCAGGTGACGTTAAGCGCGGCTGACAGCGCGCTGATCATCGTCGACATGCAGAATGATTTCGTCCGGGAAGGCGGCACACTGCGCGTCCCCGCGGCTGAAGGGACGGTCAAGTCGATCCAGCGTTTGCTCAGGCAGGCGCGCAAACTCAAAATGCCGGTCGCCTTTACCCAGGACACGTCCTATAAAGGTGATCCCGAATTCAGCATCTGGCCGGCGCACGCGCTGCATGGCACTTTGGGCTGGCAGATCATCGATGAACTGGCTCCGCGCGAGGGCGAACTGGTGTGCGTGAAAAACCGATACGATGGTTTCTACGGCACCTGGCTGGAGCACTTTCTGACCTATACCTGGCGCGTCAAAAACGTGATCATCGTCGGCACAGTTGCCAACATCTGCGTGCTGCATACCGCGGCTTCTGCCGGGTTGCGCTGGTTCCATGTCGTTATGCCGGCGGATGGCATCTCCGCGCTGACCGAGTTTGACCAGGCATTGACGCTGCATCAGGTTGGCAGCCTGTACACCGGCAGCATCGTCCGCAGCGCGAAGGACATTGAGATAAAAAAATAGGCTGACCTTGTTATTGGTCAGCCTGGAAAGGTTGCGCTGGGCTTACTGCTTTTTCAGCAGCACCATCAGCCGGTCGTAATAGGTTCGGTCACGATTCTCGAGCTCCGGTTCCACACGCGCGGCTTCATTGAGGAAATGCTCGATGCCGCGCCCCATTTGCTGTCCGCGCAAGGTGTGCATATCCACCGCGTAATCCGGGATCTCCGGTTTGACGGTGCCATCGTTCACGCCGGTGATGATCCAGTTCAGCATTTCGTCTGAAGAGCGGTCTTTCTGACAGGCGCACAGGTAGCGTACGGCGTGGACGATGTACAGGTAGCGATCCCCTTCGCCATACATGAACTCGTTATGCATCTGGAACAAAGCGTTGACCAGCACCGGTGCCTGCGTGTCGCCCATGCCAATATCTTCGACCGCGATGGTCAGCAGCCGCTGCCAGACTTTTGCTTCAAGTTCCTGCGAGGTGGATGCCAGCTCATAGGCAACGATGGCGGCGTTTTCCGCCACGCCGCGGCGGATCTCTTTTTGCAGCGCGGCGATCAGTTCATCGGCCGGGAAATCGTGATTGGTTCGTACTTTCTGCCAGGGGTCGCGCGGTAATTTGTGTTCCATGTCTCTCTCCTCTATCAATTCTGATTTTTTTGAATACGCCGCTGCAATTCCTGGCGGTCGTTCTCCAGCGCTTGACAGGCAGCACGATAATCCAGCGTCAGCCAGCTTCCTTCGCGCAGCAGCCAGTTGCCATGTACCATCACATCGGTGACGGATTGACCCGAGATGGCATAAACCAGCGCGGTGTAGACGTCCTGACCGGCGAACGGCGTCCAGCCGATGGCTTTCAGGTCCAGCGCGATCAGGTCGGCTTCCTTGCCGGGCTCCAGCGTGCCGATGCGGTCATCCAGCCCCATACCTCTGGCGCCGCCGCTGGTTGCCATTTTGATGACCTGCTTCGCGCTCACCGCGCCGGGTTTCCCCTCACGATGCGACGCCAGCTTGGCGGTCAGGTTCATCTCGGTGAAGAGGTCATAGGCGTTGGCGTTGGCAACATTGTCTGTACCGATGGCAACGTTGACGCCTTGCGCCAGCATGGCCGTGATGTTGGCAGCCCCCGCGCCGCTGCGCATAGCCGCTGAGGAGCAGGTCACCGCGGTAAAGGGTGTGTTCGCCAGCAGTGCCATATCCGCCGGCTGGAGCTGGACGCAGTGCGCCGCCAGCACCGGATGTCTGAGAATGCCCATCTCGATCATTTTGGCGGCGGCCGTCATGCCGAAATGCTTGCAGCAATAATCATCCTCGCCGGTATCCGTCAGCATGTGGATATGAAAGCCGGCGTTGTAGCGCTCGGCGATCGGCAATTCCTTGGCGATGGTTTCGACCGTGTTGTCCTCGAACAGGGCGTGCGGCCCGAGCCAGGACTGGATCAGCGGCTCGTCCTGAGCAGATTTCAGGAATGCCTCAGCCAGCGCCAGCTCCCGGTCAGTTTTGGCAGGGTCTTTCTCGTCGACGATGCCATAGCATAGCGTCGCCCGCATGCCGCTGCGCTTGACAACAGGCAGGACCTTGTCCATGTAGAAATACTGGTCAGCGAAGCAGGTCGTGCCGGTACGGATCATCTCGGCGCAGGAAACTTCGACGGCCGCGGCAACCATATCAGTATCGGCGACATACTCGATCGTGCGGATCGAGTTGTACCAGCCGTCAAACGTGAACAGCGAGTAGCCTTCAGCGATGCCTCTGAAGAGCACCATCGGCGTGTGAGCGTGGGCATTCACCAGCCCGGGCATGACCAGTTTGTCCTTCAGCCAGACGGCATCAGCGCGTTGCGCTGCCGGCATATCTTCCAGCGCGCCGAGCGCGTGAATAATCCCGTCTTCGATGATCAGATAGCCAGGCTGATGCACCTGCCAGCGCGGATCCAGGGTGACGAGCATATCAGCGATGATCGTGGTTCGCATAACGTTCTCCTTCCTGCTCCTCGATTTTATACCAGCTCCAGACCAAATGCCACTCCCGCCGGCGCGGCGGATTGGATAGACTGGTAAAATTAATTTCTGATGTCCGAAGTTAACGTCACTTCCCACTCTCCCACTGACACGACGCAATTCAGTTACCTGGCGAATCAAGACTTCATCTCATCAACCGGTAATCTCAAGTGCGAATTTTTCATTGCCGAAAATGTGCTGCTGACCCGCTTGATCGGCGCTTTGATGGATCAGGAGGACCTGGAATGCTTTGACAAGATCAAGGCAATCCTGCATGAATTCTTCCCGGACTGTACGTCCTGCTATGTCATCGTCGATGCCTCTTCGATGCGCACCATATCGATGGAACACCGGCGCGATTTCTATCTCAGGTACGCTCAGCGCACGACCTCACGCATGGTGCTGGTCTTTGGTCTCAACAAGGCAATGACCGCCTTACTGGCGCTTGGTCGCTTGTACGGCGCCCATGATCCGGCCTGGATGCAGGTTGTGCCGGATCTGGCAACCGCCTTGCGCATGATCGCTCAGGATCAGGCCAGCGAGCTGGAGGCTGCTGACCAGGGGCCGAGGCTGACCAGCCATGAGCGTACGGTCCTCACGACCATGACCCAGATGCTGATCGAGAACCGCTTTGACCTTGAGCTGCCAGAGCTGCCGCCCAATGATCCCTTCTCAGATCTTTTTGTCGCGATGTCCAGCCTGCAGGACGAATTCAGGAAGATGCAGCAGCGCTATGACGAGAACCGCCAGGCGCTCAACGCGGCAAACATTGAACTCGATCGTCAGGTGCGCCAGCAGAGCGAACTGCTGCTGAAAAGTGAAGAGAATTACCGGCTGGTGGTTGAAACGGCAACGGACGGCATCCTGATCATCAACGAAGGCATCATCCGTTATGCCAACCCGCACATGCTCAGCATGCTGCGTTGTACTGAGGATGAGGTCGTGGGCCAGTCGGTGGAACAGTTCACCAACCCCGGCGCGCGCGCCGCCCTGATCGAATGGACCCAGCGCCATTCAGCCGGTGAGCAGGTGCCAACCCGCTACGAAAGCGCGGTTTACCCCAAATACGGCAAGCCAGTCATCGTTGAGATCCACGCCACACAGATGACGATGGACGGCGAGAAATCCGTTTTGGCGTTTGTGCGTGATATGACCCACCGCAAACTTGCCGAGGAAGCTCAGCGCGCCGCGCGCGAGATGTCTGAGACGCTGCGCGAAATCGGTGAGCTGCTCGGCGCCACCCTGAAGCCGGAAGAAGTGGTTGACCGGATGGTTGAGCTGGGCCGGCGCATCATCCCCTACGAAAACTGTGTGGTGTACTTCGTCAACAGTCAGGGCTCCATCACCCTGCGCAAGGTCTATAACTTCAGCGAGTGGGGCGAGCTGACGGCGGACAACATCGATCCGCTCAGCGGTCTGGGCGAAAGCCAGACCATCAACGCCATCATGGAGAGCCGCCAGCCGCTGATCATCAATAACATTGATCAGTACGTCGGCTGGGTGCGCGAAGAGAAGCGCGAGATGGTGGGCTCATTGCTGGGCATCCCCGTTTTGCTGCGTGATGGTGTCAGGGGTATCATCTCGATCACCACGCGCAAGAAAAATTTTTACGACCGTAACCATGCCAAGAACGCCCAGCTTTTCGGTCATCAGGTCTCGCTGGCGCTGGACAACGCCTTCCTCTATGAGCAGGCAGAAAAACGGATCACCGAACTCTCGATCCTGAATGAGCTCAGCCAGATGAGCACCGGTCAGGTCGATATTTACGAAATGCTGCAATTGATCTACCGGCTGATCAACCATACTTTCAACGCCAGGGATTTTTGCGTCAGAAAGTATTTGCCTGAAACCAATGAGTTTGAAACCATGCTGTTCATCAAGGACGGACAAAAGCAGCCCCCGGAACGAGCGCCTATGGGTGAGGGACTGCTGAGGATGGTGGTCGAAGGGCGTAAGCCTGTGCTGATCCGCAATATGATCGAGTACCGCAAACTGATGGTCAGCCTCAACCACGATACGTCTGAGGAACCGATGACCTCCTGGATGGGCGTCCCGCTGATCCTCAATGATGAGATTTACGGCGTGATGACCACCAAGACCACGGAGGAGGACAAACTCTTCCGGCATGATGACCTGTCCCTCTTCCATACGGTTGGCAGTCATCTGGCGGTCACGATTGAAAAAGTGCAGCTCGATGAACAGATGCAGCAATACCAGAGCTTCCTGGAAAAAACGGTGACTGAACGCACCGCTGAACTGGAAAAAGTGCTGGCAACCCTGGAGCAGCGGGTCGAGAACCGCACTGAAGAACTCACCGCGCTGTACACGATCGCCTCGCTGATCAACCGCATGACCAGTTTGCCAGCGACGCTGCAACAATCTCTGCGGGCGGTGCTGTCGCTGATGGGCGCGGCGGCTGGCGCCATCCATCTCACGGAAAACGAAAACATCAAGGACCTCTCATACACCGTCCCAGCGCTCAGTCCGGAAATCAAAAAAGCGATCGAGCAGGTGCCGCGTATGCCCAACGTCTGGGATGACGTGGTCAAGGAAGGCAACCCGGTCATCATAAATAACCTGACTGCCGAGCTCGAGCCGTGTGATTGCCTGGATACTTTGAAGGCGCTTGGCTATCAATCGTTCATCGCCTTGCCCATCCATGGTCAGAACCAAATTCTGGGCATGCTGGGCTTGTACAGCACCAAGGCTGGCGCCTTCGACCAGGATGATGTCGGCCTGCTTTCGGCGGTGACCGATCAGATCGGCATGGCAGTGGAAAATGTCGCGCTGCGCGCCGCCAATGAGCGCAACGCCATTGAGCAGGAACGTCAGCGTCTGGCGCGCGACCTGCACGATTCAGTTTCGCAGATGCTCTACAGTCAGGTGCTTTACAGCAACGCGGCCAAGAAAGGGCTGGCGAACGAAGGCGCGGCGTCGATCGCGCCCTATCTGGATCAACTGGAAGAAACCGCCCGGCAGGCCTTGCGTGAGATGCGCTTGATGATCTTCGAGCTGCGCCCGAATATCCTGGCTGAGGAAGGGCTGTCAGGCGCGATTCGCAGCCGCATCGAAAGCGTTGAGCAACGCACTGGCATGGTGGCGTCACTCAACTACAATGTCGATATCGAGCTGCCAGCCAAAATTGAAACCGAGTTGTATTACATCACCATGGAAGCGCTGAATAACGCGCTCAAACATTCCATGGCGCATCACGTTCACGTCAACATCGGCGCGAGGGATGAGAACATTACATTGGAGATCGCCGATGATGGGAAAGGTTTTGTCCCCGATACAGTAAAATCAGGTATGGGCCTGGTCTCGATGCGCGAGCGCACCAGGCGTATAGGCGGTACACTGGATATCTACTCGACAGCAGAGAGCGGTACCAGAATATTTGTTCGCGTCAAACTTCCGGAGGATGAGAATGGCTGAAAAAATTAGGATATTGATCGTTGATGACCACGCAATCATGCGCGGCGGTTTACGGGCGATCATCGGTTTCGAGCAAGACATGGAAGTGGTCGGCGAGGCGTCTGACGGTTATGAAGCCGTTGATAAGGCGATCGAGCTGGACCCCGACGTGATTCTGATGGACTTGCTGATGCCCGGCAAGGATGGTATCGAAGCGATGGCTGACATCCGCGCCAAACTGCCCGAAGCGCATTTCCTTGTGCTGACCAGCTTCGCTGAAACAGACAAGATGCTGCTGGCGGTCAAGTCAGGCGCGCAAGGGTATATCCTTAAAAACGCGCCGCCGGAAGAGCTGCTGAATGTCATTCGCGAGGTATCACGCGGCGCGATCTCCTTCCAGCCTGCCATCGCGCGGCAGATCATTGACGGTCTGGCGAAGATAGATAATGTCGAAGCGCCGGAAGAAGCGCTTACCGGTCGTGAGATGGAGATTCTGCTGCTGGTGGCGCGCGGCTTCACCAACGACGAAATCGCCGACAAGCTGACCATCAGCAAGCGCACGGTTAACGTTCACATCAACAACATTCTTGGCAAACTGCACCTGGTCAATCGCGCGCAGGTGGTGTTGTACGCACTGCGCAACGGGCTGATCAGCGTCTTCCAGAAATAGCCAGTCAAACATTGACCTGACACACGAGAACTACTGAAGCAGTAGTTCTCGTTTTTTGCAACCTGAAGAGACGTTCGCGTAGGGCGGCTCACGGTCTCCGAGCCGCCGATCGTATTGAAACGGCGGGGACAAAATACCGCCCCCGCCCTACGACCTGTTGCCGCGAATATGCCATTGCCAACCGTAGGGACGGGGTAATTTGCTCATGCTCCTCAATAATTACCCCGTCCACAACATAATCCGTAATCGGTGGACAAGGCAATCAAAAAACAGATTGCCATGCCCCTACACCACCTGCGCAGACGTAGGGTGTCCCCCGCCCTACGAGCCGCCAATTGCGTTGAAACGGCGGGGACAAAATACCGCCCCCGCCCTACGAGCCTCTGAGCCGCCAATTGCGTTGAAACGGCGGGGTCAAATACGGCCCCCGCCCTACGGCCTGTTGCAGCGAATATGCCATTGCCAACCGTAGGGATGGGGTAATTTGTTCATGCTCCCCAATAATTACCCCGTCCACAACATAATTCCAAATCGCCGGACAAGGCAATCAAAAAGCGGATTGCCATGTCCGTGCACCACCATGCGCAGACGTATGGCGGCTCACGTACGCCGAACCACCAATTGCGTTGAAACGGCGGGGACAAAATACAGCCCCCGCCCTACGAGCTACGAGTCGCCAATTGCGTTGTAATGGCGGGGACAAAATACCGCCCCGACATACGACATGTTGCCGCGCATATGCCATTGTCAACCGTAGGGATGGGGTAATTTGTTCATGCTCCTCAATAATTACCCCGTCCACAACATAATCCCAAATCGCAGGACAAGGCAATCAAAAAACAGATTGCCATGCCCCTACACCACCATGCGTAGACGTAGGGCGGCTCACGTACTTTGATCCGCCAATTGCCTTGAAACGGCGGGGACAAAAAACAGCCCCCGCCCTACGGGTCGCCATTTGCGTTGAAATGGCTGGGACATAATACAGCCCCCGCCCTACGGGTCGCCATTTGCGTTGAAATGGCTGGGACATAATACAGCCCCCGCCCTACGAGCCGCCGATTGCATTGAAATGGCGGGGACAAAATACGGCCCCCGCCCTACGGCCTGTTGCCGCGAATAGCCATTGCCAACCGTAGGGATGGGGTAATTTGTTCATGCTCCCCAATAATTACCCCATCCGCTCTAAACGTAATACACGGACAAGGTAATCAAAAAACAGATTGCCATGTCCGTGCACCACCATGTGCAGACGTAGGGCGGCTCACGCACCCCGAGCCGCCAATTGCATTGAAACGGCGGGGACAAAATACGGCCCCCGCCCTACGGCCTGTTGCCGCGAAGATGTTATTGCCAACCGTAGGGATGGGGTAATTTGCCCATGCTCCCCAATAATTACCCCGTCCACAACATGATCCCAAATCGCAGGACAAGGCAATCAAAAAACGGATGGCCATGCCCCTACACCACCATTGGCAGACGTAGGGCGGCTCACGTTCTCCGAGCCGCCAGTTGCGTTGATACGGCGGGGACAAAATACAGCCCCTGCCCCCCAATAATTACCCCATCCACAACACAATCCCAAATCGCCGGACAAGGCAATCAAGAAACAGATTGCCATGTCCCTACACCACCATGCGCAGACGTAAGGCGGCTCACGTACGCCGAGCCGCCAATTGCGTTGATACGGCGGGGACAAAATACAGCCCCCGCCCTACGAGCCGCCAATTGCATTGAAACGGCGGGGTCAAATAAGGCCCCCGCCCGACGCGACTCGATCTAGTCGATATTGTCCCCCATATAAGGGGGGGGGAGCCGATGAGCGAACTTCGCGAAACGGCAGGGGGGTTCTCACTGCACAAAACCTGGAGGGCTCATGAGCCCTCCCTACCAGACAAAAAAAGAACCCCACCTGCTCGTCTGCTGCGCAACAGACTTGCGGCGGGGCGTTAAAACACTAAATAAACGTTGTCAATAGGCGATTAATTATTTTTAAAATCAATCCTGTCGACCAGCCAGGTATCACCCTGCTTGACCAGGATAAAGCCGCGGGTGATCTCAACCTCATCGACCACCATGGCGACCTCCACCTCCGCGCTGGTGAGGTCGGGGCTGATGCGCCCGGCGCGGATGATGTAGCTCTGCAGCGGACCGGACGCCTGCAGCAAGGCGCGCGGCCCGTCGGCGGGCACCTGCGACTGCAGCCGCTGCGTCATATACTGCGTCATGGTCGCGGGGTCCTGCTCATAGGCCGACAGCAATTGTCTGACGACATTCTCAGCCGAGGTGTCCGGCGTGGGCATGGCGGTTGCCTGACTGGCTTCGCCGGTCACCACCGGCACCTGATTCTGCTGCTGCATGGCAGCGGGCGTTACCTGAATGACCGGGAACTGTGAGGCGGGTTTCGCCGGCGAGGGCAGGTTGCCGCAGGCGGTGAAGAGAACGAAAGCGAGCGCGAGCAGAATTAATTTACGAGTCATGGTTCAATGCTTCCTGTTAGTCTTTAGTCTCCGTCATCCGCCCTGCCGCCCATGATGACGATCACGGGTTGCAGCCGGGCAATGGTTTTCACCAGGTTGCCTTCCTGCAGGTGCATGACGTGTTCGATATCCTTGTAAGCCATAAACGTTTCATCTTCCGCCACGCCGCGCGCCAGAATGTCGTGCTGGCGCATGTGCCTGGCAAATGCCTTGCCGTCGAAATTGGCCTTGGCCTGCTTGCGCGAGGACGCCCTTCCGGCGCCATGCGACGAAGACCACAGCGCCGCGGGGTTGCCGAGCCCCTCCACCAGATAGCTGGCTGTACCGCTGGTGCCGGGGATAATGCCGATCTGGCCGGCATAGGCGGGCGTGGCGCCCTTGCGGTGGATCACCAGCCCCTGCTCCTTGAAGGCGAAGTTGTGATGATTTTGCCAGCGTGCAACCTGGCTGAGCCCGCTGAGCCTGAGAAAATGCTCATGGATCAGCTCGTGATTCGCCTCAGCGTATTTGCCCATCAAACTCATCACCCGCCAGTACTCCTGGCCGGCTTCGCTGTCCAGTGACAGCCACTCATAGCCCTTTGGGATGCCGGAGGCGATGGCATTCGTCTCACGGCGGGCTAGGTCAACGTATAAATGTGCAAGTTTATTGCCAGCTCCGCGTGACCCGCTGTGCGTCAGCAGGGTGACAAACTGCTCGCCGCGCTTGTAGGGCATCCATGAGGTTTCATGCACGACCTCGCCGATCAGCGCGTCGAAGAAGTGGTTGCCGCCGCCCGACGTGCCAAGCTGTTTCGCCGCCAGCGCCTTATGCTGCCGCAGGGAAGAAACGCGCTGCCACAGGTCATACTCCATCACCGGGTGCTGGCGCTCTTCCCTGCCCTTGAATTCTGAGCCGACGCCAAAACGCGAGACCGCCTGCATATCGTTGGCGATCGTGACGCGGTTGGCAAGCAGTTCGGCAGGGGGCAGATAGAGCACGCTCATGGTCACGCGGCAGGCGATGTCATAGCCGACAAACGCCGGGCTGACCGCATTGTCAAGCGCGATAACACCGCCGATTGGCAGCCCATACCCCTTATGTCCGTCGGGCATCACGGCAGCGCTCTCAGCCACGGGCAGCCGCGCGGCCAGCTCAATCTGCCTGACCACCTCCAGGTCAAAATCTTCGCCCGGTTTGCCGACGTAATGGATCGGCACAGGCTTGGCGCGGTAGGAAAGTTTTTCGTCAGTCATGGTCGTCACATCCTTCTCTCATTGTAACGAAAAGAATGACATTTTTCCTATTGACAGCGAAAAATAGCGGATGTAACATATGAATACTTGTTCATATGTTCAGATGAGTAAAGCGAATGAAAACCAAAAAAGTAGTTGTTGAACGCTGCGAATGTGAAGTCATCCACCCCGAAACGGTGGAGCTGGTGACCAGCCAGATGCCCAGTCAGGAAGCCCTGTTTGACCTGGCTGAACTGTATAAAACCTTTGGCGACTCGACGCGCATCAAAATTCTGTGGGCGCTGGAAGTGAGTGAGCTGTGCGTGTGCGACATCTCCGCCGTTCTGGGCATGACCCAGTCCGCCATCTCGCACCAGTTGCGCATCCTCAAACAGGCCAATCTGGTCGGCAGCCGTAAGTCAGGCAAGCAGGTCTACTATTCTCTCAAAGACGAGCACGTCAGGCAGATATTCGATCAGGGACTCGATCATATCTTCGAAGACTTGCGGGAGTGAACATTTGGCTAACATTGAACTCGAACTGCATGGTTTGAACTGTCCCGATTGTGCCGGCAAAATCACGCATCAGGTTCAGGCGCTGCATGGCGTCAGGTCCGCTGTCATCAACCTGATGTCAGAGCGTATGTCAGTCGAAATCGACGACGCGCTTGACCCGCGCGCGACCGCGCAACACATCAGCCGGATCGTCACCAGCAATGAACCGCAAGCCAGGGCTCACATCCGGGAGGAGCACCATAATCACGACGGCGCGTCCTCGCCCGAGCATGGGCATGATGACGCGGCGGCAGAAGGCGGCGACGCGCATTTCAGACGCGAACTGACCAAGCTAGGGGTCGGCGCGCTGCTCTTCGCGCTGGTACTGATCTTTGAATTTGACCCGCGTCTTGAGCTGGCGCTGTATGTCATCAGCTATCTGATCGTGGGTAGTAACGTGTTGTTGCATGCCGGCCGCAGCCTGCTGCGCGGCGATGTCTTCAACGAATTCTTCCTGATGAGTCTGGCAACCCTGGGCGCCTTCGCACTGGGCGAATACGCCGAGGGCGTGGGCGTGATGCTCTTTTACCTGGTGGGGGAGACTCTGCAGGACCGGGCGGTCAACCACTCGCGCCGTTCGATTGGCGCCCTGCTGAAAATCCGGCCCGACTACGCCAACCTGAAGCGCGGCGATGACCTGCTGCGGGTCGCTCCCGAGCAGGTGCTGATCGGCGATTTGATCGTCGTCAAGCCCGGCGAAAAAGTGCCGCTGGATGGCGAGATTGTGGAAGGCGAAACCTCGGTTGACGCGTCCGCGCTGACCGGCGAATCGCTGCCGCGCGACCTGAAACCGGGCGATGCCGCGCTGAGCGGTTACATCAACCAGCATGGCCTGATCACGGTCAAAGTGACCAGGCGTTTCGGTGATTCAACCGTTTCCAAAATCCTCGAACTGGTACAGAACGCTTCCAGCCGCAAGGCTGAGACCGAGGCGCTGATCACCCGCTTCGCGCGCTACTATACCCCGGTCGTCGTTTTGACCGCCGCCGCGCTGGCGATCTTCCCGCCGCTGCTGCTGCCTGATCAGAATTTCATCGAGTGGATCCGGCGCGCGCTGGTCTTTCTGGTCATTTCCTGCCCCTGCGCGCTGGTCATCTCCATCCCGCTCGGCTTCTTTGGCGGTCTGGGCGCCGCGTCCAAACTGGGCATCCTGGTCAAGGGCGGCAACTTCCTCGAAGCCTTGTACCAGGTGGATACGGTTGTATTTGACAAGACCGGCACGCTCACCAGAGGTGAGTTCGCCGTGAGCGAGATCAAACCCGCGCCCGGGATGACGCGTGAGGACCTGCTGGAGCTGGCGGCATACGCCGAAGCGCATTCCAGCCATCCCATCGCGCAGTCGATCCAGAAGGCGTACGGGCGCAAGATAGAAACGGGCAGAATTGAGCACTACACCGACGTCGCCGGGCATGGTGTCATGGCAAGCGTGGACGGGCGGCAGGTGCTGGCGGGTAAGGCCGGGTTCCTGCGCCAGCATGGCGTCAGCGATAGCGGTGAAACGTCAGGCACGATGGTGCATGTCGCGGTCGATGGCACTTATGCCGGCGCCATTACGATTGCTGACCAGGTCAAGGCGGACGCGGCGAAGGCGGTGAAGGAACTGAAACGGCTGGGCGTCCATGAAGTCAGCATGCTCACTGGCGACCAGCACCGTATCAGCGAGCGCATCGGCGCTCAACTGGGGCTGGATCGGGTTTACAGCGAACTGCTGCCGGCGGAAAAGGTATCCAGGCTGGAAGGCATTATGGCGGTCAAATCGTCTGGCGCTAAAAATGGCAAGACCGCCTTCGTGGGAGACGGCGTCAATGACGCGCCGGTTCTGGCGCGTGCTGATGTCGGCATTGCCATGGGCGGGCTGGGCTCCGACGCGGCTATCGAGGCGGCGGACGTCGTCATCATGACCGATGAGCCGGCGAAGGTGGCGACCGCCATCAAGGTCGCGCGCCGTACACATACGATCGTTATTCAGAATATTATCCTGGCGCTGGGGATCAAAGCCGTTTTTCTCGCGCTGGGCGCGTTGGGCATGACATCCATGTGGGGGGCAGTCTTCGCTGACACCGGGGTGGCATTGCTGGCGGTACTGAACGCCATGCGCGCCTTGAGCACACGCGGCTTGAGCAGGGGATGAGCGCCAAAGCCGTTCTGCACTGGAGCGGCGGTAAGGATGCGGCGCTGGCGTATTGGCTGGCGAAGCAGGAGGGGGGACTTGAGATAACCGCGCTGCTGACCACCACCATCGGACAGCGCGGTGTCTCGTCCGTCCACGAGATCCCGCAAGATGTCCTGCAGGCGCAGGCGGATGCCATGGGCCTGGAGCTGATCACCGTGCCGCTGCCCGGCGATGGTATGCTGGGGTATGAAGACGCCATCGCGGCGCAGGCTGACGCGCTGAAAGCGCGCGGCATCGGCGCCTTCATCTTCGGCGATTTGCGCGCTTCGGGCATGCTGGACTATCGCCGGCAGCAATGGTCGAACTATGGTTTCAACGTCATCGCGCCGCTGTGGGGGCTTGGCGACAGCAGCGCGATGATGCGGCAATCGCTCGCGGCCGGTATTCAATCCCTGGTTGTCGTGGTCATGGCGGACAAGCTGCCGGTGAGCGTGCTGGGCAAAACGGTCGATGAACCATTCCTGCGGGACCTGCCGCCGGAGGTTGACCCAGCCGGCGAGATGGGCGAATATCACACGCTGGTGGTGAACGCCCCCTTCTTCAGCGCGCCAATTCCAGTCATGTTGGGGGAGCCGCTTGAATCCTGGCAGGACATCCGCCTGAGCGATGGCAGCCTCCGGCGCTTTACCTACTGGAAACTGCCAGTGCGTCACCTGCCGGTTGTGATTGCCGAATAACCAAATCTGGGTAAGATAGAGTTAATGCCTTTACCGCCCAAGCATCTGCTGAAAATCGTCAACAGCGCGCTCTTTGAAGGTCTTGATCCGCACGAGATCGCGATCTTGCTGGACAATCCGGGCGTCCGGGTGATCAGCAAATCCGCTCAGGAATATGTGTTCATGCGCGGAGAGTTGCCCGTCGCGCTCTTTTTGCTGCTCTCAGGCAAAATCAGCATCGAGAAGGTTGACCTGAACGGCAAGCGCAACATGGTCAGCATCTTCAGCCAGCCGGGCACGGTCTTCGCTGAAGTCTATCTTTTCCTCAAGGATCAGGAATACGACTACGATTGCCGCTGCCTGACGGACGTGGAAGCGCTGGTGCTGCCGGCAACCCTGTTTGACAGGCGGCAGGAGAACAAATTCGCGCGCGCGCTGATCAGCAACATGCTCACGGTGCTCTCGCAGAAAGCTTTTTATCTCAACCGCAAGCTGCTGGTGACCGGCAGCCATACCCTGCGCCAGAAGGTTGCCAGCTTCCTGCTGCAGCACGCTGGCGGGCAGGAGCAGGTCAGGCTGGGGCTCAAACGCGAAGACCTGGCTGACTATCTCGGCGTTGCCCGTCCCTCACTGTCACGCGAGCTGAAAGCCATGCAGGCGGATGGGCTGATTTTCGTTGAGCGCGAGTCGATCACCTTAAGTAATATGACAGACCTGCAAAACCTCACCTAATCTTTTTTATGTAACATAGGTTACATTCCACGCCAAAAAATACCTTTATACTGAATACTGATCGAATAAACACTATCCACGAGGGAATCCAATGAGCGATATGTTCTGTTTTCAATGTCAGGAAACCATGGGCAACAAGGGCTGCACCCGCGGCGGCGCTTGCGGCAAACGACCCGCTACAGCCAATCTGCAGGATATGCTGATCTGGCTGACCAAGGGTGTCTCGGAAGTCGCGACCCGGTTGCGCGCCGAAGGCAAACCGGTCAGCAAGGATACCAATCACATGGTGACCTACAACATGTTTGTCACCATCACCAATGCTAATTTTGACGATGACGCCATCATGCAGCGCATCCAGAAAACGATCGCGCATCTGGGCGGCCTGCGTGAGCAGCTCGGCAATCAGAACGGTCTGCACCCGGCGGCGCTCTGGTCTGTGACCGACCCCGAGAGCATCGTTGCCAAGTCCGGTCAGGTCGGCGTGCTGACCACCGAGGACGAGAACATCCGCTCACTGCGTGAATTGATCGTCTACGGCATCAAGGGCCTCTCGGCGTATACCAAGCACGCCAACGTGCTGCTCGAAGATGACGAAGAAGTCGATGCCTTCATTCAGGAAGCGCTGGCGAAGACGATGGATGACAGCCTGACCATCGACGACTTGGTAGCGCTGACCCTGCGCACCGGCGAGCACGGCGTCAAAGGGATGGCGCTGCTCGACAAAGCCAACACCAGCACTTACGGTCATCCCGAGATGACCCATGTCAACATCGGCGTCGGCACCCGTCCTGGCATCCTGGTCTCAGGCCATGACCTGCGTGACTTCAAAATGCTGCTCGACCAGACTATGGACAGCGGCGTGGATATTTACACCCACTCCGAAATGCTGCCGGCCAATTACTACCCTGAATTCAAGAAGTATCCGCATTTCCACGGCAACTACGGCAGTTCGTGGTGGCGGCAGAAGGACGAGTTCGAGACCTTCAACGGCCCGATCCTGATGACCACCAACTGCATCGTTCCGGTCAAGGAGAGCTATAAGGACCGCCTGTACACCACCGGCGCCGCCGGCTGGCCTGGCTGCCCGCACATCCCCGGCGAGATCGGCGAGTACAAGGATTTCTCGGCGCTCATCGAGCATGCCAAGCGCTGCGCGCCTCCGGTCGAGATCGAGACCGGCACCATCATCGGCGGCTTTGCCCACAATCAGGTTCTGGCGCTGGCTGACAAGGTCGTGGAAGCGGTCAAATCGGGCGCCATCAAGCGCTTCGTGGTCATGGGCGGCTGTGACGGCCGCAACAAAGACCGCGATTACTACACCGAGTTCGCCAAGGCTCTGCCGAAAGATACCGTTATTCTGACCGCCGGCTGCGCCAAGTACCGCTACAACAAGCTGCCGCTGGGCGACATCAACGGTATTCCGCGCGTGCTGGATGCCGGACAATGCAACGACTCATACTCGCTGGCAGTTACCGCGCTGACGCTCAAGGATGTTTTCGGTGCCGCGGATATCAACGACCTGCCGATCATCTACAACATTGCCTGGTATGAGCAAAAAGCGGTCATCGTCTTCCTGGCGCTGCTCTCGCTGGGTGTCAAGAACATTCACCTCGGCCCGACGCTGCCGGCGTTCGTTTCGCCCGCGGTGCTGGATGTGCTGGTGAAGAACTTCGCCATCGCGCCTAATAAAACCGTCGAAGAGGACATCGCCGAATTCTTCCCGGCATAAGCTGTAAGGTATATGCCCATTTTCATTGCGCTACTAATAACACAAACTGGGACGCAGGCGTCCCAGTTTGTTTTTGAACGGGCAACTTTTTGAATCCGTTAAGCCTATCCAGCTTAGTAGTTCTCAGCCTTGATTTCAAAGAATGATCTCGGATGCGCGCAGACCGGGCAGACTTCCGGCGCGGCTTTGGCGACGTGAATGTAACCGCAATTGCGGCAGCGCCAGATGACCTTGCCATTCTTCACGAACACCTTGCCTTCATCCAGATTTTTCAGCAGCTTCTCGTAGCGTGCGTCGTGGTCTTTTTCGATCTCGCCAACGCCTTCAAACATCGCCGCGATCTCGTCAAAGCCTTCCTTGCGAGCCACCTCGGCGAAGGTCTTGTACATGTCTGTCCATTCGTAATTCTCACCGCTGGCGGCGTCCTTCAGATTCTCGGCGGTCGTTGGCATGCCGTCATGCAGCAGCTTGAACCACATGTAGGCGTGCGCGCGCTCGTTATCCGCGGTCTCCTGGAAAATGCCGGAGATTTGTTCGTAGCCTTCCTTCTTCGCCTGGGCAGCATAGAAGGTGTACTTGTTGCGGGCCTGCGATTCGCCGGCAAACGCTGCTTTTAAATTCTTTTCGGTTTTCGTGCCTTTCAGTTTTTTCATGACCTCTCCTATTTTTGGAACTCTCTCAAAGGTTGCATCGTTTCTGTGATTGAAACGCGCATGAGCCGGAGTTGTTTTATTTCATTGTACTGACATCCAGGCTCCAGGTCAGCCAATCGCCTGCTTTGATTACATATAACAGGAGAATCAGGGAAGAATGCACCTCATGGCATGTCCTGGTGTCAAAACAACGTTCTGCATACACTGCCCACGGGTTTACAATAAATTCTGCATCCATGAAAGGATATGCGTATGATCAGGACCCTCAAGTTGCTATTCGTGTTTGCCGGCATAAGTGTGATGCTGGTTGCCTGTCAGCCGCGTCAGATCGCAAAACCCGTGGAGAGCGCGCCTGCCACCCAGGCGGCCTTTACTGATCCGTTCGCCTACTGTGCGGCAAAAGGCACCATTGACAAACCTGGGGCGGATTACGCCGGAGAGGCGTTACCTGAAGTGCTGATCAACGCTTATAAGAAAGCTGCCGGGCTCGAGTCGTCCAGCATGCCGAGCGAGGTCTTCAAACAGGAGACATCCTGGCGCTGCATGGATGGCAAGGTGTATGCCTGCAGCGTTGGCGCCAATTTGCCATGTCAGGCCAAGGTCAGTACTGACAAGACACCCTCACCGGCAATTGTGGATTTTTGTAAAACCTCACCTGATGCTGATGTTATTCCCATGTCGGTCACCGGTCATGAGACGATTTTCTCATGGCGTTGCGTGAAAGGCGCCCCCGAGGCAAAACAGGTGGATGAAGCGGACGCGCAGGGCTATATGAAAAGCATCTGGTACGAACTGGCGCAACCGTAGGGCAGGCAGCCTGAAATGGAATCTTCACTGACTTTACGCACCATCCGCCACGACGAGTACCCGGCATTGAGACGCGCCTTATATCTGGCGGTCTTCCAGCCGCCCGACGCACCGCCATTGGATGAGAGCATTCTTCAACTGCCGGCGTTGCGCCGCTATATCAGCGGCTATGGCCGGCTGGGAGATATGGGCCTATTCGCTGTGAATGGCGTCGATGTCGTTGGGGCTGCCTGGTGCCGGCTCTTCCCCGCCAGCGAGCCTGGCTATGGTTTCGTGGATGAACAGACGCCTGAACTCACAATCTCCGTGGAGCCTGACTGGCGCGGGCAGGGCGTGGGGCAGCGGCTGCTGCGAGCGCTGATCGAGCGCCTTCAGAACGAAGGCTACGCGCAAGCCTCGCTCAGCGTCAGCCGTGACAATCCCGCCGCAGATTGGTACCGCCGTCTGGGGTTCGAAACCGTCAGCGAAGATGAAACCAGCCTGCTGATGCTGCTGAAACTAAGATGAGCAAGGATGCGATTGGGGCGCCTATGATCCGTCTGATGACCATTGCTGATTACGATGCCGTCTATCACCTGTGGGCTGCCACGCCCGGCATGGGCTTGCGCTCGCTCGATGATACCGAAGCCGGTATCCGCAAATTTCTGGCGCGCAACCCCAGCACCTGTTTTGTTGCGGAAGAGAGCGGCGTGCTGACGGGCGTAATCCTCAGCGGTCATGACGGCCGGCGCGGATACATCTATCATCTGGCGGTGTTGCCCGCGTCGCGTGGTCGCGGTCTGGGGACGCAGTTGCTGGATGCGGCTTGCGAGGCGCTCAAAGCTGAAGGGGTCAACAAGGCGGCGCTGGTGGTCTTCAAATCCAATCAAATTGGCAATGACTTCTGGGAAGCGCGCGGCTGGCAGGTGCGCGATGACCTGAATTATCGCAATCTCTCGCTCAACGAATCCAACAGCTAATCTGACCAATTGCATTCAGGCTAACCGGCAGGCTTGCCGGTTGTATAATTCCATCAACGAATCCGCATCGCGAATACGAGGCAACCCTATGACCTCAGCACCAGACACCAAAAAGCGATTCAATTTCTCGCCGGCCATCATCGTCATCATATTGTTTGGCATGATCAGCATGCTGGGCGATATCCTCTACGAGGGCGCCCGAAGCGCCAACAGCCAGTACTTCAACCTGATCGGCATCAATGCCGCGCAGGTCGGATTGGTCTTCGGCATCGGCGAATTCCTGGGCTACGGGCTGCGCCTGCTCTCCGGCGTCGCGTCCGACCGCAGCGGCAATTACTGGCTGTTCCTCTTTCTCGGCTATGGCATGCTGATCGTTGTGCCGCTGATCGGATTCACACAATCCTGGCCAATCCTGGTGATTCTGATCCTGATGGAGCGCATCGGCAAGGCGCTGCGCAACCCGGCCAAGGACACCATCGTTTCCTCGGTGGCTGAAAACCAGGTCGGCACCGGCTTTGCCTTCGGCTTGCAGGAAGCGCTCGACCAGTTGGGCGCGTTCCTGGGGCCGATGATCTTCACGCTGGTTTTCTTCCTGGCCGGCAAGGCGGGGCTGGCGGAGTATCAGTCTGGCTACAAGTGGATGTTTATCCCCTACCTGCTGCTGATGCTGTTCATCGCCTTCGTCTTCTACCGCACCGAGCGGGACAATCTGATTCCCCGTTACAAGGTGCGCGAGTTCCGCAGTGAAAAGCTGCCGGCGCTGTTCTGGCTGTATATGGCTTTCACCTTCCTCTGTACGCTCGGGTTTGCCAACTTCAGCCTGATTGGTTTTCACCTCAAGGAAAACAACATTCTCTCGGACGCGCAGATCACGCTTTACTACTCGGTAGCCATGATTGTGGATGCCATCACCGCTGTGGTGATTGGCAAGTTGTATGACCAGCGCATCGAAAAGGCTGGCAAGAAGACAGCCGGGCTGGCGCTGCTGGCATTCATCCCGGTCGTGTCGCTGGCGATGCCGCTGCTGGCGCTCAGCCATCAGCCGGTGCTGGTCGCGCTCGGCATGGGTTTGTTCGGCGTCATCCTCGGCGCGCACGAGACCATCATGCGTTCTGCCATCGCGGATATCACGCCGTTTTACAAGCGCGGCACCAGCTACGGCGTCTTCAACGCCGGCTATGGTCTGGCGCTGATGGGCGGCGCGGCGCTGATGGGGTGGCTGTATGACCTTCAGCAGATGACCGTCATCTTCCTCTTTATTGTTATCATCGAAGTGTTGTCACTGGCTGTTTATTGGCGCATGCGCAAGGCTGTTTAATTATCGGGAGGAAACTATGACTTACTTTGGAACGAGCGGAAAATTGCAGGCGGCGCGCGGTAAGGGCGGTGAGTTGCTGGATCACCTGCTGGAGGCTGCGCGCGCGATGGAAGCGGTGCCGGGCTGTCTGTGTTATGTCGTCGGCACCTCGGAAGAGACGCCTGACGCGGTGTATGTCCATGAGGTCTGGCGCACGGCAGAAGAACACCAAGCGTCACTGCAACTGCCGGCTGTCAGGGCGCTGATCCAGAAGGCCATGCCGATCATTGCCGGCATGGAGAATCAGCCTGATCAAATCATCCATGGCGGCAAAGCCCGCCTTTGAACGCAAGACAGAACCCGGCACGTTATGAAACCATTGAGGAGGAGTTGAGATGTCGAAGAGCCTGAAAGGAAGCGTCGCGCTGGTCACCGGCGGGTTGGTGGGTATTGGTCTGGCGACTGTCAAGAAACTGGGGGGCGCTGGCGCACGGGTGGTGATCTGGGATATCCGGCAGCCTGAGCATGAGCAGGTGCAGTCCGTTCTGGAGCAGCTTAAAGCCGATGGGATCGAGGCGCATTACATGCGCTGCAATGTCGGCGATTTCGACCAGGTCAAGGCGGCGGCCGATAAGATCGAAGCTGAGATCGGGCCGATTGATGTGCTGGTCAACAACGCTGGCGTGCTGCAGGAGACGCTCTACATCTGGGAGACGACCGTTGAGGAGTGGCAGCATGTGGTCAACATCAACCTCAACAGCGTTTTCTATTGTCTCAAGGCGGTCATGCCCAAAATGGTCGAGCGCAATTACGGCCGTATTGTCAGCATGTCGTCCATCTCGGGTAAGGAAGGCAATGCGCGCGAAGGCGTGTATTGCGCCACCAAGCATGGCGTGCTCGGATTGACCAAGAGCGCCGCGCGTGACGTGGCGGAACTGGACATCAAGATCAACGCCGTCTGTCCCGCGCTGATCACCACACCGATGATCTTAGTCTACCCGCAGGACCAGCTCGACATCCTGAAGAAGAAGATTCCCATGGGACGGCTGGGCAAGCCGGAAGAGGTGGCTGACCTGATCTACTTCCTTGTCAGTTCGCAGGCAGTCGATTTCATCACCGGCATGGCGTTCGACGTCAGCGGGGGCCGGGCGGATTATTAAGTCTTATTGGCGGTAAAAAAGAAGGGGTTATGATCACCTATCGTGAGCTCGCGGCGTCGGATTATCCCGACCTGGGCAGATACTACGCGGAGACATTCAACACGCCGCCATGGGATGAGACCTGGACGGCATACGATGCAGAAGCGCGCCTGCGCCAACTGATGGATTGCTACAAGCCATATGGCTTGCTGGCGCTGCTGGATGGCGAGCTGGCCGGCATGATCATCGGCGGTGAGGAACAGGACTCGACCGGACGGCTGTTCAACATCAAGGAATTTTTTGTCCGCAACGATTTACGCCATCACGGCATCGGCAGCCAGCTCTTCACCGAGCTGGAGAACCGCATGCGGGCGCGGGGGATTGACATCCTGTTCTTCTTCACCCTGGCGGACGAGGATACCCAGCGCTTTTACGCCCGCCTGGGCGTTGAGCGGCTGGACACCATGGCGATGATGATGAAGAAGCTGTAAGGAGTAAGCGACAGTCTGAGAGAGGACCGGAGACTTCTGTCAACCGGTCCTTTTTGTTTATATAAAGAGCCTGCAAATTTTGACCAATCACGGCATGGCAATTTGACACAAAGAAAACTAGAATTGAGATTAACACAACATTGCAGCATCAGCTAAATAGGAGGATACACATGGCTGAACCGAGAATTACCCGACCGCATTTTCCCGAAGGTTATATGGCGGATCCGAAAGCGACCGTCGATTGGGGGATGACCGTGGAAAAACTGCGCGGTGCAAAAAATTATTGGGTCTGTACGGCAGATAAAGATGGCAAGCCGCACGCGGTGCCGGTCTGGGCTGCCTGGGTGGAGGGGCGCATCTACTTTGACGGCAGCGCGAAGACCCGTTACGCGCGCAATATCAAGCATCAGCCCTACGTGGTGGTTCACCTCGAAAATGGCAGCGATGTTGTGATTGTCGAAGGCATCGCCGAGCATGTCAAAGGGCTGCCCAACTCAATCACCAGCCAGATCTCCGAGCAGTACAAGCGCAAGTATGCCGGCGACGGGTACACGCCTGAGCCGGATCAATGGGATGAAAGCGGTCTGTTCAGCGTGCGGCCGGTCAAGGCGCTGGCCTGGACCGAGTTCTCCTTTGATCCGACCAAATTTGAATTTCCGGAAGAATAATTACGTCGTCTTGTAACCGTCTGATTTAACATTCAATGTTAAATCAGACGATAGACTTACTGCCGCTCGCCCCACAGCCACGCCAGATCCGGCGCGTTGGCGACAGCGCGCTTGAGCAGCGCCTGACCGCGTTCGTGCGTCTCGCGCGCCAACGCTTTCTCGTCCACGGTCAGCAGCTTGTGGTTCGCGACCACCAGCTCACCGTTGACGATCACGGTATGCACGTCGCGGCCGTTCAGGCAGTAGACGATATTATCCAGCAGCGAATAATTGGGCGAGGCGAACAGGCCGTCAAAATCGAGCATGGTCACATCAGCCAGGTAGCCGGGGATGAGTTGCCCCAGTTTGCCAGCCATGCCGATCGCGCGGGCGGCGTCGACCGTTACCATTTCCAGGATCTTGCTGGCCGGCATGGCGCGGTCATCATGTGTCAGCTGCTTCTGCGCGGCGCCGGCGATGCGCAGTTCGCCTGTGATATCCATGACATTGTTTTCGGTCACGCAATCGGTGCCGATCACGACCGGCGCGCCCAAATTTAGCAGCTCCCAGGCACGCATCGGATTGCCGCTCAGCGCGTGTCCCATCGGGCAGTAAACCGGATTGGCGCCCGAGGCTGCCAGCAGCGGCAGCTCTTCATCCTTGATATAGATACAATGCGCGCCAATGACGTCCGGCGCCAGAAAGCCCAGGTTGTCCAGATATTCCACGCAGCCCATACCATACTGCTCCTCTATATAGGCGCGCTCGCGCGGACTCTGGGCGATATGCAGGTGCAGTCCCAGACCTTCATCGCTGGCGACCTGTCGCAGCTTGAGCAGCCACTCGCGGGCGACGGTGTCAGTGGCATGCGGCGCGAGATTCGGGTGAATGCGCGGATGGCGGTTCTTCCAGCGTCTGGCATAGGCGATGCCCTCTTCAAGCTCCGCTTCGCCGGTGAACGGCCCCAGGCGGCTCATGATGGTATGCCCCAGCACACCACGCAGACCGACTTCAAGCACCGCGCGGGTGATGTCTTCCATAAAGAAGTAGTGATCCACGACCGTGGTCGCACCGGCTCGCAGCGCTTCCGCAGCGCCTGCCAGCGCCCCGTGATAGACATCCTCCGCGGTCAGCGATTGCTCAAGCGGCCACATGATGCGGTACAGCCCGTCAGGGATGGCGAGCGTGGTGCCTTTCTGGATGCTCATGGCAATGTGCGTGTGGGCGTTGATCAGCCCGGGCAGCACCACCTTCCCGCTGCCGTCGATGCGCAGCGCGTCCGGCGCCACACCGTTCAGGTCCGCTTCCGGACCAAGCGCCTCGATCTTCTCATCGCGGATCAGCAGGCTGGCATCATACAGCACATCGCGCTGCTCATTCATGGTGACCAGCGTGGTATTGGTAATCAGGATATCTTGCGGCATCTTATTCCTCCGGAGCCTTTGTAATTTTGCGAGAGTTAGCATCCAGCAGACTATCAATAATTGGGAAAGCGTTGCGCAGGGCTTGCGCGCGATGGCTGATCAGATTCTTGAGCTTAGGGTTCAGTTCAGCCATGGTGCGTCCGTATTGCGGCAGGTAGAACACGGGGTCATAGCCGAAGCCATTGCTGCCGCGCTCGACCGGCGAGATCTCGCCCGGACAGGCGCCTTCCGCGAGCTGCAGGCTGCCAACCGGCAGGGCAATGGCAATGGTGCAGACAAAACGCGCGTACCAGGGTTTTGGCTTGCCAGCCAGGTTCCTGAGCAGGTAGGCGCGGCGGGAAGCGTCTGTTGATTTGCCGCCGTGTAGTTCGGCGTCATAGCGGGCGGAGTGCAAACCGGGGGCGCCTTCCAGAACCGATACCTCCAGCCCGGAGTCGTCTGCCATGGCGGGCAGACCGCTGGCCTCGCTGTAAGCGCGCGCCTTCAGGCTGGCATTCTCGGCATAAGTGGAGCCGTTCTCATCAACTTCCAGCGCCAGCCCGAGAGAAGCAGGCAGAATCAGCCGCAACGCGTCAGCAGGGTAGCGTTCGCTCAAGACAGCCTGCATTTCAATCAATTTGCCGGGATTACTGGTCGCCAGGACGATTTCAAGGGTCATAGTAAATGTGAATTAATTAATAAAAATATATAAAAATTGACATTTCAAATCGGTTATGTTAAAATGGCAATCGTAATTATCCCACAGACGAAATTAGACATCCAGCCTGTGAATCTAGCCCAAAAATTACTCCGCCTGAATATAGGCTTCCTGTTAAACGCGTCGGTAAGTACGGCGCGTGAATTACATTTTGATGACCCGCAACTCCTGTTTGAGGACCATTTCGTGGTCACGGACTTCAAGGGCGTGGTGCGCATGACCCGCACGCAGCAGGGCATCCTCTTTGAAGGTGACTTTACCGGTACCGTGCCAGGTGAGTGCGGCCGCTGTCTGTGTACCTTTGAAATGCCCGTGAAAGCCCAATTTGAGGAACTGTTTCACTTCCGCGCGCGCAGCATCAGCGACGCGGATCTGATTCTGCCGGAAGATGGCTACGTAGAGCTCGCGCCGGTAGTGCAGGAGTATTTTATCCTCGATATTCCGATCAACCCGTTATGCAAGGAAGACTGCCGCGGTCTGTGCATCGAATGCGGCGCCAATCTGAACGAAACGACCTGCGTTCATCAGCAGGCAGAGAACGGATAGAACTGTAAGAGCGCTTTAAATCAAGATGGCTTTGGAGGGTTTGTGGCTGCACCAGTAGTTCGGAAGAAGAACAACCGCGTTCTTGAAACGCTGCTGGAAAAGGCCGAGATCCAGGGCTATCTGACCATGGATGACCTGATTGAAATTGCTCCAGGCGCAAGCAAGGACACGGAGCGGCTCGAGACACTTCTGAACGCTTTACATCGCAAGGGCGTTGAGCTAATGGACAGTGACCCATTCGATATGGATGAGGAAGCGGAAGACATCGAGCTCAATGACCTTGATCCATACTCCAATCTGCTGCCCGTCGCTTCCGACGATACCATCGGCCTGTACCTGAAAGAAATGGCGCGCGTGCCGCTGCTCAGCCTGCAGGAAGAGCAGGACATTGCCATTCGTATCCGCCGGGGTGAAGAAGCGCAGGCATTGCTGAACCGCAACAACAAACGCGCCAGCGAAGCGCGTGTTAAGGAATTGAAGGACCTGGTTCAAAACGGGCAGGAAGCCCGCGATCACCTGATCAAAGCCAATACCCGGCTGGTGGTGTCAATCGCCAAACGCTATACCAGCAGGGGTGTGCCCTTCCTTGACCTGATCCAGGAGGGTAATCTGGGCCTGATGAAGGCGGTTCAGAAGTTCGAGTATGAACGCGGGTTCCGCTTCTCTACCTATGCCACCTGGTGGATCCGGCAGACGATCACCCGCGCCATCGCTGATCAGGCGCGAACCATCCGTGTGCCGGTGCATATGGTGGACCGCATCCGTCAGCTCTACCGGCTGACGCACGAGATGGAGCAGGAGCTGGGACGCCCGCCTAACACCGAGGAGCTGGCGCTCAAGCTGGATATGCCGGTCAACAAGGTGGAATGGATGCTGCGCGTCTCCTGGCTGCCGCTTTCGCTGGAGAGCCCGGTCAATGATGATGACGAAGACTCCGAGCTGGGCATGTTCATCGAGGACCAGCAGACACCGACGCCCAGCCAGTCGACCTACGCCAAGTTGCTGGTTGAAAAGATGCAGGAAGTACTCGAATCCCTCCCCCCGCGAGAGGCGCGCATTCTGCGTCTGCGCTATGGGCTGGAGGACGGACGCAATTACACGCTGGAAGAAGTGGGGCAAAAGTTCGGTCTGACCCGTGAACGTATCCGCCAGATTGAGACCAAAGCCATGCGCCGGCTGCGTCATCCCCGCCGCGCCAGGCAGCTCAAAGAATACCTGTAAGCAAAATAACGATATATAGAATGGCAGCCTGCCTGGCTGCCGCTGAGGGGATATATTCGGTTTGTGAAAAACTGACGGACACTGTATAATACTGAGAACATTATAAGTATTATTCTTAGGAGCGAGTTGCCAAGGCCAGACATCAAAACCCATAAATACGTCGTAGTCCTGCTGACCATCATGCTGATCATTGGCGGATTTATCAAGATGATCCTGATGTCACGGCCGGATCATAGCCTGATTAATGATCTGAAGCGTCCCGCAGTTGTTGAGCAAGCCACCATTGTTGCCAATGGCATCGAACAGGAACAGCCGTTGCCTTCGGTGGTGAATACCAACCAACCTTTTACCGAGATTCTCGACCTCTCTGAGATCGATGACCTGAGCGGGAAAAGCCTGGCGCTCTTTATCGCCTATACCGACTTCCACGCGGTGGCTGATGGCAAGGTTTTTTATCACTATGAGGTGGATAAAAACTCGCCAATCAGGAGCGGTGGTTATTCGATCCACATGGTTGATCTGCCTGATGAGCTGGCAGAGAAGAAAGTTGAACTGCACTATACACCGCTGCTCTCTTCTGTTGAATATTACAAATTGACGCCGGTTGAGGTAGGCAGACATATAAATGTTTTCATGACCAAACTCATCCGGGAGCTTTGG
Organism: Anaerolineaceae bacterium; assembly: GCA_040772085.1. Taxonomy (GTDB): domain Bacteria; phylum Chloroflexota; class Anaerolineae; order Anaerolineales; family Anaerolineaceae; genus JAXGMV01. The sequence continues at coordinate 1,615,000 of JAXGYU010000001.1, forward strand.
TTGTATCTGATTATCGTCGTCCTGCTAGCCTTTTTCATCACTACCATGGCAGCCGCCCTGATCGACTGGGATCTGCTCCAGCGTGAGGGCCGCATGCTGCCGCTGGGCGTCCTGAGCCTTTGCATGGCCTTTTTCCTCTTGCCGCAGATGTGGACGTTCAACTACCTGCTCAACCGCTACCATCTGGCGGTCTATCTGATGGAATATACCGCGTTGATGCTGCTGGCTGTGCCGGCAATTGTGCTGGTTCGTGAAAAGCTGGACAGGCGCTATCGCAATCTGCTTCTGACGGTCAACATGCTGTTATTCGCGAATCTCATCATCCAGTATGCGTTGACCTTCACCGGTCTGATTGAGTTTAAAGAACTATTGCCGTTGGATCACGGGCTATTAATCTTGTCAGGAGCCGCAGCCGTCATCGCGTTCCTTGGGACTGACGCAAAGACCCATCCGGATAAAAAAATCCTGCTCCTGTCACTCTCACCCCTGATCCTTTTCATGCTGATCAATGTCAGCGCCTACTGGTTTACAGACCGTTTTGGCTTGTTTGAAATGATCTCGCTCGGCGTCGCGGTTTTTGTAGTGATGCAGCTCTATAGCGCGATCGTCTCCTATAAGGCAGTAACTGAACGCATCGTCAGAAACAGATTCTTCGAACAACTGGCGCTCAAAGATGCCCTGACAGGGCTGGATAACCGCACCGCGTTCGTTAAATTCCGCGACGAAGAGCGGCAAACAAAGCGCAGCTGCGTTGTGATTTCGATCGATCTGAACGACCTGAAAATGGTCAATGATACCTATGGACATCTGGCTGGTGACCGCACCCTGCAGCTCTTCGCAGACGTGTTAAGGCAAGCGATGGAAGCCTATCCTTCCGCCCGGGTCTTCCGTACCGGCGGGGATGAATTCATCGCATTCGTCTTTGAACCTGATTTTGACTTCTCCTCCTGGCTGACACGGATGAGAGAGATGAGGGATCAGGCGATGAAGGGTCAATCCGGCGTGAGCCTGAGCTTCGCCGCGGGGTACCACCTCTTTGATAAGGACAATGGGCACGAACTCGACGACGTGATCAACGAATCAGATAAACGAATGTACGCGCATAAAGCCACAGTCAAAGGCCTGGCGCGGTAAACCCGTTTGCGTTCAACTATAAAATTCAGGCCGATAAGCGGCTAGTCAGTAATTGCTGTAAAAGCCTGTAATTCCTCTGGTGTGGGGAATGAAAGCTGCGTCCCCAGCTTGGTGACTGAAAATGCCGCGGCACGGTTGGCGTAGGGGATCGCTTCCTCCAGCGGACTGCCTGAGGCAAGCGCCGCGCCCAGGCTGCCGATGAAGGCATCGCCCGCGCCGGTCGAATCAACCGCCTCAACCTTTGGCGCGCTGAAGTGCTGCCCGCTGCCACCCTGATACAAATAGGCGCCCTGTTCACCCAGGGTAATGATCACTTTCTTCGCGCCCATTTCCACCAGCTTGCGAGCCGCCTGCTCGGTGCCCTCCAGTCCATGCACCGCTATGCCTGTCAGCAATTCGGCTTCTGTCTCGTTTGGCACGATCAGGTCGCTGAGCGCGATCATCTCGCCCGGTAAGGTCCGTGCTGGCGCCGGGTTGAGAATTGTCATTGCGCCTGCCGCGCGAGCCAGCTCAAACGCCGCTAAGTTGGCTTCGTCAGGCACCTCAAGCTGACAGATCACAAGCTTGCAATGCTCAATCGCGTCACGAGCGCTGAGCACGTCTTCGCGGGAGAGATTGTTGTTGGCACCAGGGATGATAATGACCATGTTGTGTCCGTCATTATCGACCATGATCGGCGCGACACCGCTGGCAAGCTGCTCATCGCTGATGACAAATTCGGTGTTGACCCCTTGCCGGCCGAAATTCTCGCGCGTCATCGGACCGAACACGTCATTGCCGACACGGGTCACCATGGCCACCCTGGCTTTCAGGCGTGCTGCCATCACTGCCTGGTTGGCGCCCTTGCCGCCGTGTCCGAGGCTGAAGGCATGACCTGCCAGGGTCTCCCCCATTTTGGGCAGCCGGGGAATCTTGGACACCATATCGACCATGTTGCTGCCGACGACGACGATATCGTAAAGAGGTTTTGTTTTTTCAGGGATCATATGCACCTGCTGGAGATAATCTATAAATAGGCATAGGCAAGTCCATTCCGGCTTGAAGCACATATTAACTCAGCCTGAGCCTATTGTTTTACCAATTATAGTGCAGTGGAAAATGGCACAGTCTACGCGCGGCTGAGGAAGAACGTCAGGGCTTTCTGTTATAATCTAGGCAGCCTTGAGGCAGTAAATATACGCCTCGTACGAGTAAATTCCCAGGAGGAAAAAATGAGAAAAAGTTTATTGATTGCCCTCTCACTGCTGACGATCTTTTCCGTGTTGATCGCCGGTTGTGCGCCGGCAGCTAAGCCTGCGGCATCAACCGAAGCACCGGCAGCCGCGACTGAAGCCCCCAAGAAATTCAAGATCGTTCTGATCACCCCCAATCCGCTCGGCGACCGCTCGTTCATCGATGCCTCAGCCCGTGGTATCGAACAGTTGCGTAAAGCCTATCCCGATTCACAGTTTGACCTGATCGAGACCAAAGGCGTTGCTGAGCATGAAGCAGCCCTCCGGGGCGCTATCGCCAAGGGCTATGACCTGGTGATGGGTCTGGCGATTGATCCCGAGCTGATGTTCAGTCTGGCGAAGGAATTCCCCGATCAGAAGTTCGGTTCACCTTCCGAAATCTTCGCCGAAGAGCTGCCATCGAATCTGGTCGCCTATGTCGTCAATGTCCATGAATCCAGCTTCCTGGTGGGTGTGGTTGCCAGCATGATGACCAAGACCAAAACCGTCGGCGCAGTTGTTGGTGGTGACGCTCCCGGTTTGAACCAGTTCTTCTATGGTTACAAACAGGGCGTGCTCGAAGTTTGCCCCGACTGCAAAGTCCTGGTTTCCTATCTGAACTTCGACTTCTCCAATCCTTCCCTCGGTCTTGAGAGCGCGTTGGCGCAGTATGACCAGGGCGCCGATATCATCTTCCAGGTCGCTGGCCGCTCTGGTGAAGGTGTGCTCTCGGCTGCCAAGGAACGCGGTCTATTCGCCATCGGCGTTGACTCCAACCAGGATGACACCCAGCCCGGTAACGTGATCGTCTCCATGATCAAGCGTGTTGATACCTCAACCTTCAAACTGGCTGAGCTGGTTATCAATGGCACGTTCAAGGGCGGTTTCGCACGGCTCGGTCTGGCTGACGGCGGCGCTGGCCTATCCTGGGACGAAGGTTCCAAGACCTTTGAAGAAAAAGGTCCTGCTGAGATGACTGCCAAACTGGCGGAAGTAAAAGCCAAAGTGGAAGAGTACCGCAAGAAGATTTTGGCTGGCGAGTATAAGGTTTGTGACGCGCTCCATGAAGATGCTGCGCTTTGTGATCCCCTCAAGAAATAAAACTGCAAGATATGTTTAAACATAACCGGCTGGGGTTGTATTTCCCAGCCGGTTTTGAGGATAAACCATGACCATAGCGCTGGAAATGAAAGGTATCAACAAGTACTATGCCTCGACTGAGGTGCAGGCAAACAATAACGTTGACCTGACCCTGGAGGCTGGTGAAGTGCATGCTCTGGTCGGTGAGAATGGCGCCGGCAAAACCACGCTGATGAACATCCTGTATGGCCTCGAAAAGCCCGACAGCGGTGAGATCATCCTCAACGGTGAGAAGGTCAAGATTGCCAACCCCGATGATGCTATCAAACTAGGCATTGGCATGGTGCACCAACACTTCAAGTTGGTGCCTTCATTTACTATTGCTCAGAATGTCATGCTTGGCATTGAACCGACTTCCTTCGGTTTTCTCAGACAGCACGATGAGAGCAGGCAGGTGAAGGAGCTGGCTGAATCATTCGGCTTGCCAGTCGACCCGAACATACGGGTGAGAGACCTGCCCGTAGGCATGCAGCAGCGGGTTGAGATCCTGAAAACTTTACAGCGCCGTGTCAAGATTCTCATTCTGGACGAGCCGACAGCCGTGCTGACACCCCAGGAAGTTGAAGAATTCCTGGAGATTGTCCGCAATCTTGCTGACAAGGGCACAACGGTTGTCTTCATCACGCATAAACTGGTCGAAGTGGTGAACGTGGCTGACCGCGTGACGGTCATGCGCGGCGGCAAAGTAGTTGGCACCAAGCGGGTCAGCGAGAGCAGCATCCCTGATATGGCGCGCATGATGGTCGGGCGCGATGTCGTGCTCGATATCCGAAAAAGCCCAGCGCAAATGGGTGATCCGATATTTGAAGCCAAGAACATTTCCATTACCAGCGCGCAAGGCGTGCCGGCGGTGGAAAATGTCTCCTTCAGCGTCAGGTCTGGTGAGATCGTCGGCATTGCCGGCGTGAGCGGCAACGGTCAGACCGAGCTGGCTCAGGCAATCACCGGTATGCGCCCCATTGACCTCGGTCAGATCATCCTGGCGGGTAAGGATGCCACGCGTGAGGATGTAAAAACCCGCCGTGATCTCGGCATGGCGCATATTCCGGAAGATCGCATCCGGGTCGGGTTGAACCTGAATACTTCGCTGGATGAGAATGTGATCGTCAACCAATATTCCAGTTCCGAATTCCAGAAATTTGGCATGATGCTGATGAGTGCCATCCGGCATTTCGCGAAAGATATCATTACCAAATTCAATATCTATGGCACGGTCCCCGGCGGCAGCGTCTCCACGCTATCGGGCGGCAATATGCAGAAAGTAGTCATCGGCCGCGAACTGGCGGGCGATCCCAAATTCATCATTGCCAACCAGCCAACGCGCGGTCTCGATATTGGCAGCATCGAATTCGTGCATACCACCCTGATCGCTGAACGCGATAATGGCGCTGGCGTCCTGCTGATCTCGGCTGAGCTGGAAGAAATCATGTCGCTCAGCGACCGCATTCTGGTGCTCTACCGTGGCAAGATCGCCGGCGAGCTGGATGCCGGCACGGTTACGGAAGAACAGCTCGGTATCCTGATGGCGGGCGGCAAGCTGGAACAGCTTGAGCAAAAGGCAGGCGAATGATGGAAAAAGAGCGACGTCAGAAATTAATTAATACTTTTCTGGTGCCTGTACTGGCGGTGCTTTCAGGCTTGCTGGTAGCGGCGTTCCTGGTGATGCTGACTGATAACTCTCCGATCGCGGCCTACAAGGAACTATTCAGCTCGGGATTTGGCTGCAGCAGCTTGAAGCATTGCGCGCTGCTGACAACACTTGAGCGTTCGACGCCGCTGATCCTGTGCGGGTTGGCAGCCGTGGTCGCATTTCGGTCAGGCATGTTCAGCATCGGACAGGAAGGTCAGATGATGGTCGGCGCGGTCATCGCGGCATACCTCGGCTATGCCACGCACCTGCCGCCAATCATCCACCCGATTTTCATTATCTCGGTCTCCATTTTGGGAGGCGCGCTTTACGGTTTTATACCGGGCGTCCTGAAAGTGAAGCTGGGCGTCAATGAGATCATTGCTACCATTGTTATGAACACCATTGCCATACTGACGCTGGAATACATGGTCAACTTCCCCATGCGCGGCGACTCCAGTTCTACCGCGCATTCGCCGGTGGTTGATGACACCGCGCAACTGATGGCATTCCTGCCTGGCTCCAAATGGGGTGTCGGCTTTGTCATTGCGGTAGTGCTGTGCTTTGTGGTTTACATGTATTTGTGGCGCTCCACCCGCGGCTATGAACAGCGTATGTCGGGTCAGGCGCCCTTCTTCGCCATGTTTGGCGGCATCAAGAGTGATAAGGCCGCCATCCGCGCCATGATCATCAGCGGCGCGATCTGCGGTTTGGCTGGCGCGATTGAGGTGCTGGGCGTCAACCGCCGCATCATGACCGGTTACTCGCAGGGGTTGGGATTCGACGGCCTGTCGGTTGCCATCCTCGGGCAGACGCATCCGATCGGCGTTTTTATCGTCTCCATCCTCTTTGCCGGGCTGCGCATTGGCGCGCAGCTTGGCTTGCAGCTTTCCTTCGGCATTCCCCGTGAGCTGGGCGGCTCGGTCATCGCCATGATGATCCTCTTCGTCGCGGCCGGCAAGTTTTATGTTGTGATGATCGATTGGGTGAGGAAATTGTTCAAGAAACCTGACAAACAAAAACCAACGGAGGAGGTGGTCTGATGGAAGCCTTCTCCACCATATTCAGTATCTCACTGGTCAACAGCGGCATCCGGCTGGCTACGCCGATCATTCTGGCTGCGCTCGGCGGAGCGTTGTGCAATCGTGCCGGCGTGCTCAACTTCGCGCTGGAAGGCAAGATGCTGCTCGGCGCGTTTCTGGGCATCCTCGGCGCGTATTGGTTCAAGAACACCTACATGGGTATTCTGACTGCCATGGCATCCGGCGCGATCCTCGGCGCGATATTCGCTTTCCTCTATATGCAGTATGACGTAGACCTGATCATTCTGGCGATCGCGATCAATATGCTGATCCTCGAGCTGACAGTATATATGATGCGCGTGATGTTCGGCCAGGTGGGTACCTGGACTGACGCGAGCATCCAGAAGCTGCCCGACATCGAGATCCCGCTCATCAAGGATATCCCGGTCCTGGGCGATATTGTCAGCGGCTATAACATCATTGTCTATGCCGCCTGGATCATGGTCATCACCATTTATGTCGTCTTGTATCACACTAAATTTGGCCGGCATGTGCGTGCTGTGGGTGAGAATCAGGCCGCGGCTGAAACCATCGGTATCAACTCGCGGCGCGTCAAACTGTTCGCGCTGGTCATCAGCGGTATGCTGGCAGCGCTGGGCGGCGCCTTCCTTTCAACCGGTCACCTGGTGATGTTTACCCGTAACATGAGCAACGGACGCGGCTGGACGGGTATCGCTGCTGCGCTCTTCGGCTTCAACCATCCCATCGGCGTGCTCTTCACCGGTTTGTTCTTCGGCTTTGCCGACGCGTTTGCCATGCGTCTGCAAACTACCACCGACCTGCCGCCGAACCTGATCCAGATCCTGCCGCATATCACGACGCTGCTGGTGCTGGTGATTGTTGCCCTGCAGGAAAAGACCTCGCTGGCGTTAATCCGGCGGCGGTCGATTGCCAAGATGCGCCTGGACCAATTGGGCGAGAGCAATACTTCTGACCGCCAGACGTAACTCCGATTCATCTGGCGCGTTAATTTGAGCAGCGCTTCATCAAGAAGGAGGCACAATGGAATTTCACGTCTTATGTGAACCCGAACAAGTCAGCCGTTATGTGTTTTGTCCCGGAGATCAGAACCGGGCCAGACTGATTGCCGAACATTTTGAGGGGGCAGAGAAGGTTGCCGATAACCGCGGTATCGTGGTCTATTCCGGTACCTATGAAGGCGTATTCATGACCTCGTGCGGCACCGGCATGGGCGGCCCCGCGGTTGCTATCGCGCTGGAAGAGCTGGCGCACATGAAATCCGACACGTTCATCCGGGTCGGATCATGCGGCGTATTCCAGGATGGGCAAATGCCGGGCGATGTAGTGATTGCCAGTGGCACCTTCCGCGCCGGCGGCACTGCCAACAGCTATCTGCCGCTCGCGTTTCCGGCAGTGCCGACTTATCAGGTGCTGCGCGCGCTCGATGACGCGGCCGCTGCGTTGGGCATCCCGGCAACGGTCGGCGTGGGTATGGCTGGTGACGCTTTCTATGCGCCGCGCGAACCGGGCGGGCGCGATATCTTCAAGCAAGCCGGCGTGGTTTCCGTTGAGATGGAGAGCGACACGCTGTTCATCGTAGGCGCCTATCGCGGCTGGCGGACCGGCGCAATCTACACCTCAGACGGCACGCCAACCGAAATCAAGCCCGAATGGGGCGCGGAACGCTACCTGAAGGGGCAGCAGGACGCGATTCTGATTGCCCTGAAAGCCATGCGGCGCCTGGCTGACCAAGATAGTACCCCCTGAACAAGCAGTATTTTCGATAAATATTCGTCCTATAATACTGCTTGACAAATGTATCATATATCGTGTAATATATATGATATAAATTCTCACACTCGGTAGTTCTACAATTTAATAGTATCCCTTGCTTTGAAACCAACCCACACAATGGGAAAAGATCCTAGATGGAGGCATATCATGGCTAGAGTAGTAATCATAGGCGGTGGCTGGGCCGGTTGTGGCGCGGCACTATCAGCCAAAGCAGCTGGCGCGGAGGAAGTGGTTGTCCTGGAGCGAACCGATTGTCTGCTTGGCACCGGTCTGGTAGGTGGTATCTATCGCAATAATGGCCGGCAGACCGCGGCAGAAGAAGCCATCGCCATGGGCGCTGGTGATCTGTTCAAGCTGATGGACAGCGTTGCGCGCCACAAGAATGTGGACTTCCCCGGCCACAAGCACGCCAACCTGTACGACGTCAGTCTGATGGAGCCCACCGTTCTGCGTTATCTGCGCGAGAAGGGTATTGATGTCCGGCTGATGCACCGCGTGAGCGACGTGCAGCATACCAATGGCAAAGTCACCGGTGTGATGGTGGATGACTATGGTCTGGTGGAAGGTGATGTTTTCATCGAAACCACCGGCACCGCCGGCCCGCAAGCCAACTGTATTAAATACGGCAATGGCTGCGCCATGTGTACCCTGCGCTGCCCCAGCTTTGGCGGCCGTGTCAGCATTGCCGGCAAAATGGGCATTGTCGAAAAGATGGGCAAGAAAGCCGACGGCTCGATTGGCGCCATGTCTGGCTCCTGCAAATTGCACTTTGACTCGATCTCACCCGAGATTGCCAGGCAACTGCATGAGACCGGCTGCGCGGTCGTACCACTGCCAAAAGAATTGATCCACTCAGACAAACTGGCAAGCAAGGCCTGTCAGCAGTACGCGCTGCCTGAGTTCGCTGAAAATGTTGTTCTGCTCGATACCGGCCATGTCAAGCTGATGACGCCATTCTTCCCGCTCGAAGACCTGCGCAAGGTGCCCGGCATGGAAAACTCGCGCTATGAGGATCCCTATTCCGGTGGTATCGGCAACTCCATGCGCTATCTGGCGCTCTCCCCGCGTGATGACACTCTCAAGGTGGTTGGCGCTGAGAACCTATTCTGCGCCGGCGAGAAAGCTGGCCTGCTCGTGGGTCACACCGAAGCCGTCGTTACCGGTATCCTGGCCGGTCATAACGCGGTGCGCTATGTGAAGGGCTTGCCGCTCAAGACAATCCCCACCAGTCTGGCGATTGGCGATGCCATCACGCATGTGCGCGAGCAGATGGAAACCGAAGAAGGCATGGGCATGAAATTCACCTTCTCCGGCGCGCAGTATTTCAAACGCATGCAGGCCCTGGGCCTGTACCTGACGGATCCGGCAGAAGTTCAAAAGCGTGTTGCTGAAGCCGGCATGACTGATTTCTTTGGCAAACCGGTCCAGTAATGGGCCGGTATCACCGATGAAGAAGGAGGTGGCCTTGACCCGTTGGGGTGCAGGTGTATCAGTCAAGCCCATTCTACATTCTGAGACACACTCTTAGGAGGACCTTTTTCGATGGAAGCAGTAACCTTAACCGCTGCGCATTACGTATACGCCCTTTTTGTCTTACTGATTTTTGTTTTGCTGGCGCTGAAGAAGGACACCGGCGTTCTTGCCATCATCGGCATGTTCCTGCTGGGCTGGATCATCCTTGGCTCGCCAATCGGCGGCTTGCAGACCATCTTCAATGGTATGGTGCGAGCTGGTATCGTTTTACTGGATGTGGTTTTCATCATTTCGGTCGTTGTTTCGCTGGCAAAGAGCCTTGAAACAATCGACGCGCTGCAACTGATGGTCAACCCGTTCCGCAAATTGATGCGCGGACCGAAGACGGCTTTCTGGATTGTCGGTGTTGTCATGATGATCTTCGCGCTGTTTATCTGGCCTTCACCCGCGGTTGCGCTGGTCGGCACTATTCTCTTCCCGGCTGCCCGCGCGGTAGGGTTACCCGCCATTTCCACTGCGCAGGCGATGAACCTGTTCGGTCATGGTGTGGGTCTCTCGGGTGACTTCGTCATCCAGGCAGCGCCAAAGCTGACTGCTGAAGCAGCTGGTGTTGACGTCTCCGCAGTGGTTGCAGCCAGTTTTCCACTAGACATCGCTGCTGCGGTTGTCGCGCTGACGATCGCCTGGTTCCTGCATGTCCGCAAAGACATTGCTGCCGGCACTACCACTGACACTGAATACCTGAAATTCAAAGAAGACCTGGATGCCAAAGAGAAAAACAAGACCTACTGCAAGACGGCAAAATTTGCCGCCTGGTTCACGCCTCTGGTCTTCCTGCTGGCTGTCGTACTCTTCGTTACAATGGAAATCCGCGGTGGTGACGCGACGGCTGTTCTGGGTGGTATCTCGCTCATCCTGTTGGCGATCTATAGCCTGATGAACTGCCAGGGCAACTACACCGAAGCGCTTGAAATGGTGACTGACAGTGTGCGCGAAGGCTTCCAGTTTGGTATGAAAGTTTTCTCTCCAGTCTTCCTGGTCGCGGGCTTCTACCTGGCTGGTGTTCCCGAGAATTGCAATGCCATCTTCGGCGACAAGGGTATGCCCCTGATCCTCGACATCATCAAATCCATCAGCCAGACCATCCCGATGAACAAAGTCGTGGTGGGCTTTATGCAGACCATTCTGGCCGGACTGACTGGCTTGGACGGCTCGGGCTTCAATGACCTGCCGCTCATGGGCGCACTGGCAAACTCCTGGGGTGCGGCGCTTGGTCTCAAGACTGCCTACCTTGCTGCGCTTGGCCAGGTCTCCATGATCTGGATCGGTGGCGGTACGATCATCCCCTGGGCGCTCCTGCCAGTCTCCGCTATCACCGGCGTCCCTGCTATGGATCTGGCTCGCAAGAACTTCTGGCCCTGCATCGGTGGCGTGCTCGCCGCGACGATTACGGCCATCATCCTGATGTAATTGATGTAACGACAGTTTTCCGCGGAGGCAGTCCGGCACACAAGCTGGATTGCCTCCCTTTTTGTACAATGAAGTTCACAATAATAAAACTGACTCACTGATGACAACCCCGACCAGTTCCAAAATAGAGTTGCGCGTACTGCTTTCACTGGCCAGCGTGCTGATGGGCACACTGATCGGCACAATGTCGAACAGCATGGTCTCCATCGCGCTGCCGTCGTTGATGGCGCACTTCGATGTGCCGCTGACCTCTGCGGTCTGGTCGGTGACCGTCTATACCCTGACTTTCGCCGTCTTCATCCCGATCTTCGGTGTACTCGGTCCCTCGATCGGTTACAAGCGCATGTACCTGACCGGCACGATGATCACCAGCATCAGTTCCATCCTGTGCATCATCGCGCCTAACTTTACCCTCTTTCTGCTGTTCCGCTTCTGCCTGGGCATTGGCACAGCCACCATCCTGCCAACCATCATGGGCATCATCCTGACCGAGGTGCCAGTGGAAGCGCAGGGGCAGGCTACCGGCTACTGGGCGTTCGTCAATAGTATCGGTCATGCTATTGGCCCGCCGCTGGGCGGTATCCTGATTCAGTACCTCGACTGGCCCGGGATTTTTCTTGTCAACCTGCCGCTGGCGCTGGGAAGTTTTATCCTCACCTCACGTTTCATGCGGCCGAGTGTCCGCATGCCCATCAGGAAGTTTGACTACGCCGGCGCTACCGCGATGACCGTTCTGGCGTTCACCGCTATCTTTGCCATCACCTTTGCCGCCCAGCGTGGAGCGGCGCATCTCACCACCATCGTGACGTTCAGCGGCGCGCTGATCTCACTGTTGTTCCTGCGGTTTTACGAGCGCAAGGTGCCGAACCCGTTCGTCAATACCAGGCTGTTCGCCAATGCCAAGTATGTTTCCAGCGCGCTGCCGATTTGTTTGCAGGCCTTCACCCAATTCGGCTTGCTGGTCTCGCTGCCCTTCTTCCTGATCGATGTCAACAAGATGGACAAGCAACTGGCGGGCACGATCATCATGTCAATGACCCTGATCATGGCATTTTTGAGCCCGCTGGCAGGCAGGCTGACGGACAGATACGGCCCGCGTACCATCAGCCGTGCCGGCAACGCGTTTGTTATCGCCGGCAGTGTGCCGTTTCTGCTGCTGCGCTTCTTCCCCCTGGCCGGCTGGGTGTGGGCGCTGTTTGTACTCGGGCTGGTGTTGTACGGCACTGGCTTTGGCTTAATTCAATCTTCGGCGACGGTCGGCTCCATCCAGTCGGTGACGAAAGAGATGGCAAGCGCGGCCACCGGTTTCTTCCATATGCTGCGCTTCCTGAGCGGGTCTTTTGGATCGACGATCATCGGTATCATCCTGGAGGTCAGCACCGGTGGTATTGCCGGCGGTTTCTTCCTCAGCTTCTACTTGCTAATCGCTCTTGGCATTCTGGTCTTCCCGATGCTGCAGAACATGCCAACACGCGTGAACCTGTCTGAAAGTACACCCTCAAGCGACTGACGCGCGTCCTGAATAGGTCTCAACTTCATCCATGTTAGAATCAGCGTGCGTGCGCCTGATGACGATTGCCAATTACTCGAGACGCGCGCGTAAGGAGATACCATGTTGAAAAATAAGATGAAACTGGTCTTTACATTGATGATTATGTTGATCCTGCCCCTGGCGGCGGCGTGCAGCATGCAACCCGCGACCCCGCCTGAGCCGACGGTTGACGCCATGCAGGTTGCCGGCACCATGGCAATGCAGATCGTCAGTACGTCCTTTGCGGCCATCACGCAGACAGCCCTGGCGAACCCGACAGCGACCTACACGCCGACCGCGACACCGACGCCCCCCGCGACGCAAACGCCTACTCCCACCCGCGTAGTCGCGACCAATACACCAGCGTACGTTTATATTCCGCCTACGGCGACAGTGCAGGCTCAGCCTTCCGTTACGCCCACCCAGGGCAATTTCCAGTGTGTGATCACGCGTCTTGATCCGGGGTTTGGTACGGAGATCAAGAAGGATGGCGATTTTGACATCCATGTGACGATGAAGAACACTGGTCTCAAGACCTGGACCGCCGCGGACTTTGACTTCAAGCATCTCAGCGGCGTCAGCTTCCAGGATTCGGTCAGCAGTGTTGACCTGCAAAATGATGTGGTGCCTGGCGATTCCGTGACGATCATTGTGGACGCGACCGCTAAGGGTGACCTGGGTGTTCAGAACGCCAATTGGGGTTTGGTGGCTGGCGGTGAAAATATTTGTCCGGTGTTGATCAGCATCAAGATCGTAGAGTAAAAATTAGTTAACCAAGGTACAGTAGGGAGGTCGCATGCGGCCTCCTTTTTTACTAAATCCTTCCGGCAGGCAGCCGTAGAACGCGAATATATTCGTATAACACCTTGCGCCAGGATAGGAAATCGTCTTAGGTTTTTGCCTCCCCTGCCGCCGACCTGCGTAGCAGGAGAGCGGAGGAAGCGCGCAGCGCAGGTGGGGTTAGTGCACATGCGCGTATGGATGATTCTGGTCGCCCTGACAACTGTGCCTGATTACGCACGGATGTTACGTGCAACATCCCTACCTGATATGTCCGATTGTATGTTGCAAGAGTCTTACATGACTGTTCAATAATCGTTATACAACAGCAGGCTCAGCCAGGAGCTATCCTGCGCCAGAAACTCGCGGTGGATAGCGCGGCGCGTGTCAGAAAAATCGGCGGTGAACAGCGGCTTCACCCGTCCATCGGCGATAGAATTCTCCGGCAGGCGATGGTACAGATCGGGCAGGCTGTAGACGGTGTACCCATCTGCCAGCAGAGTGGCCAACTGAGCTTCGTCCAGCGAATACCACATGTCATCCTGACCAATGCCGCCGGGATATTCAAAGAAGTAGCGCGACTGATAGAACCCGACCACCAGCGCCTTCTTGCCGGGCGTGCTCTCCCAGCGCTGGCGCGCTTCGGTGATAAAACGGGCGAAAGTCTTGCGCTCGGCATAATCGTACAGAATGCCATTCTGATAAATGCCGACCGGACCCAGATCCACCAGCTTGCCCTTGGCCATTGTGCTCGGACCAATGGTAAACAGGCACGAGACCAGCAGCATTGCCAGCGTCACGATGTTCCAGACGCGCGGGACGTAGCGCTCGTTGAGCAGGTAAAGAAATGGCAGGATGGGAATGAGGTAGGCGATCTCATGCGGCACGCGCACGAACAGCAGCAGCGTCAGCGCGATCGAGACGCCGCAAATCCATAACAGTAATTTATCCTGCTGGCTCAGCGCGCCGGCCTTTCGCGCGCGCCAGACCGTGACTGCCATCATAGCGCTGGTAGCGAGTACCGCCAATATTCCGAGAGTGCCGAGAAAATCCATGCTCAGCCCGCGCAACAGGAACCAGATCAGGATCACCTTTTCATTGAAGTAGAAGAAGGCAGGGCCGTAGCTGATTAGCGCCGGCACGTAGCAGGCCAGACTGGAGAGGCCGGTGGCGATGGTGAACGTCAGCAGAGCCCGCCAGCGGGATGCTCCGCCCTCGGTCAGATAGATATAAATGGCAAAGGGCAGCCAGAACCCGCCCGAGGTGATGCGCGCGCCGGCGGAGAGTCCGAGCGCGATGCCGGCAAGCGCGTATCGTTTTTTGAGCACCAGATACAGGCTGAGCATGAAGAAGCCGGTCGCGAACTGGTAGTCGATGGTGGTGACGCTCGAGACATAGACCAGCGGGCTGAAGATGAACATCAGACTGGGCAGGTAAGGGCTAAGGTTGAAGTGGAACGCGACCATGCCGATGTAGATCGCTGTAATCAGTGTCAGGAGCGCGGAAAGCCCGTTCAGCGCGAACGGTCCGCCGCGCCATACCAGGGCAGAGAGCGCCTCCTGCGTGGGATAGCCTGGCAGGCGTGAGGCTTCATAGACGCCGGTCTCCGCCCACTGCCGGGCGACACGCGCGACGCTCCAGCCGTCGTCATCCGCGCCGTAACCGTTGTCCAGCAGCGGCAGGCGCGTGACCAGCATCAGCGCGGTGATGATCAGGATAAAGATGAGGACGGACTTCATGGTAGGTTGTTGGGTCATGGTTTAGTACCCCCAATTCTACCCTGAAGAACGGCTGGGCATGAGCCTCAGCCGTTCTGTTTATAACGGGATAGATGCTTTTCTTACGACGATAAATTACACTTCGCGCCGCATGCTGGGGTCAAATATTTCCCGCAGGGCGTCGCCGATCAGATTGACAGACAACACCACCATCATGATCGCCAGCCCGGGGAAAGTTGCCATCCACCAGCACTGACGCAGGAAGGTGCGCGCCTCTGCCAGCATGGAGCCCCATTCCGGCGTCGGCGGTTGAGCGCCTAACCCGAGGAAGCTTAGACCGGCTGCTGAGAGGATAGCGGTGCCAATGTTGACGGTTGAGATGACGATGATTGGCGCGATCATGTTGGGCAGCACGTGACGTGCCATGATGCGGGCGTTCCTGACGCCGACACAATGAGCGGCAGTGATGTATTCGTTGTTCTTCACTTTTAGCACACTGCCGCGAGCCGTGCGCGCGTAAGTAGGGATGGTTGAGATACCGACTGCCAGCATCACATTGCGCAGGTTCGGACCCAGAATGGCGATGATGGAGATTGCCAGCAGGGTGCCGGGAAAAGCCAGCATGATATCGGTCAGCCGCATGATAAGCGTGTCAGTGAGGCCGCCATAGTAACCAGCGATCACGCCAAAGAAGGTGCCGACGAAAAGAGCAATGGCAACCGCAACCAAACCGACCGTCAGCGAAATCCGTGAGCCATGGATGACGCGGCTCAGGACGTCGCGCCCCAGGTTATCTGTGCCGAACAAATGCTCGGCGCTGGGCGGTTGTTTGACCGCGGTACGAATTTGATGGATAGGGTCATAAGGCGCGACGACATCCGCTGTGAACGCGAGAATCACAAATACCAGCATGACAATCAGGCCGGCAACCATGCCAGGGTAGAGATGAACGATGCGGTTGATCTCCTGCCGTCGCGTGGCCCGCCGTTTGATCGGACTTGAGAAATCGAGGGTTGTCTCAGTCATAGCGAATTCTCGGGTCGAAGACAGCATAGGTCAGGTCGGTGAGCAAATTAACCATGACATAGATGAAGGCGATCAGCAGTACGGTACCCTGTACCTGCGGGAAGTCACGCGACATGATGGCTTTGATGGTGAAGCGCCCCAGACCGGGTCGGGCGAAGACAGTTTCTGTGATGAACGCGCCTGAGAGCAAGCCGCCGAATTGCAGGCCGATGATGGTGATAACTGGTATGAAGGCGTTTTTTAGCGCGTGCCTCACCAGCAGGATGTGCTCCTTGATGCCTTTGGCACGTACAACACGGATGTAGTCTTTGCCCATTTCTTCCAGCACGCTTGAGCGCGTCATGCGGGTGATGACTGCCATGGCGGGCAATCCCAGCGTCACTGCCGGCAATATCAGCGCCGCCAGCGAGTCGCCTTTTATTGGCAGCAGATCAAGCGTAAGCGAGAAGATCAGGATGAAGATCAACCCCGACCAGAACACAGGCATCGATAGCCCGATAAGTGAAAGGGTGGTGATGAGCGTTTGCAGGATCGGCTGTCGCACCACAGCCGCCAGCACCCCCAGGGAGACGCCGAAGATGACGGCAATCAGTTCGGCCGCGACAGTCAGTTTAATTGTGCTGGGCATCATCTCGGTAATTTCTTCGATCACCGGTCGGCGGCTGCGGATGGACGTGCCCAGGTCACCCTGCACGACATTGCCAAGCCAGTTGAAAAATTGCACCACCGCGGGTTTGTCGAGACCAAGCTCATGACGGATGCGCTCTATGTCTTCAGCGGTCGCGCCGCGGTCACCCAGCATAAGGACCACCGGATCACCGGGCGTGAGGTAGATCATCGAGAAGGTCAGCACAGCCACGCCGAACAGCACGGGTATTGTTTGGAGCAAACGGCGTAAAATATATTTTGTCATTGGCGTTACCAGTATTGCTGGTCTGGCGTGACAGTTAAGCCGCGCCAGACCAATAGGCTTAAGAGCCGGCAGCTATCCGGAGTTATTTCTCGAGATAGGTGTCGTAGAACAGCAGGTAAGCATCGGGGTGCATGAAGGTATCTTTCACCCAGGGTTGGAGCGCAACGTAGTAGGTATTGTTCCAGATCGGTACCCACAGCGCTTCATCGACGATCTTCTTCTGCAGGTCGATCAGAATTTGTTCGCGCTTGGTCCAGTCCACTTCGACCAGCGACTGATCGATCATCGCGTCCAGTTCGGCGTCCTTGAAGTGGCTGTTTGCCAGGCCAGTGCCAATGTTGCTCGAGTGGAACCACACATCAAAGATGCCGGGTGTCAGGTAGGTGTACCCCATGACATCGGCGGTGTGTTCACCAGTTTTGAGTTTTTCCAGCAAGGTGCCGAACTCAAAGGATTGGATCTCCATCTTGACACCGTGTGCGTCCAAGTCGGCCTGCACGAGCTGCAAGGATGCCATCCAGGTGTCGATCGGGGCGGTGTAAACTGTGAATTGCAGCGGCTGCCCATCTTTCTCACGGGTGTTGGTTGCGTTGTTTAAAACCCAGCCGGCTTCGTCAAACATGGCGGCTGCTTTTTCAGGGTCAAAGCCTGGTGCGTATTCTTCAATGCCGGGCCAGTAGCCGCGGATGGTCGGCGGCAGCGGACCGTATGCCACTTTACCAAAGCCTTCCAGCGCGATATCAACGACTGCCTGTTTGTCGATGGCGTAATTCATGGCCTTGCGCAGGATAATATCGTTGAACGGCGGTTTGGTGACATTGAATTCCATAAAGAAGCCAACGCCCTTGCGGTCATAGGTCAGGAACTCATAGGTGCCCTCGTCCTGCATGCGTTTGATGTCGGCAGGCGCCAGCCCGAGCGATTCAAGGTCGCCATTCTCGAAGGATGCCTGAGCCGTAGCGGACTCGCCGATAATCTCATAAATCAGCTTGTCGAGGTAAACCGGCCCCTGATGCTTGGCATAGGAGGGTCCCCAGTTGTAATCGGGGTTCTTGACCAGCGTGATGCTGGAACCGCTGACCCACTCGCCAAACATGAACGGACCGGTGCTGACCGGATTACGGCCGATTTCATCGCCGAATTTCTCAAGGGCGGCGGGGCTGATGGCTAGCAGTCTGCCCGTATCGGTCAGGTTTTCTTCAAAGTCAGCATTAGGCTCCTTGAGCGTGATGCTGAAACTATAGTCATCAATCTTTTCGATCTTCTCCACAGTGCCGAGCAAGGTGCCGGCGATGGGTGAGGCGGTCTCAGGGGCGATGGCGCGTTCAAAGGTGCTGACATACGCGTCGGCATTCAATGGCGTGCCGTCGTGGAATTTAACGTCATCGCGCAGCTTGAAGGTCCAGGTAAGGCCGTCTTCAGAAACGCCCCATTCTGTTGCCAGGCCGGGCAAATACTCATTGTTGAGACCTTTGAAGATCAGGGGGTCGCCGACCAGGCGGAGAATGCCGGCAGAAACTGCGGCAGATGATTTATGCGGATCAAGTGTGTCTGGTTCTTCTGAAATTTGGATGTGATATTCGCCGCCTTTTTCCACTTTAGCGGCGGGTGCCTCGGTAGCGGCAGGTGCTTCAGTTGCTGCTGGAGCTTCTGTCGCGGCAGGCGCCTCTGTCGCCGAGGGCGGTGCCTCAGTTGCTGCAGGAGCTTCTGTCGCGGCAGGTGGGGCTGCTGGCGCAGCGCAGGCAGAGAGTGCCATGGATAGGATGATCAACAGCATGAACCCAACGAGAGATTTCTTCTTCATTATTACTCCTTTTTAAAGTGCAAACCATTCAGACGATCGACACCAGCCAGGCCGGCGTCTTAAATCCTGCTCCCCTTATTTCACCTCCTTTATGGAATAAATCTTGAATTTGTGCCGGTGATGATGGCACTAATTAACAAAAACAGGGGGTTTATCCCCCCGTTAAGTTTATTATTGCCCAAAATTGAGAAATGGCAAGCAAAAACATCACGGGAATTTGAGTGAAATGTAAGCCTTCTCTCTGGACAAATGGTACTGTTCTGGTTGTATTTATTCAGAATGATACGTTTAATTGTATGAGTGCGTGAAAACAAATACCTTATAATGTTTTTGAAACCTCACAAAAAATTACTCAAATAGCGAAAGGACCAGCAAAAGATGGCAGAATATTTGCGCCCTTCGGGCTCATGGGTTGCCATGCCAACCCCCTTTGATAAAAAAGGCAAAATTGACTACGGCGCCTTCAAGCTGCTGATCGACAGACAGATCAAGTATGGCACGTCATTCCTGTTCATACTGGGGTCGGCCGGCGAGCCAACCCTCCTTTCGCTGGAGGAAAAGCGTCAGGTGGTCAAAAAAGTGATCGCGCTGACCAAGGGGAAAATTCCGGTCTTCTTCAGTTGTAACCTGCCTACTACCGCGGAGTCGATGGACATGGCGCGCTACTGCGAGGCGGAGGGGGCGGATGGCGTGATCTTCCTGGTGCCGCAATATCTGCTGCTGCCGCAGACGTCCGTCTTCGCCCACCTTGACGCCTGCATGAAGTCGGTCAAGCTGCCGTGCGGCATTTACAATAACCCATCGCGCGTCGGCGTGCGCATTGAGCCCGAGACGATCAAAATACTGTCGGATGCCAATGAGAATTTTGTTGTCGATAAAGAAGCAGTGCCTGAGGTGCGCCAACTGGTACAGGTCAAACGGCTGTGCGGCGACAAGCTCAACATTTTATGTTGCGATTATCCCAAGTATTCGATTGTGATCCCTACGCTGGCGGTCGGCGGCAATGGTACCGCCAACATCGGCGGGAATATCATTCCGGAAGAAGTCGCCAGATACTCACGCCCCTGGACATCGGTGAAGATCATGGAGGATTGTCGCAAGGAATACTACAAGTGGTATCCGCTGCTGGAGGAGTTCTACAAGCTTTCCAACCCGATTGTGATCAAAGCCGCGCTGAACATCCTCGGATTGCCGGGCGGTCCGATGCGCTCGCCATACCAGGACTACAGCGGTCCGGGGTACGACGCGCTCAAGACCATGATGACCGAGTTGGGCGTGGTCAAGAAGTATGGGGTGTAAGGGGAGATAATGTTGCTGATAATACGGGGCTCCGCACGGAGCCTCGTTCGATTAACACTTTAGTGAGTTGAGGAAGCGCAGCTTCCGAAACAAGAAACCACCCGCTATGCGGGTGGAAGATAAAGAGTTATACGGAGGTCACCTTTCCGATAGAATGTGATTGTTCAAGCCACAAAACTAAGAGGAAAGGTGACGAGATGGCCAACCAAACAAATAGTTTGGCGCACACGAAATGGATGTGTAAGTACTACATCGTATTCAGTCCAAAGTATAGACGAAAAGCGATCTACAATCAAATCAGGCGGGATATAGGGGAGATACTGAGAGAGTTATGTAAGTATAAGGGGGTAGAGATAATCGAAGGGCACCTGATGCCGGATCATGTGCACATACTGGTGAGCATACCGCCGAAATACAGTGTATCAAGCGTGATGGGGTATCTGAAAGGGAAGAGCGCGCTGATGATATTCGACAGGCACGCGAACCTGAAATATAAGTATGGGAACAGGCACTTCTGGAGCGAAGGATACTATGTGAGCACAGTAGGGCTGAATGAGGCGACGATCGAGAAATATATACGAGAACAAGAGGGACGAGACATAGCGCTGGATAAACTGAGCGTGAAAGAATACAAAGACCCGTTCAGCTAGGCAGAGGAAACCCCTTGGAAGGGGTGGCAATAGCAGGAAGTGCGAGCAGGCTTGAACGAAGAGAAAGCCAGCGTCTTGAGGCGCTGGCTGGCATTGGAGGCTTATAGCCTCAGAGCAAACCACCCGTTATACGGGTGGTTTTGATTTTTGCTATAATTGCTATCAATCAAAGAAAAAGGTGATATTGATGGAAGCAGAACAAAATCTGCATAAGCAGCATGCAATACGTGAGAGCTACGCCAATTATCGATCTCAACTAGGTATTGGATTTGACAAAACGTGCGAATGCAGAAGTGGTAACCTTAACTGTCTGACTGCAAAAGAATGGATCAAAAGCCAGCTAGGCGTATGGCAATTTACATACAGTTCACGAGATATTCGTGATAAGAACTTGCATCCAGCGACCTTCCCTCTTGCGATGGCAAAAAAGGTTATTGAACTTTTTACCCATGAGGGTGAGCTTGTGCTTGATCCTTTCGTAGGTAGTGGAACAACATTAGTAGCCGCCCAGGATCTAAATAGAAATGCAGTCGGTTTCGATTTACAGGAGAAGTATATTGATCTATGCGTCGAGCGATTGAGAAGCATCAATATTTTCAATAATAGCCAACAATTGGCAGTTCAAGATGACGCAATCAATATTAATTTATACCTACCTGAGAATTCGGTGAAACTGATCTGGACTTCACCTCCATATGCGAATTTATTAAACCGTGAAAGGAAAAATAAGTCGCGTCGTGGCGATGAACGAAAAAATCAACAATATAAAAAAGTAGAGCAATATTCCCAAGATAAACGCGATCTAGGTACTATGGAGTTAGAAGAGTATACGAATGAAATGGGGAATATTTATCAGAAGTTGTTTCCATTACTGAAGCCGAAAGGTCATTGTGTAATAAATGTCCCAGACATGTGGTGGGATAACCAACGCATCACAATACACGTTGCCTTAATTGATGAGCTAAGAAAAAGGGGTTATGAATTGCGTAATATCATTATTTGGGACAGAACAAACATAGTTAACCGCATCGGTATTTTTGGGTGGCCATCAAATTACATCACAATGGGTACAACGTTTGAGTACATACTTGACTTTTGGAAGCCAGAGAATTAAATATGAAAAATAATTCTTCTCAACAACCAAAATTAATTGTTGAGGAAGTTGCATCGTATACGTTTAATAAAGAAACAGGAAGAAAATTAGAACAATTCTCAAAAGACGACCTAATAGAAAAGTTGTTAGACATTAAATCGCGAGGATGGATTAGAAATGCTCGGCCTGGCAATGCAGGTGGGGTAGGGAACACATTAGAAGATTTGTTGGGCATACAAGAGAATAACCTGCCAATTCCAAATGCAGCTGAATGGGAATTAAAGTGTCAGCGGAGATTAACATCATCGCTCGTCACTTTGTTTCATATGGAACCATCCCCTAGAGCTTTTAGATTTGTGCCAAACATCCTCTTACCAAAGTATGGATGGCCTCATAAAAATGCAGGTAGTTTGTATCAACCATCCGAGAGAAGTTTTAGACAAACGATCAGTGGTGTGCAGTTTAGTGATAGGGGGTTTAAGATTGATGTCCGTCGAGATCTGCATAAGGTTGTAGTTACCTTCGACCACCAGGTGATCGCTGAAAAACATAAAGTGTGGAAAGCTCAAGTAGAGCAAACCATTGGACTTTCGGAATTAGATCCCCAACCATATTGGGGCTTTGATGATTTGGCGCATAAAGCTGGGACAAAATTACCAAATGTTTTCTTTGTCCAAGCCAATAGCACAAGGCTGAATGATGTAGAGCACTTTCATTATGATAAATTCTTTGTACTAAAGGGTTTCCGGTTTGAAGGTCTATTAGATGGTATTGAGCAGGGTTATGTTTTCGTAGACTTTGATGCTCGCACTGGACACAATCATGGTACGAAGTTTAGATTTAAATTAGACAGATTGCCCACCTTATATTCTGAAGTTCAAGAATTTTAATTACCCTGTTGCTTTTGTTAGCAAACTTCATGGTCTAAGGTCGCTGTCGGTGCCAGAACACGCGCGCGCTCATCGCCAGCACCATGATGCCGACCATGATGCTGCCGAGTTCCCGCGGCACGGCGGCGCCGAGCAGCAGACCGGTCAGCGAGCCCAGGCGCAGCCCGCCGAGGAAGATGGCCGCCAGCAGCACCCCCAGCGGATGCAGTTGTCCGAGCAGCGCGACAATGACGCCATCGAAAATGTTTTCGGTGAAATCCTGCACGAAGTGATAATGCACACCCAGGATCTCAATCGCGCCAGCTAGCCCAGCCACCGCACCCGCGATAAGCGAGGCGCCCATGACTGAACGCCAGACCGGTATACCGGCGAACTGGGCGAATGCCGGTGCCTGACCAGACATGCGTGCGGCATAACCGCGCGTGCCGCGGAAGAGATACGCCTGCAGCAGCACTGCTGAAGCAAAAGCGATGAAAATCCCGGCCGTCAGTTTGGTGCCCGGAACCAGCGGCACCAAGCGTGCGGGTTCCGGCAGCCGCGCCAGCGAGAAGAAGATCAGGCCAAAGCCGGAGATCGCGTTCAGCACGATGCTGCTGATGATCTCATTGACGCCTAAGCCTAGTTTGAGCGCCGCGGGCAGGACGCCCCACAGTGCTCCGACGAGCATGGCGCCAAGCAGCGCCAGCAGCGGATGCTGCCAACTGCTAGCCACGCTGGTCGCCATGGCCGCCCCGAGCAGCATGCAACCGTATTGTCCCAGCGAGAAGATGCCCGCCCGCAGCGAGAGCGCCGCGGAGAGCCCCAGCAGAGCTAGAGGCGTCGCGTATTGCAGCGTCGTCAGGAAGGCGCATGCCCCTGTAGTGCCGCAGGTGAAACCGGCTTTGAGCAATTCGCCGATTGCGAACAGCGGCGACCCGCCGCTGAGGCCGATGATGATCATGCCGGCAGCCAGTCCGATGACAACGGCGATGAGCGGGCGGATGATGGCGGCGAGCCAGTGAGGCAGCCGCGCGCGGGTGGACGGGTCAGTCGGCATGGGATAACTATATCGTACTCTGAGCTGCTATGACAGTGAATCATAACCAGTCACGCCTCTCACCATTCTTGCTTTATGATTAAGCTTATGAAAGGGGATCATCTGCTCGCGATGGCAGCCAAGTGGGACGCCGTTTCAGGCAAACGCCATCCGCTGCCTTATCACATGATTGATACCGGCGTCGTTGCGCAGCAGCTTTGGCACTGGGGGTTGACGCCTGGCATACACCAGCGAATTTGTGAATGGCTCGGTTTGAGTGAAGAAGAAGTAGGCAGACTTCTGGCTTACTGGGCATCTTTACATGACATCGGCAAAGCTGCACCGATCTGGCAAGGTGACATCGCGTCTACCGGCGCCGTGCTCGCGCCCCTCGGCTTCCAGTTCATGAGCGTCCCTCGGGCGGATTGGCGTCATCACAGCCTGCTTTCTGGCTGGATTCTTGACAGGCACACTGACAAATTGCGTTTGATGCCGCTGTCACAGACATATAACCTGGTCATGGCGCTGGCAAGCCATCACGGTTATTCTCATACGGATGCGGCGTTTATCGAGACAGCTTATCGCCGGAAGAATTTGGGTTCAGGCGCGTGGGCAGAGGCGCAAGCCGATCTGATTGACCTGATGGCTCGCCTGTTCGATCCGCCTGCAGCGACAATCACTAAACAGGATGCGACAACCGCGAATGCGTTTTTCAGTATTCTGACCGGTCTCGTCATTACGGCAGACTGGCTGGCCTCCAACGAGAACCTGTTTGGTTATCAGCAGCAACACCTCGATTACGAAGTCTATCTGATGGAGATTGCCCAGCCTGCGGCGGCCGCCGCGCTGACCACTACTGGCTGGCGAGGTTGGCAGCCGACCGGAGATCCGCTTGGGTTCGAATCGTTGTTCCCGTCAATTTCCCGGAACAATATCCAGCACCAGTTAGTCGAGCTGGCAAGCCATCTGGGCGATCCTTTCCTGATGATCCTTGAAGCGCCCACGGGATCAGGCAAAACTGAAGCCGCGTTGGCGATTGTCGATCATTGCGTCCATCAACACGGGCTGCGCGGATTTTATATTGCCATGCCAACCCAGGCGACCAGTGACCAAATGTATGGCCGGGTAAAAGATTACCTGCGACACCGTTACCCCGACCAAATCCTGAACTTCCATCTCGTCCACGGCAACGCTTTAATCCAACAGAATCTGCAGCAAATTGCGCTTTCACCCATCATGGATTATGAACACCCCGCAGCCGCGGAAGGCGCAAACGTTGCCGGCAGTATCAACGCGGCAGCCTGGTTCACGCCCCGCAAACTGACCTTGCTCGCGCCATTCGGGGTAGGGACCGTCGACCAAACGTTCCTGAGCGTCCTGCAGTCGAGGCATTTTATGCTGCGGCTGTTTGGCCTGGCGCGCAAAGTTGTCGTGTTCGATGAAGTCCATGCCTATGACGTTTACATGGTTGAAATCTTCAAACGGCTGCTTGCCTGGCTGCGTGCGATCGGCACCTCAGTCATTCTGCTTTCAGCAACCCTGCCGGCATCGACCCGGTCCGAATTGCTCTCCGCCTATGACCCGTGGGCAAAGACGGAGCCTGAACAGGCGCCATTTCCGCGTGTCAGCCTGAGCACAAATGGCGTCAGGTCGGTACATTTTCTTGGGGCTGCGCCTGATCGGACGGTCAACCTGGGCTTCGTTGAACGCCAGCCTGAGGCAATTGTGAAAGCGCTGCGGGAAAAAATTTCGGCCGGCGGTTGCGCCGCGGTGATCTGTAATACGGTCAAGCGGGCGCAGGAAGTCTACCGCGCCATTAAAGCGGCGGACATTTACCCGCCTCAGGATGTCCTGCTCTTTCACGCCCGCTACCCGGTTTGCTGGCGCGAGACCAGGCAAAACGAAGTTTTGTCTGCCTTTGGCCGGCTGCGCCAAGCACATGTGACGCCCCGCCGAAAAATCGTCGTCGCCACACAGGTCATCGAACAAAGCCTCGATCTTGACTTTGATTTTCTCATCAGCGACCTGGCTCCGATTGATTTGCTCATCCAGCGCGTCGGGCGATTGCAGCGCCACGCGACCATGCCGATTGCGCCGCTGCGTCCGGCGCTGCTCTCGTCACCTCATTGTCTGGTGACCATGCCCGAACACTCCGATGATGGGCAGGCATCCTTTGATCTGGCAGACTGGCTGGTTTATGAAGAAGTCTTCCTGCAACGAACCTATATCATGCTGAAGGAAAGAAATACACTCCAGTTGCCGGCTGAAACGGACTCGCTGATTGAGGCGGTCTATAGTGATCAGCCTTTTGCGGCGCTCACTCCGGAGTACAACGAACGCCTGCACAAACTTTACGCCGAGATGACCAGACGTGCCACGTCAGGTCAGGTGATTGCCGGCAACCAGCTCATCGCGGACGTCGATTACGGCGATGTTTTTGGCGGCAAATTTTCCGACCTGTATGAGGATAATCCGAAGGCGCATCAGGGGTTGCAGGTGCACACCCGTGATATCAGGCCCTCTGTCCGGCTGGTGTGTCTGAGGATGGATGAAGATGCCAGATTAGTCACGCTTGCAGGCAATCAGCCAGTCGATCTGGATCAGGCGCCGGAGAGCGGCGCGCTCATCCATTATCTGCGTTCGGTGATCGCGGTCAGCGATAAAAGCGTTGTCGATCATTTCCTCGCGCAGGACCCGCCGGAAGCCTGGCAAAAGTCTGGCGCGCTGCGTTACCATTACCCGCTTTTGCTCCAGGATGGAAAGGTAGAGCTAACAAACAACACGGCATTGATCCTCGATGATGAATATGGATTGATCATCAACAAGAATTTCGGCTAACTGATGATGAACCATTCTGGTAGTAATTCTAACTAGCCAAGTTTAGCTATAATTTGAATAGAACTACAGAAATGCTTTCCTTTGAATAATAGGAAAAGGGAATATTTGTTTCTTATGATGGCTAGAAGGCAATACTGCGTTATCGTGCACATGTAATTCTGACCGTCTGCTCCGTCGTTTCCATAAATTTATTCGTCCACGAAATTACCTAGTCACTGTTAGGAGGGCAAATGACTGAAATATCCTTCAACCTGATCGACCAACCCTGGATACCTGTGCTGGACCTGAAGAATCAGCCTCTGCGGGCGAGCCTGCGGGAGGTGCTCATCAAACCACAGGAGTACCGGCTGCTGGCTGCCACATTGCCGCACACCAACGCCGCGCTCTATCGGCTGCTGCTTGCCATTCTCTATCGGGTGTACGGCGACATCAACGAAATTCGCTGGCAGGAGATCTGGCAGGCGGGTCGCTTTGATGCGCAAAAAGTCGAAGAGTATCTGGCGAAAAACTATGAGAACTTCGACTTATTCTCTCCAAGCCGCCCATTCTATCAGCGCCAAAACCCTGACGTAGAAATCAAACCGGCCAATATCCTCTATTTCATGACCGGCGGCGGCAACCCCGAGACGCTTTTCGATCACAGCACAGATGACGTCCCCATTGTCATTTCACCAGCCGACGCCGCCCTGGCGTTGCTGACCGTACAGTCCTTCAGTCTGGCGGGCTTGTGCCACCCACAGCTCAAACTCACCTTCACCGATGCACCTTGCGCGCGCGGTGCGGTTATCTTCCTCCAGGGCAGCAACCTTTTTGAGAGTCTGATGCTGAATCTGGTGGCATATAACCCGAGCGAACCGATGAGACGCACGGGCGAGGACTTGCCCGCCTGGGAAAGGGTCGATGCCTACCAGCCGCGCACTGTCCCTGACGGTTATGTCGATTACCTCACCTGGCCAACCCGCAGGGTGATGCTGTTCCCCGAGCTGATCGATGGGGAGATCAAGGTGACTCGTGTGAGCATGGCGCCGGGGCTGGTTCTCGATAGTAATGTCCATAACCCGATGTACCACTATCGCATTGACCAGAAAGCAAAAACCGGTCAGTCGCCATTCAAGTTGCTGCGCTTTACCGAAGGCAAAGCCTTATGGCGTGATAGTGCCGCTTTGCTCAACTTCGCGCCGGAGAAAACAGAACAGCCCGCGGCTGTGCGCTGGGCTTCCCATCTGATTGCCAGAAAACTTTTACCGCAGCGCAAACTGGTCCTGGCTGCTTATGGCATGGCAACGGAACCCGGCAAATCAAAAGTACTTTTCTATCGTGGTGACCAATTTGAATTCTCGGATGATCTGCTCAGCTCGGAAACGCTCGTTGATTTGCTGGATCAGGCGCTGGACAAGGCTGACCAGGTGCGCGCCCAGTTATGGGGTGCGGTCAGCAATACGGCGGGTCTCTATCTCGCTCCTGAGAGCGATCAGCCCTCACCTGACAGCAAGAAAGCCAACCCCGATGATGTGAAAAAGCTGGTTGCCACGCTCGACCCCGAGAGCCGCTACTGGCAATTGCTTGAACTGCCCTTCTATCGCTTCCTTGATGAGCTGCCGCAGCTCGGGGAGGATGCTTTGAATGGCTGGATTGTCACGCTGCGCCAGGTGGCGCTGCAGGTTTACGACTCTGTTGTGCGGCAACTCGGCAACAACGTCAAAGCATTAAAAGCCAGCACCAGGGGGCAAAACATCCTGCGGGCTGGGTTGAAGAAAACCCTCGATGCTGAAACAAAGGAGGCAGCTAAGAATGGCGAATGAACCAAGAAGTCAATCAGGCTTTATCAGTTATCTGACCAGCCTGACCCCCGTCTCTGACAGGGGAATCCTGGCGGAACTATCGCGCGGCATGCGCTTTCCGCCCGGTGAGGATGTAGGCATGTACAGGCATATTGCCCGCTTTATTCCGGACAGCCAACGCGGCGGCTGGCAGGAAAAAGTGTATTACCTGGTCGCGTCGCTCTACGCCTATCACAAACTGGATACCAAAGGCAATCAGAATTTCGGGCAGCATATGGCAGCCGCCGCCAGGACCATGAGCGATACCGCGTCAACAGAGAAACGTTTCATACTGCTCTTGGGCGCTACATCGGAGGAGCTGCCGGAATACCTGCGCCACGCCGTCCGCTTCTTGAAATCAAAAGAGGTGCCGGTCAACTGGAACAATCTGTTCGAAGATCTGCGTTACTGGAACCACCCCAACCGCTTCATCCAACGTCGCTGGGCAAACGGCTTCTGGGGCTATATCGCGCCTGCCGCCGCGCCCGATTCTTCTGTTTCCACTATCGAACAACCTGAGGAGGATTAACATGTTCGTTGAAATGCATCTGCTGCAGAATTTTGTCCCGTCCAATTTGAACCGTGACGATACCAACAGCCCCAAGGACTGCGAGTTTGGCGGTGTGCGCCGCGCCCGCATTTCTTCACAATGTCTCAAGCGCGCAACACGTATGGATCAGCGCTTTGCCGCAACGACCCAGGTGCCGCTCAGTCAGCGCACTGTCCGCATCGTCGATGAGCTGAAGCGCAGCTTGCAGAAGGCTGGAAAATCGGAGGAAGAGAGCAGCGCCCTGGCGGCTGAATTCGCCAAGAATTACGCCAGCAAAAAGGCTGCCCTTGATGACGGCAAGACCAATGTCCTGCTTTACATGAGCCAGCAGGAGATTGACGAGATCACCGCTGCCTTGCTGGCGCTGGCAGGCGACGCCAAGGATATTAAAAAACTGGCTGAAGATTTTGCCAAAGATACTAAAAAGCGACCCGCCGCGCCGGATATCGCGCTCTTTGGTCGTATGCTGGCTGACCGGCCCGAGACCAATATCGACGCCGCCTGTCAGGTAGCCCATGCCATTTCGACGCATGCCGTCAACCTCGATCTTGATTTCTTCACCGCGGTCGATGACCTGCTGCCTACGGGCGAGACCGGTGCCGGCATGATGGGCGTCACCGGCTTCAACTCTGCCTGCTTCTATCGCTATGCCTGCATCGATTTCGACCTGCTGCTGAAAAACCTGCATGGCGATGCTGACCTGGCGCGCAAGACCGTGGCGGGTTTTCTGCTGGCATCGGTGCATGCCATCCCAACCGGCAAGCAAAACAGCTTTGGCGCGCAAAACCTGCCCTCGCTGGTGATGTCGGTCGTTCGTGAGGATGGACAGTGCTGGTCTCTGGCGAACGCGTTCGAAAAACCCGTCTACGCTGGCGCAAGCGGCGGCAGCCTGGTGGCAAACTCGATCAACAGCCTGGACGCCTACTGGAAGAAAATGACCGATTTCTATGGCGGTTCAGCGCAGCCGGTTGTTGCCTGCCTGAATGGGGAGGAAGCCCTCAACCATCTCAAGCCGGCATCCGTCGGTTCAATACAGGAATGGATCGATGCGACCCTGAGCGCCATGCAGCGGGGGTAGCCATGAACACACTCCTGCTGCGCTTTTGCGCGCCCATGCAATCGTGGGGCGTGCAGAGCCGATTTACAGTGCGCGATTCAGGACTGGAGCCATCCAAGAGCGGCGTGATCGGCCTGCTTTGCGCCGCGCTCGGCCGGCCCCGTCATGAGCCGCTAACTGATCTGACCGCGCTGCGGATGGGCGTGCGGGTGGATCGGGAGGGGGTGCTGCTGTCCGATTATCACATCGCCCAGAACGTGCTCGCCTCAGATGCCAGAGGGTCCAAGGAGAGCATCCCCTCCACGCGCTATTACCTGGCAGACGCGGCTTTCCTGGTCGGACTGGAGAGTGAGGATCTGCCGCTGCTCGACACGCTATCCGCGGCGGTCCGCCAGCCGGTATGGATGTTATTCTTTGGCAGAAAGGCATTCGCCCCCGCCAAGCCTGTCGCTTTGCCGGATGGGCTGCGGTTGGGCGAGACGCTGGAGACAGCCCTGCAATCCTATCCGCGCATTGTTGGCGGGGAGCAGGGCAAGCCGGCACAGACGTTGCGAGTCGTCCTCGATGATCCGGGCGGTCAGCAGTTGCGCAACGATGTGCCGGTCTCCTTCCAGGAGAGGGAGTTCGCGCCGCGCCGGGTGAGCACCCGTCTCATCACTGCCCCGGCTGAAATCATCAAGGAGGAAGAAGATGTACCTCTCGCGACTGATTCTTAACCCGCGCGCCAGACAGGTGCAGGCTGAACTGGGTGACCGCTATCAGTTGCACCGCACGCTGGCCAGCGGTTTCACCGAAGAAGCATATAAGGCTGAACGGCTGCTCTACCGGCTTGAGGTTCGTCAGAAGGCGCCGTACCTGCAGGTGCTGATGCAGTCGGAGACGCTGCCGCAATGGTCTGAGCTGGCAGGAAAGGATTACCTGCTTGAACCGGTGCAGACCCGGCAGTTTGACCTGCGCGTCAGCCCGGGTGACCGGTTTGTTTACCGTCTGGTGGCCAACCCAACCCGCCGGCTGCGTGCTGGTGAGCAGATGGGCAAGCGCGTGCCGCTCTACAAGTATGAGGGTCAAAGCGGGTGGATGCAGCGCAAGGCGCTTGAAGGCGGTTTTCAGTTGCACACGCTGCACGTCACCAATCTGACCGATGAGTATGCCTACAAGGTCATCGGAGGTGTGAACCGTCGGATCACGCATCACGGGGTGAAATTTGAAGGCATCCTGAGCGTGCTCGACGCGATGTTGTTTGAGCGCTGTATCAGGCAGGGGATCGGCAGCGCCAAAGGCTTTGGGTTTGGTTTGCTTTCGATCGCCCGGATGTAAGGTGAGGGGGAGGCTTTCCTGGAACCTTAACAATTGAATAGGGAATGAATGAGTGAAGCTGATGCCCCACATGCGTGGGGGTGAACCTCACGCAAGCCGCGGATCGTGTATGCCGGAGCGGTATTCCCCACGCACGTGGGGGTGAACCCAGTTCAGCCTTCGTCATCTTGCTTAAGTCTTTGGTATTCCCCACGCACGTGGGGGTGAACCCATACGCCGCATATCGACCAGGCTGTCGACGCTGTATTCCCCACGCACGTGGGGGTGAACCCGCGGATCCTGAAGAAGCGCCGGAGAGGGTATACGTATTCCCCACGCACGTGGGGGTGAACCTGTCTTGAGCGGTATCAGGTTGACCGCATCAGAGTATTCCCCACGCACGTGGGGGTGAACCTACGGCGCTGATACTCGGCATACGCGCTAATGAAGTATTCCCCACGCATGTGGGGGTGAACCGGAATGGAATACAGTCAGTCAAGTAGAGTTTACGTATTCCCCACGCATGTGGGGGTGAACCTGGCTATCAGCGTTGTTTCCTCAAACGCCCGCCGTATTCCCCACGCCTGTGGGGGTGAACCTTACTCCTTAATTTCTAGATAGCTGTAGTCCATGTATTCCCCACGCATGTGGGGGTGAACCTTCCGCAAGTGAGTTTTCAAGGTTAGCTATCCGGTATTCCCCACGCATGTGGGGGTGAACCCATGATTAGAAATCATGTGACACAGTATCCGACGTATTCCCCACGCACGTGGGGGTGAACCCGCGACCATGCCGCCATGATGGCTTTTATCGCTGTATTCCCCACGCACGTGGGGGTGAACCGAAGACTTACAGTTCGGAAGAATTTGACGACGCGTATTCCCCACGCACGTGGGGGTGAACCGAGATTATCCTCGTCGGGAGAGTTCAGCTATGAGTATTCCCCACGCACGTGGGGGTGAACCTGCTGTCGCTCAAGCAACCGCTGCTGCGATTGCGTATTCCCCACGCACGTGGGGGTGAACCTGACAGTTTCCCATATGCGGTGTCCATCTGTGCAGTATTCCCCACGCACGTGGGGGTGAACCACGTCTCGGTCTCACCGGTCGCTGCGACCTTGAGTATTCCCCACGCATGTGGGGGTGAACCTGGTCTACTTGAGGGATTAGTTAACGCTGCGAACGTATTCCCCACGCATGTGGGGGTGAACCTCCAAGTCACGCAGGCCGCGGATTGTGTATGCCGTATTCCCCACGCATGTGAGGGTGAACCCGCCACCGTGGTCACTGGCGAACAGAGCCGGATGTATTCCCCACGCATGTGGGGGTGAACCATCGTTTCCCTTGAGTGCTTCGTTCCATTGTTTGTATTCCCCACGCATGTGGGGGTGAACCTTCGATACCATCAGCGCCGATTTGACGTCCTACCTGTATTCCCCACGCATGTGGGGGTGAACCTCAGGCGCCGCGCTATTTGTTGAGCAAGAACGTGTATTCCCCACGCATGTGGGGGTGAACCGTCAAGTTCGGACATTGCGAGATATGCGATGCCGGTATTCCCCACGCATGTGGGGGTGAACCTTGCTATGAAGTGTCATTCCGCGATTCGTTCGGGTATTCCCCACGCATGTGGGGGTGAACCCGCGCGCAAGGCGACCGTCGACGGCATCACCTTCGATAGGTATTCCCCACGCATGTGGGGTGAACCCATAGCGTTCAGCCGTTCAACCATGGCAAGCTGCTGTATTCCCCACACACGTGGGGGTGAACCCTACATCCTCGAACCCGATAATCTCACCAGGATGTATTCCCCACGCATGTGGGGGTGAACCCGGTATCAAATCACTGTTATACTGGCTGAGAAGGTATTCCCCACGCATGTGTGGGTGAACCGGACGCGCTGGTGACGACTGACGCGCAGATGTACAGTATTCCCCACGCACGTGGGGGTGAACCTGTGTCGGTGATGATATAGTTATGTTCCTCATATGTATTCCCCACGCACGTGGGGGTGAACCCTTAGGGTCGACCTCAGTATCGCCACAAGCATCGTATTCCCCACGCATGTGGGGGTGAACCGAGTAAAGGAATTTACGGGGATGGAAACGTTAGGTATTCCCCACGCATGTGGGGGTGAACCTGTGTGTTCTATAATAGAATGACCTACCTTAACGTATTCCCCACGCATGTGGGGGTGAACCTCAGATAACTTCGCGATATTGAATACAACACTAGGTATTCCCCACGCATGTGGGGGTGAACCGGACGCGCTGGTGACGACTGACGCGTAGATGTACAGTATTCCCCACGCACGTGGGGGTGAACCGGGTTCGCTGAAGAACTCGAGCCTGATGAACTCGGTATTCCCCACGCATGTGGGGGTGAACCCACGACACGGTCTGACCGTCGACCTGGCGGTCAGTATTCCCCACGCATGTGGGGGTGAACCCGCAGATCATCGCGCGATAACGGGAAACTCGGCGTATTCCCCACGCATGTGGGGGTGAACCGATCAAGCATGCCTTTTGCGTCGAGATCACACAGCGTATTCCCCACGCATGTGGGGGTGAACCCATACGCGGCAGTCACACGTACTCAAAGGCATAGTATTCCCCACGCATGTGGGGGTGAACCGACGGGGTTTACGACATTCGTCGAGGCGAACCGGTATTCCCCACGCATGTGGGGGTGAACCTTTTCACGGCAGCGGCAGTCAATGCGGCAGAGGGTATTCCCCACGCATGTGGGGGTGAACCTGTAGCGAAAACTCAGGCCTTCAACCTGGGAGATGGTATTCCCCACGCACGTGGGGGTGAACCCACCTGATGATTTTCTAAACACGCTGCGCGAAGAGTATTCCCCACGCACGTGGGGGTGAACCTGGTCAGCGCTGGCTGGCGTGAAATCCGAGCCTCGTATTCCCCACGCACGTGGGGGTGAACCCGGTAGCCACGAATAACAGGGACGCATGGATAAGGTATTCCCCACGCACGTGGGGGTGAACCCGGCACGAACCCAGAAGCGACATACTTGCTTGGCGTATTCCCCACGCACGTGGGGGTGAACCTAAATCAGCGTCAGCCTTAGCTAATGTTCATGTCGTATTCCCCACGCACGTGGGGGTGAACCTATCTTTCTCACTTACGATCGGCTTATCATCTTGTATTCCCCACGCATGTGGGGGTGAACCAACCACGCTGGTTCAGCGGGTCGCTTGCACCTGAGTATTCCCCACGCATGTGGGGGTGAACCTGACCGAGCGGGCGACGGCGTTGCGCAATCTGCGTATTCCCCACGCATGTGGGGGTGAACCCTGACTTACGAAGACCTGGACGAAGAAATTCCCGTATTCCCCACGCATGTGGGGGTGAACCTTGGAGGCGGTGCAGCCGGCGGCGGCAAATCATGTATTCCCCACGCATGTGGGGGTGAACCCCGGCTTCCCGACGCTTGACAAGGTGACTGGCGGTATTCCCCACGCATGTGGGGGTGAACCCTTATGACAGTAACGAGGCAGCCGTTCTTTCGGGTATTCCCCACGCATGTGGGGGTGAACCCGAGCGCTGCAAGTCGATCACGATCAAGCGCGGGTATTCCCCACGCATGTGGGGGTGAATCCTATCGCTCGGGATCTGCAGCCTGATGGCTGGCGTATTCCCCACGCATGTGGGGGTGAACCACCGCTCCGTCCAGTAGCCGCGCCGGACGTCCAGTATTCCCCACGCATGTGGGGGTGAACCCGAGATGCCGCGCGGGCAATGGATCAACATCGAGTATTCCCCACGCACGTGGGGGTGAACCTAGGCCCTGAACCCAATTTTTGGCCGGTAGGTGGTATTCCCCACGCACGTGGGGGTGAACCCGTGACAACGGCGATGAGCGGGTTTCCGGCCTAGCTTGACAAGCTAACAAGTGTTAGCTAAAATAAATCCATGACAATTGAATTTCAACGTTCTTATCATGAACTTGCGGGCTCCACAGCCGATACGATTCTTGAGGTGGCGTTGCAGCTATTCGCAGAGCGCGGGTACTCTGGCGTTTCCATGCGCGATATTGCCGCGGCAGCAGGCATCAAAGCCCCCTCGATCTACAAGCACTTTGCCGGCAAGGAAGCGCTTTTTGAATCGCTGCTGGCGAAAATGGAGGCTGCTTATGAAGCACAATTGCAGCGGATTGCCATGCCGGCCAACAACGACCAGGAAACGCTGAAGTATTACAAACAAGTTTCGGAAGAAACGTTACAGCAGCAGGCACGTCAACTGTTCCTCTTCTTCCTCAAGGATGAGCAATATGCGCTGTTCAGGCGTATGTTGACCATCGAGCAAAGCCGCGATTCCGCGGCCTCTGCCGCGCATCAGACGCTGATGATCGACGCGCCGCTCAATTTTCAGACAGCGCTTTTCGCCAGGCTGATAGCCGATGGGGCGTTCATTCAGGCGGATCCACGGTCGACAGCGCTGGCATTTTATGCCCCAATCTGGCTCCTGGTCGCCCGCTACGACCGCAAGCCCGATGAGGAAGATGCCGCGCTGCGTGAGCTGGAAGCACACATAGAGCAATTCTCAAGAATATACAACACCAAAGGTGTGCTCAAATGAAAATTACTGTGATCAATGGACAGAACCACAAAGGCTCCACCTGGCATATTGGTGACCAACTGGTGCATGAACTGGGCGGAGGTCACGAGCTGTGGGAATTCTTTCTCCCGCACGATTTGCCTCATCATTGTATCGGTTGCGCGACCTGCATCAACCGCAGCGAGGCGGAGTGTCCGCACGCCGCATTGGTATCGCCGATCGTCGCTGCCATCGATTGGGCGGAGATTCTGATCTTAACTTCACCGACCTATTGTTACCATGCCAGCGGGGCGATGAAAACCCTGCTGGATCATTTATCCTGGCGCTGGCTGACCCACCGTCCTTCGCCGCTGGCTTTTAAAAAACAGGCGGTTGTCATTTCGACCTCGGCTGGCAGCACCAGTAAGCATGCCCTGCGTGACATGAGCGACAGCCTCAAGTTCTGGGGCATACCGGTGATTGAGAAGTTTGGCATCCCCATCTGGGCGTCGAGCTGGGAGCAGATCAGCCCCGACCGCCGGCGCAAGATCGATAAAGGCATCAGCCTTATTGCCCGGCGACTTACCGCCCGCCAGGGTAGAGTCAAGCCGGGCTTGGAGGGTCGGCTGTTGTTCACTATCTTCAAAGGCTTGCAGACCAAAGGCTGGAATCCAGTAGATCAGGCCTACTGGAAGTCACAAGGGTGGCTGGACGGCGCTGTGCCGTGGTGAATATCTTGCTGAAGATTGAGTAGAGACTAACCTTATTCAGTCGTCGGAATTCAATAAAAATGTACGGTTCGCGTCCGTGAGGCCGACGGTTCCAATCCGTCCGTCCGCCCCGATCGCATTTTATCCCCAGCCCTTCCTCCCGTATAATAGACAGCAGAATCCAACGACCCCGGAGCCCCCTATGCCCATACGTGATGTGATCATCGATTGTGATACCGGCGTGGATGACGCGCTGGCGCTGCTGCTAGCCCTGCGTCACCCCGAGCTGAACGTGGTTGGCATCACGACCGTTGCCGGCAACGTGACCCTTGACCGCGTTGTGCCCAACACGCTCAAGGTGGTCGAGCATGCCGGCAGAACCACCCCTGTCTACGCTGGCGCTGCCGCGTCACTGCTCGGCACAACCGAAACCGCAGAACTCATTCATGGCTCGGATGGTCTGGGCGACCTGGGCTATCCGGAGGCTGCCGCGCGGGCTCACCCGCAGACCGCGGTGGATTTTCTGATCGAGACTTACCTCAACGCGCCCAACCCGCCGCATCTCGTCACCCTGGCGCCGCTGACAAACATCGCGCTGATGCTGCAGCGTGTGCCGGCGCTCGCTGATCGCATACCCTCCATCACCATGATGGGCGGCGGTGTGACGGCTGGCAATCACAGCGCGGCGGCGGAGTTCAACATCGCCATCGATCCCGAGGCAGCCGATATCGTCTTCCGCAGCAGCATCCCCAAGTTTCTGGTGCCGCTTGAGCCAAATGATGCCGGAGGCGCGATCTATGAAGCGGATGTCGAACGGATACAGGCAACCGGCATGCCCTGGAACAATCTGGCGGCGGCGTTGTTGCGCTCGCAAATTGCCATGTGGAGCATGCTGACCGGCACCCCGTCACCCGCCTCGCCGCCTGACCTGGCTGCCATGGCGCTTTTCATCGATCCGACCCTGGGCAACGGTGCCAAGTATCAAACGGCGGTCGAGCTCAAGGGCGA
The DNA here is from genome assembly GCA_040772085.1 of Anaerolineaceae bacterium. Taxonomy (GTDB): domain Bacteria; phylum Chloroflexota; class Anaerolineae; order Anaerolineales; family Anaerolineaceae; genus JAXGMV01. The sequence goes on from JAXGYU010000001.1 coordinate 1,652,445, forward strand.
GCACACCCGCGGCATGACCGTGGTCGACCGGCGCTGGTACCGGCATATGGCTGGCGCGCCGGAGGACAATGTGTTTGTCTATACTGAATTAAATAACGCGCGCTACCGGGGGATGGTGGTGAGCATTCTGGGAGGCAATTAACCGGATGGCGATGAAGATTTATTTTGCCGGCCCGCTCTTCACCCCCTATGAGCGCGCCTATATCTCTGACTGCGCGGTCAGGCTGCGCGCGGCCGGGCTGGAGGTTTTTGTGCCGCATGAAGCCGGCAACAATGACGAGCCTGACGACCGCCCGCTGTCGAAGAAAATCTATGATGGTGACTTTGGCGGTGTCTCCGGCGCGAATGCTATTCTGGCGCTGCTCAGCGGCACCGAGGTCGATGATGGCACAGCCTGCGAGATCGGCATTTTTCAAGGACTGCGTCTGACTGATCCGGGCAAGAAAGGGATTGTCGGACTGCTCGACGACTGGCGCATCAAGGGCCCGGACGGCGAAGGCAAGGGCATGAATCTGATCGTGCGCGGTTGTATCGAAGAAGGCGGCGCCGTTTATGCCACGCTCGAGGACTGTCTGCGGCACCTTTTGCGCTGGCAGGATGAACTGAAGCGGGAGGGCCGGCTATGAAGGTCTATCTGACTGGCCCAAGCTTCACCCCCGCCGCGGTTGCTGCCTTGATGGCGACCAAAGCCGCCCTGGAGCGAGCAGGATTCGAGATTACCGTGCTGACCTTTACCGACGCGCAGCTCGCGCTAGAAAATGAGACCAGCGCTGCCGCAAGAGCGATATTCGCGCAGCGGCTGGCAGCCATGCAACCCTGCGACGCACTGGTGGCGCTGCTGGATGGCTCCCAGGCGGACGACGGCACCTCGCTCGAGATCGGTCTGTTTCACGCGCTGCTGCTGGCGGATAAGCGCAAGGTGGGCATCATCGGACTGATGACCGACCGGCGTGGTATTGTCCGGCTGCCGCGCGGCGGCGGCATCAATTACCTGACGCTCGGGGTCATCCTCGAGCAGGGGCAGCTTTGCGCCAGCGTGGACGAGACCATCACCGCCTTGCGCGCGATGGATGACCAGGTGCTGGAATAGTTGAGAGAAGGAAATGGACGATGAAAATCCTGTCGGTTAATACGAGTATCGCGCGTGAGCTGATCCCGGGCATGGGCGAGACTGGTCTCGACAAGCGGCCGGTCAGCGGTTGGGTGGAGGTCAACGAGCTGGGACTGGCTGGGGATGTGCAGGTTCACCGCCAGAGCCATGGCGGGTCGGAGCAGGCGGTCTATCTCTACGGTCAGCCCGATTACGACTGGTGGGCGAACAAGCTTGAGCGTGCGTTGCACCCCGGTCAATTCGGCGAAAATCTGACAATCTCGGATATTGGTTCCGCCGACCTGTGCATCGGTGACCGGCTGACGATCGGCGATGTGCTGCTGGTGGTGACCTCGCCGCGCATGGGCTGCAACATGTTTGAGGTCTGGATGGGCATTGAGGGCTACAAGGTCTGGTTCGACAGTGAACTGCGTCCTGGCGCTTATTGCCGTGTGCTTAAAACCGGTCAGGTAATGGCCGGGCAGACGTTCATGATTGAGCGTTATGCTGGGGAACGGGTGAGTGTAGGCGAGGTGGTGCGGTTGATCAAGCAGCCGGATGTCACGCCGGCCGAGCTGGATCGCGCGCTGACGACGCCGATGAATCCCAAACATAAGGGGCGCATTCAAACGCGATTAGATGATATGACCCGGGCATAAGCCCGGTTTTTTTTATCCTTCGTGATCCATGCGCACCTGCAGGCCGGTAATGAACGTCTCCAGGCTTTGAATGTTCAGCAGGTCATAGTCCAGGTCTTCCCCCAGTTTCTCGATCTGCAAAGTCGCCAGCCCGCGTACCAGGCTCCAGCAGGTGAACGCCATCTCGCGTTCGCTGTAGCCGGGGTGCGGCTTGAAGTAATCGATCTTGACGCCTTCTTCGAACAGGATCTCGAGCGCGTTGACCATGAACGCGCCGCGCACCTGATGATCGCCAGCATCACCTTCGCCGCGCAAACCGTAGGTGAGCTGGTAAAGCTGCGGGTGCTTGCGCGCCAGCCGGATGAACGTGACGCAGGTTGCCATCAGCCGGTCGTGCAGGGGGAGGTCAGTAGGGATGCTTTCGAGCGCGTCGAGCACGGTGGTTTCGAACTCTGCCGCCATAGCTGCCATAATCGCTTCCTTATTCTGAAAATATTCATAGAGTGAGGCCGGGCTGTAGCCGCTCTGGCGCGCGATTTCACGCAGCGACAGCGAGGCGGGGCCGCGTTCCGCCAGACATTGACGCGCGACGGCCAGAATTTTTCGTCTCACCAGTTGGTGGTTGTTGGTTTTAGTCTCAGGAATCATGTATTTTGTTCACCGAACACTGTTAGATTTTACCTTATGGGGTGAGATTGTCAATATCCACGGCAGTTGTCCGCCGTGGTCCGTTCGGTTGGCCATGGGATATGCGCGGCAACAGGTCGTCGGGCGGGGGCCGTATTTGACCCCGCCGTTTCAACGCAATTGGCGGCTCGGAGAACGTGAGCCGCCCAACGTCTGCACATGGTGGTGTAGGGACACGGCAATCTGTTTTTGATTGCCTTGTCCGGCGATTTGGGATCCACACGGACGGGGTAATTATTGAGGAATGAACAAATTACCCCATCCCCTACGGTTGGCTATGACATCTTTTGCGGCAACAGATGGTGAAAACGGCGGCTCGGCGTACGTGAGCCGCCCTACGTCTTGTTTGTGGGGTTAGATTGTCAATATCAGAAAGTATTGATTTTGTTTTTACCGAAACCTGGACGAACGCGATTCGTATGTTGAGTATAGTTACTGTCAATTTGGACGTATAGATGGCCGGTAATTATTGAGAGGAGCAATGGAACTGGTGGATGCGCTGGTAACAGCGTTGACGGGCGGGGTTGGTATTCGCATTGTTCCGTTTATCTGGTGGTTCTTCACTGTCAGGAAGAAGGAATCCTTTGGCGGCGGTGTTCTGGGCAAGCATATCAGCAAGTTCGGGTTTCCTGCCGGCAACATCATGCAGGCATTGTGTTTGGCGACGCATGTTGTTCCTTGCGGTGGTGACGCCGCTCAGCGCCGGTATCATCATCCTGAACGAAAAGCGCCTCCCGAGCTGGCTGCTGATGGGTTATCGAATTTTGCCTCAGCGCTGGCCGCGATGTATAGCATCATGTAGGCAGCGAACGTGAGCCGCCCAACGTCGCATGTGGATGCGCTGGACACTGCGTCCTGCTGATTCCGTTGTCCGGCGATTTTCACTGTTGCGGACGGGGTAATTATTGAGGGCTGGGTTTGAAGTCTGCAGGCATGGTGGCCGGTGGCTGGGTGTTGGGCTACCTAGGGACATGGCAATCTGTTTTTGGTGTAGGGACATGATTTGATTGCCTTGTCCGCGGATTATGTTGTGGACGGGGTAATTATTGAGGAGCATGAACAAATTACCCCGTCCCTACGGTTGGCAATGGCATCTTTGCGGCATTGGTGAAAACGCTCGGCAACAGGCCCTCGTCTGCGCATGGTGGTGTAGGGGCATGGCAATCTGTTTTTTGATCGCCTTGTCCGACGATTTGTGATCATGTTGTGGACGGGGTAATTATTGAGGAGCATGAGCAAATTACCCCATCCCCACGGTTGGCAATGGCATATGCGTGGATTTAGGCCGTAGGGCGGGGGCTGTATTTTTTCCCCGCCGTTTCAAGGCAATTGGCGGATCAAAGTACGTGATCCGCCCTACGTCTGCGCATGGTGGTGTAGGGACATGGCAATCTGTTTTTTGATTGCCTTGTCCACCGATTTGGGATTATGTTGTGGGCGGGGTAATTTTTGGGGAACATTAGCAAATTACCCCATCCATACGGTCGGCAATGGCATATTCGCGGCATAAGGCCGTAGGGCGGGGGCTGTATTTTGTCCCCGCCGTTTCAACGCAATTGGCGGCTCAAATTGCGTGAGCCGCCCTACGTCTGCGCATGGTGGTGTAGGGACATGGCAATCTGTTTTCTGATTGCCTTGTCCTGCGATTTGTGATCATGGTGTGGACGGGGTAATTATTGAGGAGCATGAACAAATTACCCCGTCCCTACGGTTGGCAACGGCATATTCGCGGCAACCGATGGTGAAAACGGCGGCTCAGAGTACGTGAGCCGCCCTACGTCTACCTGCTGATTATGCCGGGGCTCAAAAAGCGGGCGGATTAATCCGCCCCTACGCGTACCTTCGAATCATCCGGCGATTTCTACCCTGCCGCATTACATCAAACCCACCGAAATGATTATTCGAGCGGGGTCAGCTTGGCCAGCGAGACCAGCAGCCGCTTGAGACCGACGCTCTCGAAATGCACGTCGACCGTTTCTTCCCCATCCTCAATGCGGCTTTCGAGGATGACGCCTTCACCCCAAACCGGATGCGTGACCCGCATGGTCGGTTTGAATTTTCTGGTTACCTCTACCTTGGGCGCTTTTCTGGGCGCCGGCGTGCGGTCAAAAAAACCCTCCCAGCGCGGCGTCTGTGTCCATTCAGATTCCGCCCTGCGGCGTGAGCTCTGCACGCGGCCGTTCTTCTCGAGCAGACTGTCGGGAATATCCTCCAGGAATTGTGATGCCAGGCTGTACTCGTACGAGCCGTAGGTCGCCCGGCGTTCTGCGCGCACCAGGTAAATGTGATTCTTCGCCCGCGTCAGGCCAACGTAGAACAGGCGCCGTTCCTCCGCCATTTCCTCTTCATCGTCACGGGCACGGCTGTGGGGTAGCAGCCCCTCGTCCAGCCCGATGATGAACACCCGGTCAAACTCCAGACCTTTGGCGGCATGCAGCGTCAGAAGTGTGGGGGCGGTGTTGTCCTCGGGCAGCGTATCCTGGTCCGAGACCAGGGCCAGATTCTCGAGGAAGCCCTGGATGCCAAGCTCCTCCTGACTGTAAGCCAGCTTGCGCAGCTCGAGCACGTTCGCCCAGCGGTCATCGCCCTCTTCGGTGCCGTCATCAAGCCAGGCCTGATAACCAATATCTTCGACGATCTGATCGAATAACTGCGGCAGCGGCAGAGTTCCCATCACCTGACGCCAACTGACGAGCTGACTGGCGAACGGCTGCAGCGTACCCTGCAGTCGCGCCGGCAGCAGCCCGGTGAACGCCGCGTCCGGATGCTCACTGCCGAGCTCAAGCAGCAGCTCGCCGGAGGAAATGCCGGCTGTAGTCGCGGCTTCCGCCAGCGCTTCGACCGTCTTATCGCCGATGTGACGCGAAGGCACATTGATCACCCGGCGCAGGCTGACCTCATCCGCCGGATTGAAGATCAGGCGCAGATAGGCGATCAGATCCTTGATCTCGCGCCGGCCGTAGAAGCGCTGAGCGCCGACCAGCCGGTAAGGCAGCCCCGCTCGCAGGAAGGATTCCTCCAGCAGGCGTGACTGGGCATTGGTGCGATACATCACGGCGATATCCTCGCTCTGGGTTTGCTTGTCCTTGAGCAGGCTGGCGATCATGCCGGCAACATACTCAGCCTCTTCCTGGTCATCATTCGCCTGAAAGAGGGTGATCTTGCGCCCGCGTTCCTCGCGCGCTGATTTCAGGTTCTTGCGGGTGCGATGCTTGTTGCGGTCGATCACGCCGCGGGCGGCATCCAGCACGGTTTGGGTCGAGCGATAGTTTTGCTCGAGCAGAATCTTCTCACTGTCGCGATAGTCCTCTTCAAAGCGCAGGACATTGCGGTAGTCCGCGCCGCGCCAGCGATAGATCGACTGGTCTTCATCGCCGACGACGAACAGGTTGCCATGCCGGCTGGCGAGCTGATTGAGCAGCTCATACTGGACGCGGTTGGTATCCTGAAATTCATCGACCAAAATGTGCTCGAAGGTCGAGGCGTAGCGCAGCAGCACGCCCGGGTTGACCGCGAACAGACGCACGACCCACAGCAGCAGGTCGTCAAAATCAGCGGCGTTGCTGGCGGCGAGCGCCTGCTGGTAGGCTTTATAGACACGCAGCGTAACCTCGTCACGGTAATTGCGCGCGGCGAAATCCTGCGGCAGGATCAGGTTGTTCTTGGCGTTCGAAATCGCGGAGAGCAGCGCCTGCGGGCGGAAGAGCTTGTCGCTGATATTGAGTTCCTTGATGGCGCGTTTGACGATAGTCAACTGGTCATCGGCGTCCATGATCACGAAGCGGTTGTCGAACGGGGTGCCATTCTCGGCGTTGGCTTCGCGCCGCAGGATGCGCGCGCAAGTGGCGTGGAAGGTGCCCAGCCAGACGCCGCGCGCCTTCTCGCCCAGCAGCTTCTGCAGGCGGTTGTCCATCTCGCGGGCTGCCTTGTTGGTGAAAGTGACTGCCAGAATGCGGTAGGGCGGGACGCCAGCGTTAATCAGATGCACGATGCGCTCGGTGAGCACGCGCGTTTTACCCGAGCCAGGGCCGGCAAGCACCAGAATCTGCTTTGACTCGGAGCTGACGGCGCGCTGCTGGGCGGTATTGAGCTTCACTTTGGACGAACTCATGGCGGCTTGATTGTACCGTAAAACAGGTATCCGCTTCCCCGGTCGACCGATAAATCAAAATATCGAAAATATTAAGATAATGGTATATTGACAATACTGTGTTACATACAGTATACTGTTGGTCAGGAGATACAGCTATGGGTGAACTCGAAGAAACAGTCAATGGTTTGGTACAGGAACTCCGCCGCGGGACGATCGTCCTGGCGGTGCTGAGCCAGCTCAACCAGCCGCAATACGGCTATTCAATGGTCTCCGCGCTTGAGGAAAAGGGCTTCACGGTCGATGCCAATACCCTCTATCCCCTGCTGCGGCGGCTGGAGAAGCAAGGCCTGCTGGAAAGTGTCTGGGATACGGACGAATCGCGCCCGCGCAAATATTATCAGTTGAGCGTTGAGGGCAAGCGTGCCCTCAGGCAGTTGCGCGGCGAGTGGACGAAGATGGTGGATGGATTGAACATTTTGCTTGAAGGAGCATCGAACAATGGAACTCATTAAAAGGTATGTCTATGCTGTGACGCGGGAACTGCCGGCTTCGCAGCGGCCGGAACTGGAACGTGAGATCAACGGACTGATCAGCGACATGCTGGAAGCGCGCGGTGTTGCCGGCACTCCGGCTGAAGCTGATGTCAAAGCCGTCCTGACGGAGCTGGGTGATCCCAAGGCGCTGGCTGACCAGTATCGCGGGCACGGTCGTTACCTGATCGGGCCGGACTACTTCCACCAGTATCTCTCGATTCTCAAGATCGTCCTGATGGCGGTGATATTGTCTATGGGCGTGGTGTTTCTGATCGAGATCATCAATCACGCCAAACCCATTGTCGAACAGATTGGCGATCTGATCAGCAGCATTTTCGAAGCAGCTTTACAAGGGTTTGCCTGGGTGACGCTGACATTCGTGGCAATTGAGTACTATTCCGAGAAGAAAGGCAAACCCGACACGGGCGAAACCTGGCAGCTCAAGGATCTGCCCGAATTACCTGATGCCAGCCTGGCTGTCGGACGTGTTGGTACGGCGATTGAAATCATCATCTCCTTCATCATCCTCGCGCTGGTTGCAACATCCATGAATTACTTCGGCGTCTGGAGCCTTCACGATAGCGGCGGAACCACCATAACACCATTCTTCAACATGTCTGTATTCAATACCTATCTGCCGTACGTTTTGGCCTTTCTCGGCTTTGGCATCCTGAAGGATATCCTGGTCTTCATCCAGGGCCGCTGGACGCTGACCCTGGTTCTGCTGGATATTGCTGAAAGCGTCATTGGACTGGTGCTGACCTTCATTATCCTGACGAACCCTGCCATCTGGAACCCTGATTTTCTGGCGGGGCTGACATCGATGGGGATGATCACGCCGGGCACGGAGTCTTACGAGGGTGTGACCAACGCCTGGACGCAAATGCAGAAGTGGATCTTGCTGCCCATTGCCGGCGGTTACCTGCTTGGCCTGCTGGACCCGATCAAACGGCTGATGCGCCTGCTGAACAACCGCTAGACACCTGTTTGGTAATAAACACAAGGGATGGCATAGCGCCATCCCTTGTGTTATGAAAACCAAAATCCCCATCGCGAGTATCTTTCAATGTCTGCCCAATTGTTTTATCATTCCATTCTGGAAAGATGATAACGAACGCGACACTCAAAGCCCTCTTTCGCCCGATGTTCCTCTGGGCATTGCCGATTTATTTCCTCTATTTCGGTCTGCCCATCATCAGCAAGGAATTTGGCGCGAGCGCCACATCCATCGGCGGATTGTTTTCCATCTTTACCGGCACCACGCTGATTTTGCGACCGCTCACCGGCTGGGCGATTGACAGGTACGGGCGCAAGCTCTTCCTCGTTGCTGCGCTTATTTTCTACGCCGCGGCGATGGCTTTCTTCGCTTTCGCGAAAAACATGGAGTCGCTTTATCTCGCGCGTGTGCTGCAGGGCATCGGCTCCGCCATGCTGTGGAGTGCGGCCAATACCATCGTCGCGGATCTGACGCAGACGGAGAATCGCGGCAAGGCGCTCGGCCGGCTCTCGGGCGTGACAACGATGGGCGGTATGACCGGCGCGACGTTCGCCGGCGTCATGATGGCGCTTCTGCCGGAGGGTGACGCATGGTTCTACGCGTTCCTGACCTTCACCGGCATGATGGTGATCGCGGCTATTCTGGCTTGGCTGACTGTGCCGGAGACCAAACCTGCCGAGCGAGCGCAGCGAGCCACTTCCATCATCACCCCTCTGTTCATTCGGCTGCTGGCAATCGTCTTCATCACCGGCCTGCCGGAAGCCATGCTGGCGCCGCTTTATATGACCTATCTGCTCGACAAGTTCAGCACTGATGGCATTACGCTAGCCTGGGCGTTCTTCCCGGCTGGCATCATCAGCGCGCTGCTGGCCACGCGGCTCGGCTCGTTCAGCGACAGATTCGGCCGCGTACCAATGATGGCGCTCGGGCTGGCAGGCGCCGGTCTGATTTCATTTTTCATGCCGCATCTGCCGGCCATCCTGTGGCTGACCCTTGCCTATACGTTGACCTCAATCTTCTGGAGGATCTCGGAGCCGGCTGAAACCGCGCTTGTCGCGGACCTGACCCAGCATGACCAGCGCGGGCGCGCTTACGGTATTTATGATTTTGTCGAAAACCTGGGCTTCACGATCGGCCCGTTGCTTGGGGGCATCTTTTACGATCGCTATTCGAGCGGTCTGCCTTTTTACCTGAATGGCATATTTTTGCTGATTGGCGCCGGCTTGGTGCTGCTCTTGCTCAAGGGCGCCAGCGACCGGCATGCATCAACGCCCTGAAGAGGCTATCCTGCTAATTATCTGATTGTTTATCCGGCGGGTTAAGCGCTGGTCGTGCGCGCGATGACCTCCGGCAGCCCCGGATGGTCGCGGTAAAAGCCGCGCAGGTCTTCCGGCAACAGCGCGGCAATGCGCAGCATCATCTCTTCGGTCATGCGCGCCACCGCCTGAGATTTGGTCTCATCGGCATTCACTGCCGGATACATAGGCGGTCCAAAACGCGCCTTGAGCCGCGGGCGTTGCAGCGTGAAGGCTTTGTACACCGAGCGGTAGGTGCCCGAGATACCGACCGGAACGATCGGCGCGTTGTATTTGAGCGCGATCAGCGCCGTGCCTTGTTTGCCTTCCAGCAGCCCGACCATTTTGCTGCGCGTCCCTTCGGGCGCGATGCCGAGCGGCTTGCCGGCTTTGATGGCCTCGCCTGCCAGTTTGAGCGCCGTAAAATCGGCCTGCTTGCGGTCAATCCAGATCGCGCCGGCAGAATTGACTATCCAGGAGAAGAACGGATATTTTTTATAGGAGTCGCCGACCAGCGCGGTGATGTCCGGCCGGCGCGGGTTGCAGAGCAGCACCACGGTATCCATCTGGCTGATATGGTTGGTGGCGACGATAAAGCCGCCGCTCTCAGGCAGATGCTCCAGTCCCTCGTACTCCACCTCGGTGAGCGCGTGCAGGATACCGCAGACCAGCTTGCGGAATTTCGCCCGTTCCATCAGGCTGTCTCTGATTCCTGCTGCACGCGCAGCCGGCGGTTGATCGAATACAGTATGTAACACATCAGCAGGAAGATCAGCCCGAGCAGGATCGGCGCGCCGTTGCCCAGCGTCTGGATCCAGCGCGCATCAGCGCCAAATTCCTTCAGCCCCATCAGCACACCCAGGGTGTTCCAGACGGCATGAATGCCTGTGGCAAGCAGCAGGTTGCGCAGCAACCTCAGCCAGCCGCCGGGTTTATTTACTCCACCGATGGCGATGCCCGTCAGTGCCGTGGTCGCCATGTGCAGCAGCGTCGTGATCGAGCGTGACGCCACCAGCAGCGCCCACGAGCCGGCGTCATGTACCGGATTAGCCATCATGCCAAAGCTCTCGAAGACGCCAAAAGCCAGACCGGAGATCAGCCCGTAGAGGTAGCCTTCCCTTTCGGTGATGCCGCGGAAATGCATGAACCAGACCGCCAGCGGTTTGAACAGCTCTTCAATCAGGGGCATGATCCCGCCGACAATCGCGATCAGCAGGAAGACCGTCCAGGGGTTGTTGATGATTGGCGCGAGCATCTGTTTGAGCGCTTCTTCGTTATCGAGCAATTCGGGCAGCTTATCCTGAATCGACTGCAACTGGGCGACGATCGCGGGCTGACTGGCAGCCCAGACGACAAAGATGATCAGCAGGAAGATCAGCACCAGCATCTCGATCAGCAGAACGATGGTGGGTGTGAGCATCACGCCGAACAGATGCACGCCAAAGCGCCGAACTTGCGTCCCGCCGCTCACACCATGCCGGGCAGTTTTGTAAACTACCCAGGCGAAGAGGCCGATGATCAGCAATTGCAGTGCAGGGATCAGGATATTCTGACCGATGGCCGTGTTAAATGCCAGCCAGCCGATCAAGCCAAAGACCAGCGGCAGGAACAGCACGGCGAGGATGGTGGTGAGAGCCAGATTGAAACGGATGGGACGTTCGCCGTCCGGGTTGCGCAGGTTACGCGCGCCAACGATAGCGCCCGGCACCAGCAGCGCTGCCAGCCCCAGGGAAACCCAGCCGACATTCCAGAGAGGTGAAAGCATTTGACCGCCTTCGACCTGCATGCCAGTGACAATAGCCAGAATAAAGGTCGTCAAGCCGGAGAAACCGAACATGGCGATGCCCGCCAGGGACCCCAGAAGCAAAAACAGGCTGGGCATATGCCAGCTCTGTTTTTGAGTTGAGGGTGTGACGGGCGCGTTGTTTACTTGCTGAACAGTCATTTCATTAATTAGTGAATGGTGATGCCCGTTATTTTATCGAGCGCTTCGGTCGGCGCCATGCCCGTGCTGGGGTCAAAAGCGGTGATCGCTTTGAGGATGTCCATGCCTTTGGTCACTTTGCCGAAAATAGTGTACTTGCCGTCCAGCGCGGGCTGAGCCGCGTAGGTGATGAAGAATTGGCTGCCGTTGGTGTCCGGTCCGGAGTTGGCCATACCAAGATAGCCTTCACCGTCATAAGCCAGCTCAGGATGAACCTCATTGCCGAACTGATAGCCGGGGCCGCCGGCGCCGCTGCCGCTGGGGTCACCCGTCTGAGCCATGAAGCCGGGGATGACGCGGTGGAATTCCACATTGTCATACCAGCCATCCTTAGCGAGGAAGACGAAGCTGCTGACGGTCATGGGCGCCTTGCTGGTATAGAGCACGACGTCGATGTCACCTTTGGTGGTGTGAATAGTGGCGTTGATGTCCTTGGTGAGATCTTCAAGCAGGTTCGGGCAGGCTTTGTAAGCGCGCTCGGCCAGCTTGTACAGCTCGGTGATGGTGGGCAGAACGGCATAGCTCATCTCGCCCAGATCATTGTGATTGACAAAGATATAAGGCGTGTGATCAAGCTTGAGGGTATTGGCGATCTTGATGGCATCATCCACCTTCGCCAGCACCTCAGGCGAAGCCAGGTCTTTTTCGAACTGGGCTTTGTCCAGTCCCAGGCTTTCGGCCGCCGTACTCATGTAGGGTTTCAACTTTTCGTCATCCAGTTTGCCCGACCATTCTTCCTGCTTGGACATCATGTAGTAGGTGAACTCGAAGAACTTGCCCTGCAGGCCGGCAGCTTCAGCGCCCATGGCGGCGAGCTTGGCCTGGGGGTGGCTGGGGAGCGGGAAATGGCGGAAAACGGTCTGGACGTCGTTAGGATACTGTGTGCGTAACTGAGCCAACACGGGCTCAACCATGGCGCAGTATGGTCATTGAAAGTCGCTATAGACGATCACCTTGACCATCGCATTGTCGGGACCTATTTTCCAGTCCGTGTCGCTGACGGCAGGCAGGTCGGTGCGCGGTGAAGGGAAGATCTCGGCCATGATATTGAATGGTGCGCAGTCTGCCGGGATTTTGGAAGCGACGATGGGCGCAGCGGTCGGCATAGTCACCTCTGTCGCGGCTGGTGCTTCCGTAGCCTCAACAGCCTCTGTTGCCTCCGTAGCTTGTGCTGTTGGTGAAACAGCGGCTGGCGCGGGTGAGCAGGCGCTCAACGCCAGAGCCAGGACCACGCTGAGAAATACAAGTTTGCGTAACATTACACTTTAATCCTTCCTATAAAAAATCACCGTCGCTGCCCTAACAAGGCTAGGACGGAATGCAGTAGTTCATTATAAACGTCTTCAGGGCTGCGGCAGGCGTCAATCACCTGCCAGCGCTGCGGCTCGGCGGCCGCCAGCTCCAGGTAACCCTGGCGCACACGGCGGTGGAATGCCAGGGCGTAATCGTCCAGACGGTTCCAGTCAGCGTGTCCGCTCTTGCGGCGCGAAAGGCCAGTCTCAGACTCGATGTCGAAGAGGAAAGTACGGTCGGGCCATAAGCCGCCGGTCGCGAATTCGAGCAGACCGCGCAGCGTCTCGAGCGGGAAACCGTGACCATAGCCCTGGTAGGCAAAGGTAGAGTCGGCGTAGCGGTCGGAGATCACGATCGTGCCCTCCGCCAGTGCCGGCCGGATTAGTTCCTCTACCAGTTGCGCGCGCGCCGAACAAAACAGCAGGATCTCGGTGCGCGGATACATGCTGCGATTTTCCATCGACATCAGGATCTGGCGCACCTGGTCGGAGATGACCGTGCCGCCCGGTTCACGTGTGGCGAGCACGGGGTAGCCGCGCTCACGTAATTCGTCGATCAGGCGTTTCATCGCCGTGGTCTTGCCGCTGCCGTCCGGACCTTCGAGTGTGATAAACACGTCTTGCTCCCCTGAATGCTCAATCGCGGAAGATGCGTACCCGCCGATTGGGTTCCTTGCCATATGAATGTGAGATCAGTTGCGCGTCACGCGCCATGTCATGCTGCATGCGCCGTACCGGTGAGGCGGCGGGCGGTAGATCGACATAACGCTGGCCGTTCAGCACCGCCTGAATGGCTTCCCTGGTCTGGCTGCTGACGGTGTCCCAGCTATCCTGAGAATTGGGTGTGCCGGCAGAGATGTTGAAAATCTCAGCCAGCGCGCTTTCCATCTGGTTGACGGTATTCGCCCGCAGCACATAGATCGGCAGCCCGCGCTGTTCCGCCTCCAGAATGGCCTGCTGACGGCTGCGGTAATAAGTGCGCAGGGTCACCAGCACATCGGCTTCTTCAGGGCTGCGCACCAACTGGGCGGGAACGCCTAACCGCAGCGCGGCTTGCGACAGCCGGTTGCGCGCCACGCCATAGGGGTAGACTTTGACGATCTTCTGCTGCCGGCCGGGTTCTGTGGGCTGGCTGGGCTTGGCGCCCTGATAACCATTGTTTTCCGCCGGGCGGGTATCGGCCGGGAAATGGCGGCGCGGGGTCTCCTCGCGCTCCATACCGCCGATGCGTCGGGTGCCGTTGCCCATGGTGGACGGTCGGGCGGCAGGCGGCGGGGCGACCTGCTTTTCAATGTGGACTTCATCGTTCTCGTCGCGGTAGCGGATCTCCGGCGCGAGCGGCGCGCCGCGCACCAGCGCGTCGACGGACGAAGCCAGGTCAGGATGAATGGCGAGATGGTCACGTTCGACGATCTCGATCAGGATATCGAAGGTAGGAGGCGCGCGCCGTTCCAGTACGGTTTTCTGCGTGCCGCGCCGGCGGGCTTCTTCATCAGACAGGGTGACGGATTCGATGCCGCCCACCAGGTCCGAGAGGGTCGGGTTGAGCAGCAGGTTCTCGAGGGTGCGACCATGCGCGGTGCCGATCAACTGCACGCCGCGCTCGGCGATGGTGCGGGCTGCCAGCGTCTCGAGCTCGCGCCCGATCTCGTCGATGACGATCACCTCGGGATTGTGGTTCTCGACCGCCTCGATCATGACCTCATGCTGCAGCGTCGGTTTGGCGACCTGCATCCGGCGCGCCTTGCCAACCGCGGGGTGCGGCACGTCGCCGTCGCCGCCGATCTCGTTCGAGGTGTCGACGATCACCACGCGTTTTTTCTCGGCCAGAATACGGGCGGCTTCGCGCAGCATGGTGGTCTTGCCGATGCCGGGCTTGCCCAGGATCAGGATACTCTTGTCCGAGCTGACCAGATCTTCAATGATGTCGATGGTGCCGTAAACCGCGCGGCCGACACGGCAGGTCAGCCCGACGATCGTCCCGCGGCGGTTGCGGATGCCGGAGATGCGGTGCAGGGTGCGCTCGAGGCCGGCACGGTTGTCGGCGTCAAAGTCGCCGATGTTCTGCACCACACTATCGATGTCAAAGCGGTTGACTTCCACCTCACTCAGCTCGAGCTCGTGATCGACAAAGCGCGCCACCGGGCGCCGTCCGAGATCGAGAATTACCTCCAGCAGATTGTCGCTGTTGTCCGCATGCTGCAAAGCCAAAGCCACCTGATTTGGCAGCACATCCATCAGGGCTTGTAAATCGTCTGTTATTCTTTTTTGACTCATATGCTTATAAGTTTAACTTCTCTTCCGCTTAAAATCTACCGCTAAATGGCCCAATGCCACGGCAATCTTATCATAATTGGCAGCCTCAGACGCCTTCGCGCTGTGATCTGACAATGGACGTGGTCGGCTCGGCGGAAGTGTTTTCGAGCAGCGTGCGCCTGGCATTCAGTGCCGGGTTGCGTATCATCTGGGTCAGATAACGTACCAGAATCGTCTTGGTCGGCAGCGCCGGCTGGAAGTACTGCTGCAGAAAACTGTTCAGGCTGGGCTGGTAATGGCGCGCCGCCAGGTAAATCGGACGGGTGAGCAGCGGGTCGAACTGTTCAAGCAGCGGCGGCAGGATCTCGGAGAGGTCGGTCAGATCGGGATGGATGATGAAACGCAGGAAGATGCCGCGTGAGCCGTAGACTGGCTCGGCATACGCTTTCACCATGTTGTCCTCACAATACACCATGCCGTGCAACCCTTCTGATGGGAAGGGTTCGGCCGCCTGCACCTGCGGCGGCAATGCCGCGTGATATAGGCTGTTGATGCTGATCTCATGCTTGCTGCCGCTGACCGTCCAGGTCGGACGCGGCGCGCCGCTGACCGGCTGGTTCAGCGAGCGATATTGATAGACATGTTCCTGGGCGTAGACCTTGAAGCCGGCGCGGCTGAGCGGTTCCAGCAACTGGCTGTGCGCGTCGATCTCGGCAGTCAGGTTGAACACGCCCCAGTCGCCGGCTTTGCGCACCAGCCCTTCCAGCAGTTCGATCAGGATCGGGTTGTTGAGCTCGGTGCGGGTCAGCAGGTAGGAGAGGCTGGCGCTGCGTTCGCCCAGCCGGGTGCGTAGTTGCCCCATCGCCGCGCGGGCACGTTTGTCGTCCTCGAGGATGATGGTGTAAACGCCGCGCTCCGGGTTGAAATAATCGAAGAAGGTGGAGAAGCCCAGCAGCGTGCTGCGTGTCAGCGACAGGCTGCTATTGAGCGCGATAATCTGGTTGCGCTTGCTGATCAGGTCGGGCAGATCGAAGAATTCAATCGGACGGATACGGATGTCACACCACCTTAGCCTGGATTGTAACATCACGGCTCAGCGCCGTGATGTTGTGATTTGGTATATGCGGCTTGCGGGAAATTTTATGGCGCGGGCGGCAGATCGCTAGGCGGTGACTGCTTGCGCAGGAAGACGAAATAAACGCCTATCAGCACGCCTGCCAACAGCAGCAGCAGACCGGCAATTGCCAGCAGGGGCGACCGTCCGCCTTCGCTGACCGGCACAGGCGCCGCGACCGAGCTGAGCTGCGCGCCAAAATTCATGATGCTCTTATCGCCGGCTTTCAGCGTCAGCGTGTAGTTCATGGCAGTCGTCGCGTTATAGCCTTCCGGCGGACCGACGCTGATGTTGTATTCCTTCTCGGGCAGGTCACTGAAGCAGACCGGATCAGGCTGGCTGGCAGTCTTGCCGTTGCGCGTGATCTCACCCTTGACGTCCATGATGCTGATGGCGCCTTCGGCGATCGGTGCTTCACCCGGCTCGAGCATGGCATTGCCGTTGACATCATCGTAGAGCATGATGCAGATCTCGCCGTTGCCGGCAAATGGTGTGGCGGTCGGCGGCGGCTGGGTAGGCGTGGGTGATGGGCCAGGCGTGCTGGTCGGTTCGAGATGCGTGCCGAGCAGCAGTTCCTGGTTGGGAATGATCACGCAGTCGGTGTCCAGGTTGTTCAGCTCGCGCAGCTTGTCCACATCGCCGTTCAGGTAGCGCAGGGCAATCGTCATGCAGGTGTCTTGCGCCTGGACGATGTAGAGGATACGACCGTCAGCGCCGGGAGTGGGCGTGAAGACGATCGACTGCGGTTCAGCAGCCGCGAGAGCTGAGTTGGAAACCGGCACGATGACCGCCATCAGCAGCCCTGTCGCCAGCAGAAAAGTCAGAAAAAGTGAGGCTTTTTTATTCATCATACGTCCTTTCGGGTGATTATACCCCAGCCAAAAGGCGGTTTCTGTGCGTGAAATACGTGGGAAATGTCAAGCGGATTTGAGGGATTTGACGCGTTTGCGGGCGTTCTCCAGCGTCTCTGCAGCCGTCTGTCGGCCCGCGGCGGAGTCAGCGCCCAGCATTTGCGCCAGCTCATTCAGGCGCCCTGTCTGGTCGAGCGGCGTCAGCACGGTGGTCGTCCGTCCGCCGGCGACACTCTTATGCACCTTGAAGTGCTGGTCGCCGAAGGCTGCCAGTTGCGGCAGGTGGGTGACGCAGAGCACCTGATGCGCGCGTCCGAGCTGCCAGAGTTTCTCGCCAATGACGCTGCCGACCCTGCCGCCGATACCCTGATCGATCTCGTCGAAGATCAGGGTGGGCACGGGGTCCGCCTGCACCAGCACGTTCTTCAGGCCCAGCATCAGGCGCGAGGTCTCACCGCCGGAGGCGATCTTGACCAGCGGTTTCAGTCCTTCGCCCGGGTTGGGGGCAATCAGGAATTCAACCTGGTCGATGCCGCTGGCGTCAAAGCTGACCAGGCTGCCATCGCTGAGCGTCAGTCCGTTCTGCGACGGCGCGTATTTGAAATCAACCTTGAATTGCGCTGAAGGCATGCTCAGGTCGTCCAGTTCGGATTCAATGGCGGCGCTCATCCTGGCAGCGGCTTCCTGCCGGTAGCTCGAGAGCGCCTGAGCCCGCCCGGCGAGGGTGGTCAGCAGCTCGCGCTCGCGCGCGGTCAGCTCGGCGATACGCTCGCCGGCGTGTGTGATGCTTTCGAGCCACGTGCGTGATGACGCGGCGAATGCCTGAACCGCGCTGACACTGCCGCCGTATTTGCGCGTCAGGTTGCGCAGCAGGTCCAGCCGTTCGATCACCTGCTCCAGCCGGCGCGGGTTGTATTCGATGTTCTCAATGTAATCCTGCAGTTCGAGGCTGACCTCGTTGAGCTGGTCAGCCGCGCTGACAGCCAGTTCATGCAGGCGCAATTGTGATTTGTCGATACGGCACAGGCTGCCGAGCGCCTGCAGCACGCCGCCCAGCAAATCGTTGACCGCGGGAGATTCCGGACTGCTGTCCTCCAGACTTTGCAGCGCGCGCTGGGCCAGTTCCGCCAGCGATTCAGCGTTGGCAAGCCGTTCTTTCTCCTGGGTCAGCGCTTCTTCTTCGCCTTCCTTGAGCGCCGCAGTCTCGATTTCCTGAATCTGATAGGTCAGCAAATCCATCTGTCTGACCGAGTCGGCTTCATCCTGCTGCAGTTGGTGCAGCTCACGGCGCAGGTCACGCAGTTCCAGCCAGGTGGCATGATATGGCGCAGCCAGTTCAGCGGAGGAGGCATAGCGGTCGAGCAGACGCAGGTGTTCACGCGGATCGAGCAGCGACAGATGTTCGGACTGACCGTGGATATCCACCAGGTAGCGGCCGATTTCCTTCAGCAGGGCGCCGGAGACGCTGCGCCCATTGATGCGCGCGATGCTGCGGCCCTCCTTGCGAATCTCACGCGCCAGCAGCAGGTCGCCTTCATCATCCAGCCCCTCGCGCTCGAGGATGGGATTGACTTCAGCGCGCACTTCCGGCGTGAGGGTAAAGGCGCCTTCCACGTTGGCCCGGTCAGCGCCGCTGCGAACCATGGTGGCGTCAGCACGCCCGCCCATCAATTGCAGGATGGCATCGAGCAGAATCGATTTTCCGGCGCCGGTCTCACCGGTGAGGGTGACGAGTCCTGAACCGAAATCGACCTCGAGATGGTCGATGATGGCGAAATTCTCGATGCGAAGACTGGTCAGCACGGGGTTACCTGCCGATCTGTATGCCGCTCAGGCGGTAATACAGGCTGCTTGTAAAGAGGAACGCGTAGATCCCCTGCCACAGCAGGGAGCCGCCGCCGCCCAGAAAGCTGAGGAGGATGGCAGCCGCGGCGCCGATGCCGGCAGCCACAGCCGTGAGCTGGAACAGCCGTCTGGAACGGCGTTTGCTGATCGCCTTGCGGATCAGCTCGGCGGTCAGTCCGCCGACGAGGGGCGCGATAAAGATCGAGAAGAATCCCAGGATGGAAATGAAGCGCGCGCCGAAAAAGCCGAACAAGCCGGCGATCAGGATGGCGTAAACATAGTCCATCGACTCGGCGGTGTCGAAGATCTTTTGCTGCCCGCGGATGCACTCCTTGCAGCGGTAACCGGTGGGCGTGTGCACGGCGCACTCATTGCAGATCGGCTTGTCGCAGCGGTTGCAGCGCAGCATGGTCTCCCGATCAGGGTGATTGGCGCAATAGAGCGTGTCGGTCATTCCTGCATCCTCAGGATCGGGTTCTGGTCCATGTAGCGCGTGACGTTCTGATAGAAGTAACCAGGCTCCTGAAAGCGGATAAAGGTGGTGCTGTGCTGTGAGCTGGTGACCACGACCTTATCCCCATCCTCGAGCGGGATGGCAGGTTGACCGTCAACGCTCAGGATGGCTTCATGGCGGGTGAAGGCCTGCAAGGTCACTTCCGAGTTGCCCTCGAGGACAATGGCGCGATCCATCGAGAGGTGCGGCGCCAGCGGCACCAGCAGAATATTGCGCACTTCGGGCGGCAGGATTGGTCCGCCGGCAGCCAGCGCGTAGGCGGTGGAACCGGTCGGGGTCGAGGTAATCATGCCGTCGGCGATCGTATCCACGATCTGATAACCGTTGAGCGAGGTGTTGACGCGGATCGGGCGCACCTGCTGTCCGCGGCAGACAACGGCTTCGTTCAGCGCCAGTTGGCTGCTGAGCAGCACATCGTCACGGATGTGTTCCACTTCCATCATCATGCGGTCTTCCAGGAAGAAGTGCCCCCGGGTAAAGGGCTCGATCTTATCCTGCCAGTTGTGTGATTGGACTTCCATCAGGAAACCGATGCTGCCCATGTTGATGCCCATGATCGGCAGCCGCGAAGTGGCGCACAGCCGGCCGGCGCGCAGCATGGTGCCGTCACCGCCCAGCACAACCATCGCGTCAAAGGCGTGACCATGTACGCGCTGACGCAGCGTGTCATCGGTCAGCAGCGCGCGATAAACGTGGGTGACGCCTGACTGCCGCAGCGCCTCAGCCACCAGGTCGGCGGTCTCGATCGCTTCGGGCATATTAGGGTGTGTGCAGACGGAAACGGAGCGGGGGGTGAAGGTAGCTTTGCGCATACTTCCTATTATAAAAGCGAATTCAGACGGGGGATGACGGACGTTGGCTCAGCTCAGCGCCTGGTCGCAAATTTCGCGATAGCCGCAGCTCTTGCAGCGGGTCGGGTCCTGGTGTGAGCGGTCGATCGAGCGCTTGCGTTCCACTCGCCGGATTTCAGCCAGCAGGTCCAGCAGCGCGGCTTCAAGCTGAGGCGTGTAGTCAATGGCATAGCTGCGGTTGCTATAGCGGATAATGCCGTACGGCGGCCGTTTGGCGGCGGTTTTCTCGACCAGCAGACAATACATGGCGAGCTGGTAAATGTGCCCCTCATAGGGCTCAGCCGGCGTCGCGCGGCTCTTGTACTCAACCGGAATGATACCTTCGTCGCGCTTGACCAGGTAATCTGGCTTACCGGTGATGTTCAATTGCGAATCAAACAGCGGGTTCTCGACCTTGCCCCAGGCGCTGGTGTCGGTGTAAATCACTCTGCCGGCTGGCAGACCGCTCTCCTGACGCCGGCGCGCGGCGACCCACAGAAACAGGATGCCCAGTACCAGCAATACCAGCGCGACGGGCAGCAGAAAAGCATCCATCAGGTATCAGACCAGAATTATTTTTGTCAGCAGGATTGCCAGCAGCACCAGCGCGCCGAGCAGAAATGCCCACCCGGCAAATTGCAGCAGACGGGCATTGGCAACGTTGATCGTATGCTGGCGGTGCTCGTCCGTGCCGGCTTCCATCACCTGGCGGTTGCTCGACTCAGCACCCTGACGCTGATACCACCAAGCACGCTGGCAGTAGAGCCAGGTGCCCAGCTCAGAGGCGCGGATGGTGCGCATTACGCTTCTGTCTCGTCCAGGCTGGCTTGCAGACGGGTCATACTGTTGATCAATTGTTCCTCGCGCAGGCTGATGGTCATGTCACCGCGGGTGCGCTCGACGATGCCGCGCACCAGATCCGTCTGCCGGCGCAACCCGTTGGTGATCGCGTCGGGATAGTCCATGGTGACCAGCGTGGCATAGATGTCGTCCATCCACGAGAGCAGCCGTTCAGCTTCCTGCGAGTAGCCCGAGCGCAAAATGTCCAGGCAGCGCCGGCGCAATTCGCCCGGCACCTCTGCCATGCCTTTCAGGTAAGTGGCGGTCTCGACGCCTAATTCGCTCACGGTCGGCAGCGGCTGGTCGCGGATGATGGCACAGGCAATGCTGGCTTCCACGAGCTCCTTGATGGCATCCTGGGTGTAGCCGGAGAAATACAGGTCGGGGTAATCTTTCAGCTCAGCCTGAATCTGATGAAAGAGCGCCAGACCCTCTTTGAGCTGGTTCTCGTACTCATCAAACTCTTCGCGGTGCAGCGCGCGAATTGAAAGAGCCGCGTGGCGGGTGATCTGCCGCGAAGCAACCAGCACCTGATCGCGGGCTTGCGTGCGTTTATCAAAATCCTGACGGATGAAGTCAGTGATTGCGTCCAGATCATTCATTCTCTTCGCTCTTTTCAGGCGGTTTGATATGCTTGAACAGGTCATCCGCCAGGGTAGGGTTGCGCGGCACGCTGATCCTTCCGTACAAAGCTTCGTAACGGGCGAGATTTTCGCCCAGCGCGCGTAAAAGCAGCTTGGCGCCGACAGGTGACAGCATCACCCGGCTGAGTATTTTCGTCGGATACACGAGCGGCTGCATACATGTGAAGTCCAGCACGATATCCATCGGCGATTGGGAGATGCGGACCACATTAGCGTAGACTGCCTCCACTTCTGGAGGCAGTACGAATTCCATCAGGTCTTTCGTTTGGTCGTTCTCTTCGGTCATGTCAGTATCGGCGTTCCCTAGAATGGGATTTCATCGCTGTCCACCGGCCCCATGTCACCTTCCTCAGTCGCTTCATCGCGGCTGCTCAGGAAGCGGACGACATTCGCGGTGACTTCAAACGAGGCGCTCGGCGTGCCATCCTGACGGTTGAAGATGCGCGGGTTGCCGGAATCACTGGCAGAAAGGCGGCCTTCGACCAGCACTTTGCTACCTTTTTTAAGGAAGGTATTGGTGGTCTCGGCCAGTTTTTCCCAGGCGGAAACACGGAACCAGATGGTTTTCTTTCGGTCACCAAAGCCATCGGAGACAGCGACCGAGAAAGAGGTCACTGCTGAACCGTTGGGTGTATATCGCATTTCAGGGTCTCGACCTACGTTACCTACAAGAATGATGGTGTGATACATTTTTCCTCCAGCTAATGAGTAAAGGGACGTGTAGCCTGGCGCGTTGGACGAAAAGCGCGTGCAATCAGGCATTGAATATGGTAGGCTTAATTTTACCCGAACTTACCGGTATGACTCTGAAGGAGGCCTTTATGAGTAACCAATTAATGGGTTCATTGTGGAGACAGTTTGACAGCGCGTATGACATGCTCGAGCACTCCCTGCAAAATTGCCCCGATGATTTGTGGCAGCGCTCCATGTGGCCCGTGAAGGATTTGCCGCAGGAGTTCAGCAGTTTCTGGCAGGTTGCCGCGCATGTGATGTTCTGGGTCGATTTGTTCCTCTCGATTGACGAGAAGGATTTTCAACCGCCGGCGCCGTTTGGGCTGGAGGAACTAGACCCTGCCGGCAAGCTGCCCAGGGTTTATACCCGCGAGGAATTGCTCGGATACCTGAAATATCTGCGCGACAAGACCCTGCGAATCTTCCTCGACGACCAGGCTCACGACCCGACACGCCTGATCACGGCCCGTAATTTCTATTTCCCGTACTTTGAAGTTCAATTCGAGAGCTTGCGCCATCTGCAGGAGCACAGCGCGCAACTGGCGTTGTTCCTTGGGCAGCAAGCTGGCATCTCGGCAGATTGGGTCGCGGGGAAGGGCAAGCACATCCCCGCGATATAGGAGCGGGATTACGGGGCGGTCGGATCACTCAGCCGGTTGCAGGGCGTAAACGACCAGGTCGCTGAAGCTGACCGTGACGACATTCGCGCCGGTCGCGCGGGCGTAAATGCCCAGTCCGCCGTACGTCAGGGCGGGATCTTTGACGCTGAACTGGCTGACATCGTTGATGAAAAACTCAAACTCGCTGCCGCGCGCTTTCACGCCCAGTTTGAGCTCGAACGGCACGCCCACCGGTAACTGCCCGCTGGGCGTCCAGCTTTTGATGACCATGTTCTGATAATTCACTACCCGTTCGATCTGAAGGTTGCCATCGCAGGAGACGAGAAAGCGGTAGTTGTTATTCGATCCGCCGGCACGGAACACCAGTCCATAGGCGTCCTTCTCCCGGCACAAGCTGGCGCGCGCTGTCATTTCAGCATAAAAGTCACCCAGCATCGGCTCATCACGAAAGGAGGTCAGGTAGCCTTTGGTGCCGTTCAGCGCCAGGGTGATCTCGTCGACGCCCAGAGCCGCCTGCCCGATTTCGGTCTTGTGGAGCTGCCAGTGCGCCGCCCGGGACATCGGGTCATCCAGCATCACCTTGCCGAGATCCGTGCGCGGTGCTGGCGTGGAGGTCGGGAGCGGCGTCGGGAGAGGTGCCGGCGTGGAGGTCGGCGGGAACCACTGGATGGTCGCTGTCGGTGACGCGCTGGGTTCGGATGTGGGTGTGCTGGTGGGCAGCATGGGCTCGCCAGGGCTGGCGAGCGGTGTGCAGCCCGCGAGGGTCACAGCCGCGATCAGCAGAGCCATCAGTAAAAATGGCATCCGCGCCGCGCGCTTATCAGGTAAGAAATTGTGATGACCTGCAGTCATTGGGGTTATTATCCGTCCGGTTGACCGTTCCTGCGGGCTTTCACAATCACGCCGCAAGATTTTGACTATTATACCTGCCGGCTGATCGGGCAGCTCCGGCAGCCTCATAAGTCGAACCTGAAATCCGCGCAATGAAAGGCCGTAAATTTTGATGAGAAATTAGTGTAAATTTTAGAAATATTGCTCCGCAAAATTTCTAGTTTTGCAGTAAAATTAAAAAAAATGTGTTGCAGTCCGAGGGGATCTGCACTAAGGACCGCCAGTGTTTCGGGGATAAACACTAGCGGTCTTTATTTTCTTAATATTTCAACCGCAGAATGGTGACGCCTTCGCCGCCTTCATTATCCAGCGCCGGCTCCCAGCCGCTGATATGCGCCATGCCTTTTGCCTGCTGGCGAATGACCTCACGCAGCCGGCCGGTGCCTTTGCCATGGATGACACGCAGCATGGGCAGCCCACTCAGGAAGGCGCTTTCGATATGACGCTCGAGCTGGTCAAGCGCGTCCTCGACGCGTTGACCGCGCAGATCTACATCCAGACCGGGCGACGGGCGCATGATGCCACTCGCCGCTGAAGGCGCGGGTGAGTTCGCGAAAGCCGCCAGCGCCTTCTGTCGGTGTGTCGGCTTGACGGGTGTTTCGGGCTCAGCCATTTCAGCAGGCCGCTGCAATTCGTCCAGACGTGTTTTCAGCCGCAACGCGCCGGCTTGCACATCCGCCGTCTCGCCGGCAATGCTGACGATGGTTCCTTCTACACGCAGGTTGTGAATGAAGACTTTCTCTCCCACTTTCAGCGGTCCGCTTTTTCCGCTGTGGGTATTGCGCCGCCTGGCAGGTTTTTTGTATTTTGTCTGCAGCTTCTCGACCTGTTCCTGTTCCTCGGCGATTTCTTCCACAGGCTGGTGAGCGCGTTCGAGCAGACGCCGCGCGGAACGCAGTTGCGCCCGCATGTCATCCAGTTCATCTTCCGCCTGCTGCCGCGCTTCATCGAGAATCGATAAACGCTCCTCCTCAATTTTCGCCAGGCGGCTGTTTAGTTCGCGCTGCAGTTTCTCTGCCTCGCGGTTAGCGCGCTCAGCCTTCTGACGCGCCTGGGACTCAAGGTCACGCTGCAGGTAGATCTGGTCCAGTAACCCATCGCTGCGCAAGTCATCCGGATTGATCTCGGACTTTGCTTCGGCGATGATCTCGGGGAACATGCCCAGCCGCTCGGAGATCAGCAAACCGTTCGAGCGGCCTGGCAGACCAAGGTTGAGGCGATAGGTCGGGCGCAGAGTCTGGATGTCAAATTCCATGCTGGCATTGACTACACCCTGATGGAGGTGGGCGAAAGTTTTCAATTCGGGGAAGTGCGTGGCGACCAGGCAGGGGATGCGATTGCGTAACAAGTATGCCAAAATCGCGCGGGCGAGCGAGCCGCCTTCCTGGGGGTCGGTGCCGGCACCGAGCTCGTCCAGCAGCACCAGCGATTGCGGACCGGCTTGCCTGAGGATGCGGATGATGTTGGTGATGTGTCCCGAAAAGGTCGAGAGTGATTGTTCGATCGATTGTTCATCGCCGATATCGGCGTACAGGTTCTGAAAGAGTGAGAGCTCAGAGCCCGATTCAGCCGGCAGATGCAGCCCTGATTGCGCCATGGCGATCATCAGCCCGACTGTCTTGAGACTGACGGTCTTGCCGCCAGTGTTTGGACCGGTGATTACCACCGCGAAGGTTTTGTCGTCCAGCACAATGTCGAGCGGCACGACCCTGGAGGGGTCGAGCAAGGGATGGCGCGCTTTGCGCAGGCGCAGCGTGCTGCCGGGATGCGTGTCAGTCAGGTTGCGGAAGGGCTTGAGCACCGGCTCCGATGCCCGCAGATCATCGGCGTATTTGGCGCTCATCAGGTACAGGTCGATGCGAGCGATGGTATCAACCAGCCCCAGGATCGCGCCAGCGTTCTCACCAATCCGGGCGGAGAGTTCAGCCAGAATGCGCAGTTCTTCGTTTTTGGCTGCCAGCTCCAGTTCGATCAATTCGTTGTTCATGTCCACAAGCGCCAGCGGTTCAACAAACAGCGTCGCGCCGGACGCGCTTTGGTCATGAACGATGGCTTTGATGCGCCCCTTATACTCCGCGCGTAGCGGGATGACGTAGCGCCCGTTGCGCTGGGTGATCAGATTGTCCTGCAGCACGCCGGTGGTCTCGGGGTCGCTCAGGTATCTCCCCAGGCGGGCAAAGAGCCGGTCACGGACGACCTTGATTTGCGAGCGCAGGGTGCCCAGCTTGGGCGAGGCGCTGTCGAGAATGTCGCCGCGTTCGGAGATGGCGTTGTGGATGGCTTCGATCAACCCGCCGGGGACGATTAATGTCGCGGCTATTTCTGCCAGTCCGGGAACCTGCTCGGCTGCGCGGGCGAACTTGCGCCCCAGCGTGCGTGCTGACTCAAGCGTATTCTGGACCTCCAGCAACTCAGCCGGCATCAGCGTGCCGCCATGGTTGGCGAAATCAACCGGCGACCGGATGTCGCGCGCGCCGCCGATCGAAATGTCGTCATTGGTACTCAGCAGCAGGCGCGCTTCACTGGTCAGCTTCTGGCGTTGCAGCGCTTCGTTCAGCTCGCTGGTCGGGCTGAGCTGGCGCGCGAGATCAGCAGAAACTGAAAATGACGCGTAGCGCGCCAGTTGCTCCAGAACCTTGGGGAATTCGATCAGTTGCAGGGTCTTGCTGTCCATCGCTGGAAAGTTTATCACAAGGCTCGTTCGCCGGCGTCCTTTGACTTGTATAATGAAAGAAGTGGAGGCAGAAATGTCACTCAGAGATGCCATGGAAAGGTTCGCGATTGCCGGCGAGTTGTTCACGACGATGCCGGAAGGGGTTGTCGCCTGCCACGCCTGCGCGCACGGCTGCCAGATTAAACCAGGCCGGCGCGGTATCTGCCGCGTTCGTTTCAATGAAGATGGCGTGCTGAAGGTGCCGGCAGGTTATGTGATCTCGGCTGCCGCTGACCCGGTTGAGAAGAAGCCGTTGTATCACTTCTTGCCGGGCAGTATCGCCTTCACCTTTGGTATGCTGGGCTGTAACCTGCGCTGCGATTTTTGTCAGAACTGGGATATCTCGCAACCGTTTGGCGAGATGGCGACCGGGCTGGACGCGCGTTATCTGCGGGCGACGACGCCGCAGCAGATGACAGAACTGGCTTTGCGTCATGGCGCCAGGCTAATGGTCTCTTCCTATAACGAACCGCTGATCACCAGCGAATGGGGCGTGCAAATCTTCAGGGAGGCGCGCCTGGCCGGGCTGAAGACGGCGTTCATCTCGAACGGCTTTGCCACTCAAGAGGTGCTGGATTATCTGCGTCCCCATCTTGACGCGTTCAAGGTCGATCTGAAGTCGTTTGACGCGGAGAAATACCGTCAGCTTGGCGGCGGTCTGGACGAGGTGCTGGAGAGCATCCGTTATGCCCACGAGATAGGTCTGTGGGTCGAGGTCGTGACGCTGGTCATACCGCAATATAACGACAGCCCGCGTGAGCTGTATGCCATGGCTGAGGCAATCCGATCGGTGTCAGCCGAGATCCCCTGGCACGTGACGGCATTCCACCCCGATTACAAGATGCTCGACCGCTACGCGACCGAGGCGGAGAGCCTGATGCAGGCAGTCGAAGTGGGGCAGGAGGCGGGATTAAAATACGTTTATGCCGGCAACCTGCCGGGCAGGGTGCGCAATTATGAGGATACGCATTGCCCGACCTGTCAGGCAGTGCTGGTCAAACGGCGCGGGATGCGTGTGCTGGAGAACCGGCTGGCTGGGGGCGCATGTCCGGCATGCGGTACAGCGATTGCCGGGGTGTTTGAGTAGGGAAAACTTTCCAAATCAGGGTTGCACATGGAGAATGACGCGAACGAGGTCGTAAATCTGTTCTGGACCGGCGGCTGGGACTCCACCTTCCGGCTGCTGCAATTGTTGCTGCTGGAGAAGAAAAAGGTGCAGCCGCATTATATTGTGGACTTCACGCGCTATGGAACCGGTGCTGAATTCTATGCGATGAACCGCATCAGGAATATGCTGCTGGCAGACTATCCCCATACCGAAGCTCTGCTGCTGCCACCGAAATATGTCGATAAATTAGCCATTGAACCTAACGAGGAAATCGCGGCCGCACTGAAAGTGCTGAGGGAAACGCGGGCTACAGGCGAACAATATGATTTTATGGCACGCTATGTAGTCCAGCATAAACTGCAGGGTCTCGAATTTACGATCGAGCGCAGCATCCATGTTGAAATCGTTGACGGCCAGCTGGATTACTGGAATGAAGATCATTATCAGGTGCCATATTCGACCGATGCTGAAAGAACAGTTTTTGGCATTTACAGCTATCCGGTGATCCATCTGACCAAGGTGGACATGCAGGCGATCGCTGAGAAAAATGGCTGGATGAAGCTCATGAAAAAGACCTGGTTCTGCCAGAACCCGGACCTGAAGTTATTCCCTTGCGGTAAATGTATTCCCTGCCGAACCGTGATTGCGGAAGGATTAGCCTGGCGAATACCGTGGGTAATCAAACTGAAAAATGGGGTTGAACGGGCATTACCTGCAGGCAAACGATGAAATCTTATGCGAAATGTATTTAGGAAATGGGTTGGATGAGATCAGGTTTGTAGAAGCTCGAAATGTCAAACCAAGATCCAATTATTTCATTCCATTCAGGCGGGTCATAATAAAGATTCCCGCCAGTGTTGTAAAGTGTAATCTCACCACAGAATAATCTCTCACCGGTGTCATAAAAATTTATCCTCGCGAATGGAAAGTCAGCGGATAACTGTCTTGAGATTTCCAACATCCTGGGTAGATGGATCGGCTTGTCGGGTAGATTGGTTATTTCTTCTTTCACCCTTTGAAAAGGAGTAAGTTTCCACTCAGTATCTAAGACCGGAAATCTTAGCTCCTTATATGCGTTCGTTACATAATGGATGTACTTAGGCTCACCGCCGAAGCAATAAAACCCAAATTCATTTACCTCATGATTTCTTTCTGAGGTAATCATTTTTTCAATGATGACCTTAGGCTTGATGTCTTTGTATGCCCATTCCCGTGTGCGATAGTAATAATTCGTTCTCAGCCACTTCCTGAGAAGGGCTTTATGTTTATGCCAATCGAAGGATTTCTTGTCCGCACAGAAAATATTCCATTGGCTGCCGTGATTGGCTTTGATGACAAAAGGCGTGGGAATATCATCGATGGGGATGTCATCAACGTGCTCGTAGATACCAAGCACTGGCACCAGTAATTCTTCTCCACATTTACTGGCGACATACTCTCTTGCTGCTACTTTGTCAGATGTTATTGTGATGAGGGGATTTCGATAATACAGTATGTAAACATGTAATTTTTCCGGTAGTGTCTTAGGATCGTTGAAATCGATGGGGTGATTAAAGAATTTCTGAAAGCGTTTATTCAAAAAAGCTTTGTCATCCTCGAGCGCATCCTCAATTTCACTGCTAATCTTTCTCCCAGCCCTTTTCCCGAAGAGCAGATAGTCCACCAGAGGGTTGAGACCTGGTTTTCTCACATCGTCATAAGTCGAGAGATACCACTCATTTGAGAATTTTGGCCCCGGGTCACAGCCCTCCCGCCAGCCGGAACGAAGATAGTACCTGTACGGGTCAAGCTTATCGCGTGCAATTTCTGGATAGGTTGACAGGTACCAGTCGCGATCAAACAAATCGGATTTCCTGATCAGCGAGAGAAACCAGGGTTCTGTCAATGAAGAAAACAATTTTCTGACGGTGTTCCCGCGTGAGGAATCTTCAGGGATGACTTCCCTGAAGATTCTCTTAATAACACCCTGGTTGTTCATTGTTTGAGCGGCTTTCAAGCGGATAAATGACTTCAACAGCCTTGCCCAATTTTAACCGACGCTGGCAAGGCTGTTGACAATCGTTACATATTCTCCAGCTTGACTGGTTTGGCAATCTCGTCCGCCGGCTTGAAACCGAACACCTGACCATAGAAATCCAGCTCGGACTCAGCCGCGTTGATGATCGTCTCGGCCTTCCGGAATCCGTGCTGCTCACCTTCATAGGTGATGTAGGCATACGGCGTCTCGTTGCGGATCAGCGCGTGCACGATGACTTCCGCCTGAGAAGGCGGTACGACGCGATCCTCCAGTCCCTGGAACAGAATAACCGGACACTTGATGTTATCCACCGCGTAGACCGGTGAGCGGTCCTTGTAGATGGCGATCTCCTCGGGGTACTTGCCGATCAGCCCATCCAGGTAGCGCGACTCGAACTTGTGTGTGTCGCGCGCCAGACCCTCCAGGTCAGAGACACCAAAGTATGAAGCGCCCGCCTTGAAGAAATCAGTCCAGGTGAGCGCGCGCAGGGTGCTGTACCCGCCGGCGCTGCCGCCGCGGATGGCAACCTTCTCGGAATCCGCCAGTCCCTGATTGATCAGATATTTGGCGGCGTTGACGCAATCCTGAATGTCGACGATGCCCCAGTTGCCTTGCAGACGCTCGCGATACTCCCGGCCGTAGCCTGTGCTGCCGCCATAATTGACATCCACCACGGCGATGCCGCGCGAGGTCCAGAACTGCATGCTGTACGAGAAGTTGGCGCGCGTCTGGCCAGTCGGGCCGCCATGGCTGAAGACGATCAGCGGCGGTTTTGTGCCTTCAGGCGCGCTGAAGTCCGGGTTGCGGGGCGGGTAATACAACGCGTGCGCCTCCAGCCCATTCTCGGTCGGGTAGGTAATCGCCTGCGGGGTCGAGAAGTAGGCGGAACCGATGGTCACCTGCATGGCGGATTTGTATACCCGCACGGCTTTACTGGTGGGGTCGAAGGAGATGACGGACATCGGCGTGCTGGCGTTGCCGGCCATCATGAAGACCAGTCCGTTGCTGTAACGGATGAAGTCGAGCAGGTTGTATTCGAGCGGCTGATAGGTCAGCTTACCACTATTCTGATCGAGCAGCGCCAGCTTCTGGAAGCCATCCTCGTTGATCGTGCAGACAATGCGCCCGTCGGGCAGGAAGGTGTAGGGGCTGAGCCCGAACACCCAGGCGGGTCCGGCCATTTCGGCGTCAATTTCGACCAGCCGTTTGACCACACCGTCCTGATACCGGTAGAGGTTCCACCAGTTGCTGCGGTCTGAGGCGAAGACCAGTTCGCCCGCAGGCCCCCAGACGGGGTAGCAGACTGACTCATCCGGTCCGCCGGCAATCAGCCGCGGCGTGCCCAGACTGCCATCGGGCATCAGATCTGCCAGCCACAATTCAGTATCATCCCAAGGCATGCTGGGATGATTCCAGCTCACCCAGGCTAATTTCTTCCCGTCCGGGCTGACGCGCGGACTAGCGTAAAAATCGTAACCGGCGGTCAGGCTGACGGGTGCCCCCGAGCCATCCGCGGGGAAGATCACCAGGTCGTTATCCACATTACCCTGCGCGCCATGCACTTCGCGCACGGCGATGATGCTGCGACCGTCCGGCGTGACCTGCATATCGGCGTAACGTTCGCCCCACTGCGCCGCCGGCTCGGGCGTGATGGGCTCGGGAGCGCCGCCGTCGATCTGGCGGTATAAACGCTGGTCAGCGAAGTTGGAGAAATACACCGTACTGCCGGTGACCGTAAACGAACCGCCGCCATATTCATGGACAGTCGTCCGCACGTTGAAGCCGGCAGGGGTCACGTCACATGTGGTTCCGTCAGCGGCACGGCGGACCAGCACGTTGCGTCCGCCTTCCAGCGGGCGTCCCTCCAGCCAGTACAGGTCTTTACCAACGGGGTAAGGCGAACTCAGGCTGATGCCGGCTTTGGCAAGCAGTTCGGCTTTGATCGGGGACTCCCAGGAACCATAGGGGGCGGTCTTTTTTGTCATTTTCATTCCTCCAGGACGTAATATCAACTCTATTATGATAAACCAGATGTAATTGAATGAGAAATTGAGTCATGATAAAATGAAACACTAATGCGATTTTTGATCGCCGGTTGAGAAGAATTATTGGTTTTACTGGAATGGAGGGCTTGTAAAAAATGGCGACGACGATCCCAAACATCGTCCAATGGCCTGATTCCCCGATCATCCCGGTTTCATCCAAGCTGGCAAGTTTCCAACAGGCTCATCATCCTGGGCAATCTGATTATCTCGTAATCAGAATCATCCATCGTTTGCCAATCTCAATGTCGATCAAATGTTGTAGTCAACTCATATATCACGGAGGTGATCGGAGCGATTAGGCGCGTGTAGAAGCACGCGTGAAAGGAGGAGTAATGAACAGGAAAGTGATTGCCGCCGCGCTGGGGGAATGCGTCCATGTGGCAGGGGTGTCCAACTTCCTGCGCCTGGCAGAACAGGCTGGCTGGGAAACGGTCTTTCTCGGTCCGGCGGTTCCAGTTGAAGAATTACTGAAACGAGCGAAAGAAGAAAACGCGGATTTGATCGGCGTTTCATACCGGCTGACGCCTGAGACGGGTGAGCGCCTGCTCGGGCTGTTCGCTGAGGAGGCATCCGAGCTGTATGAGCAGGGTGTGCGTTTCGCGTTCGGAGGCACGCCGCCTGTCGCTGAACGCGCGGAAAAGCTGGGCTTTTTCGAACGAATCTTCGACGGCACTGAAACCACCGAGGAAGTGATCGCGTTCCTGAAGGGTGAGCCCGGCGCGGCCGATACAGAGGAGGCATACCCTCAGACCCTGGTGGAACGCATAAAATGGAAAGCGCCTTACCCGGTGCTGCGGCATCACTTTGGTCTGCCGACCATGGAGGAGACTGCCGCGGGCATCAGGCAGATCGCGCTGGCGAAGGCGCTTGACGTGATTTCGCTCGGCACGGATCAGGACGCGCAGGAGAATTTCTTCCACCCCGAGCGCCAGGACAAGCGCCGGACGGGGGCGGGCGGCGTGCCGGTGCGCAGCGCGGACGACTACCGGCAACTGTACGCGGAGACGCGTCAGGGCAACTATCCGCTCATGCGCACGTACTCGGGCACGGATGATTTTCTGCGCCTGGCGGAAATGTATATCGAGACCATCAACATCGCCTGGTGCGCCATTCCGCTCTTCTGGTTCAACGATATGGATGGCCGCGGGCCGTTAAGCCTGCATGAAAGCATCGTTGAGCATCAGCAGGTGATGGCTTTTTATGGCGAGCGCAACATTCCGGTGGAGCTGAATGAGCCGCATCACTGGGGCATGCGTGACGCGACTGACGTGGTGTTCGCCGCGTCTGCCTACCTTTCGGCTTACAACGCCAGGGCGTTCGGCGTGCGCGATTACATCGCTCAGATGATGTTCAACAGCCCGCCCGGCCTGTCTGACGCGATGGATCTGGCGAAAATGCTGGCGGTGATCGACCTGATCGAACCGCTGCGTTCGGCGGATTTCCGCATCTGGAAGCAGACCCGCACCGGTTTGCTCAGCTATCCCGTGGAGGTCAATGCCGCGCGGGCACAACTGGCTGCCAGCATCTACCTGCAGATGGCGCTCAAACCGCATATTGTGCATATTGTCGGTCATACCGAAGCGCATCACGCGGCGACGCCGGAGGATGTGATCGAAGCCTCCCTGATCGCGCGTCGGGCGATTGATAACGCCATCAAGGGCGCGCCTGATATGACCGCCGCGCCGGAGGTGCAGATGCGCAAAGAGCAAATCGTCAGCGAGGTGAAAGAGCTGCTGCAAAAGATTTCGGCATTGGCAGGACCTGACGTCAAGGATCCGCTCACGGATCCGGCGACGTTGACCGAGGCTGTCAGGCAGGGATTGATGGACGCGCCGCAGTTGCGCAACAATCGCTACGCCATGGGCGAAGTCAAAACGATGATCGCCAATGGCGCGAACGTCGAGACCACTTATTAATGGAAGCAGAAAGGGAGTGAGAGATGACTGAGAAGAAAACAAAATATCTGGTTATCGGCGCCGGGCATGGCGGTAAAGCGATGGCAGCGCACCTGGCGTGGATGGGTTTTCCGACGACCCTCTATAACCGCACCCCTGAGCGCGTTTCATCTATCCGCGAGCTCGGGTATATCAATATCGAAAGCGCTGAAGGCGGTCCCAGCGGTGACTGTTACCTCCGGCTGGTGACATCCGATATGGCTGAAGCGCTGGCTGACGTAGAGATGATCATGGTTGTCGTGCCGTCATCCGCCCACGCTGAGATCGCCAAGGTGGCCGCGCCGCATCTGAAGGATGGTCAAATCATCGTCCTGCATCCCGGACGCACGCTCGGCGCGATCGAGTTCGCGAAGGTGCTCAAGGATAACGGCTGCACGGCGGATGTCACGGTCGCGGAGGCCGAGACCTTTATCTATGCTTCCCGCTCGGATGGGCCGGCGCAATCGCGTATCTTCCGCATCAAGGACGCGGTGCCTCTGGCAGCGCTGCCGGCGACGCGCACGCGCCTTGTGCTGGACCGCATCCACGAAGCCTACCCGCATTACATCGACGGCGGCAATGTGCTCAAGACCGGACTGAACAATATGGGCGCCATCTTCCATCCCGCTCTCACGCTGCTCAACTCCGGCTGGATCGAATCGACCCACGGCGATTACCAGTTCTACATCGAAGGTGTCACGCCAAGCGTCGCGACCGTGCTGGAGGCGCTCGATCGTGAGCGCGTGACTGTGGCATCGGCGATTGGTCTGCGGGCGCGCACCGGCATGGAATGGCTCAAGCTTGCCTATGACAGCGAGGGCGACAACCTCTACCAGGCGATCCATAATCAGCCGGGGTATTACGGCATCAAGGCGCCGCCGACGCTCAATCACAGGTACCTGTTTGAGGATGTGCCGATGAGCCTGGTACCGATTGCCTCGCTTGGCAAAGCCTATGGGGTTTCGGTCGTTGCCATGGACGCCATCATCCGCCTGGCTTGTATCATCCATGGCACCGACTACTGGCGCCGGGGCAGGACGGTTGAAAAGTTGGGCATTGATCGCATGAGCATTGGCGAATTCACAAAATATGTGAATGAAGGAATTGAGATTGAAAAATAGTATGTAAGGATTTGATATGACAGCAATTGCCGGCATGACCGGGAGAAATAAAAAAAATTTAGTAAAAAAAATGTTGGGAAAAATGGCACACCGTGGTAATGATTGGCTGGAAATGGCCACTCAGCCAAATGCAGTTATAGGCATCTCAGGAACAGCGGCTGAAAATCTTTCCCGAAGAATATTCAAGAAAACGAAGGTTGCCAGAGATGGTTTACAAGCAGGATGGTTTTCACAAGCAAAATTTCATGAGGATGGAATCGCTCTCTCCCGTGATACTATCGGTGTGACCCCACTCTATTACGGATGGACCGCCGATGGTGAATTCTGCTTTGCTTCTGAGGTGAAAGCGCTTCTCTTAGTAACGGAGAATGTCAGGGAACTCGAGCCGGGCAGCACCTATAATGATGAAAAAAGTTATGGTTATCATTTCGTGGTTCGGCATGCCATAAACGATGAGCCGGGTTCAATCGCGACCGAACTGCGTACGCGCCTTGAAAGGGCAGTCGACAGAGGGATAAAATACGGGTCTATCGGGTCATGGTTGTCAGGCGGGTTGGATTCAAGCGCTCTGGCAGCGATTGCTGCGGAAAAAGTAAGCCATATTCCAACTTTCGCGGCTGGTCTTGATGGCGCTCCGGACCTTCGTTATGCCCGGATGATGGCCGAGCATATTGGTGCGGATCATCATGAAATTACTGTAACCAGACAGCAGATTTATAAGACCCTACCCGAGGTGATATTTCACCTGGAATCATTTGACGCCCTATTGATTCGATCTAGCGTTCTTAATTACATCGCGGCAAGAGCGGCGTCCGACTACGTGAGCACAGTATTTTCGGGTGAGGGTGGCGATGAGCTATTTGCGGGATATACATATTTGAAGAGTATTGATATTTCTCAATTGGCTCCAGAGTTAATAGACATGTTGAATAGCCTTCATAATACGGCGCTCCAGAGAGTTGATCGTTGTTCCGCGGCGCATTCAACGAAAGCATTCGTGGCTTTTTTAGACCCTGAGGTTGTGAATTACTCAATTCGGATTCCAGTCAAATATAAGCTTGTGTCTGGGACTGAAAAGTGGATTTTGCGCATGGCTGTCCGTGATCTACTGCCACCTGAAATTCTGAATCGGCCGAAGGAAAAATTCTGGGAAGGTGCAGGAATCAATGAATTGATCGCCCTGTATGCAGATGAACAAATCAGTGACAAGGATTTTTCATCAACACGCACATTAAGTAGCGGATTGCGCTTGAATACGAAAGAAGAAATGCTCTATTACCGGATATTTGAAGAGCAATTCGGTGAGTTGAGGGACTTGACTTGGGTTGGCAGAACCAAGGGGTCACCTGTTAATTAAGTTGGCTGGACCCTGTGACTAACTTACGTAGTGCCAGCGTTAATAATAGCTGGCACTACATTTTGAAATTTGGTAGAACAACTTCAAAAAAAAGCTTGACAGCGATGTTACATATAATGTATAACTGATATATCACATGATGCAGCAACCAACCGGCTCTCTACTTGCCGATCAGGCATACGACGCGCTGAAGCGCGATATATTGCTTTGCATCCTCGAACCCGGCAGTCAGCTCGTTCAGGGGGAACTGGTCGCACGTTACAGCCTGGGCATTACACCCATTCGCGAAGCGCTGAAACGGCTCGAGATGGAAGGCTATGTCAAGACTTATCCGCGCTTCGGCACCATCATCACGCCGGTGACGATTGAGGATATCAACGATATTTATGAGATGCGGCTGATCCTCGAGAAGTCAGCCGTGCGGCTGGCTGGCGAGCGCGCGACGCCGCAGCAGCTTGACGATCTGACGCGTTTTGCCAACTTCACCTACAAATTCGGGGATGTCAATTCCTATCTCCTTTTCCTGAACCATAACCGAGAATTTCATTCGATGGTCGCGGCAGCCAGCGGTAACCAGCGTCTGCAGGACGCCATCTCAGTGCTGCTCGAGTCGATGATCCGCATTTTCCATCTCGGTCTTGACCTGCGTGACAGCGGCGACGAGATGCGCGTTGAGCACGTCAACCTGGTGGAAGCGATGCGCAGCGGTGACGTCGACCGGATGGAATCGGTTATGGAAGAACAAATTATGAATTCCCGTGAGCGCGTTGTTGAGATGTTGAACAAACAGACCAGAATACGGTCTGAAATTACATTCCCGCCCGACAGAGGAGGACATTTATGAGCTCAGCAAGTGCCGGCAAGCCATTGACCATTGATAACGTCCGTGAGCAGGTTGTTGGCATCCATACGATCGTGCCACTGCTCGACGGCAGCCAGCGCGAGTATATTAACCTTGATAACGCGGCTTCAACCCCCACGTTGAGACCGGTTCTCGATAAGGTCAATGAGTTCATGAACTGGTATTCCAGCGTGCATCGCGGCACCGGCGTTAAAAGCCAGGTGGCAACGCATGCCTATGAAGAAGCCCACGCGATCGCGATGAAATTCGTTGGCGCCAATCCGGAGACACACACGGTCATCTTTGGCAAGAATGCGACCGAATCGCTGAATAAGATCGCGCACCGGTTCCCGTTTCAGGTTGGCGATGTGGTCATCACGACCCTGATGGAGCATCATTCCAACGATTTGCCCTGGCGGCCTGAGGCGCATGTCGTTCACTGCGAAGTTGATTGCAATGGCGCGCTGGATGAAGAACATCTGGATTACCTGATCGCCCAGCATGCCGGCAAACTGCGGCTGGTGGTCGTGACCGGTGCTGCCAATGTGACCGGCTATATCAACCCCATCCATGAGATCGCCAGGAAAGTGCATGCTGCCGGTGCGATGATCCTGGTGGATTGCGCGCAACTGGCACCGCACCGCAAGGTGGAGATGGGCGAAGTCGGTGACCCCGGTCATCTCGATTTTGTCGTCACCGCTGGACACAAAATGTACGCGCCATTCGGCTCCTCCTGCCTGTTTGGACCCAAGGATATCTTCCTTGAGGGCGATCCTGATCTGGTAGGCGGCGGCACGGTGGACATTGTGACCGTTGAAAATGTGAAGTGGACCGGTCTGCCGGACAAGGAAGAAGCCGGCTCGCCCAACGTGGTGGGCGGCGTCGCTCAGGCCAAAACCATGAGCTGCCTGATGGAAATGGGCATGGACAAGGTGGCCGAGCATGAAGCTGTGCTGACCCGTTACTTACTTGGCAAACTGAGCAAGATCAAAGGCTTGCGGGTCTACGGCATCTCGGACCCCGGCAGGGCTGAAGAGAAGGTTGGCGTCGTCCCCTTTGCGATGGAAGGACTGGATCATTATCTGGTCGCCGCCATCCTCAGTGCTGAAGGCGGTATTGGTGTGCGCAATGGCTGTTTCTGCGCGCATCCTTACCTGTTCAAGCTGCTTGAACTGACTGAGGAATCATCGCAGGAATATCAGGCTCAGGCGCGGGATGGTATGCGCTCCTTGCTGCCGGGTTTGGTGCGCATCAGCTTCGGTTGCTATAATAACGAGGCGGATGTGGATCATCTGATCGAGACGCTCCAGAAGATCAGCCGCGGTGACTATAAGGGTCAATACATTCAGGACGAGCACTCAGGCTATTATTGGCCCAAGGGATTCGATATCAATCCTGAAAAATACTTTGCGATTTAAGGTTGGAGGTAATATGGCGCGCGAGTTTATTATTGAGTTTCCGGGGGGACCCAAACGAGTCGACACCAAGCGGGACAAGTTTGTGATTAAGACTGACAGCCCGGTCGAGAGCGGTGGTGAAGGGTTGTTCGCCTCGCCCGGCGCGACATTCCTGGCAGGGCTGGGTGCCTGTACGGCATCGACCGGCAGGACCTATTGCCGCAATCATAATCTGCCGATCCCCAAACAGGTGCGCATGCTGGTGCATTCCAATGAGGAAGGTGAAGTTGAAAACATCGAGTTCGATTTCATCATGCCGGCAGACTTCCCCGAGGATCATTTTGACGCGTTGTTGCGGGCGGCAGGTCTGTGCGATGTGAAGAAGATGTGGAAACACTTCCCCGAGTTCGCGTCCAAGGCGCGCCACGAGGATTAGAGAGCTCTGCTCGATAATAATTAAATAATAAAAGAACTAACCAGACCTTTTTGCCTGGTTAGTTCTTTGTTTTACCTTTTTATGAGCAGTGCATTGCCAGCCAGCGAGCGATTTTATCCAAGGCGGCCTCGCCCCGTGCGCATTTCATCATAAACCGAGCCAAAGATTTATTTTGCGCGGAGAAAGCGTAGCCGTTCATTTCGAGGAAAATGATGGCTGCTGAGATGGCCGTCCGTTTGTTCCCATCAAGGAAAGGATGATTGCGATTGAGCGGGTCCAGAAGCGCAACCGCTTTTGTGAAGATATCTGGGTACAAGTCATTGCCGGCAAAGATTGCCTGTGGCCTGCCTACCGCAGAAAGCAGCAGGGAGAGCTCACGCACGCCATGGGCGCCGCCAGTTTCTTCGATGATGCGGTTGTGGAGAAATAGAACTTGTTCGGGGGTCAGGTAGCGTGTCACTTTGCTAATTCATCAAGGGCGGGTCGGTAGCGGTCGATGAAGCTGGTGACCTGGCGCGCGAATTCTTCATTCACACCAGCATCCGAGAGTTCTTTTTCAACAGGTACCAGAATCAGCCGTCGGTTTTGCTGGTCGAGTTCGAGAGCGACAGCATCACCTTCGATCAACCCAAGCTTGTCAAGGGTCTCCCGAGGTAAGGACAGCACGATGCTGTTCCCAGTTTTAAAAAGTCGTCGTTCCATAACGTCCTCCTGTGCTTACACTGTAAGTATATTAGTTTTCCGGATTATGGGCAATGTGTGAAGCCGGCTTGACAGGATTGACTTAAACACCGCAAGGCGGACTGGACTTTCATCGACGACGAGAGATTGATACAATCTGTGTCGGATAGGGTAATTATTATTTCAGCATTTTAGGAAGGTTTAAATGAAAAATCAAACGATGATTTGTGTCAGGGATGTTGAAAAGTCATCCGACTATTATTGCAAGATTCTGGGAGCAATCAGCGGGCATGGCGGCGATGAGTATGACCAGATCCTGTCGGAAGGCAAGTTGATCCTGCAATTGCACCAGTGGGCGCTGCCGGACCACCATGGCATCCTCGCTGACCAAAGTATCCCGCTCGGCAATGGCGTGCTCTTGTGGTTCATGACGGATGATTTTGAAGCGGCTGTCAGCCGGGCACGGGAGGCGGGAGCGCTGTTCGAGATGGAGCCGCATGA
The DNA here is from genome assembly GCA_040772085.1 of Anaerolineaceae bacterium. GTDB lineage: Bacteria > Chloroflexota > Anaerolineae > Anaerolineales > Anaerolineaceae > JAXGMV01. The sequence continues at coordinate 1,692,342 of JAXGYU010000001.1, forward strand.
AAACCCGTTGGCACGGCATATGGAATTCTGGCTGACGGATCCGGATGGCTACCGGATTGTGATTGCCGGTCCCTCGGCGCACGAGCATAAGGCGGGGTATTAGGACGCTTAAGGTTATAGCAGATCGAGGGAGCAATCTGGCTATCTAGCGCTAAATGATTCGTCTATTCAATCTCTGAACTAGCTGGAATACGTGAGATCTGTTTATGCAGCCGTAAACCGCCGACACCCAGCAGAACTACGCCGGCAGTGTAGGCAATCATGAAGAAGGCGATCATTGCCATTTGAAAGCCAGTCGGAGGCGTTGGGCTCTTGTCCATGCCGCTGACGTTGGCAAACAGAATGAGCAGCAGCAAGCTGGCGACCGGGATCAGCATCCCCAGACCGACCAGGCGGCGCTCCATTTTTTGTGAAAGCGAAACAGCCAGCAGCAGCAACCCGCCGATCAGCACTAGCGGGAAGAGTTCTGCCGGCAGCAAATAGTCGAATTGCAGCATGCCGGAGCGGAACAGGCGCGGAATGCCTGTGAGCAGCATCAGCACCAGCGGTGACCAAACGATCATCACACCGGCAACAGTCATTACTCTGAGCCAGAACGTTTTATTGTTCATTTGGATATCCTCCGCAAGTTGTTCATGCTGGTTTCATTTTATCAGCATAACCGCCGCAGCACGTTGATTTGAGCTGATGTGATAGGGCGAATTAATCCACTCGCTGGGTTGGATAGGCCGTGGTTGTAGGTCGGGAGCCGGTCTTGCTCCCGACAATCTGGATGGCTAATAACAAAAGGCGCTTATACAACCGTAAACCGCCTTTTGCTTGACTGTTTCGGAACGCTGGCTCAGCCTAATGCCCGTGACTTTTACCATGTTGGCAATCATGCCCGCCCGAATGGTGATGATCCTGGCAGCCATGTCCGTGGTCATGATGCTCATGAGCGTGCCCGCCATGATGACCGCAATCAGCATCCTCATTTTGCGGCAGCTGCCCGGAGAGGAATGAGTCGACCTGCTCCTTGACATCGCCTGAGGCGCCGGCAAAAATGCTGATCCCTGCCTCACGCAGGTGATTGACAGCGCCCCCGCCAATGCCGCCGCAGATCAATGTATCGACATCCTGTTCCTTCAGGAAGCTGACCAGCGCTCCATGGCCTTCTTCAGGGGCGGCTAATTTCTCAACCTTAACCACCTTCTTCTCCTCGACCGTATAAATACAAAATTCCGGCGTCCTGCCGAAATGCTGGAAAACCTGATTGTCCTGACAAGTTACCGCTACTTTCATTTCATTACTCCTGTTGTTATCTGATCCTTTTTCAGGCGCGGCGATGATATGCGCGCCGCCCTGTATCACAATCGTCATCCCTTCCACCAGCGCCCGTGCAGTTTTCTGCCTGGCGCTCTGCAGCAAAGCCTGAGCGGTCTGTCTTGAGACACCCAGTGAGTTCGCCGCGGCAGCCTGGTCCAGACCGCTGTAATCAACCAGACGCAGACACTCCCATTCTTCCAGCAGCAAGGTGATTGTTGGCTTGCAGCAGGGTGCCTGCCCCCGTCCGGCAAAAAATAGCCGGGCTTGCGGCTGGGAGCGGATGACCTTCTCGCTAATGCGCCTTGCCAAGGTGAATCCTTATTATTAGCATATGCTAATAATAATTAGAAACGCTTGCAATGTCAAGCGGTTAGTCTGAATATTCGAAGGTGTATTGCTGCAACTAAAACGCTGATGTGAATGATTTCAAATACTTGAGAATCACTCACCAATGCTCGTAGCGGACGATCTCCTCCAGCGGTTTGTGACTGACAATCAACTGAGACCACATCCCAAAAGCCGGAGTCTGCGACACTCTGGCTTTTTGAACTTCCTGATATTTAGCGTTGCCTCTGCAGTGGATCGAGAGAATCGCGCAGTGCGTCTCCCAGGAAGTTGAACGCGATCACGGTTATCGAGATCAAGAACCCGGGTGGCACCCACATCCACCAGCTTTGATGCAGCCAGGTTTTGCCGTCAAACAGCATGTTTCCCCATGAAGCCGCAGGAGGCGGCGTGCCTAGCCCCAGGAAGCTGAGACCAGATTCAAGTAATATGGCACCAGGCAGCTTATTTGTCATTGAAACGATGATAGGTGCCACGCTGTTCGGTAAGAGATGTTTGAGGATCAATCGGCTGTTGGAAACCCCCGTCGCACGTGCGGAAGTAATGTAATCCATCTCCTTGATGCGCATGAATTCGCCACGCACCAACCGTGATACACCCATCCAACCGAACACCCCGATAATCACCATGATGTTGTAGATGCTTGGTTTCAAAAGCGCGTTTACTGTCAGAATGAGGTAGAAAGTGGGCAGCGAAAGGAATATATCAGCAATGCGCATGATGATATTGTCTATTCTGCCGCCATAATATCCTGCGAGGGAACCGAGAATTACACCGATAATGGTTGAAATACCAACCGATACAAAGCCAACCGACAGTGAGATACGAGAGCCACTGACACTACGCGAAAAAACATCTCTCCCCATTTCATCCGTTCCCCATGGATGGACTGCGTCTGGTGGAGAGGGTACACCTTTGATATACTGCGGGTCAATATGCAACGGGTCAAACGGCATGATCTGTTTGGCAAAGATTGCCACAAAGAAAATAACTACCAAGAACACCAACCCGGCAACGGCCATCCAATTCCGGCGGAATTCATACCAGAAATGGTCAAAGAATGAATAGCTCTTTTTTCTTTCATGGTTGAGGGCTAAAACGTCCGCCATTCGCGTATCCTCTGCCTTACTTGTACCTGATTCGTGGATCAACAATGACATAGGTAATATCTGCTATCAGATTACCCATAACTACCAAAAGCGCTGAAAGCATCGTCACGCCCATCACAATCGGGTAATCGCGGTTTTGGATAGCAGTAATGCCAAGACGGCCCATACCAGGCCAGCCAAAAACTGATTCAGTGATGTAGGCGCCGTTAACGATATCCGGAAGGGACAGACCAGCCAAAGTTACCACCGGTATTAATGCATTCCTGAACGCATGCCTGAACACGACAAGTCGTTCGCTGAGACCTTTTCCTCTTGCAGTTCTGATGTAATCGAGGTTAAGGTTTTCGATTAATGTAGCTCGTTGATAACGTGACCAATATGCTATTGAAGTAAACGACAATGTAATTGCAGGCAAGATCAGGTGTTTTCCTACATCTAATATATGTGCCCACCCTGTGATATTCCTGCCAACACTGGTCATGCCTACGCTGGGCAGGATACCCAGACGGTTTGCGAATAACTCTATCAAAATCAATGCCAGCCAGAAACTGGGCATGGATATGCCAATGAAAGCACCCAACGTCACGAGATAATCAATAAAGGTATGCCGTTTTAGAGCTGAGATAATACCAATAGGTATTGATATGATCATTGTTAAAAATAAGGACAACCCACCCAGAATCATTGTATTGGGCAGACGGCCCATGATCTCGTTGCGGACAGTATTGCTTGTCCGCAAAGAATAGCCCCAATTCCCTTCGACCATATCCTTGATCCAGGAGAGATAGCGAATATGCACCGGGCGATCAAGCCCCAGCTCATGCCGGATCTTATCCAATTCTTCTGCCGTTAGTTCCCTTTTTTCAGGTGATATATACATCATCACTGGGTCGCCCGGAGCGAATTCCGCTATAGCAAATGAAAAAATAGAAATAAAGATCAGGAGCGGAATCATCTGTAAAACTCTGCGTACGAGGTATTCAATCATTCACACCACCTTTTTCAATGTGCGGTGCTGTCCCAAAAGTCAGTCTTTCGATTTTTGGGACAGCATTCTCGTCACATACGCAAATACTTTACGGGTTTATTTCTCCACCCAGATCTTATCCGGACGTCCAAAGTAACCCACCAGACCCACCTGGAAGTCAGCGTCTTCAAGATGGACGCGTGTGTTGTAAGCCCACACACGGGACTGGTACCACAGCGGCAGGTAGGGGAGGTCTTCCCAAATAATCGCGGCTGCCTGCTTTAAGTATTCATCACGCTCGGCTACATCTGTTGCCGCGCGTGCTTTGTTGAATAGATCGATAGTAACAGGGTTCTCATAAGACGATGTGCTGTCTTTTCTGGTGGATGCCATAACATTATCCCAGTTGACACCATTGTCACCAACAAAGCCCTTACCCGAGAACATGACATCGTATGGTTTATCTTCCTTACTGTTGTTCTCTTCTCGCCAGACGCTGCTGTCAATCTGGCGAATTTGCGCATCTACACCAACAGCCTGCCAGTAGGACTGAACCATCGCGAAAGCTTTGGTCTCATCGGCATCCATGGCATCCAGGACGAGTGTTAATTTCGAACCGGGAGCTACGCCTTCAACATTCTTTGCCACCAGGAAGCCGTCTGCACCTTTTTCCCACCCCACTTCAGCCAACAAAGCATTTGCTTTCTCGACATCATAGGTATAGGTCGTGGTGGGCTCATAGGCGGAGACGATGGGATTGAATGGTGAATCCGCAACTTGTCCATATCCAAATTCCATCACCTGCAGGATGGCAAGCCGATCAAGCGCGAACATCAGTGCCTGGCGGGTGCGTTTATCTGCGAGGTTTGGTTTTGTTACATTGAGACGCAGATGATCCTGGTAGTCAACCAACAGGTTCAGGATTTTGATATTAGGTGAACTTAACAGTTCTGGTACCTGTTTCGGCTGGATACGGGCAAAATCAATTTCACCGGTTTTCAGCGCGGCAATGCGGGTCTGCGCATCTGGGATCAGCCGGAACACAAATGAATCCAGGTACGGTCTGCCGCGCCAGTATTCCTCATTGCGTTCGAGAATAACTGCCTCACCGACACGGTTTTCCACCATGGTGAAAGGACCAGTTCCCAGCGCTAGTTCGTTGTTGAAGGGCGATGCTTTCATGTCTTTATTGGCGATTCCATGCTCCTCGAAGTAATGTTTAGGGATGATAGGAACGCCAATATTAGCCAGCAAGGAAGGAACGGGTACGTCGGAGGTGATGGTGACGGTGTAGTCATCTACTTTTTCAAAAACGTATGGCTTGTCATTCACGAAGAAGCGTTGTGCAAATTGTGACACGCCGACAGTCTCAGGATCCTCCAACACTGACGCCCAGAAGATCACGTCGTCGGCTGTGAAAGGTTTGCCATCTTGCCACTTCACACCTTCCTGCAGATGGACCGTCCACGTCAGACCGTCTTCGCTGACCTCCCAGGATTTTGCCAGGATGGGTCGTACTTCAGGCGGGAAGTTTTCGCCACCCCACGTAAGTGGTTCAGTCGCCATCTGGTACACGCGAATTTCATCTCCGCCATTGTTATGAATCGGGCTGACGCCAGGTAATTCAGTTGCCTGGGCGCCAAAGATGAAGGTGCCACCGAATTTCTCTTCCTCTGTAGCTTCCCCGCTAGCCGGCACTTCTCGGATCACCTCAACTTCTTTGATGACCTCCTGTGTAACCACTTGCGTTACTACAACGGATTCGGGCTGCGTTGTAGTAGCCGGTGCCGGTGCGCATGATGCAAGCATGATCGAGGAAATCACGATCATGGCTACGATAAACGATACTTTATTCTTGAACATGTTGATCTCCATAAAGATTTCCACTTATTAGTCACTCACTGACACGATACTGCTTGCTGTAAAGCGGTGTTACCACCCTTAGAACTCTCCTCCTTTCCAGTTTGCGATTACTATATTAAAGTGCGAGAGAAACGAGACTTGATTGAGGCTACCTCTAATATTGGTATTTGGTTGATGTTAAGCGCGGGGAACTAATAAGATTAACTACTGAATGGATTATTGTGGTGTATCATCACAATGTTGTTGAGACACATCAAATTCGGGGCCGATTTTGTACTATTACCTCCCCTTTTGGATCTTACCAGTCCATTGCTGTTTGAGTATCTGTTGATTAAGCTTGTAGTAGAAATTGGTATCGCTGGTCAGATTATATATATAATATAATATTTCATATCAATATACAACCAAAAAATAATACATTTTTCGGTACCATCGCACCTATATAAAACCGCATTATCAGTTAATCCAAGCAACGATAGTGCCGAGTGCTGATCTGCCTTTCGTTGTATTGTCACAATGAGTTTTGCATACCTGAGCAGCCGAAATTGACCCAATCAGTCAATTACCTGGCAGTCTAGGACGCGTGTCAGGCTATGTTAATGGGGCTTCGGGTTACTGACAGGTCGGTTGTTTATCCATGCGCTGGCTCGAGATAGTCCGCAGGTGCACTCACCAATGCTCGTAGCGGACGAATTCCTCCAGCGGTTTGCGTTTGCGTGCGGCGGGTTCCTCGGCAGGATAACCGACGGTGACGATAGCGGTCACGAATTTGTCTGAAGGGATGCCCAGCGGTTCGCGGATCTCTTCCTGCAGGTACCAGCCGGTCCAGCAGGCGCCCAGACCTTCCTCGACCGCAGCCAGCAGCAGGTTTTGCACGGCAACCGCTGAGTCGCGAATAACCTGCTTGACTTCAAACTCCGGGCTGGTCTCGGTGACATTCAGCGGCACGGAGGGATCAATGCGGGCGCGGGCGTCCGCCAGGCAGGCGATGACGACCGGGGCGGCTTCCATCCATTTTTGCTGGTGATCGATCTCCGCCAGCCTGATGATCATCTCCTTGTCGCGGATGACGATGAAATGCCAGGGCTGGGTGTTCTTGCCGGAAGGCGCCTGGCGCGCTGCTTCTAGAATGCGGATGATTTTCTCTTCCTCTACATGCTGGTCGGTGTACTTGCGAACGCTGCGCCGTCTGGCGATGATATCGCTAATCATGCTGTGCCTCCCTGATAAAGATAATAATGTTCAGAGTCTATTTTAAATTTGTCTTCGAACGCGCGCCAGTTCTGAGCGATCTCTGCCACAGACACATCTGTCAGCAAGGCTTCGCGAATGCCGGAGCCGCCCGCAAGCAGGTCAAAATGCGGCAGGGGGCCCTCCCAGCTTCCCGGCAGGAAGGCAGCCCGCTCAGGGTCCTGGCGCAGGCATGCCTGCAGCACGGATAGGCCGCTAAGCACCGGCCTGAATGTCGCGCGCTCCGTTACATGCGTCTGGACGCCAGCGCAAACCAGCCCTTTATACTTGCCGCCACCGGGAGTGAACCAGGCCGCCCGGAAACGGACGCCAGGCAGTTGAAGCTTGTTCAGGGTTGCCGCCAGCGCAGGGGCGTCCAGCCAGGGCGCTCCAGTCAGCTCAAAAGGCTGGGCAGTGCCGCGCCCATCACTCAGGTTGATACCTTCAAAAAAGCAGGTACCGGGGTATACCAGCGCTGTCTGTACGCTAGGCATGGCGGGTGATGTCGCAACCCAGGGCAAACCGCAATCATCGAAAGAGATGCCGCGCTGCCAGCCACGCATGGGGATGACAGTCAGCGGAGCCGGCTTGGGCAGCCGGTCATTGAAGAAGGATGCCAGCTCGCCGGCGGTCATGCCGTGGCGAATGGGGATATCGGCGATGCCGATGAAGCTGCGATAGGCTGGCTCTACGCCGGGACCTTCCACGGCAATTCCGCCAATCGGATTGGGACGATCGCATACCAGCACTTCCATGCCAAGTTCAGCCGCAGCCTGAAGCAAATAGTACAGCGTGGAGATGTAGGTGTAGAAGCGGCAGCCAATATCCTGCATGTCGTAAACGAGCAGATCGACCAGCGCCAAGCCCTCAGGTGAGGGCGCGAAGCCGCTGCCATACAGGCTGAAGACCGGCAAGCCGGTTACCTGATCGGTTGTGAAAGTGACAGCTTCACCATCCGCAACCGTACCGGTGTAACCATGTTCGGGAGCGAAGAGGGCGGTCAGATTGACACCGGCGGCGAGCAGCGCCTGAGCGGAAGGCGTCAGATCGGGCAGCACGGAAGCGGGGTGGGCGATCAGCCCCACCCTTTTGTCCTTTAACCTTTGTCTGAGGACCGTGTCAGACAGCAATCGCTCCAGCCCGATTTCAACGCGAACAGCCATTACGCTCCCTAATCCAGCAGCCCCGCGTGCCGGCTGATAATCTCGATTGACTTGAACAACCCTCGCAACGCCAGCTGGGTCGGTTTCTCGAGCAGCCTGCCATCTTCATCGAGGTTGCCCAGTCCGTTTGAAACCATGATGTCGCCGTCGAAGGCGATGGTGGGCAGGATGCCCATCTGCGCTACGCAAGTCTGGATCAGGCTGGTGTTGGCGTACATGTCCTCGACCGTGAAGATCGGGATGCCCATGCGTCCCTCGCGCCAGGTATCGGCATAATTGAAGCAGACCGCCAGCGCGTTGGGCGAGTTGAAAGTCGTCCAGCCCGGTTTGAGCGCGGCGGGCAGCCGGTCAAATTCTTCTATGGCAATCGCCTGCAGTGCTTTCCAGGCATCGACCAGCGGGTCCGGCTCAGAACGCAGCAGCTTCAGCGCCGCCAGCGCGCCAGTCAGCGCTTCCTTGCCGGGGTCGAGCATCACATAGGCAGCCTTGCCGTGTGAGAGCAGCGCGCCGCTGCGCGTACCATGGATGCCGATAGCGCGCCGGATCTGAACCATGGCTTCTTCCTTGCCAATCATCAGGCCGCAGGTGGGTGAGCCGGTGACCTTGTCCATGCTGTAGCACATCACGTCACCGCCCAGTTTGCGGATGTCGGCGCCGATGAAGGGCGCGCCCCAGGCATTGTCAATAATGTAGGGGATGTCATACTCGGCTGCCAGCGCGGCGATCCCTTTTTGCAGCAGCGGGATGCCCTGCTTATCCTTCTCGCCGTAGCCGTACCCGGGCAGATCATACCCGAGCGAGGTAATGCCGGTCAGCGAATCGGCGTGGCGCGCGGCAACTTTGGCGATGCGGGCGAGAGTGCCGGCAGCGTCTACGTGAAGCAGGTTGGGCGCGGGATAATTCTTGAGGCCATGCGCGGTGTACTCCGCGCCGGACATTTTGACATAGACTGTATCAAGGTTGGCGCTGTGCTTACCCTGCAAACCCAGCTCGCCGGCTGTCTCACCCTGGTCAGCGATGATGTCCTTGTAACGCGGCGGGAAAGGGCGTCCGAACGCGCCATGATGATGGATAAAACGTTCATACATAGATATGTAACGACCGCGGTAGGTCTCACCGCGTCCCAGTTGCGCCGGCATGCACAGCGCGTCAAAGCTGACCATCAGTCCGGCTTCACAGGTGTTGACCAGCGCGGCGTCGTACGCGTCGCCATAGACTTCCTTGACCTGCTCGCGGATAGCTTCATCCAGTGTAGCGGATGACAGCACCTGACGTGAAACCGAGTCGAGCGCCTGGGCGACACCACGGCGCAGAAAACCGTGATTGGCTGAGATGGCGCCGGTCAGACCGATTTTGCCTTTATATTCCGCTGTGATGCCAATCTCCTCGCCGGCAGCTCTGGCCTCTGCCAGTATAGCGCTCATGTTGTTGTAGAGATGGCTGTACATCTGATAGCGGAATTTGAATTTGTTGTGCATGGTTGACCTCGCGCCTGGATGGGATGAAGAAATTATAGTATGGGAAGTGAACATGTTGAGAACGCGACGATTTAACGCTTTGTCCTGCTTGTGAAACTGGAAACATGCTTACAAATCATTCGGATCGAGAAAATAAAATAACTAAAAAAACAGGCAATAATTCACATAACAAATCTCAAAATCAGCCATTTATTGACGCGTTCCGGCGCGTGTCGACTTTGATTTTTCCCGCCGGCATGCTACTATATGTAGTGATATTAATCTTCCCTTTTTAATCCTTTGAAAGGAATATAGTATGGAAAAGACCAAAGAGCTGCTTCGGGACTGGAAATTTATATTAATCGTCCTCATCGCCAGCATCATCGCTGATGCCATTGGCCCTATCACAATTCCATTGTGGGGCGCGGTCAAAGTCACCCTGATGCCATTGCTCTATTCAATGGCGATCATCACGGTACTCTATCTCTGGAAAGGCTTCAAGCTGGTCGGGCCGGCACAAATACCAACCGGCACAGTCATGCTCTCGATCTCGATGATCATGCTGATGTCCAAGCTGGGCGCCAGCGTGGGTGCCAGCATTGAGGAGCTGATCAAACAGAGTGTGCCGTTATTGCTGTCCAACCTGGCGGACTCAATGACCTTTATCCTGGCATTGCCTGTCGCTCTGGCGCTGGGCATCCGGCGCGAATCGATCGGTATGACCTTTGCCATGTCCCGTGAGCCGGGTTTGACCGTCATCGAAAGCCGCTACGGTAACAAGGAAGAATTCGCCGGCGTCGTGACCACTTACATCGTCGGTACCGTTTTTGGATCGATCGTCGTCAGCCTGTTCACCAGTTTGTTCGTTTCATCAGGGATGTTCAGCCTGGACGCCATTGCCATGGGCGCTGGTATTGGCTCCGCAGCCATGAGCACCGCTGCGATGGGCGTATTGATAGAGCAATTCCCCGACGTGCAGGAAACATTGTCAGCCTTCGTGGTCGCCTCCAACCTGATTTCTTCTGCGCTGGCGGTGTACGTCGGCTTGTTTGTCAACGTGCCGCTGACCGAGTGGTACTACAAGGTTCTGCATCCAGTGCTGCACAAGGATGGCCGCTCCAAAGCCAATGCCAAACGCAAGGGTGTCGATTATAAGGAAGTCGCGGCTGAGGTAGAGGAAGCTGCTGATGACGCAGTGGTCGAGCCGATTGATTCAGCAGTGGATGTCGAGAAGAAGAGCAAAGTCAAGGCGCCTAAAGATAAGACCATCACCAAGGACGAGTGGGGGGTCTGGCTGCTGGGTCTGGGTATCACGATTGTGATGGGCATCGTCGGCAACTGGATCCGCTTCCAGGTTGATCCGCTGACCTCACTGCCCGGTCTGTTGATTCTGGCAGGCGCTGGCTTGCTGGGTCTGATCGTTACCAAGAAAGCGCCCGGCGACCTGCCTTCGCTGGTTTACGTCTCCATCATCGCCGCGCTGCTGACCATCCCCTGGAACCCGATGAGCACCTGGACCATCCCATTGATCAATAAGGTCGGTCTGCTGGCGCTGACCAGCAATATCCTGGCGTATGCCGGTATCACCATCGGTCGTGACTGGGACAAGTTCAAAGCCATTGGCTGGAAGGGTATTCTGGTCGGTATTGTGGTTATCTTCTCAGCGTATTTCTGGGGCACGGTGGTGGCTGAAATCTTCATCCGCATCATGCCATAAATCATTTATACCCATGTTCTGTCTCACTCGAGCCGCTCTCAGGAGCGGCTCGAGATTTTTCGACCTCATTCCCGGTAACAAACGTTGTAGCTCAAGGGCGTGGGGGGAAATTTGCCAGGAACGATGTCGTGACGGGGAAATGTGTAAGATGTGAAAACTGCTCTCGAGCGGCAAGAAAGTTAATAATAATGTTATGAATTCTGTAAAAGCTCGATAAATAATGACAAAATGGTGTTAATTTCATGAAATTTGCGGATTGTAAATTTTCATGAAAGTGCTAACATATCTATGCAATAATCATCCCCTTTTTATCCTGAAAGGAATATAGCATGAGAAAAACCAGACAATTCTTGTGAATGGCTCAATTTGTTTGCTATAAATAGATGTCTTAATGGGTGATTTTGGTTATTGTAATATATTACATTTTAGTGTAAACTTTTGAAAGACCACATCCGTGGCAGAAATCATTTTTATACCCCCAATTTTTGGAAAGGATTGAAGATGGAAAAAACCAAGCAGTTATTGCAGGACTGGAAGTTCATTCTGATAGTCCTCATCGCCAGCATCATCGCCGATGCGATCGGTCCCATCGTGATACCGCTGTGGGGCGCCGTCAAGGTCACCTTGATGCCTCTCCTGTACTCGATGGCAATCATCACTATTCTTTATCTCTGGAAGGGCTTCAAATTAGTGGGGCCTGCGCAGATCCCAAGTGGCACCCTGATGCTCTCGATTTCGATGATCATGCTGATGTCCAAGCTGGGCGCCAGCGTTGGTACCAGCATCGAAGAGCTGATCAAGCAATCCGTGCCGCTGTTGATGTCCAACCTGGCTGACTCGATGACCTTCATCCTGGCGCTGCCCGTGGCTCTGCTGCTTGGTATGAAACGGGAAGCGATTGGTATGACCTTCGCCTCATCACGCGAACCCGGTCTGACCGTCATTGAAAGCCGCTACGGTAATAAGGAAGAATTCGCCGGCGTTGTGACGACCTATATCGTTGGTACTGTCTTCGGCTCAATCGTCGTCAGCCTGTTCACCAGCGTTTTTGTCTCCTCCGGTGTGTTCAGCCTGGACGCGATCGCCATGGCAGCCGGTATCGGTTCAGCCGCCATGAGCACCGCTGCCATGGGTGTGCTGATTGAGCAATTCCCGGCCGTGCAGGACACCGTCTCGGCCTTCGTCGTTGCCTCCAACCTTATCTCCTCCGCGCTGGCGGTTTACGTTGGTCTGTTCGTCAACCTGCCGCTGACCGAGTGGTACTACAAGAGACTGTACCCGATCCTGAGCAAGGATGGCCGTGCCAAGGCTCGCGCGAAGAAAGAAGGCGTCGCCTACAAGTCGAGCGATCCCAAGTTCCAGAGTGTTGTTACTGATGTCGATGAAATCACCGAGAAGGAACTGGTTGATGTTGACGACAAAGTGGTTGTCACCGACAAGGGCGAGAAAGTCAAAGTCGCCAAAGACACCAGCATCTCCAAGGACGAGTGGGGTCTCTGGCTGGTTGGTCTCGGCATCACAATCGTGATGGGCATCGTCGGCAACTGGATTCGCTTCAAGGTCGATCCCCTGACCTCGCTGCCCGGCCTACTGATCCTGGCTGGCGCCGGCTTGCTCGGCTTGATTGTCACCAAAAAAGCCCCCGGTAACCTGCCTTCACTGGTCTATGTCTCCATCATCGCCGCGCTGCTCACCATCCCGTGGAACCCGATGAGCGCCTGGACCGTGCCCGCGATCAACAAAATTGGTCTGCTGGCGCTGACCAGCAACATCCTGGCTTATGCCGGTATCACCATCGGTCGTGACTGGGACAAGTTCAAAGCTATCGGATGGAAGGGTATTCTGGTTGGTATCGTGGTCATCTTCTCCGCCTACTTCTGGGGCGCTGTGGTGGCCGAGTTCTTCATCCGCATCATGCCGTAACAGAAATAAATTTGCTGTTCAACCGGGTCATTGGAAAATGGCCCGGTTATTTTTTAACCTGCGTGGAAAGTCCTCCGACCGGCGGGTGACAACGAGGCGAAAATAGCTCCGGGTCAGCACAGGACGCCGCAAAACATGCCGTGATTTTGTATACTGATAGTTGACTTACAAGGTCAAATATGCTACTATCTAGTAATATATTACATATTACGGGAGGTCACCATGTACTCAATCAATAAGGATAATCAGACGGTACACTACCGCGATGATGTTGAGCAAGTTGGCGCCGATATCCCCCTGAAAAATTTTGCTGGTCTCTTTGAAGCCGAGTATCCGCCCATCCGTGAAGGCAAAGCCTGGCACGCCGAAGCCGTGTTGAATCCGGTCAAGGGCGGCAAGCGTCTCTCGCAGATCGCGCGCGAGAAAAATGCCAAAACCGCGGTGATCATCGTCTCCGACGTCACCCGCGCGGTGCCGACCGCGACCGTCGCGCCGACCATCGTGGACGAACTGCTGAGGGGCGGCGTGCCGCTTGAGGGCATTCGCTTCATGGTCGCGCTGGGTGTGCATCGCGATTCGACGGATGAAGAAAACCGCGTCTACGTCGGTGAAGAGCTTTACGCCAAAATCCCGGTCATCAACCACAACCCCTACGACCCTGAAACCTTGGTCGACCTGGGCTTTACCAGTCAGGGCACGCCTTTTCTCGCCAGCAAGCAAGCTTATGAATGCGATCTGCATATCACGGTCGGCAAGGTTGAGCTGCACGAGATGGCTGGCTTCTCCGGCGGACGCAAGTCCATCCTGCCCGGCGTCAGCTCAGAGAAAACCATCCTGCACAATCACCGGCCCGAGATGATTTTTGCCAAGGGCGCGGTTGCCGGCAACATGGAAGGCAACCCGATCCATGAGGATATGCTCGAAGCGGCGCAGCGTTTCGGCGTCGATTTCTCCGTCAATATCGTCGTCGATATCAACCAGGAACCTTCCGCCATTTTTGCTGGGGACCTGGTGGATGCCCATGTTGAGGCAGCCAATTACGTCTTGAAATACAGCAAGGTTGTGCTGCCCGAAAAACCGGATGTAATCGTCACCACCTCCGGCACGCCGCTGAATATTGAAATGTATCAGGCGGTCAAGGCGCTGATCGCGCTCGGGCATATCGCGCAGCCCGGCATGGCGGTCGTTTTCTACGGCGAGTTCCCTGAGGGCGTGCATTCGCCCGACTTCATGGAGCCGTTCTATAAGTACGAAGACCTGGACGAAGCCAGACAGTTCACGCTCGACGATTACCGTGTTCAGCGTGATCACACCTTGCCGATCATCGATCTGCTGAAGCTGGGGCTGAAGGTCTTTGTCTTTTCGCCGAATGTCACGCGCGAGGAGATTGCCGCCCTGCGCATGGTGTACTGCGAAAGCTTGCAGGATGCTGTTGACCAGGCGCTGGCTTATGCCGGCACCGATGCCAAACTGATCGTCCTGCCGAAATCTCAGCGCGCGATCTTCTCAATCGCTGGATGATACGCGGATCGAAAATCTGGTTCTATTGGGGGAACCTATGGCTGCAACAATGGAAATGATTGACGTAAAGCCGCTGAACGAAATTGTCTTCGACCGTGTGAAAGCGCTCATTACTGATAACGCGCTGAAACCCGGTGAACAGATCAATATCGACCAGGTTGCTAGCGAACTGGGCGTCAGCCGCATGCCGGTGGTGATGGCAGTGCAGCAACTGGCGCTGGATGGCTTTGTTGAAATCCGGCCGCGCAAGGGCAGTTATGTGCGCACATATTCACCGGAGGAGATCGCCAGCGTCTTTGAAATGCGCGAGGCAATGGAGCTGCTGGTGCTCAAACGGGTCATTCAGAACATGACGCCGCAGCAGGAAAGTGACCTGCAGAATTTTCACCGCTGTCTGAAGAAACTGGACGAGAATTTCACCGGCAGCAAGCGACAACTGGACGCATTCTTCGCTGTCGAGGTCGATTATCACGAATTCCTGATTAACCAGTTCCCGCCTTTGCTCAGCGAAAAGATCAACCGCATCCTCGACCTGAGCAAACGCATCCGCAAGCAGCATTTGCACTACATGCGCAAGGTCAAGGGCGAGCGTTATTTCAGCGATTACGAGATCCACCTGCATATCAAAATGATCGAAGCCATTATCGAAAGAGATCTTGAGAAAGCCAGCCGTTATCTGGCTGAAGATATCGGCATGACTAAAGATGAAATCATACGCGACCTGGATTTGATCGAGACAGCTTGATCCAGACCACCGCAACCAACCAGGAGAGAGTATGGATAACAGGGTAATGCAAACCAATATCAAAGCCGGGCTGCCAGAAGCCGTCCGCGCGGAAGGCGTCTATGTCTATGACGCGAATGGCAGGCAGTTCATCGACTGCGCCGCCGGCATAGCCGTCGTCAATATCGGCCATGGCGTCAAGGAAGTACGTGATGCCATGCACGAACAGATCGAGGAATTGACCTTCACGTATGGCGGCACCTTTACCACCAATAAGCGGCAGGAGCTGGCGGATCGCATCATCGCGCTGGCGCCGGAAGGCATGGATAAAGTCTTCTTCTGCTCGGGCGGTTCCGAGGCGATGGAATCGATGATCAAGATTGCCCGGCAATATCACGTCGAGCGCGGCAATCCCTCCAAATACAAGATCATCAGCCGCTGGCAAAGCTATCACGGCAATACCCTCGCGACCCTTTCCATTGGCGGCCGCCCCTCCTGGCGCAAACCGTATATCCCCATGCTGATGGACCATCCCCACATCACGCAATGTAACTGTTTCAAGTGCCCGTTTGGCGCAGAATATCCCAGCTGCGGCATCCAGTGCGCACGCGAACTGGAACGGGTAATCAAGTATGAAGGCCCCGAAACAATCAGCGCCTTCATCTTCGAACCCGTGACGGGCACTACCGCCCCGGCGATCGCGCCGCCGCAGGAATATTTCGATATCGTTGCCGAGACCTGCGCGAAATATGACGTCCTGATCGGCGTCGACGAAGTCATCACCGGCTTCGGGCGCACTGGCACCAACTTCGCTGTCGATCGCTTCGGCTTCAAACCCGATATGATCGGCTTTGCCAAGGGCCTGGCGAGCGGATATATTCCAATCGGCGGTGTCATCCTGCACAAGAAGGTCGTTGATGCCATCGCTGCCGGCAGCGGCGTGCTGGTGCACAGCTTCACCTTTGCCGGCAACCCCCTGGCTTGCGCGACAGCCAATGCGGCGGTGAAATATCTGACGGATAACAACCTGATCGAACGCTCGAACAAAGTCGGCGCCGAATTCCTCGCGATGCTGAAGGCACAGCTCACCTTTGACTGCATCGGTGATATCCGCGGTTTGGGCATGCTCATGGGCGTTGAACTGGTCAAGGATCGCGCTACCAACGCGGCGTTTGACCCGGCGCTGAACGTCGCCGGCACGATCGTCCGCAAATGCTTTGAAAAGGGCGTCATGCTCACCGCCGGTATCCCCGGCTCACATGATGGGGTCGTAGGCGACAGCCTGCAGATCGCGCCGCCTTTTGTCATGACGACGGAACAGTTCCAGCAGGTGCTGGATGTGCTGAAGCAATCAATTTCTGAAACCCTATATTAATCGGAGGCTGAAGATGGATGAACTTGCTCGTGTGCTCGAACAGATTGACCAGGTGGAATTGACCGAATTCCTGCAGGGTGCGATTCAGATCCCCAGTACGATCGAGACTGAGGATGAGGAAACCGAAGTCGCCCATTTCATCGCGAAATTCATGCAGGATGCCGGCATCGAAACCGAGCTGCAAATCGTGGAAGGTAAGCGTCCGAATGTGATCTCGACCCTGCGCGGCAGCGGTCAGGCGCCCAGCGTGACCTATAACGGACATATCGACACTGTCCCGGCTTTTGACATGCAGGACGCCTTCTCGGGCAAGATCGAGAACGGTGAGATGTGGGGCCGCGGTGCCAGTGATATGAAATCAGGCATCATTGCCATGGCTTATGCCCTGGTCGCCATCAAGCGCTCCGGAATCACCCCTCCCGGCGATGTTGTGCTCTCGGCTGTTGTCGGTGAAGAGTATGGCAGCTATGGCGCCCGCCACTATGTCGCCAATAGCCCGCTGACCGATTACGGTATCTGCGGCGAGCCGACCAACCTGCGCATCGGTACCGCTCAGAAGGGTTTGCACTGGTACGAGTTCCACTTCCCCGGCAAGCGCATCCACTCTAGCGTTTCTTCTCAGGGCGTGAATGCCATCAAACGCGTCAACAAATTCATCAATGCCATTGAGACCGACCTGGAACCGAAACTGGCCGAGCGCAAGCACCCGCTGCTGGGACCCTCGCTGATTAACCTCGGTAAGATCTGGGGCGGCGAACAACCCAACGTTGTCCCCGGCGACACCTGGCTGCAGCTCGAACGCCGCTACATCCCCGGTGAAACCCGCGCAACCGTTGAGGCTGAGCTGGATGAGCTGATCAAGAAAATTGACCTGGAAGATCCGCAGTTCGGCATCACCTATGAATCGATGCCCTACAGCCTGCGTGTTTCCAAGACACCGCTGGATATCCCCGAAGAGCATCCAATTGTTCAGGCGACCAAAGATGCCTTCAAGGTGCTCGATATGGACAGCGAAATTATGGGCGTGCCCTATTGGGGCGATGCCGGCGTGTTAAATGACGCGGGCGTCGACTGCATTCTGTTCGGCCCGGGCCGCATCAGCGACGCGCATTCCCCGACGGAGCGCGTGGTAGTGGATGACGTCGTCACCGCGGCGAAGGTTTACGCGTTGATCCCGTTCTTCCTGAAGAAGTAAGACACGAGATATTGAGAAGCCAGCGGCAGCCGATGCCGCTGGCTTTATGAAAGGTGAGGTTGAGAGGCTGATGAGACCGATTTTTGGCGTGGTGGCAGACGATTTTACCGGCGCGAGTGACGCGGCTTCATTCCTGCAGATGCAAGGGCTGCGGACCGTGCTCTCGAGCGGCATCCCTGATCAGGAAATACTGACAGGTGTGGAAGCAGATGCCATCGTCATCGCGCTCAAGACGCGCACCGCGCCGGTCGCGGAAGCGGTCGCTCAATCGGAGGCGGCCTTCGACTGGCTGACAGCCAATGGCGCGGACAAGCTGTACTTCAAGTACTGCTCCACGTTTGATTCGACCGATGAAGGCAATATCGGTCCGGTCATCGACCGCATGCTCGAAAAGCTAGGTCAACGATATACCTTCCTCAGCCCCGCGCTGCCGGTCAACGGACGCGTGGTGCGCGACGGGCATTTGTATGTCAATGGCGTGCCGCTGCATCACTCCTCGATGAAGGATCATCCGCTGACACCGATGTGGGATTCCTTCCTGCCAACGCTGATGAAGCATCAGTCCAGGTATCCCTCGCTGGTCCTACCGTTGACTGACGATTTTGCCGCGAACCAGGCAGCGCTCGCAAGCTTGCTTGAGACTGACGCTAAAGGCGCGCCGCACCTGACGCTGGTGCCGGACTACCGCGACGAAGACGATGCCGAGTTGATCGCACGGCTGTTCGGCGGACTGCGGTTCTACACCGGCGGCTCAGGCATTCTGGCTGCGCTCGGACGCGCCTGGCTTCGGGACAAAGGTATCGCGACCAGCTCCTCAACCGAATTCGACAGCGCGCCGGGCAAGGCAATCATTCTGGCGGGAAGCTGCTCCGCCGCGACTAACAGGCAGGTCGCCGCGTACCAGGCAGCCGGCGGACATGCCATCAAAGTGGAGCCGCCGCTGCTGATGGAGTCGGCTGATTACGGTCGCACCGTCATCGAATGGGCGCTGCGGACACCCGGCGATCTGCTGGTGTACTCGTCCCAGTTGCCGGATGAAATGCGTGAAAACCAACTGCGCTATGGCGCCGATATCTTGTCAGCGAAAATTGAAGGGTTGTTCCACCAACTGGCGCTGCAACTCTGCGATACGGATGTGACCAAGATCATCGTTGCCGGCGGGGAGACCTCCGGTACAGTGACACAGGCGCTGGGATTCAACCTGTTTTATATCGGCGATGCGATGGCGCCCGGCGTTCCGGTGATGATCCCGGTTGAGCAGCCGGCATTGCGGATCGTGCTCAAATCCGGTAATTTCGGCGGTGAACATTTCTTCCAGGAAACAATCGACAAACTGAGCAGGGGCTAACCATGACCTTTACTGAAAATTCCATCTGGGTCGCAAAACAATTGTTTGACCGCAACAAGGTGACCGGATCGGCTGCCAATCTGAGCTTTCTGCAGCCGCACGGTGATATGGTCATCACGCGCAGCGGCTCCTGTTTCGGCAGGCTGACGCCGGCTGATTTCGCCGTGATTGACAGTGAGGATCATGTGCTGTCCATCACCAAACCCAGCAAGGAATGGCCGTTGCATCGGGCGCTATACAAGGCGAGGCCCGAGGTGCGATGCGTCCTGCATACGCATAGCGTTTACAGCGTTTTATGGTCGATGCTGGAGCACGCGGACCCGGATGACATCATCCCGGCGCTGACGCCATACCTGAAGATGCGCGTCGGCAAAGTGGGCCTGGTGGATTACGCGCCGCCAGGGTCACAGGAATTATTTGACCTGTTCAGGCAAGCCATTCCCCGGTCGGATGGATTCATCCTCAAGCAGCATGGCGTCGTGATCGGCGCGGCGGACCCGCTGGAGGCTTTCTACAATCTGGAAGAGCTCGAGGAAAGCGCGCGCATCGCCTGGGAGGTTCATATTGCCCGCCAGAATGCCGGCGTAAAATTCAATATCCATCCACCGCTATAACAGTTATTGACGGGGCAGGCAATTGAACGAAAAAGCCTACGAATTTGAAGCTGAAATTAAAAAGGTGCCGGATATTGACGGCGCCTATGTCGAGTTCCCCTTTGACGTGCGTGAAGAGTTTGGCAAGGGTCGGGTGAAGGTACACGCCACCTTTGACGGACATCCGTATGACGGTTCACTGGTGGTGATGGGCACGCCATGCCACATCATCGGCCTGCGCAAGGATATCCGCCAGGCGATCGGTAAACAGCCGGGTGACATGGTCAAGGTCACCATCCGCGAACGAGCCTGAGTTAAAAATTTCTAACTGGTACCAAGAGGTTAATTTGTTGGGTTTACTCAAGATATAGGGTTTTACGGTAAAAATAAAGTTCAGTATCTATAATATTTGAAGAGTTATTCCCGGGCTTAATAGTATCTTTGCTTCTAATCTTTCCCCTCACGCCTTTGATCGTTAGCTCCCCACCGCCAGAGTTTTCCAATATCTTTTAGCTGCCGCATCTACCTCAGCTTGAGTAGTATGCAATGAACTAGCACGATCGGAGTCGTTCCTTTTATTACCCCATTAGTTAATCTTATTTATAAACAGTTCGATTATTCCCTTTTAGCATCGCCCATTTCCCCAGTATTATTTACGTGGAATTATTCTTTCATTCTTTGGATTTCCCCAAGCTGTAATTCTCTTTGCAACGATCTCAGTCAAGGGCTTGCCAATTGCATCTTTGTAGTTAAAACCAATCAACTGAATTGTCTTTAGAAGGTCTTTATTTAAAATACTTATTGCTAGTGTTGCTCCAGCCTTTTCCTGCTCAGTAGTAGTGGAAAACGAGTTAATAACGTCAACAACCTTCCGTAAGGTGTCTTGCAAGTAAACTATATCTTCATCAGATATCAGTATTGAATCGATTTCTTGTTTGTACTGCTGTGCTATTCTTTGTAAATCTAATTTATCCTGAATTAACTTATTGATAATCTCTTCATATGCAATTTGTTGTTCTTCAATGACTTTTTTGGTTTTCGCAGTAGTTATTTTGTCACTGACCCAATCGATGGTATGTCTAGCTGCAATTTCAATTAATTCTGCGCCTAATGCACTTACCTGAGGATCCATTTTGCCCCATCCTTGTTAGAAAATGTCAATTAATAAGGTTGATTTTAAGTTAGTTTAGTATATATCTCAAGCTTGAGCAACATGGTTAGCGAGTAACTTTGCCATTTAACCATTTGGTTGTGAGCTAGAAGACCAACGAGAATTGCCAACGACGAATGAGTTTACTTGTGACATAATATAGGTTAAATTTTCTGTACACATTTGAACTCGATCTGAACAAATACTCTAGCAAGCAGGTAGCTAATAGTTGAATACCCTTCCCGCCTGGATCGCCTGTCTGAGTTTCACCTCCCTGCTGGTGATGGTCGTCGCGCGCGTGAGCATGCTGCGCCAGCTGGGCGTCAACGCGGTCAAGTTCGGTCAGCGCGATAAGAGCGATTTTCTGATCCCGCCCTTCGCTTTGTTCTATATCTATCTTCTGCTGATTTCTACCTATCGGGCAGTGACGTCGGGCGCAGTTCCCTGGCATCCCATCGCCGCCTGGGTTGGCGCGGCGTTGTGTTTGCTGGCAGTCGTGATCTTCCTGTGGGGGTTGGTCTCGTTTGGACGCGCCTTCCGCATTGGCATTGACGCCGACCAGCCTGGTGCGCTGATTACCAGCGGCGCGTTCGCTTTCAGCCGCAACCCGCTCTATGTTGCCTTCATCCTGATGTTCCTGGGCATCCTGCTCACCTTTGGCAGGTGGGAGTTCCTCCTCTATCTGGCCGGCGCGCTCTGGCTGATCCATCGTCAGATTTTGCGGGAAGAAGAGGCGCTGCGGGAAATCTACGGGGAAGCCTACGCTGATTACACCCGCTCGGTCAGGCGCTATATATAGTTATCTCCTGTATCTCACCTGAATAAATTCTATCGTCAAATTAATTGGACGAATATTCCCTATCGGCCACAAATAATGGTTATTTTCTGCATGCTATTTGCATGATGTCTGTTATTTACGATTGGATTTATACTTCACCAGTTCCACATTCTGCCGGAGCGGGTGGCGTATGGATTGGACAATTCCTCTTATTATTTTGCAATTGATTGTGCTGGAAGGGCTGCTTTCGCTGGATAACGCCGCGGTCCTGGGCGCGATGGTCATCAATTTACCGCAGGACGAGCCGATCCAGTGGCCGTCAGCGCTGCAAGGTATCGGGGCACGCCTGCACAGCATCCTGGGTGATCAGCGCAGCGCGGCATTGCGGGTGGGTTTGCTTGGCGCATATGTCGGCCGCGGTCTGATGCTGCTGATGGCCAGCCTGATCGTCCACAATCCCTGGCTGAAGATCATCGGCGCGGTTTATCTGATTCGCCTGGCGTTTGAGAACCTTGGCATGGTTGAGGAAAGCGACGCCGACGCCGAGGTGCGCACGGTCAAATCCACCTCATTTTGGGGCACGGTTCTCGCGGTTGAGCTGGCGGATCTGATCTTCAGTCTCGATAATGTTGTCGCGGCGGTCTCGCTCTCCAACAAACTCTGGGTGGTCATGATTGGCGTCGCTATCGGCATCCTGTTCATGCGCTTCGCGGCGGGCTGGTTCAGTTACGCCGTTGAGCGCGAGCCGATCCTGCATCAGGCAGCCTATTTGCTGGTGTTTAATATTGGCGTGGAGCTGTTGCTGGAAGAGTATACGGGTGTCAAGATTAATGACTGGCTGCGCTTCGGCATCTCGATCGGCACCATTCTGCTGGCGCTGGCGTATTCACATTTCAAGTTCCTGAGGGTCTTCAGGCCGGTGCTCGTCTGGGTAGCGCAGGGGTTCGCGAAATTAAATGATGTGCTCGACTGGGCGCTTGTGCCGTTCTTTGTCCTGGCGACCCTGGTCAAGCGCGCCATCATGAGCCTCTTCACGATGAAAAAACTGGCTTGAGTGTCTCAATCCAGTTCAAACAAGTCATTCACGTCTATAGCGTTTTCTCCATCCACATCATCTGCATCCTGCCAAACAGGACGCCAGTGATGCCTTTGGCTTCATAACCGCAGCGCTCATAAAAGCCCGTGGCTGTCAGCCGGGTGAGCGTGCCCAGTTTCTTATAGCCTGACTCACGGGCAACCTCTTCGACCTTCGCGATCAATTGCCGGCCGATGCCGCGCTTCTGGTACGCTTCAGCGATTGCGAGATGCGAGAATTGCCCGGTTTCAGCATCCTTTTCAAATAGCTTGACGACGCCAACGATCTCATCGGTCTCGGTATCGACCGCCATGTAATGCTTGCTGATTGGTTCGTAGTCATCCTTCTCGCTGCCGTGCGGCTGGCCGATCGGATCGCGCAGAACTTTGAAACGCAGGTGGTAGTACGCTTTAAAATCTTCTTTGGTTCGCGGTGATTCTATGATGATCATAAGCTGAACCTTTCGATGAGAGATAAATAAATCATAGTGTCATTTGATCAAATGGTCGCAAAAAACTCAAATTTCCAGCGCGCCGATCTTCCTGAACCAGTCATAGGCTTCGCGGATCGCGTCGATCACCGGGCGCGGCTGCGGCAGGTGCAGGACACGTTCTGCCTTGCTGGTGTCGTAATAAAAGTACAAGCCGGCCATCGAAAGCACTTCCGGCTGGATCGGCAGCGGCAGGACGGATTTCAATAGGACGGCAGGGCGGGCAGCCGCGCGCAGCAGCCAGGTGGGCATTTCTGATTGAGGCGCGGGTTTGCCGACAACGCTCGCGATCATCTTGAGCATGGTTTCGTGTGTCATGTTTAGACCGCCTAATAGGTAGCGCTCGCCGGTCTTGCCGAAGTCCATCGCCGCCAGATGACCATCAACCACGTCCTGGATATGCACCAGGTTCGAACCGCCGCGCGGATAGGCCGGGATCTTCTGCCTGGCGACCTGGACGATGGTGGAACGGCTCTGACGATAGAGGTCGCCAGCGCCGTAGACGATGGTGGGGTTGAGGATGACCGCGTCCAGCCCGGCGAATACCGCCTGCTGCACTTCCAGTTCCGAGAGGTATTTGGCGTAGGCGTAAGGCCAGCGGCGGGCGCTGGCGTTCCAGGTATGGGCTTCATCCAGCAGCACCGGTTCAGGTTCGCGGCCGGCAACGCTCTCCGGGATGCCCAGCGCGGCGGCAGAACTGGTATGGATAAATCGCTTGACTCCCGCGTTTCTGGCAGCCTGCAGAATCTCACGCGTGCCTTCGACCGTCACCGTATACATGCGTCCCAGATCACCCTGGCCGCCCAGCATGGCTGCCGCGTGAAAAACGACGTCCATGCCATCGACCGCCGGCGCCAGCGTTTCCGGCTTGGTGAGGTCTCCGGTGACATGTTCAACCGCGAGCCCTTCAAGCTGTTGCGTGTTGCTGTTGGGACGGTGGAACGCGCGCACCTGATGCCCCTTGGCAAGCAGCGCCTTGCAGAGATGCGATCCGATAAAGCCGGTAGAACCGGTGACCAGCACTTTCACGTTTAGCCGATCCACTCCACGATGGTCGCTTCACCCTGGCCGACGCCGACGCATAGTGTCGCCAGCCCATAATATGGCCTGGGGGCTTCGGGAGCGCGGCGCTTCATCTCGTGCAGCAGGGTGGTCATGATGCGGGCGCCTGAGCAGCCCAGCGGGTGACCGAGAGCAATGGCGCCGCCATTGACGTTGACAATCTCCGGGTCCAATCCCAGCTCCCTGATGACCGCCAGCGACTGCGCGGCAAAGGCTTCATTCAACTCTACCAGACCGAGGTCGCTGAGCTGCAGGCCGGCACGCTCGAGCGCCTTGCGGGTCGCCGGGACGGGTCCGATGCCCATGATACGCGGCTCAACGCCGGCCGATGCGCCAGCGAGCACGCGTGCCATCGGCTTGAGCCCCAGGGCGGCGGCTTTCTCAGCGCTCATCAGCAGCAGCGCTGCCGCGCCGTCATTCAGTCCGGAGGAATTGGCGGCTGTCACGGATCCCTCTTTGCGGAAGGCAGGTTTCAGCTTTGCCAGACCTTCAATTGTCGAGTCACGCCGCGGACGCTCGTCCTTGTCCACGATCACCGGCTCCCCCTTGCCTTGCGGGATGCTGACGGGCAGGATCTCTTCGGCAAACTTACCGTTGTCTGTCGCGGCAATAGCCAGTTGATTGCTGCGTACCGCGAAGGCATCCTGATCCTGGCGGCTGATGTGATACATATCCACCAGATTTTCGGCTGTTTCGCCCATCGCGTCGGTGCCGTATGCCTGCTGCATGGCAGGGTTGATATAGCGCCAGCCCAGGGCGGTGTTATAGGCGGTCAGGTTATCGGTCGGGAAGCCTTTTTCCGCTTTCGGCAGACTGTAAGGCGCGCGCGACATGCTCTCCACGCCGCCGGCGATGTAAACATCACCTTCACCAGCGCGGATGGCACGGAAGGCGGTGTTGATGGCGGTCAGGCCTGAAGCGCACAACCGGTTGACAGTCACGGCGGGCACAGAAACAGGAAACCCCGCCAGCAATGTTGACATCCGGGCGACATTGCGGTTGTCTTCGCCGGCCTGATTGGCACAGCCTAGATAAACTTCATCCACCAGCGCCGGATCCATGCCGCTGCGGTCGATGATGGCTTTGAGTACCAGCGCCGCGAGATCGTCAGGTCTGACCCTGGAAAGGGAACCACCAAGCGCGCCAATAGGCGTCCGGATTGCGTCAACAATAACGACTTCCTTCATTGAAAAACCTCCGTTGTGGGTGCGATGGGTTGCTAAACAAATTTTACCATCGAACAATTTTGCACCATGAAAAGTGACAGGCGTAAAAATATTTAATCATCATTCTGAACGCATGATGTACAATTAGCATGTCAAGTTTGACGCCCCAGCAATTGGCAAATCTTTTGCCAATTGCGTTTAGGTGTGATTCAATCCTGAGGACTGGACCTGACAGGCAGCATGCCGCAAACACAACGAACAGCGCATCCAGAGAAGATAAATCGCCGAGGTCAGTATGTATTCAGCATTCTGATCCTGCTGGCATTGCTGACCCTGAGCGCCTGCGATATCCGGCTGCCGCAGGCAATCCAGCCGCAGAATTCGCAGGTCGATCCGATTTTCAGGGAATACTACAACGATATCGGGGGCGAGGCGGTTTTTGGCAAGGCACTCTCCGATGTCAGGACCGATGCCGGCATCCAGTGTCAGTTTGTGCAGGCTGCCAAGCTGTGTTTCAATCCCGCGGATACCGGCCCTTACCGCTTTTTCCTTGCGCCGGTCGGCCTGGAGCTGGTCACCGCTGAGCAGCCGCTGATTGACAGCGCCATCATCAGCTCGCGGCTGGAAAACGGCTTTGCCGTTTACTCCGCGTTCATTCCGATGGTCGACCAGCTCAAGGATGAGCCTGGCACCGGCCGTCCGATGACCAATGTCCGATACAACTATGAGCAGGGCCGCATCGAACAATACTTTGAAAAAGTCGGGTTTTACCTGCCCTTTAATCAGCCGGCCGAGACCGCGAAGCTGATCCCCTACGGCGCTCTGGCCTGCAATGGCTGCAGCGACACGGCGGAGGTCAACACCTTCCGCGCGACGGCTGCCGGCATCAACTCACCGTTCTCGCCGTTCCTGGACCGGCTGGGCGGGCCGCAGCTTTCGGGCAAACCGCTGGCGCCGGCCTATGTCGCCGCGGATGGCAACGTCGAGCAGGTGTTCGAAAACGTCGTCGTATACGCCCCGCAGAATGATCCGCTGGCGCTGCGCTTCCGCCCGATTGCCGCGATCCTGGGCATGCCTGTCGCAGAACCGGGCAAGCGCCTGTATGGCATGCAGGAGAATATGGTCTTTTATCCCACCAGCGGGGAGCTGGGCTACCATGTGCCGGTGATGTTTGACCAGCGTCTGACCGCGTCCGGCGGGATGAATTATTCTGGCTTGCCGCTCTCAGACCCGTACCAGGACCCGACGGATAACGTCACCAGGCAATGCTTCCAGTCCTACTGCCTGGATTATGATCCGCTGGCGGTCAACAGTTACTACACCCGCATGGTGCCGCTCGGTGAGCGCTATCTCAAAACCCTGCCTGATCTGAAGGTTGAACCAACGGTCTGGCCTGTGATGCCGGTGCTGGGCTTTGAGCTGACAAAAGAAAAGCCTGAAGTCGCCAACGGCGAAGCGCAGAGCATCTTCATCCGTGTTTTCCAGTTGGTGGATAACGCGCCGGTGCAGAACGTGCCCGCTACGCTGGAGCTCACGCTGCCGGACAGCGCCACACAGACTTTTGATTTCAACCCGACCAATGCTGAAGGCAGCGCGGTGGTTGCCCTGCAGACCACGGCCAAATATCCGAACGGGACGCTGATGCAGTACAAAGTCTGCCTGGATTCAAGCTTTACGGCGGGGGTTCCCACCTGCCACACCGGCTCCTATCTGATCTGGGGCAAATAACTAGTCCGCTGAGATAACCCGAAACACCGGCTGTTTATGCCGGTGTTTGTTTGTGTGCGCGGTTCAGACCTTACGGATCGGATGGCGGATGACTGTTTTATTTTTCTCCGGCGCCACTTTTCTGAAGTCCGAGAGGTAGATTTCGTGATGCCGCCGGGTGTCCGAAAAATCGTGAATGTAGCCCTGCCCGGCGACGTAGGCGTTCATCAGGGCGACGGAGGCAGGTTCGGTTTCAAAAGGACCGATGTGCATCATCTGCACGCATAACCCTTCTTCGATTGGAAGGAATTCAGCCGATGACAAATCCGTTTTCTTCTTTTCCGTGGCTGTTTTTACCGCCCAGTCGAAATCCTTTTTGGTGATGAAATCTGGCAGGCGGATGACGGAGATCCACTGGAAGGCGGCCTTGTTGCTGTAGTCCACGCCCATGACACCCTCCTGCCACCAGAAGCCTTCCAGCGGCGGGACGACATAGTCGAAGAAGCCCAGCATCTGATAGTTTGACCTGGGGCTCATTTTCAACGTATACGACACGGCATACAGCACTTGCATGGCTTGCTGATATTCGCCGTCCGGGTCGTTCGGGTCACCCTTGCCGCGTACAGCAACATAATTCATCTTCGGCACATCCACAATCGCCGGCTTATTCCTGGGCAGATAGAATTCCTTATATTCCTTCTTATAATCAAACATCGCGCTCCCTTCCTCCAGTCAACGACAAATCTGACTCGATTTTAACCCGGCTCATGAAATGAGATGCGATTTCCAGACAGTGCACAGTCTTGACGATAATGGCTCAAAGCGGTATATTAAGGCACACTCGTTTGCCCTCGTAGCTCAATTGGACAGAGCGTTTGCTTGCGGAGCAACAGGTTGCAGATTCGAGTTCTGCCGAGGGCACACAGCGAACAGGCTGACCAAATCTGGTCAGCCTGTTCGCATTCATACTCAGCACAAGGTTCTATACCACTCCCATACAAGACGCACTGGAAAATCAGGCCGGCACTGACTAAAATTACGGCAGAGGAATCATCCATGAGCAAACGATCACTTCTTCTGGTGCTGGCCGGCATCCTCCTGCTCGGTACGGCAGTCGCGTTCGGAGCGGCTGGCGGCGCGTTCATCGGCTACCGGCTGGGCGCGGCGGCGAACAATAACACTGCGGCGGCGCTGCCAACGCCATCAGCGACAGAGCCAGCTCCTCCAACTGAGCAATTCATCGACTCGACGGATATCAACACGACAGTTACCCAGATCGTGCAGCAGGTCGCGCCGGCAGTCGTGACCGTCGTCGGGACGGTGCAATATCAGACCGGTTTCTGGGGTCAGACCGCGACCGGCGAAGTCAGCGGCAGCGGCGTCTTCATCTCGGATGCCGGCTTGCTGCTGACCAATAATCACGTCGTTGAACGCGCGGCGAACCTGAAGATCATTCTGACCGACGGCAGCGAACGGCCCGTGACCCTGGTCGGTACGGACCGCTACTCCGATCTGGCGGTGCTCAAAGCCGAAGGTGCTGTGCCGGCGTGGGCAGCCATCGGCAACTCCTCGCTGCTCGACCCCGGTGAAACGGTGATTGCCATTGGGTCGCCGCTGGGTGAGTTCACCAATTCAGTCACGGTCGGCGTTGTCAGCGCCACCGGCCGCTCGATCGATTCAGGCAACGGCTATCGCGTGGAGGATTTGATCCAGACCGATGCCGCTATCAATGAAGGCAACTCGGGCGGACCGCTGGTCAACCTGGCGGGCGAGATCGTCGGGTTGAACACTATGGTCGTGCGCCAGTCGGATTCCGGCACGGTGACCGAGGGGCTCGGCTTCGCGGTCGCCTCCAACACCATCAAAGCCGTGTCGGATCAGATCATCGAGAAGGGCAGCTTCGCCCGGCCCACGCTCGGGATCGCCTGGCACGACATCACCGAATACATCGCCTATCGCTACCGGCTGCCGGTCGCTTACGGCGTCATCATTACCGAGCTCGACCCCAATGGCGCCGGCGCTAAGGCTGGTCTGCAGCCGGGTGACATCATCACCAGCATCAATGGCACCAGCATGGCGGATGGGCAGCTCTTC
Organism: Anaerolineaceae bacterium; assembly: GCA_040772085.1. Taxonomy (GTDB): domain Bacteria; phylum Chloroflexota; class Anaerolineae; order Anaerolineales; family Anaerolineaceae; genus JAXGMV01. Next base: position 1,721,699 of record JAXGYU010000001.1, read on the forward strand.
CTGAACCTGCTCTACCAGTACAACCCCGGCGACCAGGTCACAATCGGCATCATCCGCGACCGGGCGGAGCAGCAGGTGACGGTCACGCTGGACGAAAGCTGAGCCGATCTATAATTAACAACAACACAAACAGCTCAGGAGAGGGTGACCATGATCGATCAATTGCGCGTCTATAAAATCTTTGAGAAGACCAAAGCGGCGTTCCATGAGCGCTTCAGAGACCACGCCATGGCGTTGTTTGCCCGCTACGGCGGCGAGGTAATCGTTGCCTGGGAAGCAGCCGGCGAGGATGGACCGGAATTCATTTACCTGCTGCGCTGGCCGGATCAGGAGACGCTGGAGAAGGGCTGGGCTGGCATCAAGACCGATGCCGGGTGGCAGAAGGTCAAAGCGGATTACACCGCGAAATATGGTGAGCTGGTCGCCAAGATCGACGAGCGGACTTTAGTGCCGACGGAGTATTCCCCCAAGTTCTAATCAACCTACACAGCAAAGACCAGAGCTGGCATTTGCGCTGGTCTTTGAGTCTGTTTTAACCTTATCATAACAGCGGCCCGGCGACTTGCCTAGCTTTCCTCTGTGAGGGGTTGTTCCAGCGGCAGCCGGATGCTGAAGGTGCTGCCTTCGCCCACCTTTGAGACCACGCTCAGCTTGCCGTGGTGCGCCTTGACAATCCGGTCAGCAATCGACAGACCCAGCCCATAGCCCACGCCGTGCGAGCGGGTACGCGAACGCTCGGCGCGATAGAAACGTTCGAAGATATGCTCAAGGTCCTGCTGGTGGATGCCGGGACCGTTGTCGATGACGTCAATCACGGCTGAGTCGCCGTCACGGCGCAGCGCCAGCTTGACCATGCCGCCCGCCTGGGTGTATTGCACCGCGTTGCCGCCCAGGTTGAGCAGCACCTGTTTCAGCCGGTCACGGTCGCCCTGAATGGCGATCTGATCGATTTCGCTGACCTTGATGTCAATCACCTTGTCCGTCATGCCATGCAATTGCGTAACCACTTCCAGCACAAGGTCATCGAGCTGCACGCGGCCGAGATTGAGCCTGAAACCGCCGGCGTCGACCTGACCGAGCAGCAGCAGATCGCCGATCATGCGGTTCAGCCGGTCAACTTCCATCTGAATACTTCTGAGCGACTCCGGGTCGGTGGCGCCCTGGTGCGCCAGCAGGCTCAGATTGCCCTTGATGACCGTCAGCGGCGTCCTCAGCTCATGACTGACATCAGAGAGCAGCCGCTGCTGAGAGATGAACAGTTGCTCGAGCCTTTCGAGCGTCTGGTTGAATGCGGTCACCAACGCGCCGACCTCATCCTGCGGATTGATGGGCACGGCAACCCGGCGTGAGAGGTCCTGTGTGGTCGTAATCAACTTGACCAGTTCGGTCGCCTGATCGAGCGGCTGCAGCGTGCGCCTGACCGTCACCTGAGCGATCAGCAGGGTGACCAGCACCAGGCCGGCGCCGACGACAGCCAGCACCGCACCAACCGTGCTGCGCGTCTGCGTGAAGAAGGTCAGCGGCATACCGATTTGCAGCACGCCGTAGCGTTGGCGGCTGGTCATGAGCGGCAGGCTGAGCACCCGCACCGACTCGCTGTTATATTGAGTGGTGATGTAATGCGGGGCTGTCTGTTGCAGCCCTTCAGGAGAGAGTATGATGGCACTGTTATCGGGATAGCCGAACACAAGTTGGTCTGCGCTGTCCCAGACCTGAATGATCTGGTTGCTGACAGGATGAAATTCGTCCAGGCTGCCGGGCACCAGCTCACCGTCACGACTGATCCGCATCCGGTCAAGCAGGTTGTTGCTGGTGATCTCCAGCGTCTCATCGACGTGATTGAGCAGCAGCAGGTTGACCATGCCGTAGGACAGGATGCCGAAAATCAACACCGCCGCGCCTAACAGAGAGGCGAATAGCAGGGTCAGACGCCAGCGTAACTTCATTTAATCCATTTCTTTAAGGACGTATCCAACGCCGCGGGCGGTATGGATCAGGCGCGATTCGCTCTCGCCTTCCAGCTTCTCCCGCAGGTAGCGGATGTAGACATCGAGCACGTTGCTTTCGGCGCTGAAGTAGTTGCCGCCCCAGATGCGGTCGAAGATCATCGGGCGTTCGAGCACCTGATGCGGGTGACGCATGAACAGCTCGAGCAGGTCATATTCCTTGGCGGTCAGTTCGATGATGCGGCCGTTGCGTGATGCCTGGCGCGTGCCGGTGTCGAGCAGCAGATCAGAGAAGGTCAGCACGGGTAGTTGCTGGGTGCGTGTACGGCGCAGCAAAGCGCGGATGCGCGCCAGCAGCTCGGGAAATTCAAACGGCTTCACCAGATAGTCATCGGCGCCGGAGTCCAGCCCCAGGATGCGATCCTGCACGCCGTCACGCGCGGTGAGGATGATGATGGCGATGTCGCCGACAGCGCGCAGGCGCTGACAGACTTCAATGCCATCAATGCCGGGCAGCATCAGGTCAAGCAGCACCAGGTCTGGATGGTTGGTGCGCGCCGCGATCAGGCCATTTTCGCCGTCATAGGCGATATCAACCTGATACCCTTCGAAAGATAACGCGCGTCGCAGGACATTGACGATTCCTTCATCGTCTTCAATCACCAGAATGCGTTCTTTCATCTGCACTGCCTCCAGAACGGGATATCTTTACTATACCATTAAGCGAACATTAAAACCGCCAACAGCATGCTGTCAGCGGTCAATTCATCATTACACCTGATAGGGGATCTCGACGATCACCAGACCGGGTTTAAAAATCAGAGCAAAACGCAGCATCAGTGCGGTTTGGTTGTGGAGCAGATTTTCCCACCAGTGGCGCGGCACGAACTGCGGCACCACAATGGTGAGACGTTCACCATGCTGCTGGATAGCGAGCAGCCGCTCAATGTACTGGATGATCGGTTCAATCATCAGCCGGTAGGGCGACTCCAGGATCACCAGCCGTACGCCGTCACCATAGTAGAACCATTTTTGTTTCAGCCTTTCGGTCTCAGCTTCATCAATGGAAACATGTACGGCGGTAACATCGTGACCGAGCGAGCGGGCGTAATTCAAAGCTGAAAGTGAGCCGCGATGAACGCCTGAAATCAGGATCACCACGCGGTGATGCGCCACCTTGGGCGGGCTGGTGAAATCGTCCAGCGACAGTTTTTTCGCCAGACCCCGGTAATGACGGTGGATGCCCATGAACATCAGCACCAGCGCAGGGATGATAATCAGCACGACCCAGGCGCCGTCTTTGAACTTGACGACCGCGAAGGTGAGCGCGACGACCGCGGTGGCGATAGCGCCGAGCGAATTGATGATGATTTTGGCCCGCCAGGCTTTGTCGTGAGTGAGGGTCGAACCGCGCTCAACAACCTTCTCGCCGGGCTGCAGTTTGCCGGATTTCCACCAGCGGTGCGCCATGCCGGCCTGAGACAGGGTGAATGACAGGAAGACGCCGATGGCGTACAGCGGAATCAACCGGTTGACCGAAGCGTTGAAGACGATGATCAGGAGCGAGGAGACAGCCGCCAGCGTGACGATGCCCCAGGAAAAGACCAGACGGCTGCCCTTGAACGTGAACTGGCGCGGCAGATAGCCATCGGCTGCCTGAATGGCGCCCAGACGCGGAAAGTCCGCGAACGCGGTGTTGGCAGCCAGGATCAGAATCAGCGCTGTGCCGCTGATCACAATCAGATAAAGAATACCTTCGCCGCCCATGGCTGTCCGGGTGATCTGTGAAATCACGGTTTCATGTTCGGAGGGGACAGCGTGAATGACGCTGGCAAGGTAGGAGATGCCCAGGAAGAGGCTGCCCATGATGGCCGTCATCCAGATCAGGGTGATGCCGGCGTTGCGGCTGCGCGGTTCCTTGAAAGCGGTGATGCCATTGGAGATGGCTTCGATACCGGTCAGCGCGGACGTACCACTGGAGAAAGCGTGCAGCAGCAGGAAGGGCGTGATCAAAGCCAGCCCGCCTTCAATCTCATAGACTGGCGGGTTGACGACGGTGCCGAGTGAACCGCTGAAATAGCGGAACAAGCCCACCGCGACGGTAATGCCCATAGTTGAAATAAAGAAATAAACCGGTAGGGCAAACACCTTGCCGGATTCCTTGACTCCGCGCAGGTTCATCAGCATCACAAACATGACGAGCCCGACTGAAAGTGGCACGCGATAGTTGTAGACTGCAGGAAAAGCCGAAACAATTTGCGCGACACCGGAGGAAATCGACACGGCAACGGTCAGGATGTAATCGGTCAGAAGGGAGGCGCCAGCAATTTGCGCGGGGAGCTCGCCCAGGTTGTCACGCGCGACGATATACGATCCGCCGCCGCCCGGATAGGCGTGGATAGTCTGTTCATAGGAGATGGCGACGGTCACCATCAGGGCGACGATAGCCAGCGCGATCGGAAACACGTAAGCCAGGCCGGCGGTGCCGGCGGCTGCCAGAATGAACATGATTTCCTGCGTGGCATACGCGGTTGATGAAAGCGCGTCAGAGGCGAAGACTGCCAGTCCGACGGCTTTACCAATAGTCTGATGCGATGAATCCGCGGTGCGCAGCGGGTTGCCGATGAACCACCTGCGCCAGGTTTTATCCTGATAATCGGCTTCTCCCGGCTCGACGATAGTCACACCGGCTTTCTTATTAATGATCATTTTTGCCTGTCAATTCTCAATAATTGCCAAAATTTAACGCTGCAATTCTATCTTATTCCGTTCCCGCCTACAAGGCAACCCAGTCTGCCGCGAGACAGGGAAAATCAGGTACTTGACGAATGGACGGCAGACGTGTATAGTACAGCTCGCTTAACTATCAAGAAAGGTTGTCTAATGAAAGAGATACCCGCATATCTGCATAAATGGTCCGACCTGGCAATGCGACAGTCGATGCAGGCCATGCTGAAATACCTGCAGAAGCAGGGGCTGACACTCAGCCAGGCCAATGGTTTGTTCGCGATTGCCTATCACCCCGGATTGTCGATCAACGCGCTGGCGGAGCATCAGGGTGTGACCAAGGCAGCCGCGTCCCAGTTGAGTGACCGGCTGGTTGAACAGGGCTGGGTGGAACGTGTCGAGGATGCGGTCGACCGCCGGGCGAAGTCACTTTCACTCACAGCATCCGGTCAGGAGCTGGTCGCCAGCATCAAGCAGGCACGCGGGTCCTGGATCGACGAGCTGACAGCATCCTTTTCAAAAGAGCAGAACACCAAACTCAAACCGGCATTGGAACTGCTCATCGAGCAGCTTGAGAAATTTGCGGCAGAAAAAGGCAGCGTCAGGCGCTGCGCTTAAACCTTATCGACGGAAGCATACATGCGAAGACTATTACCCTATTATCGAAAGTACATCTGGCACATCATTGGCGCGGCGTTGCTGCTGTTTGTTATGTCCAACGCCGACCTCTCGCTGCCGGATTACCTCTCCCAGATCGTGAACATTGGCATTCAACAGAATGGCATTGAGACGGGCGCGCCGGAGGTGTTGCGCGGCAGCACGATTGATGAATTGTCAAAACTGCAGCCGCAGGCAGATCACCAGCAACTGATCAGCTTCTATCATGTGCTCGATCCCGCGAGCGCGGAAGCGCAGCGTTTGAAAGAGACTTACCCCGGCTCAGCCGGCCAGCAGGTCTATGTCCGCAACTCCAGCACCGCCGAGGACGCCGCCGCCATTGAAGCGCTGGCTGGCAAGCCGCTGGTGCTGGTTTATGGCATGCAAATGATGGAAGCCAATCCGGCTTTGGCCGGGACGATATTCGGCGCTGATGCAGCGGCGCGCATGGCGCAGCTCCCCGCCGGCATGACGCCCAGTCAGGTGCTTGCCAGCATGCCGGCAGCCGCCAGAGAGGAACTGGTTCAAAAGGCGAACCGGCAGCTAGACACTCTGGAAGGCACCATGCTGCATGGCATGACGGTGCGCGCGGTCGCCGCGGAATATGAAGCGCTGGGCATGGATATCCAGCGCACGCAGACTGGCTACATTGTCAGCGTCGGACGGGTGATGGTGCTGCTGGCACTTATTGCCGCAATCACGTCCATCCTGGTGAGCTTTCTGGCGTCGAAAGCCGCGGCGGGCATCGCCCACGATTTGCGCTCCGCGGTCTTCAACAAGGTGCAGCAGTTTTCCAGTCAGGAATTCAATCAGTTTTCGACCGCCTCGCTGATCACGCGCACGACCAACGATGTGATGCAGATCCAGCAGTTGACCTTTATGACCATGCGCATGGCGCTTTCAGCCCCGCTGATCGCGACAGTCGGCATCATCCGCGCGCTGAACAAAAGCCCCAATATGTGGTGGCTGATCGCGCTGGCTGTCTCGCTGATCGTGCTGTTGATCGCGGTCTCCTTTGCTGTAGCGGTGCCGAAATTCAAGCTGATGCAGAAACTGGTGGACAAGCTCAACCTGGTAACGCGCGAGAATCTCTCGGGCATGCTGGTGGTGCGGGCCTTCAACAAGCAGCAATTTGAAGAAGCACGCTTTGACCAGGCGAACACTGATCTGACCGGTACCATGCTCTACATCGGACGTGTGATGGTGACGCTCTTCCCCTTCATGAGTCTGGTGATGACCGGCCTGAATGTGCTCATCATCTGGGTCGGCTCACATGAGGTCGCCGCGTCAGTAATTCAGGTGGGTGACATGATGGCGTTCATGCAATACGCCCTGATGATCATGTTTGCCTTCCTCAATCTTTCGATGCTTTTCATTATGTTCCCGCGCGCGGCAGTATCGGCTGACCGGATCGCCGATGTGCTCGAAACTGAGTTCCGCATTCAGGATCCCGCCGAGCCGGTGCGTCTTTCTCAGCCGGTCAAAGGCGAGCTGGAATTCCGCGATGTCGATTTTGCCTATTCCGGCGCGGAAGAAGAAGTATTGCATGACATTACTTTCAAAGCGTCGCCCGGCGAGATCACGGCCGTCATCGGCTCGACCGGTTCGGGCAAATCGACGCTGGTCAATCTGATCCCGCGTTTGTTCGACGTTACTGGCGGCAGCATCCACCTGGACGGCGTCGACATCCGCAAGCTGACCCAGCAGGAGCTGCGTGAGGCGATCGGTTTCGTCCCGCAACGCTCGCTGCTGTTCAGCGGTACCGTGGTCAGCAACCTGCAGGTCGGGTTGCCTGGCGCCAGTGAGGAACAGATGAAGCAGGCGCTGATTGAAGCACGGGCGGCTGATTTCGTCTTTGAGCGCGAGGAGGGTCTGGAGACAACTGTTTCGCAGGGCGGTACCAACCTCTCCGGTGGGCAGAAACAACGCCTGGCGATTGCCCGCGCGCTGATCAAAGACGCACCGGTGCTGGTCTTTGACGACAGCTTCTCGGCGCTGGATTACAAGACAGATGCCGAGCTGCGCGCGGGATTGCGTGAAAAACTGACTGACCGCACGGTCATCATCGTCACCCAGCGCATCGCGACCGCCAAAACTGCTGACCAGATCCTCGTGCTGGACGACGGCAGGCTGGTCGGGCTGGGCAAGCACGCCGACCTGCTGAAGAGCTGCAAGACCTATTATGAGATCGCGACGTCGCAGCTCAGCGAGGAGGAACTGGCATGATGATGCACACACGTTCCTCTTCCTCGAACAACAAACCAGAGGAGAATAAATCTCCTGAAAAAAGACGTCAGCAGAGCGTGGGACACCGCGGTCCGATGGCGCTGATGCCGGGCGAGAAGGCACATGACTTCAAGGGCAGCATGCGCAAGCTGATCCAGTACCTTGGCAAGTACAAGTGGATCATCGTCCTCATCATGCTGATCGCTTCAATCTCGACCGTACTCTCTCTCTTCGGACCGCGGCTGCTCGGCAATGCCACCACCGAACTCTTCGCCGGTTTGCAGCGCAAGATGATGGGTGATGTCAACGGTATCGACTTCAATAAAATTGGCAGCATCCTCACCACGGCAGCGTTGTTGTATCTCATCTCGGCTATTCTGAACTTCAGTCAGGGCTGGCTGATGAACAATATCGCGGCTGATATCACCTACCGCTTCCGGCGGGACATCTCGCACAAGATCAACCGCCTGCCGCTCAGCTATTTCGATCGTATGACCCAGGGTGAGCTGCTTTCGCGCGTGACCAACGACGTTGACACGATCAGTACCACGCTCAACCAGACACTCTCGCAACTGGTCACATCGCTGACGATGGTGGTCGGTGTGCTGATCATGATGTTCAGCATCAGCTGGACCATGACGCTGATCGCGCTGACAATGGTGCCGCTCTCGCTGCTGATCATCAGGGTCGTGGTCAAGTTCTCGCAGAAATATTTCCGCCTGCAGCAGGAATACATCGGGCACATCAACGGGCATATTGAAGAGATGTATGGCGCGCATCTGGTGGTCAAGGTCTTCAACGGCGAGAAGGATAGCATGGACAGGTTCCAGGGGCTGAATGAGACGCTCTACAATACCGCCTGGAAGTCACAATTGCTATCCACGCTGATTATGCCGATCATGCGCCTGGTGAGCAACCTGGCTTATGTCGCGGTTGCTATCCTCGGAGGCTATCTGGTGATTCAGAAGCGTCTGAACATCGGAGACATTCAGGCATTCATCCAGTACATGCGCTCGTATCAGGAACCGCTGATGCAGATCGCCAACATTTCGAATGTGCTGCAGCAGACTGCCGCGGCGGCCGAGCGCGTCTTTGAATTCCTGGGCGAGACTGAAGAAGTTGCCGATACCCCGATCGCGGTGCCGGAATGCGCCGTCTGCGGCGAAGTGGTCTTTGAGCATGTGCATTTCGGTTACACGCCAGAGACAATCGTCATCAACGATTTTTCACTGCGAGTAGAGCAGGGGCAGAAGATCGCTATCGTCGGTCCGACGGGCGCCGGCAAGACCACGCTGGTCAAACTGCTGATGCGCTTCTATGAGCTCAACAGCGGCAGGATCCTGATCGACGGTGTTGACATCAAGGACATGAGCCGGCAGGAATTGCGCAGTAAATTCGGCATGGTGCTGCAGGACACCTGGCTGTTCAACGGCACGATTCGCGAGAACATCCGTTATGGCCGGCAAGGCGCGACCGATGAGGAAGTGGAACGCGCGGCGGATATGGCTTACGCCGATCACTTTACCCGCACGCTGCCTGGCGGTTACGAGATGGCGCTGAACGAAGAAGCCAGCAACGTTTCGGCGGGCCAGAAGCAGTTGCTCACCATTGCCCGCGCGGTTCTGGCGGATCCCGATATCCTGATTCTGGACGAGGCGACCAGCTCGGTCGACACCCGTACCGAGGTCTTGATTCAGAAAGCGATGGACAAGATCATGCGCGGCAGGACGAGCTTCATCATCGCGCATCGCCTGTCCACCATCCGCAACGCCGATCACATCTTGGTCCTGCGGGATGGCGATATTGTGGAGCAGGGCAAGCACAACGACCTGCTGGCGCAGAACGGCTTTTATGCCGAGCTGTATAACAGCCAGTTCCTCGGTCAGCCGGTTAATGGGAATAACGGTAATGGCAGCCAGCCAGCCGGCGCGCTGCCAGCCGCGGCCGATTAGCGAGTAGGGCGTAGGGCAGGTCGCGCTCTTTGACCTGCCGCATGCCGTTCAGCCCTCCATAAACAGGGAGGGTGTCCTGGAGCGTCGTTTGCGTCAGGACGGGAGGGTTTGGATGACGATGCGGATGGATGCATAGGGCTGGTCGCGTTTTTGACATGCCGAAATAATTGTAGAAATGGCGGGGACAAGATCGGTCCCCGCCCTACGTTGCCCGAGCGGATTTTTCCGCCATTAAGATCGCAGTTCGAACGAATGCGTAGGGCTGGTCGCGTTTTTGACATGTCGAAATAATTGTAGAAACGGCGGGGACAAGAACGGTCCCCGCGTTACGTTTGCCCGAGGGGATTTTTCCGCTAGTAAGATCGCAGTTCGAACGAATGTGTAGGGCAGGTCACGTTTTTTGACCTGCCGAATTAACAGGATTGGCGGGGATAAAATTGGCCCCCGACCGACCCGCGTCATGCCTTCGCGCATCTCATGTAGAATAAAAAAGGAATACCATTCCATATCACACAGCTCCACGAGTAGAGGATACATATGCTGAAAACCAATGAAGCGAACCTGGTTGAGTTCTACATGCAATGCAACCCGGGCCAACCGCGCATCTTCCCCGGATGGGATGTTGACCGGCATGGCAAACCATTCATCCTGCCGAGCATCGGCGGTATCGTCACCAACATTCAGGTCGGTGACCCGGCATTCGGCTGGCAGGGTGACCATATCGAGCCCGGCGTCAGCTGCACGGCTGACACCAGAAAGCCCTTCGAGCACCCCAACAACAGCCTGCAACTGCTGGCTTGCGTCGGCAACAAGGCTAAAGTTATTTCCGGCGAAGCCAAGGGCGCCGAGGGCGTTGTGATCGGTCATCACGGCGGGTCGGAGCACCTGATCGTTGACTTCCCATTCGCGACCAAACAGAAGATGAGCTACGAGGACACGATCCTGATTCAGGCGATCGGACAGGGACTAAAGCTGGAGAAATATCCTGACATCTTCTGCTACAACCTGGACCCGCGATTGCTGAAGCTGATGAAGATCAAAGAAAAGAATGGCAAACTGCAGGTGCCTGTCACGACGCTAGTGCCGGCAGAAGCCATGGGCTCCGGCATCGGCTCCGCGCACGTTGCTTCGGGCGATTATGACCTGTGCGCCGGTGACCCCGAGACCGTGGCGAAATACAAGCTGGACAAAGTGCGCTTCGGCGATTTCGTCGCTCTCCTCGACCACGACAATCGCTACGGGCGGGACTTCCGCCGCGGCGCGATTTCTATCGGCGTGGTCGTTCACAGCAACTGTTTCCTGGCGGGGCATGGCCCCGGCGTGACCACGCTGCTGACCTGCGCCACGCCGCTGATCGAACCGGTGCTCGACCCCAAAGCCAACATTGCCGACCTGATGAAAATTGGCACGCAAGTGAAGAGCAAATAATTTAGAGGATGGTGAATGAGATGTTAAAAACGAACGCGAAGAATCTGGTTGAGATGTATCTGGAATGTAAACCCGGCATGCCGCGTGTGCGCCCCGGATGGAAGGTTGACCGCGATGGCACCCCGTTCATTCTGCCTGGCATCGGTGCCATCACGCTGAACATTCAGGTCGGCGATCCTGCTTTCGGCTGGATGGGTGACCATGTTGAACCCGGCGTGAGCTGCACGGCTGATACGCACAAACCCTTCGAGCACCCCAACAACAGCCTGCAACTGCTGGCATGCGTGGGCAACAAGGCCAAGCTGATCTCCGGCGATGCGAAGGGCGCTGAAGGCTTGGTGCTTGGGCATCACGGCGGCTCGGAACACGTCATGGTCGATTTCCCGCGCGCGACCAAAGAGAAGATGAGCTATGACGACCGCATTCAGATCACTGCTATCGGTCAGGGGCTGAAGCTGGACGGCTATCCGGATATCTTCTGCTATAACCTTGACCCGGCGCTGCTGAAGAAAATGAAGATCAAGGAAAAGGATGGCAAGCTGCAGGTGCCTGTCACGACGCTTGTGCCGGCGGCTGCCATGGGCTCGGGCATTGGCTCGGCGCATGTCGCGTCAGGCGACTATGATATCTGCCTTGGTGACCCTGAGACCGTTACGAAATACAAGCTGGACAAGGTGCGCTTCGGTGATTTTGTCGCGCTGCTGGATCACGATAACCGCTACGGACGGGACTTCCGCCGCGGCGCGATCTCGATCGGCGTAGTCGTTCACAGCAACTGCCTGCTGGCAGGGCATGGCCCCGGTGTCACGACCTTGCTGACCTGCGGCACGCCGCTGATCGAGCCTGTGCTGGATCCAAAGGCAAACATTGCCGACCTGCTGGGCATTGGCACCCAGGTCAAGAAATAAACCATTCGCAAGGAGAACCCGATAAGGGAGGCTTAAAAAACCTCCCTTATTTTATTTTTACTATTGACATATCTATGACATACGGTTGATAATCAAGCATTCTGCGTCAGCGGTCAAATTCATAAGGAGAAAAAATGAAATCGAAAGTCCTGTACGCAATGCTAAGTGTGATGTTGTTGATGAGCATCGTCCTGGCAGCGTGCGCTCCGGCCGCACCGGCGACCGTCGTACCCCCAACCGAAGCCCCCGCGGCAACTGAAGCAGCCAAGACAGAAGCCCCAACCGAAGCGCCCGCCGCGACTGAGGCAGCCGCGACCGAAGCTCCTGCGACCGAAGCACCAGCCGCAGCAGCGTTCGAGCCGTGGAAGGTTGAAGCCCCCAGTTGCGATTATGGTGGCGAGTTCAAGTCCATCGAGTCAGTGGACGCCCTGACGGTGAAATTCACCCTCTGCGCGCCCGATGCTGCGTTTGCCGCTAAAGTGCCGATTCCCGCGTTCTACATCCAGGATAAAGAATATCTGGATGCCCATGGCGGTGACAGCCTGAAAATGAATGCTGAACCCAACGGCACGGGTCCTTACGTCCTCAAGGAATGGATCCAGGGCGATCATATTGCTTTCGAAGCCAACCCCGAATATTGGGGCGAAGCTGCCAAAACCAAGAGTCTGATCTTCCGCTGGTCTGCAGAAGCTTCACAGCGCCTGCTGGAAATCCAGTCCGGCACGGTGGATGGTATCGACAACCCCACGCCCGATGATTTCGCCGTCATCGAAGGCGATGCCAATCTCAAGCTCATCCCGCGCGCCGGGTTGAATACGGGCTACATTGGCTTCAATACCAGCATCCCCCCGTTTGACAACCTGAAAGTCCGCCAGGCGATTGCCATGGCAGTCGATCGCGCGCGTATCGTCGAAAACTACTATCCGAAGGGGACCGTTGTTGCCGAAGGTATCCTCAACCCTTCCATCACCCCTGGCCCCTCACCAGACATCCCCTGGTACACCTATGACCCCGAAGCCGCGAAAGCCCTCCTGGCTGAAGCTGGCTATGCTGGCGGTCTGGATGTGACGCTCTCCTTCCGCGATGTCGTCCGCACTTACCTGCCGCTGCCCGGCAAAGTCGCCCAGGAAATTCAGGCGCAATTGGCCGAAGTCGGTGTCAATGTCAAGATCAATCAGATGGAATCCACCGCGTTCCTTGATTCCGTGTCTGCCGGCAAGGAAGGCTTCTTCCTGCTGGGCGGCAACATGGATTACCCCGATCCCGCGGATACCTTCAACTATAACTACGGCAACCCGAACAACAAGCGCTTCGGCCCTGTCAACGAAGAGCTGATGAATATTATCCTGTCCGCTTCGCAGACTTCGGATAATGCCAAACGTCAGGAAAACTACGACAAGGCCAACCAGATCATCAAGGACACCGTGCCCGAAGTTCCTCTGGCGCACGGTACCTCCGCTACAGTCTGGAAAGCCAATGTTGATGGTCACTCCAGCCCGGTGAACAAGGAAGTCTTTGCTGTCATGAGCAATGGCACCGACCAACTGGTCTGGATGCAGGGCGCCGAACCCGCGGTTGTGGTCTGCCCGGATGAAACCGATGACGAGACCAACCGCGCCTGCGCGCAAATCTATGAGCCGCTGGTGATGTTCAAGCCAGGCACCGCTGAACTGACGCCCGCGCTTGCCGCGAAATGGGAAGCCAACGCCGACGCGACCGAATGGGTCTTCACCCTGCGCGATGGTGTGAAATTCCATAATGGCGCCACGCTGGACGCCAATGACGTCGTTGCTACCTTCGTCTCACAGTGGGACGCTAAAGATAAAAATCACGTCGGTCGAACCGGAAGCTTTGAGTATTTCGGAGCCCTGTTCGGGAATTTCCTGAACGCTGAGTAATCAGCACCAAACGGTAACAAAAGGGCTTGGGGTACCAAGCCCTTTTTATTTAGAGAGGAGCAATTTAGAAATGAAGAAGAGCAAGCTTAGTTACATCTTGTTGACCCTGACTGTTCTGCTCAGTTTAACTCTGGCAGCCTGTCAGCCGGCAGCGGCAACGCAAGCACCGCCCGCTGCGACGACTGAACAACCCGCGACCGAAACCGCAGCACCCGCCACTGAAGCCCCTGCCGCCACTGAAGCACCCGCGACAGAAGCACCGACCGAAGCAGCCACCGAAGCCGCGCCTGCCAGTGATTTTGTCGGGCTCAAGCAGGAAGCGCCTGATTGTGAGTATGGCGGTCTGCTCAAAGCCATCGAGGCTGTCGACCCCCACACCGTCAAGTTCACCATGTGCCTGCCCAACCCGCAACTGCCAGCCAAACTCACCATGGCTGCCTTTGCCATTCCGGACAGCGACGACCTGAATGCTGCCGGCGGTGACACGGCAAAAATGAATGAAGCCCCGAATGGCACCGGTCCCTACATGTTCAAGGAATGGACCAAAGGCTCACAGGTGGTCTATGAAGCCAACCCCAACTACTGGGGCGAGAAAGCCAAGACCCAGAACCTGGTCATCCGCTGGTCAGAGCAATCCGCACAGCGGTTGCTTGAGCTCAAGGCCGGCACCGTTGATGGCATTGACAACCTCTCCCCTGAGGATATCCTCGACGTCGCCAACGACCCGAACGTGAAGATCATCGAGCGCCCGGCATTCAGCACCATGTATGTCGGTTTCAACAACACCATCCCGCCGTTTGACAATGTCAAGGTCCGCCAGGCGATTGCTATGGCACTGGACAGGCAGCGCATCGTCGACAACTACTTCCCTGAGGGGTCAACCGTCGCCGAACAGTTCACGCCCGATATCGTCCACCCCGGTCATACCAAAGACTTCAAGACCTACCCATATGACGTCGAAGGCGCCAAGGCGCTGCTGGCTGAAGCCGGTTTCCCGAACGGCTTTGAGACCGAGCTGGCATTCCGCAATGTCGTCCGCGCCTACCTGCCGCTGGCGGACAAAGTCGCTCAGGAAGTCCAGGCACAGTTGGCTGAAGTGGGCATCACTGCCAAGATCAATCAGATGGAATCGACGACCTTCCTCGACGCGGTTGACGCTGGTCAGGTGGGGTTGTACCTGCTGGGCTGGGTCGGTGACTATGCTGACGCGACCAACTGGTTCGATTCCAACTTTGACCTGCAGCAGCCAGACTTCGGCGCCATTGATCCCCGGATCGTCGAAGCGCAAATGAAAGCCGGCCAGACCGCCGATCCGGTGGAACGTCAGAAATATTATGACGAGGTCAACCAGTTGGTCCATGAGACGCTGCCGTTCGCGGTGGTGGCGCATGGCGGTTCTGCCATGGGTTACAAATCGACGGTTGAAGGCGCTTACGCCAGCCCGTTCGGCACCTCTGAGTTTTATGTCATGAGCAACGGCACGGATCAGTTTGTCTTCATGCAAAACGCTGAGCCGGCATCCATTTTCTCCTGGGACGAGAACGACGATGAGTCCTTCGGCATGGCGCGCCAGATGTACAACACGCTGACCGAAGCCACCCCAGATGGTGTCAATCCCGAGCTGGCTGAAAGCTGGGAAGCCAATGCAGATGCGACTGAATTTGTCTTCAAACTGCGCGAGGGTGTGAAGTATCACAATGGCGCTGATTTTGACGCGAATGATGTCGTCAACTTCTTCATGTCGATGTGGGATGCCAGTAATCCGAATCATGTCGGGCGTACTGGTAACTTCGAATATTTCAACGCGCTGTTCGGCACGTTCCTGAACGCCGAATAAGGTTTTATCAATGGCAAAAAGGGCTTGGCGCTCAAGCCCTTTTTGCCCTGAGCCACGTTGTCCATGCTAAGAAAGAGAAGTTAACAGGTTAGTGAGAATGCGGATTTCTTCGAAAAATAACCAGTTTCCATTGACAGAATGTATATATTGTCTAATAATTATTACCTGTCGTGTTCCCACAACCTGTAAAGAAGTGAATAAAAGGAGCTAGCATGAAAAGAAGCAAGTGGTTCGTCCTGTTAACCGTCGTAATGCTTCTGAGCTTCGCGCTTTCAGCGTGCCAGCCTGCGCCGGCACCGGCAACGCAAGCACCAGCCACAGAAGCACCCGCTGCTACGGAAGCGCCAGCCGCGACCGAAGCGCCAGCGGCTACTGAAGCACCTGCTGCCACCGAAGCCCCCGCCGCCACTGAAGCGCCCGCGGCAGAGTTCGTTGGTATGAAGGTTGAGGCCCCGGATTGCGAGTACGGCGGCACATTGAAAGCGCTAGAGGCTGTGGATGAACTCACTGTTAAGTTCACCATGTGCGTGCCCGACCCCGCGCTGCCCGCCAAGTTGAGTCTGGCAGCCTTCGACATCCCCGACAGCGCCGACCTGATTGCCGCCGGTGGTGACACAATTAAAATGAATGAGAGCCTGAATGGTACCGGTCCCTACAAGTTTGTCGAGTGGGTCAAGGGCGATCACGTCACATTCGTCGCCAACCCCGACTACTGGGGTGAGAAGGCAAGGATCGAAAACCTGATCATCCGTTGGTCCGACCAATCAGCGCAGCGCCTGCTCGAACTGCAGGCCGGCACCGTTGATGGCATTGACAATCTTTCGCCCGAAGATATTGAATCAGTGAAAGATGACCCCAATATTCAGGTCGTCGATCGCCCTGCCTTCAATATTTTTTATCTGGGCATGAGCAACTTCGTCAAACCTTTTGACAATGTCAAGGTTCGCCAGGCGATTGGTTACGCGCTCGACAAGCAGCGCATCGTCGACAATTATTATCCCGAAGGATCGTCAGTCGCCGAACAGTTTGTGCCTGATGTAGTTATCCCCGGCTATACAAAGGGCTTCAAGGGATATTACTATGACGTGGCAAAGGCAAAGGCGTTGCTGGCAGAAGCCGGCTACCCCGATGGCTTCGAGACCGACCTGTACTTCCGCAACGTCGTCCGCGGCTACCTGCCTCTGGCAGACAAAGTCGCCCAGGAAATTCAGTCCCAACTGGCTGAAGTAGGCATCAAAGCCAAGATCAATCAGATGGAATCGACCGCGTTCCTGGATGCCGTTGATACCGGCAATCTGGGCATGTTCATGCTCGGCTGGACCGGTGACTTCGCTGACGCTACCAACTGGTTCGACTCACACTTTGACCTGGTCACCAAAGACTACGGCAAGGTTGATCCCAAGATGGTCGAGCTGCAGCATCAGGCTGCCCAACTGGGCGATCCTGTCGAACGGCAGAAGATCTACGACCAGGTCAACCAGTTATATATGGACACTGCCCCCTCCATTCCGATTGCCTATGGCGGTTCAGCAATGGGCTTCAAATCGGACGTGGTTGACGCTTACGCCAGCCCATTCGGGTTGATCGATTTCAACCTGATCGGCAACAGCAGCGGTCAGTTCGTCTTCATGCAGAACGCCGAACCCGGCGCGCTGTTTGCCTGGGATGAGACTGACGGCGAGTCGCTCGGCATGTCTGACCAGATGTTCAACACGCTCACCAGCCCCACCCTCGAGGGTATCAACCCCGAATTGGCTGAGAGCTGGGACGTGAACGCAGACGCGACCGAATATGTCTTCCACCTGCGCCCTGGTGTGAAATACCACAACGGCGCTGCCTTCGATGCCAATGATGTGGTGACCTTCTTCAGCGCTATGTGGGACGCGAAGAATCCCCTCCATGTCGGCCGCACCGGTGGTTTTGAGTACTTCGTCGCCGCGTTTGTCAATTTTATGAATTCTGATTAAGTTTTACGAATTTATGGCGCAGGTGTGCCAGAGATTTCCTGACACACCTGCCGCCGCATGACTGAGGGTAATAGATGATTCAGTTCATAACGCGAAGGTTGATTCTCCTGCTTCCAGTGCTGCTGGGCATGCTGCTGGTGACGTTCATGATCGTCCGGTTGATCCCGGGTGATCCCTGCATTGCCATGCTGGGCGAGAAAGCCACGCCAGAAAAATGCGAGGCTTTCAAGGAGAGATTTGGGTTAAATGATAACCTGGTGGTGCAATTCATCCGCTATGTGAAAAACATCAGCACCGGTGATTTTGGCACATCCATTCGATTTGGCAGACCCGTGCTGGATATCGTCTCGGAACGTCTGCCCATGACGATCGAGATCACCATCGGCGCCATGACGTTCGCGACAATTGTAGGGCTCCTGCTGGGCATTGTCGCGGCGCTCAACCGCAATACCCTGGCAGATGTCATCACCATGCTGATTGCCAACATTGGTGTTTCGATGCCTGTCTTCTGGCTGGGTCTGATGCTGGCTTATGTCTTCGCGTTACTGCTCAAAGGCACACCGTTCTTCATCCCCCCGTCCGGACGCCTGACCGCGGGCCTGAGCGTGAAGTCACTCTTTGAGGTCTGGAACCTGAACGATCTGACCGGCTTTCCGCGTTTCTTTATCGCGCTGCTCTCCAACAGCTTCCTCTTCAACGCACTGGCGACGGGCAACTTCAAAGTCCTCAAGGACGCGTTATGGCATCTCATTCTGCCGTGTCTGGCAGTGGGTACCATTCCGCTGTGCATCACCGCCCGCATGACCCGCTCCAGTTTGCTGGAAGTGCTCGGACAGGATTACATCCGCACGGCGCGCGCCAAAGGTCTGGTCGATAAACTTGTCATTCAGAAACATGCCATGCGCAACGCCTGGATCCCGATCGTGACCATCATCGGTCTGGAAGTCGGCGGTTTGCTCTCCGGCGCTGTCCTGACCGAAACAGTTTTCGCGCTGCCGGGTGTCGGCACCGCGCTGGTTGCCGCTATCCTCTCGCGTGACTATCCGCTGGTACAGGGTTTCACCATCATGGTGGCGCTGATCTACATCTTTGTCAACCTGCTGGTTGACCTATCCTACGCGTACCTCGATCCGCGCATCAGGTTGGAGTGACGGAGCCGCCATGAGTGAAGTAGTTACCCTCCACAGTGAACCAATCAAAGAACGCCGCGCTCCCATGGTGGAAGCGATGCGGCGCTTGGTGCGTCATCGTTCCGCTCAGATCGGCATGGTGCTGCTGGGCTTTCTGTTGTTCATCGCCTTTTTCGCGCAGGTGATCGCGCCTTACCCCTACGACAAGATCCTCAAGGAAGCCAAACGCCGCTCGCCGCCCTGCATTCATCTGCTGGGCTGCCCATCTGACCAACCGCAGCACATCTTCGGCATTGACGGCAACAGCCGCGACTTGTTCTCACGTGTCATCTTTGGCTCACGCCTCTCGTTGCAGATTGGTATTGCCACCATCACGTTTGCCATCATCACCGGTGTTTTCCTTGGCTCCATTGCCGGCTTCTTCGGCGGCTGGCTGGACAACCTGATCATGCGCTCGCTGGATGTGCTGATGGCATTCCCCAGCCTGCTGCTGGCAATTGCCATCGTCTCCGTACTCGGCACCGGGTTGATCAACGCGTTGCTGGCGATCGGTATCGTCTCGATTCCATCCTATGCCAGGCTGGTGCGCGGCAGCATTCTGACCATCAAGGAGCTGGACTATGTCTCCGCATCGCGAGCGCTGGGTGCCTCCTCCATGGGCATCCTCTTCAGCCGCATCCTGCCCAACGCGCTGACGCCGCTGATTGTGCGCGGTACGCTGGGCATCGCCACCGCTATCCTTGACGCCGCGGCGCTCTCCTTCCTCGGTCTGGGCGCCGAACCGCCGACACCTGAATGGGGCCTGATGCTGGGCGAGGAGCGCAACAGCATCTTCACCGCGCCGCATCTGGTCTTCTTCCCCGGCGTCGCCATCATGATCACCGTGCTGGGCTTCAACCTGCTGGGTGACGGTTTGCGCGACGCGCTGGACCCCCGGCTGCATTAACCACAAAACAGCCAGAGCAGATGCTCTGGCTGTTTTTTTTACGGGTGGCAATAGCCAGTCTTTTACGCGCGTGGTAAATCGAACGGGCTAAACAAACTTCACGCTGACGCAGCCCATACCCTGGAAAGAAATAACAAAATTGTCTCCGGCTTGTGCCGGCAAAGCGGCTGTGACCGCGCCGGAAAGCACGATGCTGCCGGCGGGGAATTCGATATCAAATCTTGAGAGTTCATTCGCCAGCCAGGCAACTGCCGCGGCCGGATTGCCCCACACCTCGGCGGTTGTGCCGCTGCTGACCAGCTCGCCATTCTTTTCCATCGTCATCCCGGTCAGTCGCATATCGACCGCCGTGATCGGCAGGATCTGGCTGCCGATGACCAGCTTGCCGCAGGACGCGTTATCCGAAATGGTATCGAAGAAGCCGATGTTCCAGTTCCTGATGCGGGAATCCACAATCTCGATTGACGGCGCGACGTACTTCACCGCGTCATAAACATGCGCGAGGGTCACGCCGGGACCCTTGAGCTTCTTCTTCAGGAAGAACGCCAGCTCGCCTTCCACCTTGGGCTGGATCATCTCGTCCATTTTGCAGGGCTGACCCTCGAGCAGAATCATCGCGTCGGTCAGATGCCCGTAATCGGGCGAGTCAATGCCAATCATTTTTTGCATGGCTTTGCTGGTCAGGCCGATTTTCATGCCTACCAGTCTCTCCCCATCGGCGAACCGCATTTCCATCAGCTTTTTCTGAATGCCATAGGCATCTTCCAGCCGCATCTCCGGATTGGCGCTGCTGATTTTCTCAATTTCGTATCTGCCGCGTTCAGCCTGATAGAGCTGCCCGGCGATGCCATCAATGTCGATGCTCATCGGATGTCCTCCTGATTGGTATGGGTTAATTATAGTGATTTGCTATACAGGAAGGAAAGCAGATGCGGAAAGTCGGGAGGGCAGCAGCACGCCGTCTGATGTCCCACGCGGTTATTGGCCTTTAGATGGCAGGCTGGCGCCTAGTTTTTCTGGAAGGTGAATGCCACCCAGTCGGCGATGGTCGTCTTCTCAACCAGCGTGAAACCGCGCGCCGAGACATCCCGCTCGACCTCGACCGCCTGACGGTCGAGGATGCCCGAGAGCACGAGGAAACCGCTGGGCTCCACCAGGTCCGCCATACCCTGTGCCAGCAGCCGCAGGATGATGGGCGCCAGAATATTGGCGACCACCAGCGGCGCGCTGCTGAAAGCGTATTGACCGGAAAGCACTTCGGCGACCGAGCCCTGATAGACATCGAAATTGCCCCTGATGCCGTTCAGCGCGGCGTTATCATGTGAAGCCTTGATCGATTCCGGATCGGTATCGACCCCGATAGCCGCGCTGGCGCCCAGCTTGAGCGCCGCCACTGCCAGGATGCCCGAACCGCAGCCGATGTCCAGCACGCGCTGACCGGCTGGCGCCAGCTTGTCAATGGCCGCCAGGCATAATTGCGTGGTGGGGTGCGCGCCGGTGCCGAACGCCATCGAGGGGTCGATGCGAACGGGCACGCGTCCGGCGGGCACTTCCTCCACCCATGCCGGCAGGATCACCAGCCGCTCACCGAGGGTGATGGGCTTGTAATACTTCTTCCAGGCGTCCATCCAATTTTGCGCTTCAATGAAACGGTAGCTCGGTTCCGGCAAAGGCTGGATGAAGCCGAGATGCCAGAGCGCTTCGCTCAGGCGCTGCTTGGTATCTTCAAGCTGATCATTGACCGGCAGATAGCCATAGACGCGATAGGGCGGCACACTGCTGCCGACCTCTTCGGCGTCGTCGTAGCTGACACCGCTCTCGACTACCACGCCGTCACTGATGAAGCGTGACATCACTTCTGCCACGGCTTCAGTCATTTCGGAATCCAGTTCAATGGAGACTTCGAGCCAGCGGTCAGGGGGTTCAGTCGATGAAGGCGTCGCGTAATCGTTCAAAGAAACCTTTCTCCTGGGGCACCACTTCGGTCCCCAATGTTTGCGCCAGTTTTTCCAGCAGGTCACGCTGCTCGTCGTTCAGGACGGTTGGCGTTTCAACATTGACCGCCACCATCTGGTCGCCGCGACCGCTGCCGCGCACATGTGGTACACCTTTGCCCTTCATGACGAAGGTCTTGCCGGGCTGTGTGCCGGCAGGGATGCGCAGTTTGTCAGGGCCGTCGATCGTCGGCACTTCCACTTCAGTGCCAAGCGCCGCCTGCGCGATGTTGATGTTGAGGTTGAGCAGAATATTGTCTTCCTTACGCCGGAAGAACTTATGCTCCCTGACCTGGATGCCCAGGTACAGATTGCCGTGCGGTCCGCCGTTGACACCCGGCTGACCTTCACCGGCGATGCGGATCTGGTTGCCGTTGTCGACGCCGGCAGGGATGTTGACGGTCTTCTTGAGCGTCTTGCGCACCAGACCGTTGCCCCGGCAGGTGTGACAGGGCGTGACGATTACCTCACCGCTGCCGCGGCAGATGGGACAGGTGGTTACCTGAACCATCGAGCCCAGGAAGGTCTGGCGGACAGTGCGCACCTCACCGCTGCCGTTACATTCGCGGCAGCGCTCGACCGTTGTGCCGGGCTCGGCGCCGCTGCCGGTGCATGTTTCACACACCTCGTCGCGGGTGATCTCCACATCCTTCTCAGCGCCAAAGACGGCTTCCTCAAAGGTCAGTGTGACAGGGTAGGTCAGGTCCGCGCCGCGGCGGGGCGTGTTGCGCGTGTTGCCGCGCTTCCTGCCGCCCATGCCGAAGCCGAACAATTCCTCAAAGATGTCTGAGAAATCAACGGTGGTGAAATCGGGCATGCCGCCCATGCCGTTCAGCCCTTCCGAGCCGTAACGGTCATACACGCTGCGCTTCTCAGGATCAGAGAGCACCGCGTAGGCCTCGTTGATCGCTTTGAACTTTTCTTCAGCATCCTGAGATTTGTTGACGTCCGGATGGTACTCGCGCGCCAGACGTCTGAAAGCAGCCTTCAGCTCATCTGCTGAGGCGGTGCGGGGAACTCCCAGGGTTGCGTAATAATCTTTATTTGCCATAGACGCGTTCACCAAGTTCGGTGGGTTCAGACAACAAGCATAGAGAGCCTCGCTGACCCTCTATGCTTGAGCAAGCAGTTCATTTTATCGCAATTTCCAGTCTATCCATCGGCGCTCTTGAATTCACCTTCAACCACGTCGTCGCCGTCATTGCTGTGCGGGGGCTCCGTGCCGGGTTGGCCCTCAGCCGGTGGCGTTTGCGCGTCAGGCTGCTGGTACATGCTGGCGCCGAGCTGCTGAATCTCCTGACCCAGTTCGTCGGTAGCCTTCTTGATGCCGGCCAGGTCTTCGGTGTTCATGATATCGCGCACGGCCTTGACCTTGTCCTCGATCTTCGACTTCACTTCTGCCGGCACCTTGTCGCCAAAGTCGCGCAGCGACTTCTCGGCAGTGTAGACAGCGTTATCTGCGTGGTTGCGGGCTTCGATCATTTCCTTGCGGCGCTCGTCGGCTTCCTTGTTGCTCTCGGCGTCACGGCGCATCTTTTCGATCTCGCTCTCGCTCAGACCGGAAGAGGCGGTGATGGTGATGTGCTGGCTGCGATTGGTGGCTTTATCCAAGGCGGTCACCTTGAGGATGCCGTTGGCGTCGATATCGAAGGTAACTTCAATCTGGGGCAGGCCGCGCGGCGCGGGGGGAATACCGTCCAGGTTGAACTGACCGAGCGATTTGTTGTCCGATGCCATCGGGCGCTCGCCCTGCAGGACATGGATCTGCACCTGGGTCTGATTATCACCCGCGGTTGAAAAAACCTGACTTTTGCGGGTGGGGATGGTGGTGTTGCGTTCGATCAGCGGAGTGGCGACGCCGCCCAGCGTCTCGACTGACAGGGTCAGCGGGGTGACGTCGAGCAGCAGAATGTCCTTGACCTCGCCGCCCAGCACACCGGCCTGGATCGCCGCGCCGATAGCAACGACCTCATCCGGGTTGACGCCCTTGTGCGGGTCCTTGCCGAATTCCTTGCGGACGGCTTCCTGCACGGCGGGCATACGGGTCATGCCGCCGACAAGCACCACTTCATTAATATCAGAAGCTTTGAGGCTGGCATCATTCAGGGCGCGGCGCACGGGTTCGAGTGAGCGCTTGATCAGGTCCTCGGTCAACTGCTCGAGTTTGGCGCGTGTCAGGGTCATCACCATATGCTTGGGACCGCTGGCATCTGCCGTGATGTAGGGCAGGTTGATTTCGGTCTGCATGGTGGTTGAGAGCTCGATCTTGGCTTTCTCGGAGGCTTCGCGCAGGCGCTGCAGGGATTGCTTGTCCTGGCGCAGGTCGATGCCGGTATCCTTCTTGAATTCAGCAATCAGATGATCCATGACACGCAGGTCAAAGTCATCACCGCCGAGGAAGGTATCGCCGGAGGTTGAACGCACCTGGAACACGCCGTCACCGACTTCCAGGATGGAGATATCAAAGGTGCCGCCGCCCAGGTCATAGACCGCGATGATCTCGTTAGCCTTCTTGTCGAGGCCGTATGCCAGCGAAGAGGCAGTAGGTTCATTGATGATACGCAGCACCTCGAGACCGGCGATCTTGCCGGCGTCTTTGGTGGCATTGCGCTGTGCGTCGTTGAAATAGGCCGGCACCGTAATGACAGCCTGCGTCACAGCTTCGCCGAGATAGGCTTCGGCATCCGCCTTGAGTTTGGAGAGGATCATGGCGGAGATTTCCGGCGGCGAATATTCCTTGCCGTCCAGCATGACGCGAACGTCACCGTTGGACGCCTTGGTGACCGTGTAGGGCACGCGGTCAACCGTGCGTTTCACTTCCGCGTCATCATACTTGCGGCCCATGAAGCGCTTGATCGAGAAAATTGTATTCTCGGAGTTGATGATCGCCTGGTTGCGGGCGACGCGGCCGATCAGCCGCTCGTGATTCTTGTTGACCGCGACCACCGATGGCACCAGCCGCTCACCTTCAGCCGAAGGGATGACGACCGGCTCACCGCCGCTCATGACTGCTACTACCGAATTTGTCGTGCCAAGATCAATACCAATGATTTTTCCCATGTAAACCTTCCTCCTATTGAGCTACGCGGACCATGGCCGGTCGGACGACCCGGTCGCCAAGTTTGTAACCTTGTTGAATGACTTCAATAATTTCGTGGCTGCCGAATTTATCGCTCGGCTCGAATGTGATCGCTTCATGAACATTGGGGTCAAAGGCGTCGCCCGGGTTCGCCACCGGAATCAAATTCTCGCCGTCAAGCAGATTCTTCAGCTTGCGGGCGATCAGCGCCACGCCTTCAGCCCAGGCGCCATCAACACCTTCGGTCGGGCGATTCCTGAGCGCCAGCTCCATGTCATCCTGAATGCTGAGATACTTCTTCAGGATATCGACGCGCATACCCAGCTCACGCTGTTCCTCAAAGCGGGCTTGTTGCTTTTTGTAGTTCGCAAAATCAGCCTGGCTGCGCTGCAGTGACTCGAGTGTCTCATCAGCCTTCTTGTTCGCCTCGTCCAGTTCACCAACCAGGATGGTGATCACTTCCTGCAGCTTGACAGGATCCTGATCCGTCTCAAGCCCCGCGGTTTCTTCGATTTCAGGTTCATCCTGATGTTTGTGTGCATGCTTCTTTTTGTCTTCTGCCATCATCCCATCCTCTCCTGCGGAGATGTTAGTTATCGTAAGTCAGTGATTCGGTCACGAGTTCGCTCAGCAATTCCGAGACGTAGCGGACCGTAGAAATTGTCTTGCCATATTCCATGCGCATCGGGCCAAGCACGCCAAGCGTGCCTGTTGCCAGACCGGGGACGCCGTAACGCGAGAGCACGATCGAGCACTGGCGCAATTCGTCCAGGTTGCCTTCGCCGCCGATCAGCACCTGCACGGTATTGACCGTGTTGGGCTGCAGCAGTTCCGCCAGCAGCAACTGCAGGGTGGAGCGTTCCTCCAGGATACGCAGCGCGCCGCGGGCTTCCTCCGGCGTAAATTCGGGCTCGGTGAAGACGTTGCTCAGACCGTCCAGGTAAAGCTCACCTGAGCGGCGTGCCTGCGAGAAACTCATCTCTTCGCTGATCCAGCCGTAGAGGTCCTGCAGCAAACCGGTCGCGCCCTGTTGCAGCGCGAGCGCCGTATCGCTGCCGCTACCTGCCATCGCCTGCGTGGCAGTTTCTGCCGCCTGCGAGAGCGCTTCCTGCGTGACCGGCTCGGAGAGCGTGATCATGCGCTGGCGGATGTCGCCGCCCATCAGCACCAGCACCATCAGCAGTTGCCGGCCATGGGTCGAGATCAGCTCGACGTGTTTGAAGAGCGTCTTCTCGGCTTGCGGCGCGGTGATCAGCGAGGTGGCTTGCGAGTGTTTGGCGAGCAGCGAGACTGCCAGGCGCATCCATTGCTCAACGTCCTGCTTCATCTGATAGAACTGATGGCTGATCGTCTTCTGGGTTGCGGTGGGCAGGTCGGTCTTTTGCAGCAGGTTGCCGACGAAAAAGCGGTAACCGCTTTCAGTTGGAATGCGGCCGGCGGAGGTGTGCGGCTGGCGTAGGTAGCCCATTTCGGTCAGCGCGCTGAGTTCATTGCGCACCGTCGCCGAGCTGAGCTCGAGATTGTATATATCAACCAGAGATTTTGACCCGATGGGCGTCGCCTCACGGGTAAATTCGTGGATGATCAGGGTCAGCAGCAGCTTTTGTCTCTCGGTCAGTTCGGTCATTTTCACCTTTTAGCACTCTCAAGGGTAGAGTGCTAATCGTCCGGCGTTAATGATAACACCCGCCTAATGACACGTCAATAAAGGGGGAAAAACTCTGATAAATTGTTAATACTCGTCAGTTTGTTGCATTTTTGAAAAGAATAGCTATCATATGTGAAAAACGGAGAGAAACTGGATGACCACCGAGCTTTTTAAGAAATTGAACCTGAAAGACCAGAAGGAACTGGTAATTCTGAACGCCCCGCCAGAGTTTGAGCCGGAACTGACCGCGCTGAGCGGGCTGGAGATCCGCCGTCAGCTTAAAGCGGGCAAGCCGGTTGATTTTCTGCTGACCTTCCAGACCCGAAAGGCTGACGTGGAGGCACTGCTGCCAAAACTGGCCGAAGCCGCCAGGGGTGACGCGGTACTGTGGCTGGTTTATCCCAAGGGGACATCGAAGAAATATACCTGTGATTTCAACCGTGATTCAATCTGGCCGCTGTTCGAGCCAGTCGGCTTTCTGCCGGTACGCATGATATCGATTGACGAGAACTGGTCCGCGTTTCGTTTCCGCCGGCAGGAATACGTCAAGACAAAGGGATAAATGCACTTCTCTGATTCACCAGGCACCATGGAGGGTAAAACATGTCTCACATCTCGGTCATATTCACACAGATCGTCGAACGGCCAGCGAGGAAACTGATCCTGAAACGCAGCAAGGCAGCCGGTGATTACTTGGCTTATGTTGAGGAGGTCGGCTGCGGAGAACATGACAGCTCGGCGGTGTGGGACGTGATCAGTGAAATCAAGGAAGCCTTGTATGAGCCGGTCGGACTGTGGCTGCCTGAGAACCTGCGGCCGGAGGGGACGGGCGTTTATGCCCATGGCGTTGAGGTGCCGGTTGATTTCAACTGCGACGTGCCGGCAGGTTATGATGTCATCGATTTGCCTCCCTGCAAGATGCTGGTGTTCCAGGGCGAACCGTATGATGACGCGGTCTTTGATCAGGCGGTCGGCGAATGCATGCGCCATATCGGCTTGTTTAATCCTGAGATCTATGGGTATCAGTACGCGCCTGAACTCGCGCCGCGGATGCAGCTCGCGCCGCTGGGCTGGCGCGGGTATATCGAAATGCATCCGGTGAAAGAAGTCAAGCCGGGCAGCACATTCTGGTAATTCCCTGCAAGCTCGCGAAATGCGCTTGCCGGCTTATGCTTTATGCCCTCCATGCCGAAGGTACCCGCGTATTTAGCGGGTATTCAGCTTTGGGGCCTGTTAATAAGAACTGTGAATACGCTGGCATAACCCCTCAGCCGGCTCGAAAGAGCGCTCGCCGGCAGCTCCCCTCTCATGGGAGCCAAAGTCACTTGCGATGATAGGCTTGTCGAAGACCAGAGGTCAATGCCCTCCATGCCGAAGGTACCCGCGTATTTCGCGGGTATTCAGGGAGGGTGGCCGAAGGCCGGGAGGGTTCGGTTTTGCGGACTGTTAAACCCCCCTGCCGGCTCGCGTTGGCCACGCTGGCCGGCTTTCCCCCCTCTCATGGGGGACAAAACCATAACGGCTCACGAACTAACCGCTACTGAGCAGATTCCCATCTCTCATGGGAGGCAATAAAATAAAAAAACACCTGGCTGCCACTGGCAGCCAGGTGTCACCTCAACGAAACGAAATCTATTTGACTGGTACAGCATCGCCGAAGAAGGGCGTGCCGGACTTGTCGAAGATCACGCCTTCGAACTTATCCTTGCGGAAAGCATAATAGCGTTTCTCGGCCAACAGCGGAATCAACGGGTGGTATTCGGTCACGTGCTTCATGACATCGATAGCCTTTTCCTTGCGCATCTCAGGATCCATGGTGGATTCCATGATGTCAATCAGGTTGTCGATCTCGGGGCTGTTATAAGCCACACGGTTCGAAGCGCCGATACGATTGGACTTGAACAGGTATCCGAAGATAGTGCAGTCGGAGAGACCGTAGTTCCAGAAGATCATGTCATGGGTCTTCTCTTTGGTCTTGTCCATCACAGTCTGGCTGTCCATGGATTCCAGCTCAACGTTTAAGCCAACATCCATGAGCTGTGACTGCAGCGTTTCGCTGATCAGTTTGTTGACTGTGTTCTCGGAGAATTGCAGCTTGAGCAGCATCGGCTGACCTGCTTTGTCCTCACGCACACCATCACCATTGACATCCTTGTAGCCGGCGTCATCGAGCGCCTTCAGCGCCATTTCGGTATCGAAGGGTTCTTCTTGTGATACCTGGGCATCATATTCCTCGCTCCAGCCGAACACGGAGGGTGAGAGCGGTGTCCAGACGGGCATGGCTTCGCCTTCATAACCCACGGCGATCAGCTCGTCGCGGTCGATGGCGTAAGACAAGGCTTTGCGCAGCTTGGGATCATCATAAGGGGCTTTGCTGGTATTGAAACCCAGATAACGGATACCGCTCTGGATAGTTTGGAAGAGCTGCAGATTGGGATTGGCTTTGGCCTTCTCAACCATCTGGGAAGGAACGGCTGCCACATCAACCTCACCGGTCTCGAGCTGGGCATAAATCACTTCACCGGAGAGTTTGAACTTAGCCATGAATTCATCGATCTGTGAGGGACCGGTGTTCTTGATGAAATCAGGGTACCACTTGAAGTCAGGGTTCCTGGTGTACAGCACAGACACGTCGGGGATGATTTCCTTGACGATGAACTGCCCGGAGCCAACTGGCTCAAGCGCGAATTTGTCGGCACCCAGCTTCTTGTAGGCTTCCGCAGAGGGGAACATCATCTGCGACATCCAGTAGAAGAATGGCGCGTACGGCGTCTTGAGTTTGATGTCGAGTGTGTAATCATCCACCTTGATGACATCATCGACGACATCGACCATCCAGCCGCCAAACGATGACGCGGTAGCTGGATCGCGGTAAACGTCGAGGTCATATTTGATGGCATCAGCGTTGACAGGGGTACCATCGGTGAACATGGCATCTTCGCGCAGGTTAATGGTGATGGTCAGATTGTCATCACTGATCTTCCAGTCCTTCGCGAGAACGCCGTGGTATTCCTTGAACTCAGGGTCGAGAATGAACAGCGGATCATAAACCATATAGACCTGAACGTATTGTGATGATGACTGGAATACGTCGAAGGTGTAATAGGAATCAGTTTCGCCATAGACGATCCTGCTTGGCGCAGATGCAGCGGGTGCTTCCGTGGCTGCTGGTGCTTCAGTTGCTGCCGGCGCTTCGGTCGCGGCAGGGGCTTCCGTTGCAGCGGGAGCCTCAGTAGCGGCTGGAGCCTCGGTTGCTGCCGGAGCAGGCGTGGCCGCAGGCGCGCAAGCTGCCAGGACCATGCTGGTCGCGATCAGCAGGGACAATAAGATTGAAACTCTTTTGTACGACATTCTTCCTCCTTGTGTTGTATGTTGACCGTGCGTTTAATTGGGAGACTGAGGGACTTCAGTCAGGAGGTTACAAACTCTCATTTCCCCGCCTGTCTGAGACACAAACAACCGGATCCCCGGTTGCTGTGTTGGAAAAGTACTGTTTTATAAAGCGTCTTGATTGTTGAACAGCCTTGGAGAGGTGACGCCCGGGATGCAGAAGCTGTCCAGAGTGGTGCATTGATGAAGCTACATTGTTAACTCGAATCATAACGATATATGATATTTCTGTCATGTGACACACGTCATTCACATGGGTGAGTAACTGCACGAGAAATAATATTCAGCGTAAAGATTCAGGGTACACTTGAATAGTATTAATAATCAGTCATAGAACTATAACCTATCTGTGATAGAATCCTGTCCATGCGCGAGAATCAAAAAAGCTGTTGCTATTCGTAAAAATACCTCAAAAATGTTGTAAAAATTCATCCATCGAATGAATATTCTGTACACTAGAGAGGCTATAATCGACCTGACGGATTAGAACAAATTGGACCAATATTTATTCTTTGTCATCATGACGCTAGTCTGTTTGGTAATCTGCGTCATTTCCCTCTTCAAACTGGCAACCCACCGGCAGGGCCCGGTGCTGATCGGGCTGAAATCGATCATTGTCTGGCTGATGCTGCTGCTGGTCTCATCCTTACTGGCGCTGGTCACTGACGACCACGGGTCGACCAGGCTCTTTCAAATCATCACCTATGGTCTGCATGGCAGTTTTACGCCGCTGGTGCTCTTCACGGCTCAAAGGTACAACCAGGCGCAATACGACTGGGTGCGAAAATATTTCGCTATGTTTTACATCATTCCCGCAATTTCCCTTTTCCTGGTGGCCTATCAGCCCACCAGCTATCTGATCTGGTCTTCCGTTTCCTTTACTGATGTCTCGGTCGGAACGTTCATGCAGCCGCGCTTCGGGCGCCTGTTCTGGTGGGTGTATGCCTATAACTACGCCTTGATGGTTCTGGCGTATTCCATCGTCAGTTCGAAATATCTGGCGAGCGGCAAGTTATACGGCAAGCATTTGCTGGTCGTCTTCGCCGGGCTGACCATTGCCGCGCTGGGCAACATCGCCTACTCCTTTAAGCTGATCCCTGGCTTGAGACAGGATTTCACCGCCATCACCATGGTTCTGGGCAGCGCCATCTTCGTTTTCACAACCTTGCGTACCAATGTGGTTGATCTGGTGCCGATAGCACGTGAAGTCGTCTTTGACCATATGAATGAAGGTTTCATCGTTCTCAACCGCAGGGGTTTGGTTGTCGATTACAACCGACCGGTCAGCAGTCTGCTGCGTACGGAAGAAAATTTTATTGGCCAGCCGCTCGATGTCTTCATCCCCGAGCTGGTCAACTGGGAATCCCATCTGGAAAACGATCGCTCATACGAAATTGAGCTGGTCCGAGATGATTCCCGCACCATTGAAGTCTCGCGCGAGAACCTCTTATCTGCCGGCACAGAAAATATCGGCACGCTGATTACGCTGCGCGACATTACTGAAATGGCGAAGCTGCGTAAGGACCTCGAGATCCTTGCCATTTCGGATCCGCTGACCAACCTCTCCAACCGGCGTTATTTCCTGCAGCAGGGAGAGCTGGCGGTGGCGCAGGCTAACCGCCATATGTTGCAACTCTCGCTGTTAATGCTCGACATCGACCACTTCAAGCAGGTCAATGACACTTATGGTCACAAGGTGGGTGATGAGATTCTGGTTGCCGTCACCCAGGAGATTTCGAAAAGCATCCGCATCGTTGATACCTTCAGCCGCTTCGGCGGTGAAGAATTCATGATTTTGCTGCCTTTCACCGCCAAAGATGAAGCCATCCACACTGCCGGCAGAATTCTGAGAATTGTCCATGACACGCAGTTTGTTACCAGCGCCGGCTTATTGCATATCAAGCTCAGCCTGGGCGTCTCGACCTTTGCCGCTGGCGCTGATGACGACCTTGACGCGCTGATCAACCGGGCTGACAACGGGCTGTACTTCGCGAAGCACAATGGCCGAAACCGCTTATGCTTCTATGATGATCTGACTGATCCGGCTGTGGTCGAGTGTGTGACTTACGACGACATCACGCGGACAGCATCTGTCGAGCAGGAGTCCGCCTGATCAGGCATAAAAGCCATTAGAGTGGCTTTTATCAAACTGCCCGCCAGTTGTTATAATTAAACAATGCCCCGAAGTTTTACTGTAGCCCTCATCGCAATCTGCTGTCTGCTGATTGTGTCATGCAGCCCGTCGAAGAACAGCGCTGATGGCAGCGCGCCCGCCAGTCAGGCTATTGAAAACAAGGGATCGGACACGATCGTCAACCTGGCTTTGGGCTGGGCTGAAAAATATCAGTCGCTGCATCCTGAGGTGAGTATCTCCGTTACGGGCGGCGGTACCGGCACGGGTATCGCGGCATTAATCAACAATACTGTTGATCTGGCGAATGCTTCCCGGCCCATCAAGAGCGAGGAGATCAAGGCAGCCCAGGCGAACGGCGTCGAGCCGGTCGAATTTGTTATTGCCAAAGACGCCATTGGCGTGATCGTCAACCGCAGCAATCCCGTCAATGAACTGACCATGCAGCAGATCGCTGATATATATACCGGCCGCATCACCAACTGGCTCGAGGTTGGCGGAGAGGATCGTCCGATTGTCGGGCTTTCCCGTGAGACCAATTCGGGTACGCATGTCTATTTCCTGGAAGAAGTGATCCGTCTCGGTCAGAAGGACAACAAGGATATTTTCGCCGCCGAGACTTTGCTGCTGCCATCCTCCGAAGGCATTATCGCCGAAGTGCGGGAGAACCCCAACGCTATTGGCTATGACGGGCTGGGGTACATTACTGATGAAGTAAAAATTATTGCGGTCGCGCCTGAAAGCGGCGCTCCCTATGTCCTGCCAACCCTCGCGACCGTTAATGACGGCAGCTACCCGATCGCCAGACAGTTGTATATCTACACGCGCGGTCAGCCGCAAGGTGTGGTGAAGGAGTATCTCGACTGGATCCATGGACCTGAAGCGCAGGAAATCGTAAAGGAGCTGGGGTTTGTGCCCATCCTCGCCACGCCATGAAATTTGAGCGCCTGCCCTTCTCCGAACGTGTGATTACCCATCTCATCCGCCTGGCGGGTTACCTGAGCGTCCTGTTCGTTTCGATGATCCTTTTATTCCTGCTCAAGGAAGGCTTGCCGGCGCTGGCGCACGTCAGTTTTGGCAACCTGTTTGGCACGCGCTGGTACCCAATTGAAGAGATGTACGGCATCACACCGTTGTTCCTCGGCTCGATCGTGGTGACCATTGGCGCGTCCCTGATCGCCATGCCGCTGGGCATCCTGACAGCGGTCTATATTTCAGAGATCGCGCCGTTGTGGGCGCGCAGTTTGCTCAAGTCGCTGGTGGAATTGCTGGCTGGCATCCCGTCGGTCGTGCTCGGCTTCACCGGCATCCTGATCCTCTCGCCCTTCCTGCGTGAAACCTTCAACCTGCCGACCGGTCTGAACGCGCTTACGGGCGCCATCCTGCTCGGGTACGCTGCGGTGCCAACCATCGTCTCTATTTCTGAAGATGCGCTGAACGCGGTGCCGCAATCGTACCGCGAAGCCTCTCTGGGCATGGGCGCGACCCCCTGGCAAACCACCTGGATGGTGACCTTGCCGGCAGCCCGCTCGGGCGTGATCACCGCCGTGATGCTTGGCATCGGCCGCGTGATCGGCGAAACCATGGCAGTGATGATGGTGACGGGCAACGCGCCGGTGATGCCGCTCAAATGGTATTCCTTCTTCGCGCCCATCCGCACCATGACCGCCACCATCGCCTCGGAGATGGGCGAGGTCGCTACTGGTTCGGTGCATTACCAGGTCTTGTTCTTTATCGGCATCGTGCTGTTCGCGCTGTCGATGATCATCAACATCGTCGCCTTCGTTCTCAGCTCGCGCAAGACAAAACGTTCTGAAAGGTTATTGTCGTAAAGTTATGATCAGCCAGCACAAGAAAGGTGTACTCTCGGCAACACAAAA
Source organism: Anaerolineaceae bacterium (assembly GCA_040772085.1). Taxonomy (GTDB): domain Bacteria; phylum Chloroflexota; class Anaerolineae; order Anaerolineales; family Anaerolineaceae; genus JAXGMV01. The sequence continues at coordinate 1,755,443 of JAXGYU010000001.1, forward strand.
ACAGAAGATTGGCTATGGCGCCATGCTGCTGGTCAGCCTGGTGACTGTTGTGCCGATCATCGCGCTGCTGATCTATATTTTCCAGCAAGGTTTCAGCGTCATCAACTGGGAGTTCATCAGCGCCATGCCTCGCCAGGGTATGCGCGCCGGCGGTATCCTGCCGGCGATCATGGGTACCATCTATCTGACCCTGGGCACGGCGCTGTTCTCGATCCCGCCCGGTGTGGCGGCTGCCATATATCTGGCAGAGTACGCGCCCGACAACCGCTTCACGCGCCTGATCCGCATTGCCATGATCAACCTGGCGGGCATCCCCTCGGTGGTTTATGGATTATTCGGCCTGGGATTGTTTGTCATCTTCCTTAAGTTCGGTACCAGCATCCTCTCCGCTTCACTCACTCTGTCGATCATGACGCTGCCGGTCATCATCAGCACCACAGAAGAATCGCTGCGCTCGGTGCCGACCTCCTTCCGGACGATCAGCACCTCGCTCGGCGCGACCCGTTGGCAGACGGTCTGGAAGATCATCCTGCCGCAGAGCCTGCCTGGCATCGTCACCGGCATTATTCTGGGGCTCGAACGGGCTGCCGGCGAAACCGCGCCAATCCTCTTTACCGGCGCCGCCTTTTTCCTGCCCAAACTGCCCGGTTCACCGCTGGACCCGACCATGGCGCTGCCTTACCATCTGTTCGTCATCTCGACGCAGGTACCAGGCATGCCGCTGCAGATCCAGTATGGCACCGTGCTGGTGCTGCTGGTGTTTGTGCTGACCATGGAGCTGATTGCCAGCTTCATCCGCAGTTATGCCCGCGCGCGGAGGCAATGGTAATGGCGGATAAAGTCATCATCCGAGATCTGCGTCTGCGCTACTCCGACGGCAATGAAAGCCTTAAGGGCGTCAGCCTGAACATCCCGGAGAATGCCATCACGGTTCTGTTTGGCCCGGCGGGCGGCGGTAAATCAAGCCTGCTGCGGGTGCTGAACCGCCTGAACGACCTGGCGGATGTCGAAGCAGTCAGCGGCGAAGTGCTGCTGAACGGCAAAAATTTGCTCGACCCCACGACCGATGTCATTGAACTACGGCGCAAGGTGGGCATGGTCTTCTCACGACCTGTGCCGCTGCCGCTTTCGATTTATGATAACGTGGCGTATGCGCTTACCCTGGCTGGCGTCAAAGGCAAAGGCAAACTCGATGAGGCTGTCGAGAAAGCCTTGCGCCGGGCGGTCCTGTGGGATGAAGTGTTCGACCGTCTGAAGGAACCCGCGGCGATGCTCTCGGGCGGGCAGAAGCAGCGCCTGTGCATCGCGCGTTCGCTGGCGCTCGAGCCTGAGGTCATCATGCTCGATGAGCCGACCTCAGCACTTGACCCGGTGGCTACCACGCGCATCGAGAACCTGCTGCAGGAACTCAAACGCGAGTACACCATCATTCTCGCCCCGCATAACACCCAGCAAAGCGCCAGAACCGCCGATTACGCCGCCTTCCTGCTGCAGGGGGAATTGATCGAGTTTGGCGAGGGCGGACAGATCTTCACCTTCCCGAAAGACCATCGCACCCAGGAATACATCGAAGGCCGCTGGGGTTAAACCGCAAGGTCCGCGCCTTCCAATGAAATCCGTCCGGTTCTGCCGAATAATCTTCTATAATAGAAGATAGTGGCATTATCAATGTATCGGGATTAATAAGGAAGGATAAGACTATGGAAGAAGAAAAGAAATTCTGTGATGCCTGCGGCGCGCCGCTGGTGCCTGGTGAGAGTGAATGTGTCGCGTGCGGTCAGCCAATCAACAAGATTGACGCGCCGACAGATGCGCCGGTGGTTTCGGCGGAAGAGTGGAGCAAACCAGCCGTGGTCGAGGCTGAGCCTGAGGTGGAGCATGACCGCTACGGTACACCGAAGGATGACGGTGACGCGGATTCGCCTCACCGCTGGGGCACGCCTGGTGACGCGCCCGAGCCGTCGTTCATGCGCGATCCCGCGCCGGTCACCGGACCAGGACTGGATAACGAAGTCCAGCCGATGCCGGTGACGATTCCACCCCCCATGCCAGTTCCGGCTGTGCCAGAAAAGAAAAGCGCCAAGACCTGGATCATCGTCGCTGTCGTAGTGCTGCTCCTATGTATTTGCCTGGGCATTTTTGCGGCCGCGGGACTGGTCAATCAGTTTATAACGAGCGGCGTATAGCTTCTGATTTTCAACCTGAAGCCTGGCGGGTCACCGCCAGGCTTTTTTTATACCAGGTCATTACTCGCGGTATGACCGCAGTCACACACGAACAGCCGCTGCCCCCGCTATAGTTAAAACCGACCAGTCGGTATGTTTCAGGTGAGGTATGCAGGATCGCGGTGAATTAACCCGAAGTTCAATCAAGATGGCAGGGCTGACGCTCTTTTCGAAACAGGGCTACCGCCAGACGAGCGTCAGCCAGATCTGCGCGGCTGCCGGCATGAGCAAGGGTGCTTTCTATCATCACTTCCCCTCCAAATCAGATCTCTTCAATCAACTGCTGAACGACTGGCTGGCGGATGTCAAGGTTGAGATCGAGGCGATCAAGGACCAGGGCGAATCCCTGGCTGGACTGGACCGCCTGGCACGCGCCTTCACTGAACTCCTGCGTACATCCGGTGCGCAACTGCCGGTGCTGCTCGAGTTCTGGCAGGCTGCCGGCAGTGATGATGAGGTCAGAACAGCCGCGGGCGGTCCCTACCGCGACTTCCAGAAGCTGGTCAGCGACATGCTGGCACATCCGGACGCGGGCCGTCTGCCGCTCCGCGAACGTGATGCCGCCGCACGGGTGCTGGTTGCCATGGGGATTGGCATGCTGGTGCTGAGAATGCTGGAAGGCAGCGACGTGCAGGCGAAAGATACAAGAAAAGCCATACGGATCTTCAAGTATGGCATTGTTGGGAGGAAATAAAGATTTTAATAACCGGCGGGACGGGCCATATTGGCAATGTGCTGGTCAGACGATTGTGGGAAAAAGGTGAGCGCCTGCGTTTGCTGATGCTGCCTGACGAGCCGCATGAAATGCTGGATGACCTGACCGGCATTGAGTATGTGGAAGGTAACGTGCTTGACCTGCAATCGCTGATCCGTGCCATGGAAGGGGTGGACATGGTCTACCATCTGGCCGGCATCATCTCGATCATGCCGGGAGATGACCAGCGCGTCTGGCGCGTCAATGTCAATGGAACAGAAAATGTCATCGCGGCCTGCAAGGCGGCTGGCGTCAGACGGCTGGTGTATACCTCCTCGATCCATGCTTTCAAGCGTGTGCCGGTCGGGACGCTGGTCGATGAGCAGACGCCCTTTGATACGGAAAATCCCGTGGGGATCTACGACCGCTCCAAGGCGGCTGCCAGTGAAGCGGTGCTCAAAGCCGCGCGAGAAGGGCTGGATGCGGTGCTGGTTTGTCCGACGGGTGTGATTGGCCCCTACGATTATCGCGGGTCCGAGATGGGGCAGTTGATCAGAGGACTGCTCAACCGCGGTCCGCACCTGCTGATTGATGGCGCCTATGATTTTGTGGACGTGCGTGATGTGGCCGATGGTTTGATCCTCGCCGGCGAAAAGGGTGAGCGCGGTGAAGTATATATCCTTTCGGGTGAACAACTGCGGCTGGTTGACCTGCATAAGCTGGTCTCGGCCGTCAACCGCAAACCCAGCAGCATCTGGCTGATGCCCAAGAGCCTGGCAAAAGCTGCCGCCAATGTGCTGCCATTCTTCTACCGGCTGTTCAATAAAGTCCCGAAGTTTACGCCTTATGCCTATGAGACCATTCTGGGAAATTCGCTCTACACGCATGGCAAGGCTGACGCCAAGCTGGGCTATAATCCACGCAGATTGAGCACGACCATCGCTGATACCATTGCCTGGCTGAAGGAGCGGCAAAAGCCCAAATCAGATTGATGAGCGACCTACCTGGCAGAAAAAGACCCACAGCGCTAATCACCGGCGCGTCCGGCGGTATTGGACGCGCTTTTGCTGTCTTCCTGGCGGAAAAGGGTTATGACCTGATCCTGACCGCGCGGCGAGAAGAGCAGTTGCGGGAAGTCAAAGAAATCACCGAAGCACACGGCGGACACGCGCACATCTTCAGCGCCGATCTGTCCGTTCCGGAGGAACGTGACGCCTTCATCGCTTTTGCTGATGCTTCGTGTGGCTGTCCGGATCTTGTGATTAATAATGCCGGCTTCGGCGTGTACGACTACTTTGTTGACCAACCCTGGGAACTGGTGGACGGCATGCTGCAACTGAATGTCATGGCGTCGTTCAAGCTCACCCATCACTATCTGCAGCGCATGAAGGCAGCCGGCGGCGGACAAATCATTAACATCGGCTCGGTCGCCGGGCAGCTGCCGATGCAGGGCGTTGCCGCCTATGCCGCGACCAAGGCGGCCATCCACTCGCTCAGCACGTCGTTATGGCGAGAAGCGCGCCGCAGCAATGTCAAGGTCTCTGTGATTGCGGCCGGTCCGATCAAGACGGATTTTTTCGCGGTCAGCCGTGAGAACGCGGGCGGCTTGAACATCCCGGTCGAACGCTTCGCGGTCAGCCAGGAGCGGGTGCTGAGCGCTTTCTGGTCACTGATCCGTCGCCCGCGGAGGGTGGTTTATGTACCCTGGATCATGCGCGCCGCGCCATGGGTGGAGGCAATATTGGGTATCGTCTTTGACCTGGCTGGCCCGCTGGTGCTCGAATATCAGCTCCGCCGCAAGCGCCGTTCAGAAAACAGGTAGATTGTCATATATTATGTAAGATATATCCGTGTTGAATAATCGGCCATATTAAGGTATCATTGATCAATGACTATATGGGGCAGTCACCTTCCCGCAGCAATAAACATTCAATAATCACTGTTCAATAGCCAGTATTTCGTTGGGAAATTTGCTTTAACTGCCTTTTCTCATTTGCACTTCTCAAAAATTTTAGAACTATTGACTGTCAAGCGATTTAATCCTTGAAAGGAGGGGAACAGGTCAAACAGAGGCTAGTGAGAGGTTCTTGTTCATGTTAATACCAATTACAAACAAGGAGAAAATAATGTATAAGGGAAAATTTGCAATTCTCATGGCAGTTGTCGTGATCGCATCCATGGTCATGGCAGCCTGCGCGCCAGCCCCTGCGGCGCCGGCTGAGCCGGTGGTCATCACGCAGGTGGTTGAAGTTGAGAAAACAGTCGTCAAAGAAGTTCAGGTTACAGCCGAGGCGCCTGCGGCAGCAAGCTTTGATGTATCCCCGCGGCCTGATACGCTGACCATCGTTGAAACTGACGATGCCGCGTCACTGGACCCGCACCTGGCTTATGAGGGCACCAGCTACGACATTATCGAGAACATCCTCGAACCGCTGATCGCCTTCAACAAGACCAGCGCCAGCGAGTACATTCCCCAGCTTTCGACGAATGTGCCCAGCACCGCTGATGGCACCATTTCGGAAGATGGCAAGACCTACACCTTCAACATCAGACCGGGTGTGAAATTCGAAAACGGTAACGATCTGACCGCTTCTGACGCTGCCTACTCTTACCAGCGTGTCCTGCTGCAGTCAGACCCCGGCTCAGGCGCCTGGATGATGCTCGAAGCGATCATGGGTTATGACGAAGTGGTTGCCAACCTCGAAGATGGCAAATACAGCGGCGACCCGGCAGCTTTGAAAGCCGGCGCGAAAGCTGAAGATCTGGTCAAGGTTTGCGAAGATGTCAAGTCGCATTTCGAAGCCGATGACGCGGCCGGCACCTTCAAGGTTACGCTGGCTGAACCCTGGGGACCTTTCCTCGCCATCATCGCCCGCCCGTGGGCATTCATCATTGACAAAGAGTGGGCAGCCGAACAGGGTGACTGGGACGGCTCCTGCGAGACCTGGCAGGACTTCTACGCCCCCGGCCAGGAAGGCACCAAGCTCGGTAAAGTGATCATGGGCACCGGTCCGTACAAGCTGGATCACTGGACACCCGACCAGGAATGGGTGCTGACAGCCAAGGAAGACTACTGGCGCACCGAACCCATGTGGGAAGGCGGCCCCAGCGGCGCTCCAAAGATTAAGACTGTTGTACACAAGACCGTGCCCGAATGGGGTACCCGTTTCGCCATGCTGCAGACCGGCGACGCCGATGTTGTTGACGTCCCTGTCGCCAACTACGCTCAGGCTGACAGTCTGGTCGGTGAGGATTGCGATGTGGTCACCAATGAGTGCGCACCCTCTGCGACACCTGACCAGCCGTTGCGCGTCTTCAAGAAGCTTGAGAACCTCGGCCGTACCGATATCTTCCTCAACCAGGGCATCAAGACTGGTGAGGGCGGCACCAACCCCTATATCGGCAGCGGTGTTCTGGACGGCAATGGCGTTCCCCCGGATTTCTTCTCCGACATTCACATGCGCAAGGCAATTGCGTACTGCTTTGACTATGACACCTATATCGAAGAAGCCCAGAGCGGTGAGGGCATCCGTAACACCAGCTTCCTGATCATCAACACCCTTGGCTACGACCCAAATCAGGAAACCTACAACTTCGATATGGATAAATGCAAGGAAGAACTGGAACTGGCCTGGGATGGCAAGGTGGGTGAAGTTGGTTTCCGTGTCCAGGGCATCACCGCCACTGGCTACACCATGAACCAGACCGCGCTGGCGATCCTGCAGGCAAACTTGCGGGCAGTCGATCCGAAATACAAGCTCGAAATCGTGACGCTGCCGTGGGCATCCTATCTGGCAGCCTTCCGCGCCACCCAGCTGCCCATCGCGGTCAGCGGTTGGTCAGAGGACTATCACGACCCGCATAACTGGGCGCAGCCCTTCCTGATCGGTACCTACGCCACCCGCAGCGGATTCTCGGAAGAATTCAAGGAGATTTTCGCTCCTTTGATCAACGAAGCCGTTCGTGAACCTGATCCCGCGAAACGCGAAGCACTCTACCATCAGCTAAACGCGCTCAACTTCGAGTATGTGCCCGAGATCAATCTGTCTCAAATCACATCCCGTCACTATGAGCAGCGCTGGCTCAAGAACTTCTACTGGAACCCTGTTCAGGGCTACCGCTATTTCTACGCACTGGATATCGCGGGAAATAAGTAGGTTTATGCCAGCCAGGAATCGATAGGTAAGTACAAATCTGGCGGGGGCTCCTGCCCCCGCCAGATTTTGCGAGCGAGGCTTCATGTTCACTTATTTCATTCGACGTATGCTCCAGATCCCCATCACGATGATCGGCGTTACGCTCTTCATTTTCGCGATGCTGCAATTGCTGTCACCCGTGGAACGCTCGGCGTTGTACATCACTACCACACCCAAAAATGATGAGGCAATTGACGCGATCATCCGCAAGTATGGTCTGGACGACCCATTCTACGTGCAGTACTGGCGCTGGTTGGTGGGAAAGACAGACCCTGATACAGGCAAGGTTGAAGGCGGCGTGCTGCGCGGCGATTTTGGCTATTCACGCACCGGCCGTATGAGCGTGAAAGAACTGATCGCCACGCGTTTTCCGGCAACCGCCGAACTGGCGCTCTGGTCCTTTATCCCAATTATCGGAGGCGGCATTCTGCTGGGGGTGATTGCCGCCTTAAACCACAACAAGTTTATCGATCAGATCATCAGGGTGTTCGTCACCCTGGGCTGGTCCTTCCCGACCTTCGTGTTCGGGCTGCTGATGTTATTGCTCTTGTACGCGAAGCTGCGCTGGCTGGCACCAGGCAGGCTTTCCGATGAAATGATGGCGGTTGTGTCATCGCCGGCATTCCATCAATACACAAAAATGTACACGTTCGACGCGCTATTAAATCTCCGGTTTGATGTCTTCTGGGATGCGCTCAAGCATCTGCTGATGCCTATTATTACTCTCTCCTATGTCATCTGGGCGCAGATTCTGAGGGTGACGCGTTCCTCCATGCTGGAGACCTTGAGACAGGATTATCTGACCACAGCCCGCGCCAAAGGCTTGCGAGAAAAGACGGTCGTCTATAAGCATGCCTTCCGCAACGCGCTGATCCCGGTAGCGACCATGGGCGGCATGATGGTGGTGAGCTTGCTGAACGGAACGGTGGTGGTGGAGGTGATTTTCAACTACCCCGGAATGGGTTCAGCAGCCGCACGAGCTGCCGGCTCGCTTGATTCGCTGGCGGTGCTGGGGTTTGTATTATTCAGCGGTACGATCATGATTTTTGCCAATGTGGTTGTTGATATGCTTTACGCGGTGATCGATCCGCGCATCCGGTTGAGCGATTAGGGGCTGCCATGACCAATATTACAACTTCCCCTGAAACTGACAGCGAGAAACTGCACGCCAAAATCTTTGCCATCGAGACTTTACGCGAACTCTCGTGGCTTGAAAAGAAGCTCGGACCACAGTGGTACAAAATCCTGCGCGGCATCTTCACCAACCCGCTCTCGGTCATCGGTTTGATCATCACGCTCATCTTCATTCTCATAGCGATTTTCGCGCCTGTCATCGCACCGCCTATCAGTGAGGTGCATAATCCCTACCTGATTCCACGAGACGGGTATTCGCCCGAACCGAAAGCGCCCGGTACCGAGTGGCGCCGCGAGCCGCCGCAAATGACCGGCTGGTACAAATTCATCTCCGGCGGCAAGGACAAATGGGTTCACCTGCTCGGCACGGCCGGTGGTCAATTCGACATCTATTATGGCGTGGTATGGGGCACACGGATCGCCCTGTTCGTCGGTGTGTTCATCACCTTCATCACGCTGATCATCGGGTTGTTCATCGGAGTGATATCGTCGTATTACGGCGGCTGGCTGGATGACCTGTTAATGAGGATCACGGAAATCTTCCTCGCCTTCCCCTTCCTGCTGGCGGCGCTGACGCTCTCCGCCATTCTCGTCCCGCGGGTGGGCCGTGGCATCTGGCCGGCAGTGATCGCGCTGATCACCTTTGGCTGGATGAGCTATGCCCGTATCATCCGTGGTGAGATCCTCTCGACCAAGGAGCGCGATTTTGTCATGGCAGCGCGGGTCATCGGCGTGCGTGACAACCGAATTATCACCAAGCATATTCTGCCGAACGCGATCTACTCGGTGCTGATTATGGCGTCGATGCGCGTGGGCGACTACGTGCTCTCGTTCGCCACGCTCAGCTTTCTGGGTGTCGGCACCGAGATCGGTTATGCTGACTGGGGGCAGATTGTGGCGTTCTCGCGTGACTGGATCATGAATCTGGACAAGTATTGGTACATCATCATTTATCCCGGCGCGGCATTGCTCCTCTTCGGTCTGGGCTGGAACCTGATCGGCGACGCGCTGCGGGATATTATGGATCCGCGCCTGAGCGGACGATAGTGGGTATACCTTTGTTGATATGACATCATCGTGCCCGCGATTCCGCGGGCACGAGTCGTTCGCTGGGGGAAGATCCTCCCAATCGGAAAAGTACTATTATTTAGCCGTAGGGTCGATGGCAATCCGTCTTGTGATTGCCTCGACCGAATTCTTCGGCCTCCCGCCTAAGGATTGCCATGCCGGCAATCTATTCTCACATCTTGACACCGCGCGCTATCGGCGTATAATCTTTACAATAAACCGACCGTCGGTTTAATAAAGAGCCTAAATGGCACGCATCCAGAACCCCCAGGAATTCGAGCAAAAACGTCAGGAAATCATCAATGCTGCCTTGCAATTGATCAGCGAGATCGGCTATGACAACCTGACGATCGCGCATATCCTCAAACGACTCAAGATCTCGAAAGGCGCTTTCTACCATTACTACCTCTCCAAGGAAGACCTGCGCTCATCCATCTTCGGTGAAACAAACCGCTTGACCGATATGCTGATCGGGCCTTTGATCGATGACCCCAACCTGACCGCCTTACAGAAACTGCACGGGTTTTATAACACGATTGTGAGCTGGAAAAACGAGCGCAAGAACATACATCTTTCCCAACTGCGGGGATTTTACCGGCCCGAGAATGACAGCTTTCGCTCGAGCATGATCGCCTCTTGGATCGCATATTTCAGCGACAAGATGACGCGCATCATCAAACAGGGTATCCGCGAGAAGGCGTTCAAAGTCAAATTCAATAACAATCTGAGCGAGATCGTCATCAACTTATTGCTCGGGCAGAGTGAGAAAATTGCCGCGGTCATGCTGATGGCGCTGGATGCGCCGGAGCAGGAGACGGCATCCATCAGCACACAGTTCCACGAGATTGTTCACGATTACAACCAGGCGCTCGAGCGTGTGCTGGGCGCCAAACCGGGAAGTATCCATCTGCTTGATCCCCAGCTTCTGATGGGCTGGTTTGAATTTGCGCGACAGGCTGAATCACCGGCTGTCGCCCGGAAGGAGTTCGTCGATGCTGTTTCTTAAACTGGCATGGCGTAACATTTTGCGGCAGCGCCGCCGCACCTTCATCATCATTATTGCCATGGGCATGAGCCTGATGATGATGATTTTCTACGATGGGTTCGTCTCCGGCTTTGACCAGGCCATCTACGCCAACGCGGTCAAGGTCATGGGCGGCAACATCCAGATCCACGCGCCTGGCTATCAGGCGGAGTTCGACATCCTGCCGCTGCTGCCGGTGGAAAATGATCAGCAGATCGCCGCGCTGTTCAAGGCGCAGCCGAACGTCCTGGCGGCTGGCAGGCGCATCAACACCGGCGGCATGGCGACCAACCGCGAAGGCGCCTTCCCGCTCAGCATCATCGCCATTGAACCGGGCGAAGAACAAACGGTGAACCTGGCGGCGATGAATGTCACCGCTGGCCGTTTCCTGCGGGACGATGACCGTGAAGCGGTTTTCGTCGGCAAAGGGTTGGCGGATGCCATGGCGCTAAAGGTCGGTGATCGCATCACCCTGGTTGGACGCAGCAAGCACGAACAGATGCGCCAGCGTCCCATGACCGTGGTCGGCATCTATGATGTTGGTCTGGTCGACTTTGAAAAGCGCACCGCCTATATCACGCTGGCGGATGGGCAGGACCTGTATGGCTTGTCCGGTCAATCGACTGAGATCGCGGTTTCGCTCGCCAAACTGGGGCAGGAGGCTGGCGTCCTCAAAGCGTTGACCAACGATCTGAAAGGCTATGAAGTTGGTACCTGGAAGACCAGCTACCCCGAACTGGAAGAGGCGTTGAGTTCCAAAGGCGCCATGATGAACCTCTTCAACCTGATCATCATGATCATTGTCGGCATCGGTATATTCAATCTGCTGATGATGGCGGTCTATGAGCGCACGCGCGAAATCGGACTGATGGGCGCCATGGGCATGAAGCCGCGACAGATCACGCTGACGTTTCTGCTGGAGGGACTGCTGATGGGCGTCATCAGCGTGCTGGTTGGCACCGCGATTGGACTGGCGCTCAACCTGGCGTTGGGCCGGGTGGGGTTTGACTTCACCGCCATGAGCGGCATGACAGAGTATATGGCGCTGCTCAACTCGCGCATCTACCCCAATCTGGGCATCGAGAAACTGCCTTACCACAGCGCCATGGTGATTATCGTATCGACCCTGGCAGCCTATTACCCTTCGCGCCTGGCGGCGACCAAAGAGCCCGCCGAAGCACTGCATTATGTGTGAGGTGCGCAATGAAAACGACCTTTAACCTCGCACTCCGTGACCTGCTCCGCAATCCCCGGCGCTCTTTCTTTTCGGCGTTCGCCCTCGCTGGCGGTCTGGCGCTGATGATGATCATGGCTGCCATCACCGAAGGCGACGTTCGCGATTCGATGAGCCTCAACATCCAACTTCAATCAGGACATTTCCAGATTCAAGCCAAAGATTACAGCCTCGACAAGACCAGTCTGACCTGGTCCAACCTGGTGGAGGATCCGGATGCCATCAGCGCAAAATTAGCCGCGCTGCCGGAAGTGAAGGCCGCGACCCCCAGGCTGTACGCCAGCGGCATGGTTGTTACGCCGGAGAAGACCTACAGCGTCCGTGTCACCGGAATCGAACCTGACTCGGCGGCAAACGACCCCTATCGCCAGGGTTTGGTCGCGGGCGAATTCCTGACGGCTGGCGACCGTGATAGTGTCTTGCTCGGTCAGCCGCTGGCTGATAAGCTTGGCATCACCGCTGGCGGGACGATCACCCTGATGGTCAACACCTCGAATGGTGAAGTCTCTCAGCAGAATTTCAACGTGAAGGGCATTTACAATACCCGCACCCCCGCCCATGACAAGCTGACCGTCTTCATGCAGCTGGAGAAAGCGCAAGCCATCACCCAGACGGCAGGCCATGCCAGCACCATTTTCGTGCTGTTGAATGACCGCGAGCAAACCGCGGCGGTAACGTCCGCGCTGCAGTCAGACCGCTACAAGATCATCACCTGGATCGACGCCAGCAAGATGGTCTTTGAGCTGCAGAAGATGACCTCGAGCTATATGGGCATCCTGTATTTCATTGTGCTAGGCATTACCGCCACCATCATCGTCAACACGCTGGTGATGTCAGTCTTCGAGCGCACGCGTGAAATCGGCATCCTCTCTGCCATAGGTTTCAAAAGCCGGCAGATTACCGTCATGTTTCTGATCGAATCTGCCATGCTGGCGGTGTTGGGCGTGATCCTTGGGCTGGTCCTCGGTGGATTACTGGTGTTGTACTCGAACAAGGTAGGCTTTTATATCGGCGATTTCGGACTCTCGGGCATGCTGCTGCGTGAACGGCTGTACGGCTATATGACGGTCAGGAATACCGTCAACCTGAGTCTGCTGGCATTTTTCATCACGATCATCGCGTCCTTGTACCCCGCGACAATGGCCGCGCGCATGCAGGCGGTCGAAGCCCTGCGCGGCGGAAAGTAGAGGAGTTGGCAATGGAAGTTGTAAAAGTTGAGAACCTGACAAAAATTTACAAAGTCGGCGATGTGGAAACCCGCGCGCTCGGCGGTGTTAACCTGACTGTGCAGCCTGGTGAGTTCATGGCGCTGGTAGGCCCCTCCGGTTCGGGCAAGACGACGCTGCTGCAATTGATTGGCTGTCTGGACCAGCCCACCTCTGGCACGATCACAATCGATGGGAAAGAGGTGAGCAAGCTCAATCGCAACCAGCGCGCAGATGTCCGCAAGAGCATGATTGGCTTTATCTTCCAGTTTTTCGCGCTCATTCCCACGCTCTCCGCCTATGAGAATATCGAACTGCCTTTGCTGCTGAACGACACGCCGATCGACAAGCGCAAGGAACGTGTGACCTATCTGCTCAACGCGGTCGACTTGAAGGACCGCGCCAGCCATAAACCGGATCAGCTCAGCGGCGGTCAGCAGCAGCGTGTAGCTATCGCGCGGGCGCTGGCAACCGATCCGCGGCTGATTCTGGCGGATGAACCGACCGCCAACCTCGATACGCCGAATGGCCGGCAGGTGATGGAGATCATGACCCGTCTGAACAAGGAGACCGGTGTGACGTTTATCTTCGCGACCCATGACCCGCGGGTGATCGAGTTCGCGCAACGGGTGGTGACGCTCAGAGATGGTCTGATTGTGGAGAATGCTCCTGAGATCCTGAGCGCGGGAGGCTGAGATGAAGCTGTTGTCGTATTTTATATTGATTTTCGCGCTGGTGATATCGGGCTGTTCCGCCATTGCTCCAGCCGCGCCGACCCCCATCCCGACCATCGTCCTGGAGGGCGGAAGCGTACCGGCATCGGCATCCGGCACAACAAGTCAGCCGCAATCAATAGCTGGTGGTGTCCGGGCGGCAGGGGTGATAGAACCGTTTCGGCAAGTGACGCTTAGCGCGGCGACGTCGGGACAGGTGATTGAGCTGCAGGCGGTGCGCGGCGAACAGGTTGAGGCTGGTGCAATCCTGCTGACCCTCTCGGGCGCTGGACGGCTGGACGCAGCCGTGGCAGCGGCTGAGCTGGAAAGGCTGAGCGCCATCCAGGCGCTTGAAGCCTTGAAGACTAACGCGAAACTGACGCTCGGACAGGCGCAGTTACGGCTGGCGACCGCCTTAGACGAACTGGATAAGGCGGAAAAACGCCGCCTGTCGAAGGAATTCCGTGTGGGCAGTGATACCCAGGTCAACCTGGCTCAGGCTGACCTGATCATGGCCAAGGATACCCTGAAGAAGACAGAAGATATGTACGCCTGGGTGAAGGACAACCCGGATGACAACATCGACAAAGCCAACGCACTGTCGGCGCTCTCCGCGGCGCGTCTGGCGTATGATAAGGCGACTGCCAACCTGAACTATGTGCTTTCGATCCCGAACCCAATTGAGGTAGCCAAGGCGGACGCGGCGTTGACGCTGGCGAAAGCTGAGGCTGAAGCCGCACAGACCGCGCTCGATAAACTGGTGAACGGTGTTGATCCCGAGACGCTGGCGCTGGCAGAAGCGCGCCTGCGCAGCGCGGAATCACAATTGCAGGTCGCGAAGCTTGCGCTGGAGGACCTGATCGTCAAAGCGCCTTTTGCCGGTACCGTGTTGTCGGTGAATGCCGTCCTCGGCGAGTCTGTCCTGCCCGGCGCCCCCGTTCTGGTGCTGGCGGATCTCTCGCAGATGCGGGTGCGCACGACAGATTTGAGCGAGCGCGATGTAGCGGCCGTCAGTGTGGGGCAGCCGGTGCAGGTGCTCGTCAAGGCGCTTGATCTGACGCTTCCCGGCACCGTCAGCGAGATTGCTACGTCGGCGGAGACGCTGGGCGGCGATGTGGTCTATCCCGTGTGGGTGACGCTGGATGAGCTGCCGGCAGGGTTGAAGGCCGGCATGAGCGTCGATGTGACGTTTGGCAAGTAGCCGGCTTCTCGCAACCCCATGGCGGAATGCGTGGGGATGAATCCAAATCGGCGGTAGGGCGGGTTGCGCTCGTTGATCCGCCAATAATATATTGAAATCCTGCTTGCTCTTTTCCGGGCAGGGCAATCACAGAGCAGATTGCCGCTGCCCCTACGGTCGGGCTTTAAGTCCTCCCATATTCTGGTCGAGGGGTTTGTTGTCCTCACGCGAAATTGACTAGTCACCCAGGCAAAACCTCTGATGCCGCATCCGACTGGACAGCTACGCTAGTGCGGCATCCCTACCTCCCACTGATACCAACCGACAGCATCTCTATGCGGCATGCGCAACCATCTCGCTGATAACGGGTTATACAACCAAAAGCCCATGCCGCGGGCTGCCTGTCATTAATGTTGGTCATTACGGGTACCGCCTGCTTGTGAAGGAGACCACCATGCAACAACCTGAGAAAATCGCGATCGTCGGAATGGGAGCTTTGCTGCCGGATGCCGCGGATGTCGCCGCCTTCTGGCAGAATATCCTGCAGGCACGTTACTCTATCGGCGAGCTGCCGGCAGGCCGCTGGGACACCTCGCTCTATTACGACCCCGATCCATCCGCCATTGACAAAACCTACGCCAAAATCGGCGCGTTTGTGAAAGGGTTTCAACTCGATCCCATCAAACTCGGGCTCACCCTGCCCCCGCGCTTACAGGCGACCCTTGACTTAGGCCAGCAGTGGGCGCTTTACACCGCCCATCAGACCATTGCTGATTATGGCGTGACCGGGAAGGCGTTAGACAACGAGCGTACGGCAGTCATTATCGGCAACTCCAACGCCGGTGAGGCGCATTACCGCTCGACCTTCCGCATCCTGCTGCCGGAATACCAGCAGATGCTGCGCAACGCGCCTGAATTCAAGTCCCTGCCGGCAGAGGTCCAGCAGGCTATCCTCGATCAAGTGCAGCAGCAGATGTTCGCGCAAATCCCGGTCATTACCGAGGATACGATGCCGGGTGAGCTGGGCAACATCATCCCCGGTAGGATTGCCAACCTTTTCAATCTCGCCGGCGCCAACTTCACCACCGACGCCGCCTGTGCCTCTTCGCTGGCATCGGTCAACGCGGCTTGCCTGGGACTGCTCAATCACCAGTTTGACGCGGTGCTCACCGGCGGTGTCGACCGCAGCATGGGCGTTGAATCCTACATCAAATTCAGCAAGATCGGCGCGCTCAGCCCTGACGGCTCACGTCCTTACGCGGACGGCGCCAACGGCTTTGTCATGGGCGAGGGCGCGGTTCTGTTCCTGCTCAAAAGGCTCTCGGATGCGGAGGCAGCCGGCGACCGCATCTACGCTGTCATCAACGGTGTCGGCGCCAGCTCGGACGGCAAGGGCAAGGGCATCACAGCACCCAATCCGGTCGGACAACAGCGCGCGATCGAACGCGCCTGGCAGGCGGCGGGCATCAGTCCCGCGAATGTCGGGCTGATCGAAGGGCACGGTACCTCGACGCGCGTCGGCGACGTTGCCGAGGTCAGCAGCCTGCGGGCTGTGCTGGACCCGCTGGGCATGCGGGCGGGCAGTGTCGGACTGGGTTCGGTCAAATCGAATATCGGTCATTTGAAGAGCGCGGCTGGCGCGGCGGGCATGCTCAAAGCAGTGCTGGCATTGCATCACCGCCTACTGCCGCCAACAACCAACTATGTTAAACCCAATCCCGCCATCGACCTGAACGGCTCTGCGCTGCGCGTACTGACCCAGGCAGAAGACTGGGGGGCACCAGCCGACGGACCGCGTCTGGCCGGCGTCAGCTCCTTCGGTTTTGGCGGCACCAATTTTCATATTGTGCTGGAAGAGTACTTGCCCGGCAGGACTGGACAGGCTGAAGCGAAAAGCTATGCTTCCGCTGTTCCAGTTCAGTCTGTGGTTAGTCAGACCGTGCAGTCGATACCGCAGCCGGCGGCAACCTTTACGCCAGCAGCTCCCGCATCTGACGACGTACAGGCCTATGTCTTGAGCGCAATTGCTGAGAAAACCGGTTATCCAGCCGAGATGCTGGATGTGAACCTTGACCTGGAAGCCGACCTGGGCGTTGACACCGTCAAGCAGGCGGAGCTGTTCGCCATGGTACGCGAGCACTACAATATCCCGCGCCAGGACGACCTGCGCCTCTCGGAATACAACACAATTCAGAAGGTGATTGATTTCATCGCTGCCAGGCGCGGTGCCGCGCCAATGCCTGTAGGCTCAGTGGTCACTGCACCGACAGCACAGCCAGCCGAAGTAAAGAAAGTCGAGCCGCAAACCAGCGATAGCGCCGTCACACCGTATCAGGGCTTGTTCTTTGCCTCTGCCGAGACGACCACCGCGCTCCAGCAGCGGGTCGCCGGTCAGCTTGAACAGATCAAAGCCGGAATGGTTTATCCCAGCCGTATCCCGGCTGTGACCGACCTCAGACAGGCCGAGCGCATCGCCATCGATTACGCCGACAACGACGAGCTGATCAAGCGCCTCGAGAAGGCGCTCAGCGGGTTCGATACCGACACCAGCGCTGCCTGGAAAGCGCTGCAAGCACATGGCATTTACCGCGGTTCGGGTGAAACGGGCAAGGTCGCCTTCCTCTTCCCGGGGCAGGGCTCGCAGTATGTCAACATGCTGCAGGATATCTACGACAGCGAGCCGCTGGTCAAGGAGACCTTTGACGAAGCCGACGCCGCGATGGAGCCGCTGCTTGGCAGACCGCTGACCAGCTTCATCTATACCAGCGGCAGCGAGGAAGAG
This sequence comes from Anaerolineaceae bacterium, assembly GCA_040772085.1. Lineage (GTDB taxonomy): Bacteria > Chloroflexota > Anaerolineae > Anaerolineales > Anaerolineaceae > JAXGMV01. Next base: position 1,772,898 of record JAXGYU010000001.1, read on the forward strand.
TTGAAGCAGGCTGAGCAGGAACTTAAGAACACCGCTATCACCCAGCCCGCCATGCTGACCGCCAATGTCGCCATCCTGCGCGTGCTGGCGAAATTCGGCGTGACGCCCGATTTTGCCATCGGTCACAGCCTGGGTGAGTATGCCGCTCTCGTAGCAGCTGGTGTGCTGGGCTTCGCAGACGCGCTCCAGATCGTCAGCGCGCGCGGTCAGGCCATGACGGTGCTTGAGGCGCCAGACAAGGGCTGCATGGCAGCCGTCTCCGCGCCACTTGCACGCGTCAAGGAAATCATCGCCGCCATCGACGATTATGTCGTGATTGCCAACATCAACAGCCCGGTGCAATGCGTGCTGGGCGGCAGTACCAGCGGTATTGATCTGGCGCTGGAACGCTTTAAGGAAGTCGGATTCCAGGCGGTCAAGATTCCCGTCTCGCACGCTTTTCATACCAAGATCGTCAGCCCGGCCAGCGGACCGCTGCGTGCGGAAATCGAGACGCATCAGATCAACCCGCCGCAGGTCGAAGTGATTGCCAATGTCACCGGCGAAACCTACCCGACCACGCGTGATGAGATCATCAACATGCTGGCAACGCAGGTTGCCTCACCGGTACAGTTCGTCAAGAGCATGGAGACGCTGTATAACGCCGGAGCGCGGGTGTTCATTGAGAGCGGGCCGAAACGCGTGCTTAGTTCAATCGCGGCCGACAACCTGAAACAGCATCCTGATGTCATCATCATCCCGACCAATCATCCGCGTAAGGGCAGCCGCGCCAGCTTCAACGAAGCCTTGTGCGCCATCTATGCCGCGGGCGTCAAAGGCGCGCATGGAGCGGTTGAGGCTCATGCAGTCGAAATCGCGGTACCTACCGCCAAGCCTGTCAGTGAACCTGCCGCTCCCGCGCTGGTTCCCGCCGAAGTCCATGCCCTGCAATCTGGGAGCGTCTATCAGCCGCTGACTGGGTCGGTCGTCTTCAGCGGCGCCGGTATCGGCTTGCCGGGCAAGGGTCATCCCGTCTTCTCCGACGATAACGTCAGTCGCATTTTGAATGGTGAGATGATGATCGAAATGCTCGATCCGTCAGTACGCGAAGAAATCCTTGCCAAGCGGGTCACCCGGCTGCAGAAGAATGCTTCCGGCGCGGTGATGGAAGAAATCACCGATGTCGACCAGGTAATCAAGGTGGCCGGCCAGGCTGGCAGCTTTGACCTGGTTGAAGATTTCGGCGTGCCAACTGAGCGCAACCAGACGCTTGATCAATCGACGCGCCTGGCACTGGCTGCCGGCATTGAAGCACTGCATGACGCCGGCATTCCGCTGATGATGAATTATCGCGAAACCACGACCGGCAGTCGTCTGCCTGACCGCTGGAAGCTGCCTGAGGCTCTGCAGGACGAAACAGGTGTGATCTTCGGCTCAGCCTTCCCGGGTCTCAACGAGCTGCTGAAGGAAGATGAACGCTTTTATCAGTCAAAGGTGCTGGATGCGCAATTGGCTGAAATTGAGAACAGTCTCAAGCTGATCGAGAGCATCGGCGGCGCGCAGGCGGAACAGCTGGTTGACCAGCTCAAAGCCCGCCGCGGGGCGCTGCAGGAGCAGCGCGAGACGGCAGATTACCATTTTGACCGCCACTATGTCTTCCGCATCCTCTCGATGGGGCACTCGCAGTTTGCCGAATACATCGGCGCGCGCGGTCCCAACACGCATGTCAACGCGGCCTGCGCCACCACCACGCACGCGGTCAGCATTGCCGAGGACTGGATCCGGTCCGGTCGCTGCCGGCGCGTGATCGTGATCTCGGGTGATGATGTCACCAACCCCTTGACTCTTTCCTGGATCGGCACTGGGCTTTTTGCCAGCGGCGCCGCCACGACGGAAGGCAACCTGCGCATGGCTGCCATGCCTTTTGACCGCCGCCGCAACGGCATGATCATCGGCATGGGCGGCGCGGCGCTGGTGCTCGAGAGTGAAGACGCGCTGCGTGAACGCGGCATGACCGGCATTGCCGAATTGCTGGCGACCTACACCGCCAACAGCGCCTTCCACGGCACCCGCCTGGATGTGAAGCACGTCTCGGCAGCGATGAACCATGTGCTGGCAATGGCAGAACGGCGCTACGGCATCGATCGCAACGCCATCGCCGGGCAGACCATGTTCATGTCACACGAAACCTATACCCCCGCGCGCGGGGGCAGTGCCAGCGCGGAGATCAACGCGCTGCGGCACGTCTTCGGCGCCAACGCCGACCAGGTGATCATCGCCAACACCAAAGGTTTCACCGGTCATTCGATGGGAGTCGGCCTGGAGGACGTGGTTGCCATCAAGGCGCTTGAAACCGGATTGGTGCCTCCCATCGCGCATATCGATAACGGGTTTGAACCTGACCCTGAACTGGGTAACCTCAACCTCTCGCGCGGCGGAAAATATGACCCGCAGTTCGCGCTGCGGCTGGGTGCCGGCTTTGGCTCGCAGATCGCGCTTAGTCTGGCAAGACGCTTGAACTCGGTCGCCAGCCGGGTGGATCAGGCGCGCTATCTGGAATGGCTGAGACGCGTCTCGGGTTATGACAACCCGCAGCTTGAGCGGGTCAAACGCACGCTGCGCGTCAAGGATCAAGGCGCGCCAGGGCGTAAGCCCGGTGGTTCGACCTGGTCGTATGGAGAGATGCCGCGGCAATGGGCTGGCAAACAGGCGCCTGCGTCAGCGGCGACCGCTCCAGCTATCACTCAGCCTGTGGTTGAAGCCCCATCTGCCCCGATGCAGCCGGTCAGCCAGCCAGTCGTCAGCGTTCCCGCGGCGGAAGCGGACAGCGATATGCAGGCATACATCCTGCATGCGGTCAGCGACAAGACCGGTTACCCGGTCGAGATGCTCGACCTTGACCTGGATCTTGAAGCCGATCTGGGTGTGGACACAGTCAAACAGGCGGAGCTGTTTGCCGGCATTCGTGAGCATTTTGATATCCCGCGCCGCGAGGATTTGATCCTGGCGGAATACAACACGCTGCGCAAGGTGCTGTCCTTCATGCAGGAGAACCGGGCAGGCGCAATGGCGCCGGAAGTTGCAACGCAACCCCAGGTTCAGGCAAGCGTGCCCGTTGCGCCGCGGCCAGCCGCCTCACCCACGGCAGACCCTGCCGGCAGCGATGATGAGGAAATCAAGAACACCATCCTAGCGATGGTGAGCGAGAAGACCGGCTATCCGGTCGAGATGCTCGACATGGAGCTTGACCTGGAGGCTGACCTCGGCATTGACACGGTCAAGCAGGCGGAGCTCTTCGCCAGCATCCGCACCCATTACAACATCCCTCGCCAGGATGATCTGGTGCTGGCAGAATACAACACGCTCTCGAAGGTGCTGGGGTTCATTCGCGCCGGCATCGCGAAATCCGAACAGCCGGCAGCAGCGGCGCCAGAAGCGCCGGTCAAGGCGGAAGAAGAGCTCACGATTGAGATCAGGGTGCAGCAGCCGGTGCCGGTATTGCTGCCGCAGAACGAAGCCTATCTGCCGGCAGAACAGTCGCTCAAGGACAGCCATCTGCTAGTGGTGAAGGACAAGGGCAAGAACTACTTCGCGCTGGTCAAGAAACTCGAACAAGCCGGCGCGGTTGTGACGGCACTCAACCCGGGTGAACTGGCAGAGAAGCTGCCAGGCATTCAGGAAACGAAGAAACTGGACGGCGCGTATTTCATGCCGGCGCTCGACAACGAAGCCGACATGTTCGATAAGAACCGCGCTAAGTGGGACAAGCAGATCGCCGGCCTGACCGAAGCCTTATACGAACTCGGACGGCAATTGCCTGCGTCGGCTTTCATTATCGCCGCGACGCGCATGGGCGGACTGCTGGGGCTGGACAAGAGTGCCAACCCCTACGGCGGCATGGTAAGCGGCTTCCTCAAATCACTTCGGCTCGAGCACCGCGGACAGCGAATCAAGATCGTCGATTTCGAGCAGAAGACGCTAATCAGTTATTTGACGGACAAGCTGATCGCTGAAACGCTGCGTGATCCGGTCAATCTCGAGATTGGTTACTACAATGGCTATCGCTTCGGTGTCGCGCTGCGTCCGGTTGAGCTGACTCAGCCGCGGACGGAGCCGTCCGCGGGTCAGGTGTATCTGATCTCCGGCGGCACGGCTGGCACGGTCGCGCCGGTGGTCAGAAGTCTGGCGGGTACGCACAAGGGCAGTCAGTTCATCCTGCTCGGTCGAACAAAGTTGCTGGAGCGTGGGGACAGCCTGCTCGTTGCATATCTGCGCGATAAGGACGAGTGCCGGCGCATGCTGATGGCTGATATGCAGCAGCATGGCGAAAAGGTCACCCCCGTGGCGGTGGATGCCCGGCTTGAGAAGCTCGAGAAAGCCGCCGGCATGCACGCCCTGCTCGCGGATGTCGCGAGGCTTGGCAGCCAGGCACATTATTTCACCTGTGATATCGCCGACCCGGCTTCCTGCCGCGCGGCTGTCGCGGAAGTCCTGAAACTGATAAAAAAGGTAGATGTCTTTATCCATGCTGCCGGCATTGACAAGAGCCGCAAACTGGAGAACAAGACCCTGGAGGAAGTGCAGGACGTCGTCGCGCCCAAGACAGCCGGACTGGTGAACATGCTCAGCGCGCTGGACGCACAGAAACTGCTGCCCGGCACCACGGTGATGTTCTCCTCGGTCGCCGGACGTTTCGGTAACCTCGGTCAGACGGATTACGCTGCCGCCAATGACTACCTTTCCAAAATGGCTGACTGGCTGCCGGGACGGATGCCTGGTATGCGCGTTATCTCGATCGACTGGGGCGCCTGGGCTGAAGTGGGTATGGCCAGCCGCGGCAGCATCCCACGCATCATGGCGATGGCCGGCATTGAGATGATGCCGCCGAGGCAGGCGGCTGACATGGTCGGCAGGCTGTTGGCAACCGACCTGAAAGGTGAGCTGATCGTCTCGGGCGCGTTGGGCAAACTGACCAGCGCCTGCGATGGCGACTGCGGGCTCAACATACCGCTGGCGGACCAGTTGCTGCGTCAGCAGGACGCCGCCTATCAGATGTCCAGCCATCTGACGCGCTTCACGACGCAGGACGGCATCGTGCTTGAGGACGTCATCGACCCGGGCAAGGATACTTATCTGCTGGATCATGCCATCAACGGCATCCCGGTGCTGCCGGGCGTGGTGGGCGTCGAAGGCTTTGCCAGCGCGGCAAAGCATATCGCCTCGTCGCTGAGCGATGAGAAGCGCAAGTTCGGCGTGCTCAAGCTGGAGAACATTCACTTCCTAACACCAATCAAGTTCTATCGCAATCAGCCGCGCAAGATGCTCTGGAAGGCGGTTGTGTACCACACACCGGATGGCATGCTGGTGCGCGCCCGGCTCGAATCGGACATGCAGCGCGCCAATGGGCAGCTCGAGCATTTTGTCCACTTCACCGGCGATGTCTATCTGGTCGAAGGTCTGCGGGACGCCGAAGAGATTGTCCGCAAACCGCGCTGGCGCAAGAAGAACAACGTTGAAAAGGCGCAGATTTATAAACTCTATTTTCATGGGCCGGCATTCCAGGTACTGGAAGGGGCGCAGAGCGCCAAGGGCAGCCTGACCGGTAAATTCAGCACTGAGCTGCAAGGCAGCGTGCAGAGTGAATCGACCACGGAGCCGATGCTGGTTGAACTGTGCTTCCAGACGGCGGGATTATTCCAGGCTGGCGCGACCGGCGAGATGGGTCTGCCGAGCAGTATCGGCAGTCTGAAGCTGTATGGTCATCCGGATCGTTCGACCGACATCTTCGCCGAGGTGAAACCGCACTGGCATGATGACAAACTGCATTTTGACATGCAGGTCAAGGACGCCCGCGGCAGACTGCTGCTCGAAATGGAAGATTATCAGACCATCGCGCTGCCGTACCTGCCCGGCAAGGAACTGGTGGAACCGATGGAAGCGCTGGTGCCTGACGAGGAAAAGGCCGGCTAGCACGTGACCGGCAACGCGCTGGAAATTTTTTATTCGCTGATTCCTGTGACCGATTTATCCCCAGCGGTGACAGATGTGGAGGTCAGGGACTGGCTAGGTGAGCGTGAACGCGCTTACCTTGCCAGTCTGCGTTTCGAGAAACGCCGTTTCGACTGGCTCTCGGGCCGGCTGGCGCTCAAGCAGTTGCTGCGCAAGGTTGTGCCAGCCGCGGCGGACATGAGGCCTGACCAGCTTGAGATCCTGAAAGCGGCGAGTGGCGCGCCTTACCTCGCGCCGGAGAGCGGGCTGGGTGGTAGCATATCGATCAGTCATAGTCAGGGCTGGGTGCTGGCGGGGTATTGTCCGCACGGCGCGGCGTTTGGACTTGACCTCGAAAGGGTTGAGCCGCGCGATCCCGCTTTGGCAGAAACATTCTTCACATCAGATGAGTTGGCTGTCATCAGCGCGCTGTCTGACCACGTTCAGGCAACTGCCGTGACAGCGATCTGGAGCCTGAAAGAGGCGGCGCTCAAGGCGCTGGCGACCGGCTTGCGCGTGGATACGCGCGCGATTGGGATTGGCTTGCGTGCGGGTGAGTCACGCTATCCTGGCTGGCAGCCCGCAGCGATCGAGCATGCGCTCGCTGGTCAGCCGCAGCTCTATGGCTGGCTTACCTGTCGGGACGGGATGATCCTTTCAGCCGCTGCGGTTAACCCAGGAATTCAATTTGTGGAAGTTTACGCCGGGCGATAGTCCTGCAACGCTGCGGGGAGAACAACACCCTGCGCCTGCAGCAGCCTGACGCGGTACAGCCAGGCAGCCCCCTGCAACAGCTCGAGCGAGACGTCAGCAATCGCGCGGTTTTCCACCGCCTCAAAGCGCGATCCCCTTGCCCAGTCGTTAAAGGCGCCCATGGCGGGGCCGCACCAGATCTGATAATCCATCTCGCGGCCGGCTTCACCGATGGCTGACCAGCGCGACGAAAGCCCGAGATACCAGCGGAAAATCAGCGCCATTTTGACCCTGGGGTCGCGGTTGGCGCGTTCGATCTGTGACGGGTCGCGCTGGGTGAAGAAGCGGATGCACTCCTGCCAGACTGCCTCGAGCGGCATCTTGAAAATGGTCTTCTCAATCTTTTCGCGCTCCGCGACGGGGATGGCTTCGATTGAATCGTAGCGCTGATAAAGTTCGTAGAGTTTAAGGCCACGCATGGCGAACATGGTGCCGCGCTTGAGCACCTGCACCTTGACGCCCATCTCGAACATATCGCTGGCGGGTGCCATGGTCACGTCGGTTGATTCCATCTGCGCCAGCAGCTTCTTGGTATGGTCGCTGGCGCCTGCCTCAAGGCAGCCCTGGCTGACCGAACCCAATGCCACATAAGCCGCGCCGAGCATAAAGGCTGCCAGAACGGCGTCCGGGGTGCCGATACCGCCGGCAGCGCCGACGCGGATGGGCTGCGGATAGTTGCGCTCAGCCTGGATGGCATCGCGCAGGCGCATGATGGCAGGCAGGATGACAACCAATGGGCGGTTGTCGGTGTGCCCGCCGGAATCTGCCTCTACGGTGATGTCATCTGCCATTGGGACCAGCCGCGCCAGTTGCGCCTGCTCGGCGGTGACCAGGCCATCTGTTGTCAGTTGGTTGAGCAGGTCGTCTGGCGCCGGGCTGAGGAACGCTTTGGCGACCTCCTTGCGCGACACTTTGGCGATAACGCGGTTGGCGATGGCAATCGAGCCATCCGGGTTGCGAGACAGGCCGGCAGCGCGGTAGCGCGCCAGGCTTTTGGTGATATTCAGATAGGCCGAAGCTTCTATCAAGCGAATGCCATGCCTGAGATACAGCTCAGCGGCTTTCTCTTCCATGGCGGGTTCGAAGGGACTGTTGATCAGGTTGAAGCCATAGGGCCCATTGGGCAACGCTTCCTGGATCGTGTGAATAGCGCGTTCGATGCGGTCAGGCAGGCAGCCGCCGGCGCCGAACATGCCCAGAAAGCCAGCCTGACCCATGGCGATGACCAGGGCTTCAGATGATATGGCGGTCGCCATCGAGCCGGCATACAGCGCGTACTTCACGCCATACGCTTTTTTGAACGCGGGGTCACCCCACGAGTCGGCCGCGGTTGCGGGCAGGAAGCCAGCAGAGAAGTTCTCACCGCTGGATGGAATTTGCGCCAGAGGGGTACCATTACGGAGATCGAAATGGAGAGCGTTCGCGTTAGGCGTCAGCAAAGCTCGTAAGGACTCCACAGAAAGCTGACCTGCGGCTGCGTTTTGTTGCTGGCTGAATTGGGTTAAATCGCTCATGGACACCTCACTCAGTACTATAACACCGCTGGCCGTGATAGGTTGCCATGGGAACGCCAGCCCCGTTCTTATCGTTATGTTATTATGGGTGAACTATGAAAAGAAATCAGATCATTATCGTGCTTCTTGTGCTGATCGTAGTTGTGTTCATCGCGCGCACGCTCAAAGGTCTCAGGCAGAACACGCCGCCGGCGCAGCCGTTTAATTCTTCTTTCGTCCTGCAACTCGAGCCTGGCAAGGAGTCAACCGTTCTGAAGGATGGCTCGAAAATAAAGCTGCTCGGCATCAAAGAGAATCGCTGTCCTGAAGATGTGACTTGTGTCTGGGCGGGTTATGCCGACGTCGAACTTGAAGTGACGGCGCCGGGTAAAACCGCGGAACAGATCATACTGCGCCTCGGGACGGTTTCCGGTGAAGAGATCACCGACGAGCTGGACTGGAACGGGATGACCATCAGGCTGGTCAGCCTTGAACCGCTGCCGAACACCAAAGCGCTGATCAGACTGGAGCAGATGAAGGTCACCTTACAGGCGGACAAGAAATAACCGCTTGGCTTCTTGCCGCTGCGGCTGGTACCACGCGACCTTGAATTGTCAGCCACTTCTTTAGTACAATCAGGAGGCTGATTAAACTGCAAGGGAGCGACATGCAAAAATCGAAAGTTGCTGTTTTACGAACGAAACCCGAAACCGTGCTGGAGGACTACCGCCGCCTGTGCGAGCTTGCCAGCCTGAAGGAAGCGCTCGACCCCGCCGCGACCACCATCCTCAAGGATAATATCTCCTGGCATCTGCTTTTCCCCGGCGCGAACACCACGCCCTGGCAACTGGAAGGCACGATCCTGGGATTGAAAGACGCCGGGCTGAATGACTTGGTGGATGTTCACAACAAGACCGTCGTCACCATTGCCGACCTGGGCGACAAATACAACAAATTCGGTCCTGTGCTCGATAAATTCGGCATCCCCAAACTGTACAACTTCAAAGACGAAGACATGAAGTGGATCAGGTACACGCCCAAGGCGAAAATGGCAGTGCTTGACATGATTTATCCCGAGGGTATTTACCTGCCGGATTACTTCTTCGGCAAGAACATCGTTCACCTGCCAACGGTCAAGACGCACTCCTACACCACAACGACGGGCGCGATGAAGAACGCCTTTGGCGGTCTGCTGAACGTCAACCGCCACTTCACCCATACGTGGATCCATGACACGCTGGTCGATTTGCTGGCGATTCAGAAGGAAATCCACAGCGGCTTGTTTGCCGTAATGGACGGCACGACTGCCGGCAGCGGCCCGGGTCCGCGCACGCTGGTGCCGGTTCAGAAGGACGTGATTCTGGCGTCGGCTGATCAGGTCGCTATCGACGCGGTGGCTGCCAGCATGATGGGCTTTGACCCGATGAGTATGCAGTACATCGCGCATGCCACCGAGCGCGGTCTGGGGCAGGGCAACCCGCGTGAAATCGAAATTGTCGGCATGCCCGAAGTGGCAGAGGAACGCTGGAACTTCAAGGTCGGCGTCAACCTTGGCACCGGTACCGGCATGCTGCTCTGGCGCTCGCCGTTGAAAATCTTCCAGAAGCTGCTCTTCCATACGCCGCTGGTCAAACTTTTCATCTTTGCCAGCGAGTATTACCATGACCATTTCTGGTATCCCTCCAAGGGCAACAGCGTCGTTGAACGCTGGAAGCAGGAAAGCCCCTGGGGCAACCTGTTCGAACAATATCCTGGTTAGACGGACAAACATCCATGAACCCTGAAGCCGAAATTGAAACCCTGATCAGCAAACTGTATTCCGCCATCTGCTTTCTGCCGGGCGGCAAACCCGACTTTGATCTGCTCAGAACATTGTTCATCCCCGGCGCGAAGATGATCAGCAACAACGCTGACCAGCCGGTGATCATGGAGGTTGAGGGCTATGTCGAGCGCATGACCAATGGCATCAACAGCGGACGGCTGGTTTCATTTCAGGAATCCGAAGTCGCTTCGACCACCGAGGTGTTCGGCAAGATTGCCCACCGCTTCTCAACCTACACCTCGCGCTTTCTGCCCGAGGATGAGAAGCCGTTTGATGTAGGCATCAACTCGATCCAGATGATGGAAGTGGATGGCAAGTGGCTGATCAGCTCGCTGCTGTGGAATAACGTCAACGACGCAAGGCCGCTGCCGGACAAGTATCTGCCGTAAACCACGCCTGTTCTAACCATTCGAACCCCTGCTCAGGTAAAATAACAGGGTTCTCAAGCCTCTGGCATTTGCAAGGGGCAACATTTCGCGGAGCCTGAATGTCACTCATCTCAGCCAACAATCTGGGCGTGTCCTTTGGAGATTTCGATCTCTTCAGGGGCGTTTCAGTCAACATCGCCCACGACAGCCGGGTCGGGCTGATCGGGCCCAATGGCATCGGCAAAACCACGCTGCTGCTGATTCTGGCCGGCATCAACCTGCCCACGACAGGCAAGGTCTACATGGCGCGCGGTCAGCGCCTGGGCTATCTGCGTCAGGAAGCCGTTGACGCCTTTGTTGACCGTCAGCATACCGTTTATAGCGAGATGCAATCGGTCTTTGAGCATTTGCACCAGCAGCAGGACTACCTGCATACCCTTGAAGCCAGGATGGCGCAAGGTGATCCGGATGAACGGCTGCTGGAGGAATATGGTCAGGCGCAGCACGCGTTCGAGGAAGCCGGCGGCTATGAGTATGACGTCCGCATCCGCCAGACGCTGCAGGGGCTGGGTCTGGGGGAAGAGTTCTGGCAGATGCCGCTGGGTCATCTGAGCGGGGGGCAGAAGACGCGCGCGCTGCTGGCTCGTCTGCTGCTCGAGCAGCCGGACCTGCTGATGCTGGACGAGCCTACCAATCACCTGGACATGGAAGCGGTCGAATGGCTGGAGAACACGCTCAAGGACTGGAAGGGCGCGGTGGTTATTGTCAGCCATGACCGCTATTTTCTCGACAACACCGTCAATGTCATCTGGGAGATGCACCCCGATGGTATCGAAACTTATCCCGGCAATTACACCAGCTACCTGATGGAACGCGAGACCCGCTGGGATTATTACGAGCGAGTCTATAAGGAAGAAAAGGAACGCCTGCTCAAGGAGGTTGACTTCATCCAGCGCAACTGGGTGCGGGCCAGCACGCACGCGCGGGCGCTGGGCAGGCTGCGGCAGATCAGCCGTGACCTGGCGATCGTCGAGAATCATGGCATCATGGCGCTGCGCAGCGGCAAGAGCTGGTCGGAGATGGACCTGCATGTCGAGCGGCGGCTGGAAGTGATTGACGCCATCCGCAAAGTCAATGCCATCAAAATGCCCAATCGCAAGCCGCGTCACATCAAACCGCGCATTCAGGCGGATAGCAGCGGCGGGACGCTCGTCATGCGCACGCATGACCTGCATGTCGGTTATCCGGGAAATCATTTGTTCTCGTCCGACAAGATTGAACTGCGCCGCGGCGAATGCGCTGTGCTGGTTGGCCCGAATGGCAGTGGAAAAACCACGCTGCTGAAAATGGTGATGGGTGAGCTGCAACCGCTCGCGGGCGAAATTGAGCTGGGCAATGGCGTCAAGACCGGCTATTTCGCCCAGGCGCATGACAACTTCGACCCTGCCAATACCGTGCTGGATGAGCTGACGCTGCAACATCCCATGCAGCCTGAGACCGCGCGCAACCACCTGGCGCATTACCTGTTCCAGGGTGATGATGTCTTCAAACCGGTTGGGGCGCTGAGCGGCGGCGAACGCGCGAGGCTGGCTCTGGCTATCCTGGCAGCGGAAGGCGCCAATTTCCTGGTGCTGGATGAGCCAACCAACCACCTCGACATTCCTGCGCAGGAAGTGCTGCAGGAAACGCTTGAGGACTTTGCCGGCACGATTCTGCTGGTCACCCATGACCGCTACCTGATCAATCGCCTGGCGACTCAGATCTGGACGATCAATGACGATCACCTCGACGCCTTCAAGGGCAGCTATCGTGATTATGTGCTGACGCAGAGCAAGCCGACGGGCATGAAGACGGAGCGGCAGATCCTGCTGCCGAATAAACCGGTCATCAAGCTGGACAGCCGTGAAGCGCGTAAGAAAGCCGAGATGCTGGCGCAGCTTGAAGCGCGCATTCACGAGCTCGAGAAAGAGATCAAACAGGCAACGCGTGATTTGCAGAAAGCAGGGACGAAGGGGGATTACGCGCTGGTGCAGCGGTTAAGCCAGCAACTGGCTGAAGATCACGCTGAACTGGACGAACTGATGCTGAAGTGGGAACAAACCGCGGCGTAAACGCACCGCGCAAACCTGTAGTGGATGACAGTTTAGGCTCAGAGCGGGATCAGCGCGCCTTCGAGCGGCACGTATAACAGCTCCACCAGCATTTCCGGATAACGTTTTTCAATCTCACACCTGGCGATCTTCAGGTCATGGCGATGCCGGTCGAGGCTGCCGCTAGCACCATAAGCGCCGCAATCTTCATGGTGGATGAGCAGAATGCGCCTGACCTGATGCAGGCTGACGGCTAGTTCAATTTGTTCAAGGATCAGTTCCAGGCTTTTTGTCGCCCCCGGGAAACTGATGTAATCATACTGGCCGGCAAGATTCCCTTTGGCGTAATCGGCAATTCTCTCCTGGATACGGAAATCCATGCAGGTGACGATCAGGTTGTCGCAGGTTACTTTTCGCATGGTTCTTTCCTCCTGAAAATTTATTTTTCAAATATTAGCACGCGAACGTGGCGAAATACGCTAGTACATATGAATCTCACCAGGATTACATAGAATCCCTCAGGACTCTACATAGAGCACCTGATTGAAGCCGCAACCCGGATATCCGATACTGTAATCACACTCACATTCCACCCGCAACAAGCAATTTGAACATCTGGTTACACGAAGAGAACACAAGCCTGGTTCCCTTCATAAAAAATAACTCAAATCACATAAGGAGATTACGAAATGCAACCAACTTCAAATAATGAGTATCTTTGGCGTCCCGATGGCCGTAAAGAAGCAGCAGACAAACTGAGAGCAGCGAAACTGGCCAAAGGCGCAACCTGGGCACAGTTGGCTAAAACGCTTGGTGTCAGCAAGACATGGTTGGCCAGCGCGGTTGATGGACAGCAGTGGGTCCCGCAAGAATACGCGGACAAACTGGCAAAAGAACTGGGCGTCGCAGCCGCTGACGTCGCATATCTGACTCAGCACCCTTATAAGGGCTATGCTGATCCCATTCTCTATCGGCTCCACGAAGTTTTCGACACGTTCGGCCCCGCACTGAAAGAGATCATCCACGAAGAATTCGGCAATGCGATCATGAGCGCCATTGACTTCACCGTCGATGTTGCCCGCAAGGAAGACCCCAAGGGCGATCGCATCATCATCACCTTCAATGGCAAGTGCCTGCCGTACAGCCATAAGGGCGACTATCCCTGGTAAGAATGATTTTATGGTGTTGATCGGGCCTTTCGAGCGAAGCGCATCCACGATCTGCCAGAACCAGGCTTAGGGTTGATCCATACGCGGACCGTGGCGTAAGCGGAGCGAAGGGCAAGCAGAGAAGCACTTGAGTTCAGGGAAAAAACAAAATGGCCGTACTTGAGGTTAGTGAGTACGGCCATTGTATTCTAAGGAAGGTGAAAGAATGAGCGAAGCTAATAGAACGTATGTTGAAAAACTGAGCGGCGTAAAGGTCAATTCCGGACTGCCTTACCCACGCCTGGCTGAAGGGTTGATTTCGGGCTTGGGCGGCTTCATATTGATCGGTTTGCTGTGGCTGCTGCACAATGATCTGAGTCTGGCGGCAGTTTTTGTTATCCCCTTTGGCGCGTCAGCTGTTCTGGTCTTCGGCGCACCCGCGGCACCCTTCTCGCAACCGCGGAACGTCATCGGTGGACATGTCGTCGCGGCACTGGTCGGTGTGGCTGTGATGGCGATATTCAATAACTCATCCTGGTACGTCATGGCAATCGCTAACGGCTTGGCGATCGCGGCCATGGTACTGACAAAAACCGTCCATCCGCCCGCTGGCGCCACTTCATTATTGCCCATCGTCGGCAACATCACTTCATTTATGTGGGTGCTGAGTCCGGTGCTGCTTGGCGCGATCATCATCGTGGTGCTGGGATTGCTGTACAACAACCTGGTGAAAACCCGGCATTATCCGGCATTCTGGTTATAGACAGGTGCTCATTTGCCCTCGGGAGTGGAATCGGGTATGATGAATTTGACTCCTGGGTTGGATAGGCTGGTACATGCGTGCGAATAAACCCTGGCATCGTTCTCGCCAGGGTGTTCGTATAAACCACGGAGAGTGGGATATGCACAATTTGATCGACATTCTGCCAGTGGGGGTCTTCATTCTTGATAAGGATTTTCACATCGCCGATGTGAACTCAAAAATCGAAGAATATTTTTGTATTCCCCGTGCGCCGATGCTGGGGCAGGACAAGCGAAAGCTGGTCAGCGAGAAAATTTGTCATATCTTCGAGAAGCCGGTTGAATTTCGCGACCGGATTCTGGCAACCTATGACGATAACAGCTATATTGAGAGCTTTGCCTGCCATGTCATGCCGACCGCGGACCGCCAGGAACGCTGGTTGCAGCACTCCAGTCAGCCAATTGCTGATGGCACATACGCGGGCGGGCGGATTGAAGTTTATTCTGACGTCACAGATCGTGTGCTTGCTGAGCGGGAAATCCACTGGATTTCCACCCAGGCGCTGAAAATTCAGGAGCAGGACCGCGGCAGGATTGCGAGCAACCTGCATGACGGACTCGGTCAAACCGTTCTGGCGATCAAATTCTCGCTCGAAAACACGCTTTCCACGCTCATCTCACAGGGCTGCGTGAGCGAGAAGGAGATCAGTGACCTGCGCAAGTCAATTGGGTGGGTGGCTGAGATGGGCAAGGAAATCAGCGAGATCTCCAGCAACCTGATGCCCTCCGTGCTGCATACCGCGGGTCTGAAAGCGACCCTGCCCTGGCTGAAGGAACAATATTCAGCCATGTATCCTTTCGAGGTCAATATCATCACCCTTGGCATGGGTGAGGAACGCCTGAACCAGGACCTCGAGATCGTCATTTTCCGCCTCTTCCAGGAGGGGTTGAATAACATCGTCAAACACTCAGACGCAAAGAATGTAGAATTGAAGCTGGTCTACAATCATCCCAATATCATTGCGTCCATAACGGATGATGGGAAAGGCTTCGACGCGACGCTGCCAAACAGCGGCGGCATTGGGCTGAAGCTGATGCGCCAGCGGATTGAGGACATGAAAGGCACCTTCAGAATCACTTCAGTACTCAAGAAAGGGACGACGATCCGGGCAGAGATCCCGGCACAATGATGCCATGAATAAAATATCAGTTATGCTCGTTGACGATCATCCCCTCATTCGTGACAGCCTGCGAGAACTGGTGACAACTCAAAAAGACATGGTGCTGGTCGGTGAAGCGGACAACGGCAGGGATGCCCTGCAGATGATCCAGAAACTCAGGCCAGCTATTGTTGTGCTTGACCTGAACCTGCCGGATATCAGCGGTCTGGATATTGCCAGACAGCTCAATCAGGATGGCACAGGCGGCGAACCAGATGAAACCAAAGTGATCATCCTTTCGGTCGTGATTAAGGAAAATATTGTCTTCGACGCGCTCACAGCTGGCGTAAGGGGGTATATTGTCAAGACGGCTTCCGGCAACGAGATCATCCAGGCCATCAAGTATGTGCACCATGGTCATTACTACCTGAGCCCCGAGGTGTCCAACAACATTATTCCTGAGTATCTGAAGGGACATGGCAGCACGTTCAGCAATGACCCCTATAACTCGCTCACGAACCGCGAGCAGCAGATCTTCAGGATGCTGGCTGAGGGCAAGACCAACAAGGATATTTCCGAAATCCTGTCGATCAGCCAGAAGACGGTTGAACGGCACCGCGCCAACATTATGGGGAAACTGAAGGTGCGCTCCTATCGCGATTTGCTGAAATACGCTATCGATCTGGGCATCCTCGAAGAATAGGATTTCATCCTGCCTGTATAATAAAAATTATCCGCTATCGCACGGATAATTTCTTATGTCTGCGCCAACCTCAACCCGTTCGTATTCTGCCAGAGGCAGACTATCACTATTGCTGTTCGCCATGCTCCTGGCGCTGTTGCTGCGCCCTGCCAGTCAGGCGCTGGCTCAGGAAGCCACGCCTTTTACAGTGGAGGACTTCAATGCCACACCGACGGCAGTAATTTTCGGAAATGAGCTGGATGAAACCGGCGCGCTGTATCATATCGTCCAGCCGGGGGAATCGCTGGACTATATCGCCCGTATCAATAATATCGATACGTTTACCATCCTGTCGCTCAACGGTCTGCCGGGTGATGTGCTGCTGCACCCGGGCGACCGGCTGCTGATCAGGCTGCCTGTGCCGCCCACGCCGCTGCCGAGCATGACTGCCATCCCGGCTGAGGAGCTGGCGAAAACGCCTTCCATCACGCCGTCACCGACGATAACGCTGGCACCGCTGACAGAGCGTGTGATGGAACATGTCACCGTCCCGTCGCTGGTGATCATCGGCGTGTTGCTGCTGGTCATTGGCGGCGGATTTGCTGTGGCAGTCTGGGCCGGCAGACAAAAACCATACTGACATCGAAGAAGATAAGGGGTAATCATGGAAGACAAAGCTGGTATTCAGATTGGCAAACGTGCATTCTTCAGTTCTTTCTTTGTGCTGCTGGCATTGATGGTCCTGGCAGGCATCCTGACCATGGTGGTGCCGGCAGGCGAGTTTGAGCGCGCTGACGTGGATGGCAGGACGGTAATTATCACCGAATCCTATCAGACGGTTGACAAGCCGGATTATCCTTTCTGGCGCTGGCTGACAGCGCCGGCAGAGGTGATCACCATTGGTCCCGATCGCTTGACGCTGGGGGTGCTGGTGATCTTCATCATGCTCATGGCCGCTGCCTTCGCGATCCTCGACAAGAGCGGCATTCTGGGCGGCATGATCGCAGGGATCGTGCGCCGCTATGGCGCGCGCAAGTACACCCTGCTGATGATCGTTACCTTTGTATTCATGTTGATGGGCGCGCTGTTCGGCATCATGGAGGAGGCGGTCATGCTGCTGCCGATGATGCTGGCGCTCTCATACCGCATGGGTTGGGACGCGCTGGTCGGTCTGGGCATGAGCATGCTGGCCCTCAACATGGGCTTCTCCGCCGCCATCACCAACCCGTTCACCATCGGCCTGGCACAAAAACTGGCTGATCTGCCGATGTTCTCTGGCAGTTGGCTGCGCGTGCTGGCCTTCGGCCTGTTTTATGCCGTCTTCTACGTATTCATATCAAGATACGCGCGCAAGATTGAGCGCGATCCGAAAGCCTCACTGATTTACGGCGAGGACGACCAGATGCGCCAGCGTTATGCAAACCGTACATTGGATGAGCAGACGCTCGGTAAATCAATTCGGCGCTCGGCTTATCTCTGGCTGACGGTCTTCCTCGTGCTCTTCATGGTCGTCCTGGTCACCGCGCCGTTTGTCCCCGCCATCTCCGATGTCTCCCTGCCAATCGTCGCGATATTGTTCCTGATCGGCGGCATTGGCGCGGGCTGGCTGGCGGGGTTGCGCGGCAAGGCGGCCTGGCACGCGGTCAGGGAAGGCATTGGCGGACTGCTGCCTGGTATTCCGCTGATATTGATGGCTGCCAGCGTCAAGTACATTGCGGCAACCGGCATGATCCTTGATACCATTCTCGAGCGTGCGGCCCAGTCGTTTGCCGGCCTGACCCCGAGCGTTGGCGCGATTGCCATGTTCTTTGTCGCGCTCATCCTTGAAGTCTTCATCTCTTCGGCGACCGCCAAGGCGTTTCTGCTTATCCCGCTGCTGCTGCCGTTGGCGGATCTGATCAGCCTCAACCGTCAGATCGCTGTGACGGCGTACTGCTTTGGCGATGGCTTCAGCAACATGGCTTACCCCACCAACGCGCTGCTGCTGCTCGTGCTGGGCGTGTCGATGATCAGCATCCCGAAGTGGCTGCGCTGGACCGCGCCGCTGTGGGGCGTGGTGTTCCTGCTCTCCATCGTCGTGCTGCTTTTCGCTGTGGCGATCGGCTATGGTCCGTATTAGGCGGCGGCGGCAGATAATTATTCATATTCAAAAGGATATTATTGATGTTAGAGGTGCGCAAACTAAAAAATGATCAGGGCAGCGCTTTGCTGAGTCATTACAAGACGGCAGGTTATAAACACCAGTCCGGCTGGCAAACCTGCTACTGTCAGTTCTATATGATGCCGGCAGAGCAGTTCAACGCCTCAACCGCTAAGGAAAGGGAGACCGCTTTACTGGCGGAAGTGGAAGATGGCAGCATGCAGGGCTATATTGCCATGGACGATGTGAAGATCGTCGGGTGGTGTCTGGCGAACCAGCTCGGGGTGCTGGTGCGGAAACCGCGCATACACGCGCTCGTTGACGACCCTGAGAAGACTGCCTATATCGGCTGTTTTGTCGTCAACCATGCCTATCGCAATCAGGGTTTGGCGACGCGGCTGCTGGCATTCGCGCTGGAAGATCTGAGGTCACAAGGGTATAGGCAGGTGCTGGCGAAACCGAACGCGGGCGCCGCCAGCCATGAGCGGATGTATGCCGGCACGCCATCCATGTACGAAAAGGCTGGGTTCACGAAACTGGAGAATAAGGCTTATCGCAATCTGGTATCGTTGATGCTGGTATAGGGTCTGGCAGATACCAATAACAAGAGGGGATTTATTATGCGAAAGGTATATTTGTTCGTCTGTACGGCATTGCTGATTATTACTGGCTGCGCGCCTGTCCCTCAACCTACGCCCTTGCCGCCGACCGCGGCTCCCCCGACTTCCACTGTTACCATAACGAGTACCCTTATCCCAACGGTCACGAGCACCACAACACCAACCCGCACACCAACGCCGGCAGTACGCCGGGTAACCCCGGTTGATACGGCATCAGGCAGCTCATTGCCTGAGGGGGTTACCTGGGAGGGTGACACGCTTTTGTTCAGCGAGAGAGGATTGAAATTGCGATTGTCGCAGCAGGATTGGGCACTCCTGCCTGAGTTCACTGGAAAGACGGACTCATTTGAAGGTTATACCTTTGGACGGAGCAAGGCATTATTGAATGGGAAGCGTCAGCCCTTTTCACCCTCAATCGGGGTCATGTTTTATCTTTTTCACGAAGAGACGGACCTCATCACTTTCACCGCGCTGCTCCGGGCACGCTTGGGTAAAAATTTTCCTGCGATTGAGAGCATGTTTAGCGGTAAACCAGACGAAGCCAAATTAAAAATCCCTGCGTTGGTCTACTATGGGCATATTGACGAGGCAAAGACTTACTCGGTTTATATCATCCATACGGTCAGGGGAAAGGTTGGCATTCAGATCAGCTTTGAGATTGTGGATTC
The DNA here is from genome assembly GCA_040772085.1 of Anaerolineaceae bacterium. Classification (GTDB taxonomy): domain Bacteria; phylum Chloroflexota; class Anaerolineae; order Anaerolineales; family Anaerolineaceae; genus JAXGMV01. Next base: position 1,792,550 of record JAXGYU010000001.1, read on the forward strand.
GGTGCTGGATCAGGCGCGTCCTGAATTTTTCGAGATCATGGAATCGATTGAATTTGTGGAGTGATTAGTAGCCTGAACGGAGGGAGTGGAAATAACGCTCCTATTAACCTTGACCGTGGGCTGTTGATCAGAGAGAAAGTTGCTTATTTTATTATTAGAGACAACCGACTATTTGAGATATTGGCTAATCCATCAGCTATAACAGTTTCTTAGCTTGGCGCGATTTATATGTAGGGGTTCTGACTATAATTAGTAATAATAGAATCAACCTATTCCCAGTAGTTTCGGCAATAATACCAGGAGTTGACGAATGGATACACCAGAAGTATTAATGTTGCGGCTCAGAAAAACCTTAACATTGGGGTTGATTAATGTAATCAATAAACTGCTGCAAAATTTTTCAGAAAATGAGCTGCGAAGTTTGAGATATAGTGAAACTTATATCTATATTAAAGACTCGACTAATGAACGAAAAGTTCGCACAAATTGTGATAGTCAATCGTTGTTGAAATTTATTAGAAGTGAATGGGAGACTGTAAAGGGAAAACTAACCAACCTCGACGAGAATTCACAATATGGATCTTATTTTAGGTCTTTCATTTATATCTTGCTTGGGGGCAGGAACTTATTTGCGCACGAACATGTGTTCACTTATGAAGAAGTTTACTACCATGCATGTATATTAAAAGAGATCTCAAAAAATAAATTGCATGGATTTAATGACCAGGATATTGAATATTTGCTTGACACATGCTTAGAAAACATTACTAAGATGCGTATCATTAATATGAATTCTGTAGACCGAAGGAAATTCTTCGAAGCAATTCAAGCTGAGTGTGAAATTGATATCCTTGATAACAATAATAGATTTTCCATTGATGCAATGGTTGAGACTGTGGAAAAAACCATACAACAATTTGGTGAGGATGCCCGGTTAAAACTGCTCCAACTCCTTGGTGAGACAGGTGCAGAATACCCTTCAATTTCAATTGATTTAGAAACACAGTCGCGGAACGGTGTACTGGACGTAACGGACAATCTGATCAACCAACTCCGCATTTCGAATGAATTAATCAAGCAATCATTGAATGCATTGCAGACCGTTGATTCCCAGCAAACTACGAATACAACACAGAAAAGCGAGGATATCTTATCAGGTATCGGTATTCAGCACAACGAGGATCCTAATTATTCCGATGAGGACGAAGAGGATATTGAGCCCGAAGAGGAGTCAGATGATCGGGATGACGAATATGATAATGAAGATGACAATGAATGCGAGGAAAGCAATACTTCCAGTTCTGTTAATGGAGGGCTAGGTGGCGAAGAGGAGTATGAGAGCGGCGATGAAGAGGACGAATCTTTATCTACTCCTGAGGTAGCAGCAAATAAAATTTCAAAAGTAATAGCGAGACTCCAAGAATTGGCAAAAGCGAAACAATACTCTATATTTGAAAGCATAGATAATAATCCCTACCCTCTTACGATAAAAGAAGGAGTGTATCCAGATACCTTATATATCCACACCCGGTATATCCACGCTAGCTTTGGACGTTACAAACTATCTCTTGCTCGCGAATACCTACCCTGGCTTTATTTGTTTGCCAATTATTACTTTCTGTTGCCTGAGATGAAAGGACAGTACTATGGTACTGAGGTTATTTGTATACCTTCAAAAGATAACGCGGCTTTAATGGTTGGTTCTGCGAAAGCGGCATTGCTTTGTAAGGGGATTTCTAGGATATCTAAGTGGTTGGATACAGGGGTTTTGTAATAGTGCCCAGTCCGACTTACGAACCAAAATTTAATTTCCAGTCCCATTATGCATGGAAGAAGTGCATGGATAGATGAATTTGTTTTTGATTAAGGTGCCAGAGTAAAGATAGAGCCGGAACACTTTTCCATGACCGAAAAAACAACCGTCATGCGCATGCTGGATGCCCATGCCATCCCGTACATCGTTCACGAAGCCGGCCATGGCGAGGTGCTGAGCGCTGAAGATGTGGCGGCGGCGCTGGGCAGGGACCCCTACACCATCTTCAAGACACTGGTGACGGTCGCCGGCTCGGGCAAGCATTATGTCTTCATGCTGCCGGCGCCAGCGACCCTCGACCTGAAGAAGGCAGCCGCTGTCGCGGGCGAGAAATCGATTGCGATGATCAAAGCCAAAGAGCTGCTGCCCTTGACCGGGTACGTCCACGGTGGCTGCTCGCCAGTCGGGATGAAGAAGATATTCCCGACCTATATCGATGAACTCGCGCTCCTCAGCGAGTCGATCATTTTCAACGGCGGACGGGTGGGGTTGCAACTGGAAATGCCGCTGACCGACCTGCAGAAGGTTGTTGCGGTCACGCCGGCGGATCTGTCCGTCTGACCATCCTGCCCACGCCCATTGACGCGATTCAAAAAGCACACGTTTGATATCAAACGTGTGCTTTTTGATGGCCCAACTGGCAGTTAATCTCTGCGCCGTATGACGTTATCGCAGCATTCAGCACCATCGGGGATTTTCTGCAGATGCACCATGGTGTAATCGGGGTTATACGCCTGCATCTTGGAGGGGTCCACCAGGCAATACAGCCCGCCTAACTCCAGCTCTCCGGCTTCCTTCCAGACATCCGCGATATGGCAATGGAACTGGCGCGCGGCAAATTCTTCACCCACCTGCACCTTAACCGGCTTGAACCCGATTGGTGACAGGTCGGAACCCTGTTTGAAGTTCTCGGGCGTGGGCTCCAGCCCCTTGGCTTCGACCCGCTGGCGCGTTTCGCTTCCAACCTGCGTGCCGTATGCCCAGATGGATTTCTTGATCAGTTCAATTGCTTTCTCACGACCCAGTTCAGCGACCAGGGTTTTAGCGTAAGCCAGATGCAGCATGCCCAAACGACGGGACAATGCGTTGACGGCAGCTTCGGCTTCAGATACTGTGATCATCTCTTCCTGTTCCGACATGTCAGACTCCTGTTCGTGCTTCGTGATGCTGTGCTTTCTATATTATACAGTTCGGTTTCTGCGCGATATCTGTAGCCGGGTTTTGCTCCCGACGCTTCCATGTTGGCGGGTCATAGAACGTGACCCGCCCATCTTATATGCCGCGCACAAATTTGGTGTCTGTAGGGGCAGCGGCAATCTGTTCTTTGATTGCCCTGCCCGGTAAAGAGCAGCCGGCAAATGGGTTTTCGCCTTTGAGGCGATTGAGATTGGCGGGTTGTAGAACGCAACCCGCCCTACGCCTGAATCGTTTTCGCGCGAGGGAGACAAACCCCTCCGCCACCTAATAATCAACATTCGACGACGCTTTCCCTGAGGATGGGAGGATTCAAAAACCCGACCGTAGGGGCAGTGGCAATCTGCTATGTGATTGCCCTGCCCGAAAAAGAGCAGCCGGCAATTTAATTTTCACCGATGGCGAAGTTATTTTTGGCGGGTCATAGAACGTGACCCGCCCTACTTTTTTTCGGGCACAAATTGGTTGTCTGTAGGGGCAGCGGCAATCTGTTCTTTGATTGCCTTGCCCGGTAAAGACCATGCGGTAAAAGGTTTTCGCCTTTGAGACGATTGTGATCGGCGGATCAAAGAACGTGATCCGTCCTCCGGTTGGTGTACCTAACCCCAATGTCGCAGCCACTTGGCTGGTAAAAAAAAATCCAAGCCCCGAACCGGGGCTTGGCGTTTTCATCTAAACACAGATTTTAGCCGACCGCGTCGCGACCCATCATGAAAGCCTGCTTGTTCAGCTCGGCAAACTTCTTCGGCACACGTTCCATGATCACCTCCAGCCACTGTTCCGTCGAGAGGTTCACCTTGTCCTCCAGCAGCTTCGAGAGCGCTCCGAGCAGTACAACATTGGCCGCTTTGCTGCTGCCGGCATCCAGCGCGATCTGACTGGCGGGGATGAAATAGGCGTTTGTCGTCGCCCGCTTATAAACATCGACCACATGCTCGGCCTCGGGATAAGGTTGTCCGCCAGAGGTGACAGTAAGCGGCTTGATCGCTTCTTCATTCACCAGCACCAGGGCGTCACGGCGCAGCAGGTTGATGCTGCGCAGCGCTTCAGCCTGTTCAAAGGCCATCATCACATCCACCTCACCGGCGCCGATCAACGGTGAATAGACCTGCCTGCCCCAACGCACATGGCTGGTGACGCTGCCACCACGCTGCGACATACCGTGTACCTCGGCTTGCTTGGCTTGCAGTCCAGCCGCAACACCCAAATTGACCAGCACATCACTGGCGAGGATGGTTCCCTGTCCCCCTACACCCGCAAGTAAAAAGTTGATAGTCTCATTCATCATCTCACCTACACGACCGCTTCTTCTAGTTTGTGGATTGCCTTGCGCGGACAGACCTGCGCGCACACTTCGCAGCCGACGCACATTTCGGGGTTGATGAGCGCTTTCGGCCGCTGGTATTTTTCATCCAGTTCATCGCTCTTGCTGATAGCCGGGCAGCCGATGCGGAAGCACATGGTGCAGCCGTTACAGATGCTTGGGTCCACGACCATCTTATGCCAGCGTTTGCGCGCCTCAGGCAGCAAAGCGCAGGGTTCGCGCGTGATCAGTACCGCTGGCTCCTTGAGTGCCAGCATTTCCTTCAGGCTGTCATCCACCTCCTTGACATCATAGGCTTCGACCGTCTTGACGTGTTTGAAACCAAGCGCGCGCACTAATGCTTCGATGTCGATTTCAGGTGCGGGCTGACCTTGCAGCGTCCGTCCGGTGGCGGGGTTGTCCTGATGACCGGTCATGCCAGTGATGCGGTTATCCATCACCAGGGTCACAACTGGCGACTGGTTGTAGATGATGTTGAGCAGCGCCGGGATGCCGGAATGGAACAGGGTGGAATCGCCAACGACGGCTACATGCTGCTCGGGGCTGCCGCCTTTCAGCGCGCCATGTGCCACGCTCATGCCCATGCCCATAGCGCCAACGGTGTGGAGCGCGTTCAGCGGCGGCACCATACCTAGTGTGTAGCAGCCAATATCACCATTGACCGGCACCTTGAGTTTGGAGAGTGAGAAGAATGCCGCGCGATGCGGACAGCCGGGGCACAGCACCGGCGGGCGTCCGGGCAGCTGACCGGCATCGATTGCCAGTACATCAACATGCGCTTCAGCGGGCAGCAAACCGGCTTTGATAGCACTCTCACGGATGATGGTGGGATTGAATTCCCCAATCGACGGGAAGATGCTCTTGCCCTCAACCGGGATGCCCATCAGCCGGATGGCGTCTTCAATGAAGGGTGTCAACTCTTCCAGGACAATCACGCGCTTGACGCTGGCTGCGAAACGACGGATCATACCCTCGGGCAGAGGGTAGCTCATGCCGAGGTGCAGGATAGAGGCGTTCGGGAAAATTTCTTTGGCATATTGGTAGGAAATGCCGGAGGTGACGATGCCCAGCTCACTGTCACCAGCTTCGATTACGTTGTACTTGAAGTTTTCAGCGTACTCGGTAAGGTCCTTGATCCGCTGTTCGAGCTGCGGCATGCGGCGGACAGCATTACCAGGCACCATGCAATATTTCGCCAGGTTGCGGACAAATTTTTCTTTATGCTCAGGTGTCTGTTCATGCTCCCGGCGTTCACCCAGGTCAACAGTGCTGGTGGAGTGGCAGACACGGGTGGTCATACGCAGCATCACGGGCGTATCGAACATCTCGCTCAGGTCATACGCGGCAATCATCAGATCTTTGGCGCTCTGACTGTCAGAGGGCTCCAGGCAGGGGATACGGGCGAACTTGGCCAGATTGCGGTTATCCTGCTCATTCTGGCTGGAGTGCATCGAGGGGTCATCAGCCGAGATGACCACAAGCCCGGCTTCAACTCCGGTCATGGCGCTGGCCATGAAGCCATCCATGGCAACGTTCAGCCCGACGTGTTTCATCGAGGTGAAGGCGCGGCTGCCGGCGTAACAGGCGCCGATCGCCACGTCCATCGCGACCTTTTCGTTGGGCGCCCATTCCGCGTAAACATTGGGGTAGTGGGCGAAGTTCTCCTGAATCTCAGTGCTTGGCGTGCCCGGGTAGGCGGAAGAGACTCGTACACCGGCTTCCCAAGCGCCTCTGGCAACGGCTTCATTGCCTGAAAGCAGTTTGATCATTCACAACCTCCGTAAAATAAATATTACACTTATTTCAATTATATTCACAATTTGGTTACAATAAGTCTGGATTGACGTGTTCAGTTACCTTGCTCACTATTAATTGGTGACAGATAGACATACTCTCTGCTTGTGAACTGTTCAAAAATATAGGCAGAGGGTGAATTGTTTCTAAGGAGACGACCATGATCAAGACAGTTGTTTGGGGGCTGGGCGCCATGGGTGCCGGGATGGCAAAACTGGTTGCAGGCAAACCTGGTTATAAACTGGTTGGCGCGATCGATCTGCGCCAGGAAATGACGGGCGTTGAGCTATCCGAAATTAATGACATCGGCGAACCAGGCGCCGGCATCAAAATCTCTCGGGATGGCGAAAAAGTGCTGGCAGAGACCAAGCCTGATATTACGCTGCTGGCGACCAATTCCTTTGTTGACGCGATATTCCCAGACCTGCAACTAGTGCTGACACATGGCAGCAATTGCATTACGCTGGCTGAGGAGATGGCGTATCCCTGGCACAGTCATCCCGAGCAAGCGGCGCTGCTGAATGACCTGGCGGTAAAAAATGAGGTCACCTTGCTGGGCACCGGTGTAAATCCTGGATTTGTGCTGGATACCCTCATCCTCTTGTTGAGCGGCGTGTGCAGTCAGGTGGATCGAATTCATGCTGCCAGAATCAATGACCTCTCGGAATTTGGACCCACAGTCATGCGCACCCAGGGCGTCGGGACGACATTGCGGGAATTTCAGGAAGGGATCACCAAGGGTGATATCGTGGGTCATGTGGGTTTCAGACAGTCGATCGATATGATGTCTGACGCGCTAGGATGGGCGCTGGATGAGATAATTGAGGAGCGCTTGCCAATCGTTTCAGATATCAGACGGGAGACTGCTTACGCGATAGTCGACCCTGGCGATGTCGCGGGATGCAACCATGTCGCGAAAGGCATGCTGCATGGCAAAGAGGTCATTCGTCTCGAGCATCCTCAGCAGGTGCGGGCCGACCTGGCAAAAGTACAGACAGGTGACCATATCAAAATATTTGGCAAGCCAGACATTAACCTGACTATCAGCCCGGAGATTCCAGGCGGTCTGGCTACGATGAATTTAGCTGTCAATATGATGTCATCGGCGATGAGCGGCAAACACGGGCTGCGAACCATGCTCGATTTCCCGCTCCCGCACTTCAACCGGATGACCTAAAGGGGAGCCCCCTGACGTGTTTAACCTGTTGTTAAAAGAGGTGCCCTTGTTTTTAATTTGGGACACCTTATAATTTTTCATACGCGATTATTGTTGGATGACAGGAGGAGAGATGAAGGCTATTTATAAGGTGATTGTCTTATTAGTGATATTAACCTTAACTGCTGCGTGTTCATTGGGTGGATCAAAACCAACCCAGTCTCCCGCGACTGAAACCGCGGCGCCGACCGAGGCAGTGCAGGCAACAGCGACCCAATTTATCAAACCCACCAAGGCTGTTCTCTCGACCAAACCAGCGACTGATGGCAGTTTGAGGCAATGGGCTTCAAGTGCGACAGCCAGTTCGGAATATGACAACCCAAACTGGTCGGCCGACCAGGCAACTGGCGCTCCGGATGTGGATAGCTGCTCCGATAATCAGATGGCATGGGCATCTGAGTCGCCGACCGGGGTGGACTGGATCGAGCTGAGCTATGACAAGCTCGTCACCGTCAGCGAGATCAACATTCACCATACCTTCAGCCCGAACCAGGTGACCGAGGTTTTGCTGATCGACGACTACGGTGCGAATATCAGCGTCTATCGCGGAAAACCCGAAAACATCAGCGAATGTCCATTTGTACAGAATATCCAGGTTGAGAAACCGATTTTTGCGCAGAAGGTGAAGATCTCGATAGACCAGTCAAAGGGCAGCACGAGCTGGAATGAGATCGACGCGGTTGAGCTGGTGGGAAAAGTGGAACAAGCGAGCGTGAAGCCGACCAATACGCCCGGCGCCAAACCGACCGAAGCACCGACTGAAGCCGTAGCTGAGGCGCCAGCCTTTTTCCGTGATGACCTCGATGGTCCGCTATCATCCGACTGGTTCGGCGAGGTGACAAAATATCATAACGATAACAGTATTGAGGTGCTTGACGTTGACCCCCTCACGTATGTAACACAGGAAGATGGTATGCTCGAATTTCGCATCGAGGAGCAAAACATACTTTATTACTGGAATTACGGGGCGTACACTTATGAGGATGTACGGATTGCCTTTGAGGCTATCAACCGTGGTCGAAACGATAACAACGTCGGACTCGCTTGCCGGTACAACAACGATGGCTGGTACGAATTCATCGCCCAGAGCAATGGCATGTACACGATCATTCGCTATCACAAGGATGGCGACAAAACGTTGCGTTCCGGTGGCATCCGCTCAATTCGGATCGGTGAAGGCCAGCGAAATGTATTTGAAGCTGTTTGTGAAGGCAATACCCTGAGATTCATCGTCAATGGTGTCGAAATCACCAATGTGACAGATGACATGCTCGCGGAAGGCTATGCGGGTATTAACATTTCCGCGCTTGATTTACTTCCGGTTGTAGTGGATGTCGATTGGATCGAGATCTCTGAACCGTAATGTTATGGTTTTAGTCAAAGGCTGGCTGATGGAAATCAGCCAGCCTTTTTTTTGACGTACTATAATTCAGATACTTGTTTCAATGAGGTGACGATGAGTTCAGAAGAATGTCTGCAGAATATAGCTGCTGAAGTGAAGGTTTGTCGATTGTGCGCCTTGGCGAATGGTCGTAAGAATGCCGTGCCAGGTGAAGGACCAGCCAATGCAGAGATCATGCTGATTGGTGAAGGTCCGGGATTTCACGAGAATGAACAAGGACGGCCATTTGTCGGTGCTGCAGGAAAATTTCTGGAAGAGTTGCTGGCGGGCAGCCATCTCAAACGCACTGATGTCTTCATAGCGAACGTTGTGAAGTGCAGACCGCCTGGGAACCGCGATCCTTTGCCTGATGAACTCGCTGCCTGTGCGGAGTATCTTGACCGGCAGATCGAAGCAATTGACCCGCTGGTGATCGTAACGCTGGGGCGTTATTCGATGGGGAAGTTCTTCGAGAATGTGCGCATAAGCGAGGTGCATGGTCAGCCTAAGTGGATGGGCAAGCGCTTCATCATCCCCATGTTCCACCCGGCTGCCGCGCTGCATCAGCCAAAATACCGTCCGATGCTGCTGGATGATTTCTCACACCTGCGCAAATGGGTGGCTGAAGCGGAAGAGCGCATCAAGCCCAAGCCCGCGCCGAAGCCGGAAGAGAATGCGACTCAAATGACGTTGTTTTGAGCTTCCGCAAGCCGAATATACAGAACGGATAAGGAAAAATGTTAGATACTGTACTAAAGATTAAGAAAAATCGCTATAAAATTGAGGAGAAAATCCGCCAATGGTTAACACCGCCGGATGTTCCTGATGTCAGGCAGATTCGAAGTCTTAATGAAGCAGAATCTTCTCTCGAAGCGCGAACATTCTTAGTAAAAGATTTTGCTGGGTACGGTGTTGAGTTTGGGGCGTCAACGTATCCACTCCCATTGCCTGGTGGTTGCGTGGTTGACTTTGCTGATCCTTTTAGGATTGATGAGGGATGTAACGCTGAGTATAAAGGAACACATGTTCAGGTTAAGTACCAAACTGGTATGGTTGAAATGGAAGGAATCGTGGATAACTCGCTCGATTTCATCGTACATGCACATGTTATTGAACATGTTAATCGCACGCTACTGGCTCTCAGAAATTGTCATCAAAAGTTAAGATCGGGAGGGAGGATGTTTATGGCAATCCCCCATAAACAATACACGTTTGACTCATTACGACCTTTAACCACATTGGAGCATTTCATTTCGGATTATGAGAATTACGTCCCAGAAAGGGACGTAATACATTTAGTTGACTATCTTGAGCACTCGTCACAGTATTACGCAAACTTGGATGGCAAAAAACCTAGACGCCTAAATATTTTCCCGGACATTCAAGAAATGCTGGATGGTACCAAAGTTGACTTACACTTTCATACATTCGATGAAGAAAATTTTAGTGCATTGTTGGATTACTTGGACAAGAAAATTGTCCAATGGCAAGCCATTGAGATTATTCCAAGACCTGACAAAGCCAGCTTTAATGAGTTTTATGTTCGTATGACCAAATGAAGAATCCCTAGGGCAGGCAAAGTACATCAAAACCCGTCGGTAATAATATTTATTTGCATGGAGCACTAATTTTTTCGCACACAAGTCCGCCTGGAAGGACGAATCATGGTGAAATCTACTAAATCAAATCTGTTGTTGAAACTTAAAAACAACACCGCCCGCATTGGTATCATGGAATATGTTAGCCTGCCCCTGGCAGTCCCCTTCGCAAAAGCCAGCTTTCATGTCGCCGGTTTTGATACCGTCCAGCGCAATGTGGATTGGCAAGCGATTCATCATACCCATGGTCCATCCTACCGGGCGCTGCATCAGCCAAAATACCGTCCGATGCTGCTGGTTGATTTCTCACACCTGCGCAAATGGGTGGCTGAGGCGGAAGAGCGCATCAAGCCCAAGCCCGCACCGAAGCCGGAGGAGAATGCGACTCAGATGACGTTGTTTTAGTTCACTTCTGATAGCAAATCTGCAACCCGAAAAGGCTTTCTTTGCATCAGCTCTTCATTAGTCGGGATACGGATTTTGCCGTCAAGAGAAATTTCAGCAAGTTGGGCTCCCTTTGATGATGCTAATAATCCCAAGGAGCCCTCGATTGCATGGGCCATTGTCCAGCTCACCTGCCCAAGTTCAGGTTCGAAGTCATACTCCTCTAATCCGGCGTATGCAAGGTCCCTAAATACATCAGGCTTAAACCAAAACATTGAACCAGCGACAAAATAGAAATCAGTCTTGATCACATCGTATCTTGAACATAGTTTGTTAATATGTGCTTGTTGTTTTAATGCCTCTTGAGCAGAGTTTCCTTGAATACCTAAAGGCAAGATAAGTTTCTTCGGTCCAATGAGCCCGATATCGGTATGCAATAACGCATCATATGCTGCATTTGTAATTTTCTTGCTCCCCAGTAAGTGTGCGTATGCGTAATTACGCCATATATCTCCGTCAGCGATGTGGAGGGATTTTTTTGTATGGATTTTCAACGTGACCTTATATTTATTCTCGATAAGGCCAGGCAATAACTGAACAAAACTCAAAATATCTCGCCCTCTGTTAATGATTTGGAATATGCGTGCATTCGGGAATATCCTTTTTATTTCTTGTTCACTATTAGCCTTTTCTATAGGGAGTGAGATGAAAAGGTCATAGTTAAATTCAATGTTGGATAACAGGCTCGCAATTTCATTAGCCAGATCCGGATAGTACATATGAATGACAACCGCGGCTTGACTGGATGGCTCTCTAAAAAGATGCGCAACCGGCGGGTTGGATGCGGGCTCTCGCAGCGCCTGGTAGGTTCTCTCAAGGAACGCATAACCTGATTTTATATCTGGTTCCAAGTGACTTCCATTGATCCAATCATTCCATGCGTAGATAAAAACGTGTTTATCTGCCAAATTATTGCGTTTAGTTGAATAAAGCATAGCGTCCTTCAACCAGGTATAGAAGGATGCAGGGTTTGAATTATGGAGACAGACGCCACTTCCTGGCTTCCCGGGCTCGCTGTCCCAAGAGGGAACGACAGTCTTATAAATAGGGAGATTCGTAAAATTGGAATTATTATAGGAATAATTGATCAATTCGCAATAATCATGGATTTTGCCCTGATATGCTTTGTTCAGCAACCAGACTTTTTCATTGACTGTTGGTAAGAAGGAATTCTCTATTATGTAAGGGGGAGATTCAACAATTCCGTCAAAGCCCATTTTTTGGAGGTCAGCAACCTCCATTGATCTCTGGCAAGCAACCAGATGTAACTTGCCCCAACCTCTCTCACTGGCAATCCCGCGCCAAATCTTAAGAGTCTCACACGGATTCTTTATCAGATCTGGTCGGAGAATCATGAGCATTAATCCGTCATTAATGCGGATATAGTTTTTCCTTGTGACATATTTCTCTATTGAATCGATGAATCCCATTTCTTCTTTCGTTTTTTCCTCACCTGGGGGCATCACTTCATCAAGCCCAGTACCTGAGGAAATACTGCTTCCATTCACCCAACAAAGACAGAAGGGAAAGTCAATTAATTCATTTGCCAGATACTGCTCTAACGGTTCATTGAATGAACCCAATTCCGTATCTCCGCAGAAGTAAAAACAAAAGCCGAATAAGCCATAATTCTTAGCCAAATCCACTTGACGCTCTTGTATTGCCTTTATCCGCAGGTCATAGCAACCCAGCTCTCCAGGATAATGTGGCTGGTAATGGCCGAGGAACTGAGGTTTAGCTTTTATGACGGGTGTCCAGTAGCTCTGATCTTCCTTTTCAAAGCTGTTTGCGTGAGCCGTGCTATGTGAATATGGAAGATAGAACGCGATTGCTTTTACCGTTGGATCCTTAATGTTTTCATGTGCCTGATAGCATATATGGCTGGGTGCCTCATTTTGATTAATATCCGCGACTTCATTTTCATAATGCACTTGATATATATTTCTAAAGTGATATTCACCATTTTCCACCGTCACCACACATGTTTCATTGTTTTGCTGAATGCTTTGTATAGCTCTTGGACGAAAAGTTGTTATATATGACGACAATGGATTTTTATTTAATTTTTGAAATGTCTTATTTAGTACCGCGACCAGGCTGGTGTCAAACCATGTATTGGGTTTTCTACCCTCCTTCCAACCGTAAGTTACATAATGGTGGAGGGGGTTAATTCCAGCACTTAGCACGTCAGGATTTGATGACAGGTAGTAGTTGCTATCAAACAATCCGCTGCGTTTGATGATCCAGTAATCTTTTAGGGCGGTTATTGTACTTACTATATTTTTGAACTGCAGCCAGATGTTTTTAATCATGCATCCCAAGGATGAGCCGTAACTTGATAGCTCTCGTCTATAGTTTCATATCTCTATCAATATAAACACAGAATTACTCAGGATAATCTCTGCTGTGATATTATAAATCTTAAGGTGACTCATCAATGGGTAGATTGAAGTAGCTAAGGCGGGCATTGTGCCCAATTTGACATCCAGCCAGAAGTGACTCCACCTTGGATGACAGTAATTCGTAATTGTCGGAAAAAATGAACTGGTAAAACTAATCATTCCAGATACCAAGTGCCCAGGTCACTAATTATTACCAAAACTGTCTTGATAATTTGCATCATGGCTGATCGAATCATTCGGACAACTACAAATGGAGTGGGGTAGCAGTTACGAGCAAGCGTTCCGACAACACTATGATTGATGAAAATCCCAACTTTCAGAACAATTGCTTGGATCAATGATGAGTGAGCAGGCATTAAGGCAGCGGCGACAAGATCTTTAATGGCAAATTGGTTTATTTGAATATGACATTACATACTTGGAGCGAAGTATGAGCTGGCGACTCACCATACGTCTTCGTAAACTCATTAGGTCAATCAGAAAATTAATTAGCAGAGATATCGAAGGATTAGAATATCAGGAAATTGAGAAAAGTGGCTTGTTTGATACAGACTATTACTTGGCGGAGAATCCTGATCTCAAAGCTGCCCTACTGATGGACCCTTTGGATCATTTTATCCGGTTCGGATGGAAGGAAGGCAGGAGCCCGTCAATTTTATTTGATACTAAAAGTTATCTTGAGGTCTATCCAGATGTTAAATCAGCTGGCATGAACCCACTCATACATTATTTGCGGTCAGGCAAGCAAGAAGGGCGCCTGCCGCGTCCCCTTAATTTGATTCCCGTGGTTGATAAAACGGCTCCTCTCTCTAGCCAAAAATGGGGTATCCTGGCAAATGAGAAGACACGATTTGTTGCTGAGTTGTTTGCTCACACCTTGAGAAAATATTTGAAATCGGCGGAGATTTTTACCAGAGAATCGGATGAATATCCTCTGGACGCCTACGTTGTAATAGCTCCTGAAATGCATTTGAAGTTTCCGGACAGAAAAAAATCAATAGCGTTTCATATAGATCACTCAGTAAGCAAGAAAGGGTTTGACCAGAAATATTTGTGTTTGCTGGATAGCTTTCCGGTGATTTTAGTTTCTCAGATAGAAAACATTAGTTACCTTTGGGAAAATGGTATTCGTTATCCAAAAGTCTATTATGTACCTCTGACCGCTGACGAAGGAACAGTTCCCGGGGATATGGCTGGCGACCATTTCATTAGCTCAAATAATAAGGAACCGAGTTATTTCGAATTCATGCTTCAAAGGTTTTTACTTGGAGAAGGTTACCTTAAGAAAAGTGATGTGGACAACCTCGAGCCTTTCAGTTTTAAGTCGAACGATGTTGTTTTATCTCTCCCAGAAACAGTTGAGAGGCGAGCCTCATACATCAAATATGGAATAAAAGATGTGCAGTTTTTTGACGGAATCCGGAGGTCGCCGGGATGGATGGGTTGTGGGCTAAGTTACAAGTACCTGGCCAGAAGTGCATTAGAGCAAAACTTAGAGAAGCTATTAGTAGTCGAGGATGATGTTGAATTTTTTCCTGACCATGCAGAAAAGATGGAAATTATTAATGAATATCTGGAGCGCCATACAGGACAATGGGATATTTTTTCCGGAGTAATGGCCTTAACAATGGATGAGTGCCGCATACTTCACGTCGATAAATATAAAGGCATAACTTTTGTTACTGTGGACAAAATGATTAGTACGGTATTTAACGTCTACTTTCCTTCAGCTCTTGAAAGACTTGCGCTCTGGGATCCGAATGTTGAGTCGTTTGATGACCAAATTGATAGGTATCTTGCAGCACAAAATGATCTTAAGATTCTGACAACCCTGCCCTATCTGGTCGGTCATAAAGCGGTTGAGGACTCAACAATTTGGCAAAGAAAAAATTTTGGATTCTCTCAGATGATTAAAAATAGTGAGGCTGTTTTAGCAAAAAAGATCGAAGAATATGATCTTCGAAATTGCTGCATCAGCTAAAATACCGTCCGATGCTGCTTGAGAATTTCCCACATCTATGGAAATGGGTGACTAGGGCGGATACTGGGGCAGATATGCTCAGGGACCTGAGGGATTATTGGATCATCAGCAAAAGCGGATATTTTGATCCGATATATTATCTTGAAAATTTTCCGGAACTACGCGAAGTAAATACTGATCCGCTCTTTCATTTCATCCGCTTCGGCTGGAAAGAAGGTCGGAATCCCTCGGCACTATTTGACACCAATGGCTACCTTCAGGTCTATCACGATGTCAGATTATCAGGCACAAATCCACTTATTCATTTTCTGCGGGCAGGAATGCGTGAAGGGAGAAATCCGCTTCCAATTAGAAAAGTTCTCCTGGTCAATCGCCGGATCCCGCTGTGGATGCAAAATTGGGGCATTTTGACAACGGGGCATACGCGATTTGTTGCGGAGCTACTCGCTAACACACTAGGAAAGCATGTGCGATCGACCGTAATTTTAACTGAAGAATCTGATGACTATCCTTTAGACTATTACATTGTGATTTGTCCACATATGTATGCGAAGCTTCCAGACAAGAGAAAATCGTTTGTATTCCAAATGGAACAATCAACGGGTCATAGCTGGTTTACTGAAGAGTATCTGGAATTGTTAGAAAGCTTTCCAGTTGTTTTTGATTACAGTTTGGAGAACATTAAATATCTGGGTGAAAGAGGGATCAGGTATCCAAATGTTTATTATTTACCTATCGGCGGGATTGAGAATTATGCAAAGAAAATTAATTCAGATAAGAAGTATGACATTCTATTTTTCGGAGAACATGCAAGTTCTCCACGAAGAACTCGAATACTAGCTGAAGTTGAAAGGAATTACAACTTAAAGACGGTTCATGGTGTTTATGGGGATGAAATGAATGAGCTAATCGAATCATCCAAATTAGTACTTAATATCCACTATTATCCTGATAGCCTGCTAGAAACAACAAGGATACAACATTGTTTATCGTTAGGCACACCGGTGTTAAGTGAGGGCAGTAAAGATCAGGATCAATACAGTGAATTAAAGGAAGCAGTTACATTCTTCAATCAGGGAGATGTGAACGACCTCCAGACAAAACTTAACAAGGTATTGAAGAATACAACAACGCATTCAGTCATTGAGAAATCAATCAGTAGTTCTTCCAGTCGATTCAAATTTATGTTCGAGAGGTTTTTAATAAGCGAGGGGTTGATTGGGGATGAAATGGTTGACAACCTGGAGCCTTTCTCTTTTGAGAAAAACAGTGTAGTTTTGTCTCTCCCAGAAACAATTGAACGACGGACTTCATATCTTGAACGTGCAAAAAATTGCACTCAGATTTTTGACGGGATCCGGAGGTCGCCGGGATGGATAGGCTGCGGACTAAGTTACAAATACCTGGCCAGAAGCGCTCTAGAGCAAAACATGGAGAAGTTATTAATCGTTGAGGATGATGTTGAATTTTTTCCTGACCATGCAGAAAAGCTGGAAATAATTAATGAATATCTGGAGCGCAATGCAGGACGGTGGGATATTTTTTCCGGAATTATTGCAGATTTGGATCAAGCGTGCAAAGTATTAGATGTAGAGAAGTATAAGGGAATAACGTTCGTTACTTTGGATAAAATGCTTAGTATGGTATTTAATATTTATTCTTCGTCTGCTATTAAAAAATTATCCTTGTGGGATCCGGATAATGATTCGATAGAGAATGCCATCGATGGATATTTGAACTCACAGCATGACATGAAGATCATGACAACATTGCCATTCCTTGTCGGTCACCGGGAGGAGATGTTCTCAACGATTTGGGCGTTTAAGAACGATCAATACCGTAATTCGATCAAGAGAAGTGAAGCATTATTGGCAAAAAAGGTCGATGAGTATTATGCTCGAACGAACTCTGGACGATCAAACTGACTGACAATTGCCGGGCAAGTAAAACGAAAAACAGAAATCAATCCAAATATCTGGCGAAAGCCCCTCGATTATAATTATTCCCGCAAGCAAAGTCCGCCTGGAAGGACGAATCATGGCTAAATCAACCAAATCAAAACTGTTGTTGGAACTTCAAAACAAAACTGCCCGAGTTGGCATCATGGGCATGGGATATGTAGGCCTGCCGCTGGCAGTTGCCTTCGCTAAAGCCGGCTTTCATGTCACCGGATTTGATACCGACCAGCGCAAAGTGGATTCCATTAATCAGAGTGTCAGCTATATCCAGGATGTCCCAACAGAAGAGGTTGAAAAGCTGGTCAAGGCTGGTATGCTGGCCGGCACGACTGACTTCAGTCAATTGAAGACCATGGACGCGATTTCAATCTGTGTCCCCACGCCGCTCGGCAAGACGGGTGATCCCGATCTCTCTTTCATCAAAGCGTCGGCAGATGCGCTTGAAGCAGCCATGCATCCCGGCATGGTGGTCGTGCTCGAATCGACGACCTACCCCGGCACCACGCGTGAACTGCTGCTGCCCAAACTGGCTGACAAAAGCGGGCTGACGGTTGGTGAAGATTTTTTCCTGGCGTTTTCGCCCGAAAGGGTCGACCCCGGCCGCAAGGACTGGACGACCTTCAACACGCCGAAAGTCATCGGCGGCTTGACGGAGAATTGTCGTGATGTGGCGGCAGCCTACTACAGCCACGCGCTGCAAAACGTCGTGCCTGTCGCGCCGGTTGAAGTGGCTGAAATGGCAAAGCTGCTCGAGAATACCTTCCGCATGATCAACATCGGACTGGTGAATGAGATGGCGATCATGTGCCATCACTTAGGCGTTGACGTCTGGGACGTGATCGACGCCGCCGCGACCAAGCCCTTTGGCTTCATGAAATTTACCCCTGGCCCAGGCCTGGGTGGGCACTGCATTCCGATCGACCCCCTGTACCTGACCTGGAAACTGCGCTCGCTCAATTACTCCTCCCGTTTCATTGAGGTTGCGTGGGATCTCAAAACCGAGATGCCGCGCCACGTTGTTCAGCGCGTACAGGACATGCTCAATGAGCGGCAGAAGGCGCTCAATGGCAGCAAGGTTTTGATCCTCGGTGTGGCTTATAAACCGGACATCGATGATTTGCGCGAATCACCCGCGCTGGATGTGATCGGTCTGTTCGAGCAAAAAGGAGCGCAAGTCAGCTACTATGACCCGTACATCCCCGCAATCGATATTCATGGCGTAGAGATGAAATCGGTGAAGAGCATGGATAAGGCGGTTAAGGCGGCTGACTGTGTGGTGATTATCACCAACCATTCGGTCTTTGATTACAACAAATTGCTGCGGGATGCCAAGTGCATTTTTGACACACGCAATGCCCTGGGCGAATTAGGGCGCGGCAATTCCAAGGTGGAGCGGCTCTAGTGGCACGCTATCTGGTCGCGGGCACGGCGGGCTTTATTGGCGCGCGTGTCAGCGAAATGCTGCTGGAGCAGGGGCACCAGGTCACCGGACTGGATGACCTGAACGATGCCTACGATGTACGCCTCAAACAGTGGCGTCTGGCGCGGTTGAGCGGCAGGGAAGGGTTCTCTTTCTGTCACTGCGACATCAACCGCTTTGATCAGGTGCAGAAGACATTCGCAGATGGTCCGGCATTTGATGCCGTCATTAACCTCGCAGCCCGCGCTGGCGTGCGTTACAGTGTTGAGAACCCATGGATCTATGTCGACACCAACATGAGCGGCACACTCAACCTGCTGGAAGGCGCGGCACGCTATCACTGCCCCAAATTTGTGCTGGCTTCGACCTCGAGTATATATGGCGCTAACGCGCCCCTGCCGACACCCGAATCCGCGGACAGCGATCATCCGCTGCAGCCTTATGCGGCCTCCAAAAAAGGTGCTGAGGCAATGTGTCATGCCTATCACTTTCTGCATGGCATCGACGTGACCGTCTTCCGCTATTTCACGGTTTATGGGCCGGCCGGTCGTCCGGACATGGTGATGTTCCGCTTCGTGCAATGGCTGTTTGAGAACCGCACCATTCATCTCAACGGCGACGGCAGTCAGAACCGCGGATTTACCTATATTGACGATATTGCCCGCGGCACGATCGCCGGATTAAAGCCGCTTGGGTATGAGGTCATCAACCTGGGCGGTCACGAAGTGATCTCGATCAACGAGATGCTGAGCCGGCTGGAATGCATGATCGGCGAGCGTGGTGAAATCAGCTATCATCAGGCGCACGCGGCGGATATGCTGGCGAACCATGCCGACGTGACGAAGGCGCGCAGTTTGCTGGGCTGGGAACCGCAGGTCAGCCTTGACGAGGGCATGCGACAACTGGTCGATTGGTACCGCGCCGAGCGCGAGTGGGCACGAGAGATCGACACCAGCCAATAAAATGAGCAAGCTTCAGAGATTGTGGCAAGCCTGGAAAGAAGACAAACTGCTGGGCAGGGTGTTGCGTAATTCAGGCTACCTGTTCAGCGGCAACCTGGCTACTACTATCATGGGCTTCATGGTCGCCAGCCTGCTCGGCCCGGGCAAGTACGGCGCGCTGGGCATCATCACCACCTACGCCACCAACGTCAACCGCTTTCTCTCTTTCCGCATGGGCGAGGTGATCATCCGCTATGCCGGTGAATATCTGGCGCACGGCGAGAGGGTCAAGGCGGCGGCTGTCATCAAGGTGGCTTATCTCAGCGAAGCCTTGGTTTCGTTGCTGGCCTACGGCGCGTTGGCACTTACAGCACCGTATGCCGCGAACTGGCTGCTCAAGGATGCCAGCTTGAGCCCATTATTTGTTTATTACGGATTGATGCTGCTGGCCAATTTCATCACCGAAAGCGGCACGGCCGTCCTGCAGCTTGCCAATGCCTACCGCTTACAGGGTGCCATAAACGTCATCCAGTCGTTTTTATCACTCCTGTATGCCATTTATGTTTACTTCACAGGCGGCGGCCTGGTGGAGGTGCTGACTGCTTACCTGATCGGCAAAATCGTTTCCGGACTTGGCACTGCCCTTGCAGCCATCATCCTTACGCCCAGGGTCGTCGGCGCGGACTGGTTCAGCGCGCCGCTCAGCCGGGTGAAGGACTGGAAAGAGATGCTACGTTTTTCTGTCAGCACCAATTTGAGCGGTTCGCTGAACCTGTTCTTCCGTGACAGCGATGTACTGTGGCTCGGATACCTGGTGGATAGCACCGGCGCGGGTATCTATAAGTTTGCCATGGCGGTCATCAACGTGATTCTGATGCCGGTGACCCCGTTGATTCAGACGACCTTCCCCGAGATTGCGCGCGATGTTGCCAGAAAGCGGTGGCATGATTTGCGGCGCTTATTGCTGCGCACCAGCACCATGGCGCTTGGGTGGACGATTGCCTGCGCACTCGGGCTCGCTGTTCTTGGCCCCTGGCTGCTGAGTTATATCTCCAACGGTGCTTATGCGCCCAGTCTGTCCGCCATCTTTATCCTGCTGATCGGTTATGGCATCGCCAATGTCTTCTTCTGGAACCGGCCATTGCTGCTGGCATTGGGCTTGCAAAAGTATCCGCTTACAACATCTACCGTCTTTGGAGTCCTGAAGCTGGGCATGATGATGACGTTAGTCAAGCCTTTCGGCTATCTGGCGCTGGCAGCGATTACTTCCTTCTACCTTGGAGGGTCAATACTGGTCAATGCTGCCAAGGGGATTCAAACGGTTTTGACCCAGCAGAAACATGAGGGGGACCCTGTCTAATGCGCATCACCTGTATCAGCCCTTCCACGGTCCCAGCGATGACCGCCCACAGCATCCAGATGATGAAGGCTAGCCACGCACTGGCGCAGCTCGGTCACGTTGTGCAGGTATTGACGCCTGAAGGCAAACCGCAGGAGTGGGCAGACCTGGCAAGACAGTACGGCTTGAGCGTGCCCTTTACTATGCAGCATATCGAATCGCCAGGCTACTGGCGCCGATATGATTTCATGGTTATCGCCTTGTGGCGCGCGCGGCGCTGGAAGTCCGATCTGGTCTACACCTGGATTCCCCAGGTCGCCTCCTGGGCGCTAGGGATGGGGCTGCCGGCCGTGCTTGAGATGCATGACATGCCAGGCGGTTCCTTCGCGCCGGGCGCGTTCAAGCGCTTTGTTGAACGGAGCGGGCGCAAGCGGCTGATGGTGATCACGCGCGCGCTGCAGATAAAATTGGCGAAAACTTATCCCGGACTGCAGGACGCTCGTTACGTGCGCGTCGCGCCGAACGGTGTGGATGTGGTTACTTACCGCGCGCTGCCCTCGCCGGCTGAAGCACGGCAAAAGCTCAATCTGCCTTCCGGTATTACCGCCGGGTACACCGGCCATTTCTATGACGGGCGCGGCGGCGAGATGCTCTTCAATCTGGCGCAGAATAATCCGCAGGTGAATTTCCTCTGGGCGGGCGGCACCAAACCGGACGTGGAAAAATGGCGCGCCCGGCTGATTACGGAGAAGGTGTTCAATGTCAGCCTGACCGGGTTCGTCAACCAGCAGCAGCTGCCGATGTATCAGGCAGCCTGTGACATTCTGATGATGCCTTACGGCAAGGTGATCCGCGGCAGCAGCGGCGGGAATTCGGCTGATATCTGCAGTCCAATGAAGATGTTTGATTATCTGGCGGCTGGTCGGGCTATCCTGAGCTCCGACCTGCCTGTGTTGCATGAGGTGCTTGACCATCGCAACGCGGTCTTCTGCGAGCCCGAGAATCTACATGCCTGGCAGCAGGGGCTGAATCTGCTGGTGAAGGACACGACGTTGCGTGAAAGATTGGGCCGGCAGGCGCGGGAAGACTCGGCCAATTACACCTGGACGCACCGTGCGGAGAAAGCACTGGCAGGGTTGTAGCGACCGCTAATCGACATACCCATCAAATGATATGAGAAGCCCCTTCCGTAATCGGAAGGGGCTTTGTCGAAATTAAATATGATTGCTTATAGACCGTTGATGACCGCGCCGAGGGCTAACAGCACCAGACCGACAAAGGCCAGCCAGAAGGCGTATGCGCCCAACGCGCTGACAACGCCGACCGCGCCCAGCAAACCGAGGACGCCGAGCAATAAAGCGAGATACCAGGTAACGGCTTTGGGGGCTTGCATTTTCATAATCACCACTCCTTTTGAATTAATAAAAAAGATAAAAACTTATCGCCAACCGCTGACGATAAGTTAATTCTATAAGGTCAGTCATTCCAGCGCAAGGGTTATGCGGTGTCTTCACACATTCATCTGAATGACACCTTAAAAGGGCAAGGGGTACTGGCATGGTAGAATCTTCCGAGTGAACAGGATAAGCAAGTACTGGCCTGAAATATTAGGCGCGCTGATCGTCGGATTACTACTGGCATTGGGTTTGGCAGCCTTTAGCCCCGGCGATTTCATTCCAGGCACTTTCGCCTACATGGGCGTCACCTTCCCCGGCATGCTATTGTTGTTGATTGCCTGGCGCCGCAATGGTTCCAGCAAAGGCCTGGCAGCGTTGATTCTGGTAAGTTTACTGCTGCGTATAGTCGTCGGCATCAGCATGAATCATCTGTTGCCAGCCTACGGTTATGACCAGCCTGTACAGAAAGCAGGCTATCTCTTCCGCGACGCGCAGGTACGCGACAACGAAGCCTGGAGCCTGAGCCAGGTGCCCGACCTCGGTACCCTGCTCACCGCGAAGCTCGATCATGACCAATATGGCGGTCTGACATTTCTGAGCGCGTTCGTCTACCGCTTCTTCAGTCCTGATGCGCATCGTCCAGGTGTCGTCTTGACTTTGGGCGCTTTCGTCTTCAGTTTTGGGCTGGCGTTTTTCTATGGCACAATCAACCGCCGCTGGGGCAGGGGGCTGGCACTGCTCGCGAGCTGGATTACCGCTGTTTACCCCGACAGCATCCTCTTTATGGCATCCCAGATGCGAGAGCCGTTCCTGGTTGGGTTGGGGATGCTGGCTTTCTCCGCCATCATGCGCTGGCGGTCGAACCCGGTCAAGTACATCAGCCTGTTCCTGCTATGCCTGGTGCTGATGCTGCCAATTTCCTATCTGATCACCGCCATGCTGGCCGCCTTCCTCTTCGGTTTGGTCGCCATCGACTATCTTCTGCCAAAATACAAAGGACCGCCGGCCTTGTTGTGGATTGGCGCTGGTGCCGCGGTTGGTCTCACTTTCGTCATCGGATGGGTTCTTTTCAACGAGTATATGCAGTGGGATCTGGTCGTGACCATGCGTGATTCGGGCTGGGTGAGTAAAGTGATCACCGAAATGGGCGAACAATACCGCTTCCCGTTTATCACCATTTATGGCCTCGCGCAGCCGGTGTTGCCGGCAGCCATCGCTGAACCTGCCATCCCGCTCTGGAAGACTATCGCCATCATCCGCTCGCTTGGCTGGTATATGCTGGCGCCTTTATTGCTATATGGCATCTTCAAAACACTGACCGCCGCGTATCTGGTAGACCGCGGGGTTTGGTCGTGGCTGGCTGGATTTGTGCTGGTCTGGCTGGTGGTCGCGTCTGTCCGTGCCGGCGGTGATATCTGGGATAACCCGCGCTATCGCACCAACTTCATCCCCTACCTGGCGTTACTGGCTGCCTGGGCAATCCGCTGGGCGTTGGCCAACAAGGATGGCTGGCTGTTGCGCTGGCTGCTGATCGAAGCAATTTTCCTGGCATACTTCACCAACTGGTATTTCAGCCGTTATTACCTGATCTGGAACCGGCTGCCTTTCGCGCGCATGGTGCTTGAGATCATTGTTCTGACGGTCTTCGTGCTGATCAGCGGCGCGATCTGGGGGCTGATCCAGCGGCGGCGCAAGCTCCCGACGAAGAAGCCCTAGACCCTCGCGTGATATAATACCAACACTTCAAAAGCTGTTTTCCTTCTAAAAATACTGACAAGATGAAATTATCCGTCATCGTTCCAGTCCTCAACGAAAAAGAAAATCTGCCGATCCTGGTCGATAAAATTAAGACCAGTCTGAGCGCCATGCCCTATGCCTGGGAGCTGATTCTGGTAGATGACGGCAGC
Organism: Anaerolineaceae bacterium; assembly: GCA_040772085.1. GTDB lineage: Bacteria > Chloroflexota > Anaerolineae > Anaerolineales > Anaerolineaceae > JAXGMV01. The sequence goes on from JAXGYU010000001.1 coordinate 1,816,659, forward strand.
TCTGACGGCAGCCCGGATGTGATCGAAGGGCTGGCGAGTCAGGACCCCGATCACATCAAGCTGATCGCTCTGCGGCGAAATTTTGGTCAAACGGCTGCCATTGCCGCTGGTATTGACTATTCCACCGGTGACGTCCTGATTCCCATGGATGCTGATCTGCAGAATGACCCCGCCGATATCCCGCGCCTGATTGACAAGCTGAATGAAGGGTATGACGTGGTCTCGGGCTGGCGCAAACAGCGCGAAGACGCCTATGTCACCCGTACGCTGCCTTCGAAAATGGCGAATGGACTGATCTCGCGCGTCACCGGCGTACACTTGCATGATTATGGCTGTACGCTCAAGGCGTACCGCCGCGAGGTGATCACCGGCTTCAGGCTGTATGGCGAGATGCACCGTTTCATACCGGTTTACGCCTCATCGGTCGGCGCCAAGATAACCGAACTGCCTGTGCAACATCACGCCCGGCAATATGGCAAGGGTAAGTACGGTCTCGAGCGCATTATCAAAGTTGTGCTGGACCTGTTCACGGTGATTTTCCTGACGCGGTACAGCAAGAAACCCATCTATCTCTTTGGCGGCATGGGCATGTTGATGCTGCTGGCGAGCCTGATCGCGCTGGTCTTCCTGTTCGTGCGCCGCATCGTTTACATGGTCTCGGTCTTCGACTCACCCATCTTCCAGATGGCGACTCTGTTTGCTCTGATGGGCTTCCAGGCAATTCTGATGGGGCTGATCGCTGAATTGCTGGCGCGTACCTATCATGAATCCCAGCATAAACCAGTCTATAACGTCCGCAAGACGGTGAACTTTGAGCAAAGCGACTCAGGGCAAGAATAGCCTGCGCATCCTCGTTCTTATTCATGAATACCCGCCGGTAGGCGGCGGAGGCGGCCGCGTGGCTCAGGACTTGTGCCTGGGTCTGGCTGACCGCGGACACGAGTTAAAAGTACTGACCGCCAATTACGGCGACCTGCAGATGGTCGAAAACCCGCTGCCTAACCTGGAGATCCTCAGGCTGGCTTCCGGCCGCTCGGAACCCTACCGCGCTGACATGAAAGCGATGCGCGGCTACCTGGTGGCGGCAATCGCTCAGGGACGCAAACTGATCAGAACCTGGAAACCGGATGTGCTGCATGTCCACTTTGCCGTGCCTGCCGGCGCGGCAGCCTGGTCGCTATACCGCATGACGCGCGTGCCCTACCTGATGACTGTTCACCTCGGTGATGTGCCCGGCGGCGTGCCTGACAAAACCAGCAACTGGTTCCGCTGGATCAAGCCGATGACTGGCCCGATCTGGAAGAACGCGAGCAAGATTATCGCCGTCAGCCAGTTCACCAGGGGGCTGGCGTTGCAGCATTACCGTGTGCCGATCGACGTCCTCTTCAACGGCGTCGATTTGAAGAAACTCAATCCCGGCGAGATCAAAGTCAACGATCCGCCGTTGATCCTCTTCGCCGGGCGGTTCGTTACCCAGAAAGATCCGCTCTCGCTGCTGCGCATTCTGGGGGAGGTCAAAGACCTGCCATGGCGGTGTGTGCTGATAGGTGATGGCCCATTGCGTCCGCAGATGGAAGCTCTGATCAGCGAGCTTGGACTGACCGAACGGGTGCAGCTTACCGGCTGGTTGTCCCCTGAAGAAGTGATTGACTGGTACCGGCAGGGCGATATCTTCCTGATGCCTTCCCTTTCCGAGGGACTGCCGGTGGTTGGCGTGCAGGCACTGGCGATGGGACTGGCTTTGCTGCTGAGCGATATCGGCGGCTGCGTGGATTTGGTGAACGATGGAAAGAACGGCGCGCTGCTGCCCGTGGGTGACATTGCAGGATTTGCCAATAAATTGCGCGCTTACCTGACGGACAGAGAATCCCTGCAGGCGGCCAGAGTGGCTAGCCGCAGGCACGCGGAATTATTTGACCTGCAGAAAATCGTTACAGCATACGAGAAGGCATTGACAGAAACTGCCGCGCGCACGCGCAGATAGCGCTGGCGTGGATGAGCGGCAATCGACAACAAGTCCCCACACGAAAAACGTATCTATTCTGGCTGCTGATCAGCGTTGAAGCGCTGGCCGCGGCTGTCGCCACGCTTGCCTTCGGCGAGAGCCTCGGCGCGGGCTGGCTGCTCGGACGCTCATTGACGCGCTGGCTCATCGCGGGTGGGCTGCTTGTCCTCGCGCTGGTTGCTGTGTACCTTGCTTTCGCCGCCAGGAAACAGCCAGGTTGGTGGGGATCCCTGACCAGGCGCATGACCCAGCCCTGGCTAGTCTACCTGCCTCCTCTCTTTTTGCTGGTCCTGAGCGCAGGACTGTTCGTCCTCGACCCAGGTGTCCAAGCGCTGGCGCGTCTGCTGCCGCTGCTGCTGTTCCTGCTCGTTGCTGTTGTTCAGTCAGCCTATGCGCTTCAACGGTGCCAGCCGATAGCTGTGGTGCAGTTATTCCAGCCGATAGCCTCGCGCCCCCTCGCGCTGGCGGGCATCCTGATGCTGTATGCCGCCATCTTGCTGCCCAGCGGGGTCAGGGCACATTTCAATGGTCTGCCCTGGAACAACCAGGGCGAGTTCATGCTGGTGCTTTTCGCCTTGCCGCTGGCGACGCTGGTCAACTGGCGGGTGTTTCAAACCAAAATTGTGCTGGCGCTTGGCGCGCTCGCATTCCTGTTGAAGTTGGTTCTTGCGATTGGCGCACCGCAAAATGGGCTAATGCTGACTGTTTACAGTTCCGAGCAGGCTGCCGGCGCCAACTTGGCTGAGCCTTTGTATGAGGGCTATTTCCGTGCCGGCGACGCGATGATACTCGAAGAGCCGCTGTACGAGCTGCGCGCCTTCCCGATCGAGTGGATCAATCAGGCATCTTATAAGCTGGCTGACCTGTGGCTCGAGATGCGTCTGGAAGGACAGCTCGAGCTGGATGGCAACACCTCGCTGGCGCTCCTGACCGCGGGTGCCCGGGATGGCAGAGCCAGCCTGGTATCAGCGACGGGCAATCGGATCGCCGTACCGCTGGTGACAGATGCAGCACAGGCTGCTGGCACGGCTCGGGAGCCGTTGCCGGCAGGGTTGTATCATTTGGCTGCCAGCGTCACCTATGCCGGCGATGCCAATTACCAACTGTTGCCGCTCAAGATCGACGCTGTCGGCAACGTAACAGAGCAAGCCTTCGGCGCCTTCTGGCTGCCGGATGAGAAGTCCGGCGCCATCGCGTCTGCCAGCCTTTTCCGTCTCGCGGCAAAGCTCAGCGATATCATTCTTTACACTTCCCTATGCCTCGTCCCGCTGCTTGCTTACGCGCTCAGCATCCGGCGCGGCACGCTGACCGCTTTCGATGGCTGTTTAGCCGCGTTGGGGCTGGTTGCTTTCGTGCTGCTGAAAGATTTAGCGGCAGACCAGCTTCGCCTCTGGCTGCCCTGGCTGCTCCTGGCTGCCTTCTCGCTGGCAGCGCTTTCCACCAGTATGAAGACAAATCTCGACAAACCCGGCTTGCGCCGGTACCTGGCGCTGATCGCACCGATGCTGCTGCTGGTCTTCCTGCGGTTTGACTTCGGCCGGCTGCGTCTGCTCGAATTCTTCCCGCTGCTGCAGGACAACCTGAGCTACCAGATCTTCGCCAGACAAATATTCCTCAGGGGCGACCCGCTGGCATTGGGACTGAATCCACACGCGTATAAAATCCTGTTTCCTTACATCGTCGGCGGTTTTCACGTCCTGTTCGGACAATCCTCCGCCGCGTTGTTCTTCCTCAACGCCTGGTGTGCTTTGTTCACCAGCGGCATCCTCTTCAGTATTCTGCTCAAGAATGGCGTGAAATCATGGCTGGCTTTCCTCGGCAGCTTCCTGTTTATCTGGCTCCTGGCGAGTGAGCTGCTGTTCATCTTCTACTTCCGATTTGGCTTGATCGAACCGCTGGGGATCCTGTCTCTATTCCTGACGATTTACGCTGCCTACAGCAGACGACTATTCACCACGTTGTTCTTCGCCATTCTGACGATGCTGCTGCGGCTGGATTATGCCGGCGGCGTGCTGACGGCGGTCATCCTCTTTGGGCATAAACTGACAGGCGGGCTGGAGGTCTGGCAGGACTTATTCAGCTGGCTGCGGCGCGGCTGGAAGAGTCACCTGGCGCGGGTGGTGATTGTGCTGCTGCCATCTGCCGCGCTGATCTTGCTCTACCGGCTGCTCAAACCAGATTACATCCTGAATGCCTCAGACACGCATTACACCAGCCTGACACAGCGTCTTGGCGGGGTGGTGAATGTGCTGCTCGGGGGCAGGTTCAATGAGATTGCGGATCATTTTGCCGCGGCGCCCTGGGCGACCTTCGTTCTGCTGGCAGTCCTGGTGCTCGGCACAGTTGCAATGGTTGGTCTGCTCTTCGTCCGCCGCGGTCTGTTCGCGCGGGTCGATCTGGGCTGGGCATTACTCTTCATCGGCTCGCTGACCGCCTACCTGATTGTCAGTCCAACCGGCTACTCACCACGCTTTAGCCTGCCCTTCATTTTTCTTGCCATTCTGGTGCTTACGTTAATCATCAGCCTGCGGCTGGATGACTCGCGGACGGTGAAGCAATGACGCCCACCCAGTGGCTGTTGCTGGCCATCCTGCTTATCCCGCTGGGATTGATGATGACCAACCGCCTGCGGATGGATCTGGCTGCCGTCCTGATGGCAGCTCTGCTGGCACTCTTTCAATGGCTGGGCTGGGGGCTGCTGGGACCTGCCGGCATGCCCGATGCGGTTGTAAAAGCATTCAACGGATTCTCAGAGCCGGTGATCATCACGCTTTTCTCACTTTTTGTCATGATTAACAGCCTTGAAGCCAGCGGCGCCACTCAATGGCTGGCAAACAAGATTGTCGCTCTGGGCGGACAAAGCGAGCGTATGGTCATGCTCGAGCTTGCGGCTGCCACAGCTCTGCTATCGCTGATCATGAACAACCTGGCTGCCGCGGCATTGGTTCTGCCGGTGGCAATCAAGTTGAGCCAGCGGCTTTCCATCAATCCCGGCAAACTGCTGATCCCGGTCTCCTACGGCAGCCTGCTGGGCGGCATGGCGACTTATTTCACCACCGCCAACATGATCGCGGGTGACCTGCTCAGGCTGACGGTGCCGGGGAGCGAACCGCTGGGCATCCTGGCGTTTACACCGACGGGCGGTTTGATTGCCATCGCGGGATTGATATTTTTGTATCTCTTCGGCAATAAGCTTTTGCCTGACAGACCGACCATGCCCAGCCAGATCAGCAAGGTGACCAGCGGGGTCGACCTTGAGGATTATTATGGCTTGGGCGACCGAACCTGGCGCGCGACAGTGCTGCCTGAGTCACCGCTGGTAGGCAGCCGGGTGGATGAGTTGAAATTTGGCGAGGAACTGGGGATATCGCTGGCTGCCATCCGCACCGGTCACAGGCCATATATTGTGCCGACCCCGGCAACGACGCTCTTTGCCGGCGATACCATGCTGCTGGTCGGGCGGGCTGAGCGCGTCCAGCAGGTGGCAGGCAAAGGGCTGGCGTTGAGCCTGGAGGAGCATCCGGCCGAATACTTGTATCAGCGCGGGCTGGAGCTGGCAGAAGTGTTGATCGCGCCGCGCTCGGAAGCGATCGGCAAGACACTCAAGACCCTGGATTTTCGACGCAAGACAGGCATGTCCGTGCTGGTGCTGCGCAGGACAAATGTTATTTACCGCACGGATGTCGGCGATATCAAACTGGAAGCTGGCGATATCATGCTGATGGTCGGCACGCCGCAGACCATGTCCACTCTGATCAACAACCCGGACTTTATTACATTGCAGGTCACGAAACCTGAGAGTGAGCTTGACCAATCGAGAGCCTTGATCAGCGCTGGGGTGCTGCTGGCGGCAATCACCGCTTCGATTGTGGGGCTGCCGATCCATCTGGCAATGTTGGCCGGCGCGCTGATCATGATGCTGAGCGGCATGGTGAGCCTGAAGGACACGTATCGCAAAATGGAATGGCAGGTGCTGTTCCTGATTGCCGGTATGTACGCGGTTAGCCTGGCGATGGTCCAGACCGGACTGGCTGACCTCGCCGGCGCGAAATTCATCGGGCTGGTCGAACCTCTCGGCAGCCTGGGCCTGGCAGGCGGCGCGTTTCTGCTCTCGGCTTTACTGGCGCAGGTCATGGGCGGTCAGGTGACCATGCTCGTGACCGGCCCCGTGCTGCTGACTGCCGCGGTCAATATGGGCGTCAATCCGCAGGCTGTCGCGGTCGCGGCGGCCATCGGTTGTTCAGCCGCGTTCCTCACGCCGATGGCGCACCCAGCTAATCTGGTGGTGATGGTGCCGGGCAATTATCGCTTCAGCGATTTTGTCAAAGCCGGTCTGCCGATGCTGCTCATCAGCTTCGTTTTTCTGCTGCTAGGCATGGTATGGTTTTGGTACATGTAAGCGTTTAGTCGGAGATGTCAGCCGGCAGTACTGTATAATTTGAAGACTATCATTGCTTTGTGACAAGGATTCGATATGGACTATACCTTTTCTGGCACCTACACCCGAGATTTGTTGCGGCTTTCCGGCGGCGTTGCCAAACAAGCCGCGCGCTGGTTTCAAATCTTCCGCTGGGCGATGCTTGGCATCCTGCTGATCGGCGCGCTGTCGATCACCTATTTCTCGATGAATAACCTCACCCCTGCCTACATGGACACCTTGCGCATCGCGATCTGGGTGTTATTGTTCATCTACTTCGGCATGCGATTCGCGCTTTCGGGTAAGAAGCAGGCAGACGAACAATGGGAGAAGATCAAGGACGCGCCTGAGGTGGAAGGCAAAGTATCGATGTTCGGCGTCACACTCGAGTATCCTGGCTTCCAGCAGTCAACGCCCTGGTCGGAGATCAAGGAAGCGGTGAAGGTACGCGGCTTGACCGTGCTGACAAAGAACGATGGCTCCTTCATCCCGATCCCGATGAGTTTCGCCAAAGATCAGGCAACCTGGGGTGACATGCAGAAGTTCATGTCAGAGCAAATCCGAATGCATCATTAATGTTGCATCAGTTTTTCGCCAGGGGTAAAATTTCAACCCTGGAATAGAAACGTATATGAAAAAGATTACTTTCTCGTTACTGATTGTTCTTCTGTTGCTGCTTGGCGGCGTGGCAGGGGTTGCCGCTCAGACGGAAACGCCGCCCGCGCCTGGACATCTGACCATTTACTTCTTCTGGGGGGATGGCTGTCCGCATTGTGCCGAGATGGAGCCTTTCCTCGAAGAGTTAGTGGGCAGGTATCCGGGTCTGGAAGTCAAGGCATTTGAAGTCTGGAAGGTGCCGGCGAATCAGGCGCTCTTCGATGCCGCTGCCAAAGTTTATGGTTTTGAACCGCAGGGCGTACCAACCATTTTCATGGGGCCGTACTACAACATCGGCTACGATAAATCCATCAACACCGATCTGGAAAACGGCGTCAAGACCTTGCTCGAGCAAGGGACTGAAGACAAGCTGATCCCTGTCCTGGCGCAGCACCCGAACGCGAAATCTACTTTCATCGGCAGCAAGGTGCCCGCCCCAACCGCCAAGCCGCCCCAGCCTGGGCCAACCGAAACAGTGCAGCCTGGCGGCGCGCTGACAACCACACACGAGTTGAACCTGCCGTTAATTGGTAAGGTTAATCTCGACAAGGAATCGATCTGGATCACGACAATCCTGATCGCGATCGTCGATGGCGTCAACCCGTGTTCAATGTGGGTACTGACGGTGCTGCTGGCGCTGACATTGCATACCGGGTCACGTAAAAAAGTATTCATCATCGGCCTGGTTTTCATCACGGTCACCGCCTTCATCTATGCCCTGTTTATCGCTGGCTTGTTCAGCGTGCTCAAGGTCATCAGCTTCATGGGCTGGATTCAGGTGGTGGTTGCCATCGTGGCGCTGTTCTTCGGGCTGGTCAACATCAAGGATTATTTCTGGTACAAGGAAGGCATCTCCTTCACCATTGCTGACAGCAAGAAGAGCGGCATTTTTGCCAAAGTGCGCAAGGTGATGGACGCCAGCGAGTCACTCTGGGGTCTGATTGGCGCGACCATCGTGCTGGCTGCCGGCGTCTCGCTGGTCGAGTTCTCCTGTACTGCCGGCTTTCCGGTCTTGTGGACCAATATGCTCAACGCGCAGCACGTCGGGACGGGCTTGTTCCTGGTGCTGTTGCTGGTCTACATGCTGATCTACCAATTCGATGAGCTGGCCATATTCATGGTCGCGGTTTACAGCCTGCGCGCTAGCAAACTGGAAGAGAAACACGGCCGCATCCTCAAGCTGATCGGCGGTTGTCTGATGCTGGTGCTGGCGGCGGTGATGATCATCAACCCGTCGCTGATGAACTCAATTACCAGCTCACTGGTGATCTTTGGTGTCGCTTTCCTGCTGGCGATCCTGATTTTGATCGTGCACAGGCGCATTTTGCCGGCCATGGGCATCTGGATCGGCACGGAAGAGCGCAAAGCGTCACAACAGGGCAAAGGCAGAAAACGCTAGGATAGCTTTTTATAACAAAATCAAAAGCAGCCGTCAGGCTGCTTTTTTATGCTAGTTCAGGGGTTTCAGTTTATCTGGCGCCGCTTCGCGAATTAATGCTCTTGCCAGAACCCGGGTTGGATCGATGGTTGGCGCCCCGTCAATCTCGGCTTCGGTGATGGCGATCGGCATCTCAGTGCAGCCGAGGACGATTGCCTGCGCGCCGCGCGCCAGCATGCTGCGGGCTGCGGTTAGGAAATTAGCGCGTGCCTGCTCAGTGCCATACCCGGCTGCCTTCACGCCATAGACTTTATCATAGATGGCGGCATGCACCAGGGTCTCCTGTTCAACGTCCGGCGGCTGCAGTACGGTAAAGCCGGCCGGCTCAAAATAAGCGCGGTAAATGCCGGTGCGGGCGGTGCCAGTCGTCGAGAGCACACCGATGGTTTGCAATCCGGGATAACGCTGCTGAACGAAGATGACCGTCTCACGGATCATGTTGACGAAGGTCACCCGTGAGCCAACTTCGTGCAGGCGGTCCAGCGCGCAGTCGATGATCTGCGGCGAGTGCGCGGTGTTGCACGGGATGCCGGCGACACTCGCGCCTAACCCTTCCGTCTCGAGTACCTGCGCGGCGATGGCGTCGCCAGGGTTGGGCAGCGTGTTGTCATACAGGAAAGCGGTGCGGTCAGTCAGTTCAGCGGCTTTGAAGTTACCGATGACATTGATATGATCCTGATCCTTCTCCGCCAGGGTGTTATCAAAAATCTTTTTAATCAGATCCAGACCGGCATACGGTCCGGCGCCAGCGACAACGCCGATGGTTGCGATTTTGGACATGTTCACCTCACAATCGTTAACACAATTATAACGAAGCAGACCTTGCGCCGTACGGGCGCCCCTTTATGATTAAATAGGATTTTTCAGCAAGATTTTACTTTAACCTGGAGACATCATATGGACCGTCAGCTTCCGCTTCGTCAGCGCGTCCGCAAGGGATTGATCATCCTCGCCTTCATCCTCTTCCCCGTCGTAATCAATTATCTCTCGCCGTACCTGATCGTCATGGGGGCGTCTGAAGGCGTGATCAATGGCTCGTTGATCATGTTCGGATTGATGTTCCTTTCCTCGCTCTTCGTCGGCAGGCTGTGGTGCGGCTGGGTCTGCCCAGGCGGCGGGGAGGGCGAAATCCTGATGCCCGTGCAGAACAAGCGCGTCAACCTGAAGCGGACTGACTGGATCAAGTGGCTGATCTGGGTGCCGTGGATTGTGATCATTGCCATGATGGCGATCGGCAGCGGCGGATACAAACGGGTTGATTTCTTCTACATGACGGAACGGGTAATTTCGGTGACTGAGCCGTTCAACTATGTCATCTACTTTGGCGTGATCGGCATCTTCATGATCCTGGCGCTGACCGTTGGCAGGCGCGGCGGTTGTCACATCATCTGCTGGATGGCGCCCTTCATGATCATCGGGCGCAAGCTCCGTAATCTGGCTGGCTGGCCCTCCCTGCGGTTAAGCGCGAATAGCGAGGCGTGCACCAGTTGTCTGACCTGCAATCGCAATTGCCCGATGAGCCTGGATGTGAATAAAATGGTATTGGCGCAGAAAATGGAAAACAGCGAGTGCATCCTGTGCCTCTCTTGCGTGGACAATTGCCCCACCAAGGCGATACGTAATAAATTTGCTTCAGGAGGCGGTTAAACTGGACGGGCAAAAATTCTCATTCCATCAGATCGAGTCGCCGCAGGAGGTGGAGGAACTCGCCAGCGCCATGGCAGCCTCCGATCCGTGGCTGCGTTTGGGCATCAGTGTCGATGTCTGCCGGCGCAGGCTGGCTGACCCGGGCCTCGAACGCTGGGGGGTCACCGTTGATGGGCAACTGGCTGGCTTTGTACTGTTGCAGATGCAAGGCGCTTTTACCGGCTACATTGTCTCGATCATGATCATGGAAGCGTTCCGCGGGCAGGGTGTGGGCTCGGCATTGCTGGCATTCGCCGAAGAGCAGGTGTTCGCGCGTACGCCCAACATGTTCCTGTGCGTCAGCGGCTTCAATCACAGCGCGCGCGAGTTCTACAGCCGGCGAGGTTATGATACGATAGGGGTACTGAAGGATTACCTGGTCACAGGTGAAGATGAAATTCTGATGCGCAAAACCATCGGTCCCTTGCGCCGCAATCTCCCCAAGGAGGGTTAAATGTTCAAGGCAGGCTTCATCCAGTTTCAGCCCTTACGCAAGAATGTGGAACACAATTTGAATGAAATCCGGCGCTTGTGTGAAGGCGTTGAAGCCGACCTGCTGGTGCTGCCCGAATTGGCGAACACTGGATATATGTACGCCAATCGTTATGACCTGATGAACTACGCCGAAGCCGGCGACGGCAGCGGCATTTTCCTCGATGGCTTGATGCAACTGGCGAAGGAAAAGCAAACCGTTTTCGTGACGGGCTTCGCCGAGCACACGCCAGATCACCTCTTCAACTCCGCCGCCGCTGTCAGCAGTCAGGGCATACTGCAGGTGTATCGCAAGACGCATCTGTTCAACACCGAGAAGCTGCTCTTTGACCCCGGCGACACCGGCTTCACCGCCTTTATGACCAAAGATGTTGTGGTTGGCATGATGATCTGCTTCGACTGGATCTTCCCTGAATCAGCGCGTACACTGGCGCTGATGGAAGCCCAGATCATCGCTCATCCCTCCAACCTGGTACTGCCGTGGTGCCAGCGTGCCATGGTGACACGCAGCCTCGAGAACAGGGTGTTCAGCATTACGGCCAACCGCTACGGCGCCGAGGATCTGGATGGCACGACCTTCGATTTTACCGGCGAATCGCAGGTGCTTGACATCCGCGGGAACCTGCTGGCTCAGGCGCCGGTAAGCGGCGATTCTGTCAAAGTGGTTGCGATCGATCCCACCCTGGCGGATAATAAAGCTATCAATGATCACAATGACCTCTTCGAAGACCGGCGCAAGGATTTCTATTTCCTCTAGGCGGGCCAGACGTGCGCGATAGTCTGCTCCGTCCCAAAGCGCTGGTGCGTTGGTTTAATCCCAGGTTCATGCCTCAGACCAGACTGTGGCTGATGCCCGGTCTTTACATTCTGGCTGCCATTCTGCTTTCTCAGGCGGTAGCATTGCTGCCCGGCGGGCTGCTTGGCGACGAGCCGTGGTTCAGTCACGCGACCGCCACGACCCTGCTCTCCGCCATCGCCACCGGCATGATCACGTTCACCGGTTTTGTGTTCTCAATGGTCTTTGTGCTGATCCAGGCGGGGAATACGACCTACTCGCCGCGCCTGTCCTCCCTGTTCCTCTACGATAAATTGATTCACCACGCGCTGGGTGTCTTCATCGCCACCTTTGTCTACGCGCTGCTCGCCATCACGATGGCGGACCGGCTGAACGCCGGCGGCAAGATGGACTATGCCATCCTGATCACCCTGGCGGCGTTAGTCAGCTCGATGATCATGTTCCTGGGGCTCGTTCAGCGGCTCTCGCTGCTGCAGATTGTCAATGTGCTCAAGGTCGTCGGCGATCAGACCTATGCCTCGATTTTGCGCGCCTACCCTTATCCTTATCAGCATCCGGACCCAACTCCTACGAAAACCGCGCTTGATGAAGATACGCTGCGCCAGGTCTTTTACTCGCAGAAAGTGAGCGGCACCTTGTTGTGGGCAGACCTGCCGGGCCTTATGCGGCTGGCTCAGGAGATTGATGGCATTCTGATGGTTGAATACGCTGTCGGCGACACGATCGCCCGCGACGCGCCATTCGTCAGGGTGTATAACGCCAGGCGTGCCATTCACGAGGACGATCTCAGCCCGCTGCTGCTGGTCGGGACGCACCGTGATATCGAGGTCGATCCGAATTATGGCATGCGCCTGATTGTCGACATTGCCTTGCGCGCGCTTTCCACCGCCGTCAACGACCCCGCGACGGCCGTCCAGGCGCTCGATCAACTGGATGGACTGCTGCGGACGCTGGGTCAGCGGCAGCTCGGGATTGATGAGATGACGGATGATGCCGGCAAGTTGCGGCTCGTGTATCCGGCATCGCAATGGGAAGACTTCCTCTCGATGGCGGTTGACGAGATTCGTTTATACGGCGAGCGGTCACTGCAGGTTATGCGCCGCCTGCGTGCCCTGCTGGAAGACCTGCAGGAGTCCCTGCCGGATGAACGCAAGCTGGCGGTCATCAACGAACTCGAACACGTCGACCAGAGCATCAGGCTGCACTTCGACCGCTATGATCAGGTGCAAGCCATGCAGTCAGACCGCCAGGGCATCGGTGTTTCACGTGAGCCGGACAATCATGAAGAAGTTGACCTCGAGGATGGTCTCTAACGACGCGATGGATACCGAACAAAGCAGCCATTTTCATCTCGAAAAACAAAAACTGGAAGGCGTCATCTTCGACCTGGACGGCACATTGATCGATTCTGCCACCCTGCATTTCAGGGTCTATCAGAAAGTGCTGGCGAAGTTCGGCAAGTATTTCACCCGCGAGCAATATCAGCAAGCCTATTCACCCAACTGGTTCGTCACCTATTCCCGCCTCGGTTTGTCAGATGACCTGCACGACAGCGCCAATCAGCTCTGGCTGGAGTTTGCCAGTCAGGAAACACCGCGGCTCTTCCCCGGCGCGTACGCACTGCTGGAGCGTCTGTTTGAGCGCTTCCCGCTGGGGCTGGTCACTTCCGGCGGACGCGACCGGGTGCTGCATGACATGGAAGCCGTGGATATCGCGCAGTTTTTCTCGGCGATCATTACTGCTGAAGACGTGACCCAGCCCAAGCCGGACCCTGAGGGGCTGGCGATGGCGCTGGCGTTGCTAAAGACCGCCCCCGAGAGGACGGTCTTTGTAGGTGATACCTTTTCCGATTTTCTGACGGCCGCGGCCGGTAGGCTGCAATTCATCGGTATTCAGAATGACATGCTGCCCCTGCCCGATAACCTGCCCGCGCCGCTGGTTCACGCCATCGCGGATATCGAGGCTTTGCTCGATTAATGGTTTGGCGTATACAGGAGCGTTAAAATGCTGGCGGGGCTTTCGACTGGCATGGTCGCTAATGTCGTCGGGAACCCGCCAACTGTTTGTTTCACCAGCTCTATCTCCGTTCCAGTATCCCTGTAACAGACGTATTCCATTGGACTGAGCCAGGCCACGTTGCCTTGGAGTGAGTCGCACAGCAGGGTGACATAGCCGGCGGTGTCGATTAAATATGCCTTGGGCAGGTCCGGCCCATACTCGTACCAGATCACCTGTTCAGAATCAGGGTGAAACTCGATTCCGCCGCTCAGGTTACCGGTGATCAGTATCTCCTGTCCATCAGCGATGGACGCGGTGTACACATCGGCAATGTTGTCAGCCGGTTGGCCTACTTCACGCATGTATAGGACCCGCTCGCCGTTCCTTGACAGCTCGGGCCAGAAGAATGGCCGCGTGTTGCTGATCGTCAGGACATTTGCCACATCACCTGACGGCACCTGTACCCGCCAGACATCAGCGCCAGGCTCCGGCGCCATCGGGTCTTCAGAGGGGATCAGTATCGTAAACGCGCCGGAATCAGCCTGCCAGACGATCTTGGGGTAGAGGAGATACTCACTGTAAGTGATGACGAAGGGGAAAGTGACCAGATCAGTCCGCAGGTTGCTGCCGTCGGCATCGACCAGATTGATCCTCTCGGACTGGCTGATGGCGATATATTTTCCGTCCGGTGAGGGGAAGGGTATGCCGCCATTGGTGTCGTTGGTCAGCAGCACCAGCTCGGAGCTGACGGTGTTCAGGCGATAAAGGTCGGCAATCACAAAGCTGCCTGGTCCCTCCGTACGTGGCGAGCTCGTGAAGAGGATATGTTCACTATCCGGCAGCCAGGTGATGCCCGCCGGCATATTGCCAACAAACGTGACCCCGGCGAATTTTTCCTGAAACTGCTCGTGGCCTGGTTCCCACAGCAGCGCCAGCAGTTGCCCATCGCTGAGCAGCTCGCGCTTATTGCTGCCATCGGTGTTGATCACATGCAATGAAACGTTGATGTAATCGATGCTGCGCGTGTACACCACTCTGGTGCCATCGGGAGAGAGGACCGCGTCAATTACATCACCGCTATCCTCGAGCAGAATGTTCGCGAAACCCTCTCGCCAGGACCATAAATCACCCTGCGTTCCGCCGAAGACGACTGTCGACGGGATTGGCGGCTCGGGCTCCGCTGTAGCTGTCGGTGCTTGTGTCGCTGGGGGTTCTGTCTGCGCGACTTCTGTTATCTCCACGGGCGACGCCGTCTGGGTCGCTGCTTCCGTCACCGGGGGCGCGGTTGGCGTCGGTTCCTTGCGGGAGATGCTGCAACCGAGTATCAGAAGCAATGCCATCGTGATGATCGCAACTCGTCCGGTATTGTTAATTGACATTTCTACCTCCTCATAGCCCGCATCTAACCATTCGTCAGAGTGTTATTATCTTATGAAAGGATGGTAACATCAAATCGTATTAGTCATAAAGCGTATTTTTTTGAAATTTAAATTGAATGTTGCTATAATCATGCAAAGCTAAAAAGGAGGCTAATTATGAGTTGGTTAGTTTGGATTATCACAGGTATTATCGCAGGTTGGCTGGCTGGAATGCTGGTTAAAGGTAAAGGTTTTGGATTGCTCGGCAATCTGGTGGTAGGTATCGTCGGTGCTGTTATCGGTGGTTTCCTCGGCGGTCTGGTCGGTATTGAAGCAACCAACTGGGTCGGCCAGGTGCTCGTCGCCGCAGTCGGCGGTGTGATTCTGGTCTTACTGGTACGCATGCTCATCAAGTAATTTTGTAAGGTATCACAACAAGAGTGTGTGACGGGAAATCGTTACACACTCTTTACATTTAATTTAATAGCTCTTTATAGTCAGCCGGTATCCTTATGCTGAATTTATTTCAGATGAGGATACTGAGAATGAATAGCAAGAGCAGCACAAAAGGCGTGAAGCGCAAAATCTCGACTCGCAATCTCGTTCAGGCTTTTTTCTTTGTCCTGGTTGGACTGATTTCGTTCAACCATTTGCTGGCTGAAAATGGCACCAGCATCCCCTTTCTTTCAAGCGCGTCACTGCATGCCTTATGCCCCTTTGGCGGTGTGGTGACCATTTACCAGTACGCGACCGTGGGTACATTCGTTCAGAAGATCCATGAATCGTCATTCATCCTGATGATTCTCGGTTTTCTGCTGGCGATTTTATTCGGGCCGGTTTTCTGCGGCTGGGTCTGCCCGCTGGGGACTTTTCAGGAGTGGGTTGGCAAGATCGGCAAGCGGATGTTCAAGCGCCGCTACAACCACTTTGTGCCGGCAAACGTCGATAAGTACCTGCGCTATCTCCGCTATGTCATGCTGGCATGGGTGCTGTATATGACCGCCGCAAGCGGTAAATTAATTTTTGCCGACATCGATCCCTACTTCGCGCTCTTCAACCTCTGGAGCTCGGAACTGGCAATTGGCGGCGTGGTCATTCTGGCGGTGACAGTGTTGATGTCGCTGGTGGTTGAGCGCCCCTGGTGCAAGTATGCCTGCCCGTATGGCGCTCTGCTGGGGCTGACCAACTTGTTCAGGATGTTCAAGATCCGGCGCAAGGAAGAGACGTGTATCAGCTGCAGCCTGTGCACGCGCGCCTGCCCAATGAACATCAACGTCATGGGCAGCAAGGTCGTACGCGACCACCAGTGCATTAGCTGCCTGGAATGCACATCTGAGGCTGTCTGCCCGGTTGCCGCGACAGTTGAATTCACCACCGGAGGCTAGTCATCATGAAACTCACATCCAAACCCCTGGCTGCAATCATCCTTGTCATCCTGTTCGGCGGTATCTTCCTGACTACCGCCTTGAACTGGTGGACCACTGAAACAACCAAAGTGCCGGCAGTTTATACCAGCGGTGACTCAGCGGGGCAATACAATCCGGCGGATATCCGCGGCTCGTACACCTTTGGCGACATCGAGAATAGTTTTGGCGTCCCGGCAGATGTGCTGGCGAAAGCGTTCGAGCTGCCGCCAGAGACCGATGCCGCCGCGTTTCAGTTGAAGACACTTGAGGATACTTATGCCGAGCTCGCGGACGCCGGCACTGAAGTTGGCACCGCATCCGTCCGTTATTTTGTCGCCCTGTACAAACATCTGCCTTTCACTGTTGATGAAGGCACCTGGCTGCTGAAACCGGCAGTGGATATCCTCAAAGGGCTGGGCAGCCTTGACGCTGAAGATCTGGCTTACCTTGAGACGCATACCATCGATCTGAATGCGTCAGCCGCTCAGCCTGTCGTAACTGAGACTGCTGTCGCCGCGCAGCCGGCACCAAGCAGTACCGTTCACGTTGAATCGGCAGATGACAGGACAGTCAAGGGAAAAACGACCTTCGCCGATGTGCTGGGCTGGGGCGTATCGCAGTCAACCATTGAGCAGGTGATTGGCAAACCCATGCCGAACAAGCTGACGCTGGTCAAAACATTCTGTGACGAGAATGGGATCGAATTCGTGACAATAAAAGACGCCCTGCAGGCAGAAGTAGACAAGATCCAGCCCTGACAGCGCGCCTGATGTATATGGAAGCAGCCCACAAACCGGGCTGTTATCTATTTAATAATCGCTACCGCTTCCAGTTCGATCTCGAAACCGAAATGCAATTCTTTCACCGGTACGACAGTGCGCGCGGGCGTGTGATGACCAAAGTACGCGGCATAAATTTCATTCACCTTTGCCCAGTAGCTGATGTCAGCGATGTAAACGTTAGTCTTGAGTACTTTATCCTTGCTGCTTCCGCCGGCTGTCAGCACGGCGTCAAGGTTCCTGAGAACCTGATGTGTTTGCTCTTCGATGGTGCCGTTCTGCTTTTCACCCGTCTGCGGGTTAATCGGCAGGATGCCGGAGACAAAGAGGAAGTTCTCATATTTGATGGCTTGCGCGTAATGACCGCCGGGTGTCGGTGAGTTGGGCGTGTAAATTTCTTCAATCATGCTTCCCTCCATTGTGATCTAATTCGGACTAATTAGCTATTATTTTACAAGAGAATTTCCGCAAGGCAATCACCTATAATTAAGTTATTCCGAAGACGAGGTGTTCCATGGACAAGATTTTTGATACCGTCAACGCCAGCGCGAAAGCCTATCACCACAAGCTGAACGACAGGCGTGTCTGGCCGGACGCGAAAGCGATCAAGGGGCTTGAAAAGCTGGATGTACCGCTGCAGGAAAAACCGAAAGACCCGCTGGCGGTTGTGAAAGTGCTGAATCGCTATGGTTCGCCAGCAACGGTTGCCAGCACGGGCGGACGGTTCTTTGGATTTGTTACCGGCGCCAGTCTGCCGGCTGCCATGGGCGCCAACATGCTGGCTGGCTCGTGGGATCAGAACGGCGCCTATAAGGTGCTCTCACCTGTGAACGCGGTTCTGGAAGAGATCGCCAGCCGCTGGCTGCTCGACATTCTGAACTTGCCCACCGAGAGTAGCATCGGGTTCGTGACCGGCGCGACTATGGCGAATTTCACCTCGCTGGCATCCGCCCGGCACGCGGTGCTGGAAGCGGTGGGCTGGAATATTGAAGATAAAGGGTTGTTCGGCGCGCCGCCGATTCAACTGATCGTTGGGGACGAAGTGCATGCCAGCGTCATCAAGGCGATCCGTATGCTGGGGCTGGGCAGTGACCGCATGATCCGCGTGCCGGCGGACGGGCAGGGTCGTTTCATCCCGGGCAAAATGCCGAAAATCAAAGGGCCGGCTATCGTCTGCCTGCAGGCCGGCAATGTCAACACCGGCGCGTTTGACCCCTTTGCCGCGGTGATCGAGAAAGCGAAAAAAGCCGGCGCCTGGGTGCATGTCGACGGCGCGTTTGGGCTGTGGGCGCTGGCTTCACCGCACCGCCAGCACCTCTCTCAGGGATTGGAAGGCGCTGATTCCTGGGCGCTCGACGCGCATAAGTGGCTGAATGTGCCGCAGGACAGCGGCCTGGCAGTGGTGCGTAATAGCATGGCACATCGGGCTGCCATGGCAGCAACGGCAGCCTATCTGATCACAATCGCTGACCGCGAGCCGTGCCACTTTACGCCCGAGATGTCCCGCCGCGCGCGCGGCATCGAGATCTGGGCTGCGCTGCGGTCGCTTGGCAGACAGGGCATTACCGACCTGATCGAGCGCAACTGCCGGCAGGCGCAGATGTTCGCCGAAGGGCTGGCGCTGGCGGGTTACAAGATTCTGAATGATGTGGTGCTCAACCAGGTGCTGGTCTCATTTGGTACGCCTGAGCAGACCAACGCCGTGATCAAGGCGATCCAGCAGGATGGTACCTGCTGGTGCGGCGGCACCGTCTGGCAGGGTCAGACCGCCATGCGCATCAGCGTCTCAAGCTGGGCGACCACTGATGAAGATGTGGAAAAGAGCCTGGGCGCAATCTTGAAACTGGCTGAGAAGATCACGCGCTGACGCGTCACCTCAAATAATCAAGGTTAAATTGCGAACATCCCGCGCGAACCGCGCGGGATGTTAAGGTGTTGTTAAGGGTGCTGGCAGAGGTAGAAATGGCAGCAGAGTTTGATTAAAATCTGTCGCAGACACTTTTACTGTTGAGGAGAGAAATATGTCAGAATTACCAGTTCAAGCGCCGAAGAAGTCCAATACCCTGTTAATCGTCGCCGCGATTGTGCTGATTTTAGGCATCATCATGGCGGTCGCTTTCAATGGCATCGATAACCGGGACAAGGCAAACCGCAAACCGTTCAGCGAGTATAAGGTGAACGAATACGTATCATTTGACATGACCGAAGTCAACGAAGCCTTTGCCGAGCGCGAGTCGGACTATTACTACTGGGTACTGGCCAATGGTCAGCCGGTGATGCTGGAGGTGAACAAAGACCTGCGTGACAGGATGGATGAGCTATCCATGTCGACCGAGCCGTTCACTGAGAAAATGGAAGGGGTGGTTCTGGAGGCTGAGAAGGATCTGCAGGATTTGGGCGAGGAATTCTACCTGGTCGACTTTCCCGACAATGCCGCGTTGACGGCTGACGACCCGATTAAGACGCATTACATCTCAACCTTTCGTTATGCCTGGAAGCCGGTCTATTACCTGCAATTGTTTGGCTGGCTGTTTATTTTTGTTGGAGTCATGATCCTGCTCTACTGGGGACTAAAGCGGCTGGGGGTTAAATAAGGCAGCGTAATATCTTTGAAAATCAAGACGCCTCAGGAACGAGGCGTCTTGTGCATTAATTGTCTGTCTGGTGGAACGCGATTACACAGGCTTGATGAACAAATCGCGCGGCAGCTCTGAGAGCGTCTCGCAGCCATCCTCGGTGACGACGACAATATCCTCAACCCGGATGCCAAAGCGTCCATTGAGGTAGATGCCGGGCTCAACCGAAAACGCCATGCCGGCCTGCAGGACCGTCTCGCTGCTGGAAGAGATCCATGGCGGCTCATGCGTTTCCATGCCGATGCCGTGACCGGTGCGGTGGGTGAATTCCGGTCCATAACCTTCCTGTGTGATGACCCTGCGGGTGGCGTCATCGACTTCGCTGGCTTTGATGCCGGGTTTGACCGCCTTGCGTCCGGCTTCATTGGCACGCCTGACGATATCATAGATACGCAGTACTTGCTCATCGGGTTCGCCGAGGAAGAAGCAGCGCGTGATGTCGGACTTGTATTTGTTGAGGGTACCGCCAATGTCCATCACGATCACGTCGCCGGCATTGATGACGCGCTCGGAGAAAGAGTGATGCGGGAAGGCGCCATTCGGTCCCGAACCGATGATGGCAAAATCAGCGCTCTCGGCGCCATTCTTCTTGAAGAAGCCGGTGATCAGTTCAGCCATTTCGCGTTCGGTCATGCCCGGTCGCAGCGCCTCAAAACCAGCCAGCATGGCGCGATCCGCCAGCAAAGCTGATTCCTTCATCAGCCGCATTTCCTCCGCTGACTTGAGCAGACGCAGCGCGCCCATGACTGATTCGGCGGTGACTGAGCGCCGCGGGGTGACGACATCCGCGATCAGCAGCAGGTAGTCGGCGCGCATGGTGTTGTCCACTGCCATGGTGCCAATAGCGGGGCGTCCGAGCTGTTCGTAAGCGGTTTCGAACGCGCCCCGCGCGCCGTCACTATCCGCCCAGCGGATCGGTTTATAAGGTGTATTCGCCTCAACCTGTTCGGCGTTCAGGGCCGGCACAACGAAAGCCAGGTCATCCGGCGTGATCAGCAGCGCGGTCGGGCGTTCGTCGAGATGCGGCGCGAAGCCGGTCAGATAAACCATGTTTGCCGATGGCGCGATGGCGGTCAGATCGATTTGCTCATCACGCATTTTTTGCTGCAGGGAACGGATTCTATTGTCATATTCAGGGCTCATATCGCCTCCGGGAAGTAAGCTGTATTAATTATAGACCACCTCATTTTGGCATGCTGAAGGCGGTTGAGGAATGCCGGGGAATCTGCTCCGGGTCATACAAAGTATGCTAAAATAACACGACCCATTGGAGGGGTGGCCGAGTGGTTAAAGGCGCATGTCTTGAAAACATGTGTGGGGCAACTCACCGTGGGTTCGAATCCCACCCCCTCCGCCTGGAATGGGGTTGTTTTACAAAGGAATATGGGGAGGTGCCAGAGTGGACGATTGGGGCCGCCTGCTAAGTGGTTGTCGGGGTTAAACTCGACCGTGGGTTCGAATCCCACCCTCCCCGCTGGAAGTAAGAAAAGGATGTCCTCGTTCGAGGACATCCTTTTTATATCCCTCACCCATCACGGAGTGAGCCGTGGAAAAGAGCTGTTATTTCGTCCGATCGCCGTGGATTAGCATCCCGTGTGACAGGACATCAATGCCTGTCACTTTCCCATTGCCTGCGACGACAAATTCAATCACCAGTTCAGGACTGCCTTTTACATTGAAACGGGCATCCTTGTATGGGAGAAGTTCAACTTCAGGCAAACCTGGTATGGCGGCATAGAGGGCACTGGCGCGCAAACTGACCTTCAGCACGCGATCCTGATAGTCATAATTGCCGGCAAATTTCTTGAGAGTCTTCGGGTCGGTGAGCTGTTTTTCTGGCACCCTATCAAAGACAATCCCCGGCAAACTGGCTTCCATCGGTACAGTGATGCCAACGATATTCCCGTTGGCGTCGGTCGTGAAGGTGCTTTGCAACAGCATGTTGAAGGCTTTGAATTCCAGCGAGAAAGTGTCGTAGTGATAGTGCGTAACAGAAAACTCCGCGTCGTTGTAGTAAGCTTTGAGCGCCTTCTTGTCATACTTGATCGTCAGCTTGCCGTAACCCGGGTGTTCGTATTCACCAGCGTAATCGCTCAGTTTATGAGAGGGTTTCGTGCCCTTGACCTTGTTATCCGCGATCCACTTCCTGCCGGCAAGGAACTGCTGCACGCCTTGATCTCGCAGTTGCGAGCAGCGCTCGCGCCATGGCGCAGGTTCAAGTCCCAGCATGACGTCATAGGCCAGCCAGGTGCTGACGTAGGGATGCATGCTGCCGTTTTGGTTCGAGAGCAGGACAACGCCAAGCCCCTCGTCGGGCATAAAGGACACCAGCGCGGTAAATCCATCAATGTTGCCGCCATGGTTGATGAGGGTCCGACCGCGATAGTTGCTGATGAACCAGCCCAGTCCATAGGAGCTGACTTTAAATTCCGGGAATTTCTCAATCTCACCAAAGAAGTCACCCGTAATAACCATATTGGGGCGGTGCGTTTCAAACAGGTTCGATTGTGAGATGATTTCTTTCTTATTGAACATGCCGTCGTTCAGATGCATCAGCACCCAATTTGCCATATCCGCGGCGGAGGAATTGATTGAGCCGGCGGGCGCGATGACATCGATGTTTTTGAATGGAACCTCGACGATCTTGCCTTTGCTCGCGGCATAGGGCTGGGAAAAATTCTTGGCTCGTTGCGTGGTTCTGACCGACGTGTTGCTGCGCTTCATCTGAAGCGGTTTGAACAATTCAGCGGCGGTGAATTCTTCCCACGTGGAGCCGGTAATAGCTTCGACCAGGTATCCAGCCGTCATATACATCAGATTCTGATACTGCAGGTAAGAACGAAAATCCTTATTGGGTTCCAGGTAGCGCAGCCGGCGCACCAATTCCTCGCGGCTGAAGGAGGTGCCGTACCAGAGCAGTTCATGCCGCGGCAGACCGGATCGATGGCTGACGATATCCCTCGGCGTCATATGATCCGTGGCGGTCTTGTCATACATTTTGAACCAGGGAACGTAATCCTTGAGCGGTCTGTCCCATTCGAGTAATCCGCGATCGGCCAGGATGGCCATGGTGGCAGTAGCGAAGGCTTTTGATGATGAGCCGATCGCGAAGACAGTGTCCTTGTCAACCGGTTCATCCGTCTTAATGTTCCGCTTGCCAAACCCTTCCAGGTGGATGACTTTGTTATCCTTAATAAGCGCCAGACTGCAGCCCGCGACCTTGAAGGTTTCCATCGATTCCCGAATGCCTTGCCCGATCAATTCAATTTTTTCTTGCATTATTTCCTCCAGACTCAATGATGTTGATATCAATCACGTGCGGGCCAGAAACTGAGATATTCTAGCCTTGTAAATTCTTCAGACGCGGATCTAACGCGTCACGCAATCCATCACCCAATAAGTTAATGCACAGGACACAGATAAAAATGGCCATGCCGGGAAAAACGGATATCCACCACGCGTCGCGCAGCAAGCTTCTGCCGGCATTCAGCATGGCGCCCCACTCAGGTGAGGGCGGCTGCGCGCCGAGACCGATATAGGAGAGCCCCGCAGTCGTCATGATGGCGCCGGCCAGCCCGAGTGTGGCGTAGATGATGATAGGCGCGACAATATTCGGCAGGATATGCTTGTACATGATGCGGGTATTCTTGGCGCCGATCAGCCGGGCAGCGATCACATAGTCATTTTGTTTCGCCGAGAGGACAGACCCGCGCACCAGACGTGTGTATGGCGGGATGGACGAAAATGAGATCGCGATCATGACCGTCGTCAGGCTCGGTCCGAGAGCGGCGACAATAGACAACAGCAGAAGAATCGTTGGGAATGCCATCAGGATGTCCACGATCCTCATCAGGATTTCATCGAACAACCCGCCGTAAAACCCCGTCGCCAGCCCCAGAATAATGCCGCCTGACATGGCGATCACAATGACTAAAATCGCGACGCTCAAGGAAAGCTGACCGCCAACCAGAACCCGGCTGAAGATGTCACGGCCGAGGTCATCAGTTCCGAACCAATGGGCGCTGCTCGGCGGCTGCATCACCTGTTTAGTGTCCATTTTGGTGGGATCGTACGGAAGATAAAGTGGCGCGGTGATCAAAATCAACACGACGATTGCCAGCCCGATCAGGCCAAACATGGCTACCGCGTTGCGCCTGAAGGTCAGCCAGGCGATATACCAGTGGCTTTGTCCGCGCTCAGAGGTAAGGTGATGCGGTACGTTCGCGGAGGAGACGGATGTGTTGTTGGTCACTTTAACCCTCTCCCCGGTACGAGATTCGCGGATCAAGAACAGAGTACAAAAGATCAACCCCCAGATTGATCAACGCGTAAACGATTGCTGTAAAAAGCACCATCCCCTGAATTTGGGGGAAGTCCCGTGTTCCGATGGCATTGATCGCGTAGCGCCCCAACCCCGGCCGGGCAAAGACGCTCTCGATAAACACAGCGCCGCCGAGCATACCAGCGAATTGGAGACCGATAATCGTGACAACCGGGATTAATGCGTTCCGGAGGATATGTACATACGTAATCGTCTGTTCGGCTACTCCTTTGGCGCGCGCCGTGCGGATGTAATCTTCATGCATCACTTCCATGATGGAGGAGCGCGTTATTCTCGCGAGCACGGCAGCCGGCCCGACAGCCAGGCTGAATGCCGGCAGAATCAGGTTGACAAATCCGGTACCGCCCAGGACGGAGACCCATTTCAGTTTCAGACCAAAAACCAGAATCAGGATGATCGCCAGCCAGAAAGATGGAATTGAGAAGGCAATCAACGTGAAAACCATGGTTGCTTTGTCCAGCCAGCGCTTTTTTGTAGTTGCCGCCAGCACACCTGCGCCGACACCAGCCAGGACGGCGAAGCTTATAGCGGCGACGGTCAGCTCAAGGGTGGACGGGAAGCGTGAGAGGATTTCTGTCATCACTGGCGTCTGACCACGAATCGATTGTCCTAAGTCACCATGCAAGGCGTTCCAGAGGTAACGGCCATACTGCACGAGGAAAGGGTCGTTCAAATGCAACTGGTCACGCAGCATTTGAACCCGTTCAGGGGTCGCGTTCATTCCAAGCATGATCTGAACCGGATCGCCGGGAGTGATTTTTAAAATAGCAAAAGTGAGGAAGGATATCCCTAACAAAACGGGGATTAATAGGAGGAGACGGCGGAAAATGTATAAAGTCATTGGCACTCCATCCCTGCGCGTTTTCGATCAGGGGCTGCGTGCAACCCCTGATCGATGGTTCTACAATACGGTACTATTCGTTCACGCTGCTTATTCTTCGATCCATGCGTCTTCGAGGTAAAGCAGATTGTTTTTCTGAGACTGGTATGCGCCTTGTACTTTCTTGCTCAGCGGCAGCAGGGATTGCGGCGTGTAGAGCGGGATCAGGTAGGCCTGCTCAACGATCCGTTTTTGCGCCTGATCGATGACCTCCTGGCGCTTGACGGGATCCGTCTCAGTGCGCATGGCGTCCAGCAGTTTGTCCAGCTCAGGATCATTGACATGGTCGAGATTCAAAGCGCCTTCCTGCTTGGAGTGGTAGACCAGCCAGAGGATGTCATAGTTCGGCCAGTTGTAACCGCCAAGGATGCCGATTTCAGATTCGCCGCCAACGATTTTGCCGATGACTGTCGCGAGCTCGCCTTGTTCAACGGTCAGCTCAATCCCGACCGCTTTCACCTGCTCCTGGATCATTTGCGCGTCTTTGATGACGGCAGAGACCACCGGGAAGGAGAGTTTGAAAGGCTTTCCGTCTTTTTCGACGATTCCATCACCATTCGTGTCAGCCCAGCCAGCCTCTGCCAGCAATTCTTTTGCCTTCTCAGGGTTGTTGTCATAACCAATTTCTTCCACACCCGGCCAGTAACCGATCACGGAAGGAGAGATGGGGCCGTACTGAATGGTCGCGTTGCCCTTCTGGATGACATCAATCAGGTCCTGGCGGTTGATAGCGTAATTGATTGCCTGACGGACTTTCAGATCATCAAAGGGCGGTTTGCTGACGTTGATTGAAACGTATGGTGAAGCGCCGGTGAGAGAGGTTGACAGAATATTGAACTTACCGGTTTCTTCGATGCGCGGAATGTATTGAGGCTCAAAGGTGTAGGTGTAATCCAGCTCACCCGCTTCCAGCCCGGCAACTGTGGTTGAGATTTCCGGGATAAAGCGGAATACGATTTCCTCGATATAGTAGGGGCCCTGATGCGCGTAGGCGGGCTGCCAGACGTAGTCGGGGTTGCGCTCGAGTGTGATGTGATCGCCCGTGACCCATTCCTTCACTTTATAAGGTCCGACGCTCATCAAATTGTGGCCGAAATTCTCACCAAATTCTTCGACGGCTGCCTTCTTGATAGGTGTCATGAATCCTTCAGCGGCCAGGTTGTCCATGAACGGTGCCATCGGCTCTTTCAAGGTGATCACGAGGGTGGTCGCGTCAGGCGCTTCAATTGTGTCAACGGTGGCAAGCATTTGCCCGGTCAGAGGTGATTTGGTCTCAGGATCCATGGCGCGCTTGTAGGAATAAGCAATATCCTCCGCGACCATGGGACTGCCATCCCAGAATTTGACGTCATCACGGATTTTGAAGGTCCAGACCAAGCCATCCGGTGAGATCTCCCAGCTTTTGGCAAGCCAGGGGACGTAATTGTTATCCTTGTCCTTGGCGACCAAACTGGAGCCAAGGAACGAGATAACGACATTCCCGTTTGCCTTCTGTGGATCAAGGGTCAATGGTTCTGCCACAGTGGCAATCACCAGCCTGCCGCCGACCTTGGGTTCACCGGCGGCTGGCGCTTCAGTTGCCTGCTCCGTAGTGGCAGCACTGGGTTGCGCGGCCTGTTGCTCAGTTGCCGCTGGCGCTTCAGTCTGAGCCTGGGGCTGCGGCGCGGCTGGGGATGTGCACGCGCCGAGCACCAAGCTGCTGACTAATAGCAGGGCGAAAATGGTAAGTAACGGACGACCTCTTCTTAACATATTGATCTCCTTTGTTAAATTGTCAGAACGGGTGATAGGGCAGTGATGTCTGATACGCTCACTACCATAATATGACTTTGACTGGCTAGTTCCAACACACGCGCATGCGATGTTGTCTAGCCCTTTTTAGGTATCTTGGTTGAAAATGGATGGTATTACGGTTTGGCCAGGCCTTCACGGATGGCGTAGAGCGCGGCTTGCAGGCGATTTGCCAGATGCAGCTTCGCCAGGATGTTGCGGACGTGGGTCCTAACAGTCCATTCGCTGATGGTCAACTCCTCCGAGATTTCCTGGTTGCTCAACCCTTGAGCGACCAGTTTCAGCACCGTCATTTCCCGTTCAGTGAGCGGGCTGTTGGTTGGAGGCAAGTCCGTCTGCTGATTCAGTTCCCTGATCATTTTTAACGCGATGACGGGATGCAAGGACGCCTCGCCATTGTACACGTCATGGATGGACTTGATCAACTGCTCAGGGCTGGTGTCCTTTAAGAGGTATCCAAGCGCGCCAGCCTTGATAGCCGGGAAAACTTTTTCGTCGTCTGAGAAACTTGTCAGAACCAGAATGCGGGTGTCCTGCAATTCTTCCTTGATTTCGGCAATCGCTTCGATGCCGCTTTTGACCGGCATGACCAGATCGATCAGAATCACATCGGGACGCAGCTCGCGGGCGAGGTCGACAGCCGTCTGCCCGTTGGTTGCCTCGCCAATAACAACCATCCCCGGTTCGCTGGAAATAAGCGTTTTCAACCCCTGGCGAATCAGCGCGTGATCGTCGGCAATCAAAATCCTGATTGAATTCATGGAACCACTCCATTCATATTAGCGTCTGAAAAATTCGTCAAGTCTGGCGTCGTTGGTACCGTGACGATGATGCGCGTGCCTGTCCCCGGTTCGGAGATGATTTGGCTGGTGCCATGCAATAGTTCTGCGCGTGCCTGAATGTTCTTGAGACCCATGCCGCCCGCTCCGCTGACTTCATCAGGGTTGAACCCGATGCCATCATCGCGTACTTCAAGGCTGATCTGGTCACCATTCTTCTTTAAATAAAGGGTGATGGATTCAGCTTTCGAGTGCTTGAGGGCGTTTGTCAGCGCTTCCTGAGCGATCCAGTATAGACCGATTTCAACCTCTGAGGGGAGGTCAACAATGTCGTCAGCGATGACCCTCGCTTTCAAACCTGCCCGCTTCTCCACCGCGTCGAGCCGATGATGCAACGCGCCAATCAGACCTTCCTTCTCCAGCACCGGCGGCAAAAGCTCATAGATCAACAGCCGCATTTCCCTGAGCGCCTGATCTGACACCTTCCCGACCTGATTGAAGTATTCAGCCATATTCGGGTCGTGAAATTCGTGCGCTTCCCTGCGCCAGCCTTCCGCCAATAGCCGCAGGCTATAGAGCGACTGGGTCACGGAGTCATGCAAATCACGGGCAAGGCGGTTTCTTTCTTCGAGAATTGCCAGCCGCTGACTTTGTTCATATAACTTCGCGTTCTCGATCGAGATGGCGATCTGATCACCCAGATTCTGAAAGACCAGCGCGTCATCCTGCGTAAAAGCGTTTTTCTGATCACTGTGAATATCCAGGGTCCCGATCACGGCAGTACCCAGCCGAAGCGGTACGACCAATTCAGATTCAGTATTCGGCAGGTCGGGATCAGGCAAAAAGCGGTTATCGAGGGAAATGTCATTGACGAGAATAATCGCGTTGGACTTTATCGCTTCACTGTTCAGGCTTCTCGAATGGATCGGAATGTCTTTGATCGTGATGACCCGATTGCCGCTGCTGGCTTTGATCTCAAGTTTTTGATTTGCCGGATCGATCAACGAGATCTGGACGAGATAATAACCAAAGACTTGCTGGATGAGGTCGACGACGCGCGCGAGCAAATCATCCAGGTTGAGAATCGATGTTGCCACCCGGCTGACATTCGCGCTGATTTCCATCTGCAGCGCTTTTCTCTGGAGCGCGTTCACGGCTGCCTGCTGCTCCGCGGTACGGATATTCACGCGCAGTTCCAGATCGTTAATCAGGTCCCGTAGCTGGGAAGTCATACGGTTGAACGCGTGCGCCAGTGAACCGATTTCATCGTCCTGGTCAACCTTTGCGACCTGTTCAAGATCACCATCAGCAATTTGTGAAGCGGTCTCCACCAGATTGACGAGCGGGCGTGAGATGCCACGCCCCAACAACACCGCGACGACCACACCAATCAGGACAGAGATGATGGCCAGCCAGCTATTAACCATCACTGTCTTGCTGATCATGCGCAGCACCTCTGCGCGGTCCTGCTCGATGATCAGCCGCATGTCCAGTTCCGGCTGGGGTCTGTTGATTCCCAATACGCTGGTCCCGCGGTAATCGGTATAAAAACCAGCGTTCTTAAATTCAGCGGGCGGCTGGAGGTAAATCAATGAGTTGTTCGCGCTCGCGATCAGGCTGTTCGTATCAGGGATATAAAGGTAGGTTTTTTCGGTTTCTCCGATACCGACAGCGTTTGATAATATGCCGGAAATCGTCGCCAGATTGATCCGACCGACGATCGCGCCAATCGTTTCGTCATCAACATCGAGAATAGGCACGGCGATGATCAGTCCGGGTTCCGCTCCACCTTCATTATGCAGAATTTCAAGTTTGGACCCCTGGAGTTCGCTGACCGTGATTCGCCCCAGGTCGGCACGCGTTCCTTCATTCTCACGGTTCGTGGAGAGGACGATATTGTCAGCAATGTCGGTCAGCATGATCTCGCGCAGGTTGGGCGAAGTCCGCAGGACTGTAGTCAGCCGTTCCCGCATGCCTCCGGAATAAAAACTGTAAAACCGGTTTTTCGTCGCGAGCTGAAGTACCACCGACGCCCATTCAAACGAAAACTCTTCTTTCAGGACACTGGAGAGTTCGTTGTGCAGGCTTTGTTCCAGATTGCGGATTTCGAAATTCTTTAATGAGGCGACGGATTCCAATTGGTCCAGCGCCTGCTGATGCCCATCCTGATAGCCGATAATAATGGAGCCGATCGTGACAGCGATCAAAGGAAGCAGCGCAATCGCGATGAAGCCAATCAGCAGTCTGGATCGAATGCTCCTGATGCCATGGCGGCGTTCCTGCTGCTGATCCGGTTGATGGGTTGTACTGGCAGACGGGCTATGCATACATTAATGATAAAGGCACATCAGAAAATGTTGCTGGCTGCATTATAAAATGACCTCCCCTGCTCAAAGAAGAGTGAGCAGGGGAGTCTAATTTTCCCTTGCCGGTCTGCCGCGTAAGCGGTTAGCCCGCGGCTTTTGCCTTGTACTCCTCCAGCAACTCGCGCGTCAGGTCCTGCTCCTCAAACGTCCGGTCGTCAGCCAGCAACGCGCGTGATGCCTTGAGCCGATTCCAGAGGTTCCACAGCAGCACACCGTGTACCTTACCGGCATCATGATAGAACAGTACGCCCTTCTCGAAAGGCTTCTCCCAATCTGACTTGACCTGCAGTTTGCTGCTCAGTTCGCCGACTGCCTCGTAACCGAGGTCAAACAGGTCGGAGTAGAACATCGGGATATGATCGTAAGTTTCGTTCGCGCCTGCCATATTGCGCCCAGCTTGTTTACCCATGAAGAGCGCGTTATCCTCATGCTCGACGCGCACTCGTTTGCCAAGCGTTGGGTGCACAAAATTGGCGACATCGCCGGCAGCATAAACATTGGCGGCCGAGGTCAGCAAATGCTGATCTACGATGATGCCGTTCTCAACCTGCAATCCGGCCTCCTTCGCCAGGCTGACGTTGGGTCTCACACCGATACCGCCGACCACGCCATCGACTTCGAACTTGCGCTTCTCGCGGGTGGTAATCAGAATCCTGCCATCGGATTCTTCGATCGTGTCGACCGCGTCCCCTGGCACAACCTCAACGCCTTTCTCGTGGTAATAGTCATCAATGAACTTTGCCAGGTCAGGCGGATAGATGTTGGCGCCGATGGCATCTTCAAGGAAGACCATCGTCACTTTTTTGCCGTTCATCGCCAGCGCCGCGGCAATTTCCGAACCTATGAAGCCGCCGCCGATAACAAGGAATCGTTCGCCTTTTTCGGTCATCGTGCGCAGATGCTTGTAGTCCTGGAAGTCGCGGTAATAGATGATCTGTTCCTGCCCGAAAGGCAGCCGGATGGGTGAGGCGCCGGTTGCCAGAAGCAATTTTTCGTAAGCGTATGTCTCCCCCGCGGCGTCCGTGACAGTTTTCTTCTCCGGATCGATGCTTGTCACCTCGTGCTTGAGATACAGGTCAAGGCCCAGAGCTTCTGTTTCACGCCAGATCTTCTCGACCGGCTTGTCCTTCCACAACGCTTTTGAAAGCATGGGCCGGGTGTACGGCGGATCCGCCTCCGTGCTGAACATGGCAATGCTGCCATCGGTGTCCAGTTCGCGAATGCCTCGCGTGGCCGCGTCACCGGTCAATCCGCCGCCAATAATTACGTAACGATAATTTTTCATGACACCCTCCTTCACTTTACAACCAACAATTAACAGACCTCGCATATGAGTCTTCAATCCCATTATGGTCAATCGCCCGCGAAAAGTCAATTTTCGCGGGCGCTGCCACGGCATTCCTGGCGTCGGTCATCACTTATTTTTTGCGCTGCCCTTTTTCTTCTTGCCGGCATGCTCCTGGAGGAATGATTGCAGTACGAGCGCCGCGTTATGCTCCGTATCGTGAGCGGAATAGAGCAGCGTGATATCACCTTTGCCGGCAGCTTCCAGCAACGGCTCCCAGGCGGTTTTGTTCTCCTCCAACTCAGCGCGGTAACGCTGCTGGAATTCCTCCCACTTCGCGGGCTCATGTCCGAACCAGCGTCTGAGCTCAGTACTTGGCGCGACATCCTTCAGCCAGGCGGTCATCTCCAGATTTTCCTTTTTCATACCGCGCGGCCATAACCGTTCAACCAGAAAGCGGCTGCCGTCTGATGCTTGTTTTTCCTCATAGACACGTTTAATGGCGATCATCTCAAGCTCCTGTAACAATAATGGTTTCTTTCTCGGACCTGCTTCTCAGTAATAAATGCAGATAAATCAATCCGCCATAATCTTTCATGCCGGCCAGCGCCTTTTCGACGCCGGCATAATCCAGCCGATCGGGCAAGCCCAGCCAATTTTGCAGATTATTGCGCGCGCCAACGTCATCCCCCGGGAAGATATGCGTGCGCCCCAACCCCCTCAGCAGATAGTATTCCGCTGTCCAGCGACCGACACCTTTGATGCTGCAGAGCTCTTTTACCGCAGCCTCGTCTGATAAATTTTCAATGCCGTCCAGGTCTAATTGCCCATCTAGTAACAGCCGAGCCAGATTGACCACATAGCGACCTTTCTGGTAGCTGTAACCCAGTTCGCGCAAATGATCCAGGTCAGCAAGGATCAAGTCCTGAGGACGCGGGAACGCGTATTGCTCCCCTGCGTCAGTCTGCATGGGCAGCCCATACGCCTTTGCCAGCCGGTTGAGCAGATGGATGCCGACCGTGAGTGAGAGCAGCTGGCAGGTGATGGCGTTGACCAGCGTTTCAAAATAGCTGGCGTAACGGGTCGGTTTTGCACCGCGAAAATCGGCAGCAAGCTTGTCAAGTCCAGCCGTGCGGCGGGCGTAGCGATAAAAAGGCTGCAGGTTGACGTGTATACCTAACAGGCGCTCGACGAACGCGGCAATGAACGGCTCGATGCTCGGATTCACGCCCTGACCCTCCACGGTGACTTCAAGCAGCGGCGCGTTTTCCGTGCAGGTTTGCGTGACCGATAGCTGAATGGGGCTGCCATTGTAGGGCAGCACCCGCCTGTAAGTCGCGCCATCCCAGCGGTCGATATTGTTGAAGGAGCGGCGGTTGAGCAGCATGGCAGTCAGGTCCAGCCGGAATGGCGGCAACGGGTGCAGGATGAAGTGATGTTTTTTCGCCACGCGTTTCTCCTTTCCAGGGTTTTCGGTCAATCGATGTTGTCAGACCTATAAACCAATTTCAGTCCAACACTCCCTGCCGGCGCCTGATGGACGTGCTGCCCGCGAGTCTGGTTGCTGTTTGCACTAATCGCTCTCCGGATGCCGGCTCGGGATAGTCTGGCAGCAGCTCAGCGACCGGCACAGCGACGTGCGCGAACTGCCAGAGTTGCGGCTCGAAAAGTTGATCGTCAAAAAGGATAATGTCGAGGTCAATGGTGCGCGGCGCGTTTTTATCCGCTGTGCGCTGCCTGCCAAGACGCGTTTCAACCTGATTGATGATCCGCTGCTTGATACTGGCCGCATCCAGAGGGGTCTCAGCCAGCAGCGCGAGGTTGAGGAAATTGGGCCCGTCCGAGCCGACTGCTTCTGTCTCCCACAAGGAAGACACCTTAATCACCCGTAGCTCCTGACGCAATAATGCCACCGCTGCCGGAATATTTGCTTCGGGCTTGATATTGGACCCTAACAAGAGGCAGACGCGATGGCAGGCAATCATCACGATTCTCCGGTCCGCGTGCGTTCAATCTCAACGCCAACCGAGCGCGAGAAGCGTACCGCGCCGGGTTTCTCGACCCTGACGCGCACTTTTTCAGCGCCTGGCTGCGCCAGACAAATGCGCGCGATGTCAGCAGCCAACGCCTCAACGGTCAGCCGTTTGGCGGTCTCAGCGTGCGCGAGGACCTGTTTGGCAACCGTTTTGTAATTCACGCTATCGTCCACATTATCAGTCTCGCCGGCTTTGGTGACATTGGTAAAGATGACGATGTTGATCAACATCTCCTGAACAATTTCCCGCTCCCAGTCATAGACACCGATAATTCCCTTTGCGACCAGGTCGCTGATGAAGATTTGATCCATAGCATGGCTCCTTATGTCAGATGTCTGCCGCCGTCGACGTGCAGAATTTCACCGGTGATGTACTCCGGACCGGTCAGCAGGAACACGCAGGCTCGGTCCACGTCATCCGGCGAACCCCAGCGGCCGGCGGGAATTTTGGATGTAATTTTTGGGCTGGCGTTGCCGGTGACCGGTGGCAATATAGCGCCAAGCGCCAGACCATTGACCGTGACGCGCGGCGCGAGCGCCGAGGCCAACGAGTAAGTCAGGCTGGCAAGCGCAGCTTTGCTGATGGTGTAGGGCAAATGATCCGCACCAGGACGCAGCGCGCGCCAGTCCAGCAGATTAATGATGCGCCCTTTCTTTTGCGCGGGCAGCGCTCTGGCGAACGCCTGACTGAGCAGGAACGGCGCGGTCAGGTTGACTGTCAGATGTTCCTGCCAGTCCGCCAGGGAGGTCGTCTGCCAGTCCAGGTCTTTGAAGATCGAGGCATTATTGATCAGCCCGTATAGGGAGCCGTGAGGCAGCACCTGATCAATCAGACCACCCGTTTCATCGGGATTCGAGAGGTCTGCTTGCAGCAAGACCGTCTTCCGGCCTAACGCGCTGATCTCCTGCTGGAGTGTCTCAGCCGCAGATGACGAACTGCCGTAGTGGATGGCAACATCAAACCCGGCGCCGGCAACAGCCAGCGCCAACGAACGGCCAATGCGCCGGGCGGCGCCAGTGATCAGAATAAATTTAGCGGCGCTCATCTCGCTGCAACCCGCTGGTCGTCATGAACTCAGCGCGCAGGGAGGGGTCGGTGCCGTAGAGACCGCGCCAGACAGTCGTGCGCGTCTTGGGTGAAGTCTCACGTACGCCGCGCATTTCAACGCACAGGTGATGCGCCTCAAGGTACACCGCTACGCCAAATGGTTCGAGCATGGTTTCGAGGGTATCCGCTATCTGCTGCCCGATGCGTTCCTGAACGGCAAACCTGCGCGCGAACAACCGCACCATGCGGGTCAGCTTTGAGATGCCGATAATGGTGTCGTTCGCGATATAGCCAACATATGCCATCCCGTAGAACGGCAGCGCGTGATGCTCACATAAAGCGTAGAACGGAATCGGTCCTTCCACCACCTGACTGTATTTGCAGTTCGGTTCGCTTGTGCATTCCGTCTTGAATACCTTCAGCAGTTTCGGATCACCGTCGTAGCCTTCAGTCGCGTCAAACATGGCTTTGATGAAGCGTTTGGGCGTATCGACCGTCGCGGGCGTGTTCAGGTCCATCCCGAAGGCGGTGAATATCTCCGCCGCGTAACCTTCAAACTTCTCGAACTGTTCGTCACTGATCTGACGTTTGTTTAAGCTCATCGCATCGATAAAATCGTTCTCTTCCGGGTCTACATTAATCTTCATGGCAAGTTCACCTACCTTATTAATGATTTGGCGCATGTGCGCGGAAAGCCTGACGGCATGGTTCGACGCAAGGACCGCCAGGCAGATCTTGTTGGTATAAGAATACACTATCCGGAGCGTTTTGTCAGTAACGCTTGTGACAGATGAGGAAAACCGTGTGGGAAGCAGCCTTTATAAGTCGATGATCTTGCTCGCCGCTTCCTGAGCTGCCATGATATCGGGCATGCCGCCGACGATGCCGGCAGCGATTTGATCCTGAATGCCGAAGAAGTTGATGCAGGTGCTGCAGGCAATCAGCCTGACCTGGCGTGCTTCAAGCTGCTGCAGTAAATCGAGCACTGGCGACTCACGCGTCAGCAGTTTGACCGCGTCGGTATAGAAGACGAGTGCGCCAGGACGGGTTTCGTTTTCGAGCAGCAAGGTCAGGTATGTACGCAGCAATTTGAGCTGCAGTTCCTGCGGGCCGATGCCCATGCCATAAGATTTAAGTTGAATGAGCGTTGTGCTGGTTGTCATGGTTTTATCTCCCTGGGCAATTCTAACAGAGAGCTTATGCCTCTGTTGTGATGAAGTGAGCGTGATACTGAAAATGAAAGAGCTTCCCTGACCAGGGGGAAGCTCTTATCGCAAAATAATTTGAGGATAATTTTGCGGACTACTTGATGAGTTTGGCGGTCACGACCACACGCTGGTTGAAGACACCGGTGGCGGGATCGAAGTCGT
This sequence comes from Anaerolineaceae bacterium, assembly GCA_040772085.1. Lineage (GTDB taxonomy): Bacteria > Chloroflexota > Anaerolineae > Anaerolineales > Anaerolineaceae > JAXGMV01. The sequence goes on from JAXGYU010000001.1 coordinate 1,852,223, forward strand.
GGCAGGTCAGCAGAGTCAGCACGGTATCATCGGTTTGCGTGAAGACTTTCTCGCCATCCTTGTCACCGACGACGGTGACGGACTGAACCTGATACTTGCTGGTCTTGCCGTTGGCGTGCAGGTAGATCGAATCGCCCGCGATCAGTTTGTCGAGGTCAGCGAAGATACCCGGCTGGCCGTCGGCATTGGTGACGTGACCGGTCAGGACGCTATTGCCGGCGCTGCCGGGGAGGACGGTGCCTTCCAGATGTCCAACCAGGTTGAACAGGTAACCGAGGTCCCATCCGCCTTGGTAGCGGCTGATGCCCCAGACACTGGTCTGCTTGCCGAGCACGGGGATCGTCAGAACCATATCGTAGTTGGTGTTGCGTGACAGCGACGGGCTGGTCAGGGTGGTGACGCGACCGGGCGCGAAGCCGGTTTCAGGCAGGTTAGATTGCTTGTTGACAACCGTGGTTTCCTGGGCGGTCACCTGAGTCTGGACGCCCTGGACGTCGGTCGCGAGATTGGTGGTGGTCTCAGCCAAGGTGCCGATCAGAGCGGTGCTCTGAATTTGCGTGGTGATGGTGACCAGGCTCTCGCTATTGGGGGCCATATCGCCGATATTAATGCGTACCAGATTGCCATCGATCTCATAGCTGCCCTTATCGGTCTCGACGCTCAGGATCTCGAACGTGGCTGGGACTTCTTTCTCGAGAATAACATTCGATGCAGCTTCAGTTGTCACATTGCTGACATCAAGGGTGAAGACGACATTTTCGCCGATGTTCGCCTGGTCGATGTTGCTGGACTCGGTGACGGTCACGTTGCCGGCAGTCACGGGCGCGGATTCAAGCATCATTGGCTCAGAGCTGGGCGTGCTGAGGGCGGAGCTCAGGTCTGAAGGCGGCGGGGGAGCGGGCAGGTCGGAGAGGGTGGTCAGTGGTTGCAGCGGGTCGCCAAGCACGCTGGACGCGATGCTGGAATCGCCGATCATCACCGGCACCATCGCAACATTGTTGCTGGTATCGTCCGTCGCAGAGCCAACCGCCATGACACCGATGTTGACCAGTTCCGGGACGCTGGCAGCGCTGTCAGCGACGGTGGCAGTGACTGTCACCAGCGCCTGTTCACCAGGAGCCATCGTGCCGAGATCGGCGGTCACAGATTGACCATTGACGGTCACTGTACCGCGATCGGTCACTGCGGTCGCAGACGCCAGTTCAACTGGCAGATCGTTGGCAAAAGTCACAGATGGCACCGCTTCGGTACCGTAATTGGTGAGGGTAAAGTAATAGGTGACCGTGTCGCCGACAGCCGCTTGCTGCTTGTCTGCCACTGCGGATAAAGCCATGTCCTGGGGCGGCAAGCCAATTTCAGAGGGAGCCAGCCCTTCGGGCAGTGTTTTCTCGAGCGGTAAGTCGGTCGCGGCAGGGGCTTCGGTCAGCTCGGCAGTTGGGCTGGCGATGAGTTCACCAGAAGATGCCGCCATGACCGGGAGTTCCGAGCCTTCGAAACGGTCTTTAATAGTATCGACAGCCTTGCCGGCGGTTGAGGCAAACATGACCAACACCGGGATGGCAACGAATGCCAGGATAAGGCCGATAAAGATGTGAGCAGGACGAGTTTTCATAAGAACACCACCTTCGATTAGTTTCCTACCCCTTATGTTGCAAGTTGCGTGCCAATTTTGGTGAAAATGAGAAAATAGGCGATTAATGCGTATAGCTTCAGAGGTGGAAAAATGGTGAATATTACGGAGAATGCGGTGATATGCGCCCGCCAGAAATGTAGATTGGCGGATAAAAGAGCTTGAACCGCTTCATGGCCGGCCGTAGTGTCATGGCAATCCGTATTGTGATTGCCTTGACAGCATCTGAAAGCCTGGGGGGCAAATACAGATCGATTTGCCCGCTCCCCTACGGCGGGGACTGGTGCCGATTCTCTCCCCGACATAACAAGATTGGCGGATCAAAGGACATGAGTCGCCTCATGGCTGGCCGTAGTGTCATGGCAATCTGTATTGTGATTGCCTTGACTGTTTTGTCGCAGAACGTCACAGATCAAAGAATACCCCACCCGCCTCTTCGAGGCACCCGCCCTTCCATATCATGGAATTGTGGGTTGGGCATCGTTCTCGCTCCCGACAATACAACATTGCGTATCAAAGGACATGAGCCGCCTCATGGCTGGCTGTAGTGTCATGGCAATCTGGATTGTGATTGCCTTGACAGCTGTTGTCGCAGAACGTCGCAGATCAAAGAATAACCCACCCGCCTCTTCGAGGCACCCGCCCTCCAAGGGCGGGCATGGAATTGCGGATTGGGCATCGTTCTCGCTCCCGACAATACAACATGGCGGATCAAAGAACGCGATCCGCCCTACCTCACATCTACCGTTCATCAATAGGTTCCATATCATTGAAGGAAACGTAGGTCGGACGGCGTACTTGCGTCCGACATTACAAAATGGCGGATCAAAGGACATGAGCCGCATCATGACTGACCGTACTGTCATGGCAATCTGTATTGTGATTGCCTTGACAGCCAAAGAATAACAGGGAGGGGCGATTACAGAACGATTTGCCCGCTCCCCTACGGTGGTTATGATGGCATTTCGGCAGGGCTGCCGCATTCTCGGCACGAACGAATCAACGCCCTCCGGTTACGGCCAGGGCCGATGCTGTTTCTATTATCTGGTTACTTTACGCGGTGAAAGATAATTCGGCGACAAATTGATCCAATGCCAGGGCGGCATCACTTTTGCCGGTCTTGATAGCGATATCCATCTCGAGCAACTGGCGGTATAACATCTCCAGCGCGGCAGGCGAGAAACGCCGTGCCTGGCCTGCCACCTTCTGCGCGACGTACGGGTGCAAGCCCAGCGACATCTGAATGTCATTCTGCCCGCCGCCCTGATCCAGAATCTCGCGCGCCAGGATCAGCATGCGGAACTGGCGGTTGATCATCGCCAGCAGGCTCAGTCCGTCCTGCTCCTCGAGCAAGCCGTGGACCAGACGCAGGGAAACCTGCTTGTTGTTATTCGCCAGATTGTCCACCAGATCAAAGATATTGTGCTGGGCAGCCGTGATTGAAACGGTTTCAACATCCGCAGCTTTGATCGTGCGGGCATAGCCCACATACGCCAGCAGCTTCTCAAGCTCCTGCGCCGCCATGCGCGTGTCGCTGCCAGTCAAACCCGCCAGTGCCTGCGCGGCATCACGATTGATATTACCGCCGCGCGCTTTGCTTTCCGCGGTGATCCAGCCGGGCATGGCACCTGCTTCAGGCAGGGTCATGGAACGGTATTGCGCCTGTCCGCCAGCTAGCTTGATCCAGCCATGCAACCAGTGGTTGGCCGGGAAGGCACTCCACTTCTTACGCTCGAAAGTATCTTCAATGACCAGCACCAGCGAAGTGGTCGGCGCCATGCGTTCGAAAAGATTTTCAAAAAAGCGGCGGTTGTCTTCACCTTGCAGGCGATTCAGGGGGTTGGTCACCAGCACCAGCCGCCGATCGCTCAGAAATGGCAACGTATCACAGGCGGTTTTGATCTCTTCTCGGCTGTGCGTCTTGCCATCCAATCGGGCGATATTCATCTCGGCCGTCCCCGGATCGCCCATGTCAGCAATCATGCCGGCAACCGCTTTCTGGATGGCGAGCGTGTCGTTACCATGAAGGATAATCAGGTTGGGCTGGGGGTTATTTTCCAAGTCGGACTCGATGATAAACTTGTATCGATCTCAGAGTAATCAGGCTTCACTATACCATAAACACCCGTCACTTATGCCGCGCAGACTGCGAACTTTCCTTGTTTTTTCCCTAATACCTACAGGCTTGGTTCTTGCCGGCATCGCGCTTCTGGCGCCAGCCCTCGGGATTGATAATGATGCCGGCTGGGGCGCATTACGGATCACGCTTCTGGTCATTGGACTGATGCTGCTCCTGTTAGCGCTCGTGCTAAAGTTGCTGGCACCCAGCAGAATTTCTGGCTGGCTGATGGAGCAGTATGTGGGAAGTGAAGATGTTAGGAGCAATAGCGCTTCCCTGGTGCGTGCGCGTATATTTGGCATCATTATCCTGCTCATCGCGGCGGCGTATTTTGTCTGGTACGTCTCCGAAGGCACCTGGTCGCTGAAAGATTACGGCACGTCCTATTACCCCCTGCAGGCGCAGGCGTTCCTTGCCGGCCAATCGCATCTGCCGCTGGAAGTGCCGGCTGCCCTCCAGGCGCTTGATGATCCTTACGATGCTAACCAGCGGCAGGGGATCGGATTTCTGCATGATGCCAGCCTGTTTCAAGGGCGTTACTACATTTATTGGGGACCGGTGCCGGCACTGCTTTCTGCTGCATGGAAGCTATTTGCCGGCGAATTCCTGAACGACGCGCACCTGGTGCTGCTGGTCTACCTCATCGTTCAGCTCTGCCTGCAATCGCTGACGCTTGAAATCACCCGGCACTTCTTCCCGCATTTGCGCTGGCATTACCCCGTCTTACTCTTCACGGCATTCGCACTCAACGCGCCGCTCGGGTTCGTCTTCGGCAGGGCTTCGGTCTATGAGGCAGCAATCCTCGGCGGGCAGGCATTTCTGCTACTGGGTGCATTGATGCTTTGGCAGGCATACAAGAGTGGGAAGTTGGTTTACCCCTTCCTGGCTGGCTTGAGTTTCGCGGCGGCTATCGGCAGCCGTAACAGTGTCCTGTTCGCGGCCGGCATCCTCATTCTGGCGTACCTATTCTGGCTTCTAAGAACCAGCCGGACAAGAACTGTCTATGCCGTGCTCGCGCTCTCCCTCCCGCTCATCGCTGGCGTGGGAGCGCTGGCATGGTTCAATGATGCGCGCTTTGGCTCGCCGTTTGAACCCGGCATGCGGTACGCGCTGACGGTGGTGGACTTCAGCAAAGAATATCCCTTCATCGTCTCACCAGCATATATACCTGCGAACCTGTACCTGTTTCTGATTAATCCACCGGCGCTCGCCATTCCACTGGAATTGAGCTGGGTGACTGAGGCATCCTTCCCGTTTTTTCTCAGGCTACCCGACCACTATTACTTCAGTGAGCCAGTTGTCGGGCTGCTATTCGTCCTTCCGTTTCTGATCTACGCCTGGGTACCTCTAAAATTACTGCTCACGCGTCGCTGGCCGTATCAGACACACTTGTGCGCTACCTTATCTGAAGGTACCTTCCAATGGCTGCACGGCGTAGTGCTGCTGGCTGGCCTGGCTGAGCTGCTGTTCATTGCTGCTTTCTTCGCGCCGATGATGCGTTATCTGCTGGACGCTATTTTTCTGTTGCTGCTGGCTGCCGGATGGGGCTGGTTCATAGCGGTAGAAAAACTCAAAAACTCACGAGGTGGAAAGATCCTTTGCTGGGGTGGAACGGCGCTCATCCTATACTCAGTCTGGCTGGGATGGCAGTTCATCGCTGCCAGTCATGCCATTTACTACGGCAGCTAAGGCGCACTAAGCACTACGGCTAGCCAATCAACTCAAGCAATTTGCGATAAATTTCGACCATCGCGCGGGTGTCCAGCTCACAATATCGCCGCAGTGCTTCGGTGAGTTGTTCCCTTTCCAACTGCTGTACCCCTTCAATGGTCATCTTCCACCAGGCCATGCTGGCTTGATCGCCCTTGCCGATGGACATGCCTTCGTACGATAACTCCGGCACCATGACAGGCAGGACATTCTTGATTGACCAGCTGCCTCTGAAATCTGGGTGCACGTAATGCCCCTGACTTACGATGTCACCGAGGTCATAGATGCGATCGTTCAGACGTTCAAGGAAGGGCGCGAACTCGGGATACAGTTTCGCCATCTCGGTATTCCTGGTCTTTTCAAATGTCTTGTTCCAGACGATAACCGTACCGATTTCTCCGATGTCCTCCCGAAGCCTCATGAGCAGCGGCAGGGCGGGATCACCCTCTTCCAGCGAGACATGTTCAGAATGCATCAAGTCATTGCCATGCGCGTCCAGCCTATGCAGTGAGTACTGGAAGACATTTTGCTGCTGCGGACGATAGCCGTCAAAGAGTGGCAGTGCTGATATACAGGTCTCATAGTCCAGGAAATACAGTGGAAACTGAAACTGTTCGAGCTCGCTCGTGATTGACCGGGCATTAATATGCGCCTTACCAGTTATGGCGCAATCAGCGACAAGCTGCTGTTTCGCGCTGAGCTCGAAGCCCTCGGGGATATCCCTCGCGGAGCGGATGCCGGCATCAAGCAGCTGGCGCTTCTTACTCTGCGAGAGAGCTGGAATATCGTAGATGGAAAACTCGGGCAGGTCTGGATGGCAAATCGCGGGGCAAGGGCAGGACTTGGGTGTCAGGCAATGCGCTGCGTGATCCGCTGTTGGCAATTGCAGCACGTCCAGGGCGGCTTCACGGCACAGTTCAATACTGGGCAACAGTTCGAGGACGGTGGCAGTCACATCCTCCGCGATAAAAAGCGAAGAGAGATCCAGAGCACCATTACGGATATACTCCCTGTTCAGGTGCACGACAAAGTAATGATCAACCGGTATGTGTTTCTGGAGGATAGCAGCCTGATAGCTGACATCGAGTTCGATTTCTTTGCTCACCTTCGTGCTGCTCTTGATTTCATACAAATCATAGCTGTCGGTTGCTGGTTTATGTACCAGCCCATCCAGCCGTGTAAGAAAAGGACCGTCGGAATAGGTGCGCTGCCAGATCAGTTCAACGCCAGGGCAGTGGGGCAGCAGGACATCCGTCAGATACTCTCTGGCAAGTGCTTCGACTTTATTGCCCTCATTCATCAGATGTTGATCGAAATCGGTCAGACTGACCTGCAATGCCCCGTGCGCCTTCGCCCACAGGTGACGCGGAGCCTCACAGAACAGCATGAAATCTGATTTGCTCAGTCTGAATGGGGTTGAGGCGTCCATCTCATGATCTCCTGTAGAAATATAGAAAGCCATCCACAGTCGGACGGCTTTCCTGTGCTAGCAGCCGCGCGAATAACTGCGCTTGAGCGCTAGTCCTCGCCGTCAGGCAGGAGGAACAGACCATCCTCACCGGCGGCGAAGTCATACACCGTCTCGACCGCATCAATCGGCAGGGGAGCGTACAAATGCGGGAAGAGCGTCTCGCCGCCTTCCAGGTTCTCATAGACCAGCGGCTGCCCGACGCGTTCCGGGTCGATATATAGCAGCACCAGATCAGGCTTGCCGGCATAGAGGAAGTTAGCCACCCCCAGCACCTGAGCGCGCGTGGACAGATGGATGAAGCCGTCCTGATCATACGCGGCGGGTGTGTAAATGCCATCCTTGAGCGCCTGCAACCAGCGTTCCTTTTCGGTGATGTGATAGACGAGATCGCTGACCGGCTTCATAGGCGACTACTCCGCGGCGACTTTGCCGACCGGCGCAAGATAAATTACAAACTCGTCCGTACCGTCCAGACCCAGCGCCAGGTCTAGTTTCAATTGGTCATACGCGCCAATGGCGCAGGTACCCGCGCCGATTGCTTCACAAGCCAGGTACAGGTTCTGACACATATGACCAGCATCCAGCGCGATAACCTTGTAGCTCTGGAAGGTGTAGCGCCACTCGGTGCGGTAGGGTATGACGGACCACAGGAAGGTGACCGCGCTTTCCTTGACAAACTGATTGAAGGCGCCGTGATGTACCTCCTCGACCAGACCGGCACGAGTATCCAGCAAACCGAGCTGGTGGGTCAGTGGCGCGTAACGGTACAACCCTGGCTCCAGACCGTTGACGTTATTGACCATCAGATAGGTCTCAAACGGATGGCGCGATCCAGCCGAAGGCACGACGCGCCGGTTAAACTTGCCGTCATTGAAGAGCTCACGCACACCCTGCGTCGCCCACAAGAGGAACGCCAGTTCTTCCAGGCTGAGCGGGTCAGTCAGGAATTTCCTGCGGCTCTTGCGGTTCTCGATTGCCTTCTGCAAGAGAATCTCGCCCAGGTGCAGGTCGTGCACCTGGGGCAGGTCAATCATCAGCGTGTTTGCCGGCATGGGCTTGCTCAGCGGTGGCGGCGCGATCCCATCCTTTTGGTCGGTGGTCGTGGCTCGCCATTCGTCCCAGCGGCTTGACTTCAGATATTCTCTATCATTCATTACACTGTCTCCGGTTCCTGATATCGACCGTACTTTTTCATGGCTGCAACCAGCCGGTCGTGTGGTAAGGCATGCACGGTGTATCCATCGATGCCTGTCATTGTTTTCGCGGCGACCATCGCGTTGACGATCGACTCTTCGGTCGCCTCGGCAACTGCTTCGAAGACCGGGTCAAGCACGTCATTCGGCATCATCTGGACCGTGACCTTCGAATCGAACGCGGCCGCGGCAGGATTGGCAGTTGAAAAGGCGATGAAGATATCGCCGGAACCATTGCCGGCAATGCCGTTCAGCCTGCCCAGACCGAGGGTCGCGCGCTGCGCCAGTCGCTTCAACTGGTGCGGCAGCAGCGGGATGTCTGTGGCGATGACGATGATGATGGATCCCATCTCTGCCGGCTGCTGCTGATCGACTGGTCCGGGCAGCAGGTCGGGTATCTCCAGCCCGACTGGTACGCCGGCGATCATCAGGTGCTTGCGGTAGCCGTAATTAGCCTGGACGAGCACGCCAACCGTGTAGTCTTCATCGAACAGATTGACGATGCGCGACGAGGTGCCGATGCCGCCTTTGAACTGATGACAGGTCATGCCCGTCCCGCCGCCGACATTGCCCTCAGCCACAGGTCCTGAAGTAGCGCCATCCAGCGCTTCAAAAACGTGTTCCTGCTTGACATGAAAGCCGGCGATATCATTCAGCCGCCCATCATAAGTCTCCGCGACCGTCGGCAGCACCCAATAGGTTGTGTTGGCCATCGCAGTTTTGTAATGATTTTCAATTGCCCAGCTCACGAGCGCGCGATGACAATCGCCGATGGAGAGGGTGTTGGTGATCAGCATTGGATGACCCATGAACCCTGACTCGGTCAGCCAATGCGAGCCCGTCATTTCGCCGTTGCCGTTCAACGAATAAATGGCCGCGAAAACGGGATCAAAACTGTGTCCGCGCGGCAAGACCGCCGTCACGCCAGTGCGGACGGGACCCTTGCCGGGCTCCAGTTTACCTTCGCCTTCAATGATCGTGCTATGACCGACCTCGACGCCCTTTACATCAGTGATGGCATTGAATGCCCCCGGCTTGCCTGTAAAAGGGATGCCCAGATCTCGTGCTCTTGTCATATGTATGCTCCGATTGATGTGATACCCAATTGTATCTGAACATGACGCCGGAGCAGGCGCTGACGAACCTTAAATTATGCGAGCGTCCTTCGGCTCGGGATTATTTCAGCTCAGCGGTAAAAGACTTCCAGAAAGCACGCCAGGGTTCAACGAGATCGCCGGCTGAGAGCTTGTCATGGTTGATCGCCATGGAGGTCTTGCTGCCGCCGGGCTTGGTCTGGAAATTGACGGAGAGTCGCCCGCCATCCGCCAGTACGCAGCGCCAGTAGCGCCATTTCTCAGTCTGGCTGACCTTGCCGGCATCCGTTACCTTGACGCCATTGAATGCCCTGACATCCTTCGTCAGCGCCAGCCATTTCGCGAGCGCGGCGTCCATATCGCCCTCCAGCGTTTTGCTGACCGTGACCGAGAAATCACCTTCGCATCGTTGTCCGGGCAGCCGGCGCTCTATATGCTGTTCATACGCGACTGTCAATCCTTGCGCCCACCACTCGGGTGATTTTGACTTGCCGCTGGTCAGTATCTTATCCAGAACCAGCCTGGCGATGTTTGTATGGTCAAGGTCTCGCGCGTTCACGCTCTCCAGATACACGACCCAGTCGTCCCAGCTTATGCCTGTGCCGGTTTCCAGTGCTTTGTAATTAGAGGGTCTGTTCATTTCCTGCCTCGCTGAAGAATCAGTTGCTGGACGACCTTGCGAATCAGGTCTTCAGGCAGATCACCATGCAGCGGGAACCATAAGGTACCCTTGCCGCGCTGGTACGGCGCGAGTTCATCGTCCATTCCTTTGGGGACAGGGTAAATGCTGACGTGATCGCGATAGCCGGCATAATGCACCACGTTCTTGCCTTTGATCTGCATGGTCGGCATCTGATAGGAGATCACCTCCTGGCCCTCGGGGATGAGTTCACGGACGATCTCGCGCATCCTGACCAGTTTTTCTGCTGCTTTGCCGCGCAAGGCTGCCATGTACTCATCAACGGACTTCCAGTCCGGCTTGGCAGGCGCCCGGTTGGTGAGATGATCATACGATCGCTGCAGCATCTGCTCGAGCACATCCAGGTCAACATCTGCCAGCTTGTTGAGATACAGGCAGGAGACGCTGCTTTTATGCTTGCCGAGGTTTTCGAGCAGGTCACCCTGCCGGTGAAACCCATCGGAGAAGTAGATCGTCAGGTTGGCCTTGCGCGGGCTGAACCCCAGCAGACCGATATCGCCCTCGCGGCCGGACTCATATTTGTAATGATATTTGCCGAAGCCGATGATGCTCGGTCCCCACATGACGGGCTGCTCGCCCGTGATGCGGCTCATGATGGCGATGATCTTTTCTGCCTCTTCACGTCGGTTGACGGGCACATCCGCCAGGAATTGTTCTACAGGTATTGCGGTGGGTTGGGTTTTATTTTCTGTCATGGCGCAATTATGCCGAAGTTGCGGGCGTAATGCAAGCGGCAGCTTTATGGCAGGGAAGCGCGCGGCTGGATGGGGGAACTGATGGTCTCCGACTTGCACGTAATAAAAGATCGCTCCGCTGATGTGCCATCCCTTCGCTACAGGCCAAGGGAATATCATATTTGCTGGTAGTCTTCGTGCTATACTTAAAAATTGTGCTTTGACTGAATCCGGTGATGAATGTCTAAAATAACCCAACGCGTAATCTTCAATACCTGGTGGCCCCTGGCTGCCAGTTGGTTGCTGATGAGCGCGGAAGGGCCAGTGCTGAACGGATTCGTGGCGCGCATGCCCGAACCCGAGATCAACCTGGCGGCATCCGGCGGCATCATCATGCCGATCGCCTTCATCATTGAGGCGCCGATCATCATGCTGCTCTCGGCTTCAACCGCACTGGGCAAGGACTGGATCTCCTACCTCAAGCTGCGTAAATTCATGCTGGTGCTGGGCGGCGCGATCACCCTGCTGCAAACCGTGATCGCCTTCACGCCCATCTACGATTTCATCGCCAACAGCGTCATGGGCATTCCGCAGGAGCTGGTTGAACCAGGGCGGATCGGTTTGCGAATCATGATCCCGTGGTCGTTCTTCATCGGGTTGCGGCGTTTCAACCAGGGGCTGATGATCCGGCATGGCAGGTCGGACGCGGTGGCAAAGACGTCCATTGTCCGCCTCGTGGCTGTCACGCTGATCATGTCTTTCGGTTACTGGTTTTTGCCTGGCATCCCCGGCGTGATCCTGATGTGTATCGCCCAGGTGGTCAGCGTCACACTGGAAGCCAGTTATGCCGTCTGGATGGTGCAGCCGGTGCTGCGCTTGCTGCGCACGCTGCCTGAGGTCGAACCGCTGCGCCTCAAACCTTTCCTCAGTTTCTACATACCGCTGGTGCTGACTTCGCTGCTTGGTTTCCTGGCACAGCCGATCGGCAGCTCCATGATCAGCCGTATGCCCAACCCGGTCGAGTCACTGGCAATCTGGGCTGTGATGGGCAACCTGATTTTCATCCTGCGCTCACCCGGTATTTCCTTCAATGAAGTGGTCGTGGCATTGCTGGATGAAAAAGGGTCATCGATCGAACTCAGCAAGTTTGGCCGCAAGCTGACCCTGATCCTGTTTGGCATCGCGGTCCTCTTCACCTTTACCCCGCTGTCAGAAATGTGGTTTGGTACTATCTCGGGTTTGACACCTCACCTGGCGGAGCTTGCCAAACGCGCCATGCTGCCGATCATCATCATCCCGCCGCTTGGCGTTTTGCAGAGCTGGTTTCAGGGCAACCTGGTCTTCAGCCGCAAGACAACCGGCATCACCGAGGCAGTCATCGCTTTTGTCATCACGCTCACCGGTGTGCTGATGGGCGGTGTTGTGCTGCAAACAATCCCGGGCGTGTATGTCGCCGCCACCGCGTTTGCTTCAGCCAATATCATGCAGGCCTTCTGGATGTGGTTCCGCAGCCGCGCGACCATCAAGGCAGTTCATGAACGTGACTTGCCCTATCACACCGACGGAGCGGCAAAAATTTAGGATCCTTTACGGCAGCGCTGAAAGCTGTCTGACCAGATCTTCCAGTTCATCAACAATCGGGTGATCAAAATGCTGCCGGTAAACGCGCAGCAATTGCTGGTAATACCACTGCGTGCCATCCCGCCCCCCTTTGAAGCGGTCCCAGACCGGTTCACCGACCATATGGGTATCGCGCAGGATGGCACGGGCATTGTTGACCTTGTCGGCGCAGCTCACCAGCAGCACTTCATCCGGCTGGTCAGGTAAATGCGACAGGTAATTTTCCTTTCGCGTCTGCCAGTCCGGTTTGACCTCCTCGACGGAGTCGGAGCAGGCAGCGACAATTCTTGCTACCCGTTCGCCAAACTCTGCCCGAATCACCGCCAGCGTATCACGGCCGCCACGGTCTTCTGCAGCGTCGTGCAGCAGGGCTGCCATCGCCTGTTCCTCATCGCCGCCATAGACCAGCACAAGTTCTGCGACACCGAGCAGATGCGAAGCGTAAGGTACACGGCTGCCCTTGCGGCGCTGGGTTTCATGCAGGGTCAGGGCGAAAGCCATCGCCGTTCTGAAACTCTCGGTTAATTGAATGGGCTCAGTTGCCATGATTATTCTTGCCTCCACGGGTAAAGAGATGCAGCGATCCCAGCAGCGCGCCGCCGACAATCATGACCATCGCCGCAGCCGACACCCAGTTCATCTGCTTGCCGCCGGCAAATACCAGGATCGCGGTCGAGAGCAGCGGTATCAGGTAAGCCAGTGATCCGATGATGCGCGAGTCGCCCATTTTCAGCGCGGCATCCCAGAAGAAGAATGCCCAGCCTAGCGGGCCGAGTGCCGCCAATACGATCAGGAACCAATCCCTGAGAGAGAGGGTGCTGATGATGTTCAGGTCGCCGTCCTGCACCACAAATATGCCCAGCGAGAGCAGGCCTGCTGCCAGGCAGAAGCCGCCCACGAGTGAGCTCGGGAAAGGCGGCAGCCGTTTGGTCAGCAGCGAATAAAGTGCCCAGATCAGCGCCGCGGAGGCTGCCATGGCATAGCCGGTCAGCGAACCAAAATCCAGTGACCAGCGACCACCGGTCACGATCAGGCCGGCGCCGAAAAAGCCCAGCAGCGCGCCGATGATGTGGTTCCACAGCAGCTTGTTGCCGGGCAGGATCAGCGGTGTGAGCACAACGATAAACAGCGGCCAGAGGTAATTCATCAGGTTGACTTCAACAGCAGGCGCGTTCTGAAAGGCGCTGAAGTACAGCGCGTGGTAGCCAAAGATGCCGCCAATGCCGACCAGCCAGGTCTTGAGTGACGCCTGACGCCAGGTCTTGCCGCTGATGATGCCGAACAGGATGCCGCTGATCGTCAGGCTCAGTCCGGTGGTGAGCAATGCCGGCACAGCCTGCAATGTCATACCGATATAGCCCAGGATGCTCCAGAGCACGACAGCCAGCAGGGTGTAGGCGGTAGCCTTCGCGGGCATAGTTATAGGGGCAGTTTGACGCCGAGACCGCGTTCGACGGCGCTCAGGTAAATTGCGCGGGCGAGCGCCATATCTTCCAGCGCCAGACCAAGGTTCAGCGCCAGCGTGCGCTCCTGATCGTTCTCGCGCCCGGGCTTTCTGCCCACGACCAGATCACCTAATTCCACCTCAGGCAGGTGAACTTTGTCGAAATAACCGATACTCTGGTAGTACTGAATCTGCGGGATGTCATCCGTGATGCTTTTGTCAAAACTGTGCAGGGCGTCGAGAGCCCACATGCTGTCATAGTCAACGGCGCTGGCGAAAACGCCGGGCTTGAGCCAGTCTTTCTGAATCACCGGCCGGCGAACCTTATAAATCGGTCCCGCCGTGACGAAGATGTCACTGTTCGCCACTACCTCACGCGGCTCGGAAAACACCTGGACGGGCAGCCCAAGCTTGGCGGACATTTCTGACGCGAAGCGTTCGGCGGCAGCCGGGTCGATGTCATACGCCAGCACCTGGCTGAGCGGAAACAGCCGTGACATTGCCTCAAGATGGGTGCGCGCCTGAACGCCCGTCGCCAGCAAGCCGATGGTCTGGCTCTCTGGTCGGGCGAGATATTTAGCTGAAAGCGCGCTGGCCGCGCCGGTCCGGTAGGCGGTGATCCAGGTGGCGTCCATGACCGCGATCGGGAATCCGGTGTCGTCGTCGTTCAGTATCAGGATGCTCGAAATGTACGGCAGCCCCTTGGTTTTATTCTCGGGATAGCCGCCAACCCATTTCAACCCTGCCGCGTTCATCGCCGGGATGTGTGCTGCCATGGCGTGCAGGAAGGCATCGGGTCTGGTGTGAATGCCGGGCTTGGGAGGCATTTCTGTCCTGCCATGCGCCTTTTCGAAGAAGGCCTTTTCCATCAGGTCGATCAGGTCTTTAAGATCATAGTTAACTTTTTCGACGTCCGCCCGTGACAGATATAGCAGCTCATTCATGCCTTAACTCCTGCAGTTGGTTTCTATCCTTGATTATACTGAAAGAGATAATAAACCTGCCTGTGGGGGCACAGGCAGGTCGAGAAAATACGATTTTCGCTAGAGATCAGCGACCTTTCGCAGCGCGTAGCGCTCATGAATGAAGGTCCAGACACCCTCTTTCTTTACGAATTTGATCCCCAGCCGGCTGCCGCCAGAGAGCGTGTAGAATTCCGGTTCCTTCGTATTCAAATCAACCGGGATGTAAGGCACACGCGACGTGTTGTGTTTGCTGCCCATGGTCATGATCAGAAAATCGCCGGCACGCTGAACCTGCACTTTGACCGTGCCCTTATACGTATGGTAATGGCCAGCCAGATCCTTGAGCAGCGCCTCGCGCTTGACGAAGGGCAGCTCATCAGGGTTCTCGCCCAGCGCTTCAGCCAGCGCGTACAAACCGATCTGGTCAGGCCCATAGCCGCCGCCATTGATCAGTACCACGACGCCCAGATTTTTCTCGGGGATGAAGCCCATGAAGGCGGTCGCCGTGCCAACCGAGCCGCTGTGGCTGATGACCTTATTGCCGAGGAAATTCGGAACTGTTCCCAGGGCGTAACCGTACATGCGCACGCCGAACGGACCGCCGGTCATGGGGGTCTCGATACGGCCTTTTTCCATTTCCTTGATTGATTCTTTCTTCAGTAGTTGAGTCTTGCCCAGCTTGCCCCAGCCGAGGTACATCGAGACGTATTTTGCCATCTCGTGCACGCTGCTGATCAGCCCGCCGTCAGCCATAATGGCGCCGAACGGATAGGACGACGGGATTTGTTTGCCGGTATCAGTAATGGTGTAAGGAACAGCCGCGTTTCCGTCATTCTCAAAATCTGCCCGGGCGAAGGTACTGCGGTCCATGCCCAGCGGCGTGAGGATAAATTCATCGACATATTCGGTGTAGGACTTGCCGGAAACCTTCTCGATAATCGCGCCCAGCATGGCGTAGCCTTCATTGAGATAGAACCAGCGTTCGCCGGGCTTGTTCTCGACCCAATCGCTAGCCTTGTCCATGAACAGCAGCAGGTCATCAATGGAAGAGATTGGCAGCCAGTAATCACCAGCGCCTGACGCTTTGCTGAGGACCGCTTCGGCATAAGCCAGCGCTGGCAGCCCTGAGGTATGGGTGAGCAGATGATGTAGACGTACCTTTTGCCCCTTGGGTTTGATGTTGAAATCAAGATACTTGTCAACCGGGTCCTCAAGCGAGAGCTTTCCCTGTTCAGCCAGCTGCATGATGGCAAGGCTGGTAAAAGATTTGGTCACTGAACCGATACAGTAAAGGGTGTCAGGCGTGGCGGGCAGTCCGCGCTCGAGGTCCTTGAAGCCAAACGCTTTCGACCAGAGCACCTCGTCCTTCTTGATGACCGCGATCGTTACACTGGGCAGCTTGGTTTCTGACGCCTTGTTGAAGATGAAATTTTCAGTTTTATTGAATGCCATTGGAAATCACCTTTCGTCGAAGTAATGCGAACCGTTTTTATTCTAGCATAGCCGTCATCTGGCAATGCAATATTTGATGATAATGAAAATAAATTTCTGCTAGAATAGTTACAGATAGAGCGAGCGCTGAGACTACTATCAAGAGGAGGTTATATGGCTAAAGAACCGGTTGATGGCTGCGTAAAGCCTTCCAAAGGTCCAATCGCGGCCTTAAGTCAGTCGCCTGAGACTGCTGAGGCAGCTCCGGTAGAAAAGGAGAAACCACAAATGTTGGCGAGAGTAGGCAAGCCAGCCCCAGATTTTGAGCTTTCCGCTTTTATCAAGGGTGGCTTCAAGAATATCAAGTTATCTGATTACAAAGGCAAATGGATCGTCATTTGCTTCTACCCCGGTGACTTCACCTTTGTCTGACCGACGGAATTGTCGGCAGTTGCCGTCAAATACAAAGAACTTCAGAAGATGGGCGTAGAGGTATTATCCATCAGCACTGACAGCCGTTTTGTCCACAAGATCTGGCAGGAAGAAGAACTCTCCAAGATGGTCAAGGGCGGAGTTCCCTTCCCGATGCTCTCAGATGGCGGCGGTCGCGTTGGTACGATCTACGGTGTATACGATGAAGATGCCGGTGTGGATATCCGCGGCAGATTTATCATCGACCCCGATTTCAACATCCGTGCTATGGAAGTCCTGACACCGGAAGTCGGTCGTAACGTATCTGAATTGATACGCCAGTTGCACGCGTTCCAGCATGTTGTCGCAACCGGAGAGGTAACTCCTTCCGGCTGGCAGCCTGGTAAACCTACCCTCAAACCTTCTCCAGCCTTGGCCGGCAAGGTCTGGAAGGAATGGAAACCGGACAGCGCTTTCTAGCTGTCTATGCATCAGCGCTCAAAAGGGACTGCCGCAGGGCAGTCCCTTTACAATAAAAACCTAGCCTAAAAATGACATTTCAGCTTGCGCGAATGAGAAAAATCACTTCATCCATTTTCTGTACTTGTGTAAAATAACATAGACAGATTTTCCTTTTTGCTCTTGTTACAACCTTATATCCTTTGGGGGTAATTAATCCAGATCGTCAAAACTTCGCGCTGGCGGAGCTGTCAGGAGGTGACACCTAGCGATAGATACCTGATTTCGACCCGTATTCTGAATTTCTGTATTGTCGTGTTTTATTCATTTTTATTTTTTCAGAGAGGTCACTATGGACTGGAAAGTAGTTGCCAATGAACCCTGGATTTGGGTCTGCGGTATTTTTACCTGCGTCGTAGGCTTTTATGAAGCCTGGTTCTTCCTGAAAACCGCGCGTAATTTCATGCACAAACACGGCTTTGACTCGCAACAGACCGGCCGCATGATTCGCGGTGCCGCAATCACCGCGATTGGCCCCGTGATGGCGAACATCTTCGTCATGGTAGCGCTCGCGGTAGCTATCAGCCCCGGTTTCGCCTTCCAGCGTGAGGGTGTCGGCGTCGGCAGTGTATTCACTGAGCTCGCCCAGGTGTCCAATGCCGCGGTCGCGGTTGGTGAGAAATTCGGCGATCCTTCCTTCACGATGAAAGGCTTCGTGCTGGCAGTGCTGATCGTTAACATCGCTGGCTGGGGCTGGATCGTCGAAGCTTTGTTCACCCGCCATCTGGGCACGCTGCGCCAGAAGGTCACCGGTGGTGATGAGAAACTGCTGGCTGTTATTGCCGCCTGCGGTATGATCGCTGTCTTCTCGTACTATACGGTTGGTAACGCGATTAAAGGAGGCGGATTGCTGGCAGCAACCGTAGCCTCGGTAGTGTTCTCAATGCTGCTTTTCAAAGCCGCTGACTGGATGAAGAAACCCGCCCTTAAAGAATGGGCGTTGGGTATTGCCATGTTCCTTGGCATGTTCGTCGGCAAGATCGTCGGCGGTTAGGAGAGGATGAGATGAGTACAGTCGAAAGAACGAATGAAGCTGCTTACAATATCGACCCCGGTGCGTTTGAGAATGACTATCTGAAACCGGTCCACAAAGTCGGTACGATCTCAACCGCTATCCTTGCCTTCGGCATGTTCCTGCCGTCGATATTGCTGTATTTGATTTATGGTCAGACACCAACCTGGGGTTCCATCATGACAGGTTTCGCGCTGGCCATGACGTATGCCTTCCCCTTCTACATCAGCGAACCGATTGCCTACTATCCAATCGTCGGCAATGCCGGCTGGTATCTCTCTGCTACCGTCGGTAACGGCTCGAACTTGCGCGTGCCTTGCGGTTTGGTCGCGCAGGAAGTTGCCGGTGTCAAGGAAGGTACCCGTGAGGGCGAACTGGTTGCCGCGGTTGGTATCTCGACCTCGGTATTGGTCAGCGTGCCGGCCATCTTCATCGGCGCGCTGCTGATCAACTACATTCAGCAGTGGTTCCCCGAATGGCTGCTGAGCGCGTTCAAAACCTACCTGCTGCCCTCCGTGTTCGGCGCAGTCTGGGGTCAGTTTATCCTGCGCGGCTGGAAATACGCGCCGTTCGCAATCCTTCTCATGTACATCCCGATGGCATTGAAAGTGCCCGGCGCCTGGAACATTCTGATCGGCGTCATCGGCACCATGCTGATCGGCTGGATCATGCTGAAATTCTTCAAGATCGAAGCTTAAGACAGGATCACAAAAAGGGGCTGCCTGGTTTCCAGCAGCCCCTTTTCCTCCTTACAGCCCTGAACATATTTTTCGCAGGAGGAAGAACTTATGACCGAGCCATTAAACATCACGATTAACAATGATGATGTTCTGAGATATTGCCAGGAGCTGGTGCGCTTTGACACGACCAACCCGCCAGGCAATGAATTGGCAGCCGCCCAGTTTGTGCTGGATGAGCTGGCTAAATTTGGCTTTGAGGGGGAACTGATTGACGAAGGAGAAGGCCGGGCAAACTGTATTGCCCGTTTGCGCGGCAGCGGCGAAATGCCTGCCATTATGTTCAATGGTCACCTGGATGTCGTGCCTGTCGGCAAGGAACCCTGGAAACATCCGCCTTTCGCGGCTGAAGTCGCCGACGGTAAGGTCTGGGGACGCGGCAGCTCCGATATGAAAGGCGGCATCGCCTCCATGATGGCTGCCGCGGCGGCAGTCGCGAAGTCAGGCTATAAATTGAAGGGCGACCTGGTGGTTACCGGCACCGCTGGTGAGGAAGTGAACATGCAGGGCGCCCGTACGCTGGCGAAGTATCGCGAGCTGGGGCCACTGAAGGCGGTCATCATTTCAGAACCGACCAAGAATACGGTCGCGCTGGCTGAGCGCGGTGTCCTGTGGCCGGAGATCACCACGCATGGCAAGACCGCTCACGGCTCGACGCCTGAGCTGGGAATCAACGCCATTCACATGATGATCGCGCTGCTGGCAGAAATCGAAAAAACGCCGGTGCCCTTTGAGCCGCATCCGCTGCTGGGTGACTTCACCCGCAGTTTGAATCTCCTTCAGGGCGGTGTGAAGACCAATGTGGTGCCCGATTCTTGTACCGTTGTCTATGACTATCGCACCGTTCCGGGACAGGATCACGAACTGCTGATCGCGCAACTGGAAGACATTTGCGACAAGATGAAGCTGACGTACCCGGATTTCAATGCCACGGTCAGGGTTCTCAACAACCTGCCGGCGGCTGAAACCAAAGAAACCGACGCGCAGGTGCTGAGCTTTATAGCAGCCGCGTCGGAAGCGCTGGGCAAGCCAGTAGGCTCTTCGGTGATGAAGTTCGCGACGGAAGCCTGTATCTTCGTGCCCGAACTAAACGCGCCGTCAATCGTGCTCGGTCCCGGCAGGCCGGAGCTGGCACATCAGCCGAACGAATTCATCGATATCGAACCGATGTATGAGGCTGCCCGCATCTATGCTTATGCTGCTATTCGTATGCTTTCGTGAGGGTGATTTCCAACCCAAGAAAAGACGGCTGCGTAAGCAGCCGTCTTTTTCTATAGGTCAAGCGCCCATTCAAGCCGGATGTCATCCGGGTAGACGAGATCCAGGCTGCGTTGATGCGCCCAGTTGTAAATGTCTTCCTCGCCGGCTGCCGCGCTGATGCGCTTCCGTGACGGCGTGATGCCTGCCCGACCCAGATCCAGCCGGTCGGAATCCCAGCAGGCCTGAATGATGGGGTCATCGGACATTTTCCCCGCGGTGTGGTGTTCACAGGCGCTGAACAGCCGCTGGAAATCGTCATCACTGAGGGTGAAGTAGGTATCACGCATCTCCTGCGCCAGCAGCGCGCCACGCAGTCCATGCTGGTAGTCGCCATACTCATTTTGCCGGCGCGAGTCATGAAAGACGGCGAACAACTCGACCACGGGCAAGGCGCCGGGGATAGTCTCAGCCAGTCTTCTGCCAGTGCTGAGCACCCGCGCCCAATGGCTGATGCCGTGAGTCCCCCAGGGACGCAGGCTGTATTGAGCCAGGATATGGTCCAGCAGCGGGCGGGTGATCATTTTTTAGTGAAGCGCACGTTCTTGACCCGGCCTGAATTCAGCAGAAAGCCGTCGCAGGTTTGGTCTGAGGTCATGATGAACTGGATCTCCTGCGTGAAGGGCAGCAGCTCGCCAACTGAGAGATCACAGATGAAGTTGGTGCCATGGGCATGCACCAGAGGCAGCGGCGCGTACTTGAGGCGATGCAGATACAGGCTGCCTTTCTCCTCAGTAACTTGGAAATTCACGTCCAGCTCGGGGCTGTAATAGGTGCCGGGCAGGGCTGCCTGCGTTTCATCCGAAAGCGGGGCCGTTTTCACGCGCTTGTGGGTGTTATTGCCAGGTTTGGGAACAAACCACAGCTCATCGAGCTTTTCGCTGAATTCAATCTCGAGCATGGGGAAAGCCTTGAGCTTGAAGCGCCGCTCCGCGCTGGGTTCGAAATCGAATGGTGTACTCAGGTCAAGCGCAAGCTTGTCGTCGTTGACAATAAATTTGCGGCTTATCCCTTCGTAAGCGTCGTAATACACCCCGGCAAAACGTTTGAGGTTGACTTTCTTCTTCTTCGGCTCGGCCTCGGCCTGCGCGGGTTTGGTGTCCTTGAACTTGCCTTCCAGCACCACGTCCGCGACCAAGCGTGCCAGCAAACCAGGCATCATTGTGCCAAGGTTGCAGAAAACGATGACCGCCAGTTTTTGTTCCGGGAAGCGGATGAACTGGGTGCGGTAGCCGGCGTCCGCACCGGAATGCTCGACCGTGGGCAGCCCGCGATAGCTGCCAATCATCAGACCGAGCGCGTAGGTATTGGGCGTACCGTCATTAAGCGGTTTGGTCTTGAGCATCTTGTTGATGATGCGGCGGTTGCCGACAACCGGTTTGTCGAAATTGTTATTCCATTTGGTAAGGTCTTCGACCGTGGTGAACAAACTGGTCGCGCCGGCGTTCGCGTACGAGAGCACCTCGTGCACATAGCCGCCGTTCCGACCCTTGCCGTAAGAATAGGACCTGCCCGGTACGAGCATGGTGTGGTCATCGTGGAAGTGCGTGCGAGTCATCCCCAGCGGCGTGAATATCTTTTCCTGACAAAATTCACGCAGCGTTTTGCCGCTGACAGCTTTGACGATCAGCCCCAGCAGGGTGTAGCCAGAATTGCAATAGGTATAGCGGTCACCGGGCTTGAAATTCAGGTCGGTCTGACGCTTGAGCAGATACTCAATGTCAGCCGTTGTGATGACGTCATCCATGCGCCAGCCCGCCAGTTGCAACAGCTCCCACTGGTCGCGGATGCCGCTGGTATGGTGCATCAGGTGACGGATCGTGACTTTGTGACCGAAGTCCGGCATTTGCGGCAGGTGCTTGCGGTAATCATCTTCAATCGAGAGCTTGCCTTCTGCTTCAAGCAGCAGGATGGCAAAACAGGCAAACTGTTTTGAGACAGACGCGATATGGAAGATCGTGTCCGGTTTATTCGGGATCATGTACTCGAGGTTTGCCATGCCGTAGCCCTGGCTGTAAACGATTTCGTTGTCCTGGACGATTGCCAGTGAGCAGCCGGGGCTGTCGTTCTTTGCCCATTCAGCAAAGACTGCGTCAACCTTCTTAATTGTTTCTTCCTTCACTATGATTCCTCCAAACGGTTCACTTGCTTGGTGATTTACTTGCCTGCCTCGGCTTCAGTCGCCTGAGCGGCTTTGGCTTTGCTGCGGCGCTCTTTGACCCCTTCATAAACTGCCGGCAGCACGGAGATCAGGATAATGGCGATAATGACGATTGAGAAATTGTCCTTGACGAACGGCAGGTTGCCGAAAAAGTAGCCAGCGAAAATGAACAGTGCAGTCCACAGAATGCCACCGACAACGTTGTAGGTCAGGAAGTAGCCATAGCGCATTTTCCCGATGCCGGCAACGAAGGGCGCGAAGGTGCGGATGATGGGGATGAAGCGCGCCAGCAGAATCGTCTTTCCGCCGTGCTTGTCATAGAATGCCTGGGTTTTGTCCAGGTATTCCCGTTTGAGAAAACGGCTCTCCTGGGTGAAAACCTTCGGCCCGATGAAGTGACCGATCCAGTAGTTGGCGGTATCACCGAGGACGGCAGCGACCGCCAGGACGATGAACAGCACGACCGGGTCGAGAAAATGACTGGCAGCAGCCAGCGCGCCGGCCGCGAAGAGCAGCGAGTCGCCGGGCAGGAAGGGCATGACGACTACACCTGTCTCGATGAAAATCACCAGGAACAGGACGATATAGGTCCCGATGCCAAACTGGGATACGATCTGATCCAGATACTTGTCCAGATGCAGAAAAATGTCGATGATGTGAGAAATGAACTCCATAAATGTCCTCTGTACGCTTTTTTACTGGAAAACCAGTTCATTATAACAAACAAAAAAAGCGCTTTTCAGCGCTGCGTATGGCTGGAGGATGGAGGAGCTAGCTTTGAGCAGGCGGGTTGGTTTTAGCCTGGCGGTTGATGAACGCCACACCGGCGAGGATCAGCAGCATGCCGGTCAGAATGCCGCCGGTCACCTGCTCCCGCAACAGCAGCACACCGCCGAGCGTAGCAAGGATGGTGGTTACATAATCGACCAGGGAGTAACTGGTGGCGTCGAACAGTTTGACGAGGTAAAACGTCAGAACAGCCGTTGCGCATAGATTTAGGGTGTTGTATGCCAGGATGAGTTTGCCGCTGGTTGGCAGCGGGCTCAGGTCGATGCCAGTCGTCAGCAGCGCGGCAGGCAGCAGCACTACCCCGGCAGCGATAATGCGGATGGCGGTGAACTCGACCGGGTCATAACTCACCAGGTATTTGCGCATGTAGATGACGGTAAATGAGCCGGCCAGGATGGCGCCGAGGATGAACAGCGGTCCGCGCGGGTCGACTCGTTCCACGCCGGAGAGCCCGCTTTCACCGCGCAGCGCGATCAGCGCCGCGCCTGAGAAGGCAAGCAGGATCCCCAGCGTTTTGACCCGGGTCAATTTTTCATCGTGCAAAAAGAAGTGCGCCAGAATCAACAGCACCGCGGGCGTGAGCGTTGAGAGGATCGTGGTGATGCCGGAGGATTGATACAAGAGCGAGGCGTTGATCAGCACGGTGGATGCCGCGTCACCGAAGATACCCACCAGAATCCCCTGTCTCCACATCAGCCCGTCTTTGGGAAAACGCCGCCCGCCCACGCCGGCAGCCAGCAGGAGCGCGAAAAAGACCGCGCCGGCGGAAAGCCTGACCGCGACATACGTCAATGGATGAATGTGGCTGATGATAAAGCGCGCGCCAAGGATAGCGGAAGCATAGAGCAGCCCGACCAGAATGATCAGGGCTGCTCTCAAGCCTGCTTGCTGCCTCGTCAGGGGCATGCTGCCTATCGCCTGGCGAATTCGGGTTTCAGTTGTTCTTCGAGCCTGTCCGTTGCCAGCGGAGGGGTGGGCGAGAGTGCCGCGATACGCTGGTAAAGCTCGGGCGTCATCTCGATTTCCATCGATTTCAGCACCGGATTGAGCTGGTCGAGGTTGCGCGCGCCGATGATCGGCGCGGTGATGCCGGGATGCGCCGCGACCCAGGCGACTGCCAGCGCGGGCATTGGCACGCCAAGTTCCTGCGCCAACACGCCTAGCCCTTCAGCGATTTCAAGGTAGGCTTCATCACTGTAGCGGTTGGTATAGACCGGATTCTCTTTCACCCTGCCGGCCGGCAGTTCACTGCCGCGTTTGTATTTGCCGGTCAGGAAACCGCCGCCGAGCGGGCTGTAAGAAATGACAGCCAGAGTCTCAGCCTGCGCCATCGGCAGGATCTCAACTTCAGCCTGGCGCTTGATCAGGTTATACATCGGCTGCAGGATCGAGATCGGCGCCAGACCACCGAGCGCGCTGATGCCAAGCGCTTTCTCCACCTGCCACGCGGCGAAATTGCTGGCGCCGATATAGAGGACTTTACCCTGGTGTACCAGGTCATCCATGGCGCGCAGCGTTTCATCCAGCGGTGTGGCGATATCGAATTTATGCAGGAAATACACGTCCAGATAGTCCGTGCCCAGCCGGCGCAGGCTCTGCTCAATCGAGTGCATGATGTTCTTGCGCGACGTGCCGCGGTCGTTGGGCATCGGGCTGGTGGGGAAGTAAACCTTGCTGGTGATCACAAAATCATGGCGTTTGCCAGCGATGAATTTGCCCAGGTACTCTTCAGACCGTCCGCCGGCATAAGTGTTGGCACAATCGAAAAAATTGATGCCGGCTTCAACACAGCGGTCAAAAACCTGCTGCGAAGTTTCCGGATCCGCTTCGTTGCCGAAGGTCATCGTGCCAAAACATAACGGCGATACTTTCACCCCTGTTTTCCCCATGAATTTGTAATCCATCTTTCACCTCGTCTTCAATAATGATGTAGTCACTCTGAACTGCGTTTAATCCTCAACCCCAAAGCCGATCTTGATCGTCACCTGGAATTCCAGTTTGTTGTCCTTGCCGATGGCGCCGCGGGTTTCGACAACCTCGAACCAGGACATATCGCGAATGGTTTTGGATGCTTTTTCAATCGCGTTTTTCACTGCATCGTCAGAGCTGACAGATGATGACCCGACCAGCTCCAACATTTTATAAACTTTGCCCATGATGTTCCTCCGGATTAGTTTGGTTTTCAAATATTATAGATGAAGTTCACGCGGATGATTCTGTCGGGGGCTTGTAGTTCAGCCAGCGCAAGCCAAGGATGCCGAGTATCAGACTGACGACGGCGGTGAGCGCGAACATCGGCTGGATGCCCATGCTGTCCGCCAGATAGCCGCTGGCCCAGGGACCGAGGAACATGCCGACCGCGTAAACGGCCTGGTGCAGACCCATGGCGGTCGCGCGGTCTCCGGTCTCCACCCGCTGAATGCTCATGCCCATCATCAGCGGCAGTCCGATGCCCATGGCGAAGCCCGCCAGCACCTGAGCGCCGATCACCGGCCAATAACTCCGCGATATGGAAGCAATCACGATGGCAACGGCAGTCAGGATAAAGGTGCTGTACAGCAGGCTGTTGAGACTGGTGCGCTTGAGCAGCAAGGCTGCTGAAAGGTTGCCAATGGTCAGCGCCAGCAGGTAAAGGCTCATCAGCATGCTCAGCAGCACGTCGCCGGCGCCGAGCTGCCGGGCGAGGATAGGCAGAAAGCCGAAAGTTGTGGTGTATGAAACGTACTGCAGGATCAGGTTCAGCAAGCCCGGGCCGAGAACATCGCGCCGGGTGATCAGGCTCAGGATGCCCTTGACGTCATGTTTTCGCGCTGGCAGCGACTCTTCACGGATCAGCAGCATCAGCAGCGCCGCCAGTCCCGCGCTGACAGCCGATAGATTGAAAGCCAGCGTATAGCCCGCAGCATTGTTCAAAAAACCAGTGACGCTGGTGAAAGCCATGCGCGCGATCGATGAGACGAAGGTCAGCAGGCTGGTGGCTTTCAACGCGTCGCCAGGCGCGTAAAACTGGCTGAAAAACACCAGCAATGGCACCCACGCCGCAGCCGACAGGCCGGTGATCGAACGGGCTACAAGCATGCTATTTTGATTGGTCGCGGCGCCCAGCATCCACGCGCCGAGCGCGCTGCAGAGCAGACCGGCAATAATGTAGGGTTTGCGCCGGCCGGATATGTCGGAGGCGATACCGAGCGGCAGCCGGAACACCATCTGCCACAGACCGTACATCGACATGATAACGCCGACGATCGCCAGGTTATCAACGCGTGATTTGATGAAGTTGGGGAGGGTGGGGGCGTACATGTACAAACTGCCCCAGAATAGGATTACGACTGTCACATACAGGATTTTCTGTGCGTCAAAACGTTTGGCGGGGGTAGTCTGCTGTACCTGATTCATCAGCCGTTCAATCCAGTTTCATGCATGGCATGATTATACTGATGGCTTGAGCATCATGCGAATATTCTAAATAATTTATTGAGTGAAATTATTCAGCGCTTGCCGGGGTTGCCAGTGCAAGGTGGCAGGCAGCGACGAAATCGTAGAAGGGCTGGTAGACCTTCTGCAAGCCGATTGCCGTGAAGCCGGCGAACATGGTCTTGCGCAGCGAGTCGGAAATCTCGAGCTGGACGCCCATGCCCGTCCGGCCGCGGTTGCAAATGTTATTGGGATGGACGCCGGCCAGCCCGTGCGATCCGACCACAGCATTGAAACCCGCGTCAGTCAAGGCGCTGACCAGTCGCTGCTGCAGCCCGGTGTCCAGACCGCCGACTTCCACCTGATGCTTCTGGCTGCGATAGCCGTGAATCGCGACGATGGTGTCAACCTTATTGGTCAGTTTGAGCGCCACCGGCTCGTCGAAAAATGTGCTGGTCAGGTGCAGGTTGTTCTCCGCCTTGCAGTTCAGCCCCTCGAAACAATA
Source organism: Anaerolineaceae bacterium (assembly GCA_040772085.1). Classification (GTDB taxonomy): domain Bacteria; phylum Chloroflexota; class Anaerolineae; order Anaerolineales; family Anaerolineaceae; genus JAXGMV01. Next base: position 1,879,079 of record JAXGYU010000001.1, read on the forward strand.
GAGCGAGTAGTTGTTGCCGGCGAGGACGCGGGCGATTTCGGAAGTGCCCGGTTCGATGCAGCCGCCATGAGGCGCCATGATCAACACCCGCGTGTTCAGGTCACGGACATACAGCCTGTAGCGCAGCGCGAAGGGGTCCGCTTCGGCAAGCTGTGTAAAACTTCTAAGTATCCTGTCAGTCATCCTGACTTAATTGTAGCGCAACATGAGGAGGCAAAGGGGTAGATGTAAAGTAATTTTGGGCAACCGGGGCTGAAAGCGTGCAAAAAACATGCCAAATGCTTGTCACCTGCCCAGCCTATGTTTATAATGAGGATAGTCTATCCCGGAGAAAATAATGAGCACACATCACAACATTCATGCCCCGACAGGAACAGCACTGACCTGTAAGAATTGGCTAATCGAAGCCGCCTATCGCATGATTCAGAACAACCTTGACCCGGCAGTGGCTGAAAAGCCAGATGACTTGATCGTTTATGGGGGTCGCGGCCAGGCAGCCCGTAACTGGGAATGCTATGATGCCATTCTTGAATCACTGAAAAATCTCGAACCTGATGAGACCTTGCTGGTGCAATCTGGCAAACCGGTAGCAGTCTTCAAATCTCATGAAGACGCGCCCAAGGTGCTGATTGCCAACTCGAACCTGGTGCCGCACTGGGCGACCCAGGAATATTTCGACGAGCTGGCAGCCAAAGGTCTGATCATGTACGGACAGATGACAGCAGGCTCGTGGATCTATATTGGAACACAGGGCATTCTGCAAGGTACCTACGAAACGCTCGGCTCCCTGGCGCGGCAGCGCGGATGGGGTTCGCTGAAGGGTAAATTCGTCCTGACCGCCGGTCTCGGAGGCATGGGCGGCGCCCAGCCTCTGGCGATTACCATGAACGGCGGCGTGGGACTGGTGGTTGAAGTTGACCCTGAGCGCGCGCGCCGCCGGCATGAGATCGGCTACGTGGACAGCGTGGTCACCGACCTGGAAGAGGCGATGACCATGGTGGAAGAATCGCTCGACAAGCAGGAACCGAAATCGATTGCGTTAATCGCCAATGCGGCTGATATCTTCCCCGAACTCGCCTTGCGCGGCGTTGTGCCGGATGTCGTCACCGACCAGACTTCCGCTCACGACGCGTACATGTATATCCCGCGCGGGCTGACGGTTGCCCAGGCGGAAGAGCTGCGCAAGCGGGACATCGCTGAATACGGCCGACGGTCAAAGGCAGCCATGGTTGAGCACGTGAAAGCCATGCTGACCTTCCAGCAGAAGGGCGCGGAGGTCTTCGACTACGGCAATAATATCCGCCAGCAGGCGTATAACGAAGGCGTGACCAATGCCTTTGACTTCCCCGGATTTGTGCCGGCTTACATTCGCCCGCTATTCTGCGAAGGCAAAGGTCCGTTCCGCTGGGTCGCGCTCTCCGGCGATCCGGAAGATATTTATAAAACCGACGAAGCCATCAAGGAACTCTTCCCGCATGACGAGCATTTGCATCGCTGGCTGGACATGGCAAAAAAGACTGTGCCTTTCCAGGGCTTGCCTTCACGCATTTGCTGGCTGGGTTATGGCGAACGTGACTTAGCAGGTTTGAAATTCAATCAGATGGTGGCAGACGGCACGCTCTCCGCGCCGATCGTGATCGGTCGTGATCACCTCGACGCTGGTTCTGTCGCCTCGCCCAATCGTGAGACCGAATCAATGCAGGATGGCTCTGACGCCATCTCCGACTGGCCGATTCTGAATGCGCTCATCAACGCGGTCGGCGGCTCGACCTGGGTCTCCTTCCACCACGGCGGCGGTGTCGGCATTGGCTACAGCCAGCACGCCGGTCAGGTGATCGTCGCCGATGGTACTGAAGCGGCAGCCCGCCGCTTGAAACGCGTCCTCACCACCGATCCCGGCATGGGTGTCGTCAGGCACGCAGATGCCGGCTATCCGGAGGCGATCGACGCGGCAAAACGGCTGGGCGTCAAAATCCCGATGTTAAAGGAATAAAGAAATTGTCAACAAAAAGATTGATCTGGTTTGGGATAAGCATACTGATCGGCCTCGTTCTGGGACTGATGCTTGGCTGGGGGATCAAACCGCTCAAGTATCAGAACATGCAAGCCGAGACATTGCGCGAAGATTACAAGGTGGACTACGTTTTGATGGTCGCCGAGGGCTACAAAACCCAGGGCGACATCAACTACAGCATTGCCCAGCTCAATAAAATGGAGCCTGATACGAAAGCGCTGCGTGTGGCACAGGATGCGCTGCTGAGCGCGAGAAAGATCGGCTACCCGCTGTATGACATGGAAAGTCTGGGCAACCTTGTAACCGCGCTGGAGGCGAAAAAGTAATGGAAAATCGCAGCCCCATGTACATGGTCTTCGGACTCGCTCTCGGTTTTGCCATCGGCTTTTTCTACGCGCTGTTCGTGATGCCGGCAGCCTACGTCAACTCTTCACCTGCCGCGCTGGAGGATGGCTTCAAGGATCAGTATCGCATGATGGCAGTCAAGGCTTATGATGCTACCGGTGATTTTGGCCGGGTGCAATCACGCCTGGCGCTGTTGCAGGATGCCGACCCGGCTGCCGCGCTGGACAATCAGGCGCAGAAAATCCTCTCTACCGGCGGTTTGCCCAGCGAAGCCCAGATGCTCGCCAATATGGCACGTCTGCTGCGCTCCCAGGGCGCGGCGCCTGAACTGCCGCAGGAGATCCCACCCACACCAGACAATCCTATGTTCCAGGTGACCGCCACGCTTATCCCGGGCGCGAACCCGTAAGCCGAAAAAATATCAAATACTAAAACAGGGAAGACGTGAATGCGTCTTCCCTGTTTGATTCTTGACGAACTTATTGTCGCCCCATCCTAAGCCGGGGGTTCAGTATCAGATGTTTCCTTGTCGGATTTTCCTTTGTCCTGTGAGGTGGAGAGCAGGTTCTGGTTTGAGTGCGGCTGCCAGCCCTGACCAGCCTGCTCCTGTATATCCCCGGCCTCGCTGGAAAGGTCCTCCGCCCCGGGAACATTCGTGTTGTCTCTGTCCGCCTGATTGGCAGCCTTACTGCTGACCGGGCCGGGCGTGGAAATCACTGGTACGCCTTCGGGGAAGATCACCTCGCGCGACGGATCGGAGAGCTGAATGCCTTCCTTATGCAAGGCGTTCACAAGCTGAACGATCAGCGCGGATTTGACTTTCATCATGCTGTGCTTGGTGATATCAATCCAGAAGAAGACGCGCATATTGAGCGAGGCGGTATTCAGCCCGTCGATCAGAACCATCGGCTCGGGATCCGTCAGCACGGCCGGGTAGCCTTTGACCACCTGCAGCGCGACTTCGAGCGCCTTGGTGATCGGCGCGCTAAAATTCAGCCCGATGATGAAGTCCTGACGCAGCAAAGGGGTACTGGTGTAGTTGAGAATATTGCTTTTATACACGGCTGAATTTGGCAGTTGCAACTGATTGCCGTCGAATGTGCTGAGTACGGTCACGCGCGTGGTAAGCGCCTGTACATAGCCCATGTTGCCATCGATATCAACCAGGTCGCCTGTCCGGAATGGGTTCTGCAGGCTCAGGAAGATACTGGCGAGGAAATTCTCGGTGATATCTTTGAAGGCAATACCGACCACCAGACCGAGCAAACCGGTACCGCCCAGAACGGTGAAGGCGACGTTGGTCATGCCGGAAATCTGCAGGATGATGTAAAGCCCGGCCAGGAAGACGATTGAACCAACAGCGTAGCCAGCCATCCGGCTCAGCGAGGGATTGGCATGCCTGTAATCGATCCACTTCTGGACGTGCGTCATCGCGAGCTTGCCCAGAAGATAGGTGATGCCCAGCACAAGCAGGCTGAAGAAAATCATCGGCAAGGCACGCAGCCAGTTGGCGCCGACCGCCTTCAGATTGTCCAGCACCGGCTTGAAGTCGGAGGTAGCTACGGGCGCGAATTCCATTTTATTGACGACCGCGATCACGCCATCGAGGCTCATCGCCAGATCGCTCGCCCAGGTTTTATGCTCGCTGGACTGCACGCCACCCGAGAGGTAAGCAACACCGTCATCGACCTTTACAAGCAGGTCGGTGTACCAGCCGGTAGAGGTGAGAATACGCTCAAGGCGCTGCTGAATCGCCAGATCATCGCCTGTCGCGGCAGGTGTCTCGGCCGGCGGCGGTGTCTGCGCCAGCGCCGGCGAGTGCGCGAACGCCAGCATGCCAGTCAGCAGCAGGCTGATGACCAGCAGAATCTGTGGGATTGATTTGTGCATGCGGGTTGTCCGGTAAGAGGTATGATCCATGCCCTGTATTTCCTGAAGTTGTTTCTGTCTGTCGAAGTGAATAGTACCATCAATGCGGCGTATTGCCAGCAAAAAGCCCTCGCGTTCGCGAGGGCTTGATATCTTTTTTCGGTATGGCTAGGGCATTGGGTTGTTGGCATCCCAGTCCGAGCCGAGGATGACAACGATATCGACCGGAGAATCCGGGTTATATGCCATGGTCACGCGATTTACATCGATGCCCAGCAGGTTGGCAAAGTACTTTGCCGTATAAGGCTTGGCGTTGTATATCTGGATTTCCGATTGCGCGTAGGCGCCTGGCGCGTTCGTTTCTTCAACGACGCTCACGCCCTGGGCAGCGACATACTCGCGCGTCCGCGTTGCCAGACCCGGGTTGCCGGTACCATTCTGTACTGACACCCTGGCGGCTTCAGTTTGCAGTAACGCCACCGGGTCATTTTGCAGCGCCTGCGGGCCAAAGGCAGTGCCCACGGTGAAGAGCTCATCACGCAGCAAGCGGATGCGATCGGGCAGCGGTTTCAGCACGGAGAGCATGTCGGGCGGGGGAGACGGGTTCTTCACCTCAGCAGACACAGCCATATCCACGCTGATGACCGCCTTGTGGTAATCCTCTTCCTTGATCTCGCTCACCAGCCAGGCGAGTTTGACCGCGTCAGCAAAGTCCATGTTGGTGCGGATTCCGGACGCGAGACTGTTATAGAGAGCCGGCGCTTTTGACATCAGCTTGGTCATGCCATAGTAATTGACGACATTGTCACGGATTGCCATGACAACTTCCTGCTGCCGCCGGGCGCGGTCTACATCGCCTTCAGAGGTCTTGCGCGCGCGGGCATAAGCCAGCGTGGTTGCGCCGTCAAAGGTCTGCACGCCTTCATATAAATGAATCGTGTTGCCGGGACCGAACGGGTCGATGGTGACTTCCTGTTTGACGTGAATGTCCACGCCGCCTATCTCATCGATGAATTTCACAAAAGCCATGAAATCGATCTGGGCGTAATACTGGATTGGCACGCCAAGGAACTGCTCGACGGTATCGGTCGCCAGTTGCGGCCCGCCGCCGGGCAGGCGGTTGCCTTCACCCAGGAAGTAAGCCGTGTTGATCTTGTGATGACCGAAGCCGGGCACATCCACCCACAGGTCACGCAGGATGGAGAGCATGGAAAGCGTTTTACTGGCGGGGTCCACGGAGACGAGGATCATCGTGTCAGTACGCGGGATCTCGTTGGCTTCCCAGTCGCGGTAGTCCAAGCCCATCAGGAGGATGTTGACGCGTTCCTTGCCATCCCATTGCGCGTGTTCAACATCGATCGGCGCGACCATGGTGGGCGCCTTGGCTGTCGTACCAGGCTCAGCGGTCGAGATCACATTGCCCTGCTGATCAAAAACTGGCTGACCGGGGATGCCCTGGGTGATGTTCCAGGTCTGGACCAGATTTTTCGCGAGGACAAAGGCGGCGACAGCTGCCAGCAGACCCAGGACGATCAGAACGCCCATGATGATCTTGGGTGCTTTGCCGGTGCCTTTTTTCCCCGATTGTTTATTAATGGGTTGTTTATTTGGTGCCATAGTTCGCCTGTCTGGCTCTACTTAAATTCTGGCGGCGGAACGGGTAGGTCTTCGACGGCTATATGCAGCCATTTGTCGCCCTCTTCGATTAGCATCACAGGTATATCTTCCACCACTGGATACTTCCGGCCGCAATCGCCGCAAACAAGCCAGGATTCTTTATAAAAGTCGAGTAAGCCCTTGCCTTCTTTTACACAGACCGGACAGCGCAATATCTCGAGCAATTCTTTATTGACCATAACTTCACAACCTCCGATGCGGTTGAAACTAACAAATTATTGTACCATAGCGGTCATTTTGACCCTCAATAGGAGGCAACCGCCTGGTAGAGCATGTCGAAAAAGCCGTCGACGTCCATCTTGAGCGCCACTTCGCCATTGGCAGGTTTGCGAATTCGCGGGTTATCTTCGTCTTCCTTGCCGCGTTTTATGTTGCTCGGCGGGCGCAGGTCGCACACGGTCATGCCGCGGGTGAGCCTGCCATTCAGCTCGACGTCCATATGCGCCTGCTGCGTTACAAACAGCCCCGGGTCGATCATCCAGGCTGTCGCGCAGGGATCATGCAGGGCAGCGCCGGCATAACCGTAGCTGCGGGTGTAATTGGCGCTGTAGCGGTGAATGATGTCGGCTGCCAACTTGCCCACTTTATTGGTCAGCGCGTGGAAGCGCTCACGCCGCTCGGGAGTCGCCATGGCTGTGTAAGTAACGTTCAAGCCTACCATTTTGATCGGCACACCGCTGCCGAAAACCATAGCGGCTGCTTCGGGATCACACCAGATATTGACCTCGGCAACCGGGGTGACATTGCCCAGCGTGATCGAGCCGCCCATCAGATAGATCTCGCTGATGTTCTTCTTGATTTGCGGCGCCTTGTGCAACGCCAGCGCGATGTTCGTCAGCGGGCCGACCGGCATCAGCACCAGACCAGGATTCCTGAGGGCTGTATCAATAATGAAATCAACCGCATCCAGCTCGTGCAGCGGCGCCTCACGGCAATCCTCCAGCAAAGGGCATTCCAGCCCGTTGCGCCCGTGAATGCTGGTAAACCCGCCGATCTGGATCTTGTGCACCAGGGGCGCGGAGGCGCCTTTGGCAACCGGGATGTGCGTCAAACCAGCATACTCGAGCAGTTTGAGACAATTGATGGTGGTGTTTTCCACAGTCTCATTGCCGAAGACGGTCGTCAGTCCAACCAGATTGAGCCGTTTGGCAGCCAGCAGGATGGCGAGTGCGTCGTCATAGCCGGGGTCTGTATCAATGATTACAGGTCGTTGCATATCAGCCTCTGAGTGAGATATTCGGCTTGATTCTAGCATGATTGATGGCTGAAAAATTGGCTATTCGGAGGGGGGTTCTTCTGGCGGCGGCATCCCTTCGGTGCCGGGTCCATATTGGTAAACGGCACGCCAGGGCTGGTATTTGGTGTAGAAGGTGTCTTCAATAATAACTTCTCCGGCGTGGGTGACCTTGCGAGTCACGGTCACCTCGGCGCCATCGGCAGCCCAGTCCACTTGCTTGACCTCACCGTTCGCCAGATCGGGATTTTCTTCGTATTGCGGTTTCGGTGCTTCGATAATATTCGTCGGGCCAGTGGTATGCCATTCGACCGTGCGGCCGTCACCCGTGGAATAGAACTTCCACATGATGTTGTACGCCTGTGGATGGACGTATGTCTCCATCAGCAGCCAGTAGGGCGAGTCGTTGACGAATTTGAAATCAACGATCGGCACGAAGACGGTCGCGTCCAGCCCGGCCAGATTGGCGCTCCAGCGCGGACCTGAAAGCTGCTCATAATAACCAACGCGGTAGGCGTGCGGGTGGCGTTCAGCGATGGCATAGCCGGCATTGAAGACAGCCCGGAAAAGTGTCGTGGAAACCTGGCAGATGCCTCCGCCGATGCCTTCTACCGTTCTGCCGCCGACGATGATCGGCGCTTCCGCGTAGCCGTTATCGAGCGTGATATCGCTCATGGCGTTCGCCATCGAGAAGGTCTCGCCCGGCGCGATCAGAACACCCTGGAAATTTTCAGCGGCGGCGATAATGTTCTGCACGCGTTCCGGAGCGGAGCCGTAAAAGTAAGAGTATTCAATGTGGGTGTTCTCGATAATGCCTAACGATTCGCCGGTGACGTCATCTTTGACGCGCGGCTCGGTGAAATCAAATTGCAGCTCTGCCTGGTGGTTGCCAGATAAAAGGGATTCGTTGATTGCGTCCAGGCTGCGATCCACGTTCAGGGTCCGGCCTATGACCCCCGGCTTATAAAGTTCAAGCAGCTTGGTATCATCATTGAAAATGAAGCGCGGGTCAGCGGCAAAGCGCTGCAGTTCCGGCGCGACAGTTGCCAGAAAGCGGACGAAGCCTTCCCGCTGGATGTTCAGCGCGTATTCTGGTTTCCCATCAGCACTATTTTGTAAAGCAAATGTCAGCATGCCAGCGAGCGTTTGTGGTTCAATCGTCCAGGGACCTTTCTGATCATCCTGACCGCCTGGCATGTTGATGATCAGCGGTTGGGAGAGCAAGGCGCGGGCTTTGTCAGCGGTCGCATCGATGTCAACCATCATCGGCAAAACTTCACTAGTCTGCAAGGTTACAGTGAAATTGTTCAGGGTGCCGATCTGAGCCTCTATCTCTGCCAGGGTCCCTTCCATATTAACCGCCAGACCATTTCTGCCGGGTGTGACCTCCACCTGGGTGCCGTTGAGCTTGAGCGAGGGCTCCGTCTGGGGCACTTCGATCACCAGTACAATTTGCTGCAGTGTATCTTTGGCGCGCTGCTGATCAAAGATAAAACGCGGCGAAACGCTGATCCCCCGGGTGTAGCCACGTATTTGCTCACCCAGACGCTGGAACAGACCCCCCTGACGGCCATAGGCAAAGGCAGCCTCGCTGGTTGCCTCCGGGTCGAAACTCAGACCCAGGTCGGCGGGAGGCAGACTCCAGCGCTCGCCGTTCGGACCGCTGATGATCACTTCGCCCAGCTTCGGGTAGGAGATCGCGTTGGTCAGTACCAGGGTTGCGTCCACGACATCCATGCCGCCTAACGGCTGGCTGCTGACCTGAACGCCTGGGTAAATGCTGTCGTTGTAGCGGACCTGAAACAAGAAAAACGCGGCGATAGCCAAAAAGAGAGCGAGCGTACCACCAATAAAGGAAGAGAAGAGAAGACGCTGCAAGAGCAAGTGTTCGTTCTGGCGCCGTCTTCGGACACTGTGCGACATGCCAGAAATTATAACAGTTGGCACCTGTGAAACAAAAAGAAAGGCTGCTCCGTTGCTGCTTGACGCTCGAAACACGCATGATTAAAATAGCCGGCTGGCGAAGAGCTCGCTGTGACCACCCGGTAGCGGATGAGCTCAGCCAACAATGAATACGGCAAGGGGAGATAAATCTTCATGGGTGACTGGCTGTGAGTTCATGGAAAAATTTGTGATCATTTCGCTGGGCGCGATACTCGGGGCAAATACACGGCACTGGATCGCTGATTGGGCGGCGCAGAAATTCGGGGGAGGCTTTCCCTATGGCACACTCATCATCAATTTGACGGGCAGCCTGCTGATTGGTTTCATCCTGACCCTGGCCGCGGAGATGTTTGTGCTGGATCCGCGCTGGCGATTGTTGATCGTCGTCGGCTTCCTTGGGGCGTACACAACCTTTTCTACATATGCAAGCGAGAGTTTTGACCTGATCATCAACGGGCAGTGGCTGGCAGGTCTGCTGAACCTGCTGGGCAGCACCGTGGCCGGAGTCCTGGCGGTTGGCGTGGGCGTTTGGCTGGGGAAGGCATTCTGATTGATCCTGAAAACAGCGGTTTGAACTGTGCTGAAGATGGATATGGATCGCGAAAAAAACTGCTTTGATGAAAAATGGAAATTACCCTTGACAAGGAAAAAAAGGCGATTAGAATCTAACACCTACACTCAAAACCGGGTGAGCTGGTTGAGCGTGGATGACGGATGCGAGTTTTACAAAGTACCTTGACAAATGGGAATATTCGTGTAAAATAACAATCCGTTATTTGAAAGGTCTAGCAGAAGACCGCAGATCACTAACAAACGAATACTGAACATCCCACAACAGAACAGGAACAAACCGGCAACCCGATGTGGACCGCGAAGGAAAGCATCGGTCATTTTGTCGCCAGAAACCTGAACGAAGTGGGCGCGGAGTAACAACCGCGTGGTCAGACAGAACCTTAACAACTGAAGAGTGATAGGAAGACATATTTTAAGAAATGACAGCCCTGTCGTTCTAAATATCCGTAAAATACACCGAAAGGTGAAAAATATTTAGCGGAGAGTTTGATCCTGGCTCAGGATGAACGCTGGCGGCGTGCCTAATACATGCAAGTCGAACGGAGATTGTAGCAATACATTCTTAGTGGCGAACGGGTGAGTAACGCGTTGGTAACCTGCCCCAAAGAGAGGGATAACAATTCGAAAGAGTTGCTAATACCCCATGTGATCATTAGCATTAGATGGCTGATGATTAAACGGATTTATTCGCTTTGGGAGGGGCCTGCGTCCCATCAGCTAGTTGGTAGGGTAATGGCCTACCAAGGCTATGACGGGTAGGGGACCTGAGAGGGTGACCCCCCACACTGGCACTGAAACACGGGCCAGACACCTACGGGTGGCAGCAGTAGGGAATATTAGTAATGGGCGAAAGCCTGAACTAGCAACGCCGCGTGTGCGAAGAAGGCCTTCGGGTCGTAAAGCACTTTTTGAGAGGATGAGGAAGGACGGTACTCTCAGAATAAGTCTCGGCTAACTACGTGCCAGCAGCCGCGGTAACACGTAGGAGGCAAACGTTATCCGGATTTACTGGGCGTAAAGCGCGTGTAGGTGGTTTGGTAAGTAGGGCGTGAAAGCTCCCGGCTCAACTGGGAGAGGCCGTTCTAAACTGCAGAGCTAGAGGATGGTAGAGGGAGGTGGAATTCCGGGTGTAGCGGTGGAATGCGCAGATATCCGGAGGAACACCAGTGGCGAAAGCGGCCTCCTGGACCATTCCTGACACTCAGACGCGAAAGCTAGGGTAGCAAACGGGATTAGAGACCCCGGTAGTCCTAGCCCTAAACGATGTAGACTTGGCGTCGGTGGTTTAAACGCCATCGGTGTCGAAGCTAACGCGATAAGTCTACCGCCTGGGGACTACGGCCGCAAGGTTAAAACTCAAAGGAATTGACGGGTCCCCGCACAAGCAGCGGAGCGTGTGGTTTAATTCGTTGCTACACGAAGAACCTTACCTGGGTTTGACATAGCAGTGGTAGGGAAGCGAAAGCGGACCGACCCTTCGGGGAGCTGTTACAGGTGTTGCATGGCTGTCGTCAGCTCGTGTCGTGAGATGTTCGGTTAAGTCCGCTAACGAGCGCAACCCTCGCTGTGTGTTACAAGTGTCACACGGTACTGCCGGTATTAAGTCGGAGGAAGGTGGGGATGACGTCAAGTCAGCATGACCTTTATATCCAGGGCTACACACACGCTACAATGGTCAGTACAATAGGTTGCCAAGCCGCGAGGTGGAGCCAATCCATAAAGCTGGCCTCAGTTCAGATTGCAGGCTGCAACTCGCCTGCATGAAGATGGAGTTGCTAGTAACCGCAGGTCAGCAATACTGCGGTGAATACGTTCCCGGGGATTGTACACACCGCCCGTCACGTCATGGGAGCTGGCAACACCTGAAGCCGGTATCCTAACCGCAAGGAGGGAGCCGTCGAGGGTGGGGTCGGTGACTGGGACGAAGTCGTAACAAGGTAGGTGTACCGGAAGGTGCGCCTGGATCACCTCCTTTCTAAGAGAAATGAGGGATCATCCAAGGATGACTCCTCGAACCCTTACCAGAGGGTATGCGTCAGCGGTGGCGCAGAAATCAGATAGATCTGTCTATTTTAGAAGAAGGCTTCCTGTCACTCCTGAGTTGTTAAGGTCAAGGGCCTTTAGCTCAGTTGGTTAGAGCGTGCCTCTGATAAGGGCAAGGTCTCAGGTTCGAGCCCTGAAAGGCCCACTTGACTGTTTGCTCGGGGATGTAGCTCAGTTGGGAGAGCGCCGCCTTTGCAAGGCGGATGCCAGGGGTTCGAGTCCCCTCATCTCCACAGAGCAGCATGTTGAATGGAGAGTGCGTGACAGAAGGAACGACGACCGAATAAAAAATGGTACAGTAGCAGGGATCAAAACCCGGCGAGTGTGCCGGGTCGATTTGTCTCTTTACCAACAGCATAGTTTTTGAACGGCGCCCTGTGCAGCCATGACAATGGAAGCGCAAGGGGCCGGTCAAAAGACCGCCCGGCGAAACCATCGGGTTTCGTGGCAGAACCTTAAAAATTGAATACTTATGGAGTCTATTTGAAAGTCTATATTTTTTAATGTAGGCCAAGTCATAAAACGTAATAAAACCAAAGAAGGTCGTGTTCTCCGTATTACAACGGAAGCTACTAAGGGTTTACGGTGGATGCCTTGGCGCCAAATGCCGATGAAGGACGTGGGACACTGCGATAAGCTTCGGGGAGCCGTGAACAGGTATTGATCCGGAGATGTCCGAATGGGGAAACCCACTGTTGCGAACCAACAGTATCCGCATCTGAATATATAGGATGCGTGAAGGGAACCTGGGGAACTGAAACATCTAAGTACCCAGAGGAAAAGAAATGATTCCCGAAGTAGTGGCGAGCGAAACGGGAAAAGCCCAAACTGGCTCAGCTTGCTGAGCCGGGGTTGTAGGGCCTGGAACATGAGAGTAAGAAAATGTTTTGTTAGTAGAAAGGTGTGGGACAGCCTGCCAAAGAAGGTAACAGCCCTGTACACGAAAACGAAACATCTCTCTCCAGGTACCTGAGTACTGCCGGGCACGCTAATCCGGCAGGAATCCGGGAGGTCCACCTTCCAAGGCTAAATACATTTGGCGACCGATAGTGAACAAGTACCGTGAGGGAAAGGTGAAAAGTACCCCGTTGAGGGGAGTGAAATAGAACCTGAAACCGTAAACCTACAAGCAGTCGAAGGGCTAATGGCGGGTTGGTGCTCCGGTGAAAGCCGGGTGCGCACCGCTATGCCTGACGGCGTGCCTCTTGGAGAATGAGCCTGCGAGTTAATCTTTGTGGCAAGGTTAAGGGAGTGACACCCGAAGCCGTAGCGAAAGCGAGTCTTAATAGGGCGCACAGTCGCATGGATTAGACCCGAAACCGGGTGAGCTAACCATGGCCAGGGTGAAGCGAGTCTAAACGCTCGTGGAGGCCCGAACCTACTAATGTTGCAAAATTAGGGGATGAGCTGTGGTTAGAGGTGATATGCCAAACGAACTCGGAGATAGCTGGTTCTCCCCGAAATAGCTTTAGGGCTAGCGTTATGCGTTTAGTGCCGGAGGTAGAGCACTGAATGGGTGAGGGGGCTTATAGCTTACCAAACCCAATCAAACTCCGAATGCCGGTACTCCAAGCATAGCAGTCGGACTGTGGGTGATGAGATTCATGGTCGAGAGGGAAACAACCCAGATCATCGGCTAAGGTCCCAAAATTCAAGCTAAGTGGGAAACGATGTGAAGTTACTTAAACAACCAGGAGGTTTGCTTAGAAGCAGCCACCCTTTAAAGAGTGCGTAACAGCTCACTGGTCAAGTGATTTTGCGCGGAAAATTTAACGGGGCTAAGTTTGATACCGAAGCCATGAGATTTAAAGATCGGTAGGGGAGCGTTCTGCCAGCAGTGAAGGTCGACCGTGAGGACGGCTGGAGCGGGCAGAAGTGAGAATGCAGGCATAAGTAGCGTAAAATATGTGAGAACCATATTCACCGTAAGTCTAAGGTTTCCGACGCCAGGTCATTCCGCGTCGGGTTAGTCGGGTCCTAAGCACAGGCCGAGAGGCGTAAGCGATGGACAACTGGTCAACATTCCAGTACCGCCAAGATGGAGCGATGGGGGGACGCAGCGAGGTAGGCCAACCTGCGATTGGTTGTGCAGGTGCACCTTATGTCAGACGTTGAGAGCTGTAGGAAAATCCGCAGTTTGAGTTGAGATATGGTGGCGAGCCCCTGAGGCATAAGTGAGTTGAGCCTTGCTGCCAAGAAAAGCCTCTAAGCGTTGAAGTTCAGGTGCCCGTACCGCAAACCGACACTGGTAGACGGGTAGAGTATACCAAGGCGAACGGGAGAACCTTCGTTAAGGAATTAGGCAAATTAGCCTCGTAACTTCGGGAGAAGAGGTGCCTTTTGACGTGAAAGTTTTCTTGAGCGTTGAGAGGTCGCAGTGAAATGGTTCTAGTGACTGGTTAACAAAACCACAGGTCTCTGCAAAGCCGTAAGGCGATGTATAGGGGCTGACACCTGCCCAGTGCCGGAAGGTTAAAGGGAGAGGTTAGCGCAAGCGAAGCTTTGAACTGAAGCCCCGGTGAACGGCGGCCGTAACTATAACGGTCCTAAGGTAGCGAAATTCCTTGTCGGGTAAGTTCCGACCCGCACGAACGGTGTAACAACTGGGACTCTGTCTCAACGAAGGACCCGGCGAAATTGAAATGGCTGTGAAGATGCGGCCTACCCGCAGTAGGACAAAAAGACCCCGTGGAGCTTTACTGCAGCTTGGCATTGAGTTTGGGCATGATTTGTGTAGGATAGGTGGGAGGCTTTGAAGCTGGGGCGCTAGCCTCGGTGGAGCCAATGGTGAAATACCACCCTGATCATGTTTAGATCCTAACCCCACACCGTAATCCGGGTGGGGGACCGTGCCAGGTGGGCAGTTTGACTGGGGCGGTCGCCTCCCAAAAGGTAACGGAGGCGCCCAAAGGTTCCCTCAGGCTGAATGGAAACCAGCCAAAGAGTGTAAAGGCATAAGGGAGCTTGACTGCAAGACCAACGCGTCGAGCAGAGTCGAAAGACGGGCTTAGTGATCCCACGGTTCTGAGTGGAAGGGCCGTGGCTTACCGGATAAAAGCTACCCCGGGGATAACAGGCTGGTGAAGTCCAAGAGTTCATATCGACGACTTCGCTCGGCACCTCGATGTCGGCTCATCGCATCCTGGGGCTGTATAAGGTCCCAAGGGTCGGGCTGTTCGCCCGTTAAAGCGGTACGCGAGCTGGGTTCAGACCGTCGTGAGACAGGTCGGTCTCTATCCTCTGTGGGCGTAAGGGACTTGAGAGGATCTGCCCCTAGTACGAGAGGACCGGGGTGGACAGACCTCTGGTGTGCCAGTTGTCGTGCCAACGGCATTGCTGGGTAGCTACGTCTGGCAAAGATAACCGCTGAAAGCATCTAAGTGGGAAACTTGCCTCAAGATTAGGTCCCTCATCCTGTAAAGGAGTAAGATCGCAGGAAGACTACCTGCTTGATAGGCGGTGTGTGTAAGCGCAGTAATGTGTTTAGCTTAGCCGTACTAATGATCGAGGGCTTCTGTTGTAACACGGAGAACTCGCTCTTCTTTGGTTCGTTCGATTTCATAAGTATTCAATTGGTTCTTTAACATCGTAAAAAGAAGTCTTTTGGTGACTATAGCGACAGTGGTACACCCGGCTACATCCCGAACCCGGTCGTTAAGGCTGTCCACGCTGATGGTACTTGGGGGGCGACTCCCTGGGAGAGTAGGTCATTGCCAAAAGACTTTTTTTGTTTAAATTATCCGTGTCAGCCCATCCGCGCTGATGGTATCTGCGAGGGTGCGCGATTTGCTGTTGGGATGGCGCACTGCACCATCCGTGCTTCATTCAGTTAGGCACCTAAAACCCTACCCCAGACAACAAACCGCATGATACAAATTTGCAGGTAAAATCATTCCGATGCCTCCAGATGCCCGCCCGAAAATGACCCGCTTCACATTCCCGCGTTTCCCGGGTGATATGATCATCATCCCGATGATCCTGGGGATATTGATGAACACATTTGCCAGGCCAGTCCTGCAAATGGGCGGGATCTTCACCGCGGTCGTCAACAACACGCTGGCCATTGTTGGCGTGTTCCTGTTCTTCCTTGGCGCTACTATTGATATCAAGAGCCTCGGTAGGGCTGCCAAAACCGGCACGGTTATCCTGCTGACCAAATTGCTCCTTTCGGTCGGCTTCGGCTTCCTGGTCGCCTTTGTATTCAATGACAGTTTTCTTGGTCTGAGCAGCCTGGCGATCATCGGTGCCGGCTCGGTGGCCAACAACGCGCTCTATTCCGCCATCATGGTCGAATATGGCACCGATGATGAAAAAGGCGCTGTAGCCATCACATCTCTCAGTGTCGGGCCAATGGTCACCATGCTGGCACTTGGGTCGGTCGGCTTGGCCAGTATCTCAGCAGGCGCGGTCGTTGGTTCGATCCTGCCGTTATTGCTGGGCGTGCTGGTCGCGGCTTTGAACCCCGGGTTAAGGAAAATACTTGCCAGCGGTGTGCCGCCTTGCACCATCGTCCTTGGTTTTGCGCTGGGCGCCAACATGAGTCTGATCAGCCTGATTGAGGGCGGGCTCTCTGGTGTATTGCTTGGTCTGATCATCAGTGTGCTGTTCGGCGTCATCACCATGTTTGCGGATCGACTCACCGGTGGAACCGGCGTTGCCGGCATCGGCATCTCAAGCGTGGCTGCCAGCGGCATCCCAAATCCTGCTGCCCTGGCCGCGGTAGATCCCACTTACATGGCAATATCTGCCATCGCCACATCGCAGATCGCTGCTGCTGTGATTGTTACTTCCTTTCTTACACCGATTCTGACCGGCAAGGTATTCAAAATGAACCGGATGAAAATGAGAGATTAGTGAATTGTGCAGCTTTTCTGCGTTCCATTTGATAAAAACATTGACATTTATAGTGCCGGAAGCTATAATTCGTTTTGCTCGTAAGCTGTGCATTCGTTAGAAAACAGTCTAGGAGGTGGCGGCAGGAAAATAATTGGGTTTGAAGATAAGCTTGTATCAAACTCCGTTAGCCGCCGAATTAGGTGGTTTTTTGTTTAAGATGCCTGTACAGCAAGACCCTGAAACGAGGGGAGGTGAGAAATTATGCCAGCAGTAACATTACGTCCCAATGAGTCGCAGGATCAACTGCTCAAGCGCTTTCGCAAGAAGGTGGTAAAGAGCGGTGTGCTCAGTACAGTACGTCGTAAGAGATGGTTTGTTTCGAAGAGTGAATTGCGCCGGGTGGAGAAGAAAAAAGCTATCCGACGGATCAAGAGACGCCAGTTCACGCATTCCAGTGAGTAAACCCATTACGCCGGGGTTGAGCTCAGAGAAGGAGGAGTATGGCTAAAGAAGAAGATAAAATTGCGGTAGATGGCACCATCATTGAGGCGCTGCCTGCGACGCAATTCAAAGTCCGGCTGGACAACGGCCACGAGGTTCTGGCTTACCTCTCCGGCAGAATGCGCAAGTATTACATTCGCATCCTGCTCGGTGACCGGGTCAGAGTGGAGATGTCACCATACGACCTCACTCGGGGCAGGATCGTCTTCAGAGCTCGGAAAAATACCGGACCAATCGGCGAAGAAGCGACTTAGGAAATTTGGTTTAAAAATCATAAAATAATAATCCCTCCACAAAGCGGAGGGATTATTGCATCTGATAAAATAGATGAGATTTTATTATTTCTTGGGGTCATAACTCGACATTTTCATGTTCGAACAACAGGCTAAACAGTTTCTGCGCAAACATCTATTGACCATGGTTTTTATTGGAATGGCTGTATCTGCTTTCCTGGTGATTATTTATTTAAGATTTGAGGCGTATCGTGCCTGGCGGTACACATCCGACCTTTTTTCTTTTTATTCAGCAATGCGTGAAACAGCCAGAGGAAATATTGGTCTTGAATTCATTTATGGTAATGCCTTCGGAGATCATGGCTATTTCTTCCTGATTCTGATGTCACCACTTTATCTGCTATTCAAGGCAAAGTCCATATACTTCTTGCTTGCCGCTGCTGCAGTTTCCTATCTGATTTCGGCAATCGCACTTTATTTTACGCTCAAGCGTTTTACCAAGCCAACGGTAGCCTTCCTGCTCGGGATGATTTATGTATTAGGTTACAGATATATCTTCCAGGGCTTATTTGAAGATATTTACGGAATGCATCCTGAAACGGTTAGCGGTTTTATATTAGTCCTCATTACTTGTATATTCCTTCTAAGCTGTCCGCCCAGACTACCGGCGGTCAGGATAGGAATCCCGTTACTTTTTATATTCTACGTGTCTTTAAAAGAAGAGATGGCATTATTAGCTGTTCTCTATCTGGCGATTATCTATTGGATGACTAAAGAGAAAGGCTATTTATCTGGTCTAATCATCGCTGCTATCTTTGTGATTATCGATTTTTCCCTGATTGCCTATTTTAGAACGCCGTATAACCGGACCAACGCGATATTATTTCAACAAGTACTGGAGTATCACAAAAACGCATCACTCTTTGAACACTTTGTCATTACCCTTTCCCCACGAGACGAATTCATAGCGTATTGGCTGTTCGTTTTAATTAGCATTCCTGCTTTCATGTTCCTGACAAAATTAACAGTAAAGAAACAACCTTTTATTATCGCACTCTATGCATGCGGTATCTCTAAGATGTTGTTCAGTTATGTGACATTCGATTTTAACCTGCTCCAGTGGCATAATCTTTCGGGGGTCGTGATGTGCGTGGCTGCTCTGATTCTGAGCCTAGCCTTTTTACCTTCGGAATGGGAAAAGCAACTTTATATAAGCTCAATGTTACTTGTAATTATCGCTGTGGTAACCTTCATTAGATTTGATATACCTCATATTTATTGGACGCATTCGAAAAGTATTGATTTCATAAACCGAATCTCTGCTTATACCATAGATCTCGATAGAATTCGCCAACGGGTTGATCCGATGAGGATTGTTGCGATTCAGGGTTTTTCAACACGCGCCTGGATATACCATCGATTTACATCCTATCCGATTGGCGTTGATTCTCGCCCAATAGGCATTGCGGATTACGCAGTATTGCCACTTGGCGACGCAAAGGTATTTTGGCGGGGTTTAATTCCCCAAAATGATACAGAGGTCGTATCTCCAAGCTTTGTTGAGACTGACAGAAATGAGTATTTTGTTTTATACACCCGGACTTCTCTGACTGCTGAAGAACGGAAAGTACGTAACTCATTTCTAAAATTTGGTATTCCGGAAGAACTTCCGGAAACATCCAATTGAGGAAACAAGGATATTTACGATACTGTGTTTGTCCAAACGGGTAGATTTCGGTTTATCGCCCACCTTAAAACAGTCATTATTTTTTGTTCTACTAACTTTTCAATAATATTGGCATAGTGGTTAAAATTAACTGATTTATGAGACAACATTTCCAACAATGACTAGATTCCGTGAAGTCAAGCAAAGGACAGTTTCGTTCATGTTCAATGACAAGGTCCATGCTTTTCTTGTCATCTCGACAGTAACGACGTTACTTGCAATTCTAATCTGGCTGAAATTTGATGGATATCGCGCTTGGAGATACTTTTCTGATCTCTTCTCGTTCTTCTCAGTGATTCGAGAGACAGCACGGGGATTTATTGGATTGGATTTTGTTTATGGCAATGCTTTTGGGGACCACGCATACTGGTTTTTACTCGTCATATCACCCCTTTATCACCTGTTCAAATCGCAGGTAGTCTATATCCTGCTTGCCGCAGCCCCCATTGCTTACTGGGCTTCAGCCATTCTCCTATACTTTACGCTCCGTCTGTTCACGCAAAAGGTTACCGCTTTATTTATTGCGCTCACCTACACAATCGGTTACCACCATATCTTCAGAGGGTTGTTCGAAGAAGTGTTCGGCATGCATCCTGAGATCGTGGCAGGATTCGTCTTGGTTATCATTGTCTGTCTGATGTTGATAAGAAATAATCGAACTGATATCAATGTAAACACTCAACGACTGGATAGTATGGTTTTTGCGCTATTTGTTTTGTATGCGTTGTTGAAAGAAGAAATGGTTTTGTTGATGGTGGCCTATTGGGCGGTGATATTCTTGCTAACCCGGAAGAAGAGCGCTCTGGTCTGGCTGATTTTATCGATTGCTCTCCTGATCATTGACCTTGCGCTGATTCAGTACTTCAGGACACCTTATAACCGAACCAATGAACTGTTGCTAGCGAATTTTATTTCGAGATTGCAGAGCCGACCGTTAGTTAATTTTCTCTTCTACAATTATGATTCTGGTGTTCTTGAATGGCCATTTTGGGCATTCGTTACTGGATCAACGCTTCTATTCACATTCATAATAAAATTTACGAAAAAAGTTTATCCACCTGTGATAGCGTTGTTCGTTTGCGGTATCGCAAAATTATTAATTGGAATACTGGTCACCGACTTTAATCTAATTTCCTGGCACAATTATTCTGGCTTGGTAATGGTATTGGCTTCACTGCAATTGGCGGTTGGCCTATTATCTAAAAAAAATCCGAAGATTTCTTTGGCAGTTTCGGCACTGCTCGTTAGTATATCTCTGTTCACATTTATCAAGTTTGATCTGGATTACATCTACTGGAACTATGCCAAGAATGTTGACTCGAGATATAGGATTGCGATCTTCTCTGACGATTTCAATGCAATTCGATCACAGGTAGATCCGATGCGTGTCACATCCATACAGAGCTATTCAGCAAGGTCATGGATCAACTATCGCAATAACTTTTACCCGCATCGAGAAAATGTCAGCCCTTTCGAGATCGCTGATTACATTGTATTGCCCTTGGGTGAGGCGGAGAAATTCTGGAGACTGGCTGAAGTGCCATTTACAGAGAAGGACATCCCTGAGAACTTCGCTGAAAAAGACCGTAACGATAATTTTGTTCTCTATCAACGTACGGCCTTTTCTCAGCGTGATCTCGAAACACGGGCATATTTTGCCAGATACGATGTCCCCCAAGATCTGCCACCGTGGCCAAAGTAGGTGTTGAAGGAACCTAATGAAAAAAGTCTTATTATTACTCGCCAATGGCTTTGAGATTTATGAAGCCGCCGCATTCATCGACGTCTTCGGTTGGAATTTAGTAGATGGCGATAAGTCTACCCAGCTCTACACTGTTGGATTAACACGTGATGTGCGATCGAGTTTTAATCAGCGGATTGTGGTGGATTTTACCCTCGATCAGGTGTCCGCAGCCGACTTCGAAGCTTTGGCGATCCCGGGCGGATTTGAAGAATTTGGCTTCTACACAGACGCCTATTCCGCAGATTTCCTGACATTGATTCGCGACTTTCACGAGCAAGGCAAGCCAATTGCGAGTATCTGTGTGGGAGCCTTACCGGTCGCCAGGAGCGGCATTCTGGACGGGAAACGGGCAACGACGTACCAGCTCAACCCGGCCCGACCACAGGCATTATCGCAATTCGGTGCGATAATTACCCCGGAGAAAGTGGTTGAGGATGATCACGTCATTACCAGTTGCAACCCGGGTACTGCGATTGACGTTGCATTGAAGTTACTGGAAAAACTGACCAGCAAGGAAAATGCCACTCATATTCGTGAGATTATGGGTTTTTGACGGGTCAAGGGGTTTGAGAAAATTGTACACTGAATAGTACCGTGACAATGGACAAGTCTGCACCACACTCAAAGGGTTCCAAAGGTCGGTTAGCCTCGATCATCCTGCCAATCCTCTTTATTGCGTTGGCAAGTGGTGTGTTCATTAGTCTCGTCTACCTGAAATTTGATACCTTTCGCAATTGGCGCTATGAGTACGATCTATTTTCTTTCAACACCGCCATCACGGAAACAGCCAAAGGTCACATTGGACTGGATTTTGAGTATGGCAACACCTTTGGGGACCATGCTTATCTGTTTGTTCTCCTCCTCGCCCCACTGAAGTACATCCTCGGCTCGCGGATGATCTACCTGTTGCTCAGTCTGGCAGCAATCGCGCATTATTTATCTTCGCTTGTCTTCTTCTATTTTGTTACTCGCCGGACATCCTGTTTTTTTGGGTTTACACTCAGCGTTGTATATTTGATTGGTTTTACTTACATCCTCCAGGGGCTTTTGGAAGATGTTTGGGGCATGCACCCGGATACGCTGGCTGGTTTTTTGCTCGTCGCCGTTACCTGCTTTTACCTAATGCTCGATGATTCCAACTTGGCTAGGAAATGGCGCAGGCTCGTGCAGGTAATGCTGGCGATCACGCTGATCCTATTCTTATCGCTCAAAGAAGAAATGGTGATTCTGGCAATCATCTATTTTGCCATCGTCGCAATCAGCAAGCGGAGCAAGCGTTTCGCTATAATAGCTACCGCAATGGTAGTTCTTTTAGTGTTTGACTTTCAGTTTATCGAATGGTTCCGTACACCATATAATCGCACGAACGCCAAGTTAATCCTGGGTTTTCTGGGTTTTCTGAAAGGCGCTGGATTTATAGGACTATTTCTGGACCAAAAACCCGGACTGCAAATCCTGGACTGGTTCTGGATATTCATTACAAGCAGCAGCGCTTTTTTTGCGGCATTTTCCGCAATGGTGAAGCGAAGCAATGCTTTCATCATTGCCTTGTTTCTCACGGGTATCGCCAAGTTACTGATCAGTCTCGTTACCTTTGACCCCGACTTGTATACTTGGCACAACATACCGGGTGTGACGATGGTAGTTGCTGCCGTATTATTGCAACTGGCTGAAGTGTACCGGACCAAGCCAAAGCTCGCGTATGTATTTGGTCTTGGGTTCATCCTAGCATCAATGCTGTGTTTCGCCGTGGTCGACGTGCCTCAGTACCAATGGCTGTTGTATAAAAATTTTGACAAACGGCGCAGGGTTCAGGTGGTCACAAATGACCTTGATGAGGTTAAGAAGTTGATAGACCCGGATAGAGTGGTCGGTGTGCCACCTTATTCATCGAAACAATGGCTGTCTAACCGCTTCAATTATTACGACTTTGGTTACACAGACCTGCCTGACGGGATATTTGATTACATTATCATTCCCGCGAGCGATGACGCGATGCGCCTTTCTCTCATCTTTGCGTCACCTGGTGAATCAGATGAGATCTGGAAGTCGTTCCAGGAAGTCTACCGTAACGATAGTTATATTCTGCTGCAACGTTATGCTATTGACGAGAAGGCTGCAGACATCAGGGAATTCTTCAGCCGGCACGGGCTGGACCCCTCACTTCCGCCTCCTATTAACTAAACTGGAGCAGAGGACGGTAATTATATTAACTGGAACGTGATGCAAAGGCTGCCTTCGCTTGCGCCAGAAAGTCCGGGTTGGAAATCAAATCAAATCCAGTGAAGGCCAATGCCTTGCCGGCTCGCAATATTGCCTCATCTGCCATCGGTGAACACGCTGCCTGCTGAAACTCCCTGGTATGCAGGCTGAGGCTTGAATCGTCAGTCACTTTGACCAGCGCGTGAATGGCAGGCAGGACCTGTGAGACATCGCCCATATCGATCGAACCGAATGTATCCGGCGCACGTTTGAACGGACCCGACCCTAAAGCCAACATATGATCTCTGAATCGTAATGCCATCGGTTCATTGTTGAACATGTCGTCAAAACTGTTTTCGTAGGCAAACATATCAACAGTTGTGCCGGTTGCACGCGCTGCCGCGTAGGCGCACTCCTTGAACTTGAAGACGACTTCATTGAGGTAGGTACGGTCAGCAGCGCGAATATAAAAGTTGGCTGAAGTTTCGTCAGGGATAATATTCGCGGCAGCTCCTCCTTTGGTGATGACACCGTGGATCCGTACATCCGGTCTCAGTTGCTGCCTTAACGCGTTCAGGCTGTTGTAGTGCAAAATCGTTGCATCCAGCGCGTTAATCCCGAGCCAGGGTGAGGCTGCGGCATGCGCAGGTTTTCCATGAAAATTCACTTGCAAGGGATCTAATGCCAGGGCTTCAGTCAGGTAATAATTGTCCGTGTAGGGGTGGATCATCAACGCAGCATCAAAATCGGCAAAGACGCCTTTTCGCACCATGACGACTTTGGCGCCATCCGTCTCTTCGGCTGGTGTACCAATAACACACACCTCACCAGCGTAATCGCTGAGAACCGAAGCCAACCCGATGCCGGCGGTCACGGAAGTTGTCGATATAATATTGTGCCCGCAGGCATGACCTACATCCGGCAGGGCATCATATTCGGCTAGAAATGCGATTCTTGGCTTGCTGCCCTTACCGGCTTTTCTGGCGATAAAGGCAGTAGGAATATCCACAAATTCAGTCGTAACCTCGAAGCCGAAATCTTTTAAAGTTTTCGTCAGTAGTTCGGCAGCATAATATTCCTGATAGCCAAGCTCAGGGTGAGCGTGTATCTCATGTGAAACATGCAGCAGGGTATCCCGTTGTTCGTCAATAAAATCGTTAATCTGCTGGTGCTCAGGCGATAACATGGTTTACTCCAATCTAACTTTTCATTGGAGGACAGCACCTGGTGAAATATCAGGCGACTGTCCTCCCATTTGTTAGTTACATATGATAAATCACCTTGAAAATTAGAATGGTCCGAAGGCGATGATCTGTGCAATGATGATAAACATACCACCCAATGCCAACATGATGAGGAAGAGCGGGGTGTACCATTTGACCCACTTCTCATAGGGAATCTTGCCCAGCGCGAGCGCCGCCAGCAGGAAGCCCGAGGTCGGGATGATAATGTTGGTGAAGCCATCGGCGAATTGGTAGATCAGCACTGCTGTCTGCTGGGTCATGCCGAGCAGGGTCGCCAGAGGCCCCATGATTGGCATTGTCACCGTTGCCATACCGGAGCCCGACGGGATGAGGACGGAGATGATAAGCTGGACAATGTACATGCCTATTGCTGACAGCGCCGGCGGCAAGCCCTGAACGACGGCTGCCATGGCATGGACGATCGTGTGCAGGATGGAGCCAGAGCGCAGCACAACCAGCACCGCGCGCGCCAGGCCAACGACTAATGCACCCATGGTCAGCGAGACAGCGCCGTCTACGAACAAATCAGCCATCTTGTTGATGTTCATGCCGGCGATGATACCCGCGATCAAACCCATGCTCAGGAACAATGCAGCGATCTCCTGAATATACCAACCCCATTTGTTCACACCGTAAATAAGAAGCACGAAGGTGAGCAACAAGAGGATCAGGACTGCAATTTGCCTGCCCGACAGGCCTTTATGATCATCCAACGTCAGTTTTTCACGATTTTTGTCCACTTCGTAAACGACGCTGAGTTCGGGATTCTTCTTGACCTTTTTAGCGTAAGCGTTGATAAAGAAGAAGGCGACCAGAGTGGTAATCACAAAGATCACAACACGGTACTCCATGCCGGAGAAGATCGGCAAACCCACGATGCCCTGGGCGATAGCCAGCGTGAACGGGTTCATGAAGGCGCCCGTGAAGCCAGCGCATGGACCGACCAGGGCCAGCGCGACACCGGTCATCGAGTCATACCCGAGTGCCATAGCGAGTGGAATCAGCATTGGAATGAATACCAATGCCTCCTCAGCCATACCAAACGTGGCGCCACCGAATGAGAACAAGACCACCAGGACGAAGATCAGTGCGGTCTCCAATCCCTTGAGTTTCAGCGCCGCTGATTTGATACCGGCTTCAATCGCGCCTGTGCCCTGCAGGATGGCGAACGCGCCGGCAATTATGAACAGGAAGAAGATGATATCGGCTGCTTCCGCCATGCCTTTCGGAATGGAGAGCATCATCTGCCAGGGATCTACCGGTGTACGTTCGACCGCGTGATACGTATTAGGGTCGATCAGTTTTGTCGGTTCTCCATCAGCACCGATTGCAAGGTCATATTGATTCGGCGAGATGATGTAGGTCAGGACTGCGGATAACGCGATGATGAGAAACAGAATGACATAGACGTGCGGGAACTTCTTCATACGCTGCTCCTTCTAATTTTAGAATGAATGATTGCAGAAAATGCTCGCAAGCAGGGCATAGACTTGCGTGCACTTAACCAACTCATCAACCTCTACCCACTCATTGGCTGAGTGGGCGAGAGAAAGGTCGCCAGGACCGAATACTGCGCAGGGGATATGCGCGAAATTGGAGATCAGCGAGGCATCAGTCCAGCCGCCAAACGCTTTTGGTTCAGACTCATGACCCTGCACCAGCATCAGCGCCTGCTGCAGGTCGCGCACAAGTGGATCATTCACGTCGATTTCCATCGGATAGTGATCCATGGTCGCCATGTTGGTATCAATCCGCTCCATGCGGCAGGAAAACCCCGGATGTCGTTCAGTCAGATCGGCGATGATCTGCTGATATTCGCCCAGCACCTGATCCAGCCGTTCTGCAGGAATCCAGCGCCGGTCGATCTCGAGGGTACAGCGCTCGGCGACCGTGCTTGGCTGTACGCCGCCCTTGATGACGCCTAGGTTCATCACTGCAGGTCCGATGATCGGATGCACACGTTGTTTGAGGCTCGGCATGAGTGTCTGCTCGACCTCCTGAATGAACTTGCTCGCCATCGAAATGGCATTGATGCCTTTCTCCGGTGTGCCGCCGTGCGCAGCCTTGCCTAAGAATTCAAAGCGCAGCCATTCCAGACCGCGATGACCGACCATGATCTGCAAGGACGTTGGCTCACCAATCACACAACGGTCAGCTTTGGGGCCATGATTGACCAGGTACTCGGTTCCCTCTGACCGGTCCTCCTCATTAATGACCGCCGTGAACAATACATCGCCAGCGAGGGGGACCTTCTGGTCGCGCAGAATTTTCATCGCAACCATCATGCAGGCCAGCGCGCCTTTCATATCTACGGTGCCTCGGCCATGCAGCTTGCCATCACTTAAAAATGGCATGAATGCCGGGAAAGCCATGCTGTTGTCCGGAACAGTGTCGATATGACCATTGAACATCAATGACGGCCCAGTTCCTGAGCCTGGCATCCTGCAAATCACGTTCGGCCGCCCGTCCAGCACCTCAACGATTTGAGGGGCAAATCCCCAACTTGTGAGAATCTCTGCGATCTTCAGCGCGCATGGAATTTCGCGCTGAGGTGCATCTCTGTGACTCTCAATTGCCACGAGGGTAGAGGTTACGTCTATCAGCAAGTCCCTGATATCGGTGGTTTTAATTCTTTCAGTAATCACATCGGTTGGTTCCATAACATAGCTTCCGTGTGGGAGATTAATTAAAAAATGCAGGCGGGCACCTGATGGTTTCCTTCCTGTTGTTATTTACTTGTCCTTCTGCGTTGGAGGATGAAAATACTATCAATATATTATCAACAATAACCCGCCAGGTCAATTAAAAATATTGAATATGACAACTTCAATCCAATAAATAAGCAAAAAACCCAGGCGTTAGTAGCGCCTGGGTTTTTATTTACTGGCAGTATCGATTAGCGGTAGTAGGGATTGTAGCTGTTGAGCGTCTTCATGTAATTGGCGCGCTCAAACGCCGCGGGATCCGCTACATTCTTCTGGCTCATGCTGCCGATCATCTGCTGAACAGACTCATATTCGTAAGTCTCCATCCAGCTCTTGAACTCAGCCAGAAGTGAAGTCGCGCGTTCGGGGCCTTTGAGCAGCAGCTCAGAAGCAACCATCGAAACATTCGCGCCGGCCATTGTTGCTTTGACCATATCGGTCGCAGAATGCACGCCGGTGGTCAGCGCCAGGTCAGCCTGAACGCGGCCGTAGAGGATCGCGACCCAGCGCAACGGCAGCCGCAGCTCATTGGAGTTGCTCAGCACCAGGTTGGGCTTGACTTCCAGTGTTTCAACATCCAGGTCGGGCTGGTAGAAGCGGTTGAAGAGCACCAGACCATCAGCGCCGGCTTTGACCAGTCGATTGGCAAACGAAGGCAGCGCGGTGAAATAGGGGCTGAGTTTGAGCGCCAGAGGGATGTTGATTTCTTTTTTGACGTCCGCGACCAGGTCGACATAGGAGTCTTCGATCTCGGCGCTGGTTGTCTCAGTCTCGGTCGGCAGATAATAGATGTTCAGCTCGAGCGCGTCCGCGCCAGCCTGTTCCATCTTCTTGGCATAGGAGGTCCAGCCGCCGGAGGACATACCGTTCAGGCTGGCGATCACGGGCACATTGACCGATTTCTTGATCGAGGCGAGCAGTTCCAGGTAGTCCTCAGGACCGACATTGTACTCTTTCAGATCCGGGAAGTATGTCAAGGCTTCGGCGAAGGACTCGGTGCCCTGGTTCAGGGTGAAGTCCAGAAACTTCTGATCATGCTCGATCTGCTCTTCAAACAGCGAGTACATCACGATGGCGCCGACGCCGGCATCTTCCAGCTTTTTGGCAGAATCCAGCTTCTTGCTAAGCGTTGATGATGCCGCGACCAGAGGATTGCTGAGATTCAAACCCAAGTAAGTTGTTGATAGATCTGTCATTTTCTACTCCATTCCCTAGTTATTCTGCCGTATCGTTGCTTGAATAGTCGAGCTTTTCAAGTTGTTCCAATTTTTGCCAGCGCTTCCTGGTATCCTCATTCGCTTCCTTCATCAGCATCTCGGCGCGCTGTTCATTGCTTTGCGTGAGCATGCGATACCTTGATTCATTATATGCATAATCTTCCATTCTAATAGAAGGCGCTTTAGAGTCAAGCGTGAGCGGATTTTTGCCTTCATCGATCAGGGCAGGGTTGTAGCGGAAGAGCGGGAATGCGCCTGCCTGTACCGCCAGTTTCTGCTGCTCAAGACCGCGGCGCATGTCAATACCGTGGGCGATGCAGTGTGAGTAGGCGATGATCAGGGAAGGACCGGGGTAGGCTTCCGCTTCCAGGAAGGCACGCAGCGTATGCGTGTCGTTGTAGCCCATGGCAACTTTGGCAACGTAGATGTAACCGTAGGTCATGGCAATCTGAGCCAGATCTTTCTTGGGCAGGCCCTTGCCGTTGGCGGCAAATTTCGCCACAGCGGCGCGCGGGGTTGACTTGGAGGACTGACCGCCGGTGTTTGAGTAAACTTCGGTGTCCAGCACCAGAATATTGACATCGCGGCCAGTCGCCAGGACGTGATCGAGACCGCCGTAGCCAATATCGTATGCCCAGCCGTCACCGCCGATGATCCACAGGCTCTTGCGGACCAGGTTATCAGCCAGCGTCGCCAGTTGGGTTGCGCGCGGGTCGCCATTCAAGCCAGCCAGCTTATCCTTCAGAGCTGTCACGCGTTCACGCTGCTTGGCAATCTCGGCATCGGTGGATTGTTTCGCGTCCAGCAGTTCGTCAACCAGGCCTTCACCAACTTTGCCGGCGAATTCTTTCAACAGTTCTTTGGCAAACTCAGATTGCTTGTCGATCGTCAGGCGCATGCCCAGGCCATATTCCGCGTTGTCTTCGAACAGCGAGTTCGACCAGGCGGGACCGCGGCCTTCTTTATTGAAGGACCACGGGGTGGTCGGCAGGTTGCCGCCATAGATCGAGGAGCAGCCGGTGGCGTTGGCGATGATGGCGCGGTCGCCGAACAGTTGCGACACCAGCTTGAGGTAAGGGGTTTCACCGCAGCCGGCACAGGCGCCCGAGAACTCAAACAGCGGCATCAGCAACTGTGAATTCTTGACCGAGGTCGGTTCGAAGGCAGTGCGATCAGCCTCAGGCAGATCGAGGAAGAAGTTCCAGTTCTCGCGTTCGCTGTCGCGCAGCGGAGGCTGGTCAGCCATGTTGATCGCCTTGCGTCCGGGTTCCACCTTGTCCTTGGCGGGGCAGGCTTCAATACACAGCGCGCAGCCGGTGCAATCTTCCGGCGCGACCTGGACCGTGAACTTCATGCCAGGCAATTCCTTGAATTTGGCATCGGTCGATTTGAAGGTCGCGGGCGCGTCCTTGAGCAGGGCAGGGTCATAGACCTTCTGACGGATAACCGCGTGCGGGCAGACGAAGGAGCATTTGCCGCACTGGATACACAGATCAGGTTCCCAGACGGGGATCTCAAGCGCGATATTGCGTTTCTCCCAGCGCGTGGTGCCGCTTGGGAAGGTACCGTCAAAGGGCATGGCTGAAACGGGCAGGTCATCACCCTGGTAGGAGATCATCTTGCCCAGAACGTCGCGCACGAACTCAGGTGCGTCAGCGGGCACAGCCTGATGACGGGTCAGCTTGCTGGTCGCTTCCGCGGGTACTTCCACCTGGAACAGGTTCGCCAGCGTGGAATCGACCGCGTCGAAGTTGGCTTTCACCACGGCTTCACCGCGTTTGCTGTAAGTCTTCTTGATGCTGGCTTTGATCTGCTCAATCGCTTCGTCGCGAGGCAGCACACCGCTGATCGCGAAGAAACAGGTCTGCATGATGGTGTTGATCCTGCCGCCCATGCCGGTTTTACCGGCAACATCGTAGGCATCGATGACGTAGAAGCGCAATTTCTTGCTGATGATGTCCTTCTGAACTTCCACCGGCAGATGATCCCAGACCTCTTCGGGCTTGTAGATGCTGTTCAGCAGGAAGACGCCGCCTTCGTGGGCATACTTCAGGACGTCATAGCGCTCCAGGAAGCTGAATTGATGGCAGGCGACAAAGTTGGCATCGCCATTCTGAATCAGATACGGCGCGCGGATCGGATCGGGACCGAAGCGCAGATGGGAAATGGTGAGAGAGCCGGATTTCTTCGAGTCATAAACGAAGTAACCCTGAGCGTTGTTGTTGGTCTCTTCACCGATGATCTTAATCGAGTTCTTGTTGGCGCCAACGGTACCATCAGCTCCCAGACCGAAGAAAACGCAGCGGACGGTCTTCTCACCGGCAATCGAGAACGACGGGTCGTAATCGAGGCTGCTATGGGTGACGTCATCAGTGATACCAACAGTGAAGTGATTCTTCGGGTCAGCAGCTTTGAGGTTCTCAAAGATCGCTTTGACCATGGCAGGGGTGAATTCCTTGGAGGAAAGACCATAGCGTCCCCCGACGATCTTGGCCTGACTGGTGAGGTTGCCCTCAGCGACGGCAGTGATCACATCTTGGTACAGCGGCTCGCCGATGCTGCCGGGTTCCTTGGTGCGATCCATGACAGCAATGCTCTTGACAGTGCTGGGCAGCACCTTGAGGAAGTGTGAGACCGAGAAGGGGCGGAACAAGCGCACGGTCAGAACGCCGACTTTCTCGCCCTTATTCACCAGGTACTTGGCGGTTTCTTCAGCAGTCTCAGCGCCAGAGCCCATGATCACGATGACGCGTTCAGCGTCAGCCGCGCCGGCATAGTCGAACAGGTTATAGCGGCGGCCGGTCACTTCGTAGAACTTGTCCATTGCCTGCTGAACGAGTTCAGGGCAGGCATCGTAGTATTTGTTGACGGTTTCACGGCCCTGGAAGTAAACATCTGGGTTCTGGGCGGTGCCGCGGATCGAGGGTTTTTCGGGCGTCAGGCCACGGGCACGATGAGCGAGTACGTCTGCTTCATCAATCATGGCGCGGATTTCTTCGTCGCTCAGGCTGATGATTTTATTAACCTCTGAGGAGGTGCGGAAGCCGTCAAAGAAGTGCAGGAAGGGCACGCGGCTCTTCAGGGTCGCCGCATGGGCGATCAGGGCACTATCCTGGGCTTCCTGAACCGAGTTGGAAGCCAGCAGCGCGAAGCCGGTTCCACGGGTTGCCATGACATCAGAGTGGTCGCCGAAAATCGAGAGGGCGGCGGCCGCAAGTGAGCGGGCAGAGACATGGAAGACTGTCGAGATCAGTTCGCCGGCAATCTTGTACATGTTGGGGATCATCAGCAGCAAGCCTTGTGAGGCTGTGAAGGTGGTTGTGAGCGAGCCGGTAGTCAGTGCGCCGTGTACCGCGCCTGCCGCGCCGCCTTCAGATTGCATTTCCATCACCAGCGGGACGGTGCCCCACAGGTTGGTCATGCTTTCGGCTGCCCAGGCATCCGCGAATTCACCCATTGTCGAGCTGGGGGTGATGGGGTAGATCGCAATGACCTCATCCAGTTTGTAGGCGACATGCGCCACTGCTTCGTTGGCATCTTTGGTTATGTATTCACGTGACATATTTCTTCTCCGTTAAATGAATTGGCAAAGAAACAGCCCTTGCGAGGGGTTGTTCTTCATTGATACGCAAGATTTGTTTACACTTCATTACTCAGAAAAAAGTGTAACGCAGGTATTCTCAGGTGTTTAGTAATAATGGTCACAGATTCAGGTGCGTCCTGTCATATTCTGCCAAATTTTACATGAATTACCGTCTTTTCGGGCTAAGAAAGGGCGGTAAATGCTTGATATTACCTAAAAAAGTGATATCAGGGCTGTAAAACGGGGGCTGCCATCAACAAGGCAGAGAGTGTCTTGCCATCTTCGAGACCGCCGTTCCTTGCCATTTCATACACCTTCGAAACAGGCAGTTTGCGGATCTTCAGAAACTCATCCGTATCCTGCGGCAACGGATCATCCATCAGTCCGGTGGCGAGAAAGACATGCATAAATTCACTGGAATAACCAGGCGCCATGAAGAAGCCACCCAGTCGGTTCAGGCTCGCGGCGGATTTTCCGATCTCTTCACGCAGCTCACGCATCGCGCCAGGTTCGGGGTCCTCGCCGCTGTCCAGCACGCCCGCGGGCAGTTCAAGTAAAGTCTTGAGCGCACCGAGGCGGTACTGTTCGACAAACCAGATATTGCCATCCTCGTCAACCGGCAGGATGGTCACCGCGTCCTTGTGCTGGACGAGATCATACTTGCTGATGCGCTTGTCCGGCATCTGGATCTGGACGGAAGCGACGTTGAAGGCGCGTCCCCTGTAAATCATTTCGCTGCTCAAAATGGTGTGCTTCATGCTGTCCTCCGGAGAGTTGGACGATCTGCCTTAGTTTTACCATGAGAAAATCAGATGCCCCGATGAAGATCGAGGCATCTGAAGTATGCGCGATCGTTTGCTATTCCAGGATATGTGAGGTGGTGATCGTCGCGACACCACGGATCGTCGCGGCGACGCTGCAATATTTGCTCGCCGAGAGCTCGATGGCCTGTTCGGCATCCTTGTCGGTCAATCCGTCAGCTTTGATCGTATAGGTCAAGTGAATTTTTCTGAAAGCCCAGGGCGGATTGGGGTCCTGCTCAGCCTCTGCTTTGATCTCGAGTTTCTCGAGCTTGAAGCGTTTCTTCTGCAGAATCTCGACCACATCGACAGCCGTGCAGCTAGCCAATGACACCAGCAGCAGCTCGGAGGGTTTCATGCCGACGTTTTCATCGGGTGTCGAGAGCAGCACCGAATGCCTGGTCGAATCCTGCCCAACAAATTGCTTGCCGCCAATCCAGCGGATACTACCTTCTGCCATCTGTCACCTCATCCATTTCTGCCTGCCAGGGTCAGCAGGTCATCAAGCATTTTGCCGCGGGTTGATTTATCCCAGCGGTCATCGTTCAGACAAGTCTCCGCGTGTTCGCGCAGAATCTCAACGGAAGCCTGCTGTACAGCAGACTTGATTGCCTGCATCTGTTGCATCACATCGCGGCAGTCCCGCTCCTCGGAGATCATGTTCTGGACGCCGCGTACCTGTCCCTCGATCCGTTTCAGCCGGGCGAGTATCATCTTTTTTTGATTGTCCACTGTACCTACTTTATCCTTTCGGCTGGGCTGCGACGCAGCCCCTGCGCTTATGCTCAAGTGAAGCCGCCGCTGCCGCCACATGAACTGGCGCCGCCTGAACTATAACCAGCGCTGGCAAAACTGGAAATTTGTGAGACCTTTTTCTCGGTATCTACCCCATGGCAGCCGGGGCATTCCGGCATCGTGGATGCCTGAGAGAAAGAAACCAGCTTTTCAAAATCGTTACCACAGTTTTTGCATCGATATTCATATAAGGGCATCTTGACTCATCACCTCGGAAAATACTCTACAGGAGTATAGCATAATTCTTTCTGCCGTCAAGCGCTTTTCACAAGGTATAATCAGTGAGTATTTTGTAGTACTTTCGCCCGTTTAACCTTGCGGGCTCATCATCTCACCCGATGGAGTGACTATGAACGTGCTTGTTGTGGGGACTGGTTATGTTGGGTTAAATACTGGCGTCGCGTTAGCATATCTCGGGCATCATGTGACTTGCCTGGATGTCGACCAGAAAAAAATTGACATTTTGAATGAAGGCAAATTGCCAATCTATGAACCGCAGCTGGATAAGATGCTGGCAGCCGCCAGGAAGAATCTATCGTTCACCAGCGATTATGATGCAGCGCATATCCCGGCTTGTGACGTGGTGTTCATCAGCGTCGGCACGCCCTCGCTGCCGGATGGCAGCCCAAATCTGAGCTACGTTCGCCAGGTCGCGCAGGAAATTGGCAGCCGGCTCGGACATGGATTTACAGTGATCGTCAACAAGTCAACGGTGCCGATCGGCAGCGGTAACTGGGTCAGCTCACTGGTGACGGATGCCTATAAGGCCAGTAACGGCAGCAAGCCGCAGAACAATTTCGCCATGGCATCCAACCCGGAATTCCTGCGCCAGGGCTCTGCCTTGTTCGACACCCTCTACCCGGACCGGATCGTCGTCGGCGCGGAAGATCCGCGGGCGATCGACGTGCTCACCAACCTTTACCGGCCGATCCTCAATCAGGATTTCCCCGCGCCGGAATACCTGCCGCGGCCTGAGGGGCGCGCGGCTGTACCGCTGGTCACCTGCGACCTGGCATCAGCCGAACTGATCAAATATGCCGCCAACGCTTTTCTGGCGGTCAAGATCAGCTACATCAACGAAATCGGCGCGCTGGCGTCGAAAGTCGGCGCGGACATCTCTCAGATCGCACGCGGTATTGGACTGGACACGCGCATCGGCCCACGCTTCCTGGAAGCGGGCATTGGCTGGGGCGGAAGCTGTTTCGGCAAAGATACCGCAGCCATCATCTCCACGGCGGGTGAGTATGCTGTTGAGATGCCGATCGTCGAGGCGGCCCGGCAGGTCAACTACCGCCAGCGCGAATGGGTGGTGGAGCGTCTGCAGAATGAGCTGAAGATCCTCAAGGGGCGTACGATCACGCTGCTTGGTTTTGCATTCAAACCTGATACCGATGACCTTCGTGACGCGCCGGCGCTGGATATCGCGAAGAATTTGATTCAGCGCGGTGCCAAGGTGAGAGCCCATGACCCGGTGGCGCTGGATAACGCGCGCGCGCAATACCCGGATCTCGGTGTTGAATACCTGGATGACGTGAACGAAGCCATAGACGGCGCGGACGCGCTGGTGCTGGTGACCCATTGGCCAGAATATCGCACTCTGCCTTGGGGTGAGATCCGCGGGCAGGTGCGTCTGGTGGTGGACGGGCGCAATTTCCTTTCCAAAGCCGAGATGGAAAAGCTTGGTTTCAGGTACGTGGGCGTAGGAAAGTAGGGCGTCTATTTTGAATATCAAAGAGCGCGGAAAAATCCGCGCTCTTTTTTTCGGTAGGTAATGGCAGCGTGTGAGGATGAACCAGCGTATGCCGCCGCTTCTGGTGCGTTGCGCTGATGACCCATCCCAATAAATGGGGAATCCAACCCGTGAACCCTCTTGACACTGAACATTTGTTCGTGTATTATTGTTTGTAGTACAAAGGTTCAAGTATTAGCGAGTAAAGGAGTTGCTATGGCCCGCAAACGGACTGGCATGGGTGAACGACACAAGAAAATAATGGAATTCCTTGTCGACTTCCAGGAAGAGAATGGTTACCCGCCAACTATCCGCCAGATTGGTGAGAACATCGGCGTCAGCTCCACCTCCCTGGTCGATTATTACCTGCGCCAGCTCGAGGAGATGGGCTATATCTCCCGTGACAACCATACCTCACGCAGCATCCGCCTGCTCGCGCCGGTAGAGATGCTTGGTCAGACGATCGGCAAGGCGCTCACCAGCGCCGGCAAAGCCATCGAGCAGCTTATCAGCATCCCGCTGACCGGACGTATCGTCGCCTCCGCGCCAATTCCCATGCCGGCTTCTGACCTGGCTTACTTCGACCCTGAGAGCAGCGTCGAAATAGCCCGCAGCCTGCTGCCGCAAAAGGAAAAGATCAGCGAACTGTT
This sequence comes from Anaerolineaceae bacterium, assembly GCA_040772085.1. Classification (GTDB taxonomy): domain Bacteria; phylum Chloroflexota; class Anaerolineae; order Anaerolineales; family Anaerolineaceae; genus JAXGMV01. Next base: position 1,914,743 of record JAXGYU010000001.1, read on the forward strand.
CGCGCTGGAAGTCCAGGGCGAGTCGATGATCGACGCCATGGTCAATGACGGCGATATCGTCATCATGAAACGCGCCCAGCAGGCAGACAACGGTGAAATGGTCGCCGTCTGGCTGGACGAGTCAGACGAAACCACGCTCAAGTATTTCTACAAGGAAAAGGACCGCATTCGCCTGCAGCCGGCAAACCCGACCATGCAGCCCATTTATGTTGCCAACCCCAACCAGGTGCGGGTGATGGGCAAGGTCGTCATGGTCATCCGGCAGATCAAGACTGTTGCAGCGTAATAACGCTTAATAACAAAAAATCGGCTCTTATGAGAGCCGATTTTTTTTATCTCATTACAAGACTAGGCAACTTCGACGACAGCGCCGGCTGCTTCCAGTTTTGCTTTCGCGTCAGCGGCAACATCCTTGCCAACTTCAGCTAGAACTTTGACACCAGCGGTCTCGGCCATGGTCTTGGCTTCGACCAGGCCCAGGTTAGTGAGCTGGCGGATGACCTTGATGGTCTCGATCTTCTTGGGGCCGGCATCCTTGAGGATGACATCGAACTCGGTCTTTTCTTCCACGGGTTCAGCGGCGGCGGCAGCGGGGCCGGCGGCGACTGCGGCGACAGGAGCGGCGGCGGAAACGCCCCACTTCTCTTCGAGGGCTTTGACCAGTTCAGCAGCTTCCAGGACGGTAAGTTTGCTTAGTTCTTCAACGAGTTTATCGAGCTCTGCCATTTTATTTTCTCCTTAAATCTTAGGCATTTCAAATTTTGTCTGATCACTTCAGACCAGTTGATCGTTACGCGGCGGCAGTTTCTTTCTCAGAAAAAGCCTTGAATACCCCAGCCAATGACCGGGCAGGTTCATTGATCGTACGTACCAGTTTGGAGGCAGGCGCGTTGAGCACCCCCAGCAAGGTGGCACGCATGACCGGCAGCGGAGGCAGATCGGCTAAATTCTTGATAGCTTTCTCGTTGATGAACGCACCATCCAGATAGCCCCATTTGATCTTGAAATTTTCCGCTTTACTGGCGTCAGAGAAGATTTTGGCGAGCGCGGGCGCGTCGTTCGGGATGTAACCCAGCATTGTCGTGCCGACCAGGTCGCCTTCAGTCTTCATGTTCTTGTTCTTCAGCGCGCGTTCCAGCAGGGTGTTCTTGGCAACATGAATATTGCCGCCAGTTTCACGCACTTTCGCGCGCATGGCATCCATATCTTTCATGGTGAACTTGCTGTATTCGGCAAAGAAGACGCCTTCATTCTCGCTCAGCCACTTCTCGTACGAGTCGAGCATGTTTTCTTTGACTTTCTTGGTAAAGGCCAATGTGTTTTCCTCCTTTCGTCAAAAATAAAGTCTTCGCCTGGTTTCTTCCGACCGGCAAAGACTTTAACGTTGACCCGAAAAGGTGTACTGTTTACGTTTCGGTCCTCACCTGGGCAGGATATTAAGCCTTACGGCACCGGCTTTCTTGGGTGAAGTTTTTAAGCAAAGACTAACTTAGCGATTATACCTCATTATTCCACAATCATGTTCTGCGCCTGATAGGCATCAACTTTGACGCCTGGGCTCATGGTGGCGGTGACAGTAACACGTTTGATGAATGAACCTTTGGCGCCTGAGGGTTTGGCTTTGCGGACGGCATCCATCAGGGCTGCCATGTTGGCGAACAATTTCTCGGTGCCAAAAGAGACCTTGCCGATGGGTACATGCAGGTTGGCAGATTTGTCCAGCCTGAATTCGACACGACCGGCTTTGGCTTCCTGAACGACGCGCTCAAGGTGCTCGGCGGGGACGACAGTACCAGCTTTGGGGTTCGGCATCAAACCGCGAGGACCAAGCACACGGCCCAGTTTACCGGCTTTGCCCATCATATCCGGGGTGGCAATGGCGACATCGAAATCGGTGAAGCCAGCCTGGATCTTGTTGATCCACTCGTCGGTATCGGCAACGATGTCAGCGCCGGCTTCCTGCGCCTTCACGGCGCCGTCACCCTGGGCGAAGACCAGGACGCGCACGGTCTTACCGAGACCGTGGGGCAGCACGACGACGTCGCGGATCTGCTGGTCAGCCTGACGGGGGTCCAGGCCGGTGCGCAGGTGAACTTCAACCGTTGAGTCAAACTTGGTGAAGCTCAGATCCTTGATCAGGTCGAGCGCTTCCTGCGGGGTGTAATTCTTGGTACGATCAACTTTCTTGGCTACTTCATTGTATTGCTTTCCGTGCTTAGGCATTTTATCTCCTTGGTGGTGCGAACGGGCGGAACGATGCCACCCTCCCACATACTCTACTTATCTTCTACCGTCAGGCCCATGTTGCGGGCGGTGCCTTCGATCTGCTTCATGGCGCTTTCGATATCGAAGGAGTTCATGTCTTTCATCTTGGTCTCGGCGATCTCGCGGATTTGAGATTTAGTGACCTTGCCAACCTTTTCACGGTTGGGCACGCCTGAACCCTTTTCAATGCCGGCTGCCTTGCGCAGCAGAACACCGGCGGGCGGCGACTTGAGGACAAAAGTGAAGGAGCCATCGGTATAGATGGTGATGTCGGCGGGGATGATATCGCCCATCTTGCTCTGCGTTCGCGCGTTATATTCCTTGCAGAACGCCATGATGTTGATACCATGACCAGCCAGTGCCGGACCGATGGGGGGTGCCGGGTTCGCTTTACCGGCCGGGATCTGAAGTCTTACAATTGCTTTGAGTTTCTTTGCCATTTTCACTCCTTGGTGGTGGTAGCGGCGGCCTCAAAAAACCGCCTCCCACTGAATGCGCCAGATCTACTGGCAATTTACGATTTTTCTACCTGCAAAAAGTCAAGTTCAACGGGCGTTTCACGTCCGAAGAAGTTGACCATTACACGAACTTTGGTGCGCTCGGCGTCGATATCCGCCACGGTACCGCGGAAGTCATTGAAAGGTCCGTCGATAATGCGGACGCGTTCGCCGGTCTTGAACGAAACCTTGATGTGCGGGGTCTCGGCTTCCATGCGCTTGATGATCGAGTTGACCTCTTCGGGGCGCAGCGGGGTGGGCTCGTTGCCCATGCCGACGAAACCAGTAACACCGGGGGTGTTGCGCACGACAAACCATGATTCCTCAGTCAGGATCATGTTGACCAGCACATAACCGGGGAAGACGTGGCGCTCGACCTTCTTGCGCTTGCCGTCACGGACTTCGATCTCTTCCTGGGTCGGGATGACGACATCGAAGATCTTGTCTTTCACACCCATAGTCTCGATACGCTGCTCGAGATTGTGGCGGACTTTGTTCTCGTAGCCGGAATAGCAGTGAATGACATACCAATTGCGCTCGCCGGCATCTGCTGAGGCGGGGATATTGGCTGCCAGGGCTTCTTCCGATAGCGGCTGGACGGGTTTGGCAGGTTTCGGTTCAGCCTGGACAGGCTCGGGTGCCAGGGGCATGTTTTCTTGGGCATCCTGTTCTTCCATGGCTTCTCCTTTCATCGGTTCTTCGGTCATTATAAAATCCTCTGCCAAGCCTTATGTTCTGTAGAGCAGCGAGATAAGTGTGGAAAAGATGAAATCGAAAATGCCCAGCATGACGGACATGCCAGCCATGACGATCAACACCAGTTTGGTCAGCCGCCAGGCTTCTTTGGGGGTCGGCCAGGTCACTTTGCGCAATTCACCAATGGTCTCACGCCACCAGCGGGTGACGCGGTTGGGCTTTTGCTCTTTTTTCTCATCTTTTTCAGCCATTGTCGTGCTCCTTTTTCGGGCTCAAAACGCCGCCTTGATGACGGCGTTTGCTCGTTATACCACAGGTGAGGCAGGAGTTGAACCCACAACCCCCGGTTTTGGAGACCGGTGCTCTGCCAATTGAGCTACTCACCTACATATCTGCAGGCAGATGAACTCTGCCTGCAGTTGCAACCTACTTGCTCTCCCTGTGCAGCGTGTGTTTGCGGCAGCGGGGGCAGAACTTGTTCAATTCCATACGTCCGGGGTCATTACGACGATTTTTCTCGGAGGTATAGTTTCGCTCTTTGCACTCAGTGCAGGCGAAGGTAATGACTGGACGGATATCTTTCTTTGAGGCCATCTTATTTCCTCGTCAACGGCTGGTTGACGCTCCTTCTTACGCGATAATTTTGGTGATGACACCAGCGCCGACGGTCAGACCGCCTTCGCGGATGGCAAACTTGGAACCCTGCTCCAGGGCGACGGGAACGATCAGCTCGACTTCCATGTTGACATTGTCACCGGGCATGACCATCTCGACACCTTCGGGCAGTTTGATGCTGCCGGTCACATCCATGGTCTGGATGTAGAACTGCGGACGATAGCCGGGGAAGAACGGTTTGTGACGGCCGCCTTCGTCCTTCTTCAGAACGTACACTTCAGCGTTGAACTTGGTGTGCGGTTTGATTGAACCGGGTTTGGCAATCACCATACCGCGTTCCACATCATCACGCTCAATACCGCGCAGCAACAGACCCAGATTGTCGCCAGCCATACCGCTGTCGAGGGTCTTGTGGAACATTTCAACACCGGTCACGACCGAGCTCATGGCTTTCTCGCGCAGACCGACAATCTCAACCGGATCACTGGTCTTGACTGAACCGCGTTCCACACGACCGGTCACCACGGTACCGCGACCCTTGATCGAGAAGACGTCTTCAACGCGCATCATGAAGGGCATGTCAATGGCGCGGACAGGCTCAGGAATGTAGGTGTCAACGACGTCCAGCAGTTCCTTGATCGGCGCGTATTCCGGTGCGTCAGGATCGGTCGAGGTGCTTTCCAGTGCCTTGAGGGCGCTGCCGCGCACGATCGGGGTGTCATCGCCAGGGTAGCCGTTGGCGGTCAGCATTTCACGCAGTTCCAGTTCAACCAGTTCCAGCAGTTCGGGATCGTTCATCTGGTCAACCTTGTTCAGGAAGACGACGATGCTGGGCACTTCTACCTGGTGGGCGAGCAGAACGTGTTCTTTGGTCTGGGGCATCGGACCATCAGGAGCGGCAACGACCAGAATGGCGCCATCAACCTGCGCGGCACCAGTGATCATGTTCTTGATGTAGTCACGGTGACCGGGCATGTCAACATGCGCGTAGTGGCGGTTGTGCGTCTGATATTCAACATGCGTAATGTTGATCGTGATACCGCGCGCTTTCTCTTCCGGCGCGTTGTCAATCTGATCATAGTGCCGGTACTCTGCTTCTCCCAGGAAGCTGCAGTACTTGGTGATCGCTGCGGTCAATGTCGTCTTTCCATGGTCAATGTGTCCCATGGTGCCAACGTTCAGATGCGGTTTGTTTCTTTCAAATTTCTGCTTCGCCATTTTTTCTGTCTCCTTAAACGTTTTATCCTTAAACTAAAAAATTACGTAGCAGCATGAGCCCTCAATGGGATTTGAACCCATGACCCCGTTCTTACCAAGAACGTGCTCTACCTACTGAGCTATGAGGGCTTGCTGTGCTGAAACTACGCCACTGGTAAGGTGGCGTAGCTTGTGGGCGGTAAAGGATTCGAACCTCTGAAGGCATTTTGCCAGCTGATTTACAGTCAGGTCCCTTTGGCCACTTGGGTAACCGCCCGTACGGAGCTGTTGCCAGCTCGCAAGCGAGATTGTTCTTGCGACAATCGCGCTCGCCAGCATGCAACCAAGCCGACGATGGGAATTGAACCCATAACCTACCACTTACAAGGCGGTTGCTCTGCCGTTTGAGCTACGTCGGCGCAATGTTCCTCGGTTGTTAAGTTTCTGTGCCCGAGAGTATCAGAGCGCGTCGAATTATACCAAATGCCCATTTGAATCGCAAGGTTCAGGATTCAATAACCGCCATGCTCACAGGGATGAAAATTATACACCAAGAATCACCTGGTTATCGATTCTTGAACCATTATCTGACGAGCTTTCCTGATGCATAAATGCAGCCAAACGGTAAGATCCGCCGTGGAAATGCTTAGGCGCTCCGCAGCCTGACCAGCTCGATCGCCTCTTTGCCGGTCATGTGATCGATCCTGACCTCGATGACGTTGAACCGGTCCCAGGAGCGCTCGATCTCCGCCTGACCCTCGGCAGGGTATTGCGGCGAGAATTTAGCTGAAATCACCCGCATCGCGTGCATGCGCTCGTCGGCGTCGGTCAGAACCCGTGCTCTGCCGAAGACGATCACACTGCGGAAATGGGTCGTGAATGTCTCCGGGATGACCTCATCCTTCTGGATGACGCAAAACGAAACCTTTTCATCCTTGACGATGCTGTCCAGTTTATGCCCATCTTTCGCGGAGTGGAAATAAAGGTTTCCCTGATCATAGACATGGCTGACAGGCACGGCGTAGGGGTAGCCATTGTCGCCATGAACAGCCAGCACGCCCGATGTGCAAGCCTTCAGAATTTCAATGGTCTCTTCCGGAGCTAGCAATTGTTTGTCTCTACGCATTTTTCTGAACATGGCCGATGCCTCCTCACGTCAAATACAGCGTTTATTTCCAATGAGTATAGTCCCGACGGCGCTGGTTGTCATGTTTCGCTGGTCGACTTTGTTATAATTCAAAGACAACGACTATCGGAGGGTACAGTGGAAATAACCTGGTATGGTTACTCATGTTTCAGATTGACGGAGCGCGGTTATGCGACCGTGGTGACTGACCCTTACGACAGCGCGAAGGTTGGGCTGGAGCCTCTGAAGCTCAAAGCCGATATCCTGACAATCAGCAATGATCATCCCGCGCATAACGCCGCGCAGGCGGTCAAAGGAGACCCCTACGTGATCTCCAGCCCGGGTGAGTATGAGATTGGCAATGTTTTCGTGACCTCGGTCCGTACCGGTCACCATGGCAGTCACGAACCCGCTGCCTTCCGAAATCTGATGTTCATGATCGATTTCAATGGCATCCTGGTGGCGCATCTCGGCGCCGTCACCAATGTGCCGACCCGCGCGGAGGTTGAGGGTCTCGGGAATCCCGGCATCGCGCTGGTTCCAGTCGGGGATGGGCGTGCGCTGAACGCTGCCAAAGCGGCTGAAGTAATCAACATCATCGAGCCGCGCATCGTCATCCCCATGCATTACGCGCTGCCCGGCACCAAACAGGAACTCGACGGCCTGGAGAAATTCCTCAAGGAGATGGGTGTTACCTCCGTCGAACCGCAGACTTCATTTAAAGTGAGCTCAAACAGTTCGCTGCCTGAAGATACCCAGGTAGTAGTGCTGAGTTGCTGATAAGGACCAATAGGACGTGAGCGTTAAAGTTTTAATGAGCTGGGACATCATGCCCGAACGTGAACAGGAGTATTTCGAGTTCATTGTGCGTGAGTTCCTGCCGGGCGCGCAGGCACTCGGTCTGGAACTGACCGATGCCTGGGCGACAGCATTCGGCGCCCAGCCGCAGATACTGGTTGGTGCGAACGCGGGCGACTTCGAAAATGCCAAACGCATCATGACCTCAACCGACTGGGACAGTTTGCAGAACAAGCTGAACGATTACGTCCTCAACTTCTCGTTCAAGATCGTACGCAGCACCGGCGGATTCCAGTTTTAGACCATGAAACAATTTCCACAGCAGCGCTTGTTGACCTGGTATGACCTCAACAAGCGCGCTTTGCCGTGGCGCGGTTCGCAGGACCCCTATGCCATCTGGGTCTCCGAGATCATGCTGCAACAGACGCAGGTCGAAACCGTCAAGCCGTATTATGACGCCTGGATGAACCGCTTCCCAAGCCTGCTTGCGCTTTCGCAGGCTGAGGAGCAGGAGGTGCTGAAGGTATGGGAAGGGCTGGGCTATTACAGCCGCGCGCGCAACATGCTAAAAGCTGCCAGACTGTTGGTGAAAGACTTTGGCGGGCGATTCCCGCAAACAGTCAAAGGGCTGATGAGCCTGCCGGGCATTGGCGCCTATACAGCCGCCGCCATTCTCTCGATCGCATTCGGCAAAGACATTGCCGCGCTGGACGGTAATATCAAGCGCGTTTACGCGCGCTGGTTTGCGGTCACAGAACCTTTGAACAGCCCGATGGGCGAGAAAAAACTGAAGGCTTTAGCCGATGAGAACCTGCCTGCCGGCCAGGCGGGTGATTATAACCAGGCGTTGATGGATCTCGGCGCGGGTGTTTGTCTGCCGGCCAAACCGCTCTGCATGCTGTGTCCGGTGCAGGGTGGGTGCGCGGCGTTTGAAAGCGGCAGGCAGAACGAACTGCCGGTGGTTGCCGCCAAAACGGAGGTGCCGCATTACACCGTCGCCGCGGGCGTCTGGCTGCGCGATGATAGCGTCTTGCTGGCTCGCAGACCCTCACACGGATTGCTGGGCGGTATGTGGGAATATCCTGGTGGGAAGATTGAAAGCGGCGAGACCCTGCAGGCTTGCCTGAGGCGCGAATGGCTGGAGGAACTCTCCATGCCGGTGGAGGCTGGCGCGTTACTCGGCGTTTACCGCCATGCGTATACCCACTTCAAAGTCACGCTGCACGCGTTTCTCGTCAGCGCGGCTGCGGATATCCAGCCTGTGGCACGGGAAGCCAGCGAGCTGCGCTGGGTGCCGCTCGCCGAGCTTGGCGCTTACCCGATGGGCAAACTCGACCGCATGATCAGCCGGGACCTGATAAAGAAAAATCCGGGGTAAGAACGCCCCGGATTTTTGTGCATACCAAGCAAGTCTAGCCTTTCAGGATTTCTTCAACAACCTTCACGTCTTCTTCGTTGAGTTCCCACTCGGCAGCCGTGATATTGGCCTGCAACTGCACGAGCTTGGTGGCGCCGGTGATAACCGAGCTGACCTGCGGTTTGCTGAGCAGCCAGGACTGCGCCAGCTCATTGATCTCATGTCCGCGCTCTTTAGCAAACGTCTGCAGCTTGTCCAGCTTGTCGTAATTGGCGTCGGTCATGTAGGCTTTTACATAGTCACTGCTCTCGCCGCGCGAACCCACAGGCGCGGGTTTGCCGCGTTGATACTTGCCGGTCAGGAAGCCGCCAGCCAGCGGGAAGTAGGGGATGTAGCCGACCTTGTGCTCGAGGCAGTAAGGCAGCACTTCAGGCTCATCACGGCGCTCGAACATGTGATATTCGTTTTGCAGCGCGATGAAAGGGGTCCAGTCCTTGAACTCAGCCAGCAGGTTGGCGCGAGCGAGTTGCCAGGAGCTGAAATTGGAGGCGCCGACATAGCGGATCTTGCCGGCACGCACCAGGTCATCCAGTGCCCGCTGGGTTTCTTCGATCGGCGTCGTGGGGTCCCAGGAATGGACGTAATACAGGTCGATGTGGTCAGTCTGCAGCCGGCGCAGTGATGCTTCAACGGCGTTCTGCATGTGGTAGCGTGACGCACCCTTGTCGTTGGGGCCATCACCCGTGGCGACCATAAACTTGGTCGCCAGGACGAATTTGTCCCAGCGGTTCTTGAGCGCGATGCCTAGCGCCAGTTCGGAATTGCCTTTCGTGTAGATATCGGCGGTATCGATGAAATTCAATCCCTGATCCTGCGCGAAGGCGATGATGTTGTTGGCTTCTGCCTGACTGACCTTCTCGCCGCCAAACCGGTTGGTGCCTAGCCCGATGACCGATACTTTCACCCCTGAGTTGCCTAAATTGCGGTATTTCATGACGCTCTCCTGTGAATTCGATGTTGTTCCACTATACTATAAGCTAATAGAATTTGACAACGCTGGACGGGGATAAATGCCATGACCTATCAGGACATCATCAATTACAGACAGTTTTACCCAAACTTCGCTCAAGGCGGAATGCCCACTCAAGCACAGCTTCTCTCGCTGGCAGAAGCAGGTTTCGACCAGGTGATCAATATCGCAACGTTTTCACCGGGGCGCAGCCTGTTGGGCGAACGGGCGATCGTCCAGTCGCTCGGCATGCGTTACCATCACATCCCGGTCGTTTGGGAAAACCCGCGGCCCGAGCAGTATTTTCAGATGGAGACCTTGTTCAACGCGAACAAGGCCGGCAAGACGTTTGTCCATTGCCATCTGAATTACCGTGTCAGTGTCTTCTTCTATTTGTACCGGCTGCGTAACCTCGGCGCAGAGGAGCGGGCAGCCTGGCAGGACATGACAGCAATCTGGACGCCTGATCCGGTCTGGGGCGCGCTGGTTTTACAGGTGATGAGCAGGCAATCCTAGGAGGGAAAAATGGCTGCGATGCTGCTCAGGCTTCTGGCTTTTCTTCTGCTGATAACGATTGGAATCCGTGTCGAGTGGGCGCTTTTCATCATCGCACTTGAAATGCTGCTCGCGCTGGCTCTCGAGATGGTCGCCAGGGACCAACAAAAATCGCATAACCCGGTCGAGATGCCGTCTCCTTATGCTATCCCGGCCGAGGCTGCCGAGATTCATAGCCGGCAGTTGATGATCGACCTGCACGCCGATCCGCTGCTCTGGCAGCGGGATCTGCTGGTACGCAACTCCTTCGGCCACATCGATCTGCCGCGGCTGGAGGAGGGCAATGTGGGATTGCAGGTGTTCGGCCTGGTCACCAAGTCGCCGCGAGGGTTGAATATGGTCAGCAATCGCGCGGAATCAACGGATGACATCACCCTGCTGTCGATCATTCAGGCGCAGCCGCCGAGGACCTGGTTCAGCCTGACCGAACGTGCGATCTATCAGTGCCGCAAGCTGCACAAATTCGCTGAGAAGTCCGGCGGCAGGCTGGTTGTGGTGAAGACGGCCGGCGACCTTGAGACGCTGGCGCAAAAACGGGCTGCCGGCATGAAGGTGACCGGCGGGCTGCTCTCGATGGAAGGCGCGCACGCGCTGGAGGGCAAGATTACAAACCTTGACCGGCTTTATGACGAAGGTCTGCGCATGGTCGGGCTGGTGCATTTCTTTGATAATGAAGCCGGCGGTTCCGCCCACGGAATCTCAAAAGCCGGTCTGACGGATTTTGGGCGTGATGTGGTCAGACGCGCCGTTGAACGCGGCATGGTGCTGGATCTGGCGCACGCGTCTCCGCAGATCATCGATGACGTGCTGGAGATGACCGATGTACCGGTCGTGGTCTCACACACGGGGGTGAAGGGGACATTTGACAGCCCGCGCAACGTTTCGGATGAGCACATCAAGGCGATCGCAGCGCGCGGCGGCGTGATCGGTCTGACCATGTTTGCCGAGGCGGTGGGGGAGACTACCCTGGCAGCGACAGTACGCGCCATCCGCTATGTGGTAGAGTTGGCTGGGATTGAGGCGGCTGCCATCGGCGGTGACCTGGACGGTTCAGTCAGGACGCCAGTTGATGTGAGCGGTATGCCGTTGCTGACGGCCGAACTGCTGAGCGCGGGTTACAGCGAGTATGAGATCGGCAGGATACTGGGGTTGAATGCCTACCGCGTACTGCATAGCCTTCTGCCCCGATAGTAACTTATTATTGAAAGGACTGGACAATTACCAGGTAGAGTGATTTATGGCAAGACAGACAATCAAAATGGAACCATTGAAGCGCATCGCGTTGATCGCGCATGATCATAAGAAGGATGATCTGCTGGAATGGGCGCGGTTTAACAAAGTCACGCTGAGCAAGCACGTTCTCTATGCGACTGGCACCACCGGCAAGCTGCTGGAGCAGGAGCTCGATACGCAAGTGATCAAAATGTTGAGCGGCCCGCTGGGCGGCGACCAGCAGATCGGCGCGCGCATCGCAGAAAATGAGATCGACGTCCTGATTTTCTTCTGGGATCCGCTCGAGCAACAGCCGCATGACCCCGACATCAAGGCGCTGCTGCGGCTGGCGGTGTTGTGGAATATTCCCGTCGCGACCGACCGGGCAACCGCGGACTTCCTCTTCTCATCGCCGCTGATGTCACAGGAATACGAACGGATCGTCTCGGATTACAATTGGCATACGACCCGCAACATCCCTTAGTAACCAAATTTAGTACTGTGCAACGAACTCCCATATATGGGGGTTCGTTTCGTATATGCATATATCTCAACGTTGTATGGCGAGGCTGCCAACTCGAAAATGAATTGTTAAAACATCCACAATGGCAGAACGGGCATTATTTAGATTTATTTGAAAAATATGACATAGGAGAAAAACGTGAAAAAATGCGTAAAAATGGAATAATTTTGAAGAATATACGCAATCATCCAGTGAAAACAGACTTAGATACACGAAATTATTTGGCACGTTGTCATCTAGATTCATCTGCCTGTTCTAAAAGCGTCAAAATTTGCGCCAACAGATTTCTTTAAAAGATTTAACATTATGCTGGTTGATAAATGCTTCCATTTGGATCTGGAAAGAGACCCCTATATGTGGGGGTTGAAAATTTGACCATCAGATTTGTTCCGTCACTTGTCGCTGATAGTTTATTTGTTCAAGTTTGTCGCGTCCCAAAGTTTAATTTAAGATTGGCTGTGCTTAAAGTTGCGCTTTCTTTTAGTTTATTTCGACTGATTTTCCTTGCACGACTCAAGTTAGTTTGCTAGAATACACAGCACGTCGGGAATGATCCACCGCTGCTGGTGAAGCAGCCTCTGAACCGAATAGCAACCCAATAGCCTGATGATCCGCAAGGCCAGTTCAGGTATATACAGCACGCTTGTGCGGAAAAGCGAGGAACGTCGGAACATGAATGTAGAACAAGCCTGGCAATCAGCCGTTGGGCAACTGCAAATGCAAATGGCCAAAGCAACCTTCAACACCTGGGTGAAGGACACGCGTTTTGTGTCTGCTGATGAAGATACCCTGACAATTGCGGCCCATAATGCCTTTGCCCGAGACTGGCTGGAGAGCAGGCTCGCCAGCACCATCACCAGACTGATGACTGGTTTGCTGGGAAAATCCTACAAGATCGTGTTCGTCGTCAACCCCGCGGAGTCTGAAACCCAGATTCCGGAATCACTTGATCATTTCGCGGAGCCAGTGGATGAGAGCTGGCGTAACAGCAGCACCGTCAACCCGCGCTATACCTTCGATAATTTCGTCGTCGCTGCCAGCAATCGGCTGAGCCACGCTGCCAGCCTGGCAGTCGGGGAAAACCCGGCGCGCTCATACAACCCGCTTTTCCTCTACGGCGGCGTGGGTCTGGGCAAGACTCATCTGCTGCACGCCATCGGCAACCAATGTCTGAAGCAGGGCTTGAATGTCCTCTACGTTTCGAGCGAAGAGTTTACCAATGACTTCATCTCTGCCATTCAAAAGCACACCAACGCGGCTTTCCGCGAGAAATACCGCCAGACGGACGTCCTGCTGATCGACGACATCCAGTTTATTGCCAACAAGGAACAAACGCAGGAAGAGTTCTTCCACACCTTTAACACGCTGCATGGCCAGAACAAGCAGATTGTGATCTCCTCTGACCGGCCGCCCAAGGCTTTGGTGACCCTGGAAGAACGTTTGCGCTCGCGCTTTGAGTGGGGTTTGATCGGCGACATCCAGCCGCCAGACCTGGAAACCCGTATCGCGATCCTGAAGATGAAAGCCGATTCGGAAGGGCGCGATGTGCCGCAGGAAATTCTGGAAGCGATTGCGCGTCAGGTGCAATCCAACATTCGTGAGCTCGAGGGCGCCTATACCCGTGTGCTGGCATTCTCTGACCTGATCGGTCAGCCGCTGAATACAGCCATGGTCAACAGTGCCATGGCGGACCTGCTGCCGCAGCGCCGGGCACTTTCGTCGGATCAGGTCGTGACTGCCGTTGCCGACGCCTTCGGACTTGAAAAGGATGTGCTGGTCGGACGCGGACGCACGCAGGAGATTGCCTTGCCGCGCCAGGTTGCCATGTATTTGCTGCGTCAGGAAGTCAACGCCTCACTGCCCCAGATTGGGCAAGCTCTAGGCGGACGCGACCACACAACCGTGATGTACGCTTGCGATAAAGTGGCCGACCTGATGGAGCGTGACGATCGGCTGCGCCGGCAGGTCTTGCAGATTAAGGAAAGTTTGTACGGACGCGTGCCCGTTTTCAGCTAGTGACTGGACAATTCAACCAGACTGCCCATACTGGGCAGTCTGATGTTTTAAGCCATGCCCTCAACATTCCGCCAGGTCGGGGGTAAAATACCTCGGCAGGTGAGGTGAAAATGAACAAATCGTATGTCCGCCTACTCATGATTGTTTTGGCTGCCGGCATGACGCTGGCAGCTTGCTCGCCGCAGACGCCCGAGGTCATCACGCAACAGGTGACCGTACCGGTCGCTCAGACCGTCATCGTGACACAACTGGTAGAGGTTGTGGTCACCGCCACACCAGAACCGGCCACGGCGGTGCCGTCCGAAGTTGCGGCAGCCACCCCCATGGCGGTAAACCCCAGCCTGCCCGCCGCGGGTACTTTCAATGCCTGGTGCATCCCGAACAATTTCTATGACCCGCAGGATAAACGCGCTGAAACCGGCATCATGCCAACCGGCGCCGTTGCCATGCAGCCCGCGGAGGACCGCGTTGAGCTGATCAGCCAGATGGCGGAGTGTGATTTTGTCTATCAGTTCCAGCAGCCTGTGCAGCCCGGGACAAAAATTTCGATTTTCTACAACACGGAGCTTGGCGGCAAACTGATGGATCTCGATCTGAAACCGCTGGCGGCTGACCAGACCAAGGCATTCGCCAGCAGCACCACGCAATACATCATCGATCCGCCGTTCTGGTTTATCGACTATGTTTTCAAAGTCATCGCGCCGGACGGCAAGGAACTGCGTGCGGACAACGTGCGCATCAAGCGCAGTTGGGATCCCGGTCGCTGTTATGACGGGGTCATGCCGGATCCCGTGACGCTGAAATGCCCTCCGCTCGAAGAAGCCCATCCCTGGGATCCCTATTATGGTTGGGACAACCCGCGCACGGCAACCCCGCCATCGGGCGAATAGAACTTTGAAAGAAGCTCACATCAGTGAGCTTTTTTCTTACTGAGCACCGGACAGGGTAGAATAAAGAAAAGCTTATCGCGGAGGTTCAGATGGAACTTTTGACCGTAGCCATTGAAAAACCTGAAGAAATCAACTTCATTCTGGGGCAATCCCATTTCATCAAGACTGTTGAAGATATCCATGAGACACTGGTTACCGCGGTGCCCGGCATCAAATTCGGGCTCGCATTCTGTGAGGCATCCGGCAAACGGCTGATCCGCTGGTCCGGCACCGATGAGGCAATGATCGCGCTGGCAAAATCCAATGCCGGCAAGATCGCAGCGGGGCACTCTTTCATCCTTTTCCTTGGTGAAGGCTTCTTCCCGGTGAATGTGCTCAACGCCGTCAAGATGGTGCCTGAGGTTTGCCGCATCTTCTGCGCCACCGCGAACCCGACCAGTGTGCTGGTGGCTGAAGAGGCTGACACGCGCGCCATCCTCGGCGTCTTTGACGGTCAATCGCCGCTCGGGGTTGAAGGTGAGGAAGACATTGCCTGGCGCAAAGGATTCCTGCGGATGATCGGCTATAAGGCCAAATAACAATGAAACGCGTACTCCTGCGATCCCTGCTCGGCGTGTTGATAGGATCACTGCTGATTTCAGCTTGCAGCGTACTAGGTCAGAAGCCGGAATCTGACAGCCAGGTATCGACCCAGGTCAGCGGCGTGCTGACCGCGCTGCCAACCAGTCCGGTAGCTCACGCGGCGACCCAGACCGCTGAAGCGCTGGAAGTGCAGCAGTCCGCCACGCCGACCGCCGAACCCACCTTGCCTGAAGACATACCAACCTCCACCCTGACAGCGACGGCTACCCTGCCGCCCATGCTGACAGCCTCGGGAACCGCGACAACCACCCCTCCGCCGACAGCCACGGTTACGCCGACCGTTTCGCCGGATGAGCCGCGCGCCAAGCTCGGCGCGCCGACCGGCGGCGATACGCTGGACAACGCCACCGACTGGCAATGGGGCATGGAAGCCAATGCATTTACGCAAGCCGGCATTCAGGACGGGGCGATGGTGATCACGGGTTTGCGCAAGGCAACCGGCTGGCGTTTGCCCAAGGTTGATTCCAGCCCTGATATGTACATTGAAGCGCTATTCGACAGCGGCGCCTGCCGCAACAAAGACAGCTACGGCATCATGTTCCGCATACCCGATTATGAAGCCAACAACCAGGGCTATATGTTCACGATTGCCTGCGACGGCACCTGGCGTCTCTGGGAATACGACGGCACGAAAGCGCTGGGCGGCAATATCAAAGTTCTGGTCGATTGGCAGGACAACAAGATCATCGACCGCGGCGCGCACAAGACCAACCGCATCGGCGTCTGGACGCAGGGCGAAGATATCTACCTTTACGCGAATGGCGTGCTGCTCAACAAGGACCTCAAAATCAGCAACAGCAGCTTCGCGGACGGAACGTTTGGGGTGTTCATTCTGCCGAATGTGACCGTGCCCTACACCATGTCTGTGCTTGAGGTCACCTACTGGAAAGACGCCCGGCGATGATCTTTCTGCTGGATTTGCGTGACGCGGAATCGGGCGAGATCGTCGGAAAACTGGTCGACGCCAGCCTGGAGAAACTGGTTGTACTCTCCGACCGGGCTTTCGATGTCTACCGCAAATATCAGTTTGCCCTGGGCCTGACCAGCCGCGGAAATGCGGAGACATTCACGCTCAGCGCGCGCTGTTTGTGGTCCCGGGAAGAAGACAATTCGGGATTCTATCTGAATGGGCTCGAGGTGACAGAAAAAAGCCCCGAAAATATTCGGGGCTTGCAAAATCTGGTCGAGCGTTACGTACCGGAACAATAACGTTTCTATTTGAACAGCGTCCCTTCAAGTTCGAGCAGGCGGCTGTAAACCTTCTCGAGATCGTTCAGGGCTGCCGGCAGATCGCTGTTGATCTCGGTCGCTACCAGACCCAGCCTGCGGTCAGTCACTTCCATGACGTCCTCTTGCGCGCCAAGGTATTTCTGCAGGTCTGGCGTGATTGCCTTGACCATTTGCTGCGCGTCCTTGACAGCCGTCAGAGCGCCGGCTTTGTCCTTGTTGGCAGCCAGGAACCGCGCTTGCGTGACCTGATTCTTGAGCGCCAGGAACTGTGTATGTAAAGTCTGCAAACCAGCATCCTGCTCCAGGTCATTGACCTGCTTCTGCAGTTTGGTCGTGATCTCATCCTTCTCCACCACCAGGGTCTTCAAGTCTGCCACTTCGGTCTGCAACACCTGATGATCGGTCTGCAGTGTCTTGTATTTGCGGTCCAGCGGCTGGTAGAACAGGAAGTAGCCCAAAATCAGACCTGTCAGCAGCAGCACCAGGGTGATCAGAATGGCTTTGCCCAACAGGCGCATGAAGCGCCCGAATTTATTCTCATTGCTGAAGGCGCGCTTGAGGAAGGATGGCTTCTTGACCGTCGGATCCAGCTTGACAACGTCCGGTTTTTCAGGCGGCAATGGCGCGGTGTCCGGTGTTGGCGGCGGAGGTGTCTCCTCGACAGGCTCGGGAACCACCGGTTCAGGTACTACCGGCGCTGGCACAACCGGGGGCGTAGATTCTGGTTCTACCGGGGGCTGAACATCAGCGGGATGCGGTTCATTACCTTCAAGTTTGTTTTCTTCCGCGTGGTTCTCTTCCATCGTATCCTCCATTATTTCGGTTTACCGTTATTACCTTTGGGCGCTGGCGGAATGTTGTAGGGCAGCGGGATATACTCCACGGATGGTCTGCGCTGGTCCGCCTGCGGGAACAGGTTCATTAATTGGTAGACGGTTTCCGGCATGTCCGTACTGACGTTCAGCCCCATCGACTGCGCATGCTCAACTTCGATCGGGAAATCGTGCGTGTATTTGCCGGTCGATAGTTCTTCGATCAGCTTTTCAACCTGCTCGGATTCGTAATGATGACTGGCGATCTGCCTGATAGTGTCCTTGACTTGTTTCATCGCTTTGCGCGAGATGTCAGCCAGGATCACGGTCTGGTCGTCCACTTCATTGGCGTCTTTGGTCTCGAGCACCTTCAAAATCGAGGCCGCCGGATACTGGCCAAGCTGGGGATCGACGGGACCCAGCACGGCGTTCTCGTCCATGATGATGCTGTCCGCCGCCAGGGCGATCAGCGTGCCGCCCGACATGGCGTAATGCGGCACGATGACGGTCACCTGACCCTTATGCCGGCAAAGCGCGTTGGCAATCTGCTCGGCCGCCAGCACCAGCCCGCCCGGTGTATGCAGGATCAGGTCGATCGGCATGTTGTGATCCGTGAGCTTGATGGCGCGCAGGATGGCTTCGGAATCCTGGATGTCAATGTATTTGGCGATCGGAAAGCCGAGGATGTTCATGCTTTCCTGGCGGTGAATCAGCGCGATCACGCGCGATTTCCGTTGATCCTCGATCTGTTTCATCAGCTTGTAGCGCGAAGCGTTGAGCATATGCTTGCGGATGACCGGCAAAAGCGAGGTCACAATCAGGATGATCCAGATGATATTCATGAAATCCATCATTC
The DNA here is from genome assembly GCA_040772085.1 of Anaerolineaceae bacterium. GTDB lineage: Bacteria > Chloroflexota > Anaerolineae > Anaerolineales > Anaerolineaceae > JAXGMV01. The sequence continues at coordinate 1,933,039 of JAXGYU010000001.1, forward strand.
ACCTACCAGGGATAATATTCGTCAGTATAGGTTTTCCTTCTGCCGGCAGCCTTGGCCAGGAAAAGGGAGGCGATAAAACCGAACACGAAACCGCCGACATGCGCCCAGAACGCGACACCGCCCGTCGCCGTGCTGATGCCCGGATCGAGCGACGCGACCCCCGAGACGAACTGGCTCAGGAACCAGAAGCCGAGATAGACAATAGCCGGCACCTCGACAAACCACGGGTAAATAAAGACAGGGATCAGCGTGTGGACTTTGGCGGTTGGATAATAGCGGAAGTAGGCGCCCATGACAGCCGCGATCGCGCCGCTGGCGCCAACCATCGGCGTGTGAGGGTCGGTCGTCAGAAAGATCTGCAGCACGGCCGCAGCCAGCCCGCCCATGATGTAGAAGAACAGGAAGGTCAGACTGCCCAGCCTGTCTTCGACGTTGTCACCGAAGATCAGCAGGATCCACAGGTTGCCGATCACATGCACCCAGCCGCCATGCAGGAACATGTGGGTCAGCATGCTCAGCCAGGTGACGGGGTTGGCCAGGTCGATCTGTGCCGGCACCAGCCCAAAGCGGTAAATGAATGCCTCCAGGGCTTGAGGACCAAGCGTGAATTCATAGTAGAACACCAGACCGTTCAAGACGATCAGCGTCCAGGTGACAATGGGGAAAGATTTGGCGCGGATATTATCTTTTAATGGAAGCATCTTTACCGCCTTTATTAAGTATAACCATTCTCAGGCGCAATAGCACGGGCGCGGGGCATCTGACAGTATAATCAGAGCCGTGGAAGATTCTCCCCAGCCGCAATCGAGAACCGCAAACCAGCAAATCGCCCGTTCTGCCGGCGTTGTTATGCTGGCGATGGTCTTCAGCCAGATCATTGGTCTGGTGGCAAAAAGTCTGATCGCCAGCACCTTTGGTACCGGCGCGGAGACAGATGCCTATTACGCGGCGAACCGCGTGCCCGAGACCATCTTCAACCTGATGGCAGGCGGCGCGTTGGGATCCGCGTTTATTCCGACATTTACCGGTCTGTTGGTGGATGGCAAGCGCAAGCAGGCCTGGCAGCTTGCATCCGCGCTGGCAAACCTGCTGGTGATCACCATGACGCTGGTGGCGATCCTCGCGGCTCTCTTCGCACCCGCCATCATCCACTACGTCGTCGCGCCTGGTTTCGCCGCTGACCCTGCCAAAGAATTAATGACCATCGAACTGCTGCGCATTCAGCTCATCAGCGTCGTCTTCTTCGGCTTGAGCGGCCTTGTGATGGGCATTCTGAACGCTCACCAGCAGTTCCTGCTGCCGGCGCTCACGCCATCCATGCTGTCATTCGGCTTGATTTATGGCTGCCTGGGTCTGGCGCCCGAAATGGGCATTCATGGTCTGGCCTGGGGCGCGGTGATCGGTTCGATTTTGCATCTCACGCTGCAACTGCCGCGGCTGTTCCAGATGCCGACACGCCAATACTTCCCGACGCTCGGCTTGAATTTTCAGCCATTGAAAACGGTCTTGCTGTTGATGCTGCCGCGGCTGTTCGGCGTCGGGGTTGTGCAGCTCAATTTCATGGTCAATACCATCATCGCTTCCCTGCAGCCCGAGGGCAGTCTGGCGGGCATCAATCTGGCATTTCCGCTGATGCTGATGCCCCAGATCGCGATCGCGCAGGCAGTCGCGATAGCCGCGCTGCCGACCTTCTCTGCCCAGTTCGCCCTTGGCAAACTGGATGAGATGCGCAATTCACTGGCTGCGACCCTGCGCGGGGTGCTGCTGCTGGCGTTGCCGGCAATGGTGGGGCTGGTGCTGCTGCAGACGCCGATTGTCGAGCTGATCTACATGCGCAGCGCCTTCGACGATAATTCTGTCCGGCTGGTGACCTGGGCGCTGCTGTGGTATGCCTTTGGTCTACCCGCGCATTCGATCGTTGAAATCATCTCAAGGGCCTTTTACGCCATGCAGAACACGCGCACGCCAGTCACGGTCGGTGTGGCAGCCATGCTGCTCAATATGGCATTGAGCTTGCTGTTCTCCTGGCTATTCGGACGCGTGGGATGGATGCCGCATGGGGGTCTGGCGCTGGCCAACACCACGGCGACAACCATCGAAGCCATCCTGCTCATGATCCTGATCCGGCGCAAGCTGGCTGGTCTGGGCGGAAAGGCAGTTGCGGATGCTGTGTGGAAAGGCGCGCTCGCGGCGGCTGTGATGGGGGTGGCTGTCGTCCTCTGGCGCAGTATCAACGCCGGCTACAGTGCGTTGATCATCGTTACCGGCGGCATGGTCATCGGCGGACTGGTTTACGGCTTCCTGCTGCTGCTCTTGCGCGTGCCTGAGATCAGAACGCTGATTACAGCCATCAAGACGCGCCTGCCAAAACGGTTCTGATGAAATTCTCCAAAGCCCTGCCGCTGATCATTACCCTGGGCTCGCTATTCGGCATGAACCTGGTGGTCTCGCGTTTCGCGCTCGGACAATTTCATCCGGTCACCTTTAACTCATTACGGCTGATTATCGCCTCAACTTGCTACGCGCTGCTGTTTACCTTTTCCCGAAAATGGACCTGGCCCACAGACCGCGCGTTATGGCTGAAGGCTGGCTTGTGGGGCGCCCTTGCCCTTTCATCTTCCATGAGCCTGTTCGTTGCCTCGCTGCAATTTCAATCTGCCGGCGTCACTTCGCTGCTGATCGCGGCAGGTCCGATTCTGACGATTGTGGTTGCGCATTACTTGCTGCAAGACGAGAAACTGACAGCCAACCGGCTGACAGGGGTGCTGCTGGCATTCGTCGGCGCGGGCGTCATTCTGGTCACCGGGCAGGACGGCTTGTCACTGGCGCCGACGGGTGAATGGCGCGGGTATGCCATGGTCATGGCAGCCAACCTGATCGTCGCCTTCGGTTTTGTCTACGGCAGGATTTACGTCCGGGAGTATGACTCAGTCCAGGTTGCCGGCGTCAGGGTGATGGGCGCCGCGATTGCCTTGTTGCTGGTTACTGCCATTTTTCTCGGTTACGATTTCTCGCAGGTGAGACTATCCGGCTGGCTGGCATTGCTGTTCTGCGGCACGATCACCACGTTCTTCCCCTTCCTGATTGAAGTCATGCTGGTGCAGCGATACGGCGCTCTGGCAGCCAATCAATCCGCCTACTCAACGCCAGTTGTTTCGATGCTGCTCGGCTGGCTGTTCCTGGGCGAGAAAATTACGGCATTGATCATCCTGGGCACGGCGCTCATCTTCCTCGGGCTGGCGCTGCTGAATAAAAGGACCGGAGCTGCGTAGCTCCGGTTACTTAATGCTGGTTCATCGGGTTTTCGTCTAACGGTTTTACGACCAGTTCATCCCAGGTAGTTTCCGGGTCGATCTCACGCACAAATGTCACGTCATCCGGCACACCGATGACGATCTCGGCAGTCGTGTAGATCAGGCAGCCTTCCCACATATGACCGCCGATTGTTTTACCGCTCTCGTCCGAAATTGAGATGTGATAGTGCGCACCGTTGGTTGCCATGGTGCCGGTCAGCGACACGATCTCAAAATGACCGCGGAAGGTCTGCGTACCCGGTTGATTGGCCAGCCTGAGTACCGCGGTCGTCAGGCTGCCGACGCAGGTGATGACAAACGCCGCTTTCAGGTTGTGCTTGCTGACCAGGCTGTCCAGCTCATTGCGCAGGTCCTGACCGGGTTTCAGTCGCAGGCAGATCGTTTTCATATCAACCCCGGCGACGGCGCTTGCCAAGCGCGTTGATAACGATCAATGCCGGCCAGATCCACGCCAGGTCCACTTCCTGCCCCGGCGGGGTGGTCTGTGAGATGGGATCGAAGCGGAAAATGAAAATGCGATCCTTATTCGCCAGAATGGCTTCATCATCTGTATCATCGCCCAGTTCCTTGTCATACGACAGGAAGGGATTGTAGCGTTTGAACAGCCGATAAATGGTCAGCAGTTCGACGTCGTTATCTACCCGAACGGCTTTGACCGACTCGCTGCCTTTGGCAGTCTGGATGGTGGCGTACGGGTCGGACAACAGGTTGAGATACCACTGTTCGGCCTCAGGATAGGACGTCATGATGTATTTCTTGTCATGCAGGCTGCGGAATTCGATCGCGCCGCGCCTCGGCTCGCCGGTATTCCTGCCGGTGGTCGTCAGGACCAGCATAAATCGTCCCAGCAGCGGGCCGAATCCCAGACGCCATAACGCGACCGGTGTGTTGTAAATGATCTTGCCCAGTTCTGTATCCGGTGAGATATCGATCGCACCAACTCTTTCACGCAGGGTCCGAATAAGATTATTGGTTTCCATCTTTCGCTCCATATCACTCAGTAAAGGATGTTTCAACCGATCAGGTCTTCCAGGTATTCGATTTCCAGCGCCGTTTTAATTACTTTGCGGCTTTTTTTCGTTAGTTTATAGCCAACAGACTTCACGCGCGAGCTGACTGTTTTGTGAAGTTTTGTACCGATAAAATGCATGGCAACACCATCGCCGAGCGCGTAACCGGGCATCAGCTCACCGCTCAACAGCAGCTCATGCGTGCGCGGCTGTCGCTGCGCCTCACCATCGTAATGCGGACAGCAGCTCCCTTTGAGGAAGCCGAGACAATCCATGGCGCTCAATTTGCCCGGATTGCTGTCGGTGACGCCCTGCTCAAACCAGCAGATGCAGCCGGCAGATACGCCACTCAGGACGATGCCTTGTTCCCAGGCTTTGCGCAGAATTTTATCAAGACCCCATTCACGCCAGAGCGCCAGCATGCAGCGGGTGTTACCGCCGCCGACATGAATGACATCCTTGCTGAGCACGTAATCTTCGAGGTCGTTCGTCGGCTGATGAAACAGTGACAGATGAGACGGCACGCAGTCCAGCTTGTTGTAGGCGGAGTAGAAGGAGACAACGTAATTATCCGACTCGGCGCTGGCTGTTGGAATGAAACAGACCTTTGGAAGTTCTTTGCCAGATTGCGCCAGGATATACCTGTCAAGCGCCAGGTTATCGGGCTCCATCCTGAATCCGCCGCCGCCGGCGGCAACGATTTGCTGCTTCACCGCGCCTCCTGATATCAAATATATCGTTTATTGTAGCAGTGATGCCGGTAAACCTTATCGTTTTACGCTGTGCTTGAAATTTCGGTGATGTGAGATCACATTGCGCGCCCAGGTCATGATGCGGAAGTAATTCGCCGCGTGCTGCAGAGGTTTGATATGGCTGCGTTCATCAGCATAAATCGTGCTGATCGGCACCCAGGCGATGGTGTAGTCGTTCAAAAACGCGTTGACCAGCATCTCGACCTCAAATTCAAAACCGGCTTCCATTGACGTGAGCATATTGCTTTGCAGGCGCTGGCTGATCAGACGGTAACCGCTCTGGTTGTCCTCCATATTGATGCCAAGGTACCAGGAGAACAGCCGCTTTGCCCAGCGGTTGGAGAAGCGCCGCAAGGGGGGCATCTTCGAGAAATCACGGCTGCCGATGATCAGGTCAGCTTTGGTCTGGTGATATTTTTCGATGAAACGCGGCAGCTCATCAGGATCATGCTGACCGTCGCCGTCGAGGGTGATGACCGCGCTGAATTTCTGTTGTATGGCGTGTCTGAAGCCGGCACGCAGCGCGGCGCCTTTACCCTGGTTAGGGGTTTGTATCAGGACTTCCGCGCCGGCTTCGCGGGCCAGACTGGCAGTGCCATCCTCCGAACCGTCGTCGACCACCAGCACGCCCAAATGCTTCAGGCATTTCTGAACGACTTCCGAGATGTGACGAGCTTCATTGTGTGCCGGAATGACCGCCAGCAGTGTCTCACGACTCAATGTGAGGTCCAGGTTCATCGTAATTTCTTGTCAGCCTTCAGCGAGTCGAGGATGATTTGCTGCGAACGCGGATCAACCCCGCTGAAAAATTTATCCGTGGGGTAGCCGGTGAGGATAAATACCTCGCGCGCGTCAGGCTCAAACGGCTGCATGATGATCAGCCCGTCAAAGGTTGCCGAGGAAAGCGGCGTCCAGAGGGCTATGGGATAAACCGGCTGGTCGCCGACTGCCGCGATCAGCGGCAGACCATCCATGGGCACCTGTTGCAGCAGTAATTTCTCATAACCCTCGGCGGTCAGAATGAGCTTATGGGTATTTTGTTCGTAGGCGACAATATCATCCGGCGCAAGAAGCATTTTGTCTGAGGGCTTGAGCCGTTCGAGCGGCAGTTGTGTCATCTCGGCGGGTGTGGTGTTTTCAGCGGGCAGGTAAATGGCAAAGTGACCTTGCTTGGGCCCGCAGGCGCTGAGCAGCCACACCAGGATGAAGGATAGAACGATAGCGAAACGTTTTGCCATTTCCAAACCTATGGATCGAGTATGGTGAAACTTTTTTCCAGTAACTCCCTCAAAGATCGCAGCTCATTCTGCACCTGCGCCGAATTGAAATCTTCAGGTGTCAATGTGAAGGCGTAAAGCCAGCCATCCTTGAGCAGATAGTACGTTTTAAATTTTACATCCTTAAGTTTATATTCAGCCATCAGCGCGTCAGGACTGCCAGCGAAGGTTACGCCGGACGTCAGATTGCGGTTTGCCGCGCCTGATCGCACCAATTGATCTGAGACAAGTTGGTCTATCGGCTGGATGGCTTCAATCTTTTTTGTCACCAGATCCAACTTGACAACCACCGTGCCGGTGCTGAAGGAGCGGCTTGGGCCGGTCAGGATGACATGACGTCCGTTGTCCATCTCCTGGCTGGTAAATCCGAATGGGAACAGGAAGCAATAATCAGGCGTATCCTTCCCGCTTTCGCTCTCGAACAGGTTGGTTCCAGGCAGGCGCGGCGGACAGCTTTTGTCTGGCGTGGCGGTCTTTGCCCCACCTTTCAGGTTGAATGTCCGGCGCAACTCCCCCAGTTTTACCTGGTATTCGCCGCTTGCCGCATCTTTCAGATCGATTTCAACTTCAATAGTAAAGGGGGTGATCACCTGGGCGCAGAGTACGCCTTGCGATTTCTCGCCCAGCACGGAGACCTCAAACTCATTTGTACCGCTTAGATAATACGCGGTCTTCAATTCGGTGCAGGCGTCTGGCTGGTTGCCCGTGATGCTTACGATGGCTTTCGGTGGGTCACCCTCGCTGACCCTGACGCTCATATCGCGAAACTCCAGTTTGCTTGTCTCGGGAATCAGGAGCGGCAGGCTGGTAGCGGTTGGGAGAACAATTTGCGGCGCGGGTGTTGGGGGTGGACTCACGGGGTTAATCCCCGTCTGGCAGCTTGCCAGGAATAAACCAGTAAGTAAAATGCTGACCAATAAAAACGGAAAATATCTTTTCATGCGACAATTATTATGTTCTGGTTTGAACTTATTGTAACCGATGGCAATTGGATGGAGGCAAGGGTGTTTGGTGACGCGAGCGCGGTTCAGTCTGACAATCGATTATCGATCGATTATGTAGCTTTCAACCTGATTATGGACGAACTGGTGTTCCCGACCGGCGAACGCATCGAGAATATGCTCGGCGGCGGCGGGCCGCAAACAGCTTTTGGCATGCGCTTATGGTCACCGAACGTTGGCCTTTTTGGCAGTGTCTCCGCTGATCTGCCTGACGATGCCATTCGCTGGCTGGATACGGCCGGGATAGACAAATCCGGCCTGATCTTGCGCGATGGCAACACGCTCAGCTCGCGCCAGACATACAGCGAGACGGGCGAGCGCAAACATGATTGGGTCAGCCCGCAGTCAGATCTGGCACGCCACTTTAGCTGGGCCCTTGAAGATCTGCCCGAATCTTATCGCTGGGCAAGGGGCTTTCACCTGGGCGTCCACCCTGATGAACCAGTCAGCGAATTTATCCTCAAGCTCAGCCAGCTCCCTGGCGCGTTGAGTCTCGAAACCTTCAAGCCGGCTGATCATACCTTATCGGCAGGTGAATTGGCCGCGCTCGTCACGGTACCCGAGATCATCTCGTGCAATTGGCACGAAGGGCGGACATTGACAGGATATGATGATCCGAAAAAAATCGTCGGCGGGATACTCAGCGCAGGCGCGCGGGTGGTTGTGCTGCGTCTCGGCGTCAACGGGTGTCTGGTGGCAGCAGCAAAGGATCAGACACACTGGCATGTGCCCGCTGTCCCGAACTATAAAAGGTACAACCTCGCCCTAGGCGCGGGGAACGCGTTTTGCGGCGGGTTCCTGGTAGGCTGGCTGGAGACTCACGACCTGCGTTGGGCGGGAGCCTGCGGTTCGGCTGCTGCGTCATTCCTGGTTGAACATCCGGGTTTGCCGGCCTGGCATGATGATCTGCCCGCCATCGCATTGACCCGTGCCAAGGGACTCGAAGCCCTCTCCCAGTCTTATGTATAAATTGGTTTTTCTATTGAGCGTCATGTGGATATAATCACACGTGCCTGATTTCAGCTTGCGAAGGAAAGAAAATGGATTTAACTATCATACGGGAATTTGATGAGACCTTAAAACAGCAGTGGGATGACCTGGTTTCGAGGAGCAGCGCGAACTATCCTTTCATGCGCTTTGGCTACCAGAAGAGCTGGTGGCAAACCAAAGGCGGCGGTGAATGGGATCAGGCTGACTTGTATATTGTGCTGGCGCATCAGGAGGGCGAGCTGGTTGGGCTCGCGCCATTTTTTACCGCGATGAATGAAGATCAGCAGAAGTCATTGATGCTGGTCGGCTCGCATGAAGTCAGCGATTATCTCGACGTGATCGCCGCGCCCGAGAATCTGGAAGCTTTCATCAAAGCATTGATCCCGTTCCTGAAGGCAAACATTCCGGACGCGGCTGTGATGGAGCTGTATAACCTGCAGGAAGAGTCGCCGAGCATCAAGGCGTTTCAGCATGTGCTGCCAGAGGCGAGCGTGGAAGTCTTGCAGCCCACGCCGTATATTCCGCTCCCCGGTGATTGGGAAGAATATCTGGCGGGCATTGACAAGAAGCAGCGTCATGAGATCAGACGAAAAATCCGCCGGGCGGAATCTTACGAGCAACCAACGCGCTGGTACATTGTTCAGGATGACAGCCAGCTCGAGGCCGAGGCGGACGCCTTTCTGGAGTTGATGGCTGAAGGCGCGGAGAAAGCTGCCTTCCTTTCGCCGGCCATGCGGCCTTTTATGCGTCAGGTGATCTTTGATGCCTTCCTGGAGGGCATCCTCTTCCTGGCGTTTCTGGAAGTGGGCGGTCAAAAGGCTGCCGCGAAGTTGTATTTTGATTATGACAATAAACTCTGGGGATATAACTCCGGCTATCGGCGCGACTATCTGGAGCTCTCGCCTGGCTGGGTGCTGCAGGGTTACGCGCTGCAGTGGGCGAATGAACAAAAGCGGCGTGAGTTTGATTTCATGCGCGGCAACGAGCAGTACAAGTACCGCTTCGGCGCTGTGGACAGGCATGTCATGAAATTGACCGCCCGGCTATAGACCGAGTCATCAGGCTGGGAAATCGATAGAATAATTTAAATCGTTGCAATAAGTTATCAATTTTGATAACTTATTGCTATCAAATTGCTCGTGAGCATGCCTTCATTACACTTCAGTGAATGGTTATGATACTGTTACCAGCCGCAATTTTGCCATCAGTCCCGCGTGACCACCAGCGCGCCGTAACCAACCACCGAACTCGCGTCTCCGGTTTGCTCGGCTGAAGTGCTATAGCGTGTCAGCACTGCCCGATTGCCGCCTAAGGCTTTGACTGCCCACAGGAAGGCTGCCACCCCGCCGGCACCGCACGCGAAACCGGATCCCTCCTGCTCTGCCTGAAGAACCCCCTCCGGGGAAAGCGCTTCCATTTCTGCCAGCATGCGTCGGTCGAGCTGCTGCGCGACACGCAGCGGATAAAAATGCGACAGGTCCGTGCTGGCGACCAGGACGCATGGCTGCTCCCTGGTGATTTCTGCCAGACTCTCGCCGAGCAGCTTGAGACGGGCGGGCGAACGGTCGCGTACCATCACAGGCAAAATCTCAAATGGCTGCGCCAGGATGGTTTGCAGAAAAGGCAATTCGATCTCGAGGGAATGTTCCTTGTCGTTGCGAATCTCAATCAGGGGGATGCCCTGCGTGTCACATGCCTGCGCCAGCTTCTCATGCGCCGCACGCGAGACGGGCACATCGCCTAACGGCGTTCGGTAAGCACTATGCCCCGTCGTGAAGATGCCGTCGCGCATGGCGGCGTGCAGCGGCGAGAGAAGAATCACCAGTTGCGGTGAAGTGCCTTCAATGGCTTTGAAGGCTGTCGCCGCTGTCTGACCTGAATAGACGTAACCGGCATGTGGAACGATCATGCCGAGCACCTCGCCGCTAATCTCTGGCTTGCTCGCATTGGCGAGATAAGCGCTGATTGTCTGGGAGAGGCTGTCCTTCCTGCCGGGATACCACGTTCCCGCTATCGGTGATGGTCGGGGGTCAATTGGAGAGTCCATGAGCGTACCTTTTAAGAATTCTAACATGCAGGTAGAACCAGCGACTTAGCATACCCGTAAAAATGATTCCATGTAATTCGTGTAAAATCATATCTACCGGGTTAATTAATAAATAACTTTAAAAAAAATGTCAGAATGGGGGCTTCCAATGTCAACGGTCCGACGTCATTCAATCTTGTCCGCATTGGTCTTGATCAGTGTGGTCTTAATTGCATGCAGTGTTTCACTTGACAATAACACTGCAAAATCTGATGGGACAATGCAGGCGTTACAAATACAATCTACACAGCTTGCATTGGAAATTCAGAAGTTGACGCTGAGCGCCATGTCAGCAGGCGCGAGTCCTACCGAGGCTCCATCCCTCTCGACATTGCCGCCGCAGCCGACCTATACACTGTACCCCACTTATACACACCCTGCACCTTCTGTCATGACAGAAACCGCTGCATCCTCACCAACCGCTGAACCCACGAAAGATTTGGAAGCAGACCTTGAGGCGAAGATAAAGAAAGCAAATATCCTGATTTTTGAAAATGCTTTTGGCGATATGGATATCGCCGGCGATCCACGAATAACCAGAGCCATTGCTGGGATGGATTTCGATGGCGGCAAGATTGTGAATGTCCGTGATCGGTTGGGTGATTTCAAGAGTCAGCTCAACAGCTCAACTGAGTGGGATCTGATTATCGCTTCATCAGAGATCCGAACATCGGTGCAGGGCGAGTTCTATGATTACCTGATAGACCACGCCAACCGTAATGTCGCAATCATCAATGAGACCTGGTTTTTAGATCAAATCACTTATGGCAGAGTGCAGCCCTTCCTGGGAAAATGTGGCGTAGCCTTCCAGAAGGATTGGCAGCGCGATGAAGATTCAAACGACCTGGATTATTCCCTGGTTCTTCTCAAGCCAGACCATGAAGTCTTCAACAGCCCTAACAGCGGTATCTCGTTGGTTACGCCTGTCATTCACTGGGAAAACGATGCTGGTGACTTACTTAAATTAGGCGTCGGCGGTGACGCCGAGCTGCTGGTAGGTGTTCACAAGAACCGTATCTCTGATTACGGCGTTCTTGCCTCGTGCATGGGTGGCCGTACGATTATTATGACCTTCTCAACACATGATTATCGCTACGATATGATTGTGCCCCTGTGGCAGAACATGATCAGATACACCCTCACCAATCACTTTCTGGCTGACTCTTAACTGATAGAAAATCAGAAATTTAACTATTTTCCCGGTGTCTTCAGCATAAGGTATACTGTTTTTGACGTTCTTGTAAATGGAGTAGCCAATGAAAACACTTTTACTGATGCGCCATGCCAAGTCGAGCTGGAAAGATATGGAACTGCCGGATATCGAGCGGCCCTTGAAGAAAAGCGGGAAGAAAGCGGCAGAAAAAGTTGGCAATCATCTGGAGAAGAAGGGACTTGTCCCCGAGATCATCCTCTGCTCGACAGCCGTCAGGGCACGCGAAACCGCCGAAGAACTAACCGATGAAATCGACTTCGAAGGTGACGTGCTTTTCCTTGATGAACTTTACATGGCAGAACCGGACAAGATAATCAAGTCCATCGTTGAGCACGGCGGCGATCACGCCAGTGTGATGGTCATCGGTCATAACCCGGGCCTCGAGAGTACATTGCAAAACATGGTCCACGACGTGGATAGTCTGCCAACCGCAACCGTGGCGCAATTGGTCTTCAACATCGAATCCTGGGACAAACTGCCCAAGGCGAGCGGCTTGCTCGTCAGCCTGTGGCGCCCGAAAATGGACGATTAGTCCGCGATAATAACTCAGGAATTGCTCTTTTTCAATTGTGACGCCTGTTCCTGCAACAGGCGTTCTTCTTCGTTTGAAGGTTCCAGCACCAGCCCATGCGGCATCTTGGTCCCATCCATGTCAACGTGAATGAAGAGGATGAATCCGCTCAATACCGCACGTCCGTTGGCGGTGCAACTGATATGAGCGGTCAGCGAGCTTGTGCCGGTGTACACGATCCGGCTGATTAATTCAACGATCTCGCCCCTCTGAACTGGCGAGGTGAAAGTGACGCTGTGGATCGTGTGGCAGACGATGTTTGCCGGCTGCAGCCAGCATGCGGCGGCAATGAATCCCGCCTCAACAAACCACTCCATGGTGCGGCCGGCATAAAGCGTACCGTGGTGGTTGAGGTCTTCGCTCTTGACAAGATGATGGGTGATGCTGGTTTTGAATTGCATAGGATGCCCCCTGGCAAATGTATTTTAAAGAATGCTGGGCGGATTGACCTGAATCTGCCAGTCTGCCAGCGGTTTATCCTGCAGGAAGCTCACCGGGTCAGCACCTTTCACCAGAATCTGCCAGCGGTAACGGCGGTTGATCCGGCTGTAGAAGGGCGGGTTCGGACCGACAATTTCCAGCGTCCGGCTATTGGCTTCCCTGACCCAGGCTTTCAGGCGTTCCGCTAACAACAATGCGCTGGCTTTTGCTTTTTCGGGGTTCGTATCTTCATACACCAGCCTGACCATATTGCGGAAAGGCGGGTAGCGCAGCTTGCGCCGGTATTCCAGCTCGGTCTGGTAAAAGCCGGCGAAGTCATGCTTTGCCGCCGACTGGATGGCGTAATGATCGGGCATGAAGCTTTGCAAAATTACAGTCCCGCCGAGCACACTGCGTCCGGCACGTCCCGCTACCTGCATCAGATGCTGGAATGTGCGTTCAGCCGCTCGATAATCCGGCAGGTTCAGCCCGACATCAGCCAGCACCACACCGACCAGCGTGACCAGCGGCAGGTCCAGACCTTTGGTCAGCATTTGCGTGCCGACCAGGATGTCCGCCTGGTGCTGCCTGAAATGGGTCATGATAACGTCGTGCGCGTCTTTGGCTTGGGTGGTGCCCGCATCCCAGCGCAGGGTGCGCACGCCGGGCAGCAGCCTGAGAACCTCCTCTTCGACCTTTTCGGTGCCGGTTCCGAATTGTTTGATGCGTTTGCTGCCGCATGCCGGACAACTGGCCGGCATCAGCCGGGTGTAACCGCAGGTATGGCAGGCGAGGCTGACCGTGCTGCCCTCATGGGCAGTCAGCGGCAGTTCACAATTCGGACACTTGATGACATGACCGCAATCGCGGCAGAAAACGTAGGTCGCGCTGCCGCGCCGGTTGAGATATAAAATAGCCTGCTGACCAGCCTCAACGGTCTTGCGCAGCGCTTCCTGAAGCGCGTTGCTGAAGATTGAGAGGTTGCCTGCCTTGAGCTCATTGCGCATGTCGACGATACGCACGGATGGCAGCGGCAGGGAACTTCTGCTGACGGTCTGGCTGTCGCCGTGCGCTGCCGGCAGGGAAGTGACCAGCCGGTCAGGCAGTGTCAGAATTGGCCAGCCATCCTTTTTCGCCTGGTAATACAGCCGTAGATCCGGCGTGGCTGAACCAAGCACCAGCCGGCTGCCAGTCAGCCTGGCGTAATGAATGGCGGTCATCACGGCGTCGTATGCAGGCAGGAAATCATCCTGATAGTAGGAGTCGTCGTGGAACTCATCAATGACGATCAGACCGAGATTGGTGAACGGCATGAAGAGCGCGCTGCGCGGTCCGACAATCAGCTTCAGTTCGCCTGTACGCAGCCTGCGCCAGGTATCAAAGCGCTCACCATCCGAAAGGCGCGAGTGCTGGATGCCGACCATGTCCGGGAAGCGCGCCAGAAAGCGTGCCGTGGTTTGGGGTGTCAGCGAGATTTCGGGCACCATCACCAGCACCTGTTTGCCAGCCTTGATCGCCTGCTCAGCCAGCCGCAGATAAACTTCAGTTTTGCCTGAGCCGGTTACACCGTGCAGGATGACTGGCTTGCCGCCTTCGGCCAGGGTGGCCTGTTCGGTCGCCGCGCGGACTGCTGCCACCTGCCGTTCCGTGAGGGTCGGTGGGTCATCCGCTGCGAAGACTTTATCAGCGAGCGGGTCACGCGTGACTTCAACGCTCTCCAGCGTCAGCCAGCCTTTGTCCTCCAGGACGCGCAGATCGGCGGCTGTCGCGCCGGTCTCGGCATACAGCCACGCTGGTTCGACGGCTTCACCTTCCTGAGCCAGACGCTGAAGCAAGGCCAGCCGGCGGTCGCCAGCGGCTCCCCGGCCAAGTTCCCCAGCGCTAAGAGACGCAGGATTTACCCCTTCAGCAAGCAGCGCCTTCCGACCGGTCTTGACCTTGGTGGTTGGCGGGTTGAGGATGGAGACCGCTGAAACTAGCGCACGGCGTACCAGTGACTGGATGGCTGGTTTCCAGTTCTGACGTTTGAATTCGGCGGAGATCTGACGGCTGCGCAACGCGCCCCGTTCAGCCAGGACAGCGATCAGCCTGTTCTGCAGCGGGCTTAAATTCCCCGGCAGTTTGGTTCCCGCCCGCAGTTGGTATTCCGTGTCCACCTGCCGGCTGATGCCGGGTGGAATCATCAGGTCAACGCAGGCAGCCATCGGCGCCAGATTGCGTGCCGACATGATCTCAGCCAGGCGGATCTGTGCCTCGGACAGGATGGGTTCGTGACCAACCAGGCTCATCACCGCCTTTGTTTCGGCCACTTCCGGAATCTCCACCGGCTGGACGATAATGCCCTGGACAGTGCGCGGGCCGAATGGCACCATCACCAACTGACCCGGCAGAATTTGACCTTCCAGCTCAGGCGGCAGGTGGTAATCAAACATCCCGCTGACTTGCGGCATATTCACCGCGACACGCACGTAACGCATACAGCGATTTTAGCACGCGCACCCTTTTCACGGCGGAAGTCACCCTTCTGCTCAGGTATAATTTCGTTTTATGGTGCGATTGTCTGTATGAGAATGCCGAATCTCCTCGACCGGTTTTTCACCTATCAGGGTGAGCTGGTCGTTAACAAAAATCTCAAATTCGCGCTGATCGAAGCTGTCTTCCTGGGGATCATCTTCACTGCTGACCCATACCTGTCGGTCTTTCTGGTGCGGATGGGTGCCAACAGTTTTCAGGTCAGTCTGCTTTCGTCCATGCCGGCAATCAGCGGGTTGCTGCTGGTGATGTTCATCGGCAGGTATCTGCAATCACAGAAGAATATTCTGCCCTGGTACTCCACGCCGCGTATCTTCAGCGCTTCAGCCTATCTCCTGACCGGTCTGATGCCCTTTTTCTTTCAGGGTGAGGTTCTGGTCATCGCTGTACTGGCTGTCTGGGCGCTGGCTACCGTACCGCAGACGATCAACATGGTCTCCTTCACCGTCGTGATGGGCATGGTGGCGAAGAGCCATCAGCGCTTTGACCTGATGTCGCGCCGCTGGGCAACTTTGGCCGGCGTCTCAGCCTTGTTGCTGGTCGGAATTGGTTTCTTCCTGGATGCGGTCCGTTCGCCACTGAATTATCAGATTGTCTTCATGGTGCTCTCGCTGGGCGTGATTGGCGCGACGGTCTATAACCGCAAGCTGGAGCTGCCGGACAACGAGCCTGGTGACGCGCCTACACCGCTGCCAGTCCTGCGGCAGGTCAAACAATACGGCGGGCTGCTCAAGGATAATCCGGGCTTCAGCCGCTTCATTTTCAAACGGCTGGTCTACCAATTTGGCTGGACGCTGGCTTTCCCGATCTACCCGCTGTATTACGTGCACAAGGTGCACGCGACGGATGTCTGGGTCGGAATTTTCAGCACGGTCAGTACCATCGTCGTGGTCATCGGATACTTCTTCTGGCTCAGGCAGTCGCGCAAGCATCAGAACCGCACGCTGCTGGGCTGGACAACTTTTGGCACTGCTATCTTCCCGATTCTGTTCTCGCTCACGATCCGGCCGGAGCTGATTGCCCTGATTGTCGGACTTGGCGCGTTATTCCAGGCGGGCATGGATCTGGTGCTGTTTGACGAATTGATGAAGACCGTGCCGAAGAAGTCCCATATCCTCTATGTTTCGCTGGGGCAGAGCGCGCAATATCTCGCCACCATCGCCGGCCCCTTTGCCGGCTCATTCATCGCATCGCAATTTGGTCTGGTGCCGGCATTATGGGTGAGCGGTATCATCCGCCTGATCGGGTTCGCGTTGTTCTTCTTCTCCCCAAGCGCGTCACCGGTCGAGATTGAAGAAGGTCTGCCTTACACACCGGAGCAGCCCAGCAGTGAAAGCCTGCCTGAGCTGCCTGTGACTGAAGAGCAATGACCTTTCAGAGAAGATTAAACAGAACAGACCGCGGTTGTCCGCGGTCTGTTTTTCAACCTCTGCTTACGGGCTGGTGAAATTCACACCTTGTGATACGCACGTACCCTTCAGATCGTCCTGAGTACAAAGCGTGACGCTGGCAGACATGGCATTGCCGGTGCTGCCGCCCAGTTTGACGGCGACAAATGCGCTCTTGCCGGCTGCCAGGCTGCCGGCAGCATTACCGCAGGAGGCAGCCTGCGGCCAGAAGGGTGAATTGGCGGTCACACCAGCAGACTGATGTGTGGTGTTATTGGTCAGGCTGACCTGGCTCGACTCGAATTTACTGGTGCCCGCGTTCTTGACTCCAAAGACATAGTAGGTGTCCGCACCGCAGGTCGTCTTGCTGGCAAAGCTTAGTTCAAGCGCCGGGTAAGGCGTGGGGGTAGGCGTGGGCGGCGGCGTTCTGATCGGCAGCTGCTGATAGGGTCCTTCAGGCGTGGCAAACTGCCCCGTGATCCAGCATTCACCAGGGGCATCCAGGTTCTTGATCACCCACCAGTTGTTATTGCTGAGCCGGCCGATCATCTCGGCTTGCTCACCAACCATCAGCGCGCCGAGGTAATCATAGATTATGTTGGGACCTCTGCGGCAGTTGGTATCCTTGACCACATGCACCATTGCCGCGGCCTGAGTCGGCGGCGGCAGTGTCGCCGAAGGTTCCACAGTTGCCGTTGGCGGTTCGGGGGTGTTGGTGTTTGCCTCGACTGGCTGAGCCAGCGTGGTGCTCGTGGCAATGGCGGAGAGAGTGCTTTGTGCCGCCGCCGCGATGGTAGCGGGCAAATCGGGCGGAATGACAACGGTTGCCGGCGTCGAACTTGCCGGCGCTGGCAAATTGGCAGGCAAACAGGCAGTCAGTATCAGTAGTACAGCGATACCAATAAATTTGAATGACTTGTAAAGCATAATCGCCCCTTTCTGTTTATTAAACGGGATCCAAGGCTATTAATAGAGACGTTTTTCTTGGTGGATTCGTTCCATTTCATGGCACACCCCAGACCGTCACCTTGCCATCCCACTCGGAAGTGAGCAAGAATTTATCGTCAGGCGAAAACATGATCTGCGCGCCGGAGGGGTGACCATCGTCCAGCGTCGCGAGTTTGCGCCCATCCTGCAGGCTCCATACACTGACCTGGCTGCCGGCAATCGCGAGCAGGTTGTTATCCGCTGAAAAAGCCGCCTGCAAACTGCTCTCCGGCAGGGCGCTCGTCAGTTTGCCCGCGGCAAGGTCGTAGACGGCTGTCAAAGGTTGCGGTTCATGCTGACTGATCGAAGCCAGGCTGCCATCCCGCGAGATGCCGGTGACGAGGCCGCGTAATTGATGAATGGGCTGAAATGCCGGCAGCGTGAGAAAGGCAACGCCGGAACGCGACTGCGTCAACAGGTTCTGACCGTCGTTGATAAACCACATACGCTGGACAGCTTCGTTCAAAGTGACCCTATTCTGGATGCTTTGACTACCTGGTGACCAGAGACTGAGCGAACCATCTTCCTGACTGTAAGCGAGCGTTTCGCCGTCTGCGTCGAATGCCAGCGCCCGGACGGGTGACTCCAGCGTGAAACTCGTCAGCAGGCTGCCATCTTCCAGATTAAACAGATTGATGGTGCTGCCATGGCTGACAAAGGCAGCCAGCTTGTGGGCGGAATCGAAAACGAGGTGATCTATATCGGTCTCACTCAGCGTAGCGCCCGAGAATGTATTGCCGAGCCCCAGCATCAGTTGCTGCCGGCTGCCGTTGATGTAGTAAAGGGACAGTTCGCCAGGGGCGCTCGCGTACGCGCGCAGTCGCATGTCCGGCGCGAAGCCGGATACCGGCAGCTCGCTGACCCGGCCGGTGGCTAGGTCAACCAATTCCAGCCGGTCGGTCAGCAGGATCAACTCACTGCTGTCCGCCAGGCTGGCGGTCGCCCGCAGACCATGCACTGGCTGTTCAAGCGCCTGGCGTTCCAGCAGCTCGCCGCTGGAGACGTCCCAGGTCGTGACAAGTGAGCCGTCAAACCCGGTCAGCGTGCTGTTGTCGGACGCGATGCTGATATCAACCAACGGCTGGTCGGTGACCTTGATCAGTGAAATCGTGGTGCGCTTGTTCAGGTCGAAGAGCCGCAGCGTGCGCGTCTGATCCACAACCGCGATGCTGCCATCCCGCGAGAAGATCGCTCCGACTGGCGGGTCGCCGGCAGCGGTGTTGATGACATAAATGTCATTCAAAAACTGACCGGTCGCGGCGGAATAGGTTTTGACCGAGCGGCGATCATCCCAGGCATGAACGCGGCTGTCGTCTGCGGAGAACGAGAGGACTGGCGCGAGATGCGAGTCCAGCAGAATGCGTTGCAGCAGGGTCAGTGCGGAGGCGGAGAGGATGTACGCGCTGCCGCCTGTCGTCGAGGCAGCGAGCATACTGCCATCGTGAGAAAATGCGATGGTAAGGATGGATGCCCCGAGGTCCCTGCGAGCGAGCTGCTCTCCGCCCGGGAGGCTGATCATGGTGACATTGCCGGCAGAATCGCCGACCGCGAGCAGTTTGCTGTCAGGGGAGAAGGTTATGGCAGTCGGTCGCTCAGCGAGATCCAGGCTTATCACCAAATTCATTGCCGCTGCGCGGTAAAGAAGGAGCGCCTTGTCGCTGGTCACGACCAGATATTGACCATCCGGCGAAGCGTCAATATCCAGCGCGAAGCCTTGCCCGAACCGGCCAAACAGCTTCAAGCGCTGGGCATTGCGGGCTGTGATGACCTGACTTTCCGGCAGCGGCGTCATCTCCACACTGGCGCTGATGTTGGTTGGTGTCACGCTCGGCTGCGGGGTGTGGGTTGCGGTAGGTTCAGGCGGCAGGGTGATGGAGGGCGTGATGGTCGGCACGCCGGGTAGCTGCTCCGGCAGACAACCGCTCACGAGCATCAGGCTGAACAGGAGCGTACCAATGAGCGTGAGCGCAACAGGCAGGCCGGCAGACTTCGCACGGACGACCTTATGGCTTGCTGATGAGTATTGCGATCTCATCTGATACTCTCCGGAACGCTGTTTCCTCACCTCTGACCTCATTATAAGGGATTCGAATTCAGCTTAATCCGGAGGTGATTCTTGCCGGTATGATAAAATCCTTGCCATGAAACGCTGGCAATTCTGGCTTGGTGTGGTCATCAGTATCGCCTTTATGTACCTGGCGCTCAGGAATTTGCATCTCGGCGATGTCTGGAACGCGATCAGGGGGGCGCAATTATGGTGGCTGCTGCCCGGCATCGCAGTTTATTTCATCGGTGTGTGGGTGAGAGCCTGGCGCTGGCATTATTTGCTGCGACCGCTGAAGAAAGTGCCCACCAGCACCATGTTCCCGATCGTGACCATTGGCTATATGGGCAACAACATCTATCCCGCCCGCGCGGGCGAGGTGCTGCGCGCCATCGTCCTCAAGCGCCGCGAAGGCATACCCGTCTCGGCATCCCTGGCGACCGTCATTGTTGAGCGCGTGTTTGACGGCGTAGTCATGCTGGGCTTTGTTTTCCTCAACCTGCCGGAACTCACGCGGCTGCAATCCAGTTCGGGGTTCATCGGCAATATCCAGCAACTGGCGATCTATGGCTCAATCGCCTTCATTGGCGCGCTGATCGTCTTCCTGCTAGCTGCCATGTTCCCATTCCAGGCGGAAAAACTGGTGACCTGGTTCATCGACCGGCTTGTCCCGGGCGGGATCCGTCCTAAAGTACAGGCTGTTGCCAATCGTTTTCTGGGCGGTCTCGAGTCACTGCGTTCGCCCAAGGACGCGCTGATGGTCTTCGTCACATCGGTCATCATCTGGATACTGGAGACGCTGAAATACTGGTTCGTCATGCACGCCTTCCCGTTCACGGTCAGCTTCTTCGCGCTGATGCTGATGAACGGCATCGTCAACCTGGCGACGACCATCCCCTCCGCCCCCGGCTATGTCGGTACGTTTGACGCACCCGGCATCGCGCTGCTGACAGCCTACGGCGTCCCGGGCGAGATCGCTGCCGGCTATACGCTGGTACTGCATGTGGCGTTGTGGCTGCCGATCACCGCCCTGGGGGCGTATTACTTCATGCGTGAAGGTCTCAAGTGGGGCGAGAAGGTCCCTGAACGGGACACGCTGGACGAAGAAATCTGATTCCTTGAGGGCCATCTTAAGCATATGAGCAACCGCGTGACTTGCGGTTGTTTTTACGCTCAGTTAGAATGACTTGTGGGAAAGATTTTACAAACAATACAAAGATAGAGGGCAAGTATGAAAATAGCTATCGTTGGCGCGGGGTACGGGGGAATGGCAGCAGCCTTTGACCTGGTCAAGGCTGGACACCAGGTGACCATATTTGAAGGATCTGAAATCGTTGGCGGTCTGGCGGCCGGCATCCGGGAACCAGGCTGGGACTGGTCGCTGGAGAAGTTCTATCACCACTTCTTCCAGACCGACGCCGACCTGCTGGGTCTCGCGAATGAGCTGGGACTGAGCGACGAAGTGATCTTTGTGCGACCGAAAACGGTCGTCCATCATGAAGGGGATTTCTACCCGCTTGATTCGCCGCTGACCGCGCTGACATTCCCGGGTTTCAATCTGCTGGATATCGCCCGCTTTGGCTTTGTGACCGTATATTTGCGCTACCTAGCCTCCTGGAAGGCGATGGAAAAACACAAGGCTGATACCTGGCTGCGCAAGGCATATGGCAACAAACTCTACGATACCATGTTTGAACCGCTGCTGGTCGGCAAGTTCGGACCGCATTATAAGGAGGTCAACATGGCCTGGTTCTGGGCGCGCTTCAAGGCACGCTCGACCAAGCTCGGCACCTTCAAAGGCGGATTCCAGCACTTTGCTGAAACCCTGGCGGATCACCTGCGCAAGATGGGTGTCGATATCAGACTAAAAACGCCGATCTCGCAAATCAAGCCGGCTGAGAATGGATTGACGCTGGTGCTGCCCGAGGGTGAAGAATCCTACGACCAGTGCCTGGTGACTGTCGCGCCAGGTCTGCTGGCCAGAATGGCGCCGGATCTGCCGGAGAATTACCTGAAGGGGCTGCTGTCACTCAAGAGTATGGGCGCGGTGGTGATGATCCTGGCGCTCAAGCATCAGCTCTCGACCAAGGGCTATTACTGGTTCAATCTACCCAAGTCGGCAGGTTATCCGTTCCTGGCGCTGGTGGAGCACACCAACTTCATGGATAAGGCGCATTATGGCGGAGAGAATCTGGTCTATTGCGGCGATTATCTCGACCCTTCGCATGAATACTTCAAACTCAGCAAAGAGGAATTGCTGGAGCGGTTCCTGCCGGCGCTCAAGCGCATCAACCCCGCTTTCGAAGCGGACTGGGTGCGACAGAGCTGGCTGTTCAAGACAAATTATGCCCAGCCGGTACCGCTGGTCAATCACTCGGGCAATATCCCTGCCATCCAGACGCCGCTGCCAGGCTTGTATTTCGCCAGTATGAGCCAGGTTTATCCCTGGGACCGCGGCACCAACTTCGTCGTTCAGATCGGGCGCAAGGCAGCAAAAGAGATGCTGGGACGCGCGTAAGAGCGCTTACGGCAGGTGAACGTCAGGCAATCATAGGTTAAGCGTCAAGCAGAAGCTGGCCGGATTGCGTAGAATAAGAAGCGTAAAGGACAACTTCTTTTTCTCCTCCTTAATAAGAACCAGGACCGGCGTACCTGGTTCTTAAGTTTAAGGGACAAAAAAGCCCCGGGTTGATGTCAACTCGGGGCTTTACTTTTGATTGGACTTACGGCAGGACCAGCCAGGGGTTGATGAAACCGCCGTTGTAGCGCACCTCAAAATGGAGATGCGGGCCGGTTGAGTTGCCGCTTGAACCGGCATAAGCGATCACCTGACCCTGACCGACGCTCGAACCGCAGCGGACGACCAGATCGCTGTTGTGGGCGTAGAGGGTGTGATAGCCGTTGCCGTGGTCGATCATCACCATCAAGCCGTATCCGCCGCCGATGGTGCCTGAATAGACCACCAGACCGCTGTCAGCGGCGACCACCGGCGCGCCGGTTGCCGCGGCAATGTCAACGCCGAGGTGACCAGACCAGTAGTCATTGCCGGAAAGGTAGGTATTGGCGGTCGGCCAGATGAACGCGCCGCTGCCATACGCGCCGCCAGCGGGCAGGGTACAGCCGCCAGGCCCGTCGATCAGCTTGGTCGCGCCGGCTTTGGGGCGCCAGGCTGTCGGGATGATCCATTGCTGGAATTCGCGCGAGCCGCCGGGGACCATCACATACTGGCCGGGCAGCAGGACCGGGTTTGCCAGGTCAACATTATTGCCCGGAAAACTCAGGATATCGTTTGGTTTGACCTTGAAATCACCTGAGATTTTTTCAACCGTGTCGTTTTTGTTCCACTTGTAGAGCACACCATCGACCGGCGGGATGCGCAGTTTCATATCGATGCCGAGCATGTTGGGGTTATCCTGAAGCTGGTCAAAATTTGCCCAGAGGATTGTCTCGGGCTTCAGACCGTACTTAACCGCGATCGAGAAGACCGAATCGCCGGCGCCGACGGTATAGTCCTCAACGCCCATGCGCGATTTGGTCGCGATGACCGTATGCGGATCCGCCTTGCGTGAGATGCCGCTATCGACACCAGCGGATGCAATGCTGGGCAATACCGCGTGGCCATTGCCGGTGGAGTTTGAGTCTTCGCCTGCTTCAACTACGGGCGGGAGATCGGTGTAGAAGACAGCCTTCGCCCGGCGGACGATCAGAAAGACCATCAGAACAACCAGGCTTAATGCGACAAGCCAGGCGATGATCGGCAGCCAGACATTTGTAAACTTGCTGCCTTGTTTCCTCCTGGCGGTACCTTGCTTAATCACGTTACATTGCCTCCGTCAAATTCTCCAGGAATTCAAAGTTGTCCTTACTCTTTTCCATTCTCTGGAGAATGGCTTCTGTGGCGACAGCGACATCCATTCCCGCGCCTTGCGGTTGCTGGGTAATCATTTGCAGATACATCCTGCGCATCAGCCACACACGAGAAAGTATATCAGGTCCCAGAAGGATTTCTTCACGGCGGGTGGAGGAGCGCTCAATGTCAATCGCGGGATAAATCCTGCGTTCCTGCAGCCTGCGGGAGAGGTGAAGTTCCATATTGCCGGTGCCTTTGAACTCTTCATAGACCACATCGTCCAGCCTGGAGCCGGTATCGATCAGGGCGGTCGCGATGATGGTCAGCGACCCGCCTTCCTCCAGATTACGCGCGGCGCCGAAGAAACGCTTGGGCGGATAGAGCGCGGAGGGGTCCATACCGCCGGAGAGCGTGCGTCCGGAGGGGTTGACGACCAGGTTGTAGGCGCGCGCCAGCCGGGTGAGCGAGTCCATCAGGATGACGACATCATGACCGGATTCGACCAGCCGTTTCGCGCGTTCGAGCGTAATTTCGGCTGTGCGGACGTGCGAGGACACCGGTTCGTCGAAGGTCGAGGCGACCACTTCCGCTTCGACGGAGCGATCCATATCGGTGACCTCTTCAGGACGCTCACCGATCAGGGCGATGATCAGATGGACTTCAGGATGTTTGGCAGAAATGGCGTTCGCCACTTCCTTGAGGATGGTGGTCTTGCCGGCCTTGGGCGGCGAGACGATCATGCCACGCTGTCCGCGTCCGATCGGCGCGATCAGGTTGATCAGCCGGGTGGAGAGGATCTCGCGGCGGGTTTCCAGATCAAAACGTTTGTCGGGGAAGATAGGCGTCAGGCTCTCAAAAGTGGGGCGTTTGCGGGCGTCTTCCGGCGTCAAGCCATTGATGGTTTCAACCTTTAACAAGCCATAGTGACGTTCTGTTTCGCGCGGCGGGCGCACATGTCCGATGACCAGGTCGCCGCTGCGGAGTTCATAGCGCCGCAACTGCGCTTGTGAGACATACACATCATCCGAGCTGATCTGGTAATTGGTACGCAGGAAACCAATGCCCTCATTCATGATTTCGAGGATGCCCCCGCGAACTTCCAGTCCTTCTTTTTCAGCTTCAGCCTGGCGGATTCGTATCACCAGGTTCTCTCGTTTGAGCCGGCCGGCATTCTGGACGTTCATGCTTTTGGCAATATCTCGCAGTTTAAGGAGCGGTGTGGTTTCGAGTTCTTTAATGTTCATTTTTTATTCTTTCGATTGAATGAGATATGGAGTTTAGCGCGCGTTTGGCAGGCAATGTGGATGCAAAAGTCAGTGGCATTCGTATTGTTCAATGAGGGATTATGGTGATTTGTCGTGCAAACAGGATTTTAGCGGGCTGCTATAGCAATCTGTAACAACAATAAATTTTAAACCCTTCAGGAAAGATAATGTCAGTATATCATCAATTAATACCCTGCGCAAGAAATGTCAAGCGCTGCGGGTATTTTCTTTACCAGGTTTTTACACGCTTCGCTCGTCAATCGCCAATGATTTTAATCAGGACGCGTTTTCTGCGCCTGCCGTCGAACTCACCGTAGAAGATCTGTTCCCAGGGTCCGAAATCGAGTCTGCCGTCCGTGATGGCAACAACCACCTCCCGTCCCATCACCTGGCGTTTGAGGTGCGCATCAGCGTTGTCCTCGCCGGTCAGGTTGTGCTGATATTGGCTGATCGGTTCATGCGGCGCGAGCTTTTCGAGCCAGCGGCTGAAGTCAGCGTGCAGGCCGGATTCATCATCGTTAATGAAGACGGAGGAGGTGATATGCATGCTGTTGACCAGCACCAGTCCCTCTTTGATCCCGCTTTCGCGGATGGCTTCCTGCACCTCAGAGGTGATATTGAGGAAGCCCATCGCGCGGGGAAAATTAATTACTAATTCTTTGCGAAAACTGGTCATAAATGCTCCTGAAATGGCTAGGATACCTCTATTTTAGCCGGATTTTTGGGCTTCGCGACGGGCGGTCAACCCCCTCATGAGGTATAATTAACAAGTTAATTTTGTTCACAGGATAACACTTTATGGATGTAGGAAATATACAAGCTGCTGACATCGAAAAAGAGATGCGGACAGCTTATCTCGACTACGCGATGAGCGTAATTGTGGCACGTGCGCTGCCCGACGCGCGTGATGGTCTCAAGCCGGTGCACCGCAGAATTCTCTACGCGATGCACGATATGGGCATCCGTCACAGCAGCTCTTACAAGAAATCCGCCCGTATTGTCGGTGAGGTGCTTGGCAAGTATCACCCGCACGGTGATGCCGCTGTCTATGACGCGATGGCACGTATGGCTCAGGATTTCTCAATGCGTTACATGCTGATCGATGGTCAGGGTAACTTCGGCTCGGTCGACGGTGACGCGCCGGCGGCAATGCGTTACACCGAAGCGCGCATGACCAGCCTGGCCGAGGAATTGCTGGCGGACATCGACAAGCAAACTGTTGACTTCGGCGACAACTTCGACGGCAGCCTGCAAGAACCAACAGTCCTGCCGGCAAGGGTGCCGAATCTGCTGCTGAACGGCACATCTGGCATCGCGGTTGGCATGGCGACGAACATTCCGCCGCACAACCTGAACGAACTGGCTGACGCGATCAAATACATCATCGACCGCTACAACGAAATCGATGACATCGGCGTGGATGAATTGCTCGAACACGTCAAAGGACCGGACTTTCCGACCGGCGCGTATATCATCGGTATGGACGCCATCCGGCAGGCCTATACCACCGGGCGCGGCAGGCTGGTAATTCGCGGCAAGGCGGATATCGAAGAGCTGAAGAGCGGCCGCTTTGCCATCGTCATCACAGAAATTCCGTACATGGTCAACAAGGCGAATTTGATTGAGCGCATCGCCGAACTGGTGCATCAGGATCGCCTGGATGGCATTTCTGATCTGCGCGATGAATCCGACCGTGAGGGCATGCGCATTGTTGTTGAACTCAAGCGCGCGACCAAGCCGCAGTTGGTGCTCAACCAGTTGTTCAAATATACCTCGCTGCAATCGACCTTCGGCATTCGCCTGCTGGCGCTTGTCAATGGGGAGCCGCATACCTTATCGCTGAAAAAAGCGCTGCACATTTTCATTCAGCATCGCCTTGAGGTGATCACCCGACGCTCGATATTCGAGCTGGACAAGGCGCTCCAGCGCGCGCACATTCTGGACGGTTTGCTGATCGCGCTCGCGAACCTCGATGCGGTCATCAAGACCATCCGGGAATCTCCTGATGCAGAGACGGCGAAGCAGCGCCTGATGGAGAATTTCTCACTTAGCGACGTTCAGGCTCAGGCGATTCTCGACATGCAATTGCGTCGCCTTGCCGCCCTGGAACGCCAGAAAATTGAAGATGAGCACAAAGAAGTCATGGCGCGGATCGCATACCTTGAGGACCTGCTGCAGAGCCCTGAGAAGCAGTTGCTGGTCATCAAAGATGACCTGACCGAAATTCAGGAAAAATATGGCGTGAAGGATTATCGCAGAACCGTTATCCTTCCAGACGCCAGTGAGGATTTCAACGAGGAAGACCTGGTGGCGGACGAACCTGTCCTGATCAGCATCACCTCGCGTGGTTACATCAAGCGTATGGCGCCAAATGCTTTCAGAATGCTGGGTCGCGGCCGGCGCGGTGCGATTGGTCAGGCGATGCGTGATGAAGACGAAGTTTATCTGATGATGCACGCCCGAACCCTGCATACTATTTTGTTCTTCACCGACAAGGGCAAAGTCTATTCTGAAAAAGCCTGGCGCATCACGGAAGCCAACCGCACGGATCGCGGGGTGCCCATCGTTAACCTGCTCTCGGTGGAGCCGGATGAAAAGATTACCGCCATGGTGCCCGTGCCCGATTTCTCGAAAGCGGAATACTGCACGATGGCTACCGCTCTCGGCAAGGTGAAACGGGTCAAACTGTCTGAATTTGAAAGCGTCCGTCCCTCCGGCCTAATCGCGCTGACGCTGACTGGCAAGGACTTGCTGGGCTGGGTGCGCGTGACCAGCGGCAAGGATGACATGATCCTGATCACGCAAAATGGTCTGGCGCTGCGCTTCAAGGAATCTACGATCCGCCCGACGGGCAGGCAGTCACAGGGTGTCACCGGCATAAGGCTCGCGCCTGGTGATCAGGTCACCTCAATGGAAGTGGCGATTGATGATGGTTATCTGCTTGTGGTCACAACCAACGGGTTTGGCAAGCGCACCAAACTGTCTGAGTATCCCGCGAAAGGGCGGGCGACCAAAGGCGTGAAGACCATTGACCAGCACGCCATGCCCGAGATCGGTCTGGTCGCCGCGTCACGGGTTGTCAAGAACGATGACGAGGTCATATTTATCACCAGTGGAGGCATTGTTTTGCGCTCGCTGGTCAAGGGCATCCGGCCCAGCGGACGCGCTACCCGCGGTATGCGTCTGATGGACGTAGTCAAGGATGACGCGGTCGCTTCGATGGCGGTCAGCGCGAGTGAACCGCTGATGGGCGAAACGCCGGTACCAGCAAATGGCGATGCGCCTGAGAACGGTGAGGTGCTGAATGGTGACGATCAGGAACTGATAGCCGAGGATATCCTGCCAGATGAGCCTGATGATGAGATGACCGAGGATCAGGTCTCTGATGATGAAGATGCTGAGACAGACGAAGAAGACGCGGAATAACCGCGACTGATGAGATTAGCGCTGGAGGAGTTTTTGCTCCTCCAGTTTTTATTTAAAAGGGCAGGACCATTCTGCCGGTGATGACCAGGCAGAATGAGCTGAGGAAGACGGTCAGGATCAGCAGCATGATCGCCAGCACAAAGCGTTGCGAGGGAGTCATGCCAAGGAAGCGGGTTTGTTTTGGCGGGGCGCTGCGAGCCGCGTTGTAATTGATGATCACAGGCTGGTTGACCGGCTTGACCCGAATCTGGCGGGTCTTATCGCGGGCGGCTTCGCTTCTGCTGCGTCTCATGCGTGACCTCCCGGTCTGAGATGAACGTCACCGGCAACGACGCTGCGGCTGCCATCGGCAGTCATTATCTGAAGATTACCCTGGTCGTCGATGCCTTCGAGGATTCCGGAGAGCAAAATCTCCTGGTCATTTTTGATCAGCACTTCTTCGCCGGCAAACGCCATGCGTCCGCGCCAGCTAGTCAGGAGCATTTCAGTATTCCAGGTTTCGTTCATCGCAAGAATTCTCTGGGCAATATCTGCGAGCAGATGCATTGGCTCAATCGAGCGGTCCGTATGCTCAGCCAGACAGGTCGCGGGGTACATGACGGCGTCCGCTGGCGGCACGGCGTCAGGCAGCAGGTTGATGCCGATGCCGATGATCACGCCCGATAATGCATCTCCGCGCCAGGCGGCTTCGACCAGAATGCCGGCAGTCTTCCGCTGGTTGATCAGGATGTCATTCGGCCATTTCAGTTGCGTCTCAACCCCGAGCCGCGCGCTTAGGGCTTCGGCGACCGCCAACCCTGCCAGTGCCGGGTAGAGCGAGAGGTGGTCGGATGCAAGCAGGTTCGGTGTGATCGCGAGACTGAATGCCAGCGAGGCGTGTTTGGCGGAGAGCCAGCGCCGTTCGAACCGGCCGCGGCCGGCTGTCTGCGTTGCGGCAGCATATAGCAAGGGCAGTTCAGCACCCGCCAATACCCGTCGCATCGCGTGAGAATTGGTCGAATCGATTTCGTCGAACCACTCAGCTTCCCTGAATGGCAAACCGGTGATGGCTCGCTGGAATTCTGCTGAAGACATGGCTCCATTTTACCCGTAATCAGGCGTGAAAAGGGCGCCCGGATTTTTTATGCCATGCCGATGTGTGCAAAATCATGATTGTGGTATTATGATTTTGTTGGAGAAATTGCACCATGGAAGAAGATAAAATCACCATTATTGAAGGCCCCACCCCGGTCTTTGAACCGATCGCGGATGGCTGGGCGTTAGGACTGAATGAGAGCCCGATCCTGTATGATCTGGCGCTGACCCGTCTGCGAACCTACAACGGCTCGGCGCTGGTAGAGCGCTGCGTGCGCGCCTGGAAAAATAATTCGACCATCAATCTTCATTACCGCGATACGATGGGACTCGAAGAGCGAACGCCCATCTATGCCGCCCGCACCGTCGAGATGGACGAAGGGCAGGTTATCCTGCTGTGGGTGCGGCATCAATTTCAGGAGTCTGAATTAGATTCCGGGTCAGACGATCTGCCGCCGGATTCAAATTTTGATATTTAGTCAGAGGAGTGAAGCATACATGAGCATAGACGTGAAATTGATTCGCAAGCAATTCCCATCGCTGAAACGCAAAGCAATCTTTGTGGATAATCCGGCGGGAACCCAGGTGCCAAAACAGGTGATGGACAAAGTCCAGCAATATTTCATGGAAGCCAATGCCAACTCGGGCGGCTTCTTCGTCACCAGCCGAACCTCTGATGAATGGGTCGAGCAGGCTCATGCCTTCATGGCTGATTTCCTCAATGCCGAAAAGACGGAAGAAATTGTCATCGGCGCCAACATGACCACGCTGACCTTTGCTTTCAGCAGGGCCATCGGCAAGACCTTCCTCAAGAGCGGCGACCGCATCGTCCTGACCCACGTGGATCACGAGGGCAATGTGACCCCCTGGACACTGCTGGCGGAAGACCTGAATCTGAAAGTGGACTGGATCGACTTCCACCACGAGGATTGCACGCTTGACCTGGACACGCTCAAAGCAGCCTTGAAGAAGAAACCCAAGCTGGTTTGTTTCAACCTGGCTTCGAACCTCTCCGGCACCATCAACCCCACCAAGGAAATGGTTGCCCTGGCACACGCTGCCGGCGCGATGGTCTACCTGGATGCCGTTCAGTACGCGCCGCATCATCCGATCGATGTGCGCGATCTCGACGCTGATTTCCTGGTGTGCTCCTCGTATAAATTCTTCGGTCCGCACCTTGGCATTCTGTATGGCAAACTGGACCTGCTTAACCAGCTCAAAGCATACAAGGTGCGCACCGCTTCTGCGACGCCTCCCGGCAAATTCGAGACGGGGACCGGTCCGTTCGAGCTGATGGCTGGCTTGCTCGGTCTGCAGGAATACTTTGACTGGCTGACAGAAAACTTTGGCGGCGAGGTGCAATCACGCTTCAGCAAGAAATATCGCGGTCGCAAACTGGCGATGAAAAAAGCCATGGGCGTGATCGAGGCCTCGGAATATGAGCTCAATCGCACCATGATGGAGAGTTTCCAGGAAGTGCCCGGGCTGCAGTTGTTTGGTATCGACAATGTCGAACGCCTGAGCGAGCGCGTGCCGACCTATTCCTTCATCCACCCCAAGATGTCACCAGCCAATATCGCCAAGAAGCTGGCTGAGCGCGATATCTTCGTCTGGGCGGGCAACTTCTATGCCTATGAGATCAGCAAGAACCTGGGCCGTGAAGACGGCAAAGGCGGCGTGTTGAGAATTGGCGGCGCGCATTACAACACCAAAGAAGAAATTGCCCAGGTCACCAAAGCATTGAAAGAGATTTTGGGCTGAAACGCGGTATAGATCATTGATAGGATCACAAAAGGCGGGCTGACAAGCCCGCCTTTGCTATCGTCACATTAACCGTTTTTTGACAATAGAAGCTCGCTCTGTCTAGCCGTAGAGGCGGAACAGTTTGTCCATCTCGCCCAATCGTCGCTAGATTTGAATAAATGTAGGGCGGATCACGTTCTTTGATCCGCCATAATTGAATTGTCGGGTGCAAAACACGGCACCCGACCTACGCCTGACGCCTGCGGCTCCCGCTCCACATTATTACGGATCCCATCGGAGGTCTCCCTGTCTTATCCCTACGAATACCTGCGGATCACGTTCATTGATCCGCCATTATTGAATTGTCGGGTGCAAGAACGGCACCCGACCTACGTCTGATGCTTGCGGCGCCATATCCTCTGTCTTATCCCCTTACAGGGACCTGCTAGGGGTGAACGAAAAATGTAGGGCGGATTACGTTCTTTGGACCGCCATTATTGTATTGTCGGGTGCAAGAACGGCACCCGACCTACGCCTGACGCCTGCGGCGCCATCCACCTGTCGGATCCCATCAGTAGGGCGGATCGCGCATTATGATCCGCCATTATTGAATTGTCGGGTGCAAAACACGGCACCCGACCTACGCCTGACGCCTGCGGCGCCATCTCCACATTTTATCCCCTACAGGGGCCTTCATGGGAGAAACAAAAATGTTGGGCGGATCGCGCATTATTTGATCCGCCATTATTGAATTGTCTACGCCTGAAGAACGGCGTCCACCTCCCGCGCATTTCGATCCGCCATAATTGAATTGTCGGGTGCAAAACACGGCACCCGACCTACGCCTGACGCCTGCGGCTCCCGCTCCACATTATTACGGATCCCATCGGAGGTCGGGCGGATCACGTTCATTGATCCGCCATTATTGAATTGTCGGGTGCAAGAACGGCACCCGACCTACTGCCTGCAGCCTTATAAGATCGTGTAACACCAGCCGTAGGGGCGGGACAATTTGTCCATGTTTCACAATAATTGTCCCTCCAGTGAGGAAACAAGGTGAGCTTCACACAAAAAAAACGCACATAAAAAGAGGCTGGCAATCATCTTGCCAGCCTCTTGAAATCTTACGCTGTCACTTCCGGTTCAGGCTCCACCGGCTGCAGGTCACCCTTGCCGGACCGCAGCGTCACCTCGTTGTCCTCATTGACATCGATCCAGATCGTCTCATCATCCTTGAACTCGCCCGCCAGCAACGCGTCGGAGAGCTTATCCTCCACCCGCTGCTGGATGACGCGCTTCAACGGCCGCGCGCCCATTTCCGGATCGTAGCCTTCTTTGGCGATCACATCCAGCGCAGGCTCACTGATATTCAGAGTCAGGCGGTGTTCAGCCAGCCGCTCCGCGACTTTGTCGATCTCGATATGGACGATCTTGCGGATGTCCTCGCGGTTGAGCGCGCGGAAGACAATCACATTGTCCAGACGGTTGATGAACTCGGGACGGAAGACGCGTTTGAGCGACTCCATCAATTTCTTGCGCATTTCCTCGTAATCAGTCTGCTCGGCGACGATCTCATCCACCTTAAGCTTGAAGCCCAGCGACGATTGCCGTTTGATCAGGTCAGCGCCGATGTTGGAGGTCATGACGATGATGGTGTTGCGGAAATCGACCTTATGCCCGCGGGCATCGCTGAGATGGCCTTCTTCCATGATCTGCAGCAGCATGTTGTGCGCTTCAGGATGCGCTTTCTCGACTTCATCGAAGACGACGATGGAGTAGGGCCGGCGGCGGATCGCTTCGGTCAGCTGGCCGGCTTCGTCATAGCCGACGTAGCCGGGAGGCGCGCCAACGAGGCGGCTGACGTTATGCCGTTCCATGAATTCCGACATATCAAGCTGGATGACCGCATCTTCCGTGCCGAACATGAACCTTGCCAGCGCTTTGGTCAGTTCTGTCTTGCCGACACCCGTGGGTCCGAGGAACAGGAAGGTGCCGATCGGCCGGCGCGGGTCCTTCATGCCAGACCGTCCGCGGCGGACTGCCTTGGACACACGATCAATCGCTTCAGGCTGGCCGACAATTGCTTTCTCCAGCTCAGCTTCCATCTCCAGCAGGCGTTTGGTTTCTTCCTGCGCCAGTTGCATGACCGGCACACCCGTCCACATCGAGACCATCTCGGCGATATCGTCAGAGGTCACCTGCGGGCTGGTATCGCGGTTCCAGTTGTTGCGTAATTGTTCCAGCTCCGACTCAAGGCGTTTGACGACGTTTGACAGGTCCTCAGCGGCTTCAAAGCGTGTGCTTTCCTTGGCTTCTGCCAGCTTGGCTTTGTTTTCGCGCAGGGTTTTCATCAAAACCTTGATTTGCTGGGCGATGGGGCTCTTGTACATACGCACCCGCGAAGACGATTCATCGATCAGGTCGATGGCTTTATCGGGCAGGAAGCGTTCCGTGACGTATTTCTGCGAGAGCTTGGCAGCCGATTCGAGCGCGTCGTCGGTGATCGTCAGGCGGTGATGTTCTTCGTAGGCGCTGCGGATGCCGCGTAAAATCTCAATCGTTTCGTCAACACTCGGTTCATTGACGGTGATGGGCTGGAAACGGCGTTCCAGCGCCGCGTCGCTCTCGATGTGCTTGCGGTACTCATTGAGGGTCGTCGCGCCAATCACCTGCAATTCGCCGCGTGAAAGCGCGGGTTTGAGGATGTTGGCAGCGTCGATTGAGGAACCGGCAGCGCCAGCGCCCACCAGCATATGCAGCTCATCAATGAAGACGATTGCCTTTGAGGCTTTCAGTTCGTCAATGACCCGTTTCAGGCGTTCTTCAAACTGCCCGCGGTACATGGTGCCGGCAACGAGTGAGCCGACATCCAGTTGCAGCAGGCGCTTCTTCAGCAGCGGCGCGGGGACATCGCCCTCGATGATGCGCTGAGCCAGACCTTCGACGATGGCCGTCTTGCCTACGCCTGGTTCGCCGATGAGCGCCGGATTGTTCTTGTTGCGCCGAGCCAGAATCTGGATCACGCGTTCAATTTCAGGCACACGCCCGATGACGGGATCCAGCTTGCCTTCTTCCGCTTTGGCGGTCAGATCGGTCGCCAATTGGTCGACCAGCGGCGTCTTGCCCTTGTCCTTTTCCTTCTCCGCGGCAGGCTGCCTGGGCGCCGCTTGCTGCCTGGCGGGGGTGGACGTGCTTTCGGTCAGCACGCGGCGGGTTTGCCGGCGGATCTGCTCGCTGGTGACACCCAGTTTCTTCAGGACTTCCGGCGCGAGACCTTCGTCTGATCGCAAGAGGGCTAGCAGCAAATGCTCTGTACCGATATAGTGATGACCCATCTGGGTCGCTTCTTCAATTGAATACTCGAGGACACGCTGCGTGCCTTGTGAAAGTTCAATTCTCTCCGGTTTTTCATTCGAAACCGGTGATAAACGCAGGGTGATTTCACGGACACGTTCTACTTCCAGCCCGAGATCACTCAGAACCCGATTCGCGATACCGCCGTCCTCACTGATAAGACCCAATAATACATGTTCGGTGCCCACGGTCGCCTGATTCATCGCTTCAGCTTCCTTCAAAGCGATCGACAGCACTCGTTTTGCCCGTTGTGTGAATTTCTCCATGCCAGCCAAGGCATTACCTCCTCAATCACAAGCTCGCGAACGAACCTGTGCTTCTATACGCTGATGCGGGGACGCGTCCCCAGGTCGAACCGCCTGTATTCTACCAAATGCAGGATGCAATTACCAATCTGGCAAGCGGCGTACTCCTGACCGTAATGCTAACCGATTATTATCTGAATTGCATTAATCTTGTATACGCTCGGGCGCGGGGGAAGTTTCTGTCCGCCTGGCTTGCCATCTGCTCATGAGGATGAGAAAAACCAGGGCAAAGGCGGCGATAAGCGTGCCGGCAAGCAGCATATTGGTGTATATGGGATCAGGATGGTTGCCAACCACCTTTGTTGTGAGGTCTGTCGGCGTGGTCGGGAAGGCTTTGACCGCTTCTGTCACCCGCCATTCGAGGGTCTGCCAGGTCAGGTCGATCGTGAGGTAGAGGGTCAGGAAAATAATCGCGCTTCTCTTCCAGGCAGAGTCGATACTCTCGCTTAACTTGGTGCTGACGACCGGCAGGGCGATGCATATTGCGGTCAGCAGGGGCATGATGACAAAACGGGCGGTCACCCGTTCACCATTCAGGATTGGGATGGGCAGGTTAGCGATCGGCTGATATACATTTTCAACCGAGAAAAGCAGCAGAAGGGCTGCCGGCAGCATCCATGGTGAGAGCTTTCGTGCCTTGAACTGCTGATACACCCATAGTGTTACGGTGATGGCGATCATGATCGTACCAGTGATGCCAACATACGTATCAAATTCCCAGTAGCCGAGCTTGCTGTAAAAATTCATGAAAGGCAGGCTGTTGGCAGGCAGTTGCTTGATCAGCATGGCCTGGAGGATGTTCCAGATTCGCGGGAATCCGCCATGAAACTCGGTATCAAACTGGCCCAGCAGCAGCGTGACTGGCAGCAAGCGTCCCATCAGGAGCAGCCCGCTGAAGAAAGCCGCGACGATGATTTGCCACGCGTGCCGCCAGGCGCCGAGCGCGAACGCGCCCAGGAAGATCAGCAGCCACAGGTATTGATGGAAGGAGCCTTGCAGAAAGATCAGCGCCAGCAGTAGCGCCATGCCGCATACCCAGGACCAGCGGAAGCGGGCAGCAGTACTCTCCAGCCGTGCCAGCAGCCAGAAGAACCAGGGCAGCAGGAAATAACCGCTCCAAGTGTAGTGACCGATGCTCAGGTGACTCACGATGTGACCATTGAAGTTGAAGAGCAGAAAAATGACGGTGAAGAAAATCGGCGACAGCCGGAAGTGCTTCATCAGCTTGACCAGACCGGCAAACCCGGCGGCATATAGCAGCAGGAGGTTGACCAGCATGAAGGCGCCGACGTCAAGCCAGCGCAACAGAATAATCTGCGGCGAGAGCATCACATCAGGAATGGCCATGAAGCGGTCAGTCAGGCTCCGCAGGGCAGTATCATCTGCCATATGCAGCGGCAGCACACCCTCACGCATTGCATTGCTGATGAAGGCAAAACGCGGCGCGTTGATCTCCGACCAGTCGTGGAATTCGAATGGAATGCGCCCCCAATTGAGGAAAACGCACCACAGCAGGGCGCCGACTAAGAATAAAAAGACCAGCCAGCCAGTATAAAAACGGTTGGTCTTATCTGGCTGGCTCGGTTCAAAAAAAGCGTCCATCAACCTGTCAGTCGAGCAGGTAGGCCATGATCCACTGGGTGGTGCGCACCAACGACGTCATATGCGTACGCTCATAGCTATGTGAGCCATCGATGCCCGGTCCAAACAGCGCGACAGCGGCGTCTCCGCCGGTGCGCCAGAAGGCAGCAGCATCCGACGAGTAGCTGAGGAAGGTGTCGGTCTTGTAGGGGATATCGTGTTTTTCGGCGATACGGCGCAGCTTGTTGGAGAACCCGTGGTGGTAAGGGCCGCTGGCGTCCTTGATGCAAAGCGTCGGGTGAAATTCGTCGGTTGTCTGGGCTTCACCCATGGCGCCCATGTCGATGGCCAGCAGTTCAGCCAGATCTTCAGGGAAGCTGCCGCGTGATCCGCCATGTCCGACTTCTTCATAGTTGGCGAAATGCAGGTAGGTCTTGCGTGATGGTTTCAGCTTCGCTTTCCTGATGGCTTTGTAGGCTGCCAGAACACAGGCAACACAGGCTTTGTCATCGTGGTAGCGCGAACGGATGAAGCCATTGTTGATCTCGGTGCGCGTGTCGAAAGCGACAAAATCACCAACGCGGATGCCGAGATCGTAGGTCTCTTTCTCAGAGAACGTCATCTCATCCAGGCGGACTTCCATATTCTCGTCGGTGCGGGGCAGGTCACGGCTTTCTTTCGGGTACACATGACCGGATTGTTTGATCAGCACCAGCGAGCCGCGGAATTTTTTACCGTCGTTGCGGAAAACGGTCACGCTCTCGTTCTCGACGCCGTTCCAGATTACGCCGCCCAGCGCGGTCAGACGCAGCCGGCCGTTGGGTTTGATTTGTTTGACCACCGCGCCGAGCGTGTCGAGGTGGGTCGTCACCGCACAGGGTTCCTCGTCGGTCTTGCCTTTCCACTCCGCCAGCATGCTGCCCTTGCGGTCATAGCTGACCTTGACATCTTTGTCGCCGGCAAACTCATCCTCCACTCGTTTGATCGCCGCTTCGGCGAAGCCGGTCGGGCTAGGGATAGCGAGCAGGTCGAGCAGGATTTCTTGCAAATATTTCTCATCTACTGCGGGTAATTTCATCATGGGCTCCTGTTGCGTTGTAAATTATTGTGCGGGTTTTGGTAACCGCTTACCCTCAAAGGTCTCAATGATTTGCCGCCACTCCTCGCTGATTAGGATGCTCTTCAGCGCGTTATTGTCATAAGCGACCATCACCGTTTCAGCCAAGACTTTCACTTCACGAGTGGCGTGATTCTCGATGACGTAGTGCATCTTGAGGCTCTTGTTGCTGATATAGCCAACCCTGACCCAAACGCGGATCGGCTCAGCGAGGGTGACCGGCGCCTTATATTCGGCGTGTATATCCGCCAGGATGAATGGGAAGTGGATGAACTCACGGCTGCTGAAGATACCCAGGTCGGTCATGTAGCTAAAGCGCGCTTGTTCCAGGAACGTCAGTAGCCGGGCGTGATTGACGTGCCACTGGGTGTCGAAATCAGCGAAGCGCACCTGGATATCATAGAAATAGCGGAAACCTTCCATGAAATGATTATACATCGGGGTATTTAAGGCGTGAAATTTTCTGACAAACTGTAAAAAATTTGTGATAATTTCGTTCGCTTTGATTACACCTGTCACTACTGGATTAGAAAATTTACCAGTAGAATTTATTAAACTGATAAAGTTTACATTTTTTGTCTATTGAGGTTAACCCCCATGCAGATTACCCGACAGGCAGATTATGCCCTGAGAGCGATGCTCTATCTCGCCCGCCTCGCGCCTGATCAGAAAGCAGCGACCAGTCAGATTGCTGCCAAGCAGAGAATACCGCCTTCTTTCCTGGCGAAGATCATTTCACAACTCTCAATAGCCGGCCTGATCCAGACTTCCCGCGGAGCGAAAGGCGGCGTCTCGCTGGCGCGGTCACCTGAAGAAATCTCGATGCTGCAGGTCGTGGAAGCAATTGACGGGCCGGTTCAGATGAACATTTGCACCTGCTCAAGCGATGAATGTGTGTTCGGCTCGAGTTGTCCGATCCGTACCGTCTGGTGCGGCATTGAACGGGATATCGTAGAGAAACTGCGCGCGACCCGCTTCTCGCAGTTTCTGGCAAGCTCAAACTAAAATCCATTCACAATATCAGCCTGCCGAACCGGCAGGCTTTTTTTATCCAGTACAATTAGCTGATTCTTCGACAGGATTGGCGGAGCTTTTTTTATGCTTAAAAAACTGGATAAATTCGCACCCGTTCTATTGCTCGGATTACTGGCGGCAATTGCCGTCTGGACATACCTCGCGCCTCAGGACATCAATCTGGGAGCCAACCTGCGCCTGATTCTCCTGCACGGCGCCTGGGTCTGGTCCGCTTTGATTTTGTTCGTGCTCGCGGCGATTGCTGCCTTATGCTGGCTGGTGATCAAACGCGCTGACTGTTACAGAACTTCATTGGCCATCGCGCTGGTTGCGCTGCTTTTCTGGATTTTGTATCTGCCGCAATCGATGATGGTAATGAAAGCCAACTGGGGCGGGTTTTATTTCAGCGAACCGCGCTGGCAAATACCATTTTCCTTCGCCGTTATTGGCGTTCTTCTGGCGGTCGGGTTGTATCTGATCAGGCATCCGTTAGCGACAGCTTTCGCCATCATCGCTTATGCGGCTACCCTGGTCTATAACCTGCTGGGCATCACCAGCGTTCTGCATCCGGATTCCCCGGTCGGCGCGTCATCTTCATTCAATATCAAAGGTTATTTTGGGGTAATGATGGCGCTCATCACACTGCTTGGGCTGGTACTCGCGCGGCAGGTATATCTGAGATTGAGGAATTTGCCAGAATAAATCATGCATCGCCAGCGTATTCGTCACCAGCTAGCCTTCTTTATCATCGTTCGAATCGTCCTGCATTCGTCCTTTGCCATGCTGCTCACGCTGCTGCCAGTGTTTGCCCGCGGATTGAACATTGACATCCTGCAGGCAGGACGGGCGATCTCCGTCTCACAACTGGCAAACCTGGTCGTGCCATTTTTATCGATGGTCACCGAACGGTATGGTTATCGCTACGGTAAATTACTCGCGCTGGGGGTCTTCTCTTTGGGCACCAGCCTGATACTGATCTCACAGAGTTACGCGGTTTTTATCGCCACGACGTTTCTGGCAACGCTGGGCACTTTCATCTTCCTGCCCAATCAGGGCGCCTATTTTTCCGATCTGGTCTCATTCGAACAGCGCGGTAAGGTGATCGCCATCTCTGAATCCGCCTGGGCAGCTAGCCTGATGATCGGTGTGCCGATCA
Source organism: Anaerolineaceae bacterium (assembly GCA_040772085.1). GTDB lineage: Bacteria > Chloroflexota > Anaerolineae > Anaerolineales > Anaerolineaceae > JAXGMV01. Next base: position 1,972,509 of record JAXGYU010000001.1, read on the forward strand.
TCGCCTTCCTGATCGACAGTACAGGGCAATGGCTGGTCTCGTATGCCACGCTGTGTATCCTGGGGGCGATCTTTTTCGTCATCATTCTTTTGTCCTTCAAGCCGACTCACCCTGCCAGGGAGGCCGGCACCTCCTTCTTTGTTGGATTGAAGGTTGTGTTCAAGAGCCCGCTCGCCTGGGCGGGGATGATCCTGAGCCTGATCCTGATGCCATCGGTCAATTTGGTCGGAACCGTTTATGGCTACTGGCTCGAGGATACTTATGGGCTGAACATTTCGGCGCTTGGGTTTGCCTCGGTGGTGTTAGGCGCCGCATTTCTGACCGGTACCCTCGCCAGTGCCGCCTTTACTGACAAGCTCGGGAAAATCAAATCGATCTTCCTGGGCTACCTGATCAATATCCTGGTCGCGTCGGTCATCTTCTTCGTCAACCCAACGTTGCTGCCGGCATTGGTGTGGATTTTCTGCTTTTATGTCACCGCGGAGTTTGGGTTCATCAGTGGGCTGACTATGCTGACGGAACTCGTCCCGCAGTACCGGACGACATTTCTTGCCGCGACCACTGCTACCTCAGGTCTTGGCGGCGCGTTTGCAGCCTATATTGCGCCTATCCTGTATCAAAATGGATTTCGCGCCAATGTACTGGCGGTCATCGTTGCCAACCTGATCGTGATGGCATTGCTGTTCTTCATGGCACGGAAATTTAACTTGGCAGGCAAGGGATGGTAACCGACAGCCAAGGCAGCGCGACCCAGACCCAGATCTATTTTCTGGCCTTCATCCGCTGGGCGAATAATATCAACCAGCGCATGATTTATCCCTTCATCTCGACTTTCGCGCGCGGGATGGGGGTTGACATCCTCGCCATTTCACTGGTTGCCAGTGTTCGTTTTCTGCTGGCGATGTTCAGCCCGCTGCTAGCGTCGATAGCCGACTATTTCGGCAGACGAACCGCCATGATGATCGGAATTGCAGTCTTCACAGCGTCCGTCATCACAGTCTTTCTGATTCCAACCTATCCGGTTTTCTTCGTCACGCATTGCACGGCGTTTGCCGGCAGCTATCTGATTCTGACCAGCATTCAGGCTTATATCGGAGATCATGTGCCCTACGCGCGTCGCGGGGCCGCGGTCGGCACGACCGAGCTGGGCTGGTCGATGGCATTTTTGCTGGGCATGCCGCTGGTCGCGTTCCTGATCGCCAGGTTTGGCTGGAGAGCGCCATTCCCGCTCCTGGCTTTGCTGGGCGTGCTGATCATCATCGGCTTGCTGAAATTGATCCCGGATGACAAGCCGCGAACCCGGGCAGCAGGTTTCAGCTTTAGAAGTGTACTCTCACTCCTGAAACTGCCGATCGTGCGAGTAGCATTGGGCATGACAGTGATGCTGGGGATCTACAGCGAAACAATTTTCATGATCTTCGGCCTGTGGATGGAGGACTCCTTCGGCTTGCTGATCGCCGGTCTGGGGTTCGCCTCGGCCACGCTTGGCGTCGCCGAACTGGTAGGCGAATTCATGACAATGCGTATTTCTGACCGCATCGGCAAGGGCCGCTCGATACAGGCGGGCGTGCTGCTCAGCACGCTCTCGGCATTATTCCTGATATTTATCCCGCCTACGCTGGCGACCAGCTTGGTCGGTTTGTTTTTCTTCATTCTTGGTTTTGAGTTTGCCTATGTCAGCTCTGTTCCGTTGATGAGCGACATCGTCACGACGTCGCGGGCGGGTTTTCTCGGCGCCAACGCGGCGGCACTGGCAGCCGGCAGAGGTGTGGCGACAGTGCTGTCACCGCTGATCTATAATTACGGTATTCGGGCCAACCTGATCCTGGCAGTCGTGGCTTGTGCCGGCAGTTTGCTGCTGGCATATCTGCTGATTGACCAGCGTAAACGCGCCGGTCAGGAAGCCTGAGACTAAGGGAGGCAACATGCTGATTCACTCCGCATCACAACTCATCACCCTCGCTGGCGGTCCGCAACGCGGCTCCAGACTGGGCGAGCTGGGCATCATCAATGACGGCGCCGTACTGATTTACAACGGCGTCATTGTCGAAGTTGGCAGCAGTGTTGATATGGTGCTCAAACACCCCAGAGAGCAGCGTCTCGATGCCGGCGGCAAGGTAGTCATGCCCGGGTTTGTTGACCCGCACACACACGCGGTCTGGGTTGGTGACCGGTCGGCTGAATTTGAGATGCGTCTGGCGGGCAAGAGTTACATGGAGATCATGGCTGCCGGCGGCGGCATCGTTTCGACCGTCAGAGCGACGCGTGAGGCGACCCTCAAGCAGATGATGAGTGAGACCCGTGCGCGGCTGGATGGCATGTTCACGTACGGCACCACCACCGCTGAAGTGAAATCCGGTTACGGGCTGGATTACCTGACCGAAATCCGGCAGCTTGAAGCGATTCATGAGCTGAATGCCGCCGGTCCGATGGATCTGGTGCCGACTTTCCTCGGCGCGCATGCGATTCCGGTTGAATTCAAAGATGACCTCGCGGGTTATACCGAGCTGCTGGTAACGAAGATCCTGCCGGCAGTGAAGGACTGGCACGAAGAAAAGAATCGTCCGCTGCCTTTCTGTGATGTCTTCTGCGAAAAGGGCGCATTTGATCTTGAACAATCCCGCGCCATTTTATTGAAAGCCAGAGAGCTCGGCTTCCCGCTCAAGCTGCATGTCGATGAATTCGAAAACCTGGGCGGTGCCAGTCTGGCGGCTGAACTTGGGGCGGTATCCGCTGATCACGTCGTCAAGACAAGTGAACAGGATATTCTGAACATGGCAGCCACGGAGACCGTCGCGGTCTCGCTGCCTTGTACCCCGTTTGGCCTGGCTGAGAAACAATATTCACCCGCGCGTCAGATCCTGGACGCGGATGGCTACCTGGCGATTGCGACCGACATCAATCCCGGCACCGCCTGGTGCGAATCGATGCAATTTGTGCTGGCGCTGGCTTGCCGCTACCTGAAGCTGACGCCTGGACAGGCGATTGCCGCGGCGACGATCAATGCCGCCAAAGCCATCGGGCTGGACTCCCGCGTTGGTTCTCTGGAGCCCGGCAAGCAAGCTGACCTGCTGATTCTGACCGTGCCGGATTACCGCTCACTGGGCTATCGGTTCGGTACCAATCTGGTCAGTTCGGTGATCAAAAAAGGGGTACTCCATCGCGTGCAGGCTGGCAGGTAGTGCTGACACTCGAAAACGCACGCGCCTGGTATCACGAGGGTGATGTCATTCATGACTTCAGCCATATAGAACGTGTCTACGCTCTGGCGCGTAACATCACAATAGCAGAAGGCGCTGACTGGGAGATCGTCTCAGCCGCTGCCTTGCTGCACGATTCGCGCGGCAGCGAATCGGGCGGTCCAGGACGGGAGAAACATCATCTGGCATCCGCTAAATTTGCCGCGCAGGTCCTGACTGCGGAGGGCTGGGATAAGGAGCGCATCGCGGCGGTGCAGCACTGCATCCGGGCGCATCGCTTTCGCAGCGGCGGCGAGAAACCTGAAACACTGGAAGCGCAGATCATGTTCGATGCTGATAAGCTGGATGTGATCGGCGCGATTGGCGTGGCGCGCACCATCGGATACGCCGCCATCATCAACCAGCCTTTTTATGAAGAGCCGAGCGATCAATTCAGGCTGACGGGCGAGCATGCTCCTGGGGAGAAGCACAGCGCCTACCATGAGTACCTGTTCAAGCTGACAAAAATCAAGGACTTGCTTTTCACTGCCAGCGCGAAAAAAATCGCTGAAGAACGCGATCGTTATATCAGAGAGTATTTTGACCGGCTGCGCCGCGAGATCGCGGGCGAGTGCTAGTTGGAAAATTGATTCTATTGACCAGAAGGATACCCTATGGAACGACCTGATCTGAACATCATCACAGACATCATCAAAGGCGCTGGAGCGATCGTCAGGGCGCATTACGGCAAGGCGCACGTGATCGAGCATAAGGGTGTCATCGACCTGGTGACCGAAACCGACAAGGAATCGGAAGCCTTTATTCTGGCTGAGCTGGCGAAGTATTATCCAAGTCATTCGGTCGTCGCGGAAGAAAGCGGCGCTTCAGGCAGCAATGCTGAACAGCGCTGGTACATAGACCCGCTTGACGGTACCACCAATTTTGCCCACGATATTCCCATCTTCGCCGTCTCGATGGCGTATGAGGAACGGGGAAAATTAACGATGGGCGTGATCTATGATCCGCTGCGCGATGAGCTTTTTACCGCCGAGCGCGGCAAAGGTTTTTTCATCAATGGTCAGCCGGGTCAGGTCTCAGACAAGCAGACGCTGATCAAATCACTGCTGGTGACCGGCTTCCCGTATGACATTCAGACGACTGCCAATACCAACCTCGACCATTTCGCCAAATTCGCCACGCGCGCGCTCAGCCTGAGGCGGCTCGGTTCCGCGGCGCTGGATATTGCCTATGTCGCGGCAGGCCGTTTTGACGCCTACTGGGAACTGGGCATCAAACCGTGGGACATTGCTGCCGGCATCGTGATGGTTGAGGAGGCCGGCGGCACCGTGACCAACCTGAGCGGCGGGCTGGATTACTTCAGGCAGCCATACGCGATCATTGCCAGCAACGGTCATCTGCATCAGCAGGTGATGGACGTATTACAGCTCGCGAATTGACGCGCCCATTCTGGTTAAAGATAAAAAACTGACCCGGTAATCCGGGTCAGTTTTGTGTCTTGCTGAATTCAGTTGCTAAAAAGTGTCTGGCTTCTCTTCGATCTCGCGGTCATTGACCGGGGCGGGGATGATCTCGTTGTCCTCGCGTGCCGGCATTTTACCAGTCATGCGGCGGAAAGTGAGTGTCCAGGCGGAGCCGATGTAGGCATAAACCAGGCCGTTGACAGCCATGCTGACCGGAACCATCAGCGCGCAAAGACATACCAGTAAGATCGCGCCGATGCCGATGAAGGAACCGCTGTTCTCAGAGACGCCGTAGATCAGGGAAGCCATACCGGGCAGTACCGCCAGGATGATAGGCAGAGCGATCAGGAAACTGACGATGAAACCACCGATAAAGAGAATGGCTGACATTCCAATGTAGCGCCAGAAATTCGATTTGATCAGCTCCCAGGCACGAGAAGCAGCCGGACGGATCTCGAGGTCTTCGACCACGATCGCGACGATGGTCTGGTCGATCCAGACACCCACCAGCCAGCCGACAATGATGAGTACCGGCAGCATCAGAAATATGCCGCAGCCTAGCGTGACGACTGCCAGCATGATGAACGGGATCGAGAGGATCAGTACCGCGATCATACCGGCGATCGAGATCAGGAAGCTGAAGATGAATACGCGCTTGAAGTACGGTTTCATACCGTTCCAGAGCTGGCTGAAGGTCATTTTTGACGCGCCTTCGTCCGCCAGGACGGTCCCATTGATCACGCCGATCTTGCCGGCAGAACTGATTGCCATGGTAATGAGCGAAAAAATCACGCCCAGACAAAGCGCCGCCAGCGCGAAGCCAAGGATATAGATCCAGGCTGAGCCGTCCTGAAACGACCGCTCGACCGCTGTAATCACATTTTGCAGTTGGGGTGGCAAATTCTGCGGGTGCCAGCCGTTTGTTGAACCGGATTGTCCGCCGCTGCCGGCATTCGCGCCAGCGCCGCTGCCTACCGCCTGACCGCAACTGCTCAGGAGTCCAAAGATCCATAACACTTTGAACTTCCAGATAATCTTCCATGCTTTAGATAAAATTTCACCGTAGTCCATGACGTGCTCCTTTTGGTAACATTTCAGGTTGATTGCTACTCTATTTACGACAAGCCGCGAAATAAGTTGTAGACAGCTTTTTGTCGCGCACGACAACGCGGGAAGCCGGCTGGATTATAATCGGGCAATGGATTTCTCCGGTCTCACAACCTGGCAGCGCTGGCAGCTGGCGATCAGACCTAAAACGCTTCCGGCGGCAGTTTCCCCTGTCCTCATTGGCCTGGCAATCTCATATAAAAATGGCGCCTTCCACTGGCTGCCCGCGCTGGCAGTACTGCTGACTGCGCTGCTGCTGCAGATCCTGGCGAACCTCGTCAACGATGTTGCCGATTACAGCAAAGGCACTGACCACCCTGACCGGCTCGGGCCGACGCGCGTGACGCAGACCAAGCTGCTCTCGGTCAAAACTGTCTGGACAGGCGCCGCGGTCGTGGCGGGCATGGCTGCCTTGCTTGGTCTTTACCTGACCTGGTTCCGCGGCTGGCCGGTGCTGCTGATCGGCGCCGCGTCGCTGGTCTTCGCGGCGTTATACAGCGTCGGCCCCTTTGCGCTGGAAGACCATGGGTTCGGCGAATTATTCGTGATGATTTTCTTCGGCTTCGTAGCCTGCTGCGGTACTGTGTATGTCATGACAGGCGCTCTGCCATTGATTGCCTGGTTTGGCGCGGTCGGCGCTGGCGCGCTGGTGACCGCCATCCTGGTGGTCAACAACGTGCGAGACATTGCCACCGATACCCGTGCCGGACGCAAGAACATCCCCATTGTCTGGGGACGCCGCGCGGGCGAGATCGAATATCTGGTATTGCTGGTGCTGGCTTATGCCGCACCGGTAGCAGCCTTTGGGCTGGGTCTGCTCTCCGTTTGGGCGTTACTGCCATTTCTGACCATCCCCATGGCAGTGAAAAATTATCAGGCAATTACGACTTTGCCAGCCAGCCCGGCCTTCAACAAACTACTGGCAGCGACTGGCAGCCTGGCGCTGCGTTATTCATTGTTATTCGCGCTGGCTGTTCTTCTCAGTTGAAATTCAAAAGTTAATCCGCTTGCTCACGCCCGGCAAATTGCCACGGGCATAATTTTCGGTGCAGCATATCCGCGGCGTAGTAGAGCACCAGACCGAGCAGGCTCATTGCCATGACGCCGGCATACATCTTCGGGTAATCCAGCAGGGTGCTGCCATTCAGGTAAATGTAATAGCCCAGCCCGCGCGTCGTGGCGATCAGCTCGACGATGTACAATACTGCCACCGCGGTGCCGATTGACTGGCGGATGGCTGACAGAACTGCCGGCAGGCAGGCGGGGAAATAGACATAACGGAAGAGCGCCTTGCGCCCGGCGCCGAGGCTTCGCACGGAAGAGATCAGTTCGGGGCGGATGGCTGCCGCCTGATCACGCACCAGAATAAGAATCTGGAAGAACAGGATCAGAAAGATCATGGCGATCTTCGAGAAGTCATTGATGCCAAGGAAGAGGATCACGATCGGCACAAAAACGACCTTCGGGATGGGATAGAGCAGGTAGATGAACGGGGCGAAGAAATCTCCCCAGCGCTTCGACTGACCAAGCACCAGGCCCGCCGGCGTCGCCAGCAGGATGGAAAGCGCCATCGAAGCGATCACCCGCCAGGCGCTGGCGAGCAGATGAACACCCAGCTCACCGCCCAGTTCGCGGAAGAACGTCACGATGACGGTGACCGGGCCAGGCAGCATCTCCAGGTTCAGCAGCCAGGCAAGCGCCTGCCAGAAGGCGAAGATGCTGATTGCCGCCCAGAACAGCGCGTAGCGTCTCATGCTGATTGCTCCCGCAATTCCTCGCGCAGCGCGGTCAACAGCGACTGGTAGCCAGGCTCTGTCTGGCTGTGAAAATTGCCGGCATAAGGATTCTCATACACCAGCGGCGCACGGTTCGGTCTGCCAGTCAGCAGCAGAATTTTGTCGCCGACATACAGCGCCTCTTCGATCAGATGGGTAACCAGGACGGTCGTCAGCGTGCGCTCCTGTCCGATCTGGCGCACGAATGCCTGCAGACCCTCACGGGTCGGCGCATCGAGCGAGGCGAACGGTTCGTCCATCAGCAGCAGATCAGGCTGGAGTACCAGCGTGCGCGCGATAGCCGTCCGCTGCCGCTGGCCGCCGGAAATCTGTGCTGGGTAATGATCCTTGACACCTTCCAGTCCCAGGCGCTGCAACCAACGGTCAACGTCACTGGCGTTTTCAGCAGCAGGTGCGCTGGCTGGCGCGTGCTTGCCATCCGGCCCGTAGAATTGGCGGATCTGTAACCCAAGCAGGGCATTCTCCCGCACGGTCGCCCAGGGCAGCAAACCAAAATCCTGCAGGATCAGACCGGTCTCGGGACGCGGTCGGGTGAGCGCCTCCCCTTTGATGCGGATGCTGCCGCTGGTTGGCAGCAGCAAGCCGCTGAGCAGGTACAGCAGGGTCGTTTTACCGCAGCCGGAGACGCCGAGCACCGTCCAGGTCTCGCCTTCCCTGACCTGCCAGGAAAACTGGTCAAAGAGCGGCGGCTGGCTGCCGTATCTGAAGCTGAGGTTTCCGACGTCTATCATGCTTCCTTATTTTGGCAGAAACGCAGGATCGATACTATCCTCATAACGCAATTCGCGTTCAACCAGTTTCTTCTCAGTGACCCAGCGCAGCGCGTCAGCAAACTGATTCTGGTCAGGCACGCTGGCAGTCGGGAAGGGCGGAACGCTGAAGCCGCTCTCGATGATTTCGGCCGGCACCAGTTTTTGGTCAGCCAGCAGTTTGTTGTATCCCGTCGGATTACTGTTAATGTCCTTGACCGCCAATTCAACTGCCGCCAGGAACGCTTTGACCTGGGCGGGATGATCCTTGAGGGTTTCGTTGCGGAAGGCAAAGATGCTTGAACTCAATTCGGGAACAATGGTGTCGTCGGCGACCAGCACGGCACCCTTCTTGATCAGCAGCGATGCCAGCGGATCAGGCATCACGGCAGCCTTCAGCTCGCCGCTCTGCAGCAGGGCGGTGCGGTCGGCAATTTTTGGCACCGCCAGTTTCTTGACTTCATTCAGGCTCACGCCTGCTTTTTCAAGCACGCGGTCGGCCACATATTCGATCACGGTGCCTTGCGAGATACCAATCTCGACGCCGCGTAAATCTTCGGGCGACTTAATGCCGCTGTTGGCGGATGCCAGGATACGAAAGAGCGCTGCCTCGGATGACGCGGTGCGCGCGAAGCGTACGATCTTGATCTGAGGCTCATTGCGGTTGTAGTACAGGGTCGTGACAAGCTCGCTCAGCATGCCGTCCACCTGTTTCGACTGCATCAACTGGTCACGCTCCGGAGCGGAGGGCACCAGCACAATTTCGACCTTGACGCCCTGCTGCTCAAAGTAGCCGGCTTCCTGTGCCACGAACAATGGCAGGGAGTCCAGCACTGGCAAGGCGGCGACTTTCAGGACGGGCGTTTCCGCAGGTTTGGGTGAACACGCTGTGAAGATCAGGGGCAGGATGAACAAGAGCAAAAACAGAACACGCTTCATAGGAATGCTCCGGGAGACGGAATGATAAACACGCGACAACTATATCATTTGTCGCTCAGTTTCTGTGGATTTTCTGACCTCGCGCAGGCAAAAATTAAGGTGCATGGCACTGCTGCCATGCACCTTGTAAAAATTAACCTAAATCAATGGCCGACTGTCACTTGCAGACGGCGCTATTTGCGGCTTTCCGCCAGGTGTTTGCTGACCATGTCATAGGCTGGTGTGGGCACACCGTATTTCTTGCCGAGGCGCGGGACTTCGTAAATCAGTCCATCCACCTCGGAGTCGCCGCCTTTGGCCCAGTCACGCTGGAAGGAAGTGCGCACGTTGTACTCGTAACCGTCGATGCCGGCGAGAGTCGACTCGCGTAGCGGTTTCTTGAACTGAATGCCCATCTTGTCCGCGATAGCTGCCACTTCATCGATCAGCTTGATCAGCAGGTCGCGTTTCTCACCGGCTGGCTGCAGGTCGCCGGCTGATGCGTCGAAGTATGAGCCCGCCGCGGCGAAGGGCGAGATAAAGCCGAACTTCACCATCGCGTCGCGGGTGATGTCATCTGACACCGTCGTGTCGATGCCGGCCGCCCGCAGGTCCTGGGCGATCTCGTCCAGCAATGGAGAAGCGTCCTTCTGATCCCGGGGACCGAAGACCAGTCTGAACAGGGTTGTGTTCTTGCGGATGACTCCCGGGCCCTCAATATTGGCGGAGATAAAGACCGTGCCGTCAGTTGCCAGACCGTGCGGCATGACTTCCTGGATTCGGGCGCCGGTGCCAAAGACGTTGGAGAGCGGGATGACTACAGTCTCCGGCTTTACCACCCTGGCAATGAATGGCAGGATTTCGTTCAGAGAATAATCCTTCACGCCGACGATGATCACGTCCGGTTGGTCGTGATATGAAGCTTCGTCGCTGCCCTTGACCGAAGGAACCTGCACGGTCCCGCGGTCAACGGTGATGATGGTCAGACCCTTTTCCTGGATCGCTTTCAGATGTTCACCGCGCGCGATAACCGTGACGTCCTGGCCTGCCTCAGCCAGATTGGCTGCCATACTGCCGCCGGTACCGCCCGCGCCGATAATGAGATATTTTCGCATGTCACCCTCTCCTCATGTTTTGATAGGTTAATTTTAGCAAAGCTTGCATGAATCTGCCTCGTTCTGGCAAGCTGGCAGCATTTTATGAGCGCGCGGCGCGTTACAAGCTTTATGTCCGTTGGCGTCTCGTCGTAATAAAGTAGTAACCCGAGCGACGGTATTATCAATCAGCTAGCGCGGTAAACTCCGACAAGGCTAGTCAGTTGTGATTAGGTATAGAATGACTTTTTACAAGTCAAGATCATCAAGCAGGCTGGGCACGATTATCTGGTCAGGCTTGATACTGTAATCCCAGTCCGACCGCATGAATTCTTCAAACTCGGCCACCACTTCCGGCGGCGCACCAGGCAGTAAATGCCAATTATCGACCTCGTCAACGAAGAATGGACTATCGAGAAAATTCGGTCTGATAAATATCATGGCAACCTCTTGAGACATCCACCCAGAATTTCCTCAGCCAATCACGCCATCTTGAGCGGTGTCTTACACATTGGATTGTACCTCAGTACAACTCTCTTTCACATATAACGGTAAATTACTTGGCGCCTTTATAGTACAACCGGTTCACAATTTTGTAAGTGTGCTGGCCACCAGATGGATAATCAGCAGCAGCAGGTAAGGAAGGCTGTAGATCGGCTTGCCCATCTGCCAGAAGGTCAGCAGCGGCAGGCTGAGCATGACCGCCTTGCCTATCAGCAGCCACGGCATCGTCAGCCGGTGACCGGCGGTTGGCGCGAATAGCATCGCCCAGATGATAGCGAATAAGGCGAACGCCGCGATGGCGAGCAGCCATTTCAGCCAGGCTGGACTTGTCACCAGGTTATAGGCGAACCTGCTGAAGAGAATGATTGCCGCGAGCTCGAGCGCGAATGCCAGGACGTCTTTGATTGTCAGTTGCATCTGGATCACCTCTAAAATTTTTCAAGTCAATAAACACTACACATGCCATGAAACCTATCTTACAATAAATTGGTCACACTTTCATCTGCCAGTCATGCCGAAAAGAAACGGAGGGTGCCGGTGGGTGATGGTTTTGACCAATCAGCATCTGAACAACTATTCCATCATCGGAGGTATCAGCTATGAGTACCCTGGCATTCGACAGCGACTATATGGAAGGGGCTCATCCAGCCATCATGGCGCGGATGATGGAGACCAACTTTGAGCAAACCCCCGGTTATGGCATGGACCATTATTGTGCTTCGGCGCGCGAGAAGATCCGCAAGGCGTGCGGGACGCCGGACGCGGCGGTTCACTTTATGGTGGGCGGCACGCATACCAACATCACGGTCATCGATGGGCTGCTGCGCCCGCATGAAGGCGTGATCTCAACGCGCATGGGGCATATCAGCGTTCACGAAGCCGGGGGCGTGGAAGCGACCGGGCATAAAGTGCTGGTTGTGCCGGATATCGACGCCAAACTGACTGCGCGGGCCGTCAGGCAGTACTTGCAGGATTTCTATAACGATCAGACCCATGAGCATATGGCCTGGCCCGGCATGGTGTATATCTCGCATCCGACCGAATACGGCACGCTGTATACGAAAGAGGAGCTGAGCCAGCTCGATGAGCTATGCGCTGAGTACAACATCCCGCTCTTTCTCGACGGCGCCCGGATGGGCTATGGACTGACAGCCGATCACACTGATCTCACCCTTGAGGATATTGCCAGCTATTGTGATGTGTTTTACATCGGCGCCACCAAGGTCGGTGCCTTGTTCGGTGAAGCGGTCGTGATCCCGTCGCCAACTTTGATCCCACGCTTTTACACGCTGATGAAGCAGCACGGCGGTATGCTCGCCAAGGGCAGGCTGCTCGGCATCCAGTTTGATACGCTCTTTACCGACGACCTTTACTTCAAAATCGCCAGGCACGCCATCGACATGGCGATGAAACTGCGCAGCGCGTTTATTGAGAAGGGGTATCGGCTGTTCATTGATTCGCCGACTAACCAGCAATTCATCATCGTTGAGAACACTCAGATGGCGAAGCTGGCAGAAAAAGTTTCGTTCAGTTTCTGGGAAAAGGTGGATGAATCGCATACCGCCATCCGGTTCGCGACCAGTTGGGCAACTAGGGAAGAAGATGTCGATGCCCTGATTGGATTGCTTTAGAAGTTTCGGGCGAACAGACCACAAATTAATCATATGGGTTGATAATTAGCCGAGGTAAAAAATGCCCGTCTTTCCGCTTTTTTACAGCCCTACTTATACGGCTGAGCGTGTCACCCTCAAGGTCGCTCAGCAGCTTGCTGCTGGTCTGGATATGCCTGTGACGCCGCTGAATATTACGCTGCCCGATGGGCGGGAAACGCAGTGCGCTTTCGGTCCGGATGACGTTCTGGTGCTTGGCTACCCCGTCTATGGCGGGCGCGTCCCGGTGTATATCGAGGACTATATTCATAGTCTGTGCGGCAGGCAGACCAAAGCCGTACTGCTGGCGTTGTATGGCAACCGTGCCATCGAAGATGCTTTGATCGAAGGGGCTGATATTCTGGGCGAGCATGGATTTCAGGTGATGGCTGCCGGCGCTTTCATTGGCGAACACTCCTTTACCAGGAAGCTTGCCGGCGGCAGGCCGGATAACGAGGATCTGACTGTTGCTGCTGCGTTCGGCAAACAGATCGCGGAGAAGATCCAGTCAGGGAATATGGCAGCGCCTGACCTCCCCGGGAACCGGCCTTACAAGGAGCGCAAGCCGCCAATGGTCATCAAGCCATTCACGACCAGTGACTGCTTTGATTGCATGGTATGCGCTGAAGGCTGCCCGGTGGGAATTATCAGCCACAGCGATCCGCGCGTTGTCGGGGAGGGCTGCACCCGCTGTCATGCCTGTGTTAAGCATTGCCCGGTCAATGCCAAATATTTCAGGAACACTGAGCTGGACAAGCTGAAGACCTGGCTAATTGAAAATTTTACCAGCCGCAAAGAAATTGAACTCTTTCTGTGATCAGGGAGGTTAAATGGCCAAAAAGATTCTGATCCTTTCAGGAAGTCCGCGCTTGGGCGGCAACTCGGAGCGCCTGTGCCTGGAGTTCGCGCGCGGTGCACGAGAAGTCGGGCATGAAGTGGGACTGATTTATCTGGCTGAAAAAGAGATCGCCTATTGTGATGGCTGCAATGCCTGTGCTGAGAGTCACCGCTGCATTCACGATGACGACATGACTGACATTCTGCAAGCCATGATCGATGCGGACGCCATCGTGCTGGCTACGCCGGTTTACTTCTATACCATGGACGCGCAGCTCAAAACGGTCATCGACCGTACCTGCTGCCGCTATACCGAGATTTCGGACAAAGATTTCTACTTTATCATCACCGCCGCCGATACGGACCTGGCGAAGCTGCAACTGACGGTTGAGACATTGCGCGGCTTCACTGACTGGTGTTTGCCGAACCCCCGCGAGCGTGGTGTCATCATCGCCGAAGGCGTCTGGAAGGTGGGTGAGATCGACGATCACCCGGCCATGGGACGGGCTTACGAGATGGGTAAAGCCGTGTAACGCAGTGATGCGCTGGTAGAAAAATCACCGCCCAGCAATCAGATAACAACGCACTCCACTGACAATTTGTAAGATACCTGGCATCGAAATCGCCAGAAAGGTCAGGGAATATACGAGATGAACTTACCGGGTCAGCTCCTGAAACCGTAAAAATAAATCTGTCTGGGTTATTGACATATGAATAATATAATGCTAACATATTCACTATTCCACCCCAATTTCAACGCGAGAAGAATCGAATATTCAAACTTGTAACGAGGAGCAATACGATGAAGGGAATTTGGTTAAAACTATTAATATCCTTCCTTCTGGTGTTCATGGTTCTTTCTGCCTGCGCACCTGCTGCACCGCAACAACCTGCCGCCCAGCAGCCCGCTGCTGCTGCTGAGGACGTCATCAAAGTTGGCTGGATTGGCGCTTTAACCGGGGATTCGGCCGTTTACGGCACAGCGGAACGCAATGGCGCGTTAATGATGATTGACAAAATTAACGCTGAAGGCGGCGTGCTCGGCAAGAAACTGCAATTGATCGACTATGATGACAAAGGCGACCAACTGGAAGCGGTCAATGTTGCCAAACGGTTGATCCAGGAAGACAAGGTAGTCGCGGTTCTGGGTACCAATGGCAGCGGGCGCAACATTGCTGTGGCGCCGGTGTTTGAAGAGGCGAAAATCCCGATCATCGCCACCTATGCCACCAACCCGCGCGTCACCCAGCCTACGCCCGATACGCTCAACAAATACACTTTCCGCGTCTGCTTTACCGATCCCTATCAGGGACAGGTCATGGCTGACTTCGCGTACGGCGACCTGAAAGCCAAGAAAGCCGCGGTCGTCTTTGAAATCAGCTCGGACTATTCTGTCGGTCTGAAGGACTTTTTCAAGAAACGCTGGCTGGAATTGGGCGGCGACCTTGTTGCTGAAGAGGCGTTTAAAGCCGGTGACGTGGAATTCCGCGCGCAACTGACCAAAATCAAGGAAGCCAATCCGGACGTGATTGCCATGCCGTTCGTCACTTATAAGGATGTTGCTTTGTTCGCCAAGCAAGCCCGCGACCTCGGCATCACCGCCACCATGATCGGCAGCGATGGCTGGCCTTCTCTTGAACTGCTCAAGATGGCAGCTCCCGCGGTTGAGGGCAGCTACTTCGTTGACCACACCGATGTCAACATGGACTCGGTCAAGGAATGGCGCGAGCAGTACAAGCAGCGCTTTGGCAAGGACATGGAAGTCAACACCATCATGATCCACGACTCACTGCTGCTGCTCAAAGGCGCTATCGAGAAAGCCGGTTCTACTGATCCGGTCAAGATCGCCGAAGCATTGACCTCGATGGACCCGGTGGAAGGCTTCACCGGCTCGATCAAGCTCGACCCCGCGACCCATAACCCGGTCGGTAAGTCAGCGGTCATCATTGCCATCAAGGACGGGAAGTTCTCGCTATTCAAAGTTGTCGCACCAATGAAATAATCGCGTGCGCGATGAACCGGAGAAGGGGCATCCCCACCCCTTCTCCGCTGTATTTGCCAGGTGGCTTATTGACTGAGATTTGAGAATGGAGCGAAATGGCTACCATCATTCAACAATTTATTAATGGGTTCTCGATAGGCAGCGTCTATGCTCTGATAGCGGTTGGCTATTCTTTGGTTTATTCCATCCTGAAGTTTTCCAATTTCGCCCATGGCGGCATCATGATGTTGGGCTCCTATTTTGGTGTCCTGGCGCTGACGTGGCTGAAGGTGCCGTTCTACCTCGCGTTGCCGATAGCCATCATCGGCGCCGGTTTGCTGGCGATTGCCAATGAACGCATAGCCTATAAACCCATCCGCAATCGCAACGCGCCTTTGCTGTACCTGATGATTTCCGCACTGGGTGTTTCGATTTTCCTCGAAAACTTCACCATCGTCACCATCGGTCCGAACTTCCAGAACTACCCTGCTGTCATGCCGACCAAACCGATCAATCTCGGGCCGCTTTCAATTGGCAGTCTGGACCTGATCATCATCGTTGTCACGGCTGTATCGCTGGCATTGCTGACCTGGTTCATCTATGGCTCGCGCATGGGCAACGCGATTCGCGCGACATCCTACAGCATGCGGGCTGCCAGCCTGATGGGCATCAATCCGGACTGGATCGTAGCGCTGGTGTTCTTCCTGGCTGGTACCTCCGCTGGTCTGGCTGGCGTGCTCTTCGGCATCAAATATACCGTCTGGCCGCAGATGGGCAACCTGACGATCAAAGCCTTTATCGCGGCTGTCGTTGGCGGACTGGGCAGCCTGCCTGGAGCGGTGCTGGGCGCTATCATCCTCGGCATCACCGAAACTTTTGCCGCGGCGTTCGTCTCATCCGCTTTTCGTGATCTGTTCTCTTTCGCGCTGATGATCATCATCATCGTCATCAGGCCGGGCGGATTGCTGGGCAAAATCACTGAAGAAAAGGCCTAGGAGAGAAACCATGAGCATGTATGTTGTTGGTATTCTCATCCTGGTCAGCGTCAATCTGATCTCCGTGCTGGGCCTCTCGCTGCTGACCGGCTTCACCGGTCAGTTCAACTTTGGTCAGGCAGGGTTCATGGCGCTAGGCGCCTATACCTCTGCCTTGCTGACGCTGCACTATCATGTGCCCTTCGCCCTGGCGCTGATGGCCGGCATGGTGGTTTCCGTGCTGACCAGCTTCCTGATCGGCTTGCCGACCTTGCGCCTGAAAGGGGATTATTTCGCGATCGCCACCCTGGGCTTCGCGGAAGCTGTCCGGCTGGTCATCGAAAATCTCGATTCGCTGACCGGCGGCGCGCGCGGCCTGGTTGGTATCAAACTTTACACCACCCTGCCGGTCGCGCTGGGCGTGGCAGTCCTCTCACTGGTCGCGGTGGCGTTGTACGTCAACTCACGTCATGGACGCAACTGCATCGCCATTCGCGAGGATGAACTGGCGGCTGAGGCGATCGGCATCAATACCTTCTTTTACAAGCAGGTGTCTTTTGCCATCAATGCCGCGCTGGCAGCGCTCTCTGGCGGACTGCTGGCGCACTACGTCGGCTTCATCCAGCCATCCATGTTCGGCATGGTCAAATCGACTGAGCTGATCGTGATGGTGATCTTCGGCGGCATGCAGAGCCTCACTGGCGCGGTTTTCGCCGCCTTCCTGCTAACCTCGCTGCCGGAAGCATTACGCGCAGTTCAGGCGATGCGCCTGGTGGCGTATGGCGCGCTGGTCGTGTTCATCATGACCATCCGCCCGCAGGGCTTGATGGGTACCTGGGAATTGACACCGAAAAATCTGGCTAAAACCTGGCGGGCGATTACGCATCTCTTCACCCGGAATGCCGGAAAGGAAGGTGTCTGATGAGCCTGCTCGAACTGCACAATGTATCCAAGCTTTTTGGCGGCGTCGTGGCGGTGAATGAATTTTCACATCAGCTCGACGAAGGCGGTTTGTACGCTATCATCGGCCCCAATGGCGCCGGCAAGACGACCATCTTCAATCTCATCACCGGTATCTACCAGCCTACAAACGGCAAAATCAGCTTCGACGGCAAAGACCTGACCGGAATGAAGCCGCATCAGATCGCGCAGATGGGCATCTCGCGCACTTTTCAGAATATCCGGCTCTTCCCCTTGCTGAGTGTGCTGGATAACGTGCGCACCGCCTGTCACAAATATGCCAGCTATACCATCGCGGAGGGGCTGATCCCAACGCCCCGTCGCTTCAGGGAAGAAGCTGCGATTACCGATCGCGCGCATGAATTGCTGACGCTGGTTGGGCTGGAAGACCGCGCCGACATGATTTCGCGCAACCTGCCATACGGTCACCAGCGCCGTCTTGAGATTGCCAGAGCGCTGGCGCAAAATCCGAAACTGCTGCTGCTCGATGAGCCGGCGGCGGGCATGAATCCCGATGAAACCCAGCAATTGATGGATTTTATCGAGGAGATCCACGATAACTTCCACCTGACGACCCTGATGATCGAGCATCATATGGAGGTCGTCATGGGGCTGGCGGATAACATACTGGTGCTGGATTTTGGCCGCACCATTGCCAGAGGCACGCCTGACGAAGTGCAGAATGATCCCAAGGTGATCGAGGCTTACCTCGGTACGGAGAAAGGATAACGCCATGCTGCTTGAAGTAAAAGATTTGCATGTTTCATACGGCGGTATCCAGGCGCTGCAAGGCATCTCCATTCAGGTCAGGGAAGGCGAGATTGTCGCCATCATCGGCGCCAATGGCGCCGGCAAGTCCTCACTGCTAAACGCAATCTCCAGCATCATTAAAATCAAAAGCGGTGAAATTCTGTACCAGGGCAAACCCGTGCCGTCCAAGCCGCATAACGTGGTCAAGACCGGCATCGTCCAGGTGCCAGAGGGCCGGCAGGTATTCGCCAACCTGACGGTTGAGGAGAACCTGACCATCGGCGCTTACCTGCGCCGCGACCGCAGTGAAATTCCCGCTGACCTGGAAGAGATTTACACCAGCTTCCCGCGGTTGAAAGAACGCCGCACCCAATTTGCCGGCAGCCTGAGCGGTGGAGAACAGCAAATGCTAGTGATCGGCAGAGGGTTGATGAGCCGTCCGAAGCTGATGCTGCTCGATGAGCCTTCGCTTGGTCTGGCGCCCATGCTGGTGAATGAGATCTTCAACATCATCAGGAGCATCAATCAGAAGGGGACAACCCTGTTGCTGGTCGAACAGAACGTGCCCAAGGCGCTGGCTGTCGGCAGTCACGCTTATGTGCTGGAGACGGGCAGGATCGTTCGTGAGGGCAAGGGGCTTGAGCTGCTGGAGGACCCCAAGGTACAGGAAGCGTATCTCGGCGCGAAACACACCAACCGCGTCAGTCGTTATACCCGCACGCACGTCAGCGAGGAACCAAAATAATAAAACGTTCATAACGGAGAAATCTGGATGACTGATCTGATATTGTTTAATGGCAAGGTCACAACGCAGGATGCCGCGCTGTCCGAGTGCTCGGCTGTGGCAATGAAGGACGGCAGAATCACAGCGATTGGCTTTGATCCCGAAGTATTGGCGTTACAGACGCCGGGAACGAAATTGATTAATTTGCATGGCAAAAGGGTAATCCCCGGCCTGGTCGATTCACACGTCCACTTCTATGATTGGGCGACTGGTTTGCGGCAGTTGAAACTTGAGACGGTGCACTCCCTGGCGGATCTGCTGCGGGCACTGGAAGCCGGCGCGCTTGATACGCGCATGAAGGGCTGGATCATCGGCCAGGGCTGGAACGCGGTCGGCTGGCCCGAGGGGCGTCAGCCCGACAGGCATGACCTCGACAGCGTGGTCGCTGACCGGCCGGTCTTCTTCATGCACAGCAGTCTGCACCAGGCGGTTGTCAATACCGCGGCATTGCGTGAGATGGGTATCGATGCCAGTACCCCAAATCCGCCGCAGGGCATCATCGACCGCGAGGCTGATGGCTACCCGACCGGCATGCTGCGCGATCTGGCGATGAACCTGGTGACGGAGAATATGCCGCCGTTGGACGAAAATGATTCCATGGACGCCTTCAAGGAGGGGTTCGCGATTTTCCACAGCCTGGGACTGACGGGAGTCACCGACCAGCGCCTGATGGGCGCGCCTGAAGGCGCGAAGGCTTTCCGCTTGTGGCAGCGCATGCATGAGCTGGGAGAGATCAGCCTGCGTGTCTGGATGAACCTGCCCGGCGAGAAACTGGATGAGCTGATTGCGCTCGGGATGCGCACGGGTTGCGGTGATGAGTATCTGCGCATGGGGCATGTCAAGTTCTTCTCTGATGGTGCGCAAGGGTCGCGGACGGCCTGGATGCTGGAGCCCTATGAGGACCGGAATGAAACTGGCTTGCCTCTGACGCCGATGGAAGTGATCTCGGACGCGCTGCTCAAGGCGCACAGCGCCGGATTGGCGATGGCGATTCATGCCATTGGTGACCGCGCCAACCATGAGCTGGCGAATGCCTTCGAACGTCTGCGCGACCACCCCTTACCACCCTTGACCGCGGCGCCTGCCGCGCCGCATCGCATCGAGCATGCCCAGATTATTCAGCCGGCGGACCTTCAGCGGCTGGCAAGATTGGGCGTCGTTGTTTCAGCGCAGCCCAAATCAGCGACTGACGATATCGAAATGATGCCAGGCAGCATCGGCGAACGCGCCAGATTTGCGTACCCGTTCAAGACGATGCTGAAATCCGGCATTCCGCTGGTCTTCAGCTCCGATTGTCCTGTCTGCGATCCCAACCCCTTCCTGGGTATTCATGCCGCGGTCACTCGCCAGCGGCCGGATAATACGCCCGCCGGCGGCTGGTATCCGGATGAGTGCCTGACGGTCGATGAGGCGGTCTGGTGCTTCTCGATGGGCGCGGCTTACGTGAATGGGCAGACCGCCAATCTTGGCAGCATCAGCGTTGGCAAGCTGGCTGACCTGGTCGTACTCGACAGGGATATCTTCAGCATCCCGGCGTCAGAAATTCAGCACACCAAACCGCTGATGACCGTTTTTGATGGCAAGGTCGTGTACGAGAGATAAATAGGTACATGCAGTCGGTGTGCCGTATTATGCAACCGACACATTCTTGTATCTCCCATAAGCTCCCGCATAAGCAGGGGATTTTGCATGGCGCCGCAGGCGTCAGAGGGTTTTGATTGCCTTGATTTGCACAAAGAATAACCACCACAGCCAAGTAGGTCGGCGTGCTGTATTTTGCACCCGACGCTTCCATGCTTGGCGGATCAAAGGCGCGATCCGCCTCATAGCTAGCCGTAGTGTCATGGCAATCTGTATTGTGATTGCCTTGACAGCATCTGAAAGACTGGGAGGGGCAAATACAGATCGATTTGCCCGCTCCCCTACGATGGATGTGGGTCAGAAGTAAAAACGTAGGTCGGCGTGCCATATTTTGCCCCTGCTTCCATATTGGCGGATCAAAGGGCGCGATCCGCCCTACTGACGTCGCTTGCGTGGGCAGATTTATCTGCGTGTAAGATTTATAAAATGCTGGTCGGGGACCGTTCTTGACCTAACAATTTTGCTTTCATAACCCCGAGTTGAAACCTTGTCTGATACGTAGGGTATTATTGTTACCATTGGAGTGTATTATGTAAATTAGCAACAATACCCTGAAGGGAGGACAACGTGAAACGACGAGCTATATTAATTGTCGCAGCCGCCGTCCTGATTATCCTCACACTGCCCGGCTGCAATGACCTGGATAGCAAAGCTCAACTTGCGGCGGGAGAAACATCAACCTCAACTACGCCTTTAATCAGCATTAGCCCGCAACCAGCCAGCACAACCGAAACCACCAAGACGTCAAAACCTTCTTTATCTCTCACGCCAACGGCAATTCAACAACAGACCCTGGCCATTGACTCAAATCCGGAACAATATTGTGCTGAGCTCACTAACCACAACCCGCAGGCTGGCAAATCAATCTATTGTGATACCCATTATGGGTTCGCCTTTGAATACCCGGCAGACTGGGAGCGCGAAGAGCTGGATCGGAATGACCCCCAGACCCACCCCATAGCCTATGAGAAGGCAACACTTTTTTTGGCGAGGGATAACGACAACAGCCTGCGCCTTTACACCTGGAAACTGCCGGCAGGCAACACGCTGCGCCAAGCCGTTGAAGCTTACCCGGGATATCAGAACCGTGAATACAAGCGCGATTATCAACCCATGCGCCTGCTGGGGAAACCTGCCTATGGGTTTGTTAATCGCGCGACGCAGGATTACAACAGCCTGACAATCTTCTTCGAGCACGGGGCATACTATTCCGTGATGCATTTTTCCCTGCCCACTCGTCAGGCGCTGGATGATTATTGGCCGCTGATCCAATCCCTTCAGACACAGGATGGACCTCCGGAGGAAAATATATTACCGGAAGAATTATTCCAGGATTCAAATGATCTGACACAATGATTAGCAATAAACAAGTGATCCAAGGATCTATATTGTTGTCGACACCGCCCAAGGGGAGCAATATGAACTTTATAAGTATAAAGTTTTTGAAAGAAGTAACCCATGAAAAATAAACCAATTGTTTTGACCATGCTTTCGGTTTTGATCGGTGTCCTGCTCTTGTCTCCGCTATTCTCGCAGGCAACAAGTACAAAAGCAAAAACTTTACCACATCAAGCGAACGAAACCGTTGTCATTCCGCTGATCGAGACGGATGAAACAATACAGCCTCCCAGCATTCCCGTTGATGAGATTGAAGAGGAACAAATCCCCTCATTTTATAAAAGCAAGTTTGACGCCCTCATCATAAAACCCGGTTGGGTCTACCTGGAATTTACACAGTTTGACCTGACGAACTCCAGCCCCCGCCCATTGCCAACCCCACACAAACGGATGACCTGGATTAAATTAAATGATGATGGAGAGGTGATTGAGGAAGTGGAATTTGCGTATTCCAATGAAACAGGAAAGGTTCTGCTTGGCTACAGCAAGAATGGTGTTGGCGTTTCATCCTGGCATAATGAAACTTTCGCTACACAACCTTATCGTCCTCAATTTGATTTCTATTTGGCCTCCAACGTCGATGGGACACAACGATCAAATCAGAAATATGACATATTAATTGAAAATGGTGATTTTCATGGTATGCCTGGTTCCAAGGTCGATTTTCTGAGGGAATTTTCTGACCAGGACAAGTTGATGATGAGCAAACAAATAACGGCTTCGGTAGCAGGTGAATTATTCCGCTACTGGTATGATATGTCTACCGGGCAAGTCATCCAGATGGAATATTACTATGTCAATGAGGATCAATCGTTGATCCTGAATGCAAGAACAGAAAATATTGTTATTAAGTTCGGGCTACTCCCCTCAAGCGAAGTCCACGAGGTATTGGATAAGGCGCTGTCCAGATGAAAATAGGAAATAGCGTCACCTCCAGGCGCAAATAATTAAAAATTAGCCGATTGCCATCGTGTACTATGGTTCAATATGGCAATATACAAAAGGAGGAAAATACCATGGCAATAAACTCATTAATAAAAACTGGATTATTCTGTCTGGTGTTTATCTTCACTGCCACTGCCTGCTCTTCCGTACCACAGCAAGCGGTTCAGTCAATTGCTCCGCCCAATCAACAAGCATCACCTTCTGCTACACCTCCCGCACCTAGCCTGCCAACAATAACAGCACCAGTCATCACACCAACTGCCACTGAAGAACCCAATCACCTCGCCAATATTATCGAAAGTTACCGCCAGGCAGTTGACCGCTTCAACCTCCTCACCCGTAAAGCCGGCTGGCTGCGCATGTTGCAGACCAAGATTTCTTTCGCATATGAACTTAACCGTCTGGAAGGCCCCAGACAGGAGGAGTACTGGTACCTGTTGGATCAGGAAGGCAAGATCCTTGAATATTACGCTTGGCTGGAAGGGGCAAACACCGGTCCGGCTCAGGAAACTTTTAAAGACGGCAATACGTACTATAACCTCACCTACGCCGAAGCCCTCACCCTCCCGCCTAACGAACAGCCAATCGATTTTGCTGGCGGGTTCGATACCCACATGTCGAAGGCAACTTCAGTAACCGAAGAGACTGTCGAACATAAAGGCCGTATGCTCCAGAAATTCAGTCTCTATGCGGATGATGGTCCCAAGAAAGTCCTTGAAACAATGTCCTTCGATCTTTCCTCCGGTTTGTTGAGCTTGCGTGAAGGTTATTGGATTAATGCCGACGGCTCGCTTGATTTACAGCTTTCAACTGAATTTGAGTGGGAGATCAACACCCAGCCCCCGCTGGAGCGCTTCGCGGATATGAAAGCTCGCGCTAAAGAGATCGAGTTCACATATTCTGGCAATTGATTGTCACACCGCATAGGTAGGTGTGCCTTATTTTGCCCCCGACACATTCTTGTTCTCCCATAAGCAGGGGAGATGGCGCCGCAGGCGTCAGAGGGGTTTTTGGATTTGACCCCCATGTAGGTCGGCGTGCCGTATTTTGCACCCGACGCTTCCATATTGGCGGATCAAAGGGCGCGATCCGCCCTACGCTGATGTCGCTCGCGTGGGCAAATTTATCTGCGTGTAAGACCAATAAAATGTAGGTCGGCGTGCCGTATTTTGCACCCGACGTTTCCATATTAGTGGATCGAAGGATGTGAGCCGCCTCATAGCTAGCCGTAGTGTCATGGCAATCTGTACTGTGATTGCCTTGACAGCATCTGAAAACCTGGGAGGGGCAAATACAGATCGATTTGCCCGCTCCCCTACGGTGGATATGGGTACCTTCACCAGAAGTAATAACGTAGGTCGGCGTGCCGTATTTTGCACCCGACGCTACCATTTTGGTGGATCACAGGGCGCGATCCGCCTCATGGCTAGCCGTAGTGTCATGGCAATCTGTATTGTGATTGCCTTGACCGTCTTGTCGCAGAACAAAGAATAACCCACCCGCCTCTTCGAGGCACCCGCCCTCGAAGAGGCGGGCATGGTATTGTCGGTCGGCGTGCCGTATTTTGCACCCGACATTGCTTATATTAACCCCTGCCAGACCTCGCCGAAGCGCCCGCCGGTTGGGATCGGTTTGAATTGTCTATCGTAGATGAAACTTAAATCGAACCCATCATGCGGCTGCGCGATTCGTCAATATGCGCCCGCATGGCTTCCTGTGCCTCGTCGCGTTTACGCTGCTGGATGAGTGACAGGATATGCTTGTGCTGTGTGTGATCAGCGATCTCAGGGTCCATGTAAACAAAGCGCATCATATCATTGATCAACTGACTGACGATCTCAGCCAGGCGCATGTTGCCTGACGCTTTGGCGATGATCATGTGGAATTCCTGGTTGAGCCGGATGCCGCGCTCGCGCATTTCTTCCTGGTCCGGCATGTTGTAGATCGTCTTTTCCTCAGCGTTATTATCCTCAAGCTCTTTCTGGATCGCCGGGGTGAGCCGGTCGATCGCCAGACCAATAGCCTCTGCCTCGAGCAAGGCGCGCAACTGGAAGATATCCAGCACATCCTGCAGGACGGGCTCGGTGACAATATAGCCCACGCGAGGCATGGGCTTGAGGAACTTTTCATGAGCGAGAACCAGTAACGCTTCTCGGGTGGGGGTTTTGCCAAACTCATATTTATTGGCCATCTCAATCTCGTTGAGAATATCCCCTGCCTTATACTCGCCCAAAATGATGTCCCGTTTAATTCGGGCATACGCTTGTTCTTTTTGGGTTATTTTTTTCATGTGTTTGGCTTCTTTTTATTGGGTTGTATGAACATATCTATTCTACTCGCTTGACACCATTATAAATACATTTATAATATATCATTAAGTGGAAAGAGTTGCAAGCTGCAAAGCCTGACGCTTGACTCTGCTTTTTCATCCACATCATCACACAGTAACAGCATAAGAATTTCTCATCAAAGAGGCATAGTTATGGCAAAGAAGAAGGTGGTTTATCCGTACATCCCAAACTCCGTGCCAGAAGCCAGAGCGCGTATGCTTCAGGCGGTCAATGCCGCCAGCACGGAAGAGTTTTACGCCGATGTACCCAAGGCGATCCGGCTGAAGGGCAGCCTGGACCTGCCGATGCCGCTGCTGGCTGAAGCGGATCTGGTGCGCCACATGGAAGGCTTGATGGCGAAGAACACCAGCACGCGTGACGTGATCAGCTTCCTCGGTGGAGGCTGCTGGAATCATCACGTGCCAGCCGTATGCGACGAAATCAACTCGCGCGGTGAGTTTCTGACGGCTTACGCCGGCGACCCTTACGAGGATCATGGACGCTTTCAGGCGCTGTTTGAATATGAAAGCATGATGGGTGAATTGCTGAACATGGACGTCGTCAACGTGCCGAATTATGACGGCTTTCAGGCTGCCGGCACCGCTTTGCTGATGGCAGCCCGCATCACCGGCCGCAATCAGGCGCTGGTGTGCGGCACCATCTCGCGCGACAAGCTCTCAAAAGTGATTGACTACGTCCGCCCGCAACTGGAAGTAATTCTGGTCGACTTTGAAAAATCAACCGGTCTGATGAGCCTCAAGGATCTGCAATCCAAACTGAGTGACCAGACCGCGGCGGTCTATTTTGAAAACCCCTCTTACCTCGGCTTTCTCGAGACGCACGCGGAGGAGATCGTCAGGCTGACCAAAGCGGCTGGCGCGCAGAGCGTGGTCTCCGTTGACCCGATCTCGCTCGGTGTCATCGCCCCGCCAGCGGATTACGGCGCGCAGATCGTCTGCGGTGACATCCAGCCGCTTGGCATGCACCAGAACTACGGCGGCGGTCATGCCGGCTTCATCGCCACGCACGATGATCCCACCTATGTCATGGAGTTCCCGTCACGGCTGTTCGGCATCTCGCCGACGGTTGTGCCAGGTGAATATGGCTTCGGTGATGTCGCCTATGAACGCACCTCCTTCGCCCTGCGCGAAGAGGGCAAGGAATGGGTGGGCACGGCGGCCGCCCTGTGGGGCATTACGGCTGGCGTATACCTGGCGCTGATGGGTCCGCAAGGGATGCAGGAGTTGGGCGAGAGCGTCATGAAGCGCTGCGCCTACGCCCAGAAACAACTGGCGAAGCTCCCTGGCGTCAAGATGCGGTTCAAGGGCGTCAACTTTAAAGAATTTGTGCTGGACTTCAACGCGACCGGTAAGACGGTCAAAACCATTAATCAGAAGCTGCTCAAAAAGGGCATTTTCGGCGGCAGCGACCTGAGCGCTGAATTTCTGGATCTCGGCGAATGCGCCTTATACGCTGTGACCGAAACGACCAGCCAGGCTGATATCGATTGTCTGGTGACTGCATTGACGGAGGTGTTGAAATGAGCCTGCGCGTTGAACCCAAATCCAAAGTACGTCGATTTCATCAGGCGAGCTGGGACGAACCTGTCATCTTTGAACTGAGCACCCCCGGTCAGCGTGGCATCCTGCTGCCTGAGGTTGAGCCTGCTATCGAAAAAGCTGCGGGCGACCCTCTGGCGAAACTGCCCGCAGCGCTGGTGCGCAAGACGCCGCCGGCATTGCCTGAGATGTCTCAGCCGCTGGTGCTGCGCCATTATGCCAGGCTGTCACAGGAGAACCTGGGCGTGGACCTAAACGTTGATATCGGTCAGGGCACCTGCACCATGAAGTACAGTCCCAAGGTCAACGACCAGTTGGCGCGCAGCCCCAAGATGGCAGACCTGCATCCCTTGCAGGATGCTTCGACCGTTCAGGGCATGCTGGAGGTGATATACAAGCTCGAACAATTTATGAAAGCCATTTCGGGCATGGAACGCTTCAGCCTGCAGCCCGGCGCGGGATCGGCTGCCATCTACGCCAACGTATCGATGGTACGCGCCTATCACGAGAGCCGCGGCGAAGGCAGCCAGCGTGATGAGGTGATCACCACCATTTTCTCGCACCCATCCAATCCGGCGGCGGCGAAAGTGGCGGGCTACAAGATCATCACCCTCTATCCGGACGCCGATGGCTATCCCGATCTCGAGGCGCTGAAGGCGGCAGTCTCTGAACGTACCGCCGCGCTGTTCATCACCAATCCTGAAGATACCGGCATTTTCAACCCGCGCATTCAGGAATTTGTCAAAACCGTCCACGAGGCTGGCGGTCTGTGTGTCTATGATCAGGCTAACGCCAACGGCATACTGGGCATCACGCGCGCCCGCGATGCCGGCTTCGACCTGTGTCACTTCAACCTGCATAAAACTTTCTCCACGCCGCATGGCTGTGGCGGGCCAGGCGCTGGTGCCTGCGGAGCCGCGCCGCATATGGTGCCTTTCCTGCCGGCGCCGCTGGTTGATTTCGACGGCAAACGTTACAAGCTCAACCACGACCTGCCGCTCTCGGTCGGCAAGACACGTCCGTGGTATGGCGTCGCGCAGAATATCTTCAAGTCCTATGCCTGGATCATGAGCCTCGGCGCCGATGGTCTGCGCGAGGTCTCAGAAATCTCGTGTCTGAATAACAACTACCTGCTGAATCAGGTACTCAAGATCAAAGGTGTTTCGATGCCGTATGCCAAGGGCAAACGGCGCATCGAGCAGGTGCGCTATAGCTGGGAGAAGCTGCACAAGGATACCGGGGTCAGTTCGGAGCAGATGGAGATTCGCGTGGTGGACTTTGGCACTCATTACTGGACCAGCCATCACCCGTTTGTCGTGCCCGAGCCGATGACCCTCGAGCCGACCGAGTCCTACTCGCAGGCGGATCTGGACGAGTATGTCGAGATCCTCAAACAGGTTGCCAAGGAAGCCTATGAGACGCCTGAGGTGGTGCGGACCGCGCCGCATAACAGTACGGTTCATCAGAACCTGAATGAGCCGTACGACGATCCCGAGAAGTGGGCGGTCACCTGGCGGGCGTACAACAGGAAGCACCCGCAGAAAGGGGCAAAGAAATGAAAGGTCTGACTGGCAAACGTGTGCTGATCACCGGCGGCGCAGGCGGAATCGGGACGGCGATCGCCGAGCGATTTATCGCCGAGGGCGCCAGGGTGGCGGTGATGGATCGCGATCAGCCCGCGCTCGACCGGCTGAACGCGGCTGTCCCGGGTATCGAGCTGTCGCTGACCGCCGACGTGGCGGATCCGGCCAGTGTTGCGGCTGCTTATGATACGCTGGACGAGGCGATGGGCGGGCTGGATGTGCTGGTGAATAATGCCGGCATCAGCATCCGGCACAAGTTCGTCGATATCACGCCCGAAGAGTGGCAATCCGTCATCAACATCAACCTGAACGGTGTTTTTTACATCGCCCAGCAGGCAGCCAAACGCATGCTGGCTGGCGGCAGTGGTGTGATTATCAACATGGGCTCGAGCAATGGACTGACCGGTTACCACTATTATGCCGATTACAACGCCTCCAAGGCGGGCGTGATCGAGCTGACGCGCTCGATGGCGCTTGAACTGGGGCCGACCATCCGCGTCAACGCTGTCTGTCCCGGCTTTATCATGACCCCCATGCAGGAAGCCGAATACACGCCCGAGATGCAGCACGCCTTCGCGGTCAAGGTGCCTTTGCAGCGCCTGGGCGCGACGAAGGATGTTGCCGCGTTGTTTGCCTTCCTGGCGTCGGACGAATCCAGCTTCATCACTGGTCAGACGGTTGTGATCGATGGGGGCGAGATCGCGGGAGGCCTGGCGAGCCAGGCATGAAACGCCTGGGTTTGATCATCAACCCTGTCGCCGGCATCGGCGGCCGGGTTGGGTTAAAGGGCAGCGACGGGCTGGCAGTCCAGCAGCAGGCGCTGGCTCGAGGCGCGCATCCATGGTCGGAAGGCCGCGCCAGACTGGCGCTGGAAGCGCTGATTGAGTCTGGCGCACGATTCAAGCTGTTGACCGGTCAGGGCAGGATGGGTGAAACCCTGGCGCGTGAACTGGGACTTAAGCCGCAGGTCGTCACGATCAAAGGCGGACTGACAACAACGGCAGAGGATACCATCGCCGCTGCCAGGGAAATGAAAGTGCTGGGTGTCGATCTGCTGCTCTTTGCCGGCGGTGATGGCACCGCGCGTGATATTCATCAGGCGGTCGGTCAGACACTGCCAGTGCTGGGCATTCCGGCAGGCGTGAAAATCCATTCGGCTGCCTTCGCGGTCACGCCTTGGGCGGCGGGTGAGATTACTGCCAGCTATCTCAAAAGCGCTGACCCACTCACCAGCGAGGCGGAGGTTGCCGACCTGGATGAAGAGCGCTATCGCGCTGGCGTCGTGAGCTCGCAACTCTATGGTTACCTGAATGTCCCCTATCTGCCCAACCGCCGGCAAAACCGCAAGGCGCCGACACCGGCCTCTGAGGCTGTGCGGGTGCAAGCCATCGCTGAGGATGTATCCGAACGGCTGAGTGCCGGCTGGCTGACGGTGCTAGGTCCGGGGACGACCAGCCGGGCAGTCGCGGAGCGTATGGGCTGGCAAAAAACGTTGCTGGGCGTTGACGTTTATGACAACAGCAAAGGCTCGTTGCTGCTTGACGCGGATGAGGCTGGTTTGCTCGAGGTGTTGCAAGACAAGCAGACGATGCTGGTGCTCTCGCCAACCGGCGGACAGGGGTTTTTACTCGGCCGCGGCAACCAGCAGCTCAGCCCGCGGGTGCTGCGGCTAATTGGTAAGGATAATTTGCTGATTTTAAGTCCGGTAGAAAAACTGATCGCCCTTGGCGGGCAACCGTTGCGACTGGATACCGGCGACGCGGCGACTGACCGCTGGCTGGCAGGCTACAAGCGCGTGATCGTGGGGTATCATCAGACTGTCATTTATAAAGTGGAGTAAATATGAACCGACTTGAGAACAAAGTTGCGATCATCACCGGCGGCGCGTCCGGTATCGGGCTGGCGACCGCCGAATTATTTGCGCGTGAAGGCGCGGCTGTCACCATCGCTGATATCTCGCCCGCGGGTCAGCAGGCGGCAGACGCGATCAATGCTGCCGGTGGCAGGGCGCTGTTTGTGCGCTGCAATGTGGCTGACGCGGCAGATTGTCAGACGGTGGTCGAGAAGACGGTGGCGCATTTTGGCAAGCTGAACGTGCTGTTCAATAATGCCGGTATCATCCGCCGCACCACGCTGCTGACGATCGACGAAGATGACTGGGACAAAGTGATGGCGGTCAACGTAAAGTCAGTTTACCTGATGAGCAAGTTTGCCATTCCGCATATGATCAATGCGGGCGGCGGGTCGATCATCAACACCAGTTCAGGCTGGGGTCTGAAGGGTGGCGGGAACGCCATCTCGTATTGCGCCTCCAAAGGGGCGGTGACCAATATGACCCGCGCCATGGCGATCGATCACGGCGCGCAGAACATCCGCGTCAATGCGGTTGCGCCGGGCGATACCGATACCCCCATGCTGCGCAACGAGGCCAGCCAGTTGGGGCAGGCGATTGACAGCTTCCTGAGCGAGTCTGCGGACCGTCCGTTGCGTCGGTTCGCCCAGCCGATCGAGATTGCCGAAGCGGTGCTGTTTCTGGCGAGCGACGCCTCGAGCTATGTCACCGGCGCCGCGCTGCTGGTCGATGGCGGAGGCCTGGCATAGGGATTATTTCACTGGTGAGGTTTGGGTAGGGCGGCTCGCGTTCCTGGAGCCGCCTTAATGTTAGTTCAGACTAACAGGCTCATTCATAATCTAGATACCCCTTTATTACAATGCAAAACTCTAGTTAATGTTAGGATAGTGGAAATTGAACTCCAAAAAAGGCGGGAAAATGATTGACCTATCAAAACTAGATGAAGGTTTATATGAAGCAATCCAAACTTCTTATGATTCATCCAATTATGCGAATGCCATAATTGATGCAATGAAGTATCTGTCAGATAAGATTCATGATATTAGTGGTCTGGACTTAGATGGTTATCCACTTGCATCCAAAGCATTCTCTCCTAATGAACCATTAATCAAATTGAATAAAATGCAGACTCAGACAGAAAAGGATATTCAGCACGGAACGATGAATTTGTTCCAAGGTTTATACCTCGCTATTAGAAATCCGAGAGTTCATAATTTGATAAAGGATGACCAGCATACGGCAGATACATTAATACATTTTATAAATTATATGTTGCTTCAAATAAGAATAATCAATCCATATTATTCCTTCTTAAGTATTATTTGGAAGTTGCAAGACAAAATGTTTGTTGAATCATGGGATTACGCCAAAGAGATTGTAAAGCAGATTCCGAAGGGGAGAAGGTTTGATACTCTCATAGAACTGACCAGACGCGTTAACGACTTGAAGTTTACAAACATTGCTTTTCTCTCAAGACAATTGTATGTCGATTTACCATCGGACAAACAAGAATTATTTATTACAGTGATCTCTCAAGATCTTGAAGATTGTGAAGATGTCAATTTGTTGAAATTGATATTATCGATATTATCTGATCAAGATTGGCAGAAAGTGCAAAAAGTTGCGAAAATACGCTCTGAGAATTGGATTATCAAATCGCTACAGTCGGGTGTAACAAATTCTAGAGGCGACTTAATGGATGAGGATGGGGAGCTAGCAATACATGCGGCATCCAAATTCCCTTCGTTTGAGGATCAATATCAGTTAATGGTAATGCTCGTGGAGAAGTTGACAAGGTCTTATGTAGATAAAGCATACATTTTTAAAGGTTTTTTACCCCACATTCATAAAATAGATTATTGTATTATTTTTGAAGAAGTAGTTATCGAGTCCTTGATTTCATCTATGAAGGATGAAGAGGATAATGAAGGCTATCTCACGAATCAATTAAAAGAAGCATTTACAAATCTGCCTGAACGTTGGAGAAAAAAAATAATTGCACAGAATCCAGAAGCTGAAAGTTGGTATATTCCAATATAGTACCTACTCAATATACACCCGCTCGGGACGGGCACCGAGGCTGCACTGGATATGCCCGGTCGAGGTGCCGGCGATGCGCGCCAGGTCATCCATCAGGATGCGCCCCTCACCCTCATGCAGCAGCACACAGGCCGGGTCATTGCGCCTGACGCCCTCAACATCGGTAATGTCGACAAACGCCTGATCCATATTGGTCGCAAGGACGGGCACATGCTTACCGGCAATCGTGACGATCCCATTCTTCGCCGGGTCGGGTGAGACCAGATTACGAACATAACCGTCGCCAGCGCCAAAACCAAGGATGGCGATGCGGGTTCTTCGGCTGGTCACGGTCTCGTTGCTGTAGTAACTAAAACGCTCGCCCGCCTCAACCTCACGGATATCCGCCACAAAGGTCTTCCAGGTGATGGCAGGCCTGATGCCCAGGATGCCGCTCGGGTCGTTATAGCCGTAACACAGCGCCGCGGGCCGCACCAGGTTGTAATGCGTGCGCTTGTTGAGCAGGGTGGGATCCGAACTGGCGAGATGTTTGTACCTGAGCGCGATGCCGGCTGCCTCAACTTCTTCGACAGCCTGGTCAAACAAGGCAATCTGTTTATTGGTGACCGACTGACTCTCCTCCCGCGGGTTGGCGAGGTGTGAGTAGATGCCATCCACCTGAATGCCGTCGAGCGTTTTCAGCAGGCTGATCAAATCCGCAAGCTGCGCGCCAACCGTGACGCCCAGGCGATGCAAACCGGTATCGACCTTGATATGCGCGCGGACAGTCTTGCCGGCTGTCACGGCGGCAGCCGACAGCAGCGTCAGAAATTCCGGATCGAACGCCGGCACGACCAGGTCATACGCGATCACCGCCGGAATGGCAGCATAGGGGATGCCAGCCATGACGAGGATATAGCCATCCACACCGGCTTCCCGCAGTTGAATGGCTTCGGAAACCATCGAAGTCGCCAGCAGGTTCACGCCGCATTGTTTATAAATGTATTTGGCGGGGCCAACCAGCCCGTGACCGTAGCCGTTCGACTTGGCGACGAACATGATGTCCACGTCCGGCCCAATGTGGCGGCGGATCAGCTCGATATTGTGCTTGATAATCGGCAGGTCAACGATGATCTGTGAATTGGTGTAATCGGGGTTCATGGCAAGGCTCCTGAAATTGAGTAATGGCATTACAAGTATAGCAAGGGACGGGAGGATCAATGGTTTGCTGCTGTTGAACGATAGCAACGCCGGCGAAACTTGGCTCTTGAACCCGCGATTTTATATAATAGAGTTGTGGAGGAACCCATGTTCAACCTGGAAAAACGAAAGGAAATTCATGACGCGCTGGGTCGGCGCGATAAGACTTATGCCGGCAGGTTTATTGTCGGCGTCAGAACCACGGGCATCTTCTGTCAGGTCGATTGTCCCTCACGGCACCCGGCTTTCGAAAACTGTGAATTCTTCGAGGATATAAAAGGCGCTCTGGCGGCAGGCTTTCGACCCTGCAAACGCTGCCGGCCAGTCTCTAGTGACACGGATGCGGCGGGGGAGATTCAGCGTGCGGTCGAGGCGGTTGAAGCTCAGCCGGATAAACACTGGCAGACGGCAGACTTTGCCGACCTCGGCATCGAAGTCGCGGCGGCTGATGCCGGGTTGCGCGACCGTTTTGATCAGACCCTGGTCGACTACGCCAGATTGAGGAGGACGGGCATGGCGATGAAAGCATTGCATCGCGGAAAGCGGGCTGCGCAGGTAAAAGAAGGCATACAGGAAGAACAACCCGAAGCTGATAGCCCTCAACTGAATGGGGAGACGCCGTCTAATGGCACTCAGGGCGAGGTGTTGCGTGCCGTCTGGATCGAGACGCCGATCGGCGCGATGGTGGCAGTGGCGGATGAAGAAGGCTTGCTGCTGCTCGAGTTTGCCGAAGGGCGCGGGCTCGAGCGCGAGGTCGAACGACTGCGCGTAGCCATGAAAGCGCCAATTCTGCCGATGGGCTCGCCCATCCTGCAATCAACCGCCAGTCAGATCGAGCAATATTTCGCCGGCAAACGCAAAACCTTCGACCTGCCGCTCAAAGCCATCGGGACGCCGTTTCAGAAGTCGGTTTGGGACCAGTTGCTGCTGATCCCATACGGCAAGACCATCAGTTACGCCGATCTGGCGCGCGCGCTGATTAACCCCAACGCCTTCAGGGCGGTTGGGGCAGCCAACGGCGCCAACCCGATCTCGATCATCATTCCCTGTCACCGGGTCATCGCCACCGATGGTACGCTAGTTGGTTATGGCGGTGGACTGAAGCGCAAGGAATGGCTGCTCAATCACGAGCGCAAGAACAGCTAATGGACGAAGCGCCTGCTCAGACTGAAAGTATTCGCTATCTCGAGAACGCGGTCATCCCGTTGCGTGACCTGATTACGCTGTATGATGATGCCGGCTGGGTGCTCTATACCCGCCAGCCGGAGGTGCTGGCGGCCGCGATCGCGAACTCGCTGTATCACATCAGCGCCTGGCAGGGCAGCGACCTGGTCGGCCTGATCCGCGCGGTCGGCGATGGCGTGACGATCGTTTTCATTCAAGATATTCTGGTCAGGCAGGATTTTCAGCGTCGGGGCATCGGCACACGCCTGCTGAAAACTCTGCTGGCGAAATATGAGCAGGTGCGGCAGATCGAACTGCTGACCGACGATACGCCCGAGACGCGCGCGTTCTATGAGGCAAACGGTTTTATTGAGAGCTCCACGGTGAAATGTCTGTGCTATCTGAAACTGCGGGCGCCTTAGGATTAAATATTGACAAGACAACACCAGGCTGAGCAGCCTGGTGTTGTTTAATCTCATTTATTTCGTTTTGGTTTTGGCGGCGGCAGTTCCGCGCAAGTCACCAGCACCAACTCTCTCAGAAATTCTTTATCATCCAGGTTCTCAACCAGCAGCTTCGGTTTGCCGCCCGGGTAGGGGATGGCTTCTTCCGCCTCCGGCAAGAGCTGCCTGCCGGCAGCGGTGATTTTAATCAGCAGGCGGTCGTCAAAGATGCCGCCAAACACGAGGCCCCGGCAGTAGAGAATATATTCGCCCATCATCGCGCGGTATGACAACCCGGGCACCTGATCAAGCTGGTCGAGCACAAACGCGGCAAATTCCTTGCTGGATCCCAAGTTACTCGCCCTTCTTTCTGGTAATCACTTTGGTGCCGCGATTCCCGGCGATCTCACGCGCGCGGGTTATTGCCGCTGCCTTGGTGGCATGCAGGCTGTCTGCTTGCCTGGCGGTTTCAGAAATCACTTCCCACTGCTCCTTCTCGCCATCATAGCGCACGACGACATTATCATCCATCAGCCGAGCGCCTGAGAGACCGCCCTTACGGCGGTGCTGTATAAGGCGCATGCTGGCGAGGTCTGTCAATTCGTCAGGGGTGGCATTCTTCATCCACCTTTTCGCGGCCGTCAGGGCAATGGGGATGGCGGCATCCTCTTCGTAGCCGTCAGCGATCATCGCGTTGGCAATATCAATCGCTTTCTTGCGGGTCAGAGGGTCCAGGTTTTTCCAGCTTACCGGGTAATCACGGGTGGTCCAGGGCATCGTCAGCTCCTTTCGTAACCAATAACGGGTGAATCAGCATTTCATACACAGACTAGTATAGCGATATTGAGGCTCAATGTCAGCAGGGCAATGGCGGGCTGTTTGCCGGCAGCGTTGACGACTATTGTTTCTTCAGAATTCGCGGGACGAAGAGCAGCAGGGGCAGCAGGAAAATGAAAAAGCTCCACAGAATGGCTTGTGACGTTGTGCCCAGCAGGCTGACGGGCACCGCGGAGGACAGGCACCAGGGGATGATGTCAGCGATCAGGATGATGGAGCTGGAGAGGTCATGCGCCAGCTCGGACGACGGGATGCCGCGCTTTTCGTAAGGCTGCTTGAAGAGCGTGTGGGTCATGATGCTGGCGCTGACTTGCGAGACCATCACGCCTGCCGAGAGCATACTGGTGAGCAGCAGCGTCAGGGAGAGACCGAGCTTCGAGATGGAAGCCTCGATCCACTTATTCAGCTCCACCAGCACGCCCGAGATGCGGAAGATGCCGGAAAAGGTGCTCGAGATGGCGACGATGATGATAATGTTGACCATCGAGAGCAGCCCGCCGCCGTCCCAGATATTGCCGAGCGCGGCTTGCCCGGGATGATAGCCATATATCCAGGCGCGCAGGATGTACAGCACGTCATACCCTTTGAGCGTGAACGCCAGCACCGAGGCGGTCAGCGCGCTGGCAGTCATGGCATAGGCGACATTGACCTTCAGCAGCGGCAGAAGCAGCATCAGCAGGAAGGGCAGCAGCAGCCACCAGGAGATGGTGAAATCCTGCTGCAGTTTGACCGGCATTTCATTGTCGAGCTGTGCCAGCGGGTTGGCGAACGAAAGCGCGCCGTAGATGATCAGACAGATTAGCAGCGGCAGCGCGGCGGATTTCCACATGCGCGTGACGTTCTGATAGAGGTTGGTGTGGGTCAGGTAGGCGATCACATTGGCGGCTGAGGCGGTGGGCGACGTGCGGTCGCCGAAGAAGATGCCGGAGAGGATGGCGCCGGCTGCCATGACCTCGTTATAGCCGCCGGACTTGGCGATAGCCATCAGGATGACACCGGAGGTGCCGGCGACGCCGACACTGGTGCCGAGCGCGTATGAGATGATGCTGGAGAGGATAAAGGTGATGACCAGAAACAACGGCGGGCTGATGGCTTTGACGCCGTAATAGACGAAAAACGCGATCACGCCGCTCATGCGCCAGGTGGCAGTCAGGATGCCAATCAGCATCAGGATGCGCACGACCAGCAGGGCGTCCTTGATACCCAGCAGCGAGACCTGGAAGATCTGTCGGGCGGAGACGCGCCGCAATGCCGCCAGAAAGAAGGCGCTGTAACCAATGACCATGGCAAAAGCCATGCTTTTACCTGTGATCAGACAGGTGAGAATGGCGGCGATAAAAACGACAAACGCGATCAGGAAGGGCAACGGCAATTCCGGCAAACGTAATGACGAACGGCTAATTATAAAACGCCCTGAGAAAATGCGATAATTGTTGTGCGCGAACTAACGGGCACGGTCATCCGCTTCCTGCTATCATCTGGGCAGATCAGAGGAATGAGAATGAACACACTTGAGGCATACAACCAGGCAATCGCATACATCGAAGAAAACCTGACCGGGGTGATCGATATGGAGCAGGTTGCGCGCATCTCATTTTGCCCTCAGGGGTTATTTCCGCGGCTGTTCACGATCCTGGCAAACATCACGCTCAGCGACTATATCCGCAATCGCCGGCTCACCCGGGCTGCCTTCGACTTGCGCGATCGCCAGTCAAAAGTGATCGACACGGCGCTGACTTATGGTTACGAGTCCGCTGACGCCTTCAATGTCGCCTTCAAACGTTTTCATGGCATCAGTCCCTCCCAGGTTCGCCAGGGCGCGGCGTTCAAGATCTTTCCTAAAATCAGTTTCGCAATCACAACTCATGGAGGTATGGAGATGAACGTGCGCAGAGAACGCAAACCCGCTTTTGCAGTCGCCGGATTGACGATCAAAGCCAGGCCGGGGCTGGGTGATTTCTCCGGATTATGGGACAAATTATGGCAGCAGGGATTGGGCCAGAAACTGCTCAGCATGGGGTCAGGTCAGAGTTATGGCGCTTGTTACGCCATGCAGTCTGACGGCACCTTCACCTATATGGCTGGCTTCGATGTGGCTGACCCTGAGGCAGCCAAAACGATGGGGCTGGAGTTGCTCCAGATGCCCGAGACGGAATTCACGATCTTCGAGATCACGGGCGCCGTGCCGGAATGTATCCACAAAGGCTATACCTATGTGATGGGCGAGTACATCCCGAGTGGGGGTTACAAGTACTCGGGTGAGGCTGATTTTGAAGTCTACTCGGATGGCGATATGACGTCCCCGGATTATCAGATGGAGTTGTGGCTGCCGCTGCAGAAAGCGTGACGCCAGCCCGGAAATAAACGGGTCTCATCGACATCGGAATACGTCAGTATTCCGATGTTTTTTGCTGAAATATTGGGGCTTGCATTTAGTGTTGATATTTGTTAGAATGATTCTAAACATAAAATAATAATAATTATTTGATACAATGACACAAACTGAACACACCCAGGAACAAGCGATTACGCTGCTGCACGAGAAAGGCATCCAGCCTTCCTTCCAGCGCGTCAACATTCTGGCGTATATGCTGCAGTCTGACGATCACCCCACGGCTGATCACGTCCACCTCGCGCTTTCCAACCTCAAGCCGGCCATTTCACTGGCGACCGTTTACAACACCCTCAATCTGTTTTCACTCAAGGGGCTGCTGCGGCGGCTCGATATTGATGAGTCGAAAATCCATTATGACGCGGTCTGTGAAGACCACGGTCACTTTCTCTGTCTGCAATGCGGTCAGATCTATAACTTCGAACTCAGGCTGGACGCTCTGGTCGACTCGATTCAGGGTGGATTTAAGGTGCAGGACAAAGCAATTTATTTCAAGGGAATATGCCCCGAATGTCAGCAAGTTAATACTGGTAACGGGGCCGGGAAAAATTAATCACACTTTCAGGAGACGATAATGGCAAAAAAACCGACCAAAGCAACGCATGACCCCAAGGACCCCATGTCCAAGAATGATCTGGGCAAAGGCCTGTCGAGCCGCAATGACCGCGTGGGCAAAGACCGCAAGTTGACTCATGTCACCGGCGCGCCTGTGGCGAATAATCAAAACGCCATGACTGCCGGCAAGCGTGGTCCGCTGCTGATGCAGGATATCTGGTTCATGGAGAAAATGGCACATTTTGACCGCGAGGTGATTCCGGAGCGCCGCATGCACGCCAAGGGTTCCGGCGCGTTCGGCACTTTCACCGTTACGCATGACATCACCAAATACACCAAAGCCAAGATCTTTTCGAAGATTGGCAAGAAGACCCAGATGTTCGCGCGCTTCTCGACGGTTGCCGGCGAACGCGGCGCGGCGGATGCCGAACGCGATATCCGCGGCTTCGCACTCAAGTTCTACACCGAGGAAAGCAACTGGGACATGGTCGGCAACAACACGCCCGTGTTCTTCTTCCGCGATCCGCTCAAGTTCCCCGATCTGAACCATGCCGTCAAACGTGACCCGCGCACCAACATGCGCAGCCCCAACACCAACTGGGATTTCTGGTCATCATTGCCGGAAGCGCTGCTGCAGGTCACCATCATTATGGGCGACCGAGGCATCCCGTCATCCTACCGGCATATGCACGGCTTCAGCAGCCATGCCTATAGCTTCATCAATGCCAAGAACCAGCGCTTCTGGGTCAAGTTCCACTTCCGCTCCGAGCAGGGCATCCTCAATCTGACCGATCAGGAAGCCGGTATAGTCGTCGGCAAGGATCGTGAGAGCCATCAGCGCGACCTGTACGAGGCGATTGAGAAGAAACAGTATCCCAAGTGGAAGATGTACGTCCAGATCATGACCGAAGAGCAGGCAGACGCGATGGTCAACAATCCGTTTGACCTGACCAAAATGTGGCTCAAGAAAGATTACCCGCTCATCCCGGTTGGCGAATTTGTGCTCGACCGCAACCCCGAGAATTACTTCGCCGAAGTCGAGCAGGCCGCCTTCGCGCCAAGCAGCGTTGTGCCCGGTATCAGCTTCTCACCTGATCGCATGCTGCAGGGCAGGCTGTTCTCGTATACCGACGCGCAGCGCTACCGCCTGGGCGTTAACCATCATCAGATCCCGGTCAACGCGCCGATGGGCATGCCCAAGGGAGCGCATACATGGCACCGTGACGGCGCCATGCGGGTCGATGGCAACCTGGGCAGTGAGCTGCATTATGAGCCCAACAGCTACGGCAACTGGAAGGAAAGCCCGCAGCACGAACTGCCGGTCGAACGTACCGGCGGCGATCCCTTCCGCTATGACTTCCGCGCTGATGACGATGATTACTACACCCAGCCTGGCTTGCTCTTCCGCGCCATGACGAAAGACCAGCAGCAGGTGCTGTTCGAGAACACCGCCCGCAATATGGGTGATTCCACGTTGCAGATCAAGCACCGCCACATTTACCACTGCTACCTGGCAGACCCGGCATACGGCAAGGGCGTCGCCAAGGCGCTCGGCATCGACATCAAGACTGTCGACCTGAAACTGCCTGCCGATAATTCGCTGCAGGGCAACCACGCCGCCAACAACGCGCACCCTGAATTGAATGTCCCCACCATGCCGGTGGATTCCGGACGTGAGATTGATACCAATCTCCCTGGCGGTTATATCAAGCCTGAGGATGATCCCTGGCTGTTGTAAGATAGCGCGTTTGTTTTATTGAAGTACCTGGCGGGGTCTGAAAGAGGACCCCGCCATTTTGTCTACGTCGTGAGGGCCACGCGATCAACGCAAAGATTGAGCGCTTCCATCCGGTCTGGGATAAAATGTGTTGTAGTATTATCCTGACAGGCTGCCAATTGAAAAAACTTGGAATGACCGAAACCGACCTTTTCGAGCGCACGATGGATTTCGTCGAGCGCTATGGTTATCAGTCGCTCACGCTGCGGGCGCTGGCGGAGCATGCCGGCGTAAGCGTCGGGACGCTCTACAATTACTTTGGCGACAAAGACAGCCTGCTGGATCGCATCATGACTGCTTATTGGCAGGATATTTTCGGCAGCGATTACCAGATCATCGTCAAGGCGGGCATGGATTACATTAGCACGCTGGAAAAGGTGTACCAGCACATCAACCGGCGCAGCCGGCATTTCCATAAGGTATTCAGCCTCCGGGATGTCGGATCGCTGCATAAGGAAATGGCGTTCATTCAAGCCAAGCGCAACACGATGGCGCTGGTTCAGCGAAAACTGGATGAGATACTGGATCAATTCCCGAATGAAAAAGCAAAGGTGCTCGCGGCGATAGGGGATGAAGCTGGTTACTCACGGCTGGTGGTCGAGAACATTGAACTGCTGATGCGTCAGAATAGTCACGAGCTGGGCACATTTGGCGCGTTGCTGCGCTGTCTGGTGAAGTAGTTCATCCCATATACTAACGTGAACGAAGGTTTATTCGAGTCTTGCATTCATGGCAGGGCAATGTTATATTTCCGCATAATGAACATAGTTCAAAATGGTGCCGGAATGACATCGAAGAAGGATGAATGCGGTTTCTGAAAGTCAAACGAAAACAATTGCTGCTGATTGCCGGCTTGGTCTGGACACTGGCAGGTTTCATGGTCGCGCGCATGGGCATGGTGGCGCTGGTCAGGGAACATTGGCGCTGGTATCTGATTCTCGGCGCGCTGGTGGTGATGCTGATCTTCTATCTGCTGATCTTCTCCCATCTGGTTTACCGGCATGAGCGGCGCATCCGGTCATACGCTGAGGCGTACCAGCCCTTCTGGCGCTTTTTTGATTTGAAATCGTACCTGTTTGTGGTGGTGATGATGGGCGGCGGCATCCTGGCGCGCAGGCAGGGGCTGGTGCCTGCGTGGTTCATGGCTTTCTTTTATACTGGCCTGGGCATCGCCTTGTTTAGCTGCGGGCTGCGTTTTCTGATCAGGTGGCTGAGTTATGACCAGGGGCAGCACCTGATCGCCCGCTTTGAAAAATGGATCGATAAGGAAGAGTTAACGCTGCTTCACGTAGCGCCAGATGACATCAAGGAGATTAAGCAATGAAAAAAGTACTGCGTGCAAGCCTGATCTATGTTGTGCTGGGATTGCTGGCGGGTGTTTATTACCGCGAGCTCACCCGCTCGTTAGGATTTACCGGTCAGACGATGCTGAGCAATGTGCATCCGCATCTGATTGTTCTGGGAGGCATCTTCCCATTGGTGCTGCAGCTGGTCGCGGCGCAGGTCAAACGCAGCCTGACGGATATGAAATGGGCTTATGGTTTTTATAATGGCGGTCTGGCGTTGACCGTGGTCATGATGCTGGTGCGCGGCACGCTCCAGGCGCAGGGTACGGTGTTCACCAGCGGCATGAATGGCATGCTGGCCGGCATCGCCGGCATTGGTCACGGTATGCTGGGCATCGCCCTGACCGTGATGCTGTACAAGCTCTACAAATCCCTCCCGGGATAGAGGGATATTATGATGTAGGGCGGGAGCCGCTTATGCTCCCGCCGCAATTTTATACATCGGTTCGATACATAGCGCCG
Source organism: Anaerolineaceae bacterium (assembly GCA_040772085.1). Lineage (GTDB taxonomy): Bacteria > Chloroflexota > Anaerolineae > Anaerolineales > Anaerolineaceae > JAXGMV01. The sequence goes on from JAXGYU010000001.1 coordinate 2,014,775, forward strand.
AATCGTTTCCATCAGGCAGTAGGGTCGATAGCAAGCCATACTATGCAAATGTAGGGCGGGAGCTGCTTCTGCTCCCGCCAGATTGATTCAATCCAACTTCAAAAATGTGGATGTCAGGTTCATGATGTAGGGTTTTCGGGAGCCGCTTTGCTCCCGCCGCTATCCGTGGCTCATTTTCTCGTACAGATCGGTACTTCAAAAATGTGGGTGTCGCTTTTGCTCCCGCCAGATTGTTCATCCATCAAAAAATTTGGTGGTACGATCCGTGAGTCAGGTTCATACTACAAGTAATTACAAGGTTTTCCCGCCAGTCCGTTTGGTAGGTACGGGTTATCACGATTGAAGGATTTCAATTTGGCGGGTTATCCTTGAAGCAATTTGGCGGGTCGAAGGACGCGACCCGCCTATCCGTGGCTCACCCCAACCTGGTCTCTCGCGCTATCCGTGACTCATGTTTCTCGTACAGATCACGATTGTCCTTACAATTGGATTTCAATTAACGCGGGTTAAAGGCCGAAGGACGCGACCCGCGCTATCCGTGACTCATGTTTCTCGTACAGATCGTGGTAATTAACAAGGCCTTGAAGCAGATGTAGATATAGGGCGGGAGCCGTTTTTGCTCCCGCCAATTCCAATTTCATTCGCCAAATTTTGTCCGCGGTGCTTCCGAGTATCTTCCAAAGCTAAATTCGTATAAACCATCCCGCATGTAGTAGCTCAAGCTCGACCACTTCCATTCGGATGGGTCCGCAACAAGGCCATGTTTAGCCGCATTGTAGTGAATATAATCCAGATGATTGTGCCAGTCCTCTTGATCTCGTATCGTGTGCTCCCAAAATCGCGCTTGCCACAAATCCGTATGTTTTTCTTCGGACATGCGTGCTTTATAAGATTTTGAAAAATATTGTTTGAATAAACTCACGCGCATGGAGAAATTGGCGGTCTCTTCCGGCAAATGAATCATTGCATGAATATGGTCAGGCAAAATCGAGAAGGCGATTATCTTGGTAGGCCACCGCGGGAGGATCCTCCGGAAGCCTTCCTTCAGGCAATTAAAAGCAAATTCGGATGTAAATAATTCTCGACGATTGGCTGCGACCAATGTCAAGAAATATGTTCCACCCGTTTCGTAGTTTCTTCTGTAATCCGGCATGGAGTTAATTTTACATGCCAAGATAGATTTATTATGAGTTTGTGCAATGTGTGTATTGATTGATGTGATGTATTTTGGCGGATCAAAGAACGTGATCCGCCCTACCTTTGGGGATTTACAGGAAATGAAGCAAATGTAGGGCGGGAGCCGATTTTGCTCCCGCCAGTTCGATTCAATCGATCTTTATGAATGCGGATCATCATAATCGTCTTTACAAATGGTTTTCAATTTGGTAGGCACGGGTTTTCCGTGTGACAGATTGGCGGGTCGAAGGACGCGACCCGCCCTACTCCCGACCTGTTCTCCGGTAAAGATGGTGGTAATTAATATGGCCATGGAGCAAATGTAGGGCGGGAGCCGCTTTTGCTCCCGCCAGTTCGATTCAATCGATCTTCATGAATGCGGATGATCAAAATCGTCTTTACGAATGGTTTTCAATTTGGTAGGCACGGGTTATCCGTGAAGCAATTTGGCGGGTCGAAGGACGCAGGCCGCCTTACGCCAAGGCACTTCACGCGGACTAAGTTGATATCCTGTATCTCGCCACATCAACCAGCCCACCCTTCGGCTTGACTGCCGGATCGCACAACTCACGCTGCCAGGTGTAGCCATACTCGGCCAGCGCCAGCTCAAGCACCAGCAGGAAGATGCCCATGTCGATATTGTTGAAATAATTACGCGTGCGCGGCGGCATGTAGGTCAGATAACGCGTGGTGCGCCGTACCGTGATCAACCCGTCCGCGCTGGTCACGCGCCAGGGCTGTGAGTTGGTGGCGCTGGGGGCATGGCGTGCGGCTTCGATCACCCGCCGGTCGAAGTCGCCTTCCCAGATGGTTGCGGCAGACCGGCGCCGTGTCTCGCTGAAATCCTGACGAAATTCCTGCGGCTTGCTCTTGCCAAACACCTGCATGATGATGAACCTGAGCCCGTCGCTCGTGTTGGCTTCCTTCGCCATACCATACCAGCAGGCACCGATATCCTGTGACGCGAACCACAAATCCATCTGCTCCAGCATAAAACCGCAATTGAGCAGCGCCTGAGCGCCTGGTTCGGAGAAAAACAGCAGTGCGTGCTGACCAAACAATGCGCCAGTCTGCTCTCGCGGAACGATCTCCAGCCGGGTTTTGATATCGGGATAGAGCGGTACCAGCGCCTTGAATCGATCGCGGATCGACTCAAGCTCGGCCATACTGAGCGTCAGACTGCTGTCAAACGCGCGCATTGATTTACGCTTCGCGATCATGGGGAAAAGTGTTTGCATATGTCACCTGGAACGATGGAATTTCTAGCGCTACTATAATTATAGTGAGGTGATCCCATGAGTGATAATCAAATTCTTCCGCTATTTAAATTGTCCGGCACGTCCTATGAGATTGGCTTCCAGCACGGCGAGCAATGCAAGCCGCAGATCATGAAAACAATCGATTGTTATCGATCGCTGTTTAAAGATTTTGCCAATATGGAGTGGGAGCGCGCCAAGGAACTTTCGCGCAATTTCATCGATATCATCAGCGCCTACAACGCCGATTATCTCGAGGAGATCCGCGGTGTGGCTGATGGCGCCGGCCTGGATTTTGAGGATATCCTGGCGCTTAATTGCCGCAGCGAACTGGCATTTGCCGGCGCCTATCTGGATGACATGTTCCGCCGCGAGGGTTGCACCTCCATTGGCGTCAACAGCGATGCCGGCTTGCATGGTGACTCGTGGCTGGCGCAAAACTGGGATTGGCGGCTAGTTCAACGCCAGGCAGTGGTGCAGTTGCAGATCACCCAGACCAACGGCAAACCGCGAATTCACATGCTCACCGAAGCCGGCATTATTGGCAAGCTGGGTCTCAACAGCTATGGGGTTGCCACGACACTAAACGCGATCTCGACCAACGCCGCGCCGAATGGCGTGCCGCTGCACCTGATTCTACGCGGCATGCTGGACAGCAACTCGCTGACCGCCGCGATGATAGCCGCCGTACGCAGCCCGATCGGCTGCTGCGCCAACATCATGACCGGCAGCCGCTGCGGCGAGGTGGTGGACCTCGAAATTGAGAATGAAGATTTTGACGTGCTCTACCCCAAGGATGGCATCCTGCTGCATACCAATCATTTCCTCAGCCCACGCCTGCCGCGCGCGCCGAGAAAGGATCAGGGCAAGTATACGGCGCCGACCAGCTTCGTCCGCCTGGGCATGGCGGAGCGGCTGATCAAGCCGCATGCGGGTAAGATCGACCAGACGGTTATCGGCAATGTTCTCAAGTCACACTTCGAATTTCCCGCTGGCATCTGCGGTCATGAGGATCCGACACTGCAGCCGATCTATCGCATGGGCACCGTTTTCTCGATGATCATCAACCTCAGTCAGCGGCGGCTGTGGCTGGCAAAAGGCTTCCCGTGTGATACGCCTTACGAGGAAGTGGATCTGAGCTTCTTTGACGAGGCATAATCTTCGGCAATATTACAAACAGCCCCGGTGTCTTCCCGGGGCTGTTTGTCGGTAGAAGAAACCTATTCGGTCAAAAAGGTATTAGCCAGCTTGCTGAAAATCGCCGGCCCCATATAGAATAGCCCTTCATCCACATCGAATTTCGGGTTGTGGTGAGCGTAGCAAACGCCGCCGATCGCGCCAGGATTTTGAAGGAAGAAGAACGCGCCAGGCACTTCCTGCAGGAAATAGGAGAAGTCCTCGCCGCCCATCAGGGCATCCTTCATTTCGACCAGCGTGCCGGCCGGGAAGAGTTCTTCGAGAGAAGTAATCGCCTTTTGCGTGAACTCCGCGTCGTTGATCAGGGCAGGGTACTTGAACTCATAGGTGATGTCCACTTTGACGTCCATGGCAGCCGCGATACCTTCCGCGATTGTCTTCATCCGGTCAGCGACAAATTTGCGTACCTCGGGATCCAGCGTCCGGACAGTGCCTTCCAGCTCCACTTTGTCGGGCAGAATGTTCTGGTTGAAACCGCCGGTCACGCGGGTAATGGAGAGCACAACCGGTTCACTTGCTTTGATATTGCGTGATTTAATGGTCTGCAAGGCGACGATCAACTGTCCAGCCGCGACGACGGGGTCCTTCGACACTTCAGGGTAGGCGCCATGCGAGCCCAAACCGTTAATCGTGATCAGGAACCGGTCGGGAGCCGCCATGAGCGCGCCGCTGCGCCACAGGATCTTGCCCGATTCGGCTCCGGTGATCAACTGGCCTTCATGAATGCCGGCGATATAGTCGACCTTGGCATCGCGCAGCGCGCCTTCCTTGATCATTGGCTCAGCGCCGCCGGGATACTCCTCGCCTGGCTGGAAGATCAAAGCCACGCGGCCGGTGAAGTTCTCTCGTTCGGACATCAGCAGTTTGCCGGTACCGAGCAGCATGGCGGTGTGACCATCATGACCACAGGCGTGCATGAGCCCGTTGGTGGCAGCAAAAGGCAGACCGGTCGCCTCAGGCAGCGGCAGGGCATCCATATCGGCACGCAGCCCCAATGTCTTGGCGTTCGGTCCGGGTTTGCCCTCGATGATCGCGACCATGGCATTGCCGTCCATATAGTTGGTATAGGGGATGCCGAGCAGGTCGAGCTGTTCCTTCACATAGGCAGTCGTTTTGGGCAATTCATTGCCGAGCTCGGGAATCTGGTGCAGGTGACGCCGCCAGGCAATCATGTCTGGTAATAGTGCTTTTGATTTTTCAATTATGTTTGTGATCATGGTTTCTCTCCCAATTTGTTATTAATTTATCGTAGCATAATTTTCGAATATCCCTGGGGAAAAGACAAGTACAGAAATGTAAGTAAAAAAAAGAAGGGCGGATGATTTGCAACATCCGCCCGTAACTCGATTTGGAATGGTTATGCGTTCAGTGCCGGCGTATCCCAGAGCAGCAGCTTCTGGCCGATACCTTGTTTCAATGCAGTCTGGTAGAGGTCATAGCCAAAGCCGACATCGTAGACTGCCATGCCGCAGGCAACGAAGAGGATCAGTTCATCATCACTCTGCCGGCCAGGCTTCTCGCCGTTGATGATCTGACCGATACTCTTGCTCTCGGGAGATTCGAGCGCGGGCAGCTTGCCCGCATCGATCAGCCGGTAGATCGGGCCGCCGATGACGCCGGAATAATAGCCTTCCTTGTCGCCGCTCTCGATCGCTTCAGAGACGTAAGTCTGGTGCAACTGAATGTGGTCATAAACGATGGTGCTCTCCGTAAAGAAAGCCTCGTCGCCGTTGCAGGGGCCTGAAATGAAGACAGAGGCACCCTTCTTGAACCAGGCTTTTTCGACGTAAAGCGGTTTGAGGCGTGAGGCGGCTACGGTCGTGATATCAGCATCACGCACGGTTTCGATCAGGTCTTCGCTGACAACGGTCTCAAGCGTCGGGTAATTCTGGTTGGTGTAGGCAGCCAGCTTCTCGGAAACCTCTTTGAAAATGTCGTAGCATACGACCTTTTTCAGGCTCGGGCTCTGTGAGATGATGTGATCCATGCAAGCGCGGTTGATGGGACCGCAGCCGATGACTGCCAGCACTTCTGATCCCTTGCGCGCCAGATGACGAGCTGCCACGCCAGGCACACCGCCGGTACGGGCAGCGCTCAGCAGATTGGCAGACATCAGCACCAACGGGGCGCCGCTGTTCTTGTCATTCAGCATCACGGTCAGAATGGAACGCGGCTGGCCGATTTCCTTGTTCGCGGCGTTGGAGCCGTACCATTTATTACCAACGACGTCAAAGCGTCCGCCGAGGTATGCCGGCATGGCGAAGAAGCGCCGGTCGGGTCCCGCCAGGGGCATGTTGGGGAAAGGGCTTTGCTTGGGGAAAATGATGCCCATGCCGTGGCTGTTATGGTTCGGGCCACCCATCAGGTAATCACCTTTGGCTAATAAGACAAAGACTTCTTCCATCACATCGACACATTTGCCAAAATCATTCACACCGGCTTTGATGGTGTCTTCTTCGGAAAGATATAAGAACTCAATACGGGTATCCATGAACAATCTCCTTAATAATTTATCAAAATCATATTTTCAAGATATTTAAGAAATCCGGTAACTCCAGCGTCCGATCCACAAACCGTAATTTGATAATTTCTGCTATCTATTCCTAATATACTCACTTAAATGACGATTGTATAGCGAAATATTGCCCATAATTTATGCTTTATCACCAGGACAGATTTTATTGCCGTACAAACAAGAATTGTAGGATATTATAATATTTGATAACAATATTAAAAAGTTGAGCAAGAAAACTGCTGTATGACAGCCATTGTTGCCTGATAATAAGAGAGGCGGCTGACTTCATCAGCTCGAGGGAGTAGATTAAATTGAAATTCAAACCAATCATCACGGATAAGTCTGGTCAGGAGATAACCGAATTCGCACACGGTCAGTTTGAGCTGTCCATGGACTGGCAGCAAGTCAGCGACCCGTTGTGTCACTCGATCCCGCACTGGCACCCCGAAATCCAGATTTCGGTAGTGATGCAGGGTTGCGTTAAGTTCCGCATTCTGGATAGTGTCTGTACTCTGCGACCCGGGGAGGGGATATTTCTCAACAGCGGCTGCCGGCATGAGATTTTGCTGGACGAAGAAACCGCTGATGGTGTTTATCTGTGTGCCAATTTCAGCCCTTCGGTGATCACTGGCAGGCGGGAGGGCATCCAGTATCGCAGCTATGTCGAACCAGTCATCACCTCGCCCAACCTCTACTATATGGAACTGAAGGATCAGCCCTGGCAGACGGAAATCCTCGGGCTGGTCGCGAGCATGGGCAAGATTGAGCAGGAACAGGCATTCGGCTATGAGCTGAAGATGATGCAGGCGCTGCTCCAGATCTGGCATCTGCTGCTGGTAAACAGCCGCGACAAGTTTGAGCCAGGCAGCAGCGTTTCGTTCTCGGACCGGTCACAGATCTATCTGATGCAGAAGTTCATCCAGAAACATTATATGGAAGACATCTCGCTGGAAGATATCGCGGAATCAGCGCATATCAGCGTCGGTGAATGCTGCCGCGTCTTCAAGCGGTCGCTGAACACCAGCCCGATCCAGTATCTGATCAACCATCGCATCAACCAGAGCCTGAAGCTGCTGACAGGGTCTGATCTGAGCGTCGGCGTGATCTCGCAGCAGGTCGGGTATAGCAGCAGCTCACACTTTTCATCCAGCTTCAAGAAGAACATGAACGTCACCCCGCTGCAGTATCGCATGCGGCAGGTCAATCAACCTATTAAGGAAGGCTTTGAATGAGTCAACTGAACATCATCAAGAACAGGAAGTCCCTGGAATCGACTGGAAGTGTTGAATCGCGGAACATCGTTCTGGAGATCACTGAAAAAACACTTCACAAGTTGAACGCTTATCATCGGATTAAAAGTATTTGCACCCGCGAAGGCAGTCTGCTCAAGATTGGCGAAAAGCAGTGGGACCTCTCCAAAAAGCGGCATGTCTATTTGCTGGGCGCCGGCAAAGCCTGCAATCATATGGCGATGGCTATCGATGAGATTTTGGGCGATTATCTGACCAAGGGGATTGCCATCGTGAAGATCGCGGAAGATACAGATGTCTTCCGCCATACGGATGTTTATGTCGGCGGTCACCCGCTGCCGAATGAGACCGGGTATCAGGCTTGTCAGGAGATTATCAAACTGGTCGATCAGGCGACACCGGATGATTTGTTCATCGTTGTGATTTCCGGCGGCAGCTCGGCGCTGATGAGCTGTCCGATCGACGGCATCAGCCTGCAGGACGAGATCGATACTACGGACGTGATGCTGAAATCCGGCGCCAACATTTTCGAGATCAACGCTATCCGCAGGCACATTTCCAAGCTGAACGGCGGTATGCTGGCCAAGCGCATTCAGGAACGAGGCGCGGAACTGATCGGCTTCGGCATCAGTGACGCGGTTGGTTCACCCGCCACGGGCGATATCAGTGTGCCATATAAGAAGTATCGCGGTACGCCCATGGGGCCGGATCAGACCACCCTGCAGGACGCGCTTGACGCGATCCGTAACTATGATGTGGCTGATCGCCTGCCCGCGTCGGTAGTGAATTACCTGATGAACGTTGGTCCGGAAGGGGAGACGCCCAAGGCATTCCCCGACAATACCTATTACCTGGTCAACACGCTGCCGGATTCCTGCATTTATGCCAGGGAGATTGCCGAGCAGATGGGACTGCGTGCGATGATTTTGACCTCCTTCCTGGAAGGTGAGGCGCGCGATGCCGGCATGGTGGTCGCTTCGCTGGTCAAGGAGATTCAAACTTACGGCAATCCAATTGAAGCGCCTTGCGTGCTGCTGGCTTCGGGCGAAGTGACGACCACCATCCTCGATAACAGCCTGATCACCGGGCATGGCGGCCCCGGGCAGGAGATGACAACCGCGTTCGCCATCAGTGCTGCCAAAACCAAAGATGCCTGCCTGCTCTCGATCGACTCGGAGGGGACGGATGGGTCGACACCGGTCGCTGGCGGCATCACCGATTCGACGACGTTAGCGCGGGCTGAGAAAGCGGGTGTTGATCTCTACGCGGCGCTGCGCGGACACGCCAGCTATGAAGCGCTGCAGGCTGTCAACGACCTGGTCATCACGGGCAACACCGGCACAAACCTGTGTGACTTCAATGTACTCTATGTACCGAAGGCGTAAGGAGTGGCATTAATGAGTGCAAACCGGATCAAAAAAATCTACGCGCGCCAAATGCTGGATTGCAGCGCCCGACCGATGGTCGAAGTGGATGTCGTCACGGAGAGCGGTCTGAGCGGACGTGGCGCGGCGCCGACTGGAAAATCAGTCGGGGCGCATGAAGCCTTCGTGCTGCGCGACAACGACCCTGGTGAATACAAAGGCATGAGTGTCCACCAGGCAGTCCGCAATGTCAACGAAATTATCGCGCCGGCGCTGATCGGGAAGCCGGTTTCTGAGTGGCGAGCGCTTGACCAGATCATGGTCGAACTCGACGGGACTGAGACCAAGAGCAGGCTGGGCGGGAACGCGATTTACAGCACGTCAATTGCCTTGCTCAGGGCGGCAGCAGCGCATGAGAACATGCCGGTCTACCAGTACCTTTCCGGCGGCAGGATACAGCATCTGCCCATCCCATCGTTCAACATGATCAATGGCGGCAGGAATGGAGCGATCCGCCAGGCGTTCAACGAGTTTCTCGTCATGCCTTACCGCGCCAAATCGATCTACAAAGCTTGTGAGATCGCGGTGGTGGTTTTCAATGAGGTGCAGAAGGTCATCCGTGACTGGTACAAGATTGAGCCCGCGATCGGACGGTCATATGGCTGGGTGGCGCCGACCGAGGACCCGGCTGAATGCTTCGCTATCCTGCAGGAAGCGATCGACCGCAGCGGCTTTTCGGAGCAATGTGCCTTTGGTATTGACTGCGCGTCGAGCGAGATGTTTGATGCGGAAACCGGCACCTACTACTTAATGGGGTCGCAGGTGGATACTGCAGGCTTGATCAGATACGTTGATGGTCTGATGGATAAATTCAATTTTGTGTTCATTGAGGACTTGCTCGACGAGGATGCCTGGGAAGGTTACAAAGCGGCGCATCAGGCGCTGACGCGCACGCTGATCATTGCTGACGACTTCACTGTCAGCAACCCTGCCCGCGTCGAGCGCGCTGTCAGGGACAACTCGATCGATGGCTTCATCCTCAAGCCCAATCAGGTCGGCACGATTACGGAGGCGCTGGACGCCTATGACTTCGCCATCAGCCATGGATTGATTGCAACGCCTTCCGGTCGCTCCGGCGGTGTCATCGATGACATCGTCATGGACCTGTCTGTCGGGCTGCAGGTACCTTTTCAGAAAAACGGCTGTCCCCGTTCCGGTGAACGGATCGAGAAATTGAATTTCCTGATGCGGGTCGCCGATTCTCATCCTGGAATTGAAATGGCGAATATCAGCCATTTGATCAAATTTTAAGCACGTAAATCAAGGAGACGATGATGGATTACATGGATCACGAAGTAGTACGCTTGACGAAACAAATGGTTGACATCGAGAGCACCAACGTCGGCACTTTCGAAAAGGAAATTGGCTTGTTTGTCGCTGACTGGCTGGACCGCGAAGTTGGTCTGCCAGTTATCATCGATGAATTTGAGCCGGGCCGTTTCAATGTCATCAGCATCCTTGAGGGAGAGATCAAGGACCCGGCATACGTCAACATCAATCACATGGACGTTGTGCCCGCGGGCAGCGGCTGGAAGACCGAGCCGTTCAACGCGGTCATCGAAGGCAACAGAATGTATGGCCGCGGGACTGCTGATATGAAGGGCGGCCTGGCTGCCGGCATGCTGGCATTCCGTGACATCGTCAAGAGCGGACGCAAACCCAAGCGCGATTATGTCTTCATTGCCACGGCGGACGAAGAGGGCAATGCCATGACCGGCGCCATGCAGGCGCTGAAAAATGGTTATGTCACCAAGAATAGCTACGTGCTCGACCACGAGCCCTCACTCGAGGATATCTTCTCAGCTCACAAGGGCAAGACCTGGTTCAAGATCACCGCGAAAGGTGTGCCGGCGCACGGTTCGATGCCCTGGACTGGCGCGGATGCCATTATCGCCATGTCTGAGATCATCTGCAACATCAATAACAAGATCGCCGAATTCCCCGAGGATGATTACTTCGGTCGCTGCTCGGTCTGCTTCGGCACTATCAAGGGTGGTAACAACACCAACATCGTTGCCGAACATTGCGAAGTGACCCTGGATATGCGGCTTGCTCCGCCTCTGACAACGGAAGGCTCGCTAAAACTGGTCGAGGATGCCATCGCAGCGGCAACGGCAAAAGTAGCCGGCACTTCCGCGACCTATGAAGTGATAGCGAAACGCCCGTATGTCAAACTGGATGAAAGCTCGAAGTTGTTCCAGGAGCTCAAGGCAGTCGTCAAGGCAGAGACCGGACACGATTGCTCGTCCCCTGTTTTCACCGGCTACACTGATTCCGGCGTTGTCGCGGCTGAGACCGGCAATATTGAGTGCATGTCTTATGGTCCCATCGGCGGCGACTATCACAAGGCTAACGAGTGGCTCGACCTCGACTCACTGCTGCGGGTGCAAAAGGTTTCAAAGCGCATTGCCGAGAGAATGATCTTCGAAATTTAAGCTCAACCGTTCCTGCTAATGAAGCCGCGGGGTGTTCGACACCTCGCGGCTTTGCGATTACGAACCTCGTTGTGATACACTGATTTTATGAATGATGATGGGTTAAACGGTGATGCAAAATTCTGGACTGTAACGCTGGCTCGGGATGAGGATATCCCTGAGCTGGCACGATCACGTTCAGTTTTCCTGTCAGAACTGGGCTATGAATTCGACCCGGAAATCGCAGTGCCCCGAACCGAGACCTACCTGCGGGAACACTTAAACAAGAGCACCTACTTCGCAGTCATCAGAGATGGTGACCTGATCATTTCGCAAGGCGCCATGATCATTCAGGAGCGCATGTTTCATCCCATCGGTCAGAACGGCTGGCGCGGTGAGATCCTGAATATGTATACGCTGCCCGCCTATCGCCGGCAGGGGCTGGGCATGCTGGTGCTTGACTTTTTGTTGGCATACGCGCGAGAGCTCAGCCTTGATAGCGTCATCCTGAACGCGACCGCCGATGGATACAATCTCTATGTCAGCCGCGGGTTTGAGGCAACGACACACAAGAATCTTGAGATGACACTCTTTCTGAATCTCGTTTGAGCTCTTTGCGACAGCTACTCGTCATTCGAATATTAGACTAAAAACATCCAAAATCGTATAATGGAGGATGAAAATTGGTTCGGAAAAATACAAAATCAAGAGGTAGGTATGGAGCGAACAATTAAACAACAAGTTACAGGATATCGGACTCAGGATGGCGCCGGCGTGAATCTGGTGCGGGTGCTTGGTCCGAAAACGGTGGAAGCCTATGACCCCTTCCTGATGCTCGATTCCTTTGACAGCTACGATCCGAATGATTACACCGCCGGTTTCCCGCTGCATCCGCATCGCGGTATCGAAACCATCAGCTTCCTCTCCGCGGGCGCCATGACCCACCGTGACAGCCTGGGGAATGAGGACACGGTCACGTCGGGTGAGGTGCAGTGGATGACGGCTGGCTCGGGCATCATGCATGAGGAGATGCTGCCGCCGTCGGAACGCATGCTGGGTTTGCAGCTCTGGCTGAATATGCCGGCGAAGGACAAGATGGCGCGTCCCGCGTATCATGCCGTGAAGAAATCAATGATCGAAGACATTCCTATTCAGGGCGGCACGCTGCGGTTATTAGCGGGCGAATATGAGGGGCACCGTGGATTCCAGAGCAGTTACCTGCACCTGGATTATTTCGACATCCTCCTTGAGCCTGGGGCATCCCTGCGGCTCCCGGTCGGTCAGCAGAAATGCGCCTTTGTCTTCACGCTGCTGGGTGATGCCATCATTGCCGGCGTGCCTGTCAAGGAAAAGACCGCGGTGCTGACCAGCGAGGGTGATACCCTGGTCGTTGCGGCGGGTGACACGCCGGTGGAACTGGTGTTTGCCAGCGCCGAACGGCTGGAAGAACCGGTCGCCTGGGGCGGACCAATTGTCATGAATACGGATGCCGAGCTGCGGCTGGCGTTCCAGGAGCTGCGCTCGGGTGACTTTTTGAAGCAGGGGTTGGACTACGAATAGAAAGGCGGCAGGGCATGGTGTTGATCAGGTTTGAACAAGGACTTAACCGCGCGGCTGCCTATGACAAGGGCGACCAGATCGGCGAATGCGCATTCATCAATTACGCGGATCATTGGCGCATCGAACATACTGAAATTGACGCGGCTTACCGCGGACAAAAGATCGGGGAGAAGCTGGTGGATGCCATCGTCAAGGCGGCGAGGATTGCCAGGGTGAAGCTGGACGCCTGCTGCCCTTACGCGTACCGTTTACTGGAGAAAACAGAAGCTTACGCGGATATCCGTTACAAAGGTTAAGCGTTCCGAAAGGGCTATAACAAATCAATCGAGGCAGTTATAGAACTGCCTCGATTACTATACCCGGAACTGACTGTCGAAGTCCTCAACATCGCTTGGATTGACGAAATATGCCCCATCAAAGTTGAATATCCCCGGCTGCCCATCAAGACGAAAACCGCCCAGACACTTGACCATGAAGTAGTCGGCTGGATCGGCGTCAGATACGCCGGACAGTTTGATATTGCTGCCAGAAGCGGGCAGGAAGCCAAATCGAGTGTAATAATCTGGCGAGCCGGTGATGTAGATAGCTCGGCAACCCAGATGCGCTGCAGCCTCAAGGCTGTGGCTGATTAACCGCGTCCCGAAACCTTGCCGCTGATAGTCAGGACGAACACTGACAGGACCAAAGGAATGGAATACTTCCTGCCGCCCATCCTGGTAACTCAGAAAGCCTTGCGCGTAGATAATATGGGCGACTATCTGACCCTCATGCTCAAGAACCAGGTCAAGTTCGGGTATATAACCTGATGATTGCCGCAACCGGTGCAGCACCAGATGCTCGTCCGCGCCGGGTTTGTAAATATTCCAGAACGCCTCGCGGGTCAGAACTTCAGTCTGAAAATACTCTGCCGCAGTTGCCTGTCTGATCCGGGTTGTCATAACTTTGTTCCACCTGCTTAAAATCAATTGATTGATACGGTCGATCACGACCACTATCCTAACGTTGGGTTCTATAATATTAATACACTTGCACATGAAATTTTCTACCCAAAGGAGTAAATACGCTATGCCTGCCTTTGCGAACCGCACCGAGACCATGAAAGAGTCCGCGGCTTATTTACGGAGCCTGTTCAACAGCATGACTGACCCCAACTTCATCAACTTTGGCGGCGGTTCACCCGCCAGGGAAGCCCTGCCGCATGAAATAATCAGCAAACTGGCGACAGAAATTCTGCAGGATCCTGATAAAGGCTATCGCGCCTTGCAATACAGCAACCCGACCGGCTTGAAGGAATTACGGGAGGTAGTGATCAAGCATCTGCTTGAGCCAAAGGGCGTGCAGGGTCAAGGCATTGAGAATGTCCTGATCGTCAGCGGCGGACTGGAAACAATGAACCTGGTCTGCCAGGCTTTCATCGAGCCCGGCGACGTGATCCTGGTTGAGAACCCGACCTTCATCCACTGCGTTGAAACCTTCGATATGTTCCAGGCCAAATGCGTGACCTGTGAATGCGATGACGTTGGGCTGGTGATGGAGGATGTGGAAGCCAAGATCAAGGCGCACCATCCCAAGATGATTTACACTGTCCCGACCTTCAATAATCCAACCGGCAAGACCCTCACCGCCGACCGGCGCAAACGGCTGGCTGAGCTGGGCAGCCAGTATGATGTCATCATCCTTGAGGATGACCCTTATCGCGACATCCGTTACAGCGGTGAAGAAGTGCCGCCGATCAAGTCTTTCGACAAGACGGGTCATACGATAATGGCAAACAGTTTCTCGAAGATCTTCTCGCCTGGCACGCGGCTGGGTTATGCCGTGGCAACACCTGAAATTATCGAGAAATTGATGGACGCCAAGATCGCGACCAATTCACACACGTCCACGTTGACGCAACTGCTGTGCGCCGAGTTCTTCAACCAGGGCTATTATCCCGAGCATCACAAGAAGATCTGCGACCTATACCGCGAGCGGCGTGATGCCATGCTGGAGTGCATCGACGAATTTTTCCCGTTGGGTACCAAGCGCACCACGCCCGACGGCGGTTTCTATACCTGGGTCGAGCTGCCGCCGCATATGAACGCTCAATCGCTCGTAGATGAGGCGGCCAAGGACAAGATTGCCTATCTGGCTGGTGAAAGCTGGTTCCTGAATGGCAACGGCGAGGGCAGCAACACTTTGCGGATGAGCTTCAGCAGTACGCCGGTCGAAAAAATCAGGTATGGAGTTGAGGCGCTGGGCAGGCTCTTCAGAGCCAACGCCTGATCCTGCGTTTTAGGTGTGAAAATTCAGGTCAATCGACGGAGTGGTGATGATGAATAAACTGTTGCGGATGTTTAAGGAAGGCAGGCAATCGCTGGGTACGGTCACTCACATGCGCAGCGTGACGGCTATCGAAGCGCTTGGGCTGACCGGGCTCGACTATGTCTGGATCGATATGGAACATTGTCCGCTCGGCATCGAAAGCGCGGTCGCCATGATAGCGGCAGCAGAAGGGGCTGGTCTGACGCCGGTGGTGAGAATAAACGAAGTCGAACGCAGCCCAATTTTGCGGCTGCTGGATTCCGGCGCGCAGGCGCTGGTTGTGCCGGCGCTTGATACCGTTGAGCAGGTGCAGCAGGTGATCTCTTTTGCCAAGTTTGCTCCGCTGGGTCAGCGCGGATTTTGCCTGGCACGTGATGATCGCTGGGGCAACGCTCAGCATGCCAGCCATGGCATTCCCGATTATATGGCAACGGCTAATGCGGAGACCCTGCTGCTGATTCAATGCGAGACAGTCGGCTGCCTCGAAAACATTGATGCCATCACCGCGCTGGAAGGCGTCGATGGCATTGTCCTGGGTCCATTCGATCTGTCAATCGCCATGGATATCCCGGGCAAGTTTGACCATCCGGATTTTCTCGCGGCGGTGCGGCGGATTCGTGAGTCCTGCCAGAAGAACAATAAACTATCGGTCATTTTTTCTGGTGGCGCGGCTGCTGCGCGTACCTACCTGGCAGATGGCTTCAACAGCGTCACGGTTGGGCTGGATGTCATCCAGTACATCAATGCCTACAAGGCGCTGGTTCTGGAAGTCCGGCAATAGTTTTGCCTGACTCAATATTGACGCCCTCACGCAACCGTGAGGGCGTTGATGTTTTCGTTAGCTGCGGCGGAGAAGGAGGGCGCCCAGCCAGTTTCCTGCCAGCGCAAGCAGCGCGTAGGCTGGCGCGTAAACCCAGGCGCTGCTGTTATAGTGCAGAAAGAGTGTCGGCAGAAACAGGATGCCAAGCAGAACAACAAAGGTCAGATTGATGTCCGAACGCAAGCCGAGAAGAAATCCGAGAATAAGGCAGACTGCCGGCAGAACGATCAGTAAAATCAGCATGCCGCTGCCCGTGTCTCTGATGACAAACGGCAGCAGATAGAACGCCAGCGCTGCGACTGCCAGGTAGGGAAGGCATTTTTTGAGGCTGGTCTTCATCGAAGAGGTCATCGTAATTCGGTCACTCACTTGGCTGACCAGCTCTATGACCCAGGTAGAATGCGGCTGCCATCAAGGCGAATGAAACCAGGGATGCCTGCCAGACCCTTCCGCCCCAGAAGACCAGTTTGCTCCCGAGGTTCAGGACCGGCAGGAAATAGAATTGTGAGGCGACACCCAGGAAACTTGTCCAGTAATGCCCGACGATGAGCTCCTGAATCAGGATTAACCCCAAAGCAAGAATCGCCAGCGCATGCGCCGCCAGCAAGGCAGGCTTAAGCCTGAGCCCTTTGCGGGCAGCAGCGAACCCGATTAATGACCAGACGAGGAGAAACAGGAGGGCAATCAGTGTGTATGGCAGCAACCGCTCCGGATTTGCCATCATGCCGGCATTCATCAAATAGCCGGTCAGCAAAGGTAAAAGCCCAGCGCTTATGAGTAATAAAACTATCAAGGTTCGTCGTTCCTCTCCAGTTTGCCGGCGCGCATTGATTTGGCGAGCAGCAACCCATTCAGCAGCAGGGTGACAGCGACCAGTACTGCTGAGACGAATAACACAGCACCGCTGGTATCCTCCAAGGCTGACCAGTCACTGATGTTGACCAGATGATTTTGATAGCCAATCTGCATCAGCAGCGCCAGACTGCAAGCCCCGAGGCTGGAGAGCGTGATTACCGCAGTTGTGATGCCGGCGGGCTTGCGAAGCAGAGCGGCGATCGGCATCGTCCAGGCTAATATCCCAAGCGCCAGACTGCCAAGGTTGAGCCAAGTGTATCCAGGCATAGCTAACTCCTTCCGCCTGTAGCATAACACATGTAAAAAATAGTGCGTAAAGCTGCTGAAAATCCAGTCTGTAATAAATGAAAAAACCGCTGATCAGACGAGAAGCTGGCCAGCGGTTTTACAGTACTCAATAGGTGCAGGTTGTTAACTGAAATCCTGATCACCAGCGTCGTGGACCATCGACAGGATCAATTTGGCACGATCGAACATTGACTCGACGATAGCGTATTCCTTTTCAGTGTGGTTCCACTGACCGACTACTCCGATAGCACACAAGACAGGAGTTCCCGCAAGCAAAATATATGAAGCGTCTGAGCTGCCGCCTAAATGGATACCACCAATCTTTCCAAAACCATACTTCTCGGAGGTTTTTTGTGCAAATGTTAGGAATTTCCGTACCTGGTCATTGGTCTCAAAGGCGTCCATCACCGTCTTGTAATTCAATTTTGCATGCGTTCCATCCACATAGGATGTTTGGATTATCAGGTTGGTTTTCTCATCAAGAATCTTGCGCATGTGTGCTTTTGAAAACCGGATGTCAACCTCAAGACTGGCTGACCCAGCTATGGTATTCGCCCAGGAGCCGCCCTTGATGGTATTGGTGCTGACAGTGACACCTTCGCTCAGGTCAGTCAGCTTACGCAGCTCAATAATCTTGTACGCTGCTTCTTCAATTGCATTGATGCCGCTGGAGAAGTCATTGCCGGCATGCGAAGCTTTCCCTTCGATCTCAACGCCCAGACCAATCCTGCCATTGCGTCCAATACTCAAACTTCCGTCAATGCGTCCAGTCTCAAGATTGAAAGCGTATTGGCAGCCGGCTGCTTCCTTCATGATCAGGTCTGAGGTTTCAGCACCTTGATGGATGATCTCTTCATCGCCGACGAACAAGATTTTTATTGGGCGGTAGTTGTAGCCTTGCGCCAGCAAGGCCTTAATCACCCACAAGGAGATGATGATGCCTCCTTTCATGTCCAAGACACCAGCACCAAAGGCTTTACCATCTTCAATTTTGAAAGGCACAGCCTTTTCGACCGCAGTATCCAAATGCCCGGTGAATAATAATGGTTTTCGGTCAGAAGAATAAGTTGTCATCCCTCGAACAGCGTCGCCATTTGGTGGGCATGGCACGAGTTCGCTAGGCACGCCAGCCGCTGTGAACTGATCACGCAGCCAGGCTGATGCGATGGTCACATTCTTAGGGTCAAAACCCCAGCTAGCCAGGTTGACAAAAGTTTGCCAGTCCTCGATGATCTCCTGTTTGTGATCGTCGATGAATTTCCAGGTGGCAGCCAAATCGATTTCTTGCTCTTGTTCCATGATCACTCCTGTATTCTCCTGTTCCTGGAATAAATCCCAGGTTGACTCGAGGCTCTCGCCGACTGATGGTCATCGATAAGAAACAACTTCCACGCCTTCACGGTTGACCAGATCCGCGAAAAGCTTCATTTCTTCATCCTTAGGGGTACCAAACTCGTTTGATGGCAGTGATAAGCCTAACGACTCGTATTTTTGTGATCCGAATTTATGGTAAGGCAACAACTCAAGTTTGGGTTGATGCAACGTTCGTGCTGTAAAACGCGCAATGCTGCTGATTGTTTCCGCGTTCGCATTGACACCTTTGATTACGGGGATTCTGATAACCAAATCTATTCCAGCATCGGACAACCGCTTGATGTTCTCCAGAATCAGCATATTACTCATGCCGGTGTAGCGCAAATGTTCATGCTCATCAAAGAGTTTGATATCAACAAATACCAAATTAATTTTTTTGAATATGTCAGCTAATTTATGGAAGTCGAAATAGCCAGAGGTCTCTATCGCTTGATGTAGCCCGAGATCGTAAACAGCGTTTACTAGCGCTCGCAAAAAGTTTGGCTGGGCGGTGGCTTCCCCGCCAGAGTAAGTGACACCGCCGTTGGACGCTCGGAAAAAGAGAATCTGCCTTTCGATTTGCTGAATGACTTCATGAGCCTCAAGCACCATAATCATATTTTTTCGACTTTGGGTTGGACAGGCATCGACACATATGCCGCAATTTGTGCATTTCAAACGTTCCATTGGATCGTTCAGATTGATGCTGACACCATATGGACATACATCTGAACATCGCCCGCAGGCGATACAACTGCGACCATCATGAACTACTTTATTGAAATTGGTAAAGCTTTCTGGGTTGCAGCACCATTGACAGCGCAGCCGACAGCCGGCGAAGAACACTACAGTTCGAATGCCGTCACCGTCGTTGACTGAGAAATTTTGAATATCGATCAGCCAGCCTTTTGTTTTCAACTCAGAGCTCGTCTCTCAATTCTCTCACTCAAAAGATCAACTAAAAGCTCTCATGCGCGGTGCGGGCGATGATGGAGTCCTGCATCGATTTGGAGAGGTTAACAAATTGGGTGCTATACCCTGCCACGCGTACCAGCAGATCCTTGTAATTGTCAGGGTGCTGCTGGGCATCGAGCAATGTCTCCGTCGAAATTGTATTAAATTGCACATGGAATGCGCCCAACGAGAAGAAAGCCTGGATCATGGCGCCTAGATTACGCTGACCACGTTTGGTGTTAACCAGGTCATGGTTTAGCCGCAGATTAAGTAATGTTCCGCCTGAATGCAGATCCTGATTGAGTTTAGCTGCGGAACGCATCGCGGCAAGCGGCGTGCTTTTGTCTGTACCGGCAAAGGGTGATACGCCCTCCGAAATTGGATCCGTTGCTTTTCGGCCACATGGTGTGGCGCCCAACACTCGCCCAGTGGGCAGGAAATTTGAGATGCCCATGAAGGCTGAAAGGAATGTGTTACCGTTGAAATCTTTATAAGTCCGGATTTCATTGTAATAATGATTGGCAACCTCGCGGGCGATCTTATCAACATATTCCTGGTCATTACCATATTTCTCAACATTAACTGCAGCCATGCGTAAAGTCTCATAACCTTCCCAGTTGGCATCCAGTGCTGCAATTAACTCGTCCATTGTCACGGCATTTTCTTCGAATACCAGTTTCTTGATTACCGCCAGCGAATTGGCAGCAACCGAAAGACCAATACCCGTCAACACCGGGCCGATATTGTACTTTGCGCCGGCGTCCACCAGGTCCATGCCACTCTCGAGACAGTTGGCGTTGCAGGAGGAAAGAAACGGGCGCGGCACTAGTTCCTTATGTAGTTTCTGGGCAAGTACTGTGTTGTTGACGGAATAGTTAATTAGTCGGTTGAGCTGCTTGTAGAAGGCACCTTCAACCTCCTGATAACTCTTGAATTCGCGAGGGTCTTTTTCATCGAGCCCCATCTTCTCACCGGTGAGACGACTCTTGCCCATATTAAGCGCATACTCCAGAGCAGCTGGAATATTCACGTTTACAGCAGAGGTCCATTCATAGGTATTGCGGTAGTGGGGGACTACACAGCCACAGTTATTCCAATCCATTGCGTCTTCTGGATCGTAGCCGGCATTCACCAGCATCCGGTATCCAGCAGCGTCATTGTGAATTGCAGGGAACCCGGTGCCGAGACTGACCAGATGTGTTACAGCATCAACGAATTCCTGAGGGGCGTCCTGTTGCAGCCGGACGCTCAAACCAGGCTGATGTGTCTTCACATCTTCTGTCGCCTTCAATGCCAGGTAGCTGAGCTCGTTGGTCGCGTCACTACCGTCGCGTTTTTTACCACCTATCGTCAGGTTCTGGAACTGGTTGTAGCCGGCGAAGAAATCAGCGGTGTTCGCGGAAATGGTCCATACCCATTCTGATAGTTTAAGCCAATAACATTCGATCAGCTCGAGAATCTGATTATCACTCTTCAACCCCTTTTCCTTGTCATGCAAATAATAGGGGTACATATATTGGTCAAAGCGCCCAGGGTTGAGTGCTAGTGGATTTTCAGAGAGCACTGCACCGAGCTGGACGAACCAAATGAACTGTAATGCCTCATGGAAGGTACTGGGGGGCTGCCCGGGGACTTTATTACAGATCTGTTCAATCTCCAGCAGTTCAGCTTTACGTTGAGGCGCTAGTTCAATGGCAGCCAGACGAGCGGCCTCAGCAGCGTAGCGTCTGGCGAGATTAATGATGCCTTCGGATGTCAAGATAATCGACTCATAGAAGATAATCTGTTTCAAGTCGTCTGGTTTGGCCGCATCCAGTGATACGAGCTTATCCTTGGCATCGGCAATAATACCTGCGAAACCCTTAACGAAAAGCAAGCCGGCATAATCAGGGGTGAATTCACCAACAGCCTGGCGCCATTTGGAGTCATTGTCAACGATACCGGTGTCGACGGTAACCTTGGCAACATCAGGTTTGATTTGCGCCAGAAACGCCTCTTCAAGTGATTTGCCTTTCCAGTAGGGGAAGATGTTCTCGCGAACGTATGCACGTTGCGAATCTGTCATTTCGTATGGGTCTTGTACCCGTGTTGAGAAAGTATCCATTTCGCGGTCTACCCAAAGCCAGGAAAACTCGGGGGTAAGAATACCGCACTTGCGAAACTCACCGCTGGCGCCGACGATCAGCTCGCCCTCGAAAATTGTCACAATCAACTGGTCGCATGTATCCTTGAAAGCTTGCGCTCGTCGGATAGGTGTCGCCTGGCCTTCAGTCCCCTGATGTGACTCAGTCCAGATTCGCGCCCGCTCATAGGAGATTTGGGGTTTGGTATTAATATAGTTATCCTTGATTTTTTGCACACGCTCAGTCAGCATTCAGTCCTCCACTTAATATTTGACAATGTTCTGGAACTCAGCAGTCTCACCATAGGGATTGCTGTAGACATGGGTTGAATCAGGACGAAACGAAAAGCCGCAAGGTGCCTTGAGCACATAATCGCGATCATGAGCGTTGATTACCAAAGTGCCTTTTGTGACGATGATATATTCTAGGAACGCATTGCGATGCTCGTCGGATATTGTCTGCGCGCTGGGTTCCATAATGATATAGAAATACTCGAACCCCGTAATCGGATTAAAGGGGAAGAGATTGTAAAGAATCATCTTCCCGCCTGACTCCAGAACCGGTGTCAGTTTGTCAAGTTCGAGGATTTGCTGTTGCGTGCTTTGGTGTGATAGCAGATCTGAGAAAGGTATACGCAGTCCGCTGGAAATCTTCCATAAAACCGAAACTGTCGGACTGGAAACACCACGCTCTATCTGACTGAGCATTGACCGGCTAACGCCTGTCGCCGTTGAAACTTCCTCGATGGTCATATTGCGATTTTGCCGCAGTCTTTTGATTGCTTCACCGATCAGGGGATCATTTTCCATCTTGTCACCCTTCTGCCGAAGTATTCCGTGTTCCGTCAGTTTTATGCTATTTCTGCTATAACGGAATATTGATAAATTTATTTATCAGCCATACGCTAATCATAGTTAATTTACGGCCGTTTGTCAATAATTTATTGCGTAAGAATGTTCCAATACCGCATGACATCCGTCACTAATCCGTTATAACGGAATTTTGTTGCTTACTTCGTAGACTTTTTGGACTTCAGTCTGAAGGCGTAAATGAACGGTAAAGATGGCACAAGCGAAATAGCGCCAGAGATGAATCAGGCGAATAGCTTAGCAATTTTGCACGAAAAAAGCTTTACTTTGTGACCTAGCGCACGAAATTGGTTGCTATCGATTGCTCGCGTTCCGGCAGCGGCACACCGGCCGAGCGACCAGCCTCGATGCATTTGAGAAAATATGCCATGTTGCGGCCGAGGATGCGCATCACCTGCAGCCCCTCCTCGTCCTGCATCACATCAGCCGGGCTATGACCATGTACCATGTTCCAGTAGGTCGAGGAGATGATCGGCATCTCGCTGATGCCGAAATATTTGTTCATCTGGTCGTAGGCAGCGGTTGTGCCGCCGCGCCTGGCTGAGATTGCCATGCCGGCAGGTTTATAGCGGAAGGGATTTGGGTTGCCGGCGCGCCCCGCTGAAAAGAAAACCCGATCCATAAAGGAGGTGAAGTTGCCCGCCAGGGCGGCATAATGTACCGGTGAGCCGAAAAGGAAGCCGTCATAATTTGCCGCGAGGGTGACAAACTCATTCACTTGATCGTCCATGAAGCAGCGACCGGTCGTGGCGCAGGTGCGGCAGGCAATGCAGCCGCCGATCGGCTGCCGGCCGAGCCAGAACCAGTCAGTAGTGATGCCGGCTTCCTGCAAGGTGCGGGCTGCTTCGCTCAAAGCGGTAAAGGTACAGCCGTGTTCGTGTGGGCTTCCGTTGACGAGGATGACTTTCATGGGACTTTCCTTTCGATGAAAAAAGTAATTACGGCTTGCGAGCGACGATCAGAAAGCGGTGTTCAGTCCCGCTGACAAATCCATTCCGGCTGATTTCGTCGTCAATCTCGAGCAATTGTGGCAAATGGGTATCAACTGAGAACCCGGGGAATTCCCAGGGGGCGTTGACAGCAAAATATACCAGCGCGCCAGTATCAAAGAATCTCAATGGCATAAAAATCTCTTCGCTGCGCAGAATTTCGAATCCCTCGTTGGTGAAGAGCGGCAGGTTGCGCGTCAGGTCATGGTCAGGGAACTCAGGAGTGAAGCCGGGGATCAGCCGGCGCGAGAGATTGGTATTGTTGGTCCCGCCCACCTGTTGGGTAATGACGATGCCGCCCGGTCTGAGCACGCGTTTCAATTCATCCACGAGATAGGATTCGTGCCGGTTGAGAATGATGTCGAAGCTGCCATCCGGAAAATCGAGGATATCGTCCCTCACGAACTTGACCGTAATGCCGAGCGGCGCCAAGTGCCGCAGACACAGCTCATAGTTCGGCTGCCAGCCTTCGGTCACCGAAGTGTTGCCGAATGGGTGCGCCAGCGTCAGCAGAAATTCGCCGCCGCCGGTGCCCATGTCGAGCAGCTTCATCTCCGGTTTGAGATAATACTGGACGACTGTCTTGTAGTCCCAGGGGAGTTCTCCGTCTTGCCAGCGGCCGGCGATGCGTGAGAAATCCCAGCCGGCAAACAGCGCGGCTTCTTCCTCTTTCCACGCCTGAATTTTGTTCTCAATAGCAGATGTCATGCAGCGTCATCACTCATTTTCGTAGTATTTTCTCCATTGGACGGCCCTTCGCCAGTTCATCGATCAGCTTGTCCATATAACGGATTTTCTGCGTGACGTCGTCCTCGATCTCCTCGACGCGATAGCCGCAGATCGACCCCGTGATCAGGCCGGCGTTGGGGTTGATGCGCGGCGCCTGCAGGATGAAGGTTTCCAGGTCGACCCCTTTGCTGATCTGTGCTTCGAGTGCCTTTTTATCATACCCAGTCAGCCAGCTAATCACCTGATCAACTTCTTCTTTCGTCCGGTTTTTCTTCTCAACCTTCTGAATGTAGAGCGGATAGACGCCAGCGAAGGTCATGGTATAAATGCGGGGTTTCTTCATCAGTCGTACTCCTAATTTGCTCTGATATTCACGCGTGTTCATCAGTAGTAATTGAAATTTCCTCCAGGGCAGCCTCACGAAAGCCTGCATACTCGTCTGCCAGATCACGCAGCCTGGCTTTCAGTCCGGGCTTGTCCTGCCATAAGGTCATTTTAACCCGCATCCGCTTGCCCTTCAATGCACTGTTCCAAATGCCGGTGATTTCACCATCATACAGGATTGCGCCCGGGTTGCTGACCATTTGCCAGACCTTGCGCTGCAGGGTCTTGTCCTCCAGCAGAATATGCCGGTCACGCTGATCGAGGTAAGGGTCGTGCGCGCCCAGCAATATCTCGCGTCGTTCAGGAGCAGGCGGCGCGGAGAGAAGGGCAGTGTCCTCCGGAAGAATAAAAGCTTTCTTGCCATCGGCCAGGACAGGCGTCAGCTCATCTGCCAGCTCAGCCCACATCCGCCGCGCCTGCCTGCCGGAACAACCCAGCCAGTCAGCGAAAGCCGCAGGCGTTGTTGGGCCGTAGCAGTGGACGAACTTGCGCGTCAGTTTCGTGCCTGCTTCATGATCGGAGATGAGCGCATGTCCCAGCCAGCGTTTGTAAGAAGTGAAGGTGGGCGATACGCCCTCGCGCTGACCAAAGACGACCAGACCCAGAAAGGCGCATGGACGCAGCAGAAAGGAGACCACCGCGCCGCCAACCGTCTGGATCTCAGGCTGACCGTACATGGAAGGGTCCTGCCACAAACGGCGTTTGCTGGCGGGAAGCAGCGGCAGCACCCAGTCAGCCAGCGTC
This sequence comes from Anaerolineaceae bacterium, assembly GCA_040772085.1. Taxonomy (GTDB): domain Bacteria; phylum Chloroflexota; class Anaerolineae; order Anaerolineales; family Anaerolineaceae; genus JAXGMV01. The sequence goes on from JAXGYU010000001.1 coordinate 2,039,979, forward strand.
TGGTCAAGCACGCGTTTGCTGCTGATGGTTTCCTCGTCCAGTCCGCCGATCACCTGCCTAAGCAGGTCGAACACATCATCAAAACCCAGACCCAGGTAGTCCAGCGCAATGCGAATGCCGTGTGTGTAAATCCATTCCTCTTCAGCTTGGGGCACCAGCGCTGAGAGGAAGGCGCTGCTTTCATTTGTCGGGAAAACGACCGGCGCGCCGCGGAATGACCAGGCTTGCAGCAGAGTTTTATGCGTGTACAGATGGTCGTTTATTAGCTCCGAAGTACAGCCTCTGATGCGGTTGAAGAGTGAAGTTTCCCACGCGCCAGGCGGCGTGTTCTGTATACCGCAAGCACCAACGACATCCGCGAGATAGTCAAACGCGAGCCGCGCGTCCAGGTGATGGGCGTGTAAACAATATCGGCGGATCTGGTCGCGGGTCAGTTCAAGCATGGCGGCAACTTAAGGTTGATATCTAACGTCAGCGAGGGATTGCCGGGTCAGGCCGGCATCCCTCTACTCCAGTATAGCGCAGCCCGAAAATCGCCAGGTGCCGAGAGAGGCAGAAATCACTCAAATTGTTGGCTACTATAATTAATACATGAGGTGACACATGACAAACAACGAACTCTTCCCCATCTTTTCACTCTCCGGCACGCCGTATGAGATCGGTTTGCAGCATGGGCAACTGTGCAGGAAGCAGATCGATTACAGCATCGAAAGCTACCAGCGTATGTTCAGGGAGAACGTCAATCTGTCGTGGGATGAAGCCAAACAACTCTCACGCCATTTTATCGAAATCATCAGGGCATACAACGCTGATTACCTGGAGGAAATGCGCGGTGTCGCTGAAGGCGCCGGTCTGGAATTTGAAGATATCCTGGCGCTCAATTGCCGCAGTGAGCTCGGGTTTGTGGGTGATTACCTTGCAGAAGCGCTGCGCGAAGAGGGCTGTACCTCGATCGGTGTCAACAGTCAGGCAGGTTTGAATGGCGATGCCTACCTGGCCCAAAACTGGGACTGGCGTGTCGACCAGCGCAAGGCAGTGGTGCGGCTGAATATCAAACAGGCGAACGGCAAGCCGTCCATTCACCTGATTACCGAAGCCGGCATCATCGGCAAGATGGGCTACAACAGCAAGGGAATCGGCCTGACGCTGAACGCGCTATCGACCGATGCCGCGCCGCGCGGTGTGCCGCTGCATATCATCATGCGCTCCATGCTCGATAGCGTCTCCCTGCGATACGCGACGCTTGAAGCGGTGCGCAGCCCGATTGGCTGCTGTGCCAACTTCATGTTCGGCGGCGGCGACCACGGTGAAGTGGCAGACATGGAAGTCGAAAACGAGGATTACGACATCCTCTACCCGCAGCAGGGCATCATCGTTCATACCAACCATTTCGTCAGCCCGCGGCTGCCGCGCTACCCACGCAAGGACCTGGGGAAATTCACCTCGGTCACCAGTCCCTTCCGACTTGGTCTGGCGGACCGCCTGATTCGCGAGAAGGCAGGGGCGATCGACCAGAAGGTGATCGGCGATGTTCTCAGCACGCATTACGAATTCCCGGCCGGCATCTGCGCCCATCCGGACCCGTATGTAGAGCCGAGCATGCGCGGCGGTACGGTCTTCTCGATGATCATCAACCTCACCCAGCGCCGCCTGTGGTTCGCCAAAGGCAACCCATGCGAGAACTGCTATGAGGAAGTGGACCTGAGCTTTTTTGGTACGACGGGCAGTAGGTTGTAGATACCCTCATAAACCTATACTAGACTAGCAAAGCTCAGCCTACGCACCACGGAATCAATATTCGACTGTCTTCAGCAGTTTGACCACATCGCTGGGTGAGCTCTCGTTGTGCACGCCGGGCAGCAGTTCGGCAAAGCAGACACCGACCTGCTCCCCCATTTCGTTACGGATACTGCAAAGTTCTTCAAAGTAGGCGAAATTGATGTTGCCCTCGAACATTGGCATGACCGTGTAGCGCTCTTCTTTTTTGCCGGGGATCACCACTTCCCAACCGGCCGACCAAATTTTGCCGCTATGCTCAACAGTCTTGAGGGTCTTGATCTGATGGTTATTGAGCCGCTGGCTGTTGCCCGCTTTGTCGATGTAGGTGCCATCAAAATAATCCATATGCGGGAAAGTAAACAGCATCATCTCTTCATTGTCATAGAACCGCAATGAAAACCACTCCCAGTTGGTCCCCCGTGCTGCCAGATTGTACGGCCCGCCCTGCTTGTCAAACCACGTTTTGCCGGTGACCGCATGTTCTTGACCATCTAATTGCAGCACACCGTTGGTGGGCATGTTGGTATAGGAGAAGTAGAGTGTCGTATTGCGTTCGTTTTCCTCACTGCCCATGTAGAGCTTACCCTTGTCGCAGTGCCAGAACGCGCCCTTGCCATAATCGAGCCGCAAGTCGAGCGCGAAGGCCTTGTGATTGAGATTGAGATGAATGCCCTCGGCCCCCTTGCTAAGGACCGCGCGCTCGCCGAACTGAATGCGCTCGGGTTCGATGGTGACACCGGATTTGAATACCCTGACATTTTGCAGATAATGGTGCTGTCCGGTTTGCAGGTCAGTCAGCGCCAGCATCAACACGTCCGGCTCAAGCAGAGGGATCGAGCCCAGCTCGATCAGCGTGAACTGGTAGGCATAGTCCAGCCCCCCATCGGTATGCAGGGTGCCGGTACAGTACCACCATTCATTGCAGCCCTGGTGCAACAGCCACTCGCGCTCAAAACTCTGAAGATTATCCGGATCGTAGGGTATTTTGCGCATTTGTATTCTCCCGCCATAAAGAATCCGTATAATGAAATTATAGAGGGCTTTGGCCTTTCACGTTGCTAGGGTCCTATTCGATGAATACAGGGACTGTAGAGTGGCGCGAAACATCGTTGATTGATTATCCGTATGTTAGTTGGCGCTGAATATTTCTGTCCGTGTATTATGAATAGCGGAGAAAATGTATGAGATCAAAACTGACCTTCGTTTTCACCTTCATCACGATTTTATCCTTTTTATTGATGCCCACGAAAGCCGCAGCACAGGATGACGATGTGTTCCCATCGGGCATCCCTTATTCAGAAATGGGCACAAAAATCGAAGCTTATGTCAATGAACACAAGGCCACTACCGCCGGACTGGCGGTAGCCGTTTACGATAGTGATCGGATCATTTACCAGCAATCATTCGGCTTTGAAGATATCGCGGCTCAGCGGCCGGTCACTGCCGATTCCGTCTTCGAGTGGGGATCGATCAGCAAGCTGGCGGTCTGGGTGAGCGTGATGCAGCTCTGGGAGCGCGGCCAGATTGATCTCTGGGCAGACATCAGGACCTATCTGCCTGACGGGTTCCTGAGAAAATTGAAGTATGACAAGCCGATTACGATGATCAATCTAATGAATCACGATGCCGGCTTTCAGGAGACGCTGGTCAATATGTTCAGTGAGGATTTATCCAGCGTCAGTACTCTCGAAGACGCCCTCAAGCAGTCTGAACCGCCTCAAATATATCGACCTGGACAGTATACAGCCTATTCCAACTGGGGTGCAGCGTTAGCAGCCTTTATTGTCGAAAACATCAGTGGCAAACCGTTTGACCGGTACGTCCAGGAAAATGTGTTTGCGCCACTTGGTATAAAGACCACTGCCATCCGGCCGGATCTCTCTGACAATCCCGAGGTGCAGCAGCGGACAAAAACGATGCGCTGCTATGACACGGCAGCCAATCCGCTACCGGCTTGCAAATTTTCCATTCCTCTCTATCCAGCGGGGATGATCACCGGCACATTGAGCGACCTTGCGACTTTTGCCCAGTCGCTCGATCCGAACGGTCAGGCGGGCAAACTGATCTTCAAAAACCCTGACACCTTCAATAAGTTATTTACCGAAACCAATTATTTTCTCGGTACTGCCTATGTCCGAAATTCTCACGGGATGTTGATTTATTACTACGGCATGCCTGCCTATGGTCATAAAGGAAACACTGCCGGGCAATCAGCCATCCTGGTGATGAACCCCGCGGCTTCAGTTGGCATGGTAGTGATGACAAATCAGGCCAGTGAACACATCTATGTCGATGGATTGCCGGAGCTCGTTTTCAGTAAATATGAACCTGAAACTGAACAGATGCTGCCAGCCGGGGTCTATCAATCTACGAGAACCATCCTTGAGGGACCGCTTGCGATTTACCGGCTGGCTAGTCTGTTGACAATGGAGCCGGATGATAACAATCGCTTCTGGGATGCATGGCAGCGCGACGGCAAAGATATTCTGAGTTTCCCCGCGGTGGACTATGTGAAGCTCGACACACTACAGTTGGTCGTGTACGGAGTCTTCCTGCTTGTGATAACAGTCAGTCTGATGGGTGGCTTGGCTACCTTGATTTCTGTACTTCTCTGGACCTTCAGGCAGCGAAGCCCTGAGGTAGTTGCGAAAGAACGAGCGCAGAAACCGCTGCTTCGCTGGCGTATATGGGCGTGGGTGTATCTGCTGCTCATGGTTGTGCTGGTAGCCGCCCTGGCGATTTGCGCGCTGAGTTACCAGCCCCGGGTTTATTTCTATATCATGATTGCAGGGTTCATCCTGCTCTTCCTGATGATGGCCTGGCACCTGGTGCGATTGGTTGGACAAGCCAGGTTGGTACGTGACAATGTCAGTGAAAAACGCGTGACAGCGTGGGCAGCGTTGCTGCTGGTGATGGCGATGGGGTATATCGTCTACTGGCAGTTGTACCAATTTTGGCGGTTGTAGATGGTAAGGTAAGTGAGACGCGAAAAAGTGGTGTTGCTAAGAAAGCGCCTGAATAGGTTGGCTGACATCAGTTAATCTTCGTTACGACCTTCTTTCGTGGGTATCCCAGAACCATCAAAATCGGGCGTTGAGAAGGCAAGTACATAACCGCCTTGATTGAACAGTTTAAGAAAATGGTTCTTCTCAATTTGTGTTAGTTTGCTCACGCAATTTCTACTCCCACTCGATCGTTGCCGGCGGTTTGCTGGTGACGTCATACACCACGCGGTTCACACCTTTCACCTCGTTCACAATGCGGTTGGCAGTGCGGGCCAGCAGCTCATACGGCAGGCGCGTCCAGTCAGCAGTCATAAAATCTTCAGTTGTCACCGCGCGCAGACAGATGGCTTCCTCATACGTGCGCGCGTCGCCCATCACGCCGACCGACTGCACCGGCAGCAGCACGGCAAACGCCTGCGAGCTGAGCGGCAGGTCAGGGTTCTTTTCCTTATTAAACAGCAGCCCGGCCGCAGCAAGTTCATCGGTAAACACCTTATCCGCGGCGCGCAGGGTCGCCAGACGCTCGCGGGTGATTGAGCCCAGGCAGCGCACAGCCAGCCCCGGTCCGGGGAACGGCTGCCGCCAGACCATCTTCTCCGGTAGTCCCAGCGCTTCGCCTACCAGCCGCACTTCATCTTTAAACAGGTAACGCAGCGGCTCGACCAGCGCGAATTTCATATCCTCGGGCAGCCCGCCCACGTTGTGGTGGCTCTTGATATGCGCGCCTTTTCTGCTTTCCGGCGCGCGTGATTCGATAATGTCGGGGTAGATCGTGCCCTGCATCAGGAACTGATAATCGCCCAGCTTGCGCGCCTGTTCCTCAAAGACACGGATGAAGGTCTCGCCAATGATCTTGCGCTTGCGCTCAGGGTCGGTGACGCCCGCCAGCTTGTCGAGGAAGATATCGACGGCATCCACGACGATCAGGCGCGCCTTCATTTCATTCTGAAAGGTATGCTCGACCTGCTCTCGCTCGCCGGCGCGCAGCAAGCCATGATCAACGAAGACCGCCGTCAGCTTGTCGCCGATGGCCTTGCTGACCAGCGCTGCCGCGACCGTGGAATCCACGCCGCCGCTGATCGCCGCCAGCACGGGCTGTTCGCCGACCTGTTCGCGGATGCGGGTGACAGCCTGATCGATCATCGACGCGGCTGTCCATTCTGGCTTGGCGGCGCAGATGTCGACCACGAAGCGGCGGATCATCTCCTTGCCCTGCGGCGTGTGATGCACCTCGGGGTGGAATTGCACGCAGTAGATGTTCTGGCTGGCGTTCGCCATGGCCGCGATCGGGCTGTGTTCGCTGGTCGCGATGGTGACATAGCCCGCGGGCAGCGTCTCGGTGCGGTCACCGTGCGACATCCAGGCCTGGAAGCGGCCTGCCGGCAGCAAGGGGTTGGGCGCGACTGTCTCCACCCAGGCCTGACCAAACTCGCGGGCTGGTGCGCCGATCACTTCGCCGCCAAAATGGCGGGTGAGCGCGTGCATGCCGTAACAAATGCCCAGAATCGGCTTGCCGGAATCCAGCACATAGTCCGGAATTTGCGGCGCGCCGGGTTCGTAGATTGAATTGGGACCGCCGGAAAGGATAAACCCCTTCGGCTTGACCGCCATTACCTGTTCAGCCGGCGCGTCGTGAGGGAAGAGCTCACAGAATACTTGCGCTTCACGGACACGGCGCGCAATCAGTTGCGTCGTTTGTGATCCAAAATCGAGTACGACAACGGTATCAGGCATGGGGGTCCTCCCGGCAGGTCAGGTCAGAAAATAAAGACGGCATGATTGCTCATGCCGGTTTGTTATCAGTCAGCGAAGACGATGCAGCCATCGTCCATGTTTTTAATGGTTACAAGCGATTCAACCGGCACGTTGTAATGGGTCAGTTTTTCGCGACCGCCTTCGAATGATTTTTCGATCAGGGTGCCAATGCCGACCAGTTTGGCGCCGGCACCTTCCGTCAGGCGTACCAGGCCCAAAATCGTTTCTCCCGAGGCAAGGAAGTCATCGATGATCAGCACGCGGGCGTCCTTGCGCAGGAATTCGGGCGAGACGATCAGCTCAACCGAACCGCCTTTGGTATGGGACGGCGCGACAGTCAGATAGACCGTGCCGGGCATAGTGACGGGTTTGGTCTTACGCGCGTACACCACAGGCAGCCCGAGGTACTTGGCGGTCATGACTGCCGGCGCGATGCCGGAAATCTCAGCTGTCAGCACCAGGTCAGCGCCGACATCCTTGAACAGCCGGGCAAACTCCTCGCCGCAGGCGTCCATCAGCGCCGGGTCTACCATGTGATTAATAAAGCCGTCGACCTTCAGAATGCCCTTGCCCAGGTTCTTGCCATCCTGGAGAATCCTCTGTTTCAGTAAGTCCATATGTGCCTCGATTGTCTGTTGTGGTGGCAGTTGGTTGCCCAACCCCTGATTATACTTACAAATGCTCAAACGCCGGAAAGGTTCGCCGATACACAGGGTAATTGCAGCTTATTGAGCGAGGACATGGAGCAAATACTCGTCAGAGTGGGCACAGCGCGTGCGTTTACCATGCGCTCTGATCTTGACTGATTTATCCCGCCTCAGCAAATTGATAGCCATTTTACGGATAATGGCAAAATTACCTGCAGCATTATCCTTCCTGACCCTGCAGCGATCCTCGTTGAATGCAATGTCAAGTACCCAGTGCAATCTGTTCTCAATGCCCCAATGCGCTCTCTGGACAGAAAGGACCTCATGGGCTTTGCCTTTCTTGTTGGTTATGCAGTATCGTGTGGATACCTCTGCTTTATCCCCAACCCGGCGCTCACTCTCTGGAAACACCAGACTTGTCACTGCGCTGCCGGCTTTTGAAGAGCTGATGAAATGCCAGGCCAAGCAGAACAGTGATCAGGATGCCGGCCAGCGCCAGGGCGTAATAGCCGGGCTGCAAGCCGCCGATGCCGCGCATTCCCAGGATAAGGTGAATGGCATTATTGATCGTATGCGCGATCATGGCCGTGAGCAGGCTGCCCGTCTTCCAAAATAGCCAGGTATAGATGATGGTCATGGGCAGGTAGCCGATGAAGACAAGGGGGACATTTTGCTCTCCCAAGTGGGGCACGATGAAGAGGATGCCCACCAGGATGGCGGCAGAGAGCGTGCAGGCCGAAACCCATTTTGAATTGGAGGCTTTGAACCTGGCAAGCCCGTCACGTAGGGAGCGGAAGAGCAAGCCGCGGAAAAAGAGCTCTTCGAATACCGGCCCAAGAACGGTTACCGTCAGGATGCTTATGATGGTGGGGAGGGGCTGCTGTCCAAATTGCTGCTGCTTTAAGGTTTCCATCACATTGCCAACCGATTGAGGCAGCAGATAGCGCACCAGGGCAGAAACGGCTAGCAGGACCAAGCCGCCGCCGAACCCCCAGGCCAACGCACTGCCCAGCGAGCGGTTTAGAATGGAAAAATCACCAAACTGATTGGAGCGATGGATCAGGCTTCCCAGAGCCACCACCAGCAGGGATGTAAGCAGCAGCCCCAGCACCTGGGAAGCGGTTCCGATCAGCGAGGATTGCGTCAGCATGGTCATGACCGAGCGTAAAGCCAGTGAAAGTAAAAACGCCACGGGCATGTACCACCAGCGCCAGACTCCAATGGGGAGAGGGCCAAGTTTTTCTTTTTTCATGATGAAAATCCTCCAAGAATTTTATTAAACGACTGTGATTATAACGACACGATGGCTTAATAGTTCCTTGAAATGGCTTCATTGATAATTCAGAAGTCTTTCGATTTGCTAAATACATTATTAGCGGGATGTCCTTGCTCAATAAGATGCAATTGTCCTGCGCAGATAAACTTTCTTATCGGTTCAACAGAGTGCTTATGTTAGAATTTTTCCGCATGAATTCAACCCCCGTGATACTCGCCTCAGCCTCTCCCCGGCGGCGCTTCCTGATGGATTTGACCGGCCTGGACTATCAGGTTCAGCCGGCCGATCTGCGTGAAGAAAACGGAGCGGATGAACCCCCGCGAAACTATGTCACCCGTCTGGCACGCGAGAAAGCGCTCAGCATCTTCAGTCAGCATCAAGGCCGGGTGGCAGTCATTGCTGCCGATACGACGGTCGTTGACGCGGGCAGCATCCTCGGCAAACCGGCGGACGCCGATGAGGCGCGCGCGATGCTGAACCAATTGCGCGGGCATCAGCATCATGTGATGACTGGTCTCGCTGCTGCCTTGCCGGGAGATGATGTGCGCGTGGAGCTGTGCGTCTCCGCCGTTCCGATGCGGGATTACACTGACGAAGAAATCGAAACCTACATCCAGTCCGGTGACCCAATGGATAAGGCCGGCGCGTATGCCATTCAGCACGTGGGTTTTCATCCGGCTGCCGGGTTCAGCGGCTGCTATACCGGCGTGATTGGTCTCCCTCTATGCCACATGAAACGCATGCTCCAGGGCACGCCGTACGACCTGCCAGACGACATCGCGTTGCGCTGCCAGCAGGGTTTGGGATATTCCTGCCCGATCTACGAAGCCGTTTTACGCGGCGAGAATGTGGGATAATTAGCCCGAGCTCGAGGTAATTAATGAAAAAATCCCTTTACTTTTTGATCGTGCTTACGCTGCTGCTTGGCGCGTGCGGGCAGCAGGCTCAGACCACTCCTACAGTGACACAATCAGCGCAACCGACTGAGGCAGCGCTGCCTTCCCCCATCGTCCAGACCACCAGCCTGCCTGATCCCGAATTCATGGCTGAACGCTTCTTCGAAGCCTGGCAGATCGAGAACTATCAGGCGATGTACGACCTATTATGCGCGACCAGCAAAGACGCCATCTCGCTTGAGGACTTCTCCAAGCGTTATACCGATCTGGCGACGACCATGACCCTGCAGAAGTTTGAACCGCGGGTGACCAGCAGCCTGACGAACCCCGGCAATGCCCAGGTGGCTTATCACGTCAAGTACATCACGGCCGTGCTGGGTGAGATCGAGCGCGACATGGTCATGAACATGACCTGGGAGAACGAACGATGGCTGATCAAATGGGATCCGACCATGATCATGCCGGAGTTGACGGGCGGCAACGTGCTCAAGATCGATTACCGGGTGCCGGAACGCGGCGAAATCTTTGACCGCAACGGTCAGGTGCTGGTGGGGCAGACGACTGCCTACGCGCTGGGGATCGTGCCTGGCGCTATCGTCTCCACAGAAGAAGGCACCTTGCAGCAGGAGCTGGCGATCCTCACGAACAACACCCGTGAAGGCATCTTTAAAATGTACGAGAGCGCGGTTGGACAGGATTGGTATGTCCCGATCGGCGACGCGTCAGCCAAGGCGTATCAGGCGCGCCAGCATATCCTCTCCGGACTGGATGGACTGCGGGCGATTGAATACACGGCGCGCTATTACTATAATGAAGGCGTAGCGCCGCACGCGATTGGTTATGCCCAGCCAATCTACAAAGAACAGCTTGACGAATACAAGCGCCTCGGCTATCGCGGCGATGAGTTCATCGGACAGACGGGCATCGAAAAGTGGGGTGATCAGTATCTCTCCGGCCAGCATGGCGGCGCGCTCTACGTGGTTGACCCGCAAGGCGTGGTCGTCACCCGCCTGGCTGAGACGCCCGCGGTGCCGGCAGAATCGATCACGACTACCATCGATACCGCCCTGCAATTGCCATTGCAGGCGACAATCAACACCTTCCGCGGCGCGATCGTTGTCCTGGAACGGGATACAGGGCGCGTGCTCACTTTGGCATCCGGACCGGAATTCAACCCCAATCTGTTCAACTACGGCAATTTCAACAGCCAATTTCAACTGCGTGACCTGCTCAATTCACCGGATCAGCCGACGCTCAACCGCGCGACCCAGGGTCTTTACCCGCTTGGATCCGTGTTCAAGATCATCACCATGGCAGCCGCGCTGGAAAGCGGTCTGTTCTATCCCTCGACCCAATATGACTGCGGCTATGAGTTTCTCGAGCTGCCTGGTATGGTGCTGTACGACTGGACGAAAACCAAAGAGGTTCCCCCCAGCGGTATGCTGACCTTGCAGGAAGGGCTGATGCGCTCCTGCAATCCCTACTTCTATCACATCGGACTGGTGTTATTTGATCAGGGCGGCGGCTCGCTGATACCCGAGATGGCGCGCGGCTTTGGTCTCGGCAGCCCGACCGGCATCGGTCAGGTGGCTGAAGATGTCGGCAACGTGCCTGACATCACCAACAGCCCGGATTCGGTGCAATTGGCGATTGGCCAGGGGCAGTTGCTGGTCACGCCGCTGCAGGTGGCAGCCTTTGTTGCCGCGGTCGGTAACGGCGGCACGCTCTACAAACCGCAACTGGTCGAGAAGATCACCACACTCGACGGTGAGGATACCTTTACTTTCAAGCCCGAGGTCAATGGCACCTTGCCGGTCTCTGAAGAAAACCTCAAATACATCACGGATGCCATGGCGATGGTCGTCGATGACAAGCGCGGTACGGCTTACAACGTTTTCCGCGGGCTGGGTATCAAAATCCACGCCAAGACAGGCACCGCCAGCAATGAAAACGTCAACGCATCGCACGCCTTTTTCGCCGGCTACACCGATCAGAACTTGCCGAACAAGCCCGACATCGCGATAGCGGTGCTGGCTGAGAACGCCGGCGAGGGCTCTGAGATTGCCGCGCCGATCTTCAGACGGGTGGTCGAAATCTATTTCCTGGGCGCCGCTCAGAAGAAGCTGCCCTGGGAGTCTTCCTTATATGTCAACAGCACACCGACTCCGGTGACCAATGCCACTCCGGCTCCATAAGCGCGACATGATCGTTAAATGACAGGTTCAGACAGGCTTCAGGGGCGGATCATCAAAATGAGGTCCGGTTTCTATGAGATAGAAACCGACCGGGGCATCATCACCAGCCACATCAGGGGCAAGGTCAAACAGACCGCCAGAGACGGCGACCAGCCGGCTCTCGGCGATGTGGTTGAGATCAGCATGCAGCGTGACAACAAGGGGTCTATCGAAGCCATCCTCCCGCGCCAGCGTGTCCTCGGGCGCTCGGTGCCTTCGACCCGCGGAGATTATCAGCAGGTGCTGATTGCCAACCTCGATCAGGTTGTGCTGGTGTTTTCCTGCGCGCTGCCCGAACCCAGCCTGCGCATGCTGGACCGTTTTCTGGTGATCGCCGAGCGCAATGAGATACCAGCGCTGATTGTGGCAAACAAAATCGACCTGGTTGGCTTGCGAATTGCGAAAAAACAGTTTGGCATGTACACTGAACTTGGCTATCGCGTGATTTACACGTCAGCTTCCCAGCGCAAGGGCATCAAGGAACTGCAGGCAGAACTGACTGGTAAAACGTCGGCGTTGGCCGGACCATCGGGGGTGGGCAAGACCAGCTTGCTGAATGCCATTCAGCCGCAGCTCGGGCTGCAGGTCGGCGAGATCAGTACCTTCACGCTCAAGGGCCGGCATACAACTGTCGTCAGACAGTTGTTCCCGCTCGAAGGCGGCGGCTATGTGGCTGACCTGCCGGGCTTACGGCAACTGGCACTCTGGGATATTGAACCTGAAGAACTCGACGCCTATTTCCCCGAACTGAAACCGCTAGTCGCGGACTGCCAGTTCAGCGACTGCACTCACCTGAATGAGCCGGGTTGCGCGGTTCTGGCGGCGCTTGAAGCCGGTGAGATTTATCCCGAGCGTTATGATTCTTATGTGCGCATGCGTCTGAATGAAGAGTATTGATTTTGAGGAGACACCCATGACCAGCGACCAATGCCTCACCCACGAGACCATGACCCTTAACCTGCGCAATCCGTTCGGTTTGTCCTACGGTGTAACCAGCGTCCGCTACAGCCACTGGATCAGGCTGGCAGGCGACGCCGGCTGGGGCGAAGGGGCGATCCCACCGTATTACGGCATCTCCACCGAATCAATGGTTGCCTATTGGGATCGCATGTCCGCCCGCCGCGACCCGCTGCCGACTACCATCGAAGAAATTGAACCGTGGATGGACAAGGATGGGCCGGCGCCGGCACGCTGCGCGGTAGAGATGGCATTGTATGACTACCTCGCCCGGCAGGCTGGCCTGCCGCTTTACAGGTTTCTGGGGATGACGAAGCCCGAAGGATTGTTGACCTCCTTTACTGTCGCCATGACGAACGCGGAGGAAATGGCTGAGCTGGCGCGCCAAGCCAGCAATCACCCGATCATCAAGATCAAGATGGGCGGTGAGCATGACCGGGAAAATCTGCTCGCCATCCGCGCAGCGCGTCCTGACGCGCGCCTGATGATCGACGCCAATGCCGGCTGGACGCGCGAGCAGGCGCTGGCAATGCTGCCCGTGCTCGAGGAGAATGGCGTCGAGCTGGTGGAGCAGCCGCTGGTGAAGGATGATATCGCCGGGCTGGGACTGATACAGAAGCATACCCGCCTGCCCGTGGTGGCTGATGAGGCGCTGCAATCGGTAGCCGACTTCGAAGCCATTGCCGCGGCCGGCGTTCAGGGCATCAACCTGAAGCTGATGAAGCTGGGTGGTATCAGCGTGGCAGTCAACCTGATGCAGCGGGCTCACAAGTATGGTATGCGCATCATGCTCGGTCAGATGATCGAGACATCGCTGGCGACGACAGCCATGGCGCACCTCTCGGGCGGTGCGACCTGGGCTGACCTGGATTCGCCGCTGCTGATCAGCAACGACCCGTTTACCGGCATAGCCTATACCGAAAACGGCACATTCACGGTCACCGACCAGCCTGGTCTGGGGGTTACCCGGAAATCTTAGTCACAAAAATCATATATGATATGATATTTGTCCCCAGAATATTTGATAGAATAGGTTTGACACCTAAAAAAAATAAGGTTATACTGAAACGACCTAGCCATAAGGCGGCGTTACTTTAATAAAGGGATGCATGGCTAAAAAACCCCCGATATTAAAAATCCAATATAGAGAGAGCGTTCAATATGCCTGATTTATTAAACGTAACAGGTCTGGAAACGCAATTCCGGACGAGGGAAGGGACTGTGCATGCAGTCAACGGAGTCTCCTTGCATCTCAAAGAAGGAGAAACGCTCGGCATCGTAGGCGAAAGTGGCTGTGGAAAAAGCGTAACAATGATGTCCATGCTGAGGCTGATCCCCTCTCCACCCGGCAAGGTGGTGGCAGGACGCGCTGAATATATGAACCGTGATTTGCTCTCCATGTCGGATGAAGAAATCAGACACATCCGCGGCGCGCAGATCAGCGTTGTGTTCCAGGACCCCATGACTTCCTTCAATCCCGTGCTGACCATCGGCAAGCAGGTGGCTGAGCCGCTGGAAGTGCACATGGGCATGAACAAGCAGCAGGCTGAAGACCGCGTGGTCGAAACGCTCAGTCTGGTCGGTATTCCAAACGCGCGGGAACGTCTCAACGACTACCCGCATCAATTCTCTGGCGGTATGCGACAGCGCGTGATGATCGCCATGGCGCTCACCTGCTCACCGCAGATCCTGATCGCCGATGAGCCGACGACGGCGCTGGATGTCACCATCCAGGCACAGATCGTCGAGCTGGTCAAACGGCTGCGTGACGAACTGGGCATGGCTATCATCTGGATCACGCATGATCTGGGTGTCATCGCCGGCCTCGCGCATCGCATGGCTGTCATGTACGGCGGCTATATTATTGAAGAAGCGGCGGTCAAGGAACTGTATGCCAACCCGACCCATCCTTACACGCTGGGTCTGCTAGGCAGCCTGCCGCGTCTCGACTCAACCCAGAAAAAACGACTGGTCTCAATCGAAGGTCTGCCTCCGGTGCTGTACGAGAAACCGAACTACTGTCCGTTCGCGCCGCGCTGCCATTACCAAATTGAAAAATGTCTGCAACAAAATCCCACCTTGATGCCGGTTGGTGCCGATGGCCACAGATCAGCCTGCTGGGTGGACACTGCCACCGGGAGAGAGCGATAATGGAAAGTAACGGAGAAGTATTACTCAGCGTCAAAGACCTCGTCATGCACTTCCCGATCAAGCGCGGTGTATTCCAGCGCACTGTTGGGCATGTCCATGCGGTGGACGGCATCAGCTTCGACATCATCAAAGGCGAGACCCTCGGTCTGGTGGGTGAATCCGGCTGCGGTAAATCAACCACAGGCCGCGCCATCCTGCAACTTTACAAACCGACCTCAGGCTCAGTCATCTTTGATGGCAAGAACCTGGTGGAAACCAAGGGCGAAGAACTGCGCACCATGCGCCGCAGAATGCAGATGATCTTCCAGGACCCATACGCGAGCCTGAACCCGCGTATGACGGTGGAAGAGATCGTCGGCGAGCCGCTGATCGTCCACAATCTGGCGGATAAAAAAGATATCCGCAACATGGTCAAGGAACTGCTCGGGCTGGTTGGTCTCAACCCGGCGTACGTTGACCGCTATCCGCATGAATTCTCCGGCGGTCAGCGCCAGAGAATTGGTGTCGCCCGTGCCTTGTCGCTCAGCCCGGCGTTGATCGTCTGTGATGAGCCGATCTCCGCGCTGGATGTCTCCATTCAAGCGCAGGTCGTCAACCTGCTTGAGGACATGCAGGCCAAATTCGGATTGACCTATCTCTTCATCGCTCATGACCTTTCGATGGTTCGCCATATCAGCGACCGCGTCGCCGTCATGTACCTGGGCATTCTGGTAGAACTCGCGAACCGTGATGAGCTTTACAACCACCCGCTGCACCCATACACGCAAGCCTTGCTGTCCGCCGTGCCCATCCCTGATCCAGTGGTGGAGGAAGAACGCCAGCGCATCATCCTGACCGGTGATGTACCTTCCCCCATCAACCCGCCGTCAGGTTGCCGCTTCCGCACCCGCTGCCCGCTGGCAGTGGAAATCTGTGCCCAGAAGAAGCCGGAATGGCGAGAGGTCTCCCCAATGCACTTTGTGGCCTGCCACTTAGTGTAGACCGCTACTGGCAATTCGAGAGCAGTCAAAGACTGCTCTCTTGCGTTTAAACCCGTACAAAAGGAGCGAAAATGAAAAACAAGTTATTCCTGTTTTTAGGCGTTTTGATTGTGGCCAGCATGCTTCTCACAGCCTGCCAGCCCGCGGCGCCTGCCGAAAAGGTGGTCGAGACTGTTGTCGAGACCGTCATCGTTGAAAAAGAAGGCGCGACTATTGTTGTCACAGCCACGCCGGGCGCCGAAGCTCTGCCTGCTGAAGGGGAAGCGGCGATGAACCCATATCTGGGTTCCAACAAGCTCGATGGCAACGGTATTCCGCCAACATTCTTCGATGACCTGCACATCCGCCGCGCCTTCGCTTACTGCTTCAACTGGGATGACGTTATCAATGAGGTTTACAAAGGTGAAGCGGTTCAGTCCAAAGTCCTGCCCCTGCCTGGCATGGCCGGCTTCGATCCCGATGCCGAGTACTACTCAATGGACCTGGACAAATGCGCTGAGGAATTCAAACTGGCTGACGTTGATAAAGACGGCGTCCCCGCTGGTGAGGACCCAGATGATGTCTGGGAAATGGGTTTTCGCGTGCAGATGCTCTATAACACCGGTAACACTACCCGCCAGATCATGGCTGAGATCCTGCAGCAAAACCTGGCCGAAGTCAACGAGAAATTCGCTATCGAAGTGCTTGGTCTGCCGTGGCCTGCCTACCTGGCTGCCCAGCGCGCCCACAAGATTCCGATCATGACCGCTGGCTGGCTGGAAGATATCCATGACCCGCACAACTGGTATCAGCCCTATACCACCGGCACGTATGGCGCCCGCCAGAACATGCCCGATGACCTCAAGGCCGAATTCAAAGTCCTGCTGGACAAGGGCGTTTCCGAAACTGATCCCGCCGCCCGTGACGCGATCTACAAGGAAATGAACAAACTGTACTTTGACAACACGCCTGGTTTCCCGCTGGTGCTCCCCACCTCTCATGCTTACGAGCAGCGCTGGGTTGAAGGCCGTGTCATGAACCCGATCTTCTCCAACATTTACTACTACACCATCTCCAAGGCTGCCAACGCGCCAGATCCAAAAACCTTCGTGGTCGCGACCACTGGTGATGTGGATACCCTGGATCCCGCGCTTGCCTATGATACCGCCTCTGGTGAAATCAACCAGAACGTCTATCAGACGCTGGTCTTCTATGATGGCGAATCGACCGACAAATTCGTCCCGATGCTCGCTGATGAGTACAACCTCTCCGAGGACGGCAAGGTTTGGACCTTCCACATTCGCGAGGGTGTCAAATTCCATGAGGGCGGCGATCTGACCGCTTCTGACGTGGCATACTCATTCATCCGCGGTATCCTGCAGGGTGGTTATTCCTCACCGCAGTGGATGCTGGCCGAACCCGTGCTGGGTGTTGGCAAGGATGACATCACCATGATCGTGGACGAAGGCGCTTCCGCTGACGACCGCGAAGCTCTGGCGAAGAACGATCCGGCAGTCCTCAAGCAGGCCTGCGAAACCGTCAAAGCCGCCATCGTCGCTGATGATGCCGCCGGCACCGTAACCTTCAACCTGGCGCAGCCCTGGGGACCTTTCCTGGCGACCATTGCCAATGGCTGGGGTTCCATCATGGACAAAGAATGGGTGATTGAAAATGGCGGTTGGGATGACAGTTGCGATACCTGGCAGACCCACTATGCCTACACTTCTGCTGAAGATCCCTTCTCCAAGATCATGAATGGCACCGGCCCCTTCAAACTGGACCACTGGACTGAAGGTACCGAAATTGTCCTGAGCAAGTTCGATGGTTACTGGGGCGAGCCCGCCAAACTCGATCGTGTGGTCATCCAGATCATCAACGAGTTCGGCACCCGCTTCTCCATGCTGCAAAAGGGTGAGGCTGATGTGATCGCCGTTCCGGCGGAATATCGTGCCCAGGTTGACCCGATGGTCGGCGAGGCAATGATCTATGATGCCGAGACCAACACCTATGCCGCACCACAGGATGTCTGCTCAGTCAACACCGAAGCCCTGGGGATCGAACGCTTCGAGTTGTGCTCCGAGAAATCGGATCAGCCGCTGCGCCTGTACTTTGGCCGCCCCGGTCTGAGCCAGGATCTCATCCTGTACAACTTCTTCATCGAGTAGTCACTCTCATTTTAGCTATCGCAGCAGGAGCCTGAAAAGGCTCCTGCTGACGCGAGCCTATGCCCTTTGACATGTTTTGAAAGCCATTTCAAGTCACCTCAAATGGCATACATCTCATGAGGAGCTTCTATGACAAGCTATATCATTCGCCGGTTGCTGATGGTTCCGATATTATTGGTTGGCGTCACCATAATCATCTTTGGCATGCTGCAATTTATCGGTCCAGTTGAGCGTTCAGCGCTCTATGTGCGAGATTTTCCGAAAAATGAAGGCCAGGTAAGGGGGATTATCAAGAAATATAAGCTTGACGCGCCCTTTTACGAACAGTACTGGCTCTGGTTGGTCGGTCATGTCGATGCTACGACCAATGTCCGCGCGGGCGGAATCATCTATGGTGATTTCGGTTATTCCCGGACCGGATCACAGCCGGTGATCGATATGATCAAAGAGCGTTTCCCCAACACGCTTGACCTGGCACTCTGGGCGGTCTTCCCGATGCTATCCGTCGGCATCTGGCTTGGCGTTCAGGCGGCGGTGCATCAGAATGGCTTTATAGATCAGGCGGCGCGTATTTTCAGTATCATCGGCACCTCCTTCCCGACATTTGTCTTCGGCTTGCTGGTGCTGATCGTCTTTTACGCCAAGCTGGGCTGGTTCCTGCCTGGGAAAATGTCGGACTGGGTCAGCCAGTTAATTTTCTCGGGGGAGTTTACCCGCTACACCCACTTGCTGACCATCGACTCTTTGCTGAATGGCAGACTGGACATTTTCATTGACGCGTTGCGGCATATGGTGCTGCCCATCCTGACCCTCTCCTATATCAACTGGGCGACCTTCCTGCGCGTTACGCGTTCCTCCATGCTGGAAACGCTGCGGATGGAATACGTCACCACTGCCCGCGCCAAGGGCGTCAGGGAGCGTGACATCGTCAACAAGCATGCCCGTCCCAACGCGATGATCCCGGTCATCACGCTGGCTGGTTTCAGCGTGGTTGGGCTGCTGGGCGGTGTTGTCATTACCGAGACCGTCTTCAATTATCCTGGCATCGGCAAGGCGGCGGCGGACGCGGCAGCCCAACTCGATGTCGTAACGGTATTGGGATTTGCCGTCTTCAACGGCCTGATCCTGATTATCGCCAACCTGGCGGTTGATGTGATGTACGCGTTCATTGACCCGCGCGTCAGACTGGATTGAGGAGCGAAAAATGACAGTTCAAAGTAATAAATCTTCACTCAATGATCCTCTCGGTGAAAGCGTGCTGCGCGAGAAGAACCCGCTCAAGCGTATGCTGGGCGTTGAAAACTATCGTATCCTGGTCTCGCTCTTCAAGACCCCTGCGTCAATTCTGGGGTTTGTCCTGATCGGCATGTTCATGCTGATTGCCATCTTTGCCCCGCAAATCGCGCCGCCAGTCTCCAAGGACCCCTATAAGATCCCGCGTGACGGCTTCAGTGGTGAACCGCGTCCCATGGGCACCGAGTGGAAACGCAACGTACCGGATGTCCCCTTCTGGTATAAACCACTGACCGGGAACGATAAATGGGTGCATTTATTTGGCACCGCCCAGGGGCAGTATGACATTTTCTACGGCATCATCTGGGGCACCCGGACCGCGTTTAAAACAGGCTTTATCGTCGTCATCAGTACCTTCCTGCTCGGTATCACCATCGGTTCCGTGTCCGCGTATTACGGCGGCTGGGTCGACAATATCATCATGCGCTTCGTTGACATCCTGATGACGCTGCCATTCCTGATGATGGCGCTGATCCTGGCGGCGGTGCTGATCCCAAAGATGGGGCGCAGTCTGATACCATCGATCATCGCCCTGATAGCCTTTGGCTGGATGGGGTACAGCCGTATCATCCGGGGTGATATCCTCTCTATTAAGGAAAGGGATTACATCCTGGCCGCGCGCGTCGTCGGGGTTAAAGACAGTCGCATCCTCTTCAAGCACATCATCCCCAACGCCATCTTTCCAACCCTGGTGCTGGCTTCGCTGGCGATCGGCGATGTGGTGCTCAGTTTCGCCGCGCTCTCCTTCCTCGGTATCGGTACGGAGATCGGTTACGCCGACTGGGGGCAGGTGCTGAGCTTTGCCCGCAACTGGATCACCAGCCTGGGTAAGTACTGGCATATCGTTGTTTACCCGGGCATTACTTTGGTTTTATTCGTCATGGGATGGAACCTGGTGGGTGACGCGCTGCGTGATGAGCTCGATCCAAGGATGCGTGGGCGCTCATAAATCTAGAATTCTTTTATACTCATAAAAAATACATACTTGCATTTTCATACAAGTATGGGTTAACATTGGAGTCTATTAAATGTTCTGTAAACGTTACTAGAACATAATATCTACCGAAAGGAGAAAAGATGAGAAACAAGTTGTTCCTGTTAGTTGGTGCTCTGGTTGTGTTTAGCATGGTGCTCAGCGCCTGCCAACCCGCCGCTGCTCCAACCACGGCTCCGGCCGAGACCCAGCCTCCTGCTGCTACTGAAGCAGCGACTGAAGCTGCCACTGAAGCACCGGCAGCTACCGAAGCGCCAACGGAGGTCGCCACCGAAGCCCCGACAGAAGCACCAGTCGCGTCCGACCGCAAGGGCGGCTGGCTGGATGAGATCGTCGCTTCTGTTATCGACAACCCCTCTGTTATTACCCAGATGAAGGCTGAAGCGATTGACGTTTATGTCAATGGTATGGCTTCAACCCAATTCAGCGAACTTGAGGAAAGTGGTCTGCCTTACTCGGTGAGCAATGGTACATACTACACCATTCAGTTCAACCCGGCAGTCTTCACTGACACAGCCAAGTTCAACCCCTTCTCGAACCGCAAGATTCGCGAAGCCTTCAACTACCTGATCGATCGCAACTACATCAATCAGGAATTCTATGCCGGCGGCGCGCTGCCCAAGTGGTTCGCGCTGATGACCAACTTCACCGATTATGCTGATCTGGTGGACGTTGCCCGCGCTCTCGAAGCCAAATACGCTTACAACTACGACACCGCTAAAGAGATGATCGATGCCGAGATGGAAGGCATGGGCGCTGAAATCACCGATGGTAAATACACCTTCAATGGTGAGCCGGTTACCGTGATCTTCCTGATCCGGAACGACGGCGATGGCACCCGCGCTCTGTGGGGCGAATATCTCGCCGCCCAGATGGAAAAACTCGGTTTCACCGTTGATCGCCAGCTCAAGTCCGGTTCTGATGCCAGCCCGATCTGGATCCAGAGTGATCCCAAAGAAGGCCTGTGGCACATGTACACCGGTGGTTGGGGCGCTTCCGTCCTCGACCGTGACCAGGCGAACATCTTCCAGGAAATGTACCTGAACACTTCCGCTCAGGGTATTCCCGTATTCCTGGAGAATGTCTCGGATCCTGAATTCCAGGAACTGGGCGACCGCCTGTTCAGTGGCGATTACAAGACCGTTGAAGAACGCCGCGAGATGATGTCCCGCGCGCTGGAACTGTCCCTGCAGGATTCCCTCCAGGTGATGGTTGCTGATACCAAGCGCTTCGTGCCTTACCGCGAAGGTCTTGAGGTCACCACCGATCTGGCCGCTGGTGTTGAAAGCGCCCAGATGACCCCGTTCACCCTGCGCTGGTCTGGCGAAGAAGGCGGTACGGTCCGCTGGGCTACCCAGTCCTTCCTGTTCGCCGGCGCATACAACCCGATCGCTGGTTCCAATACCACGTCTGATCAGGGCGTCGATCGTGCGAGCCGCTCGTACGATTTCATCTTCGATCCCTACACCGGTCTGGTTCACCCGCAGAATGTTGAAAGCGCGGTCGTAACCGTTCTGGAAGGTCTCCCCGTCCAGAAGACCCTCGACTGGGTAACGCTCGAAACCGCTGCTGAAATCGTTGTTCCTGAGGATGCCTGGGCAGACTGGGACGCAACTGAGCAGAAGTTCATCAGCGTTGCTGATTTCAAACCAGGCGAAACTGTCACCGCGAACATGAAATCTGTCGTCACCTACCGCCCCGACCTGTTCGAGGTGGTGAAATGGCATGATGGCAGCAATCTTGATCCCGCTGACCTGATCATGGGCCTCATCATGGGCTTTGATCGCGCCAAACCGGAAAGCGCAATTTACGACCCGCAGTCTGAAGGCCAGTTCGCGGTCTTCATGGATACCTTCAAGGGTGTCAAGATCGTTTCCATGGATCCTGTGGTTGTTGAATGGTACTCAGATTCCTTCTCCATGGACGCTGAGCTCACCGCAGCCTGGTACTCTTTCTGGGTGAACTACAGCTACGGACAGGGTTCCTGGCCGATGATCGCCATGATGAACAAAGCTGAAGCTGAAGGTTTGCTGGCTTACACCGATCAGAAAGCCGAAGAGAAGCAGATCGAGCAGACCTCCAACATCGGCGGCCCCAGCCTGGAAATCCTGGCTGAAAAACTGGATGAGCTGATCGCTGACAAGACCATCCCCTACGAAGCCACCATGGCCGAGTACCTGGATGCCGATCAGGCAGTCGCTCGTTACGAAGCGCTCAAAGCCTGGTACGCTGACATGGGTCACTTCCACGTCGGTACCGG
The DNA here is from genome assembly GCA_040772085.1 of Anaerolineaceae bacterium. Taxonomy (GTDB): domain Bacteria; phylum Chloroflexota; class Anaerolineae; order Anaerolineales; family Anaerolineaceae; genus JAXGMV01. The sequence goes on from JAXGYU010000001.1 coordinate 2,062,350, forward strand.
CCCCTACTACTTTGACACCATCGATCTGACTGGCAAGTCATTGACCATGAAGCATTTCGCGGACTTCCCCGACAAAGCTGATAGATGGTCTGTGTACTCAGCCCCCAGAATCGCTGATGTCGAGATCGAAGGCCCCGGCCAGGTTGTCGCAGGCGAAGCAGCCACATTTGATGTGTGGGTGACCTTCGACGGTGAACCCTACCCTGTGGAAGATATCAAGCAGGTTAAGTTCCTGGTTTACGATGCCACGAATGCTGTTGTCGACGTTGCTGACGCCACTGAGGTTGAAGCCGGTCACTACAGTGTTGAACTCACTCCCGAACTCACTACCGCCCTTGGTGCTGGCTCGAATAAACTCGAGGTCGCAGTTGTTCCGTTGGTCGTTGCCCAACCGACATTTGCTTCTGTTGAGTTTGTTTCTGCTAAGTAATAAGCGAGGGTTCTAGTACAAATGTTATAGACCGTAGGGCAAGTTATTAAAATAACTTGCCCTATGTTGTTTATTTGGAGGCGCTGGGGTATTTATGACTACTGAGATAACTACGGACAGCCAATTACAGGCCACGAACTTCAGTAAACAGGCGAGCTCAAATAACTTCAAAAGGCTTGCCCGCTTTTTCAGCATCCGACTGGTGCTGCAACTGTTCACCATTGTTATTGGTATTTACATCACAATTTTGATCGCGAACATGGGCGGCTACGTTGACGAGATCCTGCGCGGTGATATCACCGAACAGGTGAACGCGGAGGTCGCCGCGATGGCAGCCCAAAGGCCAATCAGCAATGAGATGCGGCAGAAACTGGTGGCCGATACGATTGCCTTGCGGGTCAAGGCCGCCGGTCTTGACCAGCCTTTCCCCATCCGGTCTGTCAGGCACCTTTTCAACGCGCTGACGCTGAAACTAGGCAGGGCGCGGTTTATGGTCAGTGACCATGGCTCGCGCATGGTGAAGAATATTATTCTGGAAAGGCTGCCCGCCACGCTCCTCCTGATGGGCAGCAGCCAATTGCTTTTATTCTTTGTAAGCCTCTTTCTGGCATTGAGTTTATCCAGGCATTATGGCAGTATCTGGGATAGAGTGGTGGTGGCTTTCTCGCCGACCTCAGCCATACCGGCCTGGTTCTATGGTGTATTTCTGATTTTGATCTTCGCGGCGGTCCTTAAATGGCTTCCATTTGGCGGCATGCTCTCAGCGCCGCCGCCGACCAATAAGTTCGCCTATGTGCTCGATATCCTCAAACACCTGATTTTGCCGGCGTCTTCCTTATTCATCTCAGGCTTCTTTATCAATGTCTATGCCTGGCGCACGTTCTTCCTGATCTACTCCAGTGAAGACTACGTGGATATGGCGAAAGCGAAGGGTTTGTCTTCGAGCGATATCGAACGGCGTTACATCCTGCGCCCGACGCTGCCGAACATCATCACCCAATTCGCGCTACTGGTGATTGGCATGTGGACCGGCGCGACCCTGACGGAGACGGTCTTCCTCTGGCCCGGGCTTGGCAGAACCATCTTCCAGGCGGTGCAGATTTATGATACGGCGGTCATCGTGGGTACGACAATCATCATGGCCTATCTGCTCGCAATCACCGTCTTTTTCCTGGACTTCATCTACGCCATTGTTGATCCCCGTGTGAAAATCGGCGGAGGGAATGCGTAACATGAACAATTTCAAGAATACCCTGCGTGAGATCGCGCGTTACCCATCTGCCGTTGTCGGCGCTATCGGCATTCTGGCTCTCATCATCTTCTCCATCTACACCATGATCACGATCCCATACTCAGAAGGCATCCGTCTGTGGCGGGCTGGCGAGGATGTGGTTTACAAAAATCCCAAGACCGCGGCGCCGAAATGGTACAACTGGTTCCGCGAGGATAAGTTACCAGAATCATTTGACGTCAAGGCTGGTGAAGGCGAACCCTTCAGCAAGACCATGACCCCGCGGGAGACTGGCAAGACCTACGATTTTGAATACACCTTCGATTACAACTACAAGACCATCCCGCAGGAGCTGTTCCTATACATCACGACCAACTATCAGGCCAAGAATCCATTCGTTTCGGTTGAGCTGGTCACACCTTCCGGTGAAGAGATCAAGGTTGGTGATTTTGGCGCGACGCGCTCCTATACCTACCGCTTTGGACAGGATACAAAACTGACAACGCGGCTGAACCGGTTGCAGGGGCGTAAGGTTTCGAACAATATCGAAGGTCTGTTCACGAAGCTGAAATCTTCACCGGCGGTTGTTGATCAGGGGAAGTACACGCTCAGAATCAAGGCGACCACCTTCGAAGAGGCCACGGATGTCAATATCGAATTCGTGATGCACGGGCAGGTCTACGGCTGGTTTGGCACCGATCATATCCGCCGCCCGCTGGTCACCGCCATGATGTGGGGCGCGCCGATCGCGCTGGCGTTCGGACTGGTCGCCGCGGTTGGCACCTCAGTGCTCTCAATGCTCATTGCGGCTATCGGTGCCTGGTTCGGCGGCTGGATCGACGAGCTGATTCAGCGCATTACGGAGATCAATATCATCCTGCCATATTTCTCCATCCTCATTATGGTGGGCACATTCTATTCTCGCAGTATCTGGGTGCTATTGGGGGTCACCATTGCCTTGCAAATCTTCACCGGTTCGATTAAAACGAACCGGGCTATCTTCCTGCAGGTCAAGGAGTCCACGTATATCGAGGCAGCCAAGGCGTATGGCGCAAGCGACTGGCGCATCATCATCCGCTATCTGATCCCGCGTATCATCCCGCTGCTCATCCCGGGTCTGGTTTCTTCCGTCCCCGCGTATGTGTTTCTCGAAGCCTCACTGGCGCTGCTCGGGCTGGGTGATCCGACCATCCCGACCTGGGGTAAGGTGATCAATGACGCCCGTGCTTACGGCGCGCATTATCAGGGTATGTTCTACTGGATCCTGGAACCGGCGGCTTTCCTGATGTTCACTGGCCTGGCGTTCGCGATGCTGGGGTTCGCGCTGGACAGAATTTTCAACCCGAAATTGAGAGGAATGTAGCATGTCAAAACATCTGACTGATAGTGAGCGAATTCCAATCAAGGTTGAAGTTGACAAGGACAAAATCTCAGATTCGACCCTGCTCAGCATTCAGGATCTGAAACTGTATTTCCTGACCAAAGGCGGACCTGTCCAGGCGGTTGATGGGGTTGACTTCGACCTTAAGACCAATAAGGCGGTCGTCGTTGTTGGCGAATCAGGCTGCGGCAAGAGCTCACTGGCAAAAGCCATTCTGCGCCTGCTGCCGCGTAATGTCGGCGAATATTCCGGCAAAGTATTCCTGCGTGACCTCGACACCATGAAGCTCTCGGATGAAGATTATCGCAACGAGATCCGCTGGGTGAGAATCTCGATGGTGCCTCAGGCTGCCATGAACTCGCTCAACCCGGTGCTGCGTGTCGGCGACCAGGTGGCTGAACCGTTGATGGTGCATTACGGCACCAAACGGGAAGTCGCCATGGAGCAGGCTGCCAAGATGTTCCAGAATGTCGGCGTGCCGGTCGATTTCATCACCCGCTACCCGTTTGAACTGTCGGGCGGCATGCGCCAGCGCATCGCAATCGCCATGGCGCTGATCACCGGCCCCGAGCTGGTGATCCTGGACGAACCGACCTCCGCGCTGGATGTGCTCACGCAGGCCAACATCTTCAACCTGCTCAAGCGTATCAAGGCTAACCTGGAAACCAGCTTCATCCTCATCACACATGACATCGCGACGTCCTCCGAACTGGCGGACATCGTCGCGGTGATGTATGCCGGCCAGATCGTTGAGGTCAGCGAATCGCATCGCTTCTTCAGCGCGCCCCGGCATCCATACTCCGCCAAGCTGATGGCGAGCGTACCCAAACTGCGTGAGCGCGAGGAACCCGATTTCATTATCGGCAGACCGCCTTCACTAATTAACCCGCCGACCGGCTGCCGCTTCAGGGATCGCTGTCCAAGCGCCTTTGAAAAATGCGTCAACGATCCGCCGGTGTTTGCTTTTGGCGAGGACTGGGTCAAATGCTGGCTGTACGAAGGTAAAGGAACACTCAAATGATGGAACAAACCAATGTTCAAACCACAACTGGACCGGCTGCCAGGGACAACGGGAATATCCTCGAGCTTGATGAGCTGCAGGTCTATTTTGAGTTAAAGAAATTTGGCTTCCAGCATGCTGGCTTTGTCCGCGCGGTGGATGGGGTGACCCTGCATCTCAAACGCGGTGAGACGATCGCCATCGTCGGCGAAAGCGGCTGCGGCAAGACCAGCCTGCTCAGAACCATCCTGCGCCTCAACCGTCCGACCGGCGGCACAATCATGTTTGACGGTCAGGTGATCAACGACTTCAAGTTTAATGATCTGAAGGAAGTGCGCAAGAAGATTGGCTACGTTCAGCAGGATCCCTATGGCGCCATGCCGCCGTTCATGGACGTCAGGACCATCCTCGAGGAGCCGCTGAAGATCAACGGTGTGACCAACTCGGAAGAACGCCTGCAGCGGATCCGCAAGGTGCTTGAAGAAGTGAAGATGACACCGGTGGATGACTTCCTGTACAAGTTCCCGCATCAGCTCAGCGGCGGACAGCAGCAGCGCATTGTCATCGCGCGCGCCATGATCCTTAATCCCATCCTGCTTGTTGCGGATGAACCGGTCTCGATGCTGGATGCTTCCGTGCGTGTCGAGATCCTCAAACTGTTGCGCGCCTTGCAGGAAAAGTACAACCTGGCAGTGATCTATATCACGCATGACCTGGCAACCGTACGCTACTTCTCTGAATATATTTTTGTCATGTATGCCGGCCAGATTATCGAAAAGGCGCCTGAAGCTGAATTGATCCGCAACAGCGCGCATCCTTACACACATGCGCTGCTGATTGCCACTTCTGATCCGGACCCGAAGAACGTAGACGAGTTTCAGGATGTGCCCCCGGGCGAACCGCCTTCACTGGTCAACCCGCCCAAAGGCTGCCGCTTCCATCCGCGCTGTCCCAAGATGATCGCGGGGTTGTGCGAAGTCGAACGCCCGCCGGAATTCAACCTCGGCGGCGGACACCTGGTCGCGTGCTGGCTGTATGACGGTGTCCATGGTGAGAAGCATCAGCAAGAACAGGCGAGGGATGATTCCGCGACTGTCGCCTAAGAAAATGATCATCATCGGCGGCATCTGTCTGCTGCTGGGTTTCATTCTGCCGCTGCTGGTCGTGATCAAAACAATACCATCCAACTTCCCGCTGCTGTTCGTGATTTACGCCCTGCAGCTCTTTGGTATGGTCATCAGCTTGCTGGGCATCTTCACGCTCGGCGCTCAGAAGCGTAAGGAGCGCCTGGAACGGGAAGAATACGGACCGGACTGGAAACCGAAGAAAAAGTCGAAATAGGTTCAATGGATCCCGTACTGGCTCGCGCATGCCAGACAAACAGCATAGGCATATCGGTTTATAATGGCTCCAGGAGATTTCCATGGAGCCAAAATTTTTCCGCGTACTCGCGTCAATTATTCTCGTCGTTATCATCATCGCGGCTTGCAGTCCGAGTCCCGCCCCTACGCCGACCGTGATCGTTCCTGCGCCGACAGAAGTCGCGCCTACGATCCCGCCAACGCCCGAACCGACTGCCGCGCCCAAAATCCTGACTGTTTGTCTGACGGAAGAACCCAGCAGCCTGTACATCTATGGCACATCATCACGTGCTGCCTGGTCGGTGCTGGAGGGGATTTATGATGGGCCGTTTGACGCGGTGGATTATGCCGGCAAACCGGTCATTCTCGAGGCGTTGCCCGAATTAAAGGCTGAGACGGTGACCGTTCAGCCCGGCGAGATGATCCTGGACGCGGCCGGCAAGCTCACCACCTTGCAGAACGGCATGCGCTACCTGCCCTCCGGTTGTTCTGACGCCGGCTGCGTTGCTGTCTGGGATGGCGCTGCTGCAGTCGAGATGGAACAGCAGGTCTTTGAGTTCAAGATCAAACCGGGCATCACCTGGTCAGATGGACAGCCGCTCAAGGCACAGGATAGCGTCTTCTCGTTCAAGCTGGCGAGCGACCTCAAAACGCCAGTCAGCCGCTGGCTGACAGACCGTACCAAATCATACACGGCGCTTGATGACCAAAGGGTCGAGTGGCGGGGGATTCCCGGGTTCCACGCGCAGCGACCTGATCTGCTGTTCTTCACACCGCTGCCCGAGCACGCGTACGGCAGCCTGAACGCTGAGAGCATGCTGACTGATGAGAATGTCACCCGCAAGCCGTTGGGCTGGGGGGCGTACCAGATCAGCGAATGGGCTCCGGGGTCGACAATCGTCCTGGACAAGAATCCGAACTATTTCAGGGCGGCTGAAGGTTTGCCCTATTATGACCAGGTCATTTACAAATTCATCCTGCCAACCCCTGACGGCAACATTGGCGCGATCACCACGGGTGAATGCGACGTCGTTGACGTCAACCCAGCGCTCGCTGAGCGGCTGGAAAAACTGGGGGACGAGGAAAAAGCCGGCAATCTGCGCGTGCTGATGTCTCAGGGACCCGCGATCGAGTATCTGGTCTTTGGTATCAAACCAGCGCAATATGATGATGGTTACTCGCCCTGGGGCGGTGACCGGGCTGATTTCTTCAGTGATGTGCGGGTGCGTCAGGCGATCGATAAGTGTATTGACCGTCAGGCGATCGCAGATAACCTGCTCGAAAAGTTTGCCCACGTGCCGGCCAGCTACCTCCCCGATGGTTATCCGGGTGCTTCAGGCACGCAACCGGCATTTGATCCTGCAGCCGGTCAGTTGCTGCTCGATCAGGCAGGCTGGAAAGACTTTGACAACGATCCTGCCACACCGCGCGTCGCTGCCGGTGTTGCGACCGTCCCCGATGGCACGCCTTTTGAGATCAGCATCGCCAGCACAACCGCTCCATTGCGCGCATCCTACATGCAGCGTGTTGCTGACATGCTCAGGGAGTGCGGGTTGGGTGTCACAAATAATAATGTAGCCCCCGAGCAACTATACGCGCCAGGTCCTGACGGTTTGGTGTTTGGCAGGAAATTCGATCTGGCAACGATCTCATGGAATATGGGCAACTATCCGGGCTGCGGCTTATTCACGTCGGATCAGATCCCTTCAGCAGCGAACAGGTGGCTGGGCGTCAACATTGGCGGGTTCGAGAATGCCGAGTATGACGCGGCTTGTGCCAGCGCTCAATTCGCGAACGGTGACACATCAGACGGCGAGCTCAAGGCTCAGCAATTGTTTGTCGAACAGTTGCCGGCACTGCCGCTGTATCAGCAATTGAATATCGGCTTGGCGAAGCCGGCGATATGCGGCCTGGCGCTGCACAACTCATCGCGCAGCCTGCTGGCTGACATAGAATCGCTCAACAGCGAAGCAGGTTGTCAGTAGCTTATGAAATTATAGTAAAATAGGAAGAGCAATCGGAGTAACCCCTGGTTGTGTCCCAAATATGTGACAAGCGTTATCAACTAAATCTCCGACCTTTTTTCCATTCCTGATTGGTGAGCCATGAACAGGAATCACCGATAAATGATACATGCTGGAGGACTAGTGGAAGACAATCATCAGAAACCGCTTTTGAAGGTCAATAATCTGAAGACCTACTTTTTTACTGAAGATGGCGTTGTCAAAGCCGTCGACGGCGTTGACTTCGAAGTTTTCCCCGGCGAGGTTTTAGGACTGGTGGGTGAGTCAGGCTGCGGTAAGAGTGTGACCTCTTTATCGATCATGCGACTGGTTGGCAGCCCGGGTAAAATCACCGAGGGCGAAATCTTCTTTGAGGAAACTGACCTGTTGAAGATCCCCGAATCGGAAATGGTCAACATTCGTGGTGACCGTATTTCCATGATTTTCCAGCAACCACAATCCAGCCTCAATCCGGTCTATCAGGTCGGCGACCAGATCGGTGAGGTCTTCCAGATTCATGAGAAAATGGCGCGCGACAAGTCCTGGAAAGAGGCCGTCGAGCTGCTCAAGATTGTCGGCATCCCGGATCCTGGCAAGAAGGCGAGCGCCTACCCGCACGAAATGTCCGGCGGTCAGGCACAGCGCGTCATGATTGCCATGGCATTGGCGCTGAAACCGAAGCTGCTGATCGCAGACGAGCCAACCACCGCGCTGGATGTCACGATTCAGGCACAAATTCTCGACCTGATGCGCGGGCTGCGCGAAAAAATGGGCACCTCGGTGATCCTGATCACCCATGACCTGGGTATGATCGCTGAGATGGCGGATCGTGTCGCGGTCATGTATGCCGGCAGAATCGTCGAACAGGCGGACGTTCTGCTGCTCTTCGAAAAACCGATGCACCCTTACACGCAGGGCTTGATCGGTTCCATCCCCATTCTGGGCAAGGTCGTCGACAGGCTGGATGTCATCCCCGGATCGGTGCCTAACCTGGTCAACCTGCCGCCTGGCTGCCGTTTCGCCCCACGCTGCCGCGCCCGGGTCGAGCATGGCTTGACGATCTGCACGAAGAAAGAACCCAATCTGACGGAAGCGCTGCCAGGTCACCTGGTGCGTTGCTGGCTGTATGCTGATGAAGGCGATCACAAAGCGCCGTTGAAGCAGGCCAATTAAGAAGCCCGAGGGACAAGAGGTAGCGATGACAGAACAAACGGCAACAAAGAAACCCGCAAGAAACCTGATTGAAGTCAGTAACCTGAAAAAGTATTTTCCGGTCCGCGGCGGCTTATTGCAGAGAACGGTAGCCTGGGTTCAGGCTGTCGATAATGTCTCCTTCTTCATCCGTGAGGGCGAGACCCTGGGTCTGGTCGGCGAATCCGGTTGCGGAAAGACGACCGTTGGTCGCACCATGCTGCGATTGATCGAGCCTACGGATGGAAAAGTGATTTACAACAATACGGACGTCTTTCAGTTGAAGGGCAATGACCTGAAGAAGATGCGCCGTAAAATGCAGATCATCTTCCAGGACCCGTATGCCTCGCTGGACCCGCGTATGCCGATCGGCGAATCAGTAATGGAAGGACTCAAGATCCACAACATCGGCTCATCGCGCGAGAGATTTGAAATGTGCATCGCCAACCTGCGCAAGGTTGGTCTGGAAGATTACCACGCCCGACGTTACCCGCATGAATTCTCAGGCGGCCAGCGCCAGCGTATTGGTATCGCCCGCGCGTTGGCGCTCAACCCGGATTTCATCATTTGCGACGAACCGGTTTCGGCGCTGGATGTCTCAATTCAGTCTCAGGTGCTGAACATCCTCAAGGACCTGCAGGAAAACCTCAACCTGACCTACCTGTTCATCGCGCACAACCTGAGCGTGGTTGAGCATATCTCCCATCGCGTCGCCGTGATGTACCTGGGCAAGATGGTCGAGTTAGCCGGCAGGGGAGAGATGTTCCGCAATCCGCTGCATCCGTACACCCAGGCGCTGATGTCCGCCATTCCCGTGCCGGATCCGCGCGTCAGACGCGAACGCATCATCCTGCCTGGTGACGTACCCAGTCCCTTGCGCCCGCCGTCAGGCTGCCGTTTCCACCCGCGCTGTCCTGTTGCCATGGAACAATGCAAGGTTGAAGAGCCGGCATTCAAAGAGGTCAGTCATGACCACTTTGTCGCCTGCTGGCGCGTTGGATAATCATCCCAAGATCGAGGTCAACCGGAGAGCCGCGCAGGTTCTCCGGTTTTGTGTTAAAATTTCCCCGCTGGCTTTACCAGACATTGGGGCGTGGTGCAATCGGCAGCACACCAGACTTTGGATCTGTGGATCTAGGTTCGATTCCTGGCGCCCCAGCAGGAGAATGTAACAGGCTTTTTGCTTCTGGTAACAGGATCTCTAAGCCTGTTGCGCTTAATAGGGAAAAATGGAAAAAATCGTCGCTTCGGTGATTTTGGCTGCAGGACAAGGCACGCGCATGCGTTCCGCCTTGCCGAAAGTATTGCATCGCCTGTTGGGAAAACCGTTGATTCGTTATCCGCTGGCTGTGGCTGAAGCAGTCAGCCAGACGCAGCCGGTTGTCGTCATTGGACACAACGCCGACCAGGTGCAGGCCGAACTGCAAGGTGAGGCTGTTTTCGCGCTTCAGGCGCAGCAGCTTGGCACCGGACATGCTGTGATGCAAGCCAGACCGCTCCTGCAAGGCAAAGCGGATATCATCTTCGTCCTCTATGGCGATATGCCCTTGCTGCGGCCTGAGACTGCCAGCGCGTTGGTTGAGCACAAGTTGACCTCGCCCGGACCGATCAGCATGCTGACAGTTCTGGCGGAGAACCCGCGCGGCTTCGGACGCATTCTGCGTCACCCTGATGGTACGGTCAAGGCGATTGTTGAAGAAGCCCAGGCGACACCCGAGCAATTGGCGATTAAGGAACTGAATGTCGGCGTGTACTGCTTCGACGCGGCCTGGCTCTGGCAGGCGCTGGACAGAATCCCGCTCTCACCCAAAGGTGAATACTATCTGACAGACACGGTCGCGATGGCGGTCAGCGATGGCTTGCCGGTCGAGGCAATCGTCATGGAGGATATCTCCGAGACGGTCGGCATCAACAACCGCGTCCACCTGGCTGAAGCGGAGGCAGTGATGCGTGACCGCATCAACCGGCGCTGGATGGAAGCGGGCGTGACGATCATCAACCCGCAGACGGTGCTAATCGGACCGGATGTTCATTTGCAGCCTGACGTGATCGTTGATGCGAATTCTCAGATTATGGGCAGGAGCAGCGTGGCGTCGGGCACGGTGATCGGGCCCAATACGACGGTCATCGACAGCGAGGTCGGAAATAACTGCTCGCTGCCAAACTGTCAGGCCATTGAGGCGGTCATTCCTGGAGGCACCACGCTCGCGCCGTATTCAATAATCAGATAGAAATCCCCTTGTGAATATCCATCTATTCGTTACAATTGTAGATACTAATACCTTGAGTGTGAAAGGAAACCGTGGCTAGTCTTAACCTATTGCTCGTTCTCGCCGTACTGATTATTCTCGACCTTCTTTTTTCAGCCACAAGAACAAGTTTAACCGAAGCACGCTTGCCTTACCTGATCGGCTCCCGCAGCCATAAGCCGGAGGACCTTGAAAGGACGATCAGCCTGCTAGGCGTCTCGAGGCTCAGCGCGACTTTGCGCGCGAGCATTGTTGTGGTTCATTTCCTGATGGCACTGGTCGTCTGGAAATTGATCACTAACGCCTATCCGGAAGCAGACAGTCTGCTTTGGGCAGGGTTGCTGCTGATGTTCGTGCTGGCATTGATCGTCCTGTCGATTGAATTTCTGGTTGAGGGCCTGGTCCGGCGGGATACCGAAACCTGGGCAGTGCGCTTCACCGGTCTTGGCAAGTTTTTCGACGCTATTTTCTCGCCCGTCGCCTGGGTGCTGCGCGGCTTTCAGTCCAGCACAACCCAGGATCACGCTCTGGCAGGTGTCACTGAAGATGAGCTCAAGACCTGGGTTGAGGTTGGCGGTAACTCGGACAACAGCCTTGAACAAGGCGAACGCGAGATGATCTATTCCATCTTCCATTTCAGCGATACGCTGTGCCGTGAGATCATGGTGCCGCGCATCGATGTGCTGGCTGTGGAAGCTGATATCGAGCTGGCTGAGGCTGCCCGGCTGATGGTTGAATCCGGGCATTCCCGTGTGCCTGTCTATGACGATGTGATCGACAACCTGCTTGGTATGTTGTATGCCAAAGATATTCTCAAGGTCAACCTGCAGGAAGACAGCACCAGTATCCGTGAGCTGCTAAGACCAGCGTACTTTGTGCCCGAGGCCAAGAAGGTCGATGAGCTGCTTAAGGAAATGCAGGCGCGCGGTGTGCACATTGCCATTGTGGTCGATGAGTATGGCGGCATGGCTGGTCTGGTCACGCTGGAAGATATCGTTGAAGAGATCGTCGGTGAGATCCGCGATGAATATGACCAGAGCGAAGAGATCCCATACCAGCAGGTCAATGATGATGAATTTGTTCTCACCGGCCGGCTTGATCTGGACGATGTCAATTCGCTGCTCAATATCTCACTGAGTAATGACACAGCCGATACACTGGGCGGCTTTATCTATGGTTCGATCGGTAAGGTACCTGCGGAAGGGGAACAGGTAACAGTAGATGGCTGGACGCTGACGGTGGAACAGGTCAATGGCCGGCGCATTCGCAAGGTGCGGGCAACAAGGCACCAGCCAGAACCCCTGAAGGAGATCCTCGATGCAACTGACTGATGAAATGCGTGACACCCTGATCCAGAGCGCGTTGCAGGCGCGCCAGTACGCCTATGTGCCGTATTCCGGCTACAAGGTCGGCGCGGCATTGCTGAGTACTTCCGGCGTGATTTACGATGGCGTGAATATCGAAAATGCCAGCTACTCACCTACCGTCTGCGCGGAACGGGTCGCGTTTTTCAAAGCCGTCTCGGAAGGTGAGCGCCATTTTGAAGCGATTGCTGTGGCGACCGAAAATGGCGGTTCGCCATGCGGCGTCTGCCGGCAGGTAATGGCTGAATTCTCGCTCGACATGTGGGTGATTTGCGTCAACGAGAAAGGCGAGGTCGCCTTTGAATGCACCGCCCGCGACCTGCTGCCGCACGCCTTTTCTCCTGCCGACCTGGCAGAATAAGATTCCTTCACAGGACGTACATGGCTGAAAAACCGCATTCCATCTCGGCCGAAGCTGTCGTGCTCAGGCAGAGGGAGTGGGGTGAAGCTGACCGGCTGGTTTTCGTTTACAGCCGCGAACATGGCAAGCTCAAGACGCTTGCCAAAGGCGCGCGTAAGCTGAAATCCCGCAAGGCAGGTCACCTGCAGCCTTTTTCGCAGGTGAAGCTGATGCTGGCTGCCGGCCGCGATTTATGGATCATCACACAGGTAGAAACAGTTCAGCCATTCCTCGAGATCAAGGATGACCTGGTCAGGATTGGCTATGCCGCCTATGTGACCGAACTGCTGGACAGGTTTACCCCGGAAGAAGGCGCCAACACTCAGCTTTACAAGCTGTTGGTCGAAACCTTTGACCGGATCAACAGGGAACCTGACGGGTTTCTGGCTGTCCGGTATTATGAGATCCGGCTGCTGGACCTGCTCGGGTTCCGACCGGAGTTGCAGCACTGCGTGATGTGCGGCAAGGAGATCACCGCGCAGGACCAATTCTTCTCGAATGGGCTGGGCGGGGTTGTCTGTCCCGACTGCGGTATCCAGGCCAGCGGCGCACGCCGCATCAGCATGACCGCCCTGAAGTATCTTCGCCATTTCCAGCGCAGCAATTACGCCACGGCTGCCCGGGCGACACTTACGGCGCCGGTGCGGGAAGAGCTGGAGGGGGTCATGCACGCCTATCTGACCTACACGCTGGAGCGTCACATCAACAGCACGGATTTCCTCCGCACGGTTCGCTCTGGCGTTTGAGAACGCTTTAGTCTTTCAGCCGATTGAGATTGCTGGTGTAAGGCGGGTCGAAAGTGAGATACTGCTCGGTCGCTTTCGTCATGTCGCCGTAAACACCACGGTATTCCGGGGGCAGAAGGCCGGCCATCTGGTACATGATTTCGTCCGTCGCTTGCTGGACAACCTCTTTGTTCAGCCGTTGTCCATGAAAATCAACGATGAATGGATCGCCCACGCGGATGTAGAAATCAGTCCGCCTGAGTCGTTTAAGGTTCTTCCAGAAGTTTTCGCCGCCATAGGTGATCAACGGCAGCACGGGCGCTTTGACCTTGCTGCAGAGCAGCGCGATGCCCGGCATGCCGCGCAGTAACTTCCCGTCGTAACTGCGCGTGCCTTCGGGGAAAATCCCCAGCATATAGTTTTCTTCCAGCGCGTCCTGCATGGTCTTGAACGTGGCATTCTCAACCGTGCCGCGGTGAATGGGGATGATGCCCCAGACTTTGAAGAGGAAATTAAACAACGCGTTGTCCCAGCTCTCGGTTTTGGAAATGGCTGTTATTTTTCTTGGGAAGAGCTGTGAAAAGAGAATCGGCGCCTCCAGAAAGTTGACGTGGTTAACGGCAACAATCATCGGACCTTCGCTCGGAACACGGTGAAGCTCGGATTTATCGATGCGGCAAGCAATTTCGAAGGCAGCTTTTACCAGCATCGTCACTGGCCAGCGCAGCGGATGTGAGCTCATACAGATTTTGATTCAGGGAGCTGACAGATCAGATCGATTTGTTTCTCGAGGATCTGGATGTCCAGTTCGGTACAATCTACCCCGATGGTCTCACCGTCCGCGTGGGTGGGCATCACACCTTTCAGCGATTTGACTTGCACGCCGGTTGTTCGCAGGAAAGTGATCGCGTGATGACCAAACTGAGCGCCCTTCATAAACAAGGTGATCAGTTTGAACATCTCGTGGCGCGGCATGTCTTTGGCGATTGTCACATCGAACAAGCCATCTTCCGACGATGCTTCAGGCGCCATCATGAACCCGCCTCCCATGCGCCTGCCATTCATAATCGAGATCATTAAGTCCGGCTGTGTCTGCGTTTCACCGTTGACGCTGAGTTCGACCAGCGGGGTCTGGAAGAGGACGATCGTGCGAATGGCAGCGATCAGATACCCCAGAAATCCGCTGATCTTGGCCTGATTGGCGAGAAAGCCAACCATGGCGTCAAAGCCGATCCCGACACCATTGCCGAAGTAACGCCCCTCAGGGTACAGTCCGCCTTTGCACAAACCGACATCGATACGCTGGCTCTCACCGCGCGCCAGCATGGCACAGCTCCCCTCAAGGTCCAGGGGGATTCCCATGCCGAATGCGAAATCATTGCCGCGGCCGATCGGCAATACACCCATCCTGACGCCATGAGGCACGCCGTTTTGTGCTAGCATGATGCCGTTCAGCACTTCATTGATGGTGCCGTCGCCGCCTACCGCGACGACAGTGCCATAACCTTCGGCGATAGCCTGCGCGGTCAGCTCCGCGGCATGCCAGGGGTGCTGGGTGAGCGTGATGTTGTAGTTCAGTCCGTGCTTGTTCAGTTCGGCCGCGATCTCGGGGATCTTGTTAATCGCCGCGCCTTTATCAGCGGTCGGGTTCAGAATCAGTTTGATCTCTTTTGTCACAATAAATCCAATCCTGAATAGGATGATGATAAAAACACTATCGGCTGGTTCAGGATGCGGGGGGCGGACAGCCTGCACAATTCTATCACGCGACAAGGTTTGTCCTGATGGCTGTTGTATAATTCCTGCAGCACAAATTCTCGTCAGACACGGGTGATTCATGAATAAAACAGCGCCGAAACAGCTCGATTTCCAATCCATGATCATGAACCTGCATCACTACTGGGCGTCGCAGGGTTGCCTGATCTGGCAGCCATATTACTCCCAGGTCGGCGCCGGCACGATGAACCCCGCGACGTTTCTGCGTGCGCTCGGACCTGAGCCTTGGAATGTCGGCTATGTGGAACCGAGCGTCCGGCCTGATGATGGCCGCTATGGCGACAACCCCTACCGCCTGCAGCAGCATTATCAGTATCAGGTCATCCTGAAACCCGATCCAGGTAACTCGCAGGAGCTGTATCTGCGCTCGCTCGAGGTGCTTGGCATTGATCCTGCCCAGCATGACATCCGCTTTGTTGAAGACAACTGGGAGTCACCCGCGCTTGGGTCCTGGGGGTTGGGCTGGGAAGTCTGGCTGGACGGTCAGGAGATCACCCAATTCACATATTTCCAGCAGGGCGGCGGGTTCGCGCTGGATCCAGTTTCTGTAGAGATCACCTATGGCCTCGAACGAATCGCGATGCCGCTGCAACGCGTGCGCAATTATAAGAAGATTCAGTGGGCGCCGGGGATCGAGTACGGCGATATCAATTATCAGGGCGAGCGTGAACACAGCACCTATTATTTCGAGACAGCCGATGTGGACAATGTCCACAAGCAGTACGAACTGTTCCTGGCTGAGGCAAAGCGCTGCCTGGAGGCCGGTCTGGTGCTGCCGGCACATGACTATATCCTGAAGTGTTCGCACGCCTTCAACGTGCTTGACACGCGCGGCGCGATCGGCATTACGGAACGGCAGACCTTCTTCCGTCAGATGCGCGAGCTCTCGCGGAAAAATGCCGAAGCTTACCTCAATCAGCGCCAGGCATTGGAATACCCGCTGCTTGATCCTTCCACTGTCAGCGCCGAGGTTGCTGCTGCCGCTGGAAAGGTGAGCTTGCCGGAATTGACAGCCGGCAGACATGATCTGTTGGTGGAGATCGGAACCGAAGAGTTACCCGCGGGCGATCTGAGCGCAGCAATCAGCCAGCTGGAACAGGCGCTGCCGACACGGCTCAATGAGGCACGGCTTGAGCATGAGGGTGTGTCCGTCCTGGGCACTCCGCGCCGATTGGTCATGATTGTGCGGGGACTGAGCGACCACCAACCTGACCAGGATGTTGAGATCAAAGGACCTCCGGCCAGCCGAGCTTTCAAACCGGACGGTACGCCGACTCCGGCGGGTGAAGGTTTTGCGCGGTCAAAAGGCGTTGACGTTTCAAGCCTGACGGTCAAAGATATCGATGGCGGGCAGTACGTCACGCTTAGCGTCCATGAAAAGGGCAAGAGCGCGGTTCAGGTATTGATGGCGCTGCTGCCCGAGATCATTGGCGGCCTGCGTTTTGATAAGAGCATGCGCTGGAATGAAACCGGGGTCGCGTTCTCCCGGCCGATCCGCTGGCTGGTGGGACTGATAGGCGGACAGCCGCTGCCGTTCTCCTACGCGGGCTTGACCGCCGGCAATCTGACTCGCGGACTGCGTTTCCACGCGTCGGACAGCGGTGAGACTCTTGAAGAGCTGACACGCGGTATTGCCATCAGTGATATTGATGACTATCTGGCGAAAATGCGCCAGGAAGGCATCCTCATCGACCCGGTTGAAAGGCGTGCGGAAATTGTGCGACAGATAGGTTCACTGACCGCGGGCAAAAACGCCAGCGCGCTTGTCAGCGAAAGTTTACTGGATGAGGTCGTCAACCTGATTGAAGCGCCGACGGCTTTTGAAGGTCAGTTTGAGCCGGCATACCTGTCTCTGCCGCGCGAGGTGTTGATTTCCGTCATGCAAAAGCACCAGCGTTATTTCCCTGTCGCGGACGCTGATGGCAATCTGCTGCCGCGTTACATCGGTGTGCGCAACGGTGGAAGCGACCATTTGGGAGTGGTCGTTGATGGGAATAACCTCGTGCTGGGCGCGCGTTATGCTGATGCTGCTTTCTTCATCGAAGATGACAGCCGGCAAAAGCTGGAAGATTTCCTGCCGCGGCTGGATACGCTGGTCTTCCAGTCCAAGCTTGGCAGCATGCTGGATAAGACCAACCGCATCGTCACGCTGACGGGCAAACTGGCGCCCGCGCTTGGATTGAATCAATCCGACACGCAGGTTGCGACGCGCGCAGCCCTGTTGAGCAAGGCTGACATGGCGACCAAGATGGTGGTTGAGATGACCTCGGTGCAAGGCATCATGGGTAAGTTCTACGCGGCGAAATCGGGTGAGCAGCCACAGGTGGCTGAGGCGATCGCTGAACATTTGCTGCCGCGCGCCGCGGGTGATGGCTTGCCGGCCGGCATGCCGGGGACTGTTGTCGGGCTGGCTGATCGCTTTGATTCGCTGGCAGGTTTGTTCGCGGTTGGCATGGCACCGACGGGTACCAAGGACCCCTATGCCTTGCGGCGCACCGCCATCGGGTTATTGCAGATCCTGCTGGATAAGAACATTCACTTCGATATTACATCAGGTCTGGCTGCGGCTGCTGAATCATTGCCTATTGCCGTTGAGAGCAAGTCGCTGGATGAGTGCTTTGCGTTCGTCTCCGGACGGCTCAGAAACTTGTTGGTCGAACGCGGCTATCGTTATGACATCGTTGATGCTGTCCTTGCCAGGCAGGCGGGCAATCCCGCCGCGGCGCTGGCAGATGTTCAGGCGCTCAGCCGGGCTGTCGATCAGGACGGGTGGACGCCGATGCTGCAGGCCTATTCGCGTTGTGTGCGAATTACGCGGGAAATCCGCCAGCCCGATCCAGTTGTCCCGCAATCCTTGCGTGAGCCGGCTGAACAGGCGCTGTATGAAGCCCTGCAAGCCAGCGACAGCTCTGAAACAATAAAAACTATTCCTGAATTCATGGCGCGATTTGAACCGCTTATACCGGTCATCACACGCTTCTTTGAAGAGGTGATGGTGATGAGCGACGATCCACTTGAGCGCAACAATCGCCTCGCGCTGCTGGTTCAGGTGGCGGAGATGCCAGCCCAGGTGGCAGATTTTTCTGTGATGGAAGGGTTCTAATCCAAGTTCACTTTCAGATGCGGCTGATCTGAGTAGCCACTACTGCAGGTCAGGCATAGTTTAGGTATTTCAAGCAGTTTTTGATAGAATCAGATGATACAGCTCTGGTGACACTCAATCGAACCTGAGCGGGGAACTTATGTCCACTATCGATGACATCAAGGATCGAATAGACGCGGTCGATTTAATCAGCGAAACGGTTAAGCTGCGGAAATCGGGCAAGAACTATATGGGTTTTTGTCCCTTCCACGAGAACACACGCACGCCGGCTTTCGTTGTATTTCCTGACTCGGGCACCTGGCGCTGCTTCGGACAATGTAACGAGGGCGGCGACATATTCCGCTACGTGATGAAGAAAGAAGGCTGGGATTTCCAGCAGGCGCTGCAATATCTGGCGCAGAAAGCCGGCGTGGTGCTGGAGCCGCTCACGCCCGAGAAGCAGGAACGTGAAGAGAAAAAAGACCGGCTGACCAGCCTGCTGGAGGACTCGCAGCTTTTCTACCAGCACCATCTGCTGAATAATCCTGCAGGCAAACACGCGCTCGATTACATTACCAGACGCGGTGTCACCCGTGAAACAATCATCAGCTTTGGGCTGGGTTACGCGCCTGAAGGCTGGGATAATGCCATCAATTATTTCAAGAAGAAGGGGTATACCGAGCAGGAGATGCTCGACGCGGGACTCGTGACTGAGAAGGAGGGCGGAGGCAAATTCTTTGATCGCTTCCGCAACCGGCTGCTGTTTCCGATTCATGACAATGCCGGCAGGATGGTTGGTTACGGCGCGCGGGCGCTCGCGGCCGAGGATAACCCGAAGTACCTCAACTCACCGCAAACCGCGCTCTTTGATAAAGGCCGCTTGCTCTACGGGCTGCACAAATCGATCAAGTCTATCCGTGCCAAAGATCAGGTCGTGATCGTCGAAGGTTACATGGATGTGATCGGTCTGCACCAGGCAGGCTTTGACAACGCCGTTTCACCCATGGGTACCGCCTTGAATGAGCATCAGTTCAGGCAGCTCAAACGTTATACCCGCCGAATTGTGCTGGCGCTGGATCCTGACGCCGCCGGCGAGAAGGCAACTATGCGCGGTCTCGAACTCGCCCGCCAGAGCCTCGACCGCGGGGCGGAGATCGTGGCGGATGCAGGCGGCATCTTTGACTCGCACGGCTTGATCCGCAGTGAGGGCCGTCTGCAGGCGGACTTGCGCGTGACGACACTGCCTGATAACAAGGACCCTGATGAGATCGTGCTGGAGGACAAAGAGGCGTGGGTCGAGATTCTGGAGAATGCCAAGCCAATCGTCCAGCACGTCATGGACACGCTGATCAGCAAGCAAAACATCGCCGATCCCAAGGTCAAGAGCGCGATCCTTGATCAGATGGTGCCATTAATCAAGGACCTCAATAACGAGGTCGAGCGCACATTCTACGCTCAGAAACTGGCTCGTGACCTGCAGGTGGACGAACGCTTGGTGAGCTGGAAGGTCTCACCCCCGCAAGTCATCCGTAACCGCCCGTCGCGCAGGCAGTCGATTGAGAACCTGGGATCATCTCGTGAACCGACGGTCGTTGAGCACGAGCCGCGCAGATGGCGCCGTGACCGTGAACGCCATTGCTTGAAGATTTTGCTGACGTCGCCGGAAAGTATGCAGCTCCTTGACCGGGCGCTGCAGAACGCCGGCTTATCTGTACTGGATAGTCAGGACTTTGAAGATTCAGAGCACCAGATGCTGGTGCGACTGATCGAAGCTTCGCTTGAACAGGATGACATGGAGCCGGTCAGGTTTATTGAGTTATTGATGCCGCCCGACCTTGAAGAACTGTATCTTCAGCTTACAGAGGGGGAAGAGAAGAAAGAGACTGACGAAAAAGACCTGGGTGATTTGCTGCGCACATTTGTGATGTTGCGCCGGCATCGCCTGACCGAGGAACTCCTGCAGGTGCGTTACTTGCAGGAAGAGATGAATGACCAGTCTGATCCGCCAATGATCGAGTCTTATCGCAAGATGATCATGGAATACACCAAGACTCGCGCGCGGCTTGACAGCATACTAAACGGCGCCATTCGACTATCGTAATCTCCAACTTATACTATTATTAAGCTATGGCTAAAAAACCAAACGCCGAGAGCAATACCCCGCCCATCAAAAAAACTGTACGCCAGACCAGACAGGCGAAAAGCAAATCTGAAGATCCAATTTTTGGTACATCTCTCTTGCTGCCTCAGGACAAGGCGGACATGAATGACCTGGGTGAGGTTGAAGCGACGGAGATCGTGACTGATGACTGGCAGGACCTCAACATTGAGGATCCGCTTGAAATTCTCGACGATCCTGCGATGGCGGTCGAGCTTTCTGAAGACCCGGTGCGGCTCTACCTGAAGGAGATCGGTCAGATCACGCTCCTGGATGCTGACAGCGAGTTCCGGCTGGCGGCGCGCATTGCCGTGGCGCCCTACCTGCAGGAGTTGCAGAAGAACCTTGAGCAGAAGGACCCCAAGAAGACCGGCACAAGGCAACTGTATTCCTCTATGCTCACGCAAATGGCTGCTGCCATCGATGATTTCAACGCCAAAATCAGCAAGCAACAGGTCAAGGAAGCCCCTGATCTGCGGATCATTCTCAGCGAAGCGCAGATGCTGAAATCAGGCTGGCAATTTGACTCGCCCTCGTATCTGAGAAATTATCTTGATACCGGGCAATGGGGCAAGAATGCCGCCTGGGATGCGATAGCCCGCGACTTGTTTGTCGTCTTTATCAGTCTTTACATGCTGCCTGACGCGATGGAAAAGAAGGTGATGCAGCACTTTGAGGGGGGCAAGACCCTGATTGAACCCGCCAGGCTTGCCCGCTCCCTGCCGGCAGAAGAGGAACTGAAAAAAGAACGACAGGACGCGCTGAAACGGGCGGAGGAATCCACGCAAGCGCTCATCAGAGCGAACCTGCGGCTGGTAGTCTCCATAGCCAAGCATTACCTCGGTCGCGGCATCTCCTTCCTGGACCTGATCCAGGAGGGGAATCTGGGCTTGTTGCGGGCGGTGACCAAATTCGATCCGACACGCGGATTCAAGTTCAGCACCTACGCCACCTGGTGGATCAGGCAATCCATCTCACGCTACATCGCCGAGCAGGCGCGCACGATCCGAATACCTGTACATTTGTTTGAAGCCATTTCCAAGCTGCTGCGCCTGCAGCGCGGTCTGGTGCAGAAGTATGGGCGCGAACCGTCGAACGACGAGCTCGCGCTCGAGGCGGAGTTACTGCCCCCTGAAGATACCCTGGCGATTCGTACCGCCATCGCCAACAAAGAGAAGCTGGATCCCGATCTGAATCATCGCTGGATGGCGGCGACAGCCAAAGTGCAGCGCATCCTGCAGTCTGCGGAGGAACCAGTGTCGCTTGAACGGCCGGTCGGTGACGAAGACAGCAGCCAGTTGGGCGATTTCATCGAAGATGATGAGGCGCTGGAACCGATGGATGCCGCGGCACGCGAAATGCTGCGTGAGCAGGTGCAAAACGCGCTGGCTGTGCTCTCAGAACGGGAACGGCAGGTACTTGAGCTGCGATTCGGCTTGATTGACGGCAAGGATCACACTCTGGAAGAGGTGAGCCGTTATTTCAATGTGACCCGTGAGCGCATCAGACAGATTGAAGCCAAAGCCCTCAGAAAGTTAAGGCATCCCACACGCAGCAGAACGTTGCGTGAATACCTTTCTTGATGCGTATAGCCATAAAATCTTTGTTAAAGAGCCTGATGACAGCCCAGCGCAAGGTCAGGCTTTATGATTGTTCGTGATATACTAACTAAATCTCATAATTCGGACAGGATTTGTTATGCTAATTGAGTATTTCCCGCTCATTATCCACATTACCATAGCAGTCATCCTCGGGTTCTTAGTAGTACTTATTGGCGCAGCATTTGGTCCAAAAAGACCAACAAAACGGAAATCATTACCATACGAATCAGGCATGAAGCCCTACGGGCCAGGCACCCGCCGCGTCTCCGTAAGGTATTACCTGATCGCGGTGCTGTTCATCCTGTTTGATATCGAAGTCGTCTTCTTCCTGCCTTGGGCTGTCTCCTTTAAACAGCTCGGATCACCAGCCTTGATCCTGATGTCGGTGTTTGTGATCGTGCTCGAGGTGGCTTATGTTTACGCCTGGAAAAAAGGAGCCTTGGAATGGGAATAGAGCAAAAAGCCGGAAATTTCGGCCTCGTTACGACAACGCTTGAAGGGCTGGTCAACTGGTCCAGAACAAACTCAATGTGGCCGATGCTGTTTGGTCTGGCATGTTGCGCCATTGAAATGATGTCAGCCCAGGCATCGAACTACGATATGAGCCGTTTTGGTATGGAGCTGATGCGCCCCAGCCCGCGGCAATCTGACTTGATGATCGTGGCCGGCAGGGTGACCCGCAAGATGGCGCCCGTGCTGCGCCAGCTTTATGACCAGATGCCCGATCCCAAATGGGTGATCGCCATGGGTGATTGCGCCTCCTGCGGCGGCGTGTATAACAACTACGCGGTTTTGCAGGGTGTTGATGAAATCGTCCCTGTGGATGTCTATGTCGCCGGCTGCCCGCCGCGTCCCGAAGGGCTGCTGCATGGCGTCATGACCCTTCACGAAAAAGTTAAAAAAGAAAAACTGACCAAGTGGTCATAAACGAGGCATTGCATGACTGATACGCTGGAACAAGCATACCTTTCGATGCAGGAGCGTTTTGCTGCGGAAGTGAAATTTCACGGGCCGGAGAAAATCGTCTACCTTCACCGGGATAACTACCTGGCTGCCATGCAGGCTCTCAGGCAGGAATTCGGTTTTGACCGCCTGAGCGATCTAAGCGCCGTCGATTACTGGCCGAAAACGTCACCGCGTTATAACGTTGTGATCCATTTGCACGCCCGCGGCAATAATGACCGCATCGCTGTCCGTGTGCCGGTTGAGGCGGCGGATTCAAACCTGCCAACGCTGGTTGAGGTTTATGAAAACGCCAACTGGTATGAGCGCGAGGTGGCTGACCTCTTCGGGATCGTATTCCTGAATCATCCTGACCCGCGGCGCATCATCATGCCGCAGGACTGGCAGGGGCATCCGCTCAGGAGAGATTATCCGCTCGGTTATGAGCAGGTGCAGTTTACGTTCAACTTTGACAAGATTGAAGCTAAGAAAATTTACGCAAAAGAATAAGCATCCGTTAAGGCAGGTGTCATGACCGAGTCAATGCAAATTGAATTAAATGAACTGTTACGTCCGCTGGTGTCCGACCGGGCAATCAGCGGCGAAACCATGCTCCTGAACATGGGCCCGCAGCACCCCAGCACCCATGGTGTGCTGCGCCTGTTGCTTGAGCTGGATGGTGAGATCGTCGTTAACTGCATCCCCGATATTGGTTTTCTGCATACTGGTATTGAAAAGAACATCGAATCCAAGAATTACATGCAGGGTGAAACGCTCACCGACCGCATGGATTATATGAACTCCAACGGCAACAACCTGAACTTCAGCCTCGCGATCGAAGCGCTGACCGGGCTCGACGTCCCGCCACGGGCGCAGGGCATCCGCGTCATCATCGCCGAGCTGACCCGACTTAGTTCTCACTTGCTGTGGCTGGGTACCTCGGCCCTGGATGTCGGCGCGATGTCGCTCTTCCTGTATGCCATGCACGAACGCGAGATGATCCTGGACATCATGGAAATGGTCTCGGGTCAGCGCATGATGACGACGTACATCCGCCCCGGTGGTCTGTGGCGAGACGTGCCGGCTGGCTTCGAAACCACGCTGCAGCAGTTTATTGACCTGATGCCGCGCCAGATCGACATGTACGAATCGCTGCTGACCAAGAATGAGATCTTCCTCGAGCGTACCAAGAACATCGGCGTGCTCACCCCGGAGGAAGCGATCGCCTGGGGCGTGACTGGTCCAATGTCACGTGCGGCTGGAATAGCCTATGACGTCCGCAAAGCCCATCCTTATTGCGGCTATGAACAGTATGATTTTGATATCCCGACCCAGACCGCGGGCGATGTTTATGCCCGTTATCAGGTACGTGTCGCTGAGATGCGGCAATCGGTACGGATCATCCAGCAGGCGCTGAAAGCGCTGCCGTACGGTCCGGTGCGCAGTACCAACCACAAGTTTGTCCTGCCGCCGCGCTCCGAAATTGGCGTCAGCATGGAAGCGCTGATCCATCATTTCAAGATCTGGACAGAAGGTTTCAAAGTGCCGGCGGGTTCAACCTATGTGGCAACCGAATCACCGCACGGTGAGCTCGGTACGCTGATGGAAAGCGACGGCAGCGCCAAACCCATGCGTGTCCATTACAGGACGCCGTCCTTTGCTCACTTACAGGTGCTGCCCTTGCTGGTAAAAGGACACTTTGTGGCTGATGTTGTGGCGATCGTCGCCAGTATTGATATCGTCTTGGGAGATTGTGACCGGTGAACCAACTCAAATCAAAATACAGCGCAGAAATTGACAGGATCCTTGCCAAGTATCCGCCGCAACACAAGCGTTCCGCTGTGATGCCGCTGCTCTTCCTGGCACAGCGCGAAGAAGGTTACATTACCCAGCGCTCGGTGGATGAAATTGCCGAACTGCTTGAGATTACCTCAACCGAAGTCAATTCAGTGGTTGGGTTTTACACCCTCTTCCACCCGGTGAAAGAAGGACGCTATCGCATCCAGGTCTGCACGGATCTGCCCTGCGCGTTGCGCGGCGCTGAGGGTTTCATGATCGATTTGTGCAATTACCTCGGTGTCAAACCAGGCGGTACAACCGCTGATGGTTTGTTCACCGTTGAAGAAGTCAAATGTCTGGCTGCCTGTCATCGCGCGCCCATGTTCCAGCTTCAGGGTGATGGTGAGATTGCCTACCATGAAAATCAGACGCTGCAGGATGCTATCGAATTGATCCGCGAGATCAAATTAAAAGTGAAGGAAACCCAGACTACGCAGCCGGAGGCAGCCAATGACTGAGTACTATCTGCTGCGCCATCGTTCGATTGAGAACATCGATCAGCTCGATGTTTATTTGCGCAATGATGGATTCAAGGCTTTCAAAGATGCTGTGACCAACAAGAGCCCGCAGGATATCCTCAACATGGTCAAGGATTCCGGTTTGCGCGGCCGTGGCGGCGCTGGTTTCCCTACCGGTGTCAAGTGGAGCTTCCTACCAAACAACCTCTGGCCGCATTATGTCGTCTGCAACGCTGATGAATCAGAGCCTGGGACGTTCAAAGACCGCGAGATCATGGAGAAGAACCCCTACCAATTCCTGGAAGGGCTGATGCTCGCGTCCTACGCTGTGCAGGCAAACCTCTCCTATGTTTATATGCGCGGTGAATTCTGGATGCTGGCGGCACACCTCGACCGCTGCATTGAGGCGCTCGAGCGCGAAGGTTTGCTGGGTGACAATCTGTTCGGCACGTCGTATAGCCTGCGCCTGCATACGCATCTCGGCGCCGGCGCTTACATCTGCGGTGAAGAAACAGCGCTGCTCGAATCGCTCGAAGGTAAGCTTGGACAACCGCGGTTGCGCCCGCCGTTCCCCGCTGTCGAAGGCTTATACGCCAAACCGACCGTGATCAACAATGTCGAGACACTGACCAACGTGCCGATGATCGTCGGCAAGGGCGTGGAGTGGTTCAGGAGCCTGGGTACTGAGAAGAGCCCTGGCGTGAAGATCTTCAGTCTCTCCGGTGCGGTCAAGAAACCTGGCAACTACGAGCTGCCGCTCGGCACGCCATTCCGCGAACTGATTTTTAATCACGGCGGCGGCATCCTGAATGACAACAAGATCAAAGCGATTATGCCCGCGGGCGCCTCATCGGCGCTACTGCTTGCCGATGATCGCACGCTGGATACACCCATGGATTACGAATCCGTGATCACCCTTGGCTGCGCGCTAGGCTCAGCCTCGGTGATCATTATTGATGAAAGTACCAGTGCTGCCTGGGTGGCGGAAAAGACCACCAGCTTCTTCAAGCATGAGTCTTGCGGTAAATGCACGCCCTGCCGTGACGGTACGTACTGGATGGAAAAGATCACGCAGCGTATGGCAAAAGGACATGGCACGCAGGCCGATGTTGATTTGCTGCAGCATGTCGCGCTGCAAATACAAAATAAATGCCTGTGTGCTTTGGGCGAATTCTCTATCGTACCGGTTCTCTCCAGCATCAAGGATTATCGCGCGGACTATGAAAAGCTGGTGAGTAACGTGACCAAACCTGAAGGCAAAGGTTAGGAATGGCTTCAATGATTGATCTGACGATTGATGGTGTAAAAATATCTGTACCGGAAGGCACGCTGATCGTTGACGCTGCCCGCCGGGTCGATATCAATATTCCCGTTTTCTGCTATCACCCCAAGATGGAACCAGCCGGCATGTGCCGCTTGTGTCTGGTAGAAATCGGACGTCCGGTGATAGACCGCGCGACCAATCAGGTGCAGCTTGACGCGGATGGCAATCCCGTCATTCGCTTTGGCCCAAAGCTGGAGACTGCCTGTACCACGCCCGTTTCGCAGGGGATGGTCGTCAATACCGAAAGCAAACAGGTCGCGACTGCCCGCAAAGATATCATTGAATTTCTGCTGACCTCGCATCCGCTCGATTGTCCGGTCTGCGACAAGGGCGGTGAGTGCCCGCTGCAGAACCTGACCATGAAGTATGGCAGCGACCACAGCAACTTCTTGCTCGCTGATAAACAGCATCTGGCCAAGCATTTCCCGCTCGGCGACTTCATCATGCTCGACCGCGAACGCTGCATACAGTGCGGACGCTGCGTGCGCTTCCAGCGCGAAATCGCTGATGACCCGGTAATCGGATTTTACCGCCGCGGCCGCGCGATGCAGATCATGACCAATTCCGTGCCCGGGTTTGATTCAATATTCTCAGGCAACACCGCGGATATCTGCCCGGTCGGCGCGCTGACTACGACCGATTTCCGCTTCGGCGCTCGTCCCTGGGAAATGAATTACTCGCCATCGGTCTGCGACCAATGCCCGGTTGGCTGCAACATTATCTATAACGTGCGCCAGGAAGCCAAATCCGGCGGGCGTAAAGTCGTCAAACGCGTTATGCCGCGACAGAATGAACAGGTCAATGAGATCTGGATTTGCGACAAAGGCCGCATTGGTTATCACTACACCGAAGCCAAAGACAGGCTCCATCAACCGATGCTGCGCGTCGATGATGATTTCGCGCCGATCTCATGGGAAGAAGCCTATACCATCCTCGAACGCAAGATGGTCTTTTATGGCGCGGACATGCTGGCCATCGTTGGCGGCAGTCTGGCAAATGAAGACTTGTACAGTTTTGATCAGCTCGCGCGCCGGCAAGGCGGCAGCAAGCTGCTCTACAGCCATATGGGAGGCGGTGACCTGGTGACCAAACTGGGTCTGAGCACGGGCTCCAATATCGGCGACCTAGGCAAAGGCGACGTCATCCTCGTCGCGTCCTGCGATCTGCATCAGGAAGCGCCGATCTGGTGGCTGCGCGTCAAGGAAGCCGCCGAACGGGGCGCTCAGGTCATCACGGTCAACGGGCGTCCGACACGCCTGGACAAATTCGCGAAGCAGGTGATCCGCTTCGAATATGGTAAGGAAGCTGAAACCCTCGGTGGGTTGCTTCATGGTGAGCTGCGAGAAGCACTTCAGAACGCTGCCAACCTGGTGGTGTTCTATGGCAGCGACGGTGTCTCCCTGGCTGGCTCGGAAGAAGTCGCGCGCCAATGCGCTGATATTCTGGTCAGCACGGGGCATTACGGCAAACCGAATAACGGGTTGGTCGCCGCCTGGGATGGCACGAACACCCAGGGCGCGTGGGAAATGGGTTACAAGCCAACAGATAACCCCTTTGATGCCATTGCCAGATCCGGTATCGTGTTTGTTGTCGGCGTAGATATCATCCGCGCTGACTCCCGGCTCGCCGAAGCGATCGCGCAGGACGGCTTCACCGTCGTGCATGATCTGTATATGACCGAGACGGCAAAACTGGCCGACCTGGTGCTGCCGGTGCAAGCCCACACCGAGCGTGAAGGCACCTATGTTTCCGGCGAACGGCGCGTACAGCGCTTTTATCCGGCAGTACCGCCGCAGGGCGAGAGCAAACCGGATTACGAGATTATCGCCACCCTCGCGAACCGGCTCGGACGGGACATGTCCGATAACCCGGCGCAGATTCTGGAGAGCATCGCGCAGGCGCATCCGATTTTCCGCGGTATCAACTACCGCAATCTGGCCGAGCGTGTAGCGCAGGATCCGTTGATCGGGCGGACGGCCATGTACTATGGCGGCAACGCCTATGACAACACGCGCGGCATCGGCATTCAACTGCCGGCTGGCACCCCCGATGGTACGCCCGTCACGATGCCGGACCATAACGGCGGCGTGGCTGCTTTGAGCGATGAGGGCGTCAAGCTGATACCGGTGAGCAAATTGTTCTATCGTTATAACATCAGCCTGATGTCTGACCTGGTTGCCTCGCGCAAGGAAACTTCCACCATGCGCCTCAACCCAGTCACTGCCGGCCAGCTTGGTTTGCACGCTGGCGAGATGGCAGCGGCGACACACGGCGACGGACATGAGATCGTGCTGAAAGTCGTGCTGGATGACACGCTCGCCGAAGGTGTCGCGCTGATTCCGCGCGGCGCTGGCTTCACGACCGACCTGCCCGCCATGGGCGAGATTAAAAAATACGTTTTCGCGCAGGCCGAACCACAGCCTGTGACTGAGTAAGCCGGATCACGGCAGATGAGGGAGTGCTGATAACACTATGGATGCAGGAATGATTTGGGAATGGGTGATCAAATCCATCATCTTGACGCTGCTGATGACCGCCGGTTTCGCTTATGTGACGCTCTATGAGCGGCGCGTTCTGGCACGCATGCAAATCCGTGTCGGCCCGAACCGCGCGGGTCCCAGCGGTTTATTGCAGCCAATCGCTGACGCTTTCAAACTGATTTTCAAGGAAGAACTGATTCCGGAAAAAGCGGACAAGCTGCTGTTTATCCTGGCGCCTGTCATTACGGTTATCCCGGCGCTGATCGTCACCGCGGTGGTGCCGTGGGGCGGGACAGTCAACATCTTTGGACGCGAGGTTGCCCTTCATCTGGCTGATATCAACGTCGGCGTGCTCTATATTCTGACGGTGACGTCCATATCGGTTTACGGCATCACGCTGGCAGGCTGGTCCTCCAATAACAAGTACGCCACACTGGGCGGCTTGCGCGCGACCGCGCAAATGATCAGCTATGAGCTCGCCATGGGCTTCGCCATCATCGGCCCGGTGCTGTTGACCGGTTCAATGAGCCTGGTGGATATCGTGAATCAGCAGCGCAGCATGTGGTTTGTCGTGCTGCAGCCAGTCGCGTTCGTGGTTTATGCCATTGCCAGTCTGGCTGAGATCAACCGCGCGCCATTCGACATGCCGGAAGCCGAGCAGGAGCTGACTGCCGGCTATCATACGGAATACTCGAGCATGAAGTTCGCGCTGTTCTTCATGGCTGAATACATCAAAATGATCGCCATTTCGATGATCGGTTCGACGCTGTTCCTCGGCGGCTACCTTGGCCCGTTTGTTGACCAGTACCCCTGGCTTGGCCCGCTGTACCTGATCATCAAAGTGGTCTTGTGGATGTTTGTCATCATCTGGGTGCGGGCGACCATGCCGCGTATCCGTTATGACAGGCTGATGGCTTTGGGCTGGAAAGTTCTTTTCCCGATCGCGCTGGCGAGTGTCATGGTCACCGCGGTTGGTATGGTGATTTTTAAATAGGAGGCTGGCTAGATGCTTACAGGTTTGAAGACTACTTTACGGGCGATGTTCACCAAACCGGTGACCATTCAATACCCCGAAGTAAAGCGTCCGGTGCGCACCCGTTATAAAGGCCGCCATACGCTCAAGCGCTACGACAATGGTCTCGAGAAATGTATCGGCTGCGCGTTATGCGCCGCGGCTTGCCCCGCGGACGCGATCTTTGTCGAGGCTTCTGAGAACACGGATGAAGAGCGCTACTCTCCGGGCGAACGCTACGCCAGCACCTATGAGATCAACTTCCTCAGATGTATTTTCTGCGGTTATTGTGAAGATGCCTGCCCGACCGAAGCGATCGTATTGGGTGATAACTATGAGCTTTCGTATACCGACAGACTGTCTGCCATATACACCCGCGATCTGCTGCTCGAGCCGGTTCCAGAGGGCGGCATGACAACACCGCAGAAAACTGAACCGGGTAAATACACCCGCTCAGTTCCTGAGATGAAAGATCCTCAGGATTAAGGAGCCAGCATTTATGACCATTGAGACAATCAATTACGGAATTCTGGCAACCATCGTGGTCGTTACCGGCGCCGGCATGCTTATCAGCCGCAGTGTCCTGTATTCGGCATTATTTCTGGTGCTCAACTTCGCCGCGGTAGGGGCGATCTACTTTACGCTCGGCGCTCCATTCATCGCGCTGACGCAGATTTCGGTTTATGCCGGCGCCATCATGGTGCTCTTCCTCTTCGTTATTATGCTCCTGGGCGCCCAGAAGCACGACTGGGTCGAACCGCTGCGCCTGCAGCGTCTGATCGCGGTATTGCTTGCTGTGGCAGTCCTGGCACAGGCGGTCTTCATCTTCGTCAGCTTCTCCGGACAGATGGAAGTTTTGAAAACGCCTGGACCGGACTTCGGTTCGCCTGCAAAAATCGGTGAGTTGTTATTCTCAGAGTACGCTCTGCCTTTCCTGATCATTGGTTTCCTGCTGCTCAGCGCCACCGTCGGCGTGATTACCTTCACCCGACCCGAACCGCTGGTGCAACGACAGTTGCTCGCAAAGAACCCACCCGCGCAGAGTGAGGAGGACACCGATGCCCGTTAGTTACTATCTCTCGCTGGCAATCATCATGTTCGTGATGGGTTTCCTCGGGGTAATCCTGCGCCGCAACGCGCTGGTGATCTTTATGTCCCTTGAGCTGATGTTCAACTCAGCCAACCTTGTCTTTGTAACTTTTGCCAACTACTACCACCTGCCGAACGCGCAGCTATTCGTGTTCTTCGTCATGACCGTCGCCGCGGCTGAGGTAGCGATTGGGCTGGCGCTGATCGTTGCCATCTTCCGCAACAAACAATCGGTCGACGTTGACCAGGTAAGCAGTCTGAAAGGGTGATGAGGTGCTGACAAGATGAATTTATCCGAGACTGTTACCAACCCGATCTTCAACCTGGCGCCGTGGCTGCTCCTGCTGCCGCTGCTCGGGCTGCTGGTCAACACCGTTTTTGGCAAGAAGCTGAGCGAGAAGAACATTGGTCTGATTGCCTGCCTGGCTTCAGGCGGCACCTTTGTCGTCGCGCTAGTCCTGATGAACGCCCTCAGCGGTCATCCTGAAGCGGTCCGCGTTCCGCTGTTCTCCTGGATCACGACCGGCGACCTCGATATCAGCTGGACGATCCGCATTGACACGCTTTCGACCGTGATGATGTTGGTGGTGTCCGGCGTAGGCACGCTTATCCACATCTACGCCACCGGTTACATGCACGATGACGTGCGTCATAACGGCGACCCCGCCCGTTATCAGCGCTTCTTCATCTACTTCAATCTGTTCATTCTGGCGATGATGATCCTCGTCACGGCTGACAACTACCTGATGCTGTTTGTCGGCTGGGAAGGCGTGGGTTTGTGCTCCTACCTGCTGATCGGCTTCTGGTTTGACAAAGGTCAGGACGGGATCGGCAATGCCAAAGCTGCCAAGAAAGCCTTTGTCGTCAACCGCATCGGAGACTTTGGCATCCTGCTGGCGATGTTTACCCTGTTTGCTTATTTCGGCAGCCTGCAATTTGATGAAGTATTCGCCCAGGCGCCCGCTGTCGCGGCGGCTGCCCCGGCTGCCATTCTGGCAATCACGCTCTTCATGCTGCTCGGCGTGACGGGTAAATCGGCGCAGTTGCCTTTGTTTGTCTGGCTGCCCGATGCCATGGCTGGCCCGACCCCTGTCTCAGCGCTCATCCATGCCGCGACCATGGTAACGGCTGGCGTCTATCTGGTCGCGCGTTCCTTCGCGCTGTTCTCGCTGGTGCCGGCGGCTCAAACGACGGTCGCCTGGGTCGGCGCTGCGACCGCGCTGTTCGCGGCAACGATTGCTGTCGCGCAGTTTGATATCAAGAAAGTACTGGCATACTCGACCATCAGCCAGTTAGGCTTCATGGTGGCCGCGGTTGGCATGGGCGCGACTGTTGCCGGCATGTTCCACCTGGTCACGCACGCCTTCTTCAAGGCGCTGCTCTTCATGGCAGCCGGTTCTGTCATCCTCGGTCTCGAGCATGGCCATGAAGGTCACGCAGACCATGGACAGGAAGGTCACCAGGAAACACAAAATGGTCACCGGCCCTTTGATCCGCAGGACATGCGCAACATGGGCGGCTTGCGGAAACGCATGCCCGTGACCTACTGGGTTTATCTGATCGGCGCGCTGGCGCTGGCAGGTATCGCGCCGCTTTCCGGCTGTTTCTCAAAAGATGAGATTCTCGCCGCGTCACAGCACGCTCACCTGCCCATCTATATTGTGCTGACGCTGGCAGCTTTCCTGACAGCCTTCTATATGGGCAGGCAGTTGATTCTGGTCTTTGGCGGCAACGCGCGTTCAGTCCCAGCGGAAAAGGCAAGCGAGAACAAGCCGATCATCACCACCCCATTGATCATTCTGGCAGTCCTGTCGGTGGTTGGCGGTCTGCTGAACTTTCCCGGTTCGCTCTGGCTGGAGCACTGGCTGGAACACTCCACAGGCAACACGGTCATCGCTCATTTCAACCTGGTCGTTGCCGGGATCTCGCTGGCGGTTGCCATCCTTGGCTTGCTGATCGCGCGCGGCTTGTACAAGCAGGGACAATTTGAGAATAACGAAGACCCGCTGGCAGTCAGCGCGCCTGGCATTTTCTCCGCGCTCAGCAATAAGTGGTGGGTCGACGAACTCTATGATTTCCTGATCGTCCGCCCCTACAATTTCCTTTCCGAGCAGGTCCTGGCGCGCTGGTTTGACCAGGAAGAGCTCGATGGGCTGGTGAACAATATTGGACACGGTTTCAGGTCGATAGCCAACTTCAATGGCGGATTTGAAAACGGTTACCTGCGAACATACGCGATCACCATGGTCTTTGGTGCCATCGCGATTTTGACATATCTGTTTCTGCGCTGATTGGCGCTATTTTATGAGATGAGGACCTTGCATGACATTTAGCTTCAATCCTCTCGTAATGCTGCTCCTGGTACCATTTTTGGGCTTTCTCGCGCTGTTATTCGTGAAAGGTGACCAAAAGGAGCTTGCCAGGCGAATAGCCTTGCTAACCAGCCTGATCACCTTCGTGGTGTCGTTGTGGGCGGTTGCCATCTTCGATAAATCCAACGGCGGACTGCAATTGCAGGTAGTCCAGCCGTGGTTCACCATCGGCCCGCTGCCTGTCCAGTTCAATGTTGCGATCGATGGCATCTCCCTGCTGATGGTCCTGCTGACCACTTTCCTGGTCCCGCTGACCATCCTGTCCACCTGGCGCTCCGTTCAGACCAGCGTGCGCGGTTTCATGATGTTCTTCATGCTTCTGGAAATGGGCATGCTGGGCGTCTTCCTGTCCATGGATCTGGTGCAGTTCTACGTCTTCTGGGAATTCTCGCTGGTGCCGATGTACTTCCTGATCGGCATCTGGGGTGGTGAGCGCAGAATTTATGCCGCGGTCAAGTTCTTCCTGTTCACGATGGTCGGCTCGCTGCTGATGCTGCTCGCGATCGTTTACATGGGGCTGACTGCCGGCACAATGGCGCTCAACGAACTGGTTGCCAATCGCGCGCTCTTCGCGCCAGCCGCACTGTGGCTGTTCCTGGCATTCGCGCTCGCGTTCGCCATCAAGGTGCCGATGTGGCCGCTGCATACCTGGCTGCCCGACGCGCACGTCGAAGCGCCGACCGCCGGCTCGGTCATCCTGGCTGGTGTCATGCTGAAAATGGGTACTTATGGTTTTCTAAGATTCAATCTGCCGCTCTTCCCTGAAATCGCCGTTCAGGCGGCGCCCTGGCTGGCAGGTTTGGCAGTCATTGGCATCATTTATGGCGCCATGGTGTCCTTCCCGCAGTCGGATATGAAGAAGCTGGTCGCTTACTCCTCGGTCAGCCATCTCGGATTTGTCATGCTGGGACTCTTCGCGCTCAACGTCGAAGGCGTCACCGGCGCGGTGCTGCAGATGGTCAACCATGGTCTCTCGACAGGCGCCCTGTTCCTGCTGGTAGGCATCCTGTATGAGCGCACGCATACCCGTGAAATGGCTGCCTATGGCGGCATCTTCAAGGTGATGCCGGCGTTCACGGTGGTTTCGCTGGTCGTGATCTTCTCATCCATGGGTTTGCCGGGTCTGAATGGCTTCGTCGGCGAATTTCTGGTGCTGCTGGGCGCCTTCAAGTCGGGCGCGCTGGCAACACCCTTATTTACAGCTTTCGCCGCGATTGGTGTCATTCTCGCGGCTGTCTATCTCCTGAAACTTGCTGAAAAGGTTTACCTGGGGCCGGTTAAACACGATAGTATCCGGGACCTTGAACCGATTTCACGCCGTGAATACGCGGTGCTGGTGCCGCTCGTGGTGATGATCTTCTGGCTGGGTCTGTACCCCAAACCATTTATTGATCTGCTGCAACCCAGCATCATCCAGATACTGGAAATCGTCAAAGCGACCGGGTTGTTCTAGAGGAGCATGAGTATGACACTAACTGATCTCAACGCACTGCTTGCTCCGGCTTTCCTGCTGATCTGGGCAACCGTCCTGCTGCTGGTCGATTTGTGGCTGCCTCCGCAGCGAAAATCTCTGACGCCCGCTCTGGCGGCACTAGGGCTGCTGATCACGCTGATCATCACCGTCAGCCAGCCCGGCGCTGATCAGACTGCTTTCCATGGCATGGCGGTGGTTGACGGCTTTACGCGCGTTCTGGATGTAATTTTCCTGCTGCTGGGTATCGGCGCGATCGGCATGGCGTATGAATATCTGCAGCGCATGAAGATCGAACGCGGTGAGTATTACACGCTGATGCTCTTCAGCCTGAGCGGCATGATTCTGATGACCATGGCCAACGATCTGCTGATCGTTTTCCTGGCGCTGGAGCTGCTCTCGATCCCGCTGTATGTGATGGCAGGTTTCGCCACCCACCGGCGCGAGTCGGAAGAAGCCGCCTTCAAATACTTCATCCTCGGTACCTTTGCCGCGGCTTTCCTGTTGTTCGGCATCGCGCTGATGTTTGGCGCGACCGGCAGGACGGATCTGCCCGGCATTTTTGCCGCGAACGTCAGCGGTGTTTTCAAAGTTATGTTCCAGGTGGCGGCGGCATTCATCCTGGTCAGCTTTACCTTCAAGATCGCCATCGTCCCCTTCCATGGCTGGGCACCTGACGTCTATCAGGGCGCCCCTTCACCCGCGACCGGTTTCATGGCGGTGGGCGCCAAGGCAGCCGGTATCGCGGCGCTGGTGCGGGTCTTCATCGTCGCCTTCCCATCCCTGGCTGAGAATATGGTGCCGGTGCTCTGGGCACTGGCAGCGCTCACCATGCTGGTCGGAAACATCACCGCGCTGGCGCAGTCCAATATCAAGCGCATGCTCGGTTATTCCAGTATCGCGCATGGCGGCTATCTGCTGATGGCGTTTGTCCCTTACGGACAGACGAGCGTGCAGCAGAACAGCATCAACGCCATCCTGTTCTATCTGCTCGCCTACGCGCTGACCAACCTGGCGGCGTGGTCGGTGATCATTGCCCGTGAGGAACCTGAGGGCAAAGGGCTGGAAATCAGTGATTTCGCGGGTCTGGCGAAGAGCCATCCGACCATGGCGCTGGCTATGGCAATTGCCATGTTCTCCTTCACCGGTGTGCCAATTACGCTCGGCTTCTGGGGCAAGTTCTACCTCTTCGGCACGGTCCTGAGCGGCGGCTTCCCAATCCTGGCCGTTCTTGGTCTGCTCTCTTCAGTCGTGTCGGCATTCTATTACCTGCGGGTGATCGTGATGATGTACATGCGCCCTGGCGAGCCCAAGGTTTCCAGGGATAACTGGCTGGAAGTGGTTGCGCTGACCTCAGCCATCCTGGTCTTGCTTCTGGGCTTGTTCCCGAATTTGGTGGTCAACTTCGTCTCGCGCGCGAGCATCCTGATTCAATAATCGCGTACTCAATCAATAACAAACAAACTCCCGCGTTAGCGGGAGTTTGTTCTTGTAGCGTCTGGCTTACCCGAGTTGAAATAACAGCAGGGCGATAATCGCGCCAGTGAGCGTACAGGCCAGATTGACCCAGTCATTGTTCAGCCACAACCAGCCGCGGACATGGCGGGTCGCCGTGCCGCAGCTATGCACCGGCGATTTCTCCGTTTCCTTGTCGCAGTGCGGACAGTAGAAAATTGCCTGTATCGTCGCGCCGAGGACTGAATCCACCAGACTGCCCGCTAACCCAGCCAGGCTCACAGAAAGGACGATGAGGGCGGGAGAAGCTGCCGGCAGCGGTGATAACGCCTGCCAGGGCAGCGCCGCTAGGGCGGCGATCAGCAAACTGCCCATCAGCGAGAAAACTGTCCCGGCGAGAGAAATGCCGCCTGACGTGCCAGTCTCTACGACTTTGCCATTGGTGATCAGCCTCGGCATCGTCGGGCTGAGGACGCCCAGTTCTGTTGCCCAGGTGTCCGCGTTTGCCGCGGCGAGCGCGCCGGCGAACCCGATCCATGGCAGGATGGATTCAGGCAATAAGAGATGCAGCAGGACGAAAAAGGTAGAGACACCGCCATTTGCCAGCACCTGCCACTGATCCCTTTGAGAACCTTTGGCGTTGGCGCTGACTTGCTTGCGCTTGCGACTCTTGAACAGTTTGGAGAGCAGGCTGGAGGTGATGAAGAAAGTCAGCAGCAGCACTGCCCAGGGCAGACCGCCAAAGCCGAAGACAATGGTGCCCATCACGAGAGCAGCCAGCATGCCGCTTTTGTTGAGGGAGTTGAGCCGGTAAGCGGCCAATGCCACAGCTAACGCCAGCAGGAAACCATACAGGATATTCATCGGGTTCATAGTTGCATGATCAGGGCGAGCAGCAGCATGACTGAAACGATGGGCGCCATGCTCCAGAGCAGGAAGGCGGTCAGGCGGCTCTCGACACGGCGGTAAAAGTACAACCCGGCGATCGCGTCCACGATGAAGACCAGACCGGATAGAACGGGCAACAACAGCAAACGGGTGGAGCTGCCGGCAGGCAACGGTGCGCCGCCCGCGTCAAATCCGATCGAGACCGTCGAGCGGGTAGGGATGGTCACGGCAGCCATGATGAAGTTCGCCAGCACCATGAACAATCCGAGGATCAGCAGAAAACGGATAGCCCTGTTTGAAAAGAGCGATTGCAGATAGGCGATTGGTTTGACGGAATGCGCTTTAAGCGGGCTCAGGCTGCCCATCTCACTATAGTCGCGGTACGCGCGGCGGAAGGCCTCACTGTTCTGCGGCGAAATGGCGTAGATCACGTCAGCCGTCGCGATCAACAGCAAGTTGTTACGGTCGGATGCCAGAAACTCGACCCTGCCCAGCCCTTCGATTTCCCGCATGCCCAATACCGCGCCCGGCCAGGATAGGCTCGGCATGGTCAGACGCTGGGCAGTCTCGTCCAGGTGACGGATCCATTCAATTTGATCCAGGGGGATGGTGATCGATCGCAGACCCCACAACAGCCGGACGCCATCGCGTTCGATCTCATAATTCGCGCGCAGCAGGGCGTAACCGCGATAAAGCACAAACGGCAGCACGCTCACGATCAGCAAGCCGATCATCAGCCAGAAGAGAAAATAAGCCTCATTGCTGTTGTTGAACGCCAGAAGCAGAATGAACCCCCCCAAGGCGCCGATGAGTATCGCCAGGCCGGCATGGAAAATAATGCCGTTTTTCTGATCAGGTTTGAAGACCTGTGAACTTTCGTCCATGCGTCAGCGTTCGGTCAGGGTAGATTTGATGGCTTGCGCGACTACCCGCACCTGCTCCTGCGTCATCTTGCCCGAGAAGGGCAGGGCGAGACCGCGCGCGGCCAGGTCTTCGGTTACAGGAAAATCGCCCGGCTGATAGCCAAAGAAGTCGCGCATGTAAGGCTGCAGGTGAATCGGACTGAAGTACGGCCGTACCGGTATGCCCTTGCGTTCCAGCTCGGCGGCGAAGGCATCGCGATTCAGACCTTTCGCCACGCGGATGACGTAGACGAACCAGCTCACTCGCGTGGTTGTTGGGACGATTCGCGGCAGCTCAATCTCGTCAATCCCGGCCAGCGCGTCCGCATACCAGTCCGCCACACGCTGGCGGTTGGCCAGCAGGGTCTCGAGCCGGCTCATCTGAACGACGCCCAGGGCTGCGGCAATCTCGGTCAGACGGTAGTTGTAGCCCAGGTAGGTGTGCTGCAGCCAGGTATCTCCGGGCGCGCGTCCCTGATTGCGCAGACCGCGCATCAGGTCAGCCGCGGCATCGTCATTGGTGACAATCATGCCGCCTTCGCCGGTCGTAATCTGCTTGTTCGGGTAAAAGGCGAAGGTGCCGTAGTCACCCAGCAGACCGGTTTTGGTTGTCTTGTAGACCGCGCCGAGCGACTCGCACGAATCGTTGACCAGCTTGAGTGAATGTTCTCTGGCGACCCTGTCCAGCGGGTCAAAATCCGCGGGCTGACCAAAGACGTCGACCGTTATCAGCGCCTTGAGTTGTCTGGCGGGTGTGGGCAGCTTGCGCGGCAGCCATTGGCGGGCGCTTGCAGCGCCTGCTGCCAGATCGCGCGCTGCCTGAGCCGTGAGCTCAGGGTCGATGTTGCCTGTAATCGGGTCAACGTCGACAAAGACAGGGATGGCGTTCTGGAAAAGGACCGTGTTGGTCGTTGAGATGAATGTGAACGGGGTCGTCAGGACCAGGTCGCCCGTCGCGATGCCGGCAGCGCGCATGCACAAATGTAATGCCGCGGTGCCGGAGCTGACGGCGATGGCATGCTTGCAGTCCAGGTAATCGGTGAATGATTTCTCGAACGAGACCTGACGCGGACCAATGCTCAGGATGGGCGTGCGCAGCACATCCAGCACAGCCTGCACTTCGGCCTCGGTGATATCAGGCGACGACATGGGAACGATATATTTATCGGCAGGAGACATAAATGGATTTTACTACAACGGGCTACAACAGGCTGAGCCAGGTTGAGACTGTACGGTAGAGCGCGGAGGTGAGCACGTGCCCGCTCTTATACATGACCCACGAGGCAACCAGCGAGCGGATGAATGTCAGCAGCAGGTTGAGAGGCAGTCCCCCGGGCTCAAGCAGTAAGAAAGGAATATAAAAGCTGGTGAAGACGACCGCTGTCAGAAGAAACCCCAGCGGCGTTTTATATGCCCAGGCAAGACGTAACTGGATGAATCCACGAAAGACCGTTTCTTCCAGCAGAGAGGAAAGCAGGATCAGCAGCAGTTGAACCAGTTGTGGCGCGCGGACAGCGGCGATCAGACCCCAGAAATTGCCTTTCAGAAACAGCACCAGAAACATCAGCACGATGCCCAGCCTGAGGGCGTTGTTCTGCGTGACGGGGCTCCAGCCAATCGCCTTGACCGGCTGCTTGCGCAGCAGGGTGATCAGCAGGAAGGGCAAGGCGGCAACCGCCGCTACGATCAAATGGTTGAACCACGGTGAATAGGGAGAGATCACGCTGCTGGCGAAACCGGAGACATGAACGATGTAGGCAAGCAGCAACAGCCAGGCGGAAAGGCCGGCAGCATATAACACTTCACGCCGGGTGTAGAGGAATCCGATTGGCTTGTGAGCCATGCGTTTGCTGGTGCTGGCTATCATGCCAGTAGCAATAACGCCCATCCATTCAGCGGCCATCAGGATCAGTGTGCGATTATCCATTCGCGCTTGGCTCGCCTGGTCGTGCGGTCTCACTGGTGTTTTCAATTTCTTCCAGTTGCAGTTGCAAGGTCTCTTCCATACGGATTTGACCACGCAGGAAAGCGCCTTCCTCAGTCGTGAAGCTGATGGCGGTCACGTCGCCCCACACCCGTCCGGTGCTTCGGATTTCGAGCTTTTCGGCGGTGATGTTGCCCTTGATAGCGCCGGCAACGACCACGATGTTGGCTTGCAGGTTTTCGCAGGTCACACGACCGGTCTCTCCGATGACGACCAACCCCTGGATGGCGATCTGCCCTTCAAACGCGCCTTCGATGCGGATGCCGCCGCTGCCGCGCAGATTGCCCTGCCAGTTGATGCCCGGCCCAAGTACAGAGGTGACCCGATCTACGGGTTTCGCGGCTGATTGTTCCTGGGGATTAGGTTTTCTGAACATACCTGGAGTATCCTGAATAAAAGTTGATTTAACGGATTGGCCAGAGCGATCCTGCCCAGACCCTGCCATTCGGCGGGACATCTTTTTTCACAACTGCGCTGTTGCCCACCCGCGCCCGGCTTCCGATCGTGACGCCAAGGTTGATCGTCGCGCCCATGCCCACCTGAACGTAATCAGCCAGCGTGACGTTGCCGCCCAGCGTCGCGTGCGGTGAGAGGTTGACGATCTGACCAATATTGCAGTCATGCGAGATGCAGACGCCGGCGTTGACAATCGTCCCAAAACCGACGTTCGAGTCGCTGCCGACATAACTGAGCGGCATGATGTGAACGCCAGGGTCGATGATCGCGCTCGGTTCGATGAACGCTGCCGGGTGCAGCAGTGAGGGGAACGCGAAACCAATGTCCAGCAAGCGTTCGAAGACGTCGATGCGGGTTTGCACATTGCCAATACCGCCGACCGCGTTGGCGATCAAGGTGTTGCCAGCGTGGAAAAGGTCACTCAGCAGACTGCTGTCGCCAAGTACCGGGAAGCCCAGAATTTTCGTGCCGGCGTGGATGCTGTCATCGATCAAACCGCTGACGCGGTAACGCTGCTGGGCAATGATCGTTTCGATCATGGCTTTGGCGTGCCCGCCAGCGCCATAAATCAGGATGCCAGGCAGTGATTCGGAATCACTGGGTTGGAGTTCTGTCTGATTGGCGTTTTGCTGCATTGCCTGCATGAATTGATTATAAATGAAGTGCCGCTTCCGGCGGGTTTGACACGACAAAACGCCAGGGTTTGCTGAGCCACGGTTCGGGCGTATAGTCGATCCCAATCCGCGGTGTGGCACGCACGT
Organism: Anaerolineaceae bacterium; assembly: GCA_040772085.1. Lineage (GTDB taxonomy): Bacteria > Chloroflexota > Anaerolineae > Anaerolineales > Anaerolineaceae > JAXGMV01. The sequence goes on from JAXGYU010000001.1 coordinate 2,103,735, forward strand.
GCGCCTCATCGACCAGCGGGCCATCTTCAAGGAACAGCCCGGCGGCGCGGGTGGTCAGGTCACAGCCGTTCAACTCACCGCTGACCTGCAATGCTCGTGTGAGCTTGGCTGGCCCGTTGCACCATAACTTCGACTTGACGCCCGGCCGATTGGCTTCGATGATATCCAGCCCTTCCAGCGGATAGATCGCGCGGATCAGTACGGCAGCCGGTATGTCTTCGGCCTCGCAGACCAGGTTCAGCATCCAGTGCATGCCGTAGGTGAAGTAAACATAAGCGTGACCTGGCGCACCGAACATCACCGTCGTGCGCGGCGTTTTGCCTTTGCTGGCATGGCAAGCCAGGTCTTCGACATGCCGGTAGGCTTCGGCTTCGGTGATGATGCCGCTGATACGCTTGCCATCGACGACGCGCACCAGACGTTTGCCTAGCACCTCGCGGGCGACATTGAGAACTTCACGGTCATAGAAGCCGCGGGTCAGCAGTTTGGACATGAGCGTCAGAATGTGATGCCGTTCTGTTCGGCGATCTGTCGCAGCTTGGGATCAAAGCGCACGGTCTTCAGCAAGCCGTCGCGCAGGGAGGTCAGTGGTTCAAAGTGCAGCTTTTCTCGGGCGAGCGATATGTCAGCGCATAGCCGGTCTGGGCCGGCGCCCGAGCGCGGGTTGGTGATCACTTCCGGCTCGCGCTGCAGCAGTTCGGGGATCAGCCGAGCCAGCTCTTTGACGCTGGTTTCCACGCCGCTGCCGACGTTGATGGTCATCTGATCAATATCCGAGGCGTTCGCCGCGGCGCGCATGGCGTGGACGACGTCATCCACGTAAACGTAATCCCGTGTCTGTGTCCCTTCGCCGTTGACCACCAGCGTTCCCTGCATCATGGTATGTCTGAGGAAGTTGGGGATGACGGGGGTATGCACCGGAGGGATATGCTGACCCGGCCCATAGGCGTTGAAGACGCGCAATGCAGTGGTCTCGATGCCCCAGAGCTTGCCGATCGTATGCACGTAGTATTCCGCCGAGAGCTTGGAGACGGCGTACGGTGACTTGGGACGCGGGGTAAAGCTTTCTTTGACGGGCTGCTCATCCTGGCTGCCATAGACAGCACCGGAGGAGATCAGCACCACCCGTTTGATGCCAACGTCGCGCATGGCTTCCATCAGGGCGACGGTGCCGCCGACGTTGACGTTGTTATATTCACGCGGATAAAGGATCGATTCGGCTACCAGCACCCGGGCCGCCAGGTGATAGACACAGTCAACGCCTTGCAGCATGGTCCACAACTTGGGCCGGTCGCTGATATCGCCGCGGGTAAACAGTACTTCCGGCGCCAGCGCGTCCGGAGAGCCAGTGGAGAGATCGTCCAGAACACGGACGGCATGACCTTCACGGGAGAGGTGGTTGGCGAGTGCGGCGCCGAGAAACCCCGCGCCGCCTGTAATAAGGAAATGACTCATTCCGTATAAATATCCTGTGTGATGATTTCTCGGATTATAGCATGATCCCGTTGGGGAGACGCCATGTCGCTTGGCGGCGCCCTGGCAGCCTGTTTATCGCAGCAGGGCACAAAACAAGTAGAAAGGGATAAAAACTGGAACGAAAATTGCAGCTATTTTGCTGTTTTTCTCTGACAATTGCCTGCCAACTGGTGTTTTTCTATCAGTCGGGTTATACTTTTAACGTTATTGCACGAACCAGGTAATTGAAATCTCAATTGAATAAATCCATCTGCGAGGTCTGGCTCATGAAGGCAGCAATTTCCCAACAACAATTGGCTCACGGTTTAAGCATTGTCTCGAAGGCTGTTTCAAATCGCAGTACCTTACCGGTTCTGGCAAACGTATTGCTGGCAACCGATGAAGGCCGCTTGCGACTTTCCGCAACCAACCTGGAGCTGGGGATCTCCTGCTGGATTGGCGCACAGATTGCGACTGAAGGGTCGATCACGGTGCCGGCGCGCACATTCTCTGACCTGGTCAGCACGCTGCCCAACGAAACCGTCACGCTGACCGTGGACGAAAAAACGCAGACGCTCAACGTCCGCAGCGCTTCTTCCAACACCGACATCCGTGGCATTGACGCCCAGGAATTCCCGCCCATGCCCGTCCCGGATCTTGAAGAAGGGATTGAGCTGGGTGTCGTCGACTTCAAGGAGATGATTCGCCAGGTGGCTTTCGCTGCCTCCAGTGAAGATACCCGCCCCGTCCTGCAGGGCGTCAAGATCGACATCAAAGATGACAAGCTGACCATGGCGGCGACCGATGGCTACCGCATCTCCGTCCGCAAGGCTGCCCTGAGCAAACCGGTCACCCGGCCGGTCGCGGCCATCATTCCCGCCCGCGCGCTAAACGAACTGGCGCGTATCGCGACGGACCCGGCGCAAAATGTCACCATGGTCGTGCAGCCCAATCGCAGCCAGGTGTTGTTCCACCTCAAGGACGCCGAACTGGTTTCGCAGTTGATCGAAGGCAACTTCCCGGATTACAACGTCATCGTGCCGCGCTCCGTCAAGACAACGACAATCCTCTCCACGCCCGGCTTTCTGAATGCCTGCCGCCAGGCCGAGATTATCGCCCGCGACAGCAATAATGTCGTGCGGGTCAAGATTAGCAGCGGCGGTGAAACGCCCGGCAATGTGGAGATCTCCGCGCAGTCCGAAGAAACCGGCTCAAGCGAGATCGTGGTCGATGCATCTGTCACCGGCCCTGACCTGCTGATCGCCTTCAACGTCGGCTTCCTGCGTGAGGTTCTGGATGTGGTGAAGACGACCAATGTAGCGCTGGAGACCAACGCCAACAATTCGCCTGGTGTCATCCGACCGGTCGGTGACGATGAGTTCCTGCACGTCATCATGCCGATGCATCTCGGATAGCAACCCATTCCTGATATGATTAGTCAATCAGCTTCCATCTCAGCGGAGGTGCGCTTTGGCATTACCTGAACGCTCGTCGGAATTATTAATGCATATCATGCTGACCCTGGGTCAGTATCCCATTCTCGCCGGCCGGATGCGCGCGCAAATGCGCAACATCATGCAGATTCGCGGTATTCTGGATGAGCAGACATTTGAAAACCGTGTGCGTTCGCTTGCCATCGATTCTCAGCACAGGGAAGGGTTATCTCACCCTGAATTCGAGGAGCCGGAAGATTTATGGGAAGCCCGCAAAGCCAAGATCCGTGATTCTTTGACTGACCTGTCGTTCAGTAAACAGTTTACCGAAGAAGAATTCAACGAGATCGTCAGCGACGTGCTGGCGAGCCGCGGTATCAATCCGGAAGTCGGGACCTTGTCGCTCAATCCGGAAATGGCGCCGCTCGACCTGGTATTTGAACAGGCATCCACGATCGAAGGGATGTCCGACGAAGAGAAAGAACAATACCTGCCGCGCTACCAGGAATCCAAGGTCGTGCTGATTCGCGGTCTGATCAGCGACCATCTGAAGTACATCAATATTGCCAAGGAGTGGCTGCTGCTGAGCGATCTGCTCGAGATCCGCAGGCGAAAAATTGGCGCGGGACGGATCGGCGGCAAGGCGGCCGGCATGATGCTCGCCAGCCGCATCCTGCAAACGAGTTTTGGCTCTGATTTGGGCGTCACGATTTCCATGCCAGACACGCACTTCATCGGCGCGACACAGTTCTACCTCTTCATGAGTATCAACGGGTTGATGCACTGGATCGACCAGAAGTATAAAACTGAAGCGCAGATGCGCGAAGATTTTCCGGTCATCGAGAGGCAGTTTCAGCAGGGCGTCTTCCCGGATGAATTGACCAGCCGGTTGGTCGCCGTCCTGCGTAAAGCCGGGAAGAAGCCGCTGATCGTGCGCTCCTCCAGTTTGCTGGAAGACAATTTCGGCACGGCTTTTGCCGGCAAGTATGAGAGCGTCTTTCTGCCAAACCAGGGCAGCATGCAGGAAAATCTGAAAGAATTGAAAAAGGGCATCGCCCACATCTACGCGTCGTCCTATAACCCGAGCGCCTTGCTCTACCGCCGTGAGCGCGGGTTGCAGGATTACGACGAGCGCATGGCGATCCTGCTGCAGATCGTTGAAGGCGAGGACTACGGCCGTTATTACATGCCGCACGCTGCCGGCGTGGGCTTCAGCCGCAACACCTTCCGCTGGTCGCCGCAGATCAAAGGCGAAGAAGGTTTCCTGCGCATCGTCTGGGGCTTGGGGACACGCGCGGTTGATCGGGTGGGGAATGACTTCCCCCGGCTGGTGGCGCTCAGCCACCCAACGCTTCAGCCTTCCAACACCGAGAAGAATATCCACAAGTATTCTCAGCAGTTCGTGGATCTGATCGATCTGAAGAGCAACAAGTTTGTCACGAAGGCTGTCAAGGATGTGATCGGCACCGATTACGGGCCACTGCGTTATATTTTCCAGAACGAGATCGAAGGCGGGCTGACGACCATCCGCAGCACGGTCATCGAAGGCACAAGCGAAAACCTGATCGTCACGTTCGACGAGCTGATGCGGCGCACACGCTTCCCTGAAGTGATGAAAAAAGTGCTGCAGACGCTCGAATCAGCCTATGGCGAACCGGTGGACATGGAGTTCGCACTCTTTATCCATCAGCAGCCGAACGGACAGCCCGCGCTGCAGCTCACGGTACTGCAATGCCGGCCGCAAAGCCGCCTGGAGGAGATCGCGACCGCGAAACTGCCTGATGATCTGCCGACCAGGGACATCATCTTCGAGACACATTTTGTCGTGCCCAAAGGGTTTATTGACCGGGTAGACTGGGTGATCTACGTGCCTTATGAAGAGTATTTTGCCCTGAGTACCCTGGCTGACCGGCGCGAACTCGGGCACACGATTGGAAAACTTAATCAGCTGCTCAAGGATCAGGAGTTCATTTGTGTTGGGCCAGGCAGGTGGGGCAGTTCAAATACCGACCTCGGCGTGCCGGTTGACTATGGCGAGATCTATAATGCCAGGTCGCTGGTTGAGCTGGCGGGCAAACTCGCGGGGACTGAACCGGAGCCTTCACTGGGAACACATTTCTTCCAGGACCTGCTCGAATCACAGATTTACCCGCTGGCGCTCAATCTGGACGCGCCTGACACGATTTTCGACCGGCGATTCTTTTACGATACACCGAGCCGGCTGTCAGAATACCTGACCGTAAAACCTGAAATTGAACGATGTTTGCGATTGATCAAGGTCTCAGATTTCCGCGAGGGTGCAACGTTGCGCATTGCCATGGACGATAGCGTGTCAACCGCGGTCGCTTATCTGGTGGATTGATGGTCTTCCTTTCAAAATTGCTGCCTCTGTTCGTTTATCCGCTGGGGCTGGCCTGCCTGCTGCTGGTCGCGGCATTGCTCGCCATCCGGTATAAACAGAAGCCGGCGATCCTTGTCGCGGCGGCACTGCTCCTGTTGTGGCTCTTTGGCAATAAAGCCGTCGCCTACACCTTGGCGCGGTCGCTGGAATGGCGCTACCCGCCGCTGTCTGAAATGCCGCAGGCGGATGTTATTGTCGTCCTGGGCGGCGGGACGGCCAGTAAGGGCTATCCCCGGCTGTACGTGGAACTCGAAGGCGCGGGTGATCGTGTCTTGTATGCCTACCGGCTCTATAGCCAGGGCGCCGCGCCCAACATCCTGCTCAGCGGAGGCAACATTGGCTGGGAGGATGAAGCCGGCACGCCGGCAAGTGAGATGGCAGAGATTCTCGAACTGATAGGCGTCCCGCGCCAGGCACTCTGGCTGGAAGATCTGTCTCAGAATACTGCCGAGAACGCCGAGTTCAGTGCGCAGATTTTGAAGGAGAAAGGCGCGGAGAGGGTTATTCTCGTCACATCTGCCATGCACATGCGGCGGGCCGTCTATCAATTCAATCAGCAGGGCGTCGATGTCATCCCCGCGCCGACTGATTTCACGTTTACTGACAGGGACTATTATCAACTGCTGCACGGCAGTATTGAGAACCGCATCATCGCGCTGCTGCCGAATACATCCAGCCTGTCGCTTTCGACCAATGTAATGAAAGAATACCTCGGGATCAGCGTCGCGCGCGTGTCGGACTGGCTGACGGCGCGTTAAGCGGGCACTTCAGGCGCACGTGGATCGCGGGCGATCACGCAAATTTCAGTCACGCTGTCAACCTGGTCATCGTCGCTCAGAAATTCCTCTTTTATCCTGCTCTTCACCACGAGAAAACGGTCCAGATCTCTGGATAGGACGATCATTTTGACCTGCTCAAAATACTGCCTGAACACGGCCTGGTAATCACCGCAGCGGAAACGGTTGAGGTTGCTGCCCGGATTCAGCCAGTTCTTCCATGTGCGCTCGGTAAACGTCAGCATCTCGAAGGGATATTTGAAATAATGGTCACGCAGGTCGATGAAGTGGCAATGCAGCCCTTGCGGCGCGGTGATAACTGCCAACTGCCGGGTGATCGATTGGACCTGGTCGAGGTGTTCGAATACAGACGAGGAGAGTACCAGATCAAAGCCGGACTCTGCCAGCTCGGAGATGTCTGCCTGAATGGCGCGCAACCGGGGCGAAGCCAGTTCAACCTGACCTTCGGCTGAGATGCTGAGATAGCGCCCATTCTGCCTGGCATAGTCCAGATTCTCGGCATTGACCGGCGGCGCGAATTTGTCCAGCAGCCAGACGGATGCCGCGCCGGCATCCAGAAGCTCGCAACCGAGCGCGTAACGACCGCCATAGCCGAAGATCAGCACCTTCTTGCCATGAAGCTCGAGATCGTTTTCTGCTAATACTTTGAGATAGCGCTCAGCGGCAAGCCGTGGGGCTGTGCTTTCAAGTCCCGGCTTGATGATGAATCCGTAGTGCAGCAACTGATGTGCGAGGTCATCGGATAGAAAATGCCGGATCAAGCGAAGGAGGAGATATTTGAGCTTCAATTTTCCAGGGTTCCCCGAAGCTTATTATAAGCTGAAGGCTTAAATCGGTGAGCGCGCCTGAGTTTAAGGGGGTATAATTCTGCCAATCAAATCAGGAGCAGTACGATGGCAAAGAAAGCGAAACGCGCATTCAACAAACCAATTACCCGGGCAGTTGATTCTGCGACAACGGCAGAGAAACTGGTCGCGGAAGTCCCTCAGATGGTCAGCAGCAGACAGGTGAGTTCGGCAGATTTCTCGCCCGATTACAGCTATGTCAGGAAAGACCTGCGACGGATTGGCACCCTGGCTCTGGCGTTTTTCGCCATCCTGATCCTGCTCTCCTTCATTCTCTAACCATATCCATCCCCGACTTAACTAAACGGCTAATAATTTTTAGCCGTTTTTTATTGAAAATTGCCCTGATTAATGGATAATGAATTTCGTGTACAACCTAGATATTATTCGTATAATTGATTGGTAGAGTGTGGAAAATATAACAAATCTCAGGTCAGGCAAAGACCAGCGTTCTAACGGCGCGAGTATTATGCAAGCCGCTAGAAAAATAGTCTTTACAGGTATTGCGTTCGCAATACTTGCCATTGTGGCTGCCTGCACGCCGGTGCCGCAAACAGTTCCTGTTGACGAGACCGCGGTTGGCGGTAGCCGGGCTAAGGATACCCGCGCGCCAGAGCTGACCGCTGAGGCGAGCGCGACCGGTTATATCCCCACCATGTCTCAAACCTCCACCCAGGAGGTTGTCCACGTTTCGGTCACCCCGACGATCGAATTCACCCTGCCCAGTTTTACGCCAACTTTCACACTGATCCCGACCGCTACGGCTACCCTCATCCCACCGACAGCCACCTCACCTCCGCCGACACCGACGGCAGATCCGATGGTTTTCGTTGTCGATGAATTCATCAACAAGGTGAAAAACGGCAATTCCGCACAGGTGGTCGGTTTGATCGTCGAGAACAAATTCATGCTCCCAGTCGTGCAGCAGCCTTATGACAACCCCGGTTATGTCTCTTACAACTCCGGCGAGCTGACGCAGTTTGGCATGGCAGCGCAAATGGGCGGCAGCATCGGCATTCTGGCGCACAATTTTCTGGATGGCGCCAATTTCTTCAATGTCGGTAATGGCGAGATCATTCAGGTCGTGTATGGTGACGGGCGGGTCGATGATTACCAGATCGATATCATCCAGAGCTATCAAGCCTTGGTTCCGACCAGCCCTTACACCGATTTCAAGGATCTGGTTTCGGGCGAGGTGATCAGCGCTTCGACATTGTTCACCCGTGTTTACATGGGCGGAGATCACGTAACTTTGCAGACGTGTATCGAACAAAACGGTGACGATTCATGGGGCCGTTTATTTGTCATGGCATACCCTCTTAGGTAGGTTCAAAATGGTCGAATACGTAAAACACGTAAAAAATAGATATAATTCAACAATCCCGGTTGGCAAAAAAGTACAAGACGCGGATTGTGAAGCAACTATTGCTCTTATAGTCTTTGTAAGTTCGTACGGGCTTACCCGGGAAGGAGAAATCAAGTGTTCATAACCTACTATCTTCGAGTTTTTCAATCACGCTGGCGTCTGGTTTTAGGAATTATCCTGGCCTTCCTGGTCGCGTCGTTGGTGATCTCCTATCTGACCCGCCCGATTTATCGGGCGACGACGACCTTCGTCATCAATCCCAACGAATCCCTGCCGAGCAGCCGTGACTTTGTTGACACGCTGGCTACGCTGGACAGCCGCACCATCATATCGACCTACCGCGATATTTTCGTCAGCAAGCGGGTCTATGATGACATGCAAAAACAAATCGGCATGACGCCCGAAGAGGCAAAGCTTTATACGCCAAGCGTCGTGACCGACAAAGCGTCCAACATCATGACGCTGCATGTGGATGGGCCGAGCGTTGAGCGGGCGATGACGATTGCCAATGCTATCGGTCAAACGACGATTGCCTACATTCAGGGGTTCTCGCGGGTATTCAGCATTACCGTGCTGGACCAGGCATACGCCCAGCCAGCGGCGGTCAAACCGCAGATCTTGCGTGATGCCGGCATCGCGGCGTTGATCGGTCTGGTTGTCGGTTTGCTGGCGGTGCTGATCAGCGAGTCTTACCGCACATCGCTGGGCACCCTGAAGGACCGCCTGCGCGTTGACCGCATCTCGAACGCGACGACCAAAGCGCATTTCGTCCGAACATTCGAGGTGATGCACGAGACCAATAAAGCTGAGCCGCTCTCAATTGCCTTGATCTCGCTGGACGGCATTAAAGATTACTTCGGTGAACTCTCCGAACCGGTGCAGATGACCATACTGCGCAAGGTGACTGAGTCGCTGCGAAATCTGCTGCGCGGCAGTGATGTGGTCGCGCGCTGGGGCGTCACGCAGTTGATGGTTGGCTTGCCGCTCACGACCGAGCAGGCCGCGACCCGTGCTATCGAACGCATCAGGGAGACCCTGCTCCAACCGATCACGCTTGAGATCACAGGCGATAAAGTGGATCTCGAACCCCATATCGGCGCGAGCTCCCGCATTGGTGAAGAGGGTATTGACACGCTGATCAAGAATGCCGAAAAAGCGCTCGAGGACTCTTACAACAAAGACAACGACATCGCCTTCCGCAACAACGAAAGTGAAGTGCAATAACTCATGACGAAACATTCACCGGCCAGTTGGAAGCGATGGATCAGCGTGATTTTGCTGGTCTGCTTCGCCCTGGCCGGTCTGAACTCGACCAGTGGCATTGCAGCTGTTCATCAGACGCAGCCCTTCCAATCGGGTGATGGTGACCTGCTGATTCCATTGTCTGATTTGGCGAATGGCACGCCGCTTAAATTGCAGGGGCCGTTTGACTCGCTTCAGTTTGATTTTGAACTTGCGCCGACGAAGACTGTCAGCGCTGATGGCAGTCTTGTCCTTGAACTGAATGTAAACCTGGCCGCGTTGGTGCTGGCAGGCAAAACCCCGCTGGATTTGAGCAAAGCCGAAGCCGGCACGGTCAGGATATTCCTGAATGACACTGAACTGGAGTCCATCGATATCGTCGGGAACAAACCGATTAAAACAACGGTCGACCTGCCGAAGGAGCGTCTTCTGGCAGCAGGTGAAATTAACATCATTCGGCTCGATTTGGACTCGGGTCAAAGCTGCACCAATAATCTGGTCATATCGATCGATATCGCTGATACGTCCATGATATCGATTCCGATTGATATCAAACCCGTCCAGTGGGATGTCGCTGAATACCCGGTCATGTTCTATAACGCGTTGACGCTCGAGACCCCTCCGTTGCTGGTGATTGTCCCCGATGATGCCGGCGCGGGCGAACTCTCAGCCGGCGCAAATCTGATCAGCGGGCTGGCGCGATTAACGCAGGGCGGTTTACCGACCCGCTTGCTGGCTTACAGCGAGCTGTCGGAGGCAGATAAGGCAGCGGCGAATCTGGCGCTGATTGGAAATGGTCAGGCGCTCGCGAGCATGTCTCCTGAGATCAACAGTCTGCTCGAATTGCCCGCGAAACTGCCTGCGGACAGCGCGTTCATCCAGCCGGTCACTTCACCCTGGAATCAGGAACGCACGATATTGGTGGTTAAAGCTGAAACCCAGCTCGGATTTGAAAAAGCTGTCTCGGCATTAAACCTTCCCCGGCTTGAATCCGGCGCTACGCCCGGATCCGCGGTCATTTCAACCTTGCTGCTCCCGGATACAACCAAAGAGTACCAACCGGACCGAAAACTGTCAGATCTCGGTATGGAAGAGATCGAATTCCTGCGTCCGGGCGGCGCGCACCGGACGGTTTACTTTGATCTGCCATTCGGCAGCGTCCTGAACGCGGATGCCTACCTTGACCTGGTCATGTCGCACTCCGATGACCTGGACTATGGAAATTCATCGTTGCTGATCGACCTGAATGGAACACAAATCGCTCGGCTCAACCTCTCTGATCAAACGGTCAAGGAGAGTACCAGCCGCATTATCTTACCGGTCTATGCGGTTAAACCCGGCAGGAATCAGCTCAGTTTCATCTCCGAGCTGGCGCCGCGTGATATCTGTGCTGACTTTGCGGCCTCTGGCACCAACCTCAGGATCAGCGCTGATTCACAGTTGCATTTGCCCATCAACTACCAGTTTGTCCAGCCGGTCACGAAAGTTGGACTGGACCAATTTGCCCAGCCGTTCAACTCCGAGACGCTTGCAAAAACACAAATCGTTTTTCCGCTTCGTGAGAAAAGCCTGTGGACGGCTGTCGGTGAGCTGGCTGGCGCGCTGGGGCTGAATAGCGTTGGCGGCAGTATGTTCAAGGTCAGGGATGTAGCGGAATTGCCGGCGCTGGTCGAGGCTGGCGGTAACCTGCTGGTGCTCGCGACCCTCCCGGATGAACGGGTCACCGGCGCGCTGGCGCCTGTCCTGCCATTGCCTCTGGACGCGCAAGGCTTACCGCAGCGTCCGGAGCAACTGCCGGAGGGCACGCTCATTGCCGCCGGGGATCTGCCAACCTACATGGAATTGTCGCAGTCGAACACGGCTGTTCTGAAGACGCTGCTGACCGTACTGGGGCCCGAACCTGAGGCGATCAGCACCGCGGTCAAGCTCCTGATGACACCCGAGCGTCAGTCTGACTTGCGGTCGGGTAACGTCGCGCTGGTGAAAGATGACTCGGTTCAGGCTTTCAACGCGCTGGTGCTTGAAACGGGTCTTAAGCCCGATATCCAGCCGCAGGCCAAACCTGACTGGCTGCTGCCTGCCATCCTGATCATTGCTGTCATCCTCCTTGGTCTGGCGCTTTCTACGCTGGGCAAACGGCAGAAGTCTATTTAGACCATAATCCAGTCTAATAAAGTATAGTTTGCTATAATGGAATACGATGAAAAGCATTGCATCGTCTTCCACGTTATCGCACGGCTTGCGTCTGTTGGAGTTATTGCAGCAGGCTGATGACGGCCTGAGTTCGGTCGACATACAATCCCATTTACAGCTCTCGAATAGCAGTCTGTTCGCGTTGTTGGCTGAGTTGAAGCGGCTTGGCTACATTCGCCAGCCCGAGAGGCGCGGCAAGTATTATGCCGGCCTGCGCATGCAGTTTCTGAACGCAACGTCCGTGACAGGACCGCACGCCTTGATCGCGGCTTTCGAAAAAGCCGAAAGCCATGCATTAGATGCGTACACGCTGCTGCTGGTTTCCGCGCTTGGCGCGAACTGGCTGGTACACGCCGCGCGTGCCGGTTCAGCACGCGTCAGGGTTGCCTTCGAACCGGGCGAATTGCTCCCCGCAGAAGGCGCAGGCGACCTGTTGTTCAGCGATAATCCTGACCCCGCGCTGGTCGAACGCGGCTACCTGTCCGTTGCGTATCCCGACTTTTCCGCCCTGGCGGTGCCCGTCACCACTTCAGCTTCATCACAGAGTTTCGCGCTGTTATTGTTAGAGCCGCGAGCGAATTCCGAGCAGCCAGACTCTGTTGAGCTGGGAAGCGCGTTGAAATTGCTGGCGGCAAACGTCTCCCTGCTGGCTGGCGCGAGAGCGTACGCGCCATTTGAACGCGGCAGCACCGCGTTGCCGCTGAAGCAATTGAGCGCCGAGGAGATTGCCGATTTTCTGAAGCTGCCGCTGACAGCCCGACTAGCCTGCGTCCGCCCGGATGGGACGCCTCACGTGATCCCTGTCTGGCAGCAATGGGATGGCAAGCGCTTTGCTGTGCCCGTTATTCCCGGGTCGCAGTGGGTCGAACATACGCGCAGCAATCCGGCCGTTTCGCTGACCATCGATGAACACTGGTATCCATACCGGCGTGTGATCGCCCGCGGACAGGTCACTGGCGAGGCAGCCGCTGGTTCAGCCGCTTTTGAGCGCGCGCTCAGGTATTTCGCGGAAGCTTACCCGGCTGTCATCGACCAATCGGATGGATTGAAGATCGGCCGGCTGGTGTACATCACGCCGGACAATCTGATCGGGCAGACCGGATTATAAGGCAGCGAGGGCGATGACTGAAACCGCAATCGCGCTGGATCATCTCGGGCACGCCTATGGCGGGCCGCAACGCTTATCTGCCCTGGAAGATATCAGTCTGGATATTCAGCAGGGTCAGTTTGTCGCGATTGTTGGGCAATCCGGCTGCGGCAAGTCAACGCTGCTGCGCATCCTGGCTGGCCTGATCTCGCCTTCAGAAGGGACGGCGCTTATCCATGGCCAGGGGGTCGAACAAGCCGTCAGTCAGCGCTGGCTGTCCTGGATGGCGCAAAAACCGGCGCTGCTGCCCTGGCTGAGTGTCAGCGAAAATCTGTTACTTGTCCGCAAATTACAGCCCGCCGAATTTCACTCGGTATTGAGCGATGCTACTGCCTTGTCCATGCTGGAGCTGGCTGAGTATGCCTCTCTTCATCCGCATCAGCTCTCGGGCGGTATGCAGCAGCGTCTGGCACTGGCCAGGCTGCTGCTTCTGAACTCGCGTGTCTGGCTGATGGATGAGCCATTCTCCGCGCTCGATGAACTGACACGCGAACAGATCACCGCGGCATTTCTGCGCCTGTGGCAGGAGCGCCAATCCACGGTGCTGTGGGTCACGCATCATATCGCCGAGGCGGTCAAGCTGGCTGACAGGATCATCGTGCTGAGCCCCAGGCCGGGCAAAATTGTGCTGGATTACCTGCAAACTGACCCAGAGGCTCGCAAAGAGGGACACCCGGCGTTTTATCAGTCAGTGCAAATGGTCAGGCAGGCGCTTGGGATGAACGGGAGCCGCTGATGAAGGTGAACAAATACGCCTTAATTGCCTGGTTGATGACGGCTGGTTTGCTGATCCTCTGGCAGATTGGCGTCACCGTTTTCAAAACACCGGTCTATATTCTGCCCTCGCCTCTTGTCGTGTTGCGGACGCTCGCAGGAAACTTGCCGTTTTATGCCCAGGCCAGCCTGATCACTTTCGGTCAGGCGCTGCTTGGTTTGCTGATCGGGTTGGCATTCAGCTTCCTCCTGGCTGGTCTGCTTTCCTTCCACCCGGATTTTGAAGGCGGCATCATGACCCTGGCCATTTTTATCAAATCCACGCCCATGGTCGCGATCGCGCCGTTGCTGACCATCTGGCTGGGTTACGGCTATCTGCCGAAGGTGATCATCACCGCGCTGCTGACTTTTTTCCCGGCGCTGGTCAATCTGATCGTTGGCTTCAACCGCGTGGATCCGGCACTGCTCGACCTGTTCCGCGCCTGGGGACTGGGAGAGAAAGAGATATTCCGCAACCTGCGCCTGCCGGCGGCGTTGTCCTATGTCTTCGCCGCGCTGAAGATTTGCGCGCCGCTGGCGCTGATTGGATCCGTCGTGGCCGAGTGGACCGGCGCGTCAGGCGGACTCGGCAGGATCATGTGGCTGGCATACACCAACCTCAACTTGCCCTACCTGTTCGGCGCGATTTTCGTCCTCGCAGCCGGCGGCATGCTGATTTATTGGTTGACGGATTATTTCGAGAAGAAGAAATTATTCTGGTTGAGACAGGAAGAAGTCCATGACAGGTAGATGGTTGAAGCGGTTCTTGGTACTCGTGATTTTTCTCTCCTTCGCTGGCTGTGTCGCCCCGGCTGCTACCTCGGAGCCTGAGCCTGCGATCGTCTTCATGGAAGGCTATAAGCCGCAGGCAAACCTGCCTTTTGTCGGGGTGTATGTTGCTCAGGAAAAAGGTTTCTTCGCGGAAGAAAAAGTCAAGGTCACGATCCAGCATTCACCGGGCACCGGGCAGCATCTGCAATTGACGGTCGCCGGCAAGGTTGATGTGACGACGCAGGACGCGGCTGTGCTGCTCAAACGCCGGGCTGACCCGGGGCTGCCGCTCGTCGCGTTCGCCCTGATCGGACAGAAAGGGCAGCAGGCATTCGCGGCGCTGGCATCCAGCGGCATGCGCACACCAGCCGATTGGGTCGGTCACACGGTGGGCTACAAGGGTACGGTATCACCCGAGCTGCTGGCGATGCTCGCCAAACATGGCATTCAGGAAAATCAGCTCGATATTGTCAACGTAGGTTTTGACCCGCGCCTGCTTTCCGAAGGCGTCGTGGACCTTTATCCGTTGTTCAAATCAAACGAACCCTATCTGCTGAACAAGTGGGGGTTTGAGCTGACGATGTGGGATCCGGCTGACGATGGCATCCCCACACTGGGATTGACTTATGTCACCAGCGACGCGACCCTGGCTGCCAAGCAGGAGGCGCTGACGCGTTTTCTCAGGGCGGCATTGAGGGGCATCCGGTACGCAGAGCAGCATCTGGACGAAGCTGTCGGGATCGTGATGAAATACGCCGGACCGGAAACCGACCCCGACCACATGCGCTTTATGCTGGAGACAGAGCTGAAAGATCTGCACGTCGGAGCGGCGCAGGAAGGCGGTGCCGGCTGGCAAACCCTGGACCAGTGGCAGGCGCTGGCAGCATATCTTGAACAGTATGACTCGATGAAGCCGATTGATCCCGCGACAGCCTTTACCACCAGCATTCTTGAGAAAGTGAAAGAGTGAGATGAAGGAAACCTGGGTTTATCTTTCACCGCATCTGGATGACGCCATTTATTCCTGCAGCGGGCTGATTTGCCGGCAGGTTAAATCGGGCGCTCACGTGGAAGTCTGGACGATATTTGCCGGCGATGCGCAGGTCGAGAAAATATCCCTATACGCGCGCCAATTGCACCAGCGCTGGGGCACGCCTGATGGATCAGCGGCTGTCAGGCGGGACGAGGATATAACGGCTTCTGCGTTGTTGGGCGTGACCTGCAGACATTTTGACTGGCCGGATGTGATCTATCGCAAGCACCAGCGCAAATGGATGGTCAGGCAAGACGCGGACCTCTTCGACCCGCGGACGCCATTCGAGTCCAGGCTGGCTGGTGAGATACACGCGGTACTGTCCGCCGCTCTGCCGGTGTCCGCTAACGTTGTGCTGCCGCTCGGCGTTGGAAACCATGTCGATCACAGGCTGGTAAGACGGGTTGGCGAGCGGTTGGCTGGCCGGCTTTATTATTACGCCGATCTGCCTTACGGCATGCGCCATCCGGAGGAGATCGGGGAGCGAACCACAGGCTTGTCAGCCTATAATCAATCCCTGTCACCTACCTGCGTCAGTGCCTGGGCCAGCGCGATGGCAGCCTACCAATCACAACTGGATACCTTCTGGCCAGATGAAAAAGCGCTGTCGCAAGCGCTTGCGGCGTACCTGGGAAAACCTGCCCGGTTCACAATCTGGCAGGCTGCCTGATGGCAGAATGTTTCATGCTATACTAACCAAATGGCATCAGGATGGACAGCAGCCAAGCCTTCTCTCGCTGAAATTAACGGGGCTTCTGTGATTGTCGCTGAAATCTACCCGCCCATCCGGAAGCAGATTCCCAGTCACATTCTTCAAAAAAATATGCGCCATTTTCCCGCGCTGCAGTACGCGAAGGAGTGCCATGCCCTCTCCTGAGCTCCTGCTTGCGGCGCTATTCCTTGTCCTCGTCGCGGTCCTGACCTTACTGCCTGCGAAAGCGGAGAAACAACCCCGTTATCGTACTCTGAACGCCATCGATACGCTGCGTAACGCTATGGCGGACAGCATCGAAAGCGGCAAGCGCATCCACCTCGGCATCGGAAACGGGATGATTTTCTCAGCCAGCAACGCCCCCGCGCTGGCGAATTATGAAACCTACCGCAAGCTGCAGCAGCTCAGTATCTCCAGCGACAAGCCGGCAATCCTGACCGCCGTTGATCCGGTCAATACGTTGATCGGTCAGGATTTGGCACGCGCGATCGCGCGTTCACGCCAGCAGAACAGCCTTTATCACCCGGCGGTCAGCCGGCTGGCGGGTGTCAGTCCGTTCTCGTACGCGCTTGGCGCTGGTTTACAACAAAAGAGCGATGACGTCAGGACAGTCCTGCTTCTGGGCGATTATGGCCCAGAAGGTATTTACCCGCTGCAACTCGCTGGTGACAAATCAACCAGCGTCGCGGCGAGTTCCAACCTGACCGGGCAGGCGGTGATGCTGGCGGCGGCAACCTCACCCTTGCTCGCCGAGGAGATCTTTGCGGTCCCCGCTTACTTCTCTGACAAGCCATCAGTCAGGCGCATCCCGAGAGTGCTGGATACCTTGCGCTGGGTGGTTATCTTTGCCATTTGTGCCGGCGTTCTGGCGCAGCTGCTGGCAGTCATGATGGTGGCGAAATGAAAAGCAGACGCTCAGCAGTCGTCCTGATGGCGGCGATACCGGGATTTATTGTTTTGCTCGGTTACTTCTTCCCGCGCAATTGGGTGTTGAATACGACACGCAACCTGCTGCTGGACTGGGCGATCACCCTGTTTGGTATTGTGCTGATCGTGGGGATTGTCAACCTGCTGTCCCTCCACTGGAAAAAGCTTTCCGCGACCGGTGAGGGGCATGACTTCTATAGTTTGGTCACGCTGATCGCGTTTGCTGGCACCGTCGCGCTTGGATTGTATTATTCGCCTTCCGACCCGAGATTCCAGAACATTGTGCTCAATCTGCTGCGACCGCTCGAGACCAGTTTGCTGGCAGTCCTGCTGTTTGGCCTGGTCGCTGCCGGCTTTTCCTTCATGCACCGTTTCATGAACCCGCTGTCACTCACGTTTGGCATCAGCGTCGTGGTCTATCTGCTGCTCTATACGGGTCTGGTGTCTCACTTCTTTCAACATCCGCTGGTCGATAAAGTGATAACTTTCTTGCAATGGCTGCCTGCCGCTGGCGCCCGCGGCCTGATTATCGGCGTCGCGGTCGCGACTGTCGTGACAGGCTTGAGGATGCTCCTGGGCCAAGATCAACCATATCTGGGGAAATGATCATGAATACAATATTCTGTCCAAACTGTGGAAAAGAAATACCTGAAGATGCGATAACCTGTCAATTTTGTCAGGCAGAGATTAAACCGTCACCTAAGGGTGAGACGCCTGCCGGCAGCGATGGCGACCCGGATTGGCTGCATGACCTGCGCGAACGCTACGGCGAGAGCGTCGAAATCAGCGGCAATCCCGACCAGCCTGCGCCGCATCCTGAGAAGCCGGAGCTGCCTGAACCTGACAAGACGCCGGAGTGGCTGCAGCGCATCAGGGAACGCAGTCAGAAGGAAGACGCTCAGGGTGTTTACAGCAGCCTCTTTGCCGAGCGCGAGAAGGAAGCGGTGGAAACACAGGAGACCGGCAGCGCCTCTGAGACCATCAAACAAATCGTATCGAAGGACAAGCTGGACGGGCCGCCCGCGGGTGTCTTCGTCCCGCCTGCTGAAGCCGACAGCCGCTATGACCAGTTTCTGGCGGAGCTGCGCCGGCGTGAGCGCGGTGAGTTCCCGTTGCAGCCTGAAGCGGATACATCCGATCAACTCGTTGCCGAGGTCGAAGGTGCTGTTGCCGAAATGGCTGAAACAAGCGCTGAACCCGCGATAGATTTAGCACCTGAAGCACCGGCAGATGCTCCAGTGATTCCGGATGCCTCCGCAGATGCGGGGGAGGAGAAAGCTGCGGAAACTGAAGCGCCCGTAGTCGCTGCCGCCCCAGATGTGGCAGCCGTTGAGGAAGTGCCGCCTGCCCCGGTGAAGCGCTCGCTTGGTCAGCGTATCCGTGATTTCTTTAGCGGCAAGAAACCAGAGCCGGCGCCAGCCGGGAAGGCGGAGGCGGGCAGCAGTGATTCTGCCGCAGGAGCCAGCCAGGAAAACCAACAAGCTCAGCCTGTGGAATCAGGCGAAACCAGCCAGGAGGGCGACGCGGTTGATGCTGAGTCACAGCCGTCGACCAGTTCGCCCGCGCCACCGGGGACAGAGCCTGATGCAGTAAATGAAGCCGCATCCGAACCAGCTATTCTTGTGGATTCTGAGCCTCAGGATCTAGAGCCGGACGCACCTCAATCTGAGCAAGATCAGCCTGCGGAGGACAATAGCGAAGAACAGCCTGAAGAGCAAGCGGATGATTCAGTTGTCAGTACAGTCCCGCCTGCCATGGATATTCCTGAATCGCGGCCAGAGGACGCGGTTGAAGTTCCGGAAGCGCCTCTATCAGAAGCGCCTGAACCTCCGCCAGATAACGCGCGAGAGACATCGCCGCCCGATCCGTTGACGAGCCTCTTCGCGACCAAAGTCCTCAGCATCGGCCAGCTCAATCTGACCGATCGCGAAAAAACACAGTCCCAATTGCTGGATTCCTTGCTGAGGGACACCACGATAAAGAGTTTACTGACACCCGAAAAACCAAGCTTGCGTTTGCGGTGGATTCGAGCGGTCGCTGCCATTGCATTTGTGCTCTTGCTGCTTTATCAATTGCAATTCGGCAAACCGTTGGCACCTGTCGCATACCTTGCGCCGGCAAATTCGGGTTCGGCGTTCGTCAGCATCCTCGGGAAAATCCCGGCCGACGCACCGTTGCTGCTCGCGTTTGAATTTGACCCGGCTTACGCTTCCGAGATAGGCAGCGCCGCTTCGCCGGTCCTGCAGCACCTGATGACCAATGGCAACTACCTGACGATGGTTTCGACCAATCCGGCTGGTCCTGTCCTGGCTGAGAACCTGGCAAATGAAGCCTGGGTTGACCTGGCGGCTTATGACAAGGAAGTCGCCGCGGGGTATGCTTTCAGCAAGCAGTTGATCAATCTGGGCTATCTGCCCGGCGGGTTGGCGTCATTGCAGGCCTTGTCGCGCGACCTGGACTCAGCGGTCAAAAGCGGCTTCAATGACAACTACCGCCGCGAAGACAGTCTCGCCATCCTGCGTGAGGATCTGCGGGTAAGCAGTATCAACCAGTTCGCTGCGGTAATCCTGCTGACCGACCGCTTCGAAAGCGTGCAGCCCTGGCTCGAGCAGGTAACGCCTGAGATCACCAACGTGCCTGTGCTGGTCATCTCTACGGCTCAGGCGGCACCGCTATTGCGACCCTACGTCGATTCGGGTCAGATCAAGGGGCTGCTCGCGGGCGTTAATGACGGGCTCATGTTCACGAAGGCAGTTGAACTCAACCCGACACACACGACCGCTATGACAGCCTATTATTCCGGCGCGGTCGCCATCGTCCTGCTCTTTGGGCTGGGCGTCCTGCTGCAGATTATCGCCTCAGGCGGCAATGAACATGAAAAAGGACAGCAGCCGTGACGCAGGTGTTTGACTCACTGTGGCTGCTGGCTGGTTTGCTGCTGACCCTGATGGTGCTCAGCTACGCGTTTGGCGACAACCCGCTCTTTCGTCTGGCAGCCTATGCCTTCATTGGTATCGCTGCAGGGTATTTGCTGGTGCTGGTCTACTATCAGGTGCTGTTGCCGCGCCTGCTGATGCCCTACGTGCGCGGTTCGCCGACCCAGATCGCGATGACTATTATTCCGATCTCCCTGGCGCTGTTGCTGACCGTGAAGAAGTATCCGCAGCTCAGCCGGCTGGGCAGCCTGCCGCTGGCCTATCTGCTCGGGATTGGCGCGTCATTGGCAGCCGGCGGCGCATTGCTGGGTACCCTGATGCCGCAGATCAAAGCGGTCTGGCAATTGTTCTCGCCGGAAAAACTGGTGGAGGCAAATGGCGCGCTGAATTATCTCTGGCTCGCTGGCGCTTTGATCATCTTCCTCGGGACGCTGGCCAGTATTATCTATTTTCAATACACATTTTCTGGTACCAATAAAAATGCCAGGCAGCCATTTTGGCTGCGTTCCACATCCGCTTTCGGTCAGATATTCATTGGCCTGACCCTGGGAGCCGTCTATGCCGGCATCCTCCTGACCACGCTGACAGCGTTGATCGACAGGCTGGATTTCATCAGAGAAATGCTGACGGGATTGTTCTAGCCATGAGGGACACGCTGAAGGAAATCAATCCCGACCGGGCAGTCCTGGCGATCGATATTGAGAGCACTAGAACGCGCGCGCTCCTTTTTGAAATCGTGGAAGGCAGATATCAGTTTGTGAGGGCGGGAACGGCAATCACCGCGTCACCGATGCCTGAGAGCAATGTCAATGAAGGCGTTCTGCAAGCCTTGCTGGATTTGCAGGCCAGGACGGAACGGCGGTTACTCGATGAGAATTCCCGGCTGATCCTGCCTCTGGATAACGAAGGCAATGGGGTGGATAAACTGGTCGCGACTTACACTGCCGCTGAAAAGCTGACGGTGGGATTGATCGGGCTGCTTGAAAATCTTGATATTGAGAATGCCCAGCGGTTGGTGCACTCGAGCCAGGCGAAGACAGTTCAGATCATAACCCTGGCAGATGACCGTCCGCTCCAGGAACAAGTCGATACCATGCTGCATCACAAGCCGGATGTCCTGCTGCTGACCGGCGGTTATGATGACGGCGCGCTCCAATCCGTCGCGCGGCATGTCGAGCTGGTACTGCTGCTGAACCGCCTGTTGCCAGAGTACGACCGCGCGCAGGTGATCTATGCCGGCAATAACCGGCTCGCTCAGCGCGTGGTTGAAGTGTTGCAGAAGTGGACCAGGACAAAGGTTGCCCCCAATCTGAATCCCGCGCCAGGCAGTAGAAACCTGATGCCTGCCAGCCTGCTGCTGACCGACCTTGCCCATGAATTCAACCTGCGCCAGGTGGGAGGGCTCAAACAGCTCAATCGCGCGGTCTCTGAGCACGTCAGTCCCAGCATCCGCAATTTTGGTGTGATGATCAGGTATCTGAGCAAGATTTACGACCCTGTCAAAGGTGTCGCGGGGCTGTTGCTGGGGCAGGAAGAAACGCTGGCAGCCATGGCGGTCGAAGGTGACCTGATCACCAGACAGTTTGACGCCGGCATGGCAAAGATATTTGCAAATGATCCGCTGGATGAGAAGGCATTAGCCAGTCTGCAGGGCTGGCTGCCGGTCGAAGTCGGCGAAGATGTCGTCAGCGACACCATCCATCAAAGGGCGCTCTATCCCGCGTCTCTGGCGCTGGATGAGACAGCCTACGCGATCGGTCAGTCTGGTCTGCGGCTGCATCTTGAACAGGTGTGGCAGGCTGTCAACGCTGAGTATGACGACGCCTTCTACAATTGTGATCCGATTTTCATTTCCGGCATGGACTGGGGTGAATCATCCGATCTTTACACCAACCTGCTGACCGCGCTGAATGGCATCCAGCCGATTGGTCTGACGCAATTCATTTTTGACCAGCACACCTTGCTGCCGGCACTTGGCGCTATCGCGGGCATCAATACCCAACTGCCGGTTCAGGTGCTCGGCAGCAACGCCATGCTCAGCACGGGACCGATCATCGCGCTCAATTGTCACGGCCAGAATAACAGCACCGCGGTCAAGGTACGGGTCGAATATCTCAATGGTGAATTCAAAACGCTGCAGGGAAAGGCAGGCAGTTTGCAGAAACTGCCCATCCAGCCAGGTGAACCGGTGCGGATCAAACTGCAAACGCTGGGGGAGAACTGGCTGGATGTCCATCGAAAGACTCGCGAGGCTGACATCAAAGTCACGGGCGGCGTTTTCGGCGGCTTGCTTGATCTGCGCCCCCGTCCAATCACGTTGCCGGCAGATAAATCTGAACGTTTATTGCAGTTCATGCGCTGGCGCCGGGAACTGGAGCTTGAAGTGGGTCAGGATAGCATGAAAGAAGGTGAAAAGTGAGCGCCCCTGTCCGGCAGGCACGCTATTCCACAGCGGCGGTAGTGCAGGTGCCGCGCCTGCAGGAGCGGGAAGGGCGCATCCTGGTGCATCTGGGCGATTATGTATCCTCGGACACAATCCTGGCCGATGAACCGGTCGCGGTCTCTCATAAGGTGATCGATGTTGGCCGCATGCTGGGCATGAGCCGGGAGATTCCCACGGCTGACTTCGTGGACTGGAAGGTCGGCGAGCAGATCGAAAAGGATGACATCCTCGCGCAGCGCGGTTCGATGTTCAAAGGCGTCATCCGGTCGCCGGTGAGCGGTAAGATCGTAGCAATTGGCGGCGGTCAGGTGATGATTGAAGTCGAAAGTCCGCGCCGCGACCTGGTTGCCGGCATGCCCGGACTGGTGCGGCAGATCGTCCCTGAGCGCGGGGTGATTCTCGAGCTCAATGGCGCGGTCGTCGATGGCATCTGGGGGAATAATCGCATGGGATTTGGCGTGCTGCATATGCTGGCGAATGAACCTCTGCGGCAGACTGCTGAACTGCAGGCAGCGTTGCAGAACCGAATCGTCGTGACCGGCAGCATTCAGGATGCTGAGACTTTCCGTTGGCTGGCAGCCAGCGGAGTCAAAGGCATCATCAGCGGCGGGGTGTCCTCCCGGCTGCTGGGTGAGATCAATGCCTGGCCTTACCCCTTGATGCTCGTTGACGGTTTTGGCGCGCAGGCGATGAATTCCACCGCTTATCGCGTGCTGGAATCCGTTGCCACCATGCCATGCTATCTGCTGGCGCTGCCGTATCATCACCACCTGCAACAGCAGCCTGTGGCGCTCGTCCAGCGGCAGCTCGAGAACTTTGACCAGCCGGTCGAAGAAACGTTTGCCGTTGGTCAGCAAGTCAAGGTCATCAGCCGGCCCTATCTGGGACAGATGGGCACAATTATCGAGATTGATCCGTCCGCCTATCTGCATTATGCCGGCAAAGTGCCGGTTGCCTTGCTGCGATTCGACGACGAATCCTTGGTTCAGATCCCGTTACAAAATCTCGAGATCATCAGCAGCCGGGAGCAGGACAATTGAGCGACAACCCATTCGACGTTCTCGAGCAACAGCAGGAGGCGCAAGCCTTCACGACCGAGATTAAGGTGCCAACCCGCTCGGGCAATACGGTGTTCATCGTCCTGGCAGTTGTCCTGGCGATCATGATCACCTGTCTGGCAGGCTGTCTGCTGCTGACGATTTTCTCGAACATCCCCGTCTTTAATCGATAACGAAGAGATAAAAAAGATAGCCAGCATTTGCTGGCTATCGCCATATGTTGTATTGCCTGAACCAGCTACGATACCGCGGCGGCGATGCTTTCTCCGTAAGCCAGCATGGCTTTGACCATCTCCTGCGAGCGGCCTTCAGCGTAAACGCGCAGCACCGGTTCGGTGCCCGAAGGACGGATCAGCAGCCAGGAGTCGTCCGCCAGGATGTACTTGACCCCATCGGTCTGATCGACCTGGATCACCCGCTCCGTGCCAATGGAAGCTGGCGCCTCGTCATGCAGGCGTTTGACCATGGCAGCCTTTTCGACCGGGCGTTTGAGGCGCAAATCAGAGCGGTCATAGAAGACCGGGCCGACCTCCGCCAGCAGGTCTTCCACCAGCTCATGCAGGCTCGCGCCGGAGCTGGCGACCATCTCGACCAGCAGCAGCCCCATCAGAATGCCGTCGCCTTCCGGGATATGACCCTTGAAAGAGATCCCGCCGGACTCCTCGCCGCCAATCAGCACGTTATCCTTCAGCATCAGGTCGGCGATGTGATTGAACCCTACCGGCGTTTCATAGAGCGGTAACTGATATTTGTTTGCCAGCCGGTCGATCATACGCGTGGTAGAAACCGTGCGCACGACTGAACCGGACATGCCGCGTTTCTCCACCAGATATTTCAGCGAGAGCGCCATGATTTTATGCGGGTCAACGAAATTGCATTTCTCATCCATGGCGCCGATGCGGTCAGCGTCTCCGTCCGTCGCCAGACCATAATCGCCCAGCCCGGTGCTGATCGCGCCGGCAAGCGCGCGCAGGTAACGCCCGATCGGCTCAGGGTGCACGCCGCCAAAGCCAGGGTTGGCTTCGGCGCGGATCTCCTGCACTTCATAACCGGTGCCCTGCAGCAGCGCCTTGATGACGCCCCGCCCGCTGCCGTACATCGAATCGACCACCACCCTGCCTTTGCCCTCGGCGATAATGTCAAAATCGATCAGGTTGCGGATATGTTCGGTGTAAGCGGGGATGGGGTTGAAGCGTTCGATGCGATCCATTTGCTTCGCCAGTTCAAAATCCATCAGGTTGGGACCGCGTCCCTGCTGTTCATTGTCATTCAGGTACACCTCGACCCGACGGCAAATCTCGGGTGACGCCGAGGCGCCATCCGCGGATTTCAGCTTGACGCCGTTGTAACGCGGCGCGTTGTGTGAGGCGGTGATCATCACGCCGCCCAGCGCGCCATTGGCTTTAACCGCGTAAGAGATCACCGGCGTGGGCGAATCTGATGTCGAGAGCAGCACGCTGAATCCGTTGCCCGCCAGGACGCGGGCGACATCGATGGCATAGCGGTCTGAGAGGAAACGGGTGTCATAGCCGACGACGATCTTGTTCGTTTGGCCATTGTTGCCGTTCTTAACCACCAGTGATTTAAACATATCCGCGACCGCCTGCGTGACAAGACGCAAATTCGCGAAGGTAAAAGTGTCCGAGATAACCGCCCGCCAACCGTCAGTTCCGAAATGTATGGGCATTCTTACTCCTTGGATGGGATGTACGTATCAGGGTGTTGTTTCATCTTATTCCGTGTCCAGCAATGAAAGCAGGATCCAGCCTTCGACCATCTCATTCGTCCTGACCTTGACCCAGTCATCAGCGGTACGGTTCTCCGCGCCGGGAAGAATCTCAACCAGAACGCCGTTCAGCAAAGTTTTGACGATTGGTGAATCATAACTCGGACCTTCGCGGATGACCGCACCGTTTGAGCCTTTGACCAGAATGGCGGCGAAGAATTGTGTCGGCTTGGGTGTGAATGTCACGGTCGGTGTCTGGCTGGGGATGAGCGTGTTGGTAGGTGTGGGTGTGTGCGCCGCACGGGTCGCTGTCTGGGTCGGCACGTGCGTGCTGGTCATGCCAGCGGTTGGGGCCGAGGTGGTGCTGATGGGCATCGCGCTCGGCGTGACCTCTGTCAAAACGACGGGCAAGGGGGTATCTTCAGGCGTGGCAGTCACAGTCAGGGTCGTCGAAAAATCGCCCAGGCTGATCAGGCCGGCGCCGAGGACGATGCTCAGGAAAATGAACAACTGGATTACTGCCAGCAGGATGCCGAACCGCGAATGCGCGATGACGCCATAGAAAAGCAGCACTAGCATGCCCAGGAAGGAAATCCAGCCGAAGTTGACCCAATAGGCGATCATGCCGGATGTGAACAGGTCCATGCGTTCATATCCCAAGCCAAAGCCGGAGATACCAATCGGCAGGTAAAGCGCCAGCCCAATCAGCATGCCGGCAGCCAGAGGTTTCTCCGCAGGCATTTTCACGAGCGAGACCATCACCCAGACGATGCCAAGGCTCAAAATCAGAAAGTTCAGCGGGGTCATCTGGGTAAACAATGGAGCGAACGTCAGCTCGGTGCCGGTTAAGTTTTGCTCGAGGAATCCCGCCAGATAGGTGACGGCAAAGACCATGGCGCTGCCCAGCAAGGCCGCGCCGAATGTACGGGTAAAGTACTTTAGCAGCCCTACAGCCGGTGTGATCCCAATCGCGATATGCGGCGCTAGGAACGGGATGCTGATGACGGCCAGGATATACAGGACAGGGTTGGTGTCAAAATGCAGCGCGACCGCGATGAGAACCGCGCTGATCAGGGAGAAGAGAAAATAATCAAAGGATGGCGTCAGGCTGGCCGCCAGTCGCTGGATGAATTCCACCTTTTTTTCGGAATTGATGGGTGAAAGCGCGTGCTTGCGCTGCCTTTTCCTGATCGCGGGCACCCGATTGCGGTTGCCATCCAGCTCTGGAGAATAATCTTCTTCGGTACTCATAACAAGGGTCAGGCTAAACAGCCATGCCTTTCAGGCATCGCGCCGATAGGTGAACATGCGCGATCGAGGCTGAATTGAACATTTGGTAGGGCATAGCGCAATTATAATACAGCGGTTTCCTCCACCGCCTGGGGTAGAATTAGCCCATGCGCAAATTCCTCCATGATCATCGACTGCTCCTGCTGATGACGCTATTGCTGATAGCCGTAGCGGCTGGATGCTCGAAACCTCAGGCATCGGCTGTGGATACGCCCGCTGCCCAGGAGCAGACCGTCACCGTGCCAACGCCTGAACCGCCGACAGCAGTGCCGGTCAAAGGTAAGCTGATCCTGATGGCGCCGGCAGACGCCGCTGATCCGGATTACCAGGCGCTCAAAGCCAAGGCACAGGAGCTGGCAGGGCAGGCGACGCTCGAGTTTGTAGAATCGCCCGCCTTTAACCCTGACGAAATTCAACCCGACTGGCAGGTCGTTGTGCTTTATGGAAGCAATGACCGGCTGCCCGACGCCCTGGCGGCCCATCCGCAGACGCAGTTCATCGTCGTGACCGACACCGCGCTCAACCCCGGCGCAAACCTGAGCATCATCCAGCAGCAACCGGAGCAGTTGTATTTTATCGGAGGCATGATCACCGCCATGACCGCACCGGATTGGCGCAGCGTCGGCGTCTTCCCCCCCGATGAGCCAGCCGGCAGCCGTGATTCGGCAGCCTTCACCGCCGGCGCGAAATATTTCTGCGGCATCTGCACCAGCTACTTTGCCCCAATGACCCGTTTCCCACTCATCGTTCGCGCGCCAAAGGCAACGGATCCGGCAGCCTGGTTTGACCTGGACAATACGATTCAGAGTTCGGTCGTTTATATGGCGTTCGTCGCGTCAGGCTCGTATTCGCCGGAGCTGGCTGCCCATCTGGCACAGCGTAACATGATCATCGCCGGCAACGTGCCTCGCCCCGCACCCGAGGTGACACAACGCTGGGCGGCGACTGTGCAATTTGATTCGGCCGCGGCGCTGGAAGAGATCTGGTCAGCGGTCAGTGCCGGTAACGGCGGTCAGGTGGCGAACGCCAATATCAAAGTGGTGGATTCAAACCCCGAGCTATTTCCCGAGTCGCGCATGCGGCTGGTGGATGAAGCGCTGGCTGATCTGAAGGCAGGCTTGCTGCTGCCGCAAATCGTCCCTGGCGAATAACCTTACCCTTCCTCGTTCCCCATAAATTCGGACGCGGTCGCCTCACCGGGCTGGCTGATGCCTTCCCGTTTGAGGATTTTGCCGATCGTCAGAAAAATGATTTTCAGGTCGAGCAGGAAGCTCCAGTTATCGACATACCAGACATCGAGCGCGAATTTATCCTGCCAACTGATGGCGTTGCGGCCGTTGATCTGCGCCCAGCCGGTGATACCGGGCGGCATGTCATGACGGCGCGTCTGTTCGGCGGAATAGCGCGTCAGGTATTGCACCAGCAACGGGCGCGGTCCGACCAGGCTCATCTCACCTCTCAACACATTGTAGAGTTCCGGCAGTTCGTCCAGACTGGTGGCGCGCAGGAACCTGCCTAGCCCGAAGAGACGCCTGGCGTCAGGCAGGGGCGTGCCGTGCTCATCCAGCGCGTTCCGCATGCTGCGAAATTTATACAGCTTGAAGAGCTTGCCCTTATAGCCAGGGCGCACCTGACTGAACAGGACGGGCGAGCCGGCATTTATAAAGATCAGCAGCGCGATGATGAGCAGAAATGGTGAGAGCAGCAGCAACGCCGCGCCGGACGCCAGGATATCGAACAGGCGCTTGGTCAGTGGCGGACGAGCTGAAGCTGTCGGGCTTGTGCCGGTAGTCATTGCGTGGGTAATCCTTGATATAATCTTACACTCAAACACAACGATTTTCATCGAAACAACGAAAGAAGGCAGCCATGACTCAGAAAAAAGGGATTTGTTTCTCCGGCGCGAGACCAACAGGCCGGCAGCATCTGGGCAACTATCTGGGCGCGATCAAAAACTACATCGCTTTGCAGGAGGAATACGACTGCATTTACTGCGCGGTTGACCTGCACGCCCTGACGACGATGGAGACCACCCAGGACCTTAAACGGAATACCTACGAGATGGGTCTGGACTGGCTTGCTGCGGGAATGGATCCGGTGAAAAGTATCGTTTTCATCCAGTCACATGTGCCGCAGGTGACTGAACTCTTCACCGTTCTCAGCATGGTGACGCCGCTCGGGAAACTGACCGATTTGCCGACCTTCAAGGATAAGGTGCGCGAGAATCCGAATAACGTCAACCTCGGATTGGTTGGCTATCCGGTGCTGATGGCAGCCGACATTTTGCTCTATAAAGCGGATGTCGTGCCGGTCGGTGTGGATCAGGCGCCGCATCTTGAATTCTCGCGTGAAACCGTGCGCTCATTCAACTACCGCTATAACACCAGTGTGCTGGTTGAACCGCAGATGAAGGCGACCAATGTTCCCAAGGTGCTTGGCACCGACGGTGAATACAAAATGAGCAAGAGCCTCAACAATCACATTGAGCTCGCTGGAACGGCGGAAGAGACGCTGGCGAGGGTCATGACGATGAAGACTGACCCGGCCAGGCTGCGCCGCAGTGACCCGGGCAATCCCGATGTCTGCAACGTCTATGCATTTCATAAAATTTTCTCGCCGTCTGAAACGGTCGAGATGGTCAACACTCAATGCCGTAAGGCCGGCATCGGTTGCGTGGAATGCAAGCAATTGATGGCAAAGGCGCTCAATGATCACCTGGAGCCATTCCGCGCGCGCCGCAAGGAACTCGAGGCGGACCCCAATTACGTCTGGGACGTCTATGCCGATGGTGCCAGACGCGCCCGGGTCATCGCGGCCGAGACCATGCGCCAGGTTTATGACGCGATTGGCATGCCATAGAGAGTGGTTCACATTTTTAATCTGTCAGGTTGTTAGCCCGGGATAGGAGAGTTTCATGCGCGCATTGATCCAGCGAGTCAAACGCGGCAGTGTCACCATTGATGGTCAAATTAAGTCCGCGATCGGTCAGGGACTGGTCATTTTGCTTGGCGTGGGTCAGGAAGACGACCGCGCCAAAGCTGATCAGATGATCCAGAAAATCGTGCAGTTACGCATCTTCGAGGATGACCAGGGCAAAATGAACCTCTCCTTGCTTGACATCGGCGGTGAGGCGCTGGTGGTTTCGCAGTTCACGCTCTATGCCGATACGCGTAAAGGCAATCGCCCTTCGTTTATTTATGCCGGCGCGCCTGATGTTGCCAAACCGCTGGTCGATTACTTCTGTCAGGGAATGGAAGCGCGCGGCATCAAGGTCGGTACCTGTGAGTTCGGCGCCTACATGGAAGTCGAGATCATCAATGATGGTCCGGTGACTATCTGGCTCGAATTTTAGAGGATCGGTCTGGCTAGAAACTTAAGGGTGGTATAGAGTTCATCCTGATCGCCTTCCTGCCAGGGCGGGAAGACGCGGTGCAGGCTTTCCTCACCAATCACAATTTCATTCACAGTCATGCGCCTGCCGGCAGCTTCAGAAGGTCGGCGAATGAAGAGCGCGTGCTGCGTCGTGTGACACAGCGCGGCTGAAATCTTCTTTTCGAGGTAAGGCGCGATGTCGAGAACCAGATGGGCCGCATCGTCCTTGTTCATGACGCGGGTCTTTGGGTGTCCTTCGTACGCTGCCTGAACCGTGTAGAGGATCGGGCGGGTTGCGGGGGGCAGGCTTTCGACCGCCGCCTTGACCGCGGCGTGTGAGAGCAGATGCGCCGGATGTCCGTACTCGCCATTACTGCCGTGACCCAGCACCACATCGCAACCATAGGTTTTGATAAACCCTGCCACCTCGCTGACAAGCGTCACGAAGTCAGATTCATAGGCATACAGGGTATCATCCGGACCGATGCGCGGGTCAACGTAAGGCAAAAAATTAATTGTCGCGCTGCCGAGCGCCTGAGCTGCACAACGGGCTTCCGCCTCGCGTACCTCACCAAGATGCTCAACCGCTGCCAGCGGCGGATCGCCAAGTTCTCCGCCTTCACCGCGGGTTGCCAGCAATATGTGGACAGCATGTCCCTGTTCGGCCAGCGCGGCCAGAGTGCCGCCGCACAGCATGGTTTCATCATCAGGATGAGCAAAAAAGGCGAGGATTTTCATGCGTGCATGATACCACAACGGAACTAAAGCGCAGGAAATCCGTAGAGAAAATAGATATAATCTACTTGCTATTACCGCATTATCGATACGGAGGAAAAGATGAATATCGCAACGTTAGTAGGTGGAATTGCAGTGGTCGGCTGGATCGTGTTCATCGCGATCGTCGCTTTTATTATCTTCCGGGTTGGCAAACAGAAGCCTGTCAAAGGCGCGACCAGCATGGTGCTGGGGTCTTTGATTGTGGCAGTGGTGCTGAGCGCCGTCAGCGCTGGTCTGGTCTTCATCAACCCGCAGGAACGCGGTGTGGTGATTTCCGCCTTCTCGCCGCAAGGTTACCGGGAGCAGGCGCTCCAGCCTGGTTTGCGCTGGATCATCCCGTTCGCGGAATCCGTAATCCGCTATCCGGTCTCGAAGCAGACTTATACCATGTCCATCGCGCCGATTGAAGGTCAGAACGCGGGTGACGATTCGATTGAAGCCCGCACGGCGGATGGTCAGAAAGTGCTGGTGGATGCGTCCATCATCTACGGCGTTGATCCAGGTAAAGTAGTTCAGGTACACATCACCTGGCAGGATCGCTATTCGACTGACCTGGTGCGTCCGGTGGCGCGTGGCGTGATCCGCGACGCTGTTTCGCAGTATGGCGTTGAAGAAGTCTATAGCTCCAAGCGTGCCGAACTGGTGGATGTGATGCGGGCGGCGATGGGCGCGAAGCTGGCTGAAAATGGTTTGGTGATGTCAGACTTTGTCCTGCGCAACATCTCCTTCTCGGATGAGTACGCTGCCTCTGTCGAGCAGAAACAGATCGCCGAGCAAACCGCCCAGCAGGCGCGTTTTGTCGTCGAGCAGCGTAAACAGGAAGCGGAGCAAGCCCGGCAGACCGCCCAGGGTCGCGCGGACGCTGAAGTGATTGAGGCTCAGGCGCGCGCCAATGCCCGCCTGATCGAGGCGGAGGCTGAAGCCAAGGCGCTCGAGCTGATCAACGCGGCGATTGCCGGCAAGCCTGAACTGCTGACCTACCAGTACATCACCAAGCTGGCGCCGAACATCAGCACCATGCTGCTGCCGAGCAATGCGCCATTCATCTTCCCCTTCCCCGAATTGCAGGATAATCAGGCACCGGTGCCGGTGCCGGCACCAACCGAGTAGGCTCAGTTTAGACGAGCTAAACAAATATCTAAGATTGACAGACGCCGTAGCCCCGGCGTCTGTTTCTGCTGTAATCTGGCTTTCTTCTCGAGCGGATTCCGGACGTCAGGACCAATCACAAACTTGTTATCCTGCCTCCCTCGAGGCAAGCTATAATCAAGTTCATGGATATTCAAACCCTGTATTCTGATGACAAACAAATTCGACTGACCTCCCTTTCAAACTGTGCTGGTTGAGCGTCCAAATTACGCGCTGAGACGCTGACGCAGGTTCTGCGTCCATTGAAAGAGCTTTACCAGCATCTTGCTATCAGCGATCTGCTGACCGGTCTGGAGCTGCCTGACGATGCCGCAATCTGGCGGCTGGATGACACGCGCGGGCTGGTGGTGACGACGGATTTCTTCACGCCGGTTGTCGACAACCCCTATGACTATGGCGCCATCGCGGCTGCCAACAGCCTGTCCGATGTCTATGCCATGGGCGGTCAGCCCTTCCTGGCACTCAACATTGCAGCCTTGCCGCCTAACCTGCCGGTAGATTTCCTGAGTGAGATCATGCGCGGCGGAGCGGAGAAGGCGCTTGAAGCCGGCGTGATCATCGCGGGCGGACATACCGTCCAGGATAAGGAGCCGAAATTTGGTCTGGTCGCGCTGGGGTTCGTTGACCTGGACAAGATCATCACCAAGAGCGGCGCGAGCGTTGATGAAGTGCTGGTGCTGACTAAACCGTTGGGTTTCGGCTGTATCACCACCGCGCTCAAACAACAAAAAGTTCAGGAAGAGGATCTGGTCACCGCCGTGGACTGGATGAAACGTCTGAACCATCACGCGTCGCAGATCGCGACCAAATGCCATGTGCGCGGCGGCACGGACGTGACCGGATTCGGATTGCTGGGTCACGCGCTTGAGGTTGCGGAAGCGAGTGAAGTGCGGCTGGAATTCAATCTGCAGGCGATCCCGCACCTGGCTGGCAGCGAATCCTACGCCAGCAACTGGATCTTCCCGGGCGGGACCTTTGACAACAACAGCTATTACGCGCCGCGTGTCGAATTTGACGGCGCCATCGATGAGGTCAGCCGGCTGCGGCTGTTCGATCCGCAGACATCCGGCGGATTGCTGCTCTGCGTGCCGCCCGACCATATTGAAACTTTCCGCAATGAGGCGCGCCGTCTCGGGCAGCCCTGGTGGGAAGTCGGAAAAGTGACCGAGGGGACTGGGGTCAGCGTTTTGGATCGATGAAAAGAGGAATGATGAAGGATCACCAGTTAGAGTTTTCTACCCACCGGTCTCCGGTCGTCGGCAGGCAGGGCGCTGTGGCAGCGTCGCAGCCGCTGGCTGTTGCCTGCGGACTGGAAGTACTGCGCAAAGGCGGTAATGCTATCGACGCAGCGGTCGCGACAGCCGCTGGACTGAATGTTACCGAACCGGGTTCGACCGGCCTCGGCGGCGACGCGTTTTGTCTGATCTATGACGCGAAAACGAAGCAGGTCTTCGCCATGAATGCCTCAGGGCACTCAGCCGCGTCCCTGAGCCTCGAACGGCTGGCAAAAGAGGGCATCGCCCGGTTGCCGGACCGCCATCCCTATAATGTCACGGTGCCCGGCGCGTGTGCCGGCTGGTGTGACGCTGTCGAGAAATATGGCAAACTTTCCATGGCGCAGGTGCTTGAACCCGCCATTCGTCTGGCTGAAGGAGGGTTCCCCGTCGCGCCGCTGACAGCGCACTCCTGGCAGGTTGCGGCGAAAAATATTCTTGCGCATAGCCATAATGGACTGGAGATGACCATCAATGGCCGCGGACCGAACGCGGGAGAGATCTTCCGCAATCCGGGGCTGGCGAAAACCATGCGCATCATCAGTGAAGGCGGACGCAAGGCATTCTATGAAGGGCAGCCTGCTGACGCGATCGTCTCATCGCTTGCTGAAGCGGGCGGCTTGCTGACCCACGCAGACCTGGCCGCGCATGCCACGAGCTGGGTGGATCCGATTTCGATCGATTATCATGGCATCCGCATTTGGGAATGTCCGCCCAACGGGCAGGGCATCGCGGCGCTGATGGCGCTCAATATTATGAAGGGCTTTGATCTGCATGCGCTGGACGCGTTGTCACCCGAACGGCTGCACCTGATGATCGAAGCCATGCGACTGGCGTTCGCGGACGCGCGTCGTTACGTAACCGATCCGGAGCTGGTGCACGTGCCCGTCGACGCGCTGCTCAGCGACAGCTATAGTGACCAGCGGCGCGCGATGATCGACCCGCTCAAGGCGAGCGCCTGTTTTGGCTATGGCGACCCGAATTACAAAAGCGACACCGTTTACCTCTCGGCAGCCGACGCAGAAGGTAACGCCTGTTCGTTTATAAACAGCACCTACATGGGTTTTGGCTCGGGCATCGTCCCGAAAGGATTTGGTTTCAGCCTGCAGAACCGGGGTGCGAACTTCAATCTTGACCCTGAACATCCGAACGCCTTGGCGCCGGGTAAACGCCCGTATCACACCATCATTCCGGCCATGGCAACCTATGCCGACAGCGGCGATCTTTATGCCAGCTATGGCGTGATGGGCGGCTTCATGCAGCCGCAAGGGCATATGCAGGTGACCATTGGTATGGTCGATGACCAATTGGATCCTCAGGCGGCGCTCGATCGTCCGCGCTTCTGCATCCAGCCCAACAACCCGCAAGGATTGATTCAACTGGAGGAAGGCATTCCGGTGAAGACCATGGCTGCGCTGGCAGAAAAAGGTCACCCGGTCGTGCCGGTCAGCGGCTACTCACGGGCGACCTTTGGTCGCGGTCAGATTATCTGGCGAGACCCGGAAAACGGTGTTTTCTGGGCTGGCAGCGATCCGCGCGCGGATGGCTGCGCCATGACGTTGGTCTAGGCAGCGGGCTGTTCTTCAACCGGCTGCGCCGGTTCAGTCACCATCAAAGGAGTCCTTGGCTCATAGATAGCCAGGGATTCTTTTATTGCGGCATCCTTGTTGATTAGTTTGACGGCAACGATGATGATGACCGTGCCGATCGCCATCGCCAGCAGCCCGAGCAAACCGGCTTCCGGACCAAAAGCGCCGCCGGTCCAGAGATCAGGGCCGCCCTGCTTGATGGCGATAACCGTTGCTGCCGGCGTGGTTCCGCTGACGGGGAAGCCAAAGACGACACCCTGGAAGAAATTCCAGGTGATATGCAGACCGATCGGCAAGCCCAGCCGTCCGGTCAGTACCATGCCAAGGCCAAGGAATATGCCGGCGATGGAGAGATTTAGCGTCGAGATCCAGGTGGTATTCGGGTTATTGAGGTGCAGCATACCAAAAATCGCGCTGCTGATGACCAGCGCCAGAATAATGGCAGCTCTGGGCGAGAGCTTAAGTTTGCGCAGTCCTTCAGACATGTTCACGAGCAGATAACCACGCGTCATCAGCTCTTCATAGATGCCGACCATCAGGAACACGATTGCCATGCCGATGAAACCGCTGATGAATGAGGCGCCATTGGCTCCCTGGAAGGTGCCGGTGATGGTGATCCAGCCTGCCGCGAGTTCAACCAGGAAGATAAAAAGCATCAGAACCGCGCCGAGCGCCAGACCAATGATGAACTCCAGCCACCATTTACCCCCCATCCTGATACCGAAATCGCTCAGCTTGCGCTTGTCGATGAACCGTCCTGCGAACAATACGATCACAATGGTCACAAGACCTGAGAAAAGAGTTGTAAGAGCCAGCATTAATGGCGATTTGGTCAGCGTTTCCATGATTACGGCTTGCATTGCTGCCGGGTCCATCATGGCTTCAGTTGTCAGGGTGCCGGAGGCAAATGCCAGCCCGGTTGCGATCAACCCCGAGACCATTCCGGCAACAACACTACCGATGAGAAACAGGATAAAAAACAGTAAAATCCGCCACAAGGCGTGAAGCCTGCGTTCAGATTTATCAATAAAAAGACTCATTTTTCCTCCTCGATATAAGCATGGTGCATGCCAGTAAAGACTGTA
Organism: Anaerolineaceae bacterium; assembly: GCA_040772085.1. GTDB lineage: Bacteria > Chloroflexota > Anaerolineae > Anaerolineales > Anaerolineaceae > JAXGMV01. The sequence continues at coordinate 2,139,509 of JAXGYU010000001.1, forward strand.
ACATATCCCGCTCTCAAAACTATTAACAACAGGTTAAGGAATCACCAGGCTGGAATGATACAATCGCAGCATGGAACTGAGTGACCAGATCAAAGGCATTTTAGCGACCCTTCCTGACAAACCTGGCTGTTACATCATGAAGAACCAGGAGAGCCAGGTGATCTATGTTGGCAAAGCCATCAACCTGCGCAACCGGGTACGTTCCTACTTTAATAATACGAAAAAGGACATCAAAACGACGCAGCTTGTCAGTAACATCGTAGACCTGGAATGGATCATGGTCGACTCGGAGCTCGAGGCGCTGATCCTGGAGATGAACCTGATCAAGCGCTACCGCCCGCGCTATAACATCCTGCTCAAGGATGACAAGCGCTATCCGTACATCAAAGTCCATTGGGCTTCACCTTTTCCCAAAGTCACCATCACCCGCAACGTTGAGCAGGATGGTTCGCGCTATTTTGGCCCTTACACCAGCATGTGGGCTGTTCACCGCACGCTGGATCTCTTGCGCCGCATTTTCCCCTACCTGACCTGTGACCGTGAGATCACCGGGCATGATTTGCGCGCCTGCTTGTACTATGACATCAAGCTCTGCTGTGCGCCCTGCATCGGCATCGTGACGAAAGACGAATACCGCCAGATGATCGATGACCTGTGCCATTTTCTGGAAGGCAAGACCGACCCGATCATCAGGCGGCTTGAGCAGGAAATGGCGGAAGCGGCAGAAGGCATGATGTTTGAGAAGGCGGCAGTCATCCGCGACCAGATCAAAGCGATCGAGGTCGTGGTTCAGCGGCAGAAGGTGATCACCGATGATGACCGCGATTCGGATGTCATCGCTGTGGCGCGCGAAGATGGCGAGGCCTGTGTTCAGATTTTCTTCATCCGCAGCGGCAAGATGATTGGACGCGAATACTTCATCCTCGAAGGTACGGAAGAGGCTGACGATAGTGAAGTCATCAGCGAGTTCCTGAAGCAGTTCTATAGCGAGGCGATCACCGTGCCGGATCAGGTGCTGCTGCCGACGGATATTGAAGAGGCCAAACTGATCCAGTCCTGGCTGAAGAACAAGCGCAATTCGCAAAAGGTCGAACTGCGTGTGCCGCGCAGGGGCAATTCGCGCCAACTGGTCGAGATGGCGACCACCAACGCCACTGAAACGCTGCAGGCCTTGCGCGCGCAATGGCAGGCGGATACCAACAAGCAAAGTGTCGCTCTGGGGGAATTACAGGACGCGCTCAACCTGGTTGAGCCGCCCAACAAGATCGAATGCTATGACATTTCGAATATCCAGGGTACGGCGTCGGTCGGCAGCATGGTGGTGTTTGAACAGGGCGTGCCGGCAAAGGGACAATACCGGCGCTTCAACATCAAGACGGTCGAAGGACCGGATGACTTCTCGAGCATGGAGGAGGTTCTGCGGCGGCGCCTGAAGCGCTGGCAGTCCAGCCTGGACACGGATGAGCAAGTCGGCAAGAAAAAGGATCCGGCTTTCGCCATCCTGCCCGATCTGCTGCTGGTTGACGGCGGCAAGGGACAGCTCAGCAGGGCGGTCAAGGTGCTGGAGGAGTTTGAATTGTTCGGCAAAGTGCCTGTCGCCGGACTGGCGAAGGAGAACGAGGAACTGTTCCTGCCGGCTAAACCTGATCCAGTTATCCTGCCGCGTCACTCACAGGGCTTGTACCTGATCCAGCGCATCCGCGATGAAGCGCACCGCTTCGCTATCACCGCGCACCGCAACAAGCGCAGCAAGCTCGGGCTGGCGTCACAACTGGATAGTGTGACCGGCATTGGTCCCGCCAAACGCAGGGCATTGCTGGCAAAATTCGGCTCGGTGGGGGGCATCCGCAATGCCAGCCTCGATGAGCTGACGCAGGTAGCCGGCATCACGCTCAAGCTGGCGCAGAACCTGAAAAATGAGCTGGAATGAGATGGTAATTTGCTCCAAATTCAGTCTTCTTTATTTCAATGTAGCGTGTTATAATCCACCTTCGCGCCGCAACCGACGGTGAAACAAGATAAAAAAGTAAGGATCGCAAGATGGACGAGTTACTCAAATCAGTTGAAGCACCTGTAAATCCCAATGTTCCAGAACTCCTGCCTGGTGACCTTGTCAGCGTTCACGTGAAAATCAAGGAAGGCCAGCGCGAACGTATTCAGGAGTTCAAAGGCACCGTCATTTATTCCCGCAACAACGGCGTCAATTCGACCTTCGCGGTCCGCCGCGTCGCCTCCAATGGTATCGGCGTTGAGCGTATTTTCCTCACCCGCTCACCTCGTGTCGCCAAAGTGGTTGTCGAGCGACACAGCCAGGTTCGCCGCGCCCGCCTGAATTACCTGCGTGAACTGACTGGTAAGCGTGCCCGCCTGAAGCAAAAGTTCTAAAATTTTGCCCGACTGGTAAAATGATCGCTGAAGGGATACAATCATTAATGATTGTGTCCTTTTTTGTCGGATAATAACATTAGTTGACCTGGAGGAATGTTTCAAAATGGCTGTGATCGCAATTACGTCATATCGGGACCGAGTCGAAAATCCACACGCGATTGTCAATCTCACCTACACTAACGCGGTCGTGCGTGCCGGAGGGATCCCCCTGGTTTTACCGGTAGGCGTTCCAACTGAGCGTTACAAGGAGATGCTCAGCAAAGTGGATGGCGTCATCCTGACCGGCGGTGGTGATATCAACCCCGCGGTTTATGGGAAGCAAATGGACGCGACCATTGGCGGCGTTGATAATATGCGCGATGAAACCGATGTCGCGCTGGCAAAAATGATCCTGAAAATGAAAAAACCGGTGCTGGGTGTCTGCCGCGGTTTCCAGATTTTGAATATCGTCCATGGCGGCACGCTCTACACCGATCTGCCCAGCCAGCGCCCCGACGGGCTCTTTCACCCGTGCTATGGTGACTCGCCGCGCGATCTCACCCCCCATACCGTCAACATTGCTGCCGGCTCCAAGCTGGCAGGCATCCTAGGCGCGGGTGATACATTCGTCAACAGCCTGCACCACCAGGGCGTCGAGAAGGTTGGCAAGGGGCTCAAGGTCGTTGGTGTCGCCTCTGATGGTCTGGTCGAGGCGATCGAGGTAGAAAGCCTGCCCTTCGGCATCGGTGTGCAATGGCATCCCGAAGCGCTGCCCGAACGTGAGGACATGCAGCGCATCTTCAAAGCGTTGATCAAGGCCGCGGGCGGCAAATAAGCATGCCATCGGAGGACAGCAACATTTACTCCGCCACCCGTCTGACCGCGGATGCCCTGGGCAAGCCGGGCAATCGGGTCTTCTATATTCAGTTCGCTGAACATGACCAGGTGATGACCTTTGTGCTCGAGAAAGGTCAGCTCGCGTCGCTGGCTGGCGGCATTGAGCAGCTTATTGCCGGCATCGCCGACCGTTATCCGGAGCTGCCCACGGCAGTCGCTCAATACACGCCGGATGAGATGCGCATTCTGCCTCCTGTCGATCCTGCCTTTCGGGTGGGTGAAATCAGCTTGTCGTATGACCCCGAGGTTGATCTTGCCGGCTTGCACCTCAAGGAGCTGTTGTTCGGCAATAGCCCCGAGGAGGAAGAGATGCGTTCTGTGTCGGTGATGTGCAGCCGCGACCAACTGCTGAGTTTCGCGCGCTGGTCGACCTCCGTTATCGCTCAGGGGCGCCAAATCTGTCCGCAATGCGGTGAACCCATGGACCCGGCTGGTCATTTCTGCCCCAAGAAAAATGGCCATAAAAAGGCATAACGCGATTCGCGGATAGAACGATCCATGACCGACATATTACTGATCTTGCAGCACGGTGAGATTGAGCTGCAGGGTCAGTTTCTTTATGGTTCCAATTACACTTTTCTGGTCGAGCTGACTCATCAGGGCAAGAAGCTCAAAGCCGTTTACAAACCAGCGAAAGGCGAGCGTCCTCTGTGGGATTTTCCCGAGGGCACGCTTGGCAAGCGCGAGGTGGCTGCCTACCTGCTGAGTGAGGTGCTGGGCTGGCAGCTCGTCCCCAAGACGTTATACCGCCAGGATGGACCGTTGGGCGAAGGATCGTTGCAGGAATATATTGAGCATGATCCAAACCATCATTTCTTCACCATGTCACCCGCGGAACGTGCCAGCCTGAGAAAAACGGCTGTCTTTGATATACTGATTAATAATGCTGACCGCAAAGGCGGTCATCTGTTGTTTGATGACGACGGCAAGATCTGGCTGATCGATCAGGCGCTGTGTTTTCATACCGAAGACAAGCTGCGCACCGTCATCTGGGATTTTATCGGCCAGCCGATAGAACCCGATTTGATCGCTGATATCAGCCGGTTGTCTGGTTTGCTGAAGCAGGAAGGTGAACTTACGCTCGAGCTCGCGCAATATCTGACAGAAGACGAGCTGAGCGCTTTGAAGGAAAGGATGATTGAAATCATCAACAACCCGGTTTTCCGCGGTCCGCGCGAAGACAGCATGCCTTACCCCTGGCCGCCGGTATAGGAAGTGAGTGAGAAATGGAAGTGAAAAACGTCAGATTGGCACTGCTCGGCTTTGGGAACGTCGGACGCGCATTCGCGCTCCTGATCATGAAGAAGGCGACTGAGATTTTTGAGCAGCGCGGTCTGCGGCTGACGGTCACAGGCATCGCGACCGGGCGCCATGGCCGGGTGATTGATCCGGATGGCGTTGATCTGAGGCTGGCGCTGGATCAGGTTCAGGCGGGTCAGCCGCTGGACGGCGACCCGCAGCATATCCATCCCGCGACGGTGGAAGAGTTTGTGCGTCAGGTGCCGGCCGATGTTCTGATCGAAACCATCCCGGTCACCTATGAAACCGGCAAGCCGGCTGTTGATCTGATGCGCATAGCCATCAAGCGCGGCATGCACGGCATCACCGCCAACAAAGGCACCATGGTGCATGGCTACTCGGAATTTAAGGAAATTTGCGCACGTAAAAACACGCGCTTCGCCTATGAATCGACGGTGCTGGATGGCATCCCGATCTTTTCGCTCGTCCGCGACAGGCTGCCGCACCTGAACATCACCGGGTTCGGCGGTATCCTCAACGCCACCAGCAACCTGATCCTGAACATGATGGAACACGGCAGCAGCTTCGATGAAGCTGTCAAAGAGGCGCAGCGGCTCGGCATCGCGGAGACGGACCCGTCCGGCGACATCGATGGCTGGGATGCCGCGGTCAAGGTAGCTGCTCTGGCAACTGCCGTTTTGAATCATCCGCTGCTACCGACACAGGTCGCGCGTGAAGGCGTCCGCTCGATCACACCGGAGATGGTCATGGCGGCCAAGGCCGATGGCAAACGCTACAAGATGGTTTGCGAAGCTTACAAGACCGAAGACGGGGTAGACGCGAAGGTCAGCCTGAAACTGCTGGGCAGCGACTCGTTCTTCTACGGCATCGACAGCGGCACATCGTATGTCGAGTTCTACAGTGATTCGCTGCCAGTCATCGGTTTGGTCGAGGCTGGTGAACCCGCGCCAGAAGCGACTGCCTACGGCATCCTGACCGATTTGCTGGATATCGTCGGTTAGAGAGCGGAGACAGAGCGATGAGTGAGACCGTATACATTGGCATCGGCACCAATACCGGCAACCGCTTTGAGTACCTCAAACGGGCAGTCCACGCGCTCGAGGATCATCTCAAGGTCATTGGGATTTCCAGCCTGTACGAGACAGAACCCTGGGGCTACCGAGACCAGCCGCGCTTTTATAACCTGGCGTTGCAGGCTGAAACGGACCTCGCGCCTGAAGCATTGCTCGACCTGCTTAAGCGGATCGAATCTGACCTGGGCAGGGTACCGACCTTCCGCTACGGTCCGCGTGTGATTGACCTCGACATCCTGCTCTACGGCAACCTGGTGCTGGAGACTGAACGACTGATCATCCCGCACCCGCGTATGACGGAGCGGGCTTTTGTGCTGGCGCCTTTGCAGGAGCTTGCAGGACCCATCATCCACCCGGTCGTCGGAAAAACAATTCTCTCACTCGCGAGCGACTCAGATGGCAGAGGCTTGAGGCTCTTGTATGAACGGGAAAAGATCGAGCTTGTGCTGCGGAAAGGCTTGCGCGGCTTTCGCTGGGGGACGCAGACCTACCTGATGGGCATCCTGAATGTCACGCCAGACAGCTTTTCACACGACGGGCTGTTGGATAAAGGCGACAGCCGCGCACAAGCGTTGCGGCAGGCTGAGGAATTCATCACTGCCGGCGCGCATATCCTCGATGTTGGCGGCGAGAGTACCCGCCCTGGCGCGCACTTCGTCCCCGCGGCTAAAGAGATTGCCAGGGTTGTACCGGTCATTAAGGCGATTCGCGCCCTCGATCCGGCTGTCCTGATTTCGGTTGACACCTACAAACCAGAGGTGGCTGTCGCTGCCATGCGGGCAGGCGCAAACTGGCTGAATGATGTCTGGGCGCTGGCGGCTTCACCCGAGATGCCGGCAACTGCCGCGACGCTGGATTGCCCTGTCATCCTGATGCACAACCGCAGCAAGCCTTCTGAAGCGGTCATCCAGGCTGGGCTGGGCGGTCACTATGTCGGACCGGTCTATGACGACCTGATCAGCGATATCAGCCGCGAACTGCTGGCAAGCGCTGACCTGGCGCTTGCGGCTGGCGTCAGGCGTGAGAACATCATCCTCGACCCAGGCATCGGTTTTGGAAAGACAGTCGATCAGAATCTGCAGCTCATCGACCAGCTTGACCAGCTCAAGGCGCTGGGGTATCCGCTGCTGTTGGCAGCTTCCAGAAAATCATTCATCGGCTACACCCTTAACCTGCCGCCTGAAGAGCGCGCCGCGGGCACTGCCGCAGCGGTTTGTATCGGCATTGACCGTGGGGCGGATCTGATCCGCGTCCACGATGTCGCGATGATGAGCCGTGTCATCCGCATGACGGATGCCATTGTCAGACGCTCCTAGTTAATTACATTTTCATCGTCAATAAGCCGCATAAAATGCCGCGAATGCCGGCATTTTTGCTTTTGAACCCTCACTATGCTAGAATCTTTTTACAGAATTATGACCCAATTTGCACGAATTATTTGGGATTTCTGAAAAGGAGGGCACATGGAATTAACAAAGGAACAAAAATTGGAGATGTATCGACTGATGCTGCTGGCGCGCAAGACAGATGAACGCGCCTGGGTGCTGCATCGTCAGGGCAAAATAGCGTTTCACATTTCAGGTATCGGTCAGGAAGGTGCGCAAATCGGAGCGGCCAGCGCGATCCGCAAGGGTTATGACTGGGTCGCTCCCTATTATCGGGATTTAGGTTTGATGATCGCCATGGGCTATACCCCGCGTGATTTTATGCTCAGTCTGATGGGCAAGCGTGAGGACATCAGCTCCGGCGGGCGGCAGATGCCAAGTCATTGGAGCCTGCGGTCAGCCAATGTAGTCAGCCATTCGGCGCCGGTCGCGACGCAAAACGTGCATGCTTCCGGCATTGGTTTAGGCATTAAGCTGCGCGGCGAGGATAAAGTCGTCATCACAACGGTTGGTGAGGGTTCGACCTCACAAGGCGAGTGGTATGAAGCGATCAACTGGGCCGCGGTGCATAAGCTCCCGGTCATTTTTATCGTCGAGAATAATCAATATGCCATTTCGGTGCCGGTAGACAAACAGATGGCTGTGCCCAGCTCGGCTGACAAAGCCTGCGGTCTGGGCTGCCCCGGCATCATGGTTGATGGCACCAACGTTTTCACCGTCTATAACGCGGTCAGCGAAGCGGTCGCACATGCCAGGGCGGGTGAAGGTCCGACCTTGATCGAGACCAAGATGTACCGCATCACACCGCATTCTTCAGATGATGATGACCGCAGCTACCGCACCCGTGAGGAAGTCGAGGAGCACAAGAAACGCGATCCAATTCTGGTTGTCCAGCAGGTGCTCAGCGACGAAGGCTTGCTGACGCCTGAGCTTCAGGCTGAGATGGAAGAGAAGGCCAAGCAGGAAGTCGATGAGGCTGTCGCATACGCTGAAGCCGCCGACTACCCTCAGCCGGAGGACGAGCTGGTAAGAGTCTATGCTGAAGCGGAGGTGAGCCATGAGTGAGATGACACTGATCGAGGCCATCCGTCAGGCGATGGATGAAGAGCTGGCGCGCGATAAAGATGTATTTGTTGTCGGCGAGGATGTCGGCAAACGCGGTGGTGTCTTCAGGGCAACCATGGGGTTGTATGACAAGTACGGCGAGGATCGCATCATCGATTCCCCGCTGGCGGAGCTGTCCATTATCGGCGTCGGCATCGGTGCGGCGCTCTATGGCATGAAGCCAATTTGTGAGATCCAGTTTGCCGATTTTATCTATCCGGCATTCAACCAGATCGTCAGTGAAGCCGCTAAAATGTACTATCGTTCAAACGGTGACTGGCCGGTGCCGATGGTCATCCGCGCGCCTTATGGCGGCGGTATCAGCGGCGGGCTGTATCACTCGCAAAGCGTGGAGGCATTTTTCAGCCACGTACCCGGGTTGAAAGTCGTCATCCCTTCCAATCCTTATGACGCTAAAGGTCTGCTGAAGTCCGCCGTGCGCGACCCCAATCCGGTCGTCTTCCTCGAGCCAAAAAAGGGATACCGCCTGATCAAAGGCGATGTGCCGGAAGGTGAATATACCGTCCCGATCGGGCCGGCAAAAGTAACGCGTGAGGGCGAGGTGCTGAGCATCTTCGCCTATGGCATGATGCATTTCTACGCCCTGCAGGCTGCTGACAAGCTGGCAGCCGAAGGCATCAAGGCTGAAGTGGTTGACCTGCGCACCCTTTACCCGGTGGATCGCGAGACCATTCTGGCTTCCGTCAAGAAGACTGGCAAGGCGCTGGTCGTCTATGAGGACAACCTGACTGGCGGTTACGGCGCTGAGATTGCCGCGACGATCGCGGAAGGCGCTTTCGATTATCTGGATGGCCCTGTGCGCCGGCTGGCTGGCCCGGATGTGCCGGCAGTTCCGTTCAGCCATCCGCTGCAGGACTGGTTCATGGTATCGACTGACAAGATCGTGGCAGCAGCCCGCGACCTTGCCAGATACTAAGAAGGAGTGATTATGGCAACCAAAGTGATTATGCCCAAACTGGGCGAATCGGTGGTTGAAGGCACCATTACCAAATGGCTGGTCAAAGAAGGCGACCAGGTCAAGGAGCTTGACCCATTACTGGAAGTCGAAACAGACAAAGTGACGACCGACATCCCCAGCCCGGCAACGGGACAGATGCTGAAATTATTGGTGCCCGAAGGCCAGACCGTGGCGGTCGAAACGTTATTGGCGTGGATCGGCGAACCCGGGGAGACGGTTGAAGGTGGCGAGACAGAACAACCTGCCGCGCAGCCCGCTAAGGAAGTCAAGTACGAACCAGTCATTGAAGAAGAGCCGGGATTTGAGACCAGGAAAATCGACTCCGTGCCTGTGAAACCAGCCCCAGCTCCCGCTGCCACCCAACCGGCAGCGCCGCAACCTGCGAGGAAATTGGGCTTTATCTCGCCGGTGGTCGCGAAACTGGCTGACGAATTTCAGGTAGATTTACAACAGGTGACTGGCAGCGGTGAGAGTGGCCGGATCACGAAGGCCGATGTGATCAAGTTTATTGAAGAGAGCAAAAAGGCTGGCGGAAAGCCAAAGCCCGCGGCTGAGAAAGAACTGGCAGCCTGGGAAACCCCTGGTGAAGGGGACTTGTTCCGGCCGACCGAGATGGTGATTACCGCCGGGCAGAAGCCAGCAGCACCCGCCGAGAAAGCGGCGCCTGCTGCGGTGCCGGCCGCGCCAGGAGACAAACTGTTGCCACATACCAAGATGCGCCGCCTGATCGCGGATCATATGGTGATGAGCAAGCATACCTCGCCGCACGTCACCACCGTGATGGAAGCGGATTGCAGCAGGATCAGCGCTCACCGGCTGGCCAACAAATCAGCCTTTGCCAGCGATGGCGTGAAGCTGACTTACACCCCCTATTTCGCCATGGCGGTTGTCGACGCGCTCAAAGCGTTCCCGCTGGTCAATTCCTCCTGGAGGGATGAGGGCATCATCCTGCACGGCGATGTCAATCTCGCCATCGCCGTCTCGCTCGACGAAGCCGGCCTGATCGTGCCGGTCATCAGGCAAGCTGATGGACTATCCCTGCTGGGCATGGCGCGTGCCATCAACGACCTGAGCGAACGGGCGCGTGCCGGTCAACTGCAGCCGGACGAAGTGAAGGGCGGAACATTCACGATCACCAACCACGGCACGGCGGGGTCGCTGTTCGCGACACCGGTCATCAATCAGCCACAATGCGCCATTCTGGGCGTCGGCATGATTCAGAAACGGGCGGTGGTGGTTGAAGGTGACGCCATCGCCGTGCGGCCCATGGTGTATCTGTCGCTGGCGTTTGACCATCGCATTCTGGACGGCGCGTCAGCCGATGGATTCCTGGCACGTGTGGTCTCGAATCTGGAAAAATGGTAAGAAGGTTTATACTAGCGAAAACAAAATAAAAATGTGTTGAGGTGACTGTGGCAGAGACTAAAAACTATGATGTCGTCGTTATCGGAGCCGGACCTGGCGGTTATGTCGCGGCAATCAAATCATCACAGCTTGGCAAAAAAGTTGCGATCGTTGAGAAGGAATGGCTGGGCGGCGTGTGTCTGAACGTCGGCTGCATCCCCTCCAAGTCGCTGCTCAAGAATGCCGATCTGGCGTTCACGCTGCGAAACAAGACCAAGGAATTTGGCATCAGCCTCGAGAATTTGCAGCTCGACTACGCGGAGGCGGTCAAACGCAGCCGCAAGGTCTCCAAACGTCTGACCACCGGCATCAATACCTTAATGAAGCGCAACAGCGTCGACGTTTTCATGGGCGACGCGGTGCTCAAGGACAAGTCCACGGTCAGCGTCAAGGGCTCGGATGGTGCTGAGCAACTGCTGGTTGGCAAGGATATCATCATCGCCACTGGCGCCAGCCCGATCAATATCCCCGGCATGGAAGCTGATGGGGAGAAGATCGTCAACTACCGGCAGGCGATCCTGCAGGAGAAGCGGCCTGAATCAGTAGTCATCATTGGCGCCGGCGCGATTGGCATGGAGTTTTCCACGATCTGGAATTCGTATGGCACCAAATGCACCATCGTTGAGATGCTGCCGCGGGTGCTGCCGATCGCGGATGCTGAAGTCAGTGAAGAGGTATCCAAGGCGATTCAGAAGGATGGCATTGATGTCCTCGTCAATCACAAGGTGCTGTCGATTGAGAAGACTGACACCGGCGTCGCTGTCAAAGTTGGCGGCGATGAAGGTGAGAAGGTGATTGAAGCCGAACAGGCGCTGATGGCGATCGGCTTTCGACCGAATTCAAAAGAGATCGGTCTGGAGGCGGTTGGTGTCGCCCTGAACCAGCGCGGATTCATCGAGATCGACGAGCGCATGGCGACCAGCGTCCCCGGCATCTGGGCGATTGGCGATGTGACCGGTAAATTCATGCTGGCGCATGTCGCGTCCGCGCAGGCGATCATCTGCGCCGAGAACATTGCTGGGGAGGAATCCGTCACGCTGGATTACCGCATGATGCCGAGCGCCACCTACAACCACCCGCAGTCTGCCTGGTTCGGCTACACCGAGGAGCAGGCAAAGGAAGCCGGCTACACCGTCAAGGTTGGCAAGTTCCCGTTCCTGGCCAATGGTAAGGCGCTGGGTCTGGCGGATTATGGCGGCTTCGTCAAGATTATCGCTGATGAACAATATGGTGAGATCCTGGGCGCGCACATGGTCGGTCCCGAAGTGACCGAGCTGCTGCCCGAGCTAACTTTGGCGCAGCGCATGGAGCTGACGCCGGCAGAAGTCGCCCGCAATGTTCACGCGCATCCGACGCTGAGCGAAGTGCTGATGGAGGCCGCTGAAGCCACGCTGGGCAAGGCGATCCACATTTAGTTTGACCAAAATATCGAATTCTGCCCCGGTTTACCGGGGCAGAATTGATTAAATTTGACCGAAGAGAACCCCCCGTTAACCAGTTGCTAATGATTTAATGGTATGCTTGAAAGCTGAAAATTCATTGCGGGCGGACACTCTATGTTCAAGAAAATTGTGCAAATTTTGGGCGGCGATCCCAATAAAAAAGAAATTGGCAAATCAACATTAATCGTAGAAGAGATCAACGCGCTGGAACCAGCGTATGAAAAACTAAGCGATGCGGAACTCGGCGCGAAGACCGGCGAGTTCAAGGAACGCCTGGCAGGCGGCGAGACTCTCGATGACATTCTGCCTGAAGCATTCGCCGCGGTACGTGAGGCAGCCAAACGCACGGTCGGCATGCGGCCCTACGATATTCAGCTCGTGGGCGGCATCGCCCTGCATCAGAGCAAGATCGCCGAGATGCGAACAGGTGAAGGCAAGACGCTGGTGGCGACTCTGCCGCTCTACCTCAACGCGTTGACCGGACGCGGCGTACACCTGGTAACCGTCAATGACTATCTGGCCCGCCGTGACGCGCGCTGGATGGCGCCGATCTATTCCTTGCTGGGTTTGAGCACCGGCGTGCTGCAAATGGCAGCCCGTACCGATAACGGGCGCAAGGCATTTCTGGTTGACCTCGACAAGACCTCATCGCAGGAAGACCAGCACCAACTCAAACTGGTGTTGCGTGCCGAGGCCTATAAGGCTGATATCACGTATGGCACCAACAGTGAGTTCGGCTTTGACTACCTGCGTGACAACCTGACCATGACGCTGGAAGAACGAGTTCAGCGCGGGCATTACTTTGCCATCGTGGACGAGGTTGACAATATCCTGATCGATGAAGCCCGGACACCGCTGATCATCTCGGGGCCTGCCTCGGATGACACCGAATGGTACGTCCGCATGGCGCAGTTGGTACGCCAGCTCGAGCCGCAGGATTACGAAATCTCCGAAAAGGATCGCAGCGTCTCGCTGACCGAGATCGGTGAATCGCATGTCGAGCAATTGCTGGGTGAACCGCTGCGCGACCCCGAACGGCCTGAGGACATCACGCCGCAGCAGGAACAGATCCTCGGCCATCTGGAGCAGGCGCTCAAAGCCATGCACCTCTTCAAGCGCAACAAGGACTATCTGGTGCAGGCCGGCAAGGTTGTGATCGTTGATGAGTTTACCGGGCGTCTGATGCCGGGGCGTCGCTGGTCGGAAGGGCTGCACCAGGCGGTTGAGGCGAAGGAGGGCGTCAAGGTGGAGCCTGAAAACGTCACCTATGCCACGATCACGCTGCAGAACTATTACCGCATGTATGAAAAGCTGGCCGGCATGACCGGTACCGCTTTGACCGAAGCGGAAGAATTTTACAAAATCTACAAGCTGGATGTCCTGCCGATTCCGACTAACCTGGAGTACGAGGTCGCGCTCAAACAGGCGCACCTCGAGGCCGTAGAAGCGAAGGACAGCCAGGGCTATAAATACACCTATTACACCACAACGGGTGACGGCAATAAGAAACCCGTATTCTGGAAGCGCAAGGATTACCCCGACGTGGTCTACCGCACCGAAGAGGGGAAATTTCGCGCCATCACGCAGGAGCTGCTCAAGCAGTATGTCCAGGGCCGGCCGCAACTGATCGGCACGACCTCGGTCGAAAATTCGGAGCGCCTTTCACGACGGCTATCGGCGGAGGCGATCAAGCGATTAACCTTGATCCTCCTGATTCGTGCGATCTATATGAAGAAACACAACATCGAGATTTTGGACAAGCCGATCGAGGCGCTGCAAAAGCTGGTGCCGCCTCTGGAAGACATCAACCAGGGAGATATGCGCGCCATTGCCCGCGAACTGGACATGACGCTCAATCCTGAAGAAGCCCAGAACCTGGAGATGCTGATCGACTTGCTCGGACTGACCGCGGCGGACAAACCGCGGTTGATCGCGGCGCTGCAGGGGGGTATTCCTCACCAGGTATTGAACGCCCGCAAGCATGATGAGGAATCGCAGATCATCGCCAAGGCCGGCGCGTTTGGCGCGGTCACCATCGCTACCAACATGGCAGGTCGTGGCGTCGATATCAAGCTCGGCGGCGGATTGCCCGAGGAGGTGATGGCCGATGTCAACCGGGTCATCTCACGCGTCAACCCCGATCCATACAACCTGTCCGTTGAGGAGAAGCGTCAGGCGCTTGCCACACTTCCGGATGATTCCTTTGGCATCTACGAAGAGTCTGTCAACGTCTTCCGCACCTATCTCGACGAAATGCGCCGCGTGCGTGAACTGGGCGGCCTGCACGTCATCGGTTCGGAGCGCCATGAGTCGCGCCGCATCGACAACCAGTTGCGCGGCCGTTCTGCCCGTCAGGGTGACCCCGGATCATCGCGGTTTTACCTCTCGCTTGAAGATGAATTGATGCGCCTGTTTGGCGGCCAGCAGGTCGAGAATTTGTGGAAGCGCATCTTCTTCGACGAAAGCATGCCGCTGGAAATGAATATCCTCGGCCGGTTAGTCGAGCAATCGCAGGAGCGGGTCGAAGGCGCCAACTTTGACGTCCGCAAGCATCTTCTGGAGTATGACGATGTCCTGAATGCCCAGCGCAAGCGCATCTATGAACAGCGTGATCGGGTCTTCGTCAAGGATGACCTGAGCGAAGATGTGCTCGAGATGCTGCAGCTCGAGATGGAGCGGCGCGTGCCGCAATCGCTCAAGGACGAAGAAGGTCCCTGGCGGCTGCTGGCCTATCTGGAAGAGATTCAACCCGCGTTCAAGTTCGAAAGCGTCAGCTATCCATCGTTCACGACGCGCCTGCTGCACGGCGAGATCCTCAACGCGCTGCCGGCAAACCCGACGACCGAACAGACGCTCGGCGCAATTTTGAATGTGACCGGCAGAGCGCTGCAGGCTGAGCAGGATCATCTCGTGACCGGCGCTGAAAAGCTGGTCCAGAAGGCTGAAGAAGCCTTTGAGAACAAACGATCTGAGACGTTCGAACTGCTCGATATGGCGCTTGAAGGACTGGGGGATCCTGATGAAGCGGGGATAGCGCCCAAGCCGGCAGATATGCTGCAGCGGCTGAATGAGACCGTGCATATTCCCACCAGGCTGAGCAACGAACAGATCAACGCGCTTGCTGATGGTGACAAGACGACCATCAAGGCTTTGCGTGAACAACTCTCCGATGTGCTCAAGTCAATGGCAATGACCCGCGCGGTGACGATCATCGAGCGGCGGCTGGACGATTCTTTGAATATCCGTTCCGCTGAATTGCAGGGGCTGGATTGGGATGATACCAGGGATCTTGTGCTGGATAAAATCGAAGCGCTATTTGCTGACCGGCATAAGCAACTGCTATCCGCTGATGGCCAGATCCAGCGTGACCTGGATTCAGCAGTCCGCAAGCTGGAAGGTCCTCTGAATAGTGAAGAAAACCTGACACAACTGCTGATGGCTGCCGCCCAAGGCACCAAGCTGGCGTTCGACCAAAAGACGCACCGCCGGGCCGCGAAGAACTATGTCCGGGTGCAGTATGTGTATCTGACTGCCAAACTTCTGGAAGACTCATCCGACGCGGCAGTGACCGAGCAGGTGCTTGATCACATGCGCCAGGGGCTGCTCGCGCTCGAAGAGGCTCGCGGACTGGTTGCCACGACTCGCCTGGGACAAAGCAATGTCAGCCTGTCGCAGTTTGCCGAACCGGTGCGGGTGCAATTAATGGAAGCCTTCGGCATGAAGCGCTATGATGAGCTCAAGGAAGAGACGCTCAACGCCTTAACCGAAGAAGAGAAGCGCAGCGCGACGGCCATCCTCGGCAAGTACATGCAGAATGAATCCTATCGTGAACTGCTGCTGCGGGTTATTTCTGAACAATGGGTCGAGTATCTGACCAAAATGGAAGGCTTGCGCGTCTCGATCGGCATGGAAGCCTATGCCCAGCGCGACCCGCTTGTGCAGTACAAGAGCCAGGCTTCCGAGTTGTTTAAGAACCTGCTCGCGGACGTCAGAATGGCGGTCATTAGCCGCGTGTTCACATACCAGGCGCATGGCAGACCTGCGACAGCAACTGCCGACCCTGAAGTGGAGGAGGCTGTTCTCACAGCGGAGGAACCTGAATCCGGCACGGACGCTGATCCGGCGCCAGCACAAAGCGCTGGTGAGAAATCATCAGGCAAACGCCGCCGGCGCAGGCGATAAAAAATGACCAGCATCAGGGGGAAGATAGTGACATAATTCCCCTGGATTTTATCCAGGGTTGTCAATCCTTAACTTCACATTTATAATGATATTCAACTTTAAAAGCGGAGAAATTAGAAGGATGGAGAATATTGAAGCTCACCCAATGAATGAGAATACGCCCGAACACCCAGATGCAGAACACAATAATATGGCTTCACTGCTTGAAAGCTCGGGAATGGAAATCGATTTCCCGAAACAAGGTGAAATCAAGAAAGGTGTGATCGCCAGCATCAGCCAGGGTCAGATCATGGTGAGCGTTGGAACAAAATCCGAAGGGATGATCACAGGGCGCGAGTATGAAGCGATCCCTGCTGATATCCTTGCCGAACTTAAGATCGGTGAGGAAGTATCAGTTTACATCATCAACCCTGAAGATCAGAATGGCAACCTCGTCCTTTCCTTGATCCGCGCCCGTGAAGAAGAAGAATGGGCCAATGCTGAAGAACTGCTGAAATCAGGCGGCAGCTTCAGCAGCAAAGTGATCGGCTTTAACAAAGGCGGTCTGATCGTTCCGCTCGGGACACTGCGCGGTTTTGTACCCTCTTCCCAGATCAGCTTCTCACGCCGCTCCGGTTCCACCGGCACGACGCCTGAGCAGCGCTTCGGCGAGATGGTGAATTCACCCATCGAAGTCGGAGTCATTGAAGTAGATCGCAGCCGCCGCCGCCTGATCCTCTCGGAACGTGCTGCCAGCACTGAAACCCGTGAGACCCTGAAGGAACGCCTGATCGATGAACTGAAGGAAGGCGAAGTCCGCAAAGGGCGCGTCACCAGCCTGGCTGATTTCGGCGCGTTCGTCAACATCAACGGCGCCGATGGTCTGGTGCATTTGTCCGAGATTTCCTGGGAGCACATCAAGCATCCCAAGGAAGCGCTGAAAGTCGGTCAGGAAGTCGATGTCAAGATTATCAACATCGACCGCGAAAAACGCCGCATTGGGCTGTCCATCCGGCAGCTTCTGCCCGATCCCTGGTCATCAGATATCGCCAGCCTGCAGGTTGGTCAGCTTGTCGAAGCGACCATTACCCGCCTGACCAAATTTGGCGCCTTCGCCAAACTGCACGAGCATTTCAAGCAGGAAATTGAAGGTCTGATCCACATTTCGGAGATCAGCGAAAAACGCATTGAGCATCCGAAGGAAGTTATCAAGGAAGGCGATGTCCTGACCTTGCGGATCATCAAGATCGATCCTGACAACCATCGCATTGGTTTGAGCTTGCGCAAGGTTGACTCGATGGCATTCGCTGATATGGACTGGCAGACGCTGCTGGCAGAATCGGCCGAGGAACCAAAGGATGAACCCGTGGCGGCAGAACCCGCGGCTGATGAGCCGAAAGCAGAAGCGGCTCCAGAGCCGGAGCAGCCTGAGGTGGTTGAGCCTGCTGCTGAAGAGACGCCTGAGGCAGAAGTAAAAGAAGAACCTAAGGAAGAAGAAACCAAAGAGTAGTATTGAGGATGGATTGTCCTCGCGATTAGTCACGAACAGCAGAGCGAACCACCAGGGCGCTCTGCTGTTGTCATCTTAACCCTGGAGGTAGGAATTATGAATTTCATTGTAGATGCGCATCAGGATCTGGCCTACAACGCGGCAAATTTTGGTCGGGATTATTTCAAGTCAGTCCGGGAAACACGTCAGGCTGAACTTGTGCAGGATTTCTCGTCGGAGGCAGGCGAGACGGTGCTTGGCTGGCCTGAGTTCCAAAAGGGCAGGGTGGCAGTTATTTTTGCCACGCTGTTTACCGCGCCGCACCAATATACCTGGTCGGAAATCGAGAAGGTTCTTTATAAGACGCCGGAAGAAGCCCGGGTACAGCTTCAGCAGCAGGTTGATCTATATCACGCCTGGGAACAAGGCTCGCCTGATAAATTCCATATCATCCGGTCTGAACCGGATGTTGATCGCATCATGAAGCCCTGGCTGGCGCAAGATGCGGAGGAGCAAAAGAAGACCAACCCGGTTGGTCTGGTGATCCTGCTGGAAGGCGCGGAAGCGATCGGACCGATCAGCGATATGGAGCACTGGTGGAATCAAGGCGTCCGTGTTGCCGGCCCGGTCTGGGCGGGCACGCGCTTCTGCGGCGGCACGCACACACCGCATGGCTTCAGCGAGGAAGGATACCGTCTGCTGGATACCATGTATGAGCTTGGCTACATTCTTGACCTCTCCCACATGAACACCAGGTCCTCGCTGCAGGCGCTGGATCATTACCAGGGTCCCGTAATCGCGACCCATGTCAACGCGCGCGCAATCACCGGCAAGGATGACCGCGAGCGCCAGTTCTCCGATGAGACAATCCGCGGGCTGATCAGCCGCGATGGCGTGATGGGCATGGTGATGTACAACCATTTCATCAAAGGTGAATGGCGCAGCAGTGATGGCAAGCACGCGGTCACGCTCGCTCATGTCGCCGACCATATCGACCATATCTGCCAGATTGCCGGCGACACCCGGCATGTCGCGATTGGATCCGATTTTGACGGCGGCTTCGGACTGTCGGACATCCCGAGTGAACTGGACACGATCGCTGACCTGCACGCGCTGGCACCCGTCCTGTCACAAAGAGGGTACAATGAATCTGACATCCAGAATATTCTCGGCGGGAACTGGGTGAATGTTTTGAGAAAAGGATTGCCAGCATAAATGACAGAACCGGCCGGAACGACACAGAAATCAGCGGCTGAGATCGTCGAGACGATCGCGATCAGCAACAAGGTCTCATCTGACAGGCAAATCCGCTTTGGTTTGACGATCACGCTCATCGGCTATATCCTGTTTCTGCTCGGCGCGCGTCCGGGAGTGTTTGGCCTAGATCGCAGCCCCGTGATTGGATTCGTTCAGATTGCTGTCTTCCTGGTCGGACTGGCGATTTTATGCGTCGGCGGTTATTCCTGCCTGATGGCCTTATGGGGCAACACACCTCCGTCGATCGCGGCAGATATTGGCTTGCGCATGGTCGCGACGGGCTATCTGGTGGCAGTTTTCACCGGCATGGCTGATGTATTCGGTCTGGGGAGCCATACGCTGCCCGGTGTGCCATTTTTTGGGTTCTGGCAGGCCGCGGGGGTGATGGTGGGAGAATTTGTCATCATCATCGGATTGATTTTATGCATCCCCTTCTTTCTCTTCCGCAAGGAACCGCCGCCTGAACTTAATTTGCCGGAACAAGGCAACGCCTAGATAATTGATCCGCATCCGGATGCCGGATGCGGATTTTGATAATTAATAATGAGAGGTCATTTATAACAATGACAGAAGATTACCTCAAAGTAAAACTCGATAATGGTTTACTGTTGCTCTTGAGAGAGATCCACACGGCGCCGATCATCAGTCACTGGGTTTGGTACCGCATTGGCTCGCGGAATGAAGTCGCGGGCAAGACGGGTATTTCTCACTGGGTGGAGCATATGCAGTTCAAGGGCACGCCGAAATATCCGGCGGGCGTCCTGGATGAAGCTGTCTCGAAGACCGGCGGCTATTGGAACGCTTTCACCTACCTGGACTGGACAGCTTACTTTCAGACGCTGCCTGCGTCGGAGATCGATCTGGCGCTGAGCCTTGAATCTGACCGGATGGTGAACAGTCTGTTCGAGCCTGACGAGGTCGAAGCCGAGCGGACTGTCATCATTTCGGAACTGGAAGGCAGCGAGAATGAGCCGCTCTTCCGCCTTGGCAGGGACCTGCGCAAGAAGGTCTATCCGAACCATACCTATGGCAATGAGATCATTGGCTCACTGGCTGACCTCAAATCGATGAGCCGGGATGACCTTTTCCAGCACTATCGCCGCTACTACAACCCCTCCAACGCTGTGGTTGCCATCGCTGGTGATTTCGATCTGGCAGAGATGCGGGAGAAGGCGGTGCATGCCTATCAAGGTCTGGCCGGTACAGCTAAGCCGCCGGAGAACGTCGTTCAGGAAAGCACGCTGCTGGAACCGGCTGAGCTTGTGATGCAAGGTCCTGGAACGACCACGTATATCGACATTTCCTACCGTTCCCCGAACGCCCGCGACAAGGATTTTTACACCCTGAGCGTGCTGGACAGCCTGCTCTCAGGCGCCAGCAGCCTGAACATGTTTGGCAGCGGCGGCATATCGAATCGAACCAGCAGGCTCTATCAGGCGCTGGTCGAGAACGAGCTGGCGGTCAGTGTTTCCGGCGGCTTGCAGGCGACCATTGACCCTTACCTTTATTCAACCGTCATCACAGTCCATCCCGCCGCCAGTGTTGATGCTGTGCTGCTGAAGTTTGATGACGAAGTAAAACGGCTGCAGGACACGCTGGTGCCGGCAGATCAATTGCAGCGGGCAGTCAAACAGGCGAAAGCCTTGTTTGCCTACGGCACCGAGAACATCACCAACCAGGCATTCTGGCTTGGACATGCCGAGATGTTTGATGGGTACGACTGGTTTCTGCATTATATTGATCGGCTGGCTCAGGTTACATCAGAGGACATCCGGTCGTATGCCCGCGAGAAATTAAATCCCCGGCAACGGGTTGTGGGCGTATACCAGCCCAATGGAAAGGCGGCCTGATATGCAAACATCCTGGAAGAGTCTGCCTAGCTCCGATGATATTAAGGTCAGCACGCTTGACAATGGCGTGAGTCTGATGACCCGCCCCAACGCGGATGCCTTGTCTGTCGCGGTGATGGGCTACTTGCCGGTCGGCAGTATTCTCGAGCCTGATGAAAAATTGGGGCTGGCAAATTTCACTGCCAGAGCGCTCATGCTTGGCAACACTCAATACAGCATGTCAGAAACCTATGACGAACTGGAATCCGCTGGCGCGTCGCTTTCCATCAGTTCAGGCGTTCACGAATGCTGGTTTTATGGTCAGGCGCTGGCTGAAGATCTGCCGCTGCTGCTGAAACATCTTACTCTGGCTCTGCGACAGCCGACCTTCCCATCGGATCAGGTAGAAAAACTGCGCGCGAAGCTGCTGACCTCAATCGCCATCCGCGAGGACGACACCTATCAGATGGCGTCGCTTGGTTTTGACGAACTGCTGTTTGGTAATCACCCTTACGGCAAACCGGCGACAGGCTACGCGGAGACCGTGAACGCGATCCAGCGGGCGGATCTCGAAGCGTTTCATCAATCATATTTCACGCCCTCGGGGATGGTGCTGGCGATCGTCGGGCCTGAATCGCATCAGGCAGTCAGGGACAACGTCACGTCCGCGTTGGTCGATTGGCGTGGCGGTGTCGTTGAGCAACCGCTGGCGCCGATGCCCACAATAACACCGCTGACGGGCAGGCTGAGAAAACATGTCGTCCTGACTGAAAAGAGTCAGTCGGATCTGGTCATGGGCTGTTTCGGTCCCAACCGGCTGTCGGAGGAGTATCTGACCGCGAGCCTCGGGAACAACATCCTTGGCACATTCGGCATGATGGGTCGTATTGGTGAGAGCGTGCGCGAGAAAGCTGGGCTGGCCTACTATGCCTCCTCCCGACTGTCTGGCTGGCAGGACAGCGGCACGTGGGAAGTATCGGCGGGGGTCAATCCCGCGAACCTTGAGAAAGCCATCGATCTGATCATCGAAGAATTACGCAGGTTCGCTGCTGAACCAGTGACAGCCGAGGAGCTGGCCAATAGCAAAGCCAACATGATCGGACAGCTGCCGCTGGCGCTCGAATCGAATGCCGGGGTGGCGAACGCGCTGATCAACATCGCCAAGTATGACCTGGGGCTGGATTATTACCGCCAGTACCCCGAGCGCCTGCAGGCGATTACGGCTGATCAGATCCTGGAAACCGCGAAAAATTACCTGGATATTAATAAATTGGTGATCAGCAGCGCTGGAACCTAGTAGTTATTCGGTGAAACGGAAGTGTGTCACGCGAAAATACGGATTAACTTCCTTGTAACCAGCACCCATTCGAATAGAATTAAGTTGCGTATAAACGCATTGTTTTAGATATCCCGCACCGGCTCCGTAATAATTCGTTCAAGCGTATATCAGGTTAGCTGGAATCAAGAATGATTACTCTGACGGAGGTCAGTAATGGTTTCGACCAATAACAATACCTTACCAATTGATCGAAAATCAAGGGTTCATCTGCCATACTATGGTCAGGAACTAAGGGATCCCAGTGAGCGCATCCAGGACTTTGAGGAGTGCGCCATGCCCTTCACAGTAGAGGCTGCCATGAAAGAAGCCTCCCGCTGCCTTCACTGCCCGGAGCCCGCGCCCTGCATGCTGGCCTGCCCCTTGCATAACAATATCCCCGACGCGCTGTGGCTGGTGGAACAAGGGGATATCCTCGGCGCCGCCAAGATTTATCACAAGACCAGCAGTATGCCGGAAATTTGCGGTCGTGTCTGCCCGCATGAGCAGCTTTGTCAGGGCGCTTGCGTCCTGAGCAGAAAAGCTGGTCCTGTCCTTACCGGTTGTCTTGAAGTTTTTATCGCCGATCACGAACGCATGATGAACGCCACCGCCTGGCCGGAAGACATCAAGCCAAGCGGCAAATCGGTCGCAATTGTTGGCGCTGGCCCCTCGGGCCTGGCATGCGCGCAGCGGTTGGCTCTCAGTGGTCACAAAGTCACCATCTATGACAACAAACCAGCGCCAGGCGGCTTGCTGGTCTACGGTATTCCAAACTTCAAACTTTCCAAAAAAGTCGTCTTCCGCAAGCTGGATGATTTTCAGGAATTGGGCGTCAAATTTGTGCTGAATACCATGGTCGGCAAGGATGTCACGGTCGATTCCCTGCTCGAGCAAGGCTTTGACGCGGTGTATCTCGCGGTCGGCGCGAATACGGATGCCACGATGGGCATCCCGGGTGAAGATTTACCGGGCGTCTTCCAGGGCACCGAGTTTCTGATCCGCTCGAACACGCCCGAGCATCTGCTGCCGGCAGGCATGGACCCTGAACCCGTCACCGGCAAGAAGATCGTCGTCGTTGGTGGTGGTGATACTGCCTCAGACTGCCTGCGTGCCTCACTCAGGCTCGGTGCCAGTGAGGTGCTTTGCATCTACCGACGTACCGAAAAGGAAATGCCGGGTTCAGTGAAGGACCGCGAGTACGCGCGGCAGGAAGGTGCTGAGTATCAATTTCTCACCCAGCCGGTGCAGTTCATCCCGGATGAAAATGGTCACCTCAAGGCGATCGAATGTCTGCGTATGGAACTTGGCGAGCCCGATGAAAAAGGCCGCCGTCGTCCTGTGCCGATTGAAGGTTCGAACTTTATTGTCGAGACAGAAATTGCCGTCCTTGCCATCGGTTACTGGCCAGACCCGCTGATCGGGCAAACGACGCCGGATCTAGAGACGGACAAATACGGGTTGATCAAAGCCAACCGGGAGCTGGGCACGACTTCACGCCCGGGCGTTTTCGCCGGCGGTGACGCGGTGACCGGGCCGGATCTGGTCGTCACAGCCACAGCAGCCGGACACCGGGCAGCCGATAGCATCAATCATTACCTGGCATCCCTGGAAAATTAATGGACCAAAAAGGCATGAAACCCCCGTGCGAACAGCTTCACGGGGGTTTTTATAGCGCGTTTTTCCATTGTAGTGTATCCTTATTAGGAGAACGGAAACCGGACTGCTTCGGCAGCGAT
Organism: Anaerolineaceae bacterium; assembly: GCA_040772085.1. Taxonomy (GTDB): domain Bacteria; phylum Chloroflexota; class Anaerolineae; order Anaerolineales; family Anaerolineaceae; genus JAXGMV01. The sequence goes on from JAXGYU010000001.1 coordinate 2,163,210, forward strand.
TCTGTTCTATCTAATGTCTGGAGGTTCCAATGCTAAAAGAAATCATCAGTGATGCGACTTCACGGATGGATGGGGCGATTTCCTCACTGGAAAATGACCTGGCAACCATTCGCACAGGCAGAGCCTCTCCGGCATTGATCGAGAAACTGCCGATCGACTATTACGGCATGCCCACGCCTTTGTTACAACTGGCTTCCATCAGCGTCCCGGACGCGCGTACGTTGCTGATCAAGCCCTTTGACGCGACCACCCTGAAAGTGATTGAAAAAGCTATTCTCGCCTCTGATCTGGGGCTGACCCCTGGTAATGATGGCAAAGCGATTCGCCTCAATTTGCCGCCGCTCACTGAGCAGCGCCGCCGTGATCTGGTGAAAGTGGTCAATAACCGTCTGGAAGAAGCACGCGTTGCCGTTCGTAACGTGCGCCGTGACCTGATCAAGGATTTGCGTGATTTTGAGAAAGAAAAAATGATCACGGAAGATGATTTGAAACAGGGTGAAGAATTGCTTCAGAAGGAAACGGACAAATACGCCGTTAAAATTGATGAAGTTGGGGCACGCAAAGAAAAAGAAATCATGGAAGTGTAAGAACCTGGATGGCTGCTGAAACTGAATTGCCACCTTTGGATTTAAGCAAGATCACCAAAACCCCTGTCCATGTCGCTGTCATCATGGACGGCAATGGGCGTTGGGCCGCGCAGCGAAATTTGCCCCGACTGGCTGGGCATAAAGCCGGCACGGAGAATCTGCGCAGGGTCATCCGAGCTTGTGTCGAATTCAATATTAAATACTTCACCATTTACGCTTTCTCCACTGAAAACTGGGGCAGACCGCGGGATGAAGTGCAAGGCCTGATGTCCATTCTCGCTGAAGTGATCGATAAAGAACTGCGCGAACTGCATGAAGAGGGAGTGCGGCTCATCCATCTTGGACACCTGGACGGTTTGAGCGCGCCTCTGCAGAAGAAAGTCCGCGATGCGGTCGAGCTCACCCGCAACAATGACACGCTAATCCTCAATCTCGCCTTTAACTACGGCGGCAGGGATGAAATCGTCTGCGCGATTCGCGACCTGATACGCGAGGGGGTTGCCGCGGACGATGTTACCGAAGAGCTCGTCACCCGTCACTTGTTTACTGCCGGCACGCCTGACCCGGACCTGATCATCCGCACCTCGGGTGAGATGCGCGTCAGCAACTTCCTGATCTGGCAGTGCGCCTATTCTGAATGGTATCTGACCCCTACTTATTGGCCTGATTTCGGTAGACAGGAACTTTATGAAGCGTTGGTTGACTTCAGCTCGCGTGACCGGCGCTTTGGCAAACTAAGTGAGAAGAAGTAAATATTAACTGCTGCCATGCTTCGTAACCGGGCTTTGGTCATCCTTGTTTTGCTGCCTGCAATCATTGCCGCTGTCTGGTATGGCGGATGGCTTTTGACCGCGTTTTGGGCGTTAGCGCTGGCGATCGCCGCCTGGGAATATGCCCACATGTACCAGCAGGCGGGGCTCAAACCCTCCGCGATAATGCTGATGATTGGCTGTGCTAGTCTGGTGGTGGCGCGCATGGCTTTTGGCATTGAAGGAAGCGCCGCGCTGCTCTCCTTCCTGATCATGGCTAGTGCTGTGGTCCACCTTTTCGCCTACGAGACTGGAGATGGGGTAGCAGGTACCAGCCTGGCGACCACGATCGCCGGCCTGGCTTATATTGGCTGGCTCGGCGCCTACGTTATCTCAATCCGCGCGATGCCTTCAGGCATGTGGTTCCTGCTGCTTGTCTTCCTTTCAGTCTGGATGGCGGATTTCGGCGGGTACGTCATTGGCATTCCATTTGGCAAGCATAAGATGAACCGCAAGATCAGCCCGAAGAAAAGCTGGGAAGGATACATCGGCGGCATTCTCATGAGCCTGGCGGCCGCGTATCTGTTTTGCTTTTTTGTCAATCCGGTGGATAATAGAATTACACTCAAGATCAGTTTACTCGTCGCGCTTGCAATTTCCGTACTTTCGCTATTTGGCGACCTCGCGGAGAGTATGCTCAAGCGTCAGACGGGTGTGAAAGATTCAGGCAATTTATTACCAGGTCACGGAGGTGTCTTCGATCGCATTGATTCATGGTTATGGGCTTCAGTAATTGGTTTTTATTTGATTGCATGGATGACTCATTGAAATACATCAGGTAAAAAAGTCAAACAGGAGGATGGTCATGAATGAACTTGTCGGCGAGTCAACCACACCAACACGAAACCTAGCGTTGGAGTTGGTGCGAGTCACTGAGTCTGCTGCTTTGGCAGCAGGTCGTTTTATGGGGCGTGGCGCGAAAGAGATGGCTGACAAAGCCGCAGTAGATGCCATGCGCACAATGCTGAATTCGATCTACATGAAAGGCGTTGTGGTCATTGGCGAAGGTGAGAAAGACGAAGCGCCCATGCTCTTCAATGGTGAAGCATTGGGCATGGGTAAAATGCCGGAAGTTGACATTGCTGTAGACCCGATTGATGGCACCAGGCCGCTGGCATACGGTTTGTGGAACTCAATTTCCACAGTCGCGCTTGCTCCCCGCCACACCATGTTCAACCCCGGTCCGTTTGTCTATATGAATAAACTGGCTGTCGGACCGGAAGCGCGGGATGTGATTGACATCAACGCGCCGACCAAAGATAATCTGGCGAAGATCGCGAAGGCAAAGGGTGAGGATATCGAGGACTTGATCGTCTGTATCCTGGATCGCCCGCGCCATCAGACACTGATTGAAGAGGTCCGCAGCGCTGGCGCCCGGATCAGGCTGATCCCTGATGGTGACGTATCCGGTGTACTGATGACAAGCTGGCCTGCATCCGGCATTGATGTTTATATGGGCGTCGGCGGTTCACCGGAAGCGGTGCTCGCGGCTTGCGGTCAGCGCTGTATGGGCGGCACGATGCAATGCAAGCTGTTTGCCCGTAACTCAGACGAACTGCGCGCGGGCCTTGAACAAGGCTATGACATGGACAAGGTACTCGACCTGGACGACCTGGTAGCGTCAGAGGATGTCTTCTTCGCCGCTACTGGTTTGACCAATGGTGACTTGCTGAAAGGCGTCGATTACTTTGCCAACGGCGCGACAACTGAAAGCCTCGTCATGCGCGGCATGACGGGCACGGTGCGCAGGATCGTCTCGACGCACCGGCTCACCAAGCTGCAGCATCTGAGCCGCATCATCTATCAGTCAGATGCTGAAGCGGCAAAGTCGATATAAAGAAAAAACCGGCGCAACTTGGTTGCGCCGGTTTTATAACACGACTGGTTACTGCGTAATTTCGTAAGTCAGATTTGCTTCAACAGTGATCACAAGCTGACCGGCTGAGATTGGCGCCGCGGACGCGGCAGCCATTTCAGCGCCGCCAAATCCTTTGGCGTCATACACAGGGGTCGGGAAGTTGTTGGCGTATGAACCAACCGCGACCAGTTTGCCAAGTTTGACACCCGCGGCATCAGCAAGCTCCTGGGCCTGAACTTTCGCAGATTCAACGGCCTGCTTGCGTGCCTGGCTGACAGCAGCCTGTTTGTCCAGTACGTCGAACTGGATGCCATAGATGTTGTTGGCGCCAGCTTTGACGACAGTATCGAGCGTCTCGCCCAGTTTTGCCAGGTCACGGATGGTGACATAAACACTGTTCTCGACGATGAACTGCTGACCGGTCTTCTCACCGGTAGGACTGTACATGTCCTGCGGATAGACGTTGAACGCGGTGGTCTGAATGTCTTTGGCTTCGATGCCCATCTGCGTCAAGGCATTACTTACCTTTTCGGATTTTGAGTTATTCTCAGCCAAAGCCTCACTGACTTCTTCAGCATCGCTGCGGACACCAATGGTCACATAGGCGACATCAGGCGTCAGAAATACACGTCCGGTTCCATTTACATTAATTCCGCCACTCACTTGTGCAACTCCTGTATTTGCTGAATCTGCTGCGGGTTTGTATGCGCATCCTACCAGGGATACGGCAAGCAGTAGGGCAAAAATCACAATTGATAGTCTCTTTTTCATTTTCACTCTCCTTTATCTATTCATGTAACGAATAGATTCCTGAAATGGTTCCCGATTATTTGATCACAGTGCAGGCTTGTTCGGCAGGCGAAAGCGCCTTGCGTTGCGTGTCTCTGACCGCGTTCAGATTGGCGAAAAACTCGCGCATCATCACCACCATCAGATATTGACCTTTATTGGTCAGGGTCAGTTCTTTGGCATTGTTTTTTGCGAACGCGCCGCTGAGGCCAAAGAATAGCAGTTCAAGCCACATGGATGTGTCGAACGCCCTGCCAAAACTTTGTTTGAATTGTGTTTTATCAAGGTGAAGCCCGAAAAGTTTCATCAGGAAGAAATAGCGCATGCGCTCCACCAGACCAAAATGATGAACCCCCGAGATGGCCGATTCGCCAGCCGCGAGGGCTGCGGTGTAGTCGGTGACCGAGAAGGTGTTTGCCAGCAGTTTGCCATCCAGAAAGCTGAAGGCGCCGGCGCCTATACCGACGTATTCGTCATAATCGACAATGTATTCGTCCAGCATGCTGTCAGTCTTGCGGGCAAACGTCCAGGCAGAGAGCGGCTGATAGGTAGGCTGCAAGCCGGCAAGGATTTGCTGATACAGCTCATGCTCGCGCTGGTAATCAACCTTCCCCACTGAATTCTTTAGCGACGTCTCCACCGAGGGGGAGCTCATCAGCGGATAGAAGGTGACCTGATTCGCGCCGGAATCAATAACCGCCTGTATATCAGCCGCCAGCACCTCAGGCGTTTGCGACGGGAAGTTGAAGATCATATCGACATTCAGTGAGGGCAGTTTGCTGTTGGCGTAGCGGATGCGGTCGATGTTGATCTGACCAGTGCCGAAACGCTCCAGCCGGTTCATCTGCCGCAGCAGCTCGGCATCGAAGCTCTGCATGCCAACAGACAGCCGCTGAACCCGTCCGACAAGCTGCTCGATCACTTCAGGGATCAGGTGGTTGGGGTTGGTCTCGCAGGAAACTTCCTTGATCGGGAACAGCGACTTTGCCAGGTCGATCGTCTGGACCAGCTCATCCATCAGCACGGTCGGGGTGCCGCCGCCAATATATAGCGAGCTGAACTGATAGCCCAACGCATGTGTTTTCCGCATCTCTTCCCGTAAGGCTACGTAATAGGCTCTGGCGCGCTTCTCATCAAAAAAGTAGCGGTTGAATGAGCAGTACGGGCAAAGCGTTTCGCAAAATGGGATGTGAATGTACAGCATGTAGGGCGTGTCTGGCTTGGGTGCCGGCAACTGATAATTGCGGACAGGATCGAGAGTCAGATATTGACCGGTGAGTACTCGAAGAACTTTGGTGAGAATTCGTTCACTAAGCATGGTTATTTACCCTGAAATCGCAATAGTATCATATTGACAGGGTAAAAAAAAGGGAGGCTCGCTGCCTCCCTTGCTGGATCATTATTTTTTCCTTCGTTGCATATAAGTGAGATACAGCGCCACCGAGCCGGCAACGGCGGCGTTGAGCGATTCAACCTTGCCGCGCATTGGCAGTTTGACCAGATAGTCGCAGCTATCCTTCGTCAGGCGGCGCAATCCATCTCCTTCGCTTCCGACAACCAGCGCCAGGCTGCCATCCAGCCGGATCTGTTCAATCGGCTGAGCTTCTTCCCCGCCCTCGAGGCCGGCTATCCAGACATCATTCTCCTTGAGGATGTCAATTGCCTGTGCCAGGTTATTGAGCGAGATCAGCATGTGCTCGCTCGCGCCGGAGGAGGAGTTGACAACCGCGGGGGTGACGCCTGCCGCCCGGCGTTCAGGCATGATGATGCCGTGTACACCGACTGCCTCGGCGGTGCGGATGAGAGTGCCGAGATTTTGCGGGTTCTGCAGGACGTCGAGGATCAGGATGAAGGGCGCTTCCTGCTTCGCGCGCGCCGCTTCGAGGATGTCATCGATGGTCACATGCGGATAGGCGGAGACTTCGAGCGCGATCCCCTGCGGACTATCTCCCAGGCTTTCAAGCTGCTGGCGGTTGACGTGCTCAACCGGTAGTTTCTTCGCCTGAGCCAGGCGCATGATCTCGGACAGACGCTGATCAGGTTCCACGCCCTTGGCGAGCCGCAGCCGGAAGAAATGCCTCCGGTTAGCGGCCAGGCTCTCATAAACCGAATTGCGTCCGTAGATCCACTCTTTCATCTTATTTCCAGCGCCAGCTTGTGCCTTCCTTGCTGTCCTCAATCACTACGTTCAGCTCTGCCAGACGGTCGCGGATCTTGTCCGTCAATTGATAGAGTTTCGCGGCGCGCAGGTCCTTGCGCAGCTCGACCAACAGGTCAATGAACGCGTCAGCGGCGCCGCTCTGGCTGGTTTTGGTATCAGCCAGGGTCAAACCCAGGACGCCTGTCAGCTCACGCAGCAGTGCCTGAGGGGCTGCCAGTTGTTCGTCAGTTGCGCCGGCAGCACGGTAGGAATTCGTCTCGCGCACCAGGTCGTACAACACACTGAGCGCGCCGCTGGTGTTGAAGTCATCATCCATGAAGCCTTCAAACTTGGCGCGGGTCGCTTGAAGCAGCTCGGCAACAGCCTTCACCTTTGATTCGTCCGCACCGGCGCTGCCCGGCAATGCGGGCTTAAGCGCGGATCGCATGCGTTCCAGACCCTTTTCTGCCTGGTCGATCACTTCGTCTGTAAAGGTCAGCGGCCCGCGATAGTACGAGTTCAGCACGACCAGCCGGAACGCGTCAGAGGAATGCTGCTTGAGGAACTCTTCGATGCTGATAATGTTGCCGATCGATTTCGACATCTTCTCACCGCCAAGCACCAGCATGCCGTTGTGAACCCAGTAACGGGCGAAGGGCTTGCCGGTCAGCGATTCGGTCTGAGCGATTTCGTTCTCGTGATGCGGGAAAACCAGGTCGTTGCCGCCGCCGTGGATGTCGATCTGCTCGCCGAGGTGCGCCAGATTCATCGCGGAGCACTCGATGTGCCAGCCGGGGCGTCCTTTACCCCAAGGGCTGTCCCAGGCGGGTTCACCTTCTTTGGCGCCTTTCCAGAGGGCAAAATCCATCGGGTTCTGTTTGCGCTGGTCAACATCGATGCGGGTGCCAGTTTTCATGTCATCCGGTTTGCGGCCTGAGAGCTTGCCATAGTCAGCATCGGACGCGACGTAGAAATAGACGTCGTTGCCAACCTGGTAGGCAGATCCCTTATCAATCAGCTTTTGGACGAAGTTGATGATGGTATCAACTTCCTGTGTCGCGCGAGGGTTGAAGGTTGCCGGCAGAACATTCAGGTCATGCAGGTTCTTGTCGAACTCGTCGATATAGCCCTCAGCCAGCTCGAAGGGATCAACCCCCAGCGAGTTGGCGCGGTTGATGATCTTGTCATCCACGTCGGTGAAGTTCATCATGTGCTTGACCTGGAAGTGACGGTACTCCAGGTAGCGGCGGATGATGTCAAAGACGACCGCCGACATGGCATGGCCGACGTGCGCCTTGTCATAGACGGTGGGGCCGCAGACATACATCTTGACGATGCCCGGTTCGAGTGTTTCAAAAATTTCTTTTTTCCGCGTTAGTGTGTTGTAAATCTTCATCATATTCACCTCAAGCTGTGTCGCTATTCGCCGGGCCGGGCAAAGATCATTTTGCCGGCAGCGGTTTGCAGCACTTTTGTTACGGTAACTGTCACTTCCTGATTGATTAATTCTTTGCCGTTTTCGACCACGACCATTGTGCCGTCATCGATATAGCCCACGCCCTGGTCCAGCTCCTTGCCTTCCTGGATCACCCGGATGTGCAGCAGCTCGCCCGGCAGCATGGCCGATTTGACCGCGTTTGCCAGTTCGTTGACGTTGAGGACGCTGACGCCCTGCAGCTCTGCTACCCGGTTGAGATTGTAGTCATTGGTCAGGATCGGGCAGCGCATCTGCCGCGCGAGGATGATCAGCTTTTCGTCCACCTCACGCACACCTTCGATGTCGGCATCACTGAGGCGGATCAGCACATTGGGGTCCTTTTGCAGTTGCGAGAGCACTTCCATGCCGCGTCTGCCGCGCTGACGGCGCAGGCTGTCAGCCGAGTCGGCGATGTATTGCAGCTCGTTCAGCACGAACCGTGTAATGACGAGGGAACCGGGGATGAAACCGGTTTTGGCGATGTCCGCGATGCGTCCATCGATGATCACGCTGGTGTCGAGCAGAATTGGCTGCTTGTTTTCGCCTGTTTTGCCCTCAATCTGTCCACTATAAGCCGGCTTGTTGAATGTTGAGCCAAACAGGGAAAAAATGTCATTCTGGCGCATCAAAAAGACCATCACGCCGATGTAGCCAAAAATCAGAACGCTGATGAATGGCAAAATCTCCCCGAATGGGGCCGGCAGCATGGAGATGGGGAACGCCAGTAAAGCGGCGACGATCAGGCCTGAGACCAGGCCGAGCAGGGCAGCCAATAATGATTGCGGCGGAATGCGTGAGAGGACATTCCTCAGACCACGGATGGGGCGGATAGTAATAAGCGGAGCGAAAACCAGACCAAATAGGGCACCAAAAATGCCCAGAATAATTGCGAGATAGACCGAAGAAACACTTTCTGCCGTGCCGAACAAATTGACATTCCCGAACGCCGCTCCGTAGTACGCGCCGAGGATGGCAAAGGCGATCATACCGATCAACCTGATAATAAAATCGGAACTCATTGGATCTCCTTTCTTATAGTGTTGTTAAAGTGCGGAAAAAAGAAAATTAATGCGGTAGAAATAAAGTGTAGCACGAGCGGGAATGAGAGTCAAACGGGAATGAAGTATAATTGCCGCACTCGCCCTCATAGCTCAATGGACAGAGCGCCTGACTTCGAATCAGTAGGTTGGGAGTTCGAATCTCTCTGGGGGCGCTTTTATATCCTTGCTCGACCAACCGTCCAGCATAGGTTAATATTCATTCTCATTCAAAGCTCAATGATATAACGCGACTCGTTCAACTCTACTTCGCGTATCCTATCGACCTTGGTTCTGCCTTCCACTCTCCACTGCTTGCCTTCATACCACTTTCTTGTCTTGTGATTGGTACTGAGCACCCATAGGGTCGCCTTTTGCATGCCTAGCGCACGCAGATATGCCAAACTTGCATCATGCAGAGCTGAGCCAACGCCCTTGCTCATCACGTCAGGTGTGACATAAATGGCAAGTAACTCACCTGTTGCGCTGGGCATGTCTTCATCCCGGCAGATACCTGCGGTCGCAAATCCAGTAATTACTCCATTGAATAATGCAACGAAAGTTTTTGTATTGTTATCTTGGATCTTCAGAATGTGTTCCCAATATGATTTTCTATTCTCTATTGATAAACTATCAAGGAATTGATCAGAGATTTGCCCACGATAGGCATGCTGCCATGTCTCAACGTGAACCTTTGCGATGCCATATGCGTCCTGGAAAATTGCCTGCCTGATAATCATAGAGTCCATGATTCGATTATAGCTTTTCATGGTGTTCACGACAGCTGGTTGATTAACAAACAGCGACTGGCCAATGCCAGTCGCTGTTGCTCTATTGCTATTGTCGATCAGCTATATCTGTGCCAGCGTCTACTCTAAATCGGCGATGATGTCTTCCGGCAGAGAACTTAGACACTTAATATAATACTTGCTCACCTTCGAGTATCGACTGTTGTATTAGCTCTCAGCAGAAATATGACTAAAGTAATCGGATGAAAGGATAATAATAACTAATTCTTTCCATAGCGCTATCTGTATAATTGATTCGAAGAGTGGTCAGACCGGTAAAACCTGTATAGCCATTCAATTCCCATATAACGTGGAATTCACAAATATGAACTTGATAAAGCCTCAAATACGAGTCTCGGATGGTCACGTACAACATATCATCAACCTTATCGAGTCCGGGCAGTACAAAATCGGAGATCGATTACCTGGCCAACGCGAGCTGACAGAAATTCTGAACACTAGCCGCTCCTCAGTCAGAGAAGCGATTCGTCACCTTGAAGCTGTTGGGTTGGTGGAAACCCGTACAGGCTTAGGTACCTATGTGACGAATGTCACACCTGATTCGGAGACATTTTTCCTTAGTTGGCTTCAAACCCATCGCGATGAGTTTCAAAAAATTTTTGAAGTGCGTGAAGCACTGGAATCAAAATCAGCTGAATTGGCAGCGAGATCTGCAACCCCTGAAGAAATCGAAAAATTAAAGTTTACCGTGAAAAATATGGAAAACGCTGTAAAGGAAGGGATGTTGGAAGAGATGGCTGCTTGTGATATTCAGTTTCACGCGCTCATTGTTGAAATTAGTAAAAATGACTTGCTATACCACATCATATATAACATCCAAGAAGCTGTGAAAAACACGAGGTTTGCTGTTCTAGCTATGCCAGGTAGAGGTTACAAATCAGTAGAGGAACATAGATTAATCTGCTCTGCGATTGAATTTCATGATCATGAGGAGGCACGTTTGAAAATGTTAGAACATTTAAAGAACGCACTTTCCGAGGTTACGCATTATTAAGGATTTATGGCTTAAAAAATTCTGCCGTAAAAAATGAAGAAAAAAATCCTAGGAGGACTTGTGATGGACCCAGAAGAAAATAGAGATTATAGGAAGAAATCGATTTTTGCTTACACAACCTCAGAGATTGTTTTACTGGCTGTGTTAGGAGTCGTTTTCGGCGTTGCAAATGTTTTTCTTGGCGCTTTACCACAATGGGGTGGCGCGCTGTTAGGACCGTTGTTCTCCGGTTTGTTGGGTGGTTTCGTTCAGATAAGTCAAGTGCTGGGTGGGTATATCGTCAGAAGACCGGGCGCAGCAACATTGACAATGATGATAAATGTTGCAGTCCAATTTCTCGCTGGGAACCCAGCAGGAATTATTCTGTTTCCGTTTGGTTTCGCCCAAGGCTTCGGTGCAGAGTTGGCGTTCATGCTATTCGGATACAAAAGGTTTGATTTATTGGTGATGATGCTGGCAGGAGGCCTTGCTAGCGTTGGCTCTCAATTGATGTTCCTCGTGTTCTTCACATGGGATCCTTCAACCGGTCCTTATATTGCTTCGGTCGCCATTGCATTTGTTGCCGGAATGATCGAAGCCGGTATTGTGGCGTATTTGCTCGCCAAAGCATTGGAAAGAACCGGCTTGATTTCTAATATCATGAGGCAATCATCAAGGTGATGCTTTAGAAGTTGTAGATGAGATGTCTGTGTTATGACAGGCATCTCATCATGCTGAGAATTTCATAACAGAAAAGCCGAAAAAAGATTGGAGATAAGCTCCAAATGTTTGATAGAAAACAAATAATCAAAGTAGAAAATTTATCCTACGTTTATCCTGACTCAAAAAAAGTTGTCTTAGATGGTCTCAGTTTTACCATTGAAGATGGAGATTTTGTCATTCTGATAGGAGCTTCAGGATCAGGAAAAAGCACCCTGCTTCAAACGCTTAATGGAATCATTCCAGAAATTAAAGGTGGGCAGTTATCTGGGAAGATTATTGTTGATGGACTTGATATCCAAAAATATAGTGTAAATCAGCTTTCTGAAAAAATAGGTATGGTTTTTCAAGACCCCGAAAGTCAATTAACGAGCGTATTTGTCAAGGATGAAGTAGCATTCGGGTTGGAAAATTTAAATGTTCCACCAGATGAGATATCGGCTCGAGTCCATCAGGCTATGAATTACGTTGGCTTAGACGATCATGGTGATAAATACGTCTATGAAATGTCTGGAGGTCAAGTTCAAAGGCTTGCGATAGCTTCTGTAATGGCTACTAATTCCAAGATATTAATCATGGATGATCCAACCGCAAACTTGGATCCAGTCGGGACTGCTGAAGTCTTGGAAGTAATTAAAGCTTTACGAGCAGAAGGCAGAACAGTAATTTTAGCTACGCATTGGTTAGATGAGTTTATACATCTGGCCACAAAATTGATAATAATCCACGAAGGAAAACTTGTTTGTTCAGGCGAGCCGAAGGAAATATTACATCATTATGGCGGCATGATCGCTCATGAATTAGGAATTTGGGCCCCACAGTTATTTGAATTAGATCTCGCGATTCGTAGACAATTTCCAGGTCTCGTTACTGATGAAGTTGTACTTACAGTCGACGAAGCTTATGAGAAGTACAAACATTTATCGTACTCTCCTGATCTTTTTGTACCAATGTCAATAAACAGAGCGACAAATGATTCCCCCATTATTGAAGTAAAGGATCTTGAGTTTACCTATCCAGATGGGACAAAAGCCCTAAGAGGTGTGGATTTTAAAGTAAAGCAGGGGCTATTGACCGGGGTGCTAGGCCCAAACGGCTCGGGGAAAAGCACTATTGCCTCAATAATGGTTGGGTTGAAACAACCAACTGGCGGGGATCTATTCTTTCTTGATAAATCTTTGACCACCCTTGGTGTCGATGCTATTACAAAACAAGTAGGCTTTGTTTTTCAGAATCCAGAACACCAATTTGTGCGCGACACTGTTAGAGATGAGATTGAGTATAGCTTAATTGTGTTGGGAGTTCCTCCCGAGAAAATCGCCGAAGAAGTAGACATGATGCTAGATTTATTAAAACTCAAACATTTAGAAAAGCGCCATCCATTTGGACTGAGTGGAGGAGAAAAACGCCGGTTAAGTGTCGCTGTTATGCTGATTTCACATCCTGAATTATTAATTTTGGACGAACCTACCTACGGACAAGATAAATCGCATGTAAACAATATGTTGGGTTTAATTCAGCAACAATTGGCTAGAGGCGTATCTGTTTTGATAATAACCCACGACATGCGGTTAATAGAAGAATTTATAGACGAGGTCGTGGTTTTACGCAAAGGTGAATTACTCTACACTGGCCGACCTGAGGATATGTTTGATTCCCTTGGTACTGATCGAGACATCACACTACGCGCAACTCCATTAGCCCGTCTTGTAAGACTTCTCCGTAGCAAGGGCTATAAGCTACACCATGACACGCGAACTGTCACTCAATTTATTAATCAAATAGTACCGGATAATGAGCCGATAAAGCTATGAAAAATTTCTTCAGTAACATTACTCTGAACTATATACGAAAAGATTCGCCAGTTCATCGCATGGATGCGATAAGCAAATTATTTGCTGTACTGATCATTAGTGTTGGCACATATTTCTTTCAAACACCTTGGCAACTCATGGTCATGTTCGGATTCTTGGTCTTGTTGGCGCTGATACTGGTAAGTGTAAACCCTAAAATAGTCTTAGCTACTTTCTCAGTATTCATTTTATTTGGAACACTGGTTTTCTTATTTCAGATGATTGGTCATCCTGAAGGTGCAGTTTTATTCCAACTGTCATTTATAAAAATTACGGATGGTGGTTTGTATAATGCGGCAATTTTTCTGTTCAGAATGGCAACTATTGGTTGTTCGGCTGTAATATTTTTGTGGACAACTAAGCCCAAAGATTTCGTTGTTGGTCTCATCACCTTAGGTGTCCCTTATCGAATTGGATTTGCTATCTTAGTGGGTTTACGCTTCCTGCCACTTATGAGCGATGAGGTAAGAAAAATAAGCGATGCCCATAGCATTCGGGGTGTTCCTCCTGGCAGAGGGATCAAAGGTTTGTTGGAAAAATGGCAACGATATCTATTCCCCATATTGGCAAATGGAATGCGAAAAGCAGAGACTGCTGGTATGGCAATGGAAAGCAGAGGATTTGGGGCATTCAAAACAAGAACGTATACTAATCCATTCCACTGGACGAGTTCTGGTATTGCGCTGCTTGTTTTTGTAATACTCCTGACTTTGGTACTTGGGATGGTTGGCGGATTTAAATGGATCCAACCACGGTATGACCAATAAATAATAGCCATAGAGGAGTTTTGAGATGAGATTGAAGGACGAAGTTGCGATTATTACAGGTGGCGCATCGGGTATTGCGCGAGCAACAGCAATCTTATTCGCCAAAGAGGGCGCGAAGGTAGTAATTGCTGACCTACAGAGAGCGTCACGATTAGAGGACGAAGTACCTGACACAATCGAAACGATTAGAAATTTCGGTGGCGAAGCAATATTTGTAGAAACTGATGTATCGCAATCAGACCAGGTAAATAAAATGGTTTCTGAGACGTATGACAGGTACAACAAAGTAAACATATTAGTAAATTGTGCAGGTGTATTCATTAGAAACGCTATTACTGAAGTGAGCGATCAAGAGTGGGACAAAGTATTAGATATTAATTTGAAAGGTTTTTTCTTAACTTGCAGAGCAGTATTACCGTTTATGAAGGCTCAAGGCGAGGGACGGATAGTAAATATATCTTCAATTCACGGATTAAGAGGCACGTCAGCAGCATTGACATATTGTGCTAGCAAAGGTGGAGTTGAAAATATGACCAAGCAGCTTGCTATGGAATATGCTCCTATGAATATACGGGTTAATGCTGTCTCGCCAGGAACTGTGAGAACTGCAATGTGCTTGCCGTTTCTGAACACGCCGGAATTGAGAGCAGAATATGAGAAGCGTACATTACTTCCACGGTTAGGTACACCACAAGATGTCGCTTATGCGGCACTATATCTCGCATCGAATGAATCTTCATATGTTGTCGGGCATAGTTTGGTTGTTGATGGCGGATGGACCATCACATAGCAATCCATCAGGAAAGGTGGTCAGAAGAAAAGGGAAAAAGATTCTGATATCTGCTGTCAACTCGTTTGTAATTATTTCTAAGCAGGATATCTAAGGAGGCTAATAATGGACACAGCTACTGAGGTAAAAAAGAAGGAACCTTTCTTCAAAAGCTTCACAACAATGGAAATCGTGATAATGGCTATCATTGGAGTCGTCTTTGGTATTGGCGGAACCCCAATGGTTTTCGTTGGTCGCTTTTTTATGACCGCTATGGGCGAAATCGGATGGATGGGTTTTGCTGCAATCCTTGGGTGGTTTTATTTGGCAGGAGCCATGGGTGGTTTTATCGTAAGAAAACCTGGCGCAGCGACCTTGTCAGAAGTAATTAGTGGTGTTGCCCAAATTCTCTCCGGCAACCCAAATGGCGTCATTGTTTTATTGACAACATTCCTTCAAGGTTTTGGCTCTGATGTGGCTTATGGAATTTTTGGATACAAGAAGTTTACTCCTTTCGTAGTCGCGCTCTCCGGTGCATTAGCTGCTCCGTTGGGGGTTTGGGTTGACGCCTATTTTTTTGGTGTACTCAATCAAGGTTTGTGGTTCAACATCCTTGCAATTGTTATTAGGGTAGTATCCGGTGCAGTTTTTGCTCTCTTAGGTATGGCAATCTTTACTGCGGTCGCCAAAGCAGGGGTTCTCCGTGGAACAGCACTTGATAAAGCTGTCAGGGGAAACAAGGCGAAATAGTTGTGTAGTCTTCATCAATAGGATTCACAATGCAGTGAGGTGAATCCTATTGATGGTGCGCTTTTCTATTAATCGCCATTGGTTTTATTTTAATCAAACCTAGGATATGTAATGAATAATCCAATAATTAATATTAAAGATGTCTCCTTCACATACTTAGGTGAAGAACAGCCAGCAATAAAAAACATCAATCTTCAAGTAAATCGGGGTGAGTTTGTCCTTGTGGTCGGACCGAGTGGTTCTGGTAAAACATCGTTAGTAAACTTGTTAAATGGTACGATTCCATCGATTTTTGAAGGCAATTTAATTGGTGATGTCAAGGTTAGCGGCAACCTGACAAGGGACACTTCAATTGTGCAACTTGCAACAATTGTGGGGCAAGTATTTCAGGATCCAGAGTCTCAAATTGTGAATGTATTGGTGAAGGATGAAGTGTATTTTGGCCCTGAAAACTTGAATATGCCAGCTGAGATTATTATCGAGAACTCAAATGAGGCGATGAAGCTGGTCGACATTAATCACCTAGTACAACGTGATATTTTTATGCTTTCTGGCGGCCAAAAGCAAAAGGTCGCACTGGCGTCTGTGCTTTCGATGAAACCAGATATTTTAGTACTTGATCAACCCACAGCTAATTTGGATCCCCATAGCACAAAAGAGGTTTTCAAATTAGTTGGTGAATTAAATAAAGAGCATGGCATGACCGTTATCGTAATTGAACATAACATAGATGAACTGATAGATCTGGTCACTCAAGTGGTAGTAATGGATAAGGGAGAAATAATTGCTTCTGGGGATCCGCGTCAAGTGTTTGGGTTCGGATTTCTGAATTCATCAAAATCACTTGGGTTATGGATGCCTGAGGCCACAGATCTTGCTCATAAAATCGCAGATCGGGTCATTTATGATGAGGTTCCATTAACAGTTGAGGAAATGTACGACAATATCGCAAAATACTTGCAAAAAAATGAATACGAAAATGTTGCGCCACAAATTGATGACCGTTTTTCAAAAATTTTTAATACTCCTCAAATAGAGATTAAAGACTTAAGCTTTATGTATAAAGTAAATAAATTCGAAGCATTGAGAAACATCAATATAACAATTAATAAAGGCGAATTCATTTCAATTATTGGTAAAAATGGGTCTGGAAAATCTACATTGGCAAAAATACTAACAAAGATTAATGACGCCCCTCCGAATTCCGTTTTCTTATATGGGAAAGACATATCAAGCATGTCTTTATTCGAAGCGACAAAACATATAGGTTATGTATTCCAAAACCCCGATCATCAATTTGTTGCAGATACGGTCTTCGATGAGGTAGCATACAGCTTGCGAGTAAGGGGTGTTGATGAGCGGATTGTTGAACAGAAAGTAACTGAAGTATTAACAAAATTTGGCCTCGAAAAATTTGTAAACCAGTCCCCGTTCTCGCTTAGCATGGGGTATCGTCGCCTGTTGAGTGTAACAACGATGCTCGTTGTGGACCAGGATGTAATTATTTTGGATGAACCCACTATCGGACAGGATCAGGTTAGTTGTGATTTACTCATGGGGTATTTGAAACAACTCAACGACGAAGGCAAGACAATAATTCTGATCACACACGATATGCGATTAATTAGTGAATGGGTTGGCAGGGTAATCATAATGGCTGATTCAAAGCTGATGTTTGATGGACCCATTTATGAAACATTCAAGGACCAAGATTTGTTATTACAAGCTGCGCTTGTAAAACCTCCGATAGTTGATTTGGTGAGTAAGCTTAGAAATAATGAAATTGCGATACCAGAAAGCATCATGACAGTTAGTAATTTTTGTCACTACATGGGACTTCCCATTTCGCAAAGACTACCTGATTTTCAGAATGAAGGGAGTTAAGTATGGAACTTGTTTATCAATTTAGGCCTGGTGATTCATTCTTACACAGGCTTGACCCTATCACAAAAACTATAGCTCTATTCGCAGTATCGTTTTTAGCATTCGGTACTTTCTTTAGTTTCCCACAGATATTAATTGCAGTACTGACGATTTTTGCGGCTTTATTCCTGGGTAAGATTTCCGTGAAAGACCTATGGCGTGGTACTGGATGGATGTTCTTCGCGAGCATATCATTTTTTATCGTACAAACGATCATGTTGAGAATGACAGGAGAGAATATTGCATTTCATTTCTTTTCTAAACCGATATATTGGGAAACGATCGATTACGCATTGGCAGTTTCCATAAGGATTTACACAATATTCCTCGTTTCATTTATTTTCATCAGAACAACTCACCCTAGGGATTTAGCAGTAAGTTTTGTACAAGTATTGAAACTGCCATATCGAATCCCTTATTCCTTTTTCATCGCATTAAGAATAATGCCTCTGATTGAAGACGAAGCAAAAACAATCAGTGCCGCACACAAGGTAAGAGGTGTTGGTGAAAGGCAAGGCATCCAAGGCAGATTTGAGAATGCAAAAAGGTTTACTGTCCCTTTGCTGATCCGAAGTTTGCGAAGTGCGTCGATTACTGTGCAATCTATGGAGAGTCGTGGGTTTGGCGCATATCCTAAACGCACCTATGTTGATGAGATAAAAATGACTTGGGCAGGAAAAATAATTTCTTTTACTTTAATTGCATTGGTAGTTATCTGGTACGCGCTGATAATTTTTGGTGTGATCCAATTGCAGTATTCCGTACAATAAATAAAATTTGCAAAAATTAATAAGGATTTTAAGATGAATAATCCCACGTTACAAAAGTCAGCAGTAGTAACTTCACCTGGACATATAGAGATAAAAGAGCTACCTATTCCTCGAATCGGAGATGGTGACATGCTCGTAAAGGTAGATCTTGTATCCATCTGTGGTGGAGATCCAATTGAATACTATGGAAAAAATGTCAAATCCCGTTTTCCTTTGATTTTAGGCCATGAGATGGTTGGCAGAATAGCTGATGCGGGAGCAACAGCATTAAAGCATTACGGTGTTGAGATTGGTGATAGAGTAACTGTTGAGCCGTATGTAATTTGTGGCAAATGCCATAATTGCCTTACAGGATATTACCAGCTCTGTGAGAACCCTCAAGTTTATGGTGTCACAATGAGTTCTGACACACCACCTTATTTGTGGGGTGCATATGGAGAATATCTATATATAGCACCGGGATCAAAAGTGCATAAAATTGATAACGATACACCAGATGAATCCGCAGCACTATCTTCAGTCCTTGGTAATGGAGTTCGTTGGGTAAGGACTATTGGAAAGCTAAAATTTGGAGAAACTGTTGTCATTCTCGGCGCCGGTGCTCAGGGATTGGTCTCAGTAATTGCTGCAAAAGAAGCCAATGCACATAAAATCGTTGTAATTGGACGCGAAAAACTGAATTTAAAATGGGAATTAGCAAAGGAATATGGTGCGGACATACTGATTGATCTTGATCAGGTTTCAAATCCGATTTCAGAATTAAAAGAAATATTAAACGGGGATATGGCGGACTTGGTGATCGAGTGCACCGGCGCATCTGAAATGATGGAACTTGGCTTAGATATTATTAAGCCACTTGGGAGGTATGTTCTGGTGGGAACTAGGGGATATGAGAAAGCTTCATTGACTACAGACAAAATTGTTTTTAAAGAGCTGAGCGTTTTAGGCGGTCTAGGGCAATCTTGGGATACCGAGATAGCTGTCAGCATTATCAATTCAAGGAAATACGCATTGGAGAAGATGGTAACAGACGTGTTCCCGCTAGAGGAAGCTGACAGTGCAATCCAATTTTTTATTAATAATCCTGACAAAACACTTCGGGTTGCTTTGAGGCCGTAAAATGACAAATTTAATATCAAAGATAAAAATTATTCCACATACTTATCGAGATTCTGTCGTGTTGATGGAGATTTCTCGAGAATTGCTAGGACAGAGAGGAGTTGCAAATGCCGCTGTTATGATGGGGACACCTGCAAATATTGCGGCATTAAGGGGGGGAAAACTATTCTCAACCGAGTTTGAGAAAGTTCGTTCAGACGATCTAATTGTCGCAGTTGAAGCTGAGAGCACACAAGTGGCTGATGGAGCACTTGAATTACTGGACAAGCTCTTAAACCCCTCAAGTAAATCCTTCTTTAAGGAGTTGGATGATGGAACCAAAGCAGTAGATAGCGTTCAAGAGCATTACTCAGCCTGGAAGCACATTCCGGATTCTGGTCAGCTTGCAGTAATTTCCGTACCTGGACCGTATGCCGTCGCAGAAGCCAAGCAGGCATTAAAAGCTCGTCGGCATGTTCTAATATTTAGTAATCACATCTCATTGAAAGATGAGTATGAGTTAAAAATGGAAGGTCTTGACAGAGGACTCCTAGTGTTAGGGGCAGAGTGTGGAACCGCTATTCTTAATGGCACACCCTTGGCATTTGCTAATATTATTCGAAGAGGTAATATCGGAATCGTCGCGGCATCGGGCAGCGGACTTCAAGAGGTTACCTGCTTAATAGATAAATACGGTGGTGGGATTAGTCATGCAATCGGCACCGGCGGTCGAGATCTCTCGTCGGAGGTAGGAGGGATTGCAATGAAGAATGGTATTGATCTATTACTAAATGATGAGTCCACTGCAGTCATTGCGTTACTTTCAAAGCCTGCTAGTTTTAAGATTGAACAACAGATTTTAAGTCACATCTCTACGGCACATAAACCCATTGTCGTATGCTTCTTGGGTGCATCAAATACTAATGTGCCTCCTAACGTACAGACTGCTACCACACTTGAAGATTTAGCCTTGAAGGCTCTTACATTAGCTGGCACCTCTACACCGCGCCTAGAAGAAAATTTGACAGCTACTAAACAAAAATATGTTAAATCCAGTAAGGTGTTGAGAGGATTATTTGCAGGAGGCACGCTTGCATATGAATCAATGCTCATCCTGACAGATCTGATCGGTCCAATCTATTCTAACGCTCCATTAAAACCCGAACTAACCTGTCACGATGATTTCAATTTACCCGAACATATTTGTTTAGACCTTGGTTCTGAAGAGTATACAGAATCACGGCCTCATCCGATGATCGATGGGAAGGCACGTGCTGACCTATTGGAAGAAATCTGTATGAATCCCTCAGTTCGAGTTGTACTTTTCGATGTGATCTTAGGTATTGGCAGTGATAGAAATCCTGCAGGGCATATTGCGGATAAGATTGCATTAGTAAACCGCTCTCGATCCTCGACGGAAAATGAGATTAATTTTGTTTGTTCAATCATTGGAACGCAGAGAGATATTCAGGGATTTGAAAATCAAAAACGTATTCTTGAAGAAGTCGGAGTAACAGTAAAAGCAAGCAACGCAGAAGCAACCAGACATGCAGCTGGTTTGATGATCAGCGACTGAAATAGAAATATTGAACATAATTGGAGAGTGTAAAAATGTATATTGATCAAAATAAATGTACGAAATGTTCCAAATGCATACCTACCTGTCCGGTAGGCGCGATTTACGTCAATGTCAAGGAAAAACAGGTGTTAATCGATCAAGATTTATGTGTAGAATGTGGGGTCTGTTACCGATCTGATGCATGCGAATTCTCAGCGCTCGTGGCACCAGAGCTCACCTGGCCGAGGACAATTAGAGCTGCCCTCAGTAATCCATTGATAGTTAATCCTGAGACCCGAATTCCAGGTCGTGGAACTGAAGAAATGAAGACAAATGACGTCACCGGCAGATTTAAAATTGGTTACTTGGGAGTTGCGGCTGAACTGGGCAGACCTGGTGTCGGCGCATCCTTGGTTGACATACAAAAGGTGTCTCGTGCATGTGCAAGAGTAGGTGTCCACTTCTGCCCACAGAATCCAATTACTCACCTAATGATAAATAAAGAAACTGGTGATATTAATCCTGAAGTTATGAATGAACGGGTACTTTCAGGGATAGTTGAGATGGACGTTGAATTAGATTTAGCGGAGGATTTACTATTAGCCCTCAAAGATGTAGCAAAAGATCTTGATACTGTTTTTAGCCTGGATATAATTTCATTAGTAGGGCCTGAAGATACTGATGAAATGGCTCGAATATTAGACCGCGTGTCAATAATAGGATCGCCAAATGGAAAGACTAACATGGGGTTGGGTAAGCCATCATATACTTTTTTTGAGAGGGAGCATTAGAAATGACGCACACGCTTCACCGTCGAGGGTCACAAGAAAATTTGTCCAATGATTTTGTCCTCTTTGCCATGTCCGCCAAAGGGATTAATGAGCAAAACTCTGCGAATGCTTTAAAATCCTTCCTTAATATTGTGATGAAATATCATCCAATTAATGTTGGTGATATGAAAACCGGCAATATTTATACGCACACTGCTGTTGAAATTCTTGAAAATGTTCAGGACGTCAGTATTGTACATGCGGTTTTTACAAATGAAGAGACCTTAGCTCAAGCGTTAAAAGAGATAAAGGATGCCGATCTAGGAGTTTCGGTAGTAATCAGTGGTCTACTAGACCGAGTCGGTGATATTGGCAAACGTAGTGGGGCGCCGAGGCATACTGTTGAATGCTCTGGTGGAATATGGGGTAATCTCGACAAATTAGCATCTGCTCAAGTGCTTGAACTCACAACGATGTGTGGACATGGCATGGTCGCTGCACGTTTAGTTGAAAGCTTGGTGAAAAAAATAAAAATTGGCTTGATAAGTGTTGAAGAAGCTGCACTCACATTGACAAAGCCGTGCGTATGTGGTGTCTATAATACCTCACGTGCAGAACAACTATTGCGTTTGATGGTAGAAAAAAGCTAGTATTCACCGAGCCAAAAAATAATTTTGAGAGAGTAGATGCTTATGGAAGAATTACTGCGTAGTGAAATTATCCCTGTGAATATAGGCATAAAAAAATTTGTCACTGACTTGAGGGATTGTGATTATAAAGTTATAGAGCGTGATTGGTTACCGCCATCAGGTGGCGATCCAGGAACTGCTCAAAATCTCGCTGATCTCGCAGATGATGATCGCGGTGTAGGAAAATTAATTAAGGACGCTAATGAGCAAGCTGTAAACCGTTTGATCAGTTCCAGACCAGTATTAAGAGGTTTATTACCCGCTAAAGAAGTATTAAAAGGCATGCACGACCATACGATTCTACATGCAGGGCCACCAATTGAATGGGAGGATATGTGCGGCGCAATGCGTGGAGCAATCATTGGCGGGATTCTTTATGAGCGATTTGCCTCTACGCCTGATGAAGCTATAGAGAAAATAAACCTCGGAGAATTTGAATTCGCTCCATGTCATTCATTCGGTGCAGTGGGTCCAATGGCCGGAATAGTAACACCACGGATGCCGATGATGATAATCGAAGATCACGCCAATGGAACCACAGGGTATGCTTCATTGAATGAAGGTTGGGGACGAACGTTAAGATTCGGTGCCTTTGACCAAAGTGTAATCGAACGTTTAGATTGGATGGAAAACAACCTGAGTCAACATTTAACAAGGTCATTGGAGACTTATGAAGCTGGCTTAGAAATTAAACCAATAATTTCTAAAGCTTTACATATGGGAGATGAATGCCACAATAGGGATTTAGCGGCAAGTTCATTGTTTTTCAAAGAAATTATACCTAGAATGATTAAAGTGGCCAAAGATGACTTGCAGCTTCAAAAAACCATTGAATTTCTCTCATTACACGAACATTTCTTCCTTAATATCGCCATGGCGGCTTGTAAGGCAGCATTGATAGCAGCATCTGATATTCCATTTAGTACGATGGTCACGGCTATGGCTCGCAATGGAGTTCATGTGGGAATACAAACTAGCGGGACTGGATCAAAATGGTTTACGGCACCTGGAGCAATTCCACAAGGATTATATTTCCCTGGCTACTCTGAAAATGATGCAAATCCTGACCTCGGCGATAGTGCGATAACTGAGACCGGTGGTCTAGGTGCTTTTGCTATGGCTAGTGCACCAGCGATTGTGAAATTTGTCGGTGGGTCCGCACGAGACGCGATCCAATACAGTCTTGAAATGTATAATATTACTCTTGCAGAGCATCCAGATTATACGATGCCTACCTTAAACTTCCGGGGAACCCCAACAGGTATTGATGCTAGGGAAGTTGTCCGTACCAGTATAGCGCCAGTGATTAATACTGGAATTGCGCACAAATCAGCTGGGCACGGTTTAGTAGGCGCCGGAGTCGTGCGAGCGCCATTAAAAATTTTTGAGGCTGCAATTTCACACATCCATTCTACTTATATGAGCCCTAATTACAGGATCAGCAATGAGTGAGTCTACATCGTTAATCCAGCTCTTGGAAGATTTATCATCTCTATCAGCTGTTTCTGGGATGGAACAAGCAGTTGTTGCTGCAATCTACAAAAAGCTTAAACCGTTCTCGGATGAAATAATAATTGATGACTTCGGAAATCTTATTGCAATTCGCCATGGAGCAAAACCTGGTCCGCGTCTAATGCTTGCTGCACATTCTGATGAAGTAGGTGGAATTGTTACCTGCATTACTAAGAGCGGATTCCTAAAATTTCAGCTCGTAGGCGTAATTAATCCAGCAATCTTGCCAAGCATGAGAGTTCGTATTGCAGGGAAAATCCTTGGGACCATCGGAAGCATCCCTGGTCACCTTGCGGTCGAGGATACCGTACCAAAAGTTAAACAACCGAAGGAACTCTTTATCGATGTTGGCGCCATCGATGAGGTGGAGGTCAGAAGTTGGGGGATTCAAGAGGGGAGCAGTGTAAGTTTTGAGAGCCCACTGGTGCAACTTGGCAACCCTAATCTCGTCATGGGGAAGGCAATTGATAATCGAATTGGTTGTGCAGTATTGATTAGTTTGTTTGAAACTTTATGGCATGAAAAATTTCCTGGCACTTTGTATGGTGTTATTAATGTCCAGGAAGAAATAGGAATGCACGGAGCTAGCATGACGACAGCCCGTATTCAGCCAGATTATGCGATTGCGCTTGATACAATTCCGACTGACGATACGCCAAATGCACTTCAGAGTAACAACCTCTTTAGTATCGGATCAGGTCCAGTTATTCAGCTTTGGGAAGGAAAACGAGAGCTCTTTATCGGAACTGTTGCTCATCACGCTGTAACAAAAATTATTCTCGATTCGGCTAAGAACCTTGGGATGAAGGTCCAAATTTCTGCTGAATATGGTTCGTGGGTAACAGATGGCGCAGTAATTCATAAGTCTGGACTGGGAATTCCAACAGGATTTGTTTCGATACCTCGTCGGTATGCACATACACCGAATGAGATTTTGGACATTCGTGATGTCACGGACGCAATCGATTTGTTGTTGTATCTAATTAGGGAACAAACGGTAGAGTACAATCCAAGTTTCATTCAAATTGACTGAATTTGTATGATTGTTTTTAATGCACAAATGAGGGGATCCTTAGTCGGGACAAAAAATGTTCCTTTTTATCAAGTATGGTCAAAATTTCATAATGGCATTTTAGCATTCTCTGAAACTGATGCTCTGATTTATATCACTCAAAAACTGAATCAGGGGCCATTCAATATTTTGGTCGAAGACTTTCCAAATTTATCAAATAGGCTATCAATAGGTCAGAGGATTTACCCGTGTAACCATTCACTGATAATACCAGACGCTAGAGTTGATATTTCTCTTAATAACTGCAAGCTTTGGGAAGAGAAACCCCATGAATATAGTTCCACCTCATGTTCTCGGACTGAAAATAACTTGGTTGACATCCTAAAATTAGCATATTTGTTTACATTAACCGAAAGTCATCCTTTTCTTACGTTGATCAAATCGCGCGGTTATTCACTTGAATTAACCTTGGATACACCAATCCAGCGAATGCTGTTTTCGATTGTCAGCGATCTACTAGAAGCGGCTAAAAAACAAAATTACTCAAAGTTCACTTCATTTTGTGTTTCTTTATTAGGCTTGGGAGAGGGATTAACTCCTTCAGGTGATGATTTGGTTGCTGGTGTTTGCTACATATTCTCTTTATTAGAGGTAGAGTGTGTTAAGTTTATAAAGTTTAAAAACGACTTTATGACTCTGATGAACAAGGAAGCACGCCGTAAAACGAATAGATTAAGCGCGGCATTGATCGATGCTGCCTCAAAGCAGGCAATAAATGATCCAATTAAATCCTTGGTAGACGAAATATTTTATGAAGATTGCATAACATATCGGTTATTAAGTGATTTGGCGGTCGCCGGACACACATCTGGTTATGATTGCCTAACAGGGGTGATTCTAGGAATAGCGATTGCGTGGGCCAGCAACCCAGAGGGGAGTTCAGTCGCTCGATTATTTTCGATTACCCCATAAGAGAATTGTTGTTTGGGAATAATGGAAAAGTAAAACTAATAAGTAGTTGTAAAAAGTGGAGTATATAATGGAAAACTATGATTTAGTAATAAATAATGGGTTAGTAATTAATTCTGATGTAAGCCAAATCGTCAATGTTGGGATAAAAGATGGGAAAGTGACTGCCCTTAGCCAAGAGTCGATGTGTGGTAATCGTGTAATAGACGCTTCTAACAATTGGGTCTTGCCTGGAGTCATTGACACACATGTTCACTTCAATCTTAAGCAAGGACAAGGGGAGGATGCGATTTCTTCGGATGACGATTATCAAAATGGTCCAATCGCATCGGCAATTGGTGGGGTTACAACATTTATCGATTATGCGATAGCTCCAAGAAATCGGTCACCGATTGATTTTCTAAATGAGCGGATTGAACAAGCATCATCAGGTAGCTGTATTGATTTTTCATTTCACGCAGGCATTACTAATCCAGATCCAGAAGTGCTGAAGGAATTCCCAAAAATTATTGAGATGGGCATACCTTCATTTAAATTTTTTGTCAACTATAAGGCGTGGGGATTTGCAGTTGATTTGGGTTTTTTATATGATGCAATGACGGTTTTGAACGAGAACAACGGTGTCGTCTGCATACACTGTGAGCATGACGAGATACTCTCATATTTAAGGCAGAAATATATTAATAAGCCCGAATTAATTTATCATTCTAGGTCGCGACCTGATTTCGCCGAAGAAATTGCAATTGCTGAGTTATTGATATTAGCCCGTGAGACTAGTTGCAGATTGTACATAGTGCATTTATCAACAGAAAAAGGGCTAAACCGCATTAAAGAGGCGAAAGCAAATGGCTTACGCGTCAGAACTGAGACTTGCCCGCATTACCTTGAATTTAATCATGACGTGTACAACGAACCTCGCGGAATATTGTATACAATGACGCCTCCTTTGCGAGCCCCTGGGAACAAAGAGGCGTTAGATGAAGGTTTGATTTCTGGATTAATTGACATATTGTCTTCTGACCATAATGCGTTCGGTCTCTCAGCTAAAGAATCTCACCCTAGTTGGCTTAGTGTTCCGCCAGGAATTGCCGGAAGCGAGATTCTATTAACCTATACTCACAACCACCTCGTCGCTACTAAAATGATTAGTCCTGAACGTATGGTGGAATTATTGTCTGCGAATCCAGCTGAGACATTTGGACTAAGAAGAAAAGGGAAAATTCAAATCGGATATGATGCAGATGTTGTAATATTTGACCCCACTCAAACTAAAACATTAACTCATACTGATTTGGCGACCCCAAGTGGTTTTTCAATTTTTGAAGGAATGTCAATGACTGGGTGGCCAACTTCAACAATCGCAAATGGTAAGGTAATTGTGGAAAACCGTAATTTCATTGGTCAACGAGGTCAGGGGCGTTTTATCGAAAGGACTATTGATACGAAAGTCTGGTAATTTGATGTCAAATTCATGAACCATCTGCATGAACAAATGTAATAAACCGCGCTCGGATTATCCGAGCGCGGTTTATTACTGAACTAGGTTAGGCTATATCTGTGCCAGCGCCTGCTCGAAATCGGCGATGATGTCTTCCGGCTCTTCCAGCCCGACCGAAACCCGCACAAGCCCATCGGTGATGCCAGCCATGGCGCGTTCTTCCACATCATAGGGCGAGTGAGTCATCGAGGCGGGGTGCTGGATGAGCGTCTCGGTATCACCCAGGCTGACCGCCAGCGTCATCAGTTTGACGCTGTTCATGAGCTTCTTGCCATCTTCCAGCGTACCCTTCAGCTCGAAGGTGATCATACCGCCCGGCATCAGCATCTGCCTCTTGGCCAGCTCATACTGCGGAAAGCTCTTCAGCCCCGGATAGTAGACGACTTTCACCTTCGGATGCGCTTCGAGGTACTCGGCAACCTTGATGGCGTTAGAGCAATGCCGTTCCATCCGCAGGGAGAGGGTCTTCATACCGCGGGCAATCAGGAAGGCGTCAAAGGGGCTTAAAACCGCGCCGGTCATATCCTTCAGCCCGAAGAAGCGACAGTGGTCAATGAACTCTTTGGTGCCGCAAACAAAGCCGGCGATCACATCGCCGTGGCCGTTGAGGTATTTCGTCGCTGAGTGGACGACGACGTCCGCGCCAAGCTCAATCGGTCGCTGCAAGTAAGGTGAACTGTAGGTGTTGTCGACCATCAGCTTGCAGCCCGGGATGGAGTGCGCAATCTCAGCGGCTGCGGCGATATCGGTCAATTGGTTGGTGGGGTTGCAGGGGGTTTCGATATATACCACTTTCGTGTTTGGCCGCATCGCCCCGCGGATCGCGTCCAGGTCACTGGCATCGATACAGGTTACTTCCACGCCGAACTGGTGCAGGGCATGCGTGAGAAAGGCGAAAGTGCAGCCATACATTGTTTTAGCGGCGACAATGTGATCACCACCCTTGACGAGCGACCAGATGGCGGAGGTGATGGCGCCCATGCCCGAGGCCGTTGCCAACGCTGCTTCACAATTCTCCAGCAGTGCCAGTTTCTCTTCGACGGCGTGCAGGGTAGGGTTGCCCAGGCGGGTATAGATGTAACCAGCCTCCTCAAGCGCAAAACGCCTGCCGCCCTGCTCGGCGTTATCAAATACGAAGGTCGATGTTTGATGGATCGGCGTGGCAAGTGCTCCGAATTGGTCATGGAAGTACCCACCATGGATCTGCCGGGTGGTGAAACCCATCTTTTTTAACTCATCCTTGTTCATTCTGTCTCCTGAAGATGTGAGTGATGATATGGTAGAACCTTGCAGCCCAACAAATATATGTTGGACGATATTAATTATATGATGGAATAAAATTGATGTATTGGGAAACTTTAAGATTAAGCATTGCAGGTTGGCTGTCGGATGAAAAAAATCACACTAGCTGAAAGCAGAACGACAAATTGGAGCGGCGGGACAAGCACCGAGCTGTGGATCGATCCTCCTGGCAGCAGCTATGCCGCACGAGACTTTGATTACCGCATATCGACCGCAACAATTGAAGCTGATGAGTCAACCTTTACACCGCTGCCAGGCTTTGACCGGATCCTGGCTGTGCTCACCAATGAAATCGCATTGGATATTAATGATGAGAGCCGCGTGCTGCAGCCTGGTGAGCTGCTGCATTTCCGGGGCGAAGATGCGGTGCGCAGTGCGGGCCGCACGCGAGACTTCAATTTGATATCAAGACGGGGAAAGCCGGTAAATTGCTTTCAGCTAGAAGGCGAGGTAAAAGGTCCAGCTCTGGTCTTTGATAAGACAGATCTCTCGCTTACCATCCTCGATTCCGGTGAGCGGGTTGAGTTCGGACCATGTATCGTCATCGAGCTGGAGACTATCCAGCTACCTGAGAGCATTCGTACCGTCGTCGCTGGGATGCGATCAGAACCGGTTGGTGTCGGAATGACCACGGCCCGTGTCATCCGATACAGCGATGATTACAAATCATATTATCTAAAAGTCGACAGCGGCGCCGAGATCAGAAACGAAAAGCGCATATTAGATTTTCTACATGGGAAACTGCCGGTGCCAGAAGTGATTGGCTATATTGAAGGCGAAACCAGTTATTTGCTCACCACGGCTATGCAGGGGGAGATGGCTTTTTTGGCTGACAGGCAGGCAGCGTTGCGCGCGCTGTTCGAAGGCTTGCGACAGGTGCGTGCCGTGCCGATTGGTGATTGTCCCGTGGATGCCGGCATTGACGTCAAGCTGGCTGAAGCGCGAGCACGCCTGGACGCTGGGCTGATCGACCCTGACGTGACTGATCCGGAAGGACTTTTCGCGCGCTTGGTCAGGGACAAGCCAGTTGAGGCTCCGTGTTTCAGCCACGGCGATTATTGTTTGCCGAACGTGTTTGTATCAGGCGGCCGGGCGGTTGGATTTATTGATCTTGGCAGAGCAGGGGTGGGCAGCCATTGGAATGACCTGGCCTTGTGCTTTCGTTCTTATTTGCGCAATTTCCCTGAGGGTAGCGCGGAGGAATTCGAAGCAGCCTATGGTGAACCGATCGACTGGGAGTTGATAAGGTATTACATAGATCTGGATGAATTGTTCTAGGAGACTCGATCAGGCACCTTTTCCGGAAAGGATCACCCAGGCAGTCTTGATGATGATGTAAATATCCATCCAGAGTGAAAAGTTGATAATATAGAAACGATCGAGCTTGAGGCGCTCCTTGAAGCTGACCTCATGCCTGCCCATCACCTGCCACCAACCGGTCAGACCAGGACGGACTCTGAGGATGATATCCGCATCCTCACCCATATCTTCACGTTCGCTTGGCATGTATGCCCGCGGGCCTACCAGGCTCATGTCGCCATTCATAATGTTAAGGATCTGAGGTAGTTCATCCAGGCTGGTCTTTCTCAGGATCTTGCCCATCCGTGTCACGCGAGGATCATCCTTGAGCTTGTGATACGTAAGGTATTCCGCTGCAAGATCCTCGTCCTGCCTGATCAGATCGCTGAGTATTTTTTCCGCATCGACAAACATCGTTCGGAATTTATAGATCTGAAATTCATCACCGTTCTTGCCCATGCGGGTTTGGCGATACATCACCTTACCTGGCGAATCGAGCTTGATAAGCAGGGCGATGATTCCCAGAAACGGCAGAGAAATAATAAAAACGATCAAGCCGACGATGATGTCAAAGATCCGTTTGACCAGCATAACGCCAGGATTGAGCAGATGGAATTCGACATCCAGCGCTGGCTGCATGAATCCATCAAAGCTTCGAATGGACAGAGAGTTTAATGAAGGTAGATCGATCAGGAAGATCAGGTGCTTGAACAACACATTCAGCCGGGTGATGATTTTTTCATCAGTCTCGTAACTGCCTGAGCCAACAAAGACCGCGAGGTCCGTTCGCAGATTATTCTGAAGCAGCGTATCCATTGGGTGGATACTTGTTTTCCCAGTGACTTCATTTAGAAAATCAGCCGGGGGGGGATAATCGGTCAGGTAATATGCAACGGGCGTTATTCGGAGTTTGGGAGACTGCTTCAACTTATGCAGCAGCGCCTTGACACGATCAGACTTACCGACGATAGCGGCGCGATAACGCCAGAAATCGAAGCGTGATCCAAGATTTTGCACATACAACCGGGTGATTGGAACAACGATTGAGCTGAGTGCCCAGGCTGACAGAAAGAAGAACCTGGACAAATTTTGACCTTGTTTCAATGCGAAGACCGCCACAGACGTAATCAGAAAGGCGATCGCGATTGCTTTGACAACGTTCCATGTTTCGCTTTGACCGGACATTCCAAAAGCCGGATATAGCCCGCTCGAAGCGAAAAGGATAATCGACAGACCGATGACGATATAACTGTGAACCGCAACGGTCTCCCAGTAAATGGGACCATTAAACCAGGGGGTCAATATTGTTCTAATGTAAAATGCAAGAAAAAACGAGAACGCGAACGCGAGAAGATCAACCACAAGTAGAATTAGCGACGGGCCCCAACTGATGTGTGTATTGGTCTTTTCTGACAATTATTCACCTTTGGTTGGTTGTGATCTTTATCCGTGATTATAGCTGATTCCGCCTGTTGAATTGCAGTTTACATCATGTGGCTATTAATCGGGATGGGAAAAAATTGTTAAGTGCACCATTTTAGTGTGGCGTTCTCGAGCATGAGACAGCGAGATGGCACTTAATTTCTATTATTTCCGAGTGTATATCTATCTTAGAATCAGATTATATTCAAATCCTTTTCAATCGTTGCTTTAACGATTAGTTCTGGCGTGCCGTTTGGAGAAAAGGCAAATTCGTTGAGAAAGGCGCGACGTTGATATTTCTTTATTAGATCGTTTTTTGAGTTAGCCAGGACATTTTCTACTGCCTGCGCCATGTCTTTTAATTGAGTTCGGTAGCAGGCGCTGGAAATAAAATCGTCAATGGAGCTATAGTATAGCTCGTGTATTTTTTTGGGTTTCCATACGTCGGTCACTATTACCGGTATACCCAAATAATGCGACAGCAATTCTAGAGTTCCCTCTTGAGATGAGACAACCAGGTCAGCTTGATATAGCACATCATAAACGATATCAAGATGATCTGCCTTGGTTGGATCTGAAACAATTGGGTTGTCATAATCTTCTAGCTTCTCACCGAATTCGATCATGGATGAAACCATTTTGGTGATCAACTTGATATTAGGAATTTTTCTGAGCTCATCACGGATCAGAAAATTTTCATCAATCACTTTATCCCATTTTGTGTGGGAGAAGATTACAACACCTTGCTCATTATTATTTGGTTTGACTGGTTTCCTAAGAATTGGCGCACCCGTGATAATGATCTCCTCAGGTTTGTAACCATAATTCATTAACCTTTTTTTATCTTCAATACCCCAGACAAACATTTTATTAGTTTGCATTACATATTTGCTGTCAAATGCGCCGTAATATGCCCTTGTTGAATATAAGCCATGTTGAAATAAATAACTGGGCTTATTTGATGCTTTCGCTCGCGAAATAAGGGTAGGTGATGGCTCAAAAATATCTTGATAAACCAAGAGAGCGTCCGCTTCATCCAAATCCTCAACGAGCGTCACATGACTTGCCAAGCTTTGGAATACATTATTGTGGTCGTAAAGTTTTATTTTCATCAATATTGCTCACTCGGAACAATTTTCTGAATTGCTTCACTCTAAAATTTACAATCTAGAAAACTCCTGAATCTGACTATTAAAGCGTGCGATGGCGAATGACGCAATTGCCTTCCGAATAGCGATGTGGTCAAAATCAATCATCTCAAAATGGTTTATCGCTTCTACTATAGCGTCAGGGGTCTGCTGGTAAAAAAATATACCGCTCAATTTATCCCTTACCGTTTCCAGCAAGCCTCCTTTGCCAAAAGCGATCACCGGGGTCCCACAGGCTTGGGCCTCCAACGGGACTATGCCAAAGTCCTCCTCGCCCGGGAAAATCAAAGCTCTTGCCTGTTGATACAACCGAATGAGTTCGACCTCGGCGACACGTCCTGCAAAACGAATTGTTGGACCAGCGATTGCCTGGAGCGCGTCACGCTCAGGGCCGTCTCCGACCACGATGAGTTTTCGCTGCAATTGATTGCATGCCTGTATCGCGAGATCAATCCGCTTATGTGAAATCAATCTGGAAACAGTCAGATAGGTGTCACCATGTTCTGAAGAGAAACCAAACTTCTCGGTATCCACGGGCGGATAGATGACGCCAACCTCGCGCTTGTA
The DNA here is from genome assembly GCA_040772085.1 of Anaerolineaceae bacterium. Lineage (GTDB taxonomy): Bacteria > Chloroflexota > Anaerolineae > Anaerolineales > Anaerolineaceae > JAXGMV01. The sequence continues at coordinate 2,196,085 of JAXGYU010000001.1, forward strand.
CACGCGCTGGATCTCAGCTGCCATGTGCTTGCTATTGGCAGTGATTGTCTTGATCTGTCTGGTTCGCCTGACATCCCAGTCACGCATCGCCCTTGCAACGGCACGGACCAAAGGAGCCAATAAGGTTGGCGTTGGCAAACTCTCATCGTTATATGATCCAGGCCGCCACAACAGCCGAAAAGGCGCGTTCAGATAACAATTGTGCTTGTCATTGAACCTGGGATTGATGAACTTCGCGAGGTAGGTGGAGGAAGTAAAAATCCGGTCGTAAGCACTGAAATCCTGTCGCTGTAACATCCACAGCCAAAAAGGGTAGCTCAATTTGAATTGGCGTTCGGTCTTGATTAGCTTGGAGCCAGGCAGCGTTTTGATTTTGTATTTTGAAAACTCAGGGAAGGTTTTTTCCGGCAGGTAGACCGATGTAAAGAAATCTGCCTCTGGTAATGCCTTCAGCATTTGCAGCACCAGACGCTCCGCTCCGCCTGATGTGCACAGGGCGTCATGTATAAAAGCGATCTTCTTGGTTGGTTTGTGTGTGCTGTCGATCATCGCTGGTTTCTGAATTATAGCGGATTCGCTCATGCCGCTGCGGTAAAATTATTAGAGAATGCGGTCTAATGCCATACAGATGAAAATCACCCTCAGAAAATATGACTTCTTGGCTCTGGCAAGCGCCTGTGTGCTGGCATTGTTGGTATCTGCAGGCGCGATTGCCAGCATTCAAGGTGATGCTGATACGCTTTCATCATCACGTCTGGTTCTGATTGGTGCGGTTATAGCGCTAGCAACTGCTACGGCAATTTGTTCTGGTGCATATCTCAAGAAATATGGATTCACGACGCGGACGTTTGATCTTCCCCGCTGTCGGTACGCGTCCTTCCTGGCTGTCATGTTCGTGGGGGTCATGATCGGCTGGACTAGCCTGATGCTGGACGCCAGGATACTGCACGGCTCGCTATTTTTTTATTTTGAACGAATTCGGCCGCTGTTTATCGCAATCGGGTTCATCAGCCTGAGTTTCCTGTTATTGATCGCATTACGTCTGCAACAAACCGCGGATAATTCGAACATCTTGCGAACCAGCAAGATAGGCAAAAATATCTTGGCGATATTTGCTGGCTTGCTGATCATCTTTGGTGGGATGTACATCACCCGCTTTGGGCTGATTACCGAGCAGCCAAATTTATGGAATGTGCCGGGGATACCCATCAGCAGTTTGCAGGGTATGGCGGTATTTTCTCTCCTGGTTCTCGTCATGCTGATACTAGCATCCTCGCCCAGGATCGAAAATTGGACGAAAACTAATCGTACAGCAATCATCGTCGGCGGGCTGCTATTCGCCACCGCTATCAGCGTGTGGATAACAACGCCGATGGTTGCCCACTATTTCTCGCTCGCGCCGGCACCGCCCGCGTTTCAGCCGTACCCGTATAGCGATGCCCGTATCCATGATCTCGGCGCGATTACGATCCTGCAGGGAGATGGAATTTTCTTCCGCAACTATACGGATAAACCGCTTTATATGATTTTGTTGGCAGGGTTTCATCTTATAGCTGGTGACAATTACACGCTGATTCAAAATTTGCAGGCTAGCCTGATCGCTTTCGGAGCGCTCTTCCTCTTTCTGATCGGCAGGAGGACGCACTCATTACTCTTCGGCATTATGGCGGCTATCCTGTTCATAGTTCAACAGCGAAACGCGATTGTATTGTCACAAATGATTTCGTCTGCTAACGTGAAAATCCTGACGACCGAAGCAATCACTTTGGCTGGGATGATTGTGCTCACTTACCTGCTGATGCGTTGGAGCGAGAGGCGTACTTACGCGCTGGCCATCGCAATAGGCGGAAGTATTGGAGCACTTTCACTCATCCGAATGAATCCGCTTTTCTTTATCCCGTTTTTGCTCATCTCACTGTTGATCATCTATCGCAAGCATCGGGCACAAATGATTCGTCAGGGTCTCGCGCTTGTGGTTGGATTTTCAATCGCATTCCTGCCTTGGGTGTTCTCAGGTGTCAACGCCCAGGGTATTCCCTGGCTGGCAGTCAAGGTCATGGATATGTACCAGCAGCGCCTGCTGCCTCAATTGCAGGGGAGTGGTCAGTATCAGGAGACTGGCGTGCATGTCTCAGTTGGTAAGACGGGATATGCGCTTGTAACAACCGCAGTTACTTCTTCAAATGAGGTGAACGCTTCTCCCAGCAATGCGACGGGTGGTTACGCGGGATTGGCTGCAGAACATTTTTTGCACAATCTGGCTACTTCCCTGATGATCTTGCCGGACACACTCTCTCTACAAGAGTTGAAGGTGCTCGCAAATCGTGAGTACTGGAAGGATGATCAGCGTTGGGATGGATGCTTGCCAGTCGGTCAGCTCGTGATGATTGCAATTAATCTTGCACTGATCGCGGTCGGTTTCGCTAGTGCGTGGCACCGACGGCGCTGGCAGGGGTTGCTGCCGATCTTTGTTTTCCTGGTTTACATCGTGTCGCTCAGTGTATCGCTGACCTCTGGCGGCAGGTATATTGTGCCCATAAGCTGGATAGTGTTCTGGTACTATGCACTGGGGGTTATTGCTATTTTGGGCTATGTCCTGAAAGGTGTGTTTGGGCTGGGAAGTTTTCCGGACATCGCGGCGCCTGCGAAGGGGGTTGAGGTTGCCAACGCGAATAAAAGAACAACTTTCACAACGCTGGCCATTTTGATTTTGATTGGTGGGCTTGTGCCCATAACAAACCAGGTCATCCCGGCAATGTCACCCCAGCCGGTTGAAGTTGATGTAGAAGCAATGATGCAAGAAAAAGGGATCCCCGCCGAAAGTGGCAGGGACTATATTCATGGCAAAGTGCTCTACCCGTACCTAAGCGAGACCAGTTTTCGGTTTATGTATCTCGGTGCAGGTGGCAGCTGGATGGAGATTACCTTGCCGCGAGACGGGGTGACGGAGAAGTTTGCATACATTGGACACCTAGAGAAAGTAATACTTGGAATAGGCAATGATTTGCAGCCGCTCCTCTATTCAGCCGAATAAGAGCATTATGCAGATTGGTCTAGGGGAATTGCTAGTAAGTGATCTTGAAGAAAATTAACGAGAGTAATTATGAGCGAAATTCGGATTGAAAATGATGTCGTCATTGGGAATGTATGCAATAAATATGCTTCGTCTAATCCTGTAATGAGATTATTGATGGGCAACTTTCTCTCAACATTGGACAAACTGGTCTCACAAATTGCACCCAATACAATTCATGAAGTAGGCTGTGGCGAGGGCGAGCTTATTACGAGGTATTCAAGAGATGGCGCAACATTGATGGGAAGCGATTTCTCAACTAAACTGATTGACCAAGCGCGCGAAAAATATCGGGATACGAATGTAAATTTTTTCCCAGCAAGTATCTACGATTTAAACCAGAATCACCAGGCAGAATTGATCCTATGTTGTGAGGTTCTCGAACATTTGGTTGACCCTTTTAAGGCAGTCGAAAAATTATCTGAATTGGCGAGACCGCACCTGATTGCTAGTGTCCCGAATGAACCTATCTGGCGGATTTTGAATATGGCTAGAGGGGCATACTGGAAAAATTGGGGAAACACACCGGGTCATTTACATCATTGGAGTCGGGATAGTTTTGTCAGTTTGTTATCAAAAGAATTTGATATCGTTAATGTATCAAATCCATTCCCTTGGACCATGGTGCTTTGTAAAGCGAAATAACGGAAAATTATCTTATACTTTGTGCCAGTCGCATGAGTCGACTAATCGCTAAGGCAAGTAAATCGCCAAGGATCGTCACTAATCTGTGCGCAATTAACAGTGGAATGAGTTGTTCCTGACTATAAAATTGAGACATGGTTAATAACAAAGCCACTTCCCGAATACCGACACCACCGGGTGCTCCAGGAACAATAAATCCCACAAACCAGGCAAGTGAATAAAGACCGATTACCATAAATGGCGAGATATTAGCGTTTGCGCTGGTAAGGTTAATTACAAGGACAAATAAGCTAAATCCCATTATCAAAAAACTGAAGAGATAAATACTCAAAGAGCATAAAGATTTTTTGAGCTGGATTGCTGAGATGGGGAAAAAGGTTGCTACTATGTACTGGGATACCCTTTCCCTCTGCCCAATAATGAAGAAGGTAAATATCAGGATTAAAGTAATCAGAATCCAACCCGAGCTTGAAATATTAATAGTGGATAATTTATTCAGCGCATTGGCATTTAAAGGAAAAATACTAAAAATTGCTGCAGAAAAAATACAAAAAATGATCTCAAGGATCGATGAAGTAGCCAGATTGGCTTGTGAAATGCCAAGGTTTTCACCCATCAAGTTCCGACCTAAAAAATGTCCAAAATTGCCCGGTAAATATTTGGCAATATTTGCGGAAGCATAAACTATGAATGAGGTATTCCAGGGGACCTTTTGCTTATGGATAAGCTCTAGTATGAATCTCCAGCCTTGACTGTTAAGATAAACAGAAAATGTCCAACAGCAGCTGGCTGCAAGAAGAACTGTCCACTGCGAAAAAAAGAAAGTCCAGACGTCATCCGTTAAATCTAATGATTGAATAATATAGCCAAGGTAAAGTAAGCTGACTAATAACAGGATAATGCCTAAACTATTAATCCATCTATATCTTTTTATCTTTATCATTTGATATTTTGCCGGGAAATCTTCGCTGGCTTGAAGCTACTGTTTGAACTGTATTATTTAACCTCATCCTTGACGGGGCCTGATCTCCTTACACTTCTATAAATCTTACAACCATTGAAGTTCGTTGTTTCAGCGCTGATCTGGGCAGTAGTCCTAAGGTTAACAGTTATTTCTTCCATTATCTGCCTGTTTGTTCGCACTGCATCAGCGATTAATCCGATGAGCATGAGAATGAAACCCACGACACCTAGCGTACCACCAATCGAAACTGATTGAATATAACGAGCAATACCACCTAATTGCATCAGTGAGAGAATTATGAATCGCCCAATGAGGATCAAGGAACTGAATAGGAATGGAATACTAAGTAATATAAAGGTTTGCAACGGTTGGTATAACACATAGGATCGAATAATCGTACCAGTCTGTCGCCAGATGAAATGAAGAAGCCCTTTGTGAAGCCGGGATTCGCGAGTTGGCGCGTTGGTTTCTATTGGTATCTGCGCAATAGGGATTTTCTCCCTGCCGGCCTGGATCAGAGTCTCAAGCGTATAGGAGTAACGGTTGAACACTTGCAGGTGGAGCGCGGTGTAGCGTGAATATGCCCTGAAGCCGCTTGGCGCATCATTTACATTTGTTTGCGAAACCAAGCGCATCACCCAGCTACCCAGGCGCTCTAGCAATCGCTTGATTGGCGAGAAATGCTCGACTTGATGTACTTGGCGATCGCCAATGACCAAGCTGGCATTCCCCGCAAGAATCGGTTGTATCAGCTCAGGGATATACCGGCCAGGATATTGGTTGTCAGCATCAGTGTTTACAATTATGTCGGCACCAAGTGCCAGGCTGGTCTGGATACCGGTCATGAATGCTTTGGCGAGACCACGATTGTACGGATGCTGGACGACAAAATCAGCGCCAGAGATTAAGCTGATCTCTGCGGTTCGGTCGGTTGAACCATCGTCAATGATCAACACGAGGATCTTGTCGATACCATCAATCTGACGCGGCAGATCCTGAAGCGTCTGCTGGATGGTCGTTTCTTCATTGAAGCAAGGAATTTGAATGATCAGGTTAGGCATAATTTAGGAGAGATAAATTAATCGTCAACCAAGTTAATTGTAAATGATTTGATTGCAATATCATTTTCCTCAGTGACATGGATTTTTACTTGCAGGTTTTCGCCCGGTTCTGTTATCTCATAAGGGAACGCAATAGTTTGTACAGGTGCTTTGCCCCATGAGTCGAGAGGGTTTTTATAAAGAACTGTATCATGGTTTATAACAACCTCAATATATGCATCATCAATTTGAAGAAAATCCCCAGAAAGCATTATTCGATAACTACCAGCCGCGTACGGTATATTTGGTCCATAAAACAATAGACCGTCTTGTCTTGTGGTGGTAAATGACATGCTTTCAGGGTTGTACTCTCCTACTTGGGACCATCGTCCTAACACTTCGGGATCGAATTTGTAACAGCTGTAACCCAGACATTCCTGGGAGAATTCATTGCTTGTCATGAGAAATTTACTAGAATTTAATTCACCTTGATTGAAAGGAGTATCAATCTTGTTGATTATCGATATACCCATGATTAAATCTTTTGCTAAGAAAGTGATTGAACCTTTATCAAGATATTCATTACCTTTGTATGTGAGGAGCGGTCCATCACATTCCGACAGCCACTGATCAAAAGTGGATCTTTTTAGTTTGTATTGATGCAAGTAATATAGTAATAGATTGTATCGTTCACGATGATACAGACTCGTAAGGTACGGTGGAAGCTCATCATATCCGATGCACGTACCTCGGTCATAGGTTTCATTGATGAACTCGATCATTGGTGAGTAAGTACTATAGCTTGTAAGAATTCGTTTATGATGAGGAGCCTGAACTGTGATGGAAAGTACTATCCCGATGATCAACAATGTGAAATAACTAAGTGGTCTCATGACATAGGCTAGAAGCATTACAACGCCGCCAATTAAAAACCATTGAAAATAGCTTTGAAATGCGCACAAGGAGTAGGGCCAGAAAGACGGAATGTTTACCAAGATAAATTCGGATACTGGGATCGAGGCTGAATGTCCACGCAATTTATCGACCACAAAGCCTGATAAAACTAGTATTGATGTGGATACAATAAGTAATCGCCAATCTGCTTTTGGTAGCTTCAGCAGGTATACCAGAGAAATTGCAACTATCACTGGAACTATCGAGTCGATATATCTTTGGTAAATAATGTAGTCGCCACGTCCAGTGATTCGGCTTGATAGCGTTGCTGCACTCACGAGGATCAATAGTATCGATCCAAATAAAATAAAGAGGAGTTCCAGTTTTAATGAAATCACTTTATTTAGATATGCGTTTTTGATTGTTTGCCAAAGGAAAGTTGCAGCAACTAATGGCAGTCCAAAAGTAGCTATCAATAGGCTGCCGGATTGACCGAGCACTGTATATAATAATTGAACGATTCGTGAAGGAGCCAATAAACTTTTTAGTAATACCATGATCGTCGGATAATGGCTGACAACATTGTTCCCTGCCGGTGTCATGGCATCATTGATATAACTTTGAAAACGCATACTAATGAAAGCGCTTAGAGCAATGACCACCACTGATAACGCGAACAATTTCCATTGTTTGGATTCCCATGCACCAATTAATAGCGTGATTACAGCCGCGCCGATGATTGCGACTCCTGTTGGATGAGTCCAAAAAAACAGTGATGATGCTAGCGCAAAGGGAATTATCGTATAGATATTGTCGCTGGACAAAAGAGTGAGCGAGTACACACTAAGCGTAAAAATAAATATCAAGAAACAAGATGGAAATGCATACCCCACCATGACAGGAATTGAAGGGTAAAGCGCAGCGCCGAAAATTGCTAGATTAATAATTGAATCCTCGAGGTATTGGTTAAAGAGCCTCTTAAGAATTCGAATTATGAGCCAGAGGGATAAACTGATCAAGATGGCATTCGCTGCCATGATCGCGCGCCATAGTAGAGTATTATCTGTGAATATTCGAAATAATGGAGCCAGAACAAAAGCATATCCAGAATAGTAACTGCTCGATCCATCAATTTCAAAACCGGCTAGGTAAGCGGCCTTGGCAAGATAGCCAATCTCATCCTGAAGATATGCTGGACCAGTGAATTGAAAATTTAGATAAAAATAATAGGCAGGCAAGCCAAGGATAATCAACCATCTAACTATCTCTGAACCGAAAATATTCTTTAATCTCTCAATAATTAGATTATTCCAGGGGTGCATCATGACGGCATAATCCCATTCAACTGTATTAATTCTGCGAGCATGACCAGATCTTTTCTTTTCAATGGTTTGCCATTATTGTCTATCGAGCTAAATTTTTGTATTAATCTTTTATAGATCTCTTCAGAACTTAACGTTTGTGAACCGGTCTGTCGCTCACGAAGATCATCTGACATGATTTCATATGCGCGCTGGCCAGATTTCTCCCAGCTGAATTTTGCAGCCTGGATCGTACTATTGTTAATCAACTGCTTGCGGTAATCCTGATCAGTCAATCCAAGAACCATTTTCTCAGTCATCTCTGGTATATTCGTTGCATCGAACATGGCCTCGTCCCATCGGATGATCTCAATAATACTAGAGTTCCTGGCGCCAATTGCAGGAGCACCGCAGCTCATAGCTTCAAGGACCGGCAGTCCAAAGCCCTCATACAAGGAGGGGAATACGAATAATGAGCATTGGTTGTACAGGAATATTAACTTGTCATCATCAATATAATCAGTGAGGACGACCTGGTTCTCTTGTAACCCCATTTGTTTTACCTTTTCAGTCACCAGGTAGCGATCGGTTGTCGACATTTTTCCAACCACAACAAGCTGATACTCGCTGCGTAGTTGAACAGGTATCGACGCGAATGCCTCTAGCATGCGGTTGATATTCTTCCGTTCGTCGAATCCGCCAGTATATAAGATGAATTTTTTGGTTATTCCCAAGTTTTTATACAGCCCTTCGGTGAATTGCGGATCATAGTCATTCTGTTTGAAGCTTGGATCAACGGCTGAGGAAACTGACTCAACCTTATCCCTCGGAATGCCCAACGTATCGATTACGTCCTCTTTCGAGTAGTCAGAGATTGCGAGCAATTTGCTAACTTTGTGCAAATAGTCTAGCTGAGATAAATAATGGCTTTTAATTGCTGGAGTGTTCAAATAGGTCGCAGGCAACTTTAGCGGTATTACATCATAGTGAATTACTGCTGTGGGGATTTTGGCAGAAAATTCGTTTAATGAGATGACATTCTCGTCGCTGCTGCCTTCTAGTAAGCTCGTGATAAGGACATAGTCCGGATTTAGGTTGGCAATCAGCGCTTCCCGAAGCAATTTTGCTGCTATTTCTCGCCAGGTACTCCGGAATCTGTAGATGCCTGCAGGTCCGAAAAATTTCACAATATTGGATGACGGCAACAAAGCTGAGAATGTATCCATAATTGGTGGAATGCTCTCAGGCATGTTTCCGTTGAGGATAATAAAGTTCTCTCCGTGATGATTCGCTTTAATAATTTCTTGCGAGATAGCGAGTGAGTAACGACCGACTCCCCGAAACCGGCTATGAGTCTGACAACTCTGCAAATCAATTACCAGACGCATTTTTAGTCCTTTGCCTGATTGCTGTTTCCAAATCAGCCACAATCTGTTTTGTGATAACAGGGTCAGTTTGCCCATCCAGCTTATTCTTTTTTAAACCTGCCTGGAAGAGAAGGGCCAGTCTCTTCAAGCTGTCCCAAGTGCCAGGGCTTGTTTTCTTTAGCCAGATACTAAATCTGGAAACATTCTGGAGCAGAATTTTGCGCATAAATTTTATGTATTCACTATGCCAATGTTGTATTCTAAGAGTTGCGAATTCACACTTATTTGCTGAGGCTTACCTTGGAGGCTTATTCCAATTTTAGGGTCGATTTATATTCCTTCAGCACCTGTGAAGCACTAGCATCCAAACGTATTTCCCCATGATCAAGCCAGATTACTCGCCTGCAAACTTCCTGCATGGCATCCAGGTCGTGTGATACAAACAGTATGGTCGCACCTGAGCCTAGTAGCGATTTCATCTTCTCTCTGGATTTTTGTTGAAATCCAGTATCACCAACAGCAAGGACTTCGTCAAGCAGGAGCAACTCCGGTGATAAGTGTACCGCAACAGAAAATGCTAAGCGCACATACATACCACTAGAGTAGTACTTTACAGGTGTTTCGATAAACTGGCCGATTTCCGCAAACTCAACGATATCATCAAACCGCTTGCGGATATCACTATTACGCATGCCGAGGAAACTGCCGTTAAGATAAACATTGTCCCTGCCAGATAAATCACTGTGAAAACCTGTGCCGATCTCCAGCAATGAATTTACACGCTCATAAATGGTCATGCGACCTTTAGACGGGCGGGTTATTCTTGATATCAATTTAAGCAATGTACTCTTGCCAGCACCGTTTCTGCCCAAAATTCCGACAGACTCACCGTGCTCGATCGAAAAAGTTATATCTTTGAGGGCGAAAAAGCGGTTTCTTTCCTGAATATCTTTATGATCTCTTGACCAGATACGTGAGACTTTATTGAGTTGTATGTCGAGTATTTCTTTTAATGAACCAGTTTCTGCTTCAAGTGGAAGCTTGATCTTATATTCTTTCCAGATTCCTTCCGAAACAACAGCTTTTGCCATACTACATCACATCCGCGATGCGGTTCTCCATTGAGCGGAAGAAGAATAAACCAAGGATGAGAACAATGACTGCAACGATTGTTGAAAGCAGAAGCATTTTGGGGTCAGGAAATTCGGGCGTGTTGAGAACAATCCAGCGGAATGTCTCGATCAAACCTGTGACCGGATTAAGATAGAAGATAAATTTGTATTTATCCGGCGCAAGTGAGATGGGATACATAATGGGTGTCAGAAACATCCAGATTTGAGTAACGAATCCCAACAAGTTCTTCATATCCCGGAAGACAACCATGAGTGCCCCGAAAAGCAAGCCAACTCCAAAACAAAAAATCAGGGTGATGATTAACAATAAAGGAATCAGTAAAAATCTGAGGGTGATGGCATAGTTGTTCGCGAGAAGAAACACCAGAAGAACAATAAAAGCAAAAAAGAAGTCGATTAATGCGCCAATGCTGTACGATATAGGTAAGACTAGTTTCGGGAAATATATCTTGGTCAATATGGAGACGTTCGTCAGCAAGCTAAAACCGCATAGGTTGACAATTTGAAGTAATAGCTGCCAGATAACAAAACCAGACAAGTAAAAGACTGAGTACGGTACGTCGCCTGTTGGCACTCGGACAAGCAGTCCGAAGATGACGTAGAATATTGCCATCTGTATGAGTGGTTGGAGAACTATCCATAAGACGCCAATCGAGGTCTGTTGGAATCTGATTTTCAGATCCCTTAATACCAGGTAATACAGTAGATCACGGTACTCCCAGACTTCACGCAGGTCAGGTAATTCAAATCGGGCAACAGGCGTAATACTAATGGGCTTGTTCATATTAAAGTATGGTCTATGCCCTTACCTGGATGAAGTCATGCTGGACCATTTCTTGGATAATTTCATCAAATTCTTTCGACGGTTGCCATCCCATCACAGTGCGTGCCTTGCTGCTATCACCTACGAGCGGTATCTCTTCATCCGCCCTGAAGTATTGCGGGTCAACGCGGACAAATTCCTCATAATCCAGGTCTAAACAGGAAAATGCGATCTCGCAGACATCACGTACAGAATGCAGCTTGCCGCTTGAAATAACATAGTCATCTGGCTGAGATTGCTGCAGCATCAGCCACATGGCTCGCACATAATCAGGTGAGTATCCCCAGTCTCGACGGGCATCAAGGTTACCTAACAACAACTCATTCTGCAATCCATGTTTGATCCGTGCTGCACCTCTGGAGATTTTTCTTGTCACAAATTCATACCCACGGCGGATGGATTCGTGGTTGTAGAGAATGCCATTGCAAGCAAAGAGCCCGTAATTACTGCGGTAATTACTGGTGAGGTAATAACCGGTTGCCTTTGTGATGCCGTAGGCTGATCGCGGGTGAAATGGCGTATCCTCATTTTGTGGGGAACTGGTCGCGCGGCCGAACAACTCTGACGAGCCAGCAAAGTAGAACTTACACTCCGGAGCATTCTGCTTGAGGATAGAAAGAATGTAATGTGTGCCATTGACGTTCGAATTGAATATTGAGAATTCATCCTCAAACGAATATGAGACGAATGACGAAGCTGCCAGATGATAGCACTCATCTGGCATGACTTTTTGAACAACCTGTAACATCGAGGGATACGATTCGATTGAGGCAGGATGGAGGGTCACCTGGTCAAGCACGGATTTAATGTTCCCTAGAAATCGATCCGGATTCTCCAGTTCATTGCGCATGACGACGCCATGAACTTCATACCCTGTTGCGAGCAACAACTCGGCGAGGTAGGAGCCATCCTGTCCTGATATTCCAGTAATCAGTGCTTTCAAAAATCACTTTTCCATACTGACGACTTGATGTTCCCACTTGTGCCAGCCGCTGAAGCGCTCCTCAGTTATTTTGCGGCCTTCACCAGGATATGGAAGCCCAAGTAATTCCAGGTCAGCGTCTACCATAATCCTCACCAACTCATGGAATTTGACTTTAGGTTCCCAGCCCAGATGCTCTTTAGCTTTCGAAGGATCACCGAGCAAATAATCGACCTCGGTGGGTCGGTAATATCGCGGGTCGATCTCAACGTATTTCTTCCAATCCATGCCGGCATAACCGAACGCTTCGTCGAGGAATTCGCGCGGGCTGTGTGATTCGCCCGTGGCAACGACGTAGTCATCAGGGGTATCTTTTTGGAGCATCATCCACATCGCTTCAACGAATTCTGGTGCGTAGCCCCAATCACGTTTGGAGTCCAAATTGCCTAGGAAGAGCTTATCCTGCTTGCCGGCTTTGATTGCAGCAAGGGCACGCGTGATCTTGCGAGTCACAAACGTCTCACCTCGTCGTGGCGATTCGTGATTGAAAAGGATGCCATTGCAGGCAAACATGTCATATGCTTCGCGGTAGTTGCGGGTAATCCAATAAGAATAAACCTTTGCGGCCGCGTAAGGACTGCGCGGTTCAAAAGGGGTGTCTTCATTCTGCGGCGGTTTGGCTGCACCGAACATTTCGCTGGTTGAAGCCTGATAGAAACGCTCTACCGAACCGCTGCGGCGGATTGCTTCAAGGATGCGGATAGTTCCCAGACCTGAAACATCACCGGTATATTCTGGCATATCAAAGCTGACGCGGACCTGACTTTGGGCAGCCAGGTTATAGACTTCATCAGGTTTGACATTGAAGATAACATCCATCAAGCTTTCGATGATTGAAATATCACCATAATGCAGGATGAGCTTATTCTTCGAATTGTTCAGATGTTGATCGCGATACAGGTGATCGATACGACGGGTGTTGAAAGTACTCGCCCGCCGAATGATTCCGTGAACTTCATAACCTTTCGAAAGCAATAATTCGGTCAGGTATGAGCCATCCTGTCCGGTTATGCCAGTGATTAGGGCCTTTTTCATATATCCTCCTGGACGTATGCTTCAAAACAATAAGTTTACCATGTTCAGATTATTTCCCCATTTTCTCGTCAGCAGTCCCCTTGATGACCGAAACGAATCTTAGCGCTGAATCTCGCCAGCTGAACTTTCTCGATTGGACATACCCAGCTTCAATCAATTGTTGCCTGAGCTTCGCATTCGATATTAAAGCTTCGAGTTTATCGACTAATTCGCTGACAATGGTAGGGTCAAAGTAAAGTCCGGCATCACCTACAACCTCCGGCAGCGAGGCTGCATTCGAGCTGACGACAGGGCATCCACAGCCCATGGCTTCCAGTGGAGGGAAGCCAAAACCTTCATAATACGAAGGGAACACCAGACAGATAGCGTGCGAATAAAGTGCTTTTAATGTACCGTCATCAACGTAACCGAGTCTGATGATATTGTCATTTTCAACTGCCTGCTGTTTGTTAGCGAATACATTCGCTGAGCTTCCCCCGGCGATGACCAACTTGAGGTTCTCCGACATCTGAGCCAATGCCCGGATGACGAGGTCGACATTCTTGTGCTTGCTATTGCTGCCTACAGTAAGCAGATAGGGCTCGTCCAGCAGCCTGTTTTGGATGAGGAGCGTCTCATCCGGCGCAGTATCGGCGAGTTGATGCCCACCGCCGTAGATGACTGAAATTCTCTCTGCAGGCAGCTCAAGATATTTGATGAGTTCCTTCTTGGAAAATTGTGAATCTGTGATGATGTGGCGGGCGAGGCGAGATTGGGTTGAGTAGATCAGCTTATTTTTTACTCGAAAGCTGAAGGAATAAGCCTCAGGAATGGCATACACCGAAGCATCGTGAATGATCAAAAACTGGTTCTGGTAGAGCGCGGGTCCACTGTTACATAAACTCAGCAAGGTATTACCTGCAGCCACACGCGGCAAATCGAACTGTTCCCAAAAATTGCCGGCTAATTGCCCGACAGGTTCGATTTGAACTGAGCGCCAATCAGGTAGGTAGAGAATCCCCGCTTTTGGCGTCAGGCATTTGAAAGTCATGCCGGCAACCGATGGGTGGTCTTCAAACACGAGCTTATCAAGCGCATTCACCAACTCAAACGCGAAACGTTGAACGCCGGTGATAGTCTGCGTTAAAAAACGCCCGTTGATATAGATAATGTTACTGGCAGTCATTTACTTGATTATATCGAGTTGGGTCGCTAAAGGGGAAAACTTACCTGGTCGCGATACTGATGTGGTTGCCAGGGCTGCTGCCATTTTTCTTCGAATAGCTTTTTGTTGACTGAGAAAAGTTCTTGCAGCCTTTCAGATCCTAGCTGATCAAAACTCACGCTGTGGAAGTGGTGTATAAAGACATCTTCAGCACAAAGAATCTCAAACCCTGTCTTACGTACCTTCATCGCCAAATCATCATCTTCAAAAGTGCCAAGGCCAAATCTTTCATCGAGACCGCCGATTTGCTCAAACAAACTACGACGTATCATCATGCAATACATGGCGAGCATACGTATCTGAAAGGATTGACCGCCGAAACTGAGTGCGCGCTGACGGGCGAAATGGGCAATCTCGTCTAGGTTGCGATAAGCTGTATCCACCTTGGCCTCGTTACCGATATCGTTTGTCACAGGGCCAATCATCCCCGCTTTTTGATTATTGTCAAAATGAGCGCGTAATCCTTCCAGCCAACCAGGGGTGACAATCGTGTCATTGTTTTGGAATACAAGAAATTCCCCAGTTGCGAGAGTGGCACCCTGGTTGTTACCGGCAGCGAATCCGCGGTTTGTTGGGTTGCAGACGACTTTTATTTGGGCATGGGTTTGTGCAAGGTTTGCCAAATATTTAGGTGTGTTATCTGTTGACGCGTTATCAATGATGATTAGTTCGTAGTCTTTAATAGGGGTGGCTCTAAGGATGCTTTCAACACAAAGGCGAGTGTAACCCAAGTGATTATAAGTTAGGAGGATGATGGAGAATATCGGCATTACGAAAAGAGAATACGATTAATTTCGGATGTGAAATGCTTATAGTGATATCTTGCAATGCAAGATTCATTGGCTAACTGAGCGATGTTTCGGAGATCGTATTTGCTACTAATTATGGAGTGCAGAAGTTCAAGCCAATCATAAGAGTTTGCAAGAAAACCATCAACTTCATGATGGATCGCGTTAGAGAACGTATAGGACTTCGACGCAACTGTCGGTGTTGAAACGATTGCTGCCTCGAAATATTTTAGTTCTGATTTGCAGTTGGTAAAATCATTGATTTGCAATGGGACAATGTTAAGATCGACTTGCGATATCAGATTCTGCAGGTTGACAAAGTCTACCAAGGGAACCATGGTGATTCGATCGGAGAAGCTCTGAAATGCATCACTTAGATTTAAGAAGCCAACTATTAGCAGATGCACATTTTTGTGCGCACCCATCACTTGATTGATTGTGTCCTCGATCACTTTGAAATCTTTGTCATGAGAGGGCGAACCGCTAAAATAGCCTAAAATGAATCTATAATCGTTTGATGTTGACTTAGAAAGCTTATATTCGAGAATTGTTTTAGAATAATCAATCTGTTCCCGGTTCAGAAAATTGGGAATGACGTAAGCTTTCTTACAAGTTATCTCAGTGACCTTATCTGCCAAATAACGATTTGTAGTGATGACATGGTCACATACATCCATAACTAACCGGATTCGGGATGCATAAGCGAACCAATAATCCAAGATTCTAGAATCATTCAAATCCTGATTTAAAGTATTAAGGACCAAAGGTAAGTACTCTGGTTCGAAAACAAGGTCATCAATGTCGAAGAATACAGTTTTATTCTGTTGTTTAAATTGGTTCATCAGTGATTCTAGATTGTGCGTGTAACCTGAGCGGCCGATAACTAGGACATCAGCCGAGGACGAGATCTCACGCGTTTTCCTTGGTAAATCTTCTGATGTGAAGAATGATCCTGATGAGTAGTCACCCAAGGCTATGGCCTGAAGCATATTGTAAACACGGTATCGAAAAGTGCTATTATTTACCGACTCGTAATAATACGCGGCACGTGTTGCTCTTAAGGTCAAACTAGCAAATCTAGAACAGTACGGCTGGTTCCAAGGATCTGTATATGGTTGATAAGCCAAGCTAGTTCTAATGCTCAACATGGCATCAACCCAGACCCTCAACTATCTTTTTGAAAGACGTTTCCCAATCACGATTAATAGTATTATGTAAATATTGCTCACTTCGTTTTGAACCGTCTTCAGAAAGTTCTACAGCCACAGCAAACTTATGCAAAAGATCTATCTCGTCAAGCTCTGCGCAAATAATATTTCTTGAATATTTCTCAAGCGAAGTTTTATTTTTGTATTTATTAGTAAGAACTATCGCACCCGAGGCCGCTAAATCAAGCGGAGGGTAGCTTGGATGTGGTGAGTACATCAGGCTTAGACCCAAGTCAGCCTTTCGTATTGTTGCTGCGTAATCTGTCCACGCAAGGTTTTGATGGAGTAAGGGTGATACACCATCTGTGAGGAGGGTTGGTGATAAATCCTTACCAACAAAATGTATTTGCCATTTTTCGAGGTTGATTAGTCGATCCCTGATCGCAGAATTGATCGTGCGCAATCCTAACTGATACAAGTTCCTGACATTGTTTGGCCGCGCGTAAAAAATCAAATGCTTTTTTGTTTTCTCTTCTGACGGTTTCTCAAAATAGAAAAGACTTTCTGGAAACGCTGGTTCAAACCATTCCCCACGAGCTGCGATATTAGTGAATCCATCTGCAATGAACGACTCAAATAACAGCTCTGTGTTAATAAGAAATCGTATTTCTGCGTTTGATAACGTCTTTTCACATAATAGCCTCGTATCATCAAACGGATAAAAGTTGCGCTCGTCTTCTTGTAGAAGATAAATAATTTGTTGCGGTGGGATCGACTTCAAAACAGAATAGGTTGTCCACCAGGATGTGGTTAGGAAACACTCCTCCTTGCCAACAGCAACTTTACTGTCAGGATCCATGCAATTGGCAAAGACGAAGTCCACATCAGAATCAAAAACCAAATTATTGGCCTGTAAAATCGTCGAAAAATTATTGGTTTTTGGTATTTCAGTCCTGGTGATGATCCTTAAATCACAATTCCATTTTCGGGCGATTAATACAGCTAAGATTATCCCAGTCGCAACACCACCAAATAGACTACTGCTATTTATACTGTCTGTTACGAGATTAATCCTTCTATTACTCCGCAGCTCAGTAAAAACCCTCAGTGGTTCTAGATTGAAATTACCAGGAAATTCAGGATTGTAAACAGTAACTTGTTCTTTTGGAACCCGCGTTATATCCAGTTGCTCATTTAATTGACTTAGAAGGTTAACGGGGTCGTGCAATGATTGTGCGGCAGGGCTTGAGCTCGGTTCATCATGCTGAAAAAGCTGTCGACCCTCTTCCCGACCCTTAATAATGTAGTGCATCAAGGGTCCTATATCCGCAGCTCTCACGTCTGGATATGCACGCAGGTATTCCTCAGGATTAAATCTACCGCTTTGTTTGATAGTCAGATAATCTTTTATCCACTTAAGCACGTTTTAAAAGCCTTTTTATTCTTTTTAGTATCTTCCTGAAAGGTCGTGTATACCGCCAGCTCTTGCTTGTCACGTAGCGGATGATCTCATCTTCCTGATTTGCGACGATTCCTTCAAGTTCAGAACTTCGTGTTCTGTATTTTTCAGATGTTGCTTTTTCAATTTCAATAGCGTTTGCCATACTTATTACTTTTTCCAGTTCCTGTCTCAACAGTGAGATTTCGTTGTGATCAATACTTTTTTCTGTTGTGAGTAACTCAATCTCTTCTTTCTGTTTCTCAGATATTTGTTTCTTTTCTTCTACGAGATTCGTTAGGTATTTCATTTTCTCATGGAGCAGGCTAATTTCAGCTGCAGCAGCCTCAGTCTTTGTTTGTGCTTCTGCTAAGCTCGTCGCGGATAGATTAATACTCCGCTCGTAATTGGCCAGAGAAATAGTATTCTGTAAGCGAGAACCAAGAATCTGGAAAAAACCCTTGAGTATCACTGGATCAGGCCTCAAAATTAAGTCTCGCAGTATTTCGGGATAATTCTTTCCGACACCCAGGATACCTAAGCCATGTCCGTGATTAAATTCAAATGACGGATAATTAGGCCTGACTTCATCCCAGAATTTCCAGATGCCAAAATCACTTGTATATTCATTAGTGTCATGGAAAAGTACAATTGCGCTGTCGCTCAACTTGGGCAGCCAAGTCTCGAAATCGTGCTTTACAGCTTCATAAGTATGGTAGCCATCAATATGCAATAAATCGATAGATTTATCCCCAAAGTGTTTTACTGCCTCATCAAATTCTGAGCGAATTAAGGTTGAGAACATTCCATAGCGAATATCGTGATGCTGCTTCAGATCTTGAAAAACTTCTTCACCATAATAACCACCATGTGGGTCACCCTGCCAGTTGTCAATAGCATAGCATTTGGTAGACAGGTTCAATTTTTTTACTGTTTGGCAGAAGGCACAGTAGGATGTGCCTGAAAATGCCCCCAGCTCAACCAAGATTTTTGGTTTGGTGATTTCAACAATCGCCATGCCGAAGGGAACGTGCTCGATCCACGCGGAACCAGAAACCAGACGTTCAGGGAAGTCGAGGCAAGCTGTGAAATCAAGCGGGTTAAACCGGTCAGTGCTCATTAGTTATCAAATAGCAGTCTTAGTGATTGCTGCCATGACTGGATACTCAAACCAAAAGACGCTTCAAACTTTTGGCAGGCAAGGATTGAATTGACGGGTCTGGCAACCGAACTAGGAAATGCAGCAGAGCTTACCGGCAAAAGCTGCCTGACACATTGCTCATGTTTGGCAGGGTCGAGGGCCAGAATTTCCTGAGCCCACTCAAACTTGCTGCAACCACCGCTTCCTGCCAAGTGGTAGATACCTGACTTGGCGCGCAGATAACTGGTTTTATCATCACGACCTTGGGCAATAATCTGTGCTGTCGCCTCAGCCAGCATTCGAGCCCAGGTTGGACTGCCGAACTGGTCATTTACAACCTGCATCGTCTCCTGTGTTCTCGCCCAATGAAGGACCTTATTAACAAAGCCTCCAACACGCAAGCTATACAGCCAGGCAGTTCTGAAAATGATATTTGCCCCAGCAATGCCCATCACCAGCTCTTCAGCTTCCAGCTTTGAGTGTCCATAAAAATTTACTGGGTCAGGCTTGTCAGCTTCAATATATGGACTTTCTTTGCATCCATTAAAAACATGGTCGGTCGAGTAATGGATGAATGCGGCGCCAATCTTCTTCGCTTCTTCCGCGAGGACAGCAGGTGCATCCCGGTTGACGCGCATGACGATATCCCGTTCTACTTCTGCTCGATCAACATCGTTATAAGCGGCGGTGTTGATGATTATTTCGGGTTTAATTTCCTGAACCAATCGACGAATAGATGGCAGGTCGTTCAAATCAATTTCGGGATACTCCATTGATATGACAGTTCCAATCGGTAATAGACAGCGCTCCAGCTCCCAACCGAGCTGTCCATTCCTTCCGATTTTGAGAATCCTGTCAGCCATTCGAAGTATTCGACCAGTGATCTATCTAGTCTCGATTTGTATAATTCTTCGCTACCCATTCATTAAACTGCTTTTGATCCAAAATCTTCTGGACCCATTCGGGATGCTCCAAATACCAGCGTACCGTTTGCTGCAATCCCTCACGCAAATCGAGCTTGGGTGACCAGCCTAGCTCGTTTTGAATTTTATCGATATTCATCGCATAGCGGCGGTCATGTCCCGGTCTGTCCGTCACGTGTTTCTTGAGTTGAGCATGGGGTTTGTATGCTGAGGCCGGAGTAAGCTCATCCAGTATTTCACAAATCATATCGACGATCTCCACAGTCGTTGGCTGGTTGTTTCCGCCAATGTTATAACTCTCCCCGTCCAGCCCGGATTCAATTACTTTCCAGATCGCTTCATTATGGTCATCAACATAGAGCCAATCCCTGATCTGCCGACCGTCACCATAAATGGGTAAGTCTTTGCCGTTTGTGGCATTCAAAATCACCAGCGGGATTAATTTTTCTGGAAATTGATTTGGGCCGTAATTGTTTGAGCAATTGGTGATCGTTACGGGCAATCCATAAGTCTGATTGTACGAACGCACAAGCATGTCCGCACTGGCTTTTGAAGCCGCATAAGGCGAGTTGGGTGCATAGGGTGTCGTTTCTTCAAATGCGGGATCATCTGGTGAAAGTGTGCCATAGACTTCATCGGTCGAAATATGATGAAATCGGACTTGCCCTATACCGGAATGATTTTCATCCAGCCATACTTTTCTTGCAGCCTCCAGCATTGTGAAAGTACCAATAATATTGGTATTAATAAAGGCAGCCGGACCAACAATGGAGCGGTCAACATGAGTTTCAGCAGCAAAATGGACGACGCAATCGATGGCTTTGTCGCGCATCAAATCAGTCACGAGCTCAGAGTCACAGACATCTCCCTGAACGAACTCATAGTCCGCGTTTGCGGACAAGTCTTTAAGATTTTCCAGACTGCCTGCGTAAGTCAGTTTGTCAAGGTTAGTGATTTTTATTCCTGGAAAATGTTTGAAAGAGTACTTGATGAAATTTGATCCGATGAAGCCGGCGCCACCGGTCACAAGAAGATTCTGATACATTAGTCGAACACCTCAGCTTTTTGGATTGTTACGCCAAGCGCATCTTTCGTCGAGAGCAGTGGTAATTGACCAGATGCCAATGGCCATTCTATCCCGATTGTTGTGTCATCCCAGATGATGGAACGTTCATGATCGGGAGCGTAGAAGTCCGTCGCCTTGTATAAAACCTCTGCAACATCCGAAATTGTAAGAAACCCATGTGCGAAGCCAGGCGGTACCCATAGTTGCCGTTTATTCTCAGCGCTTAAAAAGGTTCCAAACCATTGTCCGAACGTTGGTGAAGATCTTCGAATATCAACCGCAACATCGAAAATCTCGCCTATAACTGAACGGACCAATTTCCCTTGCGTTTGCCGGATTTGGTAGTGCAGGCCACGCAAAGTATTCCGGACCGATCGCGAGTGATTGTCCTGGACAAATTCGTGCATAATACCGGCAGCGGCAAACTCCCGTTTTTGATAGGATTCCATGAAAAATCCTCGCTCATCGCCGAACACTTTAGGTTCGCAAATCAGGACACCTTCGAGCGGGGTTGGAAGGAAGTTCATCATAGGTCAAATTATAACCAACTCATGGGTCACCCGGATGAATTGGTGACGCTTGCAGGTAAAATTAGTCATACTCGATTCGCATATGAAAAATCTTCAATTACTCCTGATTGGTGTCATTGTAACGCTGGGCATAGCTCTTTACGTCTGGGCGACGCAAAACGGTATTGCTATCAGCCCGGATTCGGTGACCTATCTTGACGCCGCCAGAAACCTAAATCACGGCAATGGACTGGTGGCTTACGACAAGCCGCTGGTGCATTACCCGGCGCTTTATCCAGCAGCCTTGGCGCTTATTTCTCTTGGACAACCGGATGCCATCGGCGCTGCCTGGTGGCTGCATTTAGGTCTTCTCATTACCAATACATTCCTGTTTGCCAGGTTGGTGTCTGACGCGAGCAACCGAAGCACCTGGACAGTAATTCTGGCAGTCGCGTTTTTCATGACATCGCGATCCACTTTGATGATTCACACCTATGCGTGGTCTGAACCATTGTTCATGGTCTTCTGTTTTAGCGTGTTATTGGTGTTGGTTTCATTCTTCTCAGAAGGGAAGAATTATCAGCTGTTGCTTTTGGCAATCTTCACTGCACTCGCGACTGCGACGCGTTACCTGGGCTTGGTACTCCTGCCTGTCGTCTCCATTTTTTTGCTGCTCGATCAGACTGTGACTGTTGGCCATAGGATGAAACGGACCACCGTTTACCTGATGGGAAGTTTGATTTTCATTGCACCAATTTTTCTCAGAAATTTTCTTCTCTTAAATCAGCCATCCAACCGGGAGTTTGTCTTTCATCCGGTCACCATCAACAAGATAATTGACTTGGTCAGTAACTCCCACAATTTCTTTCTGCCCGAGACACAATCCTATCCGGTCAAAATCCTTGAGATTCTGATGCTGACGGTAGGCATCCTGTTGATTGCAGCATACTCCAAGATGCATCGTCCAATCACTCAAAGGCGGTATAAGGCGGCAAATGTTTTTATTGTTTTTTCTTTATTGTTTGTCATCGTTATGCTGGCAGCGATCCTGATATCGATCACATTCTTTGATGCCAGCACCCCCCTGGACTCCAGAATTCTCTACCCCGTCTTTATTTTTGGCCTGTTGATGTTAATCTCACTTGCGACTAGACCTACATTGCAGTTACTGCAACTTAAGCCTCTAATGGCTGGTTTGCTATTATTCTCAGCAATTACTAACCTGTCGTCTTCAATTCCGTATGCTTCTTCATTGCACCAAGCGCCAGAGAATCTGGTATCAGAATTCTGGCTGGACTCGCCGACACTTGAAGCGGTGGAAAAATTGTCGTCAGACCCATTGATTATTTCAAATGGCTTCGATTTGATAAAAGTCCATACCTGGCGCAGGACCAATCCGCCCCCGCAAAAAATCTATCGCGACAGTCTGATTGTGAATCCAGATTTTGAGGCAGAAGTTGAAAAATTTTGTTCTGAGAAATCCAATTTACATCGGATTGTGGTCTACTTTGATGCCCTGCAGAGGGATGAGTTCCTGACGAAAGCAGAATTTCTGTCCGCCTGTCCATCCGCGACGATATCTGAATTTGCTGATGGATCGTTCATCGCTCCTTGAGGGAATGGTGAAAAGATAACAAATGAGAAATTGGATAACCAAGGCACGCATCAGCTTCTCTGACAACTTTGCTTCGGCTGCGAGTTACTTTGTATTATTTTGTTTGGCGTTTTATTTCAGTACGACATGGACTTTAGCCGAAGACCGGGCTGAGCGGTTCTTCCAACTCCTGGTCACACTTATTCTCGGTTTTCTCTGGTCCTGGCTGGCTGCCAGCAAGATCCGATTCGGCATGCTCATCCCGTCGAAGCGTCAGCTAGTTATTGGCATGATCATTGTTATTCTCCTCAACGTGCTGCCTCTCCGATCATCCATCCCGTGGAGGGGAGATGAGAGCCACCACATCCGTGAAGTCGTCAACCTCTTTTACTCCCTACCATCGCCGATAATTGTCTTCCTGCTGGTAGCCATGGTTTTCATCCCGGTTCTATTCAAAATAAGGCAGATCCGATTTTTCATAATCCCAGCGTGGATTTTTGCATTGATTTTTCTAATGCAATATTTCAGGGTAATCAGACCCTTTGAGGCAGAAGGGGCTTATTTTCTTCTCAGGTATCCTTTCTTCAGTTATTGGTTCGCAGCTCTGGCGCCATCATTTGGTGGGTTGTTCGGAGAATCATATTCTGAGTGGATGTATCGACTCCTGCCCCTTCTGAGCACGGTTGGGATCATATGGTTATTCTTGCGCCGGGTAAACGACTTAAATTTAGTGCTTGAACTCTTGCTCGGGATAACAATTGCCACGCTTCCAATATTGCATTATTACAGCTCGCTCTTCTATCTGGAAATGCCCGCCGTTCTCCTGATGTTCTATATTTTGCTAAATTTGGATCAGGTCCTCGATGCGCCAATATCGAAATTGAAAAGTGAACCCGTCTGGATAGTCCTGGTGCTCATTGGTTTTCTCAAAGAAACCCTGCTTTACTTTACGATAACCATCTTGCTGATGCGATGGGCTTCCTTGTTAAGTAAACATTTTTTCCAGAGAAGTGACAATGCGCCGTCAATGCTTCGCGTCTTCCAGGAGGAGGGGAGGCTTACTTTCGTTCTCCTGACGCCGATTCTCTATTACCTATATCAACGATTCACTTTCCTTCCCGCGGAAAGGGGATATCCATTCGAATGGCAAAATCTGATTTCGTTGCCCACCTACAAAATTTACTTGATATCATTTCTCGAGCAATTTGGATTACTTCACCCATTAGCTGTTGTTGGCTTCTTAGTGCTTGCGCTAAAAAAGCAATGGAAGTTGGTTGTGGCATATGCCTTCGTTTTCATCACGACTCTGCTTTTTTTTACCATGGACTCCTCACTGTTCATTGGCTACAGCCGGTTCAATCTTAACTTTCTGCCAGTCGTGCTCACACTTGCCTTAATCGCGCTCAAACACATTATAAAAACGTGGCCGAAGCTTACTTATCCCGTTTTGCTTTTGCTGCTCTTAGCGAACTTCCTGCTCTCACCTTTTCTCCCCGACGGGAGCAGAAAGCCTTCAATGTGGATTTACAATACTGATACTGCAGAACAGGATTACCCTTATAGACAGGCATTTGAAACAATCCATGCTCGAGAGGAGAATAGTTCTGTCCTGCTAACAGGTTTAACCTATGGATATTACACAGAATTCTACTCACGTCAGTTGAAATGGTCAGCCAGGATGGAAGTCGATATTGAGAGTCAGCCAACCTTGCAAACCCTGCCTCAATATATTAGTGAGAACGCGAACGAGTATACTGATGTTGTTTTTCATGTGCTTGGTGCCGGCAAACCAGCTTTTGTGCCGCAGGTACCGGGTTTCAGCGACAAGCTGATTTGCATCCAGGCTCACTGCCTGATCTTATACAGCCGGCAATACCAGTAACAACCTGAAGATAGATTGATGATCCAGAAACTACGCAAGGTGATCACCGCATTGATATCCCTGCTGCCCAAAGCGAGCACGGATATCCTCATCTACGGTATCGGCGGGTCGCTTTCACAGCTTGTCGCTTTCCTGACGACACCGGTTATCAGCCGTATTTTAACGCCGGGCGATATCGGCAATATCGCTGTCATTACTGCCGCAGCGGGGTACTTCCTGGTAGTGATGACGATGAACATCGCCACCGGCATGATGCGTTTTTATTATGAGATCGAGGCAAGTGACCACCATACCCGAACAAGACTGATCTCTTCCAGCTTCTGGTTTGTGCTGGTTTTTGGTGCCTTCACTACATTTATCCTGTCTTATTTCGCGCCGCAACTTACCAGCATTTTCTTTGGCTCGGAGCATTTCGCCCGTGCCTTCATATACGCGCTGATAGCGCTCTGGCTGACTGGCCTTAACGACCTGCTGAAAAATGTGCTGCGCATTCAGAGGAAGCCCGTCCGGTTTCTGGTTCTCAATCTATTCTTCGCGCTATTCAACTTTCTTCTGACGCTGTTGTTGGTCGTCGGTCTGAAAATGCAGATTGAAGGCTTCTTCCTGGCGCAGGTTATCGCGGGTATCGTCATGGCTTTCATAGGCATCCTACAGATTCGTGGATACATCAGCCTGACTTATTCAGGCGAATGGTTCTCGAAAATGATGGCGTATAGTTTGCCGACGATCCCTGGTTACCTGTTTTATTGGGGGTTGACCAGCATCACCGCCTTAATGCTGACACAGTACACAACGGACACCGAGATCGGCTATTTCTCGATGGCGACCAAGGTGGCGAAAATCGTTGAACTGGTGATCACTGCCTTCACTTTAGGTTGGCTGCCGATATTCCTCGAAAGCATCAATAAGCCTGAGTTCCACGCCAAACTGAATGAAGTCTTCCGTTATTATGTACTCCTGACGTTGTCCCTCTCTGCCGTCGTTGTCCTGTTCGCAAAAGAGATCTTTTATGTGTTCGCGCCACCTGAGTACCTGGCTGGAGCCGGGCTGGTCGGGTTGCTGTGTCTGAAGCAGGTCTTTTTTGGCGCGACGTATACTTACACGGTTGGGATCACGCAAAAGAAGAAAACAATTTGGATCTCGGTAGCCAATGCGGCAGGTCTCTTGGTGACTGTAGCGCTGAGTTTCCTATTGATGCCGAAGCTGGGCAAGATGGGCGCGGCGATTGCTGACGCGATCGGCATGCTGATTTTCGCATTCATAGAATGGTTGGCTTCTGAGCGGCTGGTACCGCTGAGGCTCGACTTTAAACCTGCATTTGCGGCGCTTTTGGTGTATTTGGCGGTCTGGCTTTACACAATCTTCGTTTCAATACCCAATGGGATCGCAGATTTAACCCTGCGCATAGCCATATTATTAATTTTCGGATATGCCCTATATGCTATAATCGACGGGCGCAAATTGATGGGAAAATTGAGCGAATTTTTCAAGAAGGCATACAGCACGAATGATCGATAATCCGCATGTTACGGTCGTGACGGCTTGTTATAACTCGCGCAGGTTTATCCAAGAAACCATTGACGCTGTATTGGCGCAAACCTATCCAAACTATGAGTTGGTGCTGGTAGATGACGGTCCAAAGGACCCAATTAAGGACATCGCCGAGTCGTATCAGTCTGCCAAGATTAACTACATGTATAAGGAAAATGGCGGGCCTTCACACGCGCGCAATTACGCCGTCGAGCGTACACAGGGCGACCTGATTGCTTTTCTCGACCATGATGATGTGTGGGCGCCGACAAAACTCGAGGACCAGATCAACGCCATGCGCCGATATGACACTGTCTGGTCAGCAACGGGCAGTCAGCGCAAGGATCACGAGTCCGGCGCGGTCATCGAGGATCATCAATACCAGGATTTTCACGGCAACGTGTTCGAGAAGGTGCTCACTGATAAATATCTGTGGAGTTTTTCGTCGGTACTTGTAACCCGGAAAATCTTTGAGCAGGTGGGCATGTTCAACAGCAACATCTGGTTCATGGATGACCGGGATCTGTATTTACGGATTGGCAATGTCAATCCCATCATCTATCTCTCAAAAGTACTTGTGATGAACAAATATTTTGGCGGCAGTGTCGGGTCCAGCATGTCCATGACGCGAAAGCTGGATATCCATGAAACTTTGGTTAACAACGCCAGGCGTTATCGGCCAGAGCTGCCGCAAGCAGTCATCGACAAATCCTATCAGATGGTCTATCGCACGGGCGTGATCGAATTTACGCGCGCCAATGATTTTCCGAACATGCGCAAAATGCTGAAAAAACTGAATTTTGATTTGACTGACCTTGAAATCCTGCCATATCGCATGCTCTCTGTGCTGGGTGACGGCACGCTCGAACGCATCATGAATGCTTATCGCAAGCAGCGCGACAAATAACCCGGTTATAATTGCCAACGTGGCAACCCTTCCAAAACCTCCCATCAATGTCGGTATCATTGGCACCGGATTTATCGGCGGCGGCCTGTATAAGACCATCGCGACCTTGCAGGATATGCGTGTCAGCAAGGTGCTGACCAAACGTCCACTCGATCATTTCAGCGATTCTTCAAAATATACCCAGAGCGTCGATGAGCTGATCGCATCCAGTGATCTTGTTGTCGAATGCAACGGTGATCCGGTTTACGCGACGAATATCCTAGAACGTGTGATGGGCGCTGGCTTGCCGGTCGTCACGATGGACGCTGAGCTGCAGATCACGACAGGTACCTATTTGCGTACCCTCGGAT
Source organism: Anaerolineaceae bacterium (assembly GCA_040772085.1). Lineage (GTDB taxonomy): Bacteria > Chloroflexota > Anaerolineae > Anaerolineales > Anaerolineaceae > JAXGMV01. The sequence goes on from JAXGYU010000001.1 coordinate 2,223,822, forward strand.
TGATTGCTGAAGCGGAGGGTGATCAGCCTGGTACCCTGGCAGCCTTGCATCGCAATAGCGTCAGCATGGGCTTCAAGCCATTGGTATACGGAAACCTGAAGGGGTTTCTGAACCTTAACCCAACCCCGGAAGAGATGCGTTACTGGGCTGAACGGCAGGGTATTTCGATGGAGCAGGTGACGGGCTTTACGGACGGCACAAAAGTGCAGATCGAACAGGTTCTGGTTGCCAATGGTCTGGGTGCTAAGATCGCCCGGCAAGGTTTGCTCGGTATCGAGAGCCTGGATATTGAAGCTGGCGCCATTGAATTGGCGGAACGCGCCATCGCGCTTGGGCATCCGATTAGTGACTACTTGCTGTGCAGCCCGAATGCCCCCAAGAAGTTTCCGGCTGGCGTTTTCCTGACCGCCATGTATAGCAGCGATCAAGCGCCCGCGTTGAGATACCTTAAACTAGGCGACGGCCCATATTACACGCTGATCCACAATTTCCACCTCTGTCACCTTGAGATTCCCAAAACTATCAGACAGGTCTATCATCAGCAGGATGTCCAGCTCGATAATGGACGCAAACCTTCAGCGAGCGTGGCGGCGATCACAAAATCTGATCTGGCTGCCGGCACGGTCCTGAGACGTCTTGACCGCAATTTCCTGATTCGGGGTCTGGCAGTCAAAATCGCTGAGCTGCCCAATCACGTCCCGATCGGCCTGCTGGATAAAGTCCGTCTCAAGCACGCTCTGCCCAAGGATCACATCCTGACCTTTGATGACGTGGAAATACCTGATACCCTGGCGCTCAAAGCCTGGCAATATTCACTGAAAACGGAATAGATTAATCACTCGTCAGTACGGGTTCACGCGCCCGGGCGGTCTCCTCACGGCTTAGTACAAGAATGCTGAGCAGGATGAGTGCCGCGCCGAAAACCTGGATGAGCGAAACACCTTCACCCAGCCAGAAATACGCGATAATGGCTGTAAATACCGGCTCGACAGCGAGTACCAGGTTGGAAACACTGGAGGGCAGGTAGATGAGGCTCATGTTGAGAAGGCCAAACCCTACTAGCGTGGGGCCTGCAGCCAGAATGAAGAGATAACCCCATCCCAGCCATCGGTTGGCCAGCATGAGCAATTCAGAAGAGTGCTTGGCTGTGCCTGGGAAGATTTTGAATGGCAGCAGGTTGAACAGCAACAGGAAGCAGGCGGCCAGCCCGAAGGTGTAGAGAATGGTCGTCCATGGATTGAGTCCGCGGTTAGCGGCTGATTTGCCGAGGATACTGTAGCATGCGTAGAGAAACCCGGAACCCAGACCGAACATGATGCCTGTCGTGTTGACTTGCCAGGCTGAAGGATTGTGGGCGTTCGCGACGAAAACACAACCCGCCAGGCTGAGGGCTACCGCGACAAATTTCATCATACACAGGCGTTCCCGCAGCAGGAGGTAGCCCAGAACAACTGTAAAGGCGCCGGAGCTGTAGATTAGTATCGTACCGACTGCCGCGCCATTCATGACCACCGAGGTAGTGAAGAAGATATTGAAGACCGCAAGCGCGAAGCCATAGAGGACCAGATATGCAAAATTTTTGCTCGAGACCTTCAACAGGCTCCGGTTAAAAAGCAGCAAGACGATGGCGAGTGATCCGGACACAAAGAAATCACGCCAGAAGGCGAGTACAAGTGCCGGCATGCCATACTCAAGCGTCAGCACTCTGATCAAGACCGCAGTGACGCTCAGGATGGCGGCGCTAAGAAGAACGAGAAGAAAGCCTTTTGTGGTTGAGGACATATTTGCTGGTACTTAGATAATTTTATACCCGTTTAATGAATTATCCGATAAGGATCTCTTAGAATAAACATATAAGAATCATCAAACCATGTGTGTTCGCAGCGGTAGATATTGGGGTGGACGATGTAAACTTCGCGCAAAAACCCTGAACGGAGAGATTCAATACCTGCCATTGAAGAAATGATGGGATAATGGAATCACTTATAAATTAATAAATGGTAATAATAAAGTAATATTTATATTGGTGCTTAAATACTATTGACAAACATTTTGCAATGTGCTAATATAGGTGCAAGATTAGTATTTGCTAACGGATGCGTCGATCTGAGCCTGTAATTGGTCGCTGCTTTCAAATGGGGATAGTCTCAGGAAAGTGGGCTCAGGGAGTGAGTGGCGAAACCGGCCGTTTTGAAGGTCGGTTTTTTGTTATTCACTCACTGGAGGCACCATGAAGCGAAAAGCAACCGTTCTAAAGCGATTAAGCAAGATATTCTATACGCTGGCCTCGATCACTTTGATCACTGGCATGGCACTCTCTGCTATATCAATGCCGGTGCAGGCCGAAACGTCGACAGAGATTACTCCAACCGAAGAGCAGCTTCTCTCTACCGAAGCATCGGCTTCAACCGGTGAAACTGAAACAGAGAGTTTAAATCTAGAGTCGGAACAGAGTTTAGCAACTCCATCGCCGGAGTCGCTCGGTCTTATGTCCAGATCGTCAAATATGATGCTTGCAGCATCCGGGTCTGCCTTAGGTAATGGGCCTATACCACAACCGACTGACCCCATTTTTGATGAATATGCCGAAGACAATAAAGGGGCAGCAGGGTATTGTAGTGGTAAGGATTCTCCGTCATGTGTGAAAGTTAACACCTCTGCAGAACACCATACATTCGGCGCGACCGAAGTAGTTCCCAAAGCTGACATCGATGCGGCTTTAAAAAAGAAAAACCTCTCAGGTTCGCCTAACCTTGCAGTCATTAAATCCGCAAATGAGGATTGGATGTTTTTCATGAATGGTGCGGGCCCTGCATGCGATCTAAACAAAGAAGCCTTTTGTCTTACTTGGAATGAAGGTGGATCCTTGACAATAACGTATGGTCAAGGCCCTATGCCTCAGAATTTCATACACTTGTGGGTCTTAACGGCATCACCATCCCCGTCAGTCTCTCCATCCGTCTCTCCATCAGTGTCACCGTCTGTCTCTCCATCAGTGTCACCGTCTGCCTCACCGTCTGTCTCACCATCAGTGTCACCGTCTGTGTCGCCATCTGTCTCACCGTCAGTGTCACCGTCTGTGTCGCCATCTGTCTCTCCGTCAGTGTCACCGTCAGTCTCGCCATCTGTCTCACCTTCTCCAACTGAAACTGTCCCGCCCCCGCCACCTCCTCCACCACCCCCGCCACCTCCGCCCGCAGGCCCACCACCAGCCCTACCACCCGCTGGCCCGCCGCCACCAGTTTTCCAGGCAGCAATTGGGGGACCATTGATCCCGGTCACTGGCGCAAAGGCTACCCAGATCTCTATCGCAAAGCCCGTCACACAGGGCAAGGCAGTGCTAATACCAGTCACTGGCGGTGTGGTCATGACCCCCGGACTGTGGCAGCAGGTGCTCTTCAACCTCGGTTTCGTCTTCCTCGGAATGGCGATCACTATGCAAGGGATTGCTTCCCGAACAAAGGATGAGGACGAAGAATAAGTAATTATCAAAGCTGTTAATTGATATAAACAGACCCTGAAACCAATCAGGGTCTGTTTGTTGTTTAGCCTGCTGGGCAGGCGGGCATTGGGGCTGGCTCGTGATCAAAATCCTCTCAAAGTTAAGAATAAAATGAATCAAGGTTATAAAAAAATAATATGACAAATTAGGTCAATAAACTCTTGACAAACGTATTTCTAAATGCTAGACTTCCATAAGTAATATTATTAGTTGTTTACGGGAATGATGATCTGGGCCGTTTTATTGGTCGCTACTCATGAAGCAGAAAGCTTTGGGGTGGTCCAGGGAGTTAGTGGCGAAACCGACCGTATAAGGTCGGTTTCTGCATTAATGAACTGGAGGTCGCTATGAAGAAGAACGCAAGACTCCTAACAATCGTAAGCAAGGTCGCCTACAGCCTTGCTATCATTTCCCTGGTCACGTCACTTTCACTCTCGCTGATGATCAAACCTGCGTACGCACAAGCGGAGGCTACTGAGCAGCCAACTGAAGAGATCACTGAGCAGCCGAGCGATGAGACTACCGAGCAGCCACAGGTGGAAGGGACGGAGCAGCCGTTGGCCGGCGAGCAACAAAGTGGCGACCCAGAGCCTACCCAACCCTCCGAGACTGAGTCCTCATCGTCCAGCCTGATGCGGAGCGCTGGTTTTGTTGAGCCAACAGGTTACCCGCAAGAAATTGCCACAGTCTTCCCGACTTACATCAACCAGATGTGCGAGAATCCCCAATACGATATGCATGGTGTGCTTTACTGCGAGAAAATTGACGGCAGTGATCTCCTTAAGGCAACGCAACCGGGCAGCACCCAGGTTTACCAATATGTACCGTATTCGTCGTTGACTGTTACGCCTGAGATCATCGTTATCAAGGCGGGAAGCAATCAATCAACTGATGGAAATGCTTACACCTACTTCACGCCAAATGGCAGTACCTGTCTTGTGGAAGGAAAGGAAAGTGATCCCAGGTATTGCGTCGAGTGGTCAACAGACGGAATCTTTTTCTGGACGATCACCGGTAAAAATATCTCGCATGTCGATTTCTGGACGGTGTTGAGCAAGACGAACACGCCAGAACCTCCACCGCCAACGTCGACCCCACAGGCGACCTCCACAAGCACATTGCCCGCGGCTACCAATACACCAACCAACACAGCAACGGCGACAGCGACCAGTACACCTACTAATACGGCTACAGCGACGGCTACCAGTACACCAACGAGTACACCTACTAATACGGCCACAGCTACGGCTACCAGTACACCGACGAATACGCCGACTAGTACACCAACCAGCACCCCTACCAGTACGCCTACAAACACGCCCACTTCTACGGCGACTACACCACCTGGCGATTCAACCCCACCACCCCCGCCGCCTCCTCCGCCACCACCGCCCCCTCCTCCACCGCCACCGCCACCTCCTGACAATCCGCCTCCTACTCCGCCGCCCGCTGACCCGCCGCTGATCCCCGTGACTGGCGTAAGCCCTCAGCCCCCGGTCTATCAGGCAGCAGTTGGCGGACCCTTGATCCCGGTCACTGGCGCCAAGGCAACCCAGGTAGCAGTAGCCAAACCTGTCGTGACAACGAGCACAGTACTTATCCCGGTGACTGGCGGCGTCGTGATGACCCCCGCGGTCTGGCAGCAGGTGCTCTTCAACTTGGGCTTCGTCTTCCTCGGAATCGCAGTAGTCTCCCAGGGACTGGCAAACAAGCTTAAGAAAGAAGAAGATCAGGATTGATTTATAATCGACAGGGTGAGTAACTCAACAAACGAACCCAAGGCTAACCGTAAATTCCCAGCGCCAACGACGATCATGTACCTGGCGCTGGGATTGTTTATTCTCTCCGTTGGCGTCTATGGTTTGGTCAAAACATACATCGCGATGAATGGCGCGCCGGAAGATGAATTGATTGTCGTTCAGGAAGGTTTTCGTCCGCTTGAAATTAGCATGGAAAAGCAGACGCATGTCGCGCCTACGCTTCAGGTGGTCGCGGCAACAACGCAAGAACCAGCGGTTGTAATGACCCCGAACGCTGAGGCATTAACCCAGATCGCCGAGCTCTATCAGACGAGTCAGCCTGAAACGACCTTGACGCCTTTGCCAACGCCGAAACCAACGCAGGAAATCTACGGCCCGCCTGACCGGATCCTTATACCAGCCATTAAACTTGACGCGCCTATCGTCCTGGCTGAACACCGGATTGTGAAACTGCGCGACAAGGAATATGAGCAGTGGGATGCGCCGGATAAGTTCGCTGCCGGCTGGCAGGAGACTTCCGCGGAGCTGGGTGAGAAGGATAATCTGGTGCTCATCGGTCATCACAATATTGAAGGCAAAGTCTTTAAAGACCTCGTCAACCTGAAAGAAGGGGATTTCGTCAAGATTTTGTCCGGAGAGCACTCGCGTTGGTTCAAAATTGAGATCAAAATGATCCTGCTGGAGGTTGGCGCGCCGCCTGAAGCTCGGGCTGATAACGCTGCCTGGCTTTATCCATCCGGCGATGAAAGGTTGACGCTGGTCACCTGCTGGCCGCCGGAGTCCAACACGCACCGATTGATCATCGTCGCCATGGCTGTGGATATGTAATTCCCGTTTCAGCTATAATTAATTCTGCGAAGTCTCAACACACATCATTCTCAATAGTATTTGTCAGGAGCCATATGGAAAAAAGAGTCGGTTACATTGGTCTGGGTCTGATGGGCAAATCGATTGCCCGCAATATCCGTAAAGCAGGTTATACAGTGGTTGTTCATAACCGCAGCCGGGCGGCAGTCGACGAACTCGTCGCCGAGGGTTGTATCGCCGCGAATTCACCGAAAGAAGTTGCCCAGCAGGTCGATATCATCTTCACCAACCTGCCGGACTCTCCGGATGTGGAGAAGGTATGTTTGGGTGAAAACGGCATCATCGAAGGCGCTCATCCCGGCTTGATCCACATTGACAACTCGACCATCAAGCCGGCGTCTGCCCGCTTGATTGCTGAAGAATTTGCGAAGCATGGCGTCCGTTCGCTCGACGCTCCAGTCAGCGGCGGCGATATCGGCGCCCGTGATGGCACGCTTACGATCATGGTCGGCGGTTCGGCGGAAGCGCTGGAGGAAGCACGTCCGGTTCTCGAGAAGACTGGCAAGTCGATCACCCACGTCGGCGAGTCTGGTGCTGGCCAGATCGCCAAGGGAGCCAATCAGATCATGGTCGCGGCGCAGATGGTTGCCATGGGCGAACTGCTGATCTTCGCGCAGAAAGCAGGCGCGGACCCACAAAAAGTGATCCAGGCGATCAAGGGCGGCGCGGCACAGTGCTGGACGCTGGATGTCAAACCGCCACGTTTGTTTGCCGGCAACCGCAACCCGGGTTTCAAGGCCAGCATGCAGTACAAGGACATCATGATCGTGCTGGACACAGCAAAAGAATATGGGGTGCCGCTGCCCTCAGCAGCGACCCACGCGCAACTCTATAATGCCATGCTGCAGCATGGCATGGCGAGCGACGACAATTCGGCTGTGATTGCCATCATCGAGATGCTGGCAAACGAAGATTTGAAAATCTAAAGTTGAGCTGCATAACCAACAAAAAAACGGAGGCATGCCTCCGTTTTTTTGACATTCGTATGTCGTCTAGTTACCCCAACAGATCTACCACGCCGGAAATGACCTCATCAATCGCATCCTGCATCTCCTGCGAAAGTTCAGTCTCAAACCCCGTGCTGACGGGTTGCAGCCCAATCAGATGCACTGTGCATGAGCAGGCGGTCGCCAGATACTCGGCAATGATTGCCGGCGGCAGCGTGTGGGTCGAAAAAGTCAGACCGGTGATCTCATCCATGCTGAAGATGTCGATGGTACCCGCAGGTTTATCCATCAAAGCTGTGTCAATGAACAGCAGCGCTTCCGGCGCGAACTGGCGTATGACACCGGTGAAATTCTCCGGCGCCAAACCGCCGTTGATGCAGAGGATTTCAGGCCGGTGAGACAGTTTATCCTGCAGCACGTCAAGAATCAGAACGCCGGCAGCGTCATCGCCCGAAAGGGCGTTGCCGATGCCGACGATCACAAGTCTGGCGGGTGTGCCTGACTTATGGGATGGCAGGATCTGGTTTAGCTGCTCGATCCAGGACTTCCTGGATGTCTTCTTCGTGACCATAAAGGATATCCAGTGGTTCTCTCGAAATGGAAGCCAGCTCCCATTCATCACGGGAGAGTTCCAGCGCTTCGGAGCGGCATGAGATGACGCACTGCTCGCAGAATGTACAGCGATCCGCGTAATAGCGCATCACAAAGCGTTTGTTCGCTCTGTCCAGGACGATCAATTCCAATGCTGCAGCCGGACAATCTTTAACGCAGAGGCTGCAACCGGTGCATTTGACCGAATCGTATACCAATTTGCCCCGGAATCCTTCAGGGGTGGACTCTTTGGTGGCAGGATAGGTGATTGTGACCGGCTTCTTGAAAAGCGACGAAATCAGTTCCCCTACCAATGACCCTAGTTTCATAATGACCTCACTATTACTATTGCCAGCAATTGTACCAGTGCCAGCACGACGCCGATGCGCCACCACATGCCTACCGTCTGATCAATGCGCAAGCGGGCAAAGGCTGACTGCAAGCCCGCCATCACCAACAGCATGCCAAGCGTCTTAAGAATGAAGTCAAGCGGATTGTTGACGCCGCCAAGGTAGAATGCCGCGATTAGTGTCAAACCAACGATTGTCTCGACGCCCTTGCCGATGCGGAAAATTGCCAACCCTCGGCCGGAGTACTCGGTCAAGGCGCCGCTGACGATTTCAGTCTCAGCCTCAGGCGCGTCAAACGGCGGGAACTCCAGCTTGCCCATTAAGCCGATAATGACGACGATGAAGCCGATCGGCTGGGTCAGGATCATCCACAAGTTCGAGCTGGCGTACGCGTTCACTTCGCTGATTTGCCAAGTTCCGGCAGCAATGGCCGGACCGAGCAGCGTCAGCATGAAGGGCGCTTCATAAGAGAAGAGCTGTGTCAGCGTACGGGTCGCGCCGATCAGTGAGAAGCGGTTGACCGTATTGGCACCTGCCAGACCCAGCGCCAGCGTCATCATGCTCAGCAGGTAGATGACGACGATCAGGTCACCGCTGAAACTTGATGCCACCGCGAAGCCGAACACCGGCACATATAACGCTGCTGTAAGCGCGCCGGCCAGGCCAATGATGGGCAGGATCGTGAATAACACCGGATCCACGCCAAAGGGGATGATTTCTTCCTTTGAGAGCAGTTTTACGGTGTCAGCCAGCGGCTGGAACCAACGCGGACCAATGCGGTTCTGATAGCGGGCGACCAGCTTGCGGTCAATCCATTCATAAAGCATACCGCCTAAAATTACAGCCAGGCCGCCAGGGAAGAGGAAGAGCGAAATCAGGGCGGGTATCTTCATTTGTAGTACTCGATTCCGTATTTCCTGAGGTCATCCCAGGAATACTCGCTGATTTTGGATGAGTCTTTGATGGTGACCGAGCGGTCATTGCAGGAGAAACAGGGATCGATGCCGGCGAGGATCATGGGCATATCAGCCAGTTTGTGACCAACCGCGACCGATGTGATCGTGCCCCAGTTGAGCAGGGATGGGGTGCGGATTTTGATACGTTCGGGCATGTCACTGCCATTGCTGCGGATGTAGTAGAACAGCTCACCGCGCGGTGCTTCAACCCGGCTGAAGACTTCACCTTCGGGGATACGGCGAGGAACACGGACAACCAGTTCACCTTCAGGTAAATTCCTGACCATCTCGCGCACCAGCCGGAAGGACTCGAACAGTTCCTTGATGCGGACTACAAATCGGGCTTCCAGGTCGCCGTTATCATCGGTGATGACATTGACGGGGAAATCATGATAGGCGAGGTGAGGGGCGTCAGCGCGCATGTCATGCGGAACGCCGGACGCACGCGCGGTCGGTCCAACCGCGCCGAGTGTCTCAGCCTGTTCTTTAGTCATCGTTCCGACGCCGCGAGTCCGGCCGACGAATGTGGTGTCAGTCGTGACGACTTCCAGGTAGTATTGACAGCGTTTCTCGAGGAAATCGACGCCTTCGAGGATCTTCTTTGCCTGTTCGGCGCTGATGTCAAATTTGACGCCGCCGAGCAGGTTGACCGAGTAGTTGACCCGGTTACCGCTCAGTGATTCCAGGATATCCATCACTGTCTCGCGGTCGCGCCAGGAGTACATGAACAAGGTGTCAAAACCGGCTTCATGAGCAGCCACACCCAGCCAGAGCAGGTGACTGTGTACCCGCTCGAGCTCGAGCATAATGGTCCGGATGACTTTTGCCCGCGGTGAGATCTCAACGCCAGCCAGCTTCTCGACGCTCATGGCGTAAACCGTGCCATGCACGTCAGAACAAATACCGCAGATCCGCTCCAGCAAGTACAGGTTCTGCACATACGTGCGGCTCTCGGTTGCCTTTTCAATCCCGCGGTGAACAAAGCCGAGCCGCAGGTTCGCGCCGGTCACGATCTCGCCGTCGACGGAGAATTCAAAATGTCCCGGCTCTTTCAAGGCTGGATGCTGCGGTCCGATCGGTACGATAAATCTTTCCTGTTTTGTGTTATCCATCAATTCACCCATCCTTTCATGCGTCTCGGGGAGTCTGCAAGCCGGTAAAAGATTTGCGCAAGGGGTAGACACCTTTGGGCCAGGAATCCGGCAAAATCAAATGGTCAGTATTCGGGGTCTCCAGGATCGTCAGGCCGAGGATCTCGATCAACTCACGCTCGAACAGCGTCGCTGATGGGAAGACACCGCAAACTGAATCGACCGTCAGGTCGTCATACGGCAGGTAGACACGCAGGTTCGCGATCGCGCCGCTATGGCAGACGGTGTAAATCACTTCAATCCGGTCTGGTGTCGCGGGTGTAGTCACCTCTCCGCTGGCCTGGTCAACGACTGCCGCTTTCCCGGGCATATCGACACCGCTGATGGCTGAAACGTAGCCCCAGTTGATCTTTGCCAGTTCCGTGATCGCTTCCAGCAGCTTGGATTTGTCGAGGTAGAAATCTACCTGCAAATCAGAGATCCACTTGATGTCCGTTACAAATGGTTTCAGGAGTTCTTCAGCCATTTCAAGTGCTTGTTTGTTTTCCATCATCTCTCCTTCTGCCTATTGCGCCATTTCCAAGCGCTGGCGGGCAGCCGCACGGCCGCTGGCTTCAAGTGTTTTTAACAAGGCGACCAGACCGTAGGTGATCGCTTCAGGTCGGGGCGGGCAGCCGGGGATGTACGCGTCCACCGGCAGCACCTCATCGATGGAGCCGGCGATGCTGTATGAGCCGTGGAAAACACCGCCGCTCAAGCCGCAGGATCCTACCGCGACGACAAACTTTGGATTCGGCATCTGGTTGTAAATTCTCAGCAAACGATCCTGAGATTGTAATGTGACGGGTCCGGTACACATCAGCACATCGGCATGACGCGGAGAACCTTGCAGCTTGACACCGAAACGCTCCAGATCGTAACGGGGTGTCAGCGTTGCCAGGATCTCGATGTCGCAGCCGTTACATGAACCGCTGTTGTAGTGGATAGCCCAGGGCGAGTTGATGCGCCCCCACATCTTGATGCCTTCAACAATATTGTTCCAGATAGCGTTTGACTTCGTTTCCATATTTATTATTCCTCTTCCTAACCCAGGACCAGGACGATCAGGGCAACGATCAGACCGACGATGTAAACCGCGGTCGTCATCGTGAAACCACCCGTGCCCAGAACCAGTGTTCCCAGATGTAAGATCGCGAAGAAAAACGCGATCAAAAAGAACGGTTTAAAGCCAGGCGCCGCGTAATGTGAAGGGGCTTCCTCACCGCTGCCGTAAACGCTGCTTTTCATCGCGCTCGGTTCAGGCGGTCCAGCCAGGAACTTGCCGACAAAGTAAATGATGAAGGCAAAACCAAGATAAATCAGGAAAGCAACCGGGGCTTGTAATAAAGTGTCCATTATCACCTTCCTCTAACCTAATTGAAAGATGGCAAGCAGCACCTGTACCGCGGGAGCGACAAGGTCAGTTACCAATTTCGGATAAAAGCCCAGAACAACCAGCGCCAGTGAGAGCAGTGCCAGCGGGATGCTGAATGCCGGGCTTGATGGTGTCCCCGATTGCACGATTTCGCTCTCGCTGTTGCGGTACATACGATTGACCATCGGCGCGTAATACGCGAGTGACAGGACACTGTTCAGCGCCATGAAAATGATCATTCCCATTGCGAACTTGTCCTGAGATTCGAACCCCGAGACGAAAATCTGCCACTTGGACATGAAACCTGCCAGCGGGGGCAGCCCGCCCAGACTGAGCACCGCGATGCTCAGCGCCAGCGCGATCAGAGGGTACTTCTTGGAGGCGCCGTTGAGATCGGAGAGCATCAGTGGCGAGTGATCGTGTTTCGCCAGGTGCAGCGTGTAGAGCAGCGCGCCAGCCGCGAGGAAGGCCAGACCCTTGCCAAACGCGTGGGTGATGACATGGAAGAATGCGCCGGCCGCGCCGGTGCTGTTGCCGTAGGCGATGGCAACACCCAGTCCCATGAGCATGTAGCCCATGTGGCTGACGCTGGAGAATGCCAGCAGCCGTTTGACCTCTTTCTGGCGCAGGGCCATCATGTTACCGATCAGCATGTTCAGGCCGGCAAAAACAATCAGGATGGTGCCCCAGTGAACGCCGGAGATCACGGTCACCGCGACGGTGCGCAGCATGGCGATCAGACCAGCTTCGATCACCAGACCGGAGAGCATGGCGCTGATGCCGCTCGGCGCCTGCGAATGGGCGTCCGGCAGCCAGGTGTGCAGCGGAACCAGGGCGCTCTTGACACCAAAACCGATCAGGAAGAACGCGCCAGCCAAGGCAGTCAGCCCGGTGTAACCAGAGACGGTGCTCATCTCTTTCAGGTTGGTGCTGCCACTGGAGACGAAGACCATTGCCAGACCGAGCAGGATGAAGGCCGATCCGACCGCGCTTTGCACCAGGTACTTGACGCCTGCTTCCAGCGCGCCTGCCTGGGTGCGGTAAAAAGCAACCAGCATATAGGAGGCGATGGCCATCGCTTCGAACCAGATCCATAGGTTGAACAGGTCCGTCGCCGTCACCAGGCCAATCATGGCACCGATCATGGCGAGCAGCAGGGCGTAGAATTTCTCTTCGTTCTCTTCACCTTCCATATATTTGAGGGAGAAGATCATCACCAGCAAGCCGACAACCAGCAGGACTGCGGTGAAGAGGAATGCCATGCCATCCATTTCCAGCTTAAGGGAAGAGACCTCAATGACAGGATTTGTGCCGCTCAGTACCTGCTGCCCGGAGCTATAAAGCGGAAACAGGGTGAGCACCATCGCGACCACAGCCAGCGACCTGGCGATGACGGTCTGCTTTTTCGAACGTACTTCCCATCTGCCAACCAGATAGACCAGGACAGAAAAGACGAAGAGGATGATAAACAACCAGGCAAAATTTGGGATCATGTTCATGTTGTCACACTCCCAGCGCGATGACCGCGAACAGAATGACGATGCTGGCTACGATGCCGAAGATGTTCCAGTTGAGCATACCGGTCTGCGTGCCGCGCAACCCTTCAGCCAGCCAGTTGGTCAGGTTGACAACGCCGCGGTTGACTGCCTCAAAGCCGAAGTTGCTGACGGCCAGGGACTGCAGCCATCCGAAGGCTTTGCCAATACCGCTGAGCCGCTCCCGATACCACCAGGCCAGCAAGCCAAGGGCGACGACAGCCAGGGCGATGTAGGTCGGCAGCGCGGTGAAGAGGGTGCCAGCCATCTCACCTAAAGTGAGCTCATGGAAGCCATGCGCGGGCATTGTCTCGACCAGCAGTTTGCTGAATGACCCGCCCAGCAGCCAGGTGGTCAGGCTGCCGAGAGCCAGGATGCCCAGGACGACTTTCATAAAGGTGCCGGCAGCATGCGCGTGCAGTTCGCTGGATTTGTTGCCATAGAACACCATCCACACGCAGCGGAAGGTGTAGAAGGCGGTCATGCCCGCGACCAGCAGCATGATCAGGTACGCCCACAGAGGTCCGTGCAGCAAACCGTCTTCAAGAATTAGTTCTTTTGACCAGAAACCATTCAGGATGGGAATACCTGCCAGCGCCAGCGCGCCGATGATGAAGGTATTCTTCACAAACGGCATTTGCTGGGCGAGGTTACCCATTTTGCGCATATCGCGGGTACCAACGCTGTGGATTACCGCGCCAGCCCCGAGGAATAACAATGCTTTGAAAACAGAGTGGCTCATCAGGTGGAAGCTGCTGGCGAACAGACCGCCCGCGCCCACCGCGTAAACCATGTAGCCCAGTTGAGAGATCGTTGAATAGGCGAGCACACGCTTCAGGTCGTTGGCGAACATCGCCATCAAGCCAGCCAGCAGTGCGCTCAGCAAACCGACGGTGACAACGGCTGTCTTCCAGCCGGGGACATTCTCGAAGGCAGGGTAGAACCTGATCAGCAGATACACGCCCGCGTTGACCATCGTCGCCGCGTGGATCAGCGCGCTGATTGGTGTCGGCGCTTCCATCGCGTCTGGCAGCCAGGTCTGGAAGGGGAACTGCGCTGATTTGGCAGCAGCGGCAATCAGGAAACCGTATGCCGCGAAGAAGAGAACATTCGGAGAAATGCTGCCCGACTGAGCGATGAAGACGTTGATATCGAAGGAGCCGGTGTAGACATAGGCGATCAACGCGCCAGCCATCAGACCGATACCGCCGACCTGGGTGATGATCAGCGCTTTGATACCGCCGGCGACCGCCTTCGGGTCATCATTGTAGTAAGAGATCAGCGCGTAGGAACACAGCGCCGTGATTTCCCAGAAGACGAAGATCAGCAGCAGGTTGGTGGTCAGCACCAGCCCGACCATGGAGCCGATGAAGAACAGGACATAGGCGTAGAAGCGGCTGAGCTGTCGTTCACCTTTCATGTAGTCGGCTGAGAAAATCACCGCCAGCGAGCCGACGATGGTGGCTATACAGGCCAGGAATACGCCCAGACCGTCAGCCTTGAAGGTGAAGTCACCATAAGCGCCGCCTATCGGGACGATGACCTCGGGGTTGCTCTTGATTGACGCCAGCAGCATCAGCGAGCAGATGCCAGCCAGTACTGAGAAGACGCTCGCCAGGCCGTGCTGCATTTTTTCGCTGCGGTTGCCTAACAGCCACAGAATGACCGCGCCAATCCAGGGTACTGCGATTGTGAGGATGATCCAGTTGAGTGCCATGGTTTACCTCCGCAGCTTGCTGATGTCTTTGACATCCAGCGTGCCGGCGTATTTCCGCACTTGGGTTGCCAATGCCAGCGCGACCACCGCGACGATCGTGTCAGCGACGATCACGTTCATCGCCATGCTGCCGCCCAGCGCGACGTTATTGTTCGCCTTGCCGGCAAACACCATCGCGATCATCGCGCCTTTGATCAGGATCTGCAACGCGACCACGACCTTGATCAGGTTGCGTTGTATCAGCAGTCCATAGAGACCAATTCCGAACAAACCGATGATTGCCACCGGAATGATGGAGAAGGAAGTCAGGTTCTCCATTATTTTCCCTCCTTGCTGACGTTTTTCCCTTCAGCCAGTAAACCGACGATGCCCAGGACGCCGCTGAATATCAGCAGCAACTGCAGCAGCAGATCCATCTGGCGGTACTCCCAGACCATTTGTCTGAAGCTCAGCGTTTCAAGGGGCGCGGTTACCTGCAGTCCAAAGGATGGGATGATCATAAATAGAATGGCGAGGAAGCCGATCAGTATCAGCATCATCGCCAGAGAGTGGGGCACCAGACTTTTCAAGTCCAGGCTGTCTTCGCCAGTAATGTTGATCGCGAAGACAAACAACACAGTGACCAGACCGGCGCCGACGGAGAGTTCGATCACCCCAACCTCTACCGCGCCCAGCATGTACATGATGATGGCAGCCAGAATGCTTGTTCCAGCCAGCCACAATGCTGAATGCAAGAGGCGTGATGCTATGATGGCTTGAATGGCGCACACCAGGGTGAGTGTGACGATCAGGATTAATAGCATATGGTCACTCCTTATCTCTAGTTGGGAAACTTTTCAACAATTCTTTATACCCTTTTTAGGCCTGTTCGTCATGTGTAACATGTCAAGAAAATGGCGTGATTAAATCACCCGAAAAGAGTAAAAATAGCCTTCTTTTCTCATGAAAAGAAGGCTATTTTGGTCTGATTTAGACGAGTTGTCAGATAATCATGCCCGGTCTGCTGCCATTATGGCGGCCATTTTCGATTACAACCTGACCGTTGGTCAGCACCCAGGGGATGCCGGTCGGATAATGCTTGGAATCGGTGAAGGTTGCGGTGTCCTTGACCGTCAGCGGGTCGAAGATGGTGACGTCTGCCTTATAGCCCTCGCGCAGATAGCCGCGGTCGGTCAACCCGAGCTTCCAGGCCGGCAGGGAAGTCATCTTGCGGACGGCTTCTTCCATGCTGAACAGCTTCTTCTCGCGGGCGTAATAGCCGAGCACGCGCGCGAAGGTACCAAAATTACGCGGGTGCGGTTTGCCGATGGCGAAGGGGCCGGTTGCCGCGTAACCCGAGCCATCACTGCCGATGGCGACGAAGGGCAGAACCAGCCCTTTGGCGACGTTCTCTTCGTTAATGGTGAACATGATGATCGATACGTTCATGTCAGCATCGAGCAGCAGGTCCATTGCGGCGTTCATCGGATGCGCGTTTCGTTCATCAGCGATCTGCTGCAGCGTCTTGCCTTCCACCTCAGGCACCTTGGGGCAGGAGGAGACCATCACTTTGTCCCAACCCACCGAGACCGGGTGCTTGCCGCTTTCCACTTCATCGAAGATGCGTTTTCGTGTCTCGGGATCTTTCAGCCTGGCTGTCATGGCTGGCTGACCGCCCACATGCGCCCAGTTGGGGATCAGGGAGGTCAGGCCGGTGTTGGACGCCGGATAGGGATACATATCCGCGTTCAGGTTCATGCCTTCATCGCGTGCCTTTTCAAGCAGCGCGATGGCTGAGTCCATCTTGCCCCAGTTTTTGGTGCCACTGGCTTTGAAGTGGCTGACCTGGACAGAGATATCGGTGCTGCGGCCGATCTCGACCGCCTCAGCCAGGGCTTCCATCAGCGTGTCACTTTCGCCGCGGATGTGACTGGTATAGAGGCCGCCTTCGTCCTTGGCAACCTGCGTCAGCGCGATCAACTCGTCAGTTTTGGCATACACGCTGGGCGTGTAGATCAAGCCGGTTGAGAATCCCTTCGCGCCGGCCTTGATGGCCTTGCGCACTTCCTGTTTCATGGCATCCAATTCAGCCGGGGTTGGTGCCTGATCGCTCATGCCCATGACTGTTTCGCGAACTGCGCCGTGACCGACCAGCGGCACAACGTTGACCGATGTGCCAATATTGCGCAGGTGGTCGAGGAAACCTTCAAATGTTGACCAGGTGACTTCGCGGAAAGGCTCAGCCTGCTTGTAGGATTCGTTCAGTTCAGCGCGCATCGTGTCGTTGATTGGCGCGATGCTGGAGCCGCAGTTGCCTACCACCTCGGTGGTCACGCCCATGTGGATCTTGCTGTCGGCGGTTGGCAGGAATGGCAGCATGAAATCTCCATGCGAATGCATGTCAATAAACCCCGGCGCGACTGCCATGTCTGTGGCGTCAATGACGCGTTGGGCCTGCGCCTCCGAGAGATCGGCTACGGCTTCGATTTTGCCGGCAGTGATGCCTACGTCAGCGCGTTTCGCGTGTTCACCGCTGCCGTCCATGACCTTGCCATGGCGTATGATGATGTCAAACATGATTTCGTCCTTTCAATTGGGTCAAATGATTAAGAGCGGTACTGGCACAAAGGTCAGAATGAAAACGATAACGGCAATCCAGCCAAGCACTTTACGCTTGCCATCAATGGGTGTGATCATGTCGAGCGGTTCAGCGTGGAACCTGCCGAGGAAGAAGATGATCAGCGCCCACAACCACCAGCCTTGCCAGAAGAAACCCATGACCATCATCGCCGCCAGGATAATGGGGTAGATGATCTTGGAGGCTTTCTCGCCGAACAGAACGAACCAGATGTGACCGCCGTCCAACTGTCCGGCAGGGATCAGGTTCAGACCGGTGACCAGCAGTCCCGCCCAGCCTGCCCAGGCGACAGAGTGCAGCAGCACATCCGTGCCGCCGATCGGACTGGGATGCCCGGTGAAGAAGTACCTGATCCAATAAAGCAGCGGCGAGAGATTATCAAAATCAACCGGCTTGGGCAGCCATTCGCCGAAGACAACGAATTTGGCGAGCAGGTACAGCAGGGAGTTGCCTTCCATTTGCAGCGACATGCCGGCTGGCAGATCCGAACTGAGGGTGTTCAACGGCGAGAGCGCCAGGCCGATCAGCAGGACCGGGATGGCGATCACCAGCCCGCCAAGCGGACCGGCAACGCCGACGTCAATCAGCGCCTTGCGGTTGCGCGGCACGTCTTTCATATTAATGAAGGCACCCATGGTGCCGAAGGGACTGAATGGGAAGGGGATGAAATAGGGCAGGGTGACGTTCAAGCCGTGGTATCTGCCGACGAAGTAGTGAGACAGCTCATGCGTGCCGAGGATGGCAATGATGCTGACCGCGAACGGCCAGCCTTTGGTGATGAACAGATTGATCCAGCCCATTGCTGAGTCAGGCATTCTGCCTTCGGAAGAGTACAACGCTCCGGTGAGCAGGACCGAGAGGATGGTCAGAATAAAGAGGACCAGATTGACCAGCCTGTTCGGCTGACTGCCCTTGGGCAATCCTTCAATTATCTTGACGATATGCCGGCCGTCTTCCACTCTGAACAAAGGCGTCAACCCCATTGGTTTGAGGGCGTTGTACAGCCGGTCGAATGCCGCTTCGCTGTCTGCGTTCAGCAGCCGACCGCCGTACTTCACCAGAAACTTCTGTTTGCCAGTGCCATAGACGATATCTTCAATGCGGAAGATCTGGGAAACGTGATGATTGACCAGGTCAAAATTTACTGCCGAAATATCAGGTGTGTCGCTCAAAGTGCGTCTTCCTGTCAAATTAAATAAGGCGGGAATGGGTGGGGGTCGAACCCACCGCGGCCTGCTGAGCAACCCGCCGCCGGTTTTGAAGACCGGGAGACCCACCGGGACCTAGCCATTCCCATTTTTAAGGATACTTCAGCAACCGATGATTTGCAAGGAAGCTTTGACGCTGAGTTAGAAAAGGAAGGGCAGCAGATGGTTGAGCTGCGGCAGAAATGGTAGAAACAGGTAGGCTGCCAGGATGCCAAGCAGCGCGCCGACTAGTACGTCGAGGACAAAATGCAGACCGGTCATGACACGTGCCAGCGCGACCAGCGGCGCCCAGATGATCAGAATGATTGCCAGCCAGGGCGGACCGAGGTGGAACGCCAGGGTCGCGATCAGAAAGGCGCGGGTCGCGTGCCCGGAAGGGAAAGAGTGCGGGTCGGTCTTGCGATAGACGCTGCCCCATTCACCCGGCGGGCGGGTGCGCTTGAAAACGAATTTAACCGCGAACACCAATAGCGCCGTGACGCCAATGCAGAATGCCATGTAAACAGCCCACTGTCGCCAGAACCCGCGCGTCAGCATCCAGAGGTTCGCCAGCGCGATCATCCAGAACCAGGAATCGCCCGAGTGTGCGAGGAATACCGCGCTTGCCCAGTTGATTGATTTATCTTGTTTGAGTCGCAGCCGTTCCGAAATTTCCCCGTCCCAGCGGGCTACTTTATCCAGCATTACGCGCTAACCTTTGCATCAGGTAATCATTGACGATTTCATATTGAAAAGGTTTGTCGACATCCATACCCATTTCGGCGTGGGGGCAAGGCAATGCCTTCCCGGCAAAGCCCATCTTCCTGCTGATCCGGCCTACTGTTTCCTCAAGCGTGATCGCACGGAGCAGCAGCAGGAACAGTGTGTCCAGTCCGATCATACCGGCTTGTTTGAGCACGTTCTTGCGCGATGCCGCCAGGCGGGTTGCCAGGTCGCTCTGATGATGGGTCATGCCAAGCCGGACCGCGTTGATATCTGACCCGCAGATCGTCATGTCCTTCAGCCTGACATAGGTGCGCTTTGAGGTCGGAAACTTCGCTTCCATCGTCTGCTGCGTAATGACGCCATAATAAAAATCAGCCTCATGCCGGCGGGTCTGATCGATCAGCCAAAGCACCATATCAGCAGTAATGGCTGGGATATCCGATGAGACCGACAGGGCGACCTCATCGGGGTCACGGTGCAATTCATCGATCAGGTAACTCGCGCCTGCCTGTACATTGGCCACAATGCCGCCATGATCCGGCAGGAAGATGCGGCTGGGATGCGGCATGATGGCTTCAGCTTCCGTTTGCCCGAGGATCAGGATCTTGTCGAGCGTGCCGGTTTCATGCAGGGCGTCAAGCACCCATTGCAGCATCGGCTTGCCGGCAATGGGCAGCAACGCCTTGTTGCCATTAGGCGCCAGGTTGAAGAGAGGGTCTTCCGGATTCCGCGAGCTGCCCGCCAGAACAATGGCATCCATTTAGAGTTCCACCACGCTGGGCTTGATGCCCAATGTATCGAGGGCGTCATCCATTTGCTTGAAATACGCATCAGTGTTGCCGTAATCGATCGGGTGCCTGATGCCAAGCGCTGACACGATGCCGGCCTCCAGCACGTTGGTGCCGAAGGAGCGCCCGTCATACATGGGTGTCGTTACCACCAGGGCGCGCACACCGGCAGCTTTGAATCGGGCTCGGTCTTCAGTAGTCGTGGTATTGGTCACGACGATTTTCCCGCTCATGTCATGCGGCATATATTTGGTGATGTAGTGGCTGTCACCGGCGATCACATCAGCCCACTCAAAATACTTCTGATACTTCGGTGTGTGCTCATTCTGGCTTTCGCCGGTGGGGTAGACCCAGTTGAAGGGCAGCCTGCCGACTATCGGGGTCAGGAGGCGCACCAGGCGTTTGAGCGCGGCATCCGAATGCAGCGGGATGGGCAATCCCAATGAGAAAATCAGATCGCCGATGATGAATTCATAACCCGCGTCCATGAACGAGCGCGAGAGACCGTAACGATCCACAGCGCTGATCAGCAGTGCCTTCTTTGGCTTGACGCCGCCCTCGCATAGCTCTTCGACAATGCCGGCCGCTTTTCGTTCGAGCGTCATTTTCAGCCCGGTGCCATCAACAACCGGCGTCCGCTTCACGCCGCGGATCAGTGGCTGGATGGAGTTGAGCGGAAACCAGTCGCGGTCAACTTTGAACCCAAGCAGCGCGCCGCCGACCCCAAGCGCGTCAGCGACACCATCGAGGTCGGAGTACAACTTTGCGGCGGCCTGCATATCGCCATTGGTGCCGACCCGCTCCAGACTGACCCGCTCGCCGAGTAAGTCAACCTCTACTGTTTTATCCCGCTTGCTGGAGCCAAGGCTAATGCTGACGGCTCGTTTCATATCGCACCTCTGGTCCGATTAGTTTGTGATGACTACTGTCTTTGATATGGCTTATCAATTTTATCACCTGCGCGAAACGTCGCTCGAAGGCTCTTGTCACTTGAAATTCTGTTAAATTCACGTAAGTGAAACTAATAATGACAAAATGGTTTCTTATCGTTATTATTACGATTCAGCCATTAAGTTCGGGGAATCATATATGCTATACTATATTAACGTAAGCGGGAAATAGCCAGTTCAGGCGGTATTTTACGGGCTGGCATCACCCATATGGAAACCCAAGAAGGAGAGATCTAAATGAAAAAAGCAAGAATAGTATTGTTCATCGCTTTGTTCGCCAGCCTGGCACTGGCTGCTTGCGCGCCTGCCGCGCCAGCTCCCGCGCCTGCCGCGACCGAAGCCCCGGCAGCGGCAACTGAAGCCCCAGCCGCGGCAACTGAAGCACCTGCTGCTGCTACCGAAGCCCCGGCGGCTGCTACTGAAGCACCCGCGGCTCCCGCTGAGGATTCTGGTGTGCTGGTCATGGCTGCGAACCTGGACGACGTTGTTACGTTGGATCCCGGGTGGGCAGGTGAAACCACCAACCTGATGATCCACATCAACACTTACGACACGCTTGTCGACATCCGCCCCAACGACCTGACCGCCAAAGTGCCGCGTCTGGCCGAGAGCTGGGAAATTTCGGAAGACTTCAAGACCTACACCTTCAAACTGAAGGAAGGGCTGAAGTTCTCTTCAGGCAACCCTGTGACCGCTGAAGATGTGAAATTCTCATGGATGCGTTTGAAGAACATTAAGGGTGCTCCATCATTCAACCTCGATCTGGTTGAGAGCGTCGAAGTGGTCGATGACCTGACTGTTAAAGTCATTATGTCAGATACCAACCCCTCCTTCCTGGCCAGTGCTGCCAACCCCAGCCTGGGTATCCAGGATTCTGTCCTTGTGAAGGAACACGGCGGCACCGACGCTGAAGACGCCGACAAGACCGACACCGCCAAAGAGTGGATGGATCAGAACTCAGCCGGCAGCGGCCCGTACGTGCTCACCAGCTGGGCGCCCAAGTCCGAGATCGTGCTGGAAGCCAATCCCAACTATTGGGGCAAGGCTCCCGGTTTCAGCCGTGTAGTCCTGAAACACGTCGAAGACCCCACTACCAAGCTGCAGATGCTCGAAAGCGGCGATGCCGATATGATCGACTCTGTGGACTTTGACCTGGTAGAGAATGCCAAGGCCAATCCTGACCTGACCGTTGAAATTGGCCAGACCCTGGACATCAACTACCTGGCGATGACCAGCAAATGCGACACCGAGACCGGCACTGCTACCGCGGCGATCGTATGCGACAAAAATGCCCGCAAGGCTATTGTTTATGCTATCGATTACGACGGTCTGATCAAATCCGTGCTCAACGGCTACGGTGTACGCGCTCCCAGCATCATCCCCCTGGGTGTCCTGGGTGTGGACCCCAGCAAAGTCTGGGGCCGTGATCTGGACAAGTCGAAGGAATTCCTGGCTGCCGCCGGTCATCCCGATGGCTTTGACATGGAACTCTACTACGCTTCCAATCCTGTGCGCGAGATCATCGCCGCCAAGATCCAGTCTGACCTGAAGGAAGTTGGCATCAACGTCACCCTCATGCCGATGGAACAGAGCGTCTATCTGACCGAAATGCGCGCGCAGAAGCTGCCCACTGCTTTCGGCGGCTGGACACCCGACTACCTCGACCCGACCATGTGGACCGACTACTATGGCTTCCCGGATCGCAGCATTGCCTTCAGAATGTCCTTCAACAACCCACAGGCTGCTGAACTGGCTGCCGAGATCCAGATCCTGCCCGATGGTGAAGAGCGCGCCAAAGCGATCGGCGAGTTCCAGGACGTGCTGATTGAAGAGATGCCCTATACCATGCTTTATCAGGCCCAGCGCATCAGCGCCTTCCGCTCATACGTGAAGGGCTTCGAGTACCATCCTGTCTGGCTGGTTGATTTCTCGAAACTTTATAAAGAGCAGTAAACCTTTGCATTAACCTGGGAGAGGGCGGACACGCCCTCTCCCGCTGCCTACCTTTCTGCCATATCAGGAGAAATACATGAGCATTTTGACTCACCTGATTCGACGCTTGCTGTTGGTCATCCCCATGATCATCGGAATCACCTTGCTGCTTTTTACGGTCACACGTATTGTGCCCGTAAACCCCCTGGCAGTCATCCTGACTGAGAGAACCATGCATGACCCCAAAGCCGTGGCTGCTGCCACTGAGCGCTGGGGACTGGATAAACCCGTAGCAGAGCAGTACTTAATTTATATGAAAAATCTGGCGCAGGGCGACCTGGGTGTTTCCTTCAAGACCAAGAACCCAGTTGCCAATGACCTTAAAAAATTCCTGCCGGCGACCATCGAACTGGCCATCGGTTCCTTTATCTTTGCCATCTCACTCGGGTTGCCGCTGGGCATTATCTCGGCGCTCAAATCCGGGTCGTTTATCGATCATTTCACACGCGTATTCGCGCTGCTTGGCGCTTCCATGCCGCCCTTCTGGTCGGGCTTACTGATGCTGTTTGTCTTCTATTACAAACTGAAGTGGCTGCCTGGCCCGGGCCGTATCGACGCGCGTCTGACCGCGCCGGATACGGTGACGGGCTTTTTCCTGATCGACTCGCTGGTGGCGGGAGATTTTGTCGCCTTTAAGAGTTCCCTCACGCACCTGATTTTGCCCTCGATCATCCTGGGCTGGTTCACGCTGGCGCTGATGGCGCGCATCACGCGCTCCTCCCTACTGGAAGTGCTGTCGCTGGACTATGTGCGTACTGCCCGCGCCAAAGGGTTGAGTGAATACATTGTCATCATCCGTCACGCGCTGCGGAATGCGCTTATCCCGCTGATTACCATTCTGGGTCTGGCCTTTGCCGGCCTGATGAGCGGCGCCATCATGACGGAAACAATCTTCGCCTGGCCGGGTATTGGGAGGTATGCCGTAGAATCGTCGGTCAACCTCGACTATCCCTCGCTGATGGGCACAACACTATTGATCGCTATCATTTATATGTTCGTCAATTTGTTCGTCGATGTCGCCTACGCGGCCATCGATCCACGCATCAGGGAGTCCTAATTATGTCAGAGCCAACTACTCCCGTGCAAGCAACACCCAATCCGCAGAGCAACCTGCCAAAGTTTGACAGGGTGCAATCCGAAGACCCCTGGGCACGCCGTCTGCGCGCCCTGCGCCATAACGGTATGGCTATGGGTGGTCTTGGCATCATTTTGGCGTGGGCGATCATCGCCATTCTGGCGCCCATCATCGCGCCGTACGACCCGCTCGGACAGGATGTGACCGCCAGACTATCGCCGCCCTCCGGGACCCATTTCTTTGGCACCGATGAACTGGGGCGTGATGTCTTCAGCCGCGTTGTTCATGGCGCGCGCATCTCCCTGCCCATCGGCGTGATCGTTATCGCCTTTGCCATGACGGTCGGCTCGTTGGTGGGTGCTTCTGCCGGTTATATCGGCGGGATTTACGACCTGGTCATCATGCGTATCGCCGACATCATGCTCGCGTTTCCGTCCATCGTGCTGGCGCTGGCCATTGCCGCGGTTTTGGGGCCAAGCCTGAGGAACGCGGTGATCGCCATGATCCTGGTCTGGTGGCCGGCCTACTCGCGTCTCATGCGCGGTCAGGTGTTGAGCGTGCGCAACAATGAGTACGTCACCGCTGCCGTTGTGGTGGGTGTGAAGAGCAGCAGCATTCTGCTGAAACACATTCTGCCCAACACCTTCGCGCCCATTCTGGTCAAGGCTTCACTCGATGCCGGCGACGCGATCCTCAACATTGCCGCGCTGAGCTTCATCGGCCTCGGCGCTGTACCGCCGACGCCCGAATGGGGCGCCATGATCTCGATGGGGCGCTACAAGTTCTACAACTGGTGGATGACGACCTTCCCTGGTCTGGCAGTACTCTCAGTCGTGCTGGGTTTCAACTTCTTCGGCGATGGCGTCCGCGACGCTTTCGACCCTCGCCGCACTGGCTAAGCCCAATTGCTGTCAAATGAACAGCTCCTGCATATCGCAGGAGCTGTTTTTTAGATTTCGATCCCAAGCCGCCCCCATGTTCAATAGCTTTTATGGAACAGATTCTGCTATCTTAACCAGCTCTTCAATAATTTTCTTCATTTCCCCTTTGATTGGGATAATTTCATTGTGGGCTGTCCCTCTCTCAGTATAGTTCAGACGGTAGTGGTGACCATCCTTCTGCCAGTCGAGGGAGATACCGCGTTTTGGATCCCATTGATGATCTGCATCCCAGAAACCCTGGATGAGTAAAGCTGGCGCTCCATTAATATGGATCTCTTCACTGCTGTTTACCCCGGCTGGAATGTTATATCCGGAATATTCGCGCTCAATCAGCAACTCGATTTCACTCAGGTTTGGATGATTCCATACTAACGATACCCAATTGTTAGAGGTTGCGATACCTGCTGACTCATCTAAGATGTACCCATCCGGAACCCAGGTTGGTAAGCCAAATTGGAACGGAGGATTTTTAATCATGTCAGTCACAGGTACGGTTGGAATAATGTGCACAGTTGGCTCTACCTTCATTGGGGCAGTCGAGAAACCACCCGGATCAGTTACAGAGTCTATAACGGCTGCCTGCGTGGGTGAGGTCTCATTCTGATCTAAAGACTTTATCGGGGATTCGCTCCGTTCTTCTACTCTAAAGCCAGCAATTTCCCGAATTAATTCCAGCGTTCTTGCACGGATTGGTTCGGACAATGCAAGAGTGAAGGCAAAAGCTGTCAGAATTAAGAGTGTCGAAAGCGCAAATTTCCATACGCCGCCTTGCAAGCCTGTACGTATCATAGGGATAGCTCCTTTTTGTTGCATGGGTTGGTTGATATCAAGCGTTTGCAGTCGTTGAGATAGGCTATCTGCAAATTCCTTTCTCACCGGAGGCCGACTTTCATACAAAAAATCATCGTTCATGATGTTTCTCCCATTCGATTCTTAGCTTTCCAACGACGCGATGAAGGATCGTGCCGACATTGGATTCGGATAAACCAGTCAATTTTGCAATTTCACGGTTGCTCAACTCAGCGCCGTACTTATAAGCGATTAAGTCCCGTTCCCGTTCCGGGAACTGCTTCAGAATTGACTCTAAGAACTCAAAGTCCCATTTTTGTTGCAGCTTTTCATCATCTGAGGTTATAAAACTTCGTTCATGACTCTCACTCAGCGGAACCTCACGATCCTTTTTTCTAAACTGATCGAAAGCCACATTGCGAGCAATGCCTAATAACCAAGCTTGCACCTGTCCTATATCGCTATGGAAATGCCTTCGACTAAGCCAAGCTTTTTCAAAGGTGATTGCGGTCAGATCCTCCGCAAGAATCGGATCGCCAACTTTGTAACAGAAGTAGTGAAAAATCTTTGGCAAGGAATAGTCATACGCAATTTGCCAGTCAATGCTTTCTGTTTTTGGGTGAAGAACCGTTTTGATTGCCAGAATGTTTTTCATATCTACTTACTAATTCGGTTTTCGAAAGTGAAGTATCACATCCAAGTGGATTTTAATTTTTTTCTGGAATCAGAAGACCTCAATGCTTATCTAATTGTCTTTCAGGGAACCCCTGAACCAGGACAAGAACTGATCCGGGTTTTAATTGAACCTATGAAAATCAGTTCTTGACGTCCCAATCCTTGACGAGTGAGGGGCTACCTTTCGGAGTATCCAGGTAGCCTGAATCGTCCTGCACTAGGTCAATCGGATTGGCAGGAATTACTAGTCGATCTATTGGCTCAAGAGGAGGTTTCTTTGGCCGTGTAAAAAAATCGAGTAAGGCGCCGTCTATTGCACCACGGAGAGGGCGCGTTTCATCCTTATAAAGGGTGGGACGCGCCTTCTCCGGGGATTCTTATTTATGTGAGCGCAGGCGATTATTATGAGCGCATATAAACGCGCGGCACGCGCGCGTTGATGCTGGACGAGATATCCACCTCGGGGGTGTCGTACAGGCGGGCGAGTTCTTCGAGCGTAATTTCTTCCTTGCCCTGTTTGCCAATCACGACCACCTCAGTCCCATAAGGGTATTTTTTCGGCAGGCGCACCATACATTGGTCCATGCATTCCTTGCCGACCACGGGTACGCGCTTGCCGTCGATCAGCACCTGATTGCCGGGCAGCCGTCTGAAACCATCGCCATAACCAAGCGGCAGCGTGCCGATGGTCTGGTCCTCAGTGGCGAAATATTTGTGACCGTAGGAGATGCCGCGACCGAGAGGAAGGTCTTTGCACATCGCCAGACGTACTTTCCAGGTCAGCGCGCGCTTGAGGTCCTTGGGGAAGGGGACATCATCACGGAAGCCGATGCCTGTCACCGCGGAACCGGCACGGTTCATGGTGAACCAGGAGTCCTTTTCAAAATAAGTGCCGGCGGAATTGGCCAGATGGATCCATTTGGGATGAATGCCGGCATCCGCGACATTGGCGACAGCCAGTTTGAAGAGTTTGATGGCGCCGGGAGTATTGGGGTGTCCTGGTGTGCCGGCCATCGCGAAATGGCTGTACATGCCTTCGATTTCAATGTTCTTCATGGCAGCGACGTGAGCGGCAAATTTGCCCATATCTTCGGGGAAGATACCCAGGCGGCTCATGCCGGTGTCAACCTTGAGGTGGACGACCAGCTTGCCGTTGGCTTCGGCGGCTTTTTGTCCCAGCATATCCGCGTATTCAAAACTGAAAGCGGTCAGGGTAATTTTTTGTTTGATGGCGAGCGCCACCTCATCGGGGGTGACCATGCCCAGCACGAGGATGGGCGCCTTGATGCCTGCTTTTCGCAGCACCATGGCCTCATAAAACCTTGCAACACCGAGAGAAGTCGCGCCAGCTGCCATTGCCGTCTTGCCGACTTCAACAGCGCCCATGCCGTACGCATTGGCTTTGACAACGGCTAGCAAGGGCAAATTCGTTCGTTTGATCAGCGTTTTGACATTGTGCTCGACGGCAGACAAGTCAACTTCAATCCAGTTCGGGTACATAAACGATTCCATTGCGTCTCCTCAGTGTGTTCAATTCTTCTATGCGGCAACAATTATACTGCCAAGCACTTGCCCAAAAAGTTACCGATTTTAGTAATATTTTTTACTTGACAAACGCGTTCGCGCTGGGCGATACTTTGCAGTACCGGAAAGATTATATAATATTACTTAACTATCCAGAACGCGAGGCTGACATGACCCTAAGCAAAAAAATCTCCAAAATCATCGAAGCGAGTGGGGCAAATATCGGTTGTGCTATTCGGCATCTTGAATCCGGCCAGGAGGTAATGATCAATGCCGACCAGTATTACCCATTGGCAAGCGTGTTTAAAGTGCCTATCCTGGTTGAAGCCAGCTTCCGCATGGCTGAAGGCAAGCTCAAACCGGAAACCCGCTGGGAACTGAAGGACGAGATCAAAAATCTGCCCAGCGGCTTGCTGGTCTTCCTCGATCAGGGGCTAAAACCAACAGTCAAAGACTTGCTGACGCTGATGATTATCATCTCGGACAATACGGCAACGGATATGCTGCTGAACAAGTTCACCAAGAAAGCCGTCGTTGACCGCATGCGATCACTCGGGCTGGACAAGATTCACATACCCATGACCGTGCGTGAGCTGTTCCAGGAGATTATCCCGAATCCTGACCCGACGCTGGGCTATGAAGACCTGGAAGCGCAGGAAAAAGAGTTGCGCATCGACCGCAGGACCAACCGCATTTACAAACTTTCACCCGTCAACAATGTCGGTACGCCCAGGCAAATGGTCGACCTGATGCAGATGATCTATGATGGCAAGACTCCGAACCGGCAGTGGAGTGACTTCGCGCTTGAGATCCTCAAGCTGCAGCAGATCAACGAAAGAATCCCGAGATTCCTGCCGTCGTCAG
Source organism: Anaerolineaceae bacterium (assembly GCA_040772085.1). Classification (GTDB taxonomy): domain Bacteria; phylum Chloroflexota; class Anaerolineae; order Anaerolineales; family Anaerolineaceae; genus JAXGMV01. The sequence goes on from JAXGYU010000001.1 coordinate 2,252,680, forward strand.
CCAGGGTGGCGCACAAGACAGGCACCATCATGGGCGTCCGCAACGATTGCGGCATCATTTACGCCGGACCGAATTCTCATATCGCGATCGGTCTTTTCACCCTGTGGAACGAGAAGCAAGGCGGCAGCATTGAGAAGGCCCGCGCCGGGGTGCAGAAGATTGAAGATACAATGGGTTTGATCGCTCTTGAGGCATTCAAACAATTTGCAAAATAGAAGGAGGTGTCCAAACAGTTTTGTTGTCCGTGTGATTGCAGGTTAGTGAACATCATAAAGGAGAAGAAATGAGTAAGAAAACCATTGGTTTAGTTTTTTCGATCGTGATTATTTTTAGCATGGCGCTCGCAGCTTGCGCGCCCGCCGCAACACCGGCGCCCGCAACTGAAGCCCCTGCAGCAACCGAAGCGCCAGCAGCAACTGAGGCGCCCGCGGTCACCGAAGCCCCTGCAACCGAAGCACCTGCCGCGACTGAAGCGCCCGCTGCGACTGAAGCGCCAGCGAGCGGTGAAAAATCAACGCTTGTTTATATCGAGACCGGCAGCTTCCATACGCTGGATCCCCTGATCTCGCCATGGCATGCCTATCCTCAATATGCGATGTATGCGACCTTGTTCGCGCTCAAACCCGATCTGTCCGGTTACACCGGTTATCTGGCCGAGTCCTGGGAAGTTTCTGATGACAACCTGACCATCACTGTCAAACTGCGCGAAGGCATGACCTTCCAGGATGGCTCACCCGTGGACGCGGACGCGATCAAGTTCAACTTTGATAAATACATGGACCCCGAGCTGGCATCACCCCAGGGTGGTTCATCGCGCGACAGCATCGAAAAAGTTGAAATTGTTGACCCGATGACTGTGGCATTCACGCTGAAAGCGCCGTACGCGCCTTTCTACGGCAACGTCGGCGAAGTCGAAATGATTTCGAAAGCGGCTTATGAAAAACTGGGCAAGGATGCCTTTGCTTCCAGCCCGGTGGGCGCTGGCCCGTGGCAGCCTGTCGAGATCATCGAAAACGTCTCTGTGCGCTATGAGCGCTTTAACGATTACAAATGGAATCCTGAATTCTACGACACGCCAGGCCCTGTTAAATTTGATGAGCTTCTGATCAAATACATGACCGACGAATCGGTTATCTTTGCCGCGTTGGAAACTGGTGAAGTCCAGGTGACCGGCATCTCGCCGCAGTTCGTCGAACAGGCCAAAGCCAATCCCAACATGGAAGTGGTCGAAGGTCTGAACTACGGTATTACCTATCTCGGCTTCAACAATGAGATGGAACTCTTCAAGGACGAGAAAGTTCGTAAAGCTCTTGCCTATGCCATCAACCGCGATGAACTTGTCGACGTTGGCTATGAGGGTCAGGCGCTTCCCACGTACAGCCCTCTCTCTCCTGCTGAAATCGGCTCCAGCCCGGAAGCTGAAGAATATAGCAAGCAGACCAGCGATGACCCCGAAATGGCCAAGCAACTGCTCGACGAGGCCGGCTGGGTTGAAGGCGCTGATGGCATCCGCGAAAAAGACGGCAAGAAGCTGTCAATCCTGATGAGCGTTGGCAATGACCCGACCCTGACTCGTATGGCTGAGACCGTCCAGTCACAGTTGCTCGAGATCGGCGTCGACATCAAGCTTGAGGCAGTCGAGTCCTCAATCATCCGCGACAAGACCGTCCAGGGCACGCATGAAATGATCTTCTGGAACTACGCTCTGCTCGATCCCAGCATCCTGACCTACATCTTCGATTCGTCGCGTATCGGTTCGTCAAACCGTAACCGAGTCAACGATCCCAAGCTGGACGAACTTGTCCGTGCGGCGGATCAGGAGCTTGATCCGGAAGCCCGCAATGCAAAAGTTCTGGAAGCCATGAACTATCTGACTGACCAGCGCTACTTCATCCCGTTGCTGACTGTCAAGACATTCACAGCCTATCGCACTGACCTGATCAAGAACATCAAGTTCGACAAACTGGGCGGCGCGCTGCTGAATGACGCAGAACCCGTAAAATAGTAACAAGTTGAATCACCATTGAGACCTCCGGATGGAGGTCTCAATCTTTTAACCAATCTGGTAGAATTTTCCCTCAGGAAACTGCCTTTCCATGACGACCAGAGCCAGAACGAATAATGCGACTGTCTTTGAGATCCTGCTGATCTCAGCCATCCTCTTCGCGCATCTGTATGTCGTTTTCTCGCCAACCAACAGCCTGGTGAATTGGTTCACAACCGATGACGCTTTCTACTATTTCAAGGTCGCGCAGAATATCTCGGAAGGGCATGGCTCTACCTTCGACCAGATTGGCTATACCAACGGCTATCACCCCTTATGGCTTCTGGTCTGTATCCCGATCTTCAGCCTGGCGCGCTTTGACCTGATCCTGCCGCTGCGCATCACGGTGCTGGTGATGGCATTGCTGAGCTGCGCCTCATCCGTGATCCTGTTTCGCATGCTGAAGATGCGTCTGTCAGCAATCACCGCCGGCACCATCGCGGTGTTCTGGGCCTTCTTCCCGGACCTGCATTCCATCACGACGACCTTGGGCATGGAATCGGGCATCAATGCCTTCTTCATCCTGCTCTTTCTGTATCTGGCAATGCGCTATGACCAACATCCCAAACAGCGATCCGCGCGAAAATTGATCGCGCTGGGCGTGGTCGCGTTGCTGATGGTGCTCAGCCGGCTGGACAACGCGTTCCTGGCGATTTTCACCGGCATCTGGCTGCTCTTCCCAGCCCGGCTGGAGCGGCGACTGATCTTCTGGGATTTTTTCACCGCAATCGTCGGCGTCTACGCGGCTTACCTCATGCGGCTGCCAATCGCCAGCTTTTTCCCTTACGCCAGCAGCGCCTTTGTGATGCTGATGCTGGTTCTGGTGATCAGGCCCGTCTGCAACTACTTTTTCGGACTTTACCGGGTCAGCGAACTCAAGGCTGGACAGGGACTATTCAAACGCCAGGTGCTGGCAGCGCTGACGGGCTCGCTGGTTGTTTCGGCGCTCATGCTGGCAGGCTCTGCCTTACAGTTGATCAGCACTTTCCCGCGAACGGCGCTGGGGCTGGAGGGGGCTTTCGCGCTGGCTGCGCTCTTCCTCTCGCGCTGGTGGATTGGACGGCAGACATCTGCTCACAGCCAACAGCCTGATCCATCTCCGCTGAGCAGCTTATCGTGGCAGCGCTGGCGAACCTGGCTGCGCGATGCCTTCGCGTTTTTCGTGCCGCTCGGTTCAGGCGTGCTGATTTACCTGGCGCTCAACCTGGTCTGGTTTGGCACAGCAACGCCGGTCTCAGGTCAGATCAAGCGCTGGTGGGGGACGCTCTACACGGTTTATGGCCGGCTGCCGAGGACATACACGCAGCTCTTCGGTCTGGACTTCGACCCGAACACGTCGCCGCTTTATCTGTTCAAGGCAATTCCGCTGCAGATTGCTCAGCGCTACGCCGAATATAAAATGATCTTTGACGATTTCGAGATCAGCAAAATTACGGACAATATCTTCATCGTGTTCGCGCTCATCCTTCTGTTAGTTCTTTTGACGCGAACCAGATTCGTCGGCAAAGAACTTGGTGAGCTGCCATTTGTGCCGCTGCTATTGGGCTGTCTGGTGCAAGCCGCGAACTATAAACTGGGGTATTACGCCGCCATGCGCGCCTGGTACTGGATCGCTGAATTTGTCATGATCACGCTGGTATTTGCCGTGTTGTGGGAGGCGTTATTCAACGCCCGCGGCGCCAAGCCATTGCGCGTAGCCATATCTGTAATAACGATCGGATTGATCTTGGTCAACTTCGTCGATCTGTTGAAAACCATGGTGCCCTGGCAGGTTCCCGAGGAAAATGCCACTGTTTACCGGGCAGGCATGGACTTGCTGGAAGAGCATACGGAACCCGGCAGCCTGATTGGCTGCACGGGCGGGGGAGTCATCAGTTATTTCATCAACGACCGGGTGATCGTCAACCTGGATGGGCTCATCAGCAGTTACCCGTACTCCAAAATGCTGCGCGGGGGCAGGATGCAGCAATATCTGAATGAGCTCGGATTGAACTACGTCTACGGCGCCAATTATGTCCTGACATTCAGCGAACCTTACAAGGATGTCTTCGCTGGTCAGACGGAGTACCTCATGACGCTGGCTGGGTCAGATCTCTACCGCTATTACCCCGCTGGTTACCCTTAAGGTTTGCGTAAAAATTTACTCCGTGATTTACTCGCTTAGGTTATGTGATAAAATCCACATACGCGCAAGTTAAAAAAACAAAGCAAGTCCATATTTCCACCAGAGGATGACATCATAGATGGTTAATTACATAATCCGTAGACTCATTATGTCCGTATTCCTTGCTCTGGCACTGGTGGCCATTGTATTCTTCATGCTGCGTACAATTGTGCCTGGTGACCCGGTGCTCCTTCTGGCGGGCGAGCGAGCGACACCGGAAATGATCGAGCAAATCCGGGCCAACCTCGGTCTCGATAAACCTCTCCACATTCAATTCCTGATCTTCCTCCAGAACCTGAGCAAAGGCGACCTCGGCAATTCCGTCATGACCAGGCAACCAGTACTGGATAGAATCCTGATGGCTTATCCCGTCACGATTCGTCTGACTATATACTGTTTCCTCTATACCATGGCGCTCGGATTGTTCATTGGGGTTGTGACCGCTTACTGGCACGATACCTGGCTGGATAACGTGATGCGTATTGTTACCGTCACCGCGGCCTCTGCGCCAACTTTCTGGCTAGGCTTGATGCTTATTCTGGTCTTTGCTGTCTGGCTCGGAAAATTGCCCGTGCAGGGCGACTCAACAACCTTGCGAGGTTCCATCCTGCCTGTCCTGACGCTGGGCACAGGCTCAGCATCTTCTATAGCCAGGCTCGTGCGCGGCACCATGCTGGAGGTCCTGAACAGCGACTTCGTCCGTACCGCCCGCGCGAAGGGCTTGGTGGAGGTCAAGGTTGTTCTCAAGCACGCGCTGCGCAATGCGCTGATTCCCATCATCACCGTCGCCGGTTTCCAGATTGGCGGCTTGCTCGGTGGCGCCGTTGTGACCGAGAATATTTTCAGCCTGGCTGGCATGGGAAACCTGACCCTCTCCTCCATTTTCAACCGTGATTATCCTGTTATCCAGGGCACCGTGTTGTTCATTGCCTTTACGTACCTGTTTGTAAATCTCTTTGTGGATGTGATGTATGCTTATGTCGACCCTCGAATCCGATACGATTAACGACGAACTGGTAGATCTCGGCATTCCCGCGGAGAAGACGCCATGGCAACTGGCGATGGCGCGCTTCACAAAGAACAAAGTTGCCATTGGCGCGTTGGTTGCTCTGGTGCTGCTTATTCTTGCCGCTGTCCTGGCTCATGTGATCACACCCTACGATCCGATCAAGCGTGATGTCAAAAACCGTTTGCAGCCGCCGACCGCTGAGCATTACCTTGGCACTGATGCCCTGGGCCGCGATGTTTACACCCGTATTATGTACGGCGGTCGTGTCAGCATGTGGATCGGTTTTGCTTCAGTGTTCCTCAGCCTGGTCATCGGTGTTCCGCTTGGACTGATCTCTGGCTACTCAGGCGGCATCATTGATACGATTATCATGCGTATTATGGATTTGATTCTGGCATTTCCGGGGATTATCTTTGCCATCTGGCTGGTGTCAATGCTGGGTCCGGGGCAGAACCAGGTTATTCTCGCCATCGCGTTCTGGAATCTGCCTGAATACTCGCGTGTGGTGCGAGCCAGCGTGATGGCAATCAAGGAAATTGATTTTGTTCAGGCTGCCCGGGCGCTGGGTTCGAACTACTGGCAGATTATTTTCGGTCATATGCTGCCAAACGTTCTGGCGCCGATCATCATCATCAGCAGCCTCTCGATCTCGGGCGCCATCCTTTCGGGCGCGACTCTGAGCTTCCTCGGTTTGGGCGCTCAGCCGCCGACCCCTGAGTGGGGCGCCATGCTTAATGACGGCCGCCCGTATATTCGTACTGCCTGGTGGCTGGCAATTTTCCCCGGCGTCATGCTGACGCTCGTGGTGCTCGCCTCGAACCTGGCAGGTGATGGTTTGCGCGACGCGCTTGACCCCCGCGCGACGACACGTTAGTCAATTGATACGCAACAAAAAAGTGCTGCCGGTTGTCAACGGCAGCATTTTTTGTTAGCATCAGTGCATGCCTCAGCAAGTTCGAACATCGTATAAAGTGCCCTACTACGCCCAGGTTGCCAGCCCTGAGATGGCGGGTGCAATTTTCAGGGAGGAGATCTCCGCCGTCGCGGACCCCAACTGGGCTATCACCGGTGCCGAGTCACCGGATGAGTACGCTTACTGGGTCATGCGCGCCTGCGGCATGGTGTGTCTGAAAATGGCGGTTGAGGCCCTGGGCGGACCAGTCCGTCCGCTGATGGCGTGGATTCGCGAAGGGTTGGCGCGCGGCGCGTACAAGATCCGTAAATACGTGACGGGTGAGCGGGAAGAGATCGGCTGGGTGCATGATGGCCTGATTGCCATGATGCGCGAACAAGGGCTGTCGGCTGACCGCGGGACAGGAACGGTCAGTGATATTCAGGCGGCGCTGCGCGAGGATAAACTGGTGATCGCCTCCGTCACGTACGAGCTGGGGTCTCTGCTGCCAATCACACGCAATTCGGGTCATCTGGTCCTGGTTCACGGCTATCAGTCGGATGAGACTGGTTGCACGGGACTTATACTCAACAATCCCTCAGGCCGAAGCATTGAGTTTCAGCAGGATGCCGTGATCCCGATTGAACGGTTCAGGCAAGGGTTTTCCGGCAGGATCATTCGGGTTTGGAAAGAATAGAATGGTGGGGGTTCGGGCGGGGTAAAGCACCATATGCGCGTGACATCATCAGAATTCAAGCATTTCATCGACGAAGAGATCACGGTTGTTCATGCGAACGAGCCCTTGCATAGCAAATCACCACATTGTCCGGACGCGTTCACCTGGCGGGGGAGCGACTATCAGATAGTTGAGCTGCTGGAGCAATGGCATTCATATGAACGCCGCGGGAAGTTCGCGAAAAACATGACCGTCGCGCATCTGCAAAGCGCCAGTTCGCGCGGGTCGTTGAATGTCGGGCGTTTCTTCTTTACCGTACGCTGCGCCAGCGGACAAATATTTACCGTTTATTATGACCGCAAGGGCAAATCCGTCGATAACCGATCAGGACGCTGGGTGCTTTTGGGTGAAAATGATGATTCTTGCGCATTTCTGGGAAATAAATCAAAAACAACAAGATAAAAATAAATAATATTAAATTGACTATTGACAATCTAAATAGTTAATGCTATATTCAATCAAGATTGATTACGGTAACTTAAATAATCTTGAGGTGAAAAATGTACGAAAACACTATTTATGATTTGTCAGCGGCTTTGCTGCATAAGGAACTGGAGAACAATCTGCGTCGGGCTCAACGTCCGGAATGGTATTACCATGAATTTCAGACCATATCAAAGAAACCCGCGCTCGCTGCTCTTGGTAAAATGTTGATATGGTTAGGCGCGGTTGCCTACAAGCTCGCTGGCTACAAGGAACTGGGCAGGCGCCTGCAATTTTTAACAGCGGAAAGCAATTAATCCTTCTGGAGGGATCATGTATCCAACACCAACAAAATGCCATGTTTGCGGCAATCAGGAACTCGAGATCATCAAGCTGGCTTGTCCCAATTGCGGGACTGTGACTGAAGGCCGCTTCATTCCGCCCAGCAATCCCTTCGCTGGTCTGACGGATGATCAAATGCAATTCATCCTGGCATTTGTCCGCTGTGAAGGGAAGCTGAACCGGCTGGAGGAGGAGCTCAATCTTTCCTATCCAACGCTGCGCAATCGTCTGAACGAAGTGATCAGCGCGCTGGGTTATGAGCCGGGCAGGGAGGAAGTCGTCACCCGTGCGCCAGCTGTTGACCGCGCGCATATCCTTGAAGAACTTGCCAAAGGCAACATTACGGCTGAGGAAGCCCAGGCGCAACTGACAGGTAAGACGTTGACAAAAGGGGATTGATGATGACGACCGAAGATGAGCGTTTGAAAGTACTGCGCATGCTGCAAAATGGATCAATTTCCGTTGAAGAGTCCATTCAACTGCTGGATGCGCTGGACATGAATTCAGATGACATCTCGTCGGATAGGGTTGAACAGGCCTGGTCAGCACAGCCAGAGGTCAGTGCGTACTCTTCATCAGCCAGCACCCGCGGCAGGATCTTACAGATCAAGGTGAGTGATACAGTCAGCGGCGAGACAAAGATCAACGTCCGCTTGCCAGTCGGCGTGATCAAGGCCGGTCTCAAACTGGGCATGCGGTTCACGCCCGATCTGGACAGCCAGGTAGAGAATTCTGAAGTGATGGAAAAAATCAATTCCGGCGCGACCGGAGAGATCCTCGATTTGGTTGATGAGGCTGACCAGGAACGCGTGCAGGTCTCCATCGAGTAAACGCATCGGAACCTTGGGAATTATTTCTTGCAAACAGTTCGAACCGGCAGGAGCGGGCGGTTTGGTCAGGTAAAGGTATGCCAAATTCTGAGTTTGAAGTCACTGATACGAGCAACGAAAAACCCTGGAAGGTCAGCTTTGGACTGCTTTGGGCGAGCCAGTCGGTCTCGATGATCGGCAGCTCGCTGGTGCAATTTGCCTTGATCTGGTGGATCACTGAGAAGACGGGTTCTGCGGTCAGCCTCTCGACGGCTACCATCATGTTCCTGCTCCCGGGAGTCATCCTGGGACCGTTTATCGGCGCGCTGGTGGATCGCTGGAATCGCAAGCTGACCATGATTTATGCCGACATTTTCACCGCTCTTGGCGCGCTCGCGCTCTTTTTCCTTTATTACACCAATACATTGCAGCTATGGCATGTGTATCTAATCCTCTTTTTGCGCTCGCTGACCGGAACTTTCCAATGGCCGGCGATGCAATCCTCGCTTTCATTGCTTGTACCTGAGAAGCACCTGTCACGCGTCGCGGGGTTGAACATGGCGGTCCGGGGAGCGACAAACATCATCTCGCCGCCATTAGGCGCGCTGCTGGTGAGCTGGCAGCCGATGCACAACGTGATGCTGGTGGATATCATTTCAGCCGTTCTGGCTGTAAGCATGATGGCAATGGCGACGATCAAGGAGACAAAAACCGCGCAGGCATTGATGCCGGCAACAGTAAAAACCTTATGGTTCGATGTCAAGGCAGCCGCCAGGTTCATCTTCCAATGGAAGGGCTTGCGGATGTTGATCCTCTTCGCCGTGGTGCTGAACATTCTGGCAACGCCGGCATTCTCCCTCTTCCCGCTGCTGGTGACAAGCCATTACAACGGCGGTGTCTGGCATCTGTCTACTGGCCAGACTGTCGCCGGAATTGGTTTTTTGGTCGGCGGTTTGCTCTTTTCGGTCTGGGGCGGTTTCAGGAAAAAAATCCACACGATGTTTGCCGCCCTGGCGTTGATGGGGTCAGGTTCGCTGATCATGGGACTTAGTCCCATGAACGCTTTCTGGCTGGGGATGGTCGGCATGTTCCTGATTGACTTCGCCAATCCGTTCAGTTCAGGCAGCTTTATCGCCATCGTGCAAGCCAGAGTGCCGGTCGAGATTCAGGGCAGGGTGTTCACCATGAGCGAAGCATCCATGCAGGCTTTTGCGCCATTGGCGCTGCTCGCCGCGGGTCCGCTGGCGGATATATACGGCGTACCGATCTGGTATCTGATCTTCGGCGTCGGGACAATCATGTTGGCAGTGATCGGCCTGATGAACCGCGACATAACCAACATTGAGTCGCAGGTGCAGACGATATCCTCGGACGTGTCCGCGACGCAATTAGATCAATCGATATCCTAGCGATTTAGGAAAACAGCGGCTAACGCGATGCCGAGCAGAACGACAAATTCCAGAATGGTAATGAGTAATATTCTGGTTTTGTCGGTACGGTCATGCAGTTTGACAACGCCAGCGTAAAGTTCCGGCGCGAGAACAGGTCCAGCGAACCAGGCGAAGATACCGCCGCCAATCAATCCGCCCAGGTGTGCCCAATTATCAATCCCTGGCGTCAGGCCAAATCCCAGATTGATCAGGACGATCATACCCAGTTGAATCAGAACCGTGCGGGACTGCTGACCGAATAATTCACGGTTGCGGTAGACGAAAACAATTTGCGCCGCGATCAGACCAAATATCGCGGATGATGCGCCGAGCGAGGGGTTGGTCGTCAGGAAGAGTGACAGCAGACTGCCCGAGATGCCGCTCAGAACGTAGAGCGAAAGAAACCTGCTTGATCCATAAGAGCGTTCCAGGTCAGGTCCAAGCGCGTTGAGCGCGTACATGTTAAACAGGATGTGCATCAGGTTGCCGTGCACCAGCACGGGCGTAATTAGCCGCCATAGCTGCCCGGCAAGGATAGCCTGGTTGACTTTCGCCAGGTAGGCAGCGGGAATATCCACCCTGAATAAGAACTCAGTGGCCGTCTGCGCGATGAAAATGATGATCGTCAGCGCGAGTATGGCGTAACTGACGACTGGCTTGTTGTTGGGGAGGACGATTTCTATCTTTCGCTCTGGCTGTGGCGCGGGCTCGATCACTTCGCCAGTCCAGGGGTCTTCAGGTCGCCGTTCCGATTCAGGATGCAACGAGTCATTCATTCGGTTCTACAGAGATGCGCGAGTGCTCAGCCGATATGATCGCCAGTATGCGGTTGACGGTTTCTTCAATATTGTTTTCCGCGTTGACGACCGCGTAATCGAATTCCCGGCTGGCGCATATCTCGTCTTTTACCTTGGCGATCCTGACCTGCAATTCCTCGTCGCTTTCACTTTTTCGCCGCACAAGACGCTTATGCCACTCTTCGGTACTGCTGGGGATGAGGAAAATCAGGATGGCATTCGGCCAGAGCGCTTTGAGCTTCATGGCGCCTTGCACGTCCAGCCGCAGCAATACATCTTTGCCGCTGGCGAGCGCGTCGGTGATCTGCTGTTTCGGTACGCCTTTGTAGGTGTCATAGACCACCGAGTATTCAACCAGCTCATCGCCGGCGATCATGGATTCAAATTGTTCCTTGCTGACGAAATAATAGTCCTTGCCATGCACTTCACCCACGCGCGGTTTGCGGCTGGCAACGGTGACGACGAAATGAAAGGGATAATCGCGCTGGCGCAGCATGCCCACAACGGTATCTTTGCCGATGCCGGAGGGTCCGCTGATGATGGTCAGCAGCGGGCGATGGTCGAGTATGTCGAAGTTGAGATCGTCCAGCTTGAGCTTTTTCAAAAGACCCTCTTTTGATGTTGTTAGATTATAAGCACATTGCAGGGTGTTGGCAAATCCATGCCGGCAAGGATAGAATATTGTCAGTGAGTATGCAGGAGTGATGATAGATGCCACTGTATGAGTTCCGCTGCCAGTCATGCGGCAAGCGCTTTGATGTCCGGATCAGCTACGCTGACTATGACAATCACACGGCGCGTTGTACCTGGTGCGGCAGTACGGATGTTACCCGCAAGATCGGTCGGGTACGTGTTGCCCGCTCGGATGAAGCGCACTTGCAGGCCATGTCTGACCCCGCCTCCATGGCAGAATTTGAAAATGACCCCAAGGCGATGGGCAGGATGATGCGCACCATGAGTTCACAGATGGGTGAGGATATGGGCGCGGAATTCAACGAAATTGTTGGCAGGCTTGAACGCGGCGAAAATCCCGAGAGTATTGAACGGGATATGCCGGACATCGCGCCGGAGCCATAATCCATAGCAAACAAATAAGGCTATCGCGCGGCTGATTTCAGTTGATCGAAACTGGTCATCCAGGAGATCGTATTGACAAACTCAGCCAGTGATTTACTCTCCTGCCTGAGCTTGCGTACCGCAGGGCCGACCGGGTCTTCACCCGCGGCGCCTTGCGGCGAGTCGGCGTAAGCGCCATGGAAGGCAAAATAGGCTTGATTCAGGCGCCGGATGTGATAGCCGTTCTCCCACAGGAAGACCCGCCGCTCCTCCATATACGCTTCAGCTTCTTCAATTTTATTTTCAGCCAGCAGCTTATCCGCGGTCACACGGGTCTCATGCATTTCCTTGCGGAAGTCAAAGGCTGGCGGTTCAGGCGTTGGCGCGGGTTTTTCCTTCTCCACCTGCGACGGGGGAGGCGGCGGCACGAGCTCAGGGTAATAGGCTTCCAGCACCAGATGGCTAATCTCCGCGCCGGCGATTGAGGCAACGGTTTCGTTCATCGTGCGCAGTTGCGGCGTATGATCATAAAGGATGCCCAGCGGGCGCAGGGTCAGGTAATTATGAATCCATTCATGCGCGACGGTATCGATCAGCCAGGGCAGGTTGCTGGTCTGCATCACCATGGTGGGGTAGACGCCAACACCGCCGATCTCGACGATCAGGGCAGAGACTGTCCTATCCTGCTCGACCGCTTTTTCGAACGCGACGATCTTCTCCATTGTCAGGTCGGGGTCCAGCGAAATGTTGGCGATCTGGGTGATCTTGTCTCGCGGTGAGACAATCAGCGCGTAGGGCAGCGGAGATATTTGATACAGCACCGGCGGGATCGGCTGCCCGCCGAGGGTCAAGCCGAGATCGCTCAGGACCGCGGCAATTTGCGACTGAATGATGGCTTCGACTTCCGGCGCTTTCTGATTGATGCGCGTAGTCAGTTCGTCACGTTCAGCGATCGTCTCAGCCGCCGCGGTCTGCGGGTCCGGGATGTTCGGATCACCGTAAATCTGGCGCAGTTTCTCCTCAGCGGCGTGCAGGCTGTCGATATCCTTGAGGTATGCGTTGACCAATGCTTTGTGTTGATCAGCAGATGAGAACGTGCTTTCGTCCAATGCCGCCTGACTGTTTTTACGTCCCAGCGCGTCGAGAGCCCAGGCAGTGTAATCAAATTCACTCGAGCGGACGTACTTTCTCATGCGGGTTTCTGATTTATTGAATATCTGGACACTGCTGCTCAGAAATAGCATGGCAAAAAGCGTGATGATCACCAGACTGGTGGCGGTTTTGATCCAGCGTGCAGTTGAGTCCATGCCGATATTATAAGCAACCCCCGCGATCATCACGCCTAAAGCTGAAAATTTTTTCATCAGAAAGTGGGCAGAAGCACTAAAAAAAGCGGTTATAATTAAATTCAGATTAGAATTATGCAATATATCCACTTTTCTCAGCACTAATTTTTGGAGTTGCGGCAAATGAAGAGAGACAATCTATACAACGCTGCAAAATGCCTTCCCTGGATCATGCTGATGCTCATCGTCAGCGTGATGCTTTTGGGTTTTGCGGTCAGTCCCGTGAATGCGGATACAGGCACTACCAATCCAGAAACAAGTCCGGCGCTGGACAACACCCAATGTCTTGGCTGCCATGGACAGCCGGGGCAGGTGACAGCTTTCCCCAATAAAGAACCGCTATTCATCACGATTGACCAGCAGATTTTCGCTGACTCAGTCCATGGTATGGCCGGGCTGGAATGCACACAGTGTCACGTCGATATCACGGGTTATCCACACCCGTTGATGACTGAAGGCACCCGCCGCAACTACACACTCAGCTATCAGGACACCTGCAAGGAATGCCACGAAAAAGAATATAGCGCCAATCATGACTCGATCCACGGCATCGCCCTGCAGAACGGCAACATCAACGCGCCGACCTGTGTGGACTGCCATAACCCCCACGCTCAGAATAAAATCCATGACGCCGAAGGCAATATTTATCAAAGCGCTTTCGAACGCATCCCCAATGTTTGCGCCCGCTGCCATAATGCGATTTATGAACAATATGCGCAAAGCGTTCATGGCTCAGGTGTGCTGGATGAAGGCAACTCTGATTCGCCAACCTGTATCGCCTGCCACAACGTTCATAGCATTTCTGATCCCAAGACGACGACCTTCAGGCTGAACTCACCCGAGATGTGCGCGACTTGTCACGTCAACAAAGAAATGATGGACAAATACGGCCTCAATACTGCCGTCCTCGATACTTATGTTGCTGACTTCCACGGAACAACCGCGGTGCTGTTTGATCCAAACCAGCCAGATCAGCAGGCAAATTTTGCTGTCTGCTATGACTGCCATGGTGTGCACGATATCTCGCGCGTCGATGATCCCAAGACGGGTATTCAGCTAAAGGAAAACCTGATGGTTAAATGTCAGGCTTGCCATCCCGACGCACAGGCTGATTTCCCGACTTCCTGGCTGGGTCACTATATCCCGACCAAAGAAGCGACACCGCTGCTGTTCTACGTCCAGTGGTTCTACCGGCTGCTGATCCCGTTCGCGTTAGGCGCGATGCTGTTTATCAATTTCACCGACATCCTTCATCGCCTGAAGAGACTGGGGAAGAAAACACCTCATGTTGAAGAAGAGAATAAGGACGCAGGAGGTGACGCATGAGCAACCAGACGCCTATCGTACGTTTCCCGCTCGCGCAGCGGATTGAGCACTTCATCCTGATTTTCTCCTTCGGCTTGCTGGGTGTGACTGGTCTGGCGCAGATGTTCAACCATCTCGCCATCTCACAAGCAGTTCTGACACTCTTTGGCGGTATTGCCTCGGTGCGTATCATCCATCGTATCTGCGCGACTATCCTGATGTTTGAAACGCTTTATCACATTGTGCTGGCGGGTTACAAGGTATTCGTCCTGCGCACGCCTTTGACCATGCTCCCGCAGCCGAAAGACGCGGTTGATATCTGGCACAGCATCACCTACAATCTGGGGCTGCGCAAGGATGCCCCGAAGATGGGCCGCTATAACTACGGCGAAAAGATGGAATACTGGTTCATGATGTGGGGTCTGCTGATCATGGGTATCACCGGCTACATGCTCTGGAACCCGATCACAACCACCAAGTATCTGCCCGGTGTTATCATCCCTGCTGCCAAGATTGCCCATGGCTGGGAAGCTGTCCTGGCTGTCGCGGCAATCATCGTCTGGCATTTTTATAATGTTCACCTCAAAAGCTTCAACAGCAGTATGTTCACCGGCAAAATGAGCGTTGAGCATATGGAAGAAGAGCACGCGCACGAGCTCGAGCAGATTCGTGCCGGAACCGCCTATAACAAACCTTCCGCAGCGCAGATCGCGGCGCGCCGGAAGATCTATCTGCCAATCGCGGCTGTCTTCTCAGCCGTCTTCCTGGCTGCCATTTACTTCTTCGTCGCCGGCGAACAGACCGCCATCACAACCGTACCCAAGCGTCCGGAAAGTGTCGTGGTCTTCTCACCCCAGACGCCGACCCCATTGCCAACCATGGCGCCGATTCCCACGACTGTTGCCATGCCATCCGGCGGTGGCGATGCTACCTGGACCAATGGCATTGGGTCTTTGTTCTCGGGTAAGTGCGGCGCGTGCCATGGCACCATGGGCGGCTTCTCGGTCAAGACCTATGCCGACCTGATGAAAGGTTCAGCCAATGGCGCGATTATCGTCGCGGAAGACTCGGCAGGTTCACCTTTGATTCAGCTCATGGAGAAGGGCGGCCATCCCGGCTCCTTCGCGCCCGAAGAGCTTGAGACCATCAAAGCCTGGATCGATGCCGGCGCGGCTGAAAAGTAATAATAAAGAACAACATGAAAAGACTGGCGCAAGCCAGTCTTTTTTTAGGCAACCAATGTTAATACAACTCGTATACAAGTTAAGCTTTGAAACACACTATAATACTTACGGCTTTTGAACTTTTACAGTTCGAGCTTGAGTGAATTGATGAAAAAGAAAATTGCCATTCTCGTCGTTCTTGTTCTGATCGCGGCAGCTGCGTATTATTTTATAGATTCTTCCAGGAAGGCGAAGGAGGCTGCGGCCAATGCCTTCACGACGCAGCCCCTGGAACGTGGCCGGTTTTCCGCGAGCGTCGGCGCGACTGGCATCGTGGAAGCCAATCAAAGCACGGTCATGACCTGGCTGACCGCTGGCAGGATAGAGGCGATTGATGTGGTCCTCGGTCAGAGGGTGCAAACCGGCGACCGGCTGGCGGAACTGGATCTCAAGACTGTGCCGCAGAACATCATCATGGCACAGGCTGAGCTGGTTGCCGCGCGGCGTGATCTGGCAAACCTGCAGGATTCCGAAGTAGGCAAGGCACAGGCGCAGCTTAACCTGTCACAAGCCCGTGACGCGCTTGAACAAGCTGAAAAGGATAGTACCAGCCTCGATTATCAGCGCGCGTCTGACGCGACCCTCGATTCAGCCCGCGCGAGCTACATCATTGCCCAGGACCGGGTGGAACAACTGGAAGAACTGTACAGCGGCATGGCACACCTTGCCGAGGATGATCCCACGCGGGCGTCCATGCTGGCGCAACTCTCGGCTGCCCGGCAGGAGCGCGACCGCACCCTGGCAAACCTGAACTGGCTGCTCGGCAAACCGGATGCCAATGAGATCGCCGGCATCAATGCCAAGCTCGACCTTGCCCGCGCGCGTGTCGCGGACGCGGAACGGGAATGGGAAAGGCTGAAAAATGGCGTCGATCCGGATGACCTGAAGGCTGCCCAGTCGCGGGTCGATTCGATCGAAGCGACAATTGATATGCTCTATCTGGACGCGCCTTTCGGCGGCATCGTCACCGCTGTTCAAAATAAGGTCGGTGATCAGGTCAGTGCCGGCACGCCTTCCTTCCGCATTGATGACCTCTCCAAACTAGTCATCGATGTTGATATCTCCGAAGTCGATATTAATCTATTGAAAGTAGGCGACACGGTCACGGTCACCTTTGATGCCATTATTGGACAGGAATACCACGGGCATGTGACGCAGGTCGGACGGGTTGGCCAGACCGGCAAGGATGGACTGGTTTATTTTGCCGTTGAGCTTGAATTAGACGATGCTGATGAACGTGTGCTGCCCGGCATGACGGCTGCGGTGGTCGTAACGGTCAAAGAAGTCGAAAACGCCCTGCTCATTCCCAACCAGGCGGTCCGTATCCGTGATGGCAGCCGGGTGGTTTTTGTGCTGCAAGATCAACTGCCTGTCCTCAAGAAAGTCACGATCGGGCTGACCTCGGATACGCATAGTGAATTGCTCTCCGGTGAAGTCAGGGAAGGTGACCTGATCATCCTCAATCCGCCTGCCGAGAACGCCTTCATGAATATGTTCTCGCGGTAGACATGACTGATAACGTCATCCGTACGGTCGACCTCAAGAAAACCTACATAATGGGCGCGATCGAAGTGCCCGCGCTGCGCGGCGTCAGCCTGGAGATTGAACGCGGCGCGGTTGTCTCCATCATCGGCCCCTCCGGATCAGGCAAATCAACGCTGATGAACCTGCTCGGCTGCCTGGATCATCCGACCGGCGGCGAGTATTATCTCGATGGTGAGGATGTCTCAAAACTGACCGATGACCAGTTGGCGGGCGTTCGCAACCGAAAAGTCGGTTTCGTCTTTCAGAGTTTTAATTTGCTGAAAAGGTCTGACGCGCTCGTTAATGTCGAATTGCCATTGCGCTACGCAGGCGCGGTTCCCGACCGGAGGCAGCGGGCTGAGGCGGCTCTGGCATCTGTCGGACTCTCCGACCGAATGCACCACAAGCCCTCAGAGCTTTCGGGTGGTCAGCAGCAGCGTGTTGCTATAGCGCGCGCGCTGGTGAACAACCCCGCCATTGTTATGGCGGATGAACCGACAGGTAACCTGGATACCAAATCAGGTGAAGAGATCATGCAGTTAATCATGAACCTGAACAAGGAACGCGGGACAACCATCGTCATCGTCACCCATGATCCGCGCATCGCCGAGAAGACTCAGCGTGTTTTCAAGATCGTCGACGGGTTGCTGGAGCAATAACTATGGACGTTTTCCAGAGCCTGCTTGAAGCCCTGACCAGCATCAACGCCAATAAAATGCGCTCCGGTCTGACCGTTCTGGGCATCGTGATTGGTGTTGCCGCCGTGATCGCCATGCTGTCAATCGGTCAGGGCGCCGAATCCACCATCACCGATTCAATCAGCGGCATCGGCTCTAACCTGTTGTTCATCTTCCCGGGTAATTCACGCGAGATGCTGACAAACGCGGAAACGCTGACGATGTCGGACGTGCGCGCTCTCTCTGATAAAGATCGGGCGCCATCGCTTGAGCTGGTGGTACCGGGACTGCAAGGCAATGCCACTTTCAGTTATGCCGGTAAAAATCAATCGGGAATCCTGTATGGCTCAATGCCGGAGCAGTCACATGTGATGAACCTGACGATGGCGGAAGGCGAATTTCTCTCCAGCGAAAACGTGTTGGGCAGATCTGCCGTGGCCGTCATTGGCAGCGATGTCGCTCTGAAACTGTTTGACCGCATGGACGGCATTGCCGGCGAAACAATCAAGATCAATGGCCAGCCCTTCAAAGTCATTGGTGTCGTCCGCCCGCGGGGCGGTGGGTCTTTCGGCTCCCAGGATAATTTTGTCAACATCCCCTTGACGACCGCTCAGGTGCGTTTTATCAAACGGGACGCGGGCGCGGTCGATACCATATATATCAAGGCAGCCAGTGCTGAAGTTATTCAGAACGCGAAGGATGAAATCACCGAGGTGCTACGTTCGCAGCATAAAATCTTCCTGAAACCGGATGATTTCACCATTTTCAGCCAGGATGATATGTTGCAGACCATGTCCACCATTACCGGTACTTTCACGATTTTCCTCGGCGGTATCGCCAGCATTTCGCTGCTGGTGGGCGGTATCGGCATCATGAACATCATGCTGGTCTCGGTGACTGAACGGACCAAGGAAATCGGCCTGCGCAAGGCCGTTGGCGCCAAGAAGATCGACATTCTGATTCAGTTTCTGACTGAATCAGCCATGCTCAGTCTGATGGGCGGACTGATCGGCGTCGCGCTTGGCTGGCTGATTGCCTTTGCCGTCGGGCGGGTTGCCACGATGATGGGGACGCAACTGAACCCTGTCGTCGGGATCGATTCAATATTACTAGCCACGATTTTTTCTACCGCGGTAGGGCTTTTCTTCGGCATCTACCCCGCGAATCGGGCGGCTAACATGGAGCCGGTCGAGGCGCTGCGGACTGAATGAACGAAATTTATTACAAAAACCAGCCAGATAGCCGAAATTATATAGTCTATTACCTTACATAGATTACATTCGTAATCTTTGACTTGTGTTTTAGGTTGTTTATAATGATGCTGTCTGGATAGGTAAAAAAATATCATCATATTTCGGAGGCAAAAAACATGAAAAAACATAATTTCAATGCCGGGCCATCCATCCTGCCGCAGTCAGCGATCGATGCAACTAGAGAAGCGCTGCTGAATTTCGCTGGCACGGGTCTCTCGGTGCTTGAGGTCTCACACCGCAGCAAGGAATTCGATGCACTGATGGCCGATACCGTCAGCCTGTTCAAGAGCACGCTCGGTATCCCGGAAGGGTACAATGTAATCTTCGTCGGCGGTGGCGCAAGCAGCCAGTTCTTCACAGTTCCTTACAACCTGCTCAAGACCAAAGCTGCCTATCTGAAGACCGGCTCCTGGGCTGCCAAGGCTGCCAAAGAGGCCAAGCTGTTCGGTGAGGTCGTGGTAGTCGCCTCTTCAGAAGACAAGAAATACACCTATATTCCCAAGGGCTGGACTGTTCCGGAAGACGCGGACTATTTCCACATCACCACCAACAATACCATCTATGGCACTGAAATTCTGGAAGACTACGATTGCAAAGTCCCGTTGGTCGCTGACATGTCGTCTGACATCTTCAGCCGCCCGATGGACGTTTCGAAGTATGGTTTGATTTATGCCGGCGCTCAGAAGAACTTTGGTCCTGCTGGTGTGACCGCTGTTGTCATCCGTGACGACATGCTCAACAAATCCGGCCGTGTGATGCCCTCTATGGTGAACTATGAAACCCATGTCAAGGGTAACTCACTCTACAATACGCCTCCGTGTGTTTGTATCTTCACGGTTCACGAAACCTTGAAATGGATCAATGAATGCGGTGGTCTGGTTGAGATTGAGAAGCGCAACAAGGCCAAGTCTGAACTGCTTTACAACGAGATTGATCGCAACAAGATGTTCGTGGGTACCGCTGAAAAAGACAGCCGCTCACGCATGAACGTCACCTTCGTGATGGCGGAAGGCCTGGGCGAATTTGAGCAGGAATTCCTTGATCTGCTGAAGGCAAAAGGCATCGTCGGCGTCAAGGGTCACCGTGATGTCGGTGGTTTCCGCGCTTCACTGTATAACGCGCTGCCTCTCGAGAGCGTTGAGTATCTTGTCGAAGCCATGAAGGAATTCGAGGCGAAACACTAATTCTCTGGTCAGTGACCGGAAGAGGGAACCCATGAAAAAAATTCTTGTTGCGACAGAAAAACCGTTTGCCAAAGTAGCCGTTGAGAAGATCAAGGCAGCTTTTGCCGGCGGTGATTATGATATCGTTTTGCTCGAGAAATATACCGACGTCGAAGAACTCAAAGCCGCTATTGCTGACGCTGACGCGTTGATTTTCCGCAGCGACAAGATCACCCCTGAGGTGTTGGATGCTGCCAAGAACCTGAAGATCGCGGTCCGCGCTGGCGCGGGTTATGACAACATTGACCTGCCCGCGGCGACCAAAAACGGTGTCGTCGTCATGAACACCCCCGGCCAGAATGCCAACGCTGTTGCCGAACTCGTCATCGCGCTGATGATCTTCCAGGCGCGCAATCACATGGACGGCAGCTCAGGCACTGAGCTGATTGAGAAGAATATCGGCCTGCTGGCCTATGGTAATGTCGGCAAAGCGGTTGCCCGAATCGCCAAAGGCTTCAAAATGAACGTCTTTGCTTATGATCCTTACCTGAGCAAGGAAGCGATCGAAGCGGATGGCGTTAAGGTTGTCGATTCCCCGGCTGAACTTTTCAAGACCTGCCAGTATGTGTCACTGCACATCCCGGCGACTGCTGAGACCAAAGGCAGCATCAACTATGACCTGATGATGTCCATGCCCAAGGGCGCCGTTCTGGTGAACACTGCCCGCAAGGAAGTCATCAACGAAGCTGACCTGCTGCGTGTCTATGACGAACGCCCAGACTTCTCATACGTTTGTGATGTCGCGCCCGATTGCACGCCAGTACTGCGCGAGAAGAACAACAATCACTTCTACGCCACTGCCAAGAAGCTCGGCGCCCAGACCGAAGAAGCCAACGTTAACGCCGGTCAGGCGGCTGGCGTCCAGATCCGGAAGTTCTTTGAAACCGGTGACAAGACGTTCCAGGTGAACAAGTAGTCAATCACTTTAGATAATCAGACGAGCCTCCTCTGCGAGGCTCGTTTGGTTTATTGAACAGCTATAATATCCTTATCCCTTTTCGAGGAGCATTATTTATGGTGACTCGCAACATGGAAAAGACAATGGACCACCGACTGGACCGGCTGATTGAAATTCAGCATGAGGTTTATGATCTCTCCTGTGCGTCAGCTCTGGCTGGCTGGGATCAGTCGATTTACATGCCGGCAGGCGGCGTCAATGACCGCGCGAACGTCCTGGAGACGCTCTCCAAGCTGATGCATCAGAAGCGGACGTCTGACGAGCTTGGGCGGCTGCTCGATGATCTGATCAGCTACAGCAGCCGTCTCGAGCCGGATTCTTTCGAAGCTTGTCTGATCAAGCGCACGTATGACCAGTACATCAAACGGACCAAGGTGCCGACCTCCCATGTCGCCGAAGAAGCGCGTCTCGAAGCGGCTGCGCTGCCGGCTTGGGAAAAAGCGAAGAAAGAGAACGATTTTCTGCTCTTCCTGCCGCACCTCGATGAGCGCATCAAGCTCGTCAGGCAGTATGCCAGCTTCTTCGAGCCTTATGATCACATCTATGACCCGTTGCTCGATGACCATGAACGCGGGATGAAGACGGCAGAGGTGCAGGAAATTTTCGATAAGGCGCGTCCTGAGATCGTTGATCTGCTGAACGCCATCAAATCCAAACCGCTGCCGGAGTATCCATTCCTGTCCGCGACTTATGATCGTGAAAAGCTGGTTGAGTTCACAAAGGATGTGGTCACCAAACTCGGGTTTGATTTCAACCGCGGCAGGGTCGATTACAGCGCGCATCCCTACACCACCCGAATGGGCGCGGACGACGTGCGCTTTACGACCCGCCTGATCCCGAATGATTTCAGGTCCGGTCTCTACAGCTCAATCCACGAGGCTGGTCATGCGATCTATGAGCAGGGCTTGGGGAGGGAGCTGGCGCGGACGACCCTGGCTGACGGACCCTCGAGCGCGATGCACGAATCGCAGTCGCGGTTTTATGAGAACATGATCGGCAAGTCGCTGCCATTCTGGCGCCATTTTTACCCCGGTTTCCAGGAGACCTTCCGCGAGCAGGTGCTGGGCATCAGCCTTGAGGATTTCTATCGCGGCATCAATACCGTCACGCCATCCCTCATCCGCATTGAGGCGGACGAGGTGACTTACAGCCTGCACATCATGCTGCGCATGGAACTCGAGATCGCATTGCTCGAAGGCAAGCTGGAAGCCAAGGATTTGCCGGAGGTCTGGCGGGAGAAGATGAAACAATATTTTGGTATCGCGCCGGAGACCGATAGCGAAGGCGTCCTGCAGGATATCCATTGGGCGATGGGCTTGTTTGGCTATTTCCCCAGCTACGCTCTGGGGACGATGATCAGCGCGCAGCTTCAGGAGCGCTTGAAGGAAGACCTGCCGGACTATGACCGCCTGATCGCCGAAGGGCATTTCGACACCGTCCAGAATTGGCTCTGCAATAAAGTCCACCGCCACGGCGCGAAATACTCGCCGATGGAGATGGTCGAAAAAGCGACCGGCTCCAGGATTAAGCCGGAGCCGTTTATCGGTTATCTGAAACAGAAGTATGGCTGGATCTACCAGCTTGATTAGTACGATAAAAAAACCAGGCTGAAAGCCTGGTTTTCTTGTCTTTAGAATCCGCCCGGTCCGTAGAAGGAGGGATCCGTGGGGGTCATGCCGCTGGGATCCCAGACGTAGACCCAGTCACCTTCCTTTGACCAGTTATATACCCACGCGGCATCGCCGACTGAGAGGTTGACGCAGCCATGCGTCATCTCAAAGCCAAAGCGCGGACGCCAGTAGGCGCCATGAATCGCCCGCGCCTCGTCGTAATAGAGGGTATAGGGCACGTCTTCCAGCGAGTAATAATCCGATTTGTCGGCAGTGAAAGAGCCACGCATCCACTCGTAATCGAGCTTCTTGTAAATTTGGAAAGTGCCTGGCTTCGTGAAATATGGTTCCGCGCCGGATGAGATCATGGTCGCGAAAAGCAGCCGTCCATTTTCATACACGAACAGGATTTGCTCGTAAAGGTTGACTTCGATCCAGCGGTCGCCGGTGACACCAGGCGGGCGTTCGTAGTGGAGCACTGCCTGGCGCATATGCAACCGGTCGATCCACTGTCCATCACCGATCATGTACCACTTTTGACCTTCGGCTTCAACGACGTCATAAATCTGCACCAGATACTCAGGCGGGAGCTGGTCACCGACTTCAGGCGCGGCATAACTGGGGGCTGAGCGGGCGCGCACCAGGTTGACCGTCCACCCAAACGATGATTCCGGATTGCGATCGAACAGCAGCCCCTGGAAGCGGACATAGGAGGTCGGAGAGGCACGCAGCCAGACGCCGCTCTTGGTCATCACATAGGTGCCGCCATTGTATTCACGGGCGTCAACGTAAGAGACAAACAGATAGCTGCCGGAGAGGGTGCCGGTCGAATTGGTATCGGAGATCGCGTCATCAAAGGAACCATAGAGCTTGGCTGCCTGCGGCCATTCGACATTAACCTTGGCGTACCTGGCGTTGATTTCATTCAGCGCCGCGGCTGGCTTCGAAGCTGGCAGTGGTTTGATTGGGTAGACGATACCTTTTCTGGCGAGGTCGGTCAATGTTTGGGAGGGGCCAAGCGCCAGGCAGTCTGAGGGTTGCGTCAGATAGACATCAGGCGGACATAGCGGTGTGCCCATAAAAGGTTCGGGACCTTCACTTTGCGTGGCTGGCGCCGCGATAACCGGCGTGTATGCGCTGGCGAGGAGGACCAACACCAAGCCGAGCATAAACGATAAACAGATAGACAATTTTCTTTTCATGCAGCAAATCATACCCTGTTTTATTGAAGTCGGTCAATGCCGGCCGTATTTTCAGCATTGGTCAAGCCTGCTATAATTGGCAGTAGTCAAGGGATAATCACATGGATAACAGCAGCCTTCCGGGTCAGTTTGATCTGAAGTACAGCACTGCATTTCTCAATTCATTTGAGGAAATCTTGGGTATGACTGGTTTCTCTGTCCTCAAGACGGCCAGCGAGTACCAGGTTGAGGAAGGCAAAGTGCTTGATCTGGCGCAGGCGATGCGCGTGATGGATGGGTTGCGACAAGTCTATGGTGAGCGCGGCGCGCTGGCTTTGACTCCGCGCATCATCGACCGCTTTTTTGAAAATTCCCTTGCGCATGAAGACCTTCTGAAGGCATTCGACGCTGATGACTTTCTGGCGCTGTCAGACGGCGCCAAATTGCCCGTTGCTGCGGCAGCCTTTGCAAGACTGCTGGAAGCCCGTCTGGCTTTACCACTGAAAGTGGAACGGCTGGAAGATGGGAGCATCGAGATCGGCAGCGAGGCAGCGCTGGAGCGGCCGGAACTGTATTTCATCGAGCATTTGCTGCATAAATTTCTGGGCTTGGCACTGCCGGATATCGCACCTGAAATCAGGGGCGGCAGCGGTGAACAGGCTTTCAAAATCACAATCAATTCAGGGGCATCACTTTGAGTATAAAAGTCGTCATTCCAACCTATAACGAAGCAGAAAACATCGTCAAAATTATTCCAGCCATCCTCTCACAGCCGCTGCCCGAGATTGGCGTGCTGATCGTCGATGACAACAGCCCGGATGGTACGGGTGACATCGTCGAGAAAATGAAAGCGGACTATCCTGGCAAGATCGACTGTCTGCACAGGCAGGGCAAACAGGGTTTGGGCACCGCTTACATTGCTGGCTTCAAGTGGTGCATTGACCAAGGCTATGATTACATCGTCCAGATGGACGCGGATTTCTCACATCCGGTAGAGAAGCTAAACGAGCTTTACGCCACTATCAAAGATTATGATTTTGTGATTGGCTCTCGTTACGTTAAGGGCGGCAGCCTGGATGAGACCTGGCCGTTATTGCGCAAGGTGCTCTCAGGTTTTGGCAATTTCTACGCCCGCACCATCCTCAGTATGAAGATCAGGGACGTCACCGGCGGATTTAAAATGTGGCGCCGGGCAACGCTGCAGGGACTGCCTCTCGATACCATCAAATCGAATGGCTATGTCTTTCAGGTCGAGATGAACTACACTGCCACCAAACTCGGTTATCGGGTCAAGGAAATTCCGATCTATTTTGCCGAGCGTAAACTGGGCGCGTCCAAAATGTCCTTCAAAGTTCAATATGAGGCAGCCATCAGAACCTGGAAGCTGCTTGGACTGTACAGGGACCTCAAACCAAAACAATAAGCTTATTTGCCGGCAACAACGCCGCAAAGCGTACGCCATTCCGCCAGCGCCAGGGTCTCCGCCCGGCGCTTTGGATCTATGCCCGCTTCGGACAGAATCGTCTCAACTTCATTCGGCTGCAATCTCAGTGCGCTGGTCAGGGAATTGCGCAGCATCTTGCGTTTTTGAGCGAAGCCGGCTTTTGCAAGCCTGAAAAATAGCGACAGATATTCCTGATGAATGACCGGCTGCGGGTAAACGTCGATTACCAGCACGGTCGAGTCGACCTCGGGCTGCGGGATGAAAGCGCTGGCAGGGACGCGGAAAGCTTCGCGCGGCTTGCCGAAGACCTGGACGCTCAACGCCAGCAAACTCATCTTGTCATCATCGGCGCAAATGCGTTCCGCAACCTCAGACTGGATAGTCAGAATGATGCGCTTTGGGCGCACCTTGCCTTCGAGCAGATGCCGGATGATGGCGGAGGTGATGTAGTAGGGGATATTGGCGATCACGAAATAGCCGTCCTGCAAGCCAAGAGTCTCGGCATCGCGCTCGAGAATATCAGCGTTCACCAGCGTCACATTCGGCACGCCCGCCAGCGCTTCCTGCAAGGCGCCGAACAGATTCTGATCGATTTCAACGGAGACGACTTTCGCGGCTTCACGCGCGATTTCGTAAGTCAGGCTGCCAATGCCAGAGCCGATCTCGAGCACCTCGGCACCCTGAGGCAGTTCCGCAGCCTGGATGATGCGCCTGAGATATGCAGGATTCAGCAGGAAATTTTGACCAAGGCTTTTTTTCAACCTGATCTGATGCTTTTCGAGTATGGCACGAAAATCGGGTGTGAGGTCCGGGTGTCTGATCATGGCATTGCTCATGGCACCGGCGTCGCAGACCACAAGCCGGTTTTTGCCTCGCGTGCCTGACGCTGTGTTCTCAGGAAGCTGTCGAGACAGGAGACATCCGGCGGATAGGAATAAACATTCGCGAAGCCGTTCCTCACCAGTTCATAGTTGATGAAGTGGTCGTTGGCAACCACGTAACGCAGCAGCCGGCCGTACTTGTCGGTGTCAGATACATCCTTGAAGAGGTAAACCGTCTCCGCGCCTTTCAGAAGCGATTTATTCAGGTCAGCCGCTTCCTTGCCATAGGGCTCCATTTCAGGGTAGGTTTCAGGTGTATCCAATCCGACATAGCGCACATGCAAATGCCTTGTGGAGCCGGGCAGGGTGACGATGATGGTATCGCCGTCGATGACCGAAATCAGTTGTGCCTGCTCAGGCGGATTGGCCGGGATGCACTCTGAACCGGCGATCAAAGGCGCCGTCGGACTAGGTTTGACCGGCATCGTGTTGCCAGGGGAATCCCCATACCGCGGCACGAAACAGGCCAGGCTGAACAGCACCAGGCAAAAGGTGATAACGGCAATAAAGGTCAGGCGTTTGGACGGGGTCACGGTCTGATTATACTCACGAAAAAAGGAACCTCTGAATTCAGAGGTTCCTTTGCAGTCATTTGACGGGCTATTTTCCGTCCTGATAAACCCCGGTCACCAGCAGGTTGGTGTCACCGGCAGCCTGAGCGGCAAGGATCAGGCTTTGCCTTGAGAGGTTGACTGACTCCTGCAATGTCGCCAGGGCGTACTCCGGGTTGTGGAAGCCGTAGCTGTTCTCCGCTGAAACAAAATCCCACAGGAATTGCGCTTGCCTGTGCAGGTCCTGGGCTTTCGCCAATACCGTCATATCAGCGGCTCCGCTGGTGTTAGCAGCTTTGATGGCTGTCATCGCGTCGATAATCGAATCCTCAGCCGCAATCTTTGCCACGCTGACTTGATTCTGTATGACATGCAGACGATTTGACACATATTTGACGTCAGTATGGCAGGTACCGCAGGCGAGCTCGGGGTTGTACATCGGGCTGCGGATATTGTGGTCAGAGAATTTCGCCGCGCCATCGCGCACGTAGGGCATGTGGCAATCCGCGCAGGAGACGCCAGCTTCAAAATGGGTGCTCTGGGCTGTGAAGAACTCATACTCTGGGTGCTGTGCCTTCAGCATCGGGGTGCCGGCTTCGGGATATTCCCAATCCTTGAATCCCTCTTCCTGGTAGTACTCGACAATCTTGTGGATCTCAGTGCCTTTGTCCCAGGGGTTGGTGAGGACTTTCTTCTCGCCTGCCATGTAATATTCGACGTGGCAGTTGGCGCAAACAACAGTCCGCATTTGCTGGCGGGTGAAATCTTCCCAGTTGATGCCCTGATCTTTGAAACCCTGGATGACGGACGGGTTGGTAAGGATCAAACGCATGCTGCCGGCCTCATGACAGTTGGCGCAGCCGATCGGCTGGTCAATCATCTTGCCCAGTTCAGCGAATGGCATGGCGCTGTAGGCTTCAAGTCCCATCTCATCCCAAAGTTTGGGGTTATTGGAAGACTTGCAGGCATAGCAGGCGCCGGTCGTAGTTTCATTCACACGCGCGGTGCCACGGACATCGTCCAGGCTCCATTCGTGGCCGCGGTCATCGTTGTACTCCTTGCTAAAACCATAGCCACCGAAAAGGATTTTCTGACGCGGGTCGCGCTCCAGCCAGGAGAAAGCTGATGAGCCGCCGAATTCAGTATCGGTTTTGTTATCACGGGTCATTTTGAAGGTATCGTACTGATTGGGATAATTCTTGCCCCAGATGCTCGAATCCGGCTCCATCGGCGCGACTTCGACGATTTGGGTGGTCGCGCGTTGCTGTACGGGCTGGTTCTTCAGAAATATCAGGATGCCTGCCAGCAGCGCGGCGAGTACAACGATTACACCACTAAGGATCCATAACGTTAAGTTCTTCTTCATTCGATACCTCTTTCTTCTTCCTGTTTATAAAGCAGCGAATCCTGCATCGGCAGCAAAGTGATGCCCCGTTCGCCATGCGCTACGTCACGGTGACACGACCAGCACGTGCGTCCCATATCATGGACGCCGATGTCGGCGACGGTCTCTGAATGGCAGCGGATGCAGTTGTGCTGCAGAATATTGGTGGTTTCTTCATGAACACGGATCGCGTCCGGCGTCATGCCAGTGCTGAAATAGAGCACATCATGCGCGCCGGATTTGAACTTGATGTAATAGTAGGAGATGATATTGGTATGCGGCACGTGACAGTCGACACATTTGGTCACCTTCTCATGCGGCGCGTGATACCAGTTTTCGTAGGCGTAATCCATGACATGACAGTTGCTGCAGGAGCGCGGAGAACTGGTCATGTAAATGGGCATATTCGTCACCCAGACGAAAATCCCCAGGACGACGGCAAGTGCGCCAAGAGCGAGTATCTCAAAACGGAATTTTTTAATCAGGTTCATGTGCAATTTTCTTTGTTGGTGGAGAACACTTTAATGTTACTTAATCTTATTCTAACATAGCTTGCCAGCCTGACCAGTGACATAGGTAATGCCTTGTCATTAGCTTGAAATCGCTTATCTGATATGGTATAAGGCTTGCAGATTGCAGTCATCAGAATGCGGGAGGAGCGTCGGAATGAAATCTGGAAAAGATTCGATAAAAGAATTGGATGCGGACGAGCGTGCGACGCTGCTGAAGCTTTTAAAGGAGCGTTTTGAAAGCCATCGTGAACGACATCCTGAGCTCGCGTGGGCAAAAGTGCATGACAGGCTGGCTGCCAATCCAACAAAGTTGTGGTCTTTGAACGAGATGGAGCGCACGGGCGGTGAACCGGATGTGATTGCCTTTGATAAAAAGTCTGGCGAACTGACTTTTATCGACTGCTCGCCTGAGAGCCCGGCAGAACGGCGCAGCTTATGCTACGACGATCAGGCGTTGCAGGCCAGGAAGGCGAATAAACCGGCGGATAGTGCGGTAAATATGGCAGCAGCGATGGGGATCGAGTTGCTGACCGAGGAGCAATACCGCGCGCTGCAAGAGCTTGAAGCTTTTGATCTGAAGACCTCCAGTTGGGTGAAGACACCCGAAGCGATCCGTAAGCTGGGCGGGGCACTGTTCTGTGATCGTCGCTATGACCATGTTTTTACCTATCACAACGGGGCAGACTCGTACTACGGTGCTCGCGGCTTCAGGGGTGTGCTCAAGGTTTAGCCCTGAATCAAAACTGTTAATTAGGCGCCCTGTTGTATTCAAAGTGAGGGTGACATCTGTCATATTTACTTGACAATACGAACTTTAGATTGTATAAACATTTTACATTGCGTTAGTTAATCATTTGATTACTGCAGGTTCTCGAACCCTGGGATAGTAAATCGTTTTTCCACCTGACACCACAACCGAATAAAGAATAACAATGATTTTCCGTGCGTTATGCTCGCCTAGTCAGCTAAGCCGCTGATTAAATTTATTATTCGAAGGAGAATTGGAATGACGAAAAAGCACGCTAATTTCATATTATCTATCATGCTATTGATTTCCATAGTTCTGACATCCTGTGCGCCAGCCCCGGCGGCTCCCGCCCCCGCGCAGGCTACCGAAGCGCCCAAGACGGAAGCGCCGAAGCCCGCCGCAACTGAAGCGGCAAAGACAGAAGCACCCACTGAAGCCGCGACAGAAGTAGTGACCGAGGCAGCGCCGGCAGGGAAGAAAACGCTTACCTTGCTGGACTCGACCGACTCCTTCTACAGTCTCGATCCCTTCCTGACCATTTATGCCGGTTACGCGCACGGCGCGGTGTATGACTATCTGCTCTCGGTCACACCGGATTTCAAGGGATACACCGGTTACCTGGCGGATAGTTGGGACATAGCGCCGGATAACCTGCACGTAACGCTTCACTTGCGTAAGGATGTCAAGTTCCAGGATGGCTCGGCGTTCAACGCTGATGTGGTCAAGTGGAATTTTGACATGTACATGGACGAGGATCTTGCCTCGCCCTTTGGCGGTGACGCGCGCGATACGATTGAGTCGGTCGCGGTTGTGGACGAATACACCATTGAAATCACGCTCAAAGAACCCTATGCGCCAATCATCTACATGCTCACCTGGCTGCCAATCGCGTCTAAAGAAGCCTATGAGAAAATCGGAGCGGATGGCTTCGCTTACAATCCGGTGGGTACTGGCATGTGGAAACCGGTCGAGATCATTCAGGGCTCATCCATCTCTTATGTGCCCAACAAGGATTACAACTGGTCGCCGCCATACATTCCCGTTCAGGGTCCGAGCAAGTTCGATGACTTTGTGATCCGATTCCTGGCGGACGAGTCGATTTCCTATGCCATGCTTGAGACAGGTGAGGCACAGATCGGCAGAGTGGCGCCGCAGTACCTCGAGAAAGCCCAAGCCGACCCCAACCTTGAGGTTATAGAGGGTCTGGCAACCACCCTGACTTACCTCGGTATCAACAATGAAAACCCGATTCTCAAACAGGACGCG
Source organism: Anaerolineaceae bacterium (assembly GCA_040772085.1). Lineage (GTDB taxonomy): Bacteria > Chloroflexota > Anaerolineae > Anaerolineales > Anaerolineaceae > JAXGMV01. The sequence goes on from JAXGYU010000001.1 coordinate 2,283,468, forward strand.
GTGCGTCAGGCGCTTGCCTATACAGTCAACCGCGATGAGATTATACAGGTCGGTTATGAAGGGCAGGCCATCCCGTCATACTCCGGCTTGGCTCCCTCCATGATGGGCTTTAATGAGGTGGACGAAGAATATAGCAAGCAGACCAGCGACGACCCGGCGAAGGCTGTCGCCATCCTGGAAGAGGCTGGCTGGGTGCTCGGACCGGATAACGTGCGGACGAAGGATGGACAGCGGCTAGAGTTCAAACTCGCGTCGGCAGCAAATCCAATCTTCCAGCGCATGTGCGAGACCATCCAGTCGCAACTGGCTGAAGTGGGCATCAAGACCAATATCGAGATGCTGGACGGCGATGTCGTGCGGGAGCAGACCATTCAGGGTACGCATGAGTTGATCTTCTGGTTCTATGCCGATATCGATCCCGTGGTGCTCGGTTACAGCTTCCTCTCGTCACGGATCGGTGCCTCCAACCGCAACCGCGTCAACGATCCCGAACTGGATAAGATGATCATGGCGCAGGATCAGGAGCTAGACCCGGTCAAACGCAATGAGCTGGTGTCCAAGACATTGAAGCACCTGACAGACAAACGCTATCATGTGCCGCTGCTGACGACCAAACTCTTTACCGCCTACCGCAAGGATATGGTGAAGGGTGTGATGTTCACGGTCACCGGTGATCCGATTCTGGCCAGCGTCGAGCCGGCGAATTAGAGCCTGACTGTATTGGGCATGAAAACAAAAACTGCCAGCAATGGCAGTTTTTGTTTTCTCTTCCTGTGCCGAGTCGCGGGATCGAACCGCGGACACCACAATTTTCAGTCGTGTGCTCTACCAACTGAGCTAACTCGGCATTCGAGAGAAGTAGATTTTAACCGCACCATGAACCCTTGTCAAGCAAACTGAGACGTCATTTAAACAGCGCCGCGATCTCTTCGAGATTGCCGTCCTTCAGCGAAATACCCGGCTGAATCTTCTTGTTCCCTACCAGCCGCAGCATGGGGGTGATATCGACCAGCTCCAGCGTTTCACGGGCAGAGGGTTTCCAGCCCAAACCAATCACGCGCGTGCGCGGAATGGGCAGCCATTGAAAGGTGCGTCTGGCGCGCTGAAAAAACGCCAGCCAGATAAAACTCTCCGATTTATCTTTCCCCGACAGCCATAAACGAATCAATTTGCCTTTCGGTTTCTCGAGCACATCCACCTGATAGCGTAACTGGCGGATCATCGCTTCATCGCTGCTGCCTGCCTGTTTGCCGGCTTGCTCCCACCAGAACTGGAAGAAATGCTCGCCCTTCTCCTCGACATAGCGGATGAATTCATCAGTCTGCTTGTGGAATAACGTCGGCAGCGCCTGGGTGATAAAAATCGAATACTGGCTTTTTTCTGGTTTCATACAATCATTATAAAAGGACTGGAGGTTAATTTTCCCTCCAGTCCTTTGCTCACTCTAATTGGTTTCTTCGACCTCATCCTCGCGGAAGACCCGCGCGCGTTCCAGCGGCGGTTTCCAGAACAAGGAGATGGCGTTCATCAGAATACCGAGCACTGCAGCGGTGGCGATGGCCGGCCAACCGTAGGGGAAGACACCCTGCAGCAGCGGCACGGGTAAAAAGCCACCCGGGAAGCCGATGTTGCCGCCGATACCAACGATCAGGATGACGGCGCCAATCGCCAGTTGCTTGGGATCATACAGATTGACTTTTTCAGCGATCATCAGCGCGATACCCTGCATTCCAATCACGCCGAACAGGTAAATCGACAAACCGCCCGAGACCGCGGTGGGAATGGAGGCGACTGCTTCAGACAGCGGTCCGAAGAAGCCCAGCAGGATGGCGATGATGCCGGCAACGATCAGCGAAGGCCCGGAGTAGTTGCGGGTGATGACCATCAGCGAGTTGTTCTCGCCGTAGTTCGTCCCGGCGGGCGAACCGAGCGAGCCATTCACCAGGTCATTAATGCCGTCGAGCACCAGGTTGGTTCCAATGTGGCGGTCAAGGTGATATTTCTCTTTGCCCTGTTCTTCTGCCAGATGATCAACATAGAGGCTGATCTGGTACAGATGCGCGGTTGATTCCGGGATGGTCGCGATAGCCATGATACCGACGCCAATGATGACCGTCAGTGTCAGCGGATCATTAAAGACCGGGAAGGTGATGCTCGGCATGCGGAAGAAGGCTTCCTGACCGAAAGCGGCTGAATTGACCAGACCGAGCGGGATCGAGACGATGTAACCAACGACCGCCGCGAACAGGATGGGCAGCATGCCGACGAAGCCTTTGCCCTGCAGATATACAGAAAGGATGAAGGCTGTGAACAGGGTGACCATGGCGACTGCCCACCACTTGAGCTGCATGGCGGGGTCCGTGACGCCGCAGCAGGCGCCGCTGGCGCTGTTGAGCGCTGAGGCGCCCAGGCCGATACCGATGGTACAGGCGACCGCGCCAGTAATGACGGGAGGCAGGATGCGATCAATGGCTTTTTTACCGCCGGAGACGCGAATGAGAAGTCCAACAAGAATATTGATGATGCCTGTCGCGATAAAACCAGCAGTAACAACCGAGATCACTTCCGGTGGCGCTACAGCCCCGGTTACGCCTTTGGCAGTCATGATGGCCTGGACGGAGGCGATATAGGCGAAGCTGGCACCGTAATAAAGCGGGATGTATTTCTTGATCAGGAATTTGGAGCCCAGCAGCGCGATGATGGTTCCGATGCCGGTGACGGTGAGAGCCGTGCTGACCGGGAATTTCATCAGGATGGTTGCCAGCGCTGTGGCAGGGAACATGGTCAGCACATGCTGGAATCCCAGCAGGAGCAATTGACCGAAGGGAGGCGTTTCGTTGGGCAGGTATCCCAACATATTAAGTTTTTTTGATTTTTCCATTCTATTCTCCAGTTTAGCTATGTCTCTTGCAACATCTTAACCATCAACTTTCGTGTCCACCTCCGTTGTCCATGCCGGGTGCGCAGACATAAAAAAAGGTGGCAGTAGACTCTGCCACCTTATGCTGCCAGATACCCTGGTTGCGGCGCATTACATATCGAAATTATCAGAAAATCGCTCACCAGATTCATTTTTCACCCGTTGGCTAACCAAATTGACCAATTCTATACCCCGGTATTAATCCCGTCAAGAGTACATTCATTAAAATTTCCCAGCGGAAAGTTAATTTAATGATTGAAGGGAATTCGGCGCAAAATTCTTGCGCAATCGATTAAGCTCGGCTAAAATGACTGGGCGGGTTTCTCCGTCAGGCAGACCCGTGAACGCAGCCCAGGAAACAGACGGTGAAAATTGAATCTGCTTCTCGTTGCCATCCTCATCATCATAGCGATTTTCTCATCCAAAATTACCAACTTGTTCGGTGTTCCCAAGTTGATCCTGTTTGTGCTGATCGGCTTGATCGTCGGATCGGATGTGCTGGGGTTGGTGTACTTTGATGACGCGCTGCTGACAAAAACCATCGCGGATATCCTGCTGATCTTCATTATCTTTGACGGCGGCTTTCTGACGTCACGCGAGGCGATGAAACAGGTCGCTGGTCCCGCGCTGTCCCTGGCAACGCTCGGCGTGGTCGTCACTGCGCTCATCCTCGGCTATGCCATTCACGTCTTGTTCAGCCTTGAGCTGCTGCAGGCGATGATGATCGGCGCGATCATCTCCTCGACGGATGCCGCAGCCGTCTTCATGATCAACCAGCAATATCCGATTCAAAAGCGCGTCGCGACGACAATCAATGTTGAGTCCGCGGTCAATGACCCGATGGCAATCGTACTGACCACCGTCATCATCCAGTTGATCACCATCGGCTCAACCTCGCCGACCGATTTCCTGCTGCAAATCCTGTGGCAGTTTGCCGGCGGTATCGCCATCGGCGTCGGTGTCGCGAAACTTTCTGCCTGGCTGTTTGACCGGCTGGGCTCAGCGAACCGCGGCAACTATAACGTGCTCATCATCGGGTTTATCCTGCTGGCATACGGACTGGCGGTGCTGATCAATTCCAACGGAATCATCGCGGCCTTCTTCATGGGTTTCTTCCTCGGCAATTCCTCGTTCACTGCCAAACAAGGCGTCACCAATTTCCTCGCGTCGATTTCCACCCTGAGCAATGTCACCCTCTTCCTCATGCTCGGTTTGCTGGCATTCCCGAGCCAATTCCTCGGTATCTGGAAAGAAGGTCTGGTGGTTGGGTTGGTTCTGATGTTTATCGCCCGGCCAATAGCGGTCTGGATATTCACCTTACCCTTCAAGTATTCGCTCAAGGAAAAGGTGCTGATCTCGTGGGGCGGCATCAAGGGTGCGGTACCGATCGTTCTGGCGACCTATCCCGCGGCTGCCAACCTGGACAATGACGGGCTGGTATTCAATATTATTTTCTTCGCGGTGCTGCTGACGTGTATCGTTCAGGGTATGACCTTCGGTCCGCTGGCGGAGAAACTTAAGCTGACCGAAGCGCGCAAGCCCATCTCACCTTATACCGTAGAACTGCATACGACACGAAAGAGTGATATTGATATGTATGAAGTGCATATCGAACCGGATGCCTACTGCGTGGACCGGCGCATCTCGGAGTTGCAGCTCGGGCGTGAGGTATTGATCAGTTCGATCATTCGTGATGAGCGGCTGATCCTGCCGAAGGGCGGTGACATCATTATGCCGAATGACATTCTGTTTATCCTGGCACATGCTGACGAGATCGAAGCTGTTAATGAAGCATTGACCTCTGGCGGCTGTGTCGCCACTGCCTGAACGAATCCCATCGAAAAAATTGAGGAGAGAATCACATGGTTGACGCTGATCAGATCCGTTTCACGCAAGACCTCATTCGTACACAGAGTTTTTCTGGCGCAGAGAAAGCTGCCGCCGACAAGATCGCGGCTGAGATGAAGCGCCTGGGCTATGACAAGCTCATGATCGACGAGAATGGCAGTGTCATTGGACTCATCGTCGGCAGTTTGCCCGGCAAAACGCTTTTGCTGGACGGGCATTGCGATACGGTCTCCGCGAATGCAGCCGACTGGCGCTATCCGCCTTACGAGGCTGTGATCGAAAATGAAGTCTTGTATGGTCGCGGCGCATCGGACATGAAGGGTTCACTGGCAGCCATCATCTACGCTGCCTGTCAGGTCGATCGCGCAAAACTCGCAGGTACAGTGGCGGTAAGCGCCTCGGTGATTGAAGAGAACATGGAAGGCGGCGCGCTGCGCAGCATCTGCGACCTGGTCAGGCCGGATTTCGTCGTCATCGGAGAGGCGACCAACTTCTCCATTAAGCGCGGCGGGCGCGGCAGGGCGGAAGTGATGGTCACGACCTACGGCAAATCCGCGCATTCATCCTCGCCGGAGGCGGGCTTATGCGCCGTGCATGAGATGATCAAGGCGATCTCGGCTATCGACAGCATGCCAGTCGAGACCCATCCGGTGGTCGGCAGGGGACTGAACGTCCTGGTCGATATCAAGTCTGATCCCTATCCGGGACATTCTGTGCTGCCAAACACCTGTCAGGCAACCTACGACCGCCGCCTCCTGCCTGGCGAGACCATTGAAAGCGTGCTGGAGAGTATCAGCGCGCTGCCGGCTCTGCGCGAGATCAAACATGAGGTTGATATTGTGGACAGCCAGGAAACGACTTATTCCGGCAAGGTGTTGAGCGGGAAAAAATTCTTCCCGGCCTGGGTGTTTGATGAGGATAATGAGCTGCTGCAGCGCGCACTCGCAGGCCTTAAAAGGGTCGATATCACGCCCAGCATTGGCGCCTTCCAGTTTTGCACCAACGGCGCCTATACCGCTGGCATTGCCGGCATCCCGACCATCGGATTCGGACCCGGCGGCGAGTCGGACGCGCATACGGTCGATGAGCATATCAGCCTGGCAGATTTGATCAAAGCGCGCAAGGCGTTTACCGCCATCATTGAGCAGGTTCTCAGCTAAATAAAAAAACTCCGTTCGCGAGAACGGAGTTTTCACATGTCTGAATAAGTAAGATTAGATCAGTTTGACGTCGGCTGCCTGCAGACCCTTGGGGCCATTCTCGACAGCGAATTCAACTTTCTGGCCTTCAGTCAAAGAGCGGTAACCATCGCTCTGGATCGCGGAATAATGCACGAAGACATCCGCGCCACCTTCACGGGCGATGAAACCATAACCTTTTTCATTGTTGAACCATTTGACTGTACCGATGATACGTTCTGACATTTTTTGCCTCCTATGGCGGGTATTAATTTGTCGCTCGAGCCTACGTTCCATCGGTATTAAAAAATCCCAGGGGATGTTGTTCGTCCCGGGATTGTTTGCCTTACCAACGCGAACTGACCAGCATCTTGCACACCAAATAATACACTATCACAACTTGCCTGTCAATAGGCTAGGCGGTTCAGTTTTTACGTCCGCCGTAGAAGCGTAATTCCTTCCAGATGAATGGAATCATGAAAATCATCAGGATTGCCAGGCACAAGATCGTGAAGTAAGTGACATAAACCGTAATGTCCTGGCTGATCGTCAGGGTGCGGGCTGCCGCCATTTGTGCCAGACCAAGTCCAACCCCGCTGACCAGCGCGATGATTCCGTAGTGGTGACCGCGGATCCGTCTGTTAGCGAGCATGATGAACGCGCGTGCCATCATGATGCTGAAGATAAAGAGCAGCACACCCAGAATGATGTAGATCCAGTGATAGGCAGTTTTAGGGGAGGTTGATTTGAACACACCCAGGTAAACAGAATACAGCCCGCTGAAGAAATTGCCGGCACTTGCCAGCCCAAGCAGCAGGACGCCGAAGTTTTGTAACGCTTTCGCCCAAGATTTTTGTTTTTCCATCAAAACCTCCTGCATTAATAATCTAAAGAAATAATACTATCAGGAAACGACTGTATACCCAATAACAAGCAAGATTGTCATCAGCAGCAAGACGATTGGAAATATTTTTTCGAGCGCCGCCGCGGATAAGCGTTGCGGGTAAACACGGGCATAGAGCAGCATGATGCCGGCCGCGCCAATAACCAGACCAGCCAGGCTGATCATCAGGAAGGCGACCGGTACGGACTGCTGCCCGACGAGCAACAGCGGCAGAACGACGATGACAATGCCGGCGACCGCGTGAGCGGCGGCCAGCAGCGCGGCAGCGTGTCTGTTGTTTAAACGCCGGCTGATAATGATCAATGCTAGCATCACGAGCGCGAGGACCAGTGAGTAGCCAGCGGCGGATGGCTGGAATTGCAGTAGTAATCCCAGGGCAATTCCGACCGGCACAAGGCCCGCCATAATCACCAGGATCGCGCTCTGGTAGAAGTCAGAGCCCAGGACGAGCAGAAACAAGGAGATCAGCGTCAGCGCGCCAAACCCGACAGTAAATGCCAGCGTCGAGGCGCTAGCCTGTGACGGCTGTCCGCGGACGATGGCGTAAGAAGCCAGCAGGGCGGAAATGGTCAGACTGACGCGGCGGAGGACCATCTTTATTGTCCGCTAGAGCGCTAACAATGCCATCGCTGACAGCATATACAGCGACGCGTACTTGAACAAGCCCATGTTGGCGTAGTCTGATGGTTTATACACCAGGCGAATCGCCAGCGTCAGCAAGCCAACCGAAAGCACAGTCAGCAGGCGGATATAACCTTCCTGCAGCCCGATCATCAGCGCCGCGAGCAGGATGCAGGCAGAGGACAGGATGCTTGAGAGGGCGATGATCACGCGTGTCGCTCGCACTCCGTAGGCCTGCGGGAAGGTCGGGATGCCGGCAGTCTTGTAATCGTCCGCGTAGCGGATTGAAAAGGTCATGATATGGGTTGGGATCCAGAACAGGATACCGCCCGCCATCAGCAAGGAGATCCAGTCGATGCTGCCGCTGCCGAGCAGTCTGCCGGCGATCACAGGCATGCCGCCAGATATGCCGCCGAAGATGATTGCCCAGCAGGTGCGGCGCTTGAGCCAGATTGTGTAGACCAGCAGGTTGATTGCCCAACCAGCGAATACCGCGACGCCGTAAGCCGCCGAGAGCATGAGCGCGCTGCCGATGCCTATCGCCGAGATCAGGCTACCCACAACCAGTGCTTCGGTGGGGGTCACGATATCCGTTGGCAGCGGTCTGAAGCTGGTGCGGCGCATCTGGCTGTCAATATCGCGGTCAAACCACATGTTCATGATCGTGCTGCCGCTGATGGCGCAGTAGAGTGAGAAGATCAACATGGCGAGCACGGACGGACTGTAGGCATGGGTCGCGCTGAAGAAGCCGGCCAGACCAGTTGCCAGCAGCAAGCCGGTTTGCAGACTTTTAGTCATCGTCCAGTAAGCGCGTAAGCGCTTGAAAATGCTTCGGATCATCGTAAAGCCCATTTTAACATAGCGCCTTCCAGAAATAAAAACCAACAGCTCACAAGTATAATTTTGATATGGAAGTTGTCATCATCGGAGCAGGGGCGTCAGGGCTGCTGGCAGCCATTGAAACGGCAAAAAACGGCGCGGCTGTCACTTTACTGGAGAAGAATAAATCCGTTGGCAGAAAGCTGCTCGTCACGGGCAGCGGACGCTGCAACCTCAGCAATGCCAACGCCCGCGCTGATCGTTATGTGAGCAGCGAACCCGCCTGGCTTGAGACAGTGTTTGCCGGCGCTGGTGTGAGAGATACGCTCAATCTGTTCGAACGTCTCGGCGTGCCGGTCAAAATGACGGATGATGGCTGGTATTACCCGCTTTCCGAGTCAGCCCAGACGGTCGTGGACGCGCTGCATGCTGCACTGCGTCAGGCGGGTGTTTCGATCCAGACGGAGCAAGACGTCATCAACCTTACGCTTGCTGACGATTCATTTCGCATAGCCACTAAATCGGCCAACGCTGAGAGAACCTGGCGCGCTGACCGCGTGATCGTCGCGGCAGGCGGCAAAGCCTACCCGGAGCTCGGGTCAACCGGTGATCTCTTCCCAATGCTGACTGCGCTGGGTCACAGTCAGATTCCGCTGAGGCCAGGGTTGGCGCCGATAGCTTGCGAACTCGGTGAATTTGCTGCTTTGAAAGGGCAGCGCTTTGACGCTGCCGTCCGACTGCTGGATGCCGATGGTGGACTTCATGCGGAAACGCGGGGCAATATGATCGTAACGGACTGGGGCTTTAACGGTCCTGCGGTGATGGACCTGAGCAATTTCCACAATCCGGAGCATACATCAATCCTCGAGATTGACTTGCTCGCGCCTTACCGGACGGTTTTTGAAGAAATGCTGCGTATCAACAAAACTACATGCATGACTGCCGGCGTTCTGCTCGGTGCGTTCCTGCAGCCCAAGGTGCGCGATTACGTGCTGCGATTGAGCCAGGTGGCGGCGCAGACTGCGCTTGCCGGCATGACGGATCAGCAATTGGCCAGGCTCAGGCAGGCGTTGAGCCACAGCTGCTTTGCGATCAAAAGCTTGCGCGGCTATAGTCAGTGTCAGGTCACACGCGGCGGTATCCCACTGTCAGAGGTCAATCCAGAAACGATGGAAAGCCGGCATGTGCGAGGTTTGCACCTGTGTGGGGAATTGCTGGATGTTGTTGGTCCGTGCGGTGGATATAACCTGCAATTCGCGTTCAGCACCGGCATGATTGCCGGGCGGAGCGCGTCACAAGCGTAAGCGATGATTTGTTGTATTAAAATTTAGCCAGGCGGGAAAATCAGCTTGACCATATAGTCCACCAGTTGTGGATCGAACTGCGTCCCGTGGCAGCGTACCAACTCTTTGAGGGCGTCCTCTTTGGTGATTGGTTTGCGATACGCGCGACCGCCGATCATGGTGGCGAACGCGTCAACGATTGCCAGAATTCTGGCGCCGAGCGGAATGCCATCGCCGTACAGGCCATCGGGGTAGCCTGATCCGTCGTAATGTTCGTGATGATGTCGAACCAGCGGCTGAATTTCTGCCAGGAGCGCAGAAGGTTGCATCAGCATGGCGCTGTATTCAGGGTGCCGTTTGATTGAAACCCATTCGTCATGGCTGAGAGGACCGGGTTTCACCAGCGTTTCTCGCGGGATGATTCCTTTTCCAATATCATGCAGGCGGCCGGCAAGCTTCAGATTTTCGAGTTCCTGGCTCGTCAGTCCGGCAGCTAACGCCAGTTTTTTCACCCACAGGGAAGAGGTGATACTGTGCGCGCGCATATCACAGCGATCAACCGCGTCAGCCAGCCGCAGTAAAGTGCGGATGTATTTCTGATCCAGGTCTGGGTTGACCGGTGTTTTGTGCACCTTCAACGCCGTCATCTCGGGCTTGAAAGGCGTGCCCGTGATGTCGTTCATATTTTGCTGGCTGTCCAATGGAATATCGCTCTGATAAAGCAGGAAGAATTCGTGAGAATACTCTTTACGCCCCGCTTCGACAGGGATCATGATATTCATTGCGCCTTGCAATAAATAGAGAGGTGTTTTGTTGACAGCGCCATTCATATCAGCGCCGTCTGCGCTTTCAGAGATATAGAACATAGTGACCTGTGATTATCTGACTGAGACTTTCTGCTTCCTTGCGGCGTGTTTTTCACTCATGGCTGCATTCAACTGGCTGGCGAAATCTGCCAGCGTGGCGGCTTTGATCATACCCAGTTTGGCGCGGGTCGCGGGCGAAAATCTGAAATGCTCATTCAGATAGCCGCGATCGATTGTTGCTACCGGGTCGGCCAGAAGGCTGGCGCAAAAACGCTTGTTGATGATAGCCGCATGCAGCAGCCGGCTGAATTCTGCTTCAACGAGATTCTTTTTTGTAAGAGTCAACTTAGTCGCGAAAGTAGTCGTAAAGTAAATCTCTCGGTTATTTAACATTTTTCACCTTGTGGGTCACTTAAGGACCATATGAATAAAAATGCGCCCAGGGAGATAAACACATCTCCGATGCTAAATGCAGAGTGCAATGGGAACCACTGGGGAGTGACGATTCGGTCGGAGAGGATAGCGAGCCTGGTATTGTCCAGCGCGAGGATCATGTCCTTGCTGTAGCCGGCCCGACTACCCAGCACCAGCACCGATTCAGAAACGGATGGCTTCATTCGTTTGAGCGTCTCAATCGTGATCGGCATCCATCCGCCGTTGGCGGCAATGACGACCAGGTTGAGCAGCAAGCCAACCATTAAAGCCCAAAAACCGGGCGCCCGAAGGTTTGCGACAGCAAACACAAGCAACCCGATCATTGAGAAGATCTGGATAGGAGGAATAGCCCAGTCTGGCATGGCCCGTGCGGTGAAAGGTATCTGGAACGCGATGATCTGCGGTACCATGGCGATAACGAGCAACCACGCCAGTTTAAGTTCCCTGATTATTAATGTTCTGCGATAGATCCTAGCTCTGATTGCGGAAGCTAATAGACCTGATAGAACGGCTAGCAGTAAAACCATTTACCGTTTCCGGAGTCGACAGGGTATGGCCCCGTCTCCGGCTGGATGAGATTGAAAATTAGATACCGGTTGCTCCGGGGGCACCAGCACCGAGAACGAACAGCGCGACCATGACGACCAGGAGGACGAGGCGAAGATCGATTGATTTGAACATGGCAAACTCCTTGAACTAGTTTTAATCTACACCAAATTATCGGAAACTGTGGTCACAAATCAGGCATTAAAACGGGATAAAATGCCATAAACATATTAATTACGCATTATGACTATTAAGTAATCGTGAGGACGTTAATTGAATTTACTACCCGTAGCGCGTTATTCGCTGAGCAGTTGATTATAGAGACGTTTGGTTTGCTGTGAAGGCTCGATGCCGATCTCGTTTTGCAGCAGTTCAACCATCTGCTGATACTGCTTGACCATGCCGGCGCGGTTGCCGATGGCAGAGAAAATCCGGAATGCCAGCCGGTACGCATCCTCCAGCAGGTTATCCTCCACAATCGCGCGCTGACAGTATTCCATCGCCAGGTCATGGTTGGACTGACCGAGATAAATCTCGGAAACCTGCATCAGCGCGGCCAGGTAATTCTGACGCAGGATGACCCTGGGGCTCGCGACCCACTCATAATCCAGATCGGAGAGGTAGCTGCCGCGATAATTGCGGATCGCCTCGCGCAAATGTGAGAGCTTCTGCATCTCGTCGCGGCTCTGATTCGCCAGGCCCAGCGAGCGCAGGAACATCTCGACGTCGTATTCGTAATCCATCTTGTTGTTGAAGCGGTAGAGCTCCTGTTCAAGCAGCACGGCATCTTTGCCAAGCGCGCGCCGCAGGCGGTAGATGGTATTTTTGAAGCGGAAGCGCGCGTCCTCAGGTGAGGCGTCGGGCCAGAAGTTGAGACAGATCTCCTCACGCGTCAGCCCTTCGGTGTGCGCCAGCAGCATGAAGAGCAGGTCACGCGCGTATTGAGTCTGCCAGTCGGAGCTCGAGATAATGCTTTTGTTGATCTGCACCTGCACCCGGCCCAGCGCGCGGATGTAGATGGTTGCCGGCGCGAAGGGAATGGCGCGCGCGGTTTCACGCAGGTGGCGCCAGAAGACCGGCAGCTTCTCCTTGAAGCGGCTGATCTCGCGCCAGAGCAAATCGATCTCTTCGGTGATGAAATCAGCCGTCATAGCGCGCAGTCGTGCCTCGAAACGGGTGGCAAGCGCCAGCGTCGGCGCGGAGGGATATTCCCCCTCGATGCAGGAGATCGTGTACAGCAGCGGCTGGATGGCGTTTTCGGGCTGTTGCAGGCCCTGATAGGCGAGCGCCTCATAGAGATGGCAGCGCTCGAGCTGGATCTTGTGTCCCTGTTCGGAAAAGTAATCGTGGCAGCTATTCAGCAGTGCAATGGCAGCGTCTTCCTCGCCATTCATGATATGCAAGCCGGCGGTTTCAAGGTCAACGATGTGCCGTTCGAGCTCCGACCCGCTGTTGTGCGCCTTCTTCCGCGCGCGCTTGAGCAGCAGCTCGGCTTCGCGCATATTGTTTTGCTGCACCGCCAGCGCGGCAGCCTGCGTAGCGATATACACCTGCAGGAAGTGCTCGTCGATCTTCTCGGCGATCTCAGCGGCCTGTTTGTAAGCGATGGCAGCCTGGTCCAGCGCCTGTACTTCGGTGTAAATGTCGCCGATGCCGGCCAGCACAAAGGCTTCCATGCGCGAGTAGTTGCTGGCACGCGCGTGAGCCAGCGCCTCTTCGAACGACTGGCTGGCTTTGATATAGTCACCCATCATCTGCTGCAACACGCCCAGATTGTTGAGGATATTCGACATCCAGATCGGGTTCTGAACCTTCTGCCAGTAAGCCAGGGCCAGATGATAGCGCTCGCGCGAGGCAGCATAATTGCCGCGATTCTCATAGACGAGGCCAAGTTCAAGCTGGACGACAGCCATACCCTTTTCATCTTCGATGGCCTGCATCACAGCCAGCGCTTCGTTCAGCCAGTGCATCGCTTCATCCAGCAGCCCCTGATGATACTTGCACAGTCCGATGCAGCGCAGGTTATCGCCGTGGATCTTGCGTAGGGTCAGTTCATTCTCGACCAGGAGCGAGCTTTCGTTGGCGTCAGCGACCGCGCCAGCCAGATCACCCCGCAGCCGCTTGACGGTGGCGCGCATCGAAAGCGTCTTGGCCAGCTTGTCCGTATCGCCGGGCAGCACCATGGCGTTGGCAGCCTGGTTGAAGAGAGAAAGCGCCAGGTTGGTATCGCCGACGGCCAGCGCCACATATCCCTGCAGGGAAATGATGAACGGGCGGGTGTTGATGACGAACCCGGGAACCGAATCCAGCCAGGCAGAGAGGGTGGCAATACGCCCGTCCGAAGCCAGCGAGGGGCCGGAGAGTTCGATCAGCTCGACCACCTCATCGGTGGCATTGAGCTGTCTGAAAATCGCGAAGGCGCGGTCATACTCACGGGCATCCATCCAGGATTTCGCCAGCGCCATTTCGATCGCGCGCGTTTCGGTCGGGTATTCCTTGTTGACCTGTGTCTGCAAAAAATCCATAAAGAGCGGATGATAGCGCAGCCACTCACCGTCATCACCGACCGGGATGACGAACAGGTTGTTATGCTGTATCTGCTCCAGCCAGCCATTCCAGTCCGGGTTCTCAAGCGCCAGCGCGCTGCCGATGATCTTTTCGCAGCGCTCGCTGTTGAATTCTTCCAGAAGCGAGGTCAGCAGCAGACATTGGCGCAGGTCATGCGGCAATTGATCGATGACATGCAGGAAGAAGGATTCCAGCCCGTCGCCGGAGACGCGCATCAGCCTCGAGCGTGAATCACGCTGGGAAGAGTTGAACTGGCTGGCGAGCACGATGCCGGTGATCCAGCCTTCGGTGCTCTTGCGCAACTCCTCCGATGATTCAAGTGAAAGGGTCTGTTTGAGGTTCTCCTGATAGAGCGTCTTGATCTCTTCGGCGGTGAACTCCAGCTCCTCATAGCTGATACCGCCGACATCTGAGCGGATGGTCAGGATGGGAATGGCGGGCAGACTGAGCAGCGAGCGCGAGAGGATGGCGACGTGCAGGTTCTCCGCCGCGTCCAGCAGCAGCCGGGTGATAAAGTTGCGGATCTGCAGGCTGTCGGTGATCAGGTGATAGTCGTCGAGGACGATCAGGAAATGCTCGGTCACATTTTCAAGCAGGTCGTTGATGAATATGGTAGCGAAGTGGTCACCGTCGAAGGGGCGGGTTTCCCCCTGCAGGGCTGCCAGCGTGCTGCCTCCGAAGCCGGGGAACTTGAGCTGGATGGCAGCAACCAGGTAAGCGATGAAACGGTTGGGGTCGAAGTCGAGCTTGTCGATGGCATACCAGCACACCGGCAGCTCGCTGCTGTTGACGAAGTCGACCATCAGCGAGGTCTTGCCGTAGCCGGCAGGGGCGGAGATCAGCATCAGACGTTTTTCGACGAGGGAATTGATCAGCGCCAGCAAGCGCGGGCGCGAGAGAACATCTCCGCGCCTCTTGGGCGGGATGATGCGAGTGCGTAGGATAGATGGCCTATTCATAGGCGTGCAAACCAATTATATACGCGATTTTTATGCCACGGTCGGAAAGTTCGAGTTGGAGCGCTAACGCGTCTCTGAATGTTATCATTAATTATGGGTGGGTCATAGGTTCAGGCGGGAAATGGATTGGTACATGCACCGCAATAATTGTCCTGTCCACGGGCACTACCGCAGACGCATGATAATCCACGCAAGACCTGATACAAAAACCCAGCCTGACCAACATCGGTCAGGCTGGGTTGATATCCTGTTACATATGCTTTATTCGACGGTCACCTTGGTGAAGGCTTCGCGGTTGTTGCCATCCAGGTCGCCGACGATGAAGCCGACCACGTACTCGCCCGAGGGCGCGTACTGCTGCTCCCAGGTGAAGGGCTTGCCGCTGAAGGTCAGCGTCTGACCGTCCTCGCTGACGGTTTGCTGGGCGTAGCCGCTGGTGTCCAGTTCGATCCAGCGATTGACCACGGTGAAGCTGTCTCCCACATTGGGCGTAATCTCAGCCGGCTGTCCAGCCAGATCGCCGTCCTTGAAACCATAAACCTGGTACAGCTTCTCGTTCTTGAAGAGCAGCTCAGCCTTGCGCGCCTCGCCTGTATCGCCGAAGGTGTAGGTGCCTTCGACCACGTAGATGGCATCCGCTTCGTTGGCGCCATAAACGGTCGGCTTCAGGTGAGCAATTGCCTTCGTGTTGCCGTCCGAGATGACGAAGAGCTCAGTACCCCATTCGAAGTTGAGTTTGAACGTCTGGTCGGGCCAGACAGGGTAATAGACGCCGCTCAGCTCCCCATCCTGTCCGCTCTCCAGATAATCGGTATCCGCGATCAGGATGCTGTTGGATTGCTGGTCATAATAGCCAGCGAACCAGTAGATGTAGCCAATCTTCTCGCCGCTGATTTCAGCGCTGACGGTGACGTAATCACCTGGGGCGACCGAGCTCGCACTTCCCACGAGATTGGCGATGGAAATGTTGCCACTGCCGGGCGCGCGGGTGATGCTGTCAGGCGCGACCAGCGGTTCCGCGGCGGTGCGCTGGAAGGGGCGATCGTTGTAGTGATAGACCAGGAAGTCATCCCAGAGCGAGGTTCTGACGAAGGTATCTGCCAGCATCGAATAGGACTTCAGGCCGGTATAGGGCGAGCGATAGAGCGTGGAGTTGGGGAAGTAGAACGCCACGCCGGTCGAGCCGGGTTTGGAATCGCCATGTTTCTCGGCGATCAGGATGTTGCTGTAGGCAGTCAGGAAATTGCGGGCGGAATCAACCACCGCGTTGTCCTGGACATTGCGCCCGATCAGTTGAGTGAAGTGACCGACATCAATATAGGAAGGCGGTACTTCACGGCCGAAGATGCTGGTGTAGCTCTGGGTGTAATTGCGCGCCTGCGCCACCAACCCCTGATCAACATCCTGCAGGCGATAGATGAATTCATTGAAGGCAGTCATTGCCGATGGGAAGGCTTCCAGATCGACCGCGGTGAGCGTGATGTTGCGTGAGAGCTGGTCCGCCAGTTGGGCGGCGCTCATGGTTTGCGTACCGAAGAATCCGCCGTAGCCGCGAGATTGATTGAGGAACTCGTTGCGGGCGGTGTCGTCGACGATGCGCTGGTCATCGTCAATATAAGTCTCGACGATGTGCGCACCGAGCGTACGGGCGTCCATGGCGGGGTCATCAACCAGTTGCTGCAGGAAGGCCGTGTAAGCCCAGCCCAGACCAGGTTCTGTTTCTTCGGATGCTACCGCCACCCTGGCGTAGGGCTCAAGCATGGCGTAGATTTCCATCTGGCTCATCAGACAGGCATCCATGCCGATCAGATCCAGCTTCTCCACGCCAGTGTTCTGCTGGATTTGATTGAAAGCTTCATCCATCTCAGCCAGGAAGATCGAGTCACCGCGCAGCATTGAAATCAACGGCGCTTTGCCGCCATCAGCGCCGCTGGGGTCGGGGTCGGACCAGCCGCCGGGCCAGCCCATGCCATGGTCAGACATGATCAGGGCGTATTTATCAGCCGGATAGGTCTGGATAGCCCAGGTGACGAAATCGGCCAGGGTTTGACCATCCGCCATGTTGGCTTCGCCGAGGTCTTCGATCAGTTGCGAACCGATGCGGTTCAGGTCATGATCTTTGGTGACGAGGTAACGCCGCGTTGAACTCCAGTTATCGCTGCCGGCAAATCCGCCGCGGAAGCGGTCGAGCTGGGTGACGATGGTGACGTTGTCAGTCGAGCCTACCTTTTCGACCTCATTCAGGTCAAGGACGATGTCCTGCTCGAGCGCCTGGTCATCCGCATCCTGGTAGAGCATCACCAGCCATCTGTCGCCGGTTTGCCCGCTGGTGCTGGGGGCGCGTGTGGGAGCAGGGGTACGGGTTGGAAGCATCGGCGCAACGGGTTGTTGCTGCACCGGCGTGTTGACAATCTCTTGCGGCGGCAGAGTGCTGACCGCCTGCTGCTGTTCAGGGACCTGGGGCAGGGCGTCGCCGAGCAGGTTACCCAATCCGCCGGAGAGGAACACGAACGCCAGCACACAGATGATAAGCAGGATGATCAGGCCGCAGCCAAGACCACCTTTTCCGCCAATGGGCAAGCCGCCGCCAAAAGGCGCGCCGCCTGAGCTGCCGCCGGATCCGAACGGTGAGCCGCCGGTGCTGCCCTGGCTCGGTCCAAAACCGCCGCTGGAGGGAGGCGGACTGCTGGGCGGAAATCCGCCGCTAAACGAGCCTTGCTGCTGTCCGCCTTGTTCCTCTCGGCGCGGCGCTTCAGCCTGGCTGGTCGGGCGTGACCCCTTTCGTCGTCGCTGTGCGTTGATTTCGGGCATCTCTGACATCTTCATTCTCCATTCAATCAGTCTAAATCAGATTTCTATTGATAAAATACTACCCACGATATTTATAACAGAAATCCACTTTCATATACGTAAATTTTCGCGTTTCGGAGCGCCAGATGCTTGAAATATACCTGCTAGTCGTCAATTTGGTCACACTGGTGATCTGGATCATGGATAAAGTCCGGGCTCAGACGCATCAACGGCGCATCCCCGAGAAGACGCTCTACCTGTTGATCCTGCTGGGCGGCGGAATCGGCGCGCTGTTCGGTATCGCGTTTATCCGGCACAAGTCCAGACATGTGTGGTTCTGGGTGGCGGCAATTGTCGGTTCACTGGTCAGCCTGTACGTGCTGATCAGGTTCGGCACGCTGCTGGGATAAGTCAGCCACGATAAAAAATGCCTCCCGCTAAGGCACAGCCATAGATTGGATGAAATCTGGCGAGCATGAGATGCTCGCCAGACTAGTGGGGTCAGGGAGGGCTAATAGCTACTTGGTCGTGCCGGTGAACTTGAAGCCAGCGATCTTGAGCGCCGGCACACGACAACTAACCGAGAAATCATAGAAGTCGTTGCGGATTAGGCGCGTGTCTGCGCTGATCGCCTGCACCTGGTTGAGCGCCTCAACATAAGACTGGATGAAACGCAGGTTCTTGACCGGCGCGACCAGCTTGCCATTCTCGATCAGGTAAACGCCATCACGCGTCATGCCGGTGATGACGCAGCCGGTGGGATGCATCAGCCGCGTGTACCAGAAGCGGGTGATGTACAGCCCGCGTTCAGTCGAGGCGATCATCTCGCTGACCGAAGCGTTCCCCGGCTTCATGAACATGTTCATCGGCAGCGGCCCATTATCGTCCGTCAGGGGCGGGGTGGCGTGCCCGGTGGTCTGGATACCAGCTTGCTTGGCGGTCCGGCGGTTATAGGCTGGCGAACCAACTACGCCATCCTTGACGATGTCTAGCCGCTGTTTGGGCATGCCCTCGAAGTCAAACGGCTGCGGGATGCCCGCCAGGTCGTAGCCGTCATCCCAGATCGAGACCGACTCATGCATGCGCTTTTCGCCGGTGATGCCCGACATCCAGGAGCGCCCTTCCAGATATTGCTCGGCCGACACGCCGTGGTACATCAGCATGAAGAGCAGGTCAGAGGCGGCGTAGGGGTCGAAGACGACTGTGTATTCGGCCGGCTCAACCTTGATCAGCTCGGTGCCGACATCCATCTTCGCCAGCGCTTCATCACCGATGGCGGGGATGTCGAGATCGCTGATCTTCCAGGCAGATCCCTCCGCGCGGACGGAGGCCTCCCCCTTCTGCACGATGGCGGAATACTCCGCCCAGGAATTGCGGTGAGCGGCGAAGATGCCGCGCGAATTGGCAAAGGCGTAATGACCTTCGCCGGTGACGAACGAGCCAAAGGATTGGTAGCCTTTGGCGGCGCTCTTGTTCGCTAATGCTGCGATATATCCGGCGCGATCGGCAGGGCTGAAGTTAGCGGTCGCTTCGTCCCATGAGTCGACCTTGCGCAGTGGTACAGGGTCCGCCGGACCGAGCAGTTCGGGGTTCTCGGCGCTGGCGCCAGCAGCCGCGCGCGCCTGCGCGACGAGCGTATCCAGGCCGGCATCACTGGTCTGGGTGCCAATCGCCAGGCCTTTGCGCTTGCCATCATACAAGCTGAGCATGATATTGGTGCTTATCTCGTTGACGTTTTGGTGAATGGTATTGTTGGCATAACGCGTCAGCGACGTGTCCAGCGAAAGGACGGTAATTTCGAATTCCTCGCCCGGCTTCAAGCGGCGGTTGAGCTGAAGTGTCAGGTCTTTGAGTTGGTTTTCAGTGAGTATCATGTGCGTATCCTCTGGTAGCTTGTAGCGGCGGTTAGAACACGCCCACTTTGATGTTGCGGAAACGGGCTGGCGCGGCGCCATGGCCGGTATGCGCCTCCTGACCGGGTTCACCTTTGCCGCAGTTGGGGGTGCCCCACATCTGCCAGTGATTCGCGTCACAGACGGCATCGCAACTGTTCCAGAACTCCGGTGTGATGCCGGTGTAGGTGACGTTGCGCAGCATGCGTCCCAGCTTGCCATTCTTGATCTCGTATCCGATCTCGGTGCCGAACTGGAAGTTGTAGCGCTGGTCATCGATTGACCAGGAACGGTTGGTGTCCATGTAAATGCCGTTCTCAGTATCGGCGATCAGATCATCCAGCTTCCAGGTGCCAGGCTCGAGATTGACATTGACCATGCGCACCATCGGAATTCGGCTCCAGTCCATGGCGCGCATACAGCCGTTGGAGACACGCCCGATGACCGACGCGGTCTCGCGCGACATCAGATAGCCGACGAAGATGCCTTCCTTGACCAGATAGTTGGACTGCGCCGGAACACCCTCATCATCCCAACCGAAGGTGCCCAGGCCATACGGTCGCACGGAGTCGGCGGTGAGGTTGACCTGCGGTGAACCGTACTGGAAATGCCCAAGCTTGTCTGTGGTCAGGAAAGAGCCGCCAGCCAGCGAAATTTCAGAGCCCAGCACGCGGTCGAGTTCGGTCGGATGACCGCAGGATTCGTGAATCTGCAGCCCAAGCTGGCTGCCGCCGATGATAATGTCGCTGACGATGCCTTTGGGGCAGGGGTCGGCGCTCAGCAGCGCTTTGGCTTCACTGGCGACGCGCGGTGCGTTGCCGGGCAGATCCCAGTCGAGGATCACTTCCCAGCCGCCGGTGACCTGATTACGCCCGAACGAGTTGGGATAAGAGCGTACCTGAACCTCGCCGTCACCGACCGCCCAGGCGGTGATGCCCGCGCCGGATTCGATAATGGTTTGTTCGGTCAGCGCGCCTTCGCTGTTGGCGAATAACTTGAGCTCCTTCTGAAAATTCATCTGCGCCGTGCGGACTTTGATCCCTGGTTCCGTGTTGAGCGCCTCGTCAGCGGCGAGCAGAATCGCCAGCTTCTCGTCCTGCGAAACCGTGAACGGATCGACCGAGACTGGGGTAATGTAGCTGCCTGTGCTGGTGACTGCCGGTCCCAGATTGACTTTATAAGTCCGCGCTAACGCGGATGCTTTGGCAATGTCGATAGCCCGCGTGACGACCATCGCGAGGGTTTCACTGCTCAGCAGGCTGCTTGAGGAGAAGCCCCAGGCGCCATCCACCAGGACGCGCACACCGAAGCCGTAGGTCGTGCGGTTCTTGACGCTCTCGACCAGACCATTCTTGACCATCAGGAACTCGTTGCGTTTGTCGATGATGCGGACATCCGCGTATTGGGCACCCATCTGGCTTGCCAGATTGAGCGCTTGTGCTAAGAAGTCTTTCAATGCTCACCTCCGGAGATTGTTCATTGCTGATTCTATAATATACTGATTTAAGATTCGCACCAACTCGAAGGAGCAGAAATGACAACATTATTTGATGGGCAGCGAGCCTATGACCACGTGCATCATTTGTCCGTGAATATCGGCCCGCGGCTGTGCGGTACTGATAAGGAACTGGAAGCAATTGAGTATGTCAGGGCAGCCTTTGAATCATTCGGCTTGCCGGCTGTCGTTCAGGAATTCCGAATGGCGAATGATCAGCCAATCGAGAGCAGGCTCGAGATACTCGAACCGGCGCTGGGCGAGATCAAATGCCATCAGCGGCTTGGCACAGCCGTGACGCCGGACGAAGGTCTGACCGCGGAACTGGTCTTCTCTGAAGGCACCTCGGAACCGCAGGTCGGTCCCCATGTCGAGGGGAAGATCGTTGTTCTGACACGCGCGGGCGGCAATCAGGATCTGCGCAACCTGCTGAAGTACAAACCTGCCGCCATCCTCTCGGTCGGCAATACCATTGGCAGCGAGCCAAATACTTTCCATCTGGTAATCAAGAAGATGCTCTCGCCCTATGAGGCGGCGCCAACCGTCTTCATTACCTATGAAGACGCGATGCGGCTCTACAACAGCAACGCCAAGACGGCTCGGCTGACAGTCAAAGCCCGACATGACATTGGCAAATCACATAACGTGATTGCCGAGATTAAGGGCAGCGTCCATCCCGACCAGATCGTCATGATCGGCGGACACATTGATTCGGTGCCGAATGATCCCGGCGCGACCGATAACGCTGCCGGTGTCGCGACTGTCGTTGAGCTGGCGCGCGTCTTCGCGCAAAACGGCACGAAGCGGACGCTCCGGTTTGCGGCGTGGGGCAGTGAAGAGCAAAGCGGCGGCGGCGCGACCACCTATGTCAACCGCCTGAAAAAGGCTGGTGACAAGGAACGCGAGGCTGAAGGTTTCATTGAAGGGCTCAGCAAGACCGAGCTGGACAATCACCTGCTATACCTCAATCTGGATGTGCTGGGCATGAGCCTGGGTCATAACGGCTGCCATGTTGATGGCGAGCCCGAACTGGGCAATTATGTGCACGCGCTCTCCAGTGAGCTGGGTGTGCCGCACGAAATCCGGACGGACATATACGGCAGTGACAACATCACCTTTTTCTCGGCGGGTGTGCCGGCGCTCTCTTTCGCCCGACTGGGGACAGCCACGCAGCATATGCACACCATTCGTGATTCAATCGACCTGATCTCGAATGCTCAACTTGAATCGGTCGGCAGACTCTTGCAGGTCTTCCTCGAGCGGACTACCAGTCAGGGTCACGTCTTCCCGTTCGCACGCAAGGTGCCGGCTGACAAGCTGCAAATGCTCAAGGAGCATTCGCTGTATGATCGTCTGATCGATGAGTTTCTTGGGGAAGATTGACATCCATTCTCCCTAACGAATTTCATTGTTAGCACGGGCACAAATGAATACAATAAAGAAGCAGCAGAAATTTTAATCGCAGGGAGGTCCTTTTATGTCTTGCCGTAAAAATGATTGGGTTCAGATCAAAACGGTGATTTTGCCGGCTGGTCAGCGCGCGCCTCAGGTGCCGCCCGAAACGCAAGCCGTTCCGCTGGTGATGTTCGTCAAGGGTTTTGCCAAGCAGGACGCGGAACTTGGTGAGACCATTTCCGTTACGACCGTGATCGGTCGCGAACTGGAAGGTGAGCTGGTTGCTGTCAACCCGATTTACGGGCACGATTATGGCGCGCCGGTTCCCGAATTGCTGCCAATTGGCATGGAACTGCGGAAAAAATTGCAGGAGGCAGACCATGAGTAACCTGGATATGAGTTACGAAGGGGTCATGTCCCGCAAGAACGAGATCATGAAGAAATCGGTCGGTATCGACTACAGCAAATTCGCCCAGGGACCGATCGCTTTCGACTATGAGCGTATGATGGCGGAGACCGCCTACAGTTTTGAGGAGATTCAGAAGATCCAGGAATCCACTGGCGTCGGCCATACGCCGCTGCTGGAACTGAAGAACATCACCAAACTGGTGCGCATGACAGCCAAACCCGGCAAGGGCGCCCGCATCTTCCTCAAGGATGAGGCATCCAACCCATCAGGCAGTTTCAAAGCCCGCCGTGCTTCCGTTTCGGTCTATCATGCCCAGCGCTCCGGCTACCCCGGCGTTATCACCGCCACCAGCGGCAATTACGGCGCGGGCGTCGCCTCGCAGGCAGCCATGCGTGATCTGAAATGCATCGTGGTGCAAGAGATCTTCGACAGTCACCTGATCGGACAGCCTGAGATCGTTGAGAAGGGCCGCGCTTGTGAGGCCTATGGCGCTGAGGTGCTGCAATTGACCGTCGGCCCTGAATTGTTCTACGTCATGCTGCGGCTGCTTGAAGAGACCGGCTATTTCAACGCTTCGTTGTACACGCCATTCTCGATCGCCGGCATCGAAACGCTGGGTTACGAACTGGTGCAGGATATGAAGAAGGTCACCGGCAAGCCGCCTGATATGGTGGTCGTCACTCATGCCGGCGGCGGCAACTATACCGGTACGGCGCGCGGCATCAGACGCGCCGGCGCGTCAGAAACCACCCGGCTGGTCGCCGCCAGCGTTGACCTGAGCGGCCTGCACATGGCATCCGACAAGGACTTCAACCGTAAATCCTTCACGACAGGGCATACCGGCTTCGGCGTGCCGTTCGCCACAGTGCCCGATCGCTCGGACGTACCGCGCAATGCTGCCCGCTCGCTGCGGTATATGGAACGCTATGTCACTGTGACGCAGGGTGAGGTGTTCTACACCACCGAGATGCTGGCGCAGGTTGAAGGCGTCGAGCGCGGGCCTGCCGGCAATACGGCGCTGGCAGCCGCGGTCACCCTGGCGCGTGAACTGGATCAGGATCAGACCCTGATCGTCCAGGAAACCGAGTATACCGGCGCTGGCAAGCACCCCTCAGCACAACTAACTTTCGCCCGCCGGATGGGCGTCGAGATCAAACGCGGCAAGCCGTCAGAAAACGTTCCCGGCAAGGTAATCGTAATCCCTGAGGACCTGAGCCAGTTTGAAGCCAGGGACATGAACATGGTCGACCTGCGCACCCGATATCTGAAACACAGCCTGACGGGTGTGGACCGCGCGCTGGAAGAGCATGAGCTCACCTTCCTCGCGGAGGAAGTCAACTCAGACAAGGCGTTTGTCGAGAAGGTTCATAACAGCCTTTAAACACGAGCCGAAAAAAAGTGGGCCAGGTCTCCTGGCTCACTTTTTGATTCATAGGGTAAATGGTTTTCAGGGCGTCGCCCCGCGTTTCTCAAGGGGGAAAACGACAATAAATCAATGAAAATTTACTGAAAAATTACCCTTGACAGACCTTGATATATTATAAATCCGTTGATTGACACCGGATATTTTTTTCGCTATAATTGGGCGAGTTCTTTTATCCCACTTGCACCGAGTAAAACTTAATAAGGAGCAATAGAATGAAGGCAAAGTCGTTGTTTGTATTGTTGCTGATCGTTATCCTGACCGTGAGTGTCTCAGCCTGTGCGCCGAAGGCCGCGACCACCAGCGATACGGTCAAATTGGGCGTGCTCGCCCCTCTGACCGGCCCGATCGCTGCGTACGGCCAGGACCAGGTCAATGGTGTCAAAATGGCCATTGACGAAATCAATGCCGCTGGTGGTTTGCTTGGCAAGAAACTCACCATGCAGGTTGAAGATGACGAGAAAAAACCTGAACTTGCTGCCTCCCTCACTCAGAAACTCATCAACAGCAATGTCGACGTCATCATCGGGGGTATGTCCAGCTCGTCAACCATGGCTGGCGGCCCGATTGCTGACCGCGCCAAGATGCTGATGGTCAGTCCTTGGTCAACCAACCCCAAAGCCGCTGAAGGCGACTGGGTGTTCCGCGCCTGCTTCTCCGACGAGTTCCAGGGCAAGATTGAAGCGACCTACGCTGTCAAGAACCTGAACTGCAAGAAGCCAGCCATGCTGCTGGATGTCGGCGATGATGGTTCCAAAGGCCAGGGCGAAGTAATCACCGCTACGCTGCAGGAACTTGGCGTACCGCTGCTCGCGACCGAAAACTACGCGACCGGTGACAAGGACTTCCGCGCTCAATTGACCAAGATCAAAGGCTTGAACCCCGATTGTCTGCTGACCCCGAACTACTACGGTGAGACCGCTTTGGTCAGAATCCAGATGAAAGAACTTGGAATGGACCTGCCCATGATCGGTGGCGATGGCAACGACGCGGCTGAATTCTTCACCATCGGCGGCGAGGCTGCCAATGGCTTCAGAATGACCACCCACTACGCGCCGGATGATCCCCGCCCCGTTGTGCAGGAATTCCGCAAGAAGTACAAAGAACTCTACGGTGACGATCCCCGCAGTACCGCTGCCCTGTCTTACGATGCCGTTCTGCTCTACAAACTGGCTGTTGAAAAAGCCGGCAAATGGGACAAACAGGCTATTCGTGACGCGATGGCTGGTTTGAAGGACGTGACCACGCTGGTGACCGCACCTATCTTCAGCATGGACGCGACCGGTACTGGTATCAAAGCCCTGACGGTTGTCAAGGCCGACAATGGCAAATGGGTATTCGACGCGGTTGTCAACCCATAAATCCCTTTAGCTTCTGAAAAAAAGCAGGCGGTCTTAACCCCCGCCTGCTTTTAGGAATGATTACCGATTAAGCTGCCTGGCAGCAGAATGTGACCGGTCATATGGAAAACTTTTTCCAGCAAGTTATCAATGCGGTTCAGCTCAGCAGCGGATACGCGTTGATCGCCGTCGGCTACACCATGGTCTACGGCGTCCTGAAACTGATTAACTTCGCGCACGCTGATGTCTTCATGATTGGCGCGTATATTTCTTACTTCGTTTACAACTATTTCAAGGCGCCCTTTATCGTTTGTCTGCTTATCTCCATGATTGGCTGCGCCCTCATCGCAACATTCATCGAAAGGATTGCCTACCGGCCGCTGCGGAAAGCGCCAAGGCTATCGGTGCTCATCACCGCCATTGGTATCTCCCTGATCCTGGAACATGGCACCAGAGCCACTATTGGTCCTGAATTCCGTCCATTCCCTGCTATTCTACCCAAGACCATTCATCACATTGGCGGCATTTACTTCACTGATGCCATCATCTGGGTACTGGTGACTTCGGTCATCCTGATGGTTCTCCTGACCTGGGTGGTCAAGAACACACTGGTAGGGAAGGCCATGCAGGCGGTGTCCTTTGACAAGGAAGCCGCGCAGTTGATGGGCATCAATATCGACAAGATCATTAGCCTCACGTTCGCGATCGGTGCCGCCGAAGCTGGCGCCGCGGGCGTCATGTGGGGCCTTGCCTACCCGATGATCGATCCCTACATGGGCATGATCCCGGGCATCAAAGCCTTTGTCGCGGCGGTCGTCGGCGGTATTGGCTCCGTGCCAGGCGCGCTGGCTGGCGCTTTCATCCTTGGTTCGGTTGAGACCGCCACTGCGGCCTTCCTGCCTTCGATGTATCGCGACGCCATTGCCTTTGGTATTCTGGCAATCGTTTTACTCTTCAAGCCGACCGGTATCTTCGGTGTCGGCGCGGTTGAGAAAGTGTAGGTAACCTGATGACAGACACTCCTCAACCCGTACAAAAAGTTGAAAGTGCACCGCCAGCGCCAAAGAAAGTGGCGCCAAGGAAAACATTCAGCAACTTTTCCTTTCTGATCACCTGGGCACTTATCATCATCATTCCGATGATCATTGTTCCTATCCTACAGTCAACCAACATATTGAACTCCTACTATTACGATGTGTTGGTGCGTGCCTGTATCAGCGTCATCATGGTGGTTGGTCTGAACCTGATCAACGGTTTCAATGGACAGTTCTCCATCGGTCATGCCGGCTTTATGGCGGTGGGTGGTTACGTGGCTGCCATGCTGACAACGAAACCGGAATTCAACGGTTTCCTTTTCGGACCGGACTGGCTGAAGTTCCTGACTGCCACGCTCGCGGGCGGTTTCATCTCCGCCTCTGTCGCCTTCCTCGTGGGTCTGCCCTCGTTCAGGCTGCGCGGTGACTACCTGGCAGTGCTGACGCTGGCATTCAACTTCATCATCGTCAACTTCTTCACCAACATGGAATACCTCGGCGGTCCGCGCGGCCTGCCGGGCGTCATGCCCTACACAACCTTCCCCTGGTTGTGGTTCTGGTTAATCGCTACGGTTCTTGTGGTGCGTAATTTGCTGCTATCCTCGCATGGGCGGGCGATCACCGCGGTTCGTGACAATGAGACCGCTGCCGAACTGGGCGGTGTGGATGCCAGGAAATACAAGCTGATTTCCTTCGCGGTCGGCTCATTCTTCGCTGGCGTTGCCGGCAGCATGATCGCGCATCACCTGATGTTCCTGAACCCGCCGATGTTCAATATTTTCAAATCCTTCGACTACCTGCTGATGGTTTACCTCGGCGGCGTCGGCAGCATCACCGGCTCTGTGGTCGGCGCTGTTATCTGGACCTTGCTGCAGGAAGCGCTGCGCGTGCTGGGTGTCTTCCACCTGGAGGTTTGGCGTATGGTCGTTGGGCCGTTGCTGCTGGTCATCCTGATGCTCTGGCGGCCAAAAGGTCTGCTTGGCGGTTTCGAGCTGAATATCTTCAAGCAGAAGGAGGTTCATAAAGATGACAGCAGTAATTGATATCAAGGGATTAACACGTTTCTTCGGCGGTCTGGCTGCTGTCAACAACTTTGAACTGACCATGGAGCCAGGCGAGCTGGTTGGTTTGATCGGCCCGAACGGCGCCGGCAAGACCACTATTTTCAACCTTATCACGGGTGTCTATCAACCCACGAGCGGGACGATATCCTTCCAGGGGCAAAGTATCGTCGGCAAGACGCAGCACGATATCACCTCGCATGGTATCGCCCGTACCTTCCAGACCATCCGCCTCTACGGCGATATGCCGGTCTGGCAGAATGTCGCCATGGGCAGCCAGTTCAACACCAAATACGGGTTGGCAACCGCGGTCTTCCGATTGCCCAAGTACTATAGCGAGGAAAAAGAGATCCTGAAGAAAACCATCGCCTTGCTCGAAACCTTTGGTCTGGATGACAGATTGAATGAGCTGGCGAAAAACCTGCCCTATGGTGAGCAGCGCCGCCTGGAAATCTGCCGCGCGCTTGCGGGTGATCCATCCCTATTGTTGCTGGATGAGCCTGCTGCCGGCATGAATCCCAATGAAGTGGATGAGCTGCTGCACCTGATCCGCTGGGTGCATAAGGACTTCAACCTGACCACCTTGCTGATCGAGCATCAGATGAAGCTGGTGATGGGGATATGTCCGCGCCTCGTGGTCATCGACTTCGGTCAGATCATCGCCCGCGGCACGCCGTCAGAAATTCAAAATAACAAGGCTGTCATCGAAGCTTATCTCGGGAAGATGGAGGACTAGGATCATGACGACATCAGAACTGAACCCATCGAGCCCGAGCGCGTCTGGCAACAGCTTGTTGTATGTCAAGGACCTGCACGTCAATTACGGCGCCATCAAAGCGCTGAAGGGCATTTCGTTTGAGGTTAATCAAGGCGAGATCGTCACCTTGATCGGCTCGAACGGCGCGGGAAAGTCGACAACTTTACGGACGATCTCAGGCTTGCTGCGTCCCGTCAGCGGCACAATCACCCTGAACGGCAAAGACCTGACCACAGTTTCGCCGGATAATATTGTCCGGGCCGGCATCGCGCATGTCCCTGAGGGGCGGCGCATTTTCGCCAACATGACCGTGATGGAAAACCTCGAACTGGCAGCCTGGCTGCGCCATGGGAGTGACAAGGCAGGCGTTGCCCGAGACTATGAGCGTGTTTTCGCCCTCTTCCCCCGACTGGCCGAACGCCGGAAACAAAGCGCCGGCACCATGAGCGGTGGTGAGCAGCAAATGCTGGCCATCGGCCGCGCGCTGATGACCAACGGCAGCCTGGTGCTGCTGGACGAGCCCTCCATGGGTCTGGCGCCCGTGCTGGTGCAGGAAATCTTCCGCATCATCCGCGAGATCAACGCGCAGGGTACGACCATTTTGCTGGTCGAACAGAACGCGCGTATGGCGCTCAGGACAGCTAACCGCGCTTACGTGCTGCAGACCGGTGAGATCATCATGTCCGGCAACGCGGCTGAAATGGTCAACAACGAAGATATTCAGAAAGCCTATCTGGCTGGTTAGTCACTAAAACTGAAGCTATAGAAAACCTGCCCGACGGGCAGGTTTTTTAGTCCATGAATTGCCGCTCGTAAAGTGACTGGTATAAGCCGGGCTGCCGGATGAGCTGGTCATGCGTGCCGGTCTGGATGATGGCGCCTTTGTCCAGCACCAGAATCTTGTCCGCCTTGCGGACGGTAGAAAGACGATGCGCGATCACCACCGCGGTGCGGTCAGCCAGGAGGCGTTCGAGTGCCTGCTGGATCAGGAGCTCGGTAAGCGTGTCAATATTCGCTGTCGCTTCATCCAATATCAGGATCTTCGGGTCGGTCAGGAGCGCGCGGGCGATGCTCAGCAACTGCCGCTGTCCTTGTGAGACGTTTACGCCGCCTTCCTGAATTCTGGTTTCATAGCTGTCAGGCAGGTCGCGGATGAAGCCGTCAGCATTGGCGTCGCGGGCGGCTTGAATGATGCGCTCAAACGACGCGCCGGGGTCACCATAGGCAATGTTTTCGCGGATGGTGCGCGAAAAGAGGAAGGGATCCTGCGCGATGGTACGCACCTGACGCCGCAGCGATTGCTGCTTGACGTCACGGATGTCGATGCCGTCGATGCGGATGGTACCTTCCTGAATTTCGTAATAACGGGCAATAAGGCTGCTGATGGTTGTCTTGCCGGCGCCAGTTGGTCCGACGATGGCAATCGTCTCACCCGGCTGAATGCTGAAGGAGATGTTCTTCAGTACGTAATCTGTTTCGGGCATATATTTGAAGCTGACATTCTCGAAGGCAATCGCGCCGCGGACATCGGTCAGTTCAATCGCGTTTGGCGCATCAGCGACCTCGATGGGCGTGTCGAGCATACGGATGACCTGCTCACCGCCTGCCATGGCGGACTGGAAGGTCGTGTACATGCGACTAAGCTCCTGGATGGGCTGGAAAAAACGCGTGACGTACGAGAGGAAGGCGACCAGTACGCCCAGAGTGACCTGATCGCTGATGACCATCGATCCACCCGCCCAAAGCACGATCAGGGTTGCCAGCATTCCCAGGAATTCCATAGCCGGCAGGAAGATATAGGAGAGCGTCATGGCGGAGATATAGGCATCGCGGTTGGCGCGGTTGGTCTCCTCGAAGCGCTCAAAGCTTGCTTCTTCACGCGTGAATGCCTGAATGGCGCGGATGCCGTTGATATCCTCAGCCAGGTCACCGACGACGGCAGCAACTTTGGAGCGTGTTTCGCGGAACGCATCCTTGGCATGCCGTGAGAACAGCCAGGTCGCGCCAATCATCAACGGCAGAACGCTGAAGGTGAAGATGGCTAGCTGCGGGCTCATCTGCAGCATGATGCCAATGATGCCCAGCAGCAGGATCAGGTCGCCGATCAGCGTGATGACCCCCTGCGAGAGCAGCTCATTG
This sequence comes from Anaerolineaceae bacterium, assembly GCA_040772085.1. Lineage (GTDB taxonomy): Bacteria > Chloroflexota > Anaerolineae > Anaerolineales > Anaerolineaceae > JAXGMV01. The sequence continues at coordinate 2,314,090 of JAXGYU010000001.1, forward strand.
ATCTCGGCGACATCATTGATGACGCGCGAGACGGTGACGCCGGTAATGTGCTTGTCGTGATAGCCGAGATGGATGCGCTGCAGATGGTTGAAGAGGTCGCTGCGGAATTGTGCCAGCGCCTTGAGACCGATCCAGGAGATGAGGTATCGCTGGGCGCTGCTGACGAGGAAGGTGCCGATAAACACGCCAACCAGGATCAGGCTGATGCGTGCCAGCCCGTCGATATCTTTGGGTAGGATGTATTGGTCGATCGCGACTTTGATCAGGTAAGGTGACATCAGCGTCAGCGCGGATTCGAGCAGGGTCAGGATGAGCGCGATGATCATCTTCCCGCGGTACGGCTTGAGGTAGGCTAGCATGCGGTTGACGACCTTTGGGTTGTAAACCTCTCCGCCTTTGCCCTCACTGCCAAAGTCTTCCAGCGCTGAGCGCGGACCCATACCAACTGAGCTTGAGCCAATGGAGAAGGTCATAATCCCGGCTCCTGTTTCTTGAGCTGCTGCTCATAAATGGCGCGGTAATGGCTGGAGGTTTTGATCAGCTCCTCATGGCGTCCGCTGGCCGCAATCTTCCCTTGGTCCATCACGATGATTTTGTCTGCGCTGCGGACGGTGCTGAGCCGGTGCGCGATCACGAAGCTGGTACGACCTTTCATCAGCGTGGCAAACGCCTGCTGAATCAAATGCTCGGTCTCCGTGTCAACGGATGAAGTCGCGTCATCCAGGATCAGGATACGCGGGTTGAGCAGGATTGCCCGGGCGATGGCCAGTCGCTGTTTCTGACCGCCTGAAAGCGTCGCGCCGCGTTCTCCGACGCGCGTGTCATAACCGTGCGCTGTCTGCAGGATGAATTCATGCGCCTGGGCCGCCTGAGCGGCAGCAATGATGTCTTCGTCTTTCGGATTATCGACGCCAAAGGCGATGTTCTCGCGAATGGTGTCAGAGAACAGGATGGTTTCCTGCAACACGATGCCGATCTGCTGGCGCAGCGAGTGCAGGGAAATTTTGCGGATATCGAGCCCGTCAAGCTTGATGATGCCGGAGGTCGGGTCGTAGAAACGCGGGATCAGGTTGATGAGGGACGACTTGCCGCTGCCGGTCGAACCGAGCAGCGCGATGGTCTCACCGGGCAGAGCGATCAGGTTAATGTTCTGCAAAATCTTCTTGCGTCCGAAGCTGAAGGAGACGTTCTCGAACTCGATATGTCCAGCCGTGTCGGTGATCACCCGTGCGTTGGGACTATCTTCGACCTCAGAGATGGTATCGAGGATGTCGAAAATGCGCTCCGCGGAGGATGACGCGATTGAGATGGCGGGGATGATCATCCCCAGCCGCCGTACCGGGTCGATCAGTTGACCGAGATAAGTGATGAAGGCGATCACCTCACCCATGGTGACCTGGCCTGTGGTCACCTGCAGACCGCCGAAATAGATGATCAGGATCGTGCCGACGTTCGCGATCAGGAATAGCAGCGGCTGATTGATTGCCTGCATGCGCGCTGCCGCGATCGACATGTCGAACCAGCGATTATTCTCAACATTGAAGCGCCCGATCTCGGCTTCTTCCTGGGCGAACGCCTTTACGACCCGGGCGCCGCGCAGGTTTTGCTCGACTGTCGTGGTCAGGGTTGCGAGCTGTTTCTGCACCTTAAGCGAGAGCGGACGGTAGCGCATGCCATAGCGAATAGCCTGAAACATGAGCAGCGGTATCAGCACCAGAATCATGCCGGCCAGCCGGAAGTTCATCGTGAACATGATCGCGACGGTGATGGTGAGCATCACCACCGCCTCAGCGATACGCAAAAACGCGCGGCCGGTCACAAAGCGGATGCGTTCCACATCCTGAATGGCGCGGGAGAGCAGCTCGCCGGTTTCACTTTGGTCATGGAAGGAGAAGGAGAGCTGAGTCAGCTTGCGCTGGATCTGATTGCGCAGGTCATAGGCGACATTCTGCGAGGCTTGCTCGCTCATGATGCCCTGCCAGTAATTCAGTACACCCTTGAGGATGGTCAGCACCATCAGCGCGATCGCCGACCACATCAGAATCCGTTTGTCACCCTGGCTGATGCCATTGTCGATGGTCCAGCGGATCAACTGCGGAATGACAGCGTTGAGGGTAAGCGTGCCTACCAGGGTCGAATAGGCAATCAGGGTCTCGCGTTTATAGGCACGCAAATAGCCCAGCACCCTGAGCAGCAGGCTGAACATGGTCGATTTATCTGGGGCAGTTGATTGGGTTCCGTTCATATTACCGGGGCAGGGAAGCTAATATCCTTTCTCCTTGCGCCAGTTTTGGATCATCTCGGTATGCAGAGGATAATGGCTGCCGGCATCCAGCATCAACCGGCGATAGAAACGCTGCGAGGATTTGAAATACGCGTCAGGGATGTCAGCCAGATAATCCATGAGGGCTTTATGGGTGACATCCGATTTTTGTTGCGCTTGTGCCAGATTCAGGCTGCTGTGTTCAGCCATTGTTTTCGCGTTGAACGCGTCAATGCCGCCGTACATATGCTTGTACCTGGGCAGGGGATCGCCCTGATAGACCACGGGCAGATATTTCAGCGCTTCTTCTTCCCACAGCGCGATATGCACCAGCAGATCCTTGCAGGACCAGAGGCCGCATGCCCCATTCTCGAGCATTTGTCCATCACTCAGACCAATCGAGGCGGACCTGAAATCCGCCCAGCGTTGATCAACTTTCTTCAAAACATCCATTTTCGTCATTGTTCCTCGCTCCCTTCTATTCTATTACAAATCAACCGCCGGCTTAACTGAACGAACATACACGGAAGAGGTGATGAATATCAGGTGACGAGTAGAACGGCTGACATTAGAATCAAAGGTGCTAATATATATGCAATTTCACTATGTTATAATATATATCATATATCAGTCCAGTACTTCCACTACCTCTAATAAGGAGACAGTTTTATGAAACCAATCATGACGACAGTAGATGCCAATGAGGCAACTGCGGATGTGGCGTTCCGGACCAACGAGGTCATCGCCATTTATCCGATCACGCCGTCCTCAGGCATGGGCGAGCTTTCAGATGAGTGGGCAGCTAATGACCGCAAGAACATCTGGAACACGATTCCGCTGGTAGCTGAAATGCAGGCGGAAGGCGGGGCGGCTGGCGCGGTGCATGGTTCACTGCAAACAGGCGCGTTGACCACCACCTTTACCGCGTCACAGGGTTTGCTGCTGATGGTCCCGAACATGTACAAGATCGCCGGCGAACTCACTTCCACGGTCTTCCATGTTTCAGCTCGCGCGCTCTCATACCAGGCCATTTCGATCTATGGTGATCATTCTGACGTCATGGCGACCCGAGCGACTGGTTTCGCGTTACTCGCCTCCTGCTCGGTTCAGGAAGCGCATGACATGGCAGCTATCGCGCAAGCCGCGACCCTGGAAGCGCGCGTTCCTTTCCTGCACTTCTTTGATGGCTTCCGCACCTCGCATGAGGTTAACAACTGCGAGTACCTGACCAATGAACAACTGCATCAAATTGTCTCCACCGACCTGGTCCTCAACCACCGCAATCGCGGTCTCAACCCCGAAAAACCATTCATTCGCGGTTCACTGCATAACTGGGATGTCTACTTCCAGGGTCGCGAGGTCACCAATCCGTTCTACATGGCCTGCCCGGATATCGTCGAAAAAGCCATGCAGAAGTTCGGCGCGCTGACCGGCCGTGACTACAAGCTCTTTGATTATGACGGCGCTCCCGACGCCGAACGCGTGATCGTCATGATGGGCTCCGGCGCTGAGACTTCCCGCGAGACGGCGAAGTTCCTGGCTGAGAAGGGCGAGAAAGTCGGCGTCGTCACCGTCCGCCTGTACCGGCCGTTCTCGATGAAGCACCTGATGGCAGCGCTGCCCGCGACCGTGAAATCGATCGCTGTCCTTGACCGCACCAAAGAGTCCGGGTCACAGGGCGAGCCGCTTTACCTGGATGTTGTCGCCGCGATCAATGAGGCCATGACCGAAGGCGTCGCGCCGTTCAAGACAGCCCCGCGTGTTATCGGCGGCCGCTATGGTCTGGCATCCAAGGAATATTCTCCTGGCATGACCAAAGCCGTCTTCGACGAGCTGGCAAAGGAAAAACCAAAAGCCCACTTCACCGTCGGCATTTATGACGATGTCACCCACCTGAGCCTCGACTTCGATCCCACCTTCTCGATCCTGCCTGAAGGTACGGTTGAATGTGTCTTCTTTGGTCTGGGTGCTGATGGTACCGTTGGCGCCAACAAAAATTCCATCAAGATCATCGGTGAGGATACCGACAATTATGCACAGGGTTACTTCGTCTATGACTCGAAGAAATCTGGCTCGGTCACCATCTCTCACCTGCGCTTCGGCCCGCATCCCATCCACGCGCCGTATCTGATCGGTGATGGTCAGGCACGCTTCGTCGCCTGCCACATGTTCTCCTTCACCGAACGCGTTGACATGCTGCGCTTCGCAAAGAAGGGCGGTACCTTCCTGCTGAACAGCCTCTACGGTCCTGAAGAAGTCATGGCGAATTTGCCGGTGGATGTTCAGAAGGCGATCATTGAGAAAGAATTGAAATTCTACGTCATCGATGCCTACGACGTTGCCAAGCGCACTGGCATGGGTGGGCGTATCAACACCATCATGCAGACGTGTTTCTTCGCCATCAGCGGTGTTCTCCCGCGCGATGAAGCAATCGAGCAGATCAAGAAATCGATTGTCAAAACCTATGGCAAGCGCGGTGAGTCCGTCGTGCAGCAGAACTTTGCTGCTGTCGATGAGACCCTGGCGTACCTGAAACAGGTTGAGGTTCCAGCAGCGCCGGTTGGCGACATGCAGATGCGCGGCAGCATGCCGGCAGACGCGCCCGAGTATGTCAAGACTGTGGTCGAGAAGATCCTGGTCTTCGACGGCGACGCACTGCCTGTCAGTGCCATCTCCAAGGACGGCACCTATCCCTCCGGCACAGCCAAGTGGGAGAAGCGCAACATCGCCTTGCAGATCCCCGTTTGGGAACCCGATGTTTGTATCCAGTGCGGCAAATGCGTCATGGTCTGCCCGCACGCTACCATCCGTATGAAGGTTTACGAACCCAGCTACAAAGATGCCGCGCCTGCCTCCTTCAAGAGCACCGTCGCGAAATTCCCCGAGTTCAAGGATCAGCTCTACACCATCCAGGTTGCTCCTGAAGACTGCACAGGCTGCGAGCTGTGTGTCACGACCTGTCCCGCCAAGGACAAGACCCGCCCCGGTATGAAGGCGATCAACATGGCCGAACAGCCTCCACTGCGCGAGCAGGAAGCCGCCAACTGGGATTACTTCCTCTCCATTCCCGATATGGACCGTGAGAAAGTCAACCTGACCACCGTCAAAACCTCGCAGTTGCTGCAACCGCTGTTTGAGTTCTCGGGCGCTTGCGCTGGCTGCGGTGAGACTCCTTACATCAAACTTGTTACCCAGCTCTTTGGTGAGCGCGCCCTGGTCGCCAACGCGACAGGCTGCTCCTCCGTGTACGGCGGTTCGCTGCCAACCACACCGTGGTCCTTGAACAATGCCGGCCGCGGTCCCGCCTGGGCAAACTCGCTGTTTGAGGACAATGCTGAATTCGGTATGGGCATGCGCCTGGCGAGCGACAAGAAACATGAGTTCGCGCGCGAGCTGGTGAAGAAATTTGCCGACAAAGTCGGCGAGCAGTTGGTTGATGAACTCCTGAAGGCAGACCAGTCGAGCGAGAAGGGTGTCAACGAACAGCGCGTACGTGTGAAACTGTTGAAAGAGAAACTGGCTGGTGAGACATCGATCGAAGCCAAGCAAATGGTCGGCCTGGCTGATGACCTGATCCGCAAATCGGTCTGGATCATTGGTGGTGATGGCTGGGCGTATGACATCGGCTACGGCGGTCTGGATCACGTACTGGCCAGCGGCCGCAATGTCAATGTGCTGGTGCTGGACACCGAGGTTTACTCGAACACCGGCGGTCAGGCATCCAAAGCCACGCCGCGTGCCGCGGTTGCCAAGTTTGCCGCGAACGGCAAGGGACTGGCGAAGAAGGACCTGGCGCAAATCGCAATGACTTATGGCAACATTTACGTCGCGCGTGTTGCGATGGGATACTCCGATAATCAGACCCTGCGTGCCTTCCTAGAGGCTGATGCCTATGATGGCCCATCCCTGATCATCGCCTACAGCCATTGCATCGCGCACGGTATCCCGATGGAGAGGGGTCTCGATCAGCAGCGGCTGGCTATCCAGTCTGGCGCGTGGTCGCTGTATCGCTACAACCCCGGTCTGATCGACGAGGGCAAGAACCCGCTGACGATCGACTCGCGCGAACCCTCCATCCCGGTGTCGGACTACGCCTACAACGAAACCCGCTACCGCATGCTGGTGAACAAGGACGAAGCCCGCGCTCAGGCGCTGATGGCTGAAGCCAACGATGATGCCAAGCTGCGCTGGGAACGCCTGAACCGTATGGCGAAGCTGGAAGGGGAATTGCACACCAAACCCGAAACTCCGGCTGAATAAAACGCAAACAAAGGTTTAGTGAACAGGCTGCCGAAAGGCAGCCTGTTTGTTGTCCGGCAAACAAGGAGGGCGTATGTGCCCTCCTTACCCGACGAACCACTTCGAATAGTCAGTGGCAAAAGTTTCGCTGGACGGTGCTTAATGCGTTGCTTGTTTCTCGCCAAAACGAAGCGGGCAGCGACTGCGGCAGAGATGACAGCTATATAAGTCCCAGCCGCGTCCAACTTTGACGAAGGAATGTTCACGGCATAATTTCTGAGCGACACGCATCTCACCAATGGCCTGCTGCGGACAGCTCTTCTCGCATACATGGCAACCGGGGGGACAGGCGAAATCAGTCACCAGCGGGTCCGGCTCCAGTTCGGCGTCGATCAGGAAGGCACCCAGGTAGACCATGTTGCCATATTCCCGATTGATTAAGATCGTGCTGCGTCCCATCATTCCCAGACCTGCCTGGACGGCAGCATGCTTCATCGAAAGAATGCCGCGACCGACTTTGTTCTCGTCATCCCAGTAAAGATAGGGCGTATCGGCCGGGATAACAACGCCGCTGACACCAAACGTCTGACAGTAACGCAACATCTCCAGCGACAAGCGGTCGAGCTCGTTGTATAAGAGGTAAGCCGCGTGGGTGTAAGGCACCGGGTTCTCAGCCATGATCGCGCCGGCAGGCATCTGCTTGAACAACACGACCGTGCTTTTACAGTTGCTGTAAATATCAGTTGGCTTGAACCCGTCCGGTGCCTGAACAAATCTGTCATTGCTGGCGATCCCACAACCCTGCACGCCGAGGGTCGCGGCGTGCTGCTTCAAGAGAGATGACGTAAGCATTGTTGAGCCTCACTCGTTATTGCGGATTATAGAAAAGGTCTTGAAGAACAAATCAAGGTCTGAAAATATTATAGACCTAACCCGAACAAGTGAGAACAGTCGGATAAACCGGATGAGTGAAGACGCCGCCTATGTGAATGCGGTTGTCGTTTATCCGCTCAGATGCTCATGCAGCATCTTCCAGCCTTTGCTGGTGTGTACCATAATGTTGGTGCCGCGCCCAAACCCTTTTTCAAGAATGCCGTTGATTTCGCACTCCCATTGGTATTTGTACCGGCAACAAGCGTTGTGAGCGTTGGTGTAAAGCCATTCCACATCAAATATGTGATATGTTTTGAACTTTATATGGTTGAAAGTACTCGCCAGCGCCTGGAAAATCTGCTGTTTCCCTTTATAAGAACCATCAGCGAACCAATATTCAGCCTCATCATCGATGAGGTCAATCACTTTGCCGGCATCCTGGGTATTGGTGAAATTGACATAGCGCCGCAGGAAAAGGTCTGCTTCATTTCTAAAACCTATCATCACTCACTCCTTCCTCTTGATTGCACCCCGGTGATTGCACACATTGGGGTTGAGGTTTGCGGTTTTGATTAGAAACCCCGATCCTGGAAAATAGTTTTGCGGATATCGCGAAAAGACCTGCACTTTATTCCAAGCGCAGGTCAGGTCATAAATACCAGATTAGCGAGTTGAGGGGTTCAAAAGCGGATACCGCACTCGTATTTGATCAGGGGTCTTGTCACATCGCTAAATTTACCGGGCGCGGTCAGATCGATGCTGGTTTCCATCTCGTAAAAACCACCCCACTTCGTAAAGAGCAGCAGCCGGATGACCGCATGATCCCCAGCCATCTCAACCCAAGGTTTTAAATCGAGCCCCTTCATCTTCCGTTGCACGTCAGCAGGCAATTCCGTGGTGAACGCTTCAACTTCTTCAGCAACGAGGAGCAGGTCTGATGCGTCACATAGCACTCGGGTGTCATTGTAATTCGCATGCCAGATCAGATTGTATTGACTGCCCAGTAAACGCAGGATGGCCAGCTCCAGATAGCTCTCAGGTGTGCCGTCAGGGACAACATATCGCAGGTAGTCCTGGGCGATTTGAAAAACTGAATCGGTTGCTTTCAACAAGCCTTCAGCCTGCATCGCCTTTTGCAAATCCTCCGGGGTGCCAAATGGCTTGCTGGTTGATTGGCGTGCATAGAGGACCGGCGCGCCCCCGAGACCATCTTCGACCATCACTGAATCAAGGACATAGCCTTCCTTAACTTTGAGGTGGGTCATCAGGTTGAAATAGTTGGTCGGGTCAAAATCACCTTCGACCTGACGAAAATCGGCGATGCCAGAGACAATTTGCCGGCAATGCGGCTGCAGGTCGGATGCTGGTGGAATGAGCGTACTTGTGGATTGCATCATGGTCGGCTCCGGATTCGTAGATAGTGTCTGCGCGGGCGGCGATGATGCTAAAGGGGCGAGGTTGCAGCTTAAGCCCACGAACAACGATGCGATCATGAGCGAAAAAATCCTTGCTTTTACGTGAAAAGTCATTGGTTCCGTCCCTCTCCAATAATTATTTGTAAAGGTGACGAAAAAACAGAATGATTGTTCCCGGGTCTTTTACTTAAATGTATTTGTTACGGATATATGGTTTGAGGAATTTTTCCTCAAATTCGGCTTTGGGGACCGGACGGCCCGTCAGGTAGCCCTGAACACGGTCGCAGCCAATTTCATTCAGAATGTCGAGCTGGCTCTGTTGTTCTACTCCTTCCGCGATGGTAGTCAGGCCGAGCTGCTTGGCGACCGTTGTAATGGCTTTGACAATCAACAGCTCCTTTGATCCGCTGCCGATGTTATCCACCAGTTCCTTGGCAATCTTTAATTCGCTGGCGTTGTATTTCACCAGATAGGACATGGACGAATAGCCGGTACCAAAATCATCAATAGAGATGCTGAACCCCATCGCGCTCAATCGCGTGGTCGCGTCCAGGAATGGCGCTGATTCCATGGTGCTGCCTTCCGTAAGTTCAGCGGCAAGCCAATTAGGTTGGATCTGATACTTCTTGATGACCGATTCCGCGTGGGCGAACATGGTACTCAGGTTGAAGAGCTTCGGCGAGAAGTTGACACTCATGCGCATGTCCAACCCCCACACGCTGTTCCATTCCGCGATTTGTTTCGCGGCTGTATCGAGGGTCCAGAAACTGATCTCGCGGATAGCGCCATTGTTTTCAGCGATCGGGATAAATCTTCCGGGAGAGATAAAGCCAAGTTCCGGATGCTTCCAGCGTATCAGCGCTTCCATACCAACCAATTGCCGGTTGGAAATCTGAAATTGCGGTTGATAGTACAACTGGAAATTCGTGTCGGGATTAATGCCGCGCAGCATGAAGTCAAGTTTGATATCGAATTCAACCGCTTCAATCAGCTCGTTGCTGAAGAAGGCGTAAGGCTTGTCCCAGGCAAGTTGTTTGGCCCTTGTCAGTGCCAGGCTGGTGTACTTGAAGAGCGTATTCAGATCATCAGAGTCCTTGGGGAATTGCGTGATACCGATATTACACTTTATTTGCAGTGTATAGTCATCGATCATCAACGGTTCTTCAATTTCTTTGACGATACGCAGGGCGTATTCTTCAACTTTCTCTTTGTCGGTCTCAAACATGATGACGCCAAATTCATCACCACCCATCCTGGCGACAAAGAGATCTTTGTATTCATCCTTCTCCGACCTTTGAGCGAGACCGATCAGCACTTTGTCGCCGATCGCGTTGCCGTGCAAATTATTGATCATCTGGAAATTCAGAATGTCGATCTGCAGCAGGCTGAAGGGCGTGGTCTTTTCTTCAATCAGTTGGCTGAGGCGCTCGTAGAAATATCGGCGTGAGTAAATGCCAGTCAGAGGGTCCGTCGCGGCTTGCTTCTCGAGTTCAATATTTGCTTCGACCAATTCCAGGGTCCTGGATTGAACCGTTGATTCAAGACTCTTGGTGATTTTTTGTTCATTTAAATAGAATTGTTCATTCCTGTGAGAAATGATCACGATTTGCCTGACCAGGTAATAAATGACGGACACCACCAGAACACGAATCAGCATCAGGCCGGTGAGCTGTTTGGTGGCAGCCATGATGAAGACTAGCGGGAGTATCCAGAAAAGCAGTGTGCCGCTTCTGAAGGACTGCAGAGCCTGTTGGTCCAGATCAAGGCTGCGACCGCGCTGCGTATAAAACTCCATCGTGATCGCGAATGTGAATAACGCGAAGACGCTGTAATAGAACTGATCGACATAGGAATTATCTGAATACAGGGAGAAAACAAATTGAAACAGGTATATAAAATCAAGCAAAACGAATAGCATAACGCTCGCGCCGTACGCGACCTGTGAAGGCAACAGGTTGGCAATCTTGATGTTGGCCAGCATTACGATGATCAAAAACAGGATGCCAAGATCGATAGCTAACGACGCGAACAAAATGACCAGATCCGTCCTGCTCATTTGCAGCAACTGCGGGTTGCGGTCGATCATGTTGAACCCGAGCATCAGGAAGACAATCAGGGTGGTAATCAGGTCAGTATAGAGCTGGATACGATGCCAGGCACGGATCCGGCTGGTGAAGTATCGAATAACAGAAACTAGGATGGCAAAATTAAATAATAAGTAGCCGAGTTGCAGATAAAAATTTGTTTCAGGGTTACCATTGCGCATCCACCTTGTGATGAACCAGAAGACGTCGGTGATACCCCAAGCCAGTAAGCCCATTGCCAAGGGCAGGTAGTAACGCTGGTTTCGCTCGAAGGCGCGAACGGCGATGAAGACGGCGATCGCGCAGGCGAGCGTGAAAACCGCGGACAAGAGATCCGCGATGTACAAATTTCTTACAACCGCGAAGTATTGGTATGCCAGGAAGAGGACAATGCTGATGATATAGAAAGCAGAATACAGACCTGTGTTCACAGATCTGTTTTCTACTTTTCTTAAATCGGGCGTTGTCCTTTGCATAAAGGAATCTTAAATCGTCAAGGTTCCCTACATTTAGAACAAGTATATCAAGTGTTAATCCATATGTCCATAATTATTTTACAGGTCATTGCTCTATTATGAACTTAAAGAGTATTTACATCAATATTCCGCGTCAGCGGGCATGCCGGGTTTTAGTTTCCCGTCTCTATTGTCGAGTTGCAATTTGATGGCGTATACCGTCGCTGACCGGCTCTCGGAATTCTGAACATTCCGGGGGGTGAATTCAGCCTGGTCGGCGATGTAGGTCACAACCCCGCTGAACCGCTGATTTGGGAAGGAATCGACTTTGACATTGATTTTCTGATTCAGACTGATCGCGCCGTATTGGTTTTCAGGGATATAAACCGTCAGAGTCATTTCGTCCAGCTTGGCGATGGTGAGGATGACGCTTCCCGCGGCGGTCAGTTCGCCTTCTTCGATGTTACGGTTCATGACGGTGCCGTCCATAGTCGCGTAAACGCTCGCCTTGTCGAGCTGCAGTTTGATCAGCGACAGCGCGGCTTCCGCTTGCGCGTGGTTGGCTTTTGCCTGGGTGATGGCTGCTTCCGCGCCTTCGACTGCAGCTCTTGCCACGGCGACCTGGGCTGAATCGCTGCCGGTCTCGAGCGCTGAACGCGCGTCAACCGCGTTGTCATAGCGTGCCTGGGCAACGGCAACATCAGCGCGCGCTTTCAGCAAATCTTCGGCAGCAGAACTGCTGAGCAGGCTGTTGTATTTCATCAGCGCGGAATCAAACTCAACCTGAGCTTCATCCAGCAACGATTCTGCAGCGCTGGTCAGCTCGTCGTTATTTGCTTTCTTGGCCTGGTCGAGCGTGCTGTTGGCGATTGTCAATTCTGCCTGGGCATTATTCAACCGATTTTCGACTGCCAGAAAGTCCTTATTGCTGAGTTTTTCCAGTTCTGATTTCAGATCTGATTGTCGGGTAATGAGTTCTTTCTCCGCAAGGTCAACCGCTGAATTCAGCGCGCTGAGCTGCTCGCTCTTCTGGAAATACCAGACGGGCTGGTAATCTTTCTCTGTGTCCTGAGACCAAGCCTGAGTGCGTGTAGCCATTTCCTGGGCTCGGGCGCCATACAGCGCCGCGTCTAATTGTTTTTCGACATAGACCAACTGCTTCTCCGCCGCTGTGACTGTCGCGGCTGCGGCATCACTGGCTGCTTTTGCCTGGTCATACTGCGCCTGTAATAGCTGCGAATCGAGCTTGAGGAGCAGGTCACCTTTCTTGACAATATCGCCTTCTTTGACTGCTATTTCCACGACCCTGCCGCTGATCTCGGGAGCGACACCGACCTGAACGGCGGACAACGTACCTGACGCCAGGTTCACGCCGCCGCTGGCCGAGGTGGTGCAGGCGCTGGCGGAGAATGCCAGAACCAGTAAGGCTGATAAGACGAAGATAAATGAACGTTTCATGAGGAACTCTCCTTGAAGATCTCGGTTAGATGCGCTTTCTGAAGGCGAAAATGGAGGCAATGAAGTACACAATACTCAGCCCGACCATTGGCAATGTTGAACTATAGAGCAGCGACGCCGCGTCAGCCCCGCGGATGATGATGCCGCGGGTAATTTCGAGATAATGGGTCATCGGCAGCAATTCACTGTACCAGTAGGTAAGAGCGGGCATGTTGTTCCGCGACAGCAGCAAACCCGTCAGAATGATGGCGGGGATCAGTACCACAAAGGTCGCCAGGTAGACCGCCTGCATTTGTGATTGGGAGATATTGGAAATCAGCACGCCCATACCCAGGGAGCCGACAATGAAAATGACGCTCAGCCTGATCAGATCCCAATAATTGCCCGCGACGGTAACGCCAAAGAGCAGATCGGAAAGCCAGAGCATGACATACAGGTTGGCGATACAGACCACCAGGTACGGGATGATCTTGCCCAGCATCAGCTCCCACGCTTTGATCGGTGTGACGATCAATTGTTCCATGGTGCCCTGCTCACGCTCCCTGACAATGGCGAGAGCTGATAGCAACAAAGTCTGCACCTGAAGCAGGATCGGAATCAGTCCGGGGATCATATAAAGCTGGCGGTTGCCTGTCGGGTTATACAGCATTTTGACGTTATCAATGATCGGCAGTTCCAGTTTATACGTCGCGCCGCTTTTCTCGATGCGCTGCACCAGCAATTCCTGCGAGGTCATCTGACTGATGGCAGCCAGCTTGAGCTGGATCGTCATGCTGTCGGTCGGGTTAGCGGAGCCATCCACGAATGCCTGAATCTCAACGGGCTCGTTGGTCCGCACCTTGCGAGAGAAATCCTCTGGAATGATGATACCGACGTCGGCGTAATCCTGGTCAATCAACGCTTTAAGCTCGCGGTAGCTATCCGCCTCAGAGAGCAGCTTGAAATCACGATTGGCTGTAAATTTGTTGATGAACGCCCGGCTCTCATCCGATTTGCTGAAGTCAACGACAACCATGCCCGAATCCAGATCGTCACCGGAGATGCCGTATCCCAGCAAGATCAGCAGGATGGCCGGCAGCAGCATGATCAAACCCAGCGTGCGCGGGTCGCGCAGCATATGTAATACTTCTTTTCGCATGATGGTAAAAAGTCGTTTCATCTGTTACTCCTGAGCGCTGGTAAACCGTCTGTCGCTTGTGCCGCTGATCTTGCGCTGATCGCTGACAATTGTCGTAAATGCATCTTCGAGCGAGGGTGTGATCACGTCCATCGAGCGGATGTCGATGCTGGCAGCCTCGATATGCTGCTTCAGCAAATCAATATGATCCATGTCTGGCAATGTGGCATGCACCTGCACGCCGTGCATGGTGACATTGAGTACATCTGGACAGGCCAGAATTACTTCGTACAGTCTGGCGGGCTGGGGACTGTCAATCTGCAGCAGCACACCGGGCAAGCTGGCTTTGATCTCGTCCGGGCTGGCAAGCGCAACCAGTTCGCCCTGGTACATCATGCCGATCGTGTTGCAATAGTCCGCTTCATCCATGTAGTGGGTGGTAGCCAGAACGCTCTTGCCTTCGCCTGCCATGGTGTAGATGACATCCCAGAAATCACGGCGCGAGAGCGGGTCGACACCGGCTGTTGGCTCATCCAGGAAGATCATCATCGGGTCATGGACGATGGCGCAAGCCAGGGCAAGCCGCTGACGCCAGGCGCCTGAGAGATTGCGGGTCAGTTCCTTTTTATGCGGTTCCAGACCAGCCAACTTCAGCAATTCCTGGATTCTGTCCGCGCGAATGGATGACGGCACCTGATAGATCGACGCATAAAACGAGATATTCTCATAGGCGCTTAAATCGTTGTAGAGCGAAAACTTCTGAGACATGTAGCCGATGCGCTTCTTGACCTCTTCAGGTTTCTTGGTGACATCATAGCCAAGCACGCGCGCTGAACCGCCGTTAGGGAGCAGCAACCCGCATAGAATGCGGATGGTGGTCGTTTTGCCGGCGCCATTTGGTCCCAGCAGGCCGAAGATCTCGCCTTGCGGAATGCTGAAAGAGATGTCGTTGACGGCTTTGAAATTGCCGAAGTGTTTCGAGAGGTGTTTGATCTCGACCGCAGGTTCGTTTTCAGTCATTGGCTTGCCGCTCCTCTCTGACCAGGTGGACGAACGCGTCTTCCATTGTCCGGCGTGACTTGCGCAAGAAACTCACGTTGAGATTTTCCTTGACGAATCGGTCATTCAAATCAGCGATCGCGTCCTCAAGGTTGTAGGTCAGCGGCAAGGTCAGGCGCAATGTGTCGCCAACCGGGTTCCAGTCCTGAATGTAAGGCGTCTCTGAAATGATCTGCCGGATAACTTTTCTTGGTTTGGCCTTGACCTCAAGCATTTGAGCGGGCAGGGCGGAGATGATCTGGTCAGGCGTGCCCTGAGTGAGAACCTCTCCTTCATATAACATGGCGATGGAATTGCAGCGCTCGGCTTCATCCATATAAGGCGTGCTGACGATTACCGTGACGCCATCCCGTACAACTTCCGCAAGCAGCGCCCATAATTCCCGCCGGGAGACAGGATCGACGCCGGTAGAGGGCTCATCCAGAATCAGCAGCTTCGGGTTGTGGACCATCGCGCTGGCGAGCGCCAATTTTTTCTTCATGCCGCCTGAAAGCTTGGCCGCCCGCCGCGATTCAAATTCTTTAAGGTGGGTGAATTCCAGCATGCGTTCGATGCGTTCTTTCTTGATCGTATTGGGCACGTGCTGGATGTCAGCAAAGAAG
Organism: Anaerolineaceae bacterium; assembly: GCA_040772085.1. Classification (GTDB taxonomy): domain Bacteria; phylum Chloroflexota; class Anaerolineae; order Anaerolineales; family Anaerolineaceae; genus JAXGMV01. Next base: position 2,329,655 of record JAXGYU010000001.1, read on the forward strand.
TTCAGGTTTTCGCGCAAGGAAAGGTCAGGGTATTGGCTGAAGTCCTGCGGCATATAGCCGATCATTTTCCGAATTGTTTCAGCCTGTTTGCGCAGATCTGCGCCAGCAATCGATCCGCTGCCAGAAGACGCGGGGAGTACGGTCGAGAGAATGCGCAGCAGCGTTGTTTTACCAGCGCCATCAGGCCCAACCAGGCCGAAAAGCGTACCTTCTTCAACCTGCAGGCTCACATCCTGGATGGCAGGCTTTTTCTTCTGCGCGGGAAAACGTTTGGTAATGTGGTCAACGCGTATGATCTCAGTCAATTTGAGCTCCTGTCAATACGGTGTAAGTTATACCCAGAGGCGTAATAAAACCGTAGGTGATGACTACCATCAAAGAGGGTGACGCGCGCAACCACCTCACATGACACGCGTCATATTCATAGGCGAAATACTCAACCGCGGTGCCCATTAATGCTATTATTTGTTTATGGATCGCCCCGTTGAACCCGGTTTATTGAAACTGTTCCGCTATTTCGCTGGTGTTGGCATTCTCTACTTTGCCATCCTCTGGCTTTACGCATCGCTGGGACTGGACGAAACCAACACGCTCGGATTTCAGTCACAATTCAATGTTGTAGTCAACGTCGTATTGTTCATCTATCTTTCCATCGGATGGCTGGAGAAGAAGCTGCGGCGATACTATCTGCCTATCGCGCTGGCCGCTTATAGCGTGGCGACGGTGCTGAGCAGTCTGATTTACTTCGTCGATCCCAGTACGAGCATTTTTGTATTTCTATCCCGATCGTGGGCGCTCTTTCCAATCCTCTTTATCCCGCTGGTGTTCATTGCCTGGCAGTACCGCTGGTACGAAGTGATGGCTTATAACATTTTTGTCAACGGCTTCGAACTGCTCCTGTCACTCTACTTTATCAAGCACATTACCATCTCAACCATTCCATTTGCTGCCATGCCAATCGTACGGGCATTCGCGTTCGGCATTGTCGGGCATATTGTGCTCGAGCTGGTGGAGACTCAAAGGCAGCAGAAGCTGAGGCTGATACAGGCCAACCTCAAACTTGGTCAGTTTACCAACACGCTGGTGCAGCTAGCGGAGAGCCGTGAGCGCAATCGCATTGCCCGCGAGCTGCACGATACTCTCGCGCATACGCTCAGCGGCGTCGCGGTTAATCTGGAGGCGACAAAAACATTGCTGCCGGCTGAGGGCAGCGACGTCAACGACATGCTGGACCATTCGCTGGCAGCCGTCAGGGTTGGTTTGAATGAAACCCGCCGGGTGTTGCAAAACCTGCGCGCGCAGCCGCTGGAAGATGTCGGTTTGGTTCAGGCAATGTCTGAGCTGGTCAAATCTTTCGCTGGCACCGTTGACCTGGAAGTAAGGTCCGAGATCGATGATGATTTGCCCGCCATGCCGCCGGCTGTGGAGCAGGCATTGTACCGGGTCACCCAGGAATCGCTGGAGAATGTCCGGCGCCATGCCGGCGCGAAGCAGGTGTTGGTTACAATGAAGCGCGTGGAGAAAGCTGTTGTGCTCGAGATCAGGGATGACGGGAAGGGTGTCAGAGATATTTCGTCAGCCGGCAGCGGTCACTTTGGTATAGAAGGCATGAAGGAAAGGGCGGCTGCCATTGGCGCTGAAATGCGGATCACCAGTTCGCCTCAGCAAGGGACAGCCGTGCGCATGGAATGGGAGGGACTCAATGATCAGAGTGCTGATCTGTGATGACCAGGACATCGTTTGCGAGGGGTTGAAAAAGATCCTCGAGAGTGATCCCGACATTAAGGTCATTGGAATTGCCCATAACGGTCTGGACGCGCTTGAACTGGCGGCCGCTGAACAGCCCGATCTGGTCCTGATGGATTTGAAGATGCCGGTGATGGATGGCGTGCAGGCGACCCGCAAGATGAGATTGGCGCATCCCGCCATCCATGTGCTGGTGCTGACCACCTATGCCGATGACCAGTGGCTCTTCGACGCGATTCAGAGCGGAGCTGCCGGCTATTTGCTCAAAGACAGACCACGCAGGGAACTGATTGATGCCATCAAAGGCACCATCAATGGCGACTCATACATTGACCCATCTGTCGCGCGCAAGCTGCTGACCAATGTCGCTCGGACGATGAACCAGAAGAACATCCCGAGCGAGCTGGTGCTGACGGCGCGCGAAAGCGAGATCATAAACCTGCTAGCACAAGGCCTATCGAACGCTGACATCGCCCACACCTTGTTCCTCTCTGAAGGGACGGTCAGAAATTATATGAGCGGGCTGTTCGCGAAGCTCGGGGTAAACGACCGCACCCAGGCGGTGGTGGTCGCGCTGCGCTACGGTCTGACCGCGCTGGAGAGCGAATAAAAAAGCCCGCCGAAATTCGGCAGGCTTCTGGTCTTCAAATCAATCTTGTGATCAGAGGTTTTCCAGCACAAAGTTCCAGTTGAGGATCTTGTTCAGAACTGTCCGGACATACTCTTCACGCTTGTTCTGATAATCCAGATAGTACGCGTGTTCCCAGACATCGACGACAGCCAATGGCTTTACGCCGCCCAGCCAGGGCACTTCAGCGTTACCGGTTTTGGCGATTGACAGTTTGTCGCCGTCCTTGACCAGCCAGGCCCAGCCGCTGCCGAATTGTTTCAAGGCGTTGGCAACCCAATCTTCCTTCAAGGCGTCGAGGCTCTCATAGGAGGTCTCAGCCAGTTTGCTGACTTTTTCTGGTACCTCGAATTTCGCAGGCGGGCAAAGGCTCTTCCAATAGAAATTGTGATTCCAGACCTGGGCAGCATTGTTGAAGATTGGTTTCTTGTCATCCTTGCCGGCAGTCGCGACGATGATGTCTTCCAGGCAAGCGCCTTCGAGATCCGTCCCAGCAGTCAGTTTGGTGAGCGTGGTCACATAGGCATTGTGGTGCTTGCCATGGTGGAAGCTGATGGTGTTTGCCGAGACGACCGGTGCGAGCGCGTCATCAGCATAAGGCAGCTTGGGTAATTCATTGGGGGTGCATTTTCCGAGCGGGTTGTTCATTTTGCCTCCTGAGGGTTTGTATACGTATAAATTTTATCTAAATTAGATGCAATCATCATTATACATGAGATTGGATAGCGCCAGAAACAGGGACGTCATATCAGCAGGGCGGCAGCATGTAATTAAAAAACAAGCCGCAAAAGCGGCTTGTTTTCTTACGGCCATCGAGCTATTTCTTGACAGCTTTCACCGCAGCTTTGACGGGTTTGACAACTTTCTTCTCAACTACTTTTTCGGCCTTCTTGGCAGTGGCTTTGGCGGGTTTGACAACTTCTTTCTCAACCACTTTTTCAACCTTCTTCGCAGTGGCTTTGACCGGTTTCACGACCTCTTTCTCAACCACTTTTTCAGCTTTCTTGGCAGTGGCTTTGACGGGTTTCACAACCTTCGCTTCAACAACCTTCTCCGCTTTTTTCGCTGCCGCTTTTGCCGGTTTCACAACTTCTTTCTCGACAACTTTCTCAGCCTTTTTTGCCGCTGCTTTGACAGGTTTCACAACTTCTTTCTCAACCACTTTTTCCGCTTTCTTGGCCGCGGCTTTAACCGGTTTCACAACTTTTTTCTCAACAACTTTTTCTGCTTTCTTTACTGGTTTGTTCATTTCTCCACTACCTCTCAATAGCTAATATTTTATTTTTTTATTGTTTTCAATTGACCAGGTAAAACATGTTTACCGTTTAGCAAATACTCAATCAACTATACAACTTATTAGCGTTATGTCCAGCTTTTTTTAAGGTTGTGCCGGGCATAAACACTGACAGAATTTCATCCGCATAAGATTCAGATTTTATTTTTTTGCCGGGACTTCACCTGGCCAGGCCGTGATCCAATTCATTTGGGAGCGCAAATTAAATATTTCTAAAAATAAGTAATATTCATAAGAATATTTGTATAATTATTTTCGACAGGTGTTGTTTTCATGGCGAGTAATAAAAAGCGCGATCCGGTCTTATCATTCTTTCTGCGTTATATGGCTATAGCATTGCTGTTGGCAGCCGTCTTTGGATCGTTGTTATTCGTTATTTACAAAATTCGTGAAAAGAATGTCTTCGATGAATTAGCCCGTGAAGAAATTGTCAGTATGGACACCACGGTCAGGGGCATACAATCTCAGCTTTCATTTGTAATTTCTGACCTGCACGTTATCAGCAGCCTTCCGGCGCTGAAGGTATATCTGGATGATCCTTCCGAAGAGAATTACAACTATCTCTTGCGTATGTTGGCGCTCTTCAGTGAGCATAGAAACGTCTACGATCAAATTCGGTTCCTTGACATGCAGGGCATGGAAGTTGCCAGGGTCAACAATCATGCCGGCGTACCTATTGCCGTGAATCAATCCATGTTACAGGATAAGTCCAGCCGCGATTATTTTGTTGAATCAATCGGCATGGTCAAGGATCAAATCTACATCTCCACAATGGAATTGAATATTGAGTATGGCGTTATTGACCTGCCTTTCAAGCCGGTGGTGCGGTTCGCTATTTGCGTTTACGACAATCAGGGCGAAAAACGCGGTTTGCTTGTTTTGAATTTATTGGGGCAACGATTGCTGGATACCTTTGTCAGCAGCCACCCATCGATCAGTTCCGCGATGCTATTAAACGCCGATGGTTACTACCTGTTCAATGAAAATGATCCCAATTCAACCTGGGGTTTTATGCTGCCCGGCCGGGAGGATAAGAGTTTCTTTAAGGATTACCCCGATGTCTGGCAGGTTGTGAAGCAATGGACCGACGAGCAGTATAGAAACAAAGCAGGTTTATTTACCTACCAGAAATTTTCTCCGATCGATTTTACTGTTCAATACAATATGGGGAATGAAATCCCTCGGGTGCTGTCCCAACCCTCCTGGCACATTGTCACATTCATCAGCGAAGATAAGATCAGGGCGAACATGGGTCCGGTCAATCTGACCTTTACCTGGCTTTCTATCAGCATCCTGGTGACCGTCCTTGGCTTTTCAGGACTGATCACCAAGGGCATGCTTGACCTCCAGCGCGAGCAGCGCGAATTGCGCTTCAACGCGTTGCACGATCAGCTAACCCGGCTGCCAAATCGGGTCCTGCTCTATGACCGTTTGCGGCAGGCGCAATTGAGGTTGGTGAGGGAGAAATCCAGATTTTCTGTATTCCTCCTCGATCTGGATGGTTTCAAGCAGGTCAACGACACGCATGGTCACGACGCTGGCGATGAGCTGCTCCGGCAGGTGAGTGCTCGAATACAAAATCAAATCAGGGATACTGACACCCTGGCGCGCCTCGGCGGCGATGAATTCTGCATTATTGCCAACGGGTTGGAAACTGAGGCATCCACTTTACAGCTTGCGGGACGGATACTGAGTGCGATCAATGAGCCTGTCATCCATAACAATGCTGTCATGCGGGTGAACGCTTCGATTGGCATAACGATCCAGGACGACCCCGAGCGTGACTTTGAAGAAGTGCTCAATGAAGCCGATAAGGCCATGTACCGCGCGAAAAACCAAGGTAAAGGCCAGGCAGTCGTTTTTCAGCAGCGCTAAGAAATACAAGTACACCTGTCCAATAGCAGCGTACATGCAATGACTATTCATCGCTTGCATGAGCATTTCACTATAAAAATCACATAAAGTTATCGTGTAAATTTATCCGAAATCAAGTAGTAGTTGATAAAATGTATCATCTTCATTAAAGGGTGGCTTAATTTTCGAGTTTCGACATCCTGGGTTAACCTATATGATTAACCGCTCGAAACATTATCATAACGTAAGCAACAGGGTCCTCGCACTGATCACTTTGCTTACGTTCTTCTTTTCTCAAATCCCTTTACAGGTAAAGTCCGCGGCTTTCTCAACTGGCGGCAACAGCGCCTGGGCGCCCAACATTCTCTGGTCGACCTGGGGCACACCCGGCAATATTGCCAATGACCCCGGGACAGCCGGTGTGCTGCTGCAGAACGGTGATCGCACCTCGGCTTCGATGGTCATCGGCGGACAGACGCTTTATATCGTCTGTTCACTCAGCAACGTAAAAGGCGCAATCAAATCCTACACGCCGGGCACAAATCCAGGCGATGGTCTGGATAATCTCTATAACATTGGCGGCCCCAACACTGCCAACACGCTCGTCAATGGCATTATCAACGCGAATCCAGGTGAGAAGGTCAGCTTCGATATCACCTGTTCAGCGACACTCGGCGGCGTGCCGTTTGACCTGCCGGGCTTTGTTTTCGCCGACTCCGAACAACTCACAGGCAAGGACAATATCTCCATCGCGGGTGAAGGCGAGTGGTTTATCACGGACCGCGCGGTAGGCGGCACCTGCACAGGTCGTGCCTACCAGGTGTGGCTGAATGGTAACGGCACGTCGGTCACTCTCCAGGCAGGCACAACTTCACTGACCGCTTGTCCATCACCCTCTGACCCCGCGAATTTCGGACCGCTTGGCGGTGGTGTGCTCGAGTTCGCTCCAACCGCTTATGTGGGTACGAACAGACAGGTGACAGCCAATATCACTTTGAGCCCTTCAAAAGTAGACCCGGCGACGGGTAATACCGGCTACGCCTCCATGGCGATCGGCTTGCTGCCTTACAACATTGATACCTCTGATGCCGCTGGGTATTTGCCGGCAGCAAATTTTTTCCCCTTCAAGCTCAGCGATGACACGCTATATAACGGTAACAACAAGAACATCATGGAATCCACTTTTATCATGTCCGCGCCGACGCTGCCGGTCAGCGATTTTCTTGGCACGTATGTTGATGCGGACGGCTGGGATGTTGTTCCGAATGTGGCAGCAGACAGTGATGACGTTACTGGCATCATGGACGATGAGGATGGCATTGGGGTTGTCCAATCATTCGACCTGGTCAGCAATGGCACAGATTTTGTTTACAGGCTTCCGGTCACCTGTAATGGCTCTGGTTACGTTCATGGCTGGATCGATCGCAACCGCAACTACTCTTTTGATGCCGGCGGCACAGCAATCAATGGTCCCGTTCAGTGCGTCAACGGTCAGGCTATTCTTGATTTCGCGATTCCCGTGGATGCAGCCATTGTCCCGGGTCCGACTTATATACGGCTCAGATACGGTTACCTGATGGAATATGTGCTCGATCCAAACGGCTTGCAAAATTTTGGCGAGGTTGAGGACCACGCTTTTACGATGGCGCCTGAACTGTCAATTGACAAGACGGTCACCAGTACCGGCCCCTATGATGTCACGAATAATAATGTCATCAGGTATCAGGTTGTCGTACAGAACGTCGGCAACCTGGGCTTAACCGGGGTGACGGTGGCGGATCCGGGTCTCGACAACTTTACCTGTTCGAAAACTCTGCCAACACCCTTGTACCTTGGTGAGACGATCACCTGTACCGGCACGCATACCGTCACTCAGGCAGATGTGGATGCCGGCTTTTATTCCAATACCGCGACAACAGACAGCTCGCAGACGAATCCTGTTTCAGATACTGAGACCGTCACATTCATCCAGACACCCTCCATGTCGCTGACAAAAACAGAGACCTCGGTTGGGCCATATGATGTCAAAAATAATACGCTGATCACCTATCAGATCACGCTTACCAATACCGGCAACATCACACTGAATAATATTGTCATCAGCGAAACGACAGGTAATTTGTCAAATTGTTCTCCATTGCCATCAGCCCCGCTGCCTCCCGGTGGAATCATCACTTGCGACGCATCGCATACGGTTGTGCAAGATGATATTGACCGCGGCGTTTATATCAACCGCGTGACCGGCCTGAGTTCACGTACTGCTCTGATCGAAGCCTCGCATACGGTTACGTTTTTGCAGAACCCTGATCTGAGGCTCGACAAAGTTGTTACCAACGCCGGCGGCAATGTCGTTGGCGGGGTGATGGTTTATGACCTGACCCTCACCAATGCCGGCAATGTCACCCTGACAGGTCTGGAACTGGTCGACAGTGCGGCGACGCTTTCCACGGACTGCGCGGCTAAACTGGCTGCCAATCTGGCGCCTGGTGCGAGCCTTACCTGTACGGCTACCCATACGATTGAGCAAATCGACCTGGACGAGGGCAATCACCTCAACACTGCCACGGCAGACAGTGGTCAGACAGCAGCAGTTACCGATACCGCTGAGGTGCTATTCCAGCAATATCCATCCGTTTCGTTGCTAAAGACCATAACTAATACCGGTCCGTACAAACTCGATTCAACGATCACTTATTCTCTGGTTGCGACAAACACTGGTAATATCACCCTCGATAATGTCACGATCACGGATGACAAAGCAACGATTACAGGCTGCACTCCTGCCAACACTTCCAGCCTCGCGCCAAAAGCAACAATGACCTGCAACGCAGAATACGTGGTCACGCAGCTTGACGTGGACAATGGCTCGGTTATAAACTACGCCGAAGTCGACTCGGTCCAGGCAGTACCTGCCACCGCTTCGGAAACCGCGACCATTGAACAGCACCCCTCGTTGGCATTAACCAAGATCGAAACCAGCACCGGTCCATATAGCGTCGGCGACGTGATCAGCTATGAGGTAAAACTGACCAATGACGGAACAGTCACGCTGACGGACGCCTACATCACGGATCCCGGCACCACCATTAGCAGTTGTCTGCCAGCCATGCCCGCGACGCTCGCGCCGAACGCCAGCATGGTTTGTCAGGTAGCGCATACTGTCACCCAGGATGATTTCGACGCCACCCATTACATGAATACGGTTTACGGTAATAGCGATCAGACACCGTTGAAGATCGTGAACGCGGCTGATATCCCCTTCGAAACCCATCCGATTCTAAACATCGTAAAAGAGGAAACCACGCTTGATCCATATGTGGTTGGGAATGACCTGACGTACAAAATTACCGTCAGCAATGGCGGCGATGTGACACTTAATGTTGTCACCCTGGTCGATGATATGGCTATTCTCGATAGCTGTTTAACCACCGAGGTTGTTCCTCAACCGGTCACTTTGCCTACGCGTCTGCCCGTGGGTGCAAGTTTCGTCTGCACCGCGCACCACACGATCACCCAGTCGGATATAGACGGATTCTTCTATACAAATGTTGCCATTGCTGACAGCGCTGAAACAGCCGCGGTCAGCGCTACAGTAAGGTCCCGGTTTACGCCGAATCCAGGTATTCTCGTGGAGAAAGTCACCACTTCCACTGGGCCATACTTGGTCGATGTCGGTGTTGTCACATTCAGTATCACCGTCACCAATGATGGTACAAACTCTATTGAGGACATTGTGCTGGTTGAATCCCACCCAGACGCAACGCTCACCTGTCCTGCGGGTGCTTTAGTTGGCCCACTTGCGCCGGAAGAATCTTTCGTCTGTGAAGTCGAGCATGTTGTGTCCCAGAATTACATTGACGCCGGCACGATGATCAATGAAGTCTATGCGAGCGCAACGGTACTTAACTCTACTCAGACAGTGACCGATCAGTCATTGGCCGTAGCGATCATCCCGCAAACCAACCTGCTGACCTTCACGAAAACGGTCACTTCAACCGGACCTTATTCATTCGGACAGGACGTAACCTTCGAGCTGACATTCAGGAATGATGGCAACACCACTCTGACTAATGTGAACGTGACAGACGCGACCGCGGTCATTTCCGGCTGCACGCTGCCCGCGACGCTCGCGCCGGGGGCTTCGCTGACCTGTACCGCTGCGCATACGATCAACCAGTACGATGTCGACGAGGCGAGTTATCTGAATGAGGCGATCGCCGACAGTGACCAGACACAGCCGGACAGCCAGGTCGTTCAGGTCCCTGTCATACAGCATCCGAATGTAGAAATTACAAAGACTATCGTTACGCAGTCCAACCTCGTGGATGGCGCAGTTACTTTTGACCTGGTTATTACCAATACCGGCGACACGACGCTGGATAACCTGCAACTTGTGGATGCCACCGCAACAATCAGCGGATGTACCATCCCTGCGACGCTTGCGCCTGCGGCTAGTTTCACCTGCACCGCGACGCGTACGATCACCCAGGCAGATCTGGATCGCGGCTACTATCTTAATATCGCCACGATCGACAGCGATCAGACGCCTCTTGTCACCGCGCAGCGGCTGGTCACCTTTACGCAAAACCCGGCAGTCACGCTCACTAAGACCGAGCAAAACCCTGACAATATCGTCTACGTGCTGAACTCGAGCATCAATTATCAAATTTTTGTCAAGAACACCGGCAACGTCACACTTTCAGGCATCCTGTTTACTGATCTGAACGCGACCCACAATTGCACTTTTCCGGCTTCAATGGCACCTGGCGCTGAAGTGACCTGCAATGCGTCACACATAGTGACGCAGTCAGACATTGACCGGGGCAGTGTCATTAATACAGCTACCATCGATACCGACCGAACCAATCTTGAGAGTTCAAGTGTGACAACACCTCTGCTGCAAACGCCTGGTGTGACGGTACTGAAGTCGGTATTCAACACGGGTCCATTCGTTCTTGGCGACCGGATCGTATTTTCGGTTGCAGTCGAGAACACAGGCAATGTCAGCCTTGGGGATCCGGTTTTTGTCGACGAGAAGGCGGTGATGGATGTTTGTGATCCTCCACTGACTGCGCGGTTGTATCCGGGTCAAACAGGTACATGTTATCTCTATCATGATGTCACCCAGAGTGACATCAACGCCGGCGCGCTGACAAATATCGCATCGCTTGACACTGATTTCACCCAGCCGGTTTACTCACAGGTGACTGTCCCCTTCGCACAAAATCCCAAGCTCGATATCACGAAGGAAGAAGTAAGTACCGGCCCATATGTCGTCGGGAATGTGATCGAGTACAGGATTACCTTGCAGAATTCGGGTAACGTGACTTTGACCGGCCTGAGCCTCCAGGAAGATGGCGATACGATCGCCAACTGCAGTAAGCCGCTAACAGACCCGCTCGATCCCGGAAGCGCTGCTGCCCCGGCAGTTATCACCTGTTCGGCTTTCCATACGGTGACACAGGCGGACATCAATAATGGCAGCTATGTAAACATCGCGAGGGCAAACGCTGATCAGATCAATGAAGTTCAGGCACAAAAAACAATCACTTTTGTCCAGAATCCGTCGTTGTTCCTGGATTAAATCATCACCAATCCCAAGGCGTTTATTCCAGGGGATACCATCGAATACAGTATTACGATCCGGAATACAGGGAATATCACCCTTGATAATATTATTCTTCTGGATCCTAAAGCAACACTTAATCCGAAACCATGCCCGAGTTTTAAGAACATCCTGGATCCAGGTGAAGAATTTACCTGTAATCTCAAGCATACGATCACGCAATACGAGTACGACTCAGGCAGCTACGACAATACCGCAACGGCCGTCAGCGACCGGACGCCGCTCATCGGTTCGACCGCGATAGCCACATTTGATCTGACGCGCGATATGACCGTCGCAAAGACGGTCACCAGCCAGGGTCCCTATCAGGTAGGTGACACACTAACCTATGAGATTGTCATCACCAACAACGCTGCCGCATCATTAAATCACGTCATTCCCAACGACGATTATGCTGAGATCCAAAGCTGCAGGAGCACGGTTCCAGCGACACTAGGCTACAACACCAGTCTGATTTGCGACGCGACCCATGTTATCACCGTGGAAGATATCAACGCCGGCAGTTTTACAAACCAGGCATCGGCTTCAGCCCTCGAGCTGGAGACAAGTGTCTTCTCCGCGGAAGTTAAGGTTCCACTCAGCGCGAATTTGAGCCTGGAGAAAACAGTGACCAGCATAGGCCCATACCAGATCGGTGATAGCATCACCTATGAGCTGGTGGCTGAAACCATCGGCGATGTGATCCTGACAGAGGTTTCAGTTACCGATCTGGGCGCGATCATCGATAGTACGTCTTGCTCTTTGCCTGCCACACTGAACCCTGGTCAAAGCATCACCTGTCAGGCAGAACACCTGCTGACGGCGGCAGACTTCAAGCAGGAAAATTACAACAACACAGCCATTGCGGATAGCCTGGAGACCCCGGCGATCACAGATTCGGTCGCGGTCAATTTACGCAATGGGCTGCTGCTGGACAAAGTTGTGACCAGTTTCGGACCTTACGGCGTGGATGATACGATCTACTACGACATCATCCTGACGAATGCCAGCAAAGTCACGCAAGAAAATGTATATCTGACCGATGATGGCGCGGACATCCTGAGTTGCGATCCGGCATTGCCCGGCTCGATTGTGCCAGGGGCAAAGGTGGTTTGCAAAGCGACGCATGTCGTCACTTCCTCCGAGTTTGCCACTGAGAACTATACCAATACCGCCTACTCTGGCAGCGACCAGAACACCCCCATCCAGGACGCGGTCACAACCAGTTTGCTGACGCCTACCCTGACCTTCGCGATGAGCGTGCGGGAAGCCACATACTCATTCGCCGGGCAACTGCTGCATTTCACATATCGAATCATGAACACCGGCGTTGGCACCGCTCACGAGGTGCGCGTGACCGATTCGCTCAAGTCCGCGATTACATGTCCGAGTGATGTTCTGGCACAGGGAGCGGAAATGGTCTGCACGGGCGTTTACGCGGTTACTTCCCGGGACATTGACCTAGGGCAGATCACCAACACAGCGACGCTCAGCAGCGTCGAAAATCTGTCTGTGACCACGTCGCTTTCACTGAATGCCCTCATTATCGAAGAGGAAGAGGAACTGTCGTCGGCGCTCAAGCTGGATCCGCTTAAGATTCCTCAGACCGGTTTTGCACCGGGGGTCGAGACCAAGCTCCCGCCGCTTGAAGATTCCAGAGCGTTTCATGAGACTGGCGGTGTTCAACTGCTGATTCCCAGGCTGGCTCAGAACATGGAAGTTGTCGGGATACCCTTTGAAGAACATTCATGGGATGTGAATTGGCTGGCATCCAGAGCTGGCTATCTGGCCGGCACCGCTTTTCCGACCACGCAGGGCAACAGCGTGATCGTTGGTCATGCGGTTAATGCCTGGGGTAAGGCGGGTCCGTTTGCTGACCTGAAGTCGCTGAGCTGGGGCGATCAAATTATCGTGCAGGCTTTCGGCGGCGAGTACGTGTATGAGGTCAGAGAGAACAAGGTCGTGGCGCCGCAGGACTTCTCGGTACTGGACTACAGAAACAACACCTGGCTGACCCTGATCACCTGCAAAGACTTTGATCAGGCGACCGGAGAATATCTCTCCCGCGTGGTTGTTCACGCGGTGCTGGTCGAAGTTCGCTAGCAACATTCAACACATTATTCAGACGTTCAAATAATTGCGGTTACTGCGCCTCGTGCACGCCAACTTCAGGAACCTCTCGTTGGCTTGAAACGTTATTGGTTCAGGAAAATGGAGTAGAGGCGCAGTAGATAAATATGCCTTTTCTCCTATAGCGACAACCTGAATCGACTGTTCCCTGACAGTTATAATTATCCGCGGCTGATTACACGTTGAGGTTGTACTATGGCAAACTTCTTAAGAAAAAAGAGATTCTTGATTCTGACCGGCGACTCCGGCTTCGGTCACCGGAGCGCCGCGAATTCGATCGCAAAAGCAATAGAGACGCATTACCCAAGACAGGCAAACACCGTTGTTTGCAACCCTTTGGCTGAGAGCGGCACACCGTTCTTCATTCGTAAGGGTGAAACGGACTACGATAATAATGTTATCAATCACGCTGGGTTTTACCGCTTTGTTTACGACATCAGCAATTTAAAAACAACCAGCGTTCTGATCGAAAACACCGTCGCGCTTCTGTTACAAAAAAATATTCAGGACCTGATCAATCGCCATCACCCTGAGGTGATCGTCACGACCAATCAATGGTTCAACGCGCCTGCGGGCGCGGCGATCACGAAGTTGAATATCAACCTGCCGCTCTTCACGGTTGTCACTGATCTGGCCGATCTGCACCTCTTGTGGTTCAGCAGCCTGCCAGACCAATACTATGTTGCTTCAGATCAGGTCAGACGGGAAGCGATTGAGAACGGCGTTGACGCCCGTAAGATCGCTGTCAGCGGCATCCCTGTCGATCCATTTTTTGCTGATGATAATCGCGCCAAAGCAGAAATAAAACGTGACCTGGGGCTTGACCCTGGAAAAACCACACTGCTGTTTATCGGCAGCAAACGTGTCCGGGGCGCATTGCCTTATCTTCAAAGCCTGAATCTGGTGCGCCATAATTTTGAACTGGTCGCGATTGCCGGCGGCGATGATGATCTCTTCTTCGAGCTGACACAACAGCGCTGGACTTTTCCGATTCACATTCGCAATTTTGTGAACAATGTTCCGGAGTGGATGAGAGCCGCAGACGTTTTGATCACCAAGGCGGGCGGATTGGTCGTCTCGGAGGGGATGGCAGCGGGTTTGCCAATGGTGCTGATCGATTATTTGCCCGGTCAGGAAGAAGGCAATGTGAAATTCGTCCATGATCGGGGCGTGGGCATCCTGGTTAAATCGACCTCAGAGTTTGAGCGGATATTGAATGAATTGCTCGCGCCAGCCAGCGAAAGCATGGCTCGCTACGCCCGTAACTCGCGCGCTGCGGGGCATGCTGATTCGTCGATCAGGATAGCGACTGACATGATGGAAGCCTCAAGCAAGCCGATCGCCAGAAAGATGTTTTCCTACTGGAGAGCCTTCAATTAGATGAGCGCCCTGAACCAGGTCAGCAGCCAGAAGTGGCGCAAGATCATCCCACTGGTTGTGATCGGTATTCTCGGCATTGTGATCTCACTCAATTTTGACATCGCGGAATTGAAAAGTTTCTTCGACGCCAACGAAAAATTGGGCTGGTTAATTTTTCTCGGCTTCTATGTCATTCTCGGTTTTACAGTTATCCCGTCAGAGCCTGTAACGCTGCTGATATTCGCCTGGAAGGGGCCGGTTTACGCGCTGATCTTCGCGGCATTGGGCAATACACTCGCCGCATTGACTGAATACTATATCGGCAGGAACATTGGTGACCTGGCGGATTTCGAAGAACGCAAGGCAAGGCTGCCTTTCAATCTCGGCAAATTGCCCGTATCATCGCCGATTTTTCTGCTCGCTGTCCGGACGCTGCCCTGGTTGATGCCTAAACTCGTCAGCGTCGCGGCAGGGGTGTACCGTGTCCCGATGTTTACCTTCATCTGGACCTCATTGCTGTCCAACCTGATCGGCGCCGTCATGATTGTCGCTGCCAGCAGCGGCGTGCTGAAATTGCTTAACAGGGGATAGGGACATTTCGATATACATGAATGAACACTCGCGATCGAAAGCCCGCTCAGCTTGTACTTGGTATAATCAAATAAGTATAAAAACTGGATAAAAATTGTCTCAATTTTGCATAATTTTGATATATTAAATAACGAATACGGACAAAAACGTTCAGCGGTACTTTACGTGAGGTTTAGCTCGTGCAATATCGAAAAATCCAACGCTACATACTAATAGTTCTTGGTTCGATTGTTGTTCTGGCACTGCTCACCGTCCCCAGTTATATGTTTTACCTCAGTGTTAAAACAATGCTCGTTGGCGAAGCGAAAAAAGAGGCTTCGAGCGTAGCGATCAGCATTGCCGCCTTTCTAAGCTATGACAGTGACAACTATAAAAAGCTGATTGATGTCAAGGATTATGAAGCTGGTTCCTATGATCACGACTACTACATGGAGATGTTGTCGATCTTCAAGGGAATCCGTGAATCCATCAATGCTGATTATGTTTATACAGAAATGCCGATTTCTGACACGGAGGCGGTTTATATTCTTGACGGCGAGCCAATGACCTCGGAGGATTTTTCCCCAATTGGTTCGGTTGACGCGTTACAGGAGGAGGAAACTCAGGTCATCGAATCTGGCGTTCCCATGGCTACTGATTTGCTTTCGGACCCGGTCTGGGGCACATTCATCACCGGTTTCGCGCCGATCAAACACAAAGATACAGGTGAATTTCTCGGTCTGGTTGGCGTAGATTATTCAGCGGAATACATCAATACGCTGCTCCTGCGCCTAGCGCGGATCCTGGTTGTCATCCAGCTCATCGTGACTATTCTGCTGCTGATTGTTGTGGCTGCTTTCATTGACCACCGCAACAGGCATATCAATGTTGACTACCTGACGGGGTTGAAAACAAAACGCAATTTCGAAGCGGTCCTGAAAGACCTGATGTCGAATTCCGCGGCAACAAAACATCCATTTTCTATCATGATGATGGATATTGACAATTTCAAAACCATCAATGACGAGCATGGTCACCTGATTGGTGACAGTGCCCTAAAGATCGTTGCCCAGGTCATCCATTCCAACACACGCAACGGTGATTTTGGCTTCAGGTTCGGCGGTGATGAATTTGCTGTTCTGCTGCCGAATA
Source organism: Anaerolineaceae bacterium (assembly GCA_040772085.1). Taxonomy (GTDB): domain Bacteria; phylum Chloroflexota; class Anaerolineae; order Anaerolineales; family Anaerolineaceae; genus JAXGMV01. The sequence goes on from JAXGYU010000001.1 coordinate 2,345,993, forward strand.
CCAACGCGGCCAGGGCTGCAGAAGTCGCGGTGCGTATCATGCGCAGGTGGCAAAATGAGGCGATTATGGTCAATAACCAGCCGATTAAACTGACAGTCAGCATGGGCATCGCGCAGTGGGAACCGGGTAAGACGGCTGCTGAAATCGTGGACGCGGCAGACGAGGCACTTTATGAATCAAAGCGCCTGGGGAAAAATCACGTCTCTGTGGCGGGTGGAGGCTCACACCCAATTGCTGAGAGATCTGAAAGCTGAGATTACCACCAGATAAAAACGAGAGTTAAATATTTCAAGATCAGGAACAGCGTGTCAAAGACGACGTGAGCCACGCTTGTCACAAGCCCCGCGCCGGTTTGCCCATAGTCCAGACGGTGAGTGTTCCCGAGAATTAATTGTCTGTCAGTCACCTGTCTGATCGGCTGCGTCTGCCTGTACATTGAGTTGATCAGCGGACGATGCTCCCGGAGCCAGCGATAGGCTATGGCTTTATTCCCGAGATGTTTCCGGTCTCTGAGCAGCATGTACCCCCAGGTGACGAGCTCTGCCGTAAATAGGATGGGCAGCATGAAGAGCAGCGTGGCGCGGCGGTAATTTTTCCCCAGCATATAGTAGCGGTGACTTTCCTGAAGGAAGGTCTTGTTCGGACCGAACGTCAGTTCGTAGTCGTGATTGACCAGTGACGCGGGTTCATAGACAATCGATTTACCAGCCAGCCGGCAGCGCAATGATAGATCGCTGTCTTCCATATATAGGAAGATGTTGTCGTCAAACCCGCCGATGTGCTTGTAAAATTCGGTGCTGATGACAAACGACGCGCCTGAGACGGCGGTGACCGTCGCTGACTCGTCATGGTTCGTGAGGGGGTCACCCATGCCGCGGCACATAGTGAGACCAGAAACATGCATGTCATTGCCGGCAGCGTTCATCGTCTGCGGCTTCCGCCTGAGTACCAGGCGCGAGGTGACCATTCCGATTTTCGGTGAGCTTTCCAGCCTGGTAATCAAAGCGTCCAGCCAGCCCTCGGTGAGTATCGTATCAGGGTTGATGAAAGCCAGATATTTGCCGGACGCCTGAGAGACGCCCAGGTTATTCCCGCCGCTGATGCCCAGATTTTTATCAGAATTGATCACCTTGACCCAGGGGTAATCACGGGGCAGATCTTCCTGGTGTCCTTCAGGTGAGTCATTATTAACCAGGATAACTTCATCCTGGTCAGAGAGGGTTGGTTTTAAGGAATTGAGGGTATCGAGTAAGAGCTGATATCGGTTGTAATAGACGATGATGATTGATGCACGCGTCATGATGTGTCTGATTACTCGCTGCTGTCATTCGTTTTTTCGCGTGGATAGTAGCCGACCAGCCAGGCGCGTATGGAGTGCAGGGTGATGCCGGTCGAGAGCAGGGAGAAGCCAATCAGGATCAGGAGTAGGGTCAGCATGGTATAGCCGGTCGCAAGCTGCTGCACTTCGCGGTAGCGCTGGATGACGTAAACGCCCAGCAACACACCTGCCAGCATCATCAGTGATCCGGGCAGACCGAAGAACAGTAACGGCCGATATTGACCGACCAGACTCAGGATGCCGTTCAAGACGCTGCTGCCCTGTGAGAAGGCGGAGCGTTTCTCCTTGCCGGAGTATTCAATGGTGATTGGAACTTCGACCATTTTCAGGCCATGCTCTTTTGCCAGAAACTGCATTTCGGATTCGACGGAAAATCCCTTCGAGCTGAAACGCATCAGGTTCATCGCCTTGCGTGAGAGCGCGCGATAACCGCTTTGCGAATCGCTGATGGAGATACCGGTCGGAAGGCTGGTGGCGGTATTGATCAGCTTATGCCCGACTTGCCGGTGTACGGGTGTGTTGGAGGTGTTGTTGAGATATCGTGAACCGACAACGATGTCAGCCTCACCGGCGACGACCGGCTGCAGCAATGCCGGCAGCTCTTGCGGCAGATGCTGCCCATCGGCATCGATCAGGACGACGATATCCGGGTTCAGACGCTTCAGATGCGACAGACCATTGTTGAGCGCCGCACCCTTGCCCTGATTCATGTCAAGCCGTAGTACTTCAATGTCGGCAGCCCGTGCGATCTCGCTGGTGCTGTCGGTTGAGCCGTCATCTACCACCAGGATCGTGAGCGGATATTGCTTAAGCGAGAGCAGGACACTGCCGATCATTTTGGCTTCGTTATACGCGGGGACCAAAACGGCGATGTTCAGATTTTCGGGGAAGGGTTGGACGGTACTGTTCATAATTTTTTGATTGGGTAGTTAGACCAATTATAAACTGACCAGCGAGAAATTAATTTCCAAACATTTGTCGGAGTAATACACTAATTTCAGAGAAATTGTCACATTCTGGTTGACTCTATGCCCGCGTTGATATATTATTTAACATACACACGTAATTTTAATTTAGACCTGACTGGAGGGAAATGATGGCAAAGCAATGGGATGGTACTGAATTCTTTAAGATGATGGCAGATAATGAAAAGAACGTTGCAGTTTTCTATCGCAAGCTCGCCGAAGACGCAGCAATTGGCGGGAAGTTTTTCGAGAAACTAGCAAAGGACGAAGACAGGCATTATAAAATCTATACCAAACTTCTTGAGAAACATTCAGCCAACAAAGGCCTCGAGGTCGCAATCACTGAGAAGCAGGGTCAGTATCTGGATCTGCTGATCGAGAACAATGGTCTCAAAGACATCGACAAGGTTCTCAAGAAAGTTGCCAGATTAAAAGACAAAGACGCTGTCTTTGCGATCGCCGAACAGGCGGAACGTGATGCTGTGCTGTATGTTGAAGAACTGCTGACCCTCTACCCAGACAGCGCGTTAGCCGATTTCGGCATTGTGCTGAAGGAAGAGAAAGAGCATCTGCGACAGGTCATGGCTCGCAGGATGGAAAGCAAGCTCAACGTGCTGCGCCTGTAATCTGACGATATATCAAACAAAGAAGAACCTGACAACAGTCAGGTTCTTCTTTGTTTTTATCAAGGAATTAGAAATCGGATTCGGTATAGGTTGAATCGACAATAGCGACAATCAGCGAGTTTACGCAACCATTTGGATTGTTCGTTACCTGCCGGTTGCCGTTGCCTTCGCGATTGATGATGACCACATCGCCAATGCCGGCATTGGTATTGTCCAGCGCGATGAAGTCATCGCTGATTTTGTCACCATCCATCAGCATGGGCTGAACCACCAGCATGCGCCGGTTTTTATAATCCGGATGGCTGATCGTCGTCACGACTGTGCCTGTCACGCGCGCCAGTATCATCAGGCAAACCTCTGAAATCCATCCCGCAGGATGAACTCCCCATTTTCAAGCTGGGTCAGGTCAAGCTCGTCCACGATCCCTGTAATTGCCAGGTCGACCGGCACGAATGTAATCTCGGGCATCGCTAACGCTGCTTCCCGCGAACGCGCCATGACGCATAAGTCGCCGGGGCCGGCCATCACGGTATCAGCGGCAACAGCCAATGCGCCAACAGGCTCCAGCCGGTTGTTCAAAGGCTGGACAATCAGCAACTTGACGCCTTCAAGCCCCTCGTATTTGAGGGTCGAGATAGCGGTTCCGTGGACATGGCCGAAGAGCATGATCTGCTAGACCTTTAGTTGCGCCAGGATACGGCTGATGATGCTATCCAGCATAGCCTGATCGATGCCTGTGCCTAGTTTGGCAACTACGGCAGCTTTGATGCGCGCGTGCAGGTCAGCCGGCTTGGATTGCGCGCAGTGCGGACACTGACCATGATGCTCAGCGGTCTGGCGCAGCGGGCTTCCGGTGTATTGCGCAGCGGGGCTGGCGCTGTGATCGGTCAGAAAAGGTTTTTTGACCGGGATCTCAGGCTCCTTGACCAGTTGCATGCCGAGTTTGACTGCCTTCTCATAAGCGAGACCGGTCAGCACGACATCGTCATTGATGTCCAGGCGGGTGATGCCGCTCTTGAAGAGATCTTCGATTTCGTGTTCAGTATAAAATGTCTTCGCCATTCAACCTCCTAGCCGGCGATGCCGTCCAGAGATTCAAGCGCCTCAACCGCAGCGTCGCGAGCGGTGATGATTTCAGCTTCCGAGCCGCTCAGCCACATGCGTCCAAAACGCCCGACGGATGAGATGTGCACGATCTTGATATTGGCTTTTTTCTCAGCTTCATTCGCCGCAAAATTTATGTAAGCCGCAGGGGCGCATTCAAGCACCAACATCGTCTCGCCGGGCACGATCATTGAACCGCGGCGGAAGCGGTTGAGCAATTGCGCCTGATAGGGATCCACTCGGGTGATAACCTGAATCGAGGCAATCGATGGTTTGATGCGATTGACGCGGTCCAACCCCAGGCGATTCAGTACCACATCACCTGCTTCGAGCACAGCCGCCTGGTTATGGGAATGCACTTCGAACATACCGAATTCGCGTTCGACGATTTGCGCGCCAGGTTTGGCTTCAGTCGCTTTGACAGCGATGTCAACCAGCTTGAAGACTTCGTTGCCGGGCGCGACCTCAACATACAAGGCTGCCATGCCTTCGGTCGGCAGGTCACCCTGGGTGACAGTACCAACAAAAGCGGCATATTGCGCCTGCATGCGGTCAATGTAAGAGTAAACGCGAAGTGAAAATTGATCTGCCATAAAAACTCCTAACTTTTATCGTGAAGTGCAATGCCAAGCGGTGTGACAAACAAAGGCGTCGATGGAACGCTGGCTGGTATGCCCGTGTACTGACTGACCACTTCTGCCATGCGCGGAAAGGCGCTCGCGCCTCCCACCAGGGTCAGATGCGGCACGTCGTAGCCTTGTGTCGCCCTCAGGATGATTGCGCCGACTTTCTCCATCACTGGCTTCAGCGATGAAAACAGCGCCGGCTGTCGGGCGGGGTTCAGCTTGATCTGCTCGGCTTCCTCAAAGGGGATGTCCTGAGCTCCGGCGATCACCAGGCTGAAATGCGTGCCACCGCATGGTTCGTCATACGTGTGCACAACCTCGCCATCCTGGATGACTGCCACGCCAGTTGTACCGCCGCCGATATCAGCAATGGCGCCTGATTTCAGTTGCAGAACATTGTTGGCGGCTGTGGGTTCGTCCAGCAAGCCTGAGCATGCCAATCCGGCACTCTCCAGCACATAGCCCGTCGACCGGACTTCGCTGAGCGGGACGCCTGGCGGATACGCGCTGGCAGCATGCGTCAGGCTTCTGCCAAGCCGTGCTTCCAGGCGCGACTTGATCTCTTTCAGCCTGTCTACCGCGCCAATAAAATCGACCACCAGTCCATCCCTCGAAACCTGCGCGAATTGATACTCGCCGGCTAAAGGCATACCGCGTTCATCGAGGACCACCACCGTCAGGTAGGCTGTCCCAAGGTCCACTCCGGTCAGAAGGTCACCTGAACCGGCGTCCACGGGGTTGGCCTGCGCGGTAAGATGTGTTGGCAGGATGACTTCCCTGGCGCGGTTCAGATATTCCTCCAGGCCGATACCCTGGTGAAGTTGCCTCAACTGCGGCATGCGATTCCGATCTTATTTCTTGGCTTCTGTCTGACGGCCGCCGATGGAACCCTTGCTCTGAGTGGGCAGGATCATCTCGACATCTGAATGCGGGCGGGGGATGACATGGACTGAAACCAGTTCGCCGACGCGCTTGGCGGCAGCTGCGCCAGCGTCAGTTGCTGCCTTGACAGCGCCGACATCACCGCGAACCATCACGGTAACAAATCCGCCGCCGACATACTCGGAACCGAGCAGGACAACGTTGGCTGCCTTGACCATGGCATCAGCCGCTTCAACAGCGCCGACTAGCCCTTTGGTTTCAACCATACCTAATGCGATAAGTGCAGTATCTAGTGCCATTTCAATCTCCTTTTAGAAACTCCTTGATTTGAGTATTTCATCCACTACTTGTCTCACCACAGCTTCAATCTGCTGCGGAGAATAACCGAAGTTTTTATTGCCGGCATTCAGTGCTTCCGGCACGGGCGCTTTGGTACCATAGGCAATGCGCTTGACGTTGAACATGTGATAAACCGTGACATTGTCGCCGGTGATCGATCCGCCCACGCCGCCTGCACCCAGTGTCAGCGAGGGCATCAGGTCCGTGGTGACACCGACAGCGCCCAGCGATGCCATGGTATTGACCAGGATGCGGAAGACGGGTTTCTCAAGACCGAAGGCGAGGATCACCTTCTCATCCTGAGCGTGAATCGAAAGACTATGCCCTTTGCCGCCAAAAGCGATCAGCTCGAGGCAGCGTTCGCAACCGGCTTCCCAGCCGTCAGCTTCATACCACCCCAGAACAGTGGTCAGCTTTTCCGCGGAAAGCGGCTCGCTCCTGCCGACGGAGGCCAAAGGAGCCACGAGAATGCGCGCGTGCGCCGGGACTGAAAAACCAGCCATAGCGGCCAATGTCTGCGGTGATTTGCCAACAGTCGCGGGGTTCATTGCCAGGCTCTCTGTGAACAGCAACCCAGCCAGCGCTTTGCTTTCCTGCGGATTGACGAAGTATGCGCCTTCGCTCTCCATCAACGCGCGCAGTTGCGGCGCGATGACCCGGTCAGCGACTACGGATTGCTCGGTCGCGCAGATGGTCGAATTGTCGAACGCCTTGCTCGCCACAATCAGTCTGGCTGCCTGTGCCAGGTCCGCGCTGCGGTCAACATAAACGGGAACATTGCCGGGACCTACGCCATACGCTGGTTTGCCCACCGAATGGGCTGCGCGAACCATGGGGGTTCCGCCGGTTGCCAGAATTAATGAAGTTGCTTTGTGGCCCATCAATTCCTGTGTGCCGGCCAGGGTCACTCGTTCCAGAATGCCAATCAATCCTGCGGGAGCGCCGGCGGCGACTGCGGCGTTCGCCATCAAGCGGGTCGTTTCTACACAGCACTTGACCGCGCTGGGGTGAGGCGAAATGATGATGCCATTGCGCGCCTTGACCGAGATCAGGATTTTGAACATGACCGTGGAGGTCGGGTTGGTGCTGGGCGTAAGCGCCACAACAACACCGACAGGGGAGGCGATTTCTACGATCCCCCTGGTCTCATCCGACCTAATCACACCGCACGTCTTGATATCCCGGATGCTTTCCCAGACCATGCGCGAACCCAGCTCATTCTTGAGCCGTTTATGTTCAGGAACACCATAGCCGGTTTCATCATGCGCCATCTGACCCAGACGGGCAGATTCTTCAAAGGCAACGCGAGCCATCGCGGCGCACACCCGGTCAACATCCTCCTGGCTGGTTTTCGCCCATATGCGTTGGGCGGCTTGCGCCTGGGCGACGAGATCGCGCGCTTCCTGAATCGAGAGCAGATCAGCATCCATCGTAATAGCTACTTCCGAAAGGTGGTCTTGCCGTCAACTTCCAATGAATCGATGATGCCCATGATGACGGCATCGACGGGGGTGTCTTTCGTGATCGTGGTCTGACGCGCGCTGGAACCAGCAGCAGTCAGCACCAGATCGCCGATGCCGGCATCGAGCGTGTCAATGGCGACATAGGGCTTGCCGCTTGCTTCTCCGAATTCGTCTGTTGGACGGCAGATCAGCAGCTTGCGGCCGACCAGTTTTTCATCTTTTATCGTCGAGACGGTCGTCCCGATCACGCGGGCAATCAGCATAGTGCCTCCCTTAATATCCCTTCGCGGCGCTGTCAGAGCTCTTGGCCGAACCTTCGCCCTGGACGATCTTGACGCTGGCGCTGGCACCGATTCTGGTCGCGCCTGCCTTGACCATATTGTCCGCGTCCTCAGCCGTGCGAACCCCGCCGGATGCCTTGACGCCCATTTCGGGCCCGACGACCCGGCGCATCAAGGCTACATCCTCAACCGTCGCGCCGCCGCCTGCATAGCCGGTCGAAGTCTTCACAAAATCCGCGCCAGCTTCCTTCGAGAGCAGACTGGCGGTCACTTTTTCTTCATTGGTCAGCAGTGCAGTTTCAATGATGACTTTAACGAGCGCGCCATTGCGATGCGCCGCACGGGTCACTTCACTAATGTCGCGCGCGACCAGTTCGGTATCGCCGCTCTTCAACGCGCCGATATTGATCACCATGTCCACTTCATGCGCGCCTTGAGTGGTCGCGATTTCCGTTTCGAGCACCTTGACTTTGGTGGTCGTCGCGCCGAAAGGAAAACCGATAACGGAGGCAACCTTGACGTTCGTCCCACGCAGCAATTCCGCGCAGAGGGCGACGTTGGCCGGGTTGACGCAGACGGACGCGAATCCGTACTTGCGCGCTTCGAAGCAGAGTTGGGCGATCTGATCCTTGGTCGCGTCAGGTTTGAGCAGGGTGTGATCGATCATGCTGGCAATCGACAGGTTCGCTGGGATGATGCCGAGCTTGGAGCTCAGCCGGTCCGCGCCGGCAGTGATGACATTGCCGACCTTGTCGAAGCAGGTTCGCACGCAAATGCCGTCAGCGCAATCCACCTTGCAGTATTCTTCCTGGTGGGCAGGCGCGCCGAGCTTGTCCTCTTCGACCGCGATCAATACTTCGCGGGTGATGATCTCTACCAGTTTCTCAATCGTGTTTGTCTGATTCAACATGGGTTAGCCTTTTGAAAAGCGGGTCTCGATTGCCATGATTTTGTCCACTCGCGGCTGATGTCTGCCGCCGGCAAAGGGGGTTTCGATCCAGGTTTTTACAATTTGTTTGCAAAGATTATTACCGATCAATCCAGCGCCGAGCGTCAGGACATTGGCGTCATTATGCTCACGGCTGTTGACCGCTGTGGCGTAGTCGTAGCACAGCGCAGCGCGGATGCCAGGGACTTTGTTGGCCGCCATGCTGCTGCCAATGCCGGCGCCATCCACCAGAATGCCGCGCCAGGCTTTGCCTTCCTTTACAGCTACGGCGACAGCCAGCGCGAAGTCAGGGTAATCAACGGCGGTCTTGCCGTCATTCGTACCGCAATCCAGCGCCTGGCAGCCTAACTCCGCCAGATACGCCTTTATCATTTCTTTCATCGCGAAGCCGCCATGATCGGAGCCGATGGCGATGACCTTCGCCGGCGTAACCGGGGCCGGGGTAGGCTGTTCAGGCTGAGTGGCTGGTTTAACTGCCGGCGCGTCGCTCACGCCCAGCGCGCGGCTGACGACCCGGTGGATCACTTCCTGAAGTTCTTTATCTGAAATATCTTTCAATTCTTGCCTCACCTGTTAATTAGGTAATGAGGTTATGTGGTCATTACCAGTATGATAGCATATTATACAGATGAGTCAAGAGGGTGTTTTGAGATAGCTCAAAATATTGAGGATCGCCTGCACTTTTGGGCGAAATAACCCGTTACGGTTATGATTATGAGTGGATCGAAAAACAGATATAGTAAATAGTTATAAATAATATTAATTGGATTGAATATCACATATTGTTCGCCTATAATCTCATTTATATGGTTAAGCCTGTCGGGATTAACCTACTTTTCCTTACTATTCAGGAGGTCTGAATGAAAAAGTTCTTCGCAGTTGTACTATCTGTGATCGTGGTAGTCTCCATGCTCGCCGCCTGTGCGCCAGCCGCAGCGCCCGCACCCGCGCAAGCAACCGAAGCCGCGAAAACAGAAGCCCCAGCAGCAACCAGCGGTGGCGAGATCGCGCTGTTGATCTCGGCTGCGGGTACCCTGGATGACCGCGCGTTCAATCAGGGTTGTTGGGAAGGCGTCAAGAAATTTGGCGACGAGAACAAAACTTCATATATGTATTACCAGCCGGTCGAAGATACCGTTGAAGCCCAGGTTGCCCTGGCCGACGCCGCCATCAAAGCTGGCGCCAAGTTCGTCATCATCAACAGCGACCAGTTCAAGAAATCTGCCGCTGTCATGGTCAAGAACCATCCGGATGTCACCTTCATTATCTATGACACCGTTCCGGTTGATGACGCTGGCAATGAGGTGCTTGCACCGAACATCCTCGCTATCCATTTTGCTGAACAGCAGTCCACCTTCCTGGCTGGCTACGCCGCCGTCAAAGATGGCTACCGCAAACTCGGCTTCATGGGCGGTATGCCCGTTCCCGCGGTCGTTCGTTTTGGTTATGGCTTTGTTGCCGGCGCCGAAGCAGCGTGTAAGGAACTTGGTTTGACCGATGTCGAGATGATGTACAACTATTCTGGCGATTTCAAACCCACTCCTGAGAACCAGGCCCGTGCGGCTTCCTGGTATCAGAATGGCACAGAGATCATTCATGTTGCTGCCGGCCCCATGGGCGCCTCGGTGTTTGCCGCTGCTGAGCAGAACAACGGTGTTGTGATTGGCGTTGACTCTGACCAGTCTGGCGAGTCTCCCACCATCATCACCTCAGCCATCAAAGACCTGGCTCGCGTGACCTACAATTCTCTGAAGGCCTGGAAAGAGGGCACGTTTGAAGGCAACAAGATCAGCGTTTACACCGCCAAAGAAGAAGGCGTTGCGCTGGCTTCCATGAAGTTCAAGAACTTCACCCAGGCTGAGTACGATGAGCTGTACAAGCGCCTGGCCGATGACGTCGATGGCATCTCCTCAGCCATCCCGACCGACAAGGATTACGCAGAGCCCACTGAAATTCCTCTGGAATGTGTCAAGCTGACCTACGTCAAGTAGTTTGCTGACCAGCAGAGCGTCAGGAGCTCATTGGTAATGAATTAGACGACAGGTGCCATCTGCCACAATATGTTGCAATGGCACCTGTCATGTTTTTGAAAGAGGGAGTGTCTCTTGGAAAATATTCTTGAGATGCAGCACATCACAAAAATCTTTCCCAGCATCGTCGCCAACGATGACATCAGCTTTGAGCTGAGAAAAGGGGAGATCCACGCCCTGTTGGGGGAAAATGGCGCCGGCAAATCCACGCTGATGAGTGTTTTATTCGGGCTTTATATCCCGGAAAAAGGCAAGATCGTCATCAGAGGCAAGGAGGCAAAAATCAGCAATCCTCAGGACGCGAACGAATTGGGGATTGGCATGGTTCACCAGCATTTCAAGTTGGTGCAGGTTTTTACGGCGCTTGAAAACATCATCCTCGGTGTTGAGGATACAAAGTTCGGCATACTGCAGATGGATGAATCGCGCCGGAAAATTTCCGAGCTGATGGAGCAGTATGGCTTGCACGTTGATCTGGACATGAAAATTCAGGACATGCCGGTCGGCATGCAGCAGCGCGTTGAGATCCTGAAAATGCTCTACCGGGATACCGACATTCTGGTTTTTGATGAACCTACCGCTGTGTTAACACCCCAGGAAATTGATGAGCTGATCAAAATCATCAAGGGGTTCGCCGATGAGGGCAAGTCTATTATCTTTATCTCACATAAACTGGATGAAATTCAAAAGGTCGCCGATCGCTGCACGGTGCTCCGGAAAGGCAAGTATGTCGCGACAGTCGATGTAGCGACCGTCAGTAATGAAAGCCTCTCTGAGATGATGGTTGGACGGAAGGTCATGCTCCGCGTTGAGAAGACTGTGTCCCAGCCAGGCGATGTGGTGCTCAAAGTCGATAACCTGGTCATCAAAGTGCCCGGCACTGCCAAGAATAAGGTCAATAACATCTCACTCGATGTCCGGGAGGGCGAGATTGTCTGCGTCGCGGGTATTGAAAACAACGGCCAGAAAGAGCTGGTCATGGCGATTGCCGGCATGATCCCGGTCGACTCTGGCAAGATCAGTGTGACCGGCGAGGATATTACCCACTGGAAGATCCGTGAACGCAACGCGAATTACCTGTCACATATCCCTGAGGATCGGCATAAACACGGACTGATACTCGATTTTGACCTGGCGAACAACTTCATCCTGCAAACATTCACGACGCCGGAGTTCAACCAGCGCGGATTTCTGCGGGAGAAGAACATTGAGGATTATGCCAGAAAACTGATCCGCCAGTATGACATCCGTTCCGCGCAGGGGCCCGACACCATTGTTCGCAGTATGTCCGGCGGCAATCAGCAGAAGGCAATCATCGCCCGCGAGCTGGATCGACCGCATAAGCTGCTGATCGCTGTGCAGCCGACACGCGGTCTGGACGTAGGCGCGATCGAGTACATCCACCGGCAGCTGATCCACGAGCGCGACAATGGCGGCGCCATCCTGTTGATCTCACTCGAACTCGATGAAGTCCTGAACGTCAGTGACCGCATCCTGGTCATGTCAAATGGCGACATTGTCGCCAATGTGATGCCGAAGGATGTGACCGAACGTGACCTCGGTTTGTACATGCTCGGCAAAAGGCAGGTGAACTGATATGAAAAAATTCTTCGCGAAATTGCTGAACAACACCGCGTTCTCCAGTTTCCTGTCTTCCCTGATTCCAGTCAGCCTTGGGTTGCTGATCGGCTTCATCATCATGTACATCTTCAACCCGCGCGGCGCCTGGCCGGGGTTCCTGGTGATGCTGCAGGGCGGCTTTACTGATGGTGCGCGCGGTATCGGGCAGGTTCTTTATTACGCCACACCGCTGATCCTGGTCGGCCTCTCGGTCGGTTTCTCATTCAAGACAGGTTTGTTCAATATTGGCGTGATCGGCCAGTTTACGGTCGGCGCGTATGTCGCCATCATCATTGGCGGTAAGGTAACCTTCCTGCCGGCATCCGTTCACTGGCTGGTCGCGATATTAGGCGCCGGCATCGCCGGGCTGATCTGGGCGGCTGTCCCCGGCATCCTCAAGGCGTACTTCAAGGTCAGCGAGATCATCACTTGTATCATGATGAACTATGTCGCGCTTTATCTGGTTAATCAACTGGTGTATGTCACGCATTTTGAGAAGTCAACCGTCATGTCGAAGGATGTGCTCAAATCTGCCATCATGCCGACGCTGGGTCTGGACAAACTCTTCCCGGGCTCATCCGTGAATCTGGGGTTGTTCATCGCCTTCATCGTCGCGATTATCGTTTATGTCATCCTATACAAAACAACCTTCGGATATGGACTGCTGAGCGTAGGCTTGAATCGTGAAGCCAGCCGCTATGCAGGCATCAACGAGACCAGAAATATCATCACCGTCATGCTGATCACCGGTTTCATCGCCGGCATGGCAGGCGGCATCCTCTACCTCTCGGCGCTGAGCAAGAACTATAAAATCTCCGAACTGTTCATCACTGAGCCTGGCTATGGCATTCCGGTGGCGCTGCTTGGCGTCTCGCATCCGGTGGGCACGGTGTTTGCCGGACTGTTCATCGCCTACATTATCGTCGGCGGATCGCTGATGCAAGCTTATGGATTCCCGGTTGAGACCGTCAGCATCATCACCGCCGTGATCATTTACTTCAGCGCCTTCTACTACCTGTTCAAATCGATGGTCAAGAAGCTGGCTTTCAGGCAAAGCACAGGAGGCAACATCAATGCAGAAGTGCAAGGGGAGCGATAGGAGCGACGATGGATACTTTTAATTTCGTTTTTCACCAGACGCTCAACTTCTCCATCCCGCTGCTGATTGTGGCACTCGGCGCGATGTTCTCGGAGCGCAGCGGCATCATCAACATCGGTCTGGATGGGTTGATGATCATCGGCGCCTTCGCCAGTGTGCTCTTCCTGCGCTATACCGAGCCCTTCATGAGCGGGCAGTGGCAGTTGTTGCTGGCGATTCTGATTTCGGTAATTAGCGGCACCATTTTCTCCCTCCTGCACGCTTTCGCGTCCATCAACCTCAACGCGGACCAGATCATCTCGGGGCAGGCGCTCAACATGCTCGCGCCAGCCATCGCGGTTTTCGCTGCCCGGCTGCTGCTGGGTGATTCGATCATCAACTTCAAAAACACCTTCCTGATCCAGGAAGTCCCGCTGCTCGGGTCGATACCGGTGCTGGGTGATCTGATCTTCAAGAACATGTATCTCACCAGCTACATTGGCATCCTGATCCTGTTCATCTCGTCCTTCGTCTTGTTCAAGACGCGCTTCGGCTTGCGCTTGCGCTCGTGCGGTGAGCATCCGCAATCGCCAGACTCGGTCGGCATTGACGTCTACAAGTTCAGGTATGCCGGTGTCATGATCTCAGGCGCGCTCTCGGGCCTGGGCGGTCTGGTCTTCGTCATCCCGAACAGCACCAACTTCAACGGCACTGTCTCTGGTTATGGCTTCCTGGCGCTGGCAGTGATGATCCTGGGAGCGTGGCTGCCGAAACGTATTTTCATCGCGGCGATTTTCTTCGGCTTGCTCAAGACCATGTCCGCGGTTTACTCAGGCATCCCGTTCTTCAACACGCTTGGAATTCCAGGAAACTACTACAAACTCATGCCTTATGTCATCACCTTGCTGGTTTTGATTTTTGGTCCGAAGAATTCTGCCGCGCCAAAGGCAGAAGGCCAGCCATTCGTCAAAGGAATGACATAAGCCAACACTATGATGCCACGGAGCCCTTTTATGCATGATCCATTGAAAATGGTGGTCATTGGTCAGTTGACGCTGGACGATGTTGTCCTGTTTGACCAGGCGGCGCTGCTCGATTCGCCTGGCGGCGCTGGCCTGTACGCCCTTGCCGGTACCTACCTGTGGGATACCGCACCGGTCGGGTTTGTCACCCGCATGGGCGATGACTACGATCTGACCGACCTGATCGACAAAACGAAAAATTCGATCGATTACGCGGGCATTAATAAAGTCGACGCGCCGTCGATCCACATCTGGAATATGTTCGACCGCAAAGGCCATCGTTATTTCATCAAGCAGCGTTGGGGGTCAGATGACGACCTGATGGGCATCCTGCCCGAATATATCCCGGAAAGGTTCTGGGACTGCCAGAACTTCCTGGTAGCCGCGTTCCCGCTGGATTGGCAGGCAAAGGTGATTAAGGCCATGCCGGTGGAGAAAATGGTGCTGGTTGACCCGCATTTTCAGGGTATTTTCCCCAAATATCATGAATTGTGGGATGACCTGTTCCCGCACATCGATGTCTTCCTCCCTAGCGAGGAGGAATTGTTGCGCTACTTTACGATTGAAGCGCTGTCCGATGTCAGGGGGTATGTGCCATATCTCAAACGTCTGACCGAGAAAGGCCCATCGGTCGTCGGTGTCAAAGTCGGTTCTCAGGGATGCGTCGTTGTCGACCGCGACAAGAAAGCAGCCTTCCACATTCCGGCGTATCTCAAGGACAACGTGGTGGATGTGACAGGCTGTGGTGATGTTTTCTGCGGCGGATTTTTAAGCAGCTACGTTGATGATGGTGATATCTACGAAGCCGGGTTGCACGGTGTCGTCGGGGCGTCTTTCAATCTCGAAGACTATGGCGTTCTGCATAATTTCTCGATTGATCGTGGCAGAGTGCAGCAGCGTCTTGAACAGTTTAGAAACTCGCTGGATCGTGAGAAACAGCGTATTCAATATGAATGAGGAGCGGAGTGAATGAGTAAATCAATGGAAATTATGGCGGAAGAGATCTCAGCTCAGGCCAAGCTATTTGAACTTTGCGGGGATGATCTGATCGCGCAGACAGAAGCGATTCTCGAACGAACCAAGTTGGCCAACAAAGTTGATCGGGTATACATTACTGGTTGCGGTGATTCCTGGTGCGCCGGCATTGCCTGCCGTGACTTTTTCTTCAAAACGACCAAACTGCCGGTTGAGGTGCATCAGGCGATCGAATTTTCCCGCTACGTCTGCCCGGCTGAAGTGAGCGAGAATTCCATTGTGCTCTCGATCTCATCCTCTGGCCGCGTCGCCCGGACGGTGGAATGCGCGATGCGTGCCAAGGAGAAACACGCGCTCTCCATCGGCGTCACCCGCGCCGCTGACAGTAAACTTGCCGCCGCGGCGGATGAGAAAATCGTCGTCAACATCCCCGATGTCGTCGGCATTGCTCCTGGCACACAGTCGTATATCGCTTCCATTCTGGCGATCATGACTTTCGCGATCGCGCTCGGAAAAAACCGCGGCACCATCAGTCAGCAACAGGTGGACGAGATCTTCGCCACAATCGCCAAGCTGAATGAAGCCATGAAGCTGACAGTCAAGACCAACTTCGAACTGATCAAAAAATATATTGCCGCCTACACTAAAGAGGGTAGTTACGCGAAGATCGACATGTTCCATATCCTCGGCAGCGGTCCCAACTGGGGCACGGCGCAATTTGGTTCCATGAAACTGCTCGAAGCGTCAGGGTTCGATTCGATCCCGCAGGGCGTTGAAGAATGGGCGCATACCCAGTACTTCACCACCAGACCGGGTACCCACACCGTTGTGATTGCTCCGCGCGGTGAGAGCCGTGAGCGTGTGCTGGAAGTACTGCAGGCAGTCGGCGTGATGGATGGCAAGCGCATTGTCATCGGTGAAGAGCATGATGATGAGCTGGCACGCAGCGCGGATATTTACCTGCCGATCTGCGGCATGGACTACATCCCTGAAGAGTATTCCCCGCTGATTTATCCCATCCCGCTCGAGCTGATGGCATTGCATATGAGCGAAGCGCTTGGGGTACAGGCGTTTGAGTTCGATGCCAAACCCTGGCGAAAAGCTGAAAACTTCCGCCAGATCTTCGGCTCCAAAATCAGACATTTAGGTGAGTAAACAGGTGCCAGCCATGTCAAAAATAATGAATTACGCGATCGGTAAAAAGGTTACCTACCAGCCTGAAGCACGGGAGGGCAAGCCGGAACAATTGCTGGCGCCGTACGGCCTGGCTTCTGTCGTTGGTGTCAAGGCGCTGCCTGGTACCACGCAGAACACGCTTCGTTTCAAAGCCGTGCTGGCGCAAGCAGTTGCCGAAGCTAAAATGCTCTATGCTGCCGGCGTCCGAAACATCATGATTCAGAATGTGAATGATGTGCCAATGTATGTCAATGTTGAGCCAAATATCGTGTCCTATATGGCCGTCATCGGCTACGCCATTCGCCAGGCGCTGCCGGCTGACTGCGTGCTCGGCGTCAGCGTGCTGCGCGATGACGGTAAGGCGATGGTCGCTATCGCCGACGCGATCGAGGCGGACTACATCCGTCCAAAGGCATATGTCGGCGCGGTGGTGGGCATAGACGGCATTCATGCCGGCATTGTCAACGATGTGCTCGAGATGCGCTACAAGTTGAAGAATGATGTGCAGATCTGGCCGGACATTCATGACCGCAGCACGTCGCCGCTCGGCGATGTTGAACTGCTCGACGCCTGTCAGCAGGCGCTCAGCCAGGGGCTGGCAGACGCCCTGATCATCACTGGGAAATCGTTCACCGAGTCTCTGGAACGCATCAATCTGGTCAAGGCTGCGCTGCCGGATACCTACGTCTTCATCGGCGGCGGAGCCAATACCAAAAACCTTGAGCAGGTATATTCCGCCGCGGATGGCGCGTTCGTCGCTTCGTGCCTCAAGGACAATGGCAACATGACCGGCGATTTGGACAAGACAAAACTGCGGGACTTCATGAAAGTTTACCGCTCAGTTGTAACAAAACTCACCGCGAAAGGAAACACCAAGTGACAGTCAAAGCACCCGCTATCAAATATTTTGACCTTGAGAAAGGCGATACCCTGACTCAGGCTGACCTCGAAGCCTACGTGGCAGAAGCCCAGGCAGTTTGCGACAACTTTCCGGCAGTGGTCGATTCGCTCAAACCACTCTTGACCCACAAGTATGACAAGGTCTATGCCGTCGGTATCGGTGATTCATGGTACTCCGCTGAATCCGCCAAGCTGGATTTCTGGAAGAATACCGGCATTCAAATGGAGGTGCTGGAATCACAGGAATTCAATAACTATTACATCGACTACATGCCGGCGAATTCTCTGGTGTTCATTTGTTCTGGCGGCGGATCGGCTGGCAGGACGGTCGAGAGCAGTTTCCTGGCGCAAAAACGCGGCGCCAAGGTCGTGGCGGTCACGCTGACTCCCAAGAGCCGGCTGACTTCATCAACCGATAATGTGCTGTGCTACGCCACTAATAACAGTGCTTTCATCGATGGCAGCCGTAATTACATGAGCCTGACCCTGCTGGTCGAGCTGATCGGCATCCGCATGGGCGCCTGGAATGGCACGCTAACGGCAGCCGCGGAAAAAGCCCTTTACAAACGTTTGGTCAAGGACATGAAATCCGGCTTCAAGACCTGCATGAAGTACGAGAAGCAGATGAAGAAGCTGATGAAGGAAGTCAAGGATGAGACCAAATTCTACTTCCTGGGCGCTGGACCTTCCTGGTCACTGGCTCTCTATGGCGCCGCCAAGTTCATGGAGCAGGCTGCGGCTGACGGTATCCCGCAACAGCTCGAAGAATACGGGCATGAGCAGTACTGGGTGCATAACCGCCGCAGTGAACCGGCTACAATCTTCAGCATTTGTCCCGCGGGAAAAACTTTTACCCGCTGCCTCGAGAATATCGATGAGATGAATTTCCTGGGGAAGAAGACAGTCCTGTTGACCTCCGGTAAGGAGAACGGCGAGAAAAGCAATGCCGAGTACACGTTCATCGGCGATGCCTCGATCCCTGAGAATGACTACTGGATGGTTGCCGGCAACCTCTTCGCCCGCATGGCAAATTTCTTCACGCAATATATTGGCTTCAATAACCAGCGCTTCCAGAACGGTGAGCAGTTTGTTGAGCATTACCGCACCATCCACTTCACCCGCTTCGTGGATGAGGTGGCTGAGCTTGATATACCCATCCCGGATGACAAGACGATTGCCGAGCGCGGCGCGTTTGGTCTGGTCTATGACAAGAAAGCTAAAAAGAAGTAAGTACTGAACAGAGATAAGTTGATTTGACAATACAGCCGCGGAAACTCCGCGGCTGTATTCTATAGTCCGTTTTTGACAGCGATAATCTCTGCCATGATCGATAGTGCAATCTCCTCCGGCTCCCGGCGGCCGATCGGCAGACCGATAGGCGCGTGAATGCGATCGAAGGTAGCCTCAGGTATGTCGAGCTCACGCATTGACTGCAGGCGGTGCGCGTGTGTTTTCTTCGAGCCCAGCACGCCGATGTAGCGGACATCGCTTTCAAGCGCGACCCGCAACGCCGGGATATCGATCTTCTCATCATGGCTCAGACAGACCACATACGTGCCCTGATCAAGGACCTGGTCGGCAAGCGCAACATCCGGCCATTGTTTATGCAGTTCATCAACATCGGGGAACCGTTCACGCGTCACGAAAGCGGCGCGCGGGTCAATAATAATCGTCCTAAATCCCATCACCCTGGCGAGCTGCACCAATGGCATGGCAATATGCACCGCGCCAATGATGATCAACTTTTGCGGCGGCATCAAGATATCGATGAAGACCGTTTGCGTGCCAGCCGAAGTGTTGACATCAACGACAGCCGGCATGGATTTCTGCCAGCATTCCCTGGCGGCAGCCAGCACCGACGCCCGCAATTCAGCGTCCAGCGAAGCTCCTGGCATGCTGCCATCTGCTTTCACCAGCATCTTGGTGCCGGCCAGGCTGCCCGCCACGACGGTTGCCAGAGCTGCCAGCTCGTTATTTGCCAAGACACAATCTACGTCTGCAAGCACCTGCTGCCAGGCCGATGAGTCCATCGATTCGACCAACAGCCGGATTGATCCGCCGCACGTCAGCATCGCTTCCCAGGCCGATTCATCTGAGACACCATAAGAGAGGATCTTCGGATTGCCGCTCCGCAATACTTCCTGCGCTTCTTCAAAGACCGCGCCTTCGACACAACCGCCAGAAACGGAGCCTTCGATTTCGCCGGTTGAACTGATCGCCATCTTAGAGCCCGCTGAACGCAGCGCCGCGCCTTCCACACCGATCACGGTCACCAAAGCAGTCCGTTTGCCTTCACCCCGCCATTTTGTCAGGGATTGCCAGACCTCTTTCATGCGCGACTCCTGCTATCGATGATTTTTCGTTTTGCCATGCTGGATGCCTGATCTAGATTGTAGCACCTTGATGTCACTCTCAAACTGAGTGCACCGGCTTGGATTGCGCTGCTGATGACCGGCAGCGACTTGACCGCCTGTGACGCCTCATGCAAATCGATCTCGCTGCCGGCAAAGTGGACGAGTTCCAAGCGCAGCGCTGACGCCCCCGGCTTGTCGCCGCTCTCTATCACGGTCGAGAAGTCGATCACGCCCGGCAAGGCAAATAAGACTTCATCGAGCTGGCTGAGGTAAAGCAAATCACCATTGAGTGAGATGCCGCCATCAAGCCGGCGGGTGACGCGGTCGAGCAGCTTCAATTGGGAGCCGCACGGGCAGGGCTCCCTGAGCATCCGCCCGAGATCGCCGGTGCGGTAGCGGATCAACGGCATCGCGTTTCGGGTAAGGGTCGTGACGACAATCTCGCCCGTCTCGCCTTCAGGCAAGGGCTCGCCGCTGATCGTATCAATGATTTCGAACAGCAGATCGGCTTCACGCGGATGCATCCCCGCGCCTGCATGACACATGACCGCGCCGCCCAGGCCCGTTTCTGTCATCCCGTAGTGATCAAACACTTTGCAATGCCAGGTCGCTTCCAGGGTTTGCGCCAGAGTCCGCGGCAGGTGATCGGTCGAGAGCAGCAGCCAGCGCAATGTCATCCTGGTCTGATCGACACCGGGCAATCTGGCAAGCGCCAGCATATGTTTGGGTGCTGCCACTGCGCCGGTGATGCCATTTTCGACCAGTGTATGCCAGGCATCGAGCGGGTCAATCACCGGACCATAGCGAAAGGGTTGGACGCCGAGACGCTCCAGGCCGATCGCCAGCAGATCACCGACGCTGCCCGGTGTCTGATGGGGGAGAAAGATCATCACCTTCTCACCGGGCTGCGCAAAGGTGCCCATGCCGTGGTGGAAGAAATCGATCGTCAGTTCCTGGTCGGCCAAAGAAAAGTACAGCCGCTTGGGCGCGCTCTGGGTGCCGGAGGTATCGAGCGTGACAATGCGGTTGACCTCACTTTGTGAGACGCAGAGCATTTCGTCCCCATGCCCGGTGAGGTCAGCGGCTGTCGTGAAAGGCAGCGATTTCAGATCAGCAAGTTCAGTCAGAGGGTCAGTATGCTCAGCAAGCTGTCCGCGGTAAAACCGGCTCCTTGACCTTGCGTTGCGTATAGTCGAATTCAGTTGTATGAGGTGCCAGGCATCAAGTTCCGTACGAGTGACCGGTACGCTAGCCCCAATTTTCTTCGCGATCCAGGCGTCAAGCGGCGTGATTTTCACAGGACGTTACGGTAGAGCGATCGGCCTTCGATGTTGGTCAGGTTGTAAGCGCAGAAGGGCACCAGTCTGCCATCCGGCGCGACAACATGAATGTAGCAGTCCTTCAGGCGTTCGATGTCCAGGTTCCAGCAATCCTGAAATGCCATGCCCGAGATACAGAATTTATGGGTCTCCACACGTTCGAGAAAAGTATCCCATTCGCCTAATGTCTGTTCAGGTTTTCCACAGCAGCCGGCTGAGGTCTCAGGCGCACGCCAACTGCTGGCGACAAATTCACGGGATTGCAGCGCGCCTCGGTTACCATCTTCTGGTTGTGAGCAGCAGCCTGCGGCTGGTTTATGTTTTGTCAGGGCAATTATCTGCCCATCAGGCATCGGCACAAAATTGCCATGGAAGGAACACGAGGCATTTTCTCCGCCTGGCGGACGGAAGCTCTCGCTCTTGAACCTGCCATCCGTCTGGGTCACGATCGCTGTGATCACTTCAGGGATGGTGATCCGGTTCTGATCTGCCGCCGATTGATTGGTCCGTCCAAAAAAGCTGGCAGGCTGAAAATGAACTCCGCGTACGGTCGGCATCCGACTGAGCGCGAACTTTATCATCTCTCCGATTTGATCCACGTTAATGTCCGGAAATAGCGTCGGAACCAGCACCACGCCAATGCCTGCCCGGGCACAATTCTGGATGGCTGCCAACTTGATTTCAAGCAGCTCGCGCCCTCGGATCGTGCGGTAGACCTCATCTGTCATTCCGTCAAATTGCAGGAAAACGGTTGAAAGACCGGCTGAAACCAGCCTGTCCAGATACACCTTATCCCGCGCCAACCGCAGACCGTTGGTATTCAATTGGAAAAAAGTAAATCCGAGAGACTGCCCCAGGCTGATGATTTCAGGCAGGTCATCGCGCACACATGGCTCGCCGCCGGAAAGCTGAATGTTGGGATGGCTGCCACCGCTTAGCAAACTTTTGTACCAGCCTTCGATTTGCGCAAGCGTCGGGTCAGCAGGCACATTGATGCCGGAACCGGCATAACACACCGGACACACCAGGTCGCAGCGTTGCGTCACTTCAAGCAGCGCGCAGCACGTGATTTGGCGATGACCGGGACAGAGACCGCAGTCATAAGGGCAGCCCTTTTCATCCACGGTTTGTGGAGCCTGCGGATATGCGGCGGTTTTTGGCCGGACCCAGCCGTTGAACTCAGGCGTTCCCCGCCAGATCACAGTGCTGAACTTTCCATGCTCAGGGCAGGTTTTGTCGAGATAAATATCACCCGAACGGTTGACCCGTCGGGCGTCAATCACCTTCAGACAAACAGGACAGACGCTCTGCGTTTGCGCGTTGACCGGCTTGGGTCGAATGTTCATTGCACCAGTCCAGACAGGTCGAAACCATTCTCGACGAGTAAGTCCTTGCATTTCTGAAAAACGGTCGCGACAAGCAAAGGACAGCGTGTCAGCGAGAAGCTGCCTTTGCCCTCAAGAATGTCGTCACACAGGATGCCGTGGAACCGCTCCTCGTACTCCTGCTTGAACCACTTCACCAGGTCCTGCACCATAAACATCATGCGCGGATCCTCGGGTTCTTCGGGCGTCCCTTTGCCGGCATATAACCCCAGCAGGCAGGCGCCGCCTGAGAGCGCGCCGCAGAGCTCACCGCTGAAACCCAAGCCGCCAGCTAACGCCCCGACACTGCGCACTAGATCCGGATTGCTTTTACCCATCAATGCCAGACCTTGCAGCATGATGATCTGACTGCAGTAAAACCCCTGATTTCTTAAGGCGGCAATTTCCTCGATGCCTTCGATATCAAGCAAATCGTCCATTTAATGGTCCTCCACACGCGCGATCAATTGATAATAACCCAGCTTAGTCCTGGCAAGCGCCAGATGCAACTCCATCAGATCAAACGATGGGTCGCTGCAGGCGCGGCACCCGTCCGCTACCAGCGACTGGATGGAATGACTTCTCAGTACCTGGCTGTGATCCTTCCAATGTTTGACGTTGAAACTACCCTGGGCAAGCGCAGTCATCATATCGGCTTCAGTCAATACACCCGTAAACAAAGCTACCTTATCCAGAAGTGCCTTATCCACCAGCAGAGGCGTCTTGCGGAAGTACAAATCGTTAACGATCAGATACCCGCCAGAAACGCTGACACGGTGAACCTCAGCCAGAACGTGTGACAATGGCAGCATCAGGGAGAGGCTGCATTCCGCCAGCACCACGTCGAATGAAGCATCTGGGAACGGGAGCCTGCGACCATCAGCCGTCACTTGCCTGAAAGGCTCGTCCGTTTGTCTTCCGGGCACACACTGCCGGCCGGAGAGATCGATGCCAGTAATATCCAGCGCCCAGTCATCCCGCAGGTAACCCATGGTTGCGCCGCTGCCACAGCCAATCTCCAGCACTTTGCTGCCCGGTGCTGGAGCGACCTTGGCAATCGCTTCCGCGGTCAGAGTCAATCCCCCAGGGTGCGGCGCTATTCTGGCAGGTGTTTCGTCAACGCGCACTACTTATCCTCGAGCGCTTTCTCCACCTCATTCATTTTTCCAAGCGCGAGCTCCTCAGGAATATAGACCATGCCGCAGGAGGGGCATTTCAGCAAGGTGACAGGGTAGGCGCTTCCCAGGTAGGAAATCATCACCTGACCTTTTTCCAAAGGCAGGTCGCAACAACCGCATCGCCAGGTATCAAGATCGCTGTCAGAAATGTATTCTGTCATTTCGCATTCTCCTCTCCGATGCTCATGCGGTGGCTGTATGCCTTATGCACCAGATAAGCATCCGCCTGCGGTGTGTACTCCACCCAGTAGGTCACTACGGCGGGCTTATGTGACGCCAGGTAATGACCGGTCTTGGTGTTGAGAAAGCGTTTGCCTGTCCGTTCCGCGTACTCGATCACTTGCTGCAGGTCTTCGATCAGGATCAGCCGCTTATCCAGCATGGTCTGGATCTCATCGCTGACGATTAACTTGATCGATTCATAAGCTTGAGGTGCGTCCATTTCTTCACTCCACAGTTCTCTCAGCAGGCTGCGCTTGAGCCTGGCACGGTTTTCATGACGTTGCGACAGGGTCGGGCCGGGTGATGCTGCCAGCGTCGTTGGGTCGCTGCCATAAATCAAATCCAGTAGATGCAAGGTGGGCTTCCCCTGACGGGCGTAGAAATCACGGCACATGGCACAATAAGCCAGATAGTCGAGATTGTTGTAGTCAACCCTGCGCTGGCGGACCTTCTCAGCCAGTTCAGGATGCGTCAGCCACATATTGCCGCCGTACGAACAGCATTCCGTTTTCTTTTTGCTCAGCTCAAGCTCCTGATAGCTGACGCCCATTTTCTCAAGCAGCCGGCGTACGCTCTGCTGCACCTGCGGTTCCTCGCGGCTCGAGCAGGGGTCATGAACCGTCAGCGTCTTACCAGCCATGGCAGGATGGACGCTCACCGGCAGGTCATGCTGTTCCCAGACTTCCCAGAGCGAAGAGATCTTCAGTTCAGGATATTGCGCCTTGAAGGTGCGGTAGCAGCTTGAACACGCCAGAATCAATTCCGGTTCGCCAGCGGCCTTGTACGCGGTCATGAAGTCATTCTGCAGGGCGCCGAACAGATCGGCCCGGCCGGCCCAATCCGCTGGCGCGCCGCAGCAGCCCAGCATCAACCCGACACCAGCCTCACCGTCATTCCCCAAGCTCCCCCGCAGCTCCTCATAGACCTGCTTAACATAATCCGGCGAAGACGCAGCCAGCTGGCAGCCCGGGAAGAAGAGGTAATTGCTGGATGATTTCCCTGGCTGATGCCGGATCATCGCGAACTGATCGCTGGTGCTGAATGCCATATCGCGCAAGGCGAAATCATGCGCCGATGCCGGCATGCGCTTTTGCTCCACCATCACCTGGCGGGCGTTTTTATTCACCGTGCCCATGTCGAGGCTTTCGGGACAGACGACACCGCACAAGCCGCACAGGCTGCAGGAGTTGATCAGCTTGTTTGAAAAGCGGGTACCCATAACGATCGATAAATTGTTGTAAATCTCGCGTACATACTTCTTCGGGTACGCGCCGTAATGTTCAAGATATTCGCAAACCTTCACGCATTCCATGCATTCGCACAGCAGGCAGCGTCCGGATTCGACGACTGCCTCGAATACGGTGTATTCACCGCTCTCGCTCGCGGCAGGGGTGGCATTGCGCGGACATATGCCCTCCAGGCTGGTGAACAAGCGCGTCTGGTAAGGCCCTTCATTGACGCGGGCGGCGGTCAAAGACACTTTTTGCAGGAAGCGGTCCATGGAGGTTGCCGCACGCCTGCCGTCCATCATCGCGAAGATGATCGCCGGCTGGACTTGTCCGGCTAACGCGCCGCCGCCAATAAAAACATTCTGCAGGTTGGTCTGATAGGTCTCGGCATTGGTTTCCAGACCAGCAAGCAGCGGGTCTTTATCAACATCCTGGCTGCCCATGCCGAGATAGACAGCATCGTACTCATCCCTCAGGGCAGAGAGATCATTGATTCGCCGGTTGAGATGGATTTTGACACCCATCGCTTCCACACGGCTGATATCATCACGCAGCAAATCTGCCGGCAATTTTTCTTGCGGCATGTTTGCCAGCCTGCCGCCGGCTTTATCAGCGGCTTCAAAGATTTCAATCTGATAACCTTTACGAGCCAGGTCATAGGCTGCGGTCAGCCCGCTGATGCCGCTGCCGATGACAGCCACACGTTTGTTCTTGCTCGGCAGAGGCTGCTGCGCGGGTGGTTTCTGCCCATGCTGAACAGCCGCCAGCTCAAGGCGGTTGATTTCGATCGGACCGCCGATCTCGGATCGCTTGCAGGCTTTCTGACAGGGCTGCTCACAAACGCGGCTGATGCTTTGATAAAAGGGCACAGTCACCGCGAACACTTTGAGCGCCTCGGTAAAATTGCCGCTTTGTATCGCCGCTGCCATGCCGCGGAAGTTGACATGAATCGGACAGGTTGCAGCGCACTCCGGAGCGTGCTCCTGAATGCACTGGTTCTCAAGTTCGCGGAGTCCTTGCTGACTGAGCATGCCGGTCGCCTCCTATTCTATGAGAATTCCGCTGAGAGAGTTTTGTCATTCGCCAGGGTGATGCGTCGCAAACCGGCGGGTCGGTGCAGCGGTGATGCCTGGCTCACCATGGTAAGAATGGAATCAGCGTCAGTGACGCGCGAACCTGCCAGCACGTCAACGCCGTAATCAAACAGAATGGGACTGAGCGGCGTGCTGGGTCCCAACATCACGACCAGCGCGTCGCGCCGGAAGTATTGTGCCAGATCCTCGAAGGTGTGGTTCAGCAAGGTGCTGGCTGTGATGGCGATGACATCCGCCTGAGGCAGATACTCCGGCGCAGCGGAGGCTGGTAAGTCACCTTCACGCGGTTCTAATTCCAGGATCCAGGTCGTTTTCGCCGACTGCCGAATGGCATCAGAAAAATGAAAGTGTCCCACCAGTGCGGCAGTCTTGCCTCTGCCTTTGGCAACCAGCAAATCGCGGGCATTCAGTTCAACCGCATTCAGCTCGTCGACTTCCAGGAAAGAATTTAACGCCGCCATGCCGACGCTGGCTTCAGGACCAATATTCGAATGCAGCATGTTGCTGAGGGAATACGCGCTTTGAAGGTGCAGTTGCCCGGCGCCATTGATATCCTCGGTATAACAACAGGACTCGCCAGTCTGGGTCGCTGCCAGTCCTAAGTAGCGGCTCCTGACTGCCGTCCAGTGCAGACCGATCATGACTGTTTCAATGGCGACATCTGGGCTGGTTGTTCTGGCGTGATTCAGGATGTCATCGATGCAACTCATAATAGACACCTCGCAGTGTGTGTGATCACGAGGACCACACACACTGCAATCATAACGTACAATCTTGGTTCAGTGGCGCTTAGAGTGCCTTGAGGCCTTTCAGAACCTTCTCGGGATAGGCAGGCAGATGGCGGATGCGGACACCCGTCGCGTTGTATATGGCGTTGATGACTGCCACATGCGGTGAGGTGAGCGGCAATTCGCCGACACCGCCCGCGCCGAAGGGACCGTACTCGCGAGGATTCTCGAAGTAGTGGATATCGATTTTGTCCGGGATATCCTTGGCATACGGGATGCCAGCGCCCAGCATGGTGCTGTGCTTCTCGATATCCTCGAAGTCCTCAGAGAGCGCCAGACCGATGCCCTGAGCAATACCGCCATACATCTGACCGTCAACGACCAGCTTGTTGTTGATCTTGCCAATGTCTGCCATGGCAGTGATGCCCTCAACCGTGGTCTTGCCGGTAGCGGTATCGACTGCCACCTCAGCCATAAAGGCACCGTACATATAAACGGTGAAGGGGTTACCCTGACCGTTCTCATCGCAGTTCGACGCCGTCGAAGCGGTCCATTTGCCCTCATACTTCAGAGGTAAACCATCTGCGACCATCTCATCGTAGCTGCGGATGCTGCCATCATCTTTCTTCATGGCTTTGACCAATTGTTCACAACCGTTGACGATCGCGTTACCGATCATCACCTGGCTGCGGCTGCCGCCCGAGGGGCCGCCGTTCGGGGCGTTGCCAGTGTCATTCAACGCCAGTTTGATCTTGTCTGGCGCGATGCCTACCGGCATCAATGCTTCGTGGGCTGTGCCAAGCACGCCCATGTCAGCGCCCTGACCGTGATCCTGCCATGTCGCGTAGACCGTCACACCTTCCTTGGTCAGTTCGACATCCGCCTGTGCGGAATCGACGCCGTCCAGACCGCAGCCATAGAGGCCAATGGTGACGCCAACGCCCTTCTTGACTGCGGGCGTAGATTCGCGCGCGGCTTTCTCTTTGGCTTCCTTGTAAAGCGGGCGCAGTTTATCCAGCATTTCGGGGAAAGAGAACACTTCCGGCGTCTGACCGGTGGGGGTGGTGGAACCCGGACGATAGACGTTGATGTAGCGCAGTTCCAATGGATCCATGCCCATCTTCTCAGCCAGTTCGTCCATCAGGCTTTCTGATGCCAGGAATGACTGCGGCGAGCCATAGGCGCGGAACGCCGAACCCCAGGCATGATTGGTACAAACTGTCCGGCCAAGGCCGCGGATAGCGGGGATATTGTAGCCGGCTCCGATGTACTGATTTCCGCGCAGGGTCAGCAGATCACCGAACTCAGAATAGGGGCCGTGGTCAACGAGGAAATCGTGCTCCATCGCCAGCAGCTTGCCGTCTTTGTCGGCTGCCAGTTTGATGTCCAGGAAGAAGGGTGAGCGCTTGCCGGTGTATTGCATGTACTGCTTGTAGTCATATTCCAGGTATACCGGTCTTCCGGTCGCGATGCAGGCAGCGCCAAGCAGTGCTTCCATCGTCGGGCTGAATTTATAGCCGAATGTGCCGCCGGCCGGGTTCTGGATCAGGCGCAGTTTGTCTGGTTCCAGTCCAAGTCCGGGGGCAATCATGAACAGGTGCAGATAGAGGCCGATACTCTTGGAGTGGATCGTCACCCGGCCTTCCTCATCATAATATGCGAAGCCGATATCCGACTCAATGGTGAGGTGCGGTTGTCGTTGCAGATAGTAGCTGCCTTCGACGACGTACGCGGCATTCTCGAAGATGGGTTTGGTATCTGGTCCTTTGACGGTCTTCTGCTCAAAGTAAACGTTCGGTGTGCCGGGGTGGATCTCGATCGCATCTTCCGCGCTGGCGGCTTTGGCGTTCATGTAAGCCGGCAGGACTTCAAGTTCGACCTTCACTTTTTCAGCGGCTGCGCGTGCTTGTTCGATCGTATCAGCCGCGACAATGGCGATGGCGTCACCATACTGGAAAACCTTGGTATCGCACAAGATCGGGCGATCCCAGCCATCACCCTTGTTGGAGGGGAAGGTGATCAGACCGGTGATGCGGTTCTTGCCTTTGACATCCTTATGCGTGATGACCTTGAAGACGCCGGGCATCGCTTCGGCTTCTGACGTGTCGATCGAGAGGATGTTGGCATGTGAGACTTTGGCTTGCACCAGGGCGAGCTGCAGCGTGCCGGGAGGCATCTTCAGGCCGAGGTCCTGACCATAATCGATGGTGCCGGTGACTTTGGCAACCGCGGTCGGGCGCGGAATCTTGCCGCCCCAGATGCGGCCGTCAGCGGGCAGCTTGAATTCCAGTTCTTCCCGTGCCATCTCACCACGCAGCACTTTGGCAGCATCCATGATGCCGTCAACGATCGGCTTGTAGCCGGTACAGCGGCAGGCATTGTGATGCTGTGTCAGCCAGTGGCGAACTTCCTCGCGGGTCGGGCTCGGGTTCTGATCGAGCAGTGCTTTGGCGGAGACCACCATACCAGGCGTGCAGAAACCGCACTGGGCAGCGCCGTGCGCGGCGAACGCGAGCTGGATGGGATGCATCTTCTCCGGTGATCCGATGCCTTCAACCGTGATGACTTCAGAATTTTCCGGGACTCGTGACATTTTGGTCACGCAGGCGAGCACAAGTTTGCCATTGAGTATGACGGAGCAGGCGCCGCAATGACCTGTGTTACAGGAGACTTTTGTTCCGGTCAGATAAAGCTGCCTGCGTAATACATCCGCTAGGCTGGCTGCCGGATCGACGACAAGTGTTTTCGGAACCCCATTGATCAACAGATGTTTCTTATCCATATAACCTCCCGTGCTATGAAATTGTGTTTTTACAATACTGGATTTGCCTGCTCGGCTACTCTTCTTCTAGTTAATATTGTAGCAACGCTTCGATATCTGTCAATTAAAAACTGATGTCTATCTTAATAATTTAATGTAATTGGTTGTAATGAATACTCATACGTTGTATACTCATTAATTGAATATATCCATGTGCCCATTGAAAGCCCAACCATTTTCCGTAGAATACACACTGCTTGGTTTGCTGCAGCCAGAGCCCCTGCACGGCTACATGCTCTACAAGGAGTTAACCAGACCAGATGGTATCCGGCTGGTGTGGTACATCAAGCAGTCGCGCATGTACGCGATACTCAAACGACTTGAGGACCACGGTTACCTAAAGGTTTCAATCATGCCGCAGGACAACCGTCCCGCGCGCAATATTTTCCAATTGACCCTGGCGGGCAAGTCGGCCTTGTTCGAATGGCTCGCCAGGCCGGTCGAGACGCCACGACAGATAAGGCAGGAGTTACAACTTAAACTCTACTTCACGATGAGCACAAATCCGGAATTTCATCAGCACCTGGTTGGGGAGCAGATTAAAGTTTGTGAAAACTGGCTGCGTGCTCAGGTAGAACCTGCTTCGGATACGCCAGACTTTGTCAGCGCTGTCAGGCGTTTCAGACACGGGCAGCTTGAGGCGATGATCACCTGGCTGAAATCCATCAAAGATTCACCGTAGAGGAGACCTTATGAAAATCAACAGATTGCTGTTTTTTATTTTGATAGCCGCGCTCGTCTTCGCAGGCTGCTCACCCAAACCTGCACCAGTCGCAGAGCCAGCGCAAAGCGAATCGATTGTAATCACCGACGCGCTTGGTCGTGAAGTGACGCTCACGCAGGTTCCAAAGCGCGTGGCGATCGTTGGCCGGGCAAACCTGCTAGTCGCTGACGCCGCCTATCTCTTCCCTGAAGCGAAAGCCAATCTGGGGATTCTCGGGAAAACTGGTCAAACGAGTTTTAATTTTCTAGAAATCATTGATCCTGGCTATGCTGACAAACCCAAGTTCGAGAATGAAGTCAGCGCCGAGCAATTGGCCGGCGTCAAACCGGACCTGGTGATTTTGAAAAGTTATCTGGCCGAGACGATTGGCAAGCCGATTGAAGCAGCAGGTATCCCCGTGGTCTACATTGACCTCGAGACACCAGAACAATACACCCGTGATATCACCATGCTGGGAAAACTCTTCGGTAATCCTGCCCGCGCGGAAGAGATCAACAAGTTTTATTCTTCGCGTCATCAAGCAATAAAGGACAAAACCGCCGCATTAAAGCCAGAGGATAAACCGCGCGTGCTGTTGCTTTATTACTCAATCAAAGATGGCGTGACCGCCTTCAATGTACCACCGATGAACTGGCTGCAAACGACGATGGCGCAGGATGCCGGCGGCGATCCAGTCTGGAAGGACGCATCACTTGGCAAGGGCTGGACGGTCGTTAACCTGGAGCAGGTGGCAGCCTGGGATCCGGATCAGATCTACATCATCTCCTACAACAAACCGGTCGGCGATGTACTGGCTGAACTCAGGATGGATCCGACCTGGCAGGCAATGCGGGCGGTCGAGGACGACCAGTTGTACGGCTTCCCGGTCGACGCGCTGAGCTGGGATCAGGCGGACACGCGCTGGATCTTGGGCGCGCAATGGCTGGCAACCAAAATCCAGCCGGAATTGTTCAAAGACGTCGATATGAAAGCGGAGGTTTACACCTTCTATAAACAAATGTATGGCTTGAGTGATGCGGAAATTGAGAGCAGGATCATGCCGCTGATATCAGGAGAGCTCAACTGACCGCTCCTGGCGCGACATTCGCTCAGCGCTCAAAACGATTCAAGCGGCTGCTGCTTGCCATGCTGCTCGGATTGCTGCTGGTGCTCCTGGTCTCCATCCTCCTCGGGCGTTACCCGCAACCCGGGTTGATCAGCCCCTCGGAGCTGAGTGAAGATACGCTCGCGCGGCAGTTGACCTTCAACCTGCGCCTGCCGCGGCTGCTGGCAGCCCTGCTGCTCGGCATGACGCTGGCTGCCTCCGGCTCGGTGTTTCAGACCATCTTTGGCAACCCGCTGGTTGAACCCGGTTTTCTGGGTGTCTCGCAGGGGGCAGCGTTCGGCGCCGCGTTCAGCATTATCCTGGTCTCCAACGCGCAATGGGTCGTTCAGCTCTCCGCGACCTTCTTCGCTCTGGCGGGGTTGGCAGCGTCTTATCTGTTGGCGCGTCG
The DNA here is from genome assembly GCA_040772085.1 of Anaerolineaceae bacterium. Lineage (GTDB taxonomy): Bacteria > Chloroflexota > Anaerolineae > Anaerolineales > Anaerolineaceae > JAXGMV01. The sequence goes on from JAXGYU010000001.1 coordinate 2,377,894, forward strand.
GGTGCAGTTCGGCGGCTGGGTGCTGCGGCTGGTGCTCTCGGGCATCGCGGTCTCGGCAATTTTCTCGGCAGGGTTGGGTCTGCTGAAATTCATGGCTGACCCAATGCGCCAGTTGCCCGAGATCACCTTCTGGCTGCTGGGCGGGTTGTACAGCGTCACCTGGCAACAGCTTGGCTCTATCGCGATCATTGTCATCCTGATGCTGCTGCTGATGTACCGCTTCCGCTGGCGTCTGAACCTGCTATCTCTGGATGACGAAACCTCCTTTTCGCTCGGCATCCACCCGGAACGAGAACGCCTGTTTCTGCTGGTCATCGCCACCACCGCGACCGCGCTGCTGGTCTCGATCAGCGGTATGGTCGGCTGGGTCGGGTTGATCATGCCGCATATTGCCCGGCGTCTGTTCGGCGCGGACACCAGTTACTCTCTGCCCGGCGCGATGTTGTTGGGCGGCATCTTCACCGTCATCTGTGATGATATGGCAAGGGTGCTGACGGCGGGCGAAATCCCGCTGGGCATCTTCACCTCGCTGATCGGCGCCATTGTGTTCATTCTGCTGATGATGAAAAAAGCTGTGAGCGTGGAACGATGAGCGGCTGCCTGCTCTCCTTTCAGGATCTGTCCTTTGCCTATATCAATGGCACGAAAGTGTTTGATTCTCTGACGCTGGACATTCCACAAGGCAGCATCACCGCGATCCTTGGCCCCAATGGCGCGGGTAAAACGACCTTGCTGCAAACAGCGCTGGGGAGATTGCGCCCGCAAGCCGGCAGCGTCTACGTGCAGGGTCAGCCGATTGAACGCTATTCCCGCCGCGAAGCCGGGCAGTTGATGAGTTTGGTGCCGCAGACCGAGCGGGTGCCTTTTGAGTATGACGTTAGGTCGTATGTCATGTTCGGGCGGACGCCTTACCTGGATCCGCTGGCAATGCCCTGTCAAGCGGATTGGGATATCGCCAATGGCGCGTTGGCGCAGGTTGGCATTGAGCATCTGGCTGATAGGTCGATCAACCGGCTAAGCGGGGGCGAGCGGCAGCTGACCCTGCTGGCGCGCGCGCTGGCACAGCAACCCAAAATCCTGCTCATGGACGAGCCCACTTCGCACCTTGATCTTGCCAACAAGCTGCAACTGATGCAAATCATGACCGGCCTGGTCAGGCAGGGGCTGACGATATTGCTGACCACGCATGAGCCGGATGTCGCGGCCAGAATCGCCACCCACCTGGTGCTGCTGCGCGGCGGCAAATTGTTGTTTGCCGGCGAAATGTCAGAAGGGTTTACCGCTGAGAATCTGAGTGCCTGCTACGGCATCCCGATTTCAACGGCCATGCTGGCGGACAGGACCATGGTTGTCTGGGGTTAGCTGGATGACACACACCATTGGCGAAGGGAAGGTGACCGTGATCACAGGCGGCAGGAACAGCGGCAAAACTTCCCTGTGCCTGAAGGTCGCTGAGTTTGCCCGCGTTGCCGGCATTAATATGGCCGGCATCATTTCACTTGGCAGATTTGAAGCTGGAATCAAAACCGGCATCTTCGCCGAGAACATGAAAACCGGTCAGAGGAAATTGATGGCAAGCCGACTGCCGGAAGAATTGACGGGCTTCGAGATTGGTCCCTGGCGCTTTGATACGGATGTCTATGAATGGGCCGGCAGCGCATTGGCTGACGCTTCACGATGCCAGTTGCTGCTGATAGATGAACTGGGTCCGCTCGAATTTGAATCAGGCAAAGCCTGGCAGGCAGGCCTCACGCGACTGCGTGAGTTCAAGTATGACCACGCGCTCGTAGTGGTTCGACCTGAATGCCTGACGCAATTTACTGAGACAATCCCTTTTCCTGAGGTTATTGACTTAGACAAGATATCAATGAACCCTGGTTGGGATAACGCTTTTCTTACCAATCTCTTCATTGATTTTATTAAGGAACCGACCGCTGGCATCATCCTGGCAGCCGGCGGTTCAACACGGATGGCGACAAGCGCAAGTAAAGTCTTGCTGGACTGGCACGGGGTGCCGCTCATCCAGCATGTCGTGAGAACTGCACTCGACGGTGGGTTGGATCCGGTGATCGTTGTGACAGGCAAGGATCACCAGCGCATCAGCGAAATTCTGATCCATGAAGCCGTGCAGGTGATCAATAACGCTGCCTGGCAAACGGGTCAAAGTTCTTCGGTCAGGGCTGGGCTGCAAAGTTTACCTGATGGCATCGAGTCGGCCGCTTTTATGCTGGCGGATCAGCCGTTTGTGACCTCATTGCTGTTGGTCGCCTTACAACTGCGGCAACAGGCGGTCGAATTGCCAATCATCATTCCTGTCGTCGGAGACAAGCGCTGTAACCCCGTTATCTTTGCTCGTCAGCTCTTCCCTGACTTGCTGCAACTGCAAGGGGACGCGGGCGGGCGGCAACTGTTCAATCGCTACCCGTTTGAAGCACTAACATGGTCAGACGAGCGTCTGCCGTTGGATATCGATACTGCGGCTGACTACGAGCGCATCAGGTCACTCTAAGGGTTTTTCACATACGTATCGAAAAATTCAATTGAGCGTGTGATCGCTTGCACGAAGTGCATGCTGATGTTGTGATTGTCATTTTCGTATTGGTAGTACTCATACGTCAAGCCCGCCTGGTTGAGCGCGGCTGCCAGCGTGTCCGACCAGGTGATTGGAACGGTCTCATCCTCAATGCTGTGATGTAGTTGCAAAGGTCCTGAGAGCTCCGTCAGATAATTATTCGGGCTAAGCGTATCCCAGAAGGCTGGGTTCTCGTCCGGGCTGCCGTACTTGGTGAATATCTCTTCCATCCAGGGTCTGAACACCTGTCGCCAGCGTTGACCGCCAGGTGCGAGCGGTGTGGCTGGATTGGTTTGTCCCCAGCGTTCCACCAGTCCGTCATAAGGCGTCACCACGCCAGCCCAGATCACGCCCGCTTTAATGTCCGGTGAAACTGCCATGGCGCGCAGGGCCAATTGTCCGCCCATGGAGTGTCCCCACATGCCTATCCGCTGGGGGTCCGCATCGGGGAATGCCTTCATCGACGCGACCGCGTTCAATACGTCCGCGGTGTAGGCGGGGGAGCCATATCCGCCCCCGGCAGGGACTTCGCCCTCCGACCTGCCATGCCCGCGGTAATCTGGTTTGAGGACAATGTAACTGTTGTTGGCGATGGTATCCACATGCGCGACATAACGTTCGGTGGTGACGTATTGCGCCGGCGGGATATAACCGTGATTTAAAATAATGACAGGCCAGCCGCTTTCTGGTTTTATACCGGTTGGTACGGTCAGCAATGCATAAATTTTGAAGCCGTCCGACAAATAGGACGCGATGTGGCGGGTGTAATACGCTCCTGCACCAATGGTCTGTTCAATGATGACCTCGCTGCCCGGGTACGCCACCTGGCGCATGACCTCGATCTGCAGCGGATGCGGTTCCAGTGACCATGGGGAGGTCGTCGGCGTGATCGTCGCGGTCGCGCTCGGGAGGGGTGTTATGGATGCCGTAGGTGTGGGCGTCGATGTTGGGGTTGATGTTTGAACAAAGACTTGCGGCGGCAGCGCCGTATTGCCGGGGCTGGTGTCGGATTGTGGGGCGCAGGCACTCAACAGAATCAGGAAAACAACAAATGCCGCCCGAGAGAAGACACTTAATATGTTCGTTTTGATTTTTATGAAATGGAAAATATGAGGAGAGATTGCGCGTTGATCCATCCCCCTTTTTCTTGCGGTATTGCTTCGGGGGATGGACCTGCTTCTCAAGCTACAGCAACTTGGCATCCAGCGTCATATCGACCGCTGACAGTGCCTTCGATACCGGGCAGCCTGACTTTGCTTGCTCGGCATATTTCTGGAAAGTTGCCTGATCAATCCCAGGTACTTTCCCTTCAGTGACCAATTCGATCTTGGTGATCTTTGGGCCTTCACCCAGATGCACCTTTGCTTTGGTGTCGATCCGTTCTGGAACATGTCCGTCTTTCGACAGAATAGCCGAAAGGAACATGGAGAAACAGCCCGCGTGTGCAGCACCGATAAGCTCTTCCGGGTTCGTTCCCGGGCCAGTTTCAAAGCGGGACGCGTAAGTAAACGGACCCTCAAATGCGCCCGTTCCAAGGCTCATTTTGCCTTTGCCACCTTTAAGATCACCTTCCCAATACGCTGACGAATTGCTGATTGTCATAATCCCTCCCTTCATGAGTAGATTGGTAAGGTCAGTGTAGCATATTAGAGATTGCAGGTCAAATTTGGAGTAATAATGTCTGGTTTCAGTGACTAAAACTCGCTGCTTCCCAGATAACCACCGGCTTCAGTGTACGCGAAAACCTGGATGGCAGCGTCACCGCCCATGGGGCATTGGTACTCACACATGCCGCAGCCAATACAAAATTCCTTGAGCATGTAAGGGCGCTGAATGACGACCCGGTCGCCCCGGCCATTGGTCACTTCTGCTTCTTCGAGCTTGATCGCCTTGGTGGGGATTGGACAGGCTTCTTCACATACAATACAGTCGATGTTGTACGCCCACGGCAGACAGCGGTCACGGTCTATGCGCGCCAGACCGATTGTCACGTGCCGTTTTTCTTCAAGCGTCAGCTTGGGGATGGCGCTGGTCGGGCAGGCGGTTCCGCACGCCGCGCAGTTGTAGCTGCAATAGCCGATCCTTGGCTCGAGACGGGGCGTCATCAGGTTGCGCCAACCGCCTTCCGTCAGGCTGGCTTGCAAGCCCTGCGTTGGACAAACCCGGACGCATAAATTGCAGCGGATACACAACTGCTCAAATTTCTGCAGGTCGAGCACTGGTGGACGGATCAGCCTGGCTGACTGGTGTTTTGTAATCGGTTCTGCGAGCGCCAGCGCTGCCCATGCGGCTGACGCACCGAGAACCTTCAGCGCGTCCCTGCGGGTAGGGTCGTAGTTGTGCTTGGGGATTGCGGCTGGCTTAAGCTGAAATTGAAATGATGTGCTAGAAGGCGGGCAGCCCGCCACGCAATCGTAGCAGACGATGCATTCAGCCGGGTCGCTGGCGTAATCACGGTCAGGATCGATCGTCGCGGTTGGGCAGATTCGGCTGCAATGCCCGCAAGCGGTACAACTGTTATCGACTATGCGCTTGAATGGAGCGACGCGAGCCATGAGACCAAGCAGGGAGCCAAGCGGGCAAAGGTACCGGCACCAGAATCGTTCTGCAATCCAGTTCAGCCCCAACACCGCGATAAAAGCTAACGCAATCGGTACTGCCAGTTCATGTACCGGGCGCAGATCACGAAACAGCGGGAAGACGATGCTTTTGTGAATGGCGTCCAGTGCCGGCCATAAGCTGTCGAATTGATATAAAAACTGCTCGATCCCATACACCGCAGCGCTGAGCGCAGGCCAGACCGCGTTTGCCAGAGTCCGTGTCAGAAGCGTGATCGGATCAAAGATCATCAGGCTCTGATTGCCCAGAATAGCCGCGCCAACGAGGAAGATCAAGAGTAAATACTTAACAATTCTCCAGCGAGTTGAGATGGCTTGTGCTTTCTTTGTTTTATGCAGGCGTTTGGGCTTGAACAGGTCGAGTACTGTTCCCAGCGGGCATAGCCAGCCGCACCAGACCCTGCCAAAGAGCAATGTCAGAACTACTGTGATGCCAGCCAGGCTGAAAGCAGCAATCAAAGTCTTGCCGGCCAGCATGGCTGTCAGACCAGCCAGCGGGTCAAGCCGGTAAAACAGGTCGGTCACGCCTGGGATCGGGTTCGTCAGCGTCGCGAATACGAACGCAATGAGGAAGAAGATCAGCGCGATGTATTGGGTTATTCGACGTAAGAGCGTTATCGTTCGAGGGGGCAAGAATCCTCCTAAATCGTCAGTTCCTCAACTTTAATCGTCGTCAAATCCATCACGCCAAGGCCACGTGACGCTGCGTTGGCGATGTAAGGCACGTCTGCGCCGGTCAGCCCCAGCAATGTCGCCGCGTAAGCATCAGCAGCGACGATGTCATGGCTGGCGATGACCCTATTGTTCATCATGACATCATCCAGATTCCCGCCAGTTGGGCCGTGGCGCATCAATGTCCTGACCGCGTCGACGACTATCAGGCCGGGTCTGACAACACTGACCAGGTCCGGAATACGCTGGGTCATGTCAGCATGGATTCCGCCGCGGTTCTGGATCACCCCCAGCAGGTTCTTGCAGCCCACGGTCACCCGGGCGCTGCTATGGTGTTTGGCGATGGGCACATCGATCAGCAGGTCGCAGTTCAGCACGTCCTGGTAGATGGGCCATTCCTTGATAGACGTACCCTCCGGGATGGTAGTGGAGCGGAACTTGTTGGGATTCATCAGCTCCATCTCGCCGCCTGCCGAGGCAACTGCATCGGCGATGCCGCTCTTGGCATAGGCGCTTTCGGCTGATCCGCCGAATGGAAAGTCCATCACACGCACCCGTCTGGCGCCAGCACCAAGCGCTAGCTTGACAAGCATGGCGACAACAACCGGATTCGTCGTCGCGCCATATTCGTAGGGGTGGTAATCGGTGCAAATGTTGGGCTTGATGATGACATCAAATCCTGATTTGACGAACCTTTCAATCCCTCCGATCGATTTCAGAGCGGCTTCGGTGATCGCCGCGGGATCACTGCCATGGACGATAGACATATAGGCGGCTTGCGGCGGAGGACTCGTCGGCGCGCTCGTGCTCGAGGATGTTGGGTTGGCAGAGGCGGAAGTGACCGCTGTTGGCTCTGCACTCGGCACTCTCATGGGTGATTGCGTCACAATTGAGCTGGTAGGCGTCAGCTCGGTGCTCGTGCAGGCAGCTAAAGCAGCCGCCGAGGATGCGGCCATCCAGGTTAGGAGTTCTCGTCGTGTAAGATACTTTTTCATGGGATTCTCCTGACAAGACCCATCACGCGTGTTACTCGGGGTTACTATTTTCAAAGGAGAATGGGCAGGTTAACGCGATAAAGGAATTGATTTCTGAGTATTCCTTATCATTGTAATCTGATTTTACAATCCGATTTGATGCGTCGGTGCATTAAAAAACGCCTGGACCTCCAGGCGTTTCGTCAGGCTCAGTGTGTGGTTTTAGAAGGGTGCGAATTGCTGGTCAGACCAGTATTCGTTGCGGAACTGCTCGTATAACTTGCTGAATTGCAAATAATGCTGATTTTCCCATTTCACCAAGGTGTCAAATAGTGTGAGCAATCTCGGGTCACCGCCGACCAGGTCTTTGCATTTGGTATAGAATTCGACGGCATCCTTTTCCATTTGCATGCCAATTTTGTATACCGACATCGAAAGTCCGAGTTCTGCTTTGTCGACCTTACCCCATTTGTAAATCTCAGGATTGGGTAGCTTGACTTGCGTGTAATCGGTAGTTTCAAGTTTCTCATCTTTCAGGGCTGCCATTTCCTTCTTGATGTAATCCTGATGGATCACCTCTTCGGCCGCCAGTTCGAGCAGCGAATTGCGGGCATCCTCGGAATGTGCCTGCGTTGCTGCCAGTTCATAAAATTTCTGACCTTCAACTTCATTCAGTAGTGCTGTTTTAAAAATTTCTGCTAACTCAGCATTCATGGGTTCCCTCCAATTTAATCAGAAGCTGGTAGTGCCTGAATTAATTATATAGGTTTCCGGCGGGCAGGCAATGTGTGGATATATGGCTAATTGTCACGATTCTGATGTGATTGTCAAAGTGTAGGATAATTATTACGATGACCGACGTATCCAGCGGGGACAGTTCGATTTCTAAACGCACAGTACTCATGGAATATCTGGCAGTACTGCTGGTGACAGGTGTGTTCCTGTTGAGTGTTTTCCCAGTATGGGAAGTGGGCTTGCAGATACCACTTGTGAATTATTCCTGGGACACACTATCCAACGCATACGATATAAAATCAGTTATTGATACCGGTTGGGTGTTCGGGAATCCATATGTAGGGGCTCCATATGGAACAAATTTACTAGATTTCCCAGCCAGCAATTCATTGCATTATGCTTTTTTTTTCTTCATCTCACGATTTTCTTCAAAGCCATTCACGATTTATAACCTTTATTACTATCTCGGATACATCCTTGCTGCTCTCAGCGCTTATTACGTACTCAGGCGCTTGGGAATAGCATTTTTTATTGCCTTACCTGGTGCGCTGGCATTCGCGTTCTTACCGTACCATTTACAACGCTATTCACACCTCTATCTGGCGTCTTACTACATGCTGCCACTTTGCTTGCTGATTTTTTATGAAACAAGCGCTCGATCTTTCCATTTTTTTACTCGGACAGAAAATGTTCGAAAGTGGCGTATAAACTACCGTGACCGGCGATTGTTCCCTTATATATTTATTTGCCTATTCACGGCTTCATCAGGTGTGTATTACGGTTTTTTCATGGTTCTAGTCGGACTGTTTTGCTCGATCTATTTATTAATCATGGATGCAAGAGAACGGTCTTATGCGCGAACAGTGAATACCTTTTTAGCAACCTTACTGGTATTTTCGTTTGTCATGGCGAATTTAGCACCTTATATGCTTTACCGAAAAGTTAACGGTGAACCAGAGGCGCCGGTTGGGCAAAGACTCTGGATGGAAACAGACGCGCAAGGACTAAATATCACCCGCATGTTTTTGCCAAGCTCCCTGCATCGTGTGCCTGCCCTAAGGGATATTACCCAACGGTATGAAAAATCTGCCATTCTTGTCAATGAAGGTGGCTCTGCATCACTTGGATTATTCGGGGTTTTGGGCTTATTGACTTCCGTTTTCATGCTTCTCTTTGGACCAAAAAAATTCAATCTGATAAAAAAGTCAGGGACCCTCATCATTTTTTGCATATTGGTCGGTACGATTGGGGGACTAGGCAGTTTATTTTCGTACCTGGTAAACCCCAGTATGCGGTCGTTAAACAGGCTGAGCGTGATCATAGCGTTTTTATCGATCGTAAGTTTAACAATTTTATTAAACTATTTATTTGACCTATATAGGGGCAGGTATAAAGTTACGTTCACATGGCTAACCCTGGCAGCCATGCTTTCGCTCGTTTGGGTAGACCAAGTCTATTATTTAAACCTCAAGCCAACCAACGAAAACCTAAGATATCTATATTTCGATGACCTGGAGTTCGCACAAAAGATTCAAATGGAAATGCAACCAGGATCAAAGATATTTCAATTGCCATACATGTACTTTCCGGAATTTGGGGTCGCTAATGTAGTTACTGATTATGATCTCTTCAAGCCTTATTTGTACACCTCCGGTTTATACTGGAGCTATGGAGGGGTAAGAGGGCGAGACTCAAGTCAGTTTGCTGAGAAAACTTCTCAATTGCCGGTCGATAAAATGTTAGAAGTGCTGAAAAGAGAAGGTTTCTCAGGCATCTATATCGATAGGTTAGGATATAAAGATTTTGGAAAAGCCTTAGATCTTGAATTGCGGTCACGACTGAGCATATCTCCGATTATTCGTTATGATCAGAGGTGTGCGTTCTATTTTCTGGACTAGCTCCTGATAAATCAGGAGCAATGGCTATAGATTTTATAGTTACCTCATTGCGGCTATTTATTTTTTAATTTGATTCATAGCGTTAGGCAGTAATATTGGAGCTTTGTAGATGGTTCTAAACCAAATGAGAGACGGCAAAAAGCAACTAATCACAGGCTTGGTTGAATATGCAGTTGTTTTTTTGGTCACCGGGGTATTCTTGGTGAGTGTCTTTCCAATTTGGAAATTAAAACTGCAAATTCCATTATTGCAATACTCCTGGGACGCATTATTCTCCGCCTATAGCTTTAAAGCAATCATTGATAATGGTTGGGTTTACAGTAATCCGTACATCGGCGCGCCATATGGTTCAAATCTGCTGGATTTTCCAGGCAGCGATTCCCTTCATTATGCAATCGCATTTATCATTTCACGAGCCACCAGTAAAACATTTACTGTATACAACATTTATTACTACCTGGGTTTTTTCCTGACAAGTGTCAGCTCGTTTTATGTTCTCAGAAAGTTGAACATCAATTTCATCATTGCATTGCCAGTTGCGATTGCATACTCCTTTTTGCCATATCATTTTCTACGGTACGAACATATTTATCTGGCTTCCTATTTCATGCTGCCACTTTGTTTATGGCTGTATTACGTGATTAGCACAGGTGAATGGCACATCATCAACAACAACAACAAAGAAGGATCGAGCAATAACTCCTATAGGATTGAAAAATCTAAACTCGCGCCTATTTTGCTGATATGTCTGTTTACTGCATCGTCTGGGATATATTACAGTGTGTTCATGATCATGGTCGGATTCTTCGCCTGGTTCTACTATCTGATTAGCGAAAGAGAACAAAGATTACGACTTAAGTCTATGAACATGGGCTTGGTAGCTTTGCTGATTTTCACATTTACATTAGCGAATTTGGCTCCGTCGATCCTTTATCGTTCCGTTAATGGCCCCCCTTCAACGCCAGTCGCTGAACGCTTGTGGACAGAAGCGGATACTCATGGTCTGAAAATTGCCAGCTTGTTATTACCCAGTCCTCTCCATCGAATCAGGAGTTTACGTGACATCACAACGCGTTATAACGAGTCAGCGCTATTGGTTTTTGATACAAAAGCCGCTCCGCTGGGCTTGCTCGGTGTATTGGGGTTGATGATCTCAATGTGGTTTTTACTTTTTGGCAGTGAACAAGACCGCCCGATAAAGAAGTTTGGCGTCATTAATTTGCTCTGCATTTTCATCGCCACGATTGGCGGTTTTGGGAGTATGTTTGCTTTTCTGGTCAATCCTAGCCTACGTGCCTTCAACCGCATCAGCGTCGTGATTGGTTTTGTCAGCCTCGCTGCTTTTGCGTTGTTGGTAAATAGTTTTGTAAATAGCAAGAGGTTGACGGGGAAGCCAGTAGTCTCGGGTTTGATACTAGCATTGCTCTTATTCGTGGTCTGGTTTGATCAAGCATATTTTCCTGATTTCCAGGAGATGTATCAAGACCATACATTACGTTATCTTGCAGATGTACAATATGCTCGACAAATTGAGGAGAAAGTGCAGAAGGGTGCACTTGTATTCCAATTACCTTATATGCAATTTCCAGAAAATGGCCAATTGAATGGCATGTTTGATTATAACCACTTCCGACCATACCTTTATACGACTGGACTCCACTGGAGTTATGGTGGTGTAAAAGGGAGGGCGTCTGCGATTTTTGCCGAGGAAACGTCACAGCTTCCTGCAGATCAAATGGTAAAAGCGTTGAAGGATGAAGGCTTCTCAGCAATTTCAATTGACCGACGTGGTTATCAGGACAATGGAACATCGATTGAAGCAGCATTAAAAATCGCGTTGGGGGCGGATCCAATCTATAGCTATGACCAGCGATACTTATTTTTCTTAATCAAGTGAACGATTAGCAGGTCTTGCATGCAATAAAGGTTTAAAGTCATAGCAAATTTGTCATCAAATAATAATACCCAAAACTAAGCACTACAAAAATCAACAGGATCGGCATGGTCTTCCTGACCAACGACGCGAATGTCGTTCCATTCGCCTCGGTGATGATGACCAGGCAGATATGCAATGGCGTGATCTGCATGGCAATATACTGAATTGCCATCAGCAGCACCAGCAACGGCGCTCCGGCTCCAGGCAGAGCGGAGAACGCAAGCGGGATGCCGATCGTGATCATTGCCTGACCGCCAGCGACCAGGCTGCCGAAGAACATCATCAACCCGAAAATTAGCAGCGGAGGAATGATCATCCCCTCAAAATATGCAGGCAGTTGCTGTATCATCCCGGTATGGTTGATGACTTCCCTGAAGACCATGATCATCGTCATGATGAATATCATGCGTTTCTCGAACGCGCTGCGGAAAAAAGGCAGGATCTCGCTGAGTGAAAATTTTTCCACGATAAAGTACAAAATAATCACGCCAGCGATAGCAACGAAGACAGGTAATTGTAAGCCGACGATCAGAATGACACCCAGCAGGATTGGCCAGATGCCCCACAACAGATGCAACACATCCCTCTTCCTGTTTGAACTCGGGGGCAGGCCGGTCGCGGTCGGAATCTTGCGGATGTAGAAAAAATAACCAAGCACAAACAGCACGACTATCAAGGGCAGGAACAAGCTAACGAAGGCAGTCACACTTACGCCGGTCAGCTGGAGCGCGAGGATGATGCTGCCGTAGGTGGGCAGGAACGCTTCAGAAATGTGTCTGAAATAACTGGTCACAAAAGTGCGCTCTTCAATGTCAAGGGTCTCGCCCGCCGCTTCGTCGACAAATGGCTTGGCAATTAATACCGCGCCTGGGGAGGGCAGAAAGCCGATCAGAAAAGGGATGAACATGGCATTAATTCGACGGTTGTTAAACAGGTTGTTGACAGCCATGGACGTTAATGCCAGGCGTTTTCTTTTTTCCATCATCCGTTGCAGGAATGTGATGGAATAAAGTGCCAAAACCAGATTAATCGTCGCCTGACCAAACAATCCCTTGAGAAAGAGCGAGGGCAGCTCACCAATAGGAATTTGATACAGCAGAATTGTCGCCAGGATTGCGGCAGCAATAGATAGATAGAGAGGCCGTCTGAGGGCCATGATGAGGACAATGATCGCGAAAATGAGCAAAAAATAAATTAAATCCATTCGCACCGCGCTGTAACGAAATTTATCTATAAAAAATAATGGACTGGTCAAACGACCAATCACGTAATTATTACATGCTCCGGCTTGGATGGTCAAGAAATCCGATTGCGAACATTAAAATAAAATTAGAGATATAATATCTGAAACCACCAAATTACGATTCCCGGAGTGGCATTGACATGAAGCGAATATTGGGCAGTCTTAAGTCTTTCTTCTTCCCACCCTCAACAGCACCTGTTGCGGTCAGGATTTTACCGTTGCTTACGATCGCCGTTGTGATGCTGCTACTATTCGTGTTCACGACGGTTGCCTGGGAAAAGACGAACGCGACTGCGTTCTGCGGCGAAACCTGTCACACGATGCCGCCGCAGTATCTGACACACATGGCTTCATATCACTCGCGCGTGCTGTGTGAGGACTGCCATATGGGGCGAGACGTCCTTGCCGTCATGATCCCGCGCAAGATTATGTATTCCTGGCAGACTGGCTCGGCGATGGTAACTGGGCATTACGAGTACCCAATTGTTGCCCGAAACATGCGACCGGCTATTGACGCCTGTGAAAATTGCCATAAACCGGAGACATTCTCCAATGACAAGCTGGTTCAAATCAACCATTACGCTGAAGACGAAGCGAACTCCCTCACCACCACCTACCTATCGCTGAAGATCGGTGGCGGTACAAGTCGTGAGGGGCTGGGTTACGGCATCCACTGGCATGTCGAAAACCCGATTTATTTCTACAGCGTGGACCGTGAGCGCCAACAAATCCCTTATGTCGTCGTCACGAATCCTGACGGTTCGAAGACTGAGTATATCGATGTCGAGTCAGGCTTTGACCCTGCCAGCATCAAGCAGGAAGACCTGCAGAAAATGGACTGTATCACCTGTCATAACCGTGTCGCGCATGCGATCGAAGACCCCGCAACATCAGTCAACAGCCTCATCAGCCGCGGACTGATCTCCGAGCAAATTCCTTTCATTCGCAAGAACGCGTTAGAGGCACTCAACAAAGCATACGCGGCAGAATCTGAGCAGGCAGCTCAGGAAAGTGTGACCGAATTATCCGCGTATTATCAAATCACGTATCCTGATTTTTATGCCGCAAACCCCAAACTGATTGATGACACTATCACCGCGCTGCAGGATCAGATTACCATTTCAAAATTCCCTGATCAAAAAGTGGACTGGCAGACGCACCCTGACAACAACGGCCATGTCACGGCACCTGGCTGCTTCCGCTGCCATGACGGACAGCATTTGACATCCGATGGCAAGAGCGTCCGGCTGGAATGTAATATCTGCCACTCAATTCCTGTTGTGTCTGAATCCACGCAGATCAATGCTTTGCTGCAGCTCAACCGGGGATATGAGCCGGAATCCCATCTGAATTCGAACTGGATCAACCTGCATCGCACGGTTTTCGACGAAACCTGCCAGAGCTGTCATACCGTGGAAGATCCGGGCGGAATCAGTAACGTGTCGTTCTGCTCAAACTCGGCCTGTCATGGCGCCAAGTATGACTATGCTGGTTTCAACGCGCCAGGTCTACGCGAGGTCATTGCGGCGCAAGCAGCAGCTATGGCTACCCCGACCCCCACGCCCAAGCCAATCGATCCGGATGATGATGTTGATATCACACCGGCAGCACCGGCCGCGGTCCCGACAGATCCGCCCGGTATGGTGACCTGGAATGGGACGGTTGGACCGATGTTCAAGTCCCGCTGCGTTGCCTGCCATGGGACGAATGCGATGGGGGCACTCGATTTGAGCACCTTTGCGACGACCATGTCCGGCGGTAAAGACGGCATGGCGGTCGTGCCAGGCAAGCCGGAAGAAAGCATGCTGGTCAAGATTCAGTCAGGACCGCAGAAGCATTTCGGACAACTGAATACAGAGGAACTGGAAAAAGTGATCGAATGGATCAAGGCTGGCGCGCCTGAGTAAACGTAAGAGCTCCATAGGAACAGTCAAAAAGTGGTTCAGGTGTCCTGAACCACTTTTCCTTTTCTGGTGATAGAAAATTACTTTCTATAGCTGCTCGTGTGCGGTGCGGGCGATGATCTCATTTTGCAGCGCGTCACTCAGATCGCAGAAGTAATCGCTGTAACCCGCGACACGGACGATCAGATCACGGTACGACTGCGGATCAGCCTGAGCCGCCCGCAGCGTCGCCTCATCAACGACGTTGAACTGAATATGGTGACCGCCTTTCGCAAAATAGGTGCGGATGAGCTTGACGATGCCGTTCAGGCCAGCTTCGTCAGCCAGCACCTGCGGGGTGAACTTCTGATTGAGCAGCGTGCCGCCCGTACGTACATGGTCAATTTTGGCAGCGGAATTAATGACAGCAGTCGGTCCGAGCCGGTCGGCGCCTTGAACAGGCGAGATGCCTTCCGAGAGCGGCTGACCTGCGCGGCGGCCATCAGGTGAGGCGATCATCACCGAGCCGAAGTAAATGTGCGCCGTGGTCGGCAGCATATTGACGCGGAACGCGCCGCCTCGGGTATTCTCACGCCCATCGATCGCACTGACAAAAGTTTCGAATACGCGGCGGGTGAGATCATCCGCACGGTCGTCATTATTGCCAAAGCGCGGCGTGCGGTTGGTGACCAGCAGGCGCAAACGCTCATCGCTGAAATCATTGCGCATAGCCGCTAACAGATCGCCCATCGTCAAGGTCTGCTCGTCGAACACATGCGTTTTAACCGCGCTCAGCATATCGGTAATCGATCCCAGACCGACACCCTGGATGTAGCTTGAGTTGTAACGCGCGCCGCCGTCGTGATAATCCTTGCCGTTAGAGATGCAGTCTGAAGTGATGAGAGACAGGAACGGGGCGGGCATATGAATCGCGAACAAACGCTCAATCACCTGACTGCCGCGGATTTTGACATCGATAAAGAAGCGAATCTGTTTTTCAAATGCCTCATATAGTTGGTCAAAGGTGGTGAATGTGCTGGCATCACCAGTTTCGATGCCGATCTTCAAGCCTGTTCGTGGGTCCACGCCATTATGCAGGGTAATTTCAAACACCTTGGGGATGTTGAAATAACCCATCAGGCTGTAATTGTCCTTGCCGAATGCGCCGACCTCGACACAGCCGCTTGATCCGCCATTGCGCGCATCTTCAAGCGATTTACCCTGGCGCATCAACTCCTTGATGATCACATCAGTGTTGAATACCGAGGGCTGACCAAAGCCGGTGCGGATGATTTTGGCTGCCCGGTGGATGAACTTGTCCGGGTTCTGTGTGCTGACCTGGATCGAGGTGCTGGGTTGCAGCAGACGCATCTCCTCGATGACATCCAGAATCAGGTAGGTCACCTCACTCACACCGTCACTGCCATCGCGCAGCACACCGCCATTATTGATCTGCGCGAAATCGGTGTAGGTCCCGCTTTCAGCCGCGGTGACACCAACCTTTGGCGGTGCTGGCTGGTTGTTGAACTTGATCCAGAAACAATGCAAGAGCTCTTCAGCTTTTTCGCGCGTCAGGGTGCCGGCAGCAATTTCACACTCGTAGAAGGGTGTCAGGTGCTGGTCGAGATGTCCGGGACAAAACGCGTCCCAGGTATTCAGCTCGGTCGTAACCGAGAGATGGACGAACCAGTAGTATTGCAACGCTTCATGAAACGTGCGTGGCGCGTGAGCCGGAATCCAGTGGCAAATCGCCGCAATCTGGAGCAGTTCTTCCTCCCGCCGTTCATCGGGTTCATTTGCCGCCAGGCTTTCCGCCAGCTCGGCGTAACGCTCGGCAAAACGCATGATCCCGTCAGCGGTGATACGCATTGCCCGCAGTTGTTCCTGTTTCGCGTAGGCTTGCGGGTCATTGAGGTAATCCAGTTTTGCCAGACTCTCATCGACCTGGCGCTGGAAGTCGAGCATCCCAAGGTGGTAGATTTTGTGATCCAGCACGGTGTGCCCAGGTGAACGCTGCTCCATGAATTCGGTAAAGATGCCGGCATCATAGGCTGACATCCATTCCTCGGTCATTTGCGAGAGCAGCAGCTCACGCATTGAACGATGCTCCCAGTAGGGGATTACCTTGTTTTCATAAACTTTCTTCACATCATCGCTGACCGTGAAGGAGGTCTTTGGCCGTGTATCGAGGATGTCAAGGTCTTGCAGCGAATGGCAGCATAACTCGGGATAGGTCGGCACTGCCTTGGGCGCGGGACCTTTCTCGCCCACAATCAGTTCGCCCTCACCCAGATACAAGGTCTTGTGTTCCATCAAATGGCGGAAAGCAAGTGCTCTGACCATGGGCACGGAAAGCAGCTTGTCCTGAGACTGATAGAAATCAGTCAGCAACGCTGCCCGTTCGGCTGATATTGACGGGCGGGCGTCCAGACTTTGCTGGCGGAGTTTGGCGACACGTTCAGTCATTGCCATGATCAACCTCCCTGCCGGACTGGCAATCCGGCTTCTTCAAATATTGCGGCGATAGACTTCATCGATTCAGGCGTCGGCGCCTGTGTATCACTCAATAAAAATTCTTTCCCCAGATTGGCGTACTTGCTTTCTGCGACCCGATGATAAGCGAGCAGTTGTACCTGCAACGGGACATTCAAGGACTTCAGCAAGTCAGCAGTCTCCTTCATGTTGTGCTGATCACCATTGATCCCCGGAATGACTGGTATGCGAATCCACAGCGGCAGGTTCAGACTTGCCAACCTTTGCAGGTTTTCCAGAATCAATTTATTGCTTTGGCCAGTGTATTGTAGGTGCAAATCATTATCTCTCAGCTTGAGATCGTAAAGGACCAGATCGGTGTATGGCAGAACCTGCTCGAAACTTGACCAGGGCGCGCAGCCGCTGGTGTCGAGTGCCGTGTGATAGCCCCTTTGCTTACAGTATTGCATCAATGGAACGAGTATCGGCAAATGAGACAGCGGTTCACCACCGGAGAAGGTGACTCCGCCACCAGACTGGCGGTAAAATTCGGCATCGGCGTCGATCTTTGCCATGGCGTCTTCGACGGTGTAACCATTCCCGATTATCTGACGGGCGTCCGCGTAACAGACCACCACGCATTGGCCGCACACATTGCATTTGGATCGGTCAGTGACCCATTTGCCGTCCTGCTGGGTGATGGCGTGTTCGGGGCAGACCAGCGCGCAGGCCCCGCAATTTACGCAGCGGTTGGGGTGGAAATATAGTTCTGGCTGGAAGGATTGACTCTCGGGGTTGTGACACCAGGCGCAGCTTAGGGGGCAGCCTTTGAAAAAAACAGTCGTGCGAATACCAGGTCCGTCATGGATCGAATAAAAACGGATGTCAAAAATTCGTTCGGTCGCCATTTTCTCAACAAATAAATTATACAACTGAACGGTCGTCTTTGAACGATCGGCCAGGTAAGAATCCACCCCATACTAACGAGGTACGGGGTGGATAATGATGTCGTAAAGGCGAAAATCTTACTCCTGTGCCATTTTCTTGCGCATCAGCAGCCAGGAGATCAGGAACATCACCAGCGCGATGGTAGATAGGTTGACCACCCAGGCCAGTACCAGTCCGAACCCGCGCAGCATGATGTTCTGCAGAAGCATTGTCCCATACGTCGCCGGGATGATCCAGGAGATGAATTTGACTGGACCGACAAGGAAGCGCAAGTCGAGGAAGAAACCGCTGAAAAAGACGCTGAACAGCAGCATCAGCATTGAGAGCTGTACCGCCTGGCTCTCGGTATTGGAGACCAGCGAGATCGTGAAACCGATGCCGAGTGATGCCAGGATGAGTAATACCACTGTCGCGCCGGCGTTTGCCCAGGCACCGAGCATCGGCGCCCGCAATCCAAACGCGAGCAAAAGCCCAAGTGCCGCGGCCAGCACAATGCCAATCAATAGGTAAGCCAGATATTTGCCGATCAGTACTTCACCTGGCGAGATTGGCGACACACGAAAAAGCTCCATAGTACCTGAACGTTTTTCGCGGACAATCGACAAGGCGGCGAGCGTAATGGTGACGTGCTGCAAGAGTAATACGATAACGCCCGGCGTGAAAAAGCCCATGGGCGTCATTTCAAGCGGCGTGATGGAGGTGACCTTCGAAATGAAGGGTCGTGTCAGTACTGAAGGCGACACTGCTGTGAACTCCTGCAGGGAAGTCTGCAGTTTTACCAGGCTCTCCTCCAGCGCGGCCGCATCGGAAATCTCACGGTTGTAGTCACTTTTGCCTTCCTGCAACTCCTCGGTACCGGTCGGGCTGGTCTTGACAGTATCCATCAAACCAATCACTTCAGTTGTTTGCGCGTCCGGGTCTCCATAAGTGCTGCCAATACCGCCCAGCATCTGCAAGCTGGCGCCAACCGCCAGGTCAACAGCGGAAATATTGCGCTTCAGCCCTTGCTGCTCGACTTTTGCTGCAGCCACATCGCCGCGTTCCAGCGCGGAGCGCACACCTCTCACCCGGTCAATCGCGGCGGTTAACTGTACATTCAGGGCGCTTGCGTCGCTTTGACCGGTCTGGGCAAAGGAGCTCAGCACACCCCGGTTGAGCATATCCACATATACTTGCGCCAGGTAGACGATATAGTTGCTCTGCATGGGGTCAAGCTCATTGTGAAAGACTTCAAAGACCGCCTGCTGGTTGCCCTTGATGGTCTGATAGGCGTTGTCAGGAACGACGACGCCCAGGTCGATCGTCCGGCGGTTAAGGGCTGACTTCATCGCTTCTATGTCATTCGTTTGACCGGCATAACTCAGATAAGTCGCATCCTGACGGATCGTCAGTTCGATCGCGCGTGACATCTCGCTTTCCTGCTTGACGACAAACATGGTCCTTAGCGGCGGCTGGTCGCTGCGATATCCGAGTCCGAAAAGCAACATAATCAGGAAGGGGCCAAAGATGAGATAGATAATCAGACGCGGCTGGCGTAAAACTTCCGCGGTTTCTTTCTGAAAAAAAGACCCTAATCTAACGAGGTAAGATCCGAAGCGTCGCATTATTTCGCCTCCGTTTGCTGAACTGCCTGTTGGCTGGTCTGATAATCCTCCACAACCTTGACGAAAATATCATCATAGGGAGGAAGGTACTCATCCAGCTTGTTGATCCTGATTTCACGCTGGGTCAACAGGTGCATCAATTCAGGCATAGCGGTGCTGGCATCATCAACAGTCAATCTGACGGTGCCATCACTGAGGAGCTGCGCTTTGCTGCGGTTGAATGGCAGGGCTTCGATTTCTCTCAGCAAAGCGTAATCCACATGCTGCTCCGTACTCAGGTTGATAACATCGCCGCCAAATGCACGGTGCCGTAGTTGCTCGGGTGTCTCAAGCAGCAGCAGCTTGCCCTCAGCCATGACACCGACGTAATCACAGTAAGCGGCCTCATTCACGTATTGTGTGGTGATGATCAGCGTCTTGCCTTCGTTTTTCAACGCGACGAACTGGTTCCAGAACTTGCGCCGCAGGATCGGGTCAATGCCGGCAGTCGGCTCATCCAGAAAGAACAGCGCCGGGTCATGGATCATGGTCGAGGCGAGCGCCAGTCTGCGCTGCATACCGCCCGAAATGTTCCGCGCCAGTTTTCTGCTGCTGTCGGGCAACTCGACGAACTCCAGCAGCTCATTGATTCGTTTTCTTCGTGAGAATATACCCCGACCGTAAATGGAGGCGGCGAAGTTCATGTTTTCGCTGACACTCAGGTCAGGATACAGAGGGAAGTGTTGCGGCATATAGCCGATGAGGTTACGTTGCGCGGCTGAAAACTTGCGCGGGTCATGATTGAACACCCTTACTTCGCCCTCGGTAGGGTGGTAGATGCCTGTCAGCAATCTGACGGTGGTCGTTTTTCCGCAGCCGCTGGGGCCGATCAGACCAACGATCGTCCCTTCGTGGACGTTGAATGTCAGATTGCTGACCGCGGCTTCCTTGCCGAAAACCTTGGTCACATTGTTGACGGTTATGACTGGTTCACTATTGCTTGCGGGGACTGGTTGAGTTAACTCCATATACCTTTAATCCTTTCTAGTAGCTTGCGAATGCCTGCATTTGTAATTGAAATCGTCTCGTAGAACCAGGAGACAAATGGCGCAAAAATAACTGCATAAATTTTATCAATGCGTTGATTGAATTACAACAATAAACTGCGCCAGAGAACGAATTCTCTGGCGCAGTATCGTCAATGTAGATTGCTTACGCCCGCAACAAACGCATGCCGTTGATGATCACAACCAGCACCGAGAGCTGGTGGATCAGCATGCCGCCGGCCATGTGGACGCGGTCGAGCAGGACACCAGCCAGCAGGAAGCCGACCGTGAGCAGCGCGATGATGACGTTCTGACGGATATTGAGCAGGGTCGATTTCGAGAGCGAGATCGCCTGGGAGATCTTCATCAGGTCATCCGCCATCAGGGCAATGTCGGCCGTTTCGATGGCGATACCGGTGCCGGCGGTACCCATGGCGATGCCGATATCGGCCGCGGCCAGCGCAGGCGCATCGTTGATGCCGTCACCTGTCATGGCAACGACGTTGCCTTCCTGCTTTAGTTTGCGAATGATCGCGAGCTTTTCTTCCGGCAGGAGTTCGGCATGAACTTCGGTGATGCCTGCCTGCGCGGCGATTGCTTCAGCCGTGCGGCGGTCGTCGCCGGTCAGCATCAGCACATGCCTGACGCCGCTGCGCTTCAGATCCTGCACCATCTCGGCGGCATGCTCGCGCAGGGAATCCGCGATACCCAGGATGCCGATCGGTTGTTCATCCAGCGCGACAACCACAGCCGTCTTACCGGCAGATTTCAATTGCGAGAGAGTCTGCTCAGCGTCTGGCGTCACATTGACACCCAGCATCGACATCAGCTCGAGCGTGCCGACCGCGATGCGCTTGCCCTGTTGGCTGGCGGTCACGCCGCGGCCGACAAGCATCTGGAAATCTTCGGGTTCGGGCAAGGTTTCATAGCGGGCTGCTTCAGCCAGGATCGGTCTTGCCAGGGGATGTTCGGACAGTGTCTCGGCGATACCTGCCCAGCGCAGGACTTCGCGCTGTTCCCCGCTCCATTCGCGTGATGTTCCGGCTTGCGGCATTTCAGCACTGCCAGCAGTCTGAGATACACCGTTCAGGACGACGATATCGATCAGACGCGGCTTGCCTTCAGTGAGCGTCCCGGTTTTATCGAGCGCGACGGCACTGATCTTGCCGGCATTCTCGAGATATTCACCGCCTTTGATCAGGATGCCTTTCTTGGCAGCCCGGCCAATGCCGGCGACTATTGAGACAGGGGTGGAGATCACCAGCGCGCCGGGGCAGCCGATCACCAGCAGGGTGAGGGAGAGTTCAATGTTCCGGGTGATGATGAATGCGACCACGCTGAGCGCGATAATGGCAGGGGTGTACCAGCGCGCGAACCTTTCGATGAAGCGTTGGGTCGGCGCCTTCTCATCCTGGGCCTCTTCTACACGAGCGATGATGCGGGCGAGGGTGGTATCGGAGCCGATGCCAGTGGCGCGCACCTTGAGCGTGCCGTTCTGGTTGAGGGTGCCGGCGAAGACCGAATCGCCGCTCGTTTTTTCCTCCGGCATCGACTCGCCGGTGATCGCACTTTCGTCAATCGATGAGAATCCTTCCAGCACCAGACCGTCAACGGGGATTTTAGCGCCTGGTTTGATCAGGATGGTTTCATCCTGCATCACTTCTGATGCCAGCACTTCCATCTGGACGCCGTCACGTACGACGACGGCGGTGGTCGGTGCCAGGTCGAGCAACTGACCAAGGACCTCACGCGTTTTATTCAGTGTGCGAGCCTCGAGGTACGCGCCGAAGATGAAGAGGAAGGTGACTGCCGCTGCCTCCCAGAATTCGCCAATGACCAGCGCGCCGATGAAGGCGATGCTGACCAGCAGCTCAATGCTGAAGGCTTTGTTGCGCAGGTTAGCCCAGGCGCGGACCACAATATCCGCGCCGGCGACCACTGCCGCGACTGCCAGCATGCCATTCGCTACAGCGGGCAGACCGGCGAGATGGCGTGCGGCAAAGCTGAGGAGAATGAGGCTGCCACTGATGATGGTGAGTGCCTGTCGACGTAGTCGGGGATCGTCTTTCCATTGTTTAAGTGTTGAGATGCTCATGGCAGCCTCCTTGACCTGATCTAAAATGCCGTAACTTTTGCTTCGTACCCGATGGCGTTAATCGCCTTTTCCAGCTCTGCACCTTTGACCTTTTCCGGGTCGTGATTGACTTCGATCTTGCCAGAGTTGAAGAAGACTTTAGCGGTTTCAACGCCGTCAAGGGCGAGCAATGCCTTTTCAATTTTGTCGATGCAGGAAGGGCATGTCAGTGATTTACTGCGCAATATGGTTTTCATTTCAATCCTCCGTTTGGCTATGTTTGTTTTATCTGCCTTCAGGATACCTGTTATGCTGTCACGCTTCCATGACGCAGGTCAATTAACTGCAGGCAAATATGTCTGGCCTCACGGTGGCATGCCAGATTTGATGGACTTGTTATTTAAGTTGAAGGAGTATATTGAGCGTTGGTAAAGTCTTCCAATGCTTTCAGGTCTTCAATCGCTACCCATTGACGCCCGCTTTCAATCAGGCCGGCAGCGCTCAATTGCGACAGCGTGCGGCTGACCGTCTCCGGCGTTGTCCCTGCCATTTCAGCCAGGTCACTGCGCGAGAGCGGCGCGTCGATCAGGGTCAGGGCGCCTTTACGTTTACCAAGCTTGTTGGCCAGCTTTAGCAAAGCGGAAGTGATACGCTGCTCAGCCGGCAGCGCGCTCAATTGCAACAGACGCTGGTTGGCGTCGTTCAGGCGGCCTGCCATGATTTCAAGCGTTTTCCGCGCCAGCTTCGGATGCTCATCAAGGATCTGGCTAAAGGTCTGTGTGTTGATGCTGAGGATGCATGCCTGTGTCAACGCGTGAGCGGTGTCAGTGTGCGTTGCGGTACCCTGGCTGGCAAGATTGCCAAAAAAATCACCGGTCGTGAGCATGTCCAGCAGAACATCCCGACCGCCAAAGGTGTGCCGCAACAACCTCACTTTCCCCTCGGCAACAACATAGAGGTGTTCAGCCGGGTCGCCTTCATGATAGATGTACTGTCCGGGTTCGAAGCCAAGCTCGATGCAACGCTGATTGATGCCATGCAGGTCCTGCTCAGACAAGCCTTTGAAAAAAGGCAGCCGGCTCAGGATGCGCAGACGCAGGTCCAGCGAACAATTCGCCGGTTCGGTGAATGTGAGTGTGACGGGCGTTCTGCGCCGCGGTTTGGATTCGGTCATGCGCTAAGTATAGCAGGGGGAGGAGCTGACTGGGAAAAATGCAAGAGGCGGTTGAGAAAGTGTCAGGAAAAATCAGAAACTGGCTTAAGTTAATTCGTCAACAAGTTCACTCAGTCGCTGGAGATCGCTGAAAACGACGGAACCACTTGGTTCTCATCGCGCAAAATGACTGATTGCTTCAGATCGAGCTTGCGCATCAGGATGAGAGTCGCAACCAGAATGGATGCCTCAAGCACGAAGACTGTGCCGTAGGACGCCATCGCATTACCATTCGTCAGGGCGCGGACGATATCCACGACCGTACCGCCGAGCAGGTTGCCGGAGGCTTGCCCCAGCTCATGCGCCAGCCCCCACACGCCCATCAGCAAGCCGGCATGTTCGGCTGACGTGAAGGCAATCACGGTGCTTAACATGGCCGCTGAGGATAAGCCCGTACTGATGCCGAGGAAGAAAACCAATACCATGAAGAGTAGCTGGTTCTGAATAAGGCCAGCGATGATCAATCCAATGAAGACCAACGCACCTGCTGCCAGACCCACCGCCATGACTGGCCGGTAGCCAAATCGCTTGACCAGCCAAATCCCCGTAGCGGCCATGGCAAAGACCGTACCGCTGCCCCAGATAGCAGTCAGCCGGGAGGTCTGGCCTACGGTCATGTTGAGGGCAAGCGCACCGTAAGGTTCGAGCAGCACGTCTTGCGTCAGGGTACCAATGACCGTCAGGACAACAATGATGAAAAACAGCCTGACCTGAGGATCAGGCAGTACCAAAGACCTGACAGTCTCTCCGAAGCTGACTGAATGGCGTGGCTTGCGCCGGTTGACTGGCAGGGGAGGTTCCTGGCGCAGCACCCCAAAAATTGCGAGGGTGAGTGCAAGGGTCATCACGATGTACACAATCGTCGCCAATTTCGCTGGCGTATAAGGCTCAAGCAGTCTGCCGAGAGTCAACGCGCCGCCGATGATGCCGGCGAACATGGCCACTTTATACAGCGTCACAGCGCGCGGGCGCTGATCGTCATGGAATACGTCCGCGAGCAAAGCCTCGAAGGTATTGCTTGCCAGATTTTTACCCATGCCATAGACAACGAAGGCCAGCATGATAAGAACCATCACGGCTGTTGTCAGGGGGTGAACCTTCAAGACAGTGCTCGTCAGCGTGATGACCGCCAGCGCTGAAAGCAAAGCGCCGATCACGATATATGGCTCACGGCGCAACCCACGCATCGGATGCGTATCGGAGAAGAACCCGAGCCAGACCCTGACCGGCGAGATCAGCAGGGGTAAGGCGAACAGAAAACCAACGAAAGCGGCCGGGATTTCGAGCTCGACGATCATCACGCGGTTGAGCGTGCCGCCAACCAGCGCGCTGGTTAAACCCAAACCAAGCGGGAAGCCCGCCAGACGGATGTAATTTAACCAACGGCTGCGTGATGATTGCGTCATTGCATTGCCTAATATACCCTACATTGGACAGGGTGTAAAAGACATTTATCGTACGGTACATTTTTTCAATGTTCGCTCATGATGCCCGCACCAAGGTTTTTCGCGATGCTGTTCAAGCATAAGGATCACTGATCGTCCTGTAGCGGCGAATGAATCGACTTATATAATTAAATTCTTAATGGTTAATAGTGTCCGCCAAGCCATGAGTAGACTTAAGATTTCTGACTTCTGATATCATTAATTAAGTCCCATACATCGTCAGGCCATTCTTTGAAGAAGCTAGTCGTTTATACTGTTCTCACTGGTTCAGAATCAAAATTACGCGATCCGTTTGTGAACTCATGGTCAGGGTTTGATCGGATTTGTATTACCGATGACCCTCAATTGCGACACGAGTCCTGGGAAATCAGACCTGTCCGTGACCTTGGAATTGATGCCCATCGCCTGTCTCGCCACCCCAAAATCCTTGCGCATGAATATTTCCCTGATTATGAGTGGTCACTCTATCTCGATAACACGATTAGCCTTAAGCAAAATCCGCTGGATATTCTGGCCGAGTATGAGCAGCAAGGCTGTTCTTTCTGGAGCTTCAAACATCCGTTACGTGATTGCATTTACGATGAAGCTGAAGAAGTTATCAGATTGGACCTGGACAACGAAGCTGTGGTGCGATCACAAATGGACTACTATTCTCAGCGAGGGTATCCAAAACATAACGGGCTGAATACCAATCCTTTCATGCTGCGTAAGCAGAACGAACAGGACGTTATTGATTTTTCCAAAATTTGGTTTTCACACATTCTTCGATACTCGAGGCGAGACCAGCTTTCATTTAATTTTGTCGCTGCCCTATGCGGATTAGATCATCGACTGTTTAATGGCAGCGTTTCTGAGAACAGTTATATGCATTGGCCAGGGTATAAAAGGCAATTCCGGCTACCGCGTAATTTTGATCCGCAATTTTATTCTTGGCTAAACTATGACGCGAAATTGTCCGGTCTTTCAGCGGCAGATCATTACCTTAAGGCGGGGAGATATCAGGGCCGGCTTTACGCTGAAAGATCATGGGAGCTGGATAAATTATCAAACAAGTATCGGACGGACAAAGGCTCGCTGTATTTTAATGCTCATGGGTATTCGTTCAATTACGAGCGCTACTTTAAAGAATTTAAGGACCGCGCAATAAAAGTCCTGGAAATTGGATTATTGCGATACGACGTACAGGTTCTCACATCTGGAGAGCCATTTGATGAAGCACCGAGCTTATTTGTGTGGCAGGAATATTTCCCCCGGGCAGAAATTTTCGGCTTTGATATTCTGGATTTTTCAAACGTGCCATTACGCGATCGCATGACGATCATTCAAGGCGACATGGGCAATGTCGACGATCTGACGAAATTAAAACAATACGGTCCCTTCGATATCATTATTGATGATGCTTCACACTGCTCACACCATCAACAAATAGCCCTTGCCAACCTATTCGACTCCCTGAACCCGGGTGGTTATTATGTTATTGAAGACTTAAATTACCAGACGAAGGAATTGGAAATTAAGGGTGCAACGATAACGACGGATATTCTTCACGCGTTGGCAAATGGACGGATTGTTCCAACGCCATATATCACGGCTGAGGACCTGGAAAAGATTTTCAACAATGTTGAATTCATCAAGTTTCACGACAGTTTTGAGAAAAAATTCTCTTACCCGCCTGCCGATAATATTGTCTTCATCAAAAAATCAACAAATCTCTCATCAAGAATCAGTAACACGATCTCAATTGTGAAAGACGGTTATCTCGCGGATGGATCATTTCGAAAACCCAAATTTTATAACGCGTTGCTTGTGCGGGTTAGATTGAAATTATCTTCACTGGTAAAGAGGATGCTATTTCGGTTATTCAACAAATTGTAGTGGATTTCATAGACAATAACGTTCAGTTAAAATATTTCTTTGGCTGAGATAGATTAATACGAAGGACGTCATTTTTTATGACGTCCTTGCGATTTTAAGAATAAGGATAATACGTGCTCGATTCGGGTCAGATTGTTGTTCTAGCTGCCTGATGGCTCTGATACCAATTCTGGTTCAATTGACTTTTGCCTGGCTGACTCAACATCTTCGCCTCGTAACGCCCGGCCAAATTTTGGGTGCAGCAAGGCGAACAGCAAACCTATGATCATTGGCAGCCCATAGGAATAATCAAAGGAGGTAGACCCGGCAAACACCAGCCTGATAATCTGCATTGGAATATTGATGGCTGCCAGCGAAACTACCGCGATCAGTGCCAGCCACCAGCCTTCATACTTACGGGCTGCAATTTTGTAAATGGCAACGAATAACATGATGACACAGACCCATTGAATTGGCGCGGACCAGGACAAAACCCATGTGCCAATGCCGGTGAAAATCGGCTTGGTGGGAGTGGTCAGCAGCATGCGCAAATTGCCTGTGCCTGTGATCAGTGCGTGGGTTGTCAGCATCCCGCTGAAAGTGAGCGCCATGAATTGCCCCCACTTCAGCCATTTGCTGACGTTTCGCAGCAGGATGAATGACCAGAAGAAAATCAACCCAACCAGCGAAACGCCGAGCGGTGGCGGGAAACCTTTGATGAAGGAAACATAAGGCATCACCATGAACATACTGCCAGCCGCGGGAAAGGTCGCAGCCAGCAAGCCAACCGGGAAGGTCCAATCCTTACCTTGATATATTGAGTTCGAGATCAAAATCAGGGTAATGCCGCTGATGAAGATCAAACCCCTATAGAGAGGAAATAAAAGCGCGAAGAGCGTAATACCGCTGGCATAAGCGGGTTTCTCCTGAGCAACCTTTACGAGAGCGCCCAGCACTTTTTCAATAGCGGTCTGAATCATAAATGGCGCCGCAGTGATCATAAAAATGCCAACAACTACCGCCAGGATGGCCATGATCATCCGGACTTTCGGGCTCGTCTGTTCCATTTTGGTCTCCTTGGTAAGATGGGATACTTCCATCGTAGCAAATTCACGTGGCGTAAGCTTTGCGTTAAGTCAATTGCCGGGGATAACCTATAATAGGTTTATGCGCGCAAAATGTGCAACTCTACTTCACGAGAACCCCGTCTTCAGCAAGGCGGATTTTGACACCCTGGATAATTTAATTTCGCTCGCGAGACCAAAAGAATACCCTGCCAACAGTATTCTCACCCTGGAAGGCGACGTTTGGCCCTACCTCTTTTATGTCCATAAGGGTAAGCTGGTGGTCATGAAGGAGTCCAGCGAGGGCAGGGCGCTCTCAATTTCAGAAGTAAAAAAGGGCGAGTTGTTCTGGGGACCGGCTTTTTTTGAGGATAATCTCCCCAACCCAGTGACGCTGCGTTTCGCGGTTCCATCACGCCTGCTTCTGTGGACGCGTGATGCTATCCTGCCGATCCTGCTGAAGAATGGTGAAATCACCTGGGAGCTCTCGCGGCTAATGATGGACCGGATGATCATGGCCAGCGATCTGATCAGCGGGCTCGCGTTTCAGCCGGTTGCCGGCAGGCTCGCCAATCTGCTGATGAGCTTCACGAGTGAAGCCGAGCCAGGTCCGATTTCACGCACCTTCACGCTGGATGATATGGCCATGCGCATCGGCTCCACGCGCGAGGTGGTGTGCCGCTTCCTGCAGAATTTTGCCGAGCGCGGCTATATCAGCGTCACCCGTACTGAGCTCGAGATCATGGACCGCGAGCAGTTACTGCTGCTGGCACAAAAAGAGCGGATGAAATAATCAATAAACTTTAGCCTCATGAGTATTATATATGGTCGCATGAGGTGGGTTTAAACAATAACCTGCGTATTCAATATTTTCGTTTTACTGATCGTGCTTGTCATTCTAACTAAACTTAATGGATTAATATGGATCCTGGATAACGATGTACGTAGGGGCTAATGAGCCATCTTTTTGAATGAAATCTAGACCACGGCCGATAAAGATGCGCGCCCTTTCACCATTTACACGAGTCACATCAATATATCTATCATGTTCAGGATCAAAAATGAATTTAATTGAGAATGAATACTTCCTTTCTAATTCTCTTATTGCTCGATCTTGCGTGGCAGGATCGGCGTCTCGCTTCGTCCAGACTACTACTTTTTCCAGAGTGTCTTGCTGGGAAGCCATATCGATATAGGCGCCGAGTCGATTAACTATTCGCTCATGATTATGAAGATAAGGATCATTTACATTAAGCGTTTTTATAGGCTTAGAAAAGAAATCGGCAAAAAAATCACTTTCACGCAATCCAGCCCCACTGGTTTTCTTTATGTTAATTACTTTGGTGTGTTTAGGGGGTTGAAGATCTGAAGCACTAATTGGTAGTTTTTGTATGGAATTCAATGCTTCAACCGCCCGCTTGACCGCCTCTGTGTTGGTTGAGGTAATCAAGTTCTTCGCGCCGATTTCATCATGAAGAATGATTGGATATTGCTGAACGTTGCTGCCGATGATGCGTGGTTCTGAATACTCGCTATCGATAATCATTTGCCATTCTGGAAGGGTTGGAATCTTCCATACCTTTAAGCCTCTGGCTATAAGTATCCGTAAATGCTCCGAAAGGCTATAACCCTCTGGTGTGTGTTTAGGTAGTTCCTGGAGATAAATATTTAATTCGCAGCCTTTATTCAGTAGGTCGGATAACGTGTCAAGCCAAGTGCGAGAATCACCCATTGGATGACCCATTTCAAGCTTCGTTATGGCAACTGAAGCTGATTGCCTAGCATAGCGGAGTTTCTCGTACAACCAACTTTTCAAATCAGAACTGACGACCCGGACTGCCCCTGGCACATCGATTGCCAACGGCTTAAGACTAGCAATTAATGTATCGAGGAACTTGGCTGGTTTCTCGCGCACCAGGATTTGATGAAAGTATTGGTTATTGTAGTCACGTAGACAATGATAACAACTGGTGTCTGGAGCACAATCATTGCAGTTCAATACTCTCCGTGCTTCTTCCAAAACGGATAATAAATTTTCCCTTATGCTTCGTACATGTCCAGCACCACCCGGGACATTATCATAGAGAACAATAGTTTGTTCCCACTTTCCTGAAATGCTCCGAGGAAATAACACTCCATCTATGTCATTCCTTTCAATTTGAAGACAGTGACAAGCACCATGAATAATAGCGTATAGTAATGACAACCAGAAAGAATGGTCATCTGGTCGTGTTTCGCGAATGTATTCATGGCCTACAAAACGGATGTGAAGAGTGTTCGTTTTCTGAATATGGCCTAGTGACAAGCGTTCTTTTTGCTTGCCTTCGTCAATAAAGGAAAAAGCTTGTGTGGAAAACTCGAAGCCATTCCCATACTTCCCCTCGTTTACATAAAGAAGTTTACCTTCCTGGTTGTATGACAACCTGATAAAAGCGTTATATTCCTCTTCATCCAGGTTGTGTTCAGGGATCAAGGCAGAACGCATTTGATTGGGTTCGATGTTCACATATTGTTTGGCGGCTTTACCGCTGTTCTTATCAGCGATAAAACCATCAGGTTCGACAAATTTCCGTATTTTGGACTTTCTCCCAAATGGTTCATTGCAAACAGAGCAATAGCTTTTATCAGCGGGTAGGGTCAGTCCAGCACCAGCACTAATTTCCAGGTGATGACAATTTTCACAAATTCGATATTCCATCATGATCGGGGTGTCTTTCCAAAATAGCGGGCGTTCGCTGCGCCAGATTCGTTTATCCGCGACAATTTCTGAACCCGGTGCATATTCTTTTATTGCCTGGCGCAAATCACGCTCCAACCGCAAGTGAGCATTATCTCGTTCATATTTTGGAAGTGTCAATTCAACAGTATTCAAGGGGAATGAATAGCTTGGTAGAACTCCATTGTTGCTAAGATACTCAATTAAATATCCTCTTTTACTGACGTTCGACCCCCGCATTCTGTCCAAAAGAATATTAAAATACTCCTCTTTTCTTTGTAGCTCCTTCCTTAAATTCAATGGCATGGATGTGTCGCGAAGCTTGTCTAATATCTGATGAATTTGCATGAGATAATAGTTCGTGATTGGTTGGTAATTTTCCTCATCTAACTTTTTCAAGTCGGTTAGAAGACGTTCCGCGCCGGCCAACACCTGCATTTTCATGTTATCTGGTACAAGTCGCGAATACTCAGTCAATTGTTTTTTAATTTCCGCACTCTCTTCACGCATCCACTTTTGTATGAATGCAAAATGCGGTTTTTCTGACAGATTGATATCGAAGAAATCTCCGCTAAACGTGAGCTTCTCAATTTCTACCCCTTGGAGTCTTCGATACCTTAGGAACTGGCTTAACAGGAGGGAATTGACATGTCTTTGCAAAATATATTCATTTTCTAGAATAATGCTGGGCACGGCAACACGCCCACTAATGATTTCAATTGGTGCGTCATAATAGGCTTGATCATGCGGCCGGTCTGATGCCCAAGTTAAGATGTAGGCTGTACCGCTTGTACGTCTGCCAGCCCGTCCAGCCCGTTGCCGATAATTGGAGACTGATGGTGGAACATTACTCATTGCCACAGCCTGCAAATCACCCAAGTCAATCCCCATCTCAAAAGTGGTAGAACAACTTAGAGCGTTAATATATCCTTTTTTAAAAGCATCCTGATATTTCTTTCCTTTTTCCGGATCTAGTTGGGCTGTATGTTCTTCGACTCTAATAGGAACCAACGGTCGATTAAATAAGTCGTAATAATAATTATCGTTTTGAGCGATATTGATATCAACAGCTTCCAGTTCTCCGCCGCAGTTTGGGTAAGGACATGGAAGTAATGTCCCCCTGTAGTTCAGCCTCTGGCATCTCTTGCAACGGCACCAATTCTGATGGGTGTCAAAATATATATGACTTGGGTTGAGTTGATATCCTTTTTCCGGGGTACCTTCAAAAAGCTCAGCGGTATCATTAATCATCCAATCCCATATCTCAGTAAGGACTTTAACAATATTATCTTCGGACGAATCTAGATTGTATTGTTCTAAAACCAACTTGATGTATTTAATTCTATTATGTCGTGGTGTCTTCCCAATCCAGCGGACTTCACCGCGCCTAGTCATACCCTGACGAATTATTCGGGGATTACCGATATTTGTTCCAAACTCAGGATCATCCGGTGTAATTTCGGGAGGCAGTTTTATCACTTTTTCGAACCTAAGATTGTCTAGCAGATATCCGACTAACGATGATGTTTGATCTATGGAAAGACCTATTGTTTGGCTGAGGCTTTCAAGATCAGGTTGTTCATCGTGATGAAAATATGATACGCCAACCAACCCCATCGACTCCAATGACTGGCGACTTCTGCGTCGAGTCGTAAACTCACCAAGAATTATCCGTGACATCCAGATTGCTGCTTCACTTTTTTTATCTCTATTGAGAAGTGTGGTTTCTTCTCCCTTTGAAAGGGTGGACTCGGTATCATTTTGTATGATACCTTTCTGCCAGGCAATTTCTGCACTTTTACTACCTAGCTTGTATAGATTGGGTGAAGAACAATTACCCCAATCATCAGGTTGCAGACATTGATCAATGGCGAGGGGGATTATGTGACGATAGTTTTGCTTGTTAGACACATCTTGTAAAAAAGCTGCAAAACGTGCTGCGCCCTGCCTGCTATCATAAAAAGTTAATAACTTTCGTCCTTCGCCGGGTAAAGACTTCTTAGATGGATCGTTGGCAGCGGGTAGTTCACGGTATAGCTCGTAAGTGAGGTTGGCAAGAGGGCCTGTGCCGTGAACTTTGGCAGGAGTCACAACCTCAGTCGCTTTCTTTGCTTTTGAATGACATCTTGGGCATTCATGGAGATCACTCAACGGTTTGATTGCTTCTTGAGGCTTGCCTTTTCTGTTGTTCTTAATCAGTTTTTCCGCTACTTCAAGCAAAGGAATGGACGACATTCGCTTGCCACAAGTGCATGTATTTATAGGCTTTCCACATGTGAGGCAAAGAATAATTTCTTGTTGAATAAATTTTGAATGGGTGGAATGCTTTTCACCTTCGGCTAGCTCATCTTCTTCATCAGGTTCCTCTTGATCTGCTAAGACAATGTTTTCTTCAATTTCTCGCCATGTAAAATATCGCTTGTCAACTCCTTCTCCGAGCTGATCAATCGCGGGCATATAAGTATTCGTTTGAGGTTGATAATGACTAGCAACATACACTTGCCCGCATTCACGGCAAAGGTGGAGCGGATATACTTGGGCACCACAGCTTTCACAAAAATTGATCGGATTGCTGTAAATGCGTGACCATTTTGTGTTAAGTGCGTGGTCTTTGCCTGAACAATCGGGATTCAAACAAGCCCATGTTCCCTGAGGAGGTCGCACAAATAGGTGATATTTAGCAGGGAGTAGTGGTAATTGGTTCTCTGCAGGTTTAGCCAGAGCCCCTATTTCAATTAATCGGTAGAGTGCTTTTGCTTGGTCTTGCACAGAAAAATTGGGAAAGAGATAAGATGCGGCTTCATCAAATAAAACAGGCTTACTTTGTGTAACCATCCAATTACGTAATTGAAGCAGCTTGTCATTGTTAGCAAGGACATTGAATAAAAAGCCTGGCATGTCATTTGAAAATATTTCAACATTTGACAGCGCACTCGTATCGATGATCCCGATTTCATTTAACCATAAGGCGACTTTTTCAACGTCAGGTCTTTGCCCGTTCGCTGTAGCTTTATCCGAACTTTCCTTGCGCATTTCAACCAGCATGTCATCAAAATCCGGATGCAAGTATGCTTCAGGGGGAATAGGGGCTGAGGATTGATTAGAGATGCCAAAATGCTGCCTATCCTCATCGCCGAATATAACGTCGTCATCAACTAGGTTTTCGCAGAAAAGTTTCTGAGCAAAATCGGCAGCAGCTGAAGGGTTGTCGTTTACCAATGTTGCGCTCGTAGCAACACAAAGCATCTCTCCAGGTGTTTTTCCAAGTCGGTGTTTTAGCCTCCTGATAAGCATTGCCACTTCAATACCTTGAGCACCAGTATACGTATGTGCTTCATCAAGCACCAGGAACTTCCACAAGCCATTGGTAAACAACATTGAATCCTCAGGCCTGAAGAGCAGATATTCCAGCATGGCGTAATTTGTGATGAGAATTTGAGGGATTTTTTCTCCACTTCGGATCTCATCGCGGCTGATAACTTCATTTGGCATATGAATATCTGTTCTTCTTGCCTGATTTGGTAACTCACTTGTAAAGCGTCCGAAGGTAATTGAAGTACCTTTCAGTAGCACTCGCAGACGCTCCATCTGATCATTGACCAAAGCATTCAGTGGATAAACCAATAATGCGCGTACTCCAGGAGCGTCATCCTTTAGTAAGTCATTGACTATTGGGATTGAGAAGCATTCTGTTTTTCCACTGCCTGTACCGGAGGATATTACAATGCTATGGTTATCAACTGTGAGTTTCTGAATAGCCTTCATTTGATGTGAATATAATGGTGCATGTAATGGGATTGGTTCTGGCTTGGGTAAATTAAAGCAGCTTAAATCAAGGATTTTTGTTGATAAAACATTCTGATCACATAAATCCTGAAGACTGATAACCTTCGAGTATGGGTAGATTAATTCTAGGAATGGTCCTGTAAATAATGCTCTAGGATATTCATAGCTCTCACGGATCATCCTCGCTAACTCAGGCTCTTTGCCATCCTTATTGGCATCGAAGGTCGTCATCAAATAATCGATCATTGCTTGCTTAAGTGTTTGGGTTATTTTTACTGAGTTCATTGATGTCCTTTTTTGCTATGAGATCGCGTGCAAATAGAATATTTCAGCCCAGGCAATGGACCACTCGAGTAATTTTGGATATGCTTGAGATGCGTTGTCTAATAGCTCAATAAGTGTGCTTTCGGTAATATTAGTGCTGTTCATTAACTTTTCGTAGCGCTCTGGCAGATTTGCTCTTAGTCGTAGAACCATTGCCAGATAGAGAACTTGGGTTGATGGGTTGTACGGCAAGGTTTCATCGTCTAAGATGGCTATCAACCGTTGCATGGCACTAAATGCAGGTATTCCAACAAATTGCTCGGCGATGTACCTGATTATTGGTTGAAGTGATTTTGAGGCTGTAAAAAATTTTTTTGCTTCAATTAGTTGAATATTTTTAAAAGTTTCGCTCATGGCAATACAATAATCCGTGACCTTATACATATTGACTGGAAGCTTTATGTGGCCATGAATGGGCTTGGTCTTCCCATCAATCAAGAACCGCAAGTAATTTTTCAAGACGACGTCTTCTACCTGATACGCATGCTGGAGCTCTTTATCCTTGTATTGGCTAATTAGCACTTCGACAATATTAACCTTGTCATATACAGTATCAATAAACTGGTCGCTCAAGTTCCGAACTGAGCCGTGAAGGTGGAGTCGCATCAGGCTGGGAGAGAGTTTAAGATAGGTCCCTTCTCTTGAGGCAACAAACTGGCCGCAACTTTTACATTGATATGCAGGCCATAATTCATCCTGATCCAATTCACTATAATATCTAATGTCTTGTTGTTGGGATATTCCCATCCATAAATGTGAATATCCAGCGCTTACTCCTGGCCGCCATGATGCTGCAAGGCGAGTTTTTTGTTCATTGAGCTTAATCTCAATGTAGCCTCTACCTGCTCGCGCGCCATAGGCAACTTTTTCGGGGAACACATGTAATATTTTTCCATGTATTTTTGTTGTAAACCTTAGAGGATACATCATGACAGCCCATGATGGTATTAGACGTTTAAATCCGCTATCCCAGTGCTCATTAGTAAGCCATTCGTCCTCAGTGTGAATGATTTGGAGTTGCCCAATAATGCCAGATACTGGTGATTTGTCGAAACTTCTTTTTAGAAGTTCATCACCTCTTGCAGTCAAAACTCTAAATACGAGATCGGGGGACCTCCAATCGATTGCATCATCGGCAGGATAAAAGTTTTTAATTGATGGGAATTTTTCAGCTACAAGAAATGTAGTTGAGGTTGCAATCACATTCTCGTACATGAGAACGTCGACCACATATTCTCCAGGTTTCAACTGTACTTGGAAGATGAGTTCATTTTCTAGCTGTAAAAGGTTCGCCAGCAGTTGTGGCTCTAACTTGCTTGAGGTATGTCTAAGCTGAATTTTATATGATCCAACGAGTTTCCGAGCTTGTGCAAGGGTTAGTCTCAACTTTTCCTGTTGGTAAGTGACCGTTGTGCAGGTCACTTCTGGCGTTTGATAATAATCAAACAGATGCCAGGTATTATTTCGGATAGAGATGGAAATGGCAGTTTTAGCCCGATTGTCAGCGACGATCATATCTCGGACTGATGTCGCCTTTAGCTTCTCGCGATAGGTCCCTTTGGCATCTAGCTGTTCGTCACGACGCCTCTGTTGTTCACCAACGATCCAATAAAACACCTCTTTTGGTTTCCCACGCACATTTAAGCACACATCCTGATCGTTCTCTTCATATACTTGGTTCATATCTGCTGCATCATCTAACCATGCTGATACCCGGTCAATTTTCCATTTAAAACGTATGTAGGCTTCGTTCAAGCGTATCGAAAATTGGCAATAAGGTGATTTTACTTCCCTCCATTCAACAATCACTTTACCCTCGAAACTAAACAATTTAACCTTTTCATCCTGTGTAGGGACGATTTGTTCTTCATTAATTCCGATTAGCGTTACCTGAAGCGGATTTTGCGGTGAGTAACAATTTTCCGCTTGTGGTCCTACAATATCTATCTCTTTGGGTATCCAAGCAAATTGGACCGGATTATCAAGTAATGGTGTCAAATTATGTAAAAGGCTAACACTATACGCCCCATGCTGATCTAAGATCGAAGATAAATTAACAAAACTAGTTTGTCCGTCATCGACTACTTGGAGCTTACCCTGACGAATGAGGTCAGTTAATAGTATTGATTGGAGGAATTTTCCATTCCTGCTTATTGACAACCATATACGTTTTTGAGACTGAAGATTGAAATCATAGTTGAAAATCAACTTGATCTCATTGGATTGAAATACGGGTGGAACATCAATGGAAAGTCCTGGTATAGGCTTATTTCCTTCGAGAAATGCGATGATTGTGTTTTGGGCTTTCGGCTTCTCAAAGCTTATGACCTCATTTTCAAATTTCAGTTTTATTGGAAGGTGGATCGAATATTGTCGTGCTTCTGTAAAACCTCCCATGCTGAGGATGACAGGAATATTTAACTCACGACTAACATTTGGCTGATCGGCATTGTCGACAAGGAGAAGTTTTTCTTTCGAGACGATTATCCAGGAACCATCACTGTCAATCTCATCTTTTTGGTTCGCAACATTCCCTCGTTGATTAACCTTGAAATACATTATTGAAGTTGGCAATGCGGGAATTGTGCGCTGGAAAATCACATTGCTTTGTTGTTTATGTAATGCGGCATTTAGATCGTAGTTTTCAGAAAGTACATATACCGAACCTTCAACCGGACCATCGGCTGAGATGATAATAGGATCTACCTCCCAGTCTCCATTACTCATCTTCCATGGAAACAACTTTATATGAATGTTACTTGCATTTAAGTTTTGGGCATTGTTACCGCTGCAGATTAAACTATCGGGTTTGTAGCCTCGGGCTGATCGGATATTCGTAAGGTTTAGTTGCATCTCGTCACGCTCGAGATCCCATTGCCACTGCAACCTCGGCGAGACACTCCGAAGCGTTGAAAGTCTCGATTGGTCATCACTCAATTTTTTATATGTAACCTGCCAGAGCGATTGTTCGATGGGAGAATTGATTACCGATCCCACCTGTTCAGAAAGCTCAAGGTCATGGAAAAGTTTAATAGCATTAGCCATGCGTGAGATAATCTGAGCCGCTGTATCCTTTGTATCTTCGCCTCTGATAAAATTTTGCAATCTCGGCGGCATATGATCAAGTGATTTTTCCCGTTCAATTATCTGTGGCAGGTCTTTTGCTTCATGTACTAAGAGTTTTTCAAAGTTTCCGACCAACCATTCTGCCAAATATGGCATTAAATAATATGGGATTATTGCATGCTGGTATACCGGGCGAACTACATCACCTTCATTATTTAAATTGAATGTCAATTTCAGCTTGTCAGCGAGATATTTGCGGCTATAAGTAAAGAGTCTTCGGCATTGGTATTGAAAATATTGAGTTGATTCACGATCCCATACTTGCCGTGCGTAGGGTTTCCAAAAGTCTCTGGCCTCAGTCTCGGAATATCGAGCGCAATAAACCATGCTGATTAATAAGATTGTAGGCAAGCAATTTCGAGGATTACTCTCACCTCGTTCTATTGTATGGTCGCGTATATACCCAATCAGATGATTATAGACAGTCTCAGAGATTGGTAAATCGCCAATCGATTCAAAATTTGATAGTGCCTTAAAAAAACAATGGTCGAGTTCTGCAAGACCTAAGCTATTGATTGCATCCAGATTATCACTTCTTAAGTCCTCTAGAAATGCATCAACATCTAATTCAATATCATTGTGGTTTAGTTCCTCCAACGTGTTATGCTTGAAAGGGTTGGTCGTCGTTTTTTTGGTGGCGTTTGACCTGAACTGTAACTCATTGGATTGAACCGACTTGGATGAACCGAATCCCCCCATTATTTCATGCTCGGCAGTTTGATTAATAAAATATTCCGAGATCTCGTCAATAACTTCATGATAATCTGAACGATTTTCATCATTAAGTTTTGTTTCGTGTCCGAAGCACTCTTCAATTTCGAATTCTTCAGTTACATGTTCAATAATGCCGGAAGGCTCGTACCCAACTTGTTGTTCAACATCTGTCGGCCAAAATAGTGGCGGTGTATCGCTTTCACCTAATATCGTACTTACAGCTTCTTGATCAATTTCCTCCTCATCACTCGACATTCTATGGGGGAGGTTTTCTTGGGGGATGCTATCATCAGTAGTGGATTCAGATGCATCAACGGACCTAATTTCGTCACTTTCCTGGTTGACATCTATACATAAGTCTGAATTTTCCCTGACAACTCCATGCACATCAGCAGATATTTGAACGCTGTTTTGGAGGATATCCGCATTATTTGGCGTTATAGCTTGAACATCGTCAAGGATTTGTGGTATTTCCAATTCAGGTTCGGACTCGGCAGGTGAAATTTGTCTGCTTATTTTGATCCTTTGAGTTTCTTCATCTTCTACTCGCAAAATGGCTTTCTCGGGCCACGGCACGTGATTACGCCCAGTATTAGGTTGATCAAATGCGTTTATCGTTTGGACCGGTTCATTTAAACTCGTACCAACATCATTTGTAAAATAATTTGAAACATGAGGGCACTCAGTCGAAAGCAGATCAGATGCTTGAGGCTCTTCAACCTGAGAAAATTTTTGGTCATTAATAATTTCGTTTGTTTCTCCAGCAATCATCTGCCCGCTGGACTGTAATAAACCATGGCGTTGGGTGACTAGATTCGGGTCATCCCCAAAAGAATTTATCGAGCCTCTACTATGAAGCCTGGCCTGCCTTGATTGCGGATGGACTAACTTTACAGAACCAGCTTGGATTTGCTTTTGTTTCCGCTTATTAAATTCATACGGTCGAACCGTTCTTCGAATTACAGAAAATAATTCCTTAAGGATCCGGATCAAATTCATGCCCCACCTGTATTCGATTAGTTTTCTATTGCGACTGAGATCTAAGCTTTCACCTTAGTAAATGTTCTTATTTTAAATTATATAATAACCATAAGATTACTTATCCACAACTAACGTGATTAAATGAAGATCTCAAATCTATTCTGCTGCTCCCACTTGGTTTACGGACCATGAGCTAGCAACCTTCAAGTCCTGTTCCAAGAAAACGGTAAGGACTTACTCAAATTCTGCTATAATCATCCTACACTGACTAGTTAGTCAGCAGCCGCCTCCCGCCTGGAAAACCACAATGAACAGCGACCCAACGACCAGAGAAAATTCCTCGCAAAAAATACTTGCCGCGGCAATTGAGGAGTTCACGAAATATGGGTATGAAGGCGCCCGTGTCGCACGGATCGCGAAAAACGCTGGTGTCAGCCAGGCATTGATTTATTACAACTTCAGCAGCAAACAGGCTCTGATGGATGAGATCCTCAATCAGTTTTTCAACTCCAACATAAAGTATTTTTCCGATGCCTTGCCTGCCACGCAGGATGCTTCCCCAAACGATCTGCATCTCAAAGATGAGCTGCGGAAGTCTCTCAAGTTCATCCTCGAAAATCATCAGGAAGTCAAAATCCTGCTCATGCAAACCTTGCTGGAGTCGCAGGGTGACAAGCGCATCCTCACCATGCTCAACGATCTCAATGCCGTCATACGTACCAAAGCGCTGACCGAGTTCGGTTACACCTTAAGCGACGACGATAAGGAAAACAGGGCGGTCATCGATTATTTCATGATCTTCATTCCATTCATCATGTTCGGGTTACTCGGCAAAGAGTGGAGTCAGGTGAACAACATTTCCATCGATGAGGCGGTCAACGCGTTGATTGAAGTGACTGACGGTGTCTATAACAGTTATCTGAAATAAAGTGCGGCTGGCATCTGAAGCATAGCCGCATATTTTTTATCCATGGCTGACTAACTGGTTAGTAGAAACATAAGGGAGGTGACCAGAAAACTTCAAAACCAGCAAGCTACCAATCGAACAGATCCACAATTCATTTCAAAAGGAGAACCTACAAATGAGTGGTCATCTTGGAAGGAGCGTTTCCATAATTGGCGTCGGGTACTCGCCGATTGGAAATGTTCTCAAAACAGAAGGAATAATTGATCTGACCGAGCGCGAGCTGTTTGCCTGGGCAGCGCTCGAAGCAATGGAAGACTGCGGCTTAACCGGCAAGGATATCGAGGCGTTTTATGTAGGACAATCCGCGACAGCCAAATTCCAGCATCAGGGCGCCGCTTCAGCCACCCTTGCTGACTGGATCGGGATGCGCTACAAGCCCAATATCAGTCACGATGAGGCCTGTGTCAGCTCACATTCAGGGCTCAACCAGGCAGTCATGGCGGTCGCTTCAGGCATGTATGATATCGTTCTCTCGGGCGGCACACAGGTCAATCAAGCCATCCCGATTTGGGGTTATCCCCCGCATATCCGCGTGCCGCATGATGATCTCTGGGCGACCATGAACGTGATCGCCGGCGACTCTGCCTATGTCAACCCCGGCACTGCCATGATGACACCCCTGGACGCGGCACCGGTTTCGTACGCAAAGAAATACAACGTGTCGTTTGACGATCTCAGGAAGGCAATGGCAACCGCCGCGATTATTGCCAGGAAGAATGGCGTGAACAACCCCAAGGCGCTGTATTCGGTTGAAACGTACGAGGAAGAGGCAAAGCGTGCCGGCTTCGATGATGTTTTTGCCTACTTCAATTCACCCTATAATCCGCCTATGGGGACCTTATCGTCTGTGCGCTACTGCGCGCCGGTATCGGACGGTGCCTCGGCTTTGATTGTTTGCGAGACTGAAAAAGCGAAGAAATTGGTCAAGCAGCCGATCGAAGTGATTGGGTTTGGAGCGGGCTGCGCTACTGCGAACCAGCAGATCGGATATCCCTGGGAGCCTGAATTGCTGGCCTTCAAAGCTGCCTATGACATGGCAAATATCACAGACCCATACAACGAGATCGATTATCTGGCCATCCATGATTGCAACGCGCAACACTACTTCACGGTCACTGAGACAGCGGGATATTTCAAGCCCGGCGAAGGCTGGAAGGCGGTGATTGAGGGCAGGATTGCCCACGATGGAGACAAGCCTGTCAATACTTCCGGTGGACGTCTGGCCTGTGGTCATCCGCTGGGGGGTTCAGTTGGTATCGAAATCGCCGAAGCCGTCTACCAGATGCGCGGTGAAAGTGGTCCCCGTCAGATGCCTAAACCGCCTCGCCTGACCGTCGTGCAGAGTTTTGGCGGTGGGTTCCACACAAACGTATCAGTTCTCAGAAGTGTCAATTGAGGAGGAAACGATGAAACCAGTTGAACCCATTGTGAAAAAATGGTACGGCTACCTCGACGATGGAAAAATAATGGGCCTGCGCTGCAAACATTGCGGCGCCTATGAGTTCCCGCCTGTGCCAGTCTGCAATAGCTGCAACGCGACTGATCTGGAATGGGTCGAGATGAGCGGCAAGGGCGAGATGGAGTCCTTCTCAGCGGATATTATCGTTAATCCGCTCTTCCAGCAATATGGGCAGAAGCTGGTCGCGCTCGTCAGGTTAGCCGAAGGACCCACCCTCACCTCCTGGCTGATGGATGCCGGACTTGATCAGCAGGATGA
The DNA here is from genome assembly GCA_040772085.1 of Anaerolineaceae bacterium. Lineage (GTDB taxonomy): Bacteria > Chloroflexota > Anaerolineae > Anaerolineales > Anaerolineaceae > JAXGMV01. The sequence goes on from JAXGYU010000001.1 coordinate 2,420,455, forward strand.
GCTGTTTCAGAGACTGCCCATCCCCGTGAGGATGGAAGTGCAGAAACGGGACAAGTATTCATATCCGGTCTTCAGGATAGTGGAGTAAATCAATATTAGTTTATCTAAAAGACGACCAGTTTTCAGTGCTGGTCGTCTTTTTTTTAAGCAGCAGGGGTGGACCGGTAACCATTCGGGTATTCGAACCACTTTAGTAAAAATAAGACTGACTCTTCGGCTAATCTTAGTAGCGGGGAGTGGATGGGTACCCTTATCGGGTATTCGAACCACAAATAAAAAAAACCAGTCTTTCGACTGGTTTTCAGTAGCGGGGAGTGGATTCGAACCACTGACCTCCGGGTTATGAGAGATTTTCCTGGTTTCGGAACGTTTTTCACTCAGGCTCCGCATTTTAGCCTGGCCTGAGGGACGCTCTTCTGAAGAGGCCGGAGGATCTTTGGTTACGAGTTATTAGTCGTATGATAGCGACTTTTTATGACAGGGTCAAGTAGTAGTTTTTTCGCGACCCGGAGGACGATGGTTGCGAATTAGTGAACGAACGTCCAAAAATCACGAACTTTTCGTTCTATCGTTCATGTGCGATTTGTTAAGGTAATTCAAGTTTTTCGTTGTCACAAAAGGTCAATCGTTGCAAAAAATGGATGTGTGTCAATCATCATTCAATAAACCACTTCCTAAATCGTCAAATTGTGGAAAAATTGACGATTTAGGAATTTAACAATAATCCCAAAAACCAGGTTTGTTTGAACTCGAAAGACAGAAACTGAACCGAACAAGTGTCATCAATTTTCAAGATTACCCATTTGTACTTGACCTAATGTCATCTTGCCTTACTGGTCTCGTTGACACCCTTTAATCCTTATTCACCTGTCGGCAGAGAATACAGCTCCTCGATCGTCATACCAAAGGTATCACTAATGTATTGCACCATTAAATTCATGGAATGCTGGTAAACATCCTCGATCGCGGGATCGTTGTAAGCTTTGATGAAGTATTCTTCCACGGTCTTGTCAGGATCGCTGCACCATTCATCGATGTGTTCGCCGGTATCCAAATAATAGTAAAAACTTGCACCACCGTTGTAATTATCGTCGGCACCAACAAAAAGTTTGTTGTCGGTTGTGTGATAGAACAAGTTTACGCGGTAAACGTCAGTAATCGGTTGAAAAAATACGACATCATATTCCTTATTTTCTTTTTCGTTGTGGTCGATGCGGATGTTGGTATAGATGCCTTCGTGCTGCTCATACATGTAAATCCCGGGGGTCTCGTCTGGGACAAAGCCCAGACTCTTAAGGGTCGGTGGTTCATACGGCAATGTGAACAATTTTTCGGGGGTCATTTTGAAGGCGTTCTGAATGGTTTCATTAAAGAAGCGGATGGGTGCATACAGCGGATCTTCGCCATTTTCAACTTCCAAGGCGGCACGGATCATCTGTTCTGAGTTCGCCCGATCCTGCCCATCGATGGAATATTCGCCAGTGGCGATGTCGTAGAGGTAGTTCACGGGCGGCTGGCCTTCCTTATCCATTTGGCAGAGGTAAACCTTGTGTACGTCATAGTAACCGATAGAGGTTTTGTATTCATCATTCAGGTACAGGGTCATGCGGATGATATTCTGGTTGTCTTCCCTGGATGGCGGCCCCCACTTGTCATGGGTAACGGTGAAATTGGCTAACTCGCTTTCGAAGTAAGCTTCGTGATTGTTGGGATCAAGGTTGAATCCAAGGTCTTTAAGTGTGGTAGGAATGATGAAATCTTTGTTGGCGAGGGAGGTGTAGATGTTTTCGAGGGATGAAAAGTCTTCGATGGTGCTTTTGTCGAGGTAAAGGGTCTGGAGGTTCGTCAGCGAAACCAGCGGGGAAACATCTGAAATGGTTGAATTGTCGAGCCACAGCACCTGCAAATTGATCAGGTTGGAGAGAGCGCTGTAATCTTGCGCCTGGCAGTTGGAAAGGATCAAGAGCTTAAGGTTGGTTAATTTGGCCAGAGGTGCGACATCCGTGACGGGATTGCCAGCCAGGGATAAGGCGGTTAGTTTGGTGAGCCCGGCCAGAGGGGAGATGTCGGTCACGGCGTTTTGAGACAGGTCGAGGCTTTCGAGGTTGGTAAAGGCTTCCAGGCCGTCGAGGTTGGTGATTGGGGTGAATTCGGAGAGCTGTCGCTGCAAAGAGTCGGTGAGATCCATGCGGGTGACGCCCTGGGCTTCCGCGAAGGTGATTTCGCCTTCAGGTTTGCCCATCGCGCTGCGTATCATTGCTTCCAGCACTGGATCAGCAAAGGTTACGATACCAGACATCGATGTCTCAACTAGAGACGAGGTCGTCGTGACCTCCACAGCCGGGTTTGATGAGGTCTTTGTCACAGTGGGCGTGCTACAGGCTGCAAGGGTTATGGTCAGCAAAACGGTTATCAGAATATTATGAGGTTTCATCAATGAAAGTAATCCTTTTTATTACTCCGCGTGAAAACTATGAAGGCGGGTATCTTTTTTAGTTATTTACATAATGAGAATTTTAGTACCCCTTTGAATTTTACACTAACCGTCTGATCACACGTAATGCTATGCAATTCAAAGGACATCACTTGTTGACGTTTTGGTTTAATAAAAAATGACCCACCTCGGTGCGCATGCAAAGCAGAGGCGTGGTGGGTACTGTTGGATTGATTATAACCAGGTTTACACATAATAAGTCTTACCTGGCACACTTCCAGGCAATCAAAACCCAAATAAGGTCATTCTGTATCGGGGATTAACTTGAATTCAATCTTCGCGCCTAACGCCTCTGCGATATTGGTAAGGAAGGATAAGCTAGGGGCGCCGGTGCCATTTTCCAATTTGGCGATGGAAGGCTGCCGGGAGCCGACCATCTCAGCAAGTTGAGCCTGAGTTAAACCCCTTATCAGGCGGAGCCGGGCAACCTGGTAGCCGGGTTCCAATTCCTCTGCTGCAGCCAGGAAATCCGGGTCTTTAATCTTTTCAGCCTCCCAATCTTCAAATTTAGGTAATTTACTTCCTTCCATTCAATATCCTTTGAGTTATTCAGGTCTAGATGATCAATGTTCGCAAGAACTAATCCACCTATACTAATCAGATCTGTCGATAAAGAAATCTAAATTATCATAATCCAAATTTCTTTATTCGCGTCAATTGCATAAAAGCTGACAAAACTCATATTTGTTGCCTTTCACGAAAATGATCTTTTGTTACATCCGGCAATTAACACCGTCTGCGGCCAGGCTGACGTGACGCAGACGCCTTGCTGACACGCCGCAGACGGTGACGCAGACGCTGCCGCGGACGTTGATCGAACAGGAAGGTTTCCAAGGTGTTCTTTCTGATGGTGAGGTAGGAAATATCAACTGAAGATGAAAAGCGGGGAATTGATCACTTTTTGCTGAAGGCAACTGCAAAAATTCTGCGTTATTCTGGATCAAATCTTTCGATCAAGCGGTTGTTAATTGGCTATTTTTGTGCACAAACAAATCGCCCGCTTTTTTTGTGCACAAAATATCTCCAATACAGCGGGGAACGGTGTGGCACTTCGTTCTTGCCACTTCGATCCCCTAGAGTCTTAAGGGGGAACGGGTCAACGGAGTGACACATCGTTCTCTGTTGGATGGTCCCTGCTGGTTTTGAGAATATCACCCAACCGCCAGGGACGATACTCCCTGACCTCAACGCTCATATTGATATGGTTGGGTCCCAGATTAGAACCTTCAGGAGGTGGCGGAACATTATGAATATGCCCGTGAAGATTAACCCATCCGTCTTCCAAAGGAACAATCGGACGGTGTGAAAAGATCAGCTTCATTTGATTCTCTAATTCAACCAGTAATGAATTTTTAATCAGGGTCACGCCATGGGCTTCACAAAAAGACTGGCTCAACCGGTCGTGGTTTCCCTGAATTAAAAATAATCTGCCATTCAAACTGCTGGTCAATAGCTCAAAGTTGTTTTTCTTGCCCAACGCGAAATCACCCAGGTGCAGGACAGTTTCATCCGGAGAAATCAAGTCGTTCCAGTTTTTGACGATCAGCCCCTGCCAGTTTTCGGGGCGATTGCAGTATCTTCCGATGTTCTCGTGAAAGAAATGAGTGTCGGAAATAATCCAGGTATTTTGGGTGATGGTGAGTGTGTTGTCGGGAGTCATCCTTTAATTATCGTGCCTGATCACAATTTTATCCTGATCCGGGAATTAATGGGAACGACCTGGCTGGTCGTACTCACCAGGTCATTCCCGTAGTGTCTTAAGAAGAGGAACAGTGAGTGTTATGGGATGTGACCCCCCATTACCCAAATCCATGTTGACTCTCATCTAGAAGATATTTCCAACGGAAATCTCCCAGCTCACCTCGATAATTTATAATTCCGATTGCAATTTTCTTAGCCTCTTCATTTTTACTGACCATCGCAGCCCGAAGTATATGTTCTTCGTCCTCATCCTTCGGCATCCACCAGACTTCTTTTGCAGCGAGAATAGCCATTTGTAAAAGCGTGACTGCGTGGAGTGGAAATTGACCACATTGTTTTGAAGCATATTCGATCAATTGTCGGGTATCAAATCCATCATGAAGATATTTGACTGATTTTTGAAGCGTTGGAAAAAGAAATTCCAAATCCACTGGGCTGTTTGCAAGCCATCGCAGATAATCAGAAATCTCTTGTGTATTGCGGTTGACTTCCTGAGTTTCAGCAAATTCTAAGCGTTTTTGCCAAAGCGTCCAACACTTTTTCCAAAGAATATCATCGAATGTCGGCTTATCGTTTCCAAGTACCTGACTTAACCAAAATACTCCTTGAGCTCGAATTGAATCTGGAGCATTTTCAAAAAACAGGTCCAGTAATTTATTTTCATGGCCAAAATCAGTTAATCCTGCCAAATATGCAAACATGATGTGCTGGGCCAGACGTTCATATGGAGACCCACTAAAGTGTTTTTCTTCATCTTGAGGTTGGCTCAATAACCTTAGTCCACGTTGGTATTGAGGGATTAAAAGTTTGAATACGTCTCTATACACATTGGAGGCAAAAATATATGCATCCCAAGCAGCTTTCCAAAAAGCATCCTTGTCCTCATCTTCAGGGAAAATCTTGAGTAGATTATTCTCAAGCCATTCATGCGAAAGGAAATACAACTGAGGAACGAAAGCACCATAAACAGAATGAACTGCTAAACTTGGGTCAGCTGTTATGTCTAACTTTTCATCGAGTATTTGTTGTATTTCGGGTTCAAGATGCCCTTCTTTACTTTTTTCCCCAGAAAGTTTATCATGCTGACGGCTCAGGTAAAGCGAGTAATGGAGAATTCCATGCATAGCCTCGCCGCGTATGCAATTCAACGAATGCGTGAACGGATCGAAACTGGTTTTGCTATCTACGTCTGATTCGGGATCAGAATGATGTACAAGTTTAATCAATAAAGCGCGGATCCGATCCAGTTGTTCTCTTGTGAGGTAAGGGTCATTTGAATGAAGGGCTTCTCCGAGTAAATGTGCTACTTCCATTTGTGCAGCAAATAGCCCTGGTTCATGATCACCTGACGATCCCACAAAAGGATCATCTTTTTGTGTCATGATATATTCACAAAGGCTAAGGATTTCATTGGTTAGTTTGCCACCCTTGTTCTTTATGCCTTTACGAACACCTGACAAATAATGATACACATAAACAAATCGAATTGCAGGGTCAGCTAAATATGAAGCAAAAATGTTGAACTTCGCTGGATCCTCGCTTACCAGCTTTTGAAAAGTTTGTGCCAGACTTTCTCTTGGGTTTAGAAATAAATCCTCCGGAACATAGGTCAGGAAATATTGTTTTATCTCTTCAAATGATTTTTGGGATAGTTCTTCAACGGATAAAGGACTTGGAGCTCCACCCCATGAGGTTGTAACGATTGCTGGCCGTTCTGTGATATCTGGCTTACCGTGCAAGGCAGTTAATTTATTGAGGCGGGAAAGAGCATCCCCAGTAAGGAAATTTCGGATAATTTCTAGGTGAAACAATTCCCAATCCTCTCGAATCTCACGCCGATCCTCATCTGTCGCTTCCCGGTTTTGCCATTGCGCATAATTTTTAGCTCGTGAGTCAATGTTCGTTGGGCCTGAGAGAATCCATGAGATTACCTGCGATCTAACAAACTCGGAAGCATTAATAAATTGATCTCTCAGAAGACCACAATACTCTTTGGTATATTTATTGTTTTCTAGGGAATCCCGTTGTAATAATGCTTGATATATGAGATTAGGATAATTTTTCCCAAACGTACGCAAGGTGTATAAAGCAATCCGCTTGAAAATGATGTGTTCACTATGGAGATAAGCAGCGAGAAATTTTCTACCTTCATCGATATTTTGTTTGCATAGCTCTGCTAAACTATCCCGCAGTCCATCAATTAAAATATCTAGTGCATCCGCATCGCCCCGCTCAGATAAACGATTAGGAATGTCCATTCGCCAATAATAACCAACCTGAAGCTCGGCATTTTCTGGATCTACTTGTTTAGTCAAATCAATGGTTTTTTTGATCTGACGATCAAATGCTAAGACAACATTGACTGGCTTGAGCTGGATCAATTTCGACAATTGTTTCTCGCAGTACTCATTGACCCAGTAATGATCAGAACGAAAACGAACTGCTGAGCGATATTTAGAATACTCACTCTGAATTGGTGGCAAAACTGGTGTAATCACGTACTCCAATATTTGGATTGCGGCATCGACCAATCCATTTTCCGACATGTAATCAGTTAAGGGATTTAGCTTATTGGGCAACATATCTGAAAAGCGGCCACTTAACCAATTGTCAACAGCAAAAATAAGCTCTGCAGTTTTTGCTGGCGAGATTTTCAACATTGCATCCACCAGGATTTCTTGCACCCGCCAATTCTCAGTTCGGGTAGACTGTACAACAGTTGCAACAATTTTTTCATACTGGTTTGCAAAGCGTGCAAGATATTCCCCCGCCGGCCAACCGGGCAGTTGAAATGAACCAGGTTTGACTTCAATTGGATCTGGTGGTTTGAAGAAAAAATCAGTTTCAAATAATGGAGTGATCCAAGCTGGATTATCCAAATCATCAAAGAAGAAACGGTGATAAGCCCAATCAGTTGAATATTTGGCGATGACCTCTGCTGCGACTTTAGTTGGGTCTGATTGCTCCTTAAGGTTTTCAAGAACCGGTATTCGCGAATAAAAAGGGAGATTTACATTAGCTGATAAAACATCATCGATAAATCTTTCCTCCAGATCAGGAAATTCATTATGGTAAAGCTTGTGTAGCCAGCTAATTACACCTTTGGAAAGATTTTGTCCAAATTCAGAAAATATCAGCGCAAGGTTGTTTTTTTCTGGAAGGAGTGAATAAGCACACAAAAAATCTTGCAATTGTTCGTGCCGAAAGGCATATCTTCTGCCTGGTGAATCTATTAGAATATTTCGACTAAGAAGCTTTCTGCGATATTCTGATTTAGGAAAACTAATCGAAAAGGTTTGCTCTCCTCGAGAAGTTGACTCACGGGCTAATTTAAGGGCGTATGTAGAAATCTCTTCACCTTCGCGTTGTTCAATTGTGAAATAGTATCGTTCCCATAGGTTAACATCGTTTGTGAAACTGAGAAATCGATTATTAGAATCTTTTACAACTTCAGCTATCAAACTTAAATTAAGAAGATTGCATGACATCTCAATTAGTATCTGTGTTGGAGAAGTAATCCCAATTTGAGTAAGATATAAAGTAGCTTGATCGGGTGTAAGTCTTCCGGATTCAACGATCTGAAAATTTAGCGAAGAAATATCAGGATCATGCTGTAATTCATAGGAACGTGATATCGCAAGGATATTCACATTGGGTAAAGCCGCCATTGTTTTTAAGAAACTAACCAAACCCTTGCATAAGTCAGAACCGGCAATGGAGTCAAGTTGGTCGATAATAATTGCACATAATCTTTCTTTGCCGAGTTTGGCTATTGATTCCATCAAAGGTAAGCTTAAAGGCATTCGGTTTTGAATAAACATCACTGGATCTTGACTGATTGGAATATCGGTTGCTTTGATAAATAGAACAGGGACCCCATTGTTTGCCAAATCTTGTGCTAGGCGTAATGCTATACCTGATTTTCCAGATCCTGCTTCACCATGAAGGACAACGGGAATATTATTTGAATGCCAAAGATTTTTAATTTGCTCAATCTCAGGTCTTTCGATCAAGCCCACACAATTGATAACTGGTGCGGTTTGTAGAAGGTGGATCCAAGAAAAACTATTAAAGGCAAAAGCTATCTTTCGTGCATCTTCAGAAATGCCCTGCCACTTGATTCGGTTTTTTATCCATTGGAATCCTTTGAAAATCAAAGGACCAATTTTGAGTAAAATATCAAGCCAGGTAGAAGGATCCATTTATCTTAATCATTTCCACGGAAAGCGTTTGTAATAATTGAATATTCCAAACCTGTTAATTCGGATAAGCATTTTTCTTGTAAGGCATGGATTTCCTTTATACGTTTTTGTAGTATCTCCATCCGCTCTAAAATTATCTTTTGTTGATTTAATGGTAAATCTGGAAATGGGATTGCGGCAATTACAGGTTGTGAGACTTTTTTCATTGTTGGGCTTGTGCCAGTTGCTTTAGATTCAATATACTCCCGCGCCTCTAAGGACATCATATACAATTCGACAAACTCAGGACGTACTTTTTCGCAATTCACCCTCAATCGAATTGTTAAATCAGGAAATGCAAATTTATGTTTTTCGCCTTTGTAAAGCACAACCCTCCCCACTAATTCCATTGAATTACCACGTCCCATTAACAAGTCGTTTGGTTGTATCCAAAAAGGTGATGAATCTGGAAGATCAATATCTACAATTTTTATAGCATTAGGATCAAATTTTCCGAATGATATTGCCCCAAGCTTTATAAAGGCTATCCCCCCAGTATCTGGATCTGTATCATTTTTTATGGTATTAGCTTTTAAGGATAATCCATTACGTGGAGATTCAGAGAAGAACTCATTAAACATTCGCCTTTCTTTGAATTTACTCAGTTCATTAGCAAGACTACTTTGAATTAAGAGCTCTAATTCTTTGAAAGTAATGGAGTGCAAATGCTCAGCTTCGTAGATTAATTGTGTAACATTTAATAATTTTTCAATTATCCTTTGTTGCTCGGATAATTCGGGTAACGGAATTATTATGGGCAACAGGCGAACTGCCTTCAATTCAGTTTTAATCCCCTGCGGCACCTGTTGTGTAAGGATTTCTTGAAAATACTGGCTGCGAAGCAACCACCAAAGGTAGCGAATATCCGCACGTTCTTTATTGACCTGGTAAGTTGAATAATGAATTGTCGCTGCGGCTTTTCGGGCTGTTTCGGGGGCGTAAATAGCAATAGCGCCTTTCATTGCATTGATACCTGAAAGGACCAGATCGCCCGGGTGGATCAGAATCATTTTTGTATTTGTTTCGGAATCGGTACGGTATTCGATTCCCCCGTCCGAGAAACGGATTTTGCTGATAATGGGAATGTCTCCCGCCTGAACTAATGCCGGATCCGGTGTCTCATTTCTTTCTGTAAGAATTTCTCCTAGAGCCACTTGCGGCCACTGCTTAGGCATGATTATCCTCTCCTGCCAGCAGTTCCTGAATTTCTCCAATCAATTCCGAAATCCTCGCCTGTTTATCAGCAATATCCGCGATCAACTCCTCCGGTGGGCGGTGGGCGAAACCGTTCTTGCGCTTGGGGTTGGCAGCGCTCAGGTCGTAATTTTTCTTTACAATCTCTTCCACCGGAACGATCCAACAGCGTTCATTCTGGGGTGGTTCGGCTGAACGTTCCTCCGCAGGTGCTTTCAACCATGCCTGGTATGCGTGCCACATTTCCAGGCAGTCCGGTAAATTGTTTTCAGAGATCGGTTTCTGCGTTTTGGTCAGACTGAAGCCAACTGTGCTGACCTCGTAGTACCAAATTTGTTTGGTTGGACCCAAATGGTCGAAGAATAATAAATCCGTTTTGGGACCCGTGCCACTGGAAACCACATTTGCAAATACACCTGCCGGCAGTGAAACAATCGCATACAGGTTGTATTCTTCAAGCAGCTCTTTCTTGGTATCCACATAAGCACGCTCGCTGGATTTGAACAGCACCCCTTCATCGATCACCATCCCCACCCGACCATCACGACGCAAGCGGTGCATGATGTGCTGTACAAACAGAATCGAGGTAGCTGAGGAAGGGTAAGGGAAATTAGCTTTGACCGATTCGATATTTTCGGTACCGCCAAAGGGCGGATTGGTCAGAATTACATGGTAACGTTCCTTTTCGCTATACTTGCGAATATCGTCACTGAGTGTATTTTTCCGGACGATGTGGGGTACAGGGATTTCATGCAAAACGCTGTTCATTACACCCAGCAGGTAAGGCAGCGGTTTTTTCTCCTGCCCGAAGAAGGTGGCATCGCGTAGTTTATGAAAATCGCTCGTCAATGCGACTTGATTGGCCAGCATGTGAGCATAGGCTTCGACCAGAAAGCCAGCTGATCCGCAAGCAGGGTCATATACGGTTTCACCAATTTTGGGGTCAACCATCTCAACCATAAATTGGATAATCGGGCGGGGTGTATAGAATTCTCCAGACATACCGCCTTCGCGCCCCATACGAACCAGCAAGCTCTCGTAAAGATGTGAGAGGGTATGAATATTTTCAACTGCGTGAAAATCGATTGTATCAACCACAGCAATGGCATCTCGCAGGATAAAACCATCCTTCACCATTTTTGAGGGAGCTTCTTCAAAGATCTGCCGGATGACTGCTTTTTCTTCCGTTCCGGATAATTCTCTCAAATGAGGAAAAAGATAATCGGTCAGGAAACGGATCAAAGTTTTTCCAGTCAAGCCGCCCAGGATCGCTTCTGCCATGTGACGGTCTTCCTCATCGCTGCTCTCAATTAATGGCTTGAGTGCATCGCGCTGCAATTGCTGCTCAGTTTCAACCCGTTCAGAAGCTATTTGTACCTTTTGCTCCCCGGATTCAAGAGCCAGGTGAGCGTTCTTGATTTCTTGGGGATCTTTCTTCGTCGAGCTTTCCAGGGCAACCAGGTTTTTTTGTAAAGTTCGTAAGGCGGATTGAGCTTCCAACGATAAGGAGCGCGCCTGCTCAATCCGTCCACCGGTCCAAACAGACCAGCGATAAAAGCCATCAATCACCCGTTCGTAAGGTTGACCTGCGTATTCAGCTTCATCCGCACGGGTATCTTCCTGATCCTCGTGCGATTTCAGAAAGAGCAACCATGAAATCTGCTCTACATAATCTAATAAACTCTGCGTATTGTCATCCCGGCGAAGGATATCGCAAGCTCGCCAGAATTGTGCATCTAAGTCGTTTGGCATGAATTCTCCTGGGGTTTACTGATAAAGTCTTTGAATTAAAGTGTTGCGCGCCTGCACAAACTGCCGCATACCGCCAAATAACGGAGCTACCTGGCCTACCTCGCGTCGGATTGGAGGTAATTTGAAGACCTCAGGGTCCAAAATTTCATCCAATCCACCCTGGATGTACCGTTCAATCAAGGTGTGCAAGATCCGCCGGGCATTTTCATTGTAGGTTTCAAAAAATTGCTGGTTAAGGTTGAACAAGGCAACCGCCCGCTCCTCTCGGCTGTGCATATTCTCATCAAAAGCAATATGCGCCAAAAGATCATAACTATCCACATCCGGTCGCTTGAGAATTTCGGTTAATACATCAAGCGCAATTTGATGCTCTTCTAGCTGATGTAGCAATGCTTTTCGTCTCTCTGGATCGCACCAGCGGCTTCGTAATTCCAATAATGAGGAACAAACCTGGATGATCTCTTTGCGGACTTTTTTCAGGTAATCTTGCGGGGAAACTAGGTTGCCTTGGGCGTCCCGTTCCTCATATTTCTCATCCACGATGTGAACTTCTAATCCGCTGACCCGGATCATTTTTTCCTTAGGGGGTTGGCTGGGTTTGAGTTGTATTGGTAGTATGGAGGGAGTACCCTGAGCAATGGTTATCGTCGTTTGGATTTTCTTGTGTCCATAAGCTGATGCAGTTACAACCACCTCGCCTGCCGGCAATTCCGAAAATAAAAATTGCCCATCCGAGCCTGTCCGCTGTTGCATTATCTCATTCGGCCCCAATTGGACTGTGATTACTGCATCGGGTATTGCGGTGCCGGTGTCTTCAGAAATCACCTTTCCCCCTAACCAGCAGACTCGCGGACCGGTAGTTGTTGCGCCGCCAGTGGGTGGTGGGGTCGGTTTATCCCAATCGTCGAACAAATCAGTTGCACCGGTATAATCAATAATTCGGAACCAATATTTATCGGTGTCTTCGCACAATCGGCTACCGCGGCCAATAATTTGCTTGAAAACTGTTGGCGATGTAATTGTTTTGAAAAAAACAATGTTGCGCACGCTGGGGGCATCAACTCCAGTGCTTAATAAATCTACTGTCGTAGCAATCACTGGCGTTGGCTTTTCAACCGCCTGAAATTTTTCTAAAAGGGCTTGGGCATCTGATTCTTCAGAAACAATGCGCACAGAATAATTCGAAACATTCAGATCACGATTGAGCCGATTCAAGGTATCCCTGACTTCTAATGCGTGCTCCTGGCTGACACAGAAAACAATGGTTTTCTCCATTCGGCCATAAATTCGTAGCAATTTCGTCAAATGCTCGCAATGAAGGCGAACGCGATCCGGCATCGTGACCTGGCGTTCGAAATCTGGTGTGGAATAATGGTCCTTTGGGGCTGCATCTGGCGGAATTTCAACCGTAGCGCCTTCCTTAATGACCTTTTCGAGAGTCAATCCTTCGATATCCAGATCGGTTTTTGCTTTATGAATTTTGTAATTAGCTAGAAAACCATCATCAATTCCCTGGCCCAACGAATAGGTGAAGAGAGGTTCTCCAAAATATTGAAATGTATCGATATTGTCCGTGCGTTTTGGGGTTGCTGTCATACCCAACTGTATTGCATTTGGAAAATGTTTTAATATTTCATTCCATGTTCCAAAACCGCTGCGATGGCATTCATCAATAATGATCAGGTCAAAGTAATCATTTGGAAATTGCTCAAATACCCGTAACCCTTCTGGTGTGGAAGCATAAAGACCCTGGTAAATTCCAAAATAAATTTGGCGACCTTTGAGGATCTCATTACCACCATTGATCTCTGCGCGTGGATCGCCTGTTCCCTCTTTGAAGGGTTCAAAAGTGTTATAAGCTTGACTTCTTAATACTACCCGGTCAGCCACAAACAAGACACGTTTATTCGCAAAGTAACCAGATTTAAATAATTTCCACACAATCTGGAAGGCAATGAAGGTTTTTCCTGTTCCAGTAGCAAGATTTAATAAAATCCGGTTTTGACCTTTTAGAATTGATTCAATAGTGCGATTTACCGCTACTTCCTGGTAGTAGCGCATCATCTTCTTTCCCGTTGGGTCCCGCCAATACGGCTGCAAGAGTGGATTTACCGGTCGATTTGCATCGAGAATTCGGTAGTCACATAATTTTTTCCATAGTTCATCGGGGGTAGGAAACTCATCTACTCCTAGAGAGCGCTGTGTATTCGAGGTGAAATCCCATTCCTCAAAACCATGCCCATTGGAGGAATAAGCAAACAATAGACCAAGTTTCTCTGCGTAGCCCATTGCCTGTTGCAAACCGGCACCAATCGCATGATCCTCATCTTTAGCTTCTACAACTGCAATGGGAAGTGCCTCACCATACCGAAGCAGGTAGTCGGCTTTTTGAGGTTGAAGTTTCTGATGTCCATCACCCTGGAGGACAATCTGACCAGCAGTGATCGGATATTCCATGGTGATTCGTGGTCCAACCCAACCGACCTTTTGTAAAGTGGGTGTTATGAGATGTAGTTTTGTGTCTTCTTCGTTATATGTCATAATGTTTGGTTTTGTCGGAGACTATAGAAATATTTACTCCATTTATTATAGGTCAGCTTGGCATTTTGTTAGCTTTAGACACTCTTTTCAATTACCTGTAAAATCTCATTCGCTCTAAAAACTCGATTACGCGCCTTGCCAGTGCCCTCTAGAATCCCCTGCTTTACCAATTCATCAATATAACGTTCAGCAGTTGGATAAGGCAAGGCAAGCTCCTCTTCAACCGTGCGTACAGAAATAAGTGGCCGGGCAAAAAGAAGATCCACAACCTGGAGTAAACGAGCTGCAGAGCGCCCTTGCTGGAAGCGCTGGCGATAATTCTCTCTCAGATCGTTGATACGCTTAACACGCGCTGCCGCATCGATTGCTTGAGAGGAAACACCATTTAAGAAAAAGCTCAACCAAGAATTCCAATTCCCTTTTTCAGAAACGCCACGCAGATTGGCATAATAATCAGGCCGGTTGGTTTCAAAAAAAGCGCTCAAATATAATAAAGGCTGAGGTAGCAAATTCCAGGCGCACAACAGTATAGAAATCAACAGCCGGCCCAATCGTCCATTACCATCCGGAAAAGGATGGATGGCTTCAAATTGATAATGAATTAAGCCCAAACGGATCAGTGGAGGAAGATTGGATGACTCATTGATGTACAACTCCAATTGTTGCAATGCCTCCATCATTTCTTTGGGTGGGGGCGGAACATAAGTGGCAGTGGCAAGGCTGCTCCCTGGAGGACCAATAAAATTCTGGCCTTGTCTGAATTCACCCGCTCGGAACTGTTCCCCACGCACCCCTTCCAGAAGGATACCGTGCAATTCACGGATCAGACGTAAACTTACGGGTAAGCTGCTCATCCGCTCGAGGCCATATTCCAAAGCGCGTACATAATTATGTACTTCTCTCACATCATCCGGGGCGTCAAAAAGCGGCAATTGGACAGCTTCATAGGCCAGTACATCTGCAAGCGATGCCTGCGTTCCTTCAATCCGGGAAGAAAGGACGGCCTCGCGCCTAAGGAAAGGGCGCACCAACAAATGTGGATTGGGTAATGATCTGCCTATACCAGCCAATTCCCCTAAAGCGCGGTCAGCAAGCGAGAGCACTTCGATCAATTCGGAATCCCAGGTTAGATTCATCGGCGGAAGGGGATTCGGCACATAGGCAAATCCCCCCTCGGGGATGGAGATTAAATGTCCGCTTATGTTTTCCTGGAAATCTTCAGAGTTCATTCTATCTTCTCACAAGTGATAATAAGGAAATTATTGTTATCATTATACGCTTATTTTGATAACAAGTAAAGAAAATTAATAGGATCACTTTCAGTGCTGGACGATCCTTCACTTTCACTGTATGATTAACTTGTAGTAAATCGAATTTTGTGAGCAGTCCGTGAAACTCGATCAATCCCGTTTGGAATATTACATCACTCCCGAACAGGCCGCCAAACAGCTTGGGTTGGATTTGGATTCCATATATCAGTTGGCAGATGAGGGAAAACTTCAGGCAGCCGTGATGACCGATGGAAGTATTGGCATCAGTCAAATCAGCGTGAATAATCTGCTGCCCAAGGAAGCCTTACCTGAGTATCAGCTCAACGCAGGCCTGAAAGGCGTTCCAATCAGCATCAATGAAGCCGGCCGGAAATACAAGCTCAACACTTCCACGCTCACGCGCTGGATGCAGCGAGGGCTGATCCACCAATTGGGCAAAGAGGGTCGAAAGACACTGCTGGATGAAGCGGATGTGGCTTACTGCGCCAGAGTCTATCGCCAAAACAGTGGTCAGGGCAAATGGGCATTTGATGATTCGGGTCGTCCATATAAAAAGTGATCCCCTGAATAGTTACTACATGATATTGATTAACATGGAGTAATATGCTACAATAAATTCAACCGATGAGGTTGATTTTTTTACCTCAATTTACTCCAAGTTAACTTGTATCTTGTAGAATAAAGGAGATTGCATGACAGAATCAATCAGTTTTGGACTTGATCTGGGAATGGGAGCGCTCAAGCTGCACGGGAATCAGCAGAGCATTCAATTGATCTCTCAGGTCGCGGTCAATAATGGCCCGCTGGTAGGGCGCATGCTGGGGTTGGGCAGTTCCCGCCTGCCGCTGCGGATCGCTTTGCCGTCGGGAAGCACGTTCTTTGTTGATAGCGGCGCACACGACAGCGGACGGCCAGTAGAAAACCTGAGCATGGATCGTTTTGCCGGTTCACCGGAAATGCTGGCGCTTTTCTATGGGGCATTCACCCGCTTGATCCTGCGATCGGGGGATATTTCTCAGCCGGTCAGCATCACCTGTGGTTTGCCATTGGATACCCTCTCCGGAGAGGAAGCACGAACCACGGTGGAGAGCATTCAGCGCTGGATGAAGGCAGATCACATCTGGAAAGCCAATGACCAGGAATATCACCTGAATGTGACCGAGGTTCGGGTTACTTCTCAGCCGGCTGGCGCTTTGTTTGATTATGTGCTGGATGATGAAGGCAAGATCGTTCCTGAGCGACGCAGCGCATACACCCAGGAGGTCGGGATTGTATCCATCGGCATGAACACCACCGAATTGCTGGTGGTGCGCGAAAAAGTTCCGGTTCAACGATTTACGGGTGCTTCAACCACTGGTGTGCGCCGGCTTTTGGAACTGGTCAACGGTCAACAGCTTTACTCCCTGGGCGAATTGGACACACTCCTGCGCGCCAATAAACTAGATATATCGCAGGCACTGCCAATCTGGGAGCGTGAGGTCACTGGAGAGATTGAAAAGCGGTGGGGGAAAGCCTGGCGGCGTTTCACGGCTGTGATCCTGGTGGGTGGTGGGGCGATCCTACTCAAGAACTCATTGCCGTATTTCTTCAATGGTAAAGGCATCCTGGCGGATGATCCCGTTCAATCGATTGCGAGGGGTTTATGGAAACTATCGCTATTTCAGAACCACAATCGAAAAAACTAAACATGCATTCAAAGCGCGGTCGCCCAAAGCTGGATTGCCAGGTTCATCAGATTCGTTTCACATTGAGCCTGCGAGTAGGGGAAGATGATGATCTGCTCGTCTTCTTTTCCGATATTCCCGAACGGAGGCGAGCTGCAGCCTTGAAAGCCGCTTTACGAGCGGGGGGTGTTTCACTTAAAGCCGGATACGTTCCAATCACGGATGATCTTGATCTGACCATTCAGGGTCTGGTATTTGGATAATCATTTTTCTGGAGGAAGATATGTTTCTGCTGAAGGGATTTCATTTGGTCTTCAAGATTTTCAAAAACGCTTTGCTTCTGTTGGTGATCGCAACCATCCTGTTTATCGCTTATCGGGGCAATCAGCCGATGAGCGTTCCCCAGGCACCACAGGGTATGACCTATTTCGAATTCATGGCAGATCGGATCGATGCTGCGAAAACGGTCAAACCGTCTCAATGCGGATGGGGAATGATGCTGTCACTGGCTGCACTTGGGCCAATCTATTCAGTAGTGTACACAACGGTTGCGGTCAATCCAGATAGTGCATTGGCCAAGGGAACCGCTCCGGACCCGGATATTGCGCGGGATGTTGCCGGCGCAGCCTGGTATGAAATCCCGGATATCTGGTGGAAAACGGTTGAGCGATTATCCTGGACGATGCTGGGTAAACCTGCCGCGTATGGTTGTCAGTTCCGACCTGTCCAAATCGCTGAACACAAGAATTGACATGACCACCTTGGATCATGCCTGATTTATTTGTAGAATAAAAATGTAATCGTTTCGGGTCGCTGATCTCCTTGGACATCAATCAAATCGTAGGAGCGGCCGCATAACAAAGAACTTTGTTATGCCGGTCGCTTTTCGTTTTCTCAGATGACCTTTGTGTTGTTGTATGGAGAAATTATTAAACCAATTGGAGACTTTGATGCCAGATCCCATTCCGCCCAGAGATATTGATGCCGAACAGGCCTTGCTCGGTTCGATCATGATTGCACCTTATCTATTTGAAGATTTGGTCACCATCGTAAAAGCGGAATATTTTTATCGCAACTCACACCGCTGGATTTGGGAAGCAATGAATCACCTGTTGGAATCTGAGCAACAGATCGATCATGTCACCTTGTGTAATGCTTTGAATACCAGCGGAAAACTAATGGAAATTGGCGGGCCGGCATATATCATGGGCTTACTCAATGCAACTCCGACTTCCATGCACGCCGAGTCTTACGCGAAGATCGTGCGTGAAAAAGCATTTAAGCGAAAAGCGTTGGAGGTCGCTACAAACCTTGCGCAAAATGCTATTCAAGATAAACCGCTTTCTGATGCTCTGCAGCAAATGGAAGAATTCTTTGTCAACTCATCCGCCTTGTCGGGAGTCACGGAGCGAATGGTTATGACCGCAGAAAAATTGTGTTTGTCGGAGATGGGTGAATTGACCTGGATTCTCAAAGACTGGATTATGGCCGGGGGGATCAACTTGATTGCCGGAATGCCGGCAGCCGGAAAGAGTTTTCTTGCTCTGGACCTGGCGATTGGCATGGCTTCTTCTGGACTGGCGTGGGATAACCAACCGGTAACCCAGGGCAAAGTGCTGTATCACTTCCTGGATGGCAGCTACCGGGGTATGCGCTCGCGGGTTCTCAAATTGTGCCATGCGCGAGGAATTCAACCGCCAGCGAACTTAATTTTCGACTTTTCTCCGCTTAACCTGAAAGTCACTTCGGAAGTGCTGGCATTACGCCAGCGAATTCATCGATTGGATGCCTCAGTAGTCATTTTTGATGTCATGGCCAAGTTTATGCCTGGCGCTGATGAAAATTCAGTCGCAGAAATTTCTCCGATGATGAACACCCTGCGTGAAATTGCCAACCAGACCGGTACGACTTTCATTCTGATTCATCACCTCAATAAGGGTGGAAACCCCGATCTTTCCTATCGCGTCCGGGGTTCCTCCGATATTTTAGGGTCTGTCGATACCGCCATTGTGGTTGCGCACGAAAACCAGCATTCAGCACACTCGATGCGAACGATCATTCCACAAAAGGTGCGTGAATCCCTGCCACCTGCGCAGTTGCAGTTTCAAATTGAATCGACCGAAGATAGCATCGCTCTTCGATTTTCTGAAGCGAATGCTTCTGAACTGCTGCGCGCTCCTGGTCAGGCGGAATTGATCTTTGCGGATATCCTGGAATATCTGCAAAGCGTTCCGGCGCAGGAATTCAAGAAGAATGAGCTCATCTCAGCACTCCAAATCAATAGCAGCGCCAGGACGATAGACCGGGCATTTTCAAAACTCAATAATGATCCGCGTATCAGAGTTACAAAACGAGGATCTTTCAACACCTATCAATGGGAAGAGGATACGCCAGCCACGCCATTCCCTTAAGGGGTTGGCATGGCTGGCGTATGTTTGTTTCATGCAAAGTTTACAAATAACAAAGGAGAAGAATGTCAGAAAACCAAAATACTTCAAATTGCCGGATTTCCAGGAATGTCTTGATCAAAGCACCTGGTTTGCTGCCCATGCTATACACACCGCGGGAAATCGCTGAAGACCTGGACGTTCCTGAAACCACCTTGCGGGATTGGCTCAATCATGGCGCGCCACACAGCCGGGATGAATCCAACCATATCTGGATCGACGGCAAGCAATTTGCCGCCTGGGTTGATAACCAACGGAACGCTAGAAAGAAACCAACCCATCCGCTTCAAACAGGGGAAGGCTTTTGCATGCGCTGCAATACCATCGTTAAAATCCAAAATGGGGAAATTCACCCTGTCAAAGGCCGCCTGAGCCATCTGAAAGGCAAATGTCCCATCTGCGGCGGGATTGTTAATCGCGGGATTTGGAATGCTGGATCGGCAGAACTATCTCAAGGTTAAGTTGTTCCTAAAATTTTCACGAGATGTTCATGGGCTTTCATCGCTTCAGATCTCTAATGATTTCGAACATCTTAAAGCGCTGCTTCTCTGGGCTGGCTCGCAACCGCTCAGTTCAGCGCACGCTTTCAACACCAATCTCCCTGATTCCCTTTTTCAGATAGGCGAGAAAGGATTGGATCAGGCAGAATTACAGAGCATCTTGAATACCAACCAGCGATTCCTCTTGTGGGGGAAAGCCATGTTCCCGGTTGAGTTTCAGAATATCCGGCTGAGCTGGATTATGAAAATTTCAGCAATCTCGGAAGGAAAGGAGGTGATTATTTGAAAAAACGACCGATTATCATTACCACGACCAACGCCATCACAATCCCCAAAAAGGTTCGTAACCTGTTGGATTTACAACCTGGTGACTGCCTGGATTATGAAGTCATGGCAAATGGTTCAATCATTTTGGTGCGCAAGGAATGCTGCGATTCGCCGTCGCTCCGGCCAACATGCAAACTTCCCTGCCATGTCCAAAAACGTAAATAACCTGATAGGCTGGAGGAAGGGTTTATTGAATTCCTTCCTCCAGCTCTGGCATAAAGAGAAAATGATCGTTTTTAGAACCTCAAGTTATCAACTGGGCTGGCTTTCCGATGCACTCGTTCAATGTCCATCTCAGCGATTTGAGCATAATGACGGACCATGTCCAACGAGCTGTGACCTAACAGGGCTTGCAGGGTAAAAACATCCCCACCTGAACGGAGGTAAGTGATTGCAAAAGTATGCCGGAATTTATGTGGATGAGCCCCTTTGACACCCGCTTTATCAGCCAGGCGCACGATCAAATGTCGCAGGCTATTGGAGTTAAACGGATGATTGCCGCGGTTGATAAATACTGGCGATTCTGGGTCATCGCGATCTTCGCGGTCAGCCAGATAGCGCCATACAGCCCGGCGGGTGCTCTTTCCAATGAACACCGTGCGCCCTTTGCCGCCTTTTGCCCCACCTTCGTCCCCATGCTTGATGACAACTTTACCGGTGCGCAAATCCAGTTCGCCGATTTTCAAACTGCAAAGCTCGGAAGCGCGCAAACCGGTATCCAACATGAACATGATCATGGCTTCATCTCGTTTGGCGGATGGTCGCCGGGTGACAAAATTATGGCGATTGATTGGATTGTACTCACGGGAATAGACGCAGGCTTTAAGCAGTGCCGCAAGATCTTCCTGAGTAAAGGCAGCCACCGGTGCTTCTTTATAACGTGGTCCCGGGATGCCTTCCATGGGGTTCTTGATTTTAAACTCTGCGACCGCCCAACCGAAGAATGCTTTGAAAGTGATCCAATGGTTTCGCAGTGTCTTGGGGGAGAGTTTGCGCGTTGGTGCCTCATGCGCAGGATTCGGTTTGGCGAAGGTGTGGGGAACATACTCGGTGCGCAGATAGGTCATGTAATCGAGCACATCGGCAGAGGTGATCTTACCGACCGGTTGATCGCCTATCTTTTCCATCCACTTACGCAGCACCCACTCATACGAATCGACCGTCCGTTGGCTTAAGCCTTCGGCGGTTTTGTATTTGACGAAGCCGTCAATACAAAGAGAAAATAACAGGCCTGAGGGATTACGGTTCATCGAAAAATCCTCCTAAAAGTGATTTTTCGTAACCATCGACCCTCAGGCCTATCAAAAAACCGTAGCCCCAGGGACTACGGTTCTCGTTAGTAGCGGGGAGTGGATTCGAACCACTGACCTCCGGGTTATGAGCCCGACGAGCTACCTCTGCTCTACCCCGCATCGGGAACCGAATTATACAACGTTCCATCTGTCTTGTCAAATTTTCCTTCATTATTGTTGATTGAGCCAATCATTTTTACGTGCTATTTATGTTGCAATAAAGTTTATTATCAGCAAAATAAGTGACGGCATGGTATCATTTCAAGCGGTGAAAAAGAAACTTGCGTGGACTCACACAAGGCGTTTTCGTGTCCTTGTAACATTCTTACTTGTCTTTGGAATCCTTGGGCAGACCTTCACGCGCATCTTGGCTGATGAGATCTCAGATCGGTCGTTAATTACAATCCCTTCGGGGACCAATACCAACATCACTACTGATGTCGTCGTAGAACATCACGCATTAACTTCTGGCAGTAGTGATCATTGCTACAAACGCCGCCTCATCAAGCGGTTTTGCCTGGTCTGTAAACAAGATTGATTTGGCTGCGAATGATTATCAATTTGTATTTAATATTGTTACTCGAGCGAATGATCTAAGTTTCAGTAGTAATGACTATGGCAGTGCTTTCATGCTTTTCAATGATGATGTATTCGTCCCAACTATTACGCACGATTATGGTGCATTGGGTATCTACGGTGGTAGAGCTAGTACATATCTTAACAATGCCGTTGCCGTTGAATTTGATAACTATAATAGAATTTCTGATGTAGATGATTCCTACAAATGGTTTGACTATAACAATGGTCTTACAGATGGTCGCAGTCATGTAGCCATCACTACCCCACGTATGGCGACATCTAGCGGAACTGCAATCATCCATGAAGCCGGTAACAATTTACCTAATCCATACGCTAACAATACAACAAACACGGTCAAAATCGAATGGAAACTGACCAACGCCGGCGCAACTTCCGCCTTGGAAGATAACATTTATACGTTGACCTATTACTATTACCAGGGTGCATCCACAGCCGCAGGTTCACCCACTGTAACTGGTTCGAAATCATTCACTTATTCACAGATGCTGACCCAATTCGGTGGTACCAGTGTGGTTAATTATGGCTGGTCGGGTTCTACGGCAGCGTTGGTCGATAATCAGCAGACCATTAACTACGTCGCTACCTACCCCTACACCGTCTACTATTACATCCAACTGGCAAACGGCACGAACACAACCATTCCTGTACCTGGCTCAACTCCAAAGACTGGCTCAGCGCCGGCAGGTTCGTATGACGTCAAGCCGCTGCCGACCTTCACGAACTACACCCTGGCACCAGGTCAAACCAGCGCGGTGACTATCGCTGCGACGAGTAATGTTTACAACTATTACTACATCGACGCGGCGCCGTGGTTTACCGGCGTGGATAATATCAGCGTCAACCAAAACTCTGCCTTCGATCCGCTCGCGGGTGTCAGTGCGAGCGACATTGTCGATGGGACTATCACCCTCACGACAGCTAATGTTCTGGAGAATAACGTTAACACTAGCGTTCCGGGCAACTATACAGTCAGATATTCGGTGACAGATTCCGTCGGGAATGTGACCGAAGCTATTCGGACGATCACAGTTCTTGATACTGTCCCTCCGAATCCGCCTGTTATCAACCCGATCATGGAGATGTCATCGGCGATTACCGGCACGGGTGAGGCAGGTACGACGGTTTATGTCAAGCTGCCTGATAATACAACACTAACGAGTCTTGTTGAA
The DNA here is from genome assembly GCA_040772085.1 of Anaerolineaceae bacterium. GTDB lineage: Bacteria > Chloroflexota > Anaerolineae > Anaerolineales > Anaerolineaceae > JAXGMV01. The sequence goes on from JAXGYU010000001.1 coordinate 2,443,648, forward strand.
TCGAACGGTACCTGGACCGTGCCGGTGACCATCCCGTTGATCTATGGTCAGACCGTGACCGCCTGGCTGGTTGATAGTGCGAACAATATGAGCACTGAGACGACGTCGACCGTCTTACAGGCGTTCATTACGCTAACCATCAACAAAGTCTGGAGTGACTCCACGAATCCTGCAACCTACCCGACGTTGACATTTAACGTCTATCAGGATGGCGGCACGACACCATTTGCCCAACTTACCCTCACGTCGCCCAACCTGCAGATTGTTGATACGACCACCTTCCCTATGTATAACGGTACCGGCGGCTTGCGTACCTACACCGTGACCGAAGTGGCGAACGCCGATTACAGTGTGACATCCACGATCGATGAAAATTCTGCGGGCAAGCTCACCTATACTTTTACCAATCAACGCAAAGCGACCTTAAGAGTGACCAAGGTCAACCAGAGTAACGCCCCGCTGGATGGCATCACTTTTGAACTGCGGAATGCTGCAGGTGACCTGATCGGCAGCGGTACGACAACTGGTGGAAAAATTGAATTTCCTTATCTTGAAGTAGGCGTTACATACACGCTGACAGAAACAAAAACGATTGGCTCCTATCAACTCAATGAAGCTCCATGGACCTTCACTGTCGATGCAGCCACACTGCTGATCGAGAAAACAATTGTCAATTACGCCCGGCTGGAAATGCTGCCGGCGACTGGTTCCGCTGGCCGCTTGCTGTTTTGGGCCGCCAGCGTCGCTCTTCTTCTGATTTATGTCTTTCGAGAAAGTATAATGAAGGCCTTTGGCTTGGGAGGTAGTTAGTGAACATGAAAACCAACACCATTCTTTCGATTATTTTAGCTATCACCATGCTGTTTTCATTTGGCGCACACACGGCATTTGCGGCGCTCGATGGCGCGGAACTCATCATTGATGATTATGCAGTTGGAGGTACCACTAGTGTGACAGGTGCCCAATATACGGTGACAAAAACTGCCACGGTAGGCACGGATGGATCAATCACACCTATCGCTCGAACATTGGTCGGTACATATCCGTCAGGAACAACGCCGATTACCTTGGATCAATACGCGGTTTATGAAGTTGTTCAAACGACCCGGGCGCCTGGCTACTACCTGAACACGACTGTGATGACCATCGAATACCCCTTCATGGTAGATGGTGCGATCGCTCTTGATCAGACCGTTACCATCCATCCCAAGCTTTCACCTGTGTTAGGAACCGTCGAACTTACCAAATACGTTGACAACACAACAACCATTCTCGCTGGAGCGATCTTCGACCTTTATGAGATCGTCGATCCAAACGGAGTGACAGCAGACGTAAAGATTAACACCGCTGTGCTGACGACAGATGCAACCGGCAAATTCAAGGTTCAAGACCTGCCAGAAGGCAATTATTACCTGATTGAAACATCCGCGCCCACCCCATACCTATTCGATGAACTGCAAGAATATCCCTTTACTGTCACTGTTGATTCAACGGGGACATCGCTCGCGGCAATTTCGCCGATTACTGCCCAAAACTTCACTTCTCCAACTGCGCTCACACACACCAAAGTCGTGAATGGCGCTGGTACCGCAACGCTGCCGATCGGTTCCGAGGTCACTTATACCATTACCTATAAGCTGCCTGCCGATATTGACCTCTATTCAACCTATACCATCACCGATATCCTGCCGGCGAGCCTTTCTTATGAGTCCGCCTCTATTTCTCCAACGGCTGGATTTACTTTGGGCTACGATACTACAACAAAAACGGTCACAGCAAATATCACTGACTTCACATTGGTCACTCCAAGTACCGACGTCATTCTCACAATCGTAGCGACAATCAATACCACCGCCACAAATGGCAGCACCATCAGTAATACAGCATCATTAGCGTGGGACAATGGGCTTGGTGATTCTGGTACTGTAACGTCCGACACACCCACAGTATCAGTCGCGGGTGCCAAGATCCAGGTTTATGTCCACAACGGCACACCTTCACCCCTTGCAGGCGCGCAGGTGGTCCTGGTTGATTCTGCCGGTAACCCAATTCTGGATGGTTCAGGTAACCAATATACAGGCACCACCGATGGGACAGGTTACTACACCTACGCTGACTTGCCTGTGGGCACTTATTACGTCAAGCAGGTCAAGGCAACAACTGGTTATCGCATCAATGAGACACTTAGCGAGGTGATTGTCACAGAATCTAAAACTTATACTGTTGATATCCTGAACTACTCGACAACTCAATCCTACCCTACCACTGGTACGTTCACGCGCTATCTGATGTATGCGGCCGGCATTGGCTTGATTATTTTCTTTGTGATCTATCGCAAACGCCGCCAGCGTAATGATTGAAGGATTTAGTTAGTGGATCATACCCTGTCGACCATTCGGTTTCGAAAGAAAGCCGGGAGGAGAGATTTTTCCTGGCTGATTCTGTTGCTCGCCATTCTTCTATTAGCATTTCCTAGCCTGGCTGAGCAATTCAATAAACAGGCTGATAAGGAAACCGCATTGGCGTTCGAAGGACAGAGTATCTCCAAAGACGCTGCAGATGAGTGGACGAAGGCTATCGACGAATATAACAAGTCACTATCGTCCTCAAAATTTTTCTCGGAATATGACCCCTTCGCGATCCAGGGTGAGGTGCCTTCAACCACTCCGCAACCGGGCGCGAGTAAAGACACAACTGTCACGGCTGGTAATCCCCAGGCAGCGGTCCCCCAGGCGGCTGCCCCCTCAGTCTATAGCTTCTTTCAAACCGGTTCCATCCTTTTCACGATCCATATCCCAAAACTGGACCTGATCATCCCGGTCTTCTACGGTTCGGACAGCGCTTCATTGTTAAAAGGCGCTGGTCTGGTCAAGAATACCTCCTATCCGGGATCGCTGGGTGGAAACGCGTTAATTTCCGCGCATCGTGGCACGCATGACAAGGAACTCTTCCTCAACATTCACAAGCTCCTGCCTGGCGACGTGTTCTATATAGTCGACCAGACACAAAAAATGAAGTATGTGGTTACAGGTCAGGCAGTTGTTTCGCCCTATGACACAAGTATGATTCACCTCCTCGCCGATAAAGATCTGGTGACCTTGGTGACCTGCACTCCGATTGGACTGAATTATGACAGGCTGCTGATCTTCGCTGAACGTACACCGATGACAGAGGCAGAGCTGGCCAGCTTGACATCACAATCGAAAAACTGATATTGCCCAAGATACACTCCCGGTCAGACCTGAAAATATTCAATTATTACTCCTCCTCGCTTATACTTGATAGGTAAGCTAACTCAGGTCATCAATTTGACTAATCACGAAGACATCCCGGGCGAAAAACCACAGCCTGAATCCACCAGTTCACTGCTGCGAATTCTCGCGCTTGTCGCTGCCAGCGCGATCTCAGTATTGATCTTCATTAATCGAGCGCAAATCGCACAGTTTGCCCACCTCGGCTATCCCGGCATCTTCCTGATTGCACTGCTTGGCAGCGCGACGGTGCTGATGCCTATGCCTGGCTTGCTCTTCACAACCCTGATGGGAACAGTTTTCAACCCATTTTTCGTCGCCATTGTCAGCGGACTTGGCGCCGGCATTGGAGAGCTATCCGGCTATCTGGCAGGCTACAGCGGACAGGGGGTGCTCGAGAAATCTAAATACGCGCCAACTTTAATGGAACTGACCCGAAAATACGGCATGCCGGGCATCGCGTTGATGGCAATGATCCCGAACCCCGCCTTCGATGTGGTGGGCATCACCGCCGGCGTGATGAAAATGCCGCTGCTCAAGTTTCTGATTGCCGCGATTATCGGCAATATCATCAAGATGATGGTCTTCGCTTATGGGGGAACGACGATTGTACAATGGCTGGGGCTGACCTACTGACCCGGCATTTTTTTGATTCTCTTTCTCGCTTTCATCATCAATCTGGCTGAGGCTTCCACACTGGCGAGACGGCTCTCGACCTGCTCGGCGAGTGAGCTGTCTTCGGGGATTTCGCCATAGCGAATCTGGTTATAGGCGTCGGTGATCAGCCGCAGCTCCGGAACATTCTCGGGGAAGAGTTCTTCGAGCTGAGGCAGAAACTCTGCCGGCGTCAGCGCTCTGTCGCGCGGTTTGCCTAACCGGGTACTGATATTCAGCAGTTTGGCGTACGCCCGGCGGATCCGGACGGTTTGCAGCATGCCTCTCAGGTTGATGAGCTGGGGCAGGCGGTCCAGGAGCGCGCCAAACAATGGCACACGACTGGCAGAGGCAGACCGGTCATCGTCGATTTGCGCGGCAAGCTCGGCATTCTGCCGGCGCTTGCGGACGAGAAGTATGGTTGAGATGACCAAGATGGCGAGCACCGCCAGGATCAGCGCGACACGACCATAGGACAGCAGATCCTTTAGCCAGGATAAATTATTGACTGTCTCCTGCGTCATGTCCTGCAGAAAGTCTGCGGCCGGCTGGATTTCTTCTTCGGGGAGTTCGAGGCTCTTGTTTTCCAACAGCATCCGGATGATCCACATGATGATCAACAGAATGGGGGACATGACCAAAAGGGTGCCAAAAAGTACCGCGTAAAGTCCGTAGATCACAATCTGAAGCAGCGCGTTTGCCAGAAAAGTCGAAGACAGCCAGCCAAAACTTACTGCCAGAAATATAAGTACCAAACTAAATACGATCGTTGTTACGGCATAGCTGGGTTTGAACGCGGGCAGGCGACCGCCGAAAATGTAGACCAGTCCATTGATGCGACTAGCATTCAATCCGATCAGTCCGAGAAGAAGATAAGATGTGAAGAACAACAACGCGGAGCCCAGATTATTGCGCATAGTCACGCCAACAACGATCGAGATCAGCAAGACACCGACCGACAAACGGTTCAGGATATCGTAGCGGGTGGCAGGTTTATGCACCAGCAAAACGCCGCGGTAAATGCCTAATCCGAGCAACAGCACCAATACCGAGAAGATCAGCGAACCATCACGGAAGAGCATGCCTGCGAAATTGCTGATCCAGCGGATTGGGTTGAGCGTCGCAAGAGCGGGGATTAGCAGCGCGAGACAGATCCAGAGGCCGATGGCGATGGTTACGTAAGTGACCGTCTGTCGGAACCAGGCGCGCAGGCTGTCATCGTGCAATAATTTGGCCGGCACATAGGCTGAAAGTAATGCGAGGGATACCGCGCCAGCCACGCGCATGAAGGTATGCTCAGGTGTGACCAGCCACCAGATCAATAGCGCGATCAGATAAATTTCCATCAGCAGCGAGGAGAGCGAGCTGACCAACTCCCAGACATGGTACTTCACGGCGGACTGCTCTTTCGCGGGCGCAGTCATTTCAGTGCTCATTGTCCTGCTCCGTATCGAAAGGCAGGTGCGTGACCGTCACACCGGGGATTTCTGGCGGCGGCTCATTCTTCAGCGAAAAAACACTGATGTTCGGCCGGTAGCGTTTCAGGCGCAAGATCGTCTCAACTAAGGATTCAGAGATACCGCCGGTCACCAGCACAAGACTGGCGCCGTAGGGGGTGCGCGTCAGGGATTGCGCCAGCAAATCTTCGAATGGCACATCGAGGTAATTTGTCACCCAGGCCAGCGCCTGCAGAATGACAGACATCTGGTCCGGTGAGTTACCTGGCGCGATGAAGAAGGGTTGATCGGAGTGCGCCAGGCTGCCGTTTGCCATCAGACCCACCGTGTAACCGGCTTCAATCGAGTGATAGCACAATGAGGCAGCCGTCTTCAGCAACTGCTCAAATAAGCGCGCGTTGAACCCCAACCAGAACTGTTCGGAGGTGGCCACGTTCAGGCAAACCATCATCACCCGCGCGGAAACCGGCTGATAGACCTTGACCTGCAGGCTGCCTGTGCGTGCTGTGGCGGGCCAGTGGATGCGCTTGAGCCCATCCTCCGGCTGGTATTCACGGATCGCGATCGGCAGGATGGGGTCATCAAATAATTGCTTGCGCGCTGACCGGACCCCGAACGGATCCTGCGTGTCAAGCTTGAGCTGCTCCATAGGCAGAATTTCAGGGAATACAGTCAGATACTGTGGCGAGCCAACCTGCTCGGTTTTCTCATACAGTCCAAAAAAATCACCGCTTGACAAATTAGCGGGTCCAACCTGATACAGACCTCGCTGTCCGAAGGTGACTTCAAAATTCCGGCTCACTTTCTCAAAGCTATGCAACTGATAGGAGTTGACCAGCTCCATTTTATTTTGCCTGGTATTGTGCTGGCTCATGTTATCGCTGCTGACCTGCATCTTCTGCGGCCAGTCATCTATGGCGTGCAGCCAGGAGAGCGGCAGCCGTTTCGCGTTTTCAACCTCGAGCGCGACAGTCGTTTTCTCGCCCGGAAAACCGCGGGTGTAATGGAAGCGGCGGGTATAGGAAACGCCTGTCAGACTCCGTTCCTTATACCAGTACGCGATCAGAATGGCGGCGAGCAGGATTGCGGCGAAGTAGATTAACCAGGGCAGCTTGAGATAGGCGCCGGCAAGAATGGCGACTGTCAAGAGCGGCACCAGGTTTTCGGGTTTCATTTCAGCTTTCGACCGGTACGGGTACGCTGGTGATGATATCCCTGATCAATTCGTCGGCGGTTCGACCGCGCAATTGTGCTTGCGGCGCGACTATCAACCGGTGACATAAGACATTCGGCGCGACCGCCTTCACATCATCGGGCAGAACATAGGCTCGACCGTGAATGGCAGCCCAGGCCTGCGATGCCTGAAACAGTCCCATGGTCGCGCGTGGGCTGGCGCCGAGCCGGATCTCTTCTCTGACGCGCGTCTCGCGGGCGATTCGCACGATGTAATCGATGACCGATTCCTCGACCTGGATGGATCTGCTCTCGCGCTGCATCTGAATGATTTCATCGCTGTCCACGACGGGCGTGAGCGTTGCCATCGGATCATCCGTTTTGAAGCGTTTTAAGATATCCGCCTCTTCAGATTGCGTCGGGTAACCCATCGTGATCCGCAGCAGAAAGCGGTCGAGCTGGGCTTCCGGCAGCGGAAAAGTACCTTCTAGTTCGACAGGATTTTGGGTGGCGATGACCATGAAGGGCCGGTTGAGCTGTCGCGATTCGCCATCCACAGTCACCTGTCGTTCCTGCATGGCCTCGAGCAGGGCGCTTTGCGTGCGTGGTGTCGCGCGGTTGATCTCGTCAGCCAGGACAATCTGGCTCATGATCGGCCCGGGGCGATATTCGAACTCACCCAGTTTCTGGTTGTACCAGCTCAGGCCGGTCACATCGGTCGGCAGCAGGTCAGGGGTGAACTGGATACGTCGGAATGTGCAATCGAGGGTAGCGGCGATCGCCCTTGCCAGGGTCGTTTTACCCGTCCCCGGCACATCATCGAACAGAATATGCCCCTCGCATAAAAGCGCGGTCATGGCTAGTTTGAGAACATCGTCTTTGCCAACGATGACGCGTTGAATATTCGCAATAATGTCATTGATCGTCTTGTTGATCAAGGGCGGCTCCTGAGAATTAGTTTAAATGAAGTTGACTTTCTAATTCTAACCCATCAACCGGAGGGTCGGCATAAAAAAAACCTGCCGGCGGCAGGTTTTGGAAAGTTACTTGTTCAGGAAGTTACTGATCAGGTTTTTGGCCCCTTCGAAAATTTCCTCGATCGGGCAATTGGCATTCAGGACTTTGAAATCATACTCGGCAGTCAATTTGTCGAATTCTGCCAGCATCAACGTCTGATAAGTGACGAAAGAGTCATAGAGATTGTCCGCGTAGTGCATGTCCATGCCGGCTTCCCAATAGTTGAACCCGCGCTGATTGATAATGCGTGAGACCAGCGTTTCGACCGAAGCTTTCATGTAGAGCACCAGATCAGGCTTCAAGGCGAAGCCATAGACCTCTTTGGTCCAGGCCGAGTCAATGCCCCGCACGGAATCACGGCCAATGACAGAGTAGAAATATCTGTCCGAGAGGACGATGAATCCGGAGCGCAGCGCCGGGATGATCTGATTCTCCAGGCGATCCGCGAAATCGGTCGCGTAGAATAAACTCATCGTGATGGGGCTGAGCGTATGACCGGCTTTGGCGGCATTCAGGCCAGGTTGGGTAAGCGGGGAACGACGCAGGCCGGTGTCAGAAACGGCATAGCCTTCATTCTCCAGCCAGGTGCGCAGCAACTTAACCTGAGTCGATCGGCCAACGCCGTCAGCGCCTTCAATGACGATCAGCTTGCCTGAAAATTCTTCTTCAGGTCGATAGGGGAATCCCGCGCCGTAGAACAGTGGTTTATGCACGGCTCACCTCCGGCGCAGTGCCCAAATTTGATGCCGCAGGTTCTTCACAGCCATTGCCTGCCTGTGCTTCAGCAAGCTGGAAGAAACTCCCCAGCTTGGCTTCCACGAGTCCGCGCAAGTACTTTTGCTGCTCTTCAATCGGGCGGGTACCGTCAATGACCATCAGCCCAAATTCATCCACCATTTTGTCGTACTGCGTGATGATGCGCTGCTGGAAGAGTCTGAAGCTCTCGACGCGGTTTTCGGACAGTCCGAGGTCCATGCCGGCTTCATAATATTTGAGCCGCGCGCGACCCGACAAAATGCGGTCCACGGCAATATCCAGCGGTACTTTGAAATAAAGCGCGATATCAGGCTGGACAGCAAACGAGTAAACTTTTCTCACCCATTGCGGGTCAACACCGCGGGCGACATCCCGTGCAAATCCGGTGAAGGCGTAACGATCAGCCAGAACGATGGCGCCGGCTTTGAGCGTGGGCATGATGAAGTTCTCCCAGCGGTCCGCGAAGTCTGTCGCCTGAAGCAATGAAAAAGTGGTTGGTGTAAACACCTTGTCTTTTTTACCCAGCTTGGTGGTGCTCTTCACCAGTTCCGATGAATTCCATTCCGAGAAGATGACCGGCCGTCCGAATCCATTCAGCCATTTGTACAGCAAATCGATCTGGGTCGATTTGCCGCTGCCGTCGATGCCCTCTACAACAATTAATTTTCCTGCGTAAGTATTCGGTCTTAACACGCGTGTCCCTCACAAAAGTCTTATTGCCCTAATTCTATATCGATATAAAGCGAATGAACAAGGAAAACTTGTTCATTCGGTTAACATTCTGTTAAGGCAGGTTATCTGCTGTTATTCCTGGTCTTCGTCGTCGGTTGAGTCGAGTTCCATCAGCTCGCCGGTATTGATGAAGACGATGCGCTCGCAGATGTTGGTAACACGATCTGCCATGCGCTCTATGTTATGCGCGACCCACATGACTGAATTCATCGTATCAATTGTTGCGGGGTGGGTGATCATGTACGTCATCATCTTGTGGTTGACATCGTTATACATGGCATCGACTTCATTATCTTCGCGAGTGATTGTCGTGGCAGCGTTGATATTCTCGCTGATGAAAGCGTTCAGGGCGCGATGCAGCATACTGACCGCTTTTTCTGCCATTTGTGAAAGCTCAACGATCGGGATGTCGATATCGGCGTCACCGAGTGTGATGACGACTTTGGCAATGCCTTTGGCGTAGTCACCCATGCGCTCCAGCTCGGTGATGACTTCGAGCATGGCGGCGAGTACACGCAGGTCATGCGCGATCGGCTGCTGGGTGGCGATGGCAATCAGGATGGCATTTTCAATGGCGAACCGTTTTTCATTGATCTGTACATCAGACTTATAGATCTTGTGCGCTTCAGTGATATCCCGTCGCTTGAGCGTATCCATGGCTGCCAGCATTGCCTGTTCAACCATACTGCCGAGCAGCAGCATTTCATCCTGAATTTTATTGATCTGACGATCAAAAGTTTCTCTGGTCATCATTGCCTCCCATTAACCTGATAATATCATCCAAACCGGCCGCTAATATAATCTTCGGTTTCTTTGTTTTTCGGTTTGGTGAATATGTTCGTTGTCAATCCGAATTCCGCCAGATAACCCGTGCGGCTTTCATCGGTATTCATGAACACTGTGTAGTCTGACACCCGCGCAGCCTGCTGCATGTTATGTGTGACGATAATGATCGTCACCTGTTTGACGATGGTGCGGATCAGTTCTTCGATGTGATAGGTCGCGATCGGATCCAGCGCTGACGCGGGCTCGTCCATCAGGATGATGTCAGGTTCTACTGCCAGCGCGCGGGCGATGCAAAGCCGCTGCTGCTGCCCGCCGGAGAGGGAATAGGCACTCTGTTTCAAGATATCCTTGACCTCGTCCCACAGCGCTGCCTGGCGCAGACTTGTCTCGACAATTTCATCCACGATCTGCCGGTGCGTGATGCCGTAAAGGTGCGGGCCATAAGCGACATTGTCGTAAATGGATTTGGGGAAGGGGTTGGGCTTCTGAAAGACCATGCCGACCTTCCTGCGGACATCGACCACATCGACACTTTTATCGTAGATATTGACACCGTCAATAATCACCCTGCCTTCGACGCGGCAATTCGGCACCAGGTCGTTCATGCGGTTGAAGCAGCGCAGCAGGGTTGACTTGCCGCACCCGGAAGGTCCGATGATGGCAGTCACTTCTTTTTCCAGCACCGCGAGATTGATGTCTTCCAGTGCCTTGAACTTGCCATAGTATAAGTCCAGGTTCTGGGAGATCACCTTTTCTTTGCGATCAGGCTTTTGCCCGCTTTCATGAGCGGAGACAGTTGTATGCAAGCCCCTGACGGGCTTGCCCTCGTTCTGGTCTGTCATCCTGTTCTCTTCCGCCGGCATGGCTGCTAGTTCCTGACTCATGTGATGCTCAATTTTACTCCAGCTATGATTCCAATACGTGAAAATTGCTATCCATCAAAGCGGTAACCTGCGCTGCGGATGGTGACGATTCGTTTGGGGTTTTGCGGATCCTCTTCAAGGCGCTCACGCAGCCAGCGAACGTGAACATCAACGGTACGGCTGTTGCCGTAATACTCCCAGCCCCAGACGTCGGTCAGAATTCGCTGCCGGCTGAGCAGTTGTCCCCGATGCTGGCAGAGGTAAACCAGCAGGTCATACTCCTTGGGTTTCAGCTCAATCACTTTGTCGTCGATGTATGCTTCGTGTCGCGAAAGGTTGATTTTGAGGTTGTCGAAGACAAGCACCTTGTCAGCTTCCACCTGCGTGTCACCGGTTTCGGCTGCCGCCCCTTCACGGATGATCCTGGCCCGGCGCAGCATCGCCTTGACGCGCGCCATTACTTCCCGCATTGAGAATGGCTTGGTGATGTAGTCATCGGCGCCGACTTCCAGTCCGACGACGCGGTCGATCACATCGTCCTTGGCCGTCAGCATGATGATCGGTGTATTCAGATCCTGCCTGATGGCGCGGCAGACTTCGAAGCCATCCAGCCCCGGCAGCATCAGGTCAAGCAGGATCAGGTCAGGCAGATGGGTCTTGGCGGATTCAACCGCGGTCAGTCCGTTATCGGCGGTGATGACAACAAATCCCTGCTTCTCGAGGTTATAAGCCAGCGTCTCGCGCAAGGCAACTTCATCTTCAACAACCAATATTTTTTCCGTCATATGCCTACCTGTTGAATCCTAGAAATAATTGCTCAAAGCGATCGATCGCCAGCGAGCGGTCGAAGTGGTTTATTACGTGCACGCGCCCGGCTTCTCCCATGGTTAGAGCAAGTTCGGGATGAGCCTGCAGACGCAAGATGGCTTTGACAAGTTCATCCGCGTTGCCCGGCTGGATGGCGATGCCGCAGCCTGCCGCTTCGACTACCTCGCGGATCACACCGTCTATTGCCAGGATGACAGGTTTGCCGGCTGCCATGTAATCAAACACCTTGTTGGGATAAGTGGTGCGAAACATGGGGATGGGCTGCAAGATCGCCAGACAGGCATCCGCGATAGAGAGGGTCTCCGCGACCTGGCGCTTGGAGACCGGCGGCAAAAAGGTGATGTTCGTGAGCCCCAGCGACAGTGCCTGCGACATCAGCGCTGGCTTTTCTTTGCCGTCACCGACCAGCACAAACTGAACCTCGGGGTTGTCACGCAATTGGGCGGCAGCATTGAGTACGACACCCAGATCGTTCGCCAGCCCATGCGCGCCGCTGTACATCACGACGAATTTGTCTGCCAGTCCGAGTTGCTGCTTGAGTGCAGCGTTTGCGCTGGCGCCGTCAAACATGCTGACATCGACACCATTGGCGATCAGCGTGATGGGGGTGCTGGTCTTAGCGCTGATGTATTCAATAAAACCCGGAGAGTTGACGACGATTGCGTCAGCGCGCTGGTATATAAAGCGTTCAAGCCAGTAGGAGAGGCTGATTAGCGTTGGGTTTTTCAACACACCGGTATCGATGGCGAAGACCGGCCACAAATCCCTGACTTCGAGCACGAAATTTGCACCTTTGAATCGCGCGACCAGCCAGGCTGCGACTGTTTGAAAAAGGGGAGGCGTGGTGCCCCAGACAACATCGACTTGCCTGACCTTGAACAAGCCGATAAAAAATGCGGAAACCATGAAACTGAAGAAATTGACCAGTCGGCTGAAAAATGAGCGGTGCAGACTGGCTTTGGTATTGGTCCTAAGAATACGAAAAGGCAGGTCGGATTCGACCACGGCGGCAGCTTTGCCGCTCAGATAATTGATGGGACTGGTAATCACGGTCACCTGGTGACCGCGTTCAGCGAGCTTGCTGCAAATTTCAAAATGGCGGGTACCGCCGGCATCATCCAGGGAAACAAACGCCTGGTGAATCAGCAAAATGTGCATGTCTTCATTTTACCGCAGGCGCTGATTCAATGCGAAAAAATGAACGTCGTGGTGATTTCAAAACTGGATTTAGCGTTGACAATATGGCGGCAGGAGAGGGCGGGGACGAGCATATCATAGGTCGGTGAGACCCAGCCAAAAGTTTCCGGCGCAGCAAATTCTCCATGAAGGCGGACACCAGCTCGGGCGATCCCATGGCTGACAATCTCACCGCCCTGGCAGCGGAAGTTGACGCGCGCGGTGAAATCGGCATAGGTCAGCACAAGGTCATCATTCTGTATATCCCAGCCGGTGTCAGCCAGCAGCCAGTTCATCTCAATGGTGATTGGGGCGCTCGTGCCGTGTAAAAGTTCCATCTGGTCGATGACCTCCCAGCCCGATGCTGTGGAACGCAGGGTGCGCTGGTGGCGATACCCGAGTCCGCGAAACCCATCCTGAACGGCAAAAAATTGCCCGTTTACATGGATTACAGCAACATCAGAGGTAACAGCGTCTCCTGCCCAGCGGAAACGGCCTGAGGGCTGGAGCGCATATCCAACAGGCGTGTCGAGCGTATTATGATGCTGATTCGTCCGCAAAGTGTTCTGCCACGGCGCCGGTGCTGAATAGCGGTAGGTGCCGGCATCACACGCGATATTGATCCCAAGATGCCAGATATCCGCATGCAGCAAGTCAGCATGCGCGGGTCTTGTGCTGGTGTTCAGAGTGCGCAATCGCGCCCATCCATTTGAGGTAACAATTCGTCTGGCGCTGGCTTCCCTGCGGGTCATTTGCTCAACACCAGCCATTCCGAACAGGCTGATGTACTCGTTCCACGGTCCTTCAGGAAGCGCTGGGTTCATGGAGTTTGCGCTGGGGAAGGCAGCCAGCACAGGACGATAGTCCTGATAACCGCAGCCCGCCAGACCGAACATCCACGAACCGTCATTGTGCCCGAGATTGTTCGCCTTCCCGGAGGCATGATCCACTTCATTGCTCAGCCATATGCCAGCGAGGGAGATTTTTTCAGCCGCTTGAGCTTCAAACCGGTCTTGTTTGAACTCAAACAGCTTATTCATCCACAACACCAGCGTGAGCGCCAGCCGCTGATAGGTCGTGCTATGCTGGACATACTCTCCGTCTGAATCGATCTGGCGGCTGATAAAACGGTTGAAAAGTTGATAGCCTTGCCTCTCCCAATCGGCCGCGTCCGGATGCCACGGGCAGAAGACGCTGGCTGTATAGAGCGCGGCTGCCTCCGAAAGAATGTGATTGTTATTCTGCGCTATCGCGTAGGAGAGAGTCGGGCGGATACGTTCGGCATGGATGCTGAGGACCAATCCAAGTTGCCGGCTTTCGACCGGGTGGTTGGAAAACCAGCGTGCGCACAAGGTCGATGCCATGGCCAGGTTGATCAGCCTTAAGCCTGCTTCTTGCCCGGAGACCCAGTTTGGCCCGCAATTGACCGGAGCTGAGCTAAGAAACTCAGTCAATAGGCTCATGATCTTTTCCGGATACCGCCTATCGCCTGTTCTGATGTAAGCCCGAGCCAGCGTGAAGGCCCAGTCAAAACGGGCAGGATCCCAGATTAATTTGATGTCCTGACCGTTCGGCAGGTTGTCGGAGATTTCGGTCCAGTGTTGTTGCGCGAACCCCGTACGAAACTCAATTGGAGCGGACTGCAGGCCGAAGCGCAAATGTCTGCCTGCCAGAATTTCCTCAGCTTGTTCCGGCAAGGCGTCGTCTATTAATGTGTATGAGCGAATTAGTTCAAGCTGGTCGCTTGAATATAGCGCCGGCATCGTGCCTGGGATGGTCTGCGGAATTTGTGTTAAATCAACCTGACGCGGGGGTGTCCGTCTGCGCAACATACCCGTCTTGAGCTGAAGCATATAACTGCCGTACTGCAGCAGCGAACCGATTGGCGTCTGCCTGAGGAGTGCGAGGGTTGATGTCAGCCTGTCAGACAAGGGTGATTGTCCCGCCTAGACCGTGATGGTTGCGCCGGTTCGCAATGACTCCATGATGGCAAAGGTCGTCAGCGTTGTAGCTGCCAACTGGTCGAGCGGGATAGACGCCGCGCCGCCATTGGAAACCGTATCAACGAATGCCTTCCAGCACGCGGCATGACCTTTGTCCTGTCGCCCTGATCTGCTCACCTGGCGCTTGCCGTCCTGCATCGTTTCCATAGATTTGAAATCATCCAGCACAGCGATCCTGCCGCCGCAGAACACTTCAACCATTTCTTTCGGCCAGGCTTTGTCGCCATTCGCCAGGTAACTCAATTGACCCGTCGACCCATTGTCGAATCGGATCAAGGCAGAGACATTATCGGAGGCGTATTTGCCAGCGTCTGGCAAGCTGACCGTGCTGACCGAGACAGGTTTTGCACCGGTCAGGAATTGCATCAGATCGATGAAATGGCAAGCTTCGCCGATGATCCTGCCGCCGCCGATCGCCGGGTCATGCAGCCAGTGTGACAGCGGCAGCAGTCCGGCATTGACGCGATAGTTGATGACCATCGGTTCCGGCGATGGAGCAAGGAATGCCTTGAGCTGCGCTGCCAGCGGCGCGAAACGGCGGTTGAAACCGACCGTATAGCACAAATCGGGATGGTCGTTGATCACTTGCAACAACGCGTCCAGCTCCTCACGGTTCAGCGCCATTGGTTTCTCGCAGAATACATGCTTTCCGGCTTGCAGCGCCAGCATCGCCTGGCGTGCGTGCTGGTTGTGGCGCGTCAGAATCGCGACTGAATTAATCACTGGGTCGTCGATGATGACGTGCTCATCCGCGCTCGCGTGCTGAAATCCAAATTTGGATCCGGCATGCTCCGCCTTGACGCCGGTCAGGCTGGCGATGGTATGCAGCCTTGAACTGCCATCCCTGGTGACGATTGGAAGGAAGGTCGCGGTGGCGTAATTGCCCGCGCCGAGCACGCCCAATGTCACCTTTGCTTGCGCGTTCACGACCATTGAAGTCTTAAGCGCGATGCGTTTTTCTTCTTCACCAGCCCGCGCGGGGTAGGTCAGCAGAACCCCAAGATAATCCGTACTGTCGCCCTTGATCAGCTCATAGGCCTGAACCGCGTCCTGTATCTCGAAGCGGTGGGTGATGAACGGCTTGACATCCAGCTTGCCGGATTTCATCAAAGCCAGAACGGATTCCATGTTGCGCTGTTCCGTCCAGCGCACATAGGCATAGGGGTAATCTTGTCCCAGCTCTTCGTACTTGGCGTCGTATCGACCCGGCCCATACGACCTTGAGACCAGGAAGGTGATTTCTTTCTCGAAGAATGGTTTGCGTTCCAGATCGAGACCAACCGCGCCAACCGAGATGATCGAGCCTTTGTCACGCACAAGCCTGGCAGCCAGTTGAATGGGGTCGTTCGAGGTCGATGCCGCACAAATCAAAACGGCGTCAGTGCCATGATTATTCGTTAGGCTAGCAATTGTTTCAGGGGCGACGGCGTTAGTGACCGCTTCGATGCCCATTTCTTCGGCGAAGGCGATCCGTTTTGGATCAATATCACAGCCGACCACTTCGCAGCCAGCGGCTAACGCGATTTTCGCGCTCAGGAGACCCAGCAAACCGAGACCGACGACAGCGATCTTCTCCCCGACCTGTGGCGCTGCCAGACGGAAGCCTTGCATGGCTACCGCGGCGAGTGTCGTGAACGCTGCTTCATCGAAGCTCACGTTCGATGGAATGGACGCGATCAGGTTTTTCGGGACGAGCGCGAACTCGGCGTGCACGGCGTGATTTCCGCCGGCACAGGCGACACGATCGCCGGGTTGTATGCCGGTAACACCTTCACCGACCTCCACGACCGTGCCGGCTGAAGAGTAGCCGAGCGTCATAGGTTGGTCGAGGCGGTTGAAGACAGCTTCAATCGTCGGGACGATGCCCTCACGGGAGGCTTTGTCCAGCACCTGTTTGACCAGGTCAGGCCGTGATTGTGCTTTTGAGACCAGGTTCTTCTCGGCAAATTCGACCACGCTGCGTTCAGTTCCGGCGGAGACGAGCGACGCAGCCGTCCGCACAAGAACTGAGCCGGGTGTTATTGACGGAATCGGGATATCTTCAACGCTGGTTAAGCCCGTCTTCATATTTTGAATGACTTGTTTCATGGCATGCTCATTCCGAAAATCTCATGGTTAATGGTCAAAAATTGCGTTTCTAAACCAATTATAACTGTCATAATCAGCCAATGACCGGCTATTAGCGGGTAAAATTAATGATTACATGGTAACGATCAACCAACTTTACAGGAGCACCGTCCGACAATGGTGGTTCATTCTGGCGTGTATGATCGCCGGGGCGCTGATAACCGGAGCGCTGGCGTTCAGGTCACCCGCCTACACGTCATCCGCAAGGCTTGTCATGTCGCTCGATACGTCACGCTCAGGCATGCTGAAAGATGTTGACGCGGACAGGCTGATGGTGGTCGTAGGTGATCTGATCAAGTCTGAACCGGTGCTCGACCAGACACGCGCAAACTTCGAAACCGGCAAACAAATGTCGAATGCGGACTTCATGGCGTCAGCCTCGATGGAGCGTTATGACATGGTCTGGACGCTGCGATATGCGGACGGGAATCCGCAAGTCAGTCACGCCGCGGTTGCTGCCTGGGCGGACGTGGCCTATCAGGCAATTGTCAACGCGCAGCAAGCCGCCCTCGCGGCCGACCTGTTGGGGCGCAGGCTGGAGAGCCTGAACCAGTGCGCGGCTTCAGGCGCCATGAATCTGCCGGTGACCGCAAGCTGTAGCGCTTGGAATGCGGATGAGCTTCAGACATCGATTACCGAGACCATTTCTGAGCTGACCGCGGCACGCGCAGAGGCTTTTGGCATGAACAGCGCTTTGACTGCCATGCCGCCAGATGAAATTCAGCCGGCAATGCAAGCGGCCGGAGGGCGAGGCGGCAGCATCCTGATTGGCGCGCTCGGCGGATTACTGCTCGGCCTGATTCTGCCGTTGATGACAAGCAGCAAAAAATCGGACAATGATTGAGAAATTCCTTAAAGGTTCCGCGGCACCTGCGACCATAGTATGGATCGCGCTCATCGCGCTCCTGCCGGTGACAAGCACGCCAGTTGTCGCGCGTTTGCTCGGTTCGAGCACAGTCGCCTCGCCATCCATCATTCTGCTGGCCTTGTTTATCTTCCTCTGGTTGGTTCCAGCGTTGCTGACTGGACACAAACTCTCGCAAGCTTCGCTTGTCTTGCTCATCCTCTTTTGCTGTGCCGCCGGCTTGTCGCTGATCATGAACGCGAATGCCATCCTCAGCTACAAAACGACTACACCCCTGAGAGCGCAAATCGAAGGGATAGCGACTTTGTTGATCGGCGTCGGTTTCTTCATGTCTACTGCGGCTTTTACCTCTTACCCCGACAAACGCCGGCTGACACTCTCGGTGATCAACTTCAGCGGGTTGATCGTTCTGCTGTGGTGTTTCCTGCAGGCTTACTTCTGGCTCCGCTATCAGCGTTATCCGGAATGGCTGCGTTCGCTGCAGGAGCTGATCTCGATCGGACCGCTTTTCAGGGGCAGGGTGACCGGCTTCGCGCTCGAGCCATCCTGGCTGGCGCACCAACTGAACATGCTCTATCTGCCGATCTGGCTGGCAGCGAGCGCCACTGGTTATAGCAGCCACCGCAAATTCGGCAAGCGATTTAGTTTTGAAATGATCCTGCTTGTCCTGGGCGTCGTCACGCTCATCATGACCATGTCAAGGGCAGGGTATCTGGCGTTTTTGCTGATGTCCGGTTTTATATTCGTGTTATTGATACGCTGGTTGAGCGAGAAGGTGAAAAAATTCGTCAAACCTGAGAGGCAGAGAGCGGCTGGCTTTTTGACTTCATTTGCGCTGACGGTGGGTGGAATTGTCGCGGTCATCGGCTTTCTCTATGTCGTCAGCCGGGTCGATCCGCGCATGGCTGATCTATTCAAGTTTGACCCGGACGCGGCAAACCCGATATTGGATTACGCGAACGCGCTGCTTTTCTCGTCACGCGTGGTGTACTGGCAGGCGGGCTGGCGGATCTTTGACCTGCACCCCTGGATGGGAGTGGGTATTGGTCTGGCAGGCTTTCACATGCCTGAGTTGCTTTCGGGGTACGCGACGCGCTTGGTCGAAGTGCAAACCTTGCTCTACCATAGCAACACATTGCTCAACATCAAGTCGCTCTGGGTCCGGCTTCTGGCTGAGACAGGCATCGCTGGCTTCAGCTTGTTCGTCACCTGGTTGATATTGATTGCCAGACAGGCCTGGCGCCTGCTGAAGGCACTAGACAGTCAAAGTCGCATGATTGGGCTGGCAGGCATCTTTGTGCTGCTCGCATTGATTACCGAAGGCTTCAGTATCGATAGCTTCGCCATCCCCTATCTGTGGGTCTCTCTTGGCTTGGTGACCGCAACCAGTATGGGCGGACAATCCGCGTCTAGTCGTTAAATTCTATTCCCCGAGTATTATCTGGTCAGTTTGACGAGTTTGCCGTTCAGCATGAAACGGGCGTCGTAGATGTCATAGCTGCAGGTGATCAGGCTGACGAATTGATCTTCAACCGCCAGTTCCACCGGGCTTGAGATAACCGAACGCTCATAGGCGTGCATGACGAATTTATCGCGCTCACGGCGATCGCGGAAATTAAAATGCAGTGACTTGATGTCATTGGCGCCGATGACGTAGCCGGCAAAGATATCGACGCGGTAATAATCCGTAGGCGTTAAGATGTATAGCGATGGGTGTTGGTCGAAGTACTGCTGCGCCTTGTATTTTTCCAGCGTGGCGAACATAGACTCATCCTGCATGTTATGACCGAAAATCACGGTCGTATCATCATTCATTGTGCCGGTATTTTCTACATTCATGAAGATCGATCCCAGCTTGTTCGGCGCCATGTCGGGCAGGTGGGTCAGGTAGAAAGTGTTGTCCTTGCCGCGCATGATGGGGTAGTTGATGTTGGTCCCTTCCTGAAAAATCCAGCCAACCACATCCGGGTTCATTTTCTGCAGCTCAGTAAAGTCGACCGCGATGATGTTCCGAATGCGGATCAGATCAAGATCATCCGGCGAGGGGGTTGGCGTAAACTCCGGCGTCGCAGTCGCAAGCGGCGTTGTATCCGTTGCTATCGTTTGCGCTGAGGTAGTAGCCGTGGCTGATTGTGGTGTGGGTGTGCGGGTCGCCAGCGGCTGAGCGCCGGAACTCAGGTATTTGGCGCTCATGTCCTGATAGGTGACATTGCCCTTGCGATATTGCTGCACATCCTTGTACCACAGATAGCCATAGACCAGGCCGACAGCCAGGAAGATAAAACTAGCCAGAGTGAACAGAGTTGATTTTTTCATGCGCTTGTATGATGCAAAGCAATTATAAAAGCCTGGGTGAATTTTCACCCAGGCTTCTCGTAAATTTAAGGTGCCTATCTTTCCTTCTTCGCCTGACGTCTGCCGAGTACCAGCAGGATGGCGAATGCCATCAGGGAGCTCAGGGAGATCGCGGCGTACTGCCAGGCGTTAGACTCGTCCCCTGTGTAGGGGATGAAGGGTTTGCCCGTGACCGGGATCATGAACCCGCCCGTGACCGGGATGATAGGTCCGCCATAGCCACCGGTAACTGGGATGATTGGCACAACAGGTGGCGGAGGAGGCGGCGGAGGTGGTGGCGGTGGGGGAGGCGGGGGTGGTGGCGGAGGAATGACGGTATTGCGTGCAGTATTCGCCGCCGGGTAATCAACATTGTATCCACCAGGAGTAGCCTGCTCCCGAATGAAGTACGTGTAGCGCCTCATGTCGATTGTAGTCTCGTCAAGGCCCGTCCAGGTATATTGCCAGGCAACGGTTTCGTTTGCGTCAACCGTACCATCCACAACACCTGTGGCATGTAGTTCAGGATCTGCCATGCCCGCGGCTTGTCGGTAAAGCACCAAGGTGACAGGCGGCCTGGCGGTACCGCCAACCCAGGTCTTGATGCCAGTGAAAGGTATCTTGGGGATATTGTAGGTATTCGTGATGCTGCAGACAGCGGTATCGCCATAGGTCAGCGTCAGGGTTGTACCGGTCAGGCTGCCGCCATCGCATGTCCAGGCGCCTGCGCTGTACATGGCAGGCGTGATGCCAGCAGTTGTACCCGTTTCGTTCACTGCCTCAGATAGCGTGTAAGTGCCCGCCATGACTGTCACATTGGTGACAGTCTCACCCATCGGACCAGAAATGGTCGATGCCCCGGTGCTGGTACCAGTTGCGGTCAGGTCGAAGTGGGCTGTTGTAGCCGGGCCGCCTGTGACGACTTTCTGCAACGTCAGCTTGGGCTGAATGGCGGTGTTGGTGATGGTACAGGTGACCTCGTCGCCGTAGGCAAGGGTGACTTTTTTATCGGTGACCGTCTTGTCACTGTCACATGTCCAGGTCTCGCCGTTGGTGAAGCCCTTCTGCGAGCCGGTTTCTTCGAGGGTGTACACGCCTGGGATAACCGTCACAACCGCGGTGTTGTCAGCGGTGTAACTGAAGGTGTTGGCAGGATCTGTTCCCGTAGCGGTGAGGGTGAAATTGGAGAGCGTACCGCTGCCGGCAGGTGAGAATTCCTTGACGAGTTGCAGAGTCGGAGCGATGCCTGCGTTGGTCACGGTACATGTTGCTTCATCGCCGTAGGTCAACGTTACGGATTCCTCGCCGGATTCTTCGTTAAGGGCATATTCACCACCTACACAAGCCCACCCTGTGCTGGTGTAACCGTCAAGGGCGGATTCAGTCAGGATGTACTTACCGACTGCGACCTCAGCGTCAGTGATTTCTTCATCCCCAGTAACACCGGAGATAATATCGATGCCTTTCGTCGCGGTCAGGGTCCAGTCGTCGGTATCACCAGTGGTGCCTTCCGCGAAAGCTTTGACGAGGGTCAGTTTTGGCTCAATGCCGGTATTGGTGATGGTGCAGGTAACGTCATCACCGTAGGCGAGGGTAATGGTTTGGGTTTTTATTTCCGTTGTCGTGAGTGTTCCGCTGGTACATGTCCACGCGCTGGCTGAGTAGCCCGTGATGCTGGCGGACTCACCCAGGGTGTAGGCGACACCCGGCGTCACGGGTTCGGGACCAACCTGTGCGTCGTTATCATCTCCTGCAATTGGCTTGCCCAGATCAGAAATATTGTTTGGATCATTTCCAGCAGTAGCTGTCAGCCTCCAGTTGGATGCCAGAGCGTCGCCGACGTCAACGACTTTGACGAGGGTCAACTTGGGTTGGACAGCAGAGTTGGTGATGGTACAGGTGACTGCGTCACCGTAAGCGAGAGTGACGGTGTTGTCGGTGACAGTCTTGCCGCTGTCGCAGGACCAGGTGGTGCCATTGGTGATGCCGTACTGCCCACCAGTTTCAGTGAGTTTGTATTCACCAGGAACGACGGTCTTTACCGCGCTCGCATCAGCTTTGTAGATGATGTCGTTGACACCTGGTCCGTCCGCTGCTAATGTGAAGTTGGACAGATCACCACTGCCAACTGGCGAGAAAGCTTTTACAAGTTTCAGGGTTGGCTGGACAGCAGTGTTGATGATGGTACAGGTGACCGCGTCACCGTAGGCCAATGTGATGGTAGGATTGCCATCTTCTGTTTTTCCAGATATTCCACCGTCACAGTTCCAGACGTTACCATTTATGAAGCCGACTTGTGAGCCGGTTTCTTCAAGAATGTACACACCGGGGATGACTGCCTTGACAGCACTTGCACTAGCTAAATAACTGAAGCTATTAGCAGCATCCGGTCCGGTTGCTGAAAGCGTGAAATTAGAGAGAGTACCACTGCCAGCGGGAGAGAAAGCCTTGACCAGTTTCAGGGTTGGCTGGACAGCGATGTTGGTGATGGTACAGGTGACTGCGTCACCGTAAGCGAGAGTGACGGTGTTGTCGGTGACAGTCTTGCCGCTGTCGCAGGACCAGGTCATGCCGTTGGTGATGCCATACTGTTCACCTGTTTCAGTGAGTTTGTAATCACCAGGAACGACGATCTTTACCGCGCTGGCATCTGCTTTATAACTGAAGTCGTTGGTGCCTGGTCCGTCTGCTGCAAGGGTGAAGTTGCCGAGTGTGCCGCTGCCAGCAGGTGAGAACTCCTTGACCAGTTTCAAGGTTGGCTGAACGGCAGTATTGGTGATGGTGCAGGTGACCGCGTCACCGTAAGCCAGGGTGACCGTATTATTGGTGACCGTCTTGCCGCTGTCGCATGACCAGGTCGTGCCGTTGGTGATGCCGTACTGTTCACCTGTTTCAGTGAGTTTGTAATCACCAGGAACGACGGTCTTTACCGCGCTGGCATCTGCTTTATAACTGAAGTCGTTGGTGCCTGGTCCATTTGCTGCCAGGGTGAAGTTGCCGAGTGTGCCGCTGCCAGCAGGTGAGAACTCCTTGACCAGCTTCAAGGTTGGCTGGACGGCAGTATTGGTGATGGTACAGGTGACTGCGTCACCGTAAGCGAGAGTGACGGTGTTGTCGGTGACCGTCTTGCCGCTGTCGCATGACCAGGTCGTGCCGTTGGTGATGCCATACTGTTCACCTGTTTCAGTGAGTTTGTAATCACCAGGAACGATAGACTTGAAAATACTCAGATCAGCAGTGTAGCTGAAGTCGTTGGTGCCTGGTCCGTCTGCTGCAAGGGTGAAGTTGGAGAGTGTGCCGCTGCCGGCGGGAGAGAAAGCCTTGACCAGTTTCAGGGTTGGCTGGACGGCAGTATTGGTGATGGTGCAGATGACCTCGTCGCCATAAGCCAGGGTGACAGTATTGTTAGTGACCGTCTTGCCGCTGTCGCAGGACCAAGTAGCGCCGTTAGAGATACCATATTGTGTGCCGGTCTCAGTCAGGGCATAAGTGCCAGGGATGACGGTCTTGACAGCAGTTGCATTAGCCAGATAACTGAAGCTGTTGGCTGCATCTGGTCCCGTCGCGGCAAGTGTGAAGTTAGACAGGGTGCCATACGTGGTTGGATTGAATGACTTTACCAACTTTAGGGTGGGCTTCTTTGAGTTGGTGTACGTACAGGTTACCGTCTCACCAGCCTCGAGAATGATTGAGGACGGTGCAACTCCCTTATTTGGTACGGTCGATTCACAAACGTATGTCGTATCCCAGCCAGTGATAGCAGTCTCCGCGACGGAGTAGGTACCCACGGGCAACTGCTGATTGTTAGGCTGTGCGGCGTCGGTCAGGTTGAAACCAGTATATCCCGCGCCAGTTGTGGTGAAAGCGAAGGAGGTCGCATCGCCTGCTGGGACAGTTTTCTTGTCAACGATGATGCGGCCCTTCTGGGTATTCGTGAAAGTACAGACACCCACCTGACCAGCGGCCAAAGTGATGGAATTGTTTTCTCCAACCGCAGCGGTCACGCCATCGATCGTACACGCAAGGGTGGTAGTGTAATCAGGCAACGCTGACTCGGATACGTAGAAGGTACCATGATCGACCAGGTTGGCACCAGTCGTCAACACCGTATCATTGGTGAGCTGAGTATCTACCTGGCTGCCACCGGCTGAGGTGCCGATGTTCAATGTAACATTACCGGCTACTCCTTTCCATTCCTTCTTGAGTTCGATGGAAGCTTTCTTGGTGTTGGTGAAAGTACAGGTGACAGATTCACCAGCACCAAGGGCGAAATTGGGATTGGTGAATGGAGCCTTGGATTTGTCACTGCTGGTGCAGACGATGGAGTTCTGAGTCCAGCCAGCCGGGACTGTTTCAGCGACGGAATAGGTTCCCGGCTGTAGTATCTGCGTGTTTGGGGTCCCTGCACCGGTCAGGTTGAAGCTGGTGTAGCCCGTCCCCGTTGTCGTAAAGGCGAAGGAGGTTGTATCAGTGTCAGGTACGGTGACCTTGTCAACCGTGATAGAGCCTTTCTGAGTATTGGTGTAAGTACAGACCGCTACGTCACCAGCCACCAATGCGATGGAACCGGCATTTGCGGTTGCGGTACCGTTGTTTAATGAGCAGACTAGCGCGGAAGTGTAACCATCGGGTGTCGTCTCAGAAAGATAGTAGGTGCCCGGAATGACCAGGTTTGCGCCGGTGGTCAACACACTTGTGCTTGTGACCTGCGTGTCAACTTCGTTGCCATTAGCAGTTTTGCCGATGTTAAGAGTTACGGAGCCAACTGCGCCGACCCAGCTCTTGACGAGCTCAATGGAAGCGCGTTTGGTGTTGGTGTACGTACAGGTAACCTTCTCACCAGCATCGAGAATGATTGAGGACGGTGCAACTCCCTTATTAGGTACGGACGATTCACATTCGTATGTCGTATCCCAGCCAGTAACAGCAGTTTCCGCCACGGAGTAGCTACCCACGGGCAACTGCTGGTCATTAGGAGCTGCGGTATCTGTCAGGTTGAAATCATTGTAACCCGCGCCAGTTGTGGTGAAAGCGAATTCAGTTGGATCCTCAGCAGGGACAGTTTTCTTGTCGACGATGATGCGGCCCTTCTGGGTATTGGTGAAAGTACAAACAGCCGAATCACCAGCAGCTAAGGCAATTGAACCGGCATTCACAATTGCATCACCATCATTCAATGAGCATTTAAGCGCAGAGGTGTAACCGGGGATATCATCTTCATCCAGGAAATAAGTCCCAGGCTCAACAAGGATTGCGCCAGTCGTAGATGTCTGAGCGTTGGCAGTCACCTGAGCGATGTCGCCAAGCTCCTCAGTGTTAGTACTGATGTAGAGGGTTGTAGAAGCGGTAGCACCATCCCAGGCTTTCTTGAGTTCAATGGAAGCCTTTTTCGTGTTGGTTATCGTACAGGTTGCATCCTGGCCATGATCCAACTGAATGGTCTCAACTTCCGGATTGCCACTTTTGCTGTAAGTGCCGCCGACACACGACCAGTCCGAGGCGGTATAGCCTGTGGGACCGGCTTCGGAGAGAACATATGTCCCTTTTTCAACCAGAGCGTTCGTGACGCCAGAGGAACCAGAGGTTCCGCTAATATCAACGGGACCATCCGCTTTGAGTGTCCAGTTTAGAAGACCTGTCTCATTCTCTGGGATAAGTTTCTTTACCAGCGTAAGTTTAGGTTTGACAGCGGTATTGGTTACTGTACAAGTAGCACTTTCGCCGTAATTCAGCATGATCGTGCCATTGACGAATGTACCGCCTGCACAGCTCCAGTCCGAAGATGTGAATCCGCCCGGACCAGTCTCGCCTAGGGTGTAAACGATCTTGGCTTTGACAGGGGTCGGACCGAGGACGGCATCGTTGGCAGCGGTCGTCGTATCCAGGGTGCCTTTGCCGCTGAACCCGCCGTCGCCTGTGGCAGAAAGCGTCCAGGAGCTGGCAGCGACGTCATCAGCGCCCGCTACTACTTTAACCAGCGTGAGTTTTGGCTCGATGGCAGTATTGGTAATGACACAGGTGATATCATCTCCATAGGCAAGCGTTACTTTATTTGTAACATTGCCACCGGCTGGTGTTGTCGTGCCGGTCTTCATACATACCCAGTCACTGGCAGAGTAACCAGTGGGGCCGCCACTTTCAGCCAGGGTATAAGTATCTGGTTTGAACGTGTTCGTGCTGGTAACAGGACTGGTGCCAGTAAGATTGGTTGGATCTGTCACCGAGCCGGTTGCAGTCAGCGTCCAATCAGTTATGGCGGCGTCGCCGCCCCTCACGTTTTTAAGCAGGGTCAGTTTGGGAACGATCGGTGTGTTCGTGATGGTCAGACGGTTTTCGTACCGGCCGTATCCGATAAGCGACCATCCGCTCTTGGCATCGAAGGAGAGATTACCGCCTGCATCCATATGCATCAAGGCGAAAGAGAATGGCATACCCGAAGCAAATTCGTAATTTGAGGAAATCTCTATTTCTGAAGGTGCGACTAAGTTGAACGCTGTGATGAATGCCGCTTGCTCAGCGGGCGTCAGTGCACCGTATGTCCAGATCAAACGGTCATTGCCCTTCTTCACAACAAAATAGTTCGTGCCCGATGCATTGAAAGGCTCGAGCGAATTATTCGGCTCAATTACCGTAGGTTCAAGATCAATGAACATCCCACTGTTTGGCGTCACCGTATAGGTATAACCATAAGGCACTGGATCTTCAATAACCGTATAGTTAGCCCCCGGCGTCAGGCCGGTAAAGGTATATGACCATTTAGGGTCGCTTAAGGTTCCAGTCGCGACCAAACTACCATTGAGCATGAGCTTAACGGTCACCACTAATCCCGCGGGTGGGGGGACTGTCCACTTCTTACTTGCGGTTAGGATCGACGAAATCGGCATGGGAGTGTTAGTGACAGTCAAACCAGACTCGGATTTCGAGTATCCGGCTGGCGCGGAAATGTAGAAAGTACCGTCAACGAAAACACCTTCCCTTACGAAGTAGGTATACTTGGCACCGGTTCCGTCTTCAAAGACAGACATTTCAGGCCAATTCGCCTGCCACGCGGCGATTTCACATGTGCCCGCTGTCGTGCAGCCAGTGTCGGCGGAGCCATCGAGGGTTATAGGGCTGCCAACCGCTTCTTCTGCGCCTGCGCCTTGGCGGTAGAGCTGGAAGCCAATCGTTGGATGTTTTGAGAGGGTATCGTTCCAGATTTTATTTGCCTGGATATTGGTTTTGTCGCCGTCTTGAGCCGGACGGTTAGTCACTGTGACGGTCGCAGATGGAGCGTCAACAGTCAGAGTGACCTTACCATCAGCCGGGACGGAAGACTGTACGAATCCCTGGCTATCCGTTTCGGTCACGGTGTACTCACCGTATTTCAAGCCGGTTAAATCCTTGCATTCTCCACCAGGCAGAGTAAAGGTCAGTGGGGTTGTGTAGGAGGGACCTGAGACGGAGAACGCGAATGATGGAACTGAGACACTGGCACTCATCATCACACGCTGTGAAGGCTGAATTGCCGTATTGCTGAAGACCTTACAAACCTGCAGCGCACCGAGTGGTAACTCCTGGTTTGTGACCGTTACACTTTGGTCAACAGTCTCAGTATTAACGATGGTAAAGGTTTGCGGAACGACCGTAATTGTGTAATCAGTCAATTCTGCGGTCGCCGGACTAACGCCACTCTCAGTCACAGTGTATGTGCCTTGATAGCGTAGATCAGTGTAGGTCTTCGTTTCACCTGCTTTGATGACCTTTACTTTTGGATCATTGGTGTCAAGAGCATTGTCATTGTCAAGCGTAATGGTGAATTCGTGGGTGTCACCGGTCTTGACGTTGCCATCAGCATCTTTGACAACTTTCGTCAGGGTATAGAACACCGGATTGACCTGAGGCACCACGAAGTCTTTGGCGGCAGATTGATTATTGATATCCGTGTAGTTCAGGGTGGTGGTACCGTTGGTCGCGTACAAAGTACCCTGCTCAGGTAACGGGGAGGTCAGGATGTTGTCATTGATCTCAACACGATATTTGAGGCGCGCGTACTTTGTGCTTGATCCTGATGATACCGGTTCCGTCAAGGTTCCTGGATTCCAGGTGATTGTTCCGGTATTGCTGTCAAACGTGGCTTTACCCGCTATGGGTTCGGTCGTTAGGCTTGATACATCACCAACGACCTGGAACCCGGTAGCCATCGGATCTGTGATAGAAGCATTTTTACATGCGGCGAGAATGCTGGCAGCGATTTGACCGAAGAGAGTATCAATGAGGTTGCTGTCATCGGTGCTGTAATTCAAACCAGGACTGGCGACAGCATCCAGAACCGAGGTGCCGAAATCACCGGCGCTTACTGCTACAGTGTAGATTTTCGTGCCAGCTGTTTTCGCATAACCAGCCTGGTTGATGGTGCTTTGCCCGTGATGCCAGTAAGCATAGCGCCAGTCAACACACCGTGTCCCTGAATATCTGATACAAATCCAGTCATTGGTGTCGACTGTGCGAAACCCTGCCCTGCCATTGCCAATCTTGTACCCTCCGTTGTACGCGGACTCGGGTACCGTGCTGTTTGTAACGTAACGGTCCAGGGCGGCATTAAGGCTGAAATATGAATCCTCGACCGTATGCGATGTACTGTAAGTCGGTTCACCATCCGAGAGTAAGACAATATTCTTCGTTGTACAGCCCGTAGCGTTTGCGAGCAACCCCTGGGCAGTCTTGATGCCCGCTTGCGTATAAGTGCCACCGTCTGCCTCGAATGAAGCGATAGCGTTGGTCAAAGTATCTTTATTATTAGTTAAGGGTGCGTTGGTTGTGCTGGTTTCCGCGAAGGAGACCACTGCCACCCGGTTCAAGCTGTTTGTGTCAGGGACCACCAAATTAACGAAATTTGTAGCGGCATCCTTGGCAGCCTGCATTCTGCCGCTGTTCAACATACTACCTGATCTGTCGATCACCAGGACAGTACAACTGCTTTGAGGTTGATCGACGGCTAGGATTTCAAGTGTGATGTCCCAGGTATTGACCATGCCTGCGACAGGTGTCGCAATCTTGCTGACCGATACTTCACCAGGGTTAATCGCTGTCGCTTGTGCGGCGAAGAGCCCGCGAGATTTTAACAAGGAAGGAGGCGTGAAATATCCACCGGGTATTTCAGAAGTTCCCTCTGGACTGCCGCCGGTTTCTTCTGCTTCCTTCATGAAGATAATGTTGACTGCAGTCTCTGTTACATCAAACCGGACAAATTCGAGGGTGACTGGGTTGCCGCTGCCATCCACGATGACGGGAACAAAAGTGTAAGGTGTACCGTCAGGCGCGTCACGCTGAACGCCTTCCCAACTCACTTCGCGCTCAGGGAGGGTCACTAATTTAGCGGTGGAACCTTCCACTAATTCGGTTGGTCCACCTGCAGCCAATGAGCGGTGCAGTGCGACGTAATATGAAGGGACGCCGCCTACGAAATTATCTGTTTGCAGTTCCTTGAGCGGGTCGCCATCTTCATACCAGTTTACGGCAAATTTGACCGTGATGGGGTCGGCAGCAGGTGCAGCGTTTGAGACGACTGGCGGCAATTGAGCAGGCGCGGCTTCTTTAAATGAATGCGCGACGGTGAAGCTGTTATCTTGTCCGGCAATCTCAGTAGAATACTCGGCCAGCATAAGGTCCGCGCCGGAGGCGTCCACCAGCTTAACGGAATACGCGCCAGATGGGACCGACCATGTCAGGACTGACGCGTCAACCAGTTTACGAGAGTCAGCTACCACGGTACCGTCGAGCACAAGTTCAAGCCAAGTCTCTGGCCGCGGCTCAGCACCACCTGTCCAGGTGACAGCAGCGGTGACAATGACGTTCTCCGGCACTAGCTGTTGTTCGTTTTGCTGAATCTCACCAGACGTTGAACCAGTGGTCGCACCTTCGCCTGTAGTGTCTGCCGGCGGATCTGCTGGCGGGGTAGGTGTGGCCTCGACCAAACTCTGGTTTGGATCAGGAGTTGGAGTGATACTTTCACCCTCCGCTTTAATCAGGCTGGGCGCAGCACTGTAGTTGCCATCAGCAGCCATGACAAATTGCGGCGGCTGAAATGCCCCTGATGAGAGGAGCATCGAAACCAGCATGATGATATACATTCCCTTGGTCAACAACTTTTTCATCTTTAAACTCCTGAGGATCCAGAGTGGGGTCATCTTAGAATAATCGCCTATCATCGTATCATACTTATGCAGATTTTACAAGGCTTTTACGGTTCAGTTAATCACATGTTTGTTAGACGGTTGTAATAAATAACTATTTATGGTTAGAAATCGGTTAGTAATTTACCGCTTACAACTAAAATTGCTGTTTCTCGCCCCTTTACGTTCTCAAA
The DNA here is from genome assembly GCA_040772085.1 of Anaerolineaceae bacterium. Classification (GTDB taxonomy): domain Bacteria; phylum Chloroflexota; class Anaerolineae; order Anaerolineales; family Anaerolineaceae; genus JAXGMV01. Next base: position 2,474,018 of record JAXGYU010000001.1, read on the forward strand.
TTCCTTTACGTTAATCATACCTTAATTTTATGAAACTATCCCGGCAATAGCTGCCTGAGGTTTTGACAGCTAGCCGACCCCGTGTTAAACTTCTGTCATCAAGCGCTCTTCGTGAGCGTATTTTTACGGATAGTGCTCATGCGAACTTTGCGGTGGCTGGCAGAATCTCACCAGCTAGAAATGATCGATCAACGCAAACTGCCCCGGCAGGTTCAATTCGCTCAACTTTCTACAACAGAAGAAATCGCAGAGGCGATCAGAAATATGACCGTCCGCGGCGCGCCTGCCATTGGCGTTGCTGCTGCTTATGGCATGGCGATGGCATTGATACGATCAGGAGCGGCCACAATTGATGAGCAGTTGCGTATCCTCACTATAGCCGCAGCCACGCTGAAAGCAGCCAGGCCCACTGCGGTCAATCTGGCCTGGGCAGTTGACGCTATGATCGCATCAGCCGCAAAAAATAATGATGGCAACCTGGCAGATCGATTGTTGAATTTTGCTCATGCCATGGCTGAGGAGGATGTCGCGACCAACCAGCGCATCGCAGATTTCGGTCAGGCGCTGATCCATGACGGCGATACGATTGTCCACCATTGCAATACCGGTTCGCTGGCAACGGTCGATTACGGTACGGCGCTGGGCGTGATCCGGCGGGCGCATGAATTAGGCAAACGTGTCCATGTACTGGTCGACGAAACTCGTCCGCGTCTGCAAGGCGCCCGGCTGACTGCCTGGGAACTGCAGCAGTTGGGGATCAGCTATGAGGTCATCACCGACAATATGTCCGGCTACTATATAAGGAAGGGTGACGTTCAGCTTGTCCTGTTCGGCGCTGACCGGGTTGCTGCTAACGGCGACGTGGTCAACAAGATCGGTTCCTACATGCTGGCACTGGCTGCGCACCATAACCATGTACCGGTGTATTCTGTTTTTCCTGTCAGCACGCTCGACATGACCCTCACGCATGGTGACCTGACGCCGATCGAAAACCGTGACCCCGCTGAAGTGCTTGACATCAGAATCGTCGCTGAACCGGTCATGCCCGAGGGCGCCAAAGTACGCAATCCGGCATTCGATATCACGCCGCACGAGCTATTAACCGGCTGGGTGACCGATAAGGGCATCATTTATCCGCCGTTTGAACAAAATATCCGAAAACTGATTTAAAATTGCGCAGAGGATCTCAATGAAATTTCTAATCACCGGTTCGATTGCTTACGACTATTTGATGACGTTCCCTGGTTACTTCAAGGACCAAATCCTGCCTGACCAGATTGAGAACATCAGCCTCTCTTTCCTGGTGGACTCAATGGTGCGCAGACGCGGCGGTGTCGCCCCGAACATTGCCTACACCATGGCATTGCTTGGCGAACGCCCCATGGTGATGGGCACGGTCGGTCAGGACTTCTCGGACTATCGCGCCTGGCTGGAAGAGCACGGCATTGATACCGCGCATATCAAGACGATTGACAACGAATATACAGCGTCCTTCTTTGCCAACACCGACCGTTCCAATTCGCAGATCTCCAGCTTCTACACTGGCGCCATGGCATATGCTGTCAGCCAGTCGATCACAGACCTGGGCGATACAGCCGTCGACCTGGTGATCATCTCGCCCAATGATCCGCGCGCCATGGACAAGCTGGTGATGGAATGTCAGCAATGCGGTCAGCCGTATCTCTATGACCCAAGCCAGCAGCTCGCCAGGATCTCGTCGGAAGAAATCATCCGCGGCACAGAGAAGGCAAAACTTCTCTTCGTGAACGAGTACGAATTTTCCTTGCTGCAGCATCACACCGGCAAATCGGCAGAGCAATTGGTGAATGAGATTGAGATTATCGTTGTGACGCGCGGAGAGAATGGCACGTCCATCTACGTCAGCGGTGAGGAACACAAAGTCAAGGCGGTGGAACCGAAGATCATCGCCGACCCGACTGGCATTGGCGACGCCTTCCGCGGCGGTTTCCTGAAAGGCTATGGTCTCGGTTTTGACTGGAAGACATGCGGCCAGATGGGCTCGCTCGCAGCAACCTACTGTCTGGAAAATACCGGCACGCAGAGCCATTACTACACCCCGCGTGAATTTGTAACGCGCTATCGACAGCATTATGATGACAACGGCAAGCTCGATTTATTGCTGAACTAACTAAACCCTTTGGAGGATTTTGATGGAAGAATACGATATCAAGGATGTGAAACTTGCTGAAGGCGGCCGCCGCAGAATCGAATGGGCGGAACGTGAAATGCCCGTGCTGCGTCAGATCATGGCGCGCTTTGAAAAGGAAAAACCGCTCAGTGGTCTGCGCATCGCCGCCTGTCTGCATGTCACTACCGAGACAGCCAACCTGATGCGCACGTTGCAAGCTGGCGGCGCTGAGGTGGTACTGACCGCCTCGAATCCGCTTTCGACTCAGGATGATGTCGCCGCGTCGCTGGTCTCGCACGATGAGATCCCGGTGCTGGCAATCAAAGGTGAGAGCAACGCAATCTATTACAAGCACATTCATGCCGCTCTGGATTTCAAACCGCAGATGACCATGGATGATGGTGCCGACCTGGTCGGTACCATTCACAAAGACCGCCGCGAATTGATTGATGGCATCGTTGGCGGTACCGAAGAGACCACCACCGGCGTTATCCGCCTGCGTGCCATGGCAGCAGACAACGCGCTGGAATTCCCGGTCATCGCAGTTAACGACGCGCTCACCAAACACTTCTTTGATAATCGTTACGGCACCGGTCAATCAACTGTGGATGGCATTATCCGCGCCACCAACGTATTGCTGGCTGGCAAGACCTTTGTTGTCGCCGGCTATGGCTGGTGCGGCAGGGGTCTGGCGAACCGCGCCAGAGGGATGGGCGCCAATGTCATCGTGACTGAAATCGATCCCATGCCGGCACTGGAAGCGGTGATGGATGGCTTCAGGGTCATGCCGATGGCTGAGGCAGTCAAGGTGGGCGATATCTTCTGTACCGTCACCGGTGACTTGAACGTGATTGACCGCCACCACTTCGCGGCTATGAAAGATCATGCCATTGTTGCCAATTCCGGTCACTTCAATGTTGAGCTGAACATCCCCTCCCTGGAGGAGATGGCGGTCAGCAAGCGCCAGACACGGCCATTCATCGACACCTACACCCTGCAGGACGGGCGCTCGATCCACCTGCTCGGCGAGGGCAGGCTGATCAACCTGGCGTCTGCTGAGGGCCATCCGGCATCCGTGATGGACATGAGTTTTGCCAACCAGGCGCTCGCCGCTGAGTACATGGTCAAGAATCATGACAAACTCCAGAACAAAGTTTATAGCGTACCGGAAGCGATCGACAAGGAAATTGCCCGCCTGAAGCTGGCAGCGATGGGTGTTGAGATTGACTCACTGACCGAAGAGCAGATCAAGTATCTGAATTCCTGGCAGGAAGGCACCTAAATCAATTGTGAACAAAAAGCGCCTGCTGTCTTCAAGCAGGCGCTTTTTTGATTCTGGATTCAATCACTCGACCACGATTTCGAAATAAATCGTGTCACCGAAAGGTTGACCGTCAGGACCGAAGGCCTGCCATTCGCTATGGTACATACCGGGGGTCGCCGGCGCGGTGAAATCCAGCTTGAGCGGCGTTTGCGATCCGCCCCAGGCTTCAGGCAGCGGGATCTCTTTTGGCGTGACAAAATCATCACCGATGACAAATTTCAGCTTATAGCCAGTCGTCCAGTTGCAACTGCCTCTGTTGGCGACCAGCCATTCTTTGGTGAGCGCAGCGTTCGCTGCGACCTGTGATCCGTCGGGCAGCGTGATGTCTTCGACATAGGCAAGGTTATTTTCACAGGCGGGCATGTTGGTCGGCACAGGGATAGTGGCAGATGGCAGCGGAGTGGGTGTGATGGTTGGCAGAATGGTCGCTGCCATAAATACAGGCATGCTGGTGGAATCGGGTGCTGTCCGTTTGGAGGTCAGCGAGCATGCTTGGATGAAAAGCATCACGCCAACCAGAATCATTATGACCGTCCGTTTTCTCATCAGTTGGTACTCCTGTAATTACTCAGAATTTATTCTCCGTCTCCGCCGTCACTGTCGCCGGAATCCGCGAACATATTCAAGCCCTGTCCGCCGGATGCGACCTGACGGATAGCTATCTCCAGCTCGTTCGCCAGTTCCGGGTTTTGACGCAGATACTCTTTGGTGTTTTCGCGTCCCTGACCGAGCCGCGCGTCACCGTAGGAATAGAATGCGCCGCGTTTCTCGATGATATTCAGGTTCGTGCCCAGATCAATAATATCACCTATCTTCGAGATGCCTTCATTGTACATGATGTCAAACTCGGCCGTACGGAAGGGCGGGGCTACTTTATTCTTGACCACGCGCACACGCACCTTATTGCCGGTGATCTCGGCGCCCATCTTGATCGACTGAATGCGGCGGATATCCATACGCACCGAGGCGTAGAATTTCAGCGCCAGACCGCCGGGGGTGGTCTCAGGGTTGCCAAACATGATGCCGATCTTCTGGCGTAATTGGTTGGTGAAGATCACGGCTGTCTTGGTCTGGTTGATGCTGCCTGAAAGCTTGCGCAGCGCCTGCGACATCAGACGCGCCTGCATGCCCATCGGGGAATCGCCCATGTCGCCTTCGATTTCCGCCTTGGGGACTAACGCGGCGACCGAGTCGATCACAACCACATCCAACGCGCCGGAACGCACCAGGGTTTCCGCGATTTCCATTGCCTGCTCGCCCATGTCGGGCTGCGAGATAAAGAGGTTGTCGATATCAACGCCCAGCTTGGCCGCGTAGGTTGGATCCAGCGCGTGCTCCATATCGATGTAGGCTGCCGTGCCGCCCAGCTTCTGCGCTTCAGCGACGATGTGCAGACACAACGTCGTTTTGCCGGAGGATTCCGGTCCGTAGACTTCGGTCACGCGACCGCGCGGGATTCCACCCACGCCCAGCGCCAGATCAAGCGAGAGGGAGCCGGTTGAGATGGCTTCGACGTTCAGATGCTTTGCCTGTCCCAGGCGCATGATCGAGCCCTCACCATAACGCTTGACGATATCCCCCAACGCTTTTTCGAGCACAACGCGTTTGCCTTCATTCATCCCGTCACCGGGCTGTCCGGTATATGTCGAGTCACTGTCGCTTCTGGGTTTCTTTGCCATTCTTTGCTCCTCAATATGCGATGCAATAATTATAGTTTTAAATAGTACGCTTGCCACACATAATTATAGTATTAATGTTCTATCAGTCAAGGATAATCTCAATCTGGCTGCGAGAATGGGCGAGGCTTGTTACGTTATTCGGACGCATAATTTTCCTTATTGACAGCGGTTCCCGTATTTGCTATTATTTTTCTTGGTCAATACAGGACCTTACAATTGAATAGCGAAGAATTAGCGGCTGAATCCCGTAATACGGGATGACGAGGTGGAGGTTCCTTCCCGCGAGGGAAGTGTTAAGCCAGCAATGGCGAAAATCGAATGATCAGCGGATGCCTCCGGAGTCCGATCACAGACTCCTTTCTTCCTTCCAGAAAAAGCAACTGTTGAAGAACCTGGGGTAACTCAGGCTGCAAGACATTGCAGTGATCCGCACGCGGTCTGTTCTGCGTGCCGGCAGCATGTGGAAGGGCAGCCAGACGTTAATGACAGGGTTTGCCCAAAGCAAACCCTGATCCTTTTTAAACCACAGAGGTGATGCATGGATGGTAAAGAATTGCTCGAACGCGTAAAGGCAGACAATGTCAAGTTCATGTCATTTCAGTTTACCGATGTCGTCGGCAATGTTAAAAGTCTGGACTGCCCGGTCAGCCAGCTTGAAGCGGCGCTGGACCGAGGCATCTGGTTCGACGGGTCGTCGGTCGAGGGCTTCGCGCGCATCCAGGAATCGGATATGCACCTGCATATTGACACCGACACCTACGCGATTTTGCCCTGGTCGCCTGATGGTCTGAAACGCGGCCGCGTATTTTGTGATATTTACCTGCCCGACGGTTCACCTTTTACTGGTGATCCGCGCGGTGAGCTCAAGCGCGCCCTCGAACGTCTGCGCCAGGAACGCGGCTGGGTCTATTACGTCGGCGCCGAGCCGGAATTCTTCCTTTTCAAACGCAATGGCGGCAACGACATCCATCCCGTTCCGCATGATGTCGGCGAATATTTTGATTTCTCACCCAATGATGAGGCGGTGCGTGTCCGCACGGAACTGATGGAGACGCTATCGATTATGGGCATCGATGTTGAGGTCGGACATCACGAGAATGCCCGCGGTCAGCACGAGATTGATTTCCACTATTCAGACGCGTTGCATGCGGCTGACAATGTGGTGACGATGAAATACACCGTCAAAGCCATATCAGCCAAGAATGGGCTGGTAGCGTCATTCATGCCGAAACCTGTCGTGGGCGTCAACGGCTCGGGCATGCATTGTCACCAGAGCCTGTTCAATACCGAAGGCGAGAATCTGTTCTTCGATGAGCAGGACTGCTACAACCTCAGTCCGCTGGCCTATGAGTTCATCGCTGGGCAGCTTGAGAATGCTCGGCCAATGTCGGCGGTCATCTCCCCGACAATCAACTCCTATAAACGGCTTGTGCCGGGTTACGAGGCGCCGGTGTATGTCGGTTGGGCTCAGACCAATCGCTCGGCACTGATCCGCATTCCACGCTACCTCCACGGGCATAAGAGCGCCACCCGCGCTGAACTGCGCTGTCCGGATCCATCCTGCAACCCTTACCTGGCGTTCCGTGCCATGCTGGTCTGCGCGCTGGATGGCATAGACCGCCAACTGCCATGTCCCGAGCCGCTGAATCACATCAATATTTATGAACTCACGGTCGAGGATCGCAGGCAGATGGGCATCAGCGACCTGCCGGTCACGCTCTCACGGGCTATGGATGATTTTGAAGCCAGCGATCTGATGCGCGACTCTTTTGGTCCGGTCTTGTTTGAGGCCTTCGTGCGCGCCAAGCGGGCTGAATGCGACGAGTATCGCAAGCAGGTGAGTGACTGGGAACTGACGCGCTACCTGGAGAACGCGTAAGACGATAAGGTCTGAATAAAAGAGAAGCCCCTGAATACTCAGGGGCTTCTCTGTGGCTGCTAGAGGTTAGGTGCCTCATCGACGGGTGATTTCAGCGGCAGGTTCACCAGGATCGTTTTGAAATACGGCAACTGTAAATAATCTTCCCGTTCCACGTTGCCGGCATGGATTTCGCGAATTTGATTTGCCAGTTCGCCCATTTTCTCTACAACCACATTGATTTGTTCATCAGTCAGATGCACGCCGAAATTAAAGACAAAATTATCGCTGCCTTGCTCGTCATCGAGCGTCCTGATTTTACGATACGATACGTCGAGGACGCAGGACAGAAAATCATTGCTCGCCTGTGTGAAACGTTTGTTATAAGTGATATCCTCCGGATGCGCGTTGGCGTACTCCGCGAGCTTGTCATAACTGAAAAAGTGCGCCCGGCTGATGTAATACTTTTCGAGAATGCCATTGACCAGCTTGTTGTATGCCGGCTTGACCAGGCCATTGCCTTCCAGCACTTTGATGTGATAGTACGCTTTCGGCCGGGTGACATCGATTGCCCGCGCCAGTTGTGCTGTGTTCTTCGGAGTATAGGTGAGCTGCTCAATCAGGCGATGACGCAGTCTGGAAGACATCGCTTCCAGTTGGTTGAGGTTTTCGAGATAGTAGATCTTCTCGATTTGAATTTTTTCGGCGGCATTCCCCATTGCAAAACCTTTAATTGTAAGAATGAGTTCAACCTCCCATTGCGGGAGCGTGTTGCGCTATTTGGCTTTTTCTTTGCGGGTTCTCGGGTCGAGCGCGTCTCGCAAACCATTGCCAAACAGATTTACAGAAAGCATGGTGAGAAAGATTGCCAGCCCGGGATAGAAGGACATCCACGGCGCGATACGCAGGTATTCGCGACCATAGTTTAACATAGCTCCCCATTCCGGAGAAGGAGGCTGTGCGCCCATACCGAGGTAACTCAGACCGGCGGTCATCATGATGGCGCCGGCGAGATCGAGCGTGCCGTAGATCAGGATCGGCGAGATGATGTTCGGCAGAATATGCTTGAACATAATCCGTCCGGCTCTCGAGCCGACGATCTTCGCCGCGGTCACGTACTCGAAATTCTTGGCTTGAATCACCGACCCGCGGAATAACCTGGAATAGCCCGGAATGCTTGCCAGACCAATGACGACGATCACCGTGCCCAGGTTCGGTCCAAAGGCGGCGATGACACTGAAAACCAGCAAGATGGTCGGGAATGCCCAGAAGATTTCAATGATGCGCTGGACAATGTCATCGATCAGACCGCCAAAGTAACCGGTGATCAGACCGATCACGACACCGCCGCTCAGGCCGATCAGGATGGCAAAGTAACCGGCGCGCATTGACTCACGGCCGCCATAGAGGACGCGGCTGAGTACGTCACGCCCGAGATCGTCGGTACCGAAGGGATGTGTCGATGAGGGTGAGGTCAGGATTTGTCCGAAGTCCATCGCTACGGGATCATAGGGCGCGATGACCGGCGCGAGAATGGTGATCAGCGTCACCAGCATAAAACCGGTGAACCCGATCTGCGCCAGCGGATGTCTGACCAAAACTTCCAGGCTGCGCATCCACGGACGCTGTCTGTGACTTTTGTACCAGGAATTGAAAAAGGATGACTTTTCGATTGGTTTGGTTTCTACGCTCATCATCCTCTCCTTTAACTCAGGCGGATGCGCGGATCGATGTAGGCGTACAAGACATCGATCAACAAGTTGAAGAAGACGAAGAGCACCGCGGTGAATAACACCGCGCCCTGGATTTCAGGGAAGTCGCGCGCCATAATCGCGTTAATCATGAATCTGCCCAAGCCGGGTCGCGCGAACACGCTTTCCGTGAAGACCGCGCCTGTCAGCAGGTTGACCGACAAGATGCCGAGGTAGGTGATGATGGGGATGAAGGCATTGCGCAAAATGTGCCGGCTGAGGATTTGCGGCTGACGGACGCCTTTTGCCCTGGCTGTGCGGACGTAATCTTCCGACAGCACTTCCAGCATACTGCCGCGCGTCAGAATGGTCAGGACCGCGGTTGGTCCAATCGAGAGCGCGATAGTTGGCAAGATCAGCGCGCTCAGACCACTCCCTTCAGAGATGCTGATCCAGTTTAAATACACCCCGAATACGAAGATCATCATGATCGCCAGCCAGAATACAGGGATGGAGATCATCGTCAGGTCGAGAAAAATAATAAACCGGTCAACAAAGGTATTGTTCTTCCAGGCAGCCAGCATGCCGAGGGGTATGCCAATCGAAATCGCTACGACGAGCGCGGCACCTGCCAGTTGCGCGGTTGAGGGGAAACGCAGCATGATACTGCGCATGACGTCTTTTTGGCCGCGATAGGACACACCGAGATTGCCCTGAGCCGCGTTTAGCAGAAAACGTCCGTACTGGATATGCACCGGATCATCCAACCCCAATTGCTGGCGCAAGCGGGCAACTGATTCCTTGCTGGCTGTAGGTCCAGCCATCAGACGGGCAGGGTCGCCGGGGGTAACTTTCGCGATGATGAAAACCAGCAACGATACGCCCAGCAGGACGGGAATCATAAGCAATAATCGCCGAAGAATGTATCCGTACATATCGTCTCCTGATTGATGTTTTGATAGGGGCAGGCTTGGATGTTACCTGCCCCTATCATCATTTCTCAGAGTGCGCTTTCCTTAGGGAAAGACTTTAAACATAATCTTACGGCAGGTCGGTGAAGTACGCATCCATCAGGTTGAGACCAGTCTGAGATGAGTACGAGGTACCTGCGAGGTTGGAATGCAGAGCGGTGAACCACTCGCGTGAGTAGAGCGGCAGCACCGTCGCTTCTTTGATCAGCCAGGCTTCGGTATCACAGACAGCTTTCTGCCGTTCTACCGGGTCGATCAAAGTTCTGGTTGATTCGAGCAGAGCGTCAAGTTCAGGATCCGCGACGCGTGAGAAGTTGGAGCCGCCAATCGATGAAGAGTGGAACATCATGTGCAGCATGTCAGCTTCCGGCCAGGCGTAGTGCAGGGTGCCCATGACATAATCGCCATCGGTGTACATCGGTGACGCGGTCGGCCAGTCGAATTGCTCAATTTTCACATCCGCACCCATCTGACGCCACATCTCAACAAGGATCTGTGAGTACTGGGCATAGGTCTCGGGGGTCAGGGATTTGAAGACGAACGACAATGGTTTGCCATCAATTTCATAGATACCGGTAGAGCTGTTCATTGTATAACCGGCTTCTTCCAGCTTGGCTTTCGCGCCTTCGAGGTCAAATTTCAGACCAGTGCCTTCGACGTCAGCGCAGTATCCGAGCTGTGAGGGTGAGAGGGTGCCATCCAACGTAACGCCATAACCCTTGCCGACGACATCCACGATGGTCTGTTTGTTGACAGCCATGCTGAAGGCTTCGCGAACGAGCAGGTTATCGAATGGCCAGACCTCGAGGTTCCAGATGACGTAGTAATAACCGGTGGTCAGGTCAGTCAGCAACTGGAAGTCGGGATTATTTTCGAATGCCGGCAGGTCTTTTGCCTGAATTGAGAAGGCGGTGATTTCACCAGCCTGGAAGGCAGCCAACTGCGTGGTGTAGTCAGGCAGAATGCGATATTCGACGGTTTCGATATGATACGGGCCAGTATTGGCGCCTTCATAAACTTTGGGACCCCAGTTGTAGTCGGGGTTGCGGGTCAGGACAATTTTCTCATCGTTGACCCACTCTTTGAACATGTAGGGCCCGACGGAGGTGACGGTCGTCCAGCCGTAGTCATCACCGGCTTCTTCCACGGCGCGCTTGCTGTAAGGCGCAAGGTAGTCACCGTAGGTGAAGGTGTTCAGGATCGGGAAGTAGGGTTCGTCAAGTGTAATCACCAGCGTGTAATCGTCGGTGGCTTCCCATCCGGCGAGCGCGCTGAGCAGGTCAGCGGTCACGGGTGAGACGAAATCTTCCGCTGTCGCGCGGTCGAAGGTATAAACCCAGTCATTCGCGGTCAGCGGATCGCCATTGTGGAACTTGACATCCTGGCGAAGTTTGAAGGTGTATGTCTTGCCATCTTCGCTGATATCCCAGCTTTCGGCCAGGTAGGGAATATAGTTCCCTTCCATATCTTTGGTCAGCAGGGAGCCGCCCAGCCAGCCGAGAACACCGCTGGTGATCGCGAAGCCCGACTTCTGGATATCCAGGGTATCGGGTTGTTCTTGTGAGGTCAAGACATAGGTGCCGCCGACTTTTGCTTCACCGCTCGGTGCGGGTGCTTCAGCCGCGGCTTCGGTTGCAGCTTCTGTTGCTGGCGCAGTCTCTCCGGAAGCGGGCGCTTCTGTTGCCGCTGCTTCGGTCACGGCCGGCGTGGCCGCTGGCGTACAGGCCGAGAGTACCAGTACAACTGCAAGGAACAGGTAGAACAGGGTGGTAGTCGTTCTTTTCATCTCAGTCTCCTTATTGGACTTGGTCGAACCAGTAAGCTGTCAAATATTTGACATCCTTGCTAGATAGTGTATATGAGGCTCGCAAGCGTGTCAAGTGACTTTAATAATGGCCGCAAACGTGTGTCTATGATGACGGCAAACGTGTGCCAGCAGGTAAAAAATTAGGGAGAAGAGACCGTTTCCAGACCAGTTTCTGGCAGGTTAGGCAGTGATATGTTAGTATTATCGGTTGCCAATTGTCGTTTAGGTGGATTATGTGGTCATTTTTCAGGAACTTATTCAAACGCGAGGAACAGCAGGTGGACTTTCTAATCATCGGTTTAGGCAACCCGGGGCGTGAGTATAAAAATACCCGCCATAATGCCGGCTTTCTGGCTGTAGACCATCTCAGCCAGAAATTTGACATCCCGATCACCCGTCATCAGTTCAAGGCGCTTTACGGTCAGGGCAGGGTGGGTGAGCATAAGATCATTCTGGCGAAGCCGACGACCTATATGAATCTGTCCGCGCAATCGGTTGTGCCCATGAGCAAGTTCTACAAAGTACCGCTTGAGAACCTGATCATCCTGCATGACGATGTGGACCTGCCGCTGGGCACATTGCGCATTCGCTCCGAAGGCGGTGCCGGCGGACAGAAAGGCATGGCGTCCATTATCGAAGCCAGCGGTTCGCAGGAGATTGCTCGAATGCGCATAGGCATTGGCAGACCGCCGGGCAGAATGGCGGTCAGCGACTACGTCCTAGAGAATTTCACCCAGCCTGAGCAGATCCTGCTCGACAGGTTATTCGATCGCATTCACGCAGCAATCACGCTGTGGATGGAGCAGGGGATCAAGGCTGCCATCAGTAAATATAACGGACCCATGCCCGATGCATGATCTGCTAGACCGTATCAAACACAGTGAGCTGTTTGATGACCTGACGGAGAGCCTGACTACGGGTGCAAACGGGAAGGTTTTACTGAACCTTTCCCGCGCCAGCCGTTTGCCCGTGCTAAGCGCGTTGTTCGAGCAGCTAGGGGTTCCCGTGTTGTTTGTCACGGCCCGTTCGGATCAGGTGCTGAGCTACATGGAAGAGCTGAATACCTGGCTGCCTGACGCCGCCCGACAGACCTTTCCGGAACCGAACCCACTCTTCTATGAGCGTGCGGCTTGGGGTATCAGCAACCGCAACGAGCGGCTGCGCACGCTGACACGCTTCGCCTTGCAGCATCATCCGACCTGGCGCAAGAATCAACCGCCGCTGCTGGTGATGGCCCCCGTACGGGCGCTGATGACGACCTTGCTGCCCAGACGTGAATTCCTGCGCCTGACCCGTCACCTGAAGCTCAATCAGCGCATGCCGCCCAGCGGACTGAGCCGCGAGCTGTTTGATATCGGCTATCAGCCGGTCAACGTCGTCAGCAATCCGGGTGAGTTCTCAGCCCGTGGCGGTATCCTCGATTACTGGTCGCCGGCAGAGGGGCTGCCGGTACGGCTAGAATTCTTCGGCGATGAGATCGACACCCTGCGGGCGTTTGATGCCGCCAGCCAGCGCACCATCCGCCAGATCAGCGAATCAGTCGTGACGCCGGCGCGAGAAATCCTGCCAGTCCACGCGCGCGGCGTGGTTGCTGATCTCGATAAGCTCGAAGAATTTGACATTCCATTGGTGTATCCCGAGCGCAGCAGCCTGCTCGATTACCTGCCCGCGAATACCGTCGTCGTGCTGGATGACCAGGATTATCTGCAAACTGTCGCGGAAGAGATCGAAGAGCAGGCGATACGCATGCGTGCCGAAGCTGTTGCTGAAGGCGTACTGGATGCCGCCTATCCCGTCCCGTATCTGACATGGTCGGAAATCGACGATCATCTGCACAACCTGCGTACCGTGGAATTGAGCGCCAAACCGGAGTTGATCACCAACCCGTTGGGTGAACGCTTCCAGTCCGGGGAACGCTTTGGCGGCAGGATCAAGCCCTTTATCGATGCCGCGGAAGCCATACTGGCAGAAGGAAACCCGATCCACGTTGTCTCCAGACAGGTCTCGCGGCTGGCTGAGATCTGGCAGGATCACGCGCGGATTAAAAATCTCGAGGTCTCACCGACGTTCAGTGAAGGTATCCTGCGTGAGGGCTGGATCTTTGAGGATGATGACGGCAAGCAAATTCATCTCCTGACGGATGGCGAAGTCTTTGGCTGGGAGCACTTGCGCTCACGAGCCAAGCCGCGTAAGCGGACAGATACTCCCGAGACACATTTTGAAGACCTGCGCATGGGCGACTGGGTTGTCCATGTCGATTACGGCATTGGTCAGTATGCCGGCCTGGTCAAGAGGATACTCGAGGGCGCCGAGCGTGAGTTCCTGCTGGTTGATTACGCTGGCGGCGATCAGTTGTATGTTCCCATCCACCAGGCTGACCGGCTCAGCCGCTATATCGGTCCAGGTGGCGAAACACCGGTCGCGACACGGCTGGGCACCACAGAGTGGGTTCAATCACGCCAGCGGGTCAAGGAAGCGGTCGCGCAGGTAGCGAAAGAACTGCTGGAATTGTATTCAAAGCGGCAGATGGCGACCGGGTTCCAGTTCCAGCCTGACAGTCCCTGGCAGCGTGAGATGGAAGAGAGTTTCCCCTATATCGAAACCGCCGACCAGACCAGCGCCATTGATGCTGTGAAACGCGATATGGAAAGTACCCGTCCGATGGACCGCCTGATCTGCGGTGATGTCGGTTACGGCAAGACAGAGGTTGCCATCCGGGCTGCCTTCAAGGCAGTCATGAATGGGAAACAGGTTGCCTTATTAGTGCCGACGACAGTCCTGGCACAGCAGCATTTTGAGACGTTCAGGCAACGGATCGCGCCGTTCCCGGTAGAGATCGAAATGCTCTCTCGCTTCAGGACGCCAAAGGAACAGGACGCGATCATCAAACGGATTGCCAAAGGGGAAGTCGATATCGTGATCGGCACACACCGGCTGATTCAGGATGATGTCCAGTTCAAGGATCTGGGTTTGCTGATCATCGATGAAGAGCAGCGCTTCGGCGTCACGCATAAGGAGCACTTCAAGAAGCTGCGCACAGAAGTAGACGTCCTGACCATGACGGCGACGCCAATCCCGCGTACGCTCTACATGGCCATGACCGGCGTGCGCGATATCTCGACCATCAACACGCCGCCGGAAGAACGGCTGCCGGTGATTACGCATATCGGCCCTTATGACCAGAAGCTGGTGCGTTACGCCATTGTGCGCGAGATGGAACGGGGCGGGCAGGTTTTCATGGTGCATAACCGTGTCCAGACCATCCACGGCATGAAGCTGCACCTCAACCAACTGGTGCCTGACGCGCGCGTTGGTGTCGCCCACGGACAAATGCCCGAGAACCAGCTCTCCGAGGTGATGCGCCAGTTCACCAAGGGCGATATCGACGTGCTGCTGTGCACGTCCATCATCGAATCCGGTCTGGATATCCCCAATGCCAATACGCTGATCGTCGATCGCGGTGACACCTTTGGGCTGGCACAGCTCTATCAGTTGCGCGGTCGGGTCGGGCGCGGCGCCCAGCGGGCTTATGCCTACTTCTTCCGCCATCGCAAGCGCGCGCCAACACCGGAAGGTCTTGAGCGGATGGAGACAATTGCTGAGAACACGCAGCTTGGCGCGGGCTACTCGATAGCCATGCGTGACCTGGAGATGCGCGGTGCCGGCGATATGCTGGGCACGCGTCAATCAGGGTATATCGCAGCGGTCGGTTTTCACCTCTACACGCGCATGCTGGCGACGGCAGTGCGTGAGGCGCGTGAAGGCAAACAGCTTGATCCGGTGGATCAGGTAGCCGGCGAGATTCGCAGTCTGGCGACGCCGGTCGCGGTCGAGCTGCCGCTGCCAGTCGCTATCCCGACGAACTATATCCCCGACCAGAATTTACGCCTCGGGCTTTACCGGCGTATGGCGCTGCTTAAAGATGAAGGCGATATTAACGCCATGCGCACTGAGCTAGAAGACCGTTTTGGGGCAATCCCGGAGCAGTTGGAGAACTTCCTCTATCAGATCCGGGTCAAGCAGTTGGCGGACCAGTTGGGTCTCGCTTCAGTTTCGATGGAAGGCGGGCAGATTGTGCTGCGTTACCCGCCGCTGCCTGAAGGGAGCCAGACGCGCAACCTGCCGTTCGTCAGCAAGGAGATCCGCGCCGGGCGAAATGCCTACTGGATCGTGACCGATGACTTGTCCTGGCAGTCGGAGCTGATGGCAGTGCTGAATACGCTGGTTGAACAGCTTGATTCTGTGCCGGCGCCGGCAGCCCCCGTCCCGGCGATGAGACGTTAGCGCGATTAGCGCCGGAGGGGTTTAGAAATGTAGGGCGGGGACCGTATTTTGTCCCCGCCATTTCAACATATAAGCGGCGGCTCAAAGTGCGCGAGCCGCCCTACACATTCTGATCCTCCCATACGCAGGGGAGGTGGCGCCATTGGCGCCGGAGGTGTTTAGAAATGTAGGGCGGCGACTGTCTTATGTCCCCGCCGATTCAAAATATACGGCGGCTCGAATTAAGGGAACCGCCCTACGCGTGCTGGTCCTCCCATACGCAGGGGAGGTGGCGCCATCGGCGCCGGAGGGGTTTACGTCTTATGTCCCCGCCATTCAACATAAACGGCGGATCGATCCGCCCTACGCGTTCTGATCCTCCCATACGCACGGGAGGTGGCGCCATCTGCGCCGGAGGGATTTAGTAATGTAGGGCGGGGACTGTATCTTATGTCCCCGCCGATTCAACATAAACGGCGGATCGAAGTACGCGATCCGCCCTACGCGTTCTGATCCTCCCATACGGCGGCGCCGGATCGGCGCCATTACAACATAAATGGCGGATCGAAGTACGTGATCCGCCCTACGCGACTCGAAGGGATCGACCGATGTAGGGCGGCGACTGTCTTATGTCCCCGCCGATTCAAAATATACGGCGGATCGAAGTACGTGATCCGCCCTACGCGTTCTGATCCTCCCATACGCAGGGGAGGTGGCGCCATCGGCGCCGGAGGGGTTTTGTAAGGTGTGACGGGGACCGTCTTATGTCCGCGCCGATTCGATATAAACGGCGGATCGAAGTACGTGATCTGCCCTACGCGTTCTGATCCTCCCATACGCAGGGGAGGTGGCGCCATCGGCGCCGGAGGGGTTTTGTGATGTAGGGCGGGGACCGTCTTATGTCTCCGCCGATTCAACATATACGGTGGCTCAAAGAGCGTGAGCCGCCCTGCGCGAACTCGAAGGGATCGACCGATGTAGGGCGGGGACTGTCTTATGTCCCCGCCGATTCAAAATATACGGCGGATCGAAGTACGTGATCCGCCCTACGCGTTCTGATCCTCCCATACGCAGGGGAGGTGGCGCCATCTGCGCCGGAGGGGTTTAGAAATGTAGGGCGGGGACCGTATTCTGTCCCCGCCGATTCACTACTTTCAACCCACCCGGCCTGCGGCCACCCGCCCTACCAGAGCAGGCATATTGTATTCTCCCATTCATACAAATCAATACTCGAACAATTGACCTATTTATGCTATAATTCGCCGTATCATTAGAGGTATAAAACCATGGAATTTCAGCTCACTTCAACCTTCAAACCAACCGGCGATCAGCCGGAGGCTATCAAACAACTGGTGCAGGGCATCGAATCCGGGCAGCGCGATCAGGTGCTGCTGGGCGCGACCGGCACAGGCAAGACCTTCACGATCGCATCCGTCATCCAGCAGGTGCAAAAGCCCGCGCTGGTGATGGCGCATAACAAGACCCTGGCTGCCCAACTTTACGCGGAGTTCCGCGAATTCTTCCCCAACAACGCCGTCGAATACTTCGTCTCATACTACGATTACTATCAGCCGGAAGCCTACGTCCCGCGGCATGACCTTTATATCGAAAAAGAAGTCGATATAAATGAAGAGATAGAGCGCCTGCGGCTGGCGGCGACCACCTCGCTGATCTCGCGCAAAGACGTCATCATCGTTGCCTCTGTCTCGTGCATATATGGTCTCGGCAGCCCGGAGGAATACCTGCGGGTGGTCATCAACCTTGAAAAAGGAAAGCTCTATCGCCGTAACGCCCTGCTGCGCCAACTGGTCGAAAGCCAATATCAGCGCAATGACATGGAACTGCGCCCCGGCACCTTCCGCGTTCGCGGGGACATATTGGAGGTGTTCCCGGCCTACGAGGAGAAGATTGCCATCAAGGTCTCTTTCTTCGGAGACGAGGTTGAACGCATCACCACATATAGCCCGCTGACCGGCGAAATCTTCACACAGCCCGACCAGGTTGATATCTATCCCGCCAAGCATTACATCGCCCAGGAAGACCGCCTGAAGAAGGCCATCGCTGACATCGAGGAAGAACTCGAGCAGCAGATGAAATATTTCAAGGACAATGGCAAGTTGCTCGAGCTGCAGCGCATTGAACAGCGCACCCGCTATGACCTCGAGATGCTGCGTGAGGTAGGCTACTGTTCCGGCATCGAAAACTACTCGCGCCACCTTGACCAGCGTGCTGCCGGCACGCCGCCCTGGACGCTGATGGACTTCCTCCCCAGCGACTACCTGCTGGTGATCGATGAGTCGCATATGACGGTGCCGCAAATCCGCGGCATGTATAACGGCGACCGATCGCGCAAGACGGTGCTGGCTGAATACGGCTTCAGGCTGCCTTCAGCGCTCGACAACCGCCCGCTGACCTTTGACGAATTTGAAACCCACATGGGACACACCATTTACACCTCCGCCACACCGGGTCCGTATGAGATGAACAAGGCGGATCAGGTGGTCGAGCAGATCATCCGCCCGACCGGCTTGATTGACCCGCAGGTCGAGGTCAAGCCGATCAAAGGCCAGGTCGATGACCTGGTGGAACAAATCAAGGAACGCGTGATGGCGGGTGAACGCGTGCTGGTGACGACCCTGACCAAACGCATGGCTGAAGATCTCTCGGACTATCTTGTGGAGCTGGGCATCAAGGTGCATTATCTGCATTCCGAGGTCGAGACTCTCGAGCGCATCAGCATCTTGCGGGACCTGCGCATGGGCGTCTTCGACGTGCTGGTAGGCATCAACCTGCTGCGTGAAGGACTGGACCTGCCTGAGGTCTCGATGGTTGCCATTCTGGACGCGGACAAGGAAGGTTTCCTGCGCTCCGATACGGCACTGATCCAGACGATAGGCCGCGCGGCGCGGCATGTGCACGGCAAGGTTATCATGTACGCTGACAAAATCACCGGTGCCATGCGCACCGCGATCGACGAAACCAACCGCCGGCGTGAGAAACAGGATCGATACAACAAGGAACATGGCATCGAGCCGGCCAGCATTATCAAGGCTATCCACGATCTGACGGATCGGGTAGCGCTGGGCAGCAGCATGGCCGAGGAAAAGGGCAGCTATCGTGCGTCTGCCGGCCCGATCCCGCGCGACGAACTGCGCCGGCTGATCTCCGAGATGGACAAGCAGATGAAGGAAGCCGCCAAAGCGCTTGAGTTTGAACGCGCTGCCTTGATGCGCGATCAGATTATCGAGATGCGAACCTTGCTGGCGGAAGAAACGAATGCCGGGCCATATGCCAAGATTCAGATTATTGCCGGCATTGAGAATTAGTTAGACGCTGACCGCGACGATAAATCGTTCGAATTCCCCGCTGGCATCTGACCAGCGTACTTTTATATCGCTGACGAATGCGGATCGAGGTCCCTGGCGCAAGGCGGCCAGCAGCTGTCCCAGCTCGCGCGGGCTGCCTTCAGCGCATACCTCGACCTCGCCGCTGTAGTGATTGCGTACCCAGCCGGTCAGCCCCAGCGCGTTGGCTTTGTCAAGCACAAAGTAACGAAAGCCTACGCCCTGCACCCTGCCTTCCACGATAGCGTGCAGCCTTTGACCTTGCGCTTGATCGTTCTGCGTGCCTTCCATATTGCTAATTCTACCCCGCCCATCCGTTCGAAATGGGATAAAAAAAACCTGCCCCGATGTGCGATGACTTCGGGGCAGCTAAAAGCTTCTTATTTTTGGTTATTCCTTTTTCTTGCTGCTCTTTTTCGGCTTTGCCGGCTTCTTGGCTTCTTCCTCAGGTTCTTCCAGACTGGAGAGGTCGGCATCCGCCAGGTCGATGTCCAGCAGCTCGAAGTTCGCCAGACCCTCGGTCAGGTCCAGGTTTTCGAGCGCCTCCGAGAGATAGCTTTCGTCCTGCTCGTTCTCAGCCTTTTCCATCAGCCGCACCAGCGTCTCGCGCACCAGGTCACCGCCAATTTGGGAGACCGCCCAGATAGCCGCGTCGCGCACATCGATATCCAGATCCTCATCTGCCTCGAGCAGCTCGATCAGCAGAGGACGGGCGTTGCGTAATTCCAGTTCACCCGCTGCCTTGACCGCCTCAAATTGCAGGTCGCTGTTGGCGTCCTTGAGGTGGGTGAGCACGGTGCTTTCCCAACGGTCATCTGCCGAACGTCCCATCGCGATCAGCGAACTCAGCTTCCACTCGGGATCGGCTGCCATGTAGGCGTTCGTGATCAGCGCCTGTGCTTCGGGCCGGCTGGAGTAACCAATGGCTTCCAGCGCGCGCCTGCGTGTGTGATGGCTGGCATCTTCAGTCACGAGCCGGAGCAGTGTTTCTTCAACGCGCTCCAGCCGGTCGGCGTCGATTTCATCCAGTTCACCGAGGTAGACAAAATGCCCCAGGGCGTAAGCGGCAGCCGAGCGCACTTCCTCACTGGTATCGTCGGAAGCCAGTTTAATGAACTCATTGATCAGCCTGATGCTGTCGCACTCACGCAACAAACGGATAGCACTGATTTTTACTTCAGGATCCGCGTCTTTGAGGGCGAAACGCGCGAAATCATCGAAATTGACCAGCGTGTTGAGTTCAATCTCTTCGTCCAGATCCCGCAGCAGTTTGCGCCGGCGTTTCAGGTCGATCGATTCCCAGGTACCCTCAAGCACTTTAATTTCTGCCGGCGACAGGTCTGAAAATCTTTCGAGGTATTTCGCCGGAAAGGCGTGCGCTTTATTGCCGAGTGCTTCGACAATCTGATTGAATGGAATAGCGGGTTTGATTGGTTCTTCGCTCATGGGTCCTCTTATTACTTTGGCAATGTCACCGGGTTGAAGATGTCCTGGAAGGTCACGAACACCATCAAGCCGATTAATAGGAAGAACCCGACCATGTGGATGAGGTTCTCATATTTGGCAGGGACGCGCTTGCCGAACAGCAGCTCGGGGATCAGAAACAGGATACGCCCGCCATCGAGCGCCGGCAGGGGCAGCAGGTTGGTCATGCCCAGCGCGATCGAGAGCATTGCCATCAGCGCCAGGGTGCTGACCGCGGGGGTCGCGCCGCCTTGCGCCTGGGTGGTTTCGACATCCTGCTCACGCGCGCTCTGGTAGAAGTTGAAAATGGAGACAGGTCCGACCACGCGCGATTCTTCGGGCGAGAGTCTGCCCATGATCAGTTGCACCGGCGCGGTGAAGATCGTCTTTGCCTGATCGAGCGAAACTTGGGTGGCAATCGGCAGCGCTTGGATAAAGTTGATATCCGTCACAGGGTTGCCCATGACGATCCCCAGCGCACCTTCACCTTGGGGCGGATTCTCACGCGGTGTCATTTTCGCGGTAATTTCCTGACCGTCGCGGGTATAGACAACCGTGATTTCTTTGCCTTTATTCTCCTGCACCAGTGCTGAAAGCGTGTTGATGTGATCAACCGGCGTGCCGTTGATGCTCTTGATAATGTCATTGGTTTGAAGACCAGCTACAGCGGCGGGGGAGTTCGGCGCGGTCTCAAAAATCTGGACGACGCTGGTATTCGGCGCGCCGGTTTGCATAAAGACGAACGCGAACAGTACGATGCCGGTCAGGACATTCATGATCGGACCAGCGCTGAAGACCATCAGCCGCGCCCAGGGGCTGGCGGCTGCCAGACCGCCGGTTTCACCGGGGTCATTTTCCCCTTTGGGGCGGACGAAGGCGCCGAAAGGAATCCAGTTGAGGGTAAATTCGATGCCCTTGAATTCGAACAGCTTTGCCAGTCGGGGCGGGAAGCCAAAACCAAATTCTTCGACCTTTACCTTGGCCGCGAGTGACGCGATCAAATGGCCAAACTCGTGCAGGAAGATCAAAACCCCCAGCGAGAGGATGAATTCCAGAATGACGATTGGTGTACTCAGATTATTGAACATCTAACAAATTTCCTTATCTGTAATGAGTCAAGTATGCCTCACGCGTATTAATACTTGATTAACGCGCGGCAGACTGATTCTGTTCGCATTATAGCAATTTTTGCACTGAATTTCACGGGGAAGGAATCAAACGCGCCGCGCCGCCAACCGGCGAGGCGAGCACCTGCGTGATGCCGGGAATGTCGCATAATCGCGCGGTAATCAGGTCCACCTGACCCGCCAGCGTGATGACATGCACATTGGCGCCAGCATCCAGCGTATAGAAGGCGGGCAGCCCGAGCTGACGCCAGGAGGTCACGGCTTTCATGATGGTCAGGGAAGCGGGCGCCCAATAGAACAGTGACGGGTTGGAGGTCATCATCACAGCGTGCATCAGGTTGCTGTCCAGTTCAGCCACCTCTGCCAGCGCCAAGAAATCCCGCTCGAGAATGGCGTTACGGCAGCGTTCAAGCCGCACTGATGCCGAGTCGACCCGGGCCTGTTGCAGCGGGCTGCTGCTTGCCAGCGCGTGCCCCTGTGTGGAGCCGGTTGGTTTGTGCTCGGACTCGATGACCGCGATCAGATCAACCAGCTCCCAGTGGGAGGCGGGCGCGATGCTGCGGGCGTAGGAGTCGTGATCAGCGCTGCCCGGATGCCACTCAACGAAACCATCCGGAATGGAGCGGCTGGCTGATCCCGACCCGCGGCGGGCGAGCCGTGAGAGTGCTGACTCGTCGAGCGCAAGGCCCAGGGCACTCGATGCCGCCAGGCTCAATGCCGCGAAGGCAGACGCGGAGGAAGCGATGCCGGCACCCGTCGGAAAGCTGTTGTTGCTGGCAACCGCCGCACGCGTCGTTACGCCCGCCATCTGGCGCGCCAGGTCCAGCAGGTCGCTGACCCGATTCAATGCCGCGCCAGTGACAGCGCTGCCATTCAGCTCAAGGGTGTCATCGGATAATTCAGCGTCGAATCGTACGGTCGTGCGGGTCACGAGGCTGCTGAGGTTCATCGAGATCGAACCGTTTTGCGGCAGTCGCAGCGCGTCATCACGGTTGCCCCAGTATTTGATGAAGGCAATGTTGGGATGGGCGATCGCCGATGCTGTCATTTTGTCCATAGGCTTATAATAATACTACGAGCTGAACCCCGTCACACATCCCGTACTGTGGAGAGAATATGCCCGCGACCTGGGAGATTCGTTTGCTTGTCTCGCGTCAAAAAGGCAGCGAAAAGCCACATTTCCAGACCTTCACCCTGACCGTCGACCCCGATGAATATGTCCTCGATGCGGTCGAGCGGCTCTGGGCGTTTCATGACCGTTCGCTGGTGTTCCGTCACGCCTGTCACCATTCCACCTGCGGCGCCTGCGCCATGCTGGTCAACGGCGTGGAAAAACTGACCTGCATCACACCGATTTCATCGGTCGTGAAGAATGGCGGCACGCTCAAGCTGGAGCCGCTGCGAAACTTCAAAGTGGTCAGCGATCTGGCGGTCGATATGGGACCCTTTTACGAAAACATGGAAACGGTCAAAGCCAGCCAGGTGTTGAAGCTCGATCAGGCGCGAAAGGGGTATGAAGCCGCAACCTTCCCCGAAGATGAATCGTATGAGCGCCTGGTGGATTGTATCGAATGCGGCATGTGCGTCAGCGCCTGTCCGATAGCGCTCACCTCGGCTGAATATGTCGGTCCCGCTGTACTCGCTGGCGCCCAGCAAACCTTGTTTTGCGGACCTGATCCCCAGGTAGTTGATCGGGTGAATAGTGCCAGCGGTGCCTGGCGCTGTCATAGCGCCTATGAATGTACTGAGGTCTGCCCTTCGCATGTCGACCCCGGCTGGCGCATCATGGATTTGCGCCGCAGGTTGATTCGCAGCCGGATCATGCGTTTGTTTGGCCTGGAGAAAGAGGCAAGCCATGCCAGGTAGACCCACGAATTCACGCTTTGCCGGCTGGTTTGACCCGCGTTACCGCGCCATTGGCATGATTGGTTTCATTCTTAACCGCGTCACCGGTCTGGGGCTGGTGCTTTATTTGCTGATGCACCTGATCGCACTCGGTCAGCTAACGCAGGGACCGGCAGCCTATGACGGCTTCATCGCCCTGGTGCATAACCCATTTTTTAAGATTGGTGAACTGCTGGTGATCGCCGCCTGCTTCATTCACGGCTCCAATGGTGTGCGCATCGCTCTCAACAGCATCGGCGTCGGTGTACGGGCACAAAAGGCAACTTTTGTTGGCTTGATGAGCCTTTCGGCGGTTGTCATTTTGATTTTCGCCTGGCGAATGTTCAGTTAGAGGGACAGCATGGGAACAAACGAGACTATTAAACCGAAGGCAGGTGAAGGCAGCGGACTGTGGATTTTGAAAGTCCTCGCCGGATTGCTGCTGGTGCTGGTGCTGATCATTCATCTGATTGTCAATCACTTCACCGCGCCCAATGGACTGCTCTCATGGCAGGAAGTGGTGACTTATTACAACAATCCGCTCATCATCGCGCTTGAGGGCTTCTTCCTGGCTGTTGTGCTGACGCACGCCGCGCTCGGTCTGCGCAGCATTCTGCTCGACCTGAACATGAAAGTCCGCACACGCCGGATGTTGGATATTGCCCTGGCGCTTATTGCGGGCGGGCTCTTTGTCTACGGCGTCTGGATCCTGTTCAAGGTCAGCCAATTTTAATATCGTAGATACTCAATTTGTGCCGCCCAGACCGGGCGGCTTTTTTATCCCCCTTGCGGACGAGTCAACTTCATCCCACCGGTTGAGGCGGGAAGGCTGTGATCTGCCTATACTGGGCGTATCACTGGAGGTTGAAATGCAATTCTTATTGTTATTGTTCACATTGTTATTCGCGGTGCTGAGCGTGGTGCCTTTACTGAGTGAGAAATATGATCACAAGCGCAACCGCTAGCCTGCCGGCAAGACTGAAGTTCAGCGCCAACCAGCTCAAGGTTCTCGCACTGATTCTGATGCTCTTCGAGCATGTCACCGTCAATCTGCACCAGCTCATGCCGGCAGGGTTACCCCTGATCGCGGAGTATGCCGGCAGGATTGTCGCGCCGATCTTCTTCTACCTGGCAGTCGAGAGTTATTTCAAAACCAGCAATCGCAGGCGCTTCGTCACACGGCTTTACCTTTGGGCTGCCGTCATGGCTGCCGGCAACTATGTGATGGGGCTGATCGTCCGTCAGGTGTTTAAGCCTGAGCGGTTTTTCCCGTTGGGTCAAAATATCTTCCTCTCCATCGCCGTTGGCGTGAGTATGGTCGCCGCGTTTGAATGGAGCAGGACGGAGTCGGGGAGAAAATGGCAGGGGATAGCGCTGGGGGTGTTCTTCACGCTGCTCGGCCTGATCACGGAATCGAACTATCTCGGGGTCGTCTGCTTCCTGATCTTCTATTTCTTCCGGCAGAAACCTGGGCGAATGGCGCTGGCCTATAGTCTCTTTTGTATTGTGCTGGCGGGCTGGGGCTGGTTCACGAATCCAACCTATTTCTGGTCATTTGAATTCCAATGGATGATGATCGCGGCGCTGCCATTCCTCATGCTTTACAGCGGCGAAAGGGGCACCGCCAATTTGAAGTACCTTTTCTATGTTGTGTATCCGTTGCACCTCTGGATACTCTACTTTGTCAGACATTTTTGGCCAATGCCCTAAGGTATACTCGAAAGGATAATGATGAAAAGATTACGCCCGTTTTTTAGTCGATTACAGTGGAAGCTGGCTTTCTCATACGCGCTCGTGGCAGTTGTCATTGTGGGCATCCTGCTGCTTGCCTTCACGCTGATCGCGACAACTATCGAGAGCAGAGGCATGGACCTCTCCTACCAAAGTCTGTACTGGAGCAGTGAGGGGTTCAAGCGCAATGTTCCACCGAAGCTCGATGATCCAGCGCAGCTTCAGAAATGGCTGGATCGTGTGCAGAGAGAGGGCTTCACCGAGGACGATTATCAATACGATATCCCCCCGAACAGCCTGCTGCTGGCGAACACGCTGCACCGCAAGTCACCTATCGTCGTTCTCAGTGAGGATAGGAAGGTGATCGCGGTATCGCCCCGTGACAGTCGAATCAAGACGGGTGATGACTTCGATCCGGAGGCAGTATTTGGCACTGAACTGGATTCCGTGCTGGTCGACACGATCAACCCGCGCTATGGCGCGATTAATCATTCACGCGTCATGGAGGATGGCAGCGTCCTGGTTGTAGCCGAGATGCGTGACGAAATGCAGATGCCTGCAATCAACGTTGATATTCCATCGCTCGCCAGAGAAAACCCGCTCCCTGAAAATTCGGCTCTTGTCATCTATCAATACAAACCGCTGAGGAATTTGATCACATCAAATCTAGGCGAATATAGGACCTACATCACGCTCCTCGGATTGATGATGCTGTGCCTGGCAGTGCCGATGGGTCTGGTGTTGGGCTGGTGGGCGTCCAGAGGACTGCGAAAACGGCTCGTCACCCTCTCCGAGGCAACCCAGCGCTGGCGGACGGGTGACTTTACCCCGACTGTTCAGGACAACGCCCTGGACGAGGTCGGTGAGTTGACGCGCAACCTGAACAGCATGACGGAGCAGCTTCAGACGACGTTCCAGACCAAGGATGAGCTGGTGCGTCTGGAAGAGCGCAACAAGCTGGCGCGCGACCTGCATGATACGGTCAAACAGCAGACATATGCCGCGCGCATGCAGCTCTCCGCTGCCAAGAACCTGCTTCATACAGACGCCGCGGCAGCCGAAGAACACCTTGACGCGGCATTGCAGCTCAACAAGGATACGCAGCAGGAAGTCAAGCTGATCATCGATGAACTGCGCCCGCCCGCGCTGGATGGCAAAGGCCTGGCGCAGGCGCTGACGGAATACGCCGCGCGCTGGCAGGAACAGTCCGGCATTGAAGCGCGCGTCAGCGTGGTCGGAGAGCGCAATCTTCCGCTCGACGTTGAACAGGCGCTCTACCGTGTTGTCCAGGAGGCCCTGGCCAATGCTGCCCGGCATTCCCAGGCGACGCTGGTTAAAATCAATCTGGCGATGGACGAGGCGAAGGTCGAACTAGCTGTCCTGGATAATGGCATTGGTTTTGATCCCGCGACAGTATCGTCCAGTTCATTTGGTTTGAGCGGCATGCGTCAGCGGCTGGCATCTGTCCATGGGACTCTGCTGGTTGAATCGATCCTGTCCGTTGGAACAAAAATTACGGCCAGCGTGCCGGTAGGCGGGTAACATGACAGAGAATACCGAAAATAAAATCAGGGTGCTGCTGGTGGATGACCATCGTATCGTCAGGGAGGGGGTCAAGGCTTACCTGTCGACCCTGCCCGACATCGAAATCGTGGGAGAAGTTGAGGATGGCGCCGGTTCGGTCGCGTTCGTTGCCGGGCAGCCGGTGGATGTGGTGCTGATGGATCTCGAGATGCCGGGTGAGCTGGACGGCATCGCGGCAACCAATCGCATCCGCACAGCGCGGCCAGAGACTCAGGTGATCGTCGTGACCTCCCATCACCAGGATGAATATATTTTTCCTGCTGTGCGTGCGGGCGCGATCTCCTACCTGCTCAAGGATGTCGAGCCGGGCGAGCTGGCGGACGCGATACGCAAGGCGGCTGAAGGCGAGGCGATCATCGACTCACGTGTAGCGGCGCGGATCATGAAGGAGCTGCAGGGGCTGCGAGGGACAGAGGTCAACCCGTTCACCGAGCTGACCGAGCGCGAGTACGAAGTGCTGCGATTGATCGCGGCAGGTAAATCGAACGCGGAAATCGCGGCTGAGCTTGTGCTGGGCGAAAGTACCATCAAGACCCATACCAGCAGCATCCTGCGCAAGCTGCAGCTCGACGACCGGACGCAGGCGGCAGTTTACGCCTGGCAGAAAGGCATCGTCCGGCGCTCGGATTGATCGCGCGGGCTTGCGTCTAATTCATTTTGTTTGAAGGCTTGCTGAATTTGGGAATCAGGAACGGGACGCGTTGACGGTATTCAGCATAAGGTTGACCGAAGCGGAGCAGAAGCTCCGCTTCTTCCTTTTTCCTGATGTAGGCGAGGAGAATGCCGGCGACCAGGATGATCAGGATGATGGCGCTGATGGAACCGGCAATCACAGCCAGCGACAGGTAGGCGATGATCGTTCCCAGCGCCATCGGGTTGCGGACGAATGTGAAAGGTCCACTGACGATCAGCTTCTGGGTCGGCATCATCGGCGCGGGCGTTCCTTTGCCGATCGTCCATTGCAGGGTGATTGTCCAGAACGCCAGGGCGAGGCCAGCCAGCCCGAGGATGCTGGCGAGGATTTTGATGACAAGGCTGGCAGGGATGGCGGGTAAACCCAGGAGCTGGTCCAGCCGGTAGGTGTTGAAGATCAGCAGGGGGATAACGACCATGAACCCGAGCGCGAGCGGGATCATCAGACGAGCGCGTTCGCGGGCGGTGTAAGCGCGTTTTTTGGTTGTGGAAGGGCGTTTTCTCATGGGAAGAGTCCTCCGGATAAGGTCATTATGAGGTGTATGGCGGATAATTGCAATCGGCATATGGCGGCCAAAACCCTTCTGGATGCTGCGCAGCCATCCTCCCTCCCAGGGAGGACAAAATAAATTGTGATTTCACTCGTAGGGCGCGGGTTGATCCGCGCCGGAAGTGCAGGCCCAACCTTGATTGTTTCTGCGACGTCTCCCAGGGTTATGGGTGGACGAGCTAAAACCATGGACGAGGCACGCCTCGTCCATGCCACCCAATTCGGATGGATCTCGGCCAAAACCCTCCTGGCTGCTGCGCAGCCATCCTCCCTCGCAGGGAGGACAAAAAAAATTGTGATTTCACGCGTAGTGCGCGGATTGAACCGCACCGAAATAGCAGCGCCCTAAAATTCGATCAAACCATAGAACATATCCACCGCGGTCGGGATGATCTCATCCGGGAAATCGTAGGTTGTTGTATGCAACTCGGGGCTGTCCTCGCCATTGCCAATCAGGAACATCGCGCCGGGCACCCGTTTGGTCAAATGCCCAAAATCCTCAGACCCGCGCATGCCCTCAGCTTTGAATACAACCGGAATGCACAGCTTCTCCGCTACCTGACGTACCTTTTCGACGCAGGCGTCATCACTGCTGGTCTCGGGGAAGTGATCGGTCACACTCACCTTGACCTTCAGCCCATCTTTTCTGGCTTCGGTCTTAACGAGCTCCCTGATGCGCTTTTCAAGCGCCTCCATGTCGCGCTCATACTCAGCCCGGATGGTCAGCAACAGGTTGCCCGCGCTGGCAGAGGTACCGAAAGCCCAGTCACCCACCTTTATCTGGATGATCGTACACATCACCAGACCGTCATACAGCAGTGGATCGGTCAGACGCGGCAATTGGGTGACGATCAGCGAGACCGCCCAGGCGGGATTGATGCCGGCTTCAGGTTCGCTGGCATGGCTTGGCTTGCCTGTGAAATCGATGATCAACCCTTTTGAGGCGAAATTATGCACGCCTTTTGTCAGAACAACTTGCCCTTTCGGGTACTCACTGATGTTGTGGAACGCGTAGATTTCATCGATTTTCTGCTCATCGAACATCTTGACGCATTTGATCGCGCCGGCACCAATCTCTTCCGCTGGCTGGAAAAGAAAAATGACGTCCTTGTCCGGTTTACGCTGATCCACTTCCAGCGCCAGACCTGCCAGGGAAGCGGTGTGCCCATCATGTCCGCATTTATGGCTGACACCTTCGACCTTTGAGGCGTAAGGCATTAACGTCTTGGGTTCCGGAATCGGCAGGGCGTCGTAATCAGCGCGGAAAGCGATATTGCCTTTGCCGCGGCCGCGATAGACGGCATAGAACCAGTCATCATGATCAACGATTTCCAGTCCTGTATTTTGCTTAAGGAAGTCGATCACATGTGCCTTCGTCCAGACCTCATGGTTGGATAATTCAGGATGCTGATGCAGCTCATGACGCAGAGTAACAGCTTTGTTCAAGTTTTGCTTTTTCATTTGGTTTTCCTGACACAGAATTTGTACCTTAAGCATACATCCCGCGATCAGGCACTGCAAGTAATTTCGCGGCATGCCGCAGATGGAGAATGTTAAGAAAAGACTTGCCCGCAATGCAGCGGGCAAGTCCTGAAGATGACAGGTCTGGGGCTTATTCGAGTTCGATCAAGCCATAAAAAACTTTCACGGCGACTTCGAGAATCTCATCCGGAAAATCATAATAGGTCGTGTGCAGCTCCGGAGCGTCCACGCCATTGCCGACGACAAACATTGCGCCGGGGACGCGCTTGGTCAGGTGACCGAAATCTTCGGACCAGCGATTGGCCTGCTCAAGCGAGGAGGAGGGCAAGCCGAGTTTCTCACAAACCTGTAAAATCTTAGCGTTTGAAACGTCATGGTTGCGGGTCTCAGGGAAGTAATCGGTCGTGCTGAATTTGACTTCCAGCCCATCCTTTTCCGCTTCAGCGATAACCAGGTCCCGCACACGGGTGTCGAGCGCTTCCATGTCCTTCTC
Organism: Anaerolineaceae bacterium; assembly: GCA_040772085.1. Taxonomy (GTDB): domain Bacteria; phylum Chloroflexota; class Anaerolineae; order Anaerolineales; family Anaerolineaceae; genus JAXGMV01. Next base: position 2,504,112 of record JAXGYU010000001.1, read on the forward strand.
ATAGAGACCGCGGATGGTCAGCAGCAGATTGCCCTCATGCGCGGAGGTGCCGAATGCCCAGTCACCAATCTTGACCTGAATAATCGTGCTGAAGACCAACCCATCATAGAGGCTGCCATCTGCCAGGTCTGGCAGCTTGCTAATGATGCGCGCGATTGCCCAGGCGGGGTTGATGCCGAACTCGGGCTGACTGGCGTGCGAAGGCTTGCCTGTGAACTCGATGATCAGCCCTTTGGACGCGAAACTGCTGATGCCCTTGCGAATGGCAACGGTGCCTTTTTCGTAGCCGCTCTCGTTATGAAAGGCGAAAATTTCGTCGATTTTGTTGTCCTCAAGCATCCTGACACATTGAATTGCGCCATCGCCAGTCTCCTCCGCGGGCTGGAAGAGAAAATAAACATCTTTGGCAGGCTTGAGCTGGTCAACCTCGAGCGCGAGGCCTGCCAGCGCTGAGGCATGACCATCATGTCCGCATTTATGGCTGACCCCTTCAATGATCGACGCGTGCGGGAACAAATCACGCGGCTCGTAGATGGGCAGCGCGTCGTAATCCGCGCGAAAGGCAATACTTTTCTTGCCCCCGCCGCGGTGTATCGCGTAGAACCAGGTGTCATGATCCACAATTTCAAGATCAGTATGCTCCTTGAGGAAGCGGATCAGCCGTGCTTTGGTGCGGACTTCCTGATTAGAAAGCTCTGGATGTTGATGGAGTTCGTGTCGCAGTGCAATAGCCAGATCCATGTTCTGTTTCTTCATTCCTTGACCTCTGAGTGTGAATTTTATTCTTCCAGCGCGTACGCCAGAGTAGCCTTGCAATGCAGATCCAGCGTGTCCAGTACGGGCACGCGCATATCTGACTGCTGAATCATTTGCGGCAGTTCCGTGCAGCCCAGGATGATACCATCGACTGGGTACGCAGACATAGCCTCAATAAACCAGGTCTTCGAGGCTGACAGATATTTATGGATGGATAGTTCCTCGAAAATGATGCGGTTGATCTCATCCTGTTGCGGGTCAGTCGGTGTCACTGTCTCGATCCCATAGCGCGAGAGACCGCGAGGGTAGAAGTTGTTTTGCATGGTGTAACGGATGCCGGTCAGGAGCAGCTTTTTCAACCCCAACCGGTTCGCTTCCCTGCCAACCGCGTCGACGATGCTCAGGATCGGCAGGTTTGCCTGATCCCGAATGTCATCCAGCACCGAATGCGGTGAGTTGGCAGCCATGATGGCAAAGTCAGCGCCGGCATTTTTCAGCGCGTGCAGCGAAGACAGGATGTAATGCCGGTACTCCTCCATACGGTTCTGGTCTTCCAGATCGGTGAAATACTGGAAGTCCAGACTATGGATGAAGATCTCAGGATAATAATAGTCACCGGCCTGCTGGAAATACAGGTCGGTGATGGTTTTGTAGTATTGAATTGTCGAAGCCAGGCTGATGCCGCCCAGGATGCCGATTTTTTTCACTCCTTATCCTTTCACACCGCCAACTGCCAGACCGCCAACCAGATAGCGCTGCAGGATGGCGAAGATGATGATAGGCGGAATCGAGACCAGAATCGCCATAGCCGAGAATTGTGACCAGGGTGTGCCGGACGCGTACTGACCGACCATGCCGCGCAGCACCATTGGCAGCGTGAACGACGCAGGATTGGTCAGGAAAGTCCAGGAGAGGATGAATTCTGACCAGCCTGTGAGGAAGCCCCACAACGCAGTCACGGCGATGCCGGGTACAGCCAGCGGCAGGATGACTTTGATGAACCCTTGCGCGCGGGTACAGCCATCAATTTGCGCTGCTTCTTCCAGGTCATAGGGGAGCGAGTCGATGTAGCCTTTCATGTTCCAGATGGCGAAAGGCAGCGCGCTGGAGGTGAAGGCGATTGCCAGCCCAAGCAAGCTGTTGCGAATGCCCAGCGCGTTCAGCAGCACGAACAAGGGTGCCAGTGTGCCGCCGGGCGGAATCATCAGGACCAGCACAAAGCCAAGCATGCCGATTTTCCTGCCCGGGAATTTCAGGCGGGAGAAGGCGTAAGCGGCAGTGATACCCACGACGACGGACGCGAAGGCGGTGCCGCCGGCAACCAGCAGACTGTTGCGCAGCAACTGCAGGAAGGTGACCGGGTTGGGTGAGGGTTTGCGGAAAATCTCAAGATAAGAATCAAAGGTCGCGCCGGGCGGGATGATCGTCAATCCCTGCGGGCGGGAGAAATCCCTCGGATCCAGTGACATGGACACGATCCACAAAACCGGGAAGAGGATGGATGCCAGCACCAGCAACAATATTAATTGCAGCAGGTCAATGCGCATGGTTTCGCGGGCGCGTTTGTAATCCTTGTGCTTGTTGAGCGCGACCACCAGTTTGACATAACGCTGCAGAACCAAAATGGCAAAGGCGAGAATCAGGATGCCGTATCCAATCAGCGGCACGCGTTCATCAGGGTTTGTCGTGCCGACACCGCGCAGCAGTGTAATCACGCCGAAGACGGACAGCGCCGCGGAAAGTGCGAGCACCAGATATGCCCAGAATACCGCGATCAGCGTGGAGGTCGATGGCTTTTCTCTTGATTGAATGGCAGTTGTCATCTTAACCTCCTCTATGCGTAGTAGGGCTCAGTTGCCCGGGTGACTTTATTGGTGATCAGCGTAATGATCGCCAGGATGATGAAGACGATGATGTTGAAGGCGGAGGCGACGCCATACCAGCCCTGCGGATTGACCAGCTTGAAGCCCTGCGTCACCAGAATTTCGGTCAGGCCGAAGGGCCCGCCTCCCGTGACGAAGAATATGATGTTGAACTGATTGAACGTCATCATGATACCGATCATGATGGCCGGCACCATGGCAGGGCGGATCAGCGGCAGGGTGATATAGCGCAACTTGTCAAACCAGTTGATGCCATCCATCTCAGCCGCTTCATACACTTCCTTCGGGATCGTCTGCAACGCGCCCGTCGCGATCACCATATTGAAGGGCCAGCCCAGCCAGACGTTCGCGATCAACACCGCGAAGAAGGATAATGGCAGCACCAGCCCGATCTCCGGCAGATTGACGACCGGCTTGGGCTCAATCAGCCAGCGGATGTTGCCAGGCAGACCAAGCTGCTGCAGCAACAGGTTGATGGCGCCGAACTTGTCATGCCACATGTTTGCCCACAACATACCCGAGACCAGCGAGGGGAGCGCCCACGGGATAACGAACAGGCTGCGGTAGAACCGTTTGCCTGGCATCTTATCCTGGTTGAGGATCAAGGCAACCGCGATGCCAATTGTGACATGCAGGAAGACATTGACTACCGTCCAGAAAATGTTGAAGACAAAGATGCGCATGAAGTTGTAGTTGACAACCGGCAGCCCGTTGACAACCACATCCAGGTAGTTTTTCAGCCCCACCCATTCCGGATCCATTGATTTGAGATGTGCCAGTTTGAAATCGGTGAAAGACATCCAGACCTGATAGATCAGCGGATAGAACGTGATGAAGAGCATGATCAGCATGGCAGGCAGAATGTACATGTACGCCAGCCACATGTTGGGGTTTTCCTTCTTCAGGCGTTGAAACCAGTTTAATGGTTTTGCAGGCATTGCTGTCTCAGTTGCTGCCATAACCATCCCTCTCTGCCGTACGATTATTTGTTGGTGCCGTTGCTGACTCTATTATAGTGAAGTCTGGTCAGCAACTAAAGAGACGATGTAATAAAAACGGGCGGTCATGAAAGGCCGCCCGTTTCTTCAAAACGTGATTACTTACCGTTGGTGGTGTTGATGAGTTCAGCAGCCGCCTTCAATGCCTCAGCGGCGGGTTTTCCGCCCTGGAGGATTTCAGCGATCGCGTTGCCCATCGGGTCCCAGGTCGCGCCCAGCTCGGTGACCACGGGGAACGGGTCAGAAGTGGGGACCTGTTTCAGGAAACCACCCACGACGGGGTTGGCAGCCGTGTCGACCTTGGAATTGGCAGGGATCCAGTTGACAGCGTTCAGGAACTCTTTCTGGACGTCCGCGCTCACAAGGTAGGCAATGAATTTCATGGCAGCCGCGACTTCTTCGGGTTTCGCGCTGGCGTTGACGGAAGCCATTTCGCTCTGGTTCCAGGGGCGAGGTGCGGACTGACCCTTGACAGCAGGAATAGCCATAACGCCGACGTTTTCGACACCGAGGTCTTTGATGAAGTCACCGCTTGCCCACGGGCCCTGGATGCGGAAGGCAACATCGCCCTGGCGGAACAAGGTGTCCATGTCACCGTCATTGGCGTCACAGGTCACGCCTTCAGATTTGCAGACCATCGCCAGATAGTCATAAGCGGCAGCGCCGGCTTCGCTATCGATGACAACCTTGTTGGTCTCATCCAGGAACTTGGCGCCAAACGCGGGACCCCACATGTAGTTGTGGAACCAGTCAGCGGTGATGGCCAGACCGTTGGTCTTGGCAGATTCGAGCAACGCTTCGAAATCAGCAGGCTCAGCGGACACTTTGCTCTTGTTGTAGAACAGGGCAACCACTTTGTTGTTGACAGGGACACCAACCAGCTTGCCGGCAACCTTGCCGCCTTCGACGGCAGCGGGGACAAGGTCGGCAAACAGGGCGTTCGCGGCGTCGACTTCAGCCAGCAAACCAGCGTCGGCGTAGCCAGCCATGCGGTCTTGCGGGCCCATGATCAGGGTCGGGCCAGTGCCGGCGGCAGCTTCGGTCTGGAACTTGTTCTGCAGCTGATCAAAGGGGACAGCCAGCAGCTCGATCTTGATGTCACTATTGGCAGCCATGAAATCATCAGCGGCTTTCTTGAAAGTTGCTTCTTCAGTTTCGATGTAACCATGCCAGATGGAGATGGTTACGGGTCCTGCGGGTGCTTCGGTTGGCGCGGCCGTGGGGGTGGCAGCCGGAGCACAGGCGGCAAGGGCCATAGACATAGTCAGAACCAATGCCAATAAAACGAATACACTCTTTTTCATTTTTCTCCTTTTTTCTCATGGCCCGCTTGTTTTAATCCAGGCCAAATCCTTATGATAAGTGCGTGGATTATATCAAGTATTGATTTTCATTTCAAATACAGGTTTAACTTTTTACTACCCGAAATGTAAATTCGACGTTAGTTTTATGGAAGTTGGCTATAATTGCAGCACTATACTCGTTCGGGAAGGAGAAGGTTGACATGTCTGGTGTCGTGTATGAGCATGTCTGGAAAAAGTTCGGCGATTTCGTCGCATTGCGGGATTTATCACTGGACGTAGCGGATAAAGAATTTCTCGTGCTGGTTGGACCATCTGGCTGCGGCAAGACGACCGCGCTGCGCTGTCTGGCCGGCCTGGAAGAGATTTCCGAGGGTACGATCTGGATTGGCGACCGGATTGTCAACGACATTCCTCCGAAAGATCGTGATATTGCCATGGTGTTCCAGTCCTACGCGCTCTATCCGCATATGACCGTGTACGAGAACATGGCATTCGGCCTGAAGCTGCGCAAGACGCCAGCTGACCAGATCAAAAAACGTGTCGATGAAGCCGCCCAGGTACTGGGCATTGAGCAATTGCTGAACCGCAAGCCGCGTGAGCTCTCGGGCGGACAGCGCCAGCGTGTTGCTGTCGGGCGCGCGATCGTCCGCGAACCGAAAGTCTTCCTTTTCGACGAACCGCTCTCCAACCTCGATGCCAAGCTGCGCGTACAAACCCGGACCGAGATCAGCAAGCTGCATCACCGGCTGCAAAATACTTTCATCTACGTTACCCACGACCAGACCGAAGCGATGACGATGGCAACCAGGATCGCGGTCATGAATAAAGGTGTGCTGCAGCAAGTCGATACCCCACAATTCCTCTATGATCATCCCGCCAACCAGTTCGTTGCCGGCTTCATCGGCTCACCCGCGATGAATTTCTTTCCTGTCCACTTGCGCAAGGAAGGTGAAGCGTTGTTCGTGGATGGCGGTACCTTCAATCTGCGCGTCCCGCCAGCTCGTGCTGAAGCTTTGATGCCGCATGCCGGCAAGCATCTGACGTTTGGTGTCCGGCCTGAGAATATCCACAATGCTCAATTCCTGCCTTCAGATATTCAGGCTGAAGCGCTGGAAGCCAAAGTGGATGTGACTGAACTGATGGGCAATGAGATCTTCCTTTACCTGACCAATGGCAGCAACAGCTTTGTCGCCAGGGTTGATCCGCGCACGCAAGTGCAGATCGGCTCGACGACCCGGGTGATGGTGGATATGAACGCTTTCCACCTGTTTGACCCGACGCAGGATAAAGAAAATCCGCCGGCGCTGATGTAAAACAAAAAAGCTGGTTCCGATTCGGAACCAGCTTTTTCATCGGTTTAGTTTTACGGGTACCAGTTGCGCCACAAGCGGCCCGGCTTGTCGCTGCGCAGCCACTTGTCCATGCTTACGGCAGCATTGATGCCATCGGCGGTCGCGGTAACCACCAGATCGGGACCGTTGATCGCGTCACCGCCGGCGAAAACGCCAGGCTTGGATGTCGCGAGCGTATTCTGATTGACCTGAACCAGTCCCCACTCGTGCGTAATCAAATCCGGCGTTGAGCTGGCGATCTCGGGGTAGGCATTGTAGCCCAGCGCGGTGATGACGCTGTCGGCGTGGATGAAGAAATTGGACCCGGGCTCGGGTACGGGACGCCGTCTGCCTGACTTGTCCGGCTCGCCGAGCATCATACGCACGCACTCGACTGTCTTGAGATTGCCGTTTTCATCCCCCAGGAATCGGATTGGCTGGGTCGTAAAGAGATATTCCACGCCTTCTTCCTTGGCGAGCATGCGGTCTTTTACCATCCCAGGCATCTCGGCTTCGGAACGGCGGTAGATACAAATCACCTTTTTCGCGCCAAGGCGCTTGGCGCTACGCAGGCAGTCCGAGGCCGTGTCGCCGCCGCCGATGATCAGACAGACGTCGCCGACATCAGGCATGGCGCGTTTGTGCGGCGGCAGCAGATTCGGATCTACATTCGCCCGGATCAGGAAATCTGTGCCTTTGTAGACACCCTGCAGGTATTCGCCTTCAACATTGAGAGGGGTATCAACACCTGCGCCGGTACCGATGAAGACCGCGTCAAAACCTTCAGCCAGCAAATCATCGATGGTCTTGGTTGTCCCGATCTTGATGTCCGGCACAAAGGTGATTCCCAGCTCTTTCAGAATATCGATTTTGTTGTGAACTCGCTGCGGCGAAAGTTTGAACCCTGGTACGCCATACAGCAGCAGGCCGCCTGGTTCCTTGTAGGCATCAAAGACCGTCACGGCGTGTCCCGCCAGCGAAAGCCGTTCAGCGGCTGCCAGTCCGGCAGGTCCCGCGCCGATGACCGCGACGCGATAGCCTGATGGGGGAGCGATGACTGGTTCTTCCAGCCCGACCATCGTCCGCTCGTAGGTCGTGACAAAATTCTCGATCGCGCCGATCAGCACCGGTTCGCCGGTCAGGTTGAGTGTGCAGGAGCCCTGGCAAAGCTGTTCCTGCGGGCAGACCAGTCCGCAAATCTCCGGGAAGGCATTGGTTTTGCGGAAGGTCCTTGCGGCGAGCACAAAATCACCGTGCTCCACGTACCAGCAGGCGGACGGGATGTCATTATGAACCGGGCAGCCGATCATGCACGGCGCGTCCGGGCAATGAATGCACCGCGCGGCTTCGATGATGATTTCCTGCTCATTAAACGGAATGATCACTTCCCTGAAGTCCATCACCCGGCTGTTCGCGTGTCGGAACTTGAGCCCTCGAAAAGGCATATTTACGCGAGAGCGGCGATTGATCTCCAGTTCGTCCCCATCAACTTCAGGCGGTTTAATATTCATATGCACCATTTAAGGAATTTGATAAGCTTGCTCATTTAATTTTACTAGCAATCCAATACGCGAGTAACAATAAAATCAGACCAATACTATCAAATATTATAAACCGTTCTATGGAAGCCGCGAGGATGGGAAAATTAGCCTTGAGTTGGTAAGCGAAATACAAACCACTCTCGCCAATCGCGCCGATTGCCTGCATCAGGCACGCCTGCAGCAGGGACGTGATATTCCTGACCGGGTTCGTCAGCGCGAAGAGATACGGGATATTCCACATCAGGAACAGTATCCCGACGCCCGCCACAGCAACTTCTCCGGGCACCCCCTGTAATTCGAAGGCTGAGACATAGGCTGCCGGTTCCAGGATGAATTGAACCGCGCTCAGGAGGTTGAAGAATAGGGGGATTGCGATCAGTATTCGCGACAGGTTTTTCATTCGTGATTAAGGTAAAAAAACAATCTTGAGTGTTGACAAACGGCAGTTTTGGACTAAAATAACATTCTGTTTTCTGAGCCGAAGTGGCGGAATTGGCAGACGCGCTACGTTCAGGGCGTAGTGGGATTTTCCTCGTGTGGGTTCGACTCCCACCTTCGGCATAAACCAGCTTGAAGCTTCTCGCTAATTGTAATATTATTAATGGCGATGAAGCTTTTTTCTACCCGCAAAGTCCGCAAGCAATTCATTTACATCATCGTCATTCTGGTGCTCCTGTTGCTGACCGCAGATCTCAACGGTCGCATCAGTGACTTGCTCAAAGCCAATACCGAACGGGACGCTGTTCGCGCTCAGGTGTACTCCTTGTGGGTGACGCAGCAGGTGCTGAGCACGCAGGCAGCTTACGCGCAGTCAGAACACGCGGTTGAGGGCTGGGCACGGCAGGATGGCCGCCTGGTGAAACCCGGTGATGTGCCAATCGTGCCGCTGCCGGTCAACAAGGTGACGCAAGCGCCGCTGCTGCCGACACCGATGCCGACACCGACGTCAGTCGAGAACTGGCAGATCTGGCGCTCCATGATTTTTGGAGATAGTTAGCCACACCTTTTTTTTCGCCTGCAGGCACTCTATTAATTTTGTAAAAGTGTTATCTGGCTATGAACGCCTGATGCACAGCATCGTCACATCGTCAGAAGGGGGCAGGTTCTGGCGGTATTCAATCACCGCTGCGTTGATCGTTTCCAGCAATTCCTTGACTGGCAACCCGCCGTGCGTCCGCAGCAAGGCCTTAAATGGTTCCATGCCATACAGCTCACCATCGGGCGCCACGGTTTCAGGAATGCCGTCGGTGTAGAGCAGCAAAGCGTCACCGGACGTGAGTTCGATCAGGTGGTCTTCATATTTCGCGTCATCCAGTACGCCCAGCGCGATACCGCTGCCTTGCACCTCCTGAACCTCATGGTTCGCTCTGGCCAGTAACGGCGGGTTGTGGCCGGCATTGGCATAGATGACCGTGCCTGATTTGAGATCGACCCGGGCATAGAAGACCGTGACGTACATGGCGTTGTCCTGCTCTGAGTAGAGGAGGCGATTGACGCTTTGCAGCAGTCGGGCGGGTGAGGTGGTGGATGGCGCGATTGCCTGAATAAGGGTGCGGGCGACCGTCATGAACATGGCCGCCGGCATCCCCTTGTCAGCGACGTCGGCAATCACCAGTCCGAGTTGGTCGGGTCCCAAATCGATCACATCATAGAAGTCACCGCCAACCTGCAAGGCGGTCTGCCAGCTCGCGTCCAGCTCCCAGCCGGGGAACTGCGGCAAAACGCTGGGCAGGAAGGTTTTCTGGATCTGCCGCGCGAGCTGCATCTCACGCCCGCGGCGTTCCCGCAGGACCAATTCGCGGTTCAGATATTCATTCTGGATTGCCATTGCCGTTTGCTGAACGATGCCGTTGAACAGTTCCAGCCGCTTCTGCAACAATTGCAGGGTCTGGTAGGTGTCGCTCAGGAGCATCACACCGTAAAACTCACCATGTGAGGCCAGCGGAAAACCGAACAACAAGGGGTCACCCGGACTGAGCTTGCTGCGGTCAAGGTCGATGGCGGAGTGCGGCGTGAGTTCACGCCAGCCCTCATGGGCAGTCTTTGAATCAGGAAGCTTCACGAAATGCAGCGCGCCTGAGTCTCGAACAGCCTTCAGCAATTCGAAATCATCCGGCATGATGAACTGGTTCTTGATGATTGCTTCGTCATCATGCGAACCTGTGAAGGCGTCCGCGACCGTAAAGCCGTTGCGGCTGGCGTCCCAGGGGTAGATGACGCAGGTGCCAACGCCCGTCAGGATCGGCGTCAGATGGGTGATGGTGGTAAGGATCTCCTGGTAACTTTTCTGGCTGACGACTGCCTGCGCCAACTGCAATAAAGCCGCGTTGATATAGGCATCTTCAGCTTGTACTTCAGAGAGTTTCAGGTTTTCCAGCCCGACCGCCGTGTGATTGGCGATTCCCTGCACAAGAATGGCGAGGCGGTGCTGATAGGCCTTATGCTGCGGCGTGTCGACAAATGCCACGCGCATCGCGCCAATGATTTCTGTGTGCAGCAGTAGGGGCGCCATGATTCCTCGGGCGCCAGCAGGGGTATCGCCATTGCCGTCCTTAATCGGCTGTCCTTGTTCATCAACATAGACCATTGATCTGGTCTCAATCATTTGTTCGAGTGCGCTGCCGGCGCCCTTGTCTTGCGGCTGACCGCGAAGGTTGGCATCTTCCTGACTGCTCGCTTTGAGCATAAATTGCTGTACTTCTTCATCCCACAGGATGAGATCGCACTTTTCAACACCGATCAGCTTGGGGGTGATGCTGGCGATGGTGCTTAGCAATTCTGAGACTGACTCCGCTGTGCGAGACAGGTCGGAGACATTCAGCAGGGTACGCGACATCCAGGCGTTCTGCTGGGCATCCTGGAACAGACGGGCATTTTCGATCGCGACAGCAGCGTAATTGGCATAAGTCTGGGTCATGCTCAGTGCTTCGTAGCCATAACGGCTGGGCGTGTGGTGAGCGATGGTCAGCAGGCCGAGCGGCTGGGTGCCGGCGTACATGGGCGCGGCGACACTGGAGTAATCTGCCTGAAAATCAAGCGCGAGCCCCAGCGGTCCATACAAACCGCCTTTCTCCCTGATTGAGGCGTCCGGCGAGCCGTTGATCAAATTCATCCATTCGTCTACGTCCGGGTTGCTGAGCTTGACCTTTTGCAACTGCTCTTCTGATACGCCAAACGAAGCGCCTAGCTTCAGGTCTGACGGCTTGATGCTGCCCGAGTCAGCGTCAGTATCCACGAGCCAGATGGCGGCAGCATCCAGGGGCAGGCTGCTTTCAATCGCCTGCAGGATAAACGTCATCACATGCTGCGGGTCAGGATTCTGCGATAACAGCCGGGTGATACCGCGCATGCGTTCAGCGACATTGCTGCGCCAGAGTTCCGAGCGGTACAGCGTCGCGTTGCGCATAGCAATCGCAACGCTGGCTGCCAGTGATTCGAGGATTTGCAGATCATCCTCACTGAACGCGTCAAGTTCCTCGCTCTGCAAGTCGAGAATACCCTGTAGTTCACCGCCATAGATGATAGGCATTGCCAGCTCGGATCTTGTCGCCTCAGGCGTCAGTTCGGAAGGGCGGTAGAGCGGTTCCTGACTGACATCCCTGACCAGCCGGCGCTGATTGTTGCGCGCGACCCAGGGGATGATGCCCATGGGATCGTCCAGATCATAGGCAATATCCATCTCAGCCAGGTACTTGCTGCGCGGACCGGAGCCGAATTCATAAAACAGCTTTTTCCGGCCGGGGTGATAAGAGTAATACTCAACGAAGGAGTAGCCGAGGCGCTGCTGGATCAGCGAAACGATGTTCTCCGAGAGCTCCTTGAAGTCAAGAATCGATGTGATGATATGGCTGATGTCAAACAGCAGCTCGAGTTTGCTGGCTTTGTCCTGCTGATCTGTCTGCAGTTTCGCACCTTCAATCGCCAGGGCTACCTGTGCCGCCAGAGAGCGCAGCACCAAAAGGTCGACCTCATGGAAGCCGTTGAGGTTGTCACTCTGTACATCAAGCACACCCAAGACGCCCTTTTCTGAGTGCATCGGCACAGCCGCCTCAGAAAGAGTCTCGGGCAAGATATCAATGAATCGGAATGAAGATTCCTTGCGGACATCCTGGGCGATGATTTCCTCACCGCTCGCCGCGGCTTTACCGACGATTCCTTCACCCAGTTTCACCGGGAATGCCAGGTTTTCAGTGCGCCCGGGGCTGTCGCTCGCGCTGGCCCGGAAGCGCAGATCATTGGAGCCTGGCTCCAGGGTGAAAATCGAGACGTAGTAATAGTTGAAAGTAGACTGGATCAATTGGGTGACATGCCGGCAGAGCAGATCAATATCGCCGATATTGGCGATCTGGTCGCTCACTTGTCGAACCAGATCGAGCTGATGCGACCTGAAGTTCTTCAGGCTGATCTGCCGTGTGATTTGCAGCGCGACAGCGGCGTTTGCCCCCAAGCCCTCCAGGTGATCCAGCGTAACGGCGCTCAGCAAATGATCGGGCGTGGCGTGAATATAGATCACACCGAGCAGATCCGCGCTGGTAATCATGGGGATGGCAGATTCGATACAGCCATCGTCGCCCGGGCAGGTGCGCTCCGTAACGCGGCTTACCAGCACCCGCCTGACCAGTTCAGGCGGCTGGGCAGCCTGCATGGTCAGCAGATCAGGTTCTTCCGGCAATGGAAAAAACGGCTCTGCCAGCCATATATCGACCTCAAAGTCAAATTTCTGGCGGATGTAGGACTTGATTTGTTCGACCTGCGCCTTGATATTCGGCTGCGCCAGCAGATCTTCCACGAACGACAGAAAATCCCTCCAGGAGGGAGGGCAAAGTGGTTCGGGGCTGTTCATGATGAGCGCTCCGTGCGTTTGATCATGGTCAACAGCGTGCCGGCATCATTGAACTCGAAGAAAACTTCATCCATCATTGAGGTCATAAAATGGTAGCCGAGACCATGTCCGGGATGTTTCGAGAGCCTGGCATCCAGCCGTGGTTTTCGCACTTTCTCCGGGTCGAAGGGCGCGCCCTGATCCTGGATATGCACGATAAACTCACCTGGAGAAACCTCACAGGTGAGCGTGATCGTGCCTTTATTCTCGCCGCCATACGCGTGTTCAATGATATTTGAACACGCCTCGTCAACTGCGACTTCAATGGAATAGATCGTCTTTGAATCAAAACCGGTTTTTGCTGCTTGTTCAGCAACAAAACCGGTTATGTCTTCCAGACTTTTATAAACCCCAGGAAAAACTCGCGTGCATCTGCTCACAAAAATTCAATCAGAAATTGGCCACCGCTGGGACAATGTCGTCATAGATTTTGAAAAGCGGTTTGAAGCCTGCCAGATCGAGGGAACTCATGATTTTTTCAGGCACATGAGCAAGCACGATTTCGCCGCGATTGTAGCGTTTGGCAGTTTTCTGACCATTGATCAGCACACGAAGACCAGCGCTGGAGAGGAAGGTCAGCTTGGACATATCAATCACCAGTTTAAAGCGGCCATTATTCATGCTGGTTTCAATCGCGTCAGCAAATTGCGGAGCGGACTCACTGTCGAGGCGTCCGGTCAATCGGATTACGTCACAATGTTTGTATTGGTTGATAAGAACTTCCATCCCTGGGACCTCCCTGCTAATATAAGGAATACAAAATCATTATATCACGCGCGAAAATTAACCATTCTCAGTGCCGCAGCCGTGTGGCGAAATTTTGAACCATGAGTACAATTGATAATGGGTAACAATGCCTGCGGTTTACAAAAATTCATTCCAGGAGTTTAAGATGACGGCTCAGATTATCGATGGAAAACTTATCGCGGAACAAGTGCGCGCTGATGTGGCTGAAGCGGTCGCGAAGAGAGTTGCGGCAGGGAAGAGCAAACCCGGTTTGGCAACCGTGCTGGTAGGCGAGAATCCCGCGTCTCAGGTTTATGTGCGCAACAAACAGAAGGCATGCGCTGAGGTCGGCATCGAATCATTTGGACATGTGCTGCCCGCGGATGCGTCTCAGGCGGAAGTCGAAGCGCTTGTGAAGAAGCTGAACGATGACCCTGCGGTCAACGGCATTCTGGTACAACTGCCGCTGCCGGATGGGCTGGATGAAGAGCGTGTCCTGAACACCATCAGCATCGAAAAGGACGTCGATGGTTTCCATCCGCTCAACATCGGACGACTGGCGCAAAAAGGTCGCGAGCCGTTGTTCGTCCCCTGCACGCCCGATGGCTGTGTCTATCTGTTGAAGAAGACCCTGCCCAAACTGGACGGCATGAATGTGGTCGTTCTGGGCAGATCGAACATTGTCGGCATGCCGGTGGCATTACTGCTGGTCGGCGAAAACTGCACCGTTACGATTTGCCATTCCCGCTCCAAGGATCTGCCCTCGATCGTCAGAGGCGCTGACATCCTGGTCGCCGCAGTCGGACGCGCGGAGATGGTCAAAGGCGATTGGCTGAAACCCGGCGTGGTCGTGATTGATGTCGGAATCAACCGTGTGGACGATCCAACCGCCAAGCGGGGATATAAACTGGTGGGTGATGTCGATTTCGATCAGGCGAAGGAAGTTGCTTCCGCCATCACCCCTGTGCCAGGCGGCGTAGGTCCGATGACGATCGCGATGCTGCTGCGCAACACACTGCGCGCCGCTGAAATCGCGGATAAAAAGGCTGCCTGATAGAAAATCCGGCTTCTGTGCAAAGTATAATGATGAAGAGCGTTCAATCGCTCTTCATCATTTGCTTAAAGGTGCGGATATGACAACATTGCTGATCAAAAACGCAAGCTGGCTGGTCACCATGGACGATCAGCGGCGTGAGCTGCTGGATGGCTACTTGTTCTGCCGCGATGGGTTTATCGAAGCCGTCGGCAGCGGTGATTGCAGTCATCTCGCCGCGGATGAGGTGCTCGACCTGAGCGGTCACCTGGTCTTGCCGGGACTGATCAACACCCATCACCACTTCTATCAGACCCTGACCCGGGCGGTCCCCGGCGCGCAGGATGCCAACCTCTTCAACTGGCTGAAAAGGCTCTACCCCATCTGGGCGGGAATGACCCCGGAAGACATCAGGCTATCGACCAAAACCGCCCTGGCGGAACTGGCGCTTTCCGGCTGCACGACCGCTTCGGATCACCTCTACCTCTTCCCGAATGGTTCATCACTCGATGATGAGATCGAAGCCGCGCGTGAGATGGGCATGCGTTTCCATGCCTCCCGGGGCTCCATGAGTCTTGGCGAAAGTGCCGGCGGCTTACCGCCTGACAGTGTCATCGACAGCCCGGAAAATATCCTCAAGGACAGTCAGCGGCTGATCGAACGTTACCATGACCCGAAGTACGGTTCAATGCTGCGAGTCGTCCTGGCGCCTTGCTCGCCGTTCAGCGTCACCGCTGATTTGATGAAGGAGAGCGCTGCCATGGCGCGGCATTATGGTGTGGGATTGCACACGCACCTGGCTGAAACCCAGGATGAAGAACAGTTCTGCCTCGAGAAATTCGGCTACCGGCCGGTCTCGTACATGAAATCACTGGATTGGGTCGGCGAGGATGTCTGGTTCGCGCATGCCGTGCACATCAACCCGGAAGAGGTGCGCACGCTGGCTGAGGTCGGCAGCGGTGTGGCGCATTGTCCAAGCTCCAACATGCGCCTGGCATCGGGCATCGCCCCTATCTGGGAATACCTGCATGCCGGCGTCAAGATCGGGCTGGGCGTGGATGGTTCAGCGAGCAACGATTCCTCACATCTGCTGGCGGAAGCGCGGATTGCGATGCTGGTGGCGCGCGTCAGGGCAGGTCTGCTGGGTGCGTCACTTTCTGCTGAAGACGCGCCTGAGATCATGACCGCGAGAAAAGCGCTCGAACTGGCGACTCTCGGCGGAGCATCCGTTTTGGGGCGCGATGATGTCGGCAGTCTTTCAGTCGGCAAATGCGCTGATTTTATCGCCATCAATATGCGGCAACTGCCGTTTGCTGGCGCGATGAGCGATCCGGTCGCGGCGGTGCTGTTCTGCGCGCCGGTCAATGTTGCCTACAATTTTGTCAATGGTAAGGCAGTCGTCCGCGAAGGCAGGCTGGTCAACCTGGAGATTGAAACGCATGTCGAGCAGCATAATAAGGCTGCGTTGAGGCTGGTGAATGGGGGCTGATCGCGCCACACCCGAAAGCAAGACTACGCTGCAACCCTCACCCTTAAAGGTCTATGGGCTGCTGTTCCTGCTGATGCTGCTGGCTTTTGGCATCTACATCCCCTGGCTGGGCTTGTATGGCGATGACTGGCAGTATCTCTACGTTTTTCATTTGTTAGGAGCTGGTGAGTATCCCAACTTTGTCGCCGCTGACCGGCCTTTTTCTGCCTGGGTCTATCAGCTCTTTACGCCAATCCTGGGAGAAAATGTTGCCGGCTATCACGTGCTGGTACTGTTGATCCGTTGGGCTGGCGCCTGTGTTTTTTACCAGGTATTGAAACGCGTCTGGCCCGAGCAACCGCCGGCAATTTTATATGCCGCCTTGTTCTTCGCTATTTTTCCTGGTTTTAAACAACAGCCGCTGCCGCTTGAGTTTGTCCTGCATTTCACCGTCCTGCTGTGCTTCCTGATCTCGGTGCTGCTGATGCTGGCTGCGGTGGATGCCCAGACTGTCTGGAAAAAGGTCCTTTACCTGGTGATCGCGGTGCTGCTGTCAGCGAGCCTGTTCTCAGTGGAATACTTTGTCGGTCTGGAATTGATTCGTCCCGTGCTGCTCTGGTTCGCGCTCAGAAAAACGGGGACGCCGGCAAGCAATCGGCTCAAATCAACACTGTATTATTGGCTGCCTTTTCTGCTGGTTCTGTCCAGTTTTGCTTATTGGCGTGTCTTCATTTACAAATTCCAGTTCTATGCCCCCGGATGGATTGAGTCGATCCGCGCCAATCCGCTGAAAGGCATCGTCGCTTTACTGTGGCGGTCAGCTCAGGATGTCTGGCTAATGGCTGTGGGCGTGCTGCGCCAGCCGTTCAGCCTCAGTAGCGGTTACAGTGATGTACTGGTCTCCCTGTTATTCCTGATTGTTTCGGCTGTCATCGTCTGGTGGCTGCTCACTCGTTTGAAAATCGACAATAAGTCTGTATCACAGACTCCTGAAAACGCGAGTTCGCTGACGGGATTCCTCATCACCGGGATGCTGACTGTTCTGCTGGCAGGGCTGCCATTCTGGCTGGTTGATGTTCCCATCCAGGCAGGGTTCCCCTGGGACCGGCCGGCGTTAGCGTTCATGGCTGGCGCCGCCATGCTCTGGGCCGTCGCGCTCGTCACCTTCATCAAGACCAACAAGCAGATTTTCATCGTCAGCGTGCTGCTCGCGCTGCTCCTGGTCTATCACTACCAGAATGCCCGCACCTATATCAGTGAATGGCAGCGGGTCAAAGCCGGCTTTCAGCAGCTCGTCTGGCGCGCGCCGGAGATTACACCGGGTACAATTTTGCTGACCGACACGCTGCCGTATCTTTACTACGGTGACAATACCCTCTCACCAGCGCTCAACTGGGTGTACGCGCCAGACCTGCATCAGCGCGAGATTCCGTATCGCGTCTTTAATCTGGCGACCCGTTCGGATGAAGTATTTGCCAACGCCAGCCGTAACCAACCGGTGACCCACCATTACCGCTCCTTCCAGTTTGAAGGGAACACCGACCGGCTGATGATTTTCACCATGCGGGAAGGAGCCTGTCTGCGGCTGATCGATCAATCAAACGCCAGCAGCGCCTCGCTCTCCAGCCGTTTGGCTGATTACCTGCACCTCAGCGACCTTTCGCTGGCATCCGGCAGCACTGAGCGTCAACTGCCGCATGTCTTCGGCGCTGCTCTCGAGAAGGACTGGTGCTATTACTTCGAAAATGCCGAACGCGCCGCGGCAGCAGGGGATCCGGCTGGCGTGATCGACTGGTATCAGCAAGCTCAGACCGGCGGCTACACGTCGAGCAATCCAACCGAATATCTGCCTTACCTGAACGCGCTCCTGCTTGAAGGAAATGAGGCTGATGCGCGTGTTGTCCTCGGCCAGATAACCGATCTTGGCGGAAAAGAAGCGCTGTGTGACTACCTGAATCGCGAGGTCGACCAGCCAGAGCTGACCACTGCCGTCGGACAATTGCATCAGGAAGCAGGCTGCCAGGAATAACGCCGTGGAAGGCAACGGGGGAGATCGAGCTAGGATTATCAATCGCTGGGCTTGTATAATTGACTTATGTCTTACTTGACTGGTTTCCGATGTCCGAAATGCGGGATGGAATACGCGGCTGACAACAGTCTGTACGTTTGTCCGGCTGATGCCAGCAACCTGGACGTGGTGATGGATTACGCCGCGCTCAGACATGACCTGACGCCACCCGATATCACAGCCCGCCGTGAGCGCTCAATCTGGCGCTATTCGGCATTGCTGCCGGTTGAAAAATTGCCGGAAACAGGCGGTGTTTTTGACAGTGTCGGCATGACACCGCTCTACGCGCCTTCTGCCCTGGGCAGCCGTTACGGTATCGAGAATTTCTGGGTCAAAGATGAGAGCCGCAATCCGACCGGTTCCTTTAAGGACCGCGCCAGCGCCATCGTCCTGGCACAGGCGCAGGCAACCCATGAACCGATTATCGTCGCGGCGTCGACCGGCAATGCCGGCGCTGCGCTGGCCGGGTTGGCCGCAGCCATCGGACAAAAAGTCCTTATCCTGGCGCCAAAAACAGCGCCGAAAGCAAAGGTCGCTCAATTGCTCGCCTATGGCGCCGAGGTCATCCTGGTCGATGGTTCATACGATGATGCTTTCGATCTGAGCCTGCAACTGACAGAAACCTACGGTTGGTACAACCGCAATACCGGCTTCAACCCTCTGACCGTCGAGGGGAAGAAAACAGGCGCGTTCGAATTATGGGAAGCGCTCAAATTGTATGAACGTGAGCAGCCATTGAAGATATTCGTCTCTGTTGGTGACGGCAATATCATCTCGGGGCTCTACAAGGGTTTCTATGATCTGAACGAGTTAGGCTGGCTGCGGCGAATGCCGCAGTTAGTCGGCGTCCAGTCCGAGCGCTCCGCGGCGATCGCGAACGCCTTCGCGGCAGGCAGTGAGGCCATCACATCCGTCGTCGCGACTACCATCGCCGACAGCATCTCGGTCAATCTGCCGCGGGACGGGGAGCGCGCGTTGCGTGCAGTCCGCGCGACTGGCGGTCAATATCTGACCGTTTCGGATGAGGAAATTCTGGCAGCTATCCCCGTGTTGGGCAGTGCAGGCATCTTTGCTGAACCTGCCGGAGCGGCAGCCATGGCCGGCATGATCAAGGCCACTGACCAGGGAATACTCGAGCCCGATGACAATGTGGTTGTGATTAACACCGGCAGCGGATTGAAGGACATCAATGCGGTGATCAATGCTGTTGGTATTAATCCTGATATTATTGAGCCGGAATTATGTGCCTTGACCAGGCTAATCGAAGAAAAAGGAATCGCCCTCTCATGACAGAAAAAACCTCAAACGACCAGCCAGTTTATACCATCATCGCGCCCATCTACAACGAGATCAAATGCATCGATGAGCTCTACACTCAGATCGTCAAAGTCATGGACAGCACGGGTGAGCCATGGGAAATGGTCTGGATTGACGATGGCTCCAGGGACGGATCGACTGACCGCATCCGCTATTACGCCGAGCTCGATCCGCGCATCAGACCCGTAATTTTTGCCCGCAACTTTGGACATCAGATCGCTGTCACAGCTGGCCTCGACTATAGCCGCGGACAGGCGGTGGTTATCATCGACGCGGATTTGCAGGACCCGCCGGAAGTCATCCTGGAATTGATCAACAAATGGAAAGAGGGCTACCAGGTTGTTTACGCGGTCCGTTCCGAACGCGAGGGTGAATCCTGGTTCAAAACATTTACCGCGGCGCAGTTTTACCGCATGATTGACAAGATCACCGATGTCAAAATCCCGCTGGACACCGGCGATTTCCGCCTGATGGATCGCAAGGTGATCGACGTGCTGAACAGCATGCGGGAGAAACACCGCTTCCTGCGGGGCATGTCCTCGTGGGTCGGGTTCAAACAGGTTGGCGTCCCGTACAAGCGCCACGCGCGTTTCGCGGGCGAGACCAAGTATCCGCTCAAGAAGATGCTGCTGCTGGCCTTGAATGCCATCACCAGCTTTTCGTATTTCCCGCTGCAACTGGCCACTTATATCGGATTCATCGCGGCCGGTATCAGCATTCTCGCGATTCCGATTGTCATCCTCACCCGTGTTTTCGGCGCGCAGGCCTTCTTTGGTCAGGCGACGACATTGATCGCCGTGCTGTTCCTGGGCGGTGTGCAGTTGATCAGCCTGGGAATCCTTGGCGAATACATCGGCCGGGTCTATGACGAGGTCAAGGGCCGTCCGTTGTACATCGTCAGTGAAAAGCCTGAGGATTTTGAACCAAAAGAGTAACCCATCCAGGGCGAATCAAGATGAGCGGTGATACAGCCCCAGCGTCATCCAGCGAGTTTCCGATCGCCAACAGCGATATTATGCTTGTCTGCATCATGCCGTCACCGCGGGATCTCGATATTGCCAGGCTGCTGGGCTGGTATCGCATCCCCTTGCGGTTCGCGCCGAAACTGATTGATGTCGACTATCTGGCTTTTTATCAGGCCGGCAGATTCGGACCAGAGCATCGCTGGCAGATTGAATACTTCGCCGAATTGCGCGGTCATGAATTGACCAGACGCCGCGATTTGGTGCGTGATGAACCGGATCACCCGCGGGCGGATGAGGAATACTACCGGCTGCAAATTGGCGCGCTGCAGCATCTGAAGCACCCGATCAAAGCGGGCAAGTGGAAGCGCATCACTTTTTTCTATACACTCGGACGACTCTTCAAATCAGCCCAGGCGATCGACGAACTGCTGGCGCTGGGACAGGAACGCGAGGTGATCTGGCAGTCGCTGCGTGAGCGGGCGAACGCCTGCAACAGCTACCGCGTGGACGATGAAATGGAACTGCCTCTGGAGCTGTTTACCTTCATCACTGTCGAGAACTCATTATTACGGCAGCAACCTAGTGATCTGGAACAGGACTATTAATGGAAACGCTTATTCGTAATGGCATGCTCGTAACTGAAAGCTTCGTATCGCAAGCGGACCTGTTGATTCGTGACGGCAAGGTCGCCGAAGTTGGCAGCGGGCTGCCGCTCAATGCTGATCAGGTCATCGACGCGGCCGGGAAATTCGTGCTGCCGGGCGGTGTTGATGTGCACGCGCACCTCGGGCTGGAGATGTTCAACACCGTCACCTCCGATGACCATTACAGCGGTCACAAGGCGGCTGCATTCGGCGGAACGACAACGGTGATCGATTTTGTCTCGCACGATGCCGGCAGCTTGCAGGAGAACATCGCCCGCTGGCATGAGAAGGCGGGTGACAAAGCCGCCGTCGACTATGGCTTTCATATGAATATCACGCGCTTCGATGAGCAGATTGGGCGCGAACTCGCCCGACTGCCGGAACAAGGCATTACCAGCATCAAGGTTTTCACCGCCTACAATGATCGCTTTCGCCTGGCCGACCAAAACATTCTCAAAGCAATGCGCATAGCCAAAGATTTCGGCATCCTGACGATGATTCACGCGGAAAATGGTGACATCATAGATTTGTTGATCTCCGAAGCCGTCGCGCAGGGGCATACCGAACCGATCTGGCACGCGTTGACCCGGCCGGCATGGACAGCGATTGACGCGGCTGTGCGCAGTTTCACACTCTCAGCCGTCTCCGGCGCGCCGATGTACCTGGTCCATATGAACACGGCCGCAGAAGCCATGCAACTCGCCTATGCGCGCTCACAGGGGCTGCCTGTGATGGGCGAGACTTGCCCGCACTATCTCTTCTTCACGGAAGATAATTTGCGCCAGCCAGATGGCGCGAAATTTGTCTGCTCACCACCGCTCAGGCAGGTCAAAGATCAGCGGGGGTTGTGGCAGGGCCTCTCTGACGGTGTGATCCAGGTCGTGAGCACCGATCACTGTCCCTTCTTCAATCACGGCGATGTTGCAATTGAATACGAAGGCAAGCCATTCGCGGTGCCAGGTAAGGAATTGGGCAAAAACGATTTTACGAAGATTCCGAATGGCATCCCAGGGCTGGGAGATCGCATGCCTGTGATGTGGACGAAAGCTATCGGCGGTCAGCATCTGTCATTGACACAATTCGTCCGCACACATTGCGCGAATCCCGCGCGGATTTTTGGTTTATACCCGCGTAAGGGCTGCCTCATCCCCGGAGCGGATGCTGATATTGTGATCTGGAACCCTGAAAAAGAAGTTGAATATGGCTGGCAGGTATCCCGACAGCGTACCGACTACAATCTTTACGAACATTGGCAACTGAAAGGTATGCCTGAAAAAGTCTTCCTGCGCGGAAAACTCATTGTTGACGGTGAAATCTGGCACGGCGGCAGAGGAGAAGGGATGTATCTCCACCGCACAGCCGGTCAGGTGATTTGATTCGAGCCAATGTTATCGATCGCTCCGGTCTTTTTACTGACCATCAGCTACGTCCTGATCACCATCCTCAATTTATCAAAAGTGAGGCCTGGCTACCCCTGGCTGATCGCTCTGGTTGGCTCCGCCTTCGCGGTCGTTTATTTTCTGGTGGCGCGCTGGGTGACATTCCCCGCCCTGAATATCCTTGACTGGAACGCGATTCCAGAGATCCAGTCGTTCATCGGCTATCAGATCGACGCCACCTCCTGGCCGCTGGGATTCAGCCTGTCGGTCGTGCTGCTTTCCGCGCTGCTGGTTGCGCCGGCCTGGATCGGCGGTTCGGAGATCCAATTCAATCCCGGCAACGTGGTGCTGCTGATGGCGTTTTCGATCCTGGCGGTCATGGCATCCACCCCGCTGGCGTTCGTGGTCGCCATTACCACGCTCGACCTGCTCGTCACGGTCATTCTCCTCACGGAGAATGAAGCCGACGATGCGCGGTCGCGCGTTCTGATCAGCCTGATCGTGCGCTTGCTGCCGAACGCGCTGATCCTGGTCGCCACCGCGTCCACGGTGCCAGGACAACCCTTCATTCTCGGCAGCGCCAATGACAAAGCAGTGGGTCTGATTTTCTTTGCGGCTGTCCTGCGCGGTTTGCTGATTCCCGCCATCCTCCGGTTTGAGCTCTTGTGGGCCAAGCGTCCGATCCTGGCGATCGTCATCCTGCTCGGTAATCAGGTCGCGGGGTTGTCCTTGCTGCTGCGCCTTTCGAGCCCGGCGACTCGTGAGTTCTGGGGAGTCAACCTGACCCCGCTGCTGATCACCTTGCTCGTCCTGAGTTCGATCTACTGGCTGCTGGAGCGCAAGCCTGCCGTAAAGCTCAGATTATGGATCTATTTCCACAGTCTTTTGATCCTGCTGGCATTCTTATTTGGCGCGCAGCAGTCTGCACTGATCTTTCTGCTGTTGATGCTCATTGCTGGCGCATCTTTCTCACTCTACGTCAACCGTGCCGCGGGACTTCTGGTTTTCCCGTTGATCATTGCCTATGCGGTCAGCGGGCTGCCTTTCAGTCTGAGCGCCTTAGCCTGGCAGGGCTTGCTGCAGTCGCCATTTCCGCTGGCGCTCGCGGTCATCGTTCCGATGTTGTTTCTGCCAGAATTCGTCATCAACCTGCTGCGTGACAGATCGCTTCTGACTGAGTCCGAACGCTGGGTGCGGACCATGTATTACCTGGGCCATGCTTTTCTGGCGGCAACGACGATCGGGATGCTCTTCCTGAACACATTTACTTTTTCACTATTGTCTCTGGCGTGGGTCACTTTGCCGGCGCTGCTGGTTCTGGCTGTCCTGATGATCATTAGGCTCGTCAGACCTGGGCTTCTGACGCCAAAACCTCAACCGCAACTCTCCTGGATAACAACTCGGCTTGAGCGTTTTCTGGCTTTCATCCACCCCGACGCGATCGCTTCAGCGATATTGCGGCTGGGCAGCCTGGTCTACGGCACGGTTTCCAGAGTGATGACCTCCTTCCAGTCCAACCTGGAGGGCAACGCGGGGTTCGTCTGGTCGCTGGTATTCATACTTCTGATTATGAGCATTGTTCGTTCTCTGGTGGCAAGACCATGAGCGCTTCAAGCGTTTCGATTCTGGCCGTCGTGATCATCATGGCTACCAGTTTGCTGTTGCTGGTTGGCATGAAATGGCGCGTATCGATCATAGTGCTGGCAATCCAGTATCTGGCTGTCTTCTGGTTGATCAGCCTGGTATGGACGCCTGGTCAGGCTGCGGTCAAGCTGGTTATTGGATTGATGAGCTGCGCGCTGATTGGCTCCAGTCTGCCCGATGAGGAAGTCAAAGATCCCTTCCCCGGCATTTTCGGCAATATCTTTCAGCTTGTGCTGGCGTCGATGGTCTGGCTGCTGGTTTTTGCCATCGCGCCTGAAATCGTCAAATGGTTCCCGACCGGGCTGGTCATGGTCTGGGGCGGGTTCATTCTCATTGGTGTGGGGGTGATGCAGATAGGCATCGCCACGCATGAATTGCGGGTTGTGTTCGCGCTGCTGACGATTCTGTCCGGCTTTGAGGTGATTTACGCCTCGGTTGAGAACTCGATTCTGGTGACTGGCTTGCTGGCGGTCATCAACCTTGGCATCGCCCTTGTCGGCACATACCTTTCCTCTAACAGCGGCGGGAGTGAACTGGCATGAACGCGGTTGTGATCTGGATCTTCGCGCCGGCAGTTTTGTCCGTACTCCTCTTGCTGATCCGCCGTTACTACCTGCTGGTGATTGGCATCGCCACCACCATTTGTCTGCTTCTCGCGATCATGGCAATGCTGATGCCAATTGGCGAGGTCTTTGATGTCGGCCCGCTCAGTCTGGCAATCTCACCGGTGATCACGTTCTTCGGTCGCCGGCTGCTGATCAACGATGCTGATCGCACCATCCTGACCCTGATCTACCTGTTCGGCGCGTTCTGGTTCTTCGGCGCCAGCGTCCAGCATCTGAACCGTTTGCTGGTACCGATAGGGTTGCTGATCCTCTCGATTTCCGCGGCGGCGCTCTCCGTCGAGCCGTTCCTCTATTCAGCCATGCTAATTGAAGTCATCGTCCTGCTCTCGGTGCCGATCGCCGCGCCGCCAGGGGCTGGACAGCGCAAAGGTGTCATGCGCTATCTGACTTACCTGACAATGGGGATGCCCTTCATCTTGTTGGCGGGCTGGGCGGCGGAACGGGTGCAGGTCAACCTCTCCGATCCCATGCTGCTCACGCAAGCTGTGGCATTGCTGGTGATCGGTTTTGTGTTCTGGCTGGCAGTCTTCCCGGTCAGCGCCTGGGTGGCGGGACTGATGGACGAGGTGCATCCTTATATCGGGGGCTTCATTCTCGCCGCGCTTTCGACTACCGTGCTCCTCCTGCTGCTTGACTTCATCAACGCCTATTCCTGGCTGCGGAATATGCCCGGCTTTTCGCTGGGCCTGCATGCCGTCGGGCTGGTGGTTGTGCTCACTTCGGGCACATTCGCGATGTTCCAGTCCAGCCTGCCGCGTCTCTTCGCGATGGCTTACCGCTTCAGCATTGGTGTGGCGCTGATCGCAATCTCGCCGCTCAACACCACCGGTTATCTGACCTTCCTCAGCCTGATCCCTGTCAGGCTGGTCGCGTTCGGCCTGTTCGCCTTGTCGCTGGGCATTCTGCTCAAGCGCACAAACACACTGGACTATGCCGGTCTGACGGACGCCGCCATCCAGTCACCGCTCGCGTTCGCTGGTGTGGTTGTATCGCTTGCCGGCGTTGCAGGGCTGCCATTGTTCGGTAACTTCTCACTGGTGGTCGCGATAACCCAGCAGGGCGGTGAGCTGCGGTTGTTATTCCCCTTCCTCCTGCTCCTGGCAACCGTCTTTCTCCTGGCAGGCGGCGCGAGGGCCGTCTATTTCATGACCAGACGCACCGGCGCACCGCGTCTGCTCGAGGATTATCGCGAGATCACACTGATTTCTATCGGCATATTGCTGTTAATTCTCATTGGCACCTTCCCCCGGCTGGTTCTGCCGATGATCTTCAATTTGCTCAAAAGCTATCAGCTCTTGTTATGAGCGCAAATGCCCGTTTGGTATAATAATTTTTTACTTCCTGATAAAGAAATGAATCGAATGCGCACCAGTCCCTGATGAGGCGATTATGGATAATGAACAGATTTTAAAGAGATTGGCATGGCTGGAGGATGAGCGCCGCAAGGATAAAGCTCAGATTTCTGACCTGGAAAACAAGCTGGCCATCTTGTCAAACAACATGGTCAATCAACCGAAGCAGATCAATCAACTGACCAATGAACTCAATCAATTGCCGATTCTGCAAACCAGAATCGAGAAATTTGAAGGCGCGCTGGCGCAAGCCAAAGTCGATTTTGCCAAATTGATAGACCTTTCGGAAAAACGTCGCGAAGAATACAACCGGGAGGCAGAAAAATCCCGCCGCAATGACTTTGAGGTGATTAATAAATCTCTGAACGAACTGCGCAAGACAGAAGACCCGATGCCGGAAGTTCGCAAGGCGATTCAAACCCGGGTGGACGAAGATGCCAAGCTGATGCGGCTGATCGATGAATTGCGCGCGACGATCCTGCAGAGCCAGCGCAGCGAGGATGAAACCAAACGCGGACAGCGCATGTTTGACGACATCCAGCGCCAGGACTCCAAGCGCATCACCGACTTGCAGACCGAATTCGCGGCACTGCGCAAGCGCTTTGAGGAATATCGCGGCCGCCTCGAAATCAGTATCGACACCATCCGCAAGATCGAACTGCGGAGCAATGAAATTTATGCCGCTGAGGGTGAGCGCCGGCAGGCACAGAACGCGTTTATCGAAAAGCAAAACCTGATGGTGGTCGAGCAGGAACGCGTCTGGGAAGAGTGGGCGCAGCACTTTGAAGAAATTAACCGCCAGTCCGAAGCCATTGACGCGCAACTCGAAGCCATGGATGTGACCACGAAAGAATTGCGTCACGCTCAGACGTCCTTTGAAGACGTCTCGCAGCGCTTTGAACGCCGGGTGAACGAAATCACAGAAATGCAGCGGCTGGTTGAGGAGCGCTTCCGTCAGGAGTGGGTGACGTACAAAGCAGAAGACCAGAAAAAATGGACCAACATGATGCTCACGCAGGAAGACCTGCATCGTGAGAACCTCCGTCAGGCGGACAAGAACAATGACCGGCTGGTCGTTCTGGAGGAACAGTTCGACGAAGTCAAGGACATGCTCAAGCAATATACCGCGGATAACTTCAAGAATGTCCAAAGCCTGGCGGCGACGATTGAACACTGGGTCGATTCCACCCAGAAGGTGATCGACAGCTACAACAAGTAGTCAACCATGCATGTCATCGGAACTGCCGGCCATGTCGACCATGGCAAATCAACTCTGGTTGCCGCGCTGACCGGCATAGATCCCGACCGTCTGAAGGAAGAAAAAGCGCGCGAAATGACCATTGACCTGGGTTTCGCGTGGCTTAAACTGGCAAATGGCGAGGAAGTCGGCATCGTTGACGTCCCCGGTCATCGTGATTTCATTGAGAATATGCTCGCAGGGGTTGGCGGTATTGACGCGGTACTCTTCGTAATTGCTGCCGATGAAGGCGTGATGGCGCAGACGCGTGAGCATCTGGCAATCATCGACCTGCTGCAAATCAGGCGCGGGTTGATCGTGCTGACAAAATCCGATCTGATCAATGACTCGGATTGGTTTGATCTGGTCGAGGCTGACATTGCCGATGTCGTCAAAGGCACCATCCTTGCCGACGCGCCGATCCTGCGCGTTTCTGCCCGGACCGGTGAGGGTTTGGATGAACTCAAGCAGCAGCTCGCCGCTTTAATGGAGAATCTGCCGCCCAAGGCGGACAAAGCCAAACCTCGCATGCCAATTGACCGTACCTTTTCGATTGCCGGTTTTGGCACGGTCGTGACGGGTACCTTACTGGATGGCAGCTTCAGCCTGGGAGACGAAGTGGTCATCCTGCCCTCCGGACGTACCGGACGGATCAGGACGATTCAGAACCACAAACGAAAAGTGCAGCAGGCGCAACCCGGCGGAAGGACTGCCATCAATCTGACGGGTATTGATGTGGACGAGATCTACCGCGGCGAGGTGCTGGCTAAACCAGGCCAGTATCAGCCGGCATACCGGCTCGATGTGCATTTCAGGTTGCTGCCGGATGCCTCGCACCCGCTCAGGCATAACACCTGGGTCAAGCTGTATCTCGGCACCGCTGAGGTGCCGGCCAGGGTGCGGATCATCGGCTCGGAGGAAATTGAGCCAGGCGCTGACGGCTGGCTTCAGCTTGAACTCGAGAGTGAAGTGGTCGCGGTCAAGGGTGATCGCTACATCCTGCGCATCCCTTCACCTGGCGAGACGATCGGCGGAGGCGAGGTTCTCGCGACCGACGCGCGCCGCAAACATAAACGATTTGACGAAAATGTGATCAATCACTTTGAGACCCTGCTCCGCGGCAGCCCTGAAGAACTTGTGCTCGCGGTGATGGATAAACTTGGCGTGACCACCTCTGAGGAAGTTGTCAGGGCAATGCGCGCTTTCGAGGACGTCCTTCCGATACTTACGGAGCTCGTCACCCAGGGCGATGTGCTAGCGTTGGAGGAGGGGAGCCTTACCCCGCAGCACCTGATCGTCTCTCAGAACAAATACACTGAATTGACGCACACCATCCGTAAAATTCTGGCAGATTACCACAAGCATTTCCCGTTGCGGCTCGGCATCAGGAAGGAAGAACTGAAAAGCCGGCTGCAGTTGCAAACCAAACGGTTCAATGCTTTGCTTGGCATCATGGACTGCCGGGGAATTCTTTCAGAAGCGCAGGGCATGGTGCGTCTGCCCGAACATCAGATTCAGTTCTCACAGGAGCAGCAGGTGTTGCTCCGTAAGTTGCAGGCCGAGTTTGATGAGAAAAAATTTCAACCGCCTTCCGTCAAGGAAGTCACTGATATGCTGGGAGAAGAACTATTCGGAGCATTGATCTTCCAGGGCGAGCTCGTCCGCTTGAATACTGAAGTGCTATTCAGAAAGAGAGAGTACGATCATATACTTGCTGCGACCATGGCAGACCTGAAGGCTGGCCAGCCGGTATCGGTAGCCAGTTTCAGAGACAAATTCCAGAGCAGCCGCAAATACGGACTGGCCTTCCTCGAGCACCTGGATGCCAGCGGTGTGACGATCAGGGATGGCGACTTCAGACGATTGAAATAAGCTCTTCCGTAGTTCAAAAATTTTGGTAGTTGACTTTTTATTTCGAATATCGTATAAACATCTTTATTAAGCTATGATCACAAGCTCCAGCTATTACTATTGGTTTACCCGCATCCCGCCAAAGTCTGCCGCGGAAGCGATTTGATTTAAGTAAGTCAAACCTAATCCACCAAAAAATCCCGCGACAGAGCGGGATTTTTTTATTTTCACACTTGAGGTGAGTTATGCAAATGGAGAAGAGTTCAGCAAGAGATGTACCACAACAGGAGGTAAAAGGTTCCGTAGCCCGGGATCTGTTTACCTCAAAGCTCGGTGTGCTGGCAGCAACACTGGGTTCAGCGGTCGGTTTGGGGAATATCTGGAAGTTTCCCTATATGACCGGCACAAGCGGCGGCGCGGGGTTTATCCTGGTCTATATCCTGAGTGTCTTCCTGCTGGGACTGCCGGTATTGATCAGTGAGCACGCGATTGGCAGGACGGCGGCCGCGAACCCGATCGACGCCTTCCGCAAAGAATCGAAGAGCAAGGCGCCCTGGTGGTTGATTGGAACGATTGGTATTTTAGGCTCATTTTTAATTCTTAGTTTCTACACCGAGGTATCCGGCTGGGTTCTTGCTTATATTCCCAAGGCGATCGATGGCAGCATCTTCACAACGGATGCGGCAGTCACAGAGGGCATATTTGTCTCGCTGATCACCAATCCGGTGACCGCGCTGGTGGTGCAATGGCTGGACCTTGCAATCATTGGCCTGATCATCTCCCTCGGCATCTCGAAGGGCATTGAACGGGCGACGAAGCTGTTGCTGCCCATTCTTGTCGTCCTGCTGGTCGTGGTGGCGATCCGCAGTGTGACGCTGCCGGGCGCTTCGGCGGGGCTTGAGTTCCTCTTCCGTCTGGATCTCTCCGCTCTGACAGCGCCGGTGATCCTGTCTGCTGTCGGTCTGGCATTCTTCAAGCTCTCGACCGGTATGGGGGTCATGATGACCTACGGCTCCTACTTCCCCAAGGATCTCAACATCCCGAATAACGCGGTCAAAATGGCGCTGGCTGATATGAGCATCGCGCTCCTCGCTGGTATCGCCATCTTCCCGGCGGTCTTCGCCATGGGAATCAAACCCGATGCCGGGCCGCCGCTGTTGTTCATCACGATCCCGACGGTCTTCGCGTCCATGCCGTTTGGCCAGTTCTTCATGATCATCTTCTTCGTCCTGTCGTTCATCGCGACCATCGGGGCGCAGGTTTCACTGGTCGAAGCGCTCGTCACTTTCCTGCAGGAACGCGTCAAAATGAGCAGGAAGGTGCTCACAACCGTGTCAATCATCGCGCTGGGTGCCTTCGGCTCCATGGCTGCTCTTTCGAGCAGCACCCTGGCAGATGTCAAGCCGTTCGGTCTGTCCTTCTTTGACCTCTTCGACTTTGTATCGTCCAACATCACCCTGCCGATTGGCGGTTTGTTCATCGCCCTGTTCGCGGGCTGGTTCTGGGGCAAAGAGAAATTGTTTGCTGCCCTGACGAATAACGGGACGTTGAACAACCGCGGCATTGTGTCAGCGCTGCTCGTTGTCCTGCGCTTCGTAACACCTGTGCTGCTGGTCATCGTCTTCCTGCACAGCCTGAAGATCATCTGACCTTGCGTGTTTACCTTGCTGACCCAATTTTCCATGCGACTATTGGGTCAGTTTGGTACGTCTGAGTGCCATAACAGGCAATATTGCCGTTGACAGCCGCTGGCACGGCATGTATAATTCACCCTTGCCTTCTTCCCGGGTGGAAGAAAAGATCAAGCCAACTTCCCCGCGATATGGCGCGCAATCATCTGGCGCGATGAAACGGTGAAGTGAAGATTGGAGAAAAAATGAAATACGCAATCGTCGAAAATGGCGGCAAGCAGTACAAAGCCGTCGAAGGATCCACAATTGTCGTGGACCTGTTATCCAAAGAAGTCGGTGACGAAGTTGTACTCGAAAACGTCCTGCTGCTGGCAGATGACGACAATGTCGCTGTCGGTACACCGACCCTCAAGGGCGCGAAAATAACCGCCAAAGTGGACGCGCTCGAGATGGGGCCGAAATTGATCGTTTTCAAATATCGCCCCAAGAAACACTCCCGCGTGAAAACGGGACACAGACAGAAATACACCCGTCTTGTGATCGACAAGATAGAAATGGAGAAATAAAATGGCGCATAAAAAAGGTGGCGGTTCCAGCCGCAACGGTCGAGACAGTAACTCACAACGTCTGGGTGTAAAGTGCTACGGCGGTGAATTTGTCATTTCCGGCAATATCCTCGTTCGCCAGCGCGGCACCCGTATCAAACCTGGCATGAATGTCAAAGTCGGTCGCGACGACACCTTGTTCGCGGTTGCTGATGGCATCGTCAGTTATGAAACCCTACCAACCGGTCGGAAACGCGTCTCTGTCGTTCCCGAGCAGGTGGAGCAGTAAGACTATTTCACAAGGCCCAGGCCGCACGAGCGGCTATGAATCCTTGTATATGCCAGGAAAGGCTATCTAGAAAATGAAAAAAGAAATTCAACCCAAATACTACCCGAACGCCAAGGTGACCTGCGCCTGCGGAAACACTTGGGAAACCGGTTCAACCAAGCCCGAAATCCGGACTGAAGTTTGTTCCAACTGCCACCCCTTCTTCACCGGTCAGCAGCAGCGCATCCTCGACGTTGAAGGTCAGGTCGATCGCTTCTATCGCAAGCTCCAGGCTCGCCAGGAGTTCATTGACCAGAAGAAAAGCCGCGAAGACGCCCGCACCTCACCCGCCCGTCCGATTGCTGAGCTCGAACTCACCAGCCGCGCAGTCGAAGCGCTGGCAAAAGCCAATATCACAACCGTCGGCGAAGCGATCGAACGCCTCAAGGGCGGCGAGCAGGCTTTGCTGGACATCGAAGGCTTCGGCCGCAAGTCTCTGATTGACATGAAAAAACAGCTCAAGTCAATGGGTTACGAGCTGCCCGAACCAATCGTCGAAAAATCTGAAAGTTAATTCGCACACGATTAGTCACTGTCCCCTCAATAGTTGAGGGGACAGTTTTATATCAGCCTGTACTGGTGTAAAATTCAGCAAATATCACCTTCCGAAAGGTCAATCATGCATCATCAGGGTTCCATAGAAGTCGTTTGCGGGTCCATGTTCAGCGGTAAGACGGAAGAGTTGATACGTCTGCTGCGCCGTTCGGTGATTGCCAGACAAAAGGTGCAGGTTTTCAAGCCTATCATCGACAACCGCTACCAGGCCGGCAAGGTGACTTCGCATTCCGGATCGGACTTCGATGCCGTGCCTGTCGAGTCTTCCATGGTGATTGAAACCCTGCTGAAGCCGGACACGACCGTGGTGGGTATTGATGAGGCGCAATTCTTTGATGAAGGCATCGTGCCGGTTGTCAGGGGTATGGCGTCGCGCGGCATCCGTGTGATTATTGCCGGGCTGGATACCGACTTCAGGGCTGAACCTTTCGGCAGTATGCCGCTGTTGCTCGCTGTCGCCGACCGGGTGACCAAACTTTCCGCCATTTGCATGGTCTGCGGTGAATCCGCGAACCGCACCCAGCGGCTCGTGAATGGCAAACCCGCGTCCTATGACGACCCTGTCGTGATTGTTGGCGCCGCTGAAATGTACGAAGCACGCTGCAAGGAGCATCACGAAGTTCCACGGAGTTGAGACATGATCGAATACACCGAATTCATCGATGAAGTGCTGATTTCAGAGGAAGCTCTACGGACCCGTATCGCGGAGTTAGGCGCGCAAATCAGCCAGGATTATCGCGGTAAGCAACTCTTGCTGATCTGTATCCTGCGCGGCGGCGTCATGTTTCTGACCGACCTGATGCGGCAGATCTCCATCCCGCACGCCATCGAATTCATGGCCATTACCTCCTATGGCGTCGGGACCCGCGAGAGTTCGGGGCAGGTGCGCATCACACTGGACTTGAATACCGATATCAGCGACCATGACGTGCTGCTGGTCGAGGATATTGTCGACAGCGGCTACACACTCTCATCCGTCCTGGAGCTGCTCGCGCTGCGCAGGCCGCTAAGCCTGGCGGTCTGTACGCTGCTGGACAAGGCTGAGCGCAGGGAAGTCGAGATTCCAATCAAGTATTGCGGCTTCACGATCCCGAACAAGTTTGTCTTTGGCTATGGGCTCGATATTGACGACTATTACCGCAACCTGCCCTTCGTGGGGGCTGTCGATATAGACAAGTACGAACAGGCTCGGAAAAAATCCTCTGCCGGTCATTATGAATGATCTGCAAAGCGGTCAGGTAAAGTTTCTCCTCGAGCAACTGAAGCGCCTTAAACAGCCGGATCAGCACCTGTATCTGGTCGGAGGAGCCATCCGCGATTCCCTGCTTGACCTGCCGATCTACGATCTCGATTTTGTCGGCGATGGTGACCTGGTAAAACTGGCGCGGTCGTTTGCCAACGCCAATGGTGCTGCGTTTTATGTCATGGATGCCGGCAGGGGCGCCTATCGCGTCCTGCTCGGCGGGGGCGAGAAACGGCTGATTGTCGATTTAACCCGCATGCAGGGCGCCGGCATTGATGAAGATCTGGCCGCACGCGACTTTACCGTCAATGCCATCGCTATGGATGTGGACGATCCCGGGATGTATATCGACCCGCTCAAAGGCGGTCGGGACTTACAGGAAAAAATGTTGAGGCTGTGTTCGCCAGCCTCGATAAGCAATGACCCCGTGCGAATTCTACGCTTACTGCGCATAGCCGTGCAGTTTGGCATGCGAATTGACCCTCACGCGCTGGCTGCGGCGAAAAATGATCGGCACCGCCTGGGCGAAACCTCAATCGAGCGCCGCCGCGACCAGCTCTTCAAAATGCTCAGTTTGCGCAACGCCGCGACAGCGCTGGCCTTGGTGACTCGCCTGGAGCTGACAGGGGAGACGCTGCCGACGCTGACAACCGACCTGCTCAGCCGCAGCCTGCCTCTCATGTCCCATCTCGATACCTTGCTCTCGTGGCTGACATTTGGGCATGATGCGGGCACTAGCGGCAACCTGCTGATCAGTCAGGTTCTGATACATCTGGGACGACACAAACAACAGATCAGCGATTTTCTGCGGGAGCAGATCATCGAGGGCCGTGATCAGGCAAGTTTGCTGAAACTCAGCCTGCTGCATATGGCTGGAGATGCGCAACCGGTGGAAGAGATCGCTGCCGCCTACGCGCTGAGCGTGCCGGAAGGACGGCTGATCGCTGCCGCCGCCAGTCATGCGAACGATTTTGAGGATTACCTCCAGCACAATTCAACAGACCTTAACAGGTATTTGCACCGCTATTTCAAACGCTGCGGGCAAGCGGGCGTTTATATCGCGTTGCTTATGGTTGCCCGGGCAATGGAAGCAGGAGTCCCGCTCACAGACGAGCCTCGGTGGAAGCGGATATTGACCGCCGCGGAGCAGATCATGGATGCCTGGTTCAACAGTCAGGAGGATGTGATCAGCCCGCGTAAGCTGCTCGACGGCGACCAGATCATGCGTCAATTTGGCGTTCAGGCAGGGCCTGGCCTCGGGGAAATTTTACGAAAACTGGAAGAAGAACAAGCGGCTGGTGTGGTAACGGATATCCACCAGGCAAAGACTTTTGTGAAATCGCTGATTGAAGGCTGAAATGACAGGACGCGCGACGGTTAGTTTGAGCTATTCAGACCAGGGCATGGGATTGCCGCTGGTGCTTCTGCACGGTTATCCCTTTGATCGCTCGATCTGGAACGATGTGACAGCGCTGCTGACACATCAATTCCGGGTCATTCGGCCCGATCTGCGCGGATTTGGCAGTTCTCCAGTCGTTGAGCATTCGTACTGGCTGGAAGACATGGCGGCTGATGTTCTGCGGCTGATGGACGATCTGGCTCTCGATAAGGTGATTCTGGCCGGCCATTCGATGGGCGGGTATATCGCCTTTCGATTCGCTGAATCTTATCCAGAGCGTCTGCTGGGGCTGGCATTGGTTGCCTCATTCCCATTACCTGACCGCCCCGAGCAACATGCCCGGCGGCTCAGCACCGCGGCAGCCGTGCGCGAAACGGGTGACTTGCGCGCGGTGGCTGAAGAAATGCCTGGTCGTGTGACCAATTCGCCTCGCGTGAAAAAGACGCTGACCGAACTGATACTAATGCAGCACCCCCTGGGTGTGGCAGGCGCGCTGGAAGCAATGGCCAACCGCCCTGATTCCTCGGCATTGCTCCGGTCCATTCAGGTTCCTGTACTGGTCCTTGCCGGCGCTGCGGATACCCTGATACCTGCCGAACACGCGCGCGAAATGGCGCGGCTCGCGCCATATTCAGTGCTAGTCACGCTGCCTGAGGCAGCGCATATGCCGATGCTTGAGGATCCGCAGGGCACTGCTGCCGCGCTCAACAGCTTACGCGGCATGATATAAAAAAGCACCTTGCTGGCAAGGTGCTCTGTCTTCAGGTTACA
The DNA here is from genome assembly GCA_040772085.1 of Anaerolineaceae bacterium. Taxonomy (GTDB): domain Bacteria; phylum Chloroflexota; class Anaerolineae; order Anaerolineales; family Anaerolineaceae; genus JAXGMV01. The sequence continues at coordinate 2,539,589 of JAXGYU010000001.1, forward strand.
TCCCGTTCTAGGGGTAAATCTCATTCAAATACGGTTCATAATGACAGGTGCAGCCATTGGCGCATGAGCATCCCTCAACGGGCAGGGCAGGTACCGCAGCTCGTTCATACGCGCCTTCGGCACGCTGGCAGGCGGGGCAGGCTTCTTCAGCAATCACGATGCGGACTCTGTTGACCCGCGGATTGGCAAGCATACTCGCCAGAGCGACAGCCTGACCGGAGACCTGCTTCAAGTCCGCGCCGCATTTCGCGCAATAACGGGCGGTGTCAGCGTTATCAAACCTGCAAACAGTACAAACCTGCATAAGAGCCTCCATCAAGCAAAGTGGTTAGAGTTTACCATAATCAGGCGGCTATGGCGCGGGAATCGAGCGCCAGCACACCCTTTTCATACACCAGCAGCGGGTTGATCTCAATCTCCTCAATCTCGGGAAAATCGAGCGCCAGGCGCCCCAGATTGACCAGCGCTTCAGCGATGGCGTGTTTGTCGCCAGGCTTCGCGCCGCGCAGCCCGCCCAGGAGCTTCCCGGCTTTGGTTTCTTCGATCATTTCCAGCGCGTCATCGATGGTCAGTGGTGCCAGCCGGAAGGCAATATCCTTGAACAGTTCAACATAGATACCTCCCAGACCAAACATCATCAACGGACCAAACTGGACGTCACGCCGCATGCCGATAATGACTTCAGTTCCCTTGGCTGCCATTGCTTCGATCATCACCCCATCCAGGCGTGCCTGAGGGTGCGACGACTCTATTTTTTGCATAATATTCGTGTAGCCATCGCGAACAGCGGCTTTATCGGCCAGATTCAGCAGAATACCACCCGCGTCTGACTTATGCAGGATGTCCTGCGAAGCTATTTTCATCACAACCGGGAAGCCAATTTCAGCCGCAGCCTCTGCAGCTTCTTCCGCTGAACCAGCCAGCTTGCCAGGCACGAGCGGGATGCCGTATGCCTGGAGCAAAGGTCTGGTTTCCAGCTCGCCAAGATGCTTCTGTTTGCTGATCAGCTCAAGGAATTCGGATCTGACTGTCGGGTCGACGGGTTCAACCTGCGGTTTCAAACGGGGAGCCCGATCTCGGATCTGGCTGTACCCCAGCATGGAACTGATGACGACGCCGGTCTGTTCAGGGAACTGCACGACTGGCAGCCCGTTCTGCTGGAATTTCAGCCTCGGCTCGCGAATGGAGCGGTCACCCATCAGGCAGAGCAAAACCGGCTTGCTGCTGTCCTTGACAGCTGCGCTGACCTCGGTGACAACGTCATTCATATCAACCACCGATGTGGGGACCGTGATCATCAAAGCCGTGTCAGTTGCTGGATCGCGCAGCGCGTGCTGCAATGCCATGGCATATTCACCGGGCATGGCGCCGCCAAGCAGATCGATCGGGTTGGCGACCTGCGCGCTGGGGTTCACGAACTTGCGGATCTCGCTCGTCGTCTCTTCAGCAAGGTTTGAGAGTGCCAGATTATGCGCGGCCAGGTCATCCGATGCCAGGGCGGAGGGTCCGCCGGAATTTGTCACAATGGTGACCTTGTTACCACGCGGCAGCGGCTGGATAGCCAGCGCGTTGGCGATATCGAACAGCTCCTGTGCACTTTCCGCGACAATCACGCCCGCCTTCTGGAAAGCCGACAGGTAGGCGGTGTAACTCCCAGCCAGTGAACCGGTATGCGAAGATACGGCTCGGGCGCCCGCTTCCGAGTGCCCGCCCTTGAGGATGACGACCGGTTTCTTGCGCGTCACTTTGCTGACAACGTTAATAAATCGTTCGCCGTTGGTGATTCCCTCTACATAGGCGGCGATGACATGGGTATTCTCGTCATTCGCCATATGCTCGATCAAATCGGTCTCGGTCACGTCCGCTTCGTTGCCCATTGAGACAAAATAGGAAAAACCGATGCCGCGTTCGATCACATAATCAACCACCGCTCCGCACATCGCGCCGGATTGCGAGGCGAATCCGATATGCCCTTTATCCGGCAGTCCGCGGATGAATGTGCAGTTCAATCCCGAGTATAGGTCAACCGTGCCGACACAGTTGGGGCCAATGAGGCGCATGTTGTAGCGTCGGGCAATCTCAACCAGTTCTTTTTCGAGCAGCGCGCCTTCCGCGCCAACTTCCTTGAACCCGCCGGAGATGATCGTGGCTGCCTTCAACCCGCGTTTGCCGCATTCCTCAAGCGCGCCGGCAACATATTTCACCGGGATGGCAATTACAGCCAGCTCCACCGGGTCAGGCACAGCGCTGATATCCTTGTAGCATTTCAAGCCAAGGATCTGATCGGCGCTCGGGTTGACCGGGTAAACCTTGCCCTGGTAACCAAAGGAGATCATGTTCTCCAGGATGCCATAATTGATTTTCTCGGGGTTGCTGGAGGCGCCAATCAAGGCGACACCGGCTGGTTTAAAAAAGTAGTTCAATTGGGACATGCTGCACTCCTGTGTAGGGGTTGTCATGGATAATGTGACAGATTAATTATACCGAAGCAGGTTTCTGTAATAACATTTCGCTCGTTGCGGGGTGAAAAAACAGACAGATGTTGAGGCTGACCGGTAGTTTTGGCTTATAATCATTCTGTTAATTTCAATAGCATTTCGCCGGAGACCACCATGTACAAAACGCATAACAACGGAGAATTAACGCCAGCATTGATTGGCAAGGAAGTCACCCTCGCGGGCTGGGTTCACAGACAGCGCGACCATGGCGGGGTCACTTTTGTTGACCTGCGCGACCGGTTTGGCATTGTTCAGGTTGTCGCCAACCCCGAGATCTCACCAGTCGCGGCAAAAGTAGCGGAGGAGATCCGCTCGGAGTGGGTGGTGCAGGTGGTTGGTACCATCCGCCGCCGGCCTGCCGGCTCGGAAAACCCGAATATGGTGACCGGTGAGATTGAGGTTGAAGCTGCCAGCATCAATGTCCTGACCAGAGCGAATCCATTGCCATTTGTTATTAATAAGGACGAAGATGTTGATGAGAATCTGCGCCTGAAATACCGCTATCTGGATTTGCGGCGCGAGCGTATGCGCAGGAACCTCAAACTGCGTCATGACATGGAGTTCTTCATTCGCAGTTACCTCAATGACCACGGCTTCCTTGAGGTTGAAACGCCAATCCTGTTTAAAACCACGCCCGAGGGCGCGCGCGACTATCTGGTGCCTTCCCGTGTTCACCCCGGTGAGTTTTACGCCTTGCCGCAATCACCTCAGCAGCTCAAGCAACTGCTGATGGTTGCCGGCGTGGAGCGCTATTTCCAGATCGCGCGCTGCTTCCGTGATGAGGACCAGCGCGGAGACCGCCAGCCGGAATTTACCCAGCTTGACCTTGAGATGTCATTCGTCGAACGTGATGATGTCATGGCATTGGCTGAGGACCTCTTCACGAAATTGGTCGCGAAGCTAGTGCCGCAGAAGCGATTGTTCGCCAGCCCCTGGCCGCGGATCAAGTATCAGGACGCCATGGAGCGTTACGGCAAAGACAACCCTGACCTGCGCTTCGGGCTTGAATTGAAGAATATTTCCGATCTGGCGCAAGGCTGCGGTTTCAAGGTCTTCGAGGATACCGTTCAGTCGGGCGGTCATGTGCGCGGCATCAATGCCAAAGGTCTGGGTGACTATTCCCGCAAGCAAATTGACGAGCTGACCGAGTTCGTGAAACAGTTTGGCGCCAAAGGCCTGGCATACATTGCCATCCCCAGGGAAGGCGAACAACGTTCGTCCTTCAGCAAATTCCTGAGCGAGGAAACCCTGCGTCAGGTGATGGAACGGCTTGAAGCTGAAAAAGGTGATTTGCTGCTCTTTGTCGCTGACAAGCCCGCCATTTGTTATGAGAGCCTCGGCCGGTTGCGTGTCCATCTAGGCGATCTGCTTGGCTTGCGCGACAATAATATCCTGGCCTTCTGCTGGGTGATCGACTTCCCGTTCATGAACTGGAATGAGGACGAAAAACGCTGGGACCCCAGCCATCACCTCTTCACTTCGCCCATGCCGGAAGACATCCCGATGATTGACGTTGATATGACCAAGGTGCGCGGTCAGCAGTATGACATGGTGCTGAACAACTACGAGGTTGCCGGCGGATCGATCCGGATCCATGATCCGAAGCTGCAGGAAAAGGTCTTCGAACTGATCGGCCTGGAAGTGGAAGTCGCCAAGGAGCGTTTCGGTCACATGCTGGAGGCCTTCAGCTACGGCGTGCCCCCGCACGGCGGTATCGCTCCCGGCATTGACCGCTTATGCATGCTGCTGGCGGATGAGCCCAATATCCGCGAGGTGATCGCCTTCCCCAAGAATCAGGCTGCCCGCGATGTCATGGGCGACGCGCCGTCACCGGTGGAGCCGCAGCAACTGCGCGATCTGCACATCAAGATCGTCGAGCCGCCAAGCAAATCGTAAGCAGCTAAGCCATTAATCTAATCACAACTGCCGCAGTCAGAACTGCGGCAGTTGTCTTTTGCTTAGGGAAGTCTTGCTAAACCAGCCGTATCTTCTTGCGTTTGAACCCATTGATCGCCAGCGCGAGCAGCACAGCATCAATCACCAGCACCACCAGCCCGCCAAGGAGCGCAATTTGAATCCAGTTGGCTGAAGCGACAGCAGCCATCAGGTTGACTTTAATCGAATCAGGCAGAAACTGGACGAGCAGCACAGGCGTGAACCAGATCACCAGAAAGGCGATATTCATCTTCTGCAGGACTTCCCGTCCGGTATCCGCGTTGGTGGAGAGCAAGACTGCCAGGCTGCCGGTCAGCATGGAGGTGAGGATAGCCAGCAGGACTGAGCCGAAAAACAGCCAGGCTGGGTAAAAGAGTAGTCCCGATCCGCGATAAGCGATATTGAGAACCAAGGCTGAGGTTAATATTGCAGCCAGCATCAGCGTCAGGCTGTAAATTACCGCGGCGAAAAGTTTGCCAAGCAGAATAGCCAGGTCGGGCAGGCGGCTGGCAAGCAGCGTTTCAAGCGTATGACGCTCGCGTTCGCCTGCGAACCTGTCCGGCACGATGCTCATGGTGTAATACATCGGCAGCCATGCCCAGAAAGCCAGGCTGACTGGGGTGTTGAGCCAGTCCGTTCCATTTTGCAGGGGCAGCATGACGCCGAACACGCCAATCATCAGCGCCACACTTACCCAGCCGCCTTTGCGGGTTGCCGGGCGCAGTAAAATTTCCTTCAATTCCTTGCTCATGACGGTCCAGATATCACTTATCATGACCTTGCTCCATCAATTCCATAAATGCCGCTTCCAGAGATGCTTTTTCCTTCTTGATCTCATCAATGCTGGCGCCGGCCTGAACCAAAACTGTGGTTAACAGACCGGATGAAAAGCCGGTTTCTGTCTGAATGACCAGACCGTTCGTTGTCCGTCGCACATCCTTCACCCCTGCCAGTCCACTGACGAGTGCTACCATTTCATCGCTGATATTCGCGCTGGTGACATCAATCACCTCGCCGTGCTTGTTCACCTCCAGCTCGGCGGGCGTGCCAAGCGCGATAATCTGACCGCGTCGGAGGACGGCGACACGATCACAGATTTTTTCAGCTTCGCTCAGATTGTGAGTGTTGAGGAATAATGTGACGCCTTGCTTGGCCAGATTGAGCAGATATTCACGCAGTTCAACCGCTGCGACCGGGTCAAGCCCAGTCGTCGGCTCATCCAGAAAGAGGACTTGCGGGCGGTGCAACATCGCGCGGGCAATTGCCAGGCGCTGCTTCATGCCGCGGCTCCATTCGGCGACTATTTCATCGCGGCGATCATACAAACCATGACTCTGCAGCAATTCCTTGATTCGGGCTTGCCTCTCGCCCGCTGACATGTGCCAGACGCGTGCGTAAAAATCCAGGTTGTCACTTGCGGTCAGGCGCTCGTACAAACCGCTGTGCTCCATCAATGCGCCTGATGCCTCACGGATGTGCTCTGCCTTGGTTTTTGTGTCAAATCCGAGTACTTTCGCTGAACCGGATGTCTCACCCATCAAGCCCAACAGCAGGAGGATGGTGGTGGTTTTCCCTGAGCCATTCGGTCCAAGGAAGCCAAAGATCTCACCCTTGAACACATCGAAGCTAATGCGGTCAACGGCTTTCAAATTGCCAAATGACTTGCTCAGTTCCTTGGTTTCTATTGCCAATTCGTTCATCATATTTGTTTGTCCAGTTTCTTTACCAGCTGGCGCAAGTGTTCGCGATACCCCGTGAAGGCTTCAATGCCGGCTGTGGTCAGTTTCAACGTCGTCAGCGGGATCTTGCCCCTGAAAGTCTTCTCAACTTTGATGTACCCCGCTTCTTCCAGTTTGCTGATATGCGATGACAGATTGCCGCGCGTCAGACCGGTTTCGTGCAAGAGGTAGAGAAAATCAGCTTCTTTGACCGCAGACAGCAGCGAAATGATCATTAGTCGTGCCGGCTCGTGCAGCAGGCGATCAACGCTTGTGAAGTCGAATGCGGTGTCAGACATCGGTTACCGGCCCTTGTCCGGCGCGGGTTGTGTGTTGCGAAGATAATGTTGCAGGGTCAGCCAGCCGCTCAACATCAGGGCAGCGCCGATGATTCCAAAGAGGATGAAATATTTCACCGACTCCTGCACTGGTGCCCAGGCAGCAAACGCACCGGCGCTAAACGCAATGATGGCCATCACGTACATGCGGTTGACCTGGCTCTTGAATGCCGCGATAGCGAATACCAATGCCAGCACCGTGCCGGTGTAGAAAAGTAGCCAATGCGTACCGTATGCCTTGATCAGGAAATTAGTGACGACACCGAAGAAAATGCCGAATGCCAAACCGAGAAACATGCCCAGCCAGCGGGCTTTGGATGTGACTTTTCTCTCATAACTCACGAAACCTGTACGCGGATAGGTAATGCGGGCTTTCAGATAGCCAATCAGGTAGCGTCCGCCTACGATGAGCAGGACGATGGCCAGCATCTGGAAGCTGCCGCCCAACGCGCTGCTGGCAGGACTGCCATCTGGCGACAGATGGCTGATGAAAGACACCACGCCAACAAGCACCATCACCAACCCGAGGACCAGCTCACCGATCCCGTCGCTGAACCAGTACTTCAGCGGTCTCTTACGAAAATCTGAAATGTTCTTGTCCATTGCAACTCCGTAGTAAACAAGTTTGTAATGCAAACTAGTTTTAGTTTATCAGCATGTTTTGGGGTTGTCAAGGGGTGAACAGGTATTCTGGTTGAGTGCTACTTCAGGGCTTGTTTTACATCAAAGTATCCAGCCCAGGGGTCATGCTTGAGGTGCTGCTCAAGCGTCTTGAGTGTGACGTCAGCCGGGGCGATTTTCCCGAGATCATCCCAGTTGATCGGGCAGGAAACCGGCGCGGTCGGACGGGCTCGCAGCGAATAGGGCGCCACACTGGTAGCGCCGCGCCCATTGCGCACCCAATCGATGTAGATTCGTCCCTTACGTTCAGCTTTGCGCATATTCGCCGTATATTTCCTGGGCCATTTCTGCGCCATCACCTCAGCGATATTCCTGGCAAAATCTCGCGCCTGCTCCCAGCCTGCTTTCGGCGTCAGAGGTACGACAATATGATAACCCTTACCGCCGCTGGTTTTCAGGAATGCTTCCAGATTCAGCTCCTCCAGCAGACCATGCAAATCTTTAACGCCACCGCGCAATTTATCCAGGGTCAACCCCTCATCTGGATCAAGGTCAAAGACCAGCATATCTGGCTGCTCAAGCTTCTTCACCCGTGATCCCCAGACGTGGAACTCGATGGCACTCATCTGAACCGCACCGAGCAGGTCAGCCTTGCTTTCGATGCTCATGTAAGTCACTTTATCGCCATCATTTTCTTCGATCTCGATCGGTTGCACTTCCGGCATTTGCGCGTTGTAGTGCTTCATGAAAAATCCTTCGCCATCGATGCCGTCCGGTGTCCGGAATAAGCTGACCGGTCGGGAGCGCAGATGCGGCAGCATAAGCGCTGCGACATTGTCATAATTGGCTGCCACCTCAGCTTTGGTAATCGTGTCAGCCGGAAACATGAGTTTGTCCGGTGAGGAGATCCGAACGTTCGCGACCTTGACCTCTGCCAGTTTGGCTTTCCTGGAACGTTTCGGTTGAGGAGCGGTTTCGGCAGGCGTTTCAGCCGTCTCGCGGCTCACAGATTTTGGCATTTTGTCCTCCCGCAGCCCCTTATAACTGGCTTGCCGCAGCAGATGATCATCCGTCCACTCAGCGAACTGCACTTCCGCGATGAGCTCCGGCTTCACCCAGACGATTTGTTCGCCAGCCCGTTTGTCACCGCGCAGGTCGACGGTCGGTTCCTTGATGATGATAGGTTTCAACCTGGCAACCAACTCGCTTTTATCGCGATCCTTGAACCCGGTGCCCGTCCTGCCGGCATAGACGAGCTTTTTATTCTCATAATAGCCTAGCAGCAGCGAGCTTAAGCCGCCTATCGCTTTCGCCGAGATGGTATAGCCAACAATGACAAATTCCTGGCGCTTGCTGCATTTACTCTTGACCCAGTTGCCACCCCTGCCGGGCAGGTACGCACTTTCAGCCAGTTTGGATATGATCCCTTCCAGTCCCTGATTGCATGATTGTGCGGAAAGGGCAGGGCCGTTGCCAGAGACCTCCGGGCTATAGACAATATCTGGCGGCGCGTCGTCCATCAGTTGATTGAGAAGTACTTTGCGCTGGCGCAGAGGGAGCTCACGCAGGTCGGTACTGCCCACAGCGAGCAGGTCAAAGGCCATATACTTTAAGTCAGCGCTGCTGGTGTCTTTGATTGCTTGCTGCAATGATTGAAAATCAGAGCGGTTGTTTTCGTCCAGAACGACGATCTCGCCATCCAGAACGGCATTGGTTCCATTGAGCCAGTCAGCCAGGCTATTGGCGATAGACGTGAACTTGGATGTCCAGTCCAGACCATTCCGGCTCATGAGTCTCGGCTTGCCATTCTCCAGAAACGCGACGATGCGATAGCCATCGAATTTGATTTCATGCAGCCATTGATCGCCAGAGGGCGTCTTCTCCCGTAGTTCGGCCAGGTTTACCCGTACCTCGTTGAATGGGAGTTCCTCATGCCCTTGTTTGAGGAGCGTTTTCAACGTCAGCGTTTTGAGTGTGCCTGATGCTTTTCTTCGTTTGGGTGGTAGTTGCTTGTCCAGTGCGGGTGCGTTTGCCTGTGCGATCTCCTTCATCGTCTGACCGGAGAGGACGCCGGTTGTAAACTGATCAAGTCCAGCCTCATCCAGCACGTATTCATCACGTTCCTTGATCAGCAGCCAATTTTTAGCATCCTCACTATTCTTGAGCTGTATCAGAACGAACCGGCCTTTCAGCCGTTTGCCATGCAGGTTGAATTTCAGTTCACCTTTCTGTAGTGCTTCATCGACGGGCATCAAGGGTTCCCAGGTGCCAGTATCCAGCAGCATCACCGTACCGCCTCCATATTCGCCTTTCGGGATTGTGCCTTCGTAGGTGCGGTACTCAACCGGGTGATCCTCCACCCTGACTGCCAGGCGCTTGTCGGCAGGGTCCATCGAGGGACCTTTCGGGATCGCCCAGCTGAGCAGAACCCCGTCCCATTCCAGACGCAGGTCATAATGCAGCCGGGACGCGTCGTGCTTCTGGAGGGAATACATCAGCTTGCCCTGCGAGGCGATGACCTTGCCCTCAGGTTCGGATGTTTTTGTGAAATCGCGTTTCCTTTTGTAGGTCTCAAGCGCCATTGATTGTCTCCATTGCATTTCATCGCGCCAACCAGTAATATTGAAATATTCTAACATTGGCACTCTTAGAGGTAGAAGGAGGCGTTTATGCGTCCGGTATGGAAAGGTTCGATAGCATTCGGGTTGGTATCCATCCCCGTGGCACTAGTTACCGCTGAACAGAAAAGTGAACTGAAATTTAATCTGCTGGATAGCAAGGATAGCAGTCGGGTGCGGTATGAGCGGGTGAATGAGTCTACGGGTGAAGAAGTACCCTGGGACCGGATTGTAAAAGGCTTCGAGTACGAGACCGGCAAATATGTGCTGCTGAGTGATGAAGACTTCGCCAAGGTGAAGGTCACCGCGACGAAAACGATTGAAATTGAGATGTTTGTCAACCAGGATGAGCTGAATCCGATGATCCTTGAGACCCCCTATTATGTCGTTCCGAGTAAAGGCAGCGAGAAAACCTACGTGCTGCTGCGTGAGGTTCTGCAGAGGTCAGGTAAGGTTGGCATCGCACGTGTCGTCTTGCGCACCAAGGAATATCTGGCAGCAGTCTACCCTTATATTGACGCGTTGGTACTCAACCTGCTGCGGTTCAACGATGAGTTGCGTAACCCAAATGACCTGGGTCTGCCCGAGACCGCCAAGATCTCCGATAAGGAAGTGGATCTCGCGCTGACTCTGATCGACAGCATGACCGAGGAGTGGGATCCAAAAAAGTACAAAGATGAGTATGCTGACGCGTTGATGAAGTGGATTAAACAGAAGGCAAAAACGGGGGTGGATCCCGAGGTCGAAGTAGAAGCTGCTGACGAGCCCGCGAAGGATGTGGAGGATATCATGAGCCTCCTGGCCGCCAGCATCAGCCGGGGAGGCAGCAAGCCAAAGGCGAAAAAGGCTGCGAAACGGTAATCCGCGGTCCATACAAACGTTGTTCGCAAGCTTGACACCCAACCCTCACTCGAGTAAAATACTTCTTTGCCTGAGAGGGCCTGTAGCGCAGTTGGGAGCGCGCTTCAATCGCACTGAAGAGGCCGAGGGTTCGAATCCCTCCAGGTCCACTGCAAGACAGCACTTTGATTTTCGAATATGGGCCCATAGCGCAGTTGGGAGCGCGTCTCAATGGCATTGAGAAGGCCGAGGGTTCGAATCCCTCTGGGTCCACTGAACACCAGTACTAGCGGTGTTTGCTTAACAACCACATAGCAGCCGGCAGGAGTATTAGCCATCCGTCAGAGAGTCAGTTTTAAGGGTGTGAGACTGGCAGCGCGTCAACGGAACGCATTGGTCGAACTCGCCTGCCCGTCGAAATGACAAGGCTGGCACGGTGAATCACAGTAACTGTGCCCGGGTGTGCCCGTTAGCGCATTTGAGAGATCTCCCCAGCGGGAGATAACCAGGGTGGTACCGCGGATGACCTTCGTCCCTAATTGACGAGGTCATTTTTATTTAATTTGTGCAGGAGGCAGGATGAACACAACCATTGAACCGTATATGCCGGCAGAGATCGAACCCCGATGGCAGAAAAAGTGGGAAGCGGACGGTCTGTACAACGCAGACATCGACGAATCCCGACCCAAGCATTACGCGCTCACGATGCTTCCTTACCCTTCAGGTGACCTCCACATCGGACACTGGTATGCCATGTGCCCATCTGATGCCCGCGCGCGCTACATGCGCATGAAAGGCTTCAACGTCATGTTCCCCATGGGATTTGACGCCTTCGGGCTGCCGGCCGAAAACGCCGCGATCAAGAACAAGATCCACCCCAAAGTGTGGACCTACAAGAATATCGAGAATATGCGCGCGCAATTCAAAACCATGGGTGCCATGTTCGACTGGCGGCGCGAGATGATCAGCGCGGATCCCGAGTATTACCGCTGGACGCAGTGGTTCTTCCTGAAATTCTTCCACGGCGGACTGGCCTACCGCAAGTACTCGCCTGTCGACTGGTGCCCGAGCTGCAACACAACGCTTGCACGGGAACAGGTCTGGGGCGAGGACCGGCATTGCGAGCGCTGCGGCACACCCGTCATCAAAAAGAACCTCGATCAGTGGTTTTTCAAAACCACAAAGTATGCTGAAGAGATGCTGCACTACGAGGGCATGGACTGGCCTGAGCGGGTTAAGGTGTTGCAGACGCATTGGATCGGCAAATCAGAGGGCGCCAAGGTCAGGTTCATGACGGAACAGGGCGATGAGCTGGAAGTCTTCACCACCCGTCCTGACACGTTGTTCGGCGCGACCTTCATGGTACTGGCACCAGAGCATCCGCTGGTCGGCAAGCTGACCACCCTGGCGCAGGAAGCTGAAATCTCAGCGTATGTTGTCCAGGCGGCCAAGCAGAGTGATATTCAGCGTGAAGCTGCGGACACTGAGAAAACAGGCGTCTTTACCGGCTCCTACGCGATCAATCCATTGAATGGTGAACGAATCCCGATCTGGATCGCTGATTATGTCCTGATGTCATATGGCACCGGCGCGATCATGGCAGTGCCGGCACACGACCAACGAGACTTCGACTTCGCGCGCAAGTACGGGCTGGAGGTGCGCGTTGTCATCCAGCCAGACGACATGGACCCACTGGACGGCGAAACCATGACCGAATCTCTTCCCGCCGCGGGAACGATGGTCAATTCTGGCGAATTTACCGGCACACCAGGGGATTTGGCAATCAGGCAGGTTATCGCCTATCTGGAGAAGACGGGGAAGGGCGAAGGTACGACCAACTATCACCTGCGTGACTGGCTGATCTCCCGCCAGCGATACTGGGGAGCCCCCATCCCCATGGTCTATTGCCCGACCTGCGGCGTTGTGCCGGTGCCTGAGGATCAACTGCCGGTGCTGCTGCCGGATGACGTCGAGTGGCTGCCGACCGGCGAGAGCCCGCTGAAGCTGCATCCGACCTGGCGCTTCACCGAATGTCCGCAATGCGGCGGTCCGGCGGAGCGCGAAACCGACACCATGGATACGTTCATGTGCTCGTCCTGGTATCACCTGCGGTATCTGAGCCCGCATTATGATCAGGGTCCATTCGACCCTGCTGAATACGATTACTGGATGCCTGTCGACAGCTACACTGGCGGCATCGAGCATGCCAACATGCACCTGATCTATACACGATTCTTCCACAAAGCCTGTCGTGATCTGGGCATCACTGAAGGGCATGAGCCGATGATAGCGCTCCACAATCAGGGCATGGTTCTGGGCGAAGATTCGGAGAAGATGTCCAAGAGCCGCGGCAATGTGGTGGCGCCTGACAAATTGGTTGCCGCGTACGGCGCGGATGTCGTCCGGGCATATCTGATGTTCTTCTCACGCTGGGACCAGGGCGGACCGTGGAGCTACACTGGTATTGAAGGCACCAACCGCTGGATCAGGAGGGTTTGGTCGATCGCGCTGGAAACTCCCAAACCAAATCCTTCGGGCGCGGCTAAGTGGGACTCCCGTCAATTGCGGCGCAAACTGCATCAGACGCTGCGACAGGTGACCTATGACTTTGAACACTTTGAATTCAACACCATAATCTCAGGCTTGATGGAACTCTCCAACGAGATGATGAAAGCCAAGCAAGCCGGGGCATGGGGGAGCAAGGCGTGGGAGGAAGCGGTGGATATTTATCTGCGGATGCTGGCGCCTGTCGCGCCGCATGTGGCAGAAGAGATCTGGATGAAATTGGGCAAACCCTATTCCATCCATACAGCCGATTGGCCAAAAGTCGACGACGCCGCTGCCGCGGAGGAAGAAATTGTTATTCCTGTCCAGATCAACGGCAAGATTCGCGATCGCATCACGGTGCCGGCAGGTACGGATGAGGGGACGATCAAATCGCTGGCGCTGGCAAGTGAAAATGTGCTGCGGACGCTGGAGGGAAGACTGCCAGATCAGGTCATCTATGTGCCGGGCAGGCTGCTCTCGATTGTGGTAAAAATGTAAGCTGTCTGACGATAACTTTGATTGAGGTGTGTTGATGCGTATTGATGATTGTAATTGGATGGATGTTGAAAAGTATCTCGAGAAGGAGAAACGCATCATCATCGTTGTTGGTGCCTGTGAGCAGCACGCATATCTGTCACTGATGACGGACACGCGCATACCGATGGCGCTTGCTGACGCTGCCAGCACAAAAACCGGGGTATTGGTCGCGCCTCCCATCAATACGGGGGTGTCGCCCTATTTCGTAGATTTCCCCGGAACGATCTCCATGCGGGCGACAACCATGATGGACCTGATTGAAGATTACCTGCGTTCGCTCTATCACCAGGGTTTCAGGGATTTTCTGTTCCTGAATGGGCATGGCGGCAATATCCCCGCCAAGTCGCGCATTACCGAAGTCGCGAATGACCTGCCGGAACTGCGCGCGCGCTGGTATGACTGGTGGATCGCGCCGACCGTGCTTGAGATTGCCAGGAAGAACCAGCTTAAACCGTCACACGCCAACTGGCTGGAAGCGTTCCCGTTCACGATTGTCACCGATGATATGCCCAATGACAACAAGCCAACACCAGACCTGACAACAATCACCTCGGCTCAGGTCGCGCGGGAAAATGTTGGTGATGGCAGCTATGGCGGTTATTACCGGGTTGATGCTGTCATCATGGACGAAATGTTCGCGACCGCGCTGCTGGATATCCTGCATAACCTTGAGTTCTGATCTTCCCAAGATCGAATAAAAAATCATAGTCTGATACCGCCTCTGGAAAGAGGCGGTATCTTTTCCCCTTCAGCCTGACCAGCCTCCTTGAACCAAATCACAGGTTTATGCAAGTTCAATTAAAATGGGTGGAGCACATGCCATGAATATCAGCCGCCCACTCATTGCCAGGTCACGCAAAAGCCGCTTCACACTGTTGACAGCCGTCATTTTCTCAGTGCTCAGCGCCGGGATGCTGGTCTGGCAGGCGCTCAGTGTCAGCACGATACTCAACCTGGTCTTTCTCGAGAAAGCCGGATTCGATCGGATCAGACCTGAAATTCCCATCCTGGTCGCGGTCATTATTCTGCGAGCGCTTGCCCATTATCTCGCGGATCATTTTGCCATCAATGTTGCCAGGCAGGTCAAGAACGACCTGCGCGATGAATTGATGACGGCGATCAGGTCAGGTGATAGCGCGGCCGGGGACGCTCATGGCGGCGAGCTCAGCAGCAATATTCTTGAGGGCATTGAAGCGCTGGACGGCTATTTCAGCCAGTATTTACCGCAACTGGCCATTGCTGCCCTGGTGCCGCTGATGATGCTTTTCATTGTCCTGCCTCTGGACCCGCTATCGGCGCTGGTCATGTTCCTGACCGCGCCGCTGATCCCGCTTTTCATGATCCTGATCGGAAAGACTGCCGAAGAAACCACCCGGTCGCAGTGGGCGCAAATGCGCAAAATGAGTGTCCACTTTCTGGATACCCTGCAAGGCTTGACCGTACTGAAAACACTCAACCAGATCAAGCGACAGATAGACAGGATGAGAGTTGTCGCGGAACAATATCGCATCACAACCCTCCAGGTGTTGCGGATCACCTTTCTCTCGTCATTGGTGCTCGAGATGGTCGGTACGCTTGCTACAGCCATCATCGCTGTGCAGATCGGGCTGCGCTTGCTGTCAGGCGGCATAGATTTCAGAATCGCGTTCTTTATCCTGGTGATCGCGCCCGATTTTTATCAGCCGATCCGCCAGCTTGGCTTGCGCTTCCATACCGGCATGAACGCGCTCGCGGTCTGGGAACGGATCAGTTCAATCCTGCCGGAATCGAAGAGTGTTGGTGTTCAGAGCGAAGTTAAGACCATTTCTCAAGCAATGCGCCTTGTTAGGCGGTTTGAAAGCCTGTCGTTTTCGAACGTCAGCTATTGCTATCCGGATCGCCTGGAAGAGGCTGTAAAGGATGTTTCTTTCAACATTCAGACCGGAGAGTTTATCGCCATCGTCGGGCCGAGCGGTTCGGGAAAGAGTACGCTGGTCAGGCTCCTGGCTGGTATGCTGCAGCCCGATCATGGGCAAATCGCGCTCAACGGCGAGCCAATCGGGTCGTTCTCTGTTGAGAGCTGGCGAAAATTGATCAACTGGGTACCGCAAAAACCGCACCTGTTCATGGGAACGCTGCGTGAGAATTTGGCATTAGCCAGAACCGAGGCTGCTGACCGTGACATTCTTGAAGCCTGCCAGTGGGCTGGCTTGACTGGTCTGCTGGATAAACTGCCAGACGGACTGAACACCAACGTGGGTGAGCAGGGTACCCGGTTGAGCGGCGGTGAGGCTCAGCGTGTCTCCCTCGCGCGTGCCTTCCTGAAAGGCGGCGAATTACTGGTAATGGATGAACCGACCGCCAACCTGGATCTTGAGCTGGAAGCGGATCTGGTGAAATCGATCCTTGATCTTTCCCGCGACAAGACAGTGATTGCCATCGCGCACCGGCTGGAAACCGTTCGCAACGCGGATCGCATCCTCGTCATGGAAAAGGGTCGGCTGGTACAGGTTGGTGATCACCAGACGCTGCTTGACACTTCGGGCATTTATCAACGCCTGATTCTGGCGGGGGAGCGCGCATGAAGATCCTCTCGCGCCTCAACAACTTCCTGCGACCATTTTCCTCCAGGATTTTGCTGGCGATACTGGCCGGCACCGCTACGATCGGCAGTTCGGTGCTGCTGCTTGGCACGTCAGCCTTCCTGATCTCGAAGGCCGCGCTGCAACCCTCAGTCGCTGAACTGCAAGTTGCCATCGTCGGTGTGCGTTTCTTTGGCATCTGCCGCGGAATATTCAGGTATCTTGAACGGCTGCTGACCCATTCGGTCAACCTACGCATCTTGAGCAACATGCGGACCTGGTTCTTCCGCCAGGTCGAGCCGCTTGTCCCCGCCGGTCTGGTACACATCCAGCGCGGTGATCTGCTCAGCCGCGCCGTTCATGATATCGAAACACTTGAGAACTATTTCATCCGGGTGGTCTCACCGCCCCTGGTTTTCGTATTAGTTGTCGCGGGCAGCGCGTTATACATCGCCAGCTTCAATGGCGTGCTGGCATTGATTTATCTGGCAGGCAGTCTGCTCGCCGGCATCGCGCTGACCGGGATTGCCTATTTGGCCGGGCGATCCGTCAGTAAGGAATCACAATTGCAGCATGCCAGCCTGAACGCGCAGCTCGTGGATTATCATCATGGCTATATGGACCTGGTGATGGCCGGCAGAGATCAGGAGCGGTTGTCATCGCTGCAGAACGCCGGACATGAGCTGGTCGCTGCCAACGCCAGGCTGGCGCGCGTCAACGCAGGAGTCAACGCGGCGCATATCGGCTTGAGCAATCTCACCATGGCTGCGGTTCTAGTTTATGGCGCCTGGCTATCCAGCCAGGGCCAACTGGATGCCCTTTACCTCGGCGCCATCGCGCTGGTTACTGTAGCCAGCTTTGAAGCGACCCAGACACTCATGACAGGGTCGGCTTATCTCAACCGGTCGATTGAAGCGGGCGCCCGCCTCTTCGCTCTGGCTGACCAGAAGCCTCCCATCAGGGAACAGCCGGAGGCGAAACTGTTCAGCGACCAGTTCGAGGAAATCGTTCTCGATGACCTTTCCTTCGCTTATGATGACCATTCAGCGGTGCTGGAAAATCTATCCACGCGTATCAACGCGGGCGAACGGATTGCGATCCTGGGGCCAAGCGGCACGGGCAAAACCACCCTGGCTCAGATGCTGGTGCGATTTCTCGATCCAACGACGGGCACGATCACTTGGGATGGGTTGGATATCCGGACATGCGCGACAAGTGAATTGCGAGCTAAAGTCAGCCTGCTGACACAACAAGGGTACATCTTTGCCGGCAGTGTCAGAGACAACCTGTTGCTCGCCGTGCCAGAAGCGAATGATGCCGCGCTGGAAAATGTTCTCACCTCGGTGGGTCTGCAGCCGTGGCTCAAGCAGTTGGCTGACGGTCTCGCCTCTGAGTTGGGAGAAAATGGCGCCGGGATGAGCGCGGGCGAGCGGCAGCGCCTGAATCTGGCAAGGACCCTGCTTAGAAACTCACCGGTTCTCATTCTGGATGAACCGGTCGCGAATCTCGACCAGTTGACCGCGAACGAGATCCGGCGGCGGGTGCTCAACGCGCCGCGCGGTCAGACAATACTCTGGATTACGCACAGCCTGGCTGGTCTGGACGATTTTGACCGGATTCTGGTCCTGCGCGACGGACAGATCATCGAGGATGGCAGCGCGGCTGAATTGCTTGGAAAAGGTGGCTACTACGCTGGTTTGATCGCTTTGCGGCGCTCACTCATCCAGTGAGATGCCGGCAACTGCCAGCGTTTTCCTAATTTCTTCAACACCAATCAGACCGACCCTCAGCACTCTGGGCGCACTGCGCGTGCAGTCGACTACAGTTGAAGGCACTGGACCCGGCGTTTCACCGCCATCGATCAGCAGGTCGATACTTTCGCTTAGTTGCTCCCGAACCTGTGCCGCGGTAGTTGTGTTTGGCATGCCGGACAGATTGGCCGATGTGACAGCCATCGGTCCGCTGGCTTCCAGCAGGGCGGCGGTGAACGGGTGATTGGGATATCTGACCCCGATGGTGTCATCCGTCGAAATCGTGCCGGGCAGACCAGCGTGCTTCGGCAGCACCAGGGTCAGCGCGCCGGGCCAGAATTTTTCTGCCAGGCGCTGGGCGGCGAAGGGAACTGCGTTCGCGACCAGCTCAAGCTGGCGGATGCTGCCGATCAGAATCGGAATCGACTTCCCCAGGCTGCGATGCTTCAGGTCATAAAGTCTTTGAATGCCCGCATCGGACCAGGCATCACAGCCTACGCCGTAAACCGTATCGGTGGGCATGACGATCACGCCATCCGCTTTGATGAGCTCGAGCGCAGTCTGGAGGATATCCGGATCAGATATGGTTTTGTTTATCATGCGCTTTATTTTAATTCCAACCGCAGCACCCGCGGCAGTCCGGCGAGATCCGGGAGAATGCTGATCTCGGCATCGGGAAAGATAAATTGCGCATAGACATATAGAGGGTCAGATTGATCGTACTGCATTTCCAGCAGGAGCAGCCCCGGGTTGCACAATAACCATCTGGCATGCTGGAGCAGACGCTTGTTGAGATCAAGACCATCACTGCCGCCATCCAGCGCCAGACGTGGTTCATGCGCAGCCACGTCCATGCCGGCAAGGTCCGTGGACGGGATATAGGGCAGGTTTGCCGTGATCAGGCTGAACTTGCCCGTGAAGCAGGAAGCCAGATCCGCCTGGACCAGCGCCAGACGATCACGCAAACCATAGCGATCCGCGTTCAAACGCGCGATGGTAAGCGCCTGAGCGGAAATGTCTGTCGCGGTAAACCTGACAGCGGCGTTGTTTGCCGTGATGGCGATCGGGATACATCCGCTGCCAGTTCCGAGATCAAGCGCGGAGGCTGGTTGCGTTCGCTCAAGGTAGGCGAGTGCGGCTTCGACCAGGATTTCGGTCTCAGGCCGCGGGATGAGGACAGCCGGGGTGACATGCAAGCTTAGACCAAAAAATTCCCATTCGCCCAGCAGGTAGGGCAGCGGCTCACCGGAGATGCGCCTGTCAAGCAAAACATCGGCTCTGGCTAGCGCGCCGGCGGGTAATAAAAAATCCGGGTTGGCCAGCAACCAGGATTTTTTCACGTCTAGTACCGATGACAATATCAGATTTGCTTCAAGCCGGGGGAATTCAACGGGACTGAGTTTGGCGGCGGATGCTGCGAGCCAGTCGCTGACCCTAACCATTGTCATGATCGGTGCCGATCATTGCCAGGCGCTCAGACTCCTCCTGCAATGACAGCTCGTCGATGAACACGTCCAGGTCGCCTTCCATGACGCCTGCCAGATTATAGGAGGATACGTTGATGCGGTGATCCGTAACGCGTGATTGCGGGTAATTATAGGTGCGGATCTTCTCGGAGCGTTCACCGGTGCCGACTTGTGAGCGGCGGTTCTCCACCTGCTCGGACATACGTTTTTCCTGCTCGATCTCGTACAGCCGGGCGCGCAGGATGCTCATGGCACGCAGCTTGTTCTGCAACTGCGAGCGCTCATCCTGACAGGCAACCACCATGCCGGTCGGGATATGAGTCAGCCTGACGGCGGTCGCGTTCTTCTGCACGTTCTGTCCGCCTGCGCCGGCAGATTTATAGACGTCAATCTTGATATCCGCTTCGGGAATCTTGATGTCCACTTCTTCCACTTCTGCCAGTACCGCGACCGTGATGGTAGAGGTATGGATGCGCCCCGATGATTCAGTAGCAGGGATGCGCTGCACCCGATGGACACCCGATTCATATTTCAGGCGGGAATAGGCGCCACGACCTTTGACCAGGAAGATGACCTCCTTCAGCCCGCCGATGCCGATTTCGTTCTGCGAGATGACTTCGATCTTCCAGCCTTTGTGTTCAGCGTAGCGGTTGTAGAGCCGGAACAAATCAGCCGCAAACAGGGCAGCTTCATCACCGCCGGTGCCGGCACGGATTTCCATGATGACGTTGCGGCTGTCACGCGGATCGCGCGGCAGCAGCAGCGATTTCAATTCCTTTTCCAGCGCTTCCGATTCGGGCAGCAGGGTCTCGAGGTCTAGCTGTGCCATTTCCTTCAATTCAGCGTCATCCGAGTCTGCCAATTCACGCGTCTCTTCAATCCTATTCAGGACTTCACGATAATGACTGGATTTCTCGACGACCTCTTCCAGCTCCGCCCGCTCACGCGAAATGTCGGCCGCGATCTGATAATCGAGGTTGGGATCTTCAAGTTGTTTGGATAATTCAGCGTAGCGCTGTCTGATTGAATCGATTTTTTCTAGCATGCTGCTTTGCCTTCCCGAGAGGTCACCAGCGAATTATACAGTAAATTATCTGCTAAAATCATGACAATTGACTATTCCAAAATCTTGCTATTAAGATAAAATTAGTCTTAATTGAGTTAACCCCTGTTTAATCAATTTGAAGGAGCTGCTTATGAACCCGACCACTTTGTCACAAATGCAGTTTGCAATCACCACCATTTATCATTTTTTGTTTGTGCCGCTCACTTTAGGGCTATCGATTTTCGTTGCCGTCCTCGAGACGATTTACGTCGTGACCGGCAACGAAATGTATAAACGAATGACGAAGTTCTGGGGCACCCTGTTCTTGATTAATTTCGCTATGGGCGTGGTTACTGGTATCGTCCAGGAGTTCCAGTTCGGTATGAACTGGGCGTCCTACTCGCGCTTCGTCGGTGATATTTTCGGTGTGCCGCTGGCGATTGAGGCCCTGCTGGCCTTCTTCCTGGAGAGCACCTTCCTCGGCATCTGGCTCTTCGGCTGGGATAAGCTGCCCAAGAAACTGCATGCTGCCACCATCTGGCTGGTCGCGATCGGTTCCAATCTCAGCGCCTTCTGGATCCTGCTGGCAAACTCCTTCATGCAATCACCGAAGGGGTTCGTTGTTGAAGGCGGCCGCGCTGTGATGACGGACTTTGGCGCGCTGCTCACCAACCCCTACCTCTGGAGCCAGTTCCCTCATACGGTCTTCTCTGGCTTCACGACCGCGGGGTTCTTTATCATCGGCATCAGCGCCTATCATCTGATCAGGAAGAAAGAAGTTCAGGTTTTCACAACCTCCATGCGGCTTGGGGTGATCTTCAGCGTGGTCTCTCTGGTTGGCGTTGGCCTGCTCGGTCATGCCCAAATGCAGGAACTCTTCAACCGCCAGCCGATGAAAGCTGCCGCGGCTGAAGCGATCTTGACGACCAATACGGACGGCGGCTTGTCGGTCTTCACCATTATCGATCAGGACAACATGAAGGAGATCGTCAATATCCGCGTACCCTATCTGCTCTCGCTGCTCGCGTATAACCGGCTGGACGGGGTGACACGCGGCGTGACGGAAGTACAGGCAGAATATGAAGGGCTCTATGGGCCTGGCAACTACATCCCCAGCATCACGACCGCCTACTGGGCGTTCAGGGTGATGGTTGGCCTCGGCACTATCATGCTGTTTGTCCTGATTCCCTTGGCGTTTCTGACACTCAAGAAATTGTCTTACGATAAGATGCCATTCTTCAAGCTGGTGCCCTGGGTGCTCCTGATGCCCTATGTGGCGAACACTGCGGGCTGGATTCTGACGGAAATGGGTCGTCAGCCCTGGGTAGTCTTTACGGTGTTGAAGACAGCAGACGCTATCTCGCCTAATCTGACTGGCGGGATGGTCCTCACCAGCATGATCGGCTTTACGCTGGTCTATGGTGTGCTGATGATCGCTGATATCTATCTGCTCATGAAATACGCTAAAGCCGGACCGGAAAGCTCACCCGCGCTTGAAATTTATCCTGCTCCAGTCAGCGAATAGGAGGAGAAGATCATGGACTTGGCAGTTGTTTGGTACATTCTGGTTACTGTGTTGTTTACGGGGTACTTTATCCTCGAGGGTTTTGACTTTGGTGTCGCGATGTTGCTGCCGTTTGTTGGCAAGGACGACACTTCCCGCCGTGTGATGCTGAATACGATTGGTCCACACTGGGACGGCAATGAAGTCTGGATCATCACCGCAGGCGGCGCGATATTTGCGGCTTTCCCGCACTGGTATGCGACATTGTTCAGCGGCTTTTACCTGCCCTTATTCCTGATGCTGGTCGCGCTGATCTTCCGCGGTGTCGCGTTTGAATTCCGTAGCAAGAATCAGATGCCCGCCTGGCGCAACTTCTGGGATTGGGCACTCTGCCTCGGCAGTTTTATCCCTGCTTTGTTGTGGGGTGTCGCGTTTGCCAACCTTGCTCGTGGTGTTCCGATCGACGAGACCATGACCTACACCGGCGGTTTCTTCAACCTGCTCAACCCGTTCGCGTTGGTGGCCGGTGTCACAATGGTGCTGCTGTTCGCCTTCCATGGCGCTCTGTTCCTTCAATTGAAAGTCGAAGGGCCGGTGCATGCCGCTTCCCGCAAGACTGCGCAGAGCGTCTGGATGCTGGTCTTCGTTCTGACCGCACTGCTGGCCATCCTGGCGGTATTCCAGACCGACATCATCGGCGGGCTTCAGATCGTGCTTGTGCTGGCATGCCTGCTGTGCCTGTTCCTCGCTGGCTGGTATAACCGCGCTGACAAGCCCGGCAGAGGATTTGTCTTCGGTATCCTGACGATTTTGCTCCTCGTCGCGACCTATTTCTCAGGGATGTTCCCCCGCCTGATGGTCTCATCAACTGATCCTGCCTTGAGCCTGACGATCATGAACAGCGCTTCCGGCCCAATGACGCTCAAGCTGATGACCATTGTCGCGGCGATCTTTGTACCGATCGTTCTGCTCTACCAAGGCTGGTCGTATTGGGTTTTTCGTAATAGAATAAAGCCGGATGCAGAACATCTCGAGTACTAAGAAAATCATATCTGGAGCATTAAAATGAGTTGCTGTGACGGAAAGAAGATCCTTGTTACTGATAAAGCCCCCAAGGCGATCGGACCCTACTCAGTGGGTGTCATTGGCGGACCATTCGTCTATACTGCTGGTCAGATTGGTGTCGTCCCCGAAACCGGTGAGTTCGTAGAAGGCGGCGTTGAAGCCCAGACCAGGCAAGCCCTCACCAACGTATCCAGCATTCTCGAAGCTGCCGGCGCCACGCTTGCGAACGTTGTCAAGACGACCGTGTTCCTGAAGAACATGAGCGATTTTGCAGCGATGAATGGCGTTTATGCCACCTTCTTCACTGAGAACCCACCCGCCCGGTCAGCGGTTGAAGTTGCCGCGCTGCCGAAAGGCGCTCTGGTTGAGATCGAAGTCGTAGCCTGGATCGGTCACTAGTCCAACTGATATCGCGTTAAATCAAGGAGGCAGAGTATCCTTTGCCTCCTTATTTTTTCGCCATCGATGGTATGATTTTCGGAAGATCATGACCGCCACGCTGCCTTCAGTTTCCGTTATAGTTCCCTGCTTTAACGAGGAAAAAACGATTGCCTTGTTGCTGGAGGCTGTCCGAAGCCAGGACTATCCGTCAGAGCTGATCGAGGTCGTCATTGCCGACGGAGGGTCGACCGACCGCACCCGTCAGGTAATCGCAGATTTTTCCGCCGATCATCCTGAAATGGACATTGTAGTCGTTGATAATCTGAAGCGAATCATTCCCGCGGCATTAAATACTGCCATCGCGCACGCTCAGCATGAGGTCATCGTGCGGCTTGACGCGCATTGCGTCCCTGAGCATGATTACATCCGCCGCAGTGTTGAAAATTTGCTCAACAGAGATGCCAGTAATGTCGGTGGCATCTGGGTCATCAAGCCCGGCAGCAGCACGTGGATCGCGAAGGCGATTGCATACGCGGCTGGCCATCCGCTGGGCGTCGGCGACGCCAAATATCGATATACCAGAACTGCGGCCTATGTGGACACCGTTCCATTCGGCGCGTACCGCCGTGAGCTGATTGACCAGGTCGGCTGGTTTAACGAAGAGCTTCTCTCCAATGAAGATTATGAGTGGAACGCGCGCGTCAGGCAGGCAGGCGGCAAAGTCTGGCTCGACCCTGAAATCAGGTCAACATACTTCTCGCGGGCCAATTTACGCCAACTGGCAAGACAATACTGGCGCTATGGCTACTGGAAGTGGCAAATGATCAGGCGTTATCCCGCCACCTTGCGCTGGCGACAGGCCGTGCCGCCGCTGTTTGTGCTGGCCATTTTGACCATGATCGTCCTGCTGCCCTTTATTCTAGCGGTGAGAATGATCCTGCCGGCGTTGCTCGGGATCTATGTATCAATCCTGATTCTCGCGGCGATTCCTCAGGCCATAAAAGAAAAAGACCTTAAACAACTTATCGGCGTGCCGCTGGCGATCATGACCATGCATTTCAGTTGGGGGACGGCATTTTTGTGGAGTATGGTATCATCAAAAATTGGGCATTTCCGGAAAAATGACTAATCCAGCGCATAAATCTAACCCCAGGCAGTGGCGTTTGCTCCCTGACGAGCGCCGCGTCATTCTGATGACAGGCGACTTCATCGTCAGCCTGATCGCGGTCATCATTGCCATTCTGCTCTGGTCAGGTCCTGACTGGCTGGGCCTGTCGCTTGAGTTTCTGCGCGACCGCATCCCATGGTGGTTTTACCTGCTGCCGTTGCTGTGGATGTTCCTGCTCATGGAGCTCTACGACGTGCAGCATGCCAGCAACATCCGTCACACGCTGACCGGCATCCTGTTTTCAGCGGCTGGTTTCCTGGGCGTCTACCTGCTGATCTATTTCTCATCCAAACCTGATTCAATGCCGCGGCTCGGCGTCGCGATTTTCATCGGTGTCACCGTCTTGCTGACTATCCTCTGGCGCTTGATCTACATTCGCATCTTTACCGCGCCGCAATTCCTGCGCCGCGTGCTGATCATCGGCGCCGGCAGGGCAGGTACTAATCTGGCTGAAAAGATCACCAAGCTGAAACCGATGCCCTTCACGCTGATCGGGTTCATCGATGATGACCCGGCAAAACAGGGGCACATGATCGCTGGCTTCCCGGTCATTGGCACAAGCAAGGAGCTGCTGCCATTGGCGGATGAACACCAGGTCACTGACCTGGTCATGGCGATCATGAACGAAGTTGGCTCCGAAACATTTGATACGCTGATTGCCGCGGAGGAGCAGGGACTGAGCATCACCTCCATGCCGCTGATGTATGAGCAGCTTCTGGGCAGGGTGCCGATTTTCCTGCTCAAATCTGACTGGATTCTGCGCACCTTCTATGACAGGTCACACGCGGGCGGGTTTTATGACCTCGTGAAGCGGCTCTTCGACCTGATCGGCGGGCTGGCGGTAGGTCTGCTGATGATCCCGGTCTTTCCGATTGTCGCGCTGGTGATTCTGCTTGAGTCGGGCTGGCCAATCATTTACTCGCAAAAGCGGCTGGGCAAGAGCTCAAAGGAATATACCATTTACAAGTTCCGGACGATGCGTCAGGATGCTGAAAAGGACGGCAAGGCAAAAATGGCAGTCCAGAACGACGACCGGGTCACCCGTGTCGGACGTTTTTTGCGCAAGAGTCATATTGATGAATTCCCGCAATTCATCAATGTCCTGAGAGGCGAGATGAGCCTGGTTGGTCCCCGGGCTGAAAGACCTGAACTGGTCAAGGAGCTGGAGCAGGTTGTACCTTTCTACCGGGCGAGGCTGCTGGTTAAACCGGGTGTGACAGGCTGGGCGCAGGTCAATTATGGTTATGCCTCCAACGCTGAAGAAACCGCCATAAAACTCGAATATGATTTATATTACATTCAGTATCGCAACCTGCTGCTGGATATTGTCATCATCATCAAAACAATCACATCAGTGATCGGGTTCAAGGGACAGTGAAAAAGCGCGCTTTTATCCGGAATAGATATTTGCTCGTCGCGGATGTCATCCTGATCATCGCGTCGGTTCTGGTCAGTTACGCCTTGCGGCTCGAGCTCGGCGCGGCTTTCCTGTTCTATCTGCCTTCAGCCTACTGGATGATTGGCGTTTCCGTCATTGTCAAACCGCTGGTGTATTACTTCTTCGGCATGTACCGCCGCATGTGGGTTTACGCCAGCACCAAGGAACTGCGGCTGGTCATCGTCTCGACCCTGACCGCGTCAATGCTGGTTGGCATCATCATGATCGGGCTGTTCACGCTCAAGCTGTTTGTGGGTTTGCCGCGTTCCGTGCTGGTCCTCGACTGGCTGATTTCGATCTTCTTTATCGGCGGCGTCAGGTTCATTGCCCGTATGCTGGCTGAGTCCCGGGATAACGGTAAACTGCTGGCATCGGCTGCGGTTTCGAAGAGCATTCTGGTCATCGGCGCTGGTGATGCCGGCGCGCTGGTCATCAAGGAATTGCAGCGCAATCCACAGCTCAATACCAAAGCGCTGGGATTTCTGGACGACGATCCTTCGAAGCAGAAACAGGAAATCTACGGCGTGCCGGTGATCGGCAAGATTACCGAGATATCGACTGTGCTGGACAAGAAGCATGTTGATGAGGTCATTATCGCCATCCCCAGCGCGCCTGGTCGCGTTGTGCGTCTGGTGGCAGATGTTTGCCGCCTGAAAAATGTGCCTTTCCGTACCATGCCCGGCATTTATGAATTGCTGGACGGGCGGGTGAATGTGTCGCGGCTGCGCGATGTTGAGATCACCGACTTGCTGCGGCGGGAGCCGGCTGCCATCAACGAAGAAGATGTGCGCGAGACCATCTCAGGCAAGCGTGTCATGGTGACGGGCGCCGGCGGGTCGATCGGCAAGGAATTGTGCCGGCAAATCGCGCGCTGGGATCCGATCACGCTCTACATGCTTGGTCATGGCGAGAACAGCATCTTTGAATCGATGCTCGAAATGCAGACCAGCTTCCCGACGATTGAGGTCGTGCCGATTATCGCCGATCTCCGCGATCATGACCGCATTGATGAAGTCTTCCGTGAGGTCAAACCGGAGATTGTGTTCCACGCTGCCGCGCATAAGCATGTGCCGCTGATGGAAGCCAACATCGAAGACGCCGTCACAAACAATATTTTGGGCACCATGCATGTGGTCAGGAAATCAGTTGAACATGACGTCTCGCAATTGATCATGATTTCGACCGATAAAGCGATTCGTCCGATCAACGTCATGGGCGCGACGAAACGCCTGGCAGAAATGCTGGTGATCGACGCGGCACATCGCTACGGCAAACGCTTTTCCGTGGTGCGCTTTGGCAATGTGCTCGGTAGCCGCGGCAGTGTCGTGCCGATTTTCAAAAATCAAATCGCCCAGGGCGGGCCGGTCACGGTCACCCACCCGGATATGATGCGATATTTCATGACCATTCCTGAGGCAGTGCATCTCGTGTTGCAGGCCGCTACGCTTGGCGCAAATGGAGATATTTTCATCCTCAACATGGGCAAGCAGGTCAGGATCCTTGACCTCGCCGAAGACCTGATTCGCCTCTCCGGCCTTGAACCTTACAAGGATATTGATATCGAGTTTTCGGGCATCCGCCCTGGCGAGAAACTGAAGGAAGATTTGTGGGAGGACGGTCATTTGTTCGACCCTACCAGCCACCCGGATATTTATAAGCACGAGGGCGAGGATACCATCACCGGTGATGCGCTGGATCACCTGGCGCGCGAACTGATACGGATGGCAAAAGCAGGCGAACGCGAGGCGATCATTCAGCTCATTGATACCAGCATCCCCAACGCCGCATTAGCCAGCCATGATATTCCACTGGACATCACGACAATAGACTGATGATCGTTACTTCTGCTGCCTGGGATGAATTCATAGCCAGCCACCCTGAAGCGCATTTGCTGCAGACGAGGGAGTGGGGCGACCTGAAGTCCGATTTCGGCTGGGAGGCCCTGCGGGTGGTCAACGGGACCTCCGGTGCTCAGGTGCTGATCAGGCGGTTGCTGATCGGTGTCTCGATCGCCTACCTGCCGAAGGGGCCGATTGGTCTGCTGACGGATGAATTATTTAACGAATTGATTACCCTCTGCCGTCAGCATAAAGCTGTCTTCCTGAAGATCGAGCCCGACGCGTTCGAAGGTGAAACGCTGGACGGAATAAATGGCGCCCTGAAATGGCCGCGGATTGAACGCACGGCGACTATCCAGCCGCAGCGCACGCTGATGCTCCGCGTCGAAGATTCTGAAAACGGCTGGCTTGGCCGGATGAAACAGAAGACGCGGTACAACATCAACCTGGCGGAGAAAAAGGGCATCACTGTGCAGCCGTCCAGTGATATCGATGCGTTCTATCAGATGATGATCACCACCGGCGACAGGGATGGGTTTGGCATTCACACCCAGGACTATTACCAGAAAGCTTATGACCTGTTTCATGGCAATGGTAAATGCGAGCTGTTGATGGCATATTTCCTCGACAAGCCGTTGGCCGGCCTGATGACTTTTGCCCACGGCGACCGCAGCTGGTACCTCTATGGCGCGTCCACCAATCTCGAACGGAACCGCATGCCGACCTACCTGCTGCAAATGGAATCAATGCGCTGGGCAGCCAACAAAGGCTGCACCACATACGATCTCTGGGGCGTCCCCGACTTTGATGAGGAGACCCTTGAGCGCGAATTCGTTGAGCGCAGTGATGGTCTGTGGGGGGTCTATCGCTTCAAACGCGGTTTCGGTGGTGAGCTGCTGCGTTCCGTCGACGCTTATGACCTGGTGTTCAACCCCATGCTTTATAAATTCTACCGGGTGATCAGGAACAGGAGCGCGCTATAGCCTCCGAAACCCCCTGGAACGAGATTGTCGCCAGTTCTCCCGAGCCGCATTTGCTCCAAGGGTGGGAATGGGGACAGGTAAAAACTCGGGTCGGTTGGGACGTCAGTTATCGCACCTGGCGGCATGATAACGGCAATTTGAAGGCTGCGGCAATGGTGCTCACTCAGGTAATTAAGTTCAAGGGTATCCATACGCCATTCAGGGTGATGTATCTCCCCCGCGGGCCGTTGCTGGATTGGCGCGACAAAAACCTGGTGACTGAGATCCTTGACGATCTCAAGGCTGAAGCACGCGAAAAACGGGCTGTCTGGTTGAAGATCGATCCCGAGGCTGTCATCGGCTTTGGTCCGGGCGGCATGCCGGCAGCCGATGATGATCGTTCCAGCCCCTGGCTGCCGGAGATGCTCAGACAATCACAATGGGTTTATTCATCCAGTCAGGTGCAGTTCAAAAACAGCGTCTGGATTGATCTGCGAAAACCGCTTGATGAGCTGTTTGCGGCGCTGAAACAAAAGACGCGCTATAACATCAGGCTGGCTGAAAAACGCGGCGTTAAGGTACGCGAGGGAACGGCAGCAGATTTTGAACAGCTTTATCAGCTCTATGCTGTCACCTCCCAGCGCGATGGCTTCCTGATCCGTCCGCGTGAATATTACCTGCAGCTCTGGGAGAACTATCACGCAGCCGAACTTCTTACGCCTTTGATCGCTGAATTTGATGGTCAGTTGATCGCCGGCTTGATGCTCTTCCACCAGTTTCAGCGTTCCTGGTACCTCCACGGCATGTCCGGCATAGCGTACCGGGAACACATGCCTAATCATCTGCTGCAATGGGAAGCGATTAAACGCGCGCAATCACTTGGGTGCCTGCGATACGACATGTGGGGCGCGCCTGATACCTTTGATGACACGGACCGGATGTGGGGGGTATACAAATTCAAGGAGGGCTTCTCGGGTGAGGTCGTCAGAGCGATCGGTGCCTGGGATTACGCTCCGAGCCCGACCCTCTATAAATTGTTCGAGAAAGCATTATCGGTGTTTCGCTTTCTGTCCAGGAGGCGGGCAGGTAATAAACTGCCCGAGCTATAGTCCTTTATTTCCAGACAGGTTCAAAATCCATCGCGGGATCAGTCGTCAGCCTGAGCCAGTTGCTGCCATCCGGCTGGACGATGTAAATGTCGTGATTTCGCCCGTCAGGCCAGCTCTCATAGACCATCCATTGCATATCGTGGGAGAGATCCCCGTTGTAATGCGGTCGCGGGATATTCGAGCTGAGCGGCGGGATACGGGCTTCAGTTCCCCGGCCGCGGTCCTCATAATCCAGGCGGACAATATACGGTATGTTGACATCCAGCTCATTGCGGCTGAAGAGTACAAAGCGCCCATCAGACGACCAAGTCGGCCAATAATCGTTGATATTGCCGTTGGAGCTGAACTGGAATTGAGTCTGACCGGTTGAGGACATGATGTAAATGTGGAAGAAGATATTCATCCGGGTAAAGGCGATCTGCTTGCCGCTGGCATTCCAGGCGGGATGCATATCCGGATAGCGCGTGTCGGAGAGTTCCTGTAAGGTATCTTCCTCAAAATCATAAAGGAAGATATGGGACAGTCCGGTGCGGTGTGAGGTGAAGGCGATCTGTTTGCCATCGGGCGACCAGGCAGGGTCAAAGTCACCCAGTTGGGTATAAGGCATTGGCACACCATTGGCGCCATCCTCGTCCAAAATCAGGATCTTGGAATTCTTATAGATGATCTGCTGGCTGTCACAGGGTGAGATGACAGCAATTTTAGTGTGATCCGGTGACCAGGCGGGCTGGCAGACACCGCCGAGCACCGCGCTTAATTGCCGCTGGTTGCTGCCGTCCGCGTTCATTGTCCACAATTGATTTGTGCCGGTACGATTGGAGACAAAGGTGATCAGACCGGTGCTGCCGCCGTATGGCGTTGCTGCCGGCGTGGGGCTTGTCAGAACCACCGCTTCAGTCGGCATGCTAGTCTGCTCAAGGGTCGGTTCAGGGCTTGGTGTGAGGGTCGGCTCAGGCGTATACGTCGCGGTGGGCATCGGGGTCTCAGACGCCGCGGATTGGACAACCGTGGTTTGAGTTGGGGGCAGGGCGGCAGGTTTGGTTCGGATGAACAGAAAGTAAACCATGCTGAGCACAAGCAAGACCAATAATCCGGGGAGCGCCAGACGATTAAAGGCGCTCGGCGGCTGGATGGGAGGCATCGGGGCTGCGGGCTGGCTTGGGATACGCTTGATACTGTCAGGCGGCGGGGGTGGAGGCGGGATCTCGGTTGCTTCGTCGATGGAAATCGTCGGTCGTTCCCAGCCCAAACTGGACATACCGACCGAGGCGGCCATGTCGGTCTTCATTTCCTTGATGCTTTGATAGCGCTGGTCGGGATCCACAGAGAGCGATTTTTCGATCACGGCTGCCAGTTTGGGATTCGCTTCAGGGTGCAGTTGGTGTACGGGCGTCAAATCCAGTTTGCCAGTGGCGCGTGACAGGGCATCCTCAGGGATGATTCCGGTCAGCGCCGCGTAGAGCGTTGCTCCGAGCGAGTAGATATCTGATCGCTCATCGGTGTGAGCCGTGCCGTACTGTTCGGGCGGTGAATAGCCCGGCGTCATCGCCCGTGCGCCTGTGATCGTCTGCTGGTTGCCTTGAACCACTTTTGCCAGACCAAAGTCGATCAGGATCACCTGACCTTCCGGCGTGATCTTGATATTGCCTGGTTTGATATCGCGATGGATCACCGGCGGCGTCCGCGAATGCAGGTAGGAGAGCGCGTCGCAGATCGTCGTTCCGATCAGCACCAGGTCCTTGTCTTCAATTTTCCCGAGGCGGTCGATGCGCTGACGCAGATCTTCGCCCTCGATGAAATCCATGATCAGATACTGACCCTGATTCGGGATCAGGAAATAATCGATGACGCGAGGCAGGGCTTCATGTTTCAGGCTAGCCAGAATTTTGGCTTCCTGCTGGAATTGGCGGGCGTACTCATTGCTGAGATATAAATTTTCCTTAACCGCGACGTAGATACCCAGGTTCTCATCAAAGCCGCGATAAAGAGACCCCATGCCCCCCTGGGTCAATTCGGCAATAATGCGGTATCTGTCTCGTAAGTATGAGTCGGGTTCAAGGACCATAGACACCTGATTGGCTATTAGAATTCTAACAACAAGCGCTTCATCCGGCAATCAGGAAGATGGTTTTTGAGGGAAAATGCTTCGGTCTGCTATAATTCTTCAATGCGTTGAGGGCAGATTATATGGGCCTTGACATCAAAACAGCGGTTCAAACCGCATTCTTCCTGGCACTGGCTGGCATCGTCATCAGTATTTTCCTGGGTATCCGCAGCATTCAGGCAGGTCAGAAACTTCCTTTTTACAAAAAGCGCCGTGAGATGATCGTCGCCGGTTGGCGGCTGCTATTTCTGGGAATCATCCTGATCGGTGTCGCGGCTTATACGGGCCGTTATGCCGAACCAACCATCTACCGCATCTTCGAGCCTTCACCGACGATTACAATGACGCCGACAATTACCCAAACACCGACGATTACTCTGACACCGACCATCACGCTGACGCCAACCATTACCCTCACGCCGCTTTTCCCGCCGACGCCGCAGGTGCCGGCAAATATCCAGGCGCTCTTCAAAAGCGAGGTCACGCCGAATCCGGATTCCGCCTTTAGCGCGCTTGTGTTCGCCCGCGCGCTGGATGAGAATTATCAACCAATCGATCCAGCCACAACCTTTGAACAACCAATCAGCAAGCTGTTTGGCGCGTTCAGTTATGACAAAGTGGTTGTTGGCGCGCAGTGGACCGCACTGTGGGTCCGCCTGTCCGATAGTGCCGTCATTTGTTACGAGACCGAGGGGTGGGCTGGCGCGACAGGCGGATACGCCTATACCGCCTGCGAACCCGACGCGACCGAATGGCTGCCCGGTCGCTATGAAGTGCAGATGTTCTCTGGCACACAATGGGTTGTCTCATCAAATTTCATCGTCAGCGGCGAGCCGCCGACCTTGACTCCCTCTCCGACGTTGTCGCCGACTCCGACCAGCACCCACACCATGATACCGACCAGCACCAGGCTGCCGACCCAAACGCCAACGAAGACCAGCACGCCGACCTTGACTCGTACACCCACGCTGACGGCGACCATGACCGCGACAAAACTGCCCACGCCGACCAATACCCCGACGCCGACGCCGACCCGCACCAGAACTCCACTGCCCACGAGTACCCCGCGCTGATGAATGAAAAAGCGGGCACACAGGCGCAGCCTAATCTGATTCGGGTTGATTTCCATACGCATACGAACTATTCGCCGGATAGCATGGTGAAAATTGAAGATTTGGGGCGTCGGATGGATGACGCTGGAATCGATAAGATTGCGATTACCGACCATAACGCGATTGATGGCGCTTTGAGAGCCCGGGAGAAGTGGGGCGACAGGATCATCATCGGTGAGGAAGTCAGGACAAAGCAGGGCGAACTGCTGGTTTTCTATCTCCAGGCACTCATCCCCAAAAGGTTGTCGGTTGAAGAAACCATCGCGATCGCGAAGGAACAGGGAGCAGTGATTTGCCCTTCCCATCCATTTGATCGGCGCCGTGACTACTGGAATCTGGATGACCTCGAACGATTTGCCGGCCAATTTGACGCGGTTGAAGTCAACAACGGCAGGAGTTTCAATCCTCGAACAAACGCGCTTGCGGAAGAATACGCGCGCAGCCATCGCATCCCTGGCATCGGTGGTTCTGACGGACACACACTGGAAGAGATTGGCGGGGTGTACACCACGCTGCCGGCTTTCCACGACGCCGAATCGCTTAAAAGAGCGTTGAGCTACTGTGTTGTTCACGGTTCACGAGCGAGTATTGCGGTGATGTTTAAATCGCTGTATGCCAGCGTCGTCAATCGGCTGAGACCTACAAACAGGCGTTAAAACCCCAATTCCTGACGGAAGGGGGTAAAATTGGCGCGTAGGTTCATTCCCTTCGGGTTGGCGCGCTATGATAACGATTTACAAGACCGTAAGCGGTGTCTTGAACACCATCAACGAAATATCCGATGGATGCTGGATCGATGTAGTTGACCCAACCACGGAAGAGATCCAGACCCTGACTGAACTGGGATTGCCCCAGGATTTCATCACCTACCCGCTGGACATTGACGAGCGTTCACGTATTGAACGGGAAGATGACGGGAAAATGCTGGTGGTATTACGCATCCCGCATTTCCAGGGCGCCCGCGTGGACATTCCTTTCACAACCATCCCGATCGGTATTATCCTGACCGATAAGTTTATCCTGACGGTCAGTCGCAAGAGCAGCGCCATCATCGAGGAGTTCGCCTCGGGCAAGATTCGCGGCTTCTCGACCTCCAAGCGCAACCGATTCCTTTTACGGATCCTGCTGCTCTCAGCCAGCCAGTTCCTGATCTTCCAGCGGCAGATCAACAAATCGGTTGAGCTGATCGAAGACCGCTTTGAAAAGACGTTGCAAAACAAAGAAGTGCTTGAAATGATCAAGTACCAGAAGAGTCTGGTCTACTTCGCGACCGCGCTCAAGGCCAACCTGCTGATGGTTGAGCGCCTGCAGCGTGCCCGGCTGTTTGAGGCGTACCCCGAGGATGATGACCTGCTGGATGATGTGATCACCGAAACCCAGCAGGCGAACGAAATGGTCGCGATCACCAGCAACATTCTGGCGCACACCATGGAGAACTTCGGCAACATCGTCTCGAATGACCTCAACGATATCATGCGCCTGTTGACCTCGATGACGATCGTGCTCAGCATCCCGACCATCATCACCAGCTTCTTTGGCATGAACGTCGCGCTGCCATTCATGAACCATCCGCTGGCTTATGTATTTATTATCCTGATTACTGTCGCCATTGCGGTGGCAACCATCATCGTTTTCCTCAAGCGGCGTTGGTTCTAGAATTCTGTAATGCAGAGATAAATTTATTCGTCTTTTTTTACAACGTCATCTGAAGCTGGCGCAGCCTCGGGCTCTGGCAAAGTCTCGGGGTGCGGCGCGTCGCCGAAGCGTTTGCGCGTCATCAGTTCAAGCCCCTGCGTGAACAAACCGATCTGAGCGATCGCCATCCAGACCAGACCCAGCGTGATGCCAATCACCGCCAGATTGATCGTACGCGGCAGATTTGTTTTGATTTGCGTGGTCGTGGCGCGGATTTCCTTGACAGTTGAGTTGTACTGGCCGATGACATGCTGTGCGTTTACGATCGTTTCATCCACCTGGTTGATTGACGTCGCCAGGTCGTAGACGCCAGTCTGCATCGACTGCAGGTTCTTGCTGGTATCTTCAATGCTCTTCTGAACCGTCAGCAAGGATTTCGGCAGGTTTTCCATACTTTTCGCTATCTCGCCCAGGCTCTCAGCGAGCGGTTTCTCACCAGACGCTGGCTTTGGCGCGCTCATGCTGAAGAAGGAAACCAGTTTCAGCGTGTCATCGATGACCTTCGCGCTCGATTGCGCGGATACCAATGAGCTTTGCGCGCTGTCAATCATCGCAACCAGTTCTTTGCCCAACAGGTCGCCGATTGATTCCAGCGCCGGGCTGCTGGTGCCGATCGAGTTGCCCAGATCATTCGTAATTTCTGTCACCAGCACAGTGCTTTTGGAGGTCTGGACTAGCGCGTCATTGATCACGGTGAACCCTTCAGAGGTGATCGACAAGGAGGAATCCATCAGATCGATCAGGGAGACCACTTGTGTCTCGAGGTTTTGACGGTTTTGCACCAGAATAACAATGCCGCCTACACTGACGACAAGACCCAGAATTGAAGCCAGAATAAGGGTTAGCCCTACAAACCGTGACATGAATGTGCTCATTGATCGCTCCTGTTACGAATATTTTTTGTCTGATTAATGGTCGTCCCGTTCTTCGAAAACCTGATGATAGCCCCGGTCCAGCTCGTCGTCCGAGAGGTGAGCGTAGCGGGTGGTGACAGCGATATTCTTGTGCCGCGCCAGCTCCTGAGCCAATTTGAGATTCCCGGTTGATTTTAATACGGTAGTCACAAAGAAGTGCCGGAAGGAGTGCGGCGTGATCGAGCCGACAGCATCCCGTCCGAGATATTCCTCCACGCGCTCGTTCACAATGTTTCGGCCGGTCGCGGTCGAAATCGGTTTGATCTTCTTGCCCGCGCCTTTGTCGTGCCTGGCAAACAGCGGCAGTGAACGCAGCGGTTTGCCGCTGCCGCCATCCAGCATCGCCCGTGCCTGCAGGTATTCGGTCATTGCCTTGAGTGAGCGGGTCGAGAAGCGGATCACAGCCTGCTTGTCGCCCTTGCCGATGATAATCGCCTGACCCTCATTCCAGTTGATGTCCCCCCTGCGCAGCGCGCAAGCTTCGTGGACGCGTAGTCCGGTATCGGCCAGCATGATCAGGAATGCGCGGTCCCGCAAATGCCTGAGATGCTCGGTCTCATCGTTGGCTGGCTTGGCACGTTGTTTGCTCAATTGGCTCAGGATCTGTTCGATGGCGTCGTTCGGGAATTGCGGCAGCCGTTGCCCTGGGCGGCGCGCGCGCTGTCTGATAAGCAACTTTATTCGTGCAAGGTTCACAGGGGCAAGCGCTTCCGCTGAAATGTACTCGAATAGCAATGCGGCGGCCGTCAGGTACAGCCGCTCGGTTGCGGGTGAGAGGTGCTTCAGCTCAGCCGCGAAGGTAGCGATCCAGTCTTCGGTCAGCTCAGCAATTGAGGCACTGTCCGGTTCCAGCCCCTTTTCTTCGAGGCAGCTTTTCAATAAGTTCATGCCATTGCGATATGTACGAGCGGTATTGGCGCTTCGAGCCTGCTCGACGCTTGCCAGAAATGCCTCTATGACCTGAGAAATCGTGCTTTTTTCGTTAATTTCTATTTACCGCCTTGTAAAAGTTGCTTTTTTTCGTAAAAGTTTGATTAAAATTTTGTGAAGATGGCGAGTATCGACTATACTTTACATTATAGTTTCTCAATAAGTAATTAGAACAGGTTGCCATGGAAAAATACACAATTCTCGTTATTGAGGATGATGAACTGGTTGCGAGAACAATCGAGAACTCGCTAAAACACGAAGATTTCAAAGTTATTTTAGCCCCAAATGGTTTTGAGGGGTTGAAACAGGTTCGCAAACAAAACGTCAACCTGGTACTGCTGGACGTGATCATGCCAGGCATGGATGGGTACGATGTCTGCCGCGAGATGCGCAGCGATCCACGGTTGAGCGAAATCCCAATTATCTTCCTGACCGCCAAGACCAAGGATGAAGAGCGTATCACAGGCTTTCTTGCCGGCGGTGATGATTACCTCAACAAGCCTTTCAACGTCGACGAACTCATCCTGAGGATTCGCGCCA
Organism: Anaerolineaceae bacterium; assembly: GCA_040772085.1. GTDB lineage: Bacteria > Chloroflexota > Anaerolineae > Anaerolineales > Anaerolineaceae > JAXGMV01. Next base: position 2,576,824 of record JAXGYU010000001.1, read on the forward strand.
TCCTGCGCCGGACGAAAAAGCAGCAGCCGATCGTCATTCAGGAGGGCACGAGAAGCCGCAGCGGTTACAAACGTTCCTATCAGGATGCTGATGCGCAAGTGAAGCAGAACATCAGAATTGGTGATTTTGAGCTGGATGTGCAAAAGTATGAGCTTCACACTGCTGATCGCGGTACTGTGCGTCTCACCCCGGTCCAGTTTGAGCTGATTCACCATCTGATGTCACATGCTGGTGAGATTTTCCCTCCGGGTAGATTGCTGGATGAAGTCTGGAATTATCCGAAGGATGCCGGCAGCCCTGACCTGGTCCGTGTGCATATCAAATTACTGAGGGAGCGGATTGAAAAAGACCCGCGCGATCCTCAATTCCTGAAAACTGTCGTTGGTTTTGGATATACTGTAGCAGCCGAATAAGAACGATAGAAAACTAAATATTGGCGGGATGCCATGAGAAAAAAACCTGCTCCTGAATTGGAGCGTATAAAGCAATTCCTCAGCCAGGTGGATCAACATCTCCATACTTCGGAGGACAAGATCGTTGGGATGGGGCAGGCATTCCGTTACGTCCTGAATGAAACTGGCCAGAGCAATGCCGTTCTGGTGTTGAAAAACTTTCCGACAGTATTCACTGTCTCACCGCTGCCTGAATGGGCAGGTTTGGTGGGAAAAGATGTCGACCGGATTTTTTCGAACAATTCTGATATTTCGAGTGTGGAAGGCGGGAAAATCACAGTCATTAAAGCTGTTCAGGGGGAACCGACCTGCTTTTTATTGCTGGCGGAAACAAAAATGACCAAACTGCAGGAAAACTTGTTGCACCTCGGGATTGAAAAGATCCGCGCATTCGCTGAAACGAGCCAACTAGTCGAGCAACGAATACTGGAGGAGCAGCAAGTCGCTGTAAATAACGAGTTGATCGACACACTCGCGCGGAAATGGGCTCGTTTCCTGTCACGAACAATACACTCAGACGGATACGGTGTCAGCCATCCTACAGGATTGGATAAGAAAGTCCTGATCAAGAAAGCCTCGAATGACGACGTCGAATGGGCATTTCAAACCATCACCCAACAAGACGCCGGGCTGTTCGCACGATCGACCCTCAATACAACTTGCAGTACGGTGCCCGATGTCGCATCGGCAACTGATACAGATACTGTCAGCGATGGGCTGCCTGGGCACACCATTCACTCAGTATTGTTCCTGCCGCTGATTGTGGAAGGTCAGATGCACGCTCAGCTGGCGTTGATGCGCCTCGACAAGAACAAGATCCCCTTCAACCAGGATGATCTGCTTGCGGCGGAGAGTCTGCTGCCCCTGCTCGATGAGAGTTTGACCATCAATCGCGAAGTTGAACAATTGAAGCAGGTCAACAAATCACTCCAGAGTTTACAACGCGATCTGACGAAATCGCGCAACCTGCTTCGCAGCCTCATCGATACCTTGCCTGAATCGCTTTACATCATCGACACGGATTATGTCATCACCGGTATCAACCGGGCGAGGACGAAACGTATCGGATCAGAACCCCGCAAGCATGTGGGCAAGGTCTGCTACCAGACGCTGTTCAAACGACAGAGTATCTGTGAAGGCTGTCTGGCTCATGTCTCATTCGCGAGCGGAAAATCCACCGAGCGAAAACGGTCCGATGAAACCGCACGGAGCGCTGTCGACTGGGAGATCAACACCTACGGCATCGCTGATGAATTCGAGAAAGTGCGTGAAGTGATTTTGGTCGAACATGATATCACCGAGCGTAACAGGATCGAACAAGCGCTTTTGCAATCAGAAAAGTTGGCAGCCGTAGGTCAGTTGGCTGCGGGTGTCGCCCACGAGATCAATAACCCGCTCACCGCGGTCCTGGCGAATTCACAACTGCTGAAGCGCGAATTGCCACCGAATGCTGAATGGCAGGAGATGCTGGACCTGATTTACAGAGGCGGCTCTCAGGCATTGCTCTCGGTGAAAAATCTGCTCAACCTCTCGCGGGATGAAGAATTCAAACTCACGGATGTAATTCTGGATGAAAGTCTGGAGAAGGCATTTGCCCTGGTGCGCCATGAGATCGTAGCGCGCGGTATTACGTTCAAATATGAGCCGGCAGACTCGCCTGAGCTGGTCCACGCCAGCCCTACGCATTTGCAGAGCGTCTGGCTGAACCTGCTGCTGAACGCGATTGACGCCCTCCAGGGAAACGAACGCGTACTGGAAGTGTGTGTAATGCCCAGCGCTGATATGGTCAATATCATCTTCAGCGACACGGGCATTGGGTTTGACAACCGCCAGCGGACAAAAATATTCGAGCCTTTCTATACCACGAAGGATCGTGAGATGGGCACCGGACTCGGCCTGCCTATTTCATTCAAGATCATCCGCCAGCATGGCGGCACCATCACCGCCAGCAGCAAACTGGGGGAGGGCAGCAAGTTTACCGTCTCTCTGCCACGGGTGAAGTAGTGCGAATCAATTGGGAAAAGCGGGTGATGGGACTCGAACCCACGACATTTAACTTGGGAAGCTAACGTTCTACCACTGAACTACACCCGCGGGTTGCGTAATTATAAGGCTGGCTGACGGTCACCGTCAAGCGCCCTGGACTGGGCTGGACGCTGATAAAAAGCATGGTTATAGTATAATTCCTGGTTGCGTACTCGTACGCGACAGGGGTATTCCGAAGCACACAGGAGCAATTGCTTGGCGTTTAATCCCATAGACTGGCTGCTAGGGCTTTTCTCACTCGATATCGCGATCGATCTGGGGACGGCTAACACTCTTGTTCATGTCCGTGGCAAGGGCATTGTCATCTATGAGCCGTCGTGGGTTGCCATTGAGAAGAAATCCCGCCGTCCGTTGGCGATTGGCGCGCAGGCGAAGGAAATGGTCGGCAGGACGCCCGCCAATGTCGTCGCCGTACGCCCGCTGCGGGATGGGGTGATCGCTGAATTCGAAATCACCAAAGCTATGCTGCAGTACTTCATCGGCGCAGCCCACAAGCAATCCATCGTCCCCATGCCGAAACCGCGCGTCGTGGTCGGCATCCCTTCAGGCGCGACTGAAGTCGAAAAACGCGCCGTCTATGACGCCGCGATGGACGCCGGTGCGCGGGAAGTGTATCTGATCGAAGAACCGCGTGCCGCGGCGTTAGGCGCCGGTCTTCCGGTTTCTGAAGTGCGCGGCAGCATGATCGTTGATATCGGCGGCGGCACAACCGAAGTCGCCATTTTGGCAATGGGCGGCATCGTGATTTCGCGCTCATTGCGTGTAGCCGGCGATGAGCTGGACCAGGACATCATCACCTATATCCGCAACAAATACAACCTGTTCATTGGCGAACGGATGGCTGAAAAGATCAAGATGGCCATTGGTTCGGCATACCCTCTGGAAACAGAAAAGACCATCATCGCCCGCGGCAGAAATCTGGTGACAGGTCTGCCGGAGGGCATCGAAGTATCCTCCGTCGAGATGCGTGAGGCGCTGGCCAGTTCGATCCAGGTGATCGTGGATACTGTGCGTGACGCGCTCGATGAAGCACCGCCCGAGATCATCGCTGACCTGATCGACACCGGCATCTGCCTCTCAGGCGGTGGTGCGGAATTGCTGGGATTGGCGGAACGGCTCGAGAACGAACTGAAGCTGCATGTCTGGGTCGCGGATGATCCGATGACCTGCGTGGCGCGCGGCGCGGCAGTGATTTTTGACAATCTGGACTACTACCAGATGTTCCTGGTTGGCCTTGAACGCACCAGCAATAAGTAGGTGTAATCAAGTTACAATCTAAAGCATGAAATTCACGTTACCAAAATATGTCGGGACTATCATCATCCTGCTGGGTGTTGCGGGCATTCTGGCTTTGGCGCTCAGCGGCTATATGACCTCACTTTTCGGCACAGCCCTTTCACCCGTGATGGCTGCCCAGAAGTGGTTCTCGACCCGTTATCTCGCGATCTATGAGACCTTCACCCAGCCGAAGGATATGGCGACCCTGAGCCAGGAGAACACCATGCTGATAGATGAGAACTCACGGCTGCAGGCACAGGTCATCCAGTTGCAGCAGCAGCTCAACGAATCGCAGATCTTGTACTCGCTGCTCGACTTCGCGCGAGCGCGGCCTGAAAACGTGTATGTCGCGTCAGCCGTCATCGGTCGTGACCCGAGTCCCTTCCTGCAGTACATCCTGATCGACAGCGGCTCGGACGACGGGTTGCGCAAGGGCATGCCGGTCGTGACCGAGCAGGGGCTGGTCGGCAGGGTGGACGCCGTGATCGCCAAAGCGGCGCGTGTGCAGCTACTGAATGATGCCGGCTCCTCCATCAATGTCAAACTGCGCGAAACCAAAGCCGATGGACTGATGCGAGGATCCGTCGCGGGCGACATTACCGTCGAGATGATCCCGCAGGACGCGATCGTGACCGAAGGCGACATTATCCTGACCTCCGGGCTGGGCGGCAACTACCCGGCTGATGTCCTGATCGGTCAGATTACCGGCATCCATAAGCTGGAAACGGACTTGTTCCAGTCTGCGACCATTCAATCCGCGGTGGATTTCGCCAACCTCAAAGCTGTACTGGTGATCACCAACTTCCGGCCGGTAGATATCGCTCCGCTGCTGCCGGCACAAACAACGCCATGATCCGACTATCGAGTTTGTTAACCATCCCTGTAATTATTCTGTTGCTCTTTATACAGATGGTGGTTTCACCGACGATTAAGCTCGCCAATGGTCACGCTGATCTGGTGCTGGTGTTCATTGTTGCCTGGGCACTTCAGGAGCGGGGACAGCCGGTCTGGCTGTGGACCTTGCTGCTTGGTTACATCATTAATACCGTCAGCGGTGTGCCGCTGTATATCTATCCGGTGACCTACATTTTCGTGACCGCTCTGGCAAAATTTATCAAACGCATGACCTGGCAGATGCCGGTGCTCGCCATGCTTTTCACTGTGCTGGTCGGTTCGCTGATTGAACTGGGCGGTTCATACATCGCGCTCAGCTTTGCTGATTATGACCTGCCGTTCACGACCAGCCTCAACTCGGTCATCCTGCCTAGCACAGTGCTGAACCTGATGCTTTGCATCCCCGTTTATTTACTGGTGAGTGACTTTTACAGTTTCCTCCAGCCGCAACTGGAAACCTCATGAATAACTTATTTGACAGAACCAAAGGAAATTTCGCCTTCTGGCGCATTGGCAGCGTGGTCTTGCTGCTGCTGGGCGTGACGGCGTTTTACATCTACAAATTGCTTGATCTGCAGGTGCTTAACGCGCAAGATTATGTGACCGCAGCCAAAGACAATCGCACTCGTGAGATTAGCATTCAGACCCAGCGCGGTACCATCACCGACCGCAACGGTTATGTCCTGGCGCGCAACGTGCCATCGTATAACGTTGTCATCACTCCCGCCAATCTGCCTGCTGATGACGGCGTCATCCAGCAGCTCTTCCGCGAACTATCTGAACTGGTTGATGTACCGGTCAGCAATGGTGACCCTGAAGACTTGTTCACTCCCTGCAACACCGACCTGGGTATCACGGAGATCGTCTATATCGGTGATACGACCGCGCCTTATGAACCGGTGCGTATTGCCTGTGATATTGATGAAACATTGGCGCGGGTGATTGAAGAGAAAAGTATTGACTGGCCCGGCGTCTCGATCCTGGTCGAACCGGTCAGAGATTATCCTTCTGGCTGGTTCACCTCCGAAATCGTCGGGTTTCTGGGCCCTATCCCAGCCAGTATGGAAGAATATTACACTGACCAGGGTTTTGTCCCGAACCGGGATAAGGTAGGTTATGCCGGCATCGAGAGCAGCATGAACGACGAGCTGCTCGGGAAAAATGGTTCCCGTACCGTCGAGGTTGATGTCGCCGGACAAATCATGCGTGATACACAGCCGCCGACGCCGCCGGAATCCGGGATGAATGTGACGCTGACAATCGATACCCGGCTGCAGATGGCCGCAAAACAGGCGCTGGTTGGTGATATCGAGTACTGGTCCGAGCTCAGCCGCTTGTACGGTGTTGCCAAGGTGATCAACCGCGGCGTGGTGATTGCCATCGACCCTCGAACGGGTGAGATCAAAGCGTTGGTGACCGAGCCGACGTTCGAGAACAACCGCATGGCGCGCTTCATCCCCGGCTACTATTATGAGCAGTTGATGAGTGATCCGCGCCGTCCGCTCTTCAACCAGGCTATCTCGGCCGAGGTGCCGCCGGGCTCGGTGTATAAAATGGCTGCCTCAACCGGCTTTATGAATGAGCAGGTGGTTTCAAAGGATTTTTTGGTGGAGGACCTGGGCAAAATTATCATGATGGAGAAATATCATCCGAATGACCCGGGCACACCAAAGGAGTACGTCTGTTATGACGAAAACGGTCACGGCATGGTGGACTTCCTGCATGCTGTCGCCCTCTCCTGCGACGTTTACTTTTACAAGGTTTCCGGCGGTTTCGGCGAGGAAGTCAAACAAGGGTTGGGCGTCTGGAAAATGGCAGATTATGCCAAGGCATTGGGCTATGGCGTAGAAACCGGCATCGAGCTGCCCGGTGAGATGACTGGTCTGGTGCCGGATCCGAACTGGAAGCGGCTGACGCTCTACGAAGCCTGGTCCACGGGTGATACCTATATCGCCTCCATGGGACAAGGCTATGTTCTGAGCACACCGATGCAGGTGCTGGTGTCGTTCGCGATCCTTGCCAATGACGGAAAATACATGCAGCCAACCCTGATTTATAAAGTCAGGGACGCGGAGGGGAATCTGGTTCGGCCTTTCGAACCAAAGGTCAAGTGGGATATCACGACCGATCCGCTGATCCCGATCTATGACGAAGATAACTTCACGACTGGCGATCACAAGGTTATCACCCAGGAAACTATCGAGTTGCAGCAGCAGGGGATGCGGATGGTTGTGCTGCCTGGCGGCACAGCGTATGACCAGTTTGTCGGGGCGGAATTCGAATCCGCCGGCAAGACAGGCACGGCTGAATATTGTGATGACGAGGCGCGTGCGCAGGACCTGTGCGAACGCGGCCGCTGGCCAGCTCACGCCTGGTATGCCGGCTATGCGCCGTACGACAACCCTGAGCTGGTGGTGGTCGCTTTCGTGTACAACGGCGGTGAAGGTGCGTCGGTTGCCGCGCCGATAGTCAGGAAAGTGCTGGATGCTTACTTCAAGCTAAAAGCCGAAGAGCCGCCGGCGCCAACACTGCCTGAAATCCCGGTTGAGCCCGCACCGTGAGAGATTATGTTAAAGGTTAACTGGCGAAAGTTTGATTTCTGGCTTTTCGGCTCGGTCGTGCTGCTGAGCATTTTTGGCATTATGATGATTCAGTCCGCTATTGCCGGCAGTATCGAACTGCAGGATTATGACCAGCGTCAGGTGGTTTTCGCCCTGCTGGGTATGGCTGTTATTCTGGTGTTTGCGGCAATCAATTATCAATATTGGGCCGCGCTGACACGCCTGATGTATATCTTCATCGTCGGGTTTCTGGTGGTGATTTATGTCTATGGTGTGGCGCGTTTCGGTTCAGCGCGCTGGGTGGATACGGGCTTGTTCACGATCCAGCCTTCTGAGCTTGCCAAGATCATCATTATTCTCGTGCTGGCGAATTACTTCGCCTCATCCTGGGACCAGCCGCGCGACCTGCACTGGCTTGGTTTGAGCCTGGCGCTAACTGGCGGCGTGGTGATCTGGATTGTGCTGCAGCCAAATTTGAGCACCTCCATCGTTATTCTGGTGCTCTGGTTCTCCTTCTTGTGGGTGAGCGGATTGCCGCCAAAATTTGTGCTGATTTTTGGCATCGTTGGCGCAATTCTGGGCGTTGCCTTCTTCCTTTCCCCATTTATGGAGGGCTATCAGAAGCTGCGCATCGTTCAATTCCTCTTCCCCGACAGGCAGGCAAGGCATGGCAATACCTACAACGTTGACCAGGCGCTGATCTCCATCGGCTCGGGCGGGTTGTTCGGGCAGGGGTATGGCTATGGCACTCAGGTTCAACTGCGCTATCTCAAGGTGCGTCATACTGACTTTATCTTTTCGGCGATCGCTGAGGAATTCGGCTTTGTGGGTACCACACTGGTGGTGCTGTTGCTGGTCTTCATGATTGTAAGGTGTTTTATAATTGCGCAGCAAGCCGCTGACCGCTTCGGCGGGCTGATCGCTTACGGGTTCGGTGTGCTGATGGCTTTTCAGACCATCGTCAACATCGGCGTGAATTTGAACGTTCTACCCGTGACGGGTCTGACCCTGCCGTTCGTCAGCTATGGCGGCAGTTCCATGATATCTCTCGCGCTGGGCATCGGATTGGTTGAAAGCGTTGCCTTGCGCCGCAGTACTTGATCTTTGGAGGCTTATGAGCAATGACAGCGTGACTCCCGTCCGGGTGCGTTTTGCCCCCTCACCAACCGGATCCCTGCATATCGCGGGCGCAAGGACCGCACTGTACAACTACTTGCTGGCAAAATCGCGCGGCGGTGAATTTATCCTGCGCATTGAGGATACCGACCGCAAGCGCTATGTTGAAGGCGCCGAGCAGGAGCTGATGGACAGCCTGCGCTGGCTGGGTGTTCAGTGGGATGAAGGGCCGGATGTGGGCGGTCCGTATGGACCGTACCGTCAGTCCGAGCGCAAGGAAATCTATGCCGAGCATGCACGCAAGCTGATTGCGACGGGACACGCCTATTACTGCTTCTGTACGCCGGAGCGGTTGGAACGGGTACACCAGGAACAGCAGAAGAACAAGCAGGCGCCGCGTTATGACCGCCTGTGCCGCAGCCTGTCGCTGGAAGAAGCCCAAGCCCGGGTTGATGCCGGCGAAAAGCACGTTGTGAGATTCAAGATGCCGCTGGAGGGCTCAACCACTGCCGTTGACCTGCTGCGCGGCCCGGTCACATTTGAGAATTCCGCGCTGGATGATTTCATCCTGGTCAAGTCTGACGGCTGGGCGTTGTATCACCTGGCGGCGACAGTTGATGATCATCTGATGAAGGTCACGCATGTGCTGCGCGGCTCCGAATGGCTGCCGACCTTCCCGCTGCACGCGCTGATCCACCGCGCGTTGGGCGGTCCGGAGCCGGTTTGGGTGCATTTGTCGGTATTCCTGAAACCAAGCGGCAAAGGCAAGATGAGCAAGCGCGATTCACAGGAAATCATGAAGGATGGCTACTCGATCAACGTCCGGGATTTCCCGCAGCTTGGCTACCTGCCCGAAGGGCTGGCGAACTGGATTGCGTTGATGGGCTGGAGTTACGACGACCGGACCGAGTTCTTTAACATCCAGGATCTGGTTGAGAAATTTACGCTTGAGAAGCTCAATCCCGCGCCGGCAGCGATCAACTTTACAAAGCTCGACCATTTCAATGGCCTGCATATCCGCAGTTTGTCAGTGGACGACCTGGCGGAGAGGCTGCTGCCATACTTTACCGCTGCCGGACTGGCAGCCGATAAGCCGGCGCTGGTGAAGATCACGCCCATCATTCAGGAACGAATGACGACCCTTGATGAAGCGGTAGACCTGGCGGGCTTCTTCTTCAGAGATGAAGTCTCACCCAATGCTGAGGAACTGGTCGCCAAGGATCTGACAGCCGCGCAATCTCTCGAGGTTGCCAGACTTTCGCTGGCAGCGCTGGAGCCACTGCCTGAGATGAAACTGGACGAGGCCGAGCCGGTCATGCGCGAACTTGTGGAGCGACTGGGCTACAAACCGGGTCAGGTTTTTGGTATTCTGCGCGTTGCCGTAACGGGACAACGCGTCAGCCCGCCGCTGTTTGAATCGATGGAGATCATCGGCAAAGAGATTGTGATCGGGAGAATCCGCGCTGCCATCGCGCTGCTTGAAACGCTGAATTAAATTTTGGCTTCAGGTGTCATTGTGGTATAATCGGCAAGTCTTTGGGGATTCGTCTAACGGCAGGACAGCGGACTCTGAATTCGTATGTGGAGGTTCGAATCCTTCATCCCCAGTAAAAAAACAGCCCATTCGGGCTGTTTTTCGTTTATCCGGTTATTGTTATGGTTCAGGCAGCAAGCGCCTCTTTCGCTGCCTTTATCTGATTTTTGAAGGCTTTTTTGCCTGTCCCGCCGATGGCGTTGCGCTGGTTGACCGAATATTCCGCGTTGATGGTTGAAAGCATCGCTACTTCAAATTGCGGATAAATCACCTGCCATTCGCCAACTGTCAACTGATCGATGCCTTTCTTCGCGGCGATCGCTTTAGCGACTGCCTGACCGGCGATATGGTGCGCCTGGCGGAAGGGGATGCCCTTCTTGACAAGAAAGTCAGCTACATCCGTGGCGAACATGTAGCTGTCAACAGCCGCGGCGGTTTTATCCGTGGCCGCGGTCAGTGTGTCAACCGTGCCTTCCAGCACTTCCAGGGTCTGAATCACCAGATCGTAAGTCGCGAAGGTCAGCTTCTTGTCATCCTGCAGGTCCTTGTCGTAGGCGGAGGGCAGGGCTTTGAGCAGCGTCAGCAGGCTGGTCAGATTGCCGATGCCGGCGGCTGATTTGCCGCGCACCAGCTCGAAGATATCCGGATTCTTCTTTTGTGGCATCAGACTGGAGCCGGTTGAGAAGGCGTCATCCAAAATCAGGAAGCAAAATTCCGAACTGGCGTACAGGATGACCATTTCGCTCAATTTGGCGAGGTGCAGCAGGAGCAGCGAGCAGTTGAACTGAAATTCTGCCAGGAAATCACGGTCACTGACCGCGTCCAGGCTGTTCTGCGCTACCTTGTCGTAGCCCATCACAGCCGCCACCAGCTCGCGGTCAATTGGAAAGGCGGTGCCTGCCAGCGCCCCGCATCCCAACGGTGAAACCAGCGTATGCTCGAGGTTGGTGAGGAAGCGCTGCTTATCGCGTTCCAGCGACCAGAAATGTGACATTAACTGATGTCCGAGCAGCACAGGCTGAGCCCGCTGCAGATGTGTGTAGCCGGGGAGGATCACGTCCTGCCATTCGACTGACTTGTTCAGCAGGACCTCCTGAAAGTCACGGATGGCGTTGACCACTTTGGGGAGTCGTCTTGCCAGCCACGAACGGATATCAGAAGCCACCTGGTCGTTACGGCTGCGGCCAGTATGCAGTTTGCCGGCAAGCGGTCCGATCATGTCAGTCAGCGCGCGCTCGACGGCGGTATGGATGTCTTCATCACCTTCTTTGTAAACGAAGGTACCGTTTTCAAAAGCATCGCTGATGCGGGTCAGCCCCTGGGCGATCAGCGCGAACTCATCCGCGCTGATCACTTTGGCTGCCATCAGTCCGGTTGCCCAGCTGATGCTGTTCTCGATGTCTTCCTGTGCCATGACGTGATCGAACGACAACGATTCGTTATACGCCCAGGCGTATGGGTTCATTCGTCCGGTAAATCTGCTCGTCCACAACTGCATGGCTTTACTCCGTAGTTTTAGTCACGAACCAGGTTTGCGGTAGCTTCGTAATGCTTCTGGATATTATTTTCATACATCTTTGCCAGCGCGCCAACCTTCAGCGGCAAGCCAAACAGGTGAATGAAGCCTTCCGCGTCAGCCTGATTGTAGACTTCGTCACGCCCAAAGGAGGCGAAGTCCTCACGATAGAGACTGTTGGGGCTCTTGCGCCCGATCGGCATGACATTGCCCTTGTACAGTTTCAGCTTGACTGAGCCGCTGACAACCTTTTGTGTCGATTCGAAGAAGGCATCGCAAGCCTCACGCAGCGGGGTGAACCACAAGCCGTCGTAGATCAAGTCAGCATATTTCAGGGCTACCTGTTGCTGGAAGTGCAGGGTGTTCTTGTCCAGACAGACCATCTCCAGTTCCTGGTGCGCCAGGTAAAGCAGGGTGCCGCCGGGCGTCTCATAAACACCATGTGACTTCATGCCCACCAGACGATTCTCGACGATATCGGCACGGCCAATCGAGTGTAACCCGCCGACTTCATTCAGTTTGGTGATCAGTTGCAGCGGGGTCATGTTCTCGTTGTTAACCGATACCGGCATGCCGTGTTCAAATTCAATGGTGATGATCTCCGGTTTGTCGGGAGCTTCTTCGGGTGAGTTGGTGAGGGTGTACATATCCTCTTCCGGCTCCAGCCACGGGTTCTCCAGCGGTCCACCCTCATGCGAGATGTGCCACAGGTTGCGATCGCGCGAGTAGATGGATTTGCGGGAAGCGGTTACCGGGATGTTGTATTTCTCGGCATAGTCTAGCGCGTCTTCACGCGAGCGGATATCCCAGATGCGCCAGGGCGCGATGACTTTCAGCCGGGGATCCAGCGCCATGTAGGTCAGCTCGAAGCGCACCTGGTCATTGCCCTTGCCGGTACAGCCATGGGCAACGGCATCCGCGCCTTCCTGATGGGCAATCTCGACCTGTTTCTTGGCGATCAGCGGGCGGGCAATCGATGTGCCCAGAAGGTATTTGTTCTCGTAAATAGCACCAGAACGAACGAGTTTGAAGATGTAGTCTTTGACCAGCTCTTCACGCAGGTCCTTGATGATCAGTTTGCTGGCGCCTGAGTTGAGCGCCTTTTCTTCCAGACCATCCAGCTCCTCATATTGTCCGACATCCGCGGCGTAGCAGATCACTTCACAGTCATAGTTTTCCTTCAGCCACTTGACGATGACCGATGTATCGAGACCGCCTGAGTAGGCCAATACAACTTTCTTGATGCTTTTATCGAGAACCATGGGTGCCTCCCTGATTAAAAAAATAAGGTCTTCCTCCGGGAAGACCTTTTGCTGACAATCACAACTGACTCAAATCAACGCGAAAGGAACCTGCCTGAGGAGGGTTCGGATTCGAGTGATCGTCGTCGCAGTTGGCTGAACATATCAACAACACTTTTAACACGCATGATTATTTTTGTCAAGAGATGATACAGTGAAAACTAACTTTTCCTTGCGATTAATGTTGTTTATAATAGTTATTACTACCGGTGACTCCCACAGTACGTTTAATGAATGACTTCTCAGCAAATTAATTGATCAAATCTCTCAGGATCGTCCATCAACGATTCTTCAAAATTTCACGATCAATGGAGGAAGCATGGGTGCAAAACAGAACGTGATCCAATGGATCGAAGACAATCGCGATACCTATATTGCCATGTCGGACGCGATTTGGGATAAGCCGGAAGTTGCCTTCCACGAGTTTTTCGCGTCGAAACTTCAGGCTGATTTCTTGGCGGAACAGGGTTTTAACGTCCGCTGGGATATCTCGGGCATTAATACTGCCTTTATCGCTGAGTATGGCAGCGGTAAGCCTATCCTTGGGTTTGCCGGCGAATACGACGCGCTCAAGGGGCTTTCGCAGAAACGTCAGCCGACGAAAGAGGCGCTTGTTGAAGGCGGAAATGGACAGGGCTGCGGGCATAATCTCCTTGGTGTCGCGCATCTTGCGGCGGTTGCAGCGCTCAAACACTGGATGCAGGAAAACAATGTTCCAGGCACCATCCGTTATTACGGCTGTCCCGCGGAAGAGAATGGCGCTGCGAAAACCTTCATGGCACGCGATGGTTTATTCGACGACCTGGATGCAGGCTTCAATTTCCACCCGATGTATGCGAACACCGCCATGAAAGGCAGCATGGTCGGGGCGTTTAATATCAAGTACCGCTTCCATGGCAAGTCAGCGCACGCCGGCGCCGCTCCGCATCTCGGACGATCCGCGCTTGATGCGGTCGAGCTGATGAATGTTGGTGTGAACTACCTGCGTGAGCATGTGACGGGTGATGTGCGCATGCATTATGCCATCACCCATGGCGGTGATGTGCCCAACGTTGTTCCGCCTGAAGCGGAGGTCTGGTATTACCTGCGCGCGCATTTGCCTGAAACGATGAATGATGTCATGCTGCGGGTCAGAGATGTTGCCAATGGCGCTGCTCTCATGACCGGGACAAAGCTGGAAGAACTGTTCGGTTCCGGCTTGAGCAGCATGTTGAGCAATACCTATCTTGCGGACTTGCAATACGAAAACATGAAGGTGATCGGACCCATTCAACACACTAAAGAGGAAATCGAATTCGCCAGAAAAATAAATGAAGGGTATCCAAAAGGGACGGCGGAGGCCATCGCTCAGGCTTTCGGTATGCCGGTAACGATGGTGAAGGATCCGATACTGTCCGAGAACTATGCACCGATGGACGAGGGCAAGATGGTTACTGGGTCCACTGATGTCGGCGATATGAGCTGGTGCACGCCACTCAGCATGCTGATGACTGCCTGCTGGACGACCGCTTCGGTAGGCCATAGCTGGGGCATCACAGCTACCTCAGGCACGTCTATCGGTCACAAGGGCATGCTGCATGCAGCCAAGATCATGGCTCTTTCCGCGATGGATTTGCTGACAGACCCGGAACATCTGAAGAAAATACGGGCAGAATTTGATCAGCAGCTCGCGAGTTACGGCGGATATACAAACCCGATTCCCGAACACATCAAACCGCCCAGGTTTGAGCCTGAGGCGTGATAGAGCACTAGCTAACAAAAAAATAAGCCTGTCAAAGTGACAGGCTTATTCATCGAATATTGGGTCCTGGATGTTGTCACTCAACGTATCTTTGACAATATCTTTAATCGCCTCTTTATTCTTCTTCCCTTTCACCAACCCCTTTAAGGAGAGGATCAATTTGTCAGAGACTGCCTTGCTGATTGCCTTCATCCGGTTGTTGGAGAGCTTCTCCCCTCGTTCGAACCAGATCGCGGCCGCATAACCCATCGCGACAGTAGTTGACGCCGCAATAGCGACGCTCAGTATCCAGCCCGGCACGCCGCTCAGCTTGCTGAGTTCATAGAACAGCGTCCGGCCGAGGAAAGCAACGCCGAAGGTGACCACCAATTCTCTGGCGCGGGCGAAATTGATCTTGTAATTGTAGATGCGGGCGATTCCCAGCACCATGGTGGTCTGCGTGATCAAAAGCGGCGCGAAATCGAGAAAGGGCAAGGGCGTGAGGGCGATCGCCGCTGCAATGGTGGCTGAATTGGTGATGGTCTTGTACGCCAGCTTCCAGCGATATTCGGGGAACGCTTCACCGAGCGCTGCTACCAGCCCCGGCTCGGAGACCGCGATCGCCAGCACCACCTGTTCGATGTTCTGACCATCACGCGCGGAAATCGGGATAACCTGTTCAGGCTCGACCTGCAGCTTGGCGGCAGTCGATTGCAGCACCTCTTCCTGATCCTTGCGCACCAGGTCGATTTTATTCAGAACGATGATGAAAGGTTTACCAAGCGCGCGGAAGCGCTCGAATAACGCCACCTCGGATGCCTTGATACCCTGTACCGGGTCAAACATGATGACCAGAAAGTCAGCGCCATTGGCAGCGGCGAACGCCTGCTGATGCTCTGCCTCACCCAGAGTTCCAATCTGATCGGCGCCGGGCGTATCGACCACGGCGAACAGACCTGTATCGGCCAATTGGTTCTCGCGGGTTGTCCCTGGTACAGGGCTCACCTTGGCGTGGTCAGCTTTGCTGGTGACCAGTTGGTTATACAGGGTTGATTTGCCGACATTGGCAGGGCCAACGATCGCCACCCGATGTTTACTGCCGAACGTGCCGCGGAGATGGCTGGCGGACATCGTCAGCAGGGTACGCATCAGCGCGGTTTCAGTCGGGAGACCGTTTGCCCAATTGAGCAAGTTTTTCTTGTCAGCCGGAGATAACGACTGCCATAACGCCAGGATAATCGCCTGGCTGTCTTTTGGCATTTTCTTCAAGAGATCTTCGAATACGCTCATTTACCCTCAATTAACCATTAATTAAGTGATTATACATGAAGCGATTTACATGCAGCGCCTGAATGATTGGAATTCTTAGAGTGAGGGATCTGCCGCAGGGGTTGATTTCTGGATTTTTTGGTGGACAAAGAAGTAAAGAATCAGTGCCGCCAGCAATGAGCATATCGCGCCCAGGTTGAATGTGGCGCGGAAGTTGATCGCATCCGCCAGCCATCCGCCGATGACCGGCGCGAGGATGGTCGCGGGTGCCATGATGGTGTTGGAAATGCCGACGAAGTAGGGGCGGTCACTTTCGTAGCCGAAGTCCATGACGAAGGCGATGGCGATGGTCCAGGCGACCGTGTTCGCGATGCCCGCCAGCACAAAGACCAGGTAGAACCAGTTCAGATGCGGCGCGTAAGCAGCAATGATGCACGAAAAGAAACCACTGATCAGGCCGAAGATCATGACATACTTTCGGTTCCAGCGGTCTGAGATCCAGCCCAGCACAGGATTCGCGATCACCTGCGTGAACATCATGATCCCCAGCATCAGCCCGGCCATCGGTTTTGACATGTCGAACTGCCGAGTGGCATAGACAACATAAAACGCGATGCCCACCAGACTGAATTGTGTCAGCCAGCGCGTGACCAGGAACCAGGAAAAGCCCGGATTATTCGAGAGGGTGCGCTTGATCAACTGAGTCAATGGCACGTCCTGCCCGTGATGGATGACCACCTCATGCTCATTCTCGCGGGTCATATTCAGGAAGAGCCAGGAGATCATCGTGAAGATGCCGGCCAGCGTGAATATCAATGTAAACCCTGTCGACCCTGTGAATTTGTCGAGCATCAGACCAGCTAACACAGACGCCAGACTGGTGAAAAGTGACGAGCCCGAGCTTTGCAGCCCGAAGAAGGTTGCCAGATAGGACGACGGGATGATTTTTGCCAGCAGATTTTGCCAGCCGTTGCCGGCAAGTCCGCCGCCGATACCCTGCCAGACCAGCATCATCAGGCTGAGCGCGATCGCCAGATCTTTGCCCAGGTACTGGCTGAACAACGCGATCAGCGCTAGTCCAAAGAAGGGGACGCGTTCATGGATGGTGAGCATCATCACCAGCGGCTTGAAGCGGGTAACTTTGGAGGTATGCTGTGCCATGAAGAGCTGCGGCAGCTGCCAGCCCATTGAATGGATGGCGGGTATCAGTCCCAGAATGACCGCGGAATCGGTCAGGGTCATCATGAAGAGCGGAATAGTAGCGTTGAAGGACGCGAAGCCGACACCGAAGCCAAAGAAGCAGCCATCAATGATGTTTACAATGTAGTTGTGCTTGAGGTCCTTGTCCATCAGTGCTGTCCATACAAACAGGGTTCCGTTTGTCGGAACCCTGTGTGAATATCAGAATTGTCTCAAACAGGTTTGCTGATGTCGATCAGAATTCTTCATCCTCGTCCCAGAGATCTTCATCATCTTCTTCATCACCGTCAATCTCAGACCATTCTTCGAATTCTTCGTCCTCTTCGTCCCAATCATCTTCAGTCACCGCGTCGGCTGATGGGCTATACGTCATACAGCCTGCGTCTGGATCGATTTCAACCGCGGCGGCGCTGCAGTATCCATCGTCAAGAAATCCGCAGTCATTGTAATGACATTTAATTCGTGGCATTTTAGTTGGCTCCCATTTGGATTTGGATCATTGATTTATGTGCTTTGGTTGGTTTATTCATCTGTTTCCGCAAAGACGCAAGCATTTTACCTTATACATTCTAAACTCACAAGGGCAAAAGTCGTGCGAGAAAAGTATGAATTCCGGACGTTTAACCCTCGAATGTTGTGACGCATTCGATGACGCGCTCGAGTTCGGCATCTGTCATGCTGATGTAGAAGGGCAGCCTCAGCAGGCAGCCACTGGCGTGCTCCGTGACCGGACAATCACCTTCCTTGCCGCCATATCTTCTGCCCATCTCGGAGAGATGCAGGGACTGGTAGTGGAAGACTGACAGAATGTTCGCCTCACGCAGCTTGCGCATCAGCCTGCCGCGCATCTCAGCTTCTGGCAGGATGATGTAGTACATATGGTATGCCTGGCTGCAATCCGCTGGCACGAAGGGCACTTTAATGTCATTCTTACGCGCCCAGGCTTCGAGACAGGTGTGATAGGTCTCCCAGATATGTCTGCGTCTGTTCTGAATCTGCTCCCAGTTCTCCAGTTGCGCGTAGAGAACGGCTGCCAAAATCTCAGACGGCAGGTAGCTGGAGCCGACATCCACCCAGGTGTATTTGTCCACCAGACCCTGATAAAACTTCGTCCGGTTGGTGCCTTTCTCGCGGATGATCTCCGCCCGTTCAATCAGGTGCGGATCGTTGATCAGCAGGGCGCCGCCTTCGCCGCAGGTGATGTTCTTGGTTTCGTGAAAGCTCTGCGTTGCCATACAGCCGAAGGTACCCAAATTTTTGCCCTGATAGCTGCCGAACAGACCGTGAGCATTATCCTCAATCACGGGGATGCCGGCGGCGTTGGCGGTGGACATGATGCTGTCCATCTCGCAGGCGACGCCGGCGTAATGCACCGGGACAATCGCGCGCGTGCGCGGTGTAATCAGCTCCGGGAGCAGCATCTCGTCGAGATTGAGGGTATCCGCCCGGACGTCGATAAAGACCGGCTTCGCGCCGCGCAGCACGAACGCGTTTGCCGTGGATACAAAGGTGAAGGAGGGCAGGATGACCTCGTCGCCGGGCTGGAGATCGAGCAGCAGCGCGCTCATCTCGAGCGCGTGCGTACAGCTCGTGGTCAGGATGACTTTATCGCTGCCGGTCAGTTGCTGCAACAAGGCGCTGGCTTTTCGCGTGAACATGCCATCACCGGAGATATGTGCCTGCGCGAATGCCTGGCTGATGTACTCCAGTTCCTTGCCGGCCATCACGGGGCGGTTGAAATCAATAAAATCGCCGCTCATCAGCCGTTCTTCCTGACGATCAGGGTAAAGTCATACAAATCATAGTCATGCAGGATGGCAACATTTCGGGAGAAATGGCGCTTGCAATAGTCGAACAGATAGCAGGGATCCGCGTAATAGAGCTGCGGTTTCATCCTGTCGGCGTCTGAATATTTCGTGAGGAAATTGCTCGAAAAACCACGCTTTGTCATGTCATTCAGATAGGTCAGTTTCTCGATGACATACTCCGTCCAGATCTGATACGGCGAATCGAGCCGGATATTGAAAACGCCGCTGGCAACCGCGAAATCAACACGCGGCAGACTCTCAAGATCCGTTGTGAAGTGCAGTTGGGCGGTAGAATCCGCGTAAATCGAGCGGGCTGTCTCGATAGCGCTGGGCAGGATGTCATAGCCATAATAGTGCGTGTATCTCAAGTCTTTTTCGAGCATGTAATTCGCCAGCG
Organism: Anaerolineaceae bacterium; assembly: GCA_040772085.1. GTDB lineage: Bacteria > Chloroflexota > Anaerolineae > Anaerolineales > Anaerolineaceae > JAXGMV01. The sequence continues at coordinate 2,595,916 of JAXGYU010000001.1, forward strand.
CGCCGTAGCCGCAGCCATAATCAAGCACCGTAAAATCTGAAGGCTGGTCGATCACCTTCAGCAACTGATCAAAACGCAGGTTCTGCGCCTCCGGTGAATTCCAGTCGGCGCCGCGGGGCGAGGTGCCAAAGCGGTCCAGTTTGTCCTGGAAATACTCTTTGATTTGATTGTCGCGTTGTTCGTTGCTCATTCAGTCACCAGGCTCATACCAGAATGAAATCAAGCGCGCGGCTGCCTTGCATGAACATCAGGTCGATGATTGATACCTGCGGCTCAAAATCACCGTGCAGTTGCTGGTAATCGGGATAATTGTATTCCATGAACTCAAGTTGGATGCCACGATCGTCAAACTGCTTGTGGTCAATGTAGTTCTCGGCTGAAGGACCGGTAATGTAATGGTCCGCGCCAAGCTTGGTGAGTATGTTAATCAGCCGCTCGGTCTTTGTTCCTTCAATACCGTCCAGGCTTGATGATCGAATAAAACGGGTGCCGGTCAAGCCGAGGATACTTGCCAGTGCCACGGTAGTCGCAACGGTGAAGTCAGCCAGATAGTTGGTGCGGCGCTTGTAGAACTCATACAGCATATAGGCGTATTGATCAAAATAAGGCGCCTTGGCGTATGCCTGCTCAATCGTCTTCCAGTGCTCTTCCTGCCAGGCAGTTTCATTCTGGATTTTGATCTGGTTGATCGGGGTGCCTTCTTGCTGGACACCGCTGGCAGAGACGGGGATTGTCAGCCATTGCGGACCGTGTGCGGTCTTGATTCTGTTGCGATTGCGCCAGCCGCGCTTGTCATATTGGACATCGTCGTAAAAAATGAAAACATCCGCCTTGGCGATCTGATGAAAAAAGCCCCGCCAGGGGATGTAGGAAGGTTGCAGGATGACGCACTTCATCGGTCGGTCACCTCTTTAGGCTCGTGTTCGCCGGTGATCTCTTCCACAGAATAAGCCGGGCGCTGCATTGAGCTATCGAAGATGCGAGCCAGATACTCACCGAAAATGCCGAGTGCGAACAGGATGGCACCGCTGAAAATGGATGAAATCGATGCCAGGAAGGTGAATCCGGGAATGGACCCGAGCAGGAAATAGTCGAGAACAACTTTGAGCAGGATAACGATGCCGAATATCACAACCACAAAACCGAACCAGCTTGCAAAACGCAGCGGTATCGTGCTGTAACCGGTCAGGATCAGCAATGCCTGTCCGACCAGTTTTACAAAGGAATAGTTTGATTTTCCCTGCTCACGTGGCTGCTCGTTGACTGCGACATGCGTGAAGCGGGTAGTGCCCCACGAAAGCAGCACATCCAGGATGATACCGGGGTTGTTGTAGTTGATGAACGCTTTCTTCAGGTTGGCGCGGAAGGCTCTGAAGGCGCTAATCTCCTTGACGGTTTTGATGCCCATCACGAACGCAAGGATCCGTTTGGTGAGGTTAGAGGTCAGGTTGCGCCACAGGCTGTGTGGCATTTTTTGCGGCGTGCCGTAAACGACATCAAAGCCTTCGCCAAGTTTGTTAATCAGTTTTGGCAGTTCTTCGGGCGGGTGCTGCAAATCGTCATCGAGCGTGACGATGATCGGGAAGCGCGATTGGCGAATGCCGGCCAGCAAGGCGTTGTGCTGACCATAATTGCGCATCAACTTAATGCCGGTCACCCGCGGATGGTTGGCGCTCAGTTGCTGAATGACCTGCCAGCTCGTATCCCGGCTGCCGTCATCGACCAGGATGATCTCATGGTCAGGCGCGATCTCCGCGAGCACATGCGTCAGCCGCTCAACCAGGGGCGCCAAGCTCTCCTGACTGTTGTAAACGGGTATGACGGCCGAGATCGATTCACGCATGGTAGTCACCAGAGATGTTCAGTTTAGCTCAAAGCAGACCATGGCTCCCGATAATTTCTCGTAAATTGCCTTATCGGAATCCGTCATGCTGTCTGCTGTTTCGTCTGCAATTTTATCAAGAGTTTTACAATATTGATTTCTGAACTGGGAGTTGGTGCGGTACGCCTCAGAAAGCAGTTCATCCACCCGCTGCCAGTTACCATTCATGCCGTAGATTTCTATCGGCAGGAGTATTTCCGATGGTTCCTGCGGCCCGAGGCGTTTCGCGTAGGCATCTTCGATTGTCGTCAGCGCCTGCTGCCAATTGCCTGCCTGGCGAGCCAGATCGGCCTTCTGGTAATAGTAGCACCACTCGCGGTCCGTCTCCGGACTGCCGAAAATGTACTCTGGTAACCAGTGTGTTGCCGAGAGGTCGGTGTTAATGACGCCCGGATTGGAGATCGGCACGGCGTTGAGCAGCTCATTTTGCATGATGCGCAGGTCGGCATCGCGGACAGGGTCAAGCACACGCAGGCAGCCAGGCGGCGAATAGAAAAGCACCAGGATCTGATCGGTGCTGCCGTTGAACACCGCGTTGCGGAACGGCTGGGAAATCGGTAATCCCGGTTTGAGTTCGGGAATTGAGCGTCCGAGCCTGACATCCAGAAAGGCGAAATAGTAGTTCAGATCAAGCGTCTTGTTATCGTTGTCATAAATCAGGTTCAGTGGCCCGGTCAGTGAATTGTCGCTGTAGTAATTGAGCGGCAGGTCATAAGTCAGAACCACCGTATCATGCTTCAGACCAGGCACCCGCCAGCTTAGCTGCTGGAAGAAATCATTGTGCGCGAGCCAGTCCTTGCGATAGGTATTGGCGTTATTGAAGTTTTCACCGACAGCCATCGCGACCAGCAAGGCGATGATGAGCATACGCTGGGCTTGTGTGCGTGCCAGCCACGAGATCAAACCTGTCAGGAATAGGGCAGATCCCATCATGAATGCCAGCGTAAATCGGTCGAAGGGGTAAAACAGCTCAAGCCTGAGCCCGGTGATCCAGATCGGGGCGCCAGCGAAGAGGAGGGATAAACCGCCAATAATCATCAGGTCGCGATTGAACCTCTGCGCTGTCGCCGGTTCACCCACTGGTCCATCAGTCTGAGGCAGACGCTTGAAGAGCAAGAAGAGCGTGAAGGCGAAGGTCAGGATCACCAGCAGCCAGTAGAGTTGCATGCCCGTCTGGCTGAAGTCTTCAAGCAACGGGAAGCGAACATATGAGCTCCAAGCTTTGATGCCGGCTAGCAGCGGATCATGGAAGGCGCGCCAGGCGAGTCGCAGAGCTCCTGCCAGCGGGTCCTGCTCCGCGGTTTCAAGCAGCACAGGCTGATAGGTCGGGAACTGGAATATGAATACACGCCAGATGAAAATGGCAGCGAAAGGAATCAGGTACGGCAGCCAGTGCAGAATCGTTTTGGTCAATCGCTGCCTGAGTTTGGTTGCGGTCCCTGCCAGCATCAGGAAGATGATGACGGGGCGAATCATTTCCAGACCAAAGTAATATTCGGTCGACAGAAAACAGAACAGGAAACTGGCTACGCCAGCCAGGGTGTATAGCCAGGCTTTAGCGGAGCGATGGATGGCGAGTGCCATAAAACCGAAAGAGAGAAAGTAAGCTGCCAGCAAGAAGTAACCGTTGCTATAAACAACTGAAATGGGTTGTTGCTTGAAGCCGGGATAAACAACGAAGAGCAGCGCCGCCCAGGCTAACTTTTGTTTCTGATTCGGCCAGACCTGCGAGAATGCCCACCAGAATGCCAGGGAGGTTACGATCTTGCTGAAAATGCCCAGCAATTGCCATTGCCAGGGCACATACTTCAGAAACGTGGTCGTGATCTCATAGATGACTGCCAGAAACGGCCGGTCGCCAGCGAATGCCGCGGGGAAACCGCCTGGTCCCTGCGTATACGAGAACCAGATCATCGGCCAATCGTCCCAGTAGAATCCGAGGAAAGGGATGAGCAACCCGTAAGACAAAAGGCTGAAAATTACGATGCTGATTGATACGCTCTGCTTGCGGAAGAATTGACAAAGCATGGTTTTCTTGTCCAGAATTAACCTTTAAATTGTACCATTCAACATGTATTTGACCCCTTACAAACGAAAAGCGGCAGCCTTTCGGCTGCCGCTTCGTGAGAGACACTTTCTTACTTCTTGGTCAGAATGATACGGGCATCGACGACCTTGACACCCTGTCCTTCGGGGTAGATCAGGACGGGATTGGCATCGGATTCAGCCACTTCATCACGCAGAGCGAGGATCATATCGGAGTACTTGGTGATAACCTCGGCTGTGGCAGCGCGATCGCGCGGTGCCTCACCGCGGGCGCCAGCCAGGATCGGCGCGGCTTTGATACCAGTCTGCATACCCATCGCCTGTTCCTTGCTGACAGGTGCGACGCGGAAGGTGACGTCCTTGAGGACTTCAACGAAGATACCGCCTAGACCGAACATCACGGTCGGGCCGAAGGTCGGGTCATTGACGGAACCGAGGATGACCTCAGTACCCCAGGGCGCCATTTCCTGGACAGCCACACCATGGATATTGGCGTCGGCTTTGTATTTCTTCGAATTCTCGAGGATGACGCGGTAAGCTTCGCGGGCAGCAGCCTCGTCTTTAATGTTGACTTTGACAGCGCCGGCATCAGATTTGTGCAGAATGTCTGGAGAGACGATCTTCATGACGACCGGGAAGCCGATTTCTTTTGCCATGGCGACAGCTTCGTCTTCCGATTTGGCCAGAGCGGTGGAAGTGACAGGCAGGTCATAGAGCGCGAAGACCTGTTTGGCTTCGACTTCGGTCAGGGCATCCTGTCCATTCTTGCGGGCATTTGCGATAATCTCGAGGGCCTTGGCGCGCTTGCCTTCGTCAACCGGGCGAACCTCGAGCTTATGGGCAGAGCTCATCAGCGCGTATTCGCGCAGGGAAGCCATGGCATTCATGGCAACTTCCGGCGATTTGTAGGCGGGGATGCCGTTCTCAACCAGCCAGACGATGGCGGATTCTGAGCGTTCGCCGCCGACGATGGACACGGTCACCGGTTTGTTGGTACCGGCTTCATCGACCGCGCGCTTGACTTCACGCATAATCTCTTCGGGGTTGGTCTGGGCGGTTTCGCAGTACAGGACAACAACGCCGTCCGTCCACTCGTGGGCGATCGCGAACTTGACTGACTTGTAATACCACTCGGGGCCAGCCATACCGGTCAGGTCAACAGGGTTCTTGGCGGAACCGAACTCGGGCATGTGTTTCTTCAGCTCAGTCTGCACATCACCTGGAGCGAATTTCAGCGGGATGCCGTAGCGTTCGGCAGCATCTGTTGCCAGCACGCCAACACCACCACCGTTGGTGATGATCAGCAGGTTTTCGCCTTGCAGCGGGGGCTGCAGGGAGAGTGCCAGGGTGCGGTCGAAAAGGTTATCGAGGTCAGTTGCCTGAATGACACCAGCCTGCTCGAAAGCGGAGCCGTAGATCTTGGCGGCGCCGGCGAGGGAGCCAGTATGCGATGCCGCGGCGGCTGCGCCGTGTGAGGAGACACCTGATTTCAGGGCAACGATCGGTTTTTCGGACGCGCGGGCGACATCCATGAAGCGTCGGCCGTCACGCAGACCTTCAATGTAGAGGGAGATACAGGATGTATCGGCGTCTTCACCGAGGTAAGTGATGATGTCAGCAAAGTCAATATCCGACATGTTGCCGATCGAGATCAGCTTGTCGAAGCCGATGTGGCGGGTGTAGGTTGCCGCGTCAATGGCAATCAGGAGCGCGCCAGACTGTGAGATCAGGGAGGCTTTGCCATTGTAGGGCAGGAACGGGGCGAACGACGCGTTCATTTTCTCGGAATTGGAGAGCAGACCGACGATGTTCGGGCCCAGGATGCGCATGTTGTATCGTTTCGCGATATCTACACAGCGTTGTTCCAGTTCCTTGTCACCAACTTCCGAGAAACCGGAAGTGATGATGATCAACGACTTGACGCTCTTCTTGCCGCACTCGTCAATCGAATCGGCGACAAATTTGGCGGGGATGGTGATGACAGCTGAGTCCACGACACCGGGGACATCACCAATGGCTGGATAAACCTTCAGCCCCATGATCTCGGTCGCGCTCGGGTTGATCGGGTAAATTTCGCCAGTGTAACCGCCGTCCAGCAGATTTTTTATTACAGTATGGCCGATTTTGCCCGGTGTAGCTGAAGCGCCAACCACTGCAATTCCTTTTGGCTTGAACATTCCATCCAGGTCAATTTTTTCCACGGTCTTTCCTCCTGTTTCAATTGATTTATATGTGAATCACGACTAGTGATTTATTCCTCATCCTGTGTAATGATCGAACGCAGATACGCGGTCGGATCCTCGATGTAATCAGGTTTATTCTCCTGAAAATAATTCCCGCCTTTGTAATTCTCGATTGCCTGAGGAAAATCGGAATGCATTTCAAAATGGAGCATGGAGGCATCGCCGGCTGATTTCAGTTTCTGAATGTACACCGGTGAGGTCTCATTGATGGCGTCCAGATTGAGTACTTTGCCGACATGCCCGATCACCTGTCCACCTTTGACCTTATCCCCTGTTTTGACCGTCGTATCCTTCATTTCGGCGTAGCGATGGACCTTGCCATCCGCTGCCCGGATCATGACCGAGTAGGTCACAAACCAGTAGTGGATCAATTGCGGGCTGGTAAACACCGCCACATCGACCACTTCTCCGTCTTCAATAGCGACAACTTCACAATCGCAGGGGGCATAAATGTCAACACCCGCGTGATGCCGGTCCTTGCGGTCTTCCCAAAATGACCCGCGCTCACCGTTGATGGGCAGTTTCCGGTTTTTGCTGCTCGGAACTGGCCAATGTTTTTTCATGCTGATACTCCCAGAGTAATTTTCTGCACCTCTATTTTAAGCCGAATTCGCTGTGCTGAATGTACTAAATTCGGTAAGATTAATATCATTTTAGGGAGTAAAACATCATGCAGGTGACATTACCACCCGCCCCGGGATTGAAAAAAACGGAATACGAGCTAATTGGAAAAATCCTCTCAGCCAGTCTGACCGCTGTCGACCCCGGCGAGGCGATATTCAGAAAATTGAAGGTCAGCGGCGACTGGCTGATTGCGGGTCCTCGCCAGTTTGATCTGAATTCCTACCAACGTGTATTTGTGATCGGGCTCGGCAAAGCCGCCCGAGCCATGGCTGACGCGGTGCTCGAGGTGCTGGATGGACGGTTGACGCAGGCGGTCATTGTCACCAAGCACAGCACCGAGTCATCGTTCCCCAATTTGCCTGGCAGCAAAATCCTGATTGGTTCGCATCCGGTGCCGAGTGAGAAGAGTATCGCGGCTGCTCAGGAAATCACCGCGCTGGTGAGCGGCCTGCACGCGGATGACCTGGTGATCTGCGTCATCTCCGGTGGCGGATCAGCGCTGTTTACCTTGCCTGTTGACGGTGTCTCGCTGGATGATTTGCAGCAACTCACTCAGCTATTGCTGGCCAGCGGCGCGGCGATCCATGAGATGAACACGCTGCGAAAACAGCTTGACCAGGTGAAAGGCGGCGGGCTGGCGCGCATCGTCAAGCCTGCGACGCTGGTTACGATGATCCTGTCGGATGTGGTGGGCAACCCGCTCGACATTATTGCCTCAGGTCCGACTGTGCCGGACACGAGCACAACCGCGGATTGCCTGGGCATTTTGAAGAAGTATGGTTTGATGGAGACTGCCCCGCAAAGCATCCTTACTTTTTTACGGCAAAAGCAGGCGTCAGAGGATTGCCCGGACAACGCGCATTCAGGGGTAGAGGCGGAAACCCTTAATCTGCTGGTCGGCAGCAATGAGATCGCGACACAAGCTGCCCTGGAGACAGCGCAAGACCTGGGATTTTATGCAGAAGTCCTTGGCAACGGTTTCCAGGGCGAGGCGCGGATTGTCGGCAAACAACTGGCAGAACGCTTGCTTCAGGCGCAGACCGACTTGCCCAGACCGTTCTGCCTGATCGCCGGCGGAGAGACGACCGTGACCCTGACTGGTCATGGCAAGGGCGGCCGCAATCAGGAAGTGGCTGCCGGCGCCATCCCGGTGCTGGCAGGACACGCTGGGGCAGTGTTGGTGACGCTGGCGACCGATGGGGAGGATGGTCCAACGACGGCTGCAGGCGCGGTTGTGACCGGTGAGACCGCCGCTCTCGCGAGAACGCGCGGGCAGTCGCTTGAGACTGCCCTGGCAGAGAATAATCTCCATCCATTTTTCGATACCCTGGGCAGTCTGCTGATCACCGGACCCACCGGAACGAATGTGAATGACATCACTTTTCTGTTTGGCTTTAAACAAAAATAGGTGAGCCGGGGCTCACCTATTTTCAAAAAACTCGTGGTCTATTGCGGCTTCAGATCGGTGATTGATCCGAAAGCGTTCACTTCAAGCACCCACTTGCTGCCAACGGTCGCGCTGTTATAAATCTGCTCGCTCGTAGTCGTGTATTTGTAGAAGCCGTCATCCGTGCTAAACGTGATTGAATAGTTTTCTGTCTGCTGTCCGTAACGCTGTTCCTGCGTGAGCGAAGCCTTGGGCCAGTATGATTGATTGTTAATGCCATTGACCGAGATGGTGTCAATATCACTCCAGTCATCAATCGTATACTTGCAATATTGCGCATAGACTTCGTAAACACAGTCCTGAACAACTTGTCCATAGCCCGAACCGGAGTCCTTGGTGTAGGGCGTGCCGCAAATTTCTTTTGAATTCGCTGCCGGCTCATTCTGGGTGTGATGACGTCGCATTTCGCACGCGCCAAGACTGGCGCTGGCGGGGATCTGATCTTCCCAGCCGGACTTTTCAACTGGTCCGAATTGCTGGATGATGACCGAGCGCTGCCATTCGCGATTGCTGACTTCACCGATTGTGTCGGTCGTGCGGGTGAAGAGGCTGAAAAGGAAAATCATCAAGGCGCATAACGCGACGATGCCTAGCCCGCCAAGTACCATCACCATCGGACTCATTTTTTTCTTTTCAACATCCTTGATGGTGAGCTCAGGGTTCGGCGGAGTGGAGAGCACGCCGCCGCAATTGGAACAGTTGTAATTGGTATCAGGGTTCAGGCTGCCGCAATGAGGACAAGTGACCTCGGTCACTGGGCCGGCCAGATGGGCGCCGAGCACCTCACCTGATTCGCGGCGTTTGCCTTCGACCAGGTCACCGCCGCAATTGATGCAGCTCACGGTGCCGGCAGGGTTGCGCACACCGCAGAACGGACAGTGTATGTCAGCGCCTGCTTTCGCTGCAGCGATTTTCTCCTCATCAGTCAATAATTCATCGCGGGTACGCTGCTGAAATTTGACATCAGCTGGTTGCGGCGCGCCGCAACCGTTACAGGTCTTATCGGGGCCTGGATTGCGGGTCGCGCAATTCGGGCAGACCCATTCCAGTTCAGTGTATCCAACTATTTTTTGTGCCATTCAATCTCCAGTGTTCCTGATCAACCAGTTATGCCTTATACACCTCGGGGTTGGCGCAATGGGGCAGCCTCTCACCAGCCAAACCGGCAATCAGGTTGTTTGCTGCCAGGGTTGCCATCAACTGCCGGGTGCGGGTGCTGGCCGAAGCAATGTGCGGTGTGATTACGATGTTGTCCAGGGTCAAGATCGGGTGGTCCGTGGGGATCGGTTCGGGGTCGAAGACGTCCAGCGCCGCAGCCTGGATCTGGTGTGATTTGAGCGCCTGATAGAGCGCCATGCCATCCACCACACCGCCGCGAGAGGTATTGATCAGGATGGCGTTCGGCTTCATCAGCTTGAGCGTCTTCTCATTGATCAGGTGCCGGGTCTGAGAGGAGAGGATGGTGTGAGTGGTGACAAAATCACTGGTTTGAAGCAATTCTTCCAGGGAGGCGAAAACCGCGCCCGTTTCCGCTTCGGCAGCCGGATTCGGCAAGGTGTCGTTATAGACCAGCTTCATCCCAAACCCCTTGGCACGCCTGGCGACTGCCTGACCGATGCGACCAAAACCGATAATGCCGAGCGTCGAACCGTTGACTTCCTGTCCTTTCATCACATCGGGACCCCAGGGCAGCCAGATGCCGTTCTTGACCTGGTTGTGAGCCTCGGTGATGCGGCGGGCTGTTGTCAGCAATAGCGCCATGGCAAAATCGGCGCATGTCTCGGTCAGCACGCCCGGTGTGTGACCGACGGGGAGACCAGCCGCAGTCGCCGCGTTGACATCAATGTTGTCATAGCCGACTGCCATCTGGCTGATCACTTTGAGGTTCTTGCCGCGTGCGTCGATCAAGGCATGGTCAACCTTGTCGGTCAGCAGTGTCAGCAACCCGTCGACTGATTTAATTTTCTCGGTCAATAACTCATAAGGGATTGGTTTGTCTTCCTCCCAGATTTGTACCGAAGCGACTTTCCTGATCTTCTCAATCGCGGACGGATCGATCATCCGAGTAATATAGACTTTTGGTTTAGCCATCAATCACCTCTCTGATAGTATGGTCAACCTCATTATAAATAAGAATTGAGATGTTCGGGAACCGTTTCAGCAGTCCGCGTCATCTCCCACACATTGAGGTGTTCCTGTAAACTTGACCTTCAATGCTATACTCAAGATGACTCATTTCATCCAGGTTTATAAATTATTCCTCAATCCATTGACTGGAGTATTTAAAGGTTGTGATGATGGATAACAAAACTGAAGGCCGCGAAAAACCCGGAAAGCCCATAAGGAATAGAGCTGCTGCTTCACCCCTAGCGATACCGCCTCCATTTGGCAACCATTATTGGTACAAAGCGATATTCGAGCATAGTCCCATCGCGGCTGGCGTTTTTCAACTTGATGGTATGCACCTGCTTGACGCAAACCAGGCATTGATTGACCTGCTTGGATTTTCGGTCGATGAATTAGTCGCATTATCTGAAGAAAAATTAGGCAAAATAATCAACCTGGAAGTGCAGCGTCAGGTCCTCGCCAGGCTGCTTGAAACCGGGAGTGTCACAGAGTTTGAGGCGACGTTGCTCGCACGTTCCGGCAGGCGGGTCGAAGTCTCTGTAACAGCTTACCTGATTGCTATCGACGATGAGCAGTTTATTGCCGCACAGATAGTTGAAATTGGTGAACGCAAACGGCTGCAGCAGACACTCAGCGCGAGTGAAGCAAAACTGAATGCCGTCATCCATGAATTGCCCGTTGGTGTCTGGGTCGTTGACGCGGCCGGCAGAATGACAGACACTAATCCCGCTGCGGATGCCATCTGGGCTGGTTCCGCGCCTTTGAGCGCACAGAAGGAACAATATCTGGAGTATGAAACCTGGGATTACCTGACAGGCAAGCGTCTGGAAGTGCATGAGTACCCTCTGATAAAAACCATCGAAACGCGCTCCCCTTATCCTCCGACTGAATTGCTGATCAAACGCTTTGATGGCTCGATGGGTGTGGTCATGGTATCGGCGATGCCAATAAACAATTCGGACGGAGAATTGATCGGCGCGGTCGGGATCAATGTTGATATCACCGCCCAAAAAAGGAATGAGGAAGCGTTAGCACGGATCAATCGGGAGTTGCGCGAGTATATCAACCAACGTACAGCCGATATGACAAAGTCTGATCTGGTGACAAAAGTAGGGGACTGGCAGATTGACGTCACTGACAGGAAATTCAAAGGTTCAGATGAGCTGTTTGAGATTTTTGATATCGACAAGAATGATTGTGTCAGCCCGTTTGAGTCGTTCTTCAACCGCATCCACCCGGATGATAAATCGTTAGTACAGGAAACCAGCCTGAAATCGAGGGAAACCGGTCTCCCGTGGAATATCAATTACCGCATCATCACCACATCTGGGACACAAAAATGGATCCATGAGATTGGGCAGGTGCTCAAAGATGCTGATGGAAAAATAATTTCGGTCACAGGCATCTCACAGGATATAACGCATTTCAAAGTGCTTGAGGAAAAGCTGCGTGAGAAGGAAGAAGACTTTCTGGCGATTTTTATCAATACTTCTGACGGGCTGGCGCTTCTGAATCCCCAGGGTGAGATCATCGCCAGCAATCCTGCCATGGAAAAAATCACGGGGTATACATCTGAAGAATTGTACGCAAAACGCCTCAATACCTATCTGCACCATGATGACGCGATCTATGATGAAGCACTTCACAACGCCTTGTTTGACGGCAAACCAACCGACTTCCAGGCAGAAAAACGCATCATTTGCAAGGAAGGTCAGGTGCGCTGGGTCAACCTGGCAATTACCAGGACACCCGGTGGCAATGACGGATCCGGTTTCAGCTTCGCGAGGCTTGAGGATATTACCGAAGCCAAGCGGGACCAGGAGGCGCTGATCAAGAGTGAAAAACTGGCGCTTATAGGACGGCTCGGTGCTTCACTCGCGCACGAAATCAATAATCCGTTACAGGCGGCAATCGGCTGCCTAGGGCTGGCGATGGAAGACCAGAAGCAGGGCGGTGAAGCACAGACCCTCCTGCCGGTCGTGATGGAGGAGCTCGAACGCGGCGCGCGTATTGTTTCACAGTTGCGTGACCTGGGCAATTTATCAAGAACGATGGTCAAGTCGCCCGGTAATATCAACGCGATCATCGAAAAAACGTTACTTCTCACGCGCAAACGCTGTATGGATCATGGGGTCGATGTCGAATGGTCGCCGTGTGCGGATTTGCCCCTGGTAACGGTAGTAGCAGACAATATTCAGCAGGTATTCCTCAACCTGATCCTGAACGCGCTTGACGCAATGCCGAAAGGCGGTATTATCCGCATAGGGACCAATTGCCGGCCGAAGTCGGAATGCATCACGATTACGATCGCCGATACCGGCTGTGGCATCGAAAAGGAACGTTTGGAGCGGATTTTTGAACCGTTTTATACTACTCATCAAAGTGGTATGGGATTAGGGTTATACATTAGCAAGAAGATTGTGGAGAGTCATAAGGGTCGCATAACTGTTGATAGTAAGGTTGGCGCGGGCTCAGCTTTTGAAATCTGGCTGCCAGACTAATAACGCCGAAAACCGGGTGCAAACATGGAAACAAATCGGGAAGCATTGATCGTTGATGACGAAGAAAAAGTACGGTTTTTTCTGACGGAGACGATGAAGCGCTCCGGCTATACGGTGACTTCGGTCAGCAGCGGCGAGGAAGCGCTCGCGGTGCTCCAGAACAAAAGCTTTGACCTCGCCATCCTAGATTTGAAACTGAAGGGCAGGGTTGATGGACAGAGGCTGCTGGAAGCCATTCGCTGGCGGTGGCCGACCACGATTGTGATCATCCTGACCGCGCATGGTTCCCTCGAATCCGCTCTGGAAGCTATTCATGAAGGGGTTGACAGTTATCTGCTCAAACCTATCCGCCCGGACGCGCTGCGTCAGGCAGTGGAAGATGCCTTCGCGCGCCGCCAAAATCTGCTCGGCAAAGAACCTGACAAAGATACTGACCGCATCATTCACAAGCCGCCATTCACGATCGACCTGGACCGCCACGAAGTCACCCGCGATGGCGAGCTGCTCGACCTGTCCTTGAGCGATTACAAGTTGCTGGTGTACCTGATAGAAAACATCCCACAGGTGGTCGCGCCAAAGGCTCTGGTCAAGGCAGTGGCGCATTATGAGCCGGAAACGCCGATTGAGGCGCAGGAAACCATCAAATGGTATATTCACCGCCTGCGGCAAAAGGTTGAGCCGGATCCATCCAACCCGATCTACATTCTGAACGTCCGCGGTGTGGGTTATCGCTTCGCTGACTGATTAAAATTGAATGCCTGTGGGTAGGTTTCCACAGGCACTCTGTACTAATAATTTACCGATAATAGTGTTTTACAGTTCCCTTAACCGAACAACTTCTTTTACTGCAGACTCATTGTAGCAAATTGCCTGTTGGTTACTTGCCGGCTTGGGTTGGAAAATGGTTGGACTTTGGTGACTTTGATTCCTCAATAACCCGGGCGAGGTGATAAACAAAATAAAAGGAATGGACACTCGTCCATTCCTTTGGTCGGTAAAAAAGTTAGCCTTAGTTATAACGGCGCTTGACAGCCGGGATCAGGTACTCATCGAACGCGCGTTTCTGATCATAGTCCGGCATCCAGCCCCAGTCATGTCGGGCGGCGCTGTCATTCATATTCTCCGGCCAGCTATCCACAATCCCCTGCCGTTTCGGATCAACCTGATAAGTGATTTGCGCGTTCGGGAACGCGGCCAGCACGATCTGGCGGAACTCTTCCGCGGTAGGCGCGAAGCTGGTAACGTTATACACTGTTTTGGACAGATTCTCGCGCGGGGCATTCTCCAGCTCGAGCAGCGATTTGATCGCGTCCGGCATCGCCATGAATGGCAGGAGCGTATCAGGCCTGACGAAACAGCCATAAGGCACATTCTTCGCCGCGGCATGCAGCATCTCGGGGCCATAGTCGGTCGTGCCGCCGGTGGGCATTGTGTCAGCCGAAATCAAACCGGGGAAGCGCAGACCACGAAAATCAAGGTTCATATCACGCGCGTCGGGCGCCAGGCGCCGGTAATTGTGCATATAGTAGCGGCCGAGGTTCTCGCAATACAGTTTATTGCAGCCGTACATCGTCGCTGGCTCAAGACACTGTTCTTCGCTGGCGGTTCCGAACTGTTTCTTCATCTCAAGATTTTTGATACCGTACGCGGCGATCGAGCTGGGGTAGAGCACCTTGACCGGCTGACCAAGGCGCTTGCCGTGTGCCATCGCGAGCGTCAACATGTTCATCGTGCCGTTGACATTTACCTTGTGGGCGAGTTCGGGGTTCTTCTCCGCGGAGGTTGAGAGCAGTGAAGCCAGGTGATAGATGGTGTGGAATGTGTATTCCTTCTCCAGCTTTTCCATCACAGTCGGGTCGAGAATATCGCCCTGGATGAAATCACTGCATTGCTTTTTCATGCCGTCATCAATAGGATTGAGGTCCAGCGCGACAATTTGAGTATTGCCGTTGCTGCATAACTTATCAACCAGACCATGCCCAATTTCACCATTCGAGCCTGTTATGAGAACGACTTTGTTTTCCATGCTTGCGCTCCTAAATGAAAAATAAATAAAAAAGCCGAGGATTTCCCCGGCTTTTCTTATTCTGATTTATGACGTAGTTGTTGTAGTGGCTTTCTTGTTGAACCAGTTGCGCCACTCTTTGTTCTGCCAGATCACCAGCAACGGTGCGGCGATGAAAATCGATGAGTACGTACCCATCAGCAGACCGATCAGCAGGACGATCGAGAATTCACGCAAGGTGACGCCTCCGAATAACGCCAGCGAAAGCAGCAGGAATTCAGAGGTCATCAACTGCGTGTTGATTGAACGCTGCAGCGTCTGAACGATCGAGTGATTGACCAGCCGTTCAAAATCCAGCTTCCTGAAGAGGCCGCTGTTCTCGCGGATGCGGTCAAAGACGACGATCTTGTCCTGAACGGAGAAACCGATCACCGTCAGGATGGCGGTCAGGAACAGGGTATCGAACTGCCAGCCGAACAGTTTGCCGGCCAGCGCCGTGATGCTCAGCATCACCAGGATGTCATGCAGCATGGCGGCAATGGCGCACAAGCCATAGCGAAACGAGTTCTCGATACCGCGGAAAGCGAAGGTGATGTAAATGATGACACCCAGCGCGGCGATCGCGACGGCCAGGGCGGCGCGTGATGCCACTTCGCGTCCAACCGTGCCGCCGACTGAATCGAACTGCAGGACAGTGATTTCGCTGCCGAATTTTTCCTTCATTGATGACACAACGGATGTACGGGTGGCCTCATCAATCTCAGGTGTGCGGATGATTACGATATTGTCTGAAGCGGTCTGAACCTGAATATCCGTCACACTCAGCTCGTCCTGGAAGAATGAGGTGATGTCACCCGCAGCGGGGACTTTTCCTTCCTGGAACTGCAATTCCATCATGCTGCCGCCCGTGAAATCGATTGAGAACGGCAGACCGAAAATCGCCAGGATGATCAGACCGGGAACGATGATCAGCAGGGAGAAAAGGAAGTAGTAGTAGCGTTTTCCAATGATATTTAACATGTCATCGCCTCCTATAGACCAAACCACTTGACTAGGTCTTTGGGTTTGATGAGCTCAAGCGTGTAGTGTAAATACGTTTTTGTGACTACCAGAGCACAGAATACCGAGACCAGCACACCCAGCGAAAGTGTGACCGCGAAACCGCGGACGATGCTGGCGCCGAAGGCGGAGCCAAACCAGAACAGGATGGCGCTGGTGATCAGCGTCGCGACGTTTGAGTCGCGAATGGAAGGCCAGGCTCGCTTGAAACCGATCTCAAACGCCTGTCCCAGCTTCCTGCCGGCTCGCAGCTCTTCTTTGAGCCGCTCAAAGATCAGGATGTTGGCATCCAGCGCGCCGCCCGTACTGAGCAGCAGACCCGCGATGCCGGGCAGCGTGAGTGTGACCGGGATGAACTTGTAAATTGCCAGCGTGAACAGGCCGTAGGTGATGATTGCCAGGATGGCAACCGCGCCAGGCAGGCGGTAATAGATCAGCATGAAGAGCGAGATGATGATAAAGCCGATGATGCCGGCATTCAGACTTTTCTGCAGGGAGTCCTGACCAAGGGTCGGGCCGATGATGCGCGTCTGGGTGATTTTCAGCGGCACCGGCAGGGAGCCGTAGCGCAACTGGACGGCCAGCGCGTTCGCGGAATCGACCGTGAACCCGCCCTGGATGATGCTCTGACCATCGGTGATATGGGCATTGATGGTCGGCGCAGAAATGACTTTTTTATCGAGCACGATGCCAAGGTATTTGCCCATATTGTTTTTGGTGTACTCGGCGAAGATCTTGGCGCCTTCTGGTTTCATGGTGATACCGATGTAAGGCCGGCCAAGCTGCTGGTCAATCTGGACCGTCACCTGATTGAGCTGGTCACCGGTCATGATCGTATGCCAGATTTTTTCCGCCGCGGGCTGCTGAGTAGCGCCTGGGGCGGGGGTAGCGGATCCCGCAGCCTCGGTTGGGGCTGTGGTCGGCGCGGCTTCAGCCGCTGTCATGTACAAGTCTGTCTTGACAGGGGTGCCTTCTTCAAACCATTGATCGCCGAAATCCACAAATTCAAGCTGACCCTTTTCTTTCAGCACAGCCAGAACTTCTTCAGTATTGGTCAGACCGGGGAACTCACCGACGATGCGGTGTTCACCCGCGACCTGAAAGTTAACTTCGCTGACTCCGAGGCCATTACTGCGGTTTTCGAGGATTGTTTTGGCTGTTTCCATTGTCTGGGCATCAATTGGGGTGCCAGGGGGCAGGTCAGCCTCAAGCAGTACTTGCAGACCACCCTGTAGATCCAGTCCGCGGACGACTGTGAGCGGTCGCTGGATGCTGCCAACTTTGATGCCGGGGTTGGATGGCAGGTCAATCCAGACCGCCGCCGCAATCAACACCAGCAGTATGATCACTGTAACTAATCTGTTCCTCATGCGATGAAGGCCTCCAATTCAAACAAATGCCAGAGTTTTCTGGCGAGTGTAAGGATTATACCCCCATGTAAAATGAGCGAACAGGCTCAAAAGGTTATTTAGGAGAAGCTCAACGGGAGGTTGAGCGACAGCCGGCGGATGTTGCGGTTCTCTTTCTGGATGACCCTCAGGACGACGACGCTCATGTCGTCATGCGGCTGCCCCTGATCCAGCGTGATCGCGTTTTCGAGCAGATTATCAGCGATCATTTGCGCGGTCGGACTTTGCTCTTCCATCAGGGATTCGATCAATGTGCAGATATCGTTATCAATACCGAACGCTCTGCCGGCGTGGAAGATCCCGTCAGTGTAGAGGATGATCGTCAGACCAGTCTCGAGCGACAGCTCCATGATGTCGGGTTTTATGCTGCGTGAGAGCCCGATTGGATTGTTCGGGCTGGAAATGCATTCCGTGTGCTCGCCGCGCGAAATAAAGATCGGGGTTGGGTTATTGCGGGAAAGGACGATCGTGCTTGACTGCAGGTCAACGGACAGGATATCGAGGTAGCACGGCGCTTTACCGCTGAAGTCGGTGTAGAGCTTGTCCGAAGCCGAACGGGCGCTGGCGCCATCGCGGACACCTTCAGCAATCGAGACCATCACCTTGCGTACCACCGAAGCGGAGATCGCTTTTGCCTGCCAGCCAGTCGTCATGGCATCCGCCACGATTACAGACACACCGCCGCTCGGGCGTTCGATCATTTCAAGCGTGTCACCGCTCTCCTCTGATTCAAACTGCGTGATCTTGGAGATGGCGATCTGAATCTCGTAACTTTTCTTCCAGTCAGCGGCGTAGGATGATTTCATGGAAGTATTATACCAATTAACGGCGGGAGTCCGCGCTTTCAGGCTGGTCGCGTTTTTCCCACTCCTCATCGGAGCGCAGCGTGATCACCCGGAATGCTTCCGCGTAGGTCATTTCCTTGCCGGCAGCCCGCTTGCTGGCGGTTTCACGCACGTGCGGATCGGGGTCCCAGTCCTTCATCTGGCTCTTATGCTCGCGCAGGGCGGCGACCTTCAGGTCGATGGTCTCATCGATACTGATGAAGGTGTCCACATGATCCCAGCCGGAGACGTACACTTTTCGCGGCTTGAACGGCTTCAGGCCTTCGAGCTCCAGTTCCTCGAACATCTGACGCTGACCGGCTGCCGGAAAGATGGCATCAACGGCTGCCAGTGCGGTGGCGCGATGGTCAGGATGATTAATGTAGTCCCGGCTGGTCCACAGGATGGCCGGGTCACCGCAGATGATCACCTCAGGACGAAAGTCGCGGATCTCACGCACAATCTTCTTGCGCAGCTCCATGGTCGCCTGTACCATGCCATCAGGTTCGTGCAGGAAGCTGACATCATCCACACCGCCGACGGCTGCGGCAGCCATACTCTCCACCTCGCGGATCGCGGCTGTTTCAGCCCGGCTGAGCACCGGTACATTGATGCCGGCATCGCCGCTGGTTGCCAGAACATAGCGGATTCTCGCGCCGGCCTTTCGCCAGCGGAAGAGGGTACCCGCGCAACTGAATTCAATATCATCAGGGTGAGCCATCACAGCCATCGCTGATTCGGGGATGTAAATGCCACTGACCATTTCTCGCTCCTAAACAGAATAGCTAACATTCTACTGCCAACAGCAGGTCAATGCAAATTGCGTCAGCCTGCCGATTTGATTACAATGGTGACGAAGGACAAATGAATAACGCAGGAGGCGGACATGGTCAAGTTAATGTCGTGGAATGTCAATGGTTTGCGGGCAGTTTATAAAAAGGGTCTTTTTACTGAGGTGCTCAAAGAACAACCAGACATCATCTGCATTCAGGAAACCAAAATGCAGGAAGATCAGATGCCGCCGGAGCTGGTCGAACAATTACCCGACTATGAAATTAACCTGGCATCCGCCGAGCGCAAGGGCTACAGCGGTGTCGGTACCTTCTCGAAGCTGAAATCAAAAAGCGTCCGTAAAGGATTTGGCAGCGGCAGGTTCGATACCGAGGGCCGGGTGCTGATTAATGAGTTTGACGATTTTACGCTCTTCAACATCTACTATCCGAACGGCAAGGCTTCCAGTGAGCGCCTGCAGTACAAACTGGATTTCTATGACTTCTTCCTCGATTATGTTGAGAAGCTCAGGATGGAGGGCAAGAACCTGGTGATCTGCGGCGATGTCAATACAGCGCATAAGGAGATTGACCTGGCGCGTCCCAGGGACAACGAGACAGTTTCCGGTTTTCTGCCGATAGAGCGCGAATGGATGGACAAGTTTGTCGGCGCGGGCTATGTTGACACGCTGCGCAAGTTCAAGCCCGACCCGCACATCTATACCTGGTGGGATATGAAATCAGGCGCGCGCGCCCGTAACGTCGGCTGGCGGATTGATTATTTCTATGTCAATCAGGAATTTGAGGATAAAGTAATTGAGGCAACGGTCCTCCCGGATTATCTGGGATCCGACCATTGCCCCATCACATTAACGCTGGATATCTGACGAGATTAGATCTTCGGCAGGATGATGCGATCCTGGTGCTGGTACTTGCCTTTGCGGTCTGCATAGGAGACCATGCACTCTTCTTCAGCACCGAGGAAAATGACCTGGGCGATGCCTTCATTGGCGTAAATCTTCGCCGGCAACGGTGTCGTGTTGGAGATCTCCAGGGTCACATAGCCTTCCCATTCGGGCTCAAAGGGCGTGACGTTGACGATGATGCCGCAGCGCGCGTAGGTGCTTTTGCCGACGCACAGTGTCAGGACTTCACGCGGGATGCGGAAGTACTCGACCGTGCGGGCAAGCGCGAAGGAGTTGGGCGGGATGATGCAAACCTCGCCTTTGAAATCGATCATCGAGCGCGGATCGAAATTCTTCGGATCAACGATCGCGGAGAAAACATTGGTGAAAATCTTGAATTCGTCGGCGACGCGGATGTCATAACCATAGGAAGACACACCGTAGGAAATCACGTTTTCCCTGACCTGTGCCTCGACAAATGGTTCGATCATGCGATTTTTAGTTGCCTGCTCAATGATCCAGCGATCTGATTTTAATGACATGCCCCGTCCTCCGGTTTGTTTTTATTGTTTTCCGAGCAAAATTTCTAGAGGCACCAGGGTCATTTTGCCGGATTCGATCACGATCTCCTGCGGATAAACCCTGCCGCCAAAATTTATCTTGAAAAGGTACCTGCCTGGTCGCAACTCGGCGCTGACACCCAGGTCTCCGATCACCGCATCCGTGTTCGTACCTTCGTCGTAGGTGATGCCGTACGTAATCCCTCCCGGCGCAGTCAGTTTTTCAAGGTTATAACCCAGTCGTGCCGTTGCTGCCGTGAGATCACCTTGAATGACTAGGGTGCCGGTTTCGATCCCCGCTATTTTATCAAAGAATGGCTGGATCATCAGCAGCGGGTTCACCGCCCGCTGAAAATCGTTTTCACCGGGACGCACCTCGAAATGCAGGTGACTGCCAGTCGCTGAACCGCTCTGTCCGACCTTGCCAACCACTGTGCCCGCCTTGACCTTCTGCCCCTTCCTGACATTCAGCTCGAGCAGGTGCCCGTAGAGGGTATAGACCGGCGCTTCCCGCCCGCTGACCTGGTGCTGAATGATGACGGTGTTGCCGTAAAAGAAGTAGTACAACCCAACTTTGGTGTCCTTGTCGGAGCCTGCGAAAACCACCTGTCCATCGGCCACGGCACGCACTGGCGTGCCGGCTTTGTTCTGAAACTCCACCCCGGTGTGCAGGTCGCGCTTCCCGGTCTGACTTGAGCCGAACGGATAGCTAGGATCGACCGGCAGGTGGAATACGTCATTGATCGGGTAGATGAAAGGGAAGAGAGGCTCGACGATGCAATAGGCTTCATCGCAGTCATAATCGACCGCGGGGATTACCGCAGTCGGACTCGCGCTAGGCGTGAGGGCGGCAGCCGTAGCGATTGGGACCGACGTCGCAGTACTCGCCTGCGTCGCGGTAGGTTGCGGCGTGGATGTGTCTGACACCTCCGCCGGGATGGTCTGTGTGATTGGTTGTGGCGCGCACCCGCTGAAGATCAGGATGGCTGCCAAAGCAATGGCAGCCATCGACTTGACTCGTATCAAAGGGGTTTCATCTCCGCGCGCTGCTCGAGATGAACGCGGACTTCTGTTTCAATAGCTCTCGCCTGTTCCTCCAGCTTGGACAGTTGCAGGCGGTAGTTGCTGACCAGCGCGGGGTCCTCGATTGACTGAAGGTTGATTTGAACGTTTAAACCCGCGGCTGTCATAGCAGCTTTGGCGAGAAAAACGCCCGCGGCGCCGTCGGAGATTGAATTCAGGTTGCCGACCTCCACAACGTCCTTCGCCAGCTCCATGATCCTGACCGCCAGCCTTGCGACCTTCAAGGGCACCTCAGTCGCGCCAATCATGAATTCTTCGATTTTCGCCTTGCGGAAAGCCAATTGCTCATCCGTTTCCTTCGGCAGTTTGTAGGCTTCCATGATCCGTGAGAAAGCGACAGCGTCCTCGTCGGTCAGGGTTTTCAATTCTTCCTTGAGCGGGATGACTTCATCTAGGATGCTCCACATATGCGCTTCGTGTTCAGCATATTTCTTCCTGCCGACAGTCAGACGTGCCATCATGGCGACCAGTCCGGCTGCTTCGGCAGCGGTAAAGGCCGCGGCGGCACCGCCGCCCGGTGTGGCGTCGCCGGTTGAGAGCGCGTCAATGAACGAAAACTTGTCCGGAATGTCTGTCTTGCCGGCTGCGTCTGGCTGGGAGACCTTGAACAGGCGCTGCTCGAGGATCTGCTCGGTTGAGAATCCGTCCAGTTGCAGGTACCATGCGGCTGCATCAACCAGCGCCTGCTGCGGGATCAGCCCGACCAGCTCGGTATGGGTGACCATCACGCCATAATGCTGCGCTTCCCGGCGGATCATCTCGATCACACGCGCGACGGGTGATTTGGTGAAGTTGGTCAGGTTCATCGAGACCTGAGCCTGACCGTCAACCAGCAAGCCGAGCGCTTTGACAAAGCGCATGCCGCCGGTTGAGAAGCGCACGGCGCGGGCGATGTTCTGGGCAATCTTGACATCGCCGGTGGAGAGGTAAGCGTTGAAGGCGACCAGAGCATGACGGGCGCCGATCACCGTCGCGCCGGCAGGGGAAACCTGTGAGGGGCCAAAATCCGGTTTGCGTTCCGGGTTGGTTGCGATTTCTTCTTTCAGCAATTCATATTCGCCGCGGCGGATGTCTTCCAGGTTCTTGCGGGTTGGAATTGCGGCCGCTTCTTCGTATAGATATACAGGAATGTGCAATTCCTCGCCGACTTTATGTCCCAACTTGCGAGCCAGTTCGATGCACTCCAACATGCTGATGTCGCTGATTGGTACAAAAGGTACGACATCCGTAGCCCCCAGGCGCGGGTGAGCGCCGGTATGCTGATCGAGATCAATCAGCTTGGCTGCGGTCGCAATGGCATTGAATGACGCGTCAAAAATCGCTTCGGGGCTGCCGATCATGGTCACGACGGTGCGGTTGTGGTCCAGATCTGAATGCTGGTCAAGGATGTAGACACCGGGAACGCTCTCAATGGCGTCGGTGATCGCCTTGACAACTTCGGGACGTCGGGCTTCTGAGAAATTGGGAATACATTCGACAAGCGGATTTGGCATTTTGACCTCTCTGGCTTGAAATGGGATAATTATACTTGAGATGATCTTGACGCCCTCGGACAGGAGATGAAATGTGCGGACGATTTACGCTCACGCTCGAAGAATCGGTGCTGCGCCAGCAGTTGGAATTGATCAATGTTCCCGTTGACTGGCTGCCGCGCTACAACATTTCGCCCAGCCAGCGCATCCTGACTCAAACCCGCATGGACGGCACGCTGGACTGGATGAACTGGGGCTTGCTGCCTTTTTATCTCAAGGAATTTGACAAGAATAAGGGTCTGATTAATGCCCGCGGTGAGACGGTCGATGAGAAAGTGACTTTCAAACAATCCTTCCAGCAGCGGCGCTGCCTGATTCCCGCTGACGGATTCTATGAGTGGAAGCGGTCGAAGGACAAGAAGGTGCCCTCGACACCTTTTTACTTCCGGCGCACGAATGGCGAACCCTTCTACTTCGCTGGCATCTGGGACAAATGGCAGCGCGACGAATCGCTGGAGCCTTACTATAGCTGCGCGCTGCTGACGACCCTGCCGAATGAAATCGTCAGCGATGTCCATGACCGCATGCCGGTGATGCTTCTGCCTGAGAATGCGCATCTCTGGCTGGACGAGGCGTCTGACGAGGCGCACAAGGCGCTGCTCGTGCCTTTCCCGGCGGAGCTGATGGTCAAGTACCCGGTCTCGCGGGCTGTGAATAGTCCGGCGGTTGATGACCCCGGGCTGGTCGAGCCGGCGCTTTCGTTATTCAATTAATTGAAAAAGAAAGTCTTGACCAAAATAAAAAGGCAATGATAGAATAGCCGCTTACATGCCCCCATCGTCTAGGGGACCAGGACGCAGCCCTTTCAAGGCTAAAACGCGAGTTCGAATCTCGCTGGGGGCATCAGTACGGTTGACCACTTGCTTGTGCAGGTGGTTTTCTTTTCTCCGGGCATCATCCTGAATAGAGGTTATTCTACGAACGCCCAGGCTGTTATATAATCAGCGCAATCTCTTGATTGACGGATACTCCTATGGTCAGCTACACAAAAATCAAGGAAATCAGACCAAAAATCGTGGCGGCTTTTTCTCCGCTGCCCTTTGAGTTGAGAACCCCATCCATCGCGGAAGCCTACCGCTGGGGGCAGGAGCTGCATGCCGGCCAACTGCGCATGAGCGGTGAGCCTTACTTTGAAACACATTGCGTCTGGGTGGCTGCCTTCATCGATCGTCTGGCGCACAATGAAGTCTGGACTATCGCGGCGCTGCTGCACGACTCGATTGAAGATCGAGGCGGCTCACTGGACAGCATCAAGGCACATTTCCCCGGTGAACTGGGCGAACGAGTGGCTTATCTGGTCGATGGCATGACGAAGCTGAGCACTCCAGGCGCCTGGAGCCGTGAAGTTGAAACACTTAGAAAGATCGCCCGTTTCCGTGACCCGGGCGTTTTTCTTGTCAAGCTGGCGGATAAGACCCACAACCTGATGACGCTGGAACATATGCCGCATAACAAGCAGGTCAAGAAAGCGACCGAGGCCATCCGCGCCTATGGCAAGCTGGCGGGCATCCTCAACTGCTATGAATGGCGGCGTTACCTTGAGGATCTGGCGTTCCCCTACATGGATCCGGAAAACTACAAGGCGGTCAGACTGATGCTGGATGCCGATCCGCGCTTCAATACCGACTTCATCAATAACGTTCAGGATGAATTCGCCCGCATCATGGCGCAGGAAGGAATTGAAGGGCATGTTGCCATTACGGTCAATGGCTACTGGCAGTCGTGGCAGAAGTTGCGACGCATGGCGCGCGAACGCCGCACCAGCATGAACAACTTCGGCAATGTCAACGACATCTTGAGCTTCAGGCTGGTGGTGCATTCGAACAATGAAAAAGACTGTTATTCGCTGCTACCGGCAGTCAACCGCTACCTGGGTCCTTATCTTGACCAGAACCGCTTCGACGACTATATCGCCGCGCCGCAGAATGGCTATCAGGCTCTGCAGGTAACGGCGCGTCTGCCCGGCTATGGCGCGATTGAAGCTGCCATCGTTACGGAACAGATGGAAGGCGTTAATAGCTGGGG
The DNA here is from genome assembly GCA_040772085.1 of Anaerolineaceae bacterium. Taxonomy (GTDB): domain Bacteria; phylum Chloroflexota; class Anaerolineae; order Anaerolineales; family Anaerolineaceae; genus JAXGMV01. The sequence goes on from JAXGYU010000001.1 coordinate 2,620,958, forward strand.
CATTGTTTACGCGCTGCAAAACAACCTGGATGTCTCCGGCTATCATCCGGTCGAGATTCTGACACCAACCGGCGGTGTCCGTTTTGTGCAGGAAGATTCAACCGTCCTGGACGCTATCGCGGCAATTCAGCAGGATTTCTGGCTGGACAAGATTGGCAGGGTTGAAGTCAACGGCATGATGGCGAAGCTCTCCGATAGAGTCAAGCCGGGGGATGTGGTCGAGATTATCACCGATCCGGTGCCGCAGGAGCCAACAGAAGAATGGCTGAATTACAGCAACCCGTCGACAGCGCCGCTTGTTCGTCAGGTGCTGGCAAACAAGGGCTTGCAGCGCAGCGCGGTTGAAGGGCGGCGATTGCTTGAGCCGGTACTGCGTGAGCATGGCATCCTCAATCTGGAAGATATGCTGGTGCTGCAGCCTGAATTGATGAACAACGTGCTGGGCGCGCTGGGAACCATCAGCCTGGATGACCTATATATCGCGGTGGGTGCCGGCGCGGTGCGTCTGCAGGATGTATCCAACCACCTCACCAACCATAAGCTGAGCAAGGATGCGCTCGGCTGGACGTCGATCAATATCATCGGCAGTAAGGAGTCGAACACACCGGGCGTCCTGGCCGCGCTGGCGACGATCATCTCGAACGCGGGCGGCAACATCATGCGCGCCGTTAGCAACTCAAATCCTGATGGCAGTTTCTATCTGCGTCTGGTGATCAGCAATATTCAGCCTGACCACATGGCAGAGCTAGCCGAGCAATTCAAGCAGAGCGGGGTGCATTACCTGACACTGGATCTGGTGTAGGAACGGGTGCTGGTATCCCAGCGGAACAAGACCAGCAGGAATTCAGCTTTGCGGTTGCCAATAGCCTGTTTGATCTCACTCAGCGTGCCGCGCACGACCAGCTCGGTCGGCAGGGTCAGATCACAGGCCAGCATGGCAGTCTGATTTTTGCCGAACGCGCTCATACATTCATCAACCAGTTTTCGCAGTCGATAAGGCGTGTCCATCAGCACGATGGGCGCCTTGATATTCCGGAGATCGTTCAATCGCCGGTTGCGGGCGGTCGTCTCACGCGGCAGGAAGCCGGCGAAATAGAATTCCGTCAGGTCGATCGGCAGCACGGATAAAGTTGCCATCAGCGAGGAAGCGCCCGGAACCGCGACGACCTCGATCTGAAAGGCAGTGGCTTCCTGGATCAGCAAATGACCGGGGTCCGCAAACACGGGGGTACCGCAATCGGAAATCAGCGCCAGATTGCTGCCGAGCAGCAGCTTTTCGATGATGCCGGCCGTCTCGTCGCCCGCGTTGTGTTCGTTGTAGATGATCAGCGGCTTCTTACTGATGCCATGCTGTTTGAACAGGGTGGTGGCGGTGCGGAACTCTTCGCAGATCACGCCATCCGCCTGATTGAGCACTTCGAGCGCCCGCAATGTGATATCTTTGGGGTCGCCAATGGGGGTTGAAACGATGTAGAGTTTTCCGGGTTTGTCTGCCATGCTGCTGATTTTATCGCATTCACCGCTGAATCATGTCGATAGGGCGGTCACCTGACGCACTCGACCCAAAATAAACGCTGTTATAATGTCAAAACTGAAAATTCCTGAGAATGGGATGAGAAAGTCAGTCACATATGGATACTGAAAGAATTTCTGCAGACAAGAACAAGCACGCGGAGCAAAGTCAAAATTCCGCTGAAGAGACAAGAGCAATACCCGTCAACTCCACGTCGCAAGACGAAACCAGAGCCATGCACGTGGCACCCGTTGCGCCTGATCCGTCAGCCCAGACGCGCGCGATGCCCCCTGCATCGCCGCCACCGCCTCCTGAAAAAAGCAAAGGCAAGAGTAAGGGGTACTTATATATCCTTGGCGGCATCGCCATCTTCCTGATCCTGCTCTTCGTTGGCGCCTTCATCGGCTATCAGAGCGGTGTCGCGGCGAGGCTGAAGGAGCAATCCGGACAGGTCGCGACCATCGCAGCCACGCAGTTCCAGCTAGCGCTGGCGGACATGAGCGCCGGCAATTTTCCGGTCGCCCGCAAACGGCTTGAATACGTCATCCAGCTTGACCCGGCCTTCCCTGGCGCGCGCGAGAAGCTGACGGAAGTGATGCTTTACGCTGCGCAAACTCAGGCGCCGACGGCTGAACTGCCGACGCTGGCACCCACCGTCACGCCGACACCTGACAACCGCGCGGTTGAGGAGATTTTTAACCACGCCCAGCAGATGTTGCGTGGTCAGGACTGGAATACCACGATCACCACGCTGGATTCGCTGCGGACGAAAGATATTTCCTATCGCACGGTTGATGTCGACGGCATGTATTACATCGCCTACCGCTATCGCGGCATCCAGAAGATCTTTGGCGGCAGCCTCGAACCGGGTATCTACGATCTGGCACTGGCTGAGCGCTTTGGTCCGCTGGACAAGGAAGCCAATGGCGCGCGCAATATGGCGCGGCAATATCAGATCGCCATCACATTCTGGGAGATTAACTGGGCTGAGGCAGTGAACTACTTCAGCCAGCTCGCTGCCGGCATGCCAAACCTGACCGATGGCTCAGGCTGGACGGTCGCAGAGCGTTACCGCTTCGCGCTGGTTGAGCGGGCTAAAGAATTGACGCTGGAAGAGAAGTACTGTGAAGCGCGCGATATGTTTGCTGCCGCGCTGGCATATGGCGGCGAGACATCCTTCGCGCCAACCGCTACGGCTGTACAGGAGATATGCTCACCGTCTACCGCGACGCCGGTACCAACTTCGCTGGTACCGCCAACGGTTACACCTGGTACCCCGGTCGGACCGACGCTGACACCATCTGACCCGCCGCCGGCGATTCCGACGGACACGCCTGTGCCACCGTCACCCACACCAGTAGTCACCGACACACAAGCGGCGCCATAACAGATGCTGAGAATTGAACTGCCCGGTAGAATGATTGCCGGGCGGTTTTATTTTGTGAGTCGGCCCATCAAATCGTGAGTCATCGCGCCGGTGATCGTCACCGGGACGATTTCGCCAAGCGGGGCGATGCCCTCGACGATAAGATAGCCATCGATTTCCGGCGCGTCACGGAAGGAGCGCCCGACGGAGATGCCTTCGTCCACGCCCTCGATCAGACAATCGAGCTGCTTCCCAATCCAGGCTTGATTCTTGCGCAGCGAGATTGATTCCTGCAGCTCCATCAAGCGTTGCAGTCTGTCCGCCTTCTCGTCGGCGCTGACGGGGTCACCCAGCGGGTCGGCGGGCGTCCCGATTTCGTGGGAGTAGGCAAAGGCGCCAACCCGGTCAAACTGAATCTCCTGCAGGAAATCAAGCAGCCGCTGGAATTCCGCCTCGCCTTCACCCGGATAGCCGACGATAAAGGTCGAGCGCAATGCCAGATGCGGTATCTTATCCCGCAGGGTGCCAATCGTGCGATGCACCCAGTCCAGGTCGGCCGGACGCGACATGCCGCGCAGGATATCAGCGTCACCATGCTGAAGGGGGATGTCAAGATAGGGGAGCAAACGGTCTTCGCTTGCCATCAGGTCAATCAGTGCCGCGCTGACGAAACCGGGGAAGGTATACAGCAGCCGCAGCCAGGGGATGCCTGTTTCGGCGAGAATGCGCCGCAATAACTGGCTGATGCCGTCCTTCATCCCGCGGTCATGACCATAATCCGTTGTGTCCTGCGCGATCAGGATCGCTTCCTGAATGCCATCCTCCTCGAGATAATGCAGATCCCTCAGGATCGCGTCCATCGGTCTGGAGACCAGTGTGCCCTTGATCAGCGGGATGGCGCAGAACGCGCAGGAGCGCCGGCAGCCGTCGGCGATGCGGACATAAGCGCTGGCGCCCAGGATGGCGACCTGATGAACTGGCTCGGGTTCGGTTGCCAGAATCTCTTCCGCCGGAGTGAGTTTGCCCGGCGCTTTGCCGCGCAAGCTTTGCACCGTGGTGAGGATTTCCTCCCAGCGTTGCGTGCCGAGGATGGCGTCCACGCCGCGCACCTCTGCGGCGATGCGCTCCGCGTAACGTTGCGAGAGGCAGCCGACCGCGACCAGTTTCTGGCCGCGGCGTTTGATCCTGCTTAATTCCTTCATGGCGGTCAGACTTTCGGCGCGCGCGGCTTCGATAAACCCGCAGGTATTGACGACCAGATAATCCGCCCGCCGCGGGTCATCGACATAGCGCATGCCATCATGCTCCATCATTTCAGCCATGGCTGAAGAAAGCACTGTGTTCTTGGCGCAGCCGAGCGTTACGAGGTGAAAAGTTTCGGTTTGTTTTCGTTTCATGGTTTGGGTATATAAGGGGTGATGGTTGGTTTGACAGGTGTGACCGTTAGCGTAGGCGTCCGGGATGGGACAGGCGTCACGGTGGGCGAAGCGGTGAACATCGGCGTCGGGGTGACGATCTCTTCAGCCGTAAAAATCAGGTCAATAGGCTGCAGCGGCTGCCCAAGTGTCCCCAGAGGCGTCTGGTTATAGACGACCTGGATCTTGCTGCCATCACCGGTTTTCAATTCGATTTGGTTGTTGGCGGAGAAGGGGTAAGCGTTGCCGGCGACCGTTCGTCCGAGGAAGGCAGTCTTACCATCTGCGATCACCTCAAGATAAACCCGTCCGTATGCTACGACATGCAGTTGAATTGGGCTGGATAGCTGCGGCGCGAGCGTGATGGTCGGGTTGAGAGGGATCGTCGCGGTAATGACATTGACATTTGGCGTCTGCTGCAATGGCGCGTCCAGGGTCGCCTGCGCCGTCTGGGTCTGGCGCTCAGCCTCGGACTGGACGGTATTTTCAAGCAGGATGCCGGAGATGCCGGGAATATTGCTCTCGAGCTCACGCTTGCGTTCATTGACGATCTGCGTGGTGCTCCAGACCAGAAATCCGACCAGCGAAAGCACGGCAAAGATGCCAATCATCAGGTCAGGGGTGAAGATGAATTTCCAGGCGCTGGCTTTGCGCGGAATCGTCTTCTCACTCTTGCGTTCGACGGGCAGTTGCGCTTGCTTCTCAGTGAAATTGCGCTGGATCCCTTCTGCGTAACGCAGCAGGATGGCGTCGGTGTCCAGTTCGAGGAAGCGGGTGTAATTCGTGATCATGCCCTTGCTCTGGACGGCAGATGGCAATTGGTCAAATCTGCCTGTTTCCATGGCGTTCAGGTAAAACGACCGGATGTGCGTGTACTTTTCAACCTCGTCCAGTTCAAGCCCCAGTGCCACACGTTGGGTCCGGATCTGCGATCCGATTTCAGCGAAGATTTGCGCCGCGCTGAGTTCAGAAGAGGCTTCAGTGGGGGGTTGAGCATCTGATGCTTTTTCTGGCTCGTCGGGCTGCGCCTCAGGCACTGACGGCTGAATAGTCGAATCCATGACGGATTCAGCAGTTTCAGTCACTTCCGGACGCGTTGCCGAGCCCGATTTCAACTCAGTCGCCGGTGCTTCGGGCGATTCCTGGCGTTTCAGTTCGTCCAGCAGGGACTGACTTGAAAGACCAAGATAATCCGCGTAGGAACGCAAATATCCGCGCGCGTGGGTCATGGATGGCAGGTCTTGCAGCCGGTTCTCTTCCAACGCGAGCAGGTAGGCAGGCTTGATGCGAATGGCTTCCGACGCCTGTTCCAGCGTATAGCCATCCTGTTCCCGCTTATCTCTGAGCTGTTTTCCTATCGATACAGTCATACCGGATTGAATTTTATCCCATTAAAGAACCAGCCGGTCAGGGTGACTGACCGGCTGATAAGACAGCATTGGGTGGGTTACGCCTCGGATTCAACTTCCGGTGCGGTTTCTGTTTCCTCGACAACGGTCTCAACGACTTCGACTTCTTCTTTCGGCGCTGCTGCTTCTGCGACTACCGGGGTTTCGCCCTCGCGGTGAACGAGGATGCGCACTTCAGGGTTCAGGTCGACGGTCAGACGAATGAAGCCTTTGTGCTCGCCCAGGAAACGGATTGGCTGGACATCGACAGCGTGCCGGTTGACTTCAAAGCCAGTCTTGGCTTTGATGGCATCGGCGATGTTTTGGGTGGTGATGGATCCATACAGTTTGCCCGTTTCGCCCGCTTTGCTGGCGAAGGTCAGCAGCAAGCCGTTGATCTTTTCTGCCACACCGCTCAGCTCATTGTTGAGCTCAGCACGGCGAACTTCGGCTTTGGCTTTGATCATCTCGACCTGCTTGATGGCGCCGGGCGTGGCAAGCACTGCCAGCCGCTGCGGGAGCAGGAAGTTGCGGCCATAACCGTCAGCGACTTTTTTGATATCGCCAGCGTGACCCAGTTTATAAACGTCTTTGATCAGGAGAACTTTCATGATTCAAGCCCTTTCAGATGGATTTTGAAATGAAGGGTACGACATTTCAAGAGTGCGATTGTATCAAGACCCACCGCATACGTCAACGGTGGGTCTCAAATAGTTTCATGCTGCGGTTATTGCTTCTTTATGCCATATGCCCGCATGACTGGCAGCACGAACAGCACACCAGTATCCGGATCATCAAGACTGCCGACAACTTTTTCCGTCTGCTCAACCAGCTTTTCAATCAAGCCTTCGTCGTGAATGACGGTCATCAGCGTCCGGCTGGTGATTTCCGGCGTGTCGAACAGATCCTCGAGGCTAGGAATGAGCGGCAGGTCATCGCGGTAATGATGCTTTTTAAGTTTGCCCAGCCCAGTGCTGGCAAGGATCGTCACATTACGGACACCAACCTCATCCCATGAGGCGATCAAATCGTCAAATTGTCCCAGATCGTTGAAAACAAACAAAACCATAAACATGAGTAGCACCTCTATCCACTATTTTCTGTTACTTTGCCGGCAGGTTCCTTGAAAGCGAGCTTCAGCAAAATTGGCGTGATGATCGTTGTCGCCAGCACCATACCAACGATCAGGGCGAAGGCTTTTTCTGCCAGAAGGCCGGCAGAGACTCCGACCTGGGCGACAATCAGACCAACTTCACCGCGTGAGATCATGCCAACGCCCAATTGAACCGATTCTTTCTTGCTATAACCACCGAAATAGGCACCCAGACCAGCGCCTATGAATTTTCCAAAAATAGCTGCCAAAATGATGATCAGGAGCAGAAGCAGGTCACCAGTCTCAAGATCGTGAATATTGATCTGCAGTCCGATAGTGATGAAGAAAATGGGAACGAACAAGCCATAAGCGATGGCATGGATGTCCGTTTCGACCATCTGCTTCTCTCTGGTGCGGGAAAACATCAAACCTGCCAGAAAGGTACCGGTGATAGCAGCCATGCCGCCCAGCAATTCCGCAGCCAGGCCATAGACAAACATGATCACCAGCGCCAGCGCCATGACACCTTTACTGATCGACAACTGGCGAACGGCAGCCGATATTTTGGGCAGAAGGTAATAACCAAAGGCAGCCGAGAGCCCAAGGTAAGCAATCATCTTAACAAAGACCAGAATGATCTGAACAAAACCGCCGGCGCCCGAAAGGACTGCAAGGACGATCGAGAGCAGCAGGATGACGAGCACATCGTCAACCACTGCCGCGCCAAGCAAACCCAGACCGGCGCGTGAACGCAATTGTTTGAGCTCCATCAGCGTTTGCGCCGAAATACTGACGCTGGTAGCGCCTAGCGTCAGACCAAGGAAGAGGGCGGCGTCATTATCCAGATGGCTGTAATGTCCAATCAGGTAGCCGAACAACACGGGGAAGACGACACCCAGGGTGCCGGCATATAAAGCTGCCTTGGCATTGTCGCGCAAGTCTGACATGTGAAGTTCAAGCCCGGCCAGGAACATCAGGAGCAGTACGCCGAGCTCGCCAAGTTCAAAAACCGTCTCACCGAGATGTCCGCTGGTAAAAAACGACCACCCAAAAAGGTTCACCAGTGATGGACCAAGAAGGATGCCCGCTAATAACTCTCCGAGTACACTTGGCTGACCAATCATCGCGCTGAGGTATCCAGCGGCCTTGGCAGCCACAATAATGATGGATAGGACCAGTATCAACTGAAGGAATTCTGTCATCAAGGCTCCGTTTTTCGTATTTTGTACAAAGTCTTATTATAATAATATCATCTAGCGCAATTCAACCTACATACATTCATCCATGGAGCAACTATGACCCTTCCTGTGAATCTTGATCTTGAGTATTCGAAATGGAAAGAGAAGACGCTTGACCCCCTGAAGAAACGATTTGGTGAACGTAAGGAAAAATTTGAGACCCGCAGCGGTATCGAATTGCCTTCTGTCGATTTGCCAGGGGAGATGGATTATCTTGCCAAGCTGGGCTTCCCCGGTGACTATCCTTTCACCCGCGGCATCCAGCCGAATATGTACCGCGGCAAGCACTGGACGATGCGGCAATACGCGGGTTTTGCCAGCGCGGAAGAATCAAACAAACGCTACCGATTCTTGCTGGATCAAGGCCAGACGGGGTTATCGGTCGCCTTTGACCTGCCAACGCAGATCGGCTACGACGCGGACGACCCGATCGCCAGCGGTGAGGTTGGCAAAGTAGGCGTTTCTATTTCTTCAGTTGAAGATATGGCGACGCTGTTCAACCAGATCCCGCTCGATAAGGTCTCGACCTCGATGACCATCAACGCGCCTGCCTCGGTTCTCCTGGCGTTTTATATCGCCGTTGCCAAAATGCAGGGCGTCGAAGTCAGACAGTTGCGCGGCACGATCCAGAACGACGTTCTGAAGGAATATATCGCCCGCGGAACATACATCTTCCCGCCCAAGCCGTCCATGCGCCTGATTACGGATATTTTCAGCTTCTGCAAAAAGGAAGTGCCGCATTGGAATACGATCTCGATTTCCGGCTACCACATCCGTGAGGCGGGTTCGACCGCGGTTCAGGAAGTTGCCTTTACTCTGGCAAATGCCATCGCCTACGTCGACGCCGCCATCAAAGCCGGTCTGGCTGTTGATGACTTCGCCAGTCAGTTGTCCTTCTTCTTCAACGCGCACAATAACTTCTTCGAAGAGATTGCCAAGTATCGCGCCGCCCGCCGCCTGTGGGCGCAGATCATGAAGGAACGTTTCGGCGCGCAGAATCCCAAATCAATGATGCTGCGCTTCCACACACAAACCGCCGGCTCCTCGCTGACCGCCCAGCAACCAGAGAACAATATCATCCGGGTCACACTGCAGGCCGCCGCCGCGGTGCTGGGTGGAACGCAGTCACTGCATACCAACAGTATGGACGAAGCCTTATGGCTGCCTACCGAGAAATCCGTGCGTGTCGCGCTGCGCACCCAGCAGATCATCGCCTATGAATCCGGTATCGTTGATTCCGTTGATCCAACGGGTGGTTCCTACCTGGTTGAATATCTGACTGACAAAATCTCAGAAGGCGCTCTGGAATATATCAAGAAGATTGACGATCTCGGCGGTTCAGAAAACGCCATCGAGCAAGGCTACATCCAGAATGAGATCCAGAACGCTGCTTATGACTATCAGAAGGCGGTCGAATCCAAGGATGAGGTTGTTGTGGGTGTCAATGCCTTCGAGACCAAAGAGGCCATCACACTAGAGAGCCTGAAGGTCGATCCTGCGATTGAGGTTGCCCAGCGCAAAAAACTGGCAGAGCTAAAGGCCAGCCGCGACAACGTTCGGGTGGCTGATTTGCTGGCGAACCTGGACCGGGCTGCTCATGGCAATGAGAATCTCATGCCGTTGCTGATCGAATGCGCTGAAAACAAAATCACCTTAGGCGAAATCTGCAACACCCTGCGCAAGGTCTGGGGCGAATACCAGTCACCTGTGTGGCTATAACCTGTCTGGAGGATAACAACGTGGCAAAAATCAAGAAAGTCAACCATATCGCAATTGCTTCAACAGACATCGAAGAGGCTCGCGTCTTCTGGGAAGACAAACTTGGCCTGGTGCTGGATCACATGGAAGACGTCCCCAGCCAGAAGTCGAAGATCGCGTTCTACCATGTCGGCGAGACAGAGATCGAGATAGTCCAACCGACGACTGACGATTCCGGCGTGGCGAAGTTCATCGAAAGCAAAGGCCCCGGTATGCATCACCTGTGCTTTGAGGTCGATGACATCGATGCGATGCTGGCTGAGTTAAAAGAAAAAGGCGTGCGCCTGATCAATGAGACGGCGCTTGAACTTGAAGGACGCAAGATGGCATTTCTGCATCCTAAAGCGGCTAATGGAGTCTTGATCGAGCTTTATCAGCTGCTTTAGGAACGTTATCGGCGGATTTGCTAGACAATAAAGGTTCATTCCAGTATTATTTAAGCTGGAGATACGGCATAGCCGTATTTCCAGCAATAATGCTGTCAACTCATAAGTGCCCGGAGGATTGATGACTGAGAATTTCATCCAGAGTATTACTGCTGACATTCAGGATAAGATCGATTCTTTCTCACGCGACCTAAAAGTTCATGATATTGGCTACATCCAGGAAGCCGGCGATGGTATTGCCGTCGTCTCCGGTCTGGACGGCATCAAGTCGCAGGAATTGGTTGAATTCAAGAATGGCGTGCCAGGCATTGCTTTCAACCTCGAACAGGATAAGGTTGGCGTAATCGTTCTGGGCGACTATACCGAGTTGACTGAAGGTATGGAAGTCCGTTCGACTGGCAGAATTGCCTCTGTGCCTGTGGGTGACGCGCTGATAGGCAGGGTGGTGAATGCCCTTGGTCAGCCGATTGACGGCAAAGGTACCCTCCGATCCGAGCACTTCCGACCGCTGGAAAGAATCGCCGCGGGCGTCATTGACCGTCAGGACGTCGATACACCTGTCCAGACTGGTATCAAAGCAATCGACTCGATGATCCCTATTGGTCGCGGTCAGCGTGAACTGATCATCGGCGACCGCCAGACCGGCAAAACTGCCATCGCCATTGATACGATCATCAATCAGAAGGGCAAGGACCTGATTTGTATATATGTCGCGATCGGGCAGAAGAAATCTGCTGTCGCTCGCACGCTCGCGCTGCTTGAGCAGCACGGCGCCATGGAACACACGGTCGTTGTTCTGGCTGCGGCTGATGACTCCGCCGCCTTACAGTACATCGCGCCGTATGCCGGCTGTGCCATCGGCGAAGAGTTCATGGATAATGGCCGCGACGCATTGATCATTTACGATGACCTCTCGAAACACGCCTGGGCTTACCGCCAGGTATCACTGCTGATGCGCCGTCCGCCAGGACGTGAGGCGTATCCAGGTGATGTTTTCTACCTGCATTCCCGCCTGCTCGAACGTGCCGCCCGTCTGGCTGACGAATACGTCGTTGTGCCCGTTGAATTCAATGAAACCGGCAAAGAACGGGAAAACGCGGTGGAAGGGAAAGTATTTGGCGGACCTCGATCGAAACATGATGCTGAGAAGGCTCATGCCTCGATGGCGGACCAGGAAAATTACAAGATTGTCAAAGTCCCCGGTACCGGCGGTTCCCTGACCGCTCTGCCGATTATTGAGACGCTGCTCGGTGACGTCTCGGCTTATATTCCCACCAACGTGATCTCGATCACCGATGGTCAGATCTATCTTGAAAGCAACCTGTTCAACGCAGGCATCCGCCCGGCGGTGAACGTTGGTATTTCTGTCTCCCGTGTTGGCGGCTCCGCGCACACGCGCGCGATGAAGCAGGTAGCGGGCAGGCTGCGCCTTGATATGGCGGCTTACCGTAACCTGGCGGCATTTGCGCAGTTCGGTTCCGACCTTGACAAGGCGACCCAGGCGCAGCTTGGCAGAGGTCAACGCCTGCAGGAGATTCTCAAGCAACCGCAATATCACCCCGTCAGCCTTGAAAATCAGGTCCTGACGCTCTATGCCGGCATCAATGGTTATATCGATGAAGTTCCGGTTGATGATGTGCGGCGCTGGGAGCTCGATATGGTCAAATACATGGCAACGCATCATGCTGAAGTCGTCAAGGATATCGACGAACGCAAAGCCATCACCAAAGAAAACGAAGAAAAGCTGAAGGAAGCATTGGCGCAATTCAATCGTACCTGGCAGGTTAGCTGATCGATAACTCTGGATAAGGAATTGACCGTTGGCATCTACTCAGGAAATCAGACGGCGCATTCATAGCGTAAAAAACATCTCGCAGTTGACCCGCGCGCTTGAAACTGTGAGCGCCAGCAAGGCGAAAAAAGCAGTGCAGGCAGTAACCGCTTCACAGCCGTATAGTCTGAAGGCTTTCAGCGTCCTGCAACACCTCGCCAATCAGCCGGGGCAGAACAGTTTGCATCCGCTTCTGGCAGCGAGAGATGAGGTGAAGAAGCGGCTGGTCATCAGCATCACCAGCGATCGGGGTCTGGCTGGCGCTTTCAACGTGAATATGGTTAAAGCGGTATTGTTGGATGCCCGGGACTCAAAAGTGCCGGTCAGCTATATCACCGTTGGGCGCAAGGGACGTGACATGCTGCTGCGCCGGCGCAAGGATGTGATTGCGGAATTCAGCAACATCCCGACGCCGCCGTCCTACCTGGACGTCGCCCCGATTGGTAAACTGGCGGTTGAGGAGTTTTTAAACGGCAACTACGATATCGTCTGCCTGGCGTATACGCATTTCAATAACATGATGTCGTATACACCAATCGTGAAGTGCCTGCTGCCTTTCTCGGTCCAGCAGGATGCGGAGAGCAAACCCAGGGAAAGCGTCAGCAGTACCAAGTCGGTCTTTGGGTATGAGCCGGATCAGGATGAACTTCTGAATACCATCGTCCCGCGCTTTACTGCCATGCAGGTCTATCATGCCATCCTGGCAAGCCAGGCGAGCGAAAACGCTGCCCGCATGGTTGCCATGCGCAACGCGACGGACAACGGCAATGAACTGATTTCGGTATTGCAACTTGAGTACAACAAGATTCGACAACAAACCATCACCAACGACATGCTCGACATCGTCGGCGGTGCGGAAGCGCAACAAGTCACGCGGGCGAACGCCGGCTAAATTAACTTTCTGGAGGGATGCATGGCACAGGCAAAAGGCAAGTTGATACAAATTCAAGGTGGTGTTGTTGACGTTGAATTTGATGAAGAAAATATGCCTGGTATTTATGAAGCATTGGATGTTCCCCTTGCCGATGGCGATAAGGTCATCCTGGAAGTCGAAAAACAGCTCGGCGGCGGTATGGCCCGGTGCGTTGCCATGGACACGACTGATGGATTGCAGCGCGGGATGGACGCGATTAGAACCTTCAACCCGATCATGGTACCTGTCGGCGATGTTGTGCTCGGACGTATCTTTGATGTCGTCGGCGAGACGGTCGATAAAGGCGGACCAGTCCACGCTGATGTCAGGTATCCCATCCATCGCACAGCACCGCTGTTCGAGGATCAGGCAACGACGGTCGAGGTATTCGAGACCGGTTTGAAAGTTATCGATCTGATCGCGCCATTCACACGTGGCGGCAAGACGGGTATCTTCGGTGGCGCGGGTGTGGGCAAGACAGTCGTCATCATGGAGCTTATCCGTTCAATCGCCACTGTGCATCAGGGCAAATCCGTATTTGCCGGCGTCGGCGAACGCACGCGTGAGGGCACCCAGCTCTTCCGCGAAATGCTCGAGTCAGGCGTCATGAAAGATACCGTTATGGTGTTCGGTCAGATGAATGAGCCGCCAGGCGTGCGCCTGCGCGTTGCGCTGACCGCACTCTCCATGGCTGAGTACTTCCGAGATCAGGGCATGGATGTACTGCTCTTCATTGACAATATTTTCCGCTTTACGATGTCCGGCTCTGAGGTCTCGGCGCTGCTGGGTCGTATGCCTTCCGCGGTAGGTTACCAGCCGACGCTCTCTACGGAAATGGGCGAGCTTCAGGAGAGGATTACCTCCACTAACAAAGGCTCCATCACCTCGATGCAGGCGGTTTATGTGCCGGCAGATGACTACTCTGATCCCGCGCCGGTCGCGACCTTCGCTCACCTTGACGCGACCATCGCGCTCGAACGTTCTATCGCTGAAAAAGCAATTTATCCCGCGGTCGATCCGCTGGCATCAACCTCCCGGATCCTGGATCCCACCATCGTTGGCGAAGCCCACTACAACACAGCCCGTGAGGTTCAGCGGGTGCTGCAGCGCTACAAGGATTTGCAGGATATCATCGCCATTCTGGGTATTGATGAGCTGGGTGAAGACGACAAACTGATTGTCAGCCGCGCGCGCAAGATCGAACGCTTCTTCTCCCAACCGATGTATGTTGCCGAACAATTCACCGGCATTCCCGGTCGTTATGTTCCGCTGCATGAAACGGTTCAGGGCTTCAGAGAAATCCTCGACGGTTTGCATGACGACCTACCCGAGCAGGCTTTTTATATGGCTGGCTCTATCCAGGATGTGATAGAGAAAGCCAAGCAGATGCAGGACTGACATGACCATCAGATGTGAGATCATTTCCCAGGACCGCATCGTTTACCAAGGTGACGTTGACATCGTCAACCTGCCGGGAAACGATGGTGTGATGGGTATTTTGCCAAAACACTCGCCCTTGCTGACAACGCTGCAGTTTGGCGTGATTAGTGTGCGTAAGGACAAAGAAGAGCTATATTTCACCGTCGCCGGTGGTATTGCGGAAGTGATGCCGGATCAGGTGACAGTGCTCGCTGACGCGGCAGAGGATGTGCAGGAATTGAGTGAATCCAGGGCTGAGGCTGCGAAGGCGCGTGCTGAAGAATTGCTCAGCCAGCCGATCCCGCTCGACACGGATGAGTATCTGACAATCCAGACATCACTGAAAAAATCATCCCTGCGATTGAATGCCATCAAGAAGTATCGTTCCCGGCGCGACAGGCAGGACTATTCCTAAATGGCATTATTCTCGCGTGAGCTAGGCATTGACCTGGGAACTAACAACATCGTCGTGACTGAGGGCAATCAGATTTTGCTCTCGGAGCCGACGGTCGTTGCCATTGTGACCAACGAGATGAAGATGGTCGAATGGGGACAGGTCGCCAAGGATATGGACGGCAGGGTACCCGACACGATCGAAGTCGTCCGGCCGTTGCAGCATGGCGTTATTGCGGAATACGAAATCACCGAAAAGCTGATCGGATTCCTCGTCAAGAAGATCGTCGGCTCCATGCCCATTTTCAGACCACGGGTCATGATCACTGTGCCTTATGGCATCACGAGCGTTGAGACGCGCGCGGTGCATGAGGTCGGGCTCGGCGCGGGCTGCCGCGAAGTGTTGCTGATTCACGCGCCTCTGGCTGCCGCGATTGGCATCGACCTGCCGATCGGTTCACCGTCGGGCAATATGATCATCAGCCTCGGCGGCGGAACGCATCAGGCGGCAGTATTAGCCATGAATACCATCGTGACAGCCGATTCCTCACGGACAGGCGGATTGGCGCTGGATGAGGCGATTATTGGATTTGTGCGCAAGAAATATGGCTTATTGATTGGCCAGCCAACCGCCGAACAGTTGAAAATCCGGATCGGCGCCGCGGTACCGCAGGATGTCATCCAGGAAATGGAAATTCAGGGGCACGACCAGGTCTCCGGTCTTCCCCGACCGTTGGTACTCAGCACATCTGACATCGTCGACGCGTTGCAGGAGCCTTTGGAAGAACTCGGAACGACTGCCCGACGGGTTCTGGAGAAGACACCGCCGGAACTGCTCTCGGATATTATCGACCGCGGCGTCGCTTTGTGCGGCGGTGGTTCGTTACTGCGTGGGATCGATAAATTCCTGACCAAATCGCTGGGCATTCCAGCTTATCTGGTGGACGAACCGCTGGCTTGTACCGCGCTAGGGGCAGCCCGAGCATTGGCTATGCGGGATGTTTACCGCCGCAGCCTCGTCAACGGCTGATTTCGGTATAAATTCTGGATTGAATCTGATTTTTATCCGAGCCTCGACTGGAGGCTCAAATTTTATTCGCGCCAGACTGAAGCCCATCGGCATAAAGTGACCGGATGGGTACTCAAAATTCGGGTCTTCACTGATTTCTCCGTGGAAAATGGGCGAATCGCTTGCGTTTACTTGGTCGAGTAAACTTGCGTTTTCAAGGGAGAAGTCCAGCAGGCGGGATCCG
This sequence comes from Anaerolineaceae bacterium, assembly GCA_040772085.1. Taxonomy (GTDB): domain Bacteria; phylum Chloroflexota; class Anaerolineae; order Anaerolineales; family Anaerolineaceae; genus JAXGMV01. Next base: position 2,636,924 of record JAXGYU010000001.1, read on the forward strand.
CCTTGATCATAAGCAAATTTGTCTGGTCCCGCACATGACAAGTGGTCATCTGGTACCCAGCGCATCGAGGAGAATAGCATGGCGGTGTCAGATGAGGCGCTGTGGTTTAGGTTTATGGTAGGGCCATCCGAAGTGAGCGAATAAGCGATGGGGTGACCGTCAGCGTCGTGAAAGATGAGCGTGCCTTCGGAGCTGATTTCAACCTGAACATTTTGTTTCAACAAGCCCGCAAACGAACCTGGCAGAAGCGCTGGATCCATCAGGTAATCGTCTTGCCGTACCCATGAATCCGGTGAGCCAAGCGCGCCGGTCACCTGAGTGTACGGGGCTGTCCATTGGGTGACCTCGTTTGCGGAACGATGGAACGCAGTCAGCAGCGTCCCATCACGCTGGTCGATGAAGAGCATATCTGTCTCGTTGGCCAGTATACAGTCCGTGCCATGTAAGCCGGTCCCGCAGCCCGCGTAGTTTTGAGGTGTGCTCGACCAATGGGCTGCGGCGATCAGTCGATTGACCTGCTCGAGCGCGCTCAGCTTCAGGAGCCAGAGATCTGGATCAACCTCAGGGTCGATCAGTCTGCTGTATGTTCGCCATGCCAGATCAGCAATGGGATTTCCGGGAAGAGAAATCAGGCCTGCCTTGACGGTCGCCAGATTGTCGAGCATGGCTGCTGGCAGCGGCGGCTGTTGCTGGCACAATATGTTGACACAGTTGACCTGACTACCGGTATCAAATGGCAGTGCTTTTATTTGCGTAAGAGAGTTAGCATCCAGAACTTGAATCCAGGGCATGCGGCGAACCTGTTCGAAGGCATACGGGACCACGGCCGAGTCTCCCCAGGTAGTCTCAGACAGATTGCCTCCCATAACCATCAAATCATCCGGGTCATCATTCAAGGCGAGATTGACAAGATCTGCGAAGACTTCCGGGTTTACACCACGATGGGTTGCCTGCCATTCTCCTCGGCGCGTCGTACTATCGGTTGCCGGCAGGGGAATGACGGTTGATCCATCCCACAGCCTGAGATGGTTTTGGTCTGGCAGCGCTCCGAACAGGTAGGCATCCTCTACTTCATTGGAGTTTGTGGCGGGTGCGAGAAAAAATTCTGAGGGATGCAGGGCTTCAGCTTGATCATTGTGGCGTAACTGATACTGCCATAAGGACTCTGAACGGGCAGTATTGGCTAGCGTGAGCAGCCCGCCGTCAAGCATCGACTGAATCACTTCTGTCTGACCGAGCGAATCAAGTGCCTGACGCTTGTGAGGCTCCGTCAGGTCAGTAATGAAGATGGGGATCCGTGACGTGTTCGCCGCAGACAAGAGTTGAAATAAGCCGTGCCGCTGTCCTAGCGGACCAGTATGAGCGCCATCCCAACTGCGCAGTAATTGCGCGGGTGTGCCAGTCTGCAAACCCGAATCGAAAACAAACAGCAGCTTGGCGGGGGATAGGTTTTTATTTTCGCTCAGAGGAAAGGAGATTGCCTGCCTGTCCGCTTGACCTTGTCCATCCAGCCTGACTGTGATCTGCGCACCCGGCAGGTATGGGGCAAGGTCCTGAGGCAGGGTCAGTACGATAGAGTTAAGCAATTTGTCCACGGCGAACTTGGCGGTGCCATGATTAAGTTTTCCGCTGGCGAGATCAAGCATGGCGATTGGCTGTTCAGGCGCGCCGCGTCGTGGAAGATACGACACACTCAGCGTGCCTTGATCAGGATCGTTGAAAAAATCCAGGCGGATGGTTGCAGTGTCCTCACCCTCACGATAATAAGCCGCAAGGATCTGAGAGACGCTCATTTGGCTATTAAATGCGTATAGTGACCGCGTATCCGACCATGTCCAGCCTTCAAATGGCTGCTTAAGGTCAATTTGCTCAGGCTGTTCGGAATTTTGAAGGCTTTTCATGGTCGCGGTCATCACTAGCAATGTCAGCCAGATTAATGCCGCAATCCACTTCGAAACCGCCTCCGATTTTGTCTGCATGTCCGAATTCTAACAAGAAACCCGCCTTTCGCTGAAGGCGGGTCTCCTGATTTAAATCTTAGCCAGCAATTAATCGCGCCGCCGTCCCATCAACAGGAAGACGTAGTACAGAATGGTGGAGATCGACTGGACCGCGCCGGCAACATAGGTTAACGCCGCGGCGTCCAGCACTTTGTTCACGCCGTCCATTTCCTCCCCGGATACCAGACCGGACGTCGACAGATATGCTTTCGCTCTGGCCGAGGCATTGAATTCAACCGGCAAGGTGATGATCGAGAATAGCGCTGTCAGAGAGAAGAGCAGCAAGCCGGCCCAGGCGACACGAGTGCCGGTGGCTGATTGCATGAATAAGCCCACCATGAAAATGATCGGGCCGATCCAGCTGCCGATTTGAACGGCTGGAATGATCAATCCGCGCAACTTCAGCGCACTATATCCGGTAGCGTCCTGTAACGCGTGGCCGGCTTCATGAGCCGCTACCCCTGCGGCAGCGATGGAGGGCGTGCCGTAGACCGGCTCGCTCAACCGCAGCGTTTTCGACCGCGGATCATAGTGATCAGTTAGGGTGCCGCGGGTTGCCTCAATGGGCACATCGCGTAAATTATTGCTGTCAAGCATGCGCCGGGCAGCCTGTGCGCCGGTGACGCCGCTGTACGTGCGCACCTGCGAATACTTGCTGAAGGCAGACTTGACCTTAAACTGTGCCCAAAGCCCCAGTAAAAGCGCTGGCAGCGCGAAAATCATGTAAAGTCCATAGCTTCCAGGTAATACCATTCGAATTTCTCCTTTCTACTGCTAATACTGCAACAATTTTATATGAATTGTATTAAGTTTCGCAAGAGATTAAATAAAAATAGGTGAAATTCAGCGAAAAACTTAGGCTCAATTGGCCCTGGTTGATCGCAGGCTGGTCTCTATCACAATCCGAACCATCTGGAGAAGCTGATCTTTTGTCACACCGCTCCTGTTAAGGGGCTCGAGTTGTTCGACGAGCGGGGGCAAATGGATAAAGCCGAATGGCACCGGTGCCGGGAGTTGGCCGACGTAGGTGAGACCCGTGAAGAAGATATGGTTGCACAGGTAGGCGCCGGCATGATTTGAGATTTTGACAGGTATTCCGGCGTTTAGCAGCCGATTGTGGATTCTCTTAATCGGCAGCAGCGTCCGCAAGGCGGGAGGCGCATTTTTGTCAATTGGTTTGTCCAGCCTTAGGACATCCTTGTTATCGGGCAGCAGACAATCATCCAGGTTGAGAGCGATGCGTTCCAGTTTGACCTCGTTCGTCTCCCAGCTTAGTCCGAAGGAGACTGCCAGATCAGGTTGGAAAGTTTCAAAGACGCGTTTCCATTTTTTGAAGGCGCCGGTGTAGGTCACATCCAGAATAGCAGTCCTGATTTGATAACGTTTGAACAACTCAGGATCGGCTTCAACCCACTCCATCAGAGCTGCGGACGAATTCTTGCCATAGCCGCCAAAGTCTTCGAAACCTGTTAGTAAAATGCATTTCATCGCGTGCCTCTATTGGGGGTGAAAGATGATTATTATGGGCAATGTTTTATCCTATCACAGTACGTATGAGCTGATGAGCTGACAAAGTTGCGAGACGTTCGTACCGCGGGAAAATTCGAACTTCAACTTCCCGACGCCAGAGAACCATAATTCGAGCTCGGTATCAAGGTCAAAGGTGCCGGCTGTCTCGACAGAGAAGACCTGAATTTTCTTGTAAGGCATTGATGTGATATCGATCTTTTTACCCGTTAAGCCTTGCACATTGACCGCGATGATCCGGAAATTGGTGAAGATGATGCCATCGCGGATGGATTGAAAAGCGGCGATTGATTTTTCATTTTGCACGAATATCGGCGTGATCCTGTCATCAAAGGTGTTCAATGCCACGGGGTGGAGCTTGATCGTTCCGGCTTTGTCGAAGTCAATCACTTGATAAATCCTCCCTGATTATGAGATTGAAAAGGGTGTTAATTCTTTGGTAATTGATACTTCAAACCCGGCATGATACGCGGATGAAGGTCGCGAGGTTTGCCCGCGAGAGAGAAATCTTCCCGTTCGACTGTCAACCAGGGGCTGTAGTATGGATCTCCCTGGGCGAGCTCATCATGCCAAATGCTCTTGAATAAATTCCCTTCTTGCTCGAATTGGGCTATTTCTACCTTGCTGGTTGGATAACCACGCGTTTTTGATTCATGGTGGTACAACATTGCATGAGGCGTCCAGACGATGAGGTAGCCGGCTTTACGGTATCTCAGGCACAGATCGACGTCATTGAACGAGAGTGCCAACTCAGGATTTAACCCCCCGACTTTTTGGAAAACACTCTTTTTAGTCAAGAAACAGGCTCCAGTAACAGCCGAAAGGTTCTGGATCGCACTTAACCTTTGGTAGTATCCAAGAGTTTGAGATGGGTGATGTTTATGAGCATGGCCTGCAATTTTGGCAATGCCAAGAATGACACCACCGTGCTGGACTCTATCATCTAAGTAAAGTAATTTCGCTCCGACTGCTGCAACTTCTGGTCGTACAGCGTGTTCAAGCATCCGGTCTATCCAGTCTGGTGTTATAACGATGGTGTCGTTATTAAGGAGGAGAACTAATTCTGTCTCTGCTTTCTCAATAGCGAAGTTGTAGAGTGCAGAATAATTAAATGGCTCGTGATTGTAAGCTACGATTTGGATTCGCCGGTCGATCGTAAGGGATTCATAATACTGGAGTAGGTCTTTATCAGTGCTGTTATTTTCAATGATCAAGAGACGGTAGTTCGAGTAGGTCGTTTTGTTCAATATCGAATCAATACACTGCCTCAGATCCAAAAGGTGATTATGGTTTGGAATAATAATGGTGAGCGGAGGATTAGTGTTATCAATTGAGCGTTGAATGTATGTGGTGGGTTCAGCAGCTTGCTTCACATCCCATTGATATCCAATTCTTTCCAGATGGTCAGTCAAGGCGCGAATTCCAGCCGCCGTTGCATAAGGCTTGTTACCAGGACTGCTCGCCGTCGAAGTCTCGGTCATGCGCCAATGATACAAAATCATAGGGATATGAGCGACATTATGTGCGTTTTCTACACAACGAAGGATTAAATCAAAATCTTGAGCACCTTCGAAACCTTCACGCAGCCAGCCAACCTGATCGCCAAGACTCTTCCTGATGACCAGGAAATGGCACATGTAATTACAAAATCGGAGGAAATCAATAGAAAACGCGGACTTATAGAATGGTGATATGGAATAGCGGTTCGTGCTGGAGATTTTCGCTTCATCAGAATAAACAACATCAACATTTGGTTGATGATTAATCGTCGATACAACCTCCAGCAGCGCATTGGAGGCTAATTCATCATCATGATCGAGGAAACCAATAAACTCTCCTGTAGCGTGTTGAATGGCGTGATTTGTATTTCCCGCAATACCAAAATTCTCGGTGAGCATGATAACTTTAATCCGCTTATCAGCTGACTTGATATCGTTGATGAAATGTAATAACTCTTGATCGACAGGAGGTGCGACACTCAGGATTAATTCCCAATGGGGGTAGGACTGCCGAAGCACGCTGTTTATGGTTTTTTTAATTATTGTTTTCTCGGGTCGATAAACTGGTGTAACTAATGATATCGTTGGGGATTCTAAGAATTCCCGTTCTTTGTATCTTCTTTTCTCTAATTTGTGGTGGTAAAGGATAGCCAATAGCTTTAATCGTCTTTGCTGCCAAAGCGACCGATTGGCGATTAGTTTGCCGTAGGATGCGCGGTTCTTAATGAAAGACTTGATAGATTTCTTCACAGTATATCAATGGGATCCGAGTCAAAATTTTCAATGCATGCTGCGAATGACCGAGAGATTCAGGAATTGTTAGTTCCAAGCTTATGATGCTCAACTGTTTAAGGGTGCGTCCCTGGGCAGACTCGAACTGCCGCTTCTGGCTCCGGAGGCCAGCGCTCTATCCACTGAGCTACAGGGACGGGTTGATGAATTATTTTACCATTATCCGCTGCTGACCGACTAATTACTGAAATCGATCCGCGTGCGTCTGTAACGCGCGTCATGCGGATCGACCCCGAGCGCGTCAAGCACTTCCTCCGGTCTGCCGGTCGCCCCGGGTTTAGCAGAGAGGGTCATCAGCAATGCCACCGGGTCATTGGCAATGACCTCAATTTGATGAATCAGAGGGCGTAAGTCGTATGCTTTTCCCCTGCGGACCCGCGGCAAGTTTTCAGCCTCAAGCACGGCGGAAACCTGGTTGGTCAGCGTAATCACATCGCAATCGCCGAATAAGGTGACATGATATTCACAGGCACTTGCCAAATTCTGCAACGCAGAATCTTTATCATCTGCAACCATCACAGAAGTTATCTCGATGCCAGGCTGAGGCGTGGAGATCAGGCGGGCTTGAATCTCGTCGAACGATATATCGTCATCAACCCAGAAATCAATCACCTCATGATCGCTCAGGAAACCCACCGGCAGCGGACAGGCAAGCTGAATTTTCGGCTGCGGATGAAAGCCTTGGCTATACTTCACCGGAATGTTCGCGCGTCTAAGCAGCCGCTCCCAGACCTTCTGCATGTCGATCGTTCCGACATAGCGCAGCGCCTCGGTGATGCGATACGTCACCCGAAGCCTCATGACTCCACCTCACGGGTGCGGATCAACACTTCCGGACAATTCCATGCCGGCCCGGGATTCTCAGCCCGCAAGTTGTTAAACACCGGCAGAATGCCGCAATAATGACAGCCGTTGCGACAATCATCAGTCAGCTCACCCCTCAGGCTCTTCTCGTACTCCTGCCTGAGATAGCGCTTGCTCACACCAATCTGAATGTGATCCCAAGGGAAGACCTTATCATCTGATCGCTCGCGATATGCATAAGCGTCTGGATCTATCCCTGCGTCTGCGAACGCCTGCTGCCATAGGCTGATGTGGTGCATGTCCTGCCAGGCGTCAAATTTGGCACCCTTTCGCCAGGCCGAATGGATTACCTCAGCCATGCGCCGGTCACCGCGAGATAGCCAGGCTTCAAGCTGGCTATCAAGTGGATTATTCCAGTTGAGTTTTATGCCGGGATTCGTTTTGAATTGCGTGCGGAGGTAGTTAATCTTCTCCCAAATGCTTTCACTGTTCTCACTGCCAGCCCATTGAAATGGTGTGTGCGGCTTGGGAATGAAATTCGCCAATCCAATGTTGAGTTTGGCGCGGTTGCCAATCGCTTTGCGACCGACCGAGATGACTGATTTGCAAACAGATGCCAGCGCTTCGACATCCGCCATGGTCTCGCCGGGATGCCCGATCATGAAGTAAAGTTTCAACGTTGTCCAGCCGCGTGAGTAAATCTCATGCGCCGTCGTCAGCAAGGCTTCAGTCGCGATCGGTTTATTGATTGTACGGCGCAATTCTTCGCTGGCAGCTTCAGGCGCCAGGGTAAAACCGCCTGAACGGGTGCCTTTCAGCTTGTCCATCACATCGACCGAGAACGATTCGATGCGCAGAGAGGGCAGGGAAATAGTCAGATTCTTGCCTTTGTAACGCTCATTGATCGTGTCGACCAGCTCACCAATGTGGCTGTAATCGGAAGACGAGAGCGACATTAACGCTACTTCTTCATAGCCTGTGTTCTGCAAACCGCTGTCGATGGCCGCGAGAATCTCCTCCACCGAGCGTTCGCGCACGGGTCGGTTGACCATGCCGGCATGGCAAAAACGACAGCCGCGGGTACAGCCGCGCATGATTTCAACCGCGATGCGGTTATGAACGACATCGATCGCCGGAACAATGGGTTTGAGAACGGGGGAGGTTAATTTTGGCTGGAAGCGTTTCAACACCTGTGCCGGCACTTCCGAGCTGAGTGGTCTGGTGGCAAGCAGCTTACCTTGCTCATCATATTCGGCTTCATACAATGACGGGATGTAGACTCCCTGGATGCCAGAAAGCGCCATCAAAGTATCATATTTCGTATAGCCATGAGATTTTGCCTGCTGAACAACCTCAATAACCTCGTGAATTACATCTTCACCTTCGCCAATAACAAAAGCGTCAATGAAAGCCCACATCGGTTCGGGGTTATAAGAGGCCTGTCCGCCGGCAATGACCAGCGGATAGGTCTCATCTCGCTCAGCAGCGAGGACGGGAATGCCAGCCAGGTCTAGCGCGTTGAGCAGGTTGGTGTAAAGCGTTTCGTACGGTAAGGTGACACCGATCAGGTCGAACTCACGCAGCGGCCGCTTGCTTTCAAGCGTGTGCAAGGGAATGCCTTGAGCACGTAAAATGGCTTCCATGTCAGCCCAGGGAGAATAGACCCGCTCGGCAAGACAATCCTGCCGGTTATTCAACTGCTCATACAAAATAGCCAGACCAAGGTTGGGTACGCCAAGGTCATAAATATCCGGAAATAGCAGCGCGACACGTGTCTGGACGCTGTCCCAGTCTTTGACGACTTGATTTAGTTCACCGCCGACATAACGCCCGGGTTTCTGCACACGCAGCAATTGCCGCTCGAGCAGACTGGCGATGTCCTGATTAGAGGGTGCCTTGATACGCGCCTCCGTCAACAGCGAGCATCACACCCGTCACATACGATGCGGCTGGTGAGACCAGGAAGGCAGCGACGTTACCGAACTCTTCAGCGGTCGCCATGCGGCCCAGGGGCGTATCGCCGACCTGTTTCCAGTATTCCTCTTCAACCGTAGTCCCATTCTGTTTAGCTCGCGCGCCCAACAAATAGCTGACACGCTCAGTTTCAGTCCACCCTGGCAGAATCGAGTTGAAACGGATGCCTGTGGAGCCAAGCTCGAGCGCCAGTGTCTTGGTCAGCCCGATGGTGGCTGCCCGGACAGAATTTGATAATAATAAGCCGGGTATCGGTTGTTTGACTGATACAGAGGTGACGGTCAGCACGGATGGCGCTGTGGATTGTTTCAAGTAGGGGAGAGCGGCTTTGATCAGGCGGACATGGCTGAGCAACGAAAGATCTACGGCTTTTGCCCATTGTTCCTCTGTCAGATCTTCAAATTTACCTGCCGCAGGACCGCCGCTATTGGTTACCACGATGTCGAGCTGACCGAAATGCTCAACGGCCGCGGAAACCAGTCTTGCCGGCATCTCCTTGTCCGAGATGTCACCCGCGACAGCCAGCACTTTCTCCATGCCCAGTTCGTTAAGACGTACTTCCGCTTCAGCCAGCGCTGCTTCGTCCCGGCCGTTAATGACCACATTTGCGCCCTCCAGGACTAACTGCCTGGCAGTGGCAAATCCCAACCCTTTTGATGATGCCGCGATCACGGCGGTCAAACCTTTCAACCCGAGATCCATATGCCCTCCTTACAAAAATTCAATGCTATGCTGTGTCAATTCAAAATTACCCTGCTGGCTCGCCACCCAATTCACTGCCTGATGAAGGTGAGGCTCAAGGAGTGTCTTATTGGCGGCAATACCGGCGCACCCGATGACAGCGACTTGCCATTTGTCCTGGTCAGCCAGCTCAGCACAGGATAAATTATAGTGGTCATGCAAACGGGTCAGGAGACTTTTCACAACCGATCGCTTGTCTTTCAGCGAACGGCTGGAGGGGATGAAGAGATGCAAAGTGATGAGACCGATTGACATGATTTCTTCCCTAGAATGTAATTCAATCCCAAATTAATGTCAAATCATTTACAATTGCATGCCTATAATGAATGAAGTTCTATATTTCTTGCCGCACGTGGAGTGATCTGGATGGAAAACCTGGAAAAACGTTACCAAAAAACGCTCAAGTATCTCTATAGTTTTGTGGACTATAGTCTGACAAAACGCTTCCGGTATTCTGCTGAGAAATTCAACCTCAACCGGATGAAAAAGCTGATGCGTTTGCTGGGTAATCCCGAAAGGCAGTTTAAGGTCATTCACGTCGCAGGCACGAAGGGCAAGGGATCGACTTCCTCCATCATCGCGAATGTATTGATCACTGCCGGGTACAAGGTCGGATTTTACACTTCCCCTCATCTGCATGATTATAACGAGCGCATACAGGTCAATAGCGTGCCTATCTCGCATGAGGACCTGATCAAGCTGGTCGAAGAGATCAAACCCTACACGGCTCAGGTACCGCGCATCACCACATTCGAGCTGACGACCGCGATCGCGCTGCTTTATTACGCCCGCCAGGGGGTTGATGTAGCCGTCCTGGAAGTTGGGTTGGGGGGACGTCTGGACGCTACCAATATCGTAACGCCGATCATCTCGGTGATTACCTCGCTCTCACTCGATCATATGGAAATTCTTGGCGATACCCTGGCAAAGATCGCATACGAGAAGGCTGGCATCATCAAGAAGGGACGCCCTGTAGTTATCGCGCCGCAAAAAGAAGAAGCCCGCCTGGTTCTGTCGCGGGTAGCGAAGCGTCGTGATGCACGCATGGTCGTCCTCGGCGAGGATATTCGTTTTGCCGCCTGGATACACACGCTTAAAAACCAGTCACTCATCGTTTGGCAGGCGGATGAGCAAGAGCTTCTGGATGCCTATGTGGAAGGCAAGGACACGAATGGCTGGAAGCCGGTGACCCTTACCATTCCGCTGCTCGGCTTCCATCAGGTCGAGAACGCGGCGACCGCTTACGCGACTCTGCTCACCGCACGCGAAGAAGGGTTCAATATAAGCGACGCGGACATCGTGAAGGGTTTCAAGACGGTCTTCTGGCCAGGCAGATTTGAAGTGCTGCAACATTCACCCTTGTTCATCATTGATTCGGCTCATAACCGTGACTCTGCGCTCAGGCTGCGGCTGGCAATCGAAGATTATCTGCCGGGCAAGACGGTCAATTTGATCTTTGGCGCATCGGAAGACAAGGATATCCCCGGCATGTTTGCCGAACTTCTGCCTCGAATTAACAGGCTGTACGCGACTCAATCATTCCACCCGCGCGCTATTGAAGCTGAAAAACTGGTTGACCTGGCGCACCGTTTTGGCAAGAAGGCTGAAGCGATCATTCCGGTCGAAGCGGCGATACAGAAATCACTGAAGGATGCCGGCAAGAACGATGTGATCATCGCGGCAGGCAGCGTTTTCATCGCTGCTGCGGCGCGTGATATTTTTAGCGGACAAACCGATTGACAGGAAGATACATGAGAAAAAAGAACGAAGACTGGCTGCCCAGGCCAGATTACCAGGATGATTACAGCAGTTCGCTGCATCAGCGAACTGAAGAATTGTACGACGTGCCCGATTCCGCCCCGGATAGCAAGGGTTACCTCGAGCTGCCGGTGCTGGTCATGCGCGATATGGTGGTCTTCCCCCGGATGATCTCACCGTTGTTCGTCACCCAGGGAAAGAATTTGCTTGCAATTCAAAGCGCACAGTACAACTATCAGACCATGGTCGGGCTGCTGGTCAGCGATCCAGACCTGGAAGACCCAGGACCAAAAGATTTTCTGCCGATGGGTGTCGAATTGGCGGTTGGTCGCCTGTTGTCGATCTCAAGCGGTAACAGTTCGGCGCTCATTCAAGGCAGACGCCGGCTTGAACTGATTGAGATCAAGAAGACTGAACCATTCATGGTTGCCAAAGTGCGGGTAGTGAATGAGCGCGCCCGTTCGTCCAAGCAGCTTGAAGCCCTGATGCGCACCGCACGTGATCTGTTCGAACGCTGCGTCCAGCTTGACCGCAGCCTGCCCGAAGAAGCGCACCTCTTCTCTCTCAACATCGAAGAGCCAGGCTGGCTGGCAGATATGATTTCCACTGCCATTTCCCTGCCCCTGTCCGACCGCGTTGAATTGCTGATGACGCTGGATCCGGTTGAGCGGCTGCGGAAAGTAAACGCCATTCTCGCCAGCGAGCTGGATGTCCTGCAGCTTGAAGATGACATCCATTCGAAAGTTCAGAGCGAAGTCGATCGCAGTCAGCGCGAGTATTACCTGAGGGAACAGCTAAAGGCCATTCAGAATGAGCTCGGTGAGGGGGATGTCTGGCTGCGCGAAGTCGGCGACCTGAAGGAAAAGATCGAAAAACTTGGCCTGCCTGAAGAAGTCAAGACGACCGTACTGAAGGAGACAGACCGCCTTTCCCAGATGCCATCCATGGCGCCTGAAGTAGGCATGATCCGCAATTACATCGACTGGATCCTTGAACTGCCCTGGACAGAAGCCAGTGTGGACAATTTGGACATAAAGCATGCCTCCAAAGTCCTGGACGCGAACCACCACGGGCTGGACAAAGCCAAGCAGCGTATCCTCGAATTTCTGGCAGTTAAGAGCCTCAAGCCGGAGAACACCCGCCAGCCGATATTGTGCTTTGTCGGTCCGCCTGGCACGGGCAAGACCTCCCTGGGCAAATCGATCGCTGAAGCGCTGGGACGCAAGTTCGCCCGAGTATCACTCGGCGGCGTGAGGGATGAAGCGGAGATCAGAGGTCATCGCCGGACGTATATCGGCGCGCTGCCCGGCAGAATTTTGCAGACGATGAAGCGGGCAGGCACGGTTAATCCGTTGTTCATGCTGGATGAAATCGACAAGCTGGGCATTGATTTCCGCGGCGATCCCTCCGCGGCGCTATTAGAAGTTCTTGACCCCGAGCAGAACTACAGTTTTTCCGACCATTACCTCGAATTGCCCTATGACCTATCGAAGGTCATGTTCATCACCACCGCCAATACCACCAGCTCGATTCCGCCGGCGTTGCTGGATCGGATCGAGATTATCGATTTCCCCGGCTATATCGAGGATGAAAAAGTTGAGATCGCCAATAAGTTCCTGATCCCCAGACAGTTGAAGGAAAACGGATTGGAAGCGGGTGAGGTCAGCTTCACCGATCAGGCGCTGAGAAAGCTGATCAGGCAGTACACGTATGAAGCCGGCGTGCGCAATCTCGAACGCGAGATCAGCCGGACGCTGCGCAAGATCGCGCGGTTGAAGTCTGAAGGCAAACGCTTTACGCATCAGGTCACTGATCAGATGATCGAAAAGATGCTCGGTCCCGTGGAATTTTTCCTGCCCGAAGCCGAACTCGAGGATGAGATTGGTGTCGCCACCGCCATGGCGTGGACGGACAACGGCGGTGAAATCATGCCGATTGAAGTGCTGATCATGGAAGGCAAAGGCAATCTGCAGATCACCGGGCAGGTCGGCGACATCATGCAGGAATCAGCCCAGGCAGGACTGTCCTATATCAAATCCATCGCCCGGCAGTTCAACATTCCGGTCGCGAAATTCGAACATATGGATATCCACATTCACATCCCGGAGGGATCCATCCAGAAGGACGGACCATCCGCTGGTGTGACCATTACCCTTGCTTTGCTTTCGGCAATCACGGGCAGCAAGGTCAAACGCCTGATTTCGATGACCGGCGAGATCACCCTGCGCGGGCGGATCATCCCCGTCGGCGGCATTCGCGAAAAGATTATGGCGGCGCACCGGGCGGGCATCAACACCATCCTGATCCCCGCTAAAAATGAGAAAGACCTGGTCGAGGTGCCGAAGAAAGTACGTGACAGCATTACGATCATGCCGGTGACACGTATGTCGGAAATCATCGATTTCGCGTTGTTGCCGCCGCCAGCAAAAGGCAAGAAGCCCATCGACCATATCAAAGTGCAGGATACAAAAGAAGCAGACTGAAAAGTCTGCTTCTTCTATGGGTCAAAATACAGAGTTACGACTGCTGGTTGCCCTGAACGGCTCGGATGCCGTTGCGCACCTGCACCAGAATCCGTTCCATCTCCATTTCCATATTTGAGAGGGTGTTGAGGACATAGGCGTCCGATTCGATGCGGGTTTTCTCATTCTCGATGCGCGCCTGCGCGATGATCTGTTCCGCGCGTTCCTTCGCGGCGTCAATCACCGAATCTTTCGCGACCAGTTGATCGCTTTTCTCGCGCGCGATGGCGATTGTCCTGTTGGCCTCTTCCTGCGCCTGAGCCAGGATGCGGTCTTTTTGCGACATGAGCTGCTGTGATTTCTTGATCTCTTCGGGAATCGAAACACGCATCTGGTCGATGATATCGAGCATTCGGTCTTCATCGACAATCACGTTGTGTGTAAATGGAATTGACCTGCTGGCATTGAATAATTCTTCCAGGCGATCAACCAGGTGTAGGATATCCATTTAGTCCTCCAGGTACGACAGCATTTTCATAATTGTATATTAAATACGCGAATTAATCGCGAATTGTCGTCAATGGTACAACAGAATGAGCGCCTGCCAAATCCTTGAAGCGCGCGTACAGCGCGTCAGCTACGTGGGCCGGCACCATCCCGCGCACGTTACCACCCAGTGAAGCGACTTCACGCACGGTTGAAGATGACAGGAAAGTGTGGTCCTCGCTGGTGATGAAAGCCACCACCTCAATATCGGGCGCGAGATGCTGGTTGGTGAGCGCCATGCGGAATTCTGTTTCAAAATCTGAGAACACCCTCAGGCCGCGGACGATTACCTGCGCGTCGATCTGATGGCAAAAATCGACCGTCATGACATCGTAGCCCATGACAATGATCTTCGGCTCATCCTGAAATGATTCTCTCACCAGAGAAATCCGCTCCTCAGGAGAAAAGATCAAGTGCTTCAGCGGCCTGTCGTAGACCGCGACAACCACTTCATCGAATATCTTGGCGGCGCGTCTGGCGATATTGATATGTCCAAAATGGATCGGGTCAAAAGAACCTGGGAAAACGGCACGAATCATTTAGTTTGAGACTCCTTTTTGTTCAGTCCAGAATCGTTCCATCATCATTTTCATATGTCTGTTTTCAGGTTTCTCAAGCGCCGGATCGTCCTTGAAGAGCGCCTGCGCCTGCGCCCGCGCCTGTTCAATCAGCCTGACATCCATCAGGTCAGCCATCTGCAGGTCAGCGAAACCGGATTGACGCTCACCCAGAAATTCACCGGGACCGCGCTGTTCGAGGTCTTTTTGCGCCAGGACAAAACCATCGGTTGTCTGAGCCATGACCATCAGGCGCTCATTCTCGAGGGCATTTTCATTTTCAGGCACCAGCAGGCAGTAGGATTGCGCGCTGCCTCTGCCGACCCGTCCACGCAGTTGGTGCAATTGCGCCAGTCCGAATCGGTTGGCGCCTTCGACCATCATGACGGTGGCGTTAGGAACATCAACGCCCACTTCAATGACCGTCGTAGAAACCAGGATTTTGTAATGTCCGGCGCGGAACTCAGCCATGACCTGCTCTTTTTCATCCGGCTTCATCCTGCCATGCAACAATCCCACTTCGTGCTGTGGGAAGATATCATTTTTCAAACGCTCGTACTCGGCCGTGGCGGCTTTGCGTTCGGTCTCATCCTCAGCCGCGTCGATCAATGGATAGATGACGTATGCCTGATAGCCCGCGTCAATTTGCTTGTTGATCAGGTCATATGCCCGGTTGATCTCGATTGGATGCAGCACGTGGGTGCTGACCGGCTGCCTGCCTGCCGGCATCTCATCCAGCAAGGTCAGGTCAAGGTCGCCATAGACGGTCAGCGCCAGTGAGCGAGGGATCGGCGTGGCGGTCATAACCAGCAGATGCGGGTTGTTGCCCTTGCCGCGCAGAATGTTGCGCTGCTCGACACCGAAGCGGTGCTGCTCGTCAACGATCGCGAGCTGCAGATTGGAAAAAGTGATCGGGTCCTCAAGCAAGGCATGCGTGCCGATAATCAGCTTGATTTCACCGGCGGCGAGTTTCTCACGAATTTCAGCTTTCTCCGCCTCACGCGTGCTGCCAACCAGTAAAGCGATCTCTTCTGGCTTGAGCCAGGGTTCATGGGAGGCGCTGTCCGTCATCACGGTCAGCAGATTGTGATAGTGCTGCTCGGCCAGAATACTCGTCGGCGCCATCAGGACACTTTGGGCGTTATTCGACGCGATTACCAGGATGGCAGCCGCGGCTACGATCGTTTTACCCGAGCCGACATCTCCCTGCAGCAAGCGGTTCATCGGTCTGCCTGAGGAGAGATCAGCCCGCAGCTCATTAATGGCGTTGACCTGAGCGCCGGTAAGCTGGTAGGGCAGTCCTCCGGAGAACGAGGACATCATCTCATCACTAATGGCAAATTTCTCTGCCTGCAGCCCTTCCCAGGCAACCTTCTGGCTCTGAACGCCGAGTTGCAGCATGAATATTTCATCGAAAGCCAGGCGGTGCAGCGCTTTTGACAGCAGCTCGTTGCTGGAGGGGAAATGTACCTGCGTCAGCGCCGTCGGCAAATCGATCAGGCTGGCGTCATTACGGATGTTAGCCGGCAGGTACTCTGGTGTGCGCGGCGCCCAGTAGTTGATGGTCTGGTACATCGCCCGCCTGACAATGTTCTGCGTCAGCTTGGCTGTCAGCGGGTAGACCGGCACGATGCGGTTGGTATGCAGGTGCTCGCGTTCAAGTTCTTCAAAAGCGGGGTTATTGATCACCAACCGGCCAAGGTACATGTCTATTTTGCCGGAAACAACGATCTGCATTTTGGGCGCCAGTTTGGTGGAGATCCAGCGCTGGTTGAACCAGGTCAGGCGTAATTTGCCGGTGCCATCGAAGATGACGGCCTCGGTCACAGTCTGACCGCGACGCTGCAAATTGCGTGTGTCAACAGCCTCGACCACGCCGATCACTGTCACCACGTCACCATATTTCAACTTGTTGATTGTTTTCAACTGGCTGTAGTCGTCATAGCGTCGCGGGAAGAAGTACAGGAGGTCGCCTAAAGTCTCACAGCCGAGAGCCTTGAATTTCTCCGCGTTCGCAGGACCAACACCGTGGAGCACGGTGAGCGGTGCGGCAAGTCCCGGGTTGCTGCTTGCGGGTCTGGCAGCAGGCCGGTCTTCGGTCTCTTTCTGAGCTGGCAAACTGGACTTCTCCAATTCAGGGAAACTCTCATCGGCGATCTGGTCGAGCTCGTCGGCACTGTTTTTCAGTCCGCTCTGCAAGCGTTTGATGATGCCAAGCAGCTTCTGGATACTCTCTTTGCGGGCGGCGATATCCTGAGCGCCATAGGCATTCATCAGTTCACTGACGCTGCCAACTTCCTCTGTCGAGAGTCCGGCTTTCCTGGCATCTGCCTGCCAGGTCGGAACGATCTTCTCCAGTCCGCCAACGATAGCGCGGTTATCAAATCCGCGGTCAATTTCAAGTTTTAAGAATTTTTGATATTTGTGGAATTCTGCACCCATGCGCTAATTTTACCCTAAAGCGAATCGGGTTTTCGCTGGAGAAAGACTGAAATAAGCAGAAAATTTACTTCTCGATGACGAAGAGGCCGGTCGCGTTTGGTCCGAAAAGGCTGGCTGTCGCGGGGTTGAGCAGGTGTTTGGTGAATGGTGTCTCACTCAGTTGCGGCGGGATGTTTTCTTTGAAAAGTTTCAGATCGTGAGGGCTGGTATTGCTGCCATGCAGCAGCGCGATGTGTTCGACCCGGTCGAATTCCTCCAGAAATTCCTGCAGGTAGGCCGTAGCATGCCGGATGCTTTTGAACTTCTCGAGCGGAACGAGCGCGCCGTCTTCGATCGAAAAGATCGGGAAGATGCCCGTCATCTCGACGATCGTCGCCTGGGCATGGTCCAGCAGACCATTTTGATAGAGGTATGATGCGGCTGGGGTGCAGATGATGGCGTACATCTTCACTATCCTGCTGCGCACCAGCCGCTCTATCTCAGCCGGCTGAATGCCGCTCTCAGCCAGGCCGGCAGCAAATTCAACCAGAAACCCTAACCCGGCGGAGGTTGAGCGCGCGTCGATCAAATGCAGGGGAATACGCAGCCCGGCGCTCGCGACCGCGTCCTCGGCATTTTGATACATTTTGGTCAGACCACTGCTGCTGAATATGCCGATGATGACATCGTGATCTCTGGCCAGTTTAATAAAATACTCTTCCAGTTGGGCGGGTGCAGGCGGCGCGAGTTTGATCGTGTTCTTGTTATCCAGCGCTTTGGGGAAAATAATTTTAGGCTGGTCGTCCGCTTGCACCGGCTTATTATTTTGCAGGATCTCGAACGGAATGACCGACACTCGTTCCTGCCCCGCAAAGCGAGCAGTCGGAAACTGAACAGTGGAATCGGTGACGACAGCGATCGAAGTCACGAAGGTCACTCGACAGAAATGATGTATTGGTAATACGGCTGACCGCCGTACTGAATCTCTATCTCATGGCTGCTGTATTGTTCTTTGACCTTCGCCATGATCTGCTCGGCTTCTTCCTTCTCCAGTGATTTGCCTTCATAGAATGTGATCCGTTCCTTTTCAGAAGCTCTGGATTTCTCAAGGAACTCCATCACCGCATCAGAGAGTGTTTCGTAGGAACCGATCAAATCACCATTGTAGATGGCGATGATCGAATCTTTTTCGACCGTGATATTGTTGATTTCGGCGCTGCGGCTGGCATGGGTGATCTCACCGGTTTCAACTTCTGTGAGCGCCGCGGTCATCTCCTCAGCGACCTTCGTGATGTCGCCTTCCGGCTCATATTGCAGCATGGCGCTGAAGCCTTGCGGTACGTTTTTAGTGGCGATGACCTCAACCTGTTTCACCGAAAGCTGTTTGGCAGTATTGGCAGCGAGGATAATGTTCTTGTTGTTGGGCAGAATGATGATCTTGTTTGTCGGCAGATCTTCAAAGGCAGCGACGATTTCCTCCGTGCTGGGGTTCATCGTCTGACCGCCTTCGATGATGGCGGCGACGCCCAGGCTGGCAAAAATTTTGGATATGCCCGGGCCGGGTGAGACCGCGACGACCGCGATTTCATCCGGGTTGATCTCGCTGATGTACTTCTTGTAATCTTCCTCTGCAGCGGCGAATCCTTCCACCATCTCCATCAGATTTTCGATGTACACCTTGCTGATCCGACCGACGCTCATGACGTAGTCGATTGGGGCGTAACGTTTGTCAGCGGCGACGTGGATGTGCATGCGATAGATGCCATCCCCTTCGCCGATTTGGACCGATGTACCAATCTCCTCAAGCCTCTCGTAGAAATCAGGCAGCTGCAGCTCGGGGTTCGGCGCGAAGTCGATCACAACCTCATAGTCCTGACCGGGTTCGACACTGTCATGGCTCGACTGGAGATCAAGGGTCGGGTGGACTTCCACATGCGACTCAAGTTCGCTGATGGTTTTTCCCTGCAAATAACGCAGCATACCTTCGAGGATGATCAGCAGCCCTTTGCCGCCCGAATCAACCACTTTTGCCTGCTTGAGGATTGGCAGAAGTTCAGGCGTACGTTCGACGGACTCCTCCGCGGCTGTGACCAGTTTTTCAAGGAAGAAGCACAGGTCCTCTGTTTCCTCGGCAATGGTTTCAGCGGCGGCTGCCATGTCTTTCGCGACGGTCAGGATCGTTCCTTCGACCGGTTTGACCACCCCTTTATAGGCGGTGTTTCTGGCTTCAGCCAGGGCTGCAGCCAGGAGCTTCGCGTCCAATATCGGCGCGTTGTCAATGGCGCGGGAGAAACCACGCCAGAGCTGTGAGAGGATCACACCGGAATTACCACGGGCGCCCATCAGAGCGCCGCGGGCGATAGCCTGACAAACCTTGCCGATATTCTGCTCGGTATCATTTCCGTTGACTGACTCTGAGAGAGCCGATTGCATCGTGAGCAGCATGTTTGTGCCGGTATCCCCATCCGGAACTGGAAACACGTTGAGCGAATTGACAACTTGCTGATTCGTTTTCAGCCACTGCATGCCGGCATTGGCAAGCGTCTTGAACTCTTCTCCATTCACCGTCAGACATTTTTCATTTTGAACTTGGGCGGTCTTTTGCATTTAATCTCCAGGCCAATACGGTTTTTGGCGAAAAGTTAATTCTGATTGCTGACCCGCAAACCGCGGACATGCACGTTCACGGCTTTCACAGGAATGCCGATTGTGTTCTCAATCGTGTAGCGGACGCTCGAAGCGACACTATTCGCAACGGATTTGATGCGGGTGCCATATTCGATGATAATGTACAGGTCAACAGTCACACCATCAGACTCGAAACGCGTATCTACGCCAAGAGCCGGATCCTTGACCAGGACATTCGCCAGGCCGGTGGCCAGATTTTTTGGCGCCAGACCAACGACCCCATAGGACTGGATCGCTGACTGAAATGCAACGGTCGCAATTGCCCGATGGGAGATATAGATGTTGCCGTGGGGATTATCCGTTTTGTCCATTACTTGATCCTCTCGTGTAATAACCTTTTTTATGACTGCAGGTTACGTTTATTGAAAATGATAATTATTTGTGGTAGAATTGCCTCTTGCTTGTTGAAAACCAGTACGCGTGCGCGAGATTGAAAGGATAACTTATCATGGCTAAGTGTGAAAAATGCGGAAAAACAACGACTTTTGGTCATAACCGAAGCTTCTCTCTACGGGCAACAAACCGTGAGTTCAAACCGAACCTGCAGCGTGTTTCCATTCTGGAAAACGGTCGTTTGGTTCGCAAGGTTATGTGCGCCAGCTGCATCCGTACCATCTCAAAATCCAAGTAAATCCTTCTTCTCTTCCGACATATCAAGTCACGGCAACCGCCGTGACTTTTTATTTGGCCGCCTGTCGCAACGCGGCGACGGCGGATGAAATCCCATCCGGGTGGTGAAAAATATATGAAGCTGAAACGAAATTGCTGGCTCCGGCCAGGCGGCAGGCAGCAATCGTCTGATCTGTGATCCCGCCGTCGACCTGAATGGGGATCTCCAACCCCAGTGATTCCAGCATGCCGGCTATGGCGGCAATCTTGGCAGGGGCGCTCTTGATAAATTTTTGCCCTGAGAAACCCGGATTGACGCTCATCACCAGCACCATGTCAACATCCGGCAGGATCTCCGCCAAAGCGTTGGCGGGCGTGCCGGGGTTGCTCACGACCGTTGCCTTGCAACCGTGATCGTGAATCGACTGGACGAGTTTGTGGATGTGCGGTTGGTTCTCTACGTGCACTCCAATATAATCCGCACCGGCTTTGGCGAAAGGCGGGATGAATTCCTGAGGGTTGGTGATCATCAGATGCACGTCGAGCGGCAGAGCTGTGATCTTGCGGATAGTCTCGGCGATGAAGGGTCCCATGGTGATGTTAGGGACAAAATGGCCGTCCATGACATCGATGTGAAACCAGTCGACACCGGCTTCTTCAGCGGCACGGATATCGCGCTCGAGGCAGGCGAAGTTCGCGGAAAGCAGTGAGGCAGAGAGCGTGATCTGACCGTTCATGGCAAGCCTCCGGGGTTCAGAGAGAGCCAGATATAGAGCCAGAAAGGCACCAACCCGGCGACCAGCACAACAGCCAGGAGAGTCAAGAGGATCGTCTTCCAGTCATACTCTGGCTGCCGTTCGACCGGACGCGCTGGCCGGAGCGGGGCTTGAACGGGCACATGGGTCTCACGAGGGATGACCTTGACCGGCTCAGGCTTTGGCTGGGGTACAGGCTGGGCTTGCTCGAGCTGAAAGCGTTCGGTAATTGGTTCGTTGTACGCCCGGTTGACCGATTCTTTGAGCGGATTGATCCGTCCGGAATTCTCTTCAGGCTTATAAAAGGTGGACAGGATTCTGCCCAATTGATCGGTCGTGCGGTAGCGCGCGGCAGGTTCCTTGGCAAGAACTTTGAGCATGATCTGCTCGAGCGCGGGGCTGATTTGCGGATTAAGCTGACGCGGAGGCGTGGGCTGAACCTCCTTATGCATCCGGATCAATTCCTGCGGGTCATCGGAGTCAAACGGCAATTGGTTGGTCAGCATCTCGTACATAATCACGCCCAGACCGTAGACGTCCGACGCCGGTGAGGGCGCCAGACCCTGCGCCTGCTCAGGGGAGAGGTAGTGCGGTGACCCCCAGATCACGTCGCTTTGCTCATCGGGGTTGATTGACGAGAGCGCGCGGGCGATGCCAAAATCAGTCACTTTCAGCCGGCCGTCAGGCGTCACCAGCATGTTATGCGGTTTGATATCACAGTGCACCAGTCCGGCGCGATGCGCGTAACCGATGCCGGAGCACGCCTGAATCAACAATGACAGACTTTCATCCATCGAGGTAATGGTGCGCTTCTTGAGGATAGATTTGAGATTCATTCCCGGCACATATTCCATCACAATGAACAGCCGACCCTGGTCAAAGCCAAAGTCGTGAACGGTCACGATGTTGGGATGCGAGAGGTTGGCGGCAGCGCGCGCTTCCTGGCGGAAACGTTCGCGAAACGCGTCATTATTCGAATAATCTTCACGCAGGATTTTGACGGCAACAAAGCGTTCCAGCATCAGGTCGCGGGCTTGATAAACCACTGCCATGCCACCGCTGCCGAGCGTTTTGAGCAATTGATATCTATTACCTAGCAATGGAGCCGCGGTATTCTGGTCGTTCATCGTCATCGACGGATTATATCATACCGACCTTTTTTGCCGTCATGAGCTATCGCTTATAATAGGCTCGAAAACCAATTTTGGCAGGTCTTATGAAATATATCAAAGAACATCCCATCGACCTATTGCTGATCGCGCTGCCGCTTGTGCTGGTATTGCGCGCCATGAATGCCTCGGCAATCGTGATTTTCATCGTCTCTGCTGTCGGCCTGATACCGCTGGCCGGGCTGATCGGACGCTCAACGGAAGCGTTGGCAGTCTATACCGGTCCGAAAATCGGCGGACTGCTCAACGCCACACTCGGCAACGCCGCCGAGCTGATCATCACCATCATCGCGATCAAGGAAGGCTTGCTGGAGCTGGTTAAAGCCTCCATCACCGGATCCGTCCTGGGCAACCTGCTGCTCGTTCTGGGCATGGCAATGCTGCTCGGCGGATTTAAGCATGGCGTTCAGGTTTTTGACAAGCGACAGGCGATGACGAACGCCATTTTGATGATTATTTCGGTCATTGCCTTGCTGATCCCTTCTGTTTTCAGCCATACCATCGGCGCTGAAACGAGCATGAAGGTTGAGGCGCTCAGCCTCGGTGTCGCGGCGATGATGATCCTGCTCTATGTCTTTGGGCTGATCTATTCCTTCAGGCACAATCAGCCGGCAGGCGTGGTGCCCGAAACCGTGCCCCATACACCTGAATGGTCCAAGAAGGTTTCGCTGGTCGTTCTGGGGTTGGCAACCGTCGGCGTCGTGATCATGTCCGAGATCCTCGTCGGCGAGGTCGAGCATGTGACCAAAGCCTTCGGTCTGTCCGAATTTTTCATTGGCGTCATTCTGATCCCAATTGTTGGTAATGTGGCCGAGCATCTCGTCGCTGTACAGGTAGCCACCCGCAATAAAATGGACCTGAGCGTTGAGATCGCGGTGTCCTCATCCCTGCAGATCGCCTTATTCGTCGCACCTATCCTGGTCTTCATCAGCCTGCTGATGGGTAACCCGATGAACCTGATTTTCAACCAATTTGAATTGATTGCCATTGGTTGTGCGATAATAATTACAGCCATGGTCTCCGCTGACGGCGAGTCGAATTGGTTGGAAGGGCTTTCACTGGTTGCCGTTTATATCCTCCTGGGGCTGGCATTCTTCCTGATGCCGGCATAGAAAAATGAACAGAGACGATTCAATTGTCAATATCAAGGTCATCCTGGCAGGCATTGGACTGGGAATAGTCCTGTGCGTAGCCGGTGTGATTTTCGTGCTGGCAATGAAACCTCTGCCGAAACCGGGTAACACACAGGCGACCGCCATCCTGGAAGTCCGGACGATGCTGCCGAATACAGTAACAGCGGACGCCGGAGAGGCGCTTTCCCTGACCGCTTCGCCCGTACCGCAAGGCGAAGGCAAATTCGCCATCGGTGCCTTCGTGCAGGTTGTGAATACTGGCGGGAAAGGATTGCAGATCCGGTCTGGCGCGGGTGTTGAGAATCCGCCCAATTTCCTCGCCATGGATGCCGAGGTCTTCGAAGTCAAAGACGGGCCTGTCGAAAGAGATGGCTACACCTGGTGGTATCTGACCGCGCCGTATGACAGCACGCGTGCCGGCTGGGCGGCCGATTCTTTCCTTGACCTGGTGATCCAGTGAACGCGAGGAATGCCATGAATAAAAGTGAGATGCAAAACCCAATGATCCTGATCGTCGACGATGAAGAACGCATGGTGCGCTTCATCAGGCTTAACCTGGAACAGGATGGATTTTCTACCGCGGAAGCCAACTCAGGTATGGAAGCCATGCAAAAACTGCGCGACCAATTGCCGGACCTGATGCTGCTGGATGTGATGCTGCCCGACATAGACGGCTTCGAGGTTCTGAGCATGGTGCGCGAAATTTCCAGTATCCCGGTCATCATGCTGACTGCCAAGGGCGAGGAAGAGGAAAAAATCCGCGGACTCGAACTCGGTGCTGATGATTACATCACCAAACCATTCAGCCCGCGTGAACTTGTCTCGCGCATCCGGGCAGTCCTACGCCGAGCGGAAAGCATCTCGAGCGCTTCTGCCAGGGATATCATTGATGTGGACGACTCCCTCAAACTTGATTTCGGCAGGCGCGAAGTCTGGCTGAAAGGCAAACTGATCAAACTGCGCCCCACGGAGTACCGTTTGCTGTATCATCTGGTACAGAATGCCGGCTGGGTGATGACCTATGATCAGATTCTGACCAAGGTCTGGGGGTACGAGTACCGTGATGAACCGCATTACGTGCGCTTGTATATCAACTATTTGCGGCAAAAACTGGAAGAGGACCCGGCGAACCCGAAATATATTCTGACTGAGCGCGGGGTCGGCTACAGGTTTGTAGATTATAAAAAACAGGGAAAGGGCAATTAATAATATTCTTATACTTATTCGATATTATGAATATGATGCCTTGACTGGCGTTTGATATTTTTAAATTTGATAATCAGGAGAATGTGATGATAACAGAACCAATTCATGTCAGCGACGGAAATTTTGAGAAAACCGTATTGCAATCAACCTTGCCAGTAATCGTGGATTTCTGGGCGCCCTGGTGCGGACCCTGCAAGCGGGTAGCGCCGATACTGGACAAGATTGCCAAGGATTATGCCGGCAAAGTCTTGGTCGCCAAGGTCAACACAGACGAGAACCCGGACTGGGCTTCGAAGTTTGGCGTGCAGGGCATCCCCACCATGCTGTTCGTCGCCAACGGTAAAGTCCTGCATTCGCAGGTGGGCGCACTCTCTGAAGGCATGCTGCTGGATGTTGTGGATGAATTTATTGAGGTCGCTGCCTCTGAAGCTGCTTAAGCATTGACCTGATTAATAAAAAAACTGGGCTGGCAGAATTTGCCAGCCCATTGCTTTTAGACCTGCAGGCGCTCAATCTTCGCGCCTAGATTAGCCAGTTTGACCTCCACCTGGTGATAGCCGCGGTCGATCTGACCGACGTTGCGGATGGTCGATTGACCTTTGGCAGACAGGGCGGCGATCAGCAGCGCCATGCCGGCGCGGATATCCGGGCTTTCCATCTTTTCACCGTACAGCCGGGAGGGTCCCTGCACGATACAGCGGTGTGGATCGCAAAGCACGATCCGGGCGCCTAACGCGACCAGCTTGTCCGTGAAGAACATGCGGCTCGGGTACATCCAGTCATGGAAAAGGATGGTGCCTTCTGATTGCGTGGCGACCACGATGGCCACGCTCATCAGGTCGGTCGGGAAGGCCGGCCAGGGCATGACCGAGATCTCCGGAATGACACCGCCCAGGTCTGGCTGAATTTTCAAAGTCTGATCGCCAGGGACGATGATGTCGTCGCCCTCGGTTTCCCACAACACGCCAATGCGTCGGAAGTTGAGACGAATCAGATCGAGATACTGGTTGCCGGCATTTTTGACGCGGATCGAACCCTTGGTGACGATGGCGGCGCCGATAAAGCTGACGACTTCCAGATAGTCCGGACCGATGGTGAATTCACAGCCGTGCAATTCATCCACGCCGGTGATCTTGAGGGTGTTGGAGCCGATATTTTCGACCTTGCCGCCCATGGCATTGATGAAATGGCATAGCTGCTGAATATGCGGTTCGGACGCTGCATTGCGGATATAGGAAACGCCTTTCGCGAGCGCGCAGGCCATGATGGCATTTTCTGTCGCGGTCACACTGGCTTCATCCAGCAGGATGTTCGAGCCGACCAGTTCCCTGGTTTTGAAGGTGAACATGCGATCATAGGTGACGTCCACGCCGAGGGCTTCAAGCGCCAGAATATGCGTGTCCAGCCGCCGTCTGCCAATGACGTCACCGCCGGGCGGTGGCAGCTTGATTTCACCCGCGCGGGCGACCATCGGCCCGGCCAGCAGGATGGAGGCGCGGATCTGCCGGCATAAATCGGGATCCAGGTCGCTGGCCTGCACGGATCTGGCATGCACGCGTAAGGTGCCATTGCCCAGGTCGGTGACTTCGACACCCAGCGAAGTCAGCAGCGAACACATCGCGCGGACATCGAGAATGTCCGGCACATTATGCAGGATGATCGGTTCGGCAGTCAAAATACAGGCAGCCAGGACAGGTAAGCTCTCATTTTTATTGCCCGAAGGGGTCATTGTGCCGTGTAAAGGATGCCCGCCTTCGATCACAAATTTCTCCATAATGACCTCCTGAATGCGTTTTAATAAATGCTCATGAATAAGTTTAACCCAATATCTGAAGCCCGCTTAGCTGGCGCAGCAAACCTTCGGCTGTCGTTTGCGGCGGCAGGCAGGTCGCGCCGCGGCAGAGATAGGCAGTGATGCCGCCTGACACGGTTGGTTTGTCACGCAGGATGACAGGTAGATCAGCGGCGCCTTCGACGCCAGCAGCCAGCAGCAAAGTCGGACGGAACTCACGCCTGAGGCTCGAGACGAATTCATCCGGATCAGCCGACTCAGCAGGCAGGATCAGACAGCAGGTGTCGATCGGCTGCTCCAGCATAAGCGCGCTATGCAGCCAGAAACCGAAGCTGGTGGGATGCTGCTGGATCAGACTGGCGTTCTGATTGAAATAGGGCGCGATCAATTGGTCCCAGGTCTGGTCGTCATCGAGGGCTTGCATCGTCAGCGCCAGCCTGGCGTACAAAGCCATCCCGCTTGGCGTCGCGTTGTCCATGACATTCAGCGGACGGACCAACAAATCTGCGCTTGCCGAATCAAACAGTTTGCCATCTTGCGCAAACTGCTCCGGAATCAATTGAAAAATTTCACGGGCAGCGGCAAACCAGCGCAAGTCGAAATCAGCCTGGTAAAGCGCAAGCAGACCCAAGGCTAAACTGGCATAGTCTTCTAGGAACCCAGGCTGACGGGCTGCGCCTTCGCGCCACGAGCGGTAGACGATCTTGCTGTCATAGAGTTCTGATAGCAGGAAGGACGCCAGCGCCTGCGCGGTCTCGAGATAACCCTGGTGACCCAGAAAGCGCGCGGCTTCAGCATAAGCTGTCAGCATCAGCCCGTTCCAGCTGGTGATGATCTTGTCATCGGTCGCGGGTCGTACTCTGCCGGCGCGCGCGTCCAACAACACATCTAGTGCAGGTTTCAGCATGTCCAGATCGGCCGTGTCAGGCTGGCGCAACAAGCGGGGCACATATCGGCTCTCAAACTGTGGCTGTCTTGTTTCAAGGAGTGCTTTCGCTTTCGGATGAGCCGCGAGCAATTCGTTAAATTCTTCTTCAGACCAGGTGTAGAACAACCCTTCATGCCCCTCAGAATCAGCGTCAAGGGAGCTGTAAAAACCACCCGCCGGATGCCTGAGCTCACGCGCGCAGAACGCCAGCGTGCTGTCAAGCACATGACGAAGCCAGGGGTCTCCCGAAATCAGATAACCGTATAAATAGTTTTGCGCGAGCAGCGCGTTGTCGTACAGCATCTTCTCAAAATGGGGGATCAGCCAGGTGTTGTTGGTGCTATAGCGGTGGAACCCTCCGCCTGCCAGGTCATACAGCCCGCCGGCAGACATGGCAGCGAGATTATGCCGGGCGATCTGCCAGGCTGTCTGGTCGCCGTAAGCCGCGCGCGTCAAGAGAAATTGCAGGGTCATATGCTGCGGGAACTTCGGCGCCGAACCCCAGCCGCCAAATTTCCAGTCATAAGTTGAAGAGAGTGACGCGACCAGTTTTTCAAGATCCAAGGTTGTCGCGGCTTTCTGACCGTCTTCATAATGCCGCTGACTTTTATTCAGATAATCAAGCATCTGCGATGAAAACGTTGCTACTTTCTGACGGTCACCCTGCCACAATTGCTGGATGCCGTGCAGGACCTCCAGGAAGGATGGCATGCCGCGTGTCCGGACGGGCGGGAAGTAAGTGCCGCCATAGAACGGCTCGAGCGCGGGCGTCAGGAAGACGGTCATCGGCCAGCCGCCGCTGCCAGTCAACGCCATGACTGCCTGCATATACAAATCGTCCAGGTCGGGGCGCTCCTCGCGGTCTACCTTGATTGAGATAAAATGCTCATTCAGATAACTGGCGATGACCGGGTCCGTGAAGCTCTCCCGTTCCATCACATGGCACCAATGACAGGCAGCATAACCGATACTCAGGAAAATCGGTTTGTCTTCCAATTTGGCTATCGCAAGAGCGGTTTCGCCCCAGGGATACCAGTCCACCGGGTTATTGGCGTGCTGCAACAGGTAGGGAGATGTTTCAGATGCTAAGTGATTCATCGCGTGCCAGTAATTCGCCTTATAATTTGCTGAATGTACGTTGTCATCATTATCTCATAATTGGTCGGTGCACCGTGCTGCAGACGCACACGGCGAAGGGATGCGAATATGGTCAGGACGAGAATGATCGATAGCAAGGACAAGCGTGAAGTTGAGCGGTTCATCAACTTTCATTACGACCTGTACAAGGGCACACCGAACTGGACACCGCCTTTCCGCAACGATATCAAATTGATGTTCGATCAGGTCAAACATCCCTATTATGAACACTCACAGGCAGATTTCATTGTCGCCGAAGATAATGGGAAGCTGGTCGGGCGCATTGCCGCGATGGTGAATAACCCCTACAACGAGTATCACAAAGTGAAGAACGCCCAGTTCTACCTCTTTGACAGTATCAATGATCAGGAGGTTGCTGACGGTCTGTTTGAGGCTGCGTACGATTGGTCACGCCAGCGCGGCCTGACCAGAATCGTCGGACCAAAGGGTTTCAGCGGTTTCGACGGTTATGGCATTGTCGTGGAGGGGTTCGAACATCATCAGATGATGAACATGATGAACTACAACTTCCCGTATTACGCCGAATTGTTTGAAAACGCCGGCTTCGTGAAGGAGAATGAATTCGTTTCCTGCTATATCGATGTGCCCAATTTTGACCTGCCTGACAGCTTCAAGATGATCGCGCAGCGGGTCCTGGAGCGCGGCAAGTTCTGGGTAAAAACCTTCGAAACCAAAAAAGAGATCATGGAATGGGCGCCGCGCATCGGCAAAACCTACAACGACACCTTCATCAAGAACTGGGAATACTATCCGCTCAGTGAACGCGAGATCGTCTATATCAAAGACAACATCCTCAGTTTTGCCGTGCCAAGACTGATCAAGCTCATGATGTATGAAGACAATATTGCCGGCTTTTTGTTCGGTTTCCCGGATGTCTCGGGAGCCATGCAAAAATGCGGCGGCAATCTCTCGCCGCTCTGTATGCTCAACCTGCTGTGGCAGATGAAGCGCACCAACTGGATATCGTTGAATGGTCTCGGCATGCTGCCTGAGTATCAGGGCAGGGGCGGCAATATGCTGCTGTATTCCGAGATGCTGAAGACCATCAAGGAAAATAATTACACACATGCCGAACTGACCCAGATGGCAGATACCGCCTTCCGCGTACGCAGCGACCTGGTGACCATTGGTGTGCAGCCGTACAAGGTGCATCGGATTTACGCCCGGGAGATCTGACGCTCGCCTCTGAGCGCTCACAAGGGACACAACCTTGACAACGCCTGGTTTTAAACATTCACCGACGATCCGGTCTGTTGACCGCAAACGCCGTCAGATGACCGTCGTTATTCTTCTCAGCGTGCTTTTTATCGCCGGGTTGCTGGTGGGTCTGACTTGGCTGAATTATCACTATTTGTACCCGCACCAGACGCTGAGCGACTTCGGCAGCAACTGGGCGGCATTCAGACATGTGATTTTCAATAACCAGATCCCTTACACCAGCGATCTGAACGCGCTGATCCGCGATGAAGTCAGCCTGCTGCCGCCGCAGCCAGGTGAATTGCGTTTCATCTATCCCGTATTCAGCATGCTGATCTTCGGGTTATTCAGCCTTGTTCAGCAGTTGCAGCTTGCAGCCGCGCTGTGGACAACCGTCCTTCAGCTTTGCGTGCTGCTGACGGTGCATCTGTCTCTCAGATTATTCGAATGGCGTTTTGAACTGCTCCCAACCGTGCTGATCTATCTCTTCAGTCTGACCTTTTTCTTCGTGATCCAGCCGGTACTCAAAGGCGATGTGATCATCATTCTGACCATGCTGCTGGTGCTGGCACTGCTGATGCTGAAAAATGGCAACGAAGAATCCGCCGGCATCCTGCTCTCCTTTCTTGTCATTAAGCCAACTGTTTTCATTTTTCCCCTGCTGCTGATCTTCCTCTGGCTGATCGGCATGGGGCGCTGGCGGATGCTCGCCTGGTTCGGCGGCATGATCGCCATCTATCTGACGGCCGGGTTTATTTTCTCGCCCAGTTGGCTGCTGGACTACATCCGGACGATTGTCTGGTTCAGAGCGCAGCATCCGCTCGGCAACCTGATCGAAGCATTGGCAGCTTTGTTCCCCACCTTTGGATTCCGCCTAGGCTGGGTGCTCTCTGTGTTTTTTATCCTGGCGTTGGTTGTGGAATGGTTCGCGGTCCGGAACCGCTCATTTGGCCGGGTCCTCTGGCTGGTCGCGCTGAACCTGGTGGTCGGGCAACTGGTAACGTATTACAACGATTACGGCAACTACTTCGTCCTCCTGCCGGTTCTGATCTTCACCGCATCGACCCTGGCGAAACGCTGGCGCGTTGGCGGAAAAGTCATCGCAGCGTCGTTCCTGATCCTCATCTCCGGCGTAAGCTGGTACATCGCGCTGCGGGCTCCGGCTTTCATGCTTTTTACCCAGCCAAGCATGCTGCTGTATGTCGTCCCGCCGCTGATCACCCTGCCCGCGCTGTACTGGATTCGCTGGTGGGTCTCGGAACCGGACGTCTGGTTGAATACCTTCACGCCGTATCCGCAGTCTTAGTGTCCTTCCTCATCCCGTTATCAGACAAAATTCGCTTACTTTAATCCGGCGCCTATGCTACAGTAAAGGTGGCGTTTGAAAAATATATCATCTGGAGGGTTTGTATGATCGTTACAACCAAAAAGCTGTTTGAACATGCATATGGCAACTATGCGATCGGCGCCTACAATATCAACAATCTTGAACAAACGATGGGGCTTTTCCGCGGCAATATGGAGAGCCAGGCGCCTTTCATCATTCAGATCAGTAAGGGAGCCAGAAGTTATACCAACAAACACATGCTTGAAGGGTTGATCCGGGCAGCCAATGACATCTTCCCGGATGCCATCTTCGCTGTCCACCTGGACCATGGCGACGAGAAAGCCTGTATCGATTGTATCGAGAGCGGTTTCTATAGCTCGGTGATGATCGACGCGAGCCATGAGTCGTTTGAAAAGAATATCGAGATCACCCGGCGGATCGTTGATCTGGCGCACGCCAAAGATATTGTGGTTGAAGCGGAGCTTGGCAAGCTGGGCGGCGTTGAGGAACATGTAAGCGTCGCGGAATCGGATGCCAAACTGACCGATCCCGACCAGGCCAAAGAATTCATCGAGCGTTCAGGCTGCGATTCGCTCGCCTGCGCGATCGGTACCAGCCATGGCGCGTTCAAATTCTCCGGCAATCAGCGCGTCCATTACGAAATCGTTGAAGAGATTCAAAAACGTGTGCCGGGCTTCCCGCTGGTGATGCATGGCAGCAGCTCCGTGCCGAAGGAAGAGGTTGACCGGATCAACGCGGCTGGCGGCAAACTGAAAGATGCCAAAGGTGTGAACGCGGACGAGTTCCTGCATGCCGCGAAACTGGGCGTGACCAAGGTCAATATCGACACCGATGGCCGGCTGGTCTGGACGCGTGTCCATCGGGAATACTTCCTCGAGCACCCTGAAGGCATTGATCTGCGCAAACCAGGCGAAATTTTCATGACCGAATACGCCAAATTCATCGCGGATAAGAACGTCAAACTCGGCAGCGCCGGTCAGCTTGAAATCGTGCGCGAATTTTTGAAGTAGTCAGGTTCGTCCTGTATGCCCGAAAGTGATCAGGGTTTTGACCTAAAACGTTTCAGCGTCATCCCCAGGACCCTGATATTCATCTTTGATCAGGATAAAGTGTTGCTGCTCAAAGGGGCGCCAGGAAAAAAGTTATGGGCTAACAAGTTCAACGGCATAGGCGGCCATGTTGAAGGAGGGGAAAACATAGCCGCCTGTGCTCGCCGTGAACTCGCGGAAGAGACAGGCTTGACTGCCATCCCGCTGACGTTATGCGGGTTGCTGCTGGTCGATTCCGGCGGTGATAAAAGCATCCTGATTTCGATATTCAAAGGTCACTACAACGGGCAAACCCTTGCGCCATCCGGTGAAGGCACGCTGCATTGGGTGAGTCTGAATACGCTGGAGACAAGTGAGCTTGTCGAAGACCTGCCGGTCCTGCTAGAACGGGTGGCACCTTTCGCCGCAGGTGACGCGCCGTTTTTTGCCCGTTCCTTTTATGATGAGGATAAGAAGCTGATCGTCACCTTTGACGATTAGTCAATCAAGCTTGCGCTGATAGAACACCAGGCGCGAGCTGCCATACTTGCGGTTGTCAAACTCTTCCAGGGCGCCTAATTCCTGTTCCTGATATTCAATCGGATGGATCTGGACAATCACCCAGCCATCCTCGCTGAGCAATTGCGGTCTTTCATCGACGATCTGCAATGCTTCCAGCCACATCTGCTTGTATTGCGGCGGTGCGATGTAAAGATAATCAAAAGGCTCACCGGCATAAGTCTTCAGGTAACGAAACGCGTCCCCGTTATGAACGGCTGAGTTGGCTGCCAGCTTCGAGCGTTTGATATTTTCTTTCAGCACGTTCAGCGCCGTCGGGTTGAGCTCGACGAACTGGACAAAACTGGCGCCGCGGCTGAGCGCCTCGATGCCAATGCTACCGGTGCCGCCGAACAGGTCCAGAAATCGTGAGTCCAGCAAGTCAGCGCCCAGAATGTTGAAGAGCGCTTCCTTGACCCGGTCGGTGACGGGCCGGGTGCTATCGCCGGGGACAGGCAGCAGCCGCAAACCCTTGGCCTTGCCTGAAATGATGCGTGGAGCGGACAAAGTTATTTCCGGGTGGTCTCAACAGCCTGACGCACTGCCATGATGTTGCCATACGGCGTGGTGATCGGGATCACACAGCCCGCGCCAAGGATGAAGCGCTCGCCTTTGGTTTCCTTGATGGCGGCTTTGGCCTCTTTCGTCACATCAGCCGCGCTGCCATAAAGCAAGGTTTCCCACTGCGAGATGCCTCCGCAGACGACGCCCGGGAACAATTTCTTGCCGGCTGACAGGCTGGGTTTCGTGGTCTGGTCATGCCAGTTCAGAATGTCAAAATGATAGTCCAGCATCTCATTAAACCATACCGGCTGGCCGTGCAAATGCCCCAGGTTGAACCAGAATTTCTTCATGACGTCGCTGAACATCAGATCGAAGTGCTTCCCAAAACGGTGATACTCTGCCATGGACATCAGCGATGGATTGGCATGCTGGACAGCGTAGTAAATCCCGTCGATGCCGGTTTTCGCGGCTTCATTGATAAACGCGGTCGTTGTCTCGGTGATGACTTGCAAGCCGTACTCGACAGCCTCAGGAAAGGTGCGTAAATGGGTGGCCAGATTCATCTTGCCGGCCAGGTTCTTTGCCTGCGATAACGGGCTGAAAATAGTCTGCAAAATGGGCGTATCGGGGAACTCACTCCTCAATATGCGCATGGTCTTCAGCATTTCGCCCAGGCTGCCTTTTTTTGGATTGAGCGGCGTTAATGCCTGCCAGTCCTCAGGGGTATGGATGGCTGGCTGCAGCGAGTCGCGGGTGCCTTCAGCGTTGCCCGCCCAATAGTCCCTCATGCCCCAGTCACGGACGCAGAACGAGCTGGCGCCGGTGATCTTGATCAGGTCGAAGTCAAAGGTATTTTGAAATTGTGCGGTCGCTTTGGCGAGCAACAGGCTGTCCTGGTCATCTACCGGAAAATGGCGCCAGAGGGCAACAGGTACGCGGTCAAGGGCTTTCCCTGCCAGACAATTCTCAATGCGCTGCTTATGCGTGATCATGCTCTTTTCCAGATTTCCTTTTCAAGATTCCAGTCGCCGAGATTGAGCTGGTTGATGTGGCCCTTGGTCAGACGTTTCAACATCTGTTTGCTGCTTTCGTTGGGCGCATTATCAGCCATTTCGAGGACTTTGGTGAACGCGGCAATAGCGTCATCCTTCCTGTTCATCTGCTTGTAGGCCAGTCCGAGGACAAAGTAGGCATCCGCGTTGTTGCTGTCCAGGTCAAGCGCCTTTCGCAGGTCCTCAACTGCCTTATCGAGTTCGTTCGTGCCCAGGTAAGCCCAACCGCGCTGGAGGAATTCTCCGGTCGTCGTGGGGTGCATGTCCTGCGGTTTAATCTTTTGTTCTTCAGTTTGAGGGATCTTGGAAGCCATTATTCACTCCTCGTAAGCGTTCATTTTCGCAATCGCCGTCGGGCGATCATTTTACATCATTGTAAGTCCAAAAGCGGTTGGCTATAAAATTCCACACCATCACGACCAGAATCGCACTGGCTAGGGCCAGATTGTGACCAACCGAGACGGGCGGGATGAAGAAGTTCGGAATCCATGCCTCAGCCAGGCGGGTGAAGGCGCCCTCCAGATAAGCGAACAACGGGGTGCGGATCAACAATCCAATGACGGAAATGATGACAAACTGGATGATCTGGGTCTGCACTTTCTTGGAGCGGGAATCCGGGTAGGTCCAGTAGCGGTTGAGCAGGAAATTGCTGACGACTGCCAGACAAAATGAGATTACGCTGGCGACGACGACATTGATGTTGGTCAGGTTAGTGAGCAGGTTAAAGACGGCAAAATCGATTACGGCACCGATGGAGCCGACGATCGCGAACCGCAAAAACCGCCCTAATTCGCGTGAATTCTTCATGCTGATTCAGCAAGCTTTTCTTTGAAATAAGGGTAGGTAAGCTCGATGCCTTCAGCCAGAGAGACTTTTGGCGTCCAGCCGAGGATCTGGTTGGCGCGCGTGATATCCGGCCGGCGCTGCTGAGGGTCATCGCCCAGGCGCATGGCTGGCTTGTAGATGCAGCCGGCAGGGTTGCCGATGATGCGGTTGATCTCCTCCGCGAATTGGGCAATCGAGATCTCGCTCGGGTTGCCGATGTTGACCGGCAGATGCTCATCAGACAGCAGCAGCCGGTAGATGCCCTCGACCAGATCAGAGACATGGCAGAAGCTGCGGGTCTGACTGCCGTCGCCGTAGATGGTCAGCGGTTCGCCGCGCAGCGCTTGCTGGAGGAAGTTTGGCACGACGCGGCCGTCGTCAAGCCGCATGCGTGAGCCATAAGTATTGAAAATGCGGACGATGCGCGTATCGATGCCGTGGGTACGGTGATACGCCATGGTCAGGGCTTCGGCGAAGCGCTTGGCTTCGTCGTACACCGAGCGGATGCCGATCGGGTCAACGTGCCCCCAGTAGGTTTCGCGCTGCGGATGTTCCAGGGGGTCGCCATAGATCTCCGAGGTGGACGCCAGCAAATACCTGGCGCCATGATAACGGGCGACGCCAAGGGTGTTGTGGGTACCAAGCGCTCCGGCTTTCATCGTCTGGATCGGTAAATTCGTGTAGCCATAGGGTGAAGCGGGGTTTGGGCTGGCCGGGGAGGCAAAATGCATGACCGCGTCCAGCTTGCCGGGAACAAAAATGAAATTGGCGACATCGTGCTGGATAAATTCAAATTGCTGGTTGCCGCCAAGATGTGCCAGGTTCTCGATCCTGCCGGTTACAAAGTTGTCCATACCGACAACCTTGTGCCCCTCCTTGATCAGCCTGTCACACAGATGAGAACCCAGGAAACCTGCCGCGCCTGTGATGAGTATCCTCATGGCATCCCTTCTAAAACGAAGATTTAGTGTTTGGTGCCTGAAATGGTCAGGAGACCATCGCCGATAACAATTGATTCAATGGTGAAGCCAAATCGATCCTCTTTCAGCAGCGCTTCAATCGCGCTGTCGATCACCGAATCAAGGCTGGATCGCAACGCGTCAGGCAGCGGTACCGGACCAAGTTCACCAGACACGATATTAACTTCTGGCTTACCGCTCGCACCGATGACTGCTTCCATATTCAGATGCAGATCCGTGGTGATCGGACCTTGCGTGACTTTACCGTACAGGTCCATCTTGCCATCGCGCAGCAGCAATTGCGGTTCGCTCATCACCTTCGTCGGTTGGGCTTTCAGGAACTGATCCAGCGCGGAGGTTAGCTGGCTTTCGGTGAAGGTCAGGGATAGCTTGCCGGCAGGGGCATTCTCAAAATTGTTTTCCCAGATGCTTGCCGCGGCAGTTGCCTCGACGGTTGATGCGACAACCGGCGTCGATTTGTTGCGTGAATTGGTGGGCATGTTACAGGCCAGTAATACCAGCATCATTAATGCCATTAAGAGTATAATCGTTAGGTTTGAGGGCTTTTTCACGTTTCACACCTCTACATTTCTTTGAAAAAAGCAGGATTTATTATAGCATGGATGATACTGGCACTCTGGCTGAGACAACTGAAAACAAATTGATCCCACGGATTGAGGCATTATTATTCGTTGCTTCAACACCTGTGCAGATCAGCCAGATAGCAGAGGTGCTGCTGGTTAAACCCGCTGAGATCGAAGCAGCGCTGAATGAGCTGCAAGCGTTCTACACCAGGGAGCATGGGTTGCGCTTGCAATGGCATGCCGGCAAGGTGCAGCTCACTACCGCGCCTGAGTTCGCGGCGGATGTTGAAAACTTCCTCGGCCTTGAGTTCACGACCAAGCTCAGCCGTGCGGCATTGGAGACCCTGGTCATCATCGCGTATAAGCAGCCGATCACGCGTCCCGCGATTGACGCCATCCGCGGTGTCAACAGCGATGGGGTCGTCCGCAGTATTCTGAGCAAGGGCTTGATCGAGGAATCCGGTCGGGCGGAAGGCCCGGGACGACCGATCCTCTATACGACGACACCGGAATTTTTACAATATTTTGGACTGGCGAGCATCGGCGAGCTGCCCGCAATTGAGGAAGCTGCGCCGGTCGATGAGAGTAACAAGGTTCTGAAGGAATAGGCAATTATGGAAGAAAGATTACAAAAAATCCTCGCTGCCCATGGCTATGGTTCCAGGCGCTCAAGCGAGACCCTGATTGAGGCTGGCGATGTCACGGTGAATGGCGTGGTCGCGGTCCTTGGCACGAAAGCTGACCCGGCGAAGGACAAGATCGCCGTCCGCGGTGTTGTATTACCTGCCCAGCAGGCTGCCAAGGTCTATTACGCGCTGTACAAACCGCGCAACGTCGTCTCGGATGATAATCCGCTCTTCGACCGGAAAACCGTCTTTGACCTGGTGCCTTACGACGGTCACCTGTTCTCGGTCGGACGGCTGGACGTGGACAGCGAAGGATTGATCCTGCTGACCAATGACGGTGACCTGGCGAACAAGCTCACGCATCCGCGCTATGAGCATGAGAAGGAATATAAAGTGCTGGTTGCCAGCCGGCCTGACGAGCAGCAGCTCGCTACCTGGCGCCGCGGCGTGGTCCTCGAAGACGGGCATAAGACCGCGCCAGCGATGGTCAAAGTAACCGGCGTCTCGGGCAAGGGCGCCTGGCTGCAGATCATCATGCATGAAGGGCGCAAGCGCCAGATCCGCGAAATCGGCAGGTTACTGGGCTTGCCGGTGGTTAAGATCATTCGCGAGCGGATCGGGACCCTGAAGCTTGGCGGACTGCAACCCGGTGATTTCCGCGAGCTCCGGCCTTTCGAACTGGAGGCGCTGAAAAAGAGTACGGCGGGTAAGAATAAACCGGTCAAGAAAAAAGCTTCAGGTTAACCTGAAGCTTTTTTTTTAACACTTTAGTGAGTTGAGGAAGCGCAGCTTCCGAAACAAGAAACCACCCGCTATGCGGGTGGAAGATAAAGAGTTATACGGAGGTCACCTTTCCGATAGAATGTGATTGTTCAAGCCACAAAACTAAGAGGAAAGGTGACGAGATGGCCAACCAAACAAATAGTTTGGCGCATACAAAATGGATGTGTAAGTACCACATCGTATTCAGTCCAAAGTATAGACGAAAAGCGATCTACAATCAAATCAGGCGGGATATAGGGGAGATACTGAGAGAGTTATGTAAGTATAAGGGGGTAGAGATAATCGAAGGGCACCTGATGCCGGATCATGTGCACATACTGGTGAGCATACCGCCGAAATACAGTGTATCAAGCGTGATGGGGTATCTGAAAGGGAAGAGCGCGCTGATGATATTCGACAGGCACGCGAACCTGAAATATAAGTATGGGAACAGGCACTTCTGGAGCGAAGGATACTATGTGAGCACAGTAGGGCTGAATGAGGCGACGATCGAGAAATATATACGAGAACAAGAGGGACGAGACATAGCGCTGGATAAACTGAGCGTGAAAGAATACAAAGACCCGTTCAGCTAGGCAGAGGAAACCCCTTAGAAGGGGTGGCAATAGCAGGGAGTGCGAGCAGGCTTGAACGAAGAGAAAGCCAGCGTCTTGAGGCGCTGGCTGGCATTGGAGGCTTATAGCCTCAGAGCAAACCACCCGTTATACGGGTGGTTTTGATTCACCTACTCGGTCGGGAAGTTTTTCAGGACCGATTTAATTTTCTCTTCGTTCCAGTTGGCATCTTTGACACGCTTGCGGATGAACTCTTTCAGCTTGTCCACGTGCAAGGCGTTCAGCGGTGAACCTTCATTGTTCACCTGAGCCTTTGGGCTGGTGAAAACCATCACCGTTTCGATCGGGGGTTTGGGTTCACCCGGCTCAAGGTGCTTCTCCATATATTTTTCCAGATCACGTTTGTAGATAGCGGCTTCCTGGTCTGGCTTGCCGAGACCTTCCTGACCGAAGATGCGCAAGTACCAGTTCGCGCCCGTTTGCTTGTAACGCTTCTTGTCAGCATCGTAGGAGATTTTGCCGCCCTGGAAAAATGGCGCCAGCACCCACATGCCGGCAGGTCCGACCAGCAGATGCGGTACGGGAGTCGAATAGTTAAAGAGTGTGTACTGGTCAGTCAGACCTTTCAGAGACTGGGTGATTGCTTCATCAGGCCGCGGTGATTTACCCCAGCGTGCGCCAAAATAGATACCCACCTGTGAGAGGATAAAGCCCGCGATCAGCGCAAGCAGAGAGTAGTTCATCAGCTTTGGTTGGAAGGACATCCATAAACCAACGCCCAATATCGCCAGACTGGCAATGGTCGCGAAAGTACCAATTTTCTTATTGCGGTCGATCACTTTTGTGTTTGAAACAATTCTCATGCGCTTTATCCTTGGGATTAGGGAGTGGGGGGTAAGGCTGTTTTTATAATGTCAACAAGGCCCAGATCAGCCATATCCCTGGCAGCCTTGAGCGCGTTCACGAGCGCGTGTGCATTTGACCGGCCGTGACCGATCACGACAATACCGTCAACGCCCAGCAGCGGCACACCGCCGATTTCATGCGGGTCCATCATTTGTTTCAGTTTGGTGAAAGCGGGCTTGGCAAGCAAGCCGCCCAGCTTGGTGCGCAGGCTGGAGCGCAGTTCCGATTTCAGGGTATCGGTCAGCAGCTTTGCGGCAGCTTCGCTGGATTTCAACATGACGTTGCCGGCAAATCCGTCGGTCACCACAACATCCACCGCGCCGCCAAAGACTTCCTTGCCTTCAACGTTGCCGATAAAATTCAGGTCGGTTGCTTCCAGCAGGGGGTAGGTGTCACGTACGAGCTGATTGCCTTTGCCGGGTTCTTCGCCGTTAGCGAGCAGCCCGACGCGCGGCTTGTCAATCTTAAGTAGCGCTTTGGCGTAGATGTTGCCCATCAGCGCGAACTGCACCAGAAATTCAGGCCGGCTGTCAACATTGGCGCCGATATCGAGCACGATACATTTACCCGCGGCGGTGGGGAATGTGGCCGGCATGGCGGGACGCAGCACGCCCTCAATGCGTTTCAACTTCAGGAGCGCGACGAACATGGCAGCACCGGTATTGCCGGCAGTGGCGAAGGCGCGTGCCCGACCGGACTTGATCAGCTCCATGCCTACCGCCATCGAATTCTGCGGCTTGGCCTTTGCGCTTTGCACAGCCTTCTCGCCCATTTCGAGCAGGTCCGGCGCGTGAACAACCGAGACTTTGCTCTTATCACCCGCGGCTTTTTCCAAAGCGGGCTTCAGAATTTGTTCATCGCCCGTGAGGATAATCTCCTCGTTGAAGAGCGCCGAAGCGGTGATTGCCGCTTCAATTTCTGGTGCTGGATGAGCGTCGCTGCCCATCGCGTCGAGGACTAATGCCATGGTTCACTCTCACTTCAAAAAAGTTAGCTTTCCTTGACAGAAAGCCTGTAGCGCATATAATTAGACCACGTTTGCGCTGGTGCTGGAATTGGCAGACAGGCATGGTTGAGGGCCATGTGCCGAGAGGCGTGGGGGTTCAACTCCCCCCCAGCGCACACATCAACAAATTATATCAATGAATGTACGACGCGAAAAAGGTATCCAAAAATACCTTTTTTCTGTTAATGCTTTATGATGGAAATTCACTCAGAGTTTGCGGTCGACGACATAGAGCGCGAGGTCGCGCAGCGCGTCGCGTTCCGCCGTCTCAGGAAGCAGGTCCAAGTGCTTGATCGCCACCGCGACATGCTCCTTTGCCAGCCCGAAGGCTTGCTGCAGCGAACCGCTGGCGGTCACATCGTTGATCAGGGCGCGCAAGGCTTCCTTGTCAGCGCTTTTGATAATTCCGGCGATGACGTTGGAGGAGTAGGCGGCAGGATGTGTCTCCGAGAAGTGGATGACGGGCAGCGTGATGATCCCCTGGGAGAGGTCATTGCCAACCGGCTTGCCAAGGGTCTTGGCATCACTGGTGAAATCAAGAATGTCATCCATGAGCTGAAATGCCATGCCGATGTGGTAGCCATAGGCGGAGATGGCTTCGCGAACTTCGGGTGTGATATCGACGAGGGTGCCGACTATTGCTGAAGAGGTCTGGAATAACGCGGCTGTTTTGGCTTCAATACGCTTGTTGTACTCTTCGTGGGAGAAGGACAACTCGCGCGCCAGCATCTGATTCAACTCACCATTAACAATTTTGGAGAGGGTCTCGGCGAACATGCGGTTAGCAGTGATGGAATCTGCCTGGGTGGCAAGGAAGGCTGCCCGGGCAAAGAGGAAATCGCCAGTCAAAACCGTCGCGCCGGGGCTCCACTTGGCGTTCAGGGTCGGCGACCCTCGCCGCAGCATGGAGGCGTCAATCAAATCGTCGTGCACTAGCGTGGCGGTATGCAGTAATTCGATCGCGGCTGCCAGAGTCAGCAAATCGTCCTGGTCAGCCTGGAGTATGTCTCCGACCAGCAGGGTGGTCACGGGTCTCAGACGTTTGCCGCCGCTCGAAAGCAAAATATTGAGCGCCTCGGAAATGCCGGGGTGAAAGCCGTTGCTCTGCTCGCGGATTAAATCTTCAACCTGCCTGACGCGTTGTTCGGTGAGTGCTAAAAAGGAGTGCTTGCTGGTCACTAATTGACTCCGAAAATGAGTTCGACGTTCTTTGATGTTTGTTCCATTACCGTTTCAATCGATATATCCTTCAAACCAGCTACCTTTTCAGCAATAATTGCCACGTACGCCGGTTCGTTCCTTTTCCCTCGATGCGGGTGCGGCGTCAGATACGGCGCG
The DNA here is from genome assembly GCA_040772085.1 of Anaerolineaceae bacterium. Lineage (GTDB taxonomy): Bacteria > Chloroflexota > Anaerolineae > Anaerolineales > Anaerolineaceae > JAXGMV01. The sequence continues at coordinate 2,678,711 of JAXGYU010000001.1, forward strand.
TCAGTCTCCAGCACGATTTTGTCCAGCGGCAGCCCGGCTACCACTTCTTGAAACGCTGGCCGGTTGGTGTAAGTCACCGGGCCAGAGATGCCGATCAGAAAGCCCAAGCCTAGAACACGGCGCGCCAAATCCTCATCGCCGCTGAACGAGTGAAATATACCAAAAACAGTCCTGTTAGTATAGGCTCTTTCACCTTCACGAGCAAGCCAATCTTCAAGAATGGCTAAGGTTTGATCGGAGGCGTCGCGATTATGGATGATAACTGGCAATCCAAGCCGGGCAGCGAGAGCCAACTGACCCTTGAAGGCAGCAATCTGCGCATCAGGGGCAGAGAGGTTGCGGTAGAAATCCAGCCCAATCTCGCCAATTGCGACTACGTGGTCTTCTGCGGCGAGGTCTGCGAGGATTACTGCTGCTTCGTCATTCCAGGTTTTGGCGTCATGCGGGTGAATGCCGACCGCGGCCTGCAACACGGGATAGATCCGCGCCAGGTCAACCGCCTTCCGGCTGGATGGCAGGTCTGAGCCAGGCACAATGATGCGGGTTACGTTTGCTTGCGAAGCGCGGTCAAGAACGGTTTGAAGATCCGGCTGAAAATCCGGAAAATTCAGATGGCAATGCGTATCGATCAGACCGGACAACTAATTCAGTCCCGCGATCGCCAGTCCATCCTGAAGGATCGCCTGAACCTTGTCCTGGTGAGTGGTTTCACAGTAAACACGGATGATCGGTTCGGTGCCGGAGAAGCGAATCAGCAGCCAGCCGCCATCTTCGAGCGAGTACTTGAATCCGTCCGTCTGGTTGAAACCAGTCACCTTCATGCCACCAATCGTCTCAGGTTTCTTTGAAAGGATGAGGTCCTTCTTTGCCTGGCTGTCACCAACGAAACGCTTGTCGATGCGGTCATAATAATGCGCGCCGATCTTGCTGAACAGCAGCTCAAGCAATTGGGATGGCGTTTTTCCCAGCCTGACCATCATGTCCAGGAGGTATAAGCCAGCCAGAATGCCATCCCGCTCGGGGACATGTCCGCGGAAGGCATAGCCGCCCGATTCCTCACCGCCAATCATGGCGTCCGTTTCAGTCATCTTGGGAGCGACGTATTTGAAACCGACGCCGGTTTCATAGACCGGCACGTTGTACAACGCGCCGAGTTTATCGAGCATGGAGGTTGTTGACAAGGTCTTGACGATCGGACCGCGCTCACCGCGCACTTCGAGCAAATAGTAAGCCAGCAGCGCGTACGCCGAGAGTTGGTTGATGAAATTGCCATGCTCATCGCCGTATCCGACCCGGTCAGCGTCTCCGTCGTTGATGATCAGTACGTCAGCGCCGACTTTCTTGACAGTCTCCAGCCCAACGTTAATGTTTGGCGGAATCGGCTCAGGGCGGGTCATCTCGGGGAAGAGGGGATTGCGATCAGCATGGATCTGAATGATTTTTGTGTTACCGCCGTCGAGCAACCGCGGGAAGTAGCCCGAACCGTTGCCCCACATGCAATCAACCAGCACAGTGATGCCGGCATCCTTGATCGGCTGCAGGTCTATCAGCTTGCGGAGGTGATCGATGTAGGCTTTGGACGCATCAAATATCACGAGGTCGCCGGACTCAATCGCTTGCGAGGCCGGCATTAGTGGGACATTTTCAGCGCTGTCGGGGATCAAGGCTTCAATTTGCTTCAATCCTTCTGGATCAATCGCGCCGCCGGTTTCATTGCGGACCTTGAAACCGTTATCTTGCGAGGGATTGTGCGAGGCAGTGATGTTAACCGCGCCGGCAGCCTGAAGGTTCTTCACGGAGAAGGCGATGGTAGGGGTGGGCGTGGCTTCCTTGGTGAGATAGACCTTGAAGCCATTACCGCACAGCACTTCGGCCGTAGTCCTGGCGAAATGTTCGGATAGGAAACGGCGGTCATAGCCAACAACCAGCCATTTGCCCTGATTGCCGATCGATTTTTGATACTCCGCAAAACCCTGGGCAGCCCGCTTCAGGTTCTCAAATGTGTAATCATCAGCAATCGCAGCGCGCCATCCATCGGTCCCGAACTTGATCTGCTGTGCCATAAATACCTCGCGAAATTGAATAATATTGACGTCGATTTATTATATCAGCGAATGATTTAACTGATTTTAATGATTGCGTGTAGCTGTATGTCTGGAGAAGAATTCTTCCGGATGCTATAATTCCAGCCAATGAATTCTGAGACGAAATCTGCCAATAAAAAGGTTATCCTCGGTATGAGCGGGGGCGTGGATAGCTCGGTCGCCGGCGCGTTACTGGCTCAGGCTGGCTATCAGGTCCAGGGTGTATTCCTGAAACTGTGGATGGCGGAGTCGAGCGCGAATGAGCGGGCGCTGGCGCAAAATCAGGCGCGGGCACAATTCACGGCGGATCAGCTTGGCATACCGCTGACGGTGATTGACGCCGGTGATCCTTTTCGCCGAAGGGTTATTCAGTATTTCATAGATGAGATGGAGCACGGACGTACACCCAATCCGTGTGTGATGTGCAACCCGGAGATCAAGTGGCAGTTCCTGTTGAAAACCCTTCAGGAGATGAATGCTGATCTGCTTGCGACCGGGCATTACGCGCGTGTCTCTACCACTGAGATTGGTGAAGTTGAGTTGCGCAAGGCGGTTGACGCGCAAAAGGATCAAAGCTATTTTCTCTCTCGCCTAAGTCAGCAGGAGCTGCGTAGATCGATCTTCCCGCTCGGCGGCTATTCCAAAGAGGATGTCCGCGCGATGGCACAGCAGACGGGACTTGTAACCGCGGAGGCGCCGGACTCTCAGGATTTATGCTTCCTCGGCGACGTCAGCCTGCAGGACTTCCTTGAATCGCATCTGAATGCCGGCCTGGAACCTGGCGATATCGTTGACGCAAGCGGGCTGCGTCTGGGCACGCATGAGGGGCTGGCAAATTACACGATTGGTCAGCGCAAGGGCATCAAAATAGCAGCCGAGAAACCTTATTATGTCCTCTCGAAGGATGCTGTAACAAACACCCTGCGGGTTGGAGGTCTGGAAAATCTTGGCTTGAAAGAGCTGCGTGCGAGTGATTGCAGGTGGATTAACGCTGCGCCGGATGCCGGCAAAGAATATGACTTCAAAATCCGGTACAAATCTTTGTATAATAGAGGTGTCATCACTTCGATTCACGGCGATAAAATAGCGGTAGCGTTCAGGTCACCTTTACGTGATATCACCCCGGGGCAGCTAGTGGTGTGCTATGAGGGTGATCGAGTGGTCGGCAGCGGATTTATCGATGGATAGTTTATTTGAACTAACCAAGTACCTCTCTCCAGGCATCTTCCTGGCGATTATCTTTTCATCCATGCTGGCTTCCTTCTTCCATCTCTGGAAGGGCGGCGGGCCGTTTAAATTTGTTATTTATTGCGTGTTCAGCTGGCTGGGATTCCTGCTTTTTGCCTGGATCTTCCAGCAGATCGATCTCGAAGTGCTAAAGATCGGACCGTATGACATCGGTGCCGGGTTGATCGGTTCCGTACTGTTGCTGTTCATCAGTGATTGGCTGGCGCAGACCAGACGCGTCGAACAGTTCTGATCGAGTTCTAATTTGCTTTTATATTGAGGCCTCGAAAGAGGTCTTTTCGTTTGTCGTAAAGATGCGAGACTTCCTCGCTATTACACACCCCCTCACCAAATTTGCGCAGCACATTTGGGGAGGGCTGGGGAGGGGTCATTTATAATCGCAACCGATTCCGTAACCTCAAGGATCGAAGGATTCTTCCAGCGCCTTAAGACACAAATTTTCCATAAACTGAGACGGATGCCGCCTGCGGCATCCCTACTAATACGCGGTAATAAAAAAGCCCATGTTTCGGGAAAAAAAAAAAATGAGTGAGTCTTTTTTACTCAGCGGGACCTTCGGTGGGATTCGAATATCATCCCCTTGTGGGGGCGCCGGTCTCGGGAAATTTATAAAAGACTCTTGAGTGAGTCTTTTTTGCTCAGCGGGACCTTCGGCGGGGTTCGGATATCATCCCCTCAATGGGGGCCCCGGTCTCGATGGTATCGGTTTGACGCTTCACCTGAGGCTTCAC
>JAXGYU010000002.1:0-109473 GCA_040772085.1 Anaerolineaceae bacterium
CCGGATCAATGCTGACGGCAACAGCAACCATCTCCTCAACCGATGGGCGGGCGCTATCATGGACTTTGGCACCCACGCTGACCAGCCGGTATTCGAGGCTGTCATCAGCCCAGGCTAAAGTGCGCAGGTAATCATTGTCGCTCCAGGGAATACTACCGTCTGCCTGTGAGGCGCCCATCCAGGAACCCTCGACATATTCTGCCTGTTTTCCATTGACCGTGGTCGCGACGATTTCGGCGGCTTTGCCGACCGGGCTTGTCTTCAGCCCATCAGCCTGTATGGGCATCTCATAGAGGTAATAGCTGCCTTTAGGCGAGTCGAAGGTCATAACGACGCCGCTGTCCAGAGCCTTTGCGCCTGCAAACTTGTAATCCGTGGGCAGGTTCGCGGGGTAGGCGATGGTAAACGGTACACGTGACTTGATCTCATCCAGCGGGCAGCTCGGAAAGCTGCTTTCATTGCAGTCCACGGGGACCGCGGCAACCGGTACTTCCGGCGCGACAGGTTGGACCTCAACCAGCGGCGCTGGCGCAGCGGTCGAGACTTGCACGCTGTTGCTTTCCTCCGGCGTAAAGAAGTGAATGATGTCCTGCGCCATGGCGCGTCCCGCCGGCGTAATGGTGAAAAATGCCAGCAGCAAAACAATGCTCATGCCTGCCGCAGCCCAAACCGGCCGCGACCAGATCGATTTTTTCTTCATCAGTCTTGATGCTCCTTGTTTTTGTGGTTCGCGTTCATCAAGGGAATGGTAGATGGCCGGCCAGAGATCAGCGCTGGCTTGCTCGTGCTGCTCGCCTGCCAGTTGCTGAAAAAGACCGTTGAGTTTTTTATTCTCCATTTCTAATTCCTTTCATTTCAGATCTTGCAACTGCAACAGTTCTTTGAGGTTCTTTCTGGCCATCCGCAACCACCATTTGATGGTGCTGACGGGCTGGTCGGCCTCTTTGGCGGCTGACTTGTCGTCATAGCCCAGGTAATAGCGCATGACGATGGCAGCGCGGTGCTCAGGCTTGAGCCGGAACAACGCCTGGCGTAGTTTTTCGGCACTCTCAATTTCTTCGATTTGCTGTTCAAGGGATGGTTGTGGATCAATGATCCATGAGTCAGCAGCCATATCGCCCTCCTCGGGCTCCTCCTCCAGACTCGTCAGCCGGGAGTTGTGTTTGGCTACATCTATCGCCTGGTTGATCACGATTTTGAAGAACCAGGGCGCGAAAGGATATCCATCCCTGAAATGGCGGATATTGTCGTAGGCTTTGAGGAAGCTCTGTTGCACTACATCCTCAGCCAGCGAGTCTTCCCGCACGATCATCAGTGCCGTTTGCAGCGCCTTATATTGATAGCGCCGCACCAGTACCTCCAGCCCAATCAGATTCCCTCGTTTCAGATTTGCGATCGCGTTGCTATCATCCATTGTGTGAAGATCCTCTTTAACTATACTAATTCGGGGGTAAAAAGAGAGTGGGGTGATCAAGGAGACGCGGGATTGGTGTGTAGTTCGGACGGCTGGCAACACGTGTTCGGAGACATGGGTAGCACTTATTGGGATCAAACCTCAATCGAGCGTGCATAAGTCGAAATCCCGAGCGACTGTCGTCGCCCCTACGAGGATCATCGCCCTGTAGGGCAGGGAGTTAAACTGGCTCCCCTGCCGCAGGTCCCCGAGGGGATACAGGGGAGCCGACAGCGATCGCTTTTCGTGAGCTGGAGGTAGGGTTCAATAGCATATGAACAATTCCATCACCTGAAGAGCACCAGCACCTATGGTTTGAGACTATGGAGGGACTTGAGCAAGGCGTTCAGACCCAATCTTTTGTCCTCCACTATGCAGGGGAGGTGGCGCCAAGCGCTCGCTGCGAGGCGACGGAGGGGTTAAATAGCATATGAACAATTCCATCACCTGAAAAGCACCAGCACCAATGGTTCGAGACTACCCGGGCGAATTTTCAGTTGTGAGGCTCGGGTTCTTCCAGCCGACTTGCCAACCCACCCGCCCTGATTATGGAGGGACTTGAGCAAGGCGTTCAGACACAATCTTTTTGTCCTCCACTATGCAGGGGAGGTGGCGCCGAGCGCTCGCTGCGAGGCGACGGAGGGGTTAAATAGCATATGAACAATTCCATCACCTGAAAAGCACCAGCACCAATGGTTCGAGACTACCCGGGCGAATTTTCAGTTGTGAGGCTCGGGTTCTTCCAGCCGACCTGCAAACCCACCCGCCCTGATTATGGAGGGACATGAAAAGCACGGATTCATCCAACCGCATGTAAAAAACCGTTCATCATTGATAGGAAGTCAGGCAGAGATAACGGGCACGAGATAATCGCCCTCATCCGTACCAAAACATGATTAGAATCAATCTCAGGACACATACATTACCCTTATGGCTATACGCATCGTTATTGACCGGGCAGGCGCGAAGCCTGTCTATATCCAAATCCGTGATGCCATTGCTTCCGAGATCCGTGCCGGCAGACTGGCAGCCGAGACGCGCCTGCCTTCCACGCGCCAGCTCGCGCAACAGCTCGGCGTCAACCGCATCACAGTCAGCAATGCCTACGCCGACCTGCAAGCCGAAGGGCTGATCTACAGCAAACCGGGCAGCGGCGCTTACGTCTCGCCTGGTCAGCAGCAACCCGCCGCCCCGACTCACCCTGCTGATTATCCGCTCTGGCAGCAGCGCCTGACTGGCTCTGACCAGCCTGCGCCCGCTGTCAGCAGCGCTGCCTCACCTGCCGATGATCCGGGCGTGATCTCCTTCGCCTCCGGCATGGGCGCCGGCGAACTCTTCCCCGCCGATGATTACCGCAAGGCGCTGCAAACGGTTTTACAGCGCGACCGCGACGAAGCGCTTGGCTATGGTGAGCTGGCTGGCTATTACCCGCTGCGCCAGACAATCGCCGGCTATCTCTCGCAGGCCGGCATCCGCGCGGCACCCGAGAACATCCTGATCACCTCCGGCTCCCAGCAAGCCATGAACCTGGTCGGCCGGCTGCTGCTGCGACCCGGCGACCGAGTGCTGGTCGAAGACCCCTCCTACCCTTCCGCGCTAGATCTCTTCCACGCGCTGGGTGCCAGCCTGTGCCCGATACCCATGGATCACGATGGCATGCGGACCACCGAACTCGACGCCCTGCTGGAACGCGAACGCCCGGCAATGATCTACACCATCCCCAACTTCCACAACCCGACCGGCGCCAGCCTCTCGACCCCGCGCCGCAGACAGCTCGTCGCGCTGGCTCACGCGCGTAACGTGCCGATCCTCGAGGACGAATTTGCCGGCGAGTTACGCTATGATGGCAAGCCCAAACCAGCGCTCAAATCGCTGGATCTGCACGGCAACGTGATCTACACCGGCACCTTCTCCACCATCCTGATGCCAGGCCTGCGCATCGGTTTTCTTGTCGCTCACGGACCCGTCTATCAGCAATTGCTGCGTTCCAAACAGGTGAATGACCTCTCGACCTCCGAGCTGATCCAGCGCGGGCTGAATGAGTACATCCTCTCCGGACGCTACGATACGCACCTCGGACGCGCCCGGCGCACCTTCCGTCACCGGCGCAACTGGATGGATGTAATGCTCAAGACTCATCTGCCGCCCGGCTGTGCCTGGCAATTGCCCGCCGGCGGTCTTTTCATCTGGCTCAAATTGCCCGCAGGCATCACCGATCATGAGCTCGAAAAAGCGGCAGCCCGTGAAAAGGTCAGCTTCGCGCCGGGTAGCACATTCTCATCCAATCCCGACATGGCGGGTTACATCCGCCTGAATTTCGCGTCCGTCCCGCCGGATCAAATTGAAGCCGGCATCAGGCGGCTCGCAAAAGCGATTAAATCACTCTCGTCATAGTACAATTCACATCACCGTTCACTTGGGAGGCAGGGATGCAGCCACAACTTTCACCTACCGAACAGCACAATATCACCAGCCGCGGACTGGACGCCATGACGACCTTCAATATGCTGCACGTGTTCCACGCGGCAGATCAGGAAGCCGTCGAGGCCGTGTCACAGGCGCTGCCGCAGCTCGCCATCGTGGTTGATTCGGTCGCCGAACGCATGAAGCGCGGCGGCCGGTTGATCTACCTTGGCGCCGGCACATCGGGCCGCCTGGGTGTGCTGGATGCCTCCGAGATTCCGCCGACCTTCAGCGCTCAGCCGGATCAGGTGATCGGCATCATCGCCGGCGGTGACAAGGCGCTGCGGACGCCGGTCGAAGGCGTGGAAGACAACCCCGCGCAGGCTGTCGCTGACCTCGAGCCGCTGGATCTGAGCGTCAACGATACGCTGGTCGGCATCAGCGCCAATGGCAACGCGCCCTACGTGCTGAGCGGTCTGGAATATGCCGGCAGCCAAGGCGCCCTGACCGTCGCACTGACCTGCAACCCTGAAGCCGCGACGCTGGATCTGGCGACGCTGCGCATCCTCTGCACAACCGGTCCGGAAGTCATTAGCGGGTCGACCCGGCTGAAAGCAGGCACCGCGACCAAGATGCTGCTGAACATCCTCAGCTCCGCCGTGATGGTCAAGCTGGGACGCACCTATGGCAACCTGATGGTCGAAGTTCAGGCGACCAACCGAAAACTCAAATCGCGCGCGCTGCGCCTGGTGATGGAGATCGCCGATGTTGACGAAACCACTGCCCAGTCTGCGCTGGATGCGTGCAATGGGCATGTCAAAAAGGCGCTCATTCATCTGATGCGCGATGTTACGCCGGAACAAGCTGAAAAATTACTGGCTGGCGCCAACGGTCAACTGAGACTGGCGCTGACACAGGAGGAGAACTAAGATGGCTGATACCCGCTACGTATTGGGTATTGACGGGGGCTCAAGCAAAACGCTGGCGCTGCTGGCGACCGAAGACGGTGAGATCATCGGACGCGGTCAGGGCGGCACGTCGAATTTCTATCTGGCGTCCGACGGCGGCTGGCAGACAGCGCTGGTGACTGCCGTCAGTCAGGCGTTTATATCCGCCGGCATGACGCCTTTCAAAGTCAATCAATTGTGCCTGGGTCTGAGCGGTGTCGACCGTCCGGATGAACGCCAGCAGGTGAGTGACTGGCTTGAGCACCAGCAATTTGCCGAACACAATTTCATCGATAACGATGTCTTCCTGCTGCTCTGGTCAGGCAATGACCAGATGACACAGGGCTTGCAGGGCTGGGGCGTAGGTCTGATTGCCGGCACAGGCTCCATTGCCATCGGACGCACAGAAGATGGCCGCACCGCCCGCGCGGGCGGTTGGGGCTACCTGTTCGGCGATGAAGGCTCGGGCTTCGCGATCGGCTGCGCCGCCTTGCGGGCGGTCTGCATGGCCGAAGACGGGCGCAAGCCGGGCACGATGCTCAAGGATATGATCCTCGATAGCTGGCGTCTGACCAGCGTCACCGATCTGATTCCGCTGTTGTACAGCAACAATGCCGAGCGCAACCGCAAGATCTCCAGCCTGGCGATCGTCGTTCAGGAAGCTGCCAGCCTACAGGACGAGGTTGCCATCAAGATCGAAGCGCATGCCGCCAACAACCTGGCGCTGGCTTTAGGCGCGGTATGCCGCAAACTGGCTTTCAAAGCTGAGGTGCCGCTGGCTTTGGGCGGCAGCGTGATTACCAAAAATGAGCTCCTGGCTGCCCAGGTGCTGATGCAGCTCAACCAGCAGGGATGGAAATTCTCGCCGATCGCTTACGCCATGGTGCCGGCTGAAGGCGCCGTCGCGATGGCGTTGCATTATTTGCATAACCGATAGTCTGGATTATTTCTGCGCGTCGTGAATTGCCGCGGCGCCGAAAGTTTTGCGCGCGAATGTGACCGCGCGGAACCCCGCCGCTCTCATTAACTCTGCCAGCTTCTCAGCCGAAATGTATTCACGCGTCGACTGCGAGAGATAGCCGTAAGCCTTGAGGTTGCCGGTCACCAGCATGCCAATGAGCGGGATGATGACCCGCAGGTAGAACATGATGAACGGCTTGAGCAGGTTATCTCGCGGCGGCGTGGTGTCAATGCTGACCATGCGCCCGCCCGCCTTCAGCACGCGGTACTGCTCGCTCAGCCCCAGGGGAACATCCGGCAGGTTGCGAAACAGGAAGCCCGAGATCACGCCGTCAAAGCTGTCGCCGGCATAAGGCAAGGCTTGCGCGTCGCAGATCACCCAGCTCACCTTGTCACGCGGTGAGCGATGGACGCCATAGCGCATCATCTCGCCGGTCAGGTCACTGGCGACAACATGCGTGTCCGGCTGACGGTGCTGGACATCCCGCACCAGGTTGCCGGTGCCGGTGCCGATGTCGAGGATCAGGTCTCCCGGCTTGAGCGCCAGCTTGCCAACGCCGTAATCCCGCCAGCCGCGATCCTGAAAGAGCGACATCAGGCTGTTGACCAGCTCATAACGGCGGGCGATGCTGCCGAACATTTGCTGCATGGGTTGGGTTTGCTTGCGCTCGTTGAGTTCTGTCACATTTTGCTCCGTGATGCGAATGGGTTGATTATAACTTTGCGCTGGTGAAAATCAAGCAGGCGAGGGAAGAGGCTGGCAGTTAATCTGTCACCGAGCGCAATTTGCTGGTCACAACGCAATGTGCCGCCCCTGAGAGGGGCGGAAGGTCAGCGGGCAATAATGCCCGCTGACCAGGTGGGGTTAAATCACAAATCACTATTAATCCCATTGAATGTCGAGCATACTTAACGCCTATCATCAGCAAGGCGGGCATAATAAATGTGCTCCCCCGCCTCACTGCTCTGCTATAATTCTTCTGCGCATGAATCTGTTCGGGTCCAAACCTAGATCACCTGGTACCATCGCCCTGCTGGCAGCATTCGGCGCTATGTTCATCTGGTCATCCTCCCACGTCATCGGCAAGATTGCCCTCAACTACTTCCCGCCGCTCACCGTCACCGCCTTGCGCTATTTCTCCGGCTCCATGCTGCTGATGATCTTCATCCTGCGCAAGCCCGGCGCTGTCATCACACTCAAACATATGACCCCAAAAGCCTGGTTCAGGCTGGCAGCCATCGGCATCAGCGCCTACACCGTAGGCAGCGGCATGCTGCATTACGGCCTCAAGACCATCCCCGCCACCCTGGCCGGCTTCTCAGACGCCATTATCCCGGCGCTGGTCTTCGTCGCCGGCATCTTCATCCTCAAGGAGTTCCCGACCTGGGTGCAGACCGCCGGTATGGTCGCCGTGATGATCGGCAGTTTCTTCTTTCTCACCCAGGGCGACGCCAATTTCCAGAGCCCGCTCATTGGCTACATCTATCTCACCATCAGCATCCTCGGGTTTGTCGTCTTCAACCTGCTTTCGCGCATGACCGCCCGCGACCGCACCGTCGATGCCCTGACACAGACTGCCATCCCGCTCGGCATAGGCGGCGGCGCCTTGATCATCCTGGCGCTGATCATCGATGGGCTGCCCAAGTTCACCCTGATGGGTACGCTTATCATCCTCTGGCTGACGGTTTTTAACACCGCCCTCGGTTACTTCCTCTTTAACTTCTCCCTGGCTGACCTGACCGCGCTGCAGGTCAACGCCGTCATGGCGCTCACCCCGCTCTCCACGGCACTGATCGCCCGCGTCCTGCTCGGTGAGACCCTCACGCTCTGGCAATATCTCGCCATGGCGCTGGTTGTCCTCGGTGTCTATTTCGTCCAGACCGGCAACCGCCGCCAGCCAAAGGCCGATCCCGTCACAACTGCTGACACACCTGGTTAGCAGTACAATAGCATTGAGCATAATCGTAATCCGGAGGCTCCGTTGAACCAACAAGAAAAACGTATCAGTGAAGGCATCCTGTTGAACGACCAATATCAGTTCACCATGGCGCAGCTTTATTACCGTATGGGGCTGCACGAGAAGATGGTGCAGTTCGATCATTTCTATCGCAGCAATCCCAACTACGGCAGTCATCAGGCGGGCTTTTGCATCAATGCCGGCCTGGAGTGGCTGGTGGACTGGATGCAATCCGTATCATTCGGCGAGGAAGAGGCTGCTGTTCTGCGCAGTCACAAGAGCCGCACCGGCGGACAGATGTTCAGCGAGGATTTCCTGGACTGGATGAAGAAAAATGGCAACTTCAGCAGCATCTCGATGCGCGGCGTGCCGGAAGGGCGCGTCGTTCATCCCAACGAACCGCTTAACGTCGTCGTTGGCCCGATGGCGGTCGCCCAGATTCTCGAGACCGGACTGCTCAATCATCTTAATTTTCAGATACTGATCGCTACCAAAGCGGCGCGCATGCGCGAAGCCAGCCGCGGGCAATTGATCATGGAATTCGGGCTGCGCCGAGCCCAGGAACGCGGCGGTATTGCCGGCGCCCGCGCGGCCATGATCGGCGGCGCTGATTATTCGTCCAATGTCGGCGTCTCACACGTACTGGGTTACCAGGCGCAGGGCACCCATGCCCACAGCATGGTGCAGGTCTTCATGGCGCTAGGCGAGGGTGAGAAAGCCGCATTCGAAGCCTATGCCGACGTCTATCCCGATGACTGTCTGCTGCTGGTCGATACCATTGACACGCTGCAGAGCGGCGTGCCACACGCGATCGAGGTCTTCGAGAAGCTGCGCGCCAAAGGACATGAACCGATCGGTATCCGCCTCGACTCCGGCGACCTCGCTCACCTTTCCATTCAGGCTGCCCGCATGCTCGACAAAGCTGGTTTCCCTGATACGCGCATCGTGCTTTCGAACCAGCTTAACGAGCTGGTGATCTGGCAGATCATCTCGCAGGTGATGGTCGAGGCGCCGCGCTACGGTCTGGATGCTGACAAACTGATTAAACGCCTGTCGTATGGTGTCGGCACGGACCTCATCACTTCAGCGGGTGACGCCGCGCTCGATGGCGTATACAAGCTGGTGGCAGTATGCAAGAACAATCACTGGCAGCCGGCGATCAAAATATCAGACACCCCCGAGAAGACGCTCAACCCCGGGCACAAAAGCGTCTGGCGTGTATACGACCAGTCGAACAAGGCCATCGCGGACCTGGTCTGCCTCGAGGATGAGAACCCGGCTGAGATGGACCCGCTGCTGCTTCAGCACCCGTCAGACATGAACAAGAACCGCCGTCTGAACCGTAATCAGTTTTCTACGGTCGAACCTTTGCACGTCGATATTTTCACCGAGGGCAAACTGGTGTACGACCTGCCATCGCTGGAAGAAATTCGCGCCAACCGCAGGGCAGACCTGGAGCGGCTATACCCCGGCGTCGAGCGGCTGGTCAACCCGCATAACTACCACGTCTCCGTCACCCCAAAACTGTGGGAGCTAAAACAGTCACTGATACAAAAGGCATTCTGATATGGACCCCAAGACCAATAAACCCGAATCCCAGCCGCTGCCAATGCCGGAAGAAGATATCTCGCAGGAGCAGCCCGAATTCGTTGCCAGGTTTCTGGAGGAGAATTGCGACTGCACCACCCGCGCCTTCTCGGTGATCGGACAACTGTCCAAGGCGATTAAAGACCGGGAAGCAGCCGGGGATACCAAGCCAGACAAGCAATAATCAGCCAAATCAGCAATCCTGAGCCTGGTTTTTACGTCTTCAAGCCAAGTTTTCCGGCAGTATTGTGCTACACTAATAGCGGTTTGACGCATCATCACGGAGAATTGCTTGACTTCAGGACTGCTGAAAAATCTCGAGAAGATTCTTAAGGGGAAAAAGAAAGCCCTGATCGTACCGCACAACGATCCGGATCCGGATGCTGTTGCCAGCGCCGCGGCGCTGCGCTATCTGCTCACCAATGCCTTCAACATCAGAACAGTGATCGCCTATCAAGGTCTCATCGGCCGCGCCGAGAACAAGGCGCTGGTTGCCTATCTGAACACCCCCATGGAAAGGTTCAACCTCGACAAGCTGACTGACGATCACGACACGGCTTTCCTGCTGGTCGATTCACAGCCCGGCACGGGCAACAACCCCTACCCGCCTGACTGGCCGATCCACATCGTGATTGACCATCATCCCCAGCGGCGCGAATACGAGTCTGGCCTGGTCCTCATCCGCCCGGAAACAGGCGCTTGCTCCACGCTGGTGACCGAACTGCTGCAGGAAGCCAACCTGGCGCCCACCCGCGAGTTGGCAACTGGTTTGTTCTATGGCATCAAATCGGACACGCGCGGTCTGAGCCGCGGTGTGACTCAGAGTGATATCGACGCCTATTTCTACCTGCAGCAACTGATCAACATGGATGCCCTGGTCGATATCGAACAGGCGCAGGTGCCTGCCGCGTATTTCAGGTCACTGCAGACCACCTTGCGCAGCGCCCGGGTGTACAACGATCTGATCGTCGCCTATATCGGTGAGACGGAATACCCTGACATGGCAGCCGAGATGGCGGATCTGCTGCTCCGTCTGGACAGGATCTCGTGGGCGGTATGCATTAACACCTTCGACAACAATATGATCATTTCGGTGCGCGCCAAACATCTCTCCGGCGCGGCTGATTGCCTGGTTTCATCAATGGCTGCCGGCGAGGGCTCTGCCGGCGGACACGACATGCTGGCAGGCGGACAAATCCCCCTCAATGGGCGTGACCCCGCCCTGCTGGCTGAGCAGCTTATTCAGCGCGCGTTGCAGCACCTCAACATTCTTGCCAGCACACCCGGCGAACCGCTGGTCTCGATCAATCAGGCATAACCCCCCATGACACTGCCCTCCGCTACCCAATATGAACTGAAGCTGGTTAAGCTGTTGCTTGATGTAGTGCTCGAGCGTGACATCCGTTTCATTGTCACCCAGAACAACCCAGACCCCGACGCCATCGCCAGCGCCGCCGCCATGTCCTTCCTCTGTAAACAGAAACTGGATATTGACCTGCCGATTTACTATTCCGGCATCATCGGCCGGGCTGAGAACATCGCTGTGGTGGATATGCTGAAGGACGTGTGTATTATAGAGCGCCTGCCCCACATCGAAGAGACGGTCAACATCGCGCTGGTGGATGTGCAGCCTAATACCAACCTGGTGACCCTGCCGCCGCATTTCAAGATCGCCGCCATAATTGACCAGCATAACCTGATGCGCACGGTCGCCGCGCCGTTCACGGATATCCGCCCGGCGCTTGGCGCGACATCCACCATCCTCAACGAATACCTGCGCGTCGCCGCGCTTGACGTCCCCCCTGAGCTGAATACCGCCCTGTATTACGGCATCAAAACCAACACCATGAGCCTGGGTCGTGACGCCAGTCTAATGGATGTGGAGGCATATTTTTACCTGCAGCCGCGCATTCAGGTCGCCAGCCTGGCGGACATTGAAAACATCTCGCTGCCTTCCAGTTATTTCAACACTCTCAGCGAGGTGCTGGAAACCACCTGCACCTTCGGTCCGCTCATCAGCAATTTACTGCCCGCTATGGACTACCCCGATCTGACCGGCGAAGTCGCTGAATTCCTGACCCGCTATCAGAACTGTGAGTATGTCTTTTGCGCCGGCGTCTTTGAGGAATACCTGTACTTCTCGATCCGTTGCCGCTCGGAGCAGCCGCGGGCTGACCTGCTGGCGCGCATCCTGACCGCTGAAGCCGGTTCAGGCGGCGGGCGCAGTGAGGCGTCCGGCGGGAAGATCCCGCTCAATGGTAAAAACGCGTCCGCGCTTTATGACAGGCTGCTACTGCTGGTCAAGGATTTTTTGCACCTGCCATGGAGCATGGAAGGCAGCCCCCTGGTCTGACCCCTAAAATCGATTGTCTATAAACTATTGAAGACGATCTCGCCTCTGATCATGGTCAGGACGACCTGACCGCTGCCGTTCAGCGCGGTCAGATTGGCGTACCTGCCCGGTTGCAGGCTGCCATGATGCTGGTCAATGCCCAGAACGCGAGCCGGGTTGCCGGCAGCCATGCGCGCGGCATCCTCAAGCGAAGCGCCAGCGCTGTCGATCATGACCTTCAGACAGGTATCCAGCGTCACAGTGCTGCCCGCCAGCGTACCATCAGCCAGCCGCGCGACGCCATCGGTGACACGCATCGTGTGCCCGACTAGATGATAACTGCCATCCGGCATACCGGCCGCTACGCTGGCATCGCTCACCAGCACAAGGCGCTCAGCGCCAAGGGAGCGCAGCAGCAACCGCAGCGCGCCGGGGTGAACATGCTGCCCGTCCGCGATGACCTCCGCCGTCACCTGCTCCGAGGTGAGCACAGCGCCGACGACGCCTGGCGCGCGATGATTGAACGCGCTCTGCGCGTTGAAGGTATGGGTCACATGGCTGAAATCACCTGCCAGGGCTTGAGCCGCCAGTTCGTAAGACGCGGCGCTGTGCCCCAGCGCGCACACCACACCGCTTTGCCGCAGGAAGGCAGCCAGTTCAGAAGCGCCTGGTAGCTCAGGTGCCAAAGTCACAATTTTTATCCAGCCTTCGCCCGCTTCAAGCAGCTCGCGCGCTTCATCGAGATCCGGCAGCCGCAGCCAGGTTGGCTCAAACGCGCCGGCTTTCTCGGGGTTGAGCCAGGGACCTTCGAGGTGCAACCCCAGCGGCAGCGCTCCGCCCTGATGAGATTTCATTTGCCTGACGTGCTGCCTCACCAGCGCCAGCAGCGCCTGATGGTCAGGCGCGCTGATACTGCGCAGATAGCCGGTCACGCCATGCCGCGCCAGCCAGAGAGCATGCTCACGCATCGCCGCTGCCTCCGCGCTCTGCTCGAACGAGACCCCCCTTCCGCCATGAAGATGGATGTCGATCATGCCTGGCAGAACCCGCAAACCGCGCAAGTCAAGCTCGGCGGCTGGTTTTTCTGCGGCGGCATGAGCATCAACAAACCGCCCGTCGTGTATCCGCAACCGGTCGAGGGTTGGTTCTGCCGTGATAGCCGAGCCAGGGTCGATCAGGATATCGATGGAACGGTTTGTCATTTAGATGTCATTCGGTTGGCAGTCCTGCGTTGAACCAGGCTTCATAGCCGCCCTTCAGGGCAGTGACACGCTTGAACCCGCGCTGCAAAAGTGATTGCGCTACACGAGCGCTACTCTCCTCATTCGGTCAGGTGCAATAAGTAATGATCCATTGCTCTTTATCCAGCTCCCCAAAACGGTTGGGAAGCAGCTGCTCAGGGATATTATACGCGCCGGCAACATGCGACTCGGCAAATTGGGCTTCACTGCGGACATCGAGGAACAGGGCTGTTTTCTGCTCATGCGCGGTTGTGGCATCAGCCAGCGATGTACGCGCGACCGTCGTCGAGACTTGTTGTCCTCGCCCCAGCAGCCAGACACCCGCGGCGATCAGTAATACCAGCCCGACTGCCAGCAGGATAAACGGCAAATTATTGCCGGTGGATTGTTTTTTCTTCTTAGATTTTGGTGGCATTTCACACTCCGCCGAACTGAAATCATCTTCCCAGCCGGTCAGATGCCGGCAGTGGTTAGGGATGATACTCGAAACGGCTGTTGATTTCAAATATTACTAGGGTTGAATGCTATGGATTATTGCTCAGGTGGTAGTTTTTTAGCGGCAGAAAAGCTCACCTACCATGGCAGCGCTGCTCTTTGGCAGCGGGAAGCCATGTTCATCAAGCGCCTGCAAGCTGATACACGCCTGGAACTGCAATCCTTTTTCGTCATTGATCTTGGTAGCAAGCTCGCGCATGGTATCGACATCGCCCACAACAGCAGCCGCTTGGAGGAACGGCATCCACTCAACGCGATCCACTGGTTTCAGACCACGGTTGTTGATCTCATCCGTCAGCCTGCCCGCGATCTCCTCCCAGTTGCCGGCTGTCGCGGCGATCTCCGCCTGCTGATACCAGTAGCACCAGCCGCGCTCAGGTTCATTGCCAAACAAATACTCCGGCAGTTCCGGTGCGTTGCCGCCGGTCTCCACCAGATCGATCTTTGATTTAGTCGCCATGAAAGAGAATTCATAATCCGACGCGCCTGAAATGCGTGGCCAGCGGGCATCCTGGACGTGGATGCATGAGCCAGATAATGGTCGGTCGATGACCAGCAGCTTCTGGTAATCGAAGACCATACTGCTTGAGCGTAAACTAATCTTCACTTCGTCACCTGCCGTGGCATGCGTCAGACGGTCAGGATTCTGCGGTGGCGCCGTGATGGGGTAAACAACAGGCAGCATATCCTGTTTGGCGGGCGCATAGATCAGGTTGGCCGGCCCCCAGGTTACGTCCTGATCCTCACCAAAATACACGCCGGGATAATTGACGACCAGCGTTGTGCCCAGCTTTAACCCTGTCGCCCGCCAGCTCATTTGCCACCATAAGTCACGGACAACATTCTCCTCCGTCATTGCCCGGGTACCCAGCGCGAAGTGCGTAATGACTGCCAGGAAGGTGATGCCAAGCAATACTGTCTTCCTCAAGCGGATACCGCCAATGCTGAAGATTACTCCCACCACCAACATGCCCGCCGGCAGCGAAGATGCCAGCCCGTAATGCGAATAGCGATCAAAGATGACGCCGCGATTTGCCATAATAACTGGCAGGATGCCCGTCGCGAGGCCCGCCAGCCCCAGCAGGCCAGCCTCGTTCATCCAGGCCATACTGCCCGGCTCGGTGCCCTCAGCGCTGTGTTTTTGGTGCATCAACCGCGTCCACGCGACGATAACGATCACCACGGCCGACGCGAGCAAAATAGCGAGAAACATATCGCGCAGTCGCATTTGGTAGAAAAGCTGCTTGAATGGTTCAAACCAGACAAAGAGGGCCAGGTTCGTGACACTATTCAGCCAGTTTACCAACCAGGTGGCGGCGGTATGCAGCGGCGCGTTAACCAGAACGCTCAACTGCGCGCCGATATCCGTCTCGCGCCGAACGTTTTCAAAGAACAGGGTATACCAGATCAGGTATCCGAGCGGAATACTGAGGTAAAACCAGCCTCTTTTCAGCGTCGCTCCGATAGTCTTCAGCAACTTTGCTGCACCCTTCTGAGAGCGCCAGACAACCAGCAACAGGCAGAACCAGCGAAAAGATTCCAGCCCGACAGCGTAATCGACCAGTGCAACATAGCCCCAGCCGGTGATCAAGGCACCGGTTACAGCGAGGATTTGCCGCCCACGCTCAGGAGTAAGCAGCGCGTAGACTGAGAGCGCGATCGAGAGCGTCTGCAATCCGGCGCTGATCATGATTGGCAGGTACTCAATGCCGGCAATCCACCACCAGAAGCCAGGGTAGATAACAAATAATGTTCCCATCCAGAAAGCTGCCTGACGCGTCTGCGGCCATAGCAGCTTCATCAGCCAGTAGGCTGCGAAGCCGGAGCCCAGCCGCCAGACAAACATGCTCAGATGCCATGGCAGCGGGTCCATGCCAAACAGGCTGAACAGCCAGTCGAAGAGATAGCCGCGTCCTGGGCGGTCGATGGCGAACATATAATGGAACACCTTCGACCCATAAGTGAAGGCGTCCAGCATGAAATACCAGTCATCACGGTGATAGGTCAGCCGCAGGCTCCATGGCAAAAAAGTGATGCCGGCGACCAGCGTCATCAGTAGCAAATGCTGCCAGGTTTCTGAGAGTCGAATGCGCTGCTTGAGGTTAGTCATGGCTTGTGACCATGATAAAGGAAAATCGAGGTTAGGTAAACCCCGCAACCATGGCTGTATTACGGCTGTCAGTCATTCGAACCGGAAGTGGAGCTTACTCAAGAATCTCGACCTTAACGTCCTTGATCCGGTCAAAGACCTCTTCCTCCGTCACTTCAAAATCAGGACAAGACCATTGGCTGTAATACGACAGCCTAATGACCCTTCCATTGCTGAAGCGGATACGATCTTCGTAATAACCAGTCATATCGTCACCGCCAATAATTTCATAGTCTCCTGTGGCTATGCCAGTAAGTTTCGTTAATTCAGCCCGGTCAGTTTCATCCCTGATCAAATCAGCTAGTTGTGCCGGATTATTTTCAATAGTCGTAAACACCTTGTCGTGATACATTCGTTCTGCTTCCAATGGCACATGACCGCTCAGCATGTCATAGCAAGCCTGACCAGTATCCGCAAGTGGAATGAAATTTTCGATCAGAAACAGAATTATTAGAATCCAGGTCAACGCCCAGATAGGCTTCTTCACTTTACGCAGGACGGCGCGCACTTTAGCCCAAAACCTGAAGGTAATTTGCCGTTTCTTCTCATACCAATAAAGTGCGGCACCAGCTATTGCCCCTGCGACCCAGCCAGGAATACCCACCACAATCAAAGGCACGACAAAGTATATCGGCACAACCTTCACCAAGAAATAACCCAAACTCTTGAGCATTCCAACAGAGATTGAAACGTCCAGGCCATCTTCAATGACCGTTTTTCCGAGAGATAAGACGATGGAGAAGATCAAACCCAGAAATGCTGTCCACATCACGATGAACCCGCCGTCAATGATGTAAGCCCATACCGAGCCGCTCCGCGTAATCGCTGGTGGCTTATCAGCAGGATTTGGATCTTCGACAAAATCAGGTAAGACTTCCATAATTAAAACAATTGTAATCTTCCGGGTTTATTTCCTCAAATTGAGCCGCGGCTGGCTTCGGTCACGTTATTATCTGCGCCGCCTCTGGCTCCCGCAAGCCACATAGGGCGGATCGCGTCTTTCGATCCGCCGAATTTATGCCTTATTCCATTGCGGAATCCGAGCCGAAGCAACTCCGCTGTCCTTTTGGCTCCCATAAGAGGGGAGCTGGCGGTGAGCGACTCCGCGAACTGCCTGAGGGGTTATCTTTTCTAAGTCACGTAGGGCGGATCGCGACTTTCGATCCGCCGGAATTATGCCTTAAACTGAGAGATCTTAGCCGAAACATCTCCGCCGCTTTTTGGCTCCCATAGGAGGGGAGCTGGCAGTGAGCATCTTTTCGCGAGCTGCCTGAGGGGTTAAATTCACCCCGCCCAGGCAAGCACAATCCAATCTCCCTCAACCCCGCGTCTGACAGCACCGTTTGTGCGTTATACTCGACGGCAGCAGAGACGCCCGTGACCACAACCTCCGCGCCGACCAAAACCTCATCCTTCCTCGCCCGCAACAGCGGCGGGGTGCTGATCGCCTGCGGCACCATGAGCGCCCTGCTCTATCTCACCTTCCTCAAACTGAACTTCACCCAATGGATCGACCAGCCGCTCCTCAGCCTGCAAATCATGCTCAACGCAGACCGCGGGCAGGCGCTGCTGCTGTTCCTCGCGCTGGTCGGAGCCGCCGCCCTCTACCTGCTGGCCTATCAAACCCTGCGCCAGCGTCAGGACCCCGACTCTTGGCTGATCGTCATCCTTTTCTCGCTGCTCTTCGCCGGACTGTTCACCAGCCTCTATCCCTTCGCCGCGGCTGACGTCTGGGATTACATCTTTCACGCCCGCATCCTCGGCGTCTATGGCGGCAACCCCTACGTCGATCTGATCCGCCAATACCCCGCGGACCCCTTCTACGACTACGCCTTCTGGAAGGATCAGGCATCCTTCTACGGCCCGGTCTGGGTCCTTATCAGCGGACTGGTCGCCCGCCTGAGCGGTGACGGTCTGGCAGCCAATCTGGTGGCGTTCAAGCTGCTGCCCGGCATATTTTTCTACGCTTCGGTCGCCGTCGTCGCTCTGATGCTGCGCAAAGCCGCCCCTGAGCGCGCCTTGCCCGCCACACTGCTGCTGGCATGGAACCCGATGCTGCTCTTCGAGACCTTCGGCAACGGGCACAACGACATCGCCATGGCATTCTGGATGCTCCTTGCCGCCTGGATGATGTTCGAAAAACGCTACACCCTGGCCGTTCTGGCGCTGCTGATGGGCGCCCTCTTCAAATACATCCCGGTGATATTGCTGCCGGTTGCCGGCATCATCGCGTTGCGTGATCTGCAATCGCTCGCCGCGCGCCTGCGCTATCTCGTCACCACTGCCGTTGCCTCAATCGCGCTGCTGGTGCTGGCGTATGCACCGCTCTGGCAAGGTCCGCAAATCCTGACCATCCTCAGCCGCACCCTCACCTTTCGTTCATCGATCGCGTCCGTCCTTTACACCGGCCTGCGCGGCACCTACGACGCCGGTTGGCTCTCCGAGATCATCCCCCTGGCTGCTAACCTGTTGCTGCTGGCCTTCATCCTCTATCAGTGCTGGCAGGCTTGGCGTGACCGCTCCTGGCTGAGTTTCACCCGCGCCAGCGTCAGCATCCTGCTCTTTTACCTGCTCATCAGCAGCACCTGGTTCATGGTCTGGTACCCGCTCTGGGCTCTGGTGCTGGCCGTGCTGCTGCCGCCTGGTTTCCTGCTCAACCTGATCCTCTTCTTCAGCCTCTTTGTGCTCAACAAACAGTTCATCCTCTTCCCCTTCGTCTGGTGGACTTATAAGATGAACGCTTTCCAGGTCGAGCTGAGCATGTTCCTGGCGCTGGTCTTCCCGGCCTGGCTGTACATCATCGTCCACTGGCTGACGAATCGCCCCGCCGCGTCCGCTCCGAAGCGCCCGATGATAGAATAATTTCAACCGACAGACACTCGTTTCAACCCAATATCTCCGGAGGTCGCATGTCTGATTTTTCCATCCAGAATGAAAAAGTGGCGCAAACTGCTGCCCTGCTGAAGGAACGCGGCCTTGACGCCTGGCTGACCTTTGTGCAGGAAACCAGCCTCACGGCCGACCCCGCCCTGCCGCTTATCCTCGGCATGAATATGACCTGGCTCTCGGCTTTCATCCATACCGCTGATGACCAGCATATCGCCATCGTCGGCCGCTTTGATGCCGACAACGTCCGCAAAATGGGCGCCTATAACAAGGTCATCGCCTATGACCAGGATATCTTCCCGGCATTGCTGGACGAATTGCAGCGGTTGAATCCGCACAGCATCGGGCTGAATTATTCGCTCAACGACAGCGCTTCCAACGGATTGAGCCACGGCCTGTGGCTGCTGCTGACCGGTGCGCTGGCCGGCACCCCCTTCGCTGACCGTCTCATCAGCGCCGAGACGGTGATCGCTGCCCTGCGCGGGCGCAAGACCCCTACCGAGATCGCCGCGGTGCGTGGCGCCATTGCTACGACCGAGAGCATTCTGGCGCAGTTCACCGCCGAGATCGAACCTGGCCTGGACGAGGTCAGCATCTTCAACCGCGTCCGCCATCTGATGCAGCAGCGCGGCGTGATCCCTTCGTGGGATAGCTGCCCGAACGTGACCGCCGGCGCGGGTTCGCGCCCCGGACATACTCTGCCTGATGCCGGCAGCCGTCTTGCCGCTGGCGAACTGCTGCATATGGACATCGGTGTCGTGCGCCATGATTACGTCTCCGATATCCAACGCGTCTGGTACGTCGCCAAACCGGGTGAGGAGGGCATTCCGCAGGCGGTGCGGCAAGGGTTCGACGCTGTGCGGGCAGCCATTCTGGCCGCGGCGGAGGTGCTCAAACCGGGTGTGCCGGGCTGGCAGGTCGACCAGGCCGCACGCGCGTCCATCACCTCTCTTGGCTACCCCGAGTATCAGCACGCGGTCGGTCACCAGGTTGGACGCTCCGTCCATGACGGCGCCGGTATACTTGGTCCGCGCTGGCCGCGTTACGGCACCACGCCCGAGGTGCTGGTCGAAGCCGGAAACATCTTTACGCTCGAGCTGGGCGTTCAGGTTGAGGGTTATGGCTTCATCGGTCTCGAGGAAGATGTGCTGGTGCTCGAGGATGGACTGGAGTGGCTCTCCACGCCGCAGACCGAGATCTGGGTCGTACGCCCACCTGCCCTTCCTGAACTGCCATGATCACGGTACCGCTACCTATGGGTGATTTATGTTGGTCATAGGCCTGATGTCCGGCACATCGGCTGACGGCGTGGATGCTGTCCTGCTGGAGCTTGTCGGCGCGCCGTCTGCCTTGCGCTGGACCTTGCGGGCGCACCTGCATCAGCCGCACCCCCCTGCTCTGCGTGATGATATCCTGCGGGCCAGCCGCCCGGGCACCTCTTCACCTGAATACCTATGCGCAATTAATTTCGCGATCGCGGAACGCTTTGCCGGCGCTGTGCTCTATTTGTGCCGGCAGGCTGGCGTCGCTCCATCTGCCGTTGACCTTATCGGCTCCCATGGTCAGACGATCTGGCACATCCCCGGCGCCTCAACCCTGCAGCTTGGTGAACCCGCCATTCTGGCCGAATGCATCGGCATCACGACCATCGCCAACTTCCGCCCGCGCGATATCGCAGCCGGCGGTCAGGGCGCGCCGCTGGTAGCTTATGTCGACCAACTGCTGTTCAGCCACCCGTCGCTCAGCCGCGTTTGCCTCAACATCGGCGGCATCGCCAATATCACCTGGCTGCCCGCGCGCTCTCAATCCGACCAGCAGGTGCTGGCGTTTGACACTGGTCCCGGCAACTGCCTGCTGGATGACGCCGCCAGCTATCTCAGCGGCGGCAGGTTGACATATGACCTCGATGGCGCCCTGGCGCTCACCGGCGGTGTGCGTGACGACCTGCTCCAGCAATGGATTGATGGTGAACCATATTTCGCGCTGGCGCCGCCGAAGACCACCGGTCGCGAGCTCTTCAGCCGTGAGTATATGCTGCGTCTGCTTGACAGCGCGCGTGCTGCCGGCCTGACCGATGCAGACTTCATGGCAACGCTTTCCGCCTTCACCACCCGCGCCATCGTCAATGCCTTGCACGCCTTTTTACCAAGCCTCCCTGACGAACTAATCCTCTCCGGCGGCGGCGCGCGCAACCCGGCGCTGGTTCGCGGTCTTATCGCGGGATTGCCGCAAACATTCGTGCGTGAGTCTGGCGAAGTTGGCCTGCCTTCCGACGCCAAGGAGGCTGCCGCGTTCGCCGTTCTGGCGTATGA
Source organism: Anaerolineaceae bacterium (assembly GCA_040772085.1). Lineage (GTDB taxonomy): Bacteria > Chloroflexota > Anaerolineae > Anaerolineales > Anaerolineaceae > JAXGMV01. The sequence continues at coordinate 20,724 of JAXGYU010000002.1, forward strand.
GAGCTGGCACAACCGCCCCGGCAATCTGCCTTCCGCCACTGGCGCCGCCCACCCGGTCGTCCTTGGCAGCATCACCCCCGGCAGCAACTATCGGACGCTGCTTGACAAAACCCTCTCTGATATTCAGGTGTGACATGAAAAAGAAGACTGACTGGCGCGCTGATCTGAAAGCCGATCCATTCCCCTGGCTGCTGGAAGAAGATGACCCCGCCGCGCGGCTGCTGACCCATCGCTACCTGCTCGAGACGCCTCGCTCCTCGCCCGAATATCGGGCAGTCGCGGAAGCCGCGCATCAATCCGGGCCTATCACCGCGCTGCTGGACAAGATGGACCCCGAGGGCTGGTGGGAGAAACCCGGCACCGGGTACAGCCCCAAGTACAGCGGCACAGTCTGGACGCTGCTGGCGCTCGCTCAGCTTGGCGCTGACGCGGCTTACGATCCACGACTGATTACGGCCGCAATGTATTATCTGGATCAGGCATTTCAGCCGGGCGGACAGATCACGGCCGGCTCCAGCGCCGCCTGGACGGCGGACTGTCTGCAGGGCAACATGGTCGCCAGCCTGCTGCGCATGGGCATCAACGACCCGCGCCTGTCGGCTGCGGTGGACTGGATGGCGCGCACCGTCACCGGTGAAGGCATCGCGCCGGTCGGTGACCGCTCCACCAAAAACCGCTACTATGCCGGCGGCAAATGCGGCCCGCTGTTCGTCTGCGCTGCCAATGACAAACAGCCGTGCGCCTGGGGCGCAGCCAAAGTCATGTCGGCGCTGGCTCTGCTGCCGAAAACGCTGATCACGCCAGCCGTCCGGACGGCCATTGACATTGGCGCCGAATTCCTGCTTAACGCAGATCCGATGGCAGCCGAGTGGGCGCACCCCTATGCCGCCAAGCCGAGCGGCAACTGGTGGAAGCTCGGCTTCCCGCTGTTTTACATCAGCAATCTGCTCGAGGTGGCTGATGCGCTGGTCACGTTGGGCTATGGCAAGGATCCGCGCCTGCAATCCACGCTGGCGTTCATCCGCTCCAGGCAAACCGATACCGGCGCCTGGCTGCAGGAGTACTCCTATGACGGCAAGATGCTGGTCAACCTCGGGCGCAATAAGAAGCCGAACAAATACGTCACCATCTCCGCGCTCAAGGTGCTCAAAAACGTGGGGTGAGGTAAATGGATAACAGTCAGTCGTAGGGCGGGACACGTTCGCCGACCCGCCACTCAGGATGATGACTAATACGTTAGCAAGCAAGCTTCATATGCCGCCCCTGAGAGAGGCGGAAGCGCGCAGCGCAGGTGGGGTTTATACAGGCGTAGGGCGGGACACGCACCACGTCCCGCTTATCTCGAAATGTCGGGCACATAATACGTCGCCTAACCTACACTTGCATATATCGCGAATTCAGGATTACGACTTTAATGCGCCAACCTTGTGGGGTTCACATGCCGCCCCTGAGAGGGGCGGAAGCGCGCAGCGCAGGTGGGGTTAATACAGGCGTAGGGCGGGACGCGTTCCACGTCCCGCCGGTAATGTCACTGTCGGGCACACAATACGTCGCATAATCTACACTTGCATACATCGCGTATTCAGGATTACGACGGTGATGCGCCAACCTTGCAGGGTTCACATGCCGCCCCTGAGAGGGGCGGAAGCGCGCAGCGCAGGTGGGGTTAAATCAGTCGTAGGGCGGGACACGTCTCACGTCCCGCCGGTAAGAATCTCGTCCAATGCGAATTCATTCTTGCATGATCTTCGTCCTCCAATGACAAGGGGAGGTGGCGCCGAGCGCTCGCTGTGAGGCGACGGAGGTATTTGATAAACTCCATCCCAAACACGGCTGGCGCGTGCGCCAGCCCTACGTGAAAAATCACGTCGTCCCCTCGACGTCTTACAAGAATTAGTCCCGCACATACAATGGTCAACAACCTACACTGGCATAAGGCGCGAATTCAATTCTGCCGATCCGGAGAGATTTACCTCACCCCCATCCGCCCCCTGACCGCGCCGCACGGCTGTTGTTCTTTACTCTCGAATCATGTACACTAATATTTATACAAAGTTAATGGGGGTTATATCGATGAGCATCCATTCCCGGCTTTTTTGGGGGGAGGTTTAGCACTGATGACAAATGCTCGAAATACAGCAAATAAATCAAAGGTTGTCGCATGGCTGCTGGCTGCCGCGGCCGCGGTGATGGTTTGTGTATTGGTCGTAGCCGTCGCAGGATTATTGCTGGTCACCTATCAGGACCGCATACCTTTCCTGCAACAAGAACCTGAGAGAGACCCCTCCATAATCACTATCGAGATCAATTCGCCCTATAATCATGCGGGGTGGACAACGAACGCCTATATCCCATTATTTGTGGATGCGGTCAGTACATATCCTCTGGAAACACTGGAGTTGTATATCAATGACAAACTGTACCAGAGTTACAGCGTCATTGACGCGCTTGATCCAACTGAAATATCTGAACGCTGGCAATGGCAGCCCGGCGCTGAAGGGGGATTCACTTTAATCGTAAAAGGGACTGATATATTCGGCGCCAACAGTTTTTCTCAACCATTATTGCTAAAAGCAGAGGGAATCAGCAATACCAATACGCTCATCCTGGCGGAAGAAGGGGATACGCTGGAATCCATCGCCGCGAAAGCAAATCTGACTGTAGAGCAGTTGCTCGCCTACAATCCGCACCTGAATCCGAGCAAACCGCTTGAAACCGGCCAGGAGATATTTATCCCCAATGACCCGGAGCCAATCAGCAACCCGAATGTGATCCAAGGTGAGGAGATTCCGGCAGGGAACGAAGAAGCGTTCTTACAGCCCCCGCCTGAGGAAGGCGCGGTTGAGGAATTTGACGCGACAGAAAAACCAGCGTTACCCATAGAACTGCAGCATATAGGCATAGACTGGGTATCTGTAAACAAGGCGCTTGAACATCAGGGTTTATTTCCGCCTCAGAATACTGAAGGAGATCACGAGGAACCAAAAGAAATTCCTTCTGAAAAGGAGGAGCCTGGGATATCTGAAGAAGAGAAATCGAAGATTCCGCCTTTTATATTTATTCAAACCCCATTCAAGCCAATAGTTTTCGAACCCACTTTTATTGAGAAAGCGAAAGAACTCGAAGAAAAGCTGTCTAAACCCACAAGGAAGAAAGTTCCATCTCCCTATTTTGAAGTGCAGGTGGAAGCTGTTGGTTGCTCCGTAAGATTTGTGATGCCAGATAAGGTTCTGGAAAAATACCAGGACATCTATCAATCGGATGGTGGTTACGAAGATGGTTTTGTCATTTACCGATCCCGGGATGGCGGTGACTTCGAAACGGTCTTTCACTTCCCCGAAGTGGTGGATCTGAAGGATTATCCTGTCCGGGAGTTTATTGATAAGGATCAATATGGAAATCTGAAGTATATCGTCAGGGTATACAACGAATTGGGGTCATGGTCGACCAGTATGGACCTGATTAAACTGGATCCTGAAAAATGTAAGCCTGGGCAGGTCCCAATCGAAGAGTTGACCGTCAGAGTCGATAAGGATGGCAACTTATTGCTGCCCAAAGGCATGGACCTGGCCTACTTTTATGTTCAAATGGACCTGGGTGATGGTAAACCAGGCAAAGCGCGCCGCATGCCCGCTGGCAACCATTTCTTTCTCCCCAATTCCGGCAAGCCATTAAATATTTACAGTTATCTGGATACATTGCTGAAAGAAGTGCCGGAACCAGACCTGGATCTATTTCTGGACATATGGGGCTGGCAAGGCGGCGAATTAGTGCATGCCGGAAAATATAAGTATGACATTCATCGGGTCATCCTGCTGATATGTTCGGTACCGGGAGAAGATGGCTGTGAAAAAGGTCATGGAGCGTGGAGCACGAGCGCGTATATCCCGTTCTGGGAAGATGGTAAAAGCCGCGAATATAAATTCATGATCATCCCCAGCAAGTTGTCTGCGGTTGGTGCATTTAGATTGCAGATGGCTCTGGACCCTTATGAAGACCCGTATGGCGGGTTTGGCAAAAGAGTGTTTGTTGACAAGAAGATGAATGAGCAAAACCCTTCGGCGCATAAACCCTTCACGTTTACGGTGTCGCTGTCTGATACTGTTTACTCTGAAACCGAAAACCCATGGGCGCCAAATGATAAGTACGATAAGTACACTGTCTATGTTCGGGTTGACCCGGTTAATGCCGTATCGGGTTTGGTAAAAGATCAATTTACGAATGTCGTTACGATCAACGGGGATACATTTTTCAAACAGCCGACCAATTTGCCGCCACTGCAATCCGAACTATTAAGTGCGTTTGACATCAAAGTCTTCCGTGAAAGCTACATGCCGCCTAATTTCGTGGCTTCGTTTACCTGGGGCTGTGTCATTATCGAACACGACCCTTCCGGCAGATACCAACCCGGGCAAAAGGTATGTCCGCAAGACTTGAAGAAAGAATTGCAGGACAAATGCGAAGGATTCTGGAAGGAATCAAAGTGTATTCTGGTTGAGGGCTTCTTAAAAAATCTTGTAGAAGGATATGACTGGGTTGCCTTTGCTTACGATTACGCAAAAAAGCAGGTGACGCTGGGCGTCGCATATATCATACCGGGTGGATGTGGCGATACGTGCAAAGGGCGAATAAGGAAAGTCGTCGATTACACTGTGACGTATTTAACAGGTCTTCCTCCTGATTTGCCTCAATCGGAGGAAGTGCTTTCAGAAAATTTGGCCATCCTATTCATCAACATCATGTCCGAGCTTGAAAAAGGAATGACCGGACTTGATGAATCGCTGATCAGCGAGCTTTGCAAGGAAGATAGCAAGTGCAGAGAAGAGATCGAACGGGTGCTGCGCGAAGAGATAGAACAAATTCATCAAATTGCCAGTCAGCCGGCCTGTTATGACCTTGAAGGGTTACGCCGGCATGGGTATGAAAAGCCGCTCTGCTTGCCGGACAACATCAAGGTCATGCCAGCCCGAGGTGCTACTGACTCCCCTGGTGTAATTAAGCTTCTCATCACCCGAAAAACGACGCCTGAAACGCTCGAATATGATGAGAATCAGTTGTACACATGGAGACGGCTGAAAATAGGGATCACAACAACCGGAGATTATGCTGGAGAAAAGACGATGACCTTTGACCCGGTTGATGAACGGTTCCCAAAACTTGAACCTGGTCAATCTGTAGAACTCCTCATCCCGCTGGTCCCATGTTCCAAATCGCACCGAGCCGATTGCGGCAAAGAAACGCCAGGTGAACCTTTTGATTTTTCTTCGTCTTACTTTGGAAAAGACTCAATTATTACTATTGGAGAATACTGTCTTGCCCCTGAAGGGAGCAGCGAATTCTATGTGCCTTGTACGGGCGCCTCACCCGAAAGTTGGGAATTCCAGAATCCGAAATCGAAAAAAGAGTGAGTATCATGAAAAATGCCCTCTTGGTTGCTGTTGTTCTGATTGTTGCTGTCGCTGGCTTGGGGCTTCAGGCAATCAATGTTACAAGTCAGGATGCAGCAGACATACCTGAAACCTGGATAGACTCTCCGCTAAATCGGATGCGTATTCCGTTAGCTCCCTTTGAGATTGTTGTGCATGTCTCCGATGAAAATGCCGCATCCCGAGCCGAAATCAGTGTCGATGAGAGTGTATTGACAACGCTCGATGCGCCGGCTGGACAGACTCTCGCTGCCTTCAGGCATATCTGGTCACCGCCTGACGTGGGCGAATACAGGATTAAAGTGCGCGGACAAAACCAGGCGGGATCCTGGAGCGAGCCAGTAGAAGTGCTGGTTTTCGTTGGATCGACTACTCCCACGCCTACACAGACCCTCACACCTGAACCAACGATGACGCTGACGGCCACCGCAATACCAACCAATACCGCCATCCCAACACCGTTGCCGGCAGGGTTTGTTGGATCGCCTTCGTTCAGTCCGCAAGAAATTGTGTTTGGCCAGGGTTGTTATCCACCGAGCCGTGTCAATATGAACATAAGTGTAAATAATTGGCAAAACATACGCGGGGTATTTGTGTTCTACCGGTTACAAAACAACAATACTGGTGAGGCTGCAGAGTGGGAGAATACGTACATGAACCATTCTGGAAATGGTTCATATGGTATCGAGCTCACGCCTTTCGCCTCGCCTCAGTACGAAAGCTGGTTGAATAGAGGACTTTGGGGCGCAGATCATACTGGCGGACTAGCGGTTCAGTTCGTCATTGAAAATCCTGATGGCGGCCTTATTCGCTCTGACGTTTATCAATCGATATTTGTGCGTCAATGTGCTTCTGCAGCGCCAACGCAGCCTGTCTATCCGACGACCCGACCCACTGCAATTCCCACTCTCACGCCTACGAGGCCCATCATAAAATAACCCTTTCGTAGAGGAAAGCGCATCAAGACTATCCTTGAAATTCAGGATGGTCTTTTTCGCGGGCTGAGGCAGTTGCGCGCGAGGTAAAACTTAGGTGGTAACCCGGTACCTGCCAAAATGAACAAGGTTTAGACGTAGGGCGGATCACGTTCTTCGATCCGCCGTCATTGAAATGTCGGACGCATTCAACTGCGTCCTATCCACATTGCCTGTTACGTTGATGGGGTTAACCAGCGTAGGGCGGGACACAGTCCCCGACCCGCCGTCATGATAATGTCGGGCACAAACAACGGTGCCCAATCCACATTGACATGCGCTCCAATTCATTCGTGCTGGTTCTTCGTCCTCCAATGACAAGGGGAGCTGGCGCCGAACGCTTTCGTGAGGCGACGGAGGGGTTTGACAAACTCCATCCCATCACGGCTGGCGCGTGCGCCAGCCCTACGTGTAAAATCACGTCGGTCCCTCGACTTCAGGCGTAGGGCGGGACACGTCCCACGTCCCGCCAATCTCGAAATGTCGGGCACAAACAACAGCGTCCGAGCCACATCGCCTATTATGCAGGTGGGGGTCAACCTGTTGGGCGGGGCACAAACAACAGCGTCCGACCCATGCCGCCGCATGCCCAAATCACACACTATCCCCTCTCTCCCACTTCCTACTTTAGACATTTGACACCATAACGTCTATAATATCGGGAACACGCTGGCAGCCAGACCGCCAGAGCCTTTTATTATTTGGAGGTACCATGACAGATCTTTCCGAACGTGATTTTGGCTTTTCCACCCGTCAGCTCCACGCCGGCCAGAACCCTGACCAGGCCACCGGCTCCTATGCCGTCCCCCTTTATCAGACCACGGCCTACGCCTTCCAAAGCACCGAGCACGCCGCCCGGCTGTTCGCGCTCGAAGAAACCGGCAACATTTACTCCCGCATCATGAACCCTACCAACGGGGTTTTTGAAGAACGCCTTGCCAGCCTTGAAGGCGGTGTCGGTGCGCTGGCAGCCAGCTCCGGACATGCCGCACAAGCCATGGCCATCCTCGCGATCTGCCAGGCAGGCGATCACATCGTCTCCAGCGAGAAACTCTACGGCGGTACCTTCAGCCAGTTCTTCTACACCTTCCCGCGTCTCGGCATCGAAGTGACCCTGATCGACTCCAGCGACCCCGAGAACTTCCGCCGCGCTACCAAACCCAACACCAAGCTTTTCTACGGCGAGACGCTCGGCAACCCCGGCATCAACGTCTTCCCCTTCGAGGAAGTCTCTGCCATTGCCAAGGAGATTGGCATACCGCTGATGATCGATAACACCTTCGCCTCGCCTTACTTGTGCCGGCCTTTCGAATGGGGTGCCAACATCGTCACGCATTCGACGACCAAATTCATCAACGGTCATGGCAACTCGATCGGCGGCGCGATCGTTGACGGCGGCAATTTCGACTGGCGCGCCAGCGGTCGCTTCCCCAACTTCACCACGCCCGATGCCTCCTATCACGGCATCGTCTTCGCCGATACTGGCCCCGGCGGATTCATCCTGCGCGCCCGTGCCCAGGTGCTGCGTGATATCGGCGCCTGCCAGTCGCCCTTCAACTCCTGGCTCAATCTGATCGGTCTCGAGACCCTCAGCCTGCGCATGGACAAGCACGTCGAGAACGCGCGCAAGGTGGCTGAATTCCTCGAGGCGCATGACAAAGTGAGTTGGGTCGCTTACCCCGGTCTCGCCAGTCATCCCGATCACGAACGGGCGAAAAAGTACCTGCCGAAGGGACCCGGCGCCATCATGGGCTTCGGCGTCAAGGGCGGACGTGAAGCCGGCGCGAGGTTCATCAACAGTCTCAAGCTGGCGGGTCACCTCGCCAACGTCGGTGATGCCAAGACACTCGCCATCCACCCTGCCAGCACCACCCACAGCCAGCTCAACGAGGCCCAGCAGAAGGCTGCCGGCGTTTCGCCAGATTTCGTCCGGCTCTCCATCGGACTCGAAGACGTCGAAGATATCTTCTGGGATCTCGATCAGGCACTGTCGCAGGCCTAACCCCTGCCCCGCCCCAGACTCATCAAGGTCATCCTGAATCAGGATGACCTTTTTACTTCCCATCCCCCAGCCGCGATTGGACAAACGCAACCCGCTTGTGATACATTGTCTTAATTATTCGGTACATTATAGCTATGCAAAGAGGTATATATGAAGCTGACACCCTTATCACTATTACTTCTGGCCGGGCTGCTGCTCAGCGCCTGCGCGCCAGCCGCCACCCCCGCACCGCTGCCCGCAACTGTCGCTGATCTCCCGACGCCGGTGATTGTCGCAGCGGCAATCACAGAGCCTGCCCCGCCGGCGACCGAACCAGCCGCGACACAGGCTGCCAGCCCGGAGACAGTCTCCCCTACCGAAGCACCTACCTCGCCAGCAGAACCTCCGCCAGCGGTCGAAGTCATTGCCGAGGGGCTGAACCTGCCCTGGGAGCTGGTCTTCCTGCCCGATGGCGGCATGCTGCTGACCGAGCGCCCCGGCGTCCTGACTCTGCTCGGCAGCCCTCAAGGCAAGCTGACCGTTGAAGGCGTGCATCATCAGGGCGAAGGCGGGCTGCTCGGCATGGCGCTGCACCCTGAGTTCGCGGCCAACAATTATCTTTACCTCTACTTCACAACCATCCAGAATGACCAGGTCATCAATCGCGTTGAGCGCTATGTCTATCGCGATCACACCCTGAGCGACAAGCTGCTGATCATCGACAACCTGCCCGGCGCGCGCTATCACGATGGCGGTCGCATCGCCTTCGGACCAGATGGCTATCTCTACATCACCACCGGTGATGCCGGCAACCCGCAAAGCGCGCAGGACCTCAACTCGCTGGCCGGCAAGATTTTGCGCCTGCGGGATGATGGCTCCCTGCCGCCAGACAACCCATTCGGCACGGCGGTCTATAGCTATGGCCATCGCAATCCGCAGGGATTGGCTTGGGACAGTCAGGGACGGCTATGGGCGACCGAGCACGGTCCCAGCGGCTTTGAGTCCGGCAATGACGAGGTCAATCTGATTGAGGCCGGCAAGAATTACGGCTGGCCGGTCATTCGCGGGCTGGAGACGCGTGACGGCATGGTCACGCCGCTGGTCGAATCGACCCGCAGCGATACCTGGGCGCCTTCCGGCATGCTCATCCTCGACGATATGATCTATTTCGCCGGTCTGCGCGGTGCGGCGCTATATGCCGTGCCGACCTACAACCCCTCGCTCGCTTCGCTGGAGACATATTTCAAGAACGAGTTCGGACGTCTGCGCACCGTCGTGCTCGGTCCCGACGGGCTGTTCTATCTGCTCACCAGCAACGGGGATGACAAGCTCATCCGCGTTGACCCGAAGCAGCTGGGACAGTAAGTAGTGAAGACACATAGGACGTAGGGCGGGCCGGTTCTTAGTTTAGAAGCGACTTCTATATCCAAAATGCCGCCCCTGAGAGAGGGCGGTAGCGCGCAATGCCTGAGGGGTTACACCCATTTCGTAAAATCAACTATTATCCACTCGTGCCTGTATGAAGGTGGCAGCAGATGTAGGGCGGGTTGCGATCTCCAACCCGTCAAATCCCTACGTCCGGTAATACAACCGGGGGACGCGCTTGTTCACCAGCGTGCTGATATCCACATGCACCGTCCCGTTCATCGCCGCGAATTCCTCGATCGATATACTCGCCTCGCCCTGACTGCCGATCAGCACCACTTCCTCATACAGCGGATACGCACGCGGCAGCCGGACCATGATCACATCCATGCAGGTCGAGCCGACCATCGGCACGCGCTCGCCTCCGATCAGCACCTCAAGCTTCTGCACCCGGCGGATGCCATCGCCAAAGCCGACCGACAGCACGCCGATGATCTCATCCCCGCTCGTGGTGTAGGTTGAGCCATAACCGACCGTCGAGCCCTTCGGCAGCATCTTGCACGAGACCAGGTGCGCCTTCCAGGCGGTCAGCGCCGGCTCCCATTCTGCCGGCATGCCACGGTAATTGTATGGGTTGAGCCCCAGCACCGCCTGACCTCCGCGTACCAGATTGAAGCGCGCTTCAGGCAAAGCATACAACGCCCCCGAGTTGGCATGATGCACCCAGCGCGGCTCAAAACCGGCAGCGTGCAGGTTATCCAGCGCCAGGTTGAATTGTTTCAACTGCGACGCGGTCACCGGATGGCTGTCCACGTCCGAATTGGCAAAATGACTGAAGACGCCATCCAGCTCGACGTTGCCGAGGTCGCGCAGATGCTGCGCCAGATCAGCCGCCTGTTCGGGCATCACGCCAAGCCGGCCCATGCCGGTCTCAATCGCCATATGCACCCGCGCCGGTTTGCCAGCCCTGTTGGCGCACATCGAGATCACATTCGCCACGTCAAAACCGGAAAGCACAAGCGTGATATCTTCTTCGATCGCCAGCTCATATTCCTGCGGCGTCATGATGCCCAGGTTCAGAATCGGTGCGGTGATGCCGGCCTCGCGCAGCTCGTTTGCCTCGTCATAGCGCGCGACCGCCAGCCATTTCGCACCGCCAGCCAGCGCGGCTTTTCCGCAGGCCACCGCGCCATGCCCATAGGCATTGGCCTTGACCGCTGCCATCAGATCGACACCAGTCTGTTTCAGCACGCTTTGAACGTTGCGCTCCACCGCGCCCAGATTGATCTCGAGCCAGTTTGAATAAGGTGAGTCGTTGATTGCCATGATGTTCGCCTGCCTTTATTTCATCCAGGAGGATAGTTTCTTGAAGACTTCCTTGTTGCTGGCATCAGCCAGTTGAAAGACCAACATTTCGGTCGATTCGACCGCGGCTCCCGCCAGACGCATGTTCTCGAGCGCGTTGCGCCAGTTGAAGCGCTTGCGGCTGGAGACGGCATCGGCAGCACAAAAGACCTGATAGCCCTTGCTGAGCAGTCCCAGGCAGCTCTGATACAGGCAGACATGCGCCTCCACCCCGCTGATGATGACCTGCTTTTTGCCGGTCGCCTCGAGCGCCTGCATGAATGCCGGTTCGAGCGTGCAGTCAAAATGCAGTTTTTCGATCGGCTGATACACCGGCAGCACCTCCCTCAGCTCCTCGGCGGTATTGCCAAGGCCTTTGGAATATTGCTCGGTGACGATGATCGGCAAGTTGAACTCCGCCGATGCCTGAGCCAGGATGCGCGCGTTACGCACAACGCGTTCGGAGCTCTTGCCGAACATGGCGGTCAGCACACGCGGCTGATGATCGATAAACGCGACGGCGAGGTCGGAAGGGTTGAGGCGCTGCAGGTCTACGGGATTCATGGGAACCTCTTTCAGATGGAATGGGAATCAGACGCGCGCTGCCGGCACAAGTCCAGCGTTTCGACAGCGTGACGTAAATGCGGGATGACAATGCTGCCGCCAACGACCAGGGCGACATTGAAAGCATCGTGCAGTTCTTCGTCAGTAAAGCCGGCGCTGACGCATTGCAGGATGTGATAGTCGATGCAATCATTGCAGCGCAGCACCATCGAGGCGACCAGACCAAGCAGCTCCTTGGTGCGTGCGTCCAGGGCGCCGTCCCGATAAGCGGCGGTATCAAGATTGAAAAATCGCTTGATGCCCAGGTGCTCCAGGCTGTTGACGCGCTTATTCATTTTCTTGCGATAGGCTTCGAACTCATCCAGACGATTGGTCATCTCAGGCTCCTGTTTCAGATTACGGCCCCCAGCGCGGCTGCCAGTCAGAACGCGTGTTGCTGGTCAGATTGACCAGACCGGTGCCGTCGGGGCGCATGATGAAAATTTCGTTATTGCCGGTGCGGATAGTGGTGAAGGCAATCCAGTTGCCGTCGGGCGACCAGGTAGGACCAAGGTTGTCGCCGCCGTTGGTCAGCTTGGTCATGCCGGTGCCATTGGCATTGATGACATAGATGTTGCGGTCCCAGGTCGGCTTGCCGGGGCCGGCGTAAAAGGTGAGCTGGCTGCCGTCCGGCGACCAGTCGTTACGCCCGCCCATGTCACCCAGGTTGGTGACCTGAAAAGCCGATCCGCCGTTTGAGTCCATGGTGTAGAGCTGGTTCGAGCCGCTGCGGTCAGAGACGAATGCCAGCTTGCTGCCATCCGACGACCAGGAGCCGTCGATCTCGCTCAGGTTGCCGCTGGTGAGGATGTGCGGGTTGCTGCCATCGCGGTCCATCACCCACAGCGACTGGCGGTTGTTGACGTGGTTTGTGAAGACGATCGTCTTGCCGTCGGGCGAAATCTCGGGCGCGTACAGCGAGCCGATGTTGTTGGTCAGCTTGGTGAGGTTGTTGCCATGGATATCGACGCTGTAGATCTCGAATCTGCCGGAACGGTTGGATGAGAAAACCACCTCCTGCCCGTCAGGTGAGAGCGATGCGTAGAAGTTGGTCGCCTTGACGTCGGTGAGCTGGCGCGGGTTGCTGCCGTCGGCATTGATCAGGCAGATCTGATCATAGCCCTGGAGATAGCAGGTATAGACGATCTTGCCGGCAGGCGCGCCGCCAGGCCAGTTGCGGGTCGGCGCTGTGGAAGGCAGCATGGTCGGATATTGGGCAGGTGCGCCGGTATTGGTCGGCAGCAGATGGGGCGCCGTCGGAGCACCGGGCGCGGCCGGTGTGCCGGGCAAGGGTGAAGGCGTACCGCTGACATAGGGTGTCAGCGTAGAGAGATAAAGCTGCGTGGCGAAGTTGGGCGTGGCCGTCGGGCGGTTGCGGTATTCCGCGGTGCCGGGCATGTAACACGCCAGCAAAATCAGCGGGATCAGAACGAGCGCGACACGGTAAAGGAGCTTTTCTCTCACAGGCTTTATCCTTTATCAGGTATTGTTAATAGTGGCTCTATTATAATCACGGGCATGGGCGTGCAGGCAACTTGCCATGGGTCGCGCTCGGCTGGACTGCATAAAACCCTATCGGGTCTGGGAGGCATCATCAATGTTCAAAAAACTATTCGGCAAGAAGATCGCGCCTCCGGCATACCAGTCCAACTGGCATTCCTATCTCACCTCCATGGACGGGCTGCCGCAATCGATCCTGATTGATCTCGGTCTGGCAGCTATCGCGCCGGTTGCGGCCTACCCCACCCGCCTGCTGCTGACCCTGCCCTTCCAGACCATGCGCACTGACCTGCTGCCAGACGCCGCAACCGCCCAAGCGCTCTGGTCGATCGAAACCCAGATCGAAGCTGCCCTCAAGCATCTGCCGGTCCTGCATGTTGTCAACGTGACTTACAAGCGCGAGCGCCAGATGCATTACTACCTGCCAGACCACGCCGCCGCGGAAGAGTTCAAATCTGCGCTAACTGAGCTGGCACAGGCGCACGGGCTGCGCTTTTCGGCCAGGGAAGACCCGCGCTGGGTGGTCTATCTCGAGCAGTTCTATCCCAGCCCGTTGCAGCTTCAGAGCATCAACAACCAGCTCGTGATCTATCAGCTTCAGAAGAGCGGCGACAGCCTCAGCCTGCCGCGCGAGGTCTTCCACTGGGCGTACTTCAAGGATCAGACAGCTCTGGCGCGCTATGAGGATTTTGTCCTCAGCCAGGGATACCGTGTAATCGAGAAGGGGCAAACCGAGGCTGGCTCATGGAAGCTGCGCTTCTCCCGCGTCGATAAAATCGATTTCGCCGGCATCGATGAGATCGTGCTGCCCTTGTGGTCACAGGCTCAGGAGTACGAGGGCGAGTACGATGGCTGGGAAACCAGCGTGGAAAAATAACTGAGCGCGCTTCCATTTCCGCTAAGAAGACAGCAGCTCAAAGCTGATAACCAGCCTGGCAGCAACTCCTGGCTGCATCCACACCAATTCAGGCAATACCAATCCCATACCCCAAAGCAAAACTTCTACACTGCCTCGCCCTGGCTTAGTGTACAATGTAATCATTATCCATAACGCCAGTTGACATGAGGAGTCCCATGACTGAAAAATCGGTTAAAACAACGCTGCAAACGATTGACGAACGCGTCGCGAAGATGATGAACAAGCACCTTTTGACCGGTCTGGGTCTGGGCATCGTTCAGGATGGCAAGGTAATCTTTGCCAAGGGGTACGGCCTGGCGAACCTCGCCAGCAAGGAGCCGCTCACCGCTGATACCACCTTCCGCATCGCGTCGATCTCCAAGACCTTCACCGCTATCGCCGTCATGCAGTTGTGGGAGAAGAAGCTCTTCAACCTGGACGACTCGATCAACACCCATTTGCGCTCGTACAAAATTGAGCATAATGACCCCGACGCGCCGCCCGTCACCATCCGCCAGGTGCTGACGCATACCTCTGGTGTGGGCGAACTGCGCGACAACAAGGACCTCTTCAAGGCGCTGGTGCTCAAGCAGTATGGCACACGCTACAAACCCGATGACGCCCTGCCCACCCTGGCTGAATACTACAGCGGCGTGCTGCGACCGGATGTTTACCCCGAGAAGAAGTGGGCCTACGCCAACAATGCCTACGCCACGCTGGGTCAGCTTGTGGCTGACCTGAGCGGGCAGAGTTTTGCCAGCTATATGCTCGAACACGTCTTCGAACCGCTGGGCATGTTCAAGACCGACTTCGATTTCAGCGAACGCGTCCGGCACAATCTCGCACAGGGCTATGAGAATGTCAAAGGCAGGCTCGAATCGGCCGAGCATACCATCTTCCCCGGACAGGCTGCCGGCACAACCTACTCGAGCGTCAACGAAATGTGCCTGTACCTCAAGGCGCTGATGAATGGCGGCACCAATGAGCACGGCACCGTCCTCCAACCCGAGACCCTGAAGATGATGATGACGCCGCATTTCCAGCCCGATGAACATCTGGCTGGCATGGGGCTGGGCTTCCACCTCGAGAACGAGGACGGTCACTGGTCCGCCTGGCATGGCGGCGCGGTGCCCGGCTTCAACTCGTCGCTGTGGGTCTCGCCCGATGACAAGCTGGGCTTGATCGTCTGGTCCAACACCGCCACGCGCGCCATCTACAGCTTCGGCGAAAACCTGCTGCGCTCGCTGATCGGCCTCGAAGATTTTGACTCGCGTCTGCCGAAGCCGGGTGTGATTGGTATGCCGCATATCTGGCCGCGGCTGGTTGGCGTTTACCAGCCGTACAAGGGCATCAACAGCAACCTGCGCAACTACCTCACCTACGGCGGCGAGATGGAAGTGTATATCAAGGACAACAGCCTGATGGCCAAGTCGCTCACTGGGGCGTGGAAAGACGGCGTTAAACTCTATCCGATCGCCAACGGCAACCCCTACAACTTCGAGTACGTCAGTGACGGCAAACGCGCTTGTCTGGCGTTCAAGGAGAACAACCTGGGCGAGGTCGACCGCCTCGAGATCTCCTCCCTTACCTGGTTCACCTTCTACAAGGTGCCGCCTGTGCGCAGCCTGCGTAACGTTCTCAAGGCGGCTGGACTGGCTGGAGCGACGCTGGGGCTGTGGGCATTATCGCGCGCGATGAAAAAGCCGACCAGGAAGAGCAAGTGCTGCTGCGCGAATTTGTTCTGCTCCTGCAAGAGCAGGCGTAAGAAATAGGTGACTGGATGCGTGTAAGAATTGTCACGGATACAACTGCCTGTTTGCCGGCTGAGTATGTTGCGGCCCATAACATCCCGATCGTCCCGCAGATCATCATCTTCGGTGAAAAGTCCTACCGCGATGATAACGAGATCGATCTGGCCACCTTTATGGAGATGCTCGAGACCTCGCCGTATTTCCCCAAGACAGCCGCGCCGCCGCCGGCATTGTATTACCCTATCTACCGGCAGGCCATGATGGACGGGCAGGATATCCTGGTCATCGCGCCTTCGGCTGAACTGAGCGGAACAGTCAGAAGCGCCGTCACCGCCGCGCAGGATTTTCCAAACGCGAAAATCCACGTCTTCGACAGCCTGACCATTTGCGGCGGGCTGGCGTCGATGGTGAAGGAAGCGGTCAAGATGGCCGAGGCTGGTGCCGAGCTGCAGCAGATTTTAGCCCGGCTGGACGCCATGAAGCGCACCGAGCGCACCTATTTCATCGTCGATACGCTCAAGTACCTCGAGAAAGGCGGGCGGATCGGCAAAGCCAAATATCTGATCGGCAGCATGCTGCAGGTCAAGCCGATTCTGGCGCTTAAGGATGGGCTGGTGGTCAGCCACAGCAGTCAGCGCACGCATAAGAAAGCCATCAATTACCTGGTCGAACAGGTCAAACTGGAATGTCCGCACAAGCCGGCAAGCTACCTGAATGTCATGCAGGCCGGCGCGGAAGAAAAGGCGCACGAACTGGCGCGCATGCTGGGCGAGGTGACGGAGATCGACAATGTGCCGGTCTATGCCATGCACATGGCGATCGTTGTGCATGCCGGTCCCGGCGTCATGGCATTCAACTATTTTGCGGATGAATGCTGAGCGTCCCTAATTTTTTTATCAATCAAGTCAGAGACAAGCGAGCGGTTTGCGCTCGCTTTCTTTTTCCCGCCCGCCGTAGGGTCGGATCAATTTGCAAATCCCCTACATGATTCGCCGTAGAAGGGACAGGACAATTTGATTACGTTCTTCACTAATTGCCCTATCCGCGAAGGTGTAAAAACCTAGCCGATTCCCCACCTGTAGAGGCGTGACGCCGGCCGTAGGGACGGGACAATTTGAACACGCTCCACAGTAATTGCCCTGTCCGCGAAGATGTAAAAACATAGCCGATTCCCCGCCTGTAAAGGCCTGACGCCGGCCGTAGGGACGGGGCAATTTGATCAGGCTCTTCAGTAATTGCCCTGTCCGCGAAGATGTAAAAACCTAGCCGATTCCCCGCCTGTAAAGGCCTGACGCCAACTGTAGTGCCAGGGCAATTTGATCACGTTCTTCAGTAATTGCCCTGTCCGTGACAGCACAGTTCCCAGCCACATTTTTGAAAGCAGGTGCTTTCATTTAACTTGAACCCCACCTGCGCTGCGCGCTTCCGCCCCTCTCAGGGGCGGCAATCTGACCCCGCGGGGAAAATTGGTAATTCCTCACGAAGGTCATCTTTAAATGCCCTCCCTAATAGGGAGGGTGCCTCGAAGAGGCAGGAGGGTTAAGAAATCCAATCGCCAGTCACACGATATTAGGTGAACTAACAATACTGGCACAAACGAATTCGTGTCCGACAGTTGATCGATAACATATAAACAAGATGCATTTTCAGCCGTAGTGACGGGGCAATTTGTTAACGCTCCACAGTAATTGCCTTGTCCGTTCGCCTGTCATACCCAAATTGCCGCCAGCAGCAGGCATAAAAAATGAACCCCGCAATCGGAGCGGGGTTCTGTCTACCAATAATCTGATCCTTCTTATGGAGCCGGAGTGGCTTCTTCCTCAGGCTGATTGAACCAGCCGGGGCGGAACATCCCCTTCATCTTCCCGAAGAAATCGCCCATCATCCCAGGCATCCCCGACCCGCCGAACATACCGTGTTTGCCCATCATGCCTGGCATCCCTTCCATTCCAGGATGTCCGCGCATGCCCCACATCGGACCTTCGACCGGGTCAAACCCATCATACATGCCGAACCCGAATCCCATCCCCATCTCACCGGCTTTGAGCATATCCGCCTGCTCCTGGGTGATGCCGCCGGCAGCCACCGCCGCGCTCGTGACCTCATCAATCGCAGCCTTAAGCAACGCCGAGAACTGCTCATCGCTCAAACCTGCTGCTACCGCGATACTGTGCGGATCCTCGCCGCCAAGCATTTTGGCATCGATGTCCGTCACGCTCAAACCGGTTGCTTCAGCCAGCTTGACAATGAAGGTCGCGCCAGCCAAGCGCGCGCCAGCGTTCAACTGCGCCGCTTTGAATGAATCGGCCTCTTCCTGTGCCAGACTGCCGGCTGAAACTGCTGCTGACAGCGCCTCATCGCGCGCGCCTGCAATCAGTGCTCTCAACTCATCAGCCGTCAAACCAGCAGCGGTCGCCAGCTCAAACGGTGTCTTGCCGGCCTCCAGTTCATCGCTGATTTCAGCAACACTCTTGCCCGTTGCTTCAGCCAGTTTGGCAACCAAAACATTGTGCATCACTGCCATATGCTGGTTCCCGCGCATCCAGGGGCCCCAATCCATCATGTCCTCCGTTGCTTCCGAGGGTTCTTCTGTTGGGGTCGCCGGTGGTGTTTCGGTTTGTGCCCGTACACCTAGTGTGACAACACCAGCCAGTCCAAGAACCAGCATCGCCGTCAGCGCTCCCAAGATTATCTTTTTCATGTGAAACTCCTTAAATGGTTATTGTCAGTCTTTCGCGCAATTCCATAATAGACAATCCGGCGGTTCATTAGGTAAGAAAAGGGTATAGATTCCCGCTTCACTGAAATTGGAACACCCTGCCAGTGCTGACAGGGTGTCCATCCAGGAGGATACTGCTTTTCGATCGCGACTTACGGGGTTGCCCAGCGTCCGCCGCGCATACCACCCATGGGGGTACCGGTGCCGAGGCAGTTGGCGCCCATGCCCTGCATCCCCTGACCCTTGCCCTGACGGCCCTGGCCGAACATGCGGGTCTTCATAAAGTCTGCCTGTTCCTGCGTGATGGTGCCGGCAGCCACAGCCGCGCTCAGCGCCTGATCACGGGCTTCGAGCTGCAGCGCTTTGACATCGTCCAGCGTCAGACCAGCTTCGGTAGCGATGGTATAGAGGGTTGCGCCGGCATCGAGCTTGGCTTCGATATCAGCAACGGCGATACCAGTCTTCTCAGACAGGAGAGCGACCAGCGCGTCATGCATGATACCCAGGCCTTCGCCGTTCTGACCGCGCTGCATCATCATGCCGCCCATCGGAGAAACAGGCGCCACGGGGGTCGTAGGGGGATTGCCGGTCTGGGCATTCACAACCAGGACACCACCAGCAAAACCGAGGACCAACAGCGCCAATAAACTTCCAACAATAAACTTTTTCATTTCTAACTCCTTACAGTGATTCGAAATTTGAACTTACATGGTCTATCTTACCCAGTCACTGTGAAGCAGTCTTGAAGCGATTGTAAAGGTTATGTAAAGGTCAGTCCGCTAGCGAAGTGCCCGCAATCAGACGTCACTGACCTGTAACCGCTCCGGAGGGTAAGCCAAGCCACTTTTAAAAACCAGAGCGGCTGATTTGCTCAGCCGCTCTGAGGGTCATCATCGTCCCCTGTTACTTAGCCAGGCAGCGTTTGATGAAGGCCGGCACCTCTCTGCCCAACTTCTTCAGCGAAGGCAGATGCAGGTACATCATATGGCCCGATTCAAAGTAGCTCATCTCCACCCGTTCGGCCAGCTTCTCGGGCAGGAAGAGATGATCGACGGTGTAGCGCGTGGCATAGTACGGCGTCGCCAGATCGTAATAGCCATTGGCGACATAGACGCGCAAGTTGCCGTTCAGCAGAAACGCCGCGCTCAGGTCGGGAGAGACATCGGCGTACTTGCCTTCATCAAAGCTCCACTTCTTCAGGTGCTTGATGATCTCATAAGGCACATCAAATTCAAAGCCCAGATCGGTGCGCACATAATCATAGAAGGAGGCAGTATAGGGACCGAGGATGGCGGAGTAACTCGGGTCGCGTTCAATCGAATCACCTGCCGCCTGCTGCTCGACGCCGGTCATGCGGCTGTCCAGCCGGCCGACCGTCAGCCCTTCCTTTCGCCGCAGCTCCTTGCAATACTGCTGGGTGCTGACACGCATATGATGCTCATCCAGGAATTGCTGCGAGAGGCCGGTCAGCCGCGAGAGTTTGCGCAACAGCGCTGAACGCTCCGCTTTCGTCAGCGCCGCGCCCTTCATCAAGCCCAGCGTGTACTCATGCCCGGCGATGTCTTCCGCTTCCTTCAGCACCTTCTCCAGGCCGGCACGCTGCATCTCCGCGCTCAACTGCCCGTGATACCAGGCGGTCGCCGCGTAGGATGGCAGGATCAACGCGTAAGGCAGGTCATTGCCTGGGTCGAATTCCACCGTGCCGAAGTTGAGCACCACCGAGACCAGCATGACGCCGTTCAGGTACATGCCATGCCGCTCCTGCAGATACTTCGACAACCCCGCCGCGCGTGTGGTGCCGTAGCTTTCGCCGATCACGAATTTGGGCGAGCTCCAGCGCTGATTTCGCGTCGTCCAGATGGCGATGAAATCACCGATCGACTCGATATCCTCGCGGATGCCGTGGAACTCTTCCGCCTTCTGACCAGGCACAGCCCGGCTATAGCCGGTCGATACCGGGTCGATGAACACCAGGTCGGAGTGCTCCAGCAGCGTGAATTCGTTATCCACCAGTTCATAGGGCGGCGGCAGGGGCAGCCCCTCGTCATCCATCTTGACCCGCTTCGGACCCAGCATGCCCAGGTGCAGCCAGACCGATGAGGAGCCCGGTCCGCCGTTGAATGAATAGGTGATCGGCCTCTGCTTGTCCGGCTTGTCAGACTTCAACTGATAGGCAATATAGAAGATCGAAGCGCGCGGCTTCTCGCCTTCCTTCTCATCTTCAGATTTCAAAATCAGCGTGCCGGCTGTGACGGTATAGTCAAGCTGCTTTTTACCCAGCCTGATGCTATGCTCGGTGACGCTTATCTTGTCCTGGGGAATAACCGGCTTGCCATCTCCCTTTGTTGCTTCCTTGTCTTTGTTGACTTCGTCGCTCATGGATGCCTCCTGATTTGTCAATTAATTATAGGATACTCCGGACACGCGTGATTTATTCATTACACGCATCACAGAAATTTGACAAATGAGACCGCAATTCCGTATAGTTAATCTCAATGCGTTCGAAATTGTTTTTAGCCAAGAAGGCGAGGGATGATGTCTGGCACGATTTTTGTTAATTTACCGGTACAAGACCTGGCACGTTCGACAAGGTTCTATCAAAAGCTCGGATTTAAAAAGGATGCGCGCTTCAGCAGTGATGAGGCTTCCTGCATGGTGTGGTCAAATGAGATCAAATTCATGCTGCTGGCCCGGCCGTTTTACAGCTACTTCATCGATGACAAAACGATCGCCGACACGCACAAGACATCAGCCGCCCTGCTCTGTCTGACCCTCGACAGTGAGAAGGCGGTCACCAAATTCGTCACCGCAGCCCGCAGAAATGGCGGCAGAGCCTATCAGGTCACGCTGCCAGATATGCCTGACATGACCGGGTATGAGGTCGAGGATCCCGACGGTCATATCCTCGAGCCGCTTTACATGCCGACCGAGCCGCACAAGGGCGAACTGCCGCATCTGCCGGCGCCTGCTATCCGGTCGCTGTATGAAAAAGGGATCACGAATGTTGAGCAGTTGAAGCACTATACCGAGAAAGACCTGCTCAGGCTGCATGGCTTCGGTCCGAAATCAATCCGGATCCTGAAGGAAGCCGGCGTTGAATTCAAACCGGATTAGAAGAAAAGAGGAAATATTATGAAGCAGACTATTGTCCCCTGCTTATGGTTCGTAAATAACAACGCCGAAGAAGCGATGAACTATTACATCAGCGTCTTCCCCGATTCGCGCATCGTCGACATCCTCTATTACCCTGAGAATGGCGATCAGATTGATGAACATCTTGCCGGCATGCAAGGCAAGGTGCTCACGGGTATCTTCGAGCTCAATGGTCAGCGCTATATGTGTCTGGATGGCGGAAACCAGGGCTTCAATTTCAACCACGCCCTCTCCATGGTGATTGAATGTGAGAACCAGACCGAGATCGATTACTACTGGAGCAAGCTCTCGGACGACCCGGCCAATGAGCAGTGCGGCTGGTGCATCGACAAGTATGGCTTGAGCTGGCAGATCGTACCGCGTGACATCAAACCGCTGATGGCGAATGACGAGCAGGTCAAGGCGATGATGCGGATGAAGAAGATCGACATCGCTGAGCTCGAATCCCTGGCATAGGCTGGGTTGGATGTAATCGGCTGCGTTGCTTCTGTTGATCCGCATCATCTCAACGCTCTGATGTAGGGCGGGTTGCGTTCTACAACCCGCCATCTTGCCCCGTCAGTCACCTCCAAAATGCCGCCCCCCGCAGGTCCCCGCAGGGGATACAGAGGGGCGGCAGCGCGGGTGGGGTTTGAACTAGTCTCACCTGAATCAGATAAAATACCTCCATGGCAAAGCAATCAAATTCATCCATCCATCCATACAATCACAGTTCCATTCCTCGCTCGCGGCAGATGCGAAAAGAAATGACAAGAGCGGAACGCAGACTCTGGTTTGACTATCTCGCCAGCTGCGAACACAAGTTTTATAAGCAACGCCCTATCGGCAGATACATTGTTGATTTCTATTGCGCCAAATTAAAGTTGGTCATTGAGGTCGATGGTGACTCCCATTATGAAAATGGTGCGGAAGCTCATGATGCTGAGCGTACCGCTACCCTGAACAAACAAGGTTTATCTGTCCTTCGTTTCACCAATGATGAGGTCATCCAATACTTCGAAAGCACCGTGGAGACGATCGAGGACTGGATCAGAACAGCTCAAACCTAAATCCACGTCGTCTTTTGTCCTCCACTACGCAGGGGAGGTGGCGCCGATCGCTCTGCGTGAGGCGACGGAGGGGTTTGCACTGCGGAATCACGTGAACATCTATCTGTGACCAGACTGTGTTATTTCTAATATTCAATTGGCCCAAAACTCGCCATCCGAAAAGCTAATATTATTACATTGGTTATTAACCCACCCGCCTTGGAGCAACTTACGCTCCAGGGCACCCTCCCTGATTATGGAGGGACAAAAATCGAAACGCACAGCGTGAGGCGTCGGAGCGATTTGATAGTCAAAGTGGACAGCCAGGTGAAATCGCCATCACAGGTTGTCCTGGACGTGTTGCGTGAATTTATTCGCGCCATTCAACTGGTTCCCCGGGAGGGGAGCTGCCAGCGAGTGTTTTTAGCGGGCGGGCTGAGGGGTAAAAACCAGACAAAAAAACCAACCACATGCAAATCACAGCTATCTTCGCCCGCCCTGCCGCGCAGTTCAGCCTCCCTGATTATGGAGGCGCTTCACCCCCAATGCTATAATCAGACCATGAAAAAAGGGGTGACGCCTTCCATCCATACCGGCTCCGGCGCCGACCTGGCGTTCGCCGTCGTGGTGCTCACCGCTTACTTCGTCACCTTCTCCTCCATCCGCAACGCCTCCACCACCGAAATTATCCTGCTGACCGTGCTCGGTGTGCTCTACGTCGTCATCGGCATCTACGGCTACAGCTTCTGCTCGCGCTCGGGCTCCAGCGCGCTGCGGCTGGCATATTTCGTCGTCCAGATTGCCATCGGCACCGCCATCGTCTACCTCGGACGCGGCACCGGCCTTAACGCGATGGTCTTCCTGCCGCTCGCCGCGCACAGTGTCGTCCTCCTCCCCACCGCCTGGATGTACGCCGTCAACCTGGTCATCCTCGCCGCCTTCGTCCTGACGACTTACACCTATACGCAATCGCTTTCCGGGATCTGGAACACTTTCCAGGTCTTCCTGGCCGGCATCATCTTCGTCGTCGTCTTCACCACCATGGCTATCAGCGAGGAGAAAGCCCGCCGGCAGATCGAAACACTGGTCGCCAACCTCGAGCAAGCCAATCAGCGCCTGCGAGAATACGCCCTGCAGGCCGAGACCTTCGCCACCACCCGCGAGCGCAACCGTCTGGCGCGCGAGATTCATGACGGCCTCGGGCATTATCTGACCGCTATCAACATGCAGATTCAAGCTGCCCGCGCCATCCACGACAGTCAGCCCGAACAGGCTTTCAAATCGCTCGAGACCACCCAGAACCTGGTGCATGAAGCCCTGCAGGACGTCCGCCGTTCTGTCGCCGCCCTGCGCGCGCCGGAGGACGAAAGCGAGCCGCTGGTCGATCAGATCAACAATCTCATCAGCGCCCATCAGGCTGCCGATCTCGAGATTCAGCTCGACGTCCGCGGGCAGCAGCGCGCCCTGCCGGCGAATATCCAGCAGACGCTCTACCGCGCCACGCAGGAGGGTCTGCACAACATCATCACCCACGCCAACGCCAGCCTAGCAGAGATCACCCTAGATTACACCCAGCCAACCGAGATGGTGCTGACCATCTCCGACAACGGCAGCGGCGCCGAGACCTGGGACAGCGGCTTCGGCCTGCTTGGCTTGCGCGAACGGCTGAACATTCTGAACGGCACGGTTGACATCCACACCCGGCCCGGCGCCGGCTTCACCCTCGATATCAGGATACCTTATGAAAGCTGAACCGATCAAAGTCATGTTGGTGGATGACCAGGCACTCTTCCGCGAAGGGCTGCGCACCCTGCTCTCGATCCAGCCCGAGTTCGAGGTGGTCGCTGAAGCCTCGAACGGCGAGGAGGCGTTGCGACTGGCTGCCCTGCACCGCCCGCAGGTGATCCTGATGGACCTGCGCATGCCGGTCATGGACGGCGTCACGGCCACCCACCGGCTCAAGGAGACGCTGCCCGGCTGCCGCGTGATCGCTCTGACCACCTTTGATGATGACGATGACGTCTTCGAGGCTTTGCGTGCCGGCGCTGTCGGCTACCTGCTCAAGGATGTGCCCTCCGAGAAATTGTTCGAAGCCATCACCTCTGCCGCGCGCGGTGAGTATTTTCTGCAGCCCTCCATCACTGCCAAGGTCGTCTCCGAATTTTCACGCATGGCGCGCGTCAAGCCGCCCGGCGCGCAGCCCCTGCCCGTGCCGCTCTCAGCCCGTGAGATCGAGATTCTCAAGCTGGTGGCGACCGGCGCCAACAACCGGGAGATCTCCGAGGTGCTGGTCATCGCCGAGGGCACGGTCAAAAATCATCTGACCAGCATCCTCTCCAAGCTGGATGCCCGCGACCGCTTCCAGGCGGTCATCAAAGCCCAGCAACTGGGGCTGATAGCACCACAATCCTGACATGGATATGACCGCCTTCACATCACTGACCCGCAAGCGCGTGCTACTATCATGAGCGAAATGAAACCCCTGCGCATCCCCGAACCGCCCGTCATCGACGAGGCTATGCAGCGCCGCATCCTGATGTTTGCCGGCATCGGCATCCTGCTCAGCGCGGTGCTGATCCTGGTCGAATCCCAGCTCAAGACCGGCTGGCTGCTTGGCCTGGGCTTGTTCGTCTCGGGTACGCTGCTGCTGGTCGGCGGCGCCTGGATGCGGCGGCGCATCATGCTCTATGCCGGCATCCTCTTTGCCTGCTTCGGGCTGGGTCTGCTGGTTCAGGCGTTTGGATTGAACCTCTTCGAACCGCTGACCCTGGTCGGTGTGCTGCTCGCCAGTTTCGGCGTCGGCTGCCTGCTGATCTTGCTATTCTCGAGGCTGGTGTTCGGCTCAACGGACTGGTGGGCGCTGGTGCCCGCCGCCCTGATCGGCTCGACCGCCATCATCATGATGGTCGGCAGCGGCTGGCCCTATGAATTTGTCTTCGTCGTCTCGGCGCTGGGACTCAGCCTGCTGGCCTGGGGCGTGGCGCGCCGTCTGTTCGGG
Source organism: Anaerolineaceae bacterium (assembly GCA_040772085.1). GTDB lineage: Bacteria > Chloroflexota > Anaerolineae > Anaerolineales > Anaerolineaceae > JAXGMV01. The sequence continues at coordinate 46,464 of JAXGYU010000002.1, forward strand.
CTGATCATCCCGGGCTGCATCCTGCTCAGCATCGGTCCTGCCATCTATTTCGCCTGGGGCACAGGTCAGGTGACCAACCCGCTGGTGCAGACCGGCATCATGCTGGTGTGGCTGGCGTTCGGGTTCATTCTCATCAGCCTGTTTTCACGCGTGCTGCATCAGGTCTTTATCTGGTGGCCGTTCATCCCGGGCGGCGTGCTGGCGATGGTCGGCTGGGGCTTATACCTCGGCGGCGATCCCGACCGCGCGGTCGGTTTTATCGGCAACACCGGCTCCATTGGCCTGATCCTGTTTGCCATCTATCTGCTGCTTCTGCGGCGCGGTATTCACCAGTAACGTGTAATCCACAACACAGCATTTATCTAATCATGATTAGACTATTCGTGTTTAGATAAACATTGTTTTCTTAAAGACTAAACGGCTCGCGCGGAGCCGTTTAGTCTCAAAAGCCATGTCAGGTTACTCGACGACCACACCCTCGAGCGGGTCAGATGGCTTGGGGAATTCCATCTTGAAGCCTTCCAGAATATCGATCAGCACATCGCTGATCAGCAGGTTGCGATACCATTTTTTATTGGCAGGGATGATGTACCACGGCGCGTATTCGGTGCTGGTTTTGCTGAGCATTACCTCGTAGGCTTCCGTGTATTCATCCCAGCGCGCGCGTTCCTTCAGATCGCCCAGGCTGAACTTCCATTGCTTGGTCGGGTCATGCAGCCGCGCTTCCAGCCGTTCCTTCTGCTCATCCTTGTCGATGTGCAGGAAGAATTTGACGATGGTGGTACCTTCGGCGACCAGTGTCTTCTCGAAGGCGTTGATCTGCTCATAACGCTTCGACCAGACTTCCTCACCCACCAGACCGTGCACGCGCACGACCAGCACATCCTCATACTGGCTGCGGTTGAAGATCACCATCTCGCCTTTGCCGGGCGTCTGCTGGTGGATGCGCCACAGATAGTCATGGTCCAGCTCGATCGGCGTCGGCACCTTGAACGATGCGACGCGCACACCCTGCGGGTTGACCCCGTCGAACACATGCCGGATCACCCCGTCCTTACCGCTGGTGTCCATGCCCTGCAGGATAATCAGCAGGCGGTGCTTGCGCTCGGCATACAATAGCTCCTGCAGCGCTTCCAGTTTGGCGTTCTTCTTCTCGAGCTTGTCCTTGCCCTCTTTCTTTGTGCCGGGGTACAGCCGCTCGTCGTTGGCATCCCAGTCAGCCAGCTTGATTTTTGAACCCGGTTTCACGCGATATGTGTCCATCCTGCCCTCCTCGCCTCGTTGATGTCGATAATGTTTAGATTATACAGCCCCGCGGCGCGATAGATGTAGGGATGGCGCATCAACGCAGCGATCCTGGAAGGACGCGCCATCGGCGAGGGTTGCTCGGTGCCACATGCACCTTTTCGCTAGCAACATGCGGATGCGGCGTCAGCGTAGCAATCCTGAAAGGATGCCGCATCCCTACGTCTGTCCGACAATTATCTCTCCTATGAACCAACCATCAACTTACATCCTGACCTTAATAGACAATCGTTGTTTCGATGGCGCATCAGCGCAGCGATCGATCTATGCATGGCGCATCATCACCCTCGCTGCCCAACCGATTTGCGCCGCGCGTCAGCATGCCTATAATAAATTCAGGCGCGCATGCCGTGTCAAATCATCATCCTGGAGCAACCATGCCATCCGATCTCGAACAACTTATCCTGTCCTACATCGAAGAATGCGATTGTGAAATGGGCGTCGCTATCCATCACATCGAAAGCGGCGAAAAGACCTTGATCAATGCCGATAAACTTTACCCGCTCGCCAGCGTTGTCAAAGTTCCGATCCTCGTCGAAGCCTTCCACCAGATCGCCGACAACCGCCTGCGCCTTGACGACCGCTGGACCGTCACCAAGGATCTCGGTACCATTGGCTCCGGTCTGCTGCCCTCCTTTGACAACGGCCTCACCCCCACCGTGCGCGACCTGCTGACGCTGATGATCATCATCAGCGATAACACCGCCACCGACATGCTCTTCGAACGCCTGGGCGTGGAGAATGTCAACCGGCGCATGAAGACCCTCGGACTGACCAACATCCACGTGCCGCACAACCTCAAGGAACTCTTCATCGATATGGTGCCCAACATCGATGCCGCCGGCGAGCCCGCTTCCCTCTCCGCCTATACCGCCAAACACGGTGTCCGCAAGGACGGCTGGGCATACCGGCGTGATGAGACCAACAACTGCGCCTCCCCGCGCGATATGGCGCGCCTGTTCGAAATGATCTGGTTCAATGAGATGCTGGACAAGACCGCTTGCGATCAGATGCTCGACATTCTGCTGCAGCAAACGCTCAACGACCGCATCCCGCGCTACCTGCCGGCCGGCACCCTCGTGGCGCACAAGACCGGCACAATCAACAGCATCCGCGATGACTCGGGCATCATATATGCCGGCAAGAATTCGCATGTCATTGTCAGCCTGTTCGCCTGGTGGGATGCCACGCCTACCCTGCAGGATCGCTTCCTGATGTATCAGCGTCAGAACGAGATCGATGGCGCCATGGGCAAAATCGCGCTGGCGGCATTCGAGAGATACTATCAGGATTAACTCCTGCTCCCGGCACAACCTTACAACAAAAACAGCCGTCTGGATCACCAGGCGGCTGTCCCATTCACCACTTCTTCTTACTTTTTGCGGACTGAGTAATTGTCGAACCCAGCCACGAGGTTGCCGTTCTCATAGGTCGAGGCGAAGAACCCCAGATCGCCGCCCTGGAAGGAGCTGTCGGTCGTCTCAGCCAGCTTCAAGCCATTCACCGCCAGCGTCAGCGTATCGCCGATGCAGGAGCCCGTGATTGTCATCGGCTCATGCAGCGGGATCAGCTCGGAGTACTCCCAGTAGGTCAGGAAGATGTATTCGTTGTTCTGCCGGCGCCAGATCGAGTAGTAACCGTCCTCGCTGACCTCCAGCCCGTAGAAATTATCCTTGTCCTGGTAGCGGCACAGGATGCCGAAACTGCCATCCTCAGAGGACTTGACCGGCCTCGCGTCAATCGTCGATTCCGTATCTTCAAAATCTTCATTGAATGAGACCCACATCACCTGATTCGGCACCGTGACGGTGATTTGGTATTCGCCATCAATGTAGGCATATCCGCCGGTACTGTCGAATTCGGTCGGCCACCCGGTCGATTTATCTTCGAAGTCATCCTCGTAATAAACTTCACCGGTCGCTTCATAGGCCTGCTCAACTGCCTGCCCCAGCTCGACGTTCACCTGTCCAGCCTTGGCAGCGTCTACATAGCTGAGCGCCAGGTTGATCGGCCGGAGCGCGTTGATAAACCCGCCGGTCGGGATGCACGAGTCATATTCATCGACCATGCCATCGCCATTGGTATCCACCAGACGACGGCAGTCCGCATATTGGTCCACGCCGCCATAGCCCAACTGGGTCGGGATGCCGACCATCTCACCCTTGCTGTTCACCGCCAGACCACCGCTGTTACCGCCGGCAAAAGTCGCTGAGGTTTTGATGAAGGCGCGGTTGCCGTACGGCTCCTCAGCGGTAAAGCCGCCCACCCGGCCGTCGGTCAGCGTGATCGTCGTTCCGCCAATGCCCGGATAACCCAGGATCACCAGCTCATCATTCAGTTGCAGATCGTCGGAGTTGCCGAATTTGACAGCCGGCAGATTGAGCGCAGCCTTGTCAACCGGCTGACGGGTCAGGTCTGTTTCAATCTGCAGCACCGCGATATCCATGTAGGAATCAAGCTGCATGATCTTGGCGTGATAGCGCTGTTCGGGCGGCTGATCGGGCGAGACCGTCATGGCAATCACCAGATCTTTCACGGAAAAGTTCTTGGTATCGGAAACAACATGAGCGTTGGTCAGAATGATGCCATCCGGCGAGACGATCGTGCCAGAGCCCCACCAGGCCTGCACCAGCTCACCTTCATAATCAACATAAGCCTGGATCTCGACCACCGATTCAAACGGCACGCCGCTGGTCGTTGTGACCTGCTGTCCTTCTGTGACCGGCGCTTCTGGCTCGGTGCCTGTCTGCGCTGCCGGAGCCTCGGCAACCGCCAGCGTCATCGTGGTGAATTTGCTCTGGCTGCCCATCAGCGCGGTCACATCAGCAGTCACGGAGCCTGTCTTGATCGGCTTGAGCGTAAAGACCACATCCCTGCTTGCGCCGGGCTCGAGGACCAGATCGAACGCATACGTTTTTCCATCGCTCTCATCCTGGGGGGAACTTGTGGGGTTCACACCTGTGACAGCGGCCAGCGAAAGCAATTGGCTGCTGAGCTTGACGCCCGTGACCGTGGCAGCCTTGCTGCCGGCGTTGGTCAGCGAGACCTTCAGGTCAAATGGCTGTCCCATGCTCACCGGGCCGGATGTTGTGACATTGACATCAACGTTCGCCTGTCCGCCCGAGAACAACGTCAGCCCGCCAAATGCCAGAACGGCAATGATGACACCGATGCACAACAGCACCACCGCGATGATGCCGCATGTCAGCAGCGTTTTATTTTTCTTCGGCGCCGGCTCCATGCCCGGAGGCGTTGAGAGCTGTGGTCCTGGCGTTTGTATTTGATCTTCGATCATGAGCTTTTCTCCCGTTCAAACATTATTTCCCGCGATAAATAACAACCGTATTGTACCTGTTGTCAGGCTCCGTTGTCCAACACATGGACAGGTTGCCTACCGTTTTGGCATCATGAAGGCTGCAATGCACGGCGTGCATTAATTCGCGGAGCGCAGCGTAGGGCGGATCGCGTTCTTCGATTCGCCATTATCGAAATGTCGGGAACACAAAACGGTTCCCGACCACCATCTGGCGTAGGGCGGATCGCGTCCTTTGATCCGCCATCATTGAAATGTCGGGAACACAAAACGGTTCCCGACCTACATCTGACGTAGGGCGGATCGCGTCCTATGGCTTGTCATCATCATAATGCCGGACACAAAACGGTTCCCGACCTACAGCGGCATCCGGCGCGAATGAAATCGCGCCGGCGAGCGTGCTCATATAACCTGAACCAACCCCCTCGCGGAAACTATCTCACGCTGCGCAGGGTCAGGTTGTCAAAGCCGATCTCGCTATGATCCTGCCCGCCATCTGACGCAAGGAACGCGGCCCAGCCGCGCTGGAAGCGGCTGTCGGTTGCCTGGATGATCAGCACATCATTAACATAGAACGACAAGTTTTCCCCAATGCAACTAGCCCGCAGATGATAGCTTCTGGCATTCGGAATATCCACCGAGCGCAGCAGCGGCTGAACAAATTCAACTTCACCATCCTCGAGCTTGAGCAGCCCGACATAGCCGGTAGGAAACATTACAAACGTATACCCATTCGCGTCACCGTCACGCCGGCACGAAAGCCCGATCGCCGGATTCACCGTGTTAATCAGGCTGACATCCACCGACACCTCGGAGTCATCATACATATACCCAAAAGTGACAGTCGTATCCGAATTGCCGTAGGTGCGCAGGACATACATCCCATCCCTGTACATTTGCCAGCCATTGCCATCCACTTCGGGGAAATACGTCGAATCGATGGTTGAGAAATCGGTCGAGTACTCAGCCGGCGCGTTGTTGCTGCCAACGTCCAGATCCAGCACAATGTCGGTATTCGATTCACCAGCCTGGGCTTTGGCGATCATCTCTCTGGCCACATTGATCGGCCGGATAGCGAGCTGACTGCCATAGGGAGGCGGACACAAGTCCTTCGAGTCAATCACGCGATCGTTATTGGTGTCCAGAGTGCGCTGACAAAATCGCGATTGCGCCGGCTCGGAATAATCGTAGTCGGTCAGGATGCCAAGCACCTGCCCGTCTTCATCCAGCGCCATTCCACCCACCGACCCATCGGTGAAATTGCTACCTATGCGCAATAGTTTGCCGTCCTGCAACACTTCCTGGACGGCTACCGCAGCAACTTTCATCGGAAAATCCATATCATAATAGGAAGCGACACGCAGGAATTCCTTGGGCTTGAGCACATCGGAATCCCCAAGCGTCGCGTAATCCAGCGGATAGTTGGTCAAATCGATCGGCTTGCCCTCCAGGTTCGTGACGATTTTCAGCACCGCGATATCCAGCTCGGGATCGATCTGTATTATTTTTGCGTGCCAGCTCAGGATCGCGACATCATCCTTGTAGCGAGCGGATGAAACGATGATGGCATGCACATTAAAATCCTCGGTCGGACTGACAGCCCGTGCTGTCGTCAGGATCAAGCCGTCCGGCGAGACCAGCACGCCATTGGCAGACCAGGCAAATTCGAGCATATCATTCTGGACGACATAGATTTGCAGATTCATCAATGCCTGATACGGCACCCTGGAAGTCAGGGATGATGGCGTCACCACGACATCGGGCGTGGCTGACGGCGCGGCTGCCATCACGGTGGGCGTATACACCGGCGTGGGCTGGCGGGAGACAAGCAGATCAATCGGCGCGGAAGCGATACCACCATCACTCAGGCGCACGCTTACATGTCCGCCATAACCGCCTGTCAGCCTGGGAGTGATGATGAACGCGACTGTCGCTTCTCTGCCGGCATCGATGCGCAACTGCATCGGCACAATTGTTTTGATACCTTCGCGCCGGATCTCCGCGCTGGCTTTGGGCGTCACCGAAACCAACTCCCCATCCGCCAGCAGGCTGTTCGACAACTCCAGCTCGCTGACTGTCACCGCGAACCGGCTGCGATTGGAGATCGTGAGCGTGACGTCAAAACTGGTCCCTGCCTGTGTGGTCGCCACTCGCTCTACAACCACCCGCACATTGCTGGCGCTCAGTCCAGGCAGCCATAGCTTACCCATCTGCCATAATCCGTAAATCGTGCCGGCGATGACCAGCAATACCGTCACCAGCACAAGCCAGAGCCGTTTGCGCTTTCTGGGCGGGTTGTTCAAAGGTAGCGATTCTTCGTCCATATTCTCCTGAGCGCGGCCGGCATCAGCCGCTTGGTGACAAGTCCGACAGATCGAGTTTCCTGATGGTGAAATTGTCGAAGGCGCCCCAGAACCACAGTTTGTCTGGGTGCGCGACGCTGATACCGCTCGCGCCCGAGTAAATTCCTTCCACCTCCACCCTGCCCAGCTCTTTACCATTCACCGAAAGCGTCACCAGATTTTCATAACAGGAGCCGGTAAGCGTGAACGGTTTATGCTGCGGGATATCCGGCGAACGGGTCCAGTCCAGCAATGGCGCGACCTGCTTATTGCCCATTGCGTACAGGATCGAGAACAAGCCAGTCTCAGACACCAACATGCCGTAATGATCACCCTCGTCGCTCATCCGGCAGAACACGCCAAAAATACCATTGCCTTTGGCCGACTCATAAGGTCTGACCTCTACGCTGACCGAGCTATTGCGCATTTTATCGGTGGTCGCCACAACGCCGGTCATCGCGGAATTGCTCGCCAGAATCAGGCTGCCATCCACCAGGCTGATCTGGGAATCATTCATCGGAAACAACCTGTCCAGCCCGGCTTGAAAATCGTTCTGATACATCACCGTCCCATCCGGCGCGTCCTTATATTCATCGGTGAGTTCGAGCAATTTTTGCAGTTTGAAATCTATCCCCTTGCGGACTAATTCTTTGACCGGATTGACCGGCTGAATGACGTCCAGCTTGCCCATGGTGGGATAACAGCGATCGAGCGCGTCGATCTGTCCATCACGGTTGCTGTCGTAGATCTGAAGGCAGTCCGTGTATTGGTCATCACCCCGGTAATTTGCCGGGCTGGCAATGCCTATCACCTCACCCTTCTCATTCAACACCGCGCCGCCGCTGAACCCGCCTTCGATCTTCTCCGAAAACCGGATCGTTTTACCCGCGCCGTCCGCACCGACATCGCCAACCTGCGCGTATTTGATTGAAGGAACATACTCCTGATGCGGGTAACCGGCGACAACCAGCTTGTCATTGGCAGCCAAAGTGGACGAGTCGCCAAGCGGTACATAAGGAAAGTTCATGGTTGCCGGTTCGATCAGCTCATTGTTCTCGTCCGTGATGATGCGCAGGATGGCCGTATCGTTGTCCTTATCAATATCGAAGATTTCTGCGTGATAGTGGGTATACAGCTCAGAGAGGTTCCCGGTCGGTACATAGACGCCGAATAAAACCAGGTCCATCCCCGGCTCACTGCTGACAAGCGTCGCTGAGGTGAGGATGGTGCCGTTCGCGCCGACCAGCACACCCGACCCGAGTTGCACCAGCGCCGCGCGATTGTCATGCGGCACATAACTCGAGATTTTTACAATTGCCTCGAGCGGCAGTTTTGGATTTGCGATTGGAATAGGCGGCAGAGCCAAGGGGGGCTTTTCCGGCGTAGACTGTGGTTCCTGCGCGCTTAATTTGTCAACCACATTGTAGGTTTCAGCCCGGGTGAGCGCGAAGAAGCTCCCCACCAGTTTGATGCTGCCGGCATGCAGCCTGGGTGCACCCGCGATGACCCGTACTGCCACGCGGCTGGTTGAACCGGCAGCCAGGTCGATGGCAAGCGGTATCAGGGTGCCGCCCTCTTCAATCACCAAGTTCTGCGGCTCGTCCGGCGTCACGCTGATGATCTGATCACCGGCTGCCATACCCTGGCTGAGCCATATCCCCTTCAATGGGATTGGCGCGCTGCCGAAGTTGGTGATCGTCAGCACCATGTCGAAAGGTTCATCCGCCAGTGTCTCATCCGGGACGTAGGTCTGAAAGGTCAGGTAGTCCAGCGCTTTGCTGCCCAGTCGCGGCAGCAGGCTGTAATACGTCCAGACAGCCGCGCCGGCAATCCCTGCCAACGCGATCAAGATGGCGATCGCCAGCCACCAGCGGCGTTTCTTTTTAATGGGTTGTGATTCCGAAGTGTTTTCCGGTTGCGATAATTCAGGAGACTCGCCCATCCCCGCTCACCTCATGAATGTGTTTCTATAATTGTAAGCCTCTTCTGCCTGCCATCCGTATGGGTATCCATACCGCCTGAGTGCAATATTTACCTTAAGGCTTGAGTGCAATTATCTCCCTCTGGCCAGCGGGCAATTTCTTCACTGACGCCAGAAGGCGTTCTTCGCATTCAGGATAGCCTGCATGCAACGTTTGCACGCCATATGGGTGAAATAGCTGCACTTCTCTGAAATGCATTTTCTGCACGAGATTCATATTAACGACTTAATAGACTACTTTCATTTACCTTTAAGAGCCCTTGCTCTTCTTTTCATCTGAAAGTACCAGGTTCCAGTCATAGCGCGGGCTGCGGGAGGGTTGCTTGTACGTGCCCAGGTCCACCTTGCCCGCGTCATATTTTTCGAGAAATTGCATCAGCGCCAGTGTGACCACCTGGCTGGCCGGCACGCGTTCGGACTCCGACAGCTCCTTGACGCGCTGGCGCAGGGCTGGCGGCAGGTCGTAGGTCACGCGCTGCTCCTTTCGTGAGGCGATCTTGTTCTGCTCGCGCAGCTTCTTCTGACGCTCTCGGCGCGGGAGCTGAGCCAGCTTCTGCTTCTCTTCCATATCCGAAAGCAGGTTGGCGACGGCTTCGTCCAGGATAGTCTTGCGTTTGAGCGGTGATTGGCGGGTCATGTGATCAGCTCCAGAAACTTGTCCAGCACCTGCTGGTAACCGCCCACCTGACCGCCGCGCTGGTCAAAGCCGGCAACAACGGGTGATCGGGGCGTGTATTCCCACAGCGTCTGGCCATAGGCGGTGGCTTCACGGGCGCGGGTATCCTGCGGGATCGGCGGCAGTACACTGGCGCCAAACGCGCCAACCAGCTCCCGGAACTGCAGCAGGGTCTCACGGGTGGAGCGGTCGAAGAAGGTCGGGATGATGCAGTACCCGTCGAAGCTGTGCCCGCGGCGGTTGATCTCTGCCATCGAGAGCAGGATCTCCTTGACGCCGTCGATCGAGAGCGCGTCAAGCCGGGTGGGGATGACTACCCAGTTGCTGGCGACCAGTCCGTTGACGTGCAGTACGTCCAGCGAAGGCGCCATGTCGAGCATAATGTACTCATATGGAAGAACACGCAGCCGCTCAGCGAGGATGGTCTCGCGAAAGTCGGACTGGATGATCTGGCGCTTGACCATTTCGGTGGTCTTGTCGCCGGGCAGTACATCCAGGTCCTTCATGACGGACACCACCACATCCTGCAACGGTGCGTCCTCGCCGATGAACTCGTACAAGCCATTGGTCTTCTCCAGTCCGAAGGAGATGGCGACATGCCCCTGGGGATCAAGGTCGACCAGCAGGGTTTTATAGCCGGCTTGCGCCAGACCATGAGAGAGCGTGACGGCGGTTGTGGTCTTGCCGACACCGCCTTTTTGATTGGCAAACGCGATAATTTTCATTACACCTTCCGATCTGCGCCGAATGCCGCGCGGAAAACAGGCTGCAATCTGGAATAAGGGTCGCCCCTGTGTTAATATGTTTATTTATACCACAAATTACAAGGGCGACCCTAAGAGGCGACCCTTGTAAAATGATAAGGTCGCCCCTAATGACGAAAAAACGCCTTTTTCCTCAAATCTGACCTGGTGAAGCTGCCTGAATGCGTTTACCGGAAAGTGACCCTTCCGCGCGCGAATTTTTATCCTGCGAGGAGAGGACCTTGGAGCGAAAATAGTAGCATTTTCCAAGCAGGTTTGACGAATTTCTGAAAAATTCCTTGACGCATATCCAGCACCTGATATACTGCTGCTCATACGCGAAAGACTGTGACGGGAATAAGTACGGCGTCCCGCGGGTTTCAGAGAGCAGCCGGCCGGTGCGAGGCTGCAACCCAAAGCGCCCGAATACCTCCCCGAGTCGCTCCGCTGAACCAAAGAGTAAGCGCAGCCGTGACCCCGCGTTAAGGGATCGAGCCAGGAAACTGGGAAATAAGGTGGTACCACGAGTCTTCGTCCTTTGCGCGAAGACTTATTTATTTGGAGGCGAACATGGATCTGTTTGACGAGCTGAAGGAACGCGGATATATCTACCAGACAACCGATGAGGAACGGACGCGGGAATTGCTTTCCGGCAATCAACCCTTTACATTCTATCTGGGCATCGACCCGACCGCGGACAGCCTGCACATCGGGCACTTCTTCGCGCTGATGCTCTTCAGACATTTGCAGCGCGCAGGTCACCGGGGCATCCTGTTGGTAGGCGGAGCCACCGCCATGATCGGTGACCCCAGCGGCAAGAGCGATATGCGCAAGATGCTCTCGAAAGCAGAGATCGAAGCCAATATCGAGGAAGTGGCCACGCTCGCCCAGCGCTTCATCAGGACCGATGGGGAGAATCCCGCCATCATTACCAACAATGCCTACTGGCTCAATGATCTGGGCTTCATCGATTTCATGCGCGAGGTCGGCATCCACTTCAACATCAACCGTATGCTGGCAGCGGAGAGTTATGCCAAGCGGCTGGAAGAAGGCGGACTGACCTTTCTGGAAATGAGCTACATGTTGATGCAGGCGTATGACTTTGTGCATCTGAACCGCACGGAAGGCTGCGTGATGCAGATTGGGGGCAGCGATCAATGGGGCAACATTGTTGCCGGCACCAACCTGAGCCGCAAGTTCTCAAACCTTGCCGATGAAGACCGCCCCGAGCTGGTGGGCCTCACCTGTCCGCTGCTGATGACCAATGACGGCAAGAAAATGGGTAAGACCGAGAAAGGCACGCTGTGGGTGGCGCGTGAGAAAACGTCGGTCTATGATTTCTACCAGTACTTCTACAACGTCGATGACGGTGATGTCGAAATGCTGCTGCGGCTGTTCACCGACCTGCCGCTGGATGAGATCAAGACATTATGCGCGACAGATATTGTGAAAGCCAAGCAGCGCATGGCGTATGAAACGACGGCGCTGGTGCACGGTGTCGAAGAGGCTGATAAAGTGCTCGAGACGGTCAGGAGCCTGTTTGGTCAGCAGCAGTTCAGCCAGGATATGCCCACGGTTGAGGTGGATGCTGGTGAAGAAAGCTACGGGCTGCTGGACCTGATCATCACGGCCGGGTTCGCGGCCTCACGCGGTCAGGCGCGGCGGCTGGTGGACCAGCGCGGCATCTCGCTGGACGGGGTCGTGCAGCAATCTGCCGATGGCGTAGTCGAAGCCGCCCGGCTGGCGGGCGACGGCGTGGTGATGCGCAAGGGGAAGAAAGACTACATGCGGCTGAAACTGAAAGCCGCCTGAAATTCCTGAAGAAATCGTAGTAACTGATATGATGCGAGCGAAAGTGTAACCGTGGTTACACTTTCGAATTCGCGCGCACCTGCAGCAGGCGCACCAATTCTTCCAGCATGCTGAGGACGTACGGCGCGTCTCCGGTCACCATCAGATCGTTTGCGATGGCGTCCAGCGCCTTGCCGCGTTCCCTGACGCTCATGCCCGAGAGCGTGCGCTGGAACAAGCGGATGTTGCGGAAAGCCTTGGTGCGTTCATCCAGCTTGAGCGGCGTGGTGACGCTGGTTTCCGTCCCTGCCTGATCTCGTTCCGGCTGGCGCAGCAGTTGGATCTCCTCCGAGGTCAGGGCTTCCTGACCGCTCAGCCTGATCATCTCTTCCCATTGCGCTTTGGGCAACGCCAGAATCTCGCGCAGGACGCGCTCGGAGAGACGGTAGTGGTCAGCCATCTCAAGCAGGGGCGTTGGCAGGCGCAGGATGTTGAGCAGTTGCACCATGCGCGGGCGGGTGAGCTGCATGAGCGGGATGAGTTTGTCCCAGGTGCCGGGCGGCATGCGCTGGCTGCGCGCCTGGCGGAAGAATTCGTATTCGTCCTTGAAATTCGCGTTGGGCTGCTGATCGAGCTCGGCCAGGATCAGCGCGGCGACCTCACAGGCCTGGCTGACTGCCGAGGGCGCCTCGGCGTGACGGTTCTCGAGCACCTGGCGCTGGCGGGTGGGTTTTTCGATCACCTCGACCCGCAACAGCGGTTCTGTCGCGCCGCCCTCGGAGACATGCCTCAGGCAGGAAGCCCAGAAGCGGCGCTCGCCGGTCTCGATCTGGAACAGCAGCCGGCCGTCAGACTGCTTCTGCCAGGCGCCGGTGATCGGCTTGATCTGGCCGTGCGTCTCGAAGGAGCTGCCCATTTGCAGCAGGCGTTCCAGGCTGGCGCGATAGAGCGGATCCTGTTCGGCGAGTTCGAGCCAGCGGCGGGCGGTCTCATAGCAGTCGAGCAGTCCGCCGAAAAAGGCCGCGCGTAAGGCGTTAGGCAGCAAGCGGCGCGGCTGGAATCGGTCGGGGATCATTTCGGAGGGGCGCAGGCGCTCGATGCGTTCGACGCGCTTGGTGCCGGCAGGGATCAGGGCGGCGGTAGCAGGGTCAGCGGGTTTACCGCGCTGGGGCGAAGTGCCGGTTGAGAAGTCAGGGGTTTGGAAATCTTCCAGCGCGTTGGCGCGCCTGCGTTTTTCAGCGCTCATCGGGACCTCCGGGGAGATGGATGGTTTCATTATAGTAGAAGAGTGGGCACAAAGTGTAACCACGGTTACACTTTGTGCCCGTAAGGTTGACGAGATTAGTGCCGATCAGACCCTACAACCAGGCTTGGCTTCCTCGCGGCATGCATGAGAATCAATCTGTAGGGGAGCGGGCAAATCGATCTGTATTTGCCCCTCCCGCTATGAAAGTTGGCAGCAGCTACTTTCCATGGGTTGCGCAGGACGGTCAGGGCAATCAAAGAACGGATTGCCCTAACCCTACAGCCAGATCTAAACTCTTTAAGGCGTTCGGGAAAATCAGACCGTAGGGGAGCGGGCAAATCGTTTTACATTTGCCCCTCCCGCAATGCATGTTGGCAGTAGTCTCGTCGCGTGTGTTTGCGCAGGACGGTCAAGCCAATCACGGGGCAGATTGCATTCATATTTAGTCCGCCCCCGAGGCGCAGCCGGTGAGGGGAGGTGCCGCGCAGCGGCGGAGGGGGTTTGATGAAAACAAGGTCAGGGCAATCAAAGAACGGATTGCCCTAACCCTACAGCCAGACATGGCTACCTTGCGGCAATCGGAATAATCAAACCGTAGGGGAGCGGGCAAATCGTTTTGTATTTGCCCCTCCCGGAGTTCAAAATGGGATCAACCCAAAATGGGCAACGCATCACAAAGCAGATTGCATTCATATTTAGTCCGCCCCTGAGGCGCAGTCGGTGAGGGAGGTGCCGCGCAGCGGCGGAGGGGTTTGATTACAACGCGGTCAGGTCAATCATAGGGCAGATTGCCTCGCCCCTACAGCCTGATCAAAATTCTTCACAGCGTTCGGAATAATCAATCCGTAGGGGAGCGGGCAAATTGATCTGTATTTGCCCCTCCCGGAGTTCAAAGTGGGATCAACCCAAAATGGGCAACGCATCAAAAAGCAGATGGCAATCATATTTAGTCCGCCCCCGAGGCGCAGCCGGTGAGGGGAGGTGCCGCGCAGCGGCGGAGGGTTTAATTACAACGCGGTCAGGGCAATCAAAGAACGGATTGCCCTAACCCTACAGCTAGACTTGGCTTCATCGTGGCATTCGTGAGAATCAGTCCGTAGGGGAGAGGGCAAATCGATCTGTATTTGCCCCTCCCGCGGGTAGGAATTATTAGAAGCATTGTAGCGTTCGTCCGATTGCACAGAATCGTGATCTCAGCCCGAACTTAGGCTCTGGTTATAAACCCTCCTGGCTGCTCAGCAGCCTTCCTCCCTCACAGGGAGGACACGTATTGGGCAATCAGATTATCTTGGGGATGAAATCGTCGTTTATTGTGCATTTGCACAATAAACGCCATCTTTTTCGAAGAAAAATTGTGCATTTTAACAATTGAAAAATAGAAAATATGTGCTATGTTAATAGCGTCAGCACCAAACTATGTCTTTGACGGCAGATAAATAAGCGGAATGTGGATGAATCAAGATATAATTGCACTAAATGGGAGTAGTTCAACCTGGAATTATGCTAACTCTCTTGTATTTCTCAGAAATTAATGTAATAATGGTGGCAATTCCATTCAAGGACGGGCTGCATGTTTGAAAGACTGAATGATGACGAGTGGCGGGTCGCGCATCTGGGCAGGTTGAGCCTGCAGGAAGACCCCTTCAAACTCTCGGCTGACCCGCGCTACCTCTATCTCGGCCCCGAGCACCTGGCCGTCTATCGTCAGGCGCAGGCTGTCATCTCACGCCGGCGCGGTCTGGCGTTGATCTCAGGCGATATGGGCATGGGCAAATCCTCTCTGGCGCGGCGGCTGTACGACGTCTACGCGGCTGAGGAGGGCATCGACACCTGCTACATCCACACGGCCGCCTTCAAATCCGCAATGGACGCCGCCCGGCAGATCTCGAATGTGCTCGGGGTGCCGCCGCAGCGCAGCTTTCAGCGTCAGATGGAAGAGCTGGAGAAGGTGATGGCACGCGCGCATACACTCAACCGCAATGTGGTGGTGCTGCTTGATGACGCGCAACTGATGGAGAGCGAGGCGCTAGAGGTCATCCACCGCCTGTACAACTTTGACTATGACGTCAAGGTGGCGCAGATCCTGGCATTCGGTCAGAGCGAGATGAGCAGCCTATTTGAGACCAACAGGGCGGTCAATGCGCGCGTGTTCGTGCGCCTGGTGCTGCCGCCTCTGACGCTCGCCAGCGCGCTGCAGATGGTGCTCTTCCGGCTGCATGTCGCCGGCCGCACCGAGCCAATGATTCACGATGACGCCTTTGAGCTGCTGTATGAGCAATCACAAGGTGTGCCGCGTGAGATCATCCGGCTGTGTGCCCTGGCGACTGACACGCTGCTGCTGAGCAATGAGACCATGATCAATTCGGACATCGTGAGAGAGGTGATCAGCTAATGGCACAAAAGACAAACAAATCGGCCTGGGTGCAGCTTTATGAAGCCCGGCGCATCAGCGGACCGATCGAACAGAAGAGCCCCGGCCGGCCGGCATCAGTAGTGCCGCGCAAGAAAGTCGGTCTCACACTCTCACAGGGTGAGATCACCGAGCTCGACCATTGGCAGACCAGGCTCACCGCTTTACTCGGGCGCAAAGTCTCGGTGGGCGAGACTGTCGGCATCCTGACCCGCATCTGCACCTCACGCTTCAACCGGGTTTCAGAGAATCGCGCCATGCTCACCTTGCAGGATCTGGTGACTCGCATGAGCGAAAATGAATGAATTGTTTCTTCTCAATATTAATGGTATTTCTGGTAGAAAATATTCACCAGCACAAGAGAGAAAGAATTGCGAAAAATCAGAGTGAGCCGAGAAATCAGAGAAGTGAAACGGGACAGAGCAGGCGCGTGATGACAGGATGGCAGCAGACAAAAGGAGCAGCGAGAGGATGAGTCAGGCGGGAACTGCCGGCACGATCGTGGTCGCGGGTAACTATCTGCAGGCCTGGGATACTGCCCTGGGCATGCTGCGCATGGAGACCAGCAAGGCGTATTACGATACCTGGATCACGCCGCTGCAACCGCTGGGCTATTCCGACGGCGTCTATCGCGTGGCGGCGCGCTCGCCTTACGCCCGAGACTGGGTGGAGAGCCGGCTAAAGCGTAAATTGACAGGTCTGCTCGAAGGGGCGCTGGGGGAGCGGCTGCAGGTCGAGGTCGAAGTTGCCGAAGAGAAGGCAACGGCGGCGGAGGCGAGTATAAGACGCGAGGGTGATGTCGGTGAGGCGCAAGATGAGCCGGGCAAGGGCACCAGCATGCGCAAGATGCGGTTGCAACGCGCTTACGGCAGCCAGCGCGCGGCGGTCATTCAGCCTGAGCGCGGCATGTTTCTGACGCAATATCTCTTCAACGCCTGGCTGCCGCTGCTGGGCGCCAGTGCCTTCAATGTTGTTTTGGCGGCGCGCTCATTCTGCTACTGGAATCCCATGACCGGTGAGCTGCGCAATGAGATCGAGACCGACATGAGCGAGCTGGCTCAGCGCGCGTCGGTGAGCGTGCGGACGGTGAAGGATGTGCTGGCGCAGGAGCTGGTGCGGCGATATTTCCTGCGGTACAAGGTACGCCGCATGATGACGCCCAACGGGGTGCGGACGGCTGGCATTCTGCTGCAGGTGCGCATGGACGACCCGCTGACGCCGGAAGATCAGATGGCGCATGATCTGCCCGAGACTGAACGCTGGTATAGCAGCGCCTTTTCCGATAGTGCCGAAGATTGAGCTGCTTCAAAGCGAGGGGCAGTCCGGGAAGAGCGCTTTCATCAATGGACTGCTGACCGGTCTTGTGCTTCAAATAGCGCTTGGGCCGGTTTTCTTCTTCATCATCAATTTGACGATCCAGAAATCGCTGGCAGATGGGCTGGCCGGCGTGCTCGGCGCGCTCACTGGCGACTCACTTTACATCATCCTGTCTATCCTGGGGGTGGGCAGTCTGCTGGGCAAGCCGGAAGTGAAAGGGAAGATAGGCATCATCAGCGCTGTCATCCTGATCATCTTCGGGGTTGTGATCTTGCGTTCGGCTATTCAAACTGTGCCCGCGATTGATGGGGTCACCGCGACGACGTCAGGCGTACTCGCCAGTTATCTGACCGTGTTGGTGATGACACTTTCCAATCCCCTGACGATCGTTTTCTTCAGCAGTGTCTTCTCGGCGAAGGCGGCCGAGAATAACTATGACCGACCGCAACTGCGTTGGTTTGGTCTGGGCACAGCGGCAGCCACGCTCTTGTTCCTCAGTCTGTCCGCGCTGTTGATCTCGTCCTTGCGCGCGGTCGTCTCGCCTCTGGTCGTGGCGGGTCTGAACGTGCTGGTCGGCATGCTGTTGATTGCCTATGGGCTGCTGCGGCTGATGCACTCCACGAAGCGTGAGCCTGCCGGATAAGTCTCTTGGGGGAAACCTTTTGACCTCAACTTGCGTATATTAAGCAAGTGAGGTCAAGATGGAAGAGAGCAGAAATCAAGTCCCGTGTTTGTTGTGGCCGTTTTGGTTCGTCTGGCAGCTGGATGTCAGGCTGGTGCTGCTGACGGGTCGGCTGGTGGGCGTGGTGATCGGCGTGACGCTGATGGCGCTCGGATTCGTTTTGACCGTCACGGTTATCGGTGCCTTTATCGGTATTCCTTTGATGATTTTGGGTTTGTTGGTGACATTTCGCAGCATTTTTTAGCTGCTCATCAGCGACATAAATAGGGGGGTCTAGCGTACTCACAGGCTGGCAATTTGCCAGCCTGTTTTTGTGTTAGGGGAAGACGTGATGGATTTAGATGCAGGTCAAGTGAAGGCGCGCTCCGGATGCAAATGTAGGTCGGGAACCGTTTTATGGTCCCGACATTTCGATGATGGCGGATCGAAGTACGTGATCCGCCCAACACCTACTAACAAATGTCCAAAATGACAGACGGGCGAAGCGCTCGAACCATTATGGGTACTTCGTAAATTGTAAACTGCCCATCTGATCATACTTCGCCGTCGCAAAGCCACCAAACTTAGGGAAGTATTTCATCTCTAAGCCGGGCAGATCAATTGGAACAAACGTCATCGTTTCCCAATCAAAATCGGCGTATTTTAAACCATTTGCTGTCCAAAGCCTGTATTTCCCGTGCAAATCAAACTCAGTATAAGCATCCAGATTCGCTGAGATTCTTTTCTTGACATTGAGCGTATGCACGTCAAGTACAACAAATTCACTAGTGCCGTCGGCATTCCTAATCTTTGTCTTCAGTAATAGTGAATTTTCATCAGGAGAACCACCATACAAATAACAACTGCTTGTAAGTTCTTCTATCAACTCCATCTCCACATTACTGCCTGGTTTGTACCTCATTATCTTTGTCTTCTCTTCTTCAGCCAGCTCTGTAGTAGCCAGGTAGACCTCTCCATTTTTGGTGATTATTGAATTTCGCAAGTTATTTCCGATCCATTTTTCGTAAATGACGTTCAAGTTCTTATCCAAAATGACCTGTTTATCATTCGTTGTTACCAGAATTTGATTTGTTCCAGAGGGCATTGGTCTCAGTCCAATAGAGCCTGATTCTGGCCAGACCATGGTACGCGGTACAACAATACCATCGCGTTTCAGGTGCAAAATGATCAATCGGTTATCACATACTGGACGTGGAATATCGCAACCCGTAAATGCAATCGTATCCTCATTAATCCAAATTAACGTTTCCTCGAAATAATTCAAGCCATATTCATTCTTACTCTCAAATTGTGCGAGCTTCTCGCCGGTGACCAGGCTGTAAAATGTCACATTCGCATCGAAGCGAACATCGACATACCTGGTACCATCATCCGAAATACAGTTCGGCCTGATCGGATGTTGCATATCTGTTTCAATTTTCCTCACGCCCTCATCTGTCCATGGCGGCTGGTTAGCCGAACAGCCTGTCAGGATGAGGATAAAAAGTATGAGCAGTATTCCCAGTCTTATTTTCATTTTGTTCCTCCCCCAATTTTCTGATCGTCCAGCCAGCCTACTCCCAGACGTCGAGATGAAAGACATCCGGGCGGGCGTAGTGGCCGGTGGGGTCGAAATCCATGCGGCTGAGGACAACCTTGTCCATCTCCAGCGCGGCATAGAGGATCTCCTCACGATCCCAGACGGGGCCGGCGACGACCTTGCCAAACGGGTCAACGATGACGCTGCCGCCGCGGCACATGATCTCGGGTGCGGCATCCAGCTCCGACTGATAGTTGAAGTCGCGCGGGTACATCTCGCGGGTGACGAACTGGTTGCAGCCGAGCACATAGCAGCGCCCCTCGAGCGCGATATGACGCATGGTACATTGCCACTCCTCGCGGGCGTCAGCAGTAGGCGCCAGATAGAGGCTGACACCTTTCTGATACATGGCGGTGCGGGCGAGCGGCATGTAGTTCTCCCAGCAGATCAGACCGCCGAGCATGCCCCAGGGGGTATCAAACGCGTGCAGGGTCGAGCTGTCGCCCTCGCCCCAGATCAGGCGCTCGGAGCCGGTGGGCTTGAGTTTGCGATGACAGCCGAGCAGGGCGCCATCGGGCGCGAAGTACAGCAGGCTGCAATAGAGCGTGGCATTCACGGCATCCCGTTCGGTGATGCCGATGCAGACATAGGCGTTTGCCGCGCGGGCAGCTTCGCCGATGCGGTCGGTATCCGCGCTGGGCACAATCATCGACCCGTCATAGTAGCGCTTCCAGTCCTCGCGGCCCTGCATGGTGCGGCTGCCGACGATGTAGCCGTAGGAGAATCCGCGCGGATAAGCCGGGATGAACGACTCGGGGAAGAGGATCAGCTCGGCGCCTTTTGCGGCAGCTTCCTCGATTAGTTGTACCGTCTTGGTGATAGTCGCCTCTTTGTCGAAGAGCACGGGCGCGGCCTGAACTACCGCGACATTGCATGTTTTCGCCAGGTCTTTCATATCTGCCTCCGGAATAGATGCCTGCGGACACCTGATAGATGGGTAATGTGATGGAGATAACGCACCTTTAACTATAATCCAGACCCCAGCCTGTATGTGCGATTTGGGTTACCCGACCGCCCCAGGTCATGCTGACCAATGTGACTGCAGATACAGAACTTCCGGCAACCACGGGGGTTACACTGTTGTAACTATATTCCGTCCCCTTACAGGAGCACGACATGAAGATATTAATGGTTTACCCGATCTTTCCGGATACGTTCTGGTCATTCAAGAACGCGCTCAAGTTCATCAACCGCAAAGCCTCAAGCCCGCCGCTGGGTCTGATCACCGTGGCGGCGATGCTGCCGCAGGACTGGGAGATCAAGCTGGTTGACATGAACACCAGTGAGCTGAAGGAAAAGGATCTGCTCTGGGCCGACCTGGTATTCGTCGGCGCGATGGTTGTGCAGCGTGATTCGGCGACCAAGGTGATCGAATGGGCGCACAGGCTGGGCAAGACGATTGTCGCCGGCGGCCCGTTGTTTACCGGCGAGCATGAGAAGTATGATCTGGTGGATCACTTTGTGCTGAACGAGGCTGAGATCACCCTGCAGCCCTTCCTGAAGGATTACGCGGCCGGCAGCGCCAAGCGCGTGTATGAGACGGGAGAGTATCCCGAGCTGGATCAGACGCCGGTGCCGCGCTGGGATCTTGTAAATATTGACGACTATGATTCGCTAAGCATTCAGTTCACACGCGGGTGCCCGTTCAATTGTGATTTCTGCAACATCACGGCGTTGATGGGTCACCGTGTGCGCTATAAGACGACGCCGCAGATCATCGCCGAGCTGGACGCCATGGCAGCCATCGGCTGGAAGCGCAACGTCTTCTTTGTGGATGATAATTTCATCGGCAACAAGAAGGTACTCAAGCAGGATCTGCTGCCAGCGATCATCGAATGGCGCAAGCAGCATCCCGGGTTCACCTTTATTACTGAAGCCAGCATCAACCTTTCGGATGACGAAGAGCTGATGAAGATGATGACCCAGGCGGGGTTCAAGAGCGTGTTTGTCGGCATTGAAACGCCGGATGAGGACAGCCTGGCGGAGTGTCAGAAGAATCAGAACAAGGGGCGTGACCTGGTGGCGAGCGTCCGCAAGCTGCATCATCACGGGCTGCAGGTGATGGGCGGGTTCATCGTTGGGTTTGACAATGACACCGCCAGCATCTTCCAGCGGCAGGTCGAATTCATTCAGAATGCCGGAGTGGTGACGGCTATGGTAGGCTTGCTGCAGGCGCCGTATGGCACGCGGCTGTATGACCGCATGAAGCGTGAGGGACGGCTGACGGATGAGATGAGTGGTAACAATGTGGATGGCAGCACCAACATTATCCCGCGCATGGATCTGACGAAGCTGAAGACGGGGTATCAGGAGATTTTGAATCAGATCTATTCGCCGCGGTTGTTCTATCAGCGAGTGCGCCAGTGCCTGAGCGATTATTCGCCCAAGAATCAGAGCGTGGATGTGAGCGTGGACGAGATCAAGGCTTTCTTCCGCTCGGTGTGGCTGCTGGGCATCCGCGGCCCGGAGCGGCTGGAGTACTGGAAGCTGTTCTTCTGGGCGCTGTTCAATGACGCGCGCAAGTTTCCGCTGGCGATCACGTTCGCGATTTATGGGTACCATTTCCGCATGGTGAGTGAGGCGAACGCGCGCACGCTGGCGGCGTCCGGCGCTGCGGCGGGGTAGGGCAGGTTGAGGTGAATGGCAGGAGGTCAGAGATGGCCTCCTTTTTTATTGGTGGGCTGAGACCCGACCTGCGCTGCGGGGTGCGACGACTATTGGCATAGGTGGATAAAATGTGGCGGATCGAAGGACGTGATCCGCCCTACGTCAAAGTGCAGGCATGTATAACAAGAGGTTTGGGTTTAACGCCACCTGCGCTGCGGGCTTCTGCCCCTGATTAAGGGCGGACTGAAAACGGCGGATCGAAGGGCGTGATCCACCCTACATTAGTGCATACTCGTCGGGGCGTTTCAATCGGATGTGTAGCGTTTGATGAGCAAACCCCTCCATCGCCATACAACGTGTTGAATTCTTTGTCCCTCCATAAGCAGGGAGGGTGCCCTGGAGCGATTTTGCCCAGGGCGGGTGGGTTTAGAAAATGGCATGTATGAATTCGTGCGCTATATCCAGCACAAACCCGTAGAGGCGATCTCAGCAAACCCCTCCGTCGCCTCACAACGCGCGTTCGGCGACACCTCCCCTGCAACTGGGAGGATCAAGAACTGGCGTGAACGTATTTTATGCCTTACGGATTTCTTTAAAAACCAGGGATTTGTTATTGGACAGATAAACCCCACCTGCGCTGGCGCGCTTCCGCCCCTCTCAGGGGCGGTATAATATTCCCGCACTGCTGGTAAACACGGTTTCTTTTGTTATGGACATGTATACAAGCCGAGAGCGAGCCCAACATGCCCGCCCTACCGAAGGTACCCGCGTGCTTTGCGGGTAACAAGGGCGGGTGCCGAAGGCAGGTGGGTTAAGAAATTCCATCGAAATTGAAAAGCGTCCAGCCATTGAGCTAACTTGTTGTCTGCGAAATAGATAGAACCCCACCTGCGCTGGCGCGCTTCCGCCCCTCTCAGGGGCGGCATATTCGCTGTTTGCATTTGAGAAAAAAGGCGGATCGAAAGGCGTGATCCGCCCTACGATAAAGTGCCGGCATCCATAGCCAGAGGTTATGGCTTAACCCCACCTGCGCTGCGCGCTTCCGCCCCTCCCAGGGGCGGCATATTCGTAGGCTGCATTTGAGAAAAAATGGCGGATCAAGGAACGTGATCCGCCCTAGATTAATGCATACTCGTCGAGGCGTTTCAATCGGATGTGTAGCGTTTGATGAGCAAGCCCCTCCGTCGCCTCACAACGTACGTTCGGCGACACCTCCCCTGCAAATGGGAGGATCAAGAACCAACATGAATGGAATTGTGCCTGATGGGTTGTATAAATTGCCAGAGATTAACTTGGAACACCAACTGAGATATGCGGTGTGACGTCCATTGGTATTGGTGGATTAAGTGCGGCGGATCAAAGGACGTGATCCGCCCTACGGTAATGAACCGGCGTTTACTTTTCGATATTGAGGCGGTAGCCGAAGCGGTCGTGGTTGATGATGAGCCTGGGCTCGGAGGGGTTTTGCTCGAGCTTTTGCCGCAGCAGGAAGATGAGGTACTTGACGCGCTTCTGCGCCTTGTCAGAATTCTCCCCCCAGATTTCCTGGGTGAAGGTTTCTTTGCGCACAGCGCTGGGGGCATTGCGTGCCAGCAGGCTGAGCACTTCGAATTCCTTTTCAGGCAGGAAGATGGTCTCGCCGCGGACTCGTACCTCGCGGGCGGTGAGGTTGATGCGCAGACTGACAGCGGGAAAGTCGAGGATGGTGCTGGCTGAACGCGGCGTTGTGTGCAGCATGGCTGCCTTTACCCGGGCGATCAACTCGGCGGGGCGGTAGGGTTTGGTGATGTAATCGGTAGCGCCTAGCTGCAACCCGCGTACGATATCCTCGGTCTGACCGCGGGCGGAGACGAAGACGATGGGCGCGGGGGTCGACTTATGCAGCCGGGTGAAGAGATCGAAACCGCTGACATCCGGCATAAGCAGGTCGAGCAGGATGATATCGGGCTTGACGATTGGCAGCTTATCGAATGCTTCCTGCGCGGTGAAGGCGCCGCTGACGTCGATGCCGGCGCTCATGAGTACCATCTTCATCATATTGACGGATTCTGTCTCGTCATCGATGATCAACGCACGGTGCTGACGCTGTCTGAAAAGCAAACGGTCGAGATCAATTCCCGGTGACTGACTGCTGGTCGTGCTGCTGAATTCCGTCATCCAAATTCCTGTCCGGCAAGACGCCTGTTGCCGTGCGTGGTAACACCCGCAGGTAGAGCGGCAGTTCCTGTGCGGGCGTTAGTGTTATTTTAATGTTATAGAGGAAGTTTGTCAATAGTTAGTAAATATTCACTTAAAACCTAATAAAAATCCCCTGGTTTTGAACCAGGGGATGACTGTGAACTCAGTTTTTTCAGGCGGGTTTGACGGCGATGACCTGTGATTTGGGCTCATCCCGTTTTTTCATGGTCAGGCGCAACACGCCATCCTTGACCACAGCGCTGATGGCTTCGCGGTCGATCTCATGCGAGAGGGTAAAGCTGCGCTGGAAGTCGCCGATGCCATATTCAGCATACGCCAGGGAATAATCTTCAGGCCGCTGCGGTTTGACAAAGGCGTTGATCGTCAGGCGGTCGTTCTCGAGCATGATATCGATACTGCTTTCGTCGGCGCCGGGTACATCGGCAATCACGATCACTTCTTTCTCATTCTCGAAAATATCGGTGCGGGGCACGTATACGCGGGTTTCGCGGGTGCGTTCGCTGCCGTCAGCCGTGGTTGCTTCTTCTTTTTTCACTTCAAGGTTTTTGTTTTCTTCACTCATTTCAGCCTCCAACTGTTAATAATCAGCACGGTCCGCTCAGGAGCTCTTGACCAGGATCTTGCGCGGTTTGTCAGACTCGGCGCGCGGCAGGTTGATGCTCAGAATGCCCTTGTCAAACACGGCTTCCACCTTTTCGGCTTCCACAGGGAAGGGCAATTCGATCGAGCGCGTAAAATGGCCAACACCGCGTTCCTGGCGATGGTAATGCGAGCCTTCTGCCATGGGCTCAGCCTTGCGCTCGCCTTTGAGCGTCAGGGTCTGGGCGACGACACTGATATCCAGGTCCTCGCTGTGAACGCCGGGCAGTTCAGCCGTGACGATCGCGCCATCCGTGCTGGTCCACACGTTGAGCGCGGGGAAAGAAGGAGCGCCGAAGCCGCGTGACGGGAGATTGCTTTTGAACAGCCGGTTAATCTCACTTTGCAGCCGGTCCATTTCTTCCAGCCAGCCGGGGTTTGAATAATAACGTCTAACTAACATCAAGTCACCTCCATACATTAATAAGCAATAAACCAGTTATTGACCTCATGGTACCCGTCCACTATATGATTCCGATTAACTAATTGTAAGAAAGTTATAGACGCAAGGCATTATGCCGGGTTGATTATAATTATCACACTAGCCATGACAAACCCGATGGATGGACAGGCACCTCAGCACAATAGCGGCGGAAGGCGGATCGCGAAGATCGCGCTGGCGGTCATGATTTTTCTGGTGGCGTGCCTGGTGATTGACGCGATCTATATTCTGGCGCGCGTAAAACTGGGCCGACCCGACCATAGCCTGACAGAGCTGTTGCCGGTCATTGACCGGAACGATGATGAAGGCGAGCAGGAAGCCGCCACGGCTCATCCGGAGATTGACCTGAACGTGCCGGTGGTGCTGCCCGGATTGGCGCCGGATGAAATCAACAAGACGCTGGAAGCCTCGGGCTTTGACTGCGGCGCGACGGAGCAGGGTGTCTCAGGCTATTTCCAGGGGCTGTGTACGCGACAGGAATCACAGGGCAGTATCGAGGTCTATCACTTTGGCCGGAATGAAGCTGATGTCGACCTGATTGACATCAACCTGACTGTGGCTCAGCCTCCGAACGACGAACAGGTGCTGAAGTGGCTGGACGAAGTGCTGAACCGCATCGGCGCGCCGGGCGCGGCGCCAGCGCTGACATGGGCAGGGGAGACATTGCCAGGCATCACCGAGGAGCGTGTCATCCGCGAGGCTGAATTTGGCGGCGCGAAATACCGGCTGTACGGCGCGCCTGCCAACCGCTCACTCGAGCTGGGCTGGCTGCCTTAGCTCGTCTGATCTGATCTCAACAGAATTACAGTTCGGGAATATCCAGGCGGTAGCCAATACCGCGGACGCTGACCAATACTTTGGGCGAGCGCATGTTCTCTTCAATCGCCTTGCGCAGGCCGCTGATGTGCACGTCGAGCGTGCGCAGATCGCCGACATAATCCGTTTCCCAGACCACGCGGAACAACTCCTCGCGCGGGATGACCTGACCGGGGCGATCCATGAACATTTGCAGCAGACTGCTTTGCTTGGGCGTCAGCTTCTTCTTGCCGGCGCCATTGCAGGAGACCAGGTGACGCGTGGTATCCAGACGCAGCTCGCCCAACTGGCGGATGTCATGCTTTTCGGCCGGCATCAGTTTCTTGACCCGGTTGATCAGCTTGCGGGAGGTGAATGGCGGTATCAGCACCTCGGCGGCTACGTCGTCCGGCTGGGCGCTTTCGGTGATGAGCAGGATGGGCGTTTTCGGGGCGACCTTTTGCAGTGACAGACAGATGCGGGTGCCGCTGGTACGCAGGGATATGGCATCGACGACGATGATGTCGCAGGTGAAGGTCGAGAGGTACGCAAGCGCGTCCTTGCCGTTGGCGGCAAGGTTGATGGTGAATTCCTTCTTTTGTACTTGCGTGATGAGAGGATAGCCTTCAGCACGCTCGCTTGCGATCCATAAAATATTAGCCATAACAAGGCACCTGTATCGATGTTCTATGATTATAACAAGGGCTGGCTTTAAGGCAAATCAGAATCTTTTTTAAATCAGGATCAATCTCACGGGCTTCTCCGCATTATCGGGCGGCACAGGTAAAATTGATAAAATACTCTGATTAATGATGACCGCTAATCTTGATAATATAAAAGGTTTCCTGCTGGATATGGACGGCACGCTCTATCTGGGCGAGCGGGCGATTGACGGCGCGCGTGAATTTCTCGCGGCCGCCAGGTCGCTCGGCTGCAGGGTGCTGTGCCTGACCAACAACTCCTCACGGGATGCCGGCATGTACTATGAGAAGATGCAGCGCCTGGGGCTGCCGGTCAGCCAGGATGAGATCCTGACCTCAGGAGACGCGACCGCCATGTATGTTGCCGGGCAGCTTGGGCGGGGCAAGAGCATGCATGTTGCCGGCACGGCGGCGCTCAGACGGGTCTTCAGAGAAGCCGGGTTCACGGTGACCCGCAATAACCCGCAGGCGGTAGTGCTGGGTTTTGATACCACGCTCACGTATGCCAGCATGCGCCGGCTGTGCGACCTGGTTCGCGCCGGCCTGCCTTATTACGCGACGCATCCTGATTACAACTGTCCGACCGAGCAGGGGCCGATACCGGATATCGGCGCGATGATCGCGTTCGTCAAGGCTTCGACCGGGCGCGAGCCGGACGCGGTGATCGGCAAGCCGAATCGGTTTATCGCCGAAGCTGCCGCGGCGCGCATGGGACTGTCGCTGGAGAATCTGGCAGTTGTGGGAGACCGCCTGTACACGGACATTGCCATGGGACTGGTGCTTGGGATACCGGCGGTGCTGGTGTTGAGCGGAGAGACCAGCCGGCAGGACCTGGCGTTATCTTCGTGGCAGCCTGATTACGTCTTTGAAAATATTGGCGAGCTTGCAGCGCTCCTGAAAAATATTGCGCATAGCCATAATGGTGATAAGAATGGGTAATGGGAGACCTGATCAGAAGGGGAGCGGTTACAGCGGCTCGGCGCGAGAGCTGTATCAGGCGCTGCGCCGGCAGCCAAGCTTCAACTGGTTCAACTTCCTGCATGCGTATGTCTACGCCCGCTGGATCTATTTTTACATCGCGACCGGCAAGGGCAGGACCTGGCTGGGCAAGGCGGCGTCTGGTGTCGCGCGCCTGCTGGGGAAAGCTTCTGACACACCGCCAGCCCGTCCGGACGGATGGGGGACGCGCGGCACACCGCGGATGAGCTTCGCGGATACCTATCATGCCAAGGTGCTGCCGGTACAGACGGCGCGCGAGCTGATCAGCATCAAACAGCCCATCGCCGCCAGCCTGCCGGAGCAGGTGATTCCGTTTCATACCGCGCGCGATATCATCCTGCAGGACCCGGATCATCTGGTGGCGTTCAACTGTCCGTGCCGCATGGCAAGCGATAACCCTTGCCTGCCGATGGACGTCTGCCTGGTGGTGGGAGAGCCGTTTGCCAGCTTTATGGTGGCGCATCATGCCGGCAACGCGCGCTGGATCAATCAGCAGGAGGCGCTGGAGATCATCGAGAGCGAACACCAGCGCGGGCATGTTCAGCACGCCTTCTTTAAAGATGTGCTGATGCAGCGCTACTACGCGATCTGCAATTGCTGTTCGTGCTGCTGCGCCGCGATTGGCGCGCATAAGCATGGCACGCCCATGCTGGCATCGTCCGGCTATCTGGCACGTGTCGATGAGCTGGCATGCATTGGCTGCGGCATTTGTGTCGAAACCTGTCAGTTTGACGCACTCACGTTATCAGATTCATCTATAATAGAAATCAATATGGGCCACTGTATGGGCTGCGGCGTATGCGTTTCACATTGCCCGCAAGGGGCACTTGCGCTGGAGCTCAGCCCTGCCAAAGGCACACCACTTGATATCAGACAATTGACCGGATCGCAGGGATGAGTTTTATCATTGCCATTGCCAATGAAAAGGGAGGCGTAGCCAAGACCACCAGCGCGGCTTCCCTTGGCTGCGCGCTGGCTGACGCCGGGCATAAGACGCTGTTGATCGACCTGGACGCGCAGGGCAGTCTGAGCCTGGCGCTGGGCGTTGACCCCATGCGATTGTCATTTTCTTCCTCCGATGTGCTGCTCAAGAAGAGCCGCCAGTTCGACGTGGTTGCTGATGTGGCTGGCGTCGACGGGCTGGATCTTTCGCCGGCCAGCCGCGACATCCTGCTGATCGAAAAGTTCCTGCCCTCGCAGCATAGCGGCGAGTTCACGGTCAGCAACGCGCTGCGGCTGTATCATCCCGGTTACGACTTTGTGCTGATGGATTGTCCGCCAACGCCGGGCATCATCAATCAGAACGCGTTGATCGCCGCCAACCTGGTGATCATTCCGACCTTGCCCGAGTACCTTTCCGTGCTATGTCTGCGCAACCTGATGACCGTGCTGCGGCAGGTGAAGGCGGAATACAATCAGACGCTGGCACACCGGCTGCTGTTCACCCTGTTTGACCGGCGCAACCGCCTGCATCCGATGTTCAGCGAGCAGGCGCGCAATACGTTCAAAGGCTCCGTGTTCGAAACCATAATTCCGATTGATACCAAGGTGCGTGAGAGTTCGGTGAAGGGGCGGCCCGTGCTGCGTACAGCTCCGAAAAGCCGGGCGGCAGAGGCTTACCGCGCGCTGGCGGATGAAGTGATGGCGTATGCCCAAGGATAAGCGCGACCTGAGCGACAAGATCGAGAACCTGTTCACCGAGATGGGGTCGGAACAGCCTGCTGACGCGCAGGTCACGCCCGGCAAACTGAACGGCTGGACATGGGAATGCGACGCTGAAGCCTATTACACCTCCTGCAGCCCCGAGGTGGTTGACTTTCTCGGCGTCTCAGCCAGACGCTTTACCGGCAAGTCACTCTATTCGTACAGGCTGCATCCGCGGTCGATCCTGCTGGTCCGGCGCGGACTGCAGGAGGAGATCTACCCGCAGGAATTGAGCGTCCATTTTGAGGGCGAGAATGGCACCTGGGTGCTGGTGCGCATGCACATCACCCGCAAGGTGGACAAGGACGACAAAGTGACCGGCTGGGGCGGTTTCAACCTGCTGATCCGGCGCTATAAACCGGGCGAGCTGGAGCGCGAGCTGGGCGAGGACTATGGTTTCTCGCAGCCTGACCCTGCGCCGGGCAGCCGGCCGAAACCGACGTTCAGACCGCCGGGTCCGCCCGCGTTGAATGATAAAAAAGGACAGCCGGCAGCGCAGGAGCCGCCAAGCAAACCGCGACCTCCCGCTCAGCCGAGTGTGCCGGCAGAAGACGAGCATGAAGGGTTGCTGCCGCACGATGCCGAAGTGATGCACGCCGGTGAGCCAACGGATCTGCCGGGCTTTCTGATCGGCCGTGAGCCGGCGCCCGCGCCTGCTGCCGGATTGACGCCCAACCGCATCCGCTTCAGGAGCGGCAAATATACCTATGAGACCATGGAGCGGCTGCCTTATCCGACGAAGGAAGAACAGTATCTGACCTACGTACCTATCGCGAATCAGCCGAAAAAGAAGCAGACCATCCTGCTGGAGGTTCTGTTTGTGCTGATGATTTTGGCGCTGGTCGGATTGCTGGTCGCCTTTCTGCTGGGCGCTTTCAAATAATTATTTCCGGGTGACCCACCTCAATTATTAATCGAGAAGACGGAGGAAGACATGGCGGACATTTTGATCAGGAACGCCGAAATTGTAGATGGTACAGGGGCGCCTCGTTATCGGGGCGATGTCAGGATAAGCGGGGAGAAGATTGAAGCGATCGCGCCGAACCTGCCGGCAGATGGACGGGAAGAGATTGATGCCAGCGGGCTATGCCTGGCGCCGGGATTCGTTGATCCGCATACGCATTCAGATATGACGCTGCTGGTGGACAGCAAGGCGGAGAGCAAGATCAGACAGGGCGTCACGACGGAAGTTGTCGGCAACTGCGGCAGCTCACCGGCACCATTGATTGGCGCCGCGCTGGAAGAGAGCCGCGCCGAGATGGACGAATATGGTCTGGCGCCTGAATGGACTGATATGGCTGGTTATGTCGACCAACTGCTCAGCCGGGGTGTGGCGCTGAACGTGGTGCCGCTGGTCGGGCATAACACGGTGCGCGGCGCGGTGCTGGGCTATGGCGATGTTCAGCCGGACGAAGACCAGCTCAAGGCGATGCAGGGCCTGACCCGCCAGGCGATCCGGCAGGGGGCGAAGGGCATGTCGACGGGGTTGTATTACCCGCCCGGGTTCTACGCCAAAACGCCGGAAGTGATCGCGATCGCGCGTGCGGCGGCTGAGGAAGGCGGCTTGTACGCCAGCCATATCCGCAGTGAAAGCGATACGCTGTTCGAGGCGGTAGATGAGGCGATCGAGATCGGCAAGGGTGCCGGCATTGATGTCCAGATCTCGCATCTGAAACTGGAAGGCGAGCATAATTTTGCCGGCGCTGACCGGCTGCTGGAGAAGATCGAACGCGCCAATGACGGCAGGAACGTGGTCAATTGCGATCAATATCCGTACGTTGCCAGCAACACCTGGCTGGCGGCTTGTCTGCCGAACTGGGCGCAGGCTGGCGGCGGCAAGGCTGTGGCAGCACGTCTGAAGGATGAGAAGATCAGGGCTGAGCTGCGGGCTGATTATATGACGAATAAACTGGATTGGGACAACCGCAGCGGCGTTACACGCTGGGATCAGATTTTGCTTTCGAATGTGCCGGGCAGGGAAGAATTGAACGGCAAGACGCTGGCGGAAGCCGCGGAGGTGATGGGTGTGGATGGGCTGGACGCGTTGTTCGACCTGATCCGCGATACGGACGCGAACGTCTGGGCGGCGTATTTCGACCAGTTGGAAGAGAATGTGCAGAAGCTGATGCAGTATGAGCGCCTGATGACTTCGTCGGATGGCAGCGCGCTGGCAGTCAGCGGACCGCTGGGCAAGGGCAATCCGCACCCGCGCAATTTCGGCACCTTTCCGCGCGTGCTCGGGCGCTATGTGCGCGAGCTGGGGGTGCTGAGCCTGGAGAAGGCGATTCACAAGATGACGCAATTGCCGGCGACGATGTTCAGGCTGGCGGGGCGGGGGGTGATCAGGGAAGGCGCGTATGCTGACCTGGTGCTGTTCGACCCGCAGACCGTCATCGACCGCTCAACGTTCGGAGACTCGAAACAGTATCCGGCTGGCATCCCGTGGGTGATCGTCAATGGCGTGCCGGTGATTGTCCGCGGTGAACACAGCGGCAGGCTGCCGGGCAAGGTGGTGTAGGCGGCGGGGCGGTTTTTTTTAGAGCTATCAGTGGGCGGGGTAATTTTTGAGAAGCATGACCAAATTACCCCGCCCCTACGTGTACGGCGGACGGACGCTCATGGGACGCGGATGAATCCGCAGCGGAATTTGGCTCCCTTGAGAGGGGAGCTGTCGGCTAACGTTTTGTGAGCCGGCTGAGGGGTTAGCCTGCCAAATAATTTGTCATGTTGGATCGGGCGATCTTGATCGACCCAATACGAGCTTGCGAAATTTTGACTCCATAAGCGACCTCTGTATAATGGTGTCATTAGAGGTGAACTATGGCAAAGAACACGAAATTACCGTTAGCTCCTGACATGCTGACACCCGAGCATATCTACATGAATCGCAAACAGTTTCTGAAGGCGGCTGGCTTTCTCGGCGCCGGTGCGCTGATGGCTGCCTGCGCCCCGCAACTGACGCCGGCACCCACGGCGCTGAGCCCTGAAGCGACCGCGCAGAACACGGCTACGCCGGCACCGACTGCCGTGGGCATCAAGGATGAGCTGGGCGCGTCAGCCACGCCGCTGGAAGATGTGCAGAGCTTCGTCAACTACTATGAGCTTTCGGTGAGCAAGCCTGAGGCGGTGCGTCACGGCGCGAACCTGACGACGGCTGACTGGAAGCTGGAGATCGGCGGGCTGGTGGAACAGCCGCTGACGCTGACGATGGACGAGATCGCCGAGCGTTATCCGGTCGAGGAGCGTGTTTATCGCATGCGCTGCGTCGAAGCCTGGTCGATGGTCATCCCGTGGCTGGGGTTCGAGCTGAACCGGCTGCTGGCTGATGTCAAACCGTTGGCTGAAGCGAAATATGTCGCTTTCGAGAGCCTGTTCAGGCCGGCAGAGATGCCCGGTACGTCCGCGCCCTATCCCTGGCCATACACCGAAGGGCTGCGGCTGGACGAAGCCATGCACCCGCTGACCATCCTCTCGACCGGGCTGTACGGCAAACCGCTCGCTGGTCAAAACGGCGCGCCGATCCGGCTGGTGGTACCGTGGAAATACGGCTTCAAAAGCATCAAAAGCCTGGTGAAGATTACGCTGACGGCTGAAGAGCCGCCGACCTTCTGGAACAAGCTGGCGGCGAACGAATACGGCTTTTACTCCAACGTCAACCCGACGGTGCCGCACCCGCGCTGGCCTCAGGCAACCGAGCTGCGGGTGGGAGAGACGGGCAGGCGCGAGACGCTGCTGTTCAACGGCTATGGGGACCAGGTCGCCAGCCTGTATGAGGGCATGGACCTGAAGAAGAATTACTAACTATAGGTCGGATTTTATTAAGGCGTGAGCAGTTTTTGCCAGGCTGACTTTGCCCAGCGATACGCGACCGCCGTTATAACCGCGATCACCAACGCGGTACTCAGGCTTGCCAGGAGGGGCTGCGCGGGAGCAAGCAGCATGAATAACCCGCAAAGCGCCAGAGCGATCAATATCGTTCGGTAGCCGCTGCGGGCGGGCGAGTCGCTGTAGAGGTCCAGGGCGCGGCTGTTGCTGAAGCAATCCCAAATCGCGAGCATCATAATCATGATCGAGAGCACGAGCAGGAAGACGATCTGCGCGAGCATCACCCGCGGGGCGAACACAGAGCCCAGCAGGAATCCAACCGCTTCAACGGCCAGCAGGGGCGCCAGCAGCGGTAACAAGTGACCGCGGATGATCACTGCCGGCGTGAAGGGCAATTGCCGCAGCAGCGACCAGACGTTCATATTTTGCGTCAATGAGTTCGTCGCTATCTGGGCAATATGTTGAATGAAAAAGATCAGGACGAAAAGGCTGGCCAGCGACAGCGGTATGAGCGCCAGGCTGAACGAAAAGATCAGGATCATCAGCCAAGGTTGAAGGGATTTAACACTGAACCTGCGCTTGACGCGCGATTTATTCAGCCAGGCTAAAGCCTGCCAGCCGGCAGCGGGCGGACCAAGCCTGGTGGCCCGTTTACCGCTCAGCCTGCCCTTGAGGACCTCATCGTCGGCGCTGCTGGAGAAACCAAAACGCTGCAACGACTGGATCAGCTCAGTGACTACGGTTGTTTCTGCCAGGCGTGAGAGGTTGACCCGCCTGGAGACGAGATAGAGCAAGCACAAGGCGGCGACTGGAACCGCGATCATCAGGAGGCTGAATGCTGCCGGCGGGCTTGCGGCAAGCCAGGTCAGCCAGATGCCGGGCAGCCTTTCAGCCCATTGAACAACCGGCGCGGGCAGCAGGGGACTTCGAAAGAAGACCAGTACAGACAGCAACGCAACCGCGATCAGGACCGCGGTCAGGATGGCTTTCAACCAGAGTAAGGAACGGGGTCGGCGGAAGGGGACCAGTCCGACCGCCCAGATGATCGCGAATAGCGCCATGTGGAGGGGCAGGAGTAGCAAGGCGTTCCGCACGCCGAACAGGATGTAGGTGATCAGGTTGCCCAGGCTGGAAAAGCCGGCAGTCTCAGCGAGAATGAATCCAACCAGGATGAAGAGGAATCCAAAGGGCACAAAGCTTTTGATCCACGGTATGACGAACCAGCGCAGGATGACGACGGCTCTGGCAAGCGGCGTCTGACACAGGATGAGCGCATCGGTTTCAGAGAGGATCAGCGGGCTGGCGCGCCAGGCCTGATAGAGACCAATCAGCAGCCATATGGCCAATAGAGCTGCCTCCATGCCTATAGTGAGGCGGGCGATGTCAGACATGCCGGCCAATGCGAACAGCTTGATCGCGCCGCTGGCAAAGAAGACGAGCACAGCCAGAAACCAGACCGAAAAGAACGCGAACAGATAGAACAGGTAGGCGCGGTTGACGAAGCTGCGATCATCAATATCAAATGAAACAAACGAGAACCAGTAGCGCAGCTCCTGACGTTCTTGCCGGCTGCGCAAAAAATGGGCAGCGTTCACGGGAGCCGCCCGAATCTGCCGTCACTCAGTTGATAGGTGAGCGCCGGGTAGCGCTGCCGGACGCGCTCATCGTGGGTCGAAATCACGATGGCTTTGCCGTCGCGGCTCAGTTGGTCGACCCGATCCAGCAGCCATGCCACGCTTTCACTGTCCAGAGTAGAGGTCGGCTCATCCATGAGCAACAAGCTAAAGGGACGGATCAATGCCAGCGCCAGGCCCAGCTTTTGGCGCATGCCGCGCGAGTATGTGTGCGGGTACTGGTCCCGCGCCTGCCATAAGCCCAGTTCAGTCAGCAGGTGTTCAGCGCGGAGATCGAAGTCAGAGGTTGCCTGATGGGCGGAGGCGACAAACTGCAGGTGTTCGTAAGCGGTCAGCTCGAGGTAAAACTGCGGAACGTCCGGCACAAATGCCATCTGCCGGCGCAGCGCGAGTTCATCCTCATGCAAATCAACAGCGCCGATTTTGACCGTGCCGGCGTCAAACCCTCTCAAACCCGCGATGCAGGTCAGCAGGGTGGTTTTGCCTGATCCATTCTGTCCGACGATGATGACGGTCTCAGCCGGCCCGCAAGTGAATGTCACCCCTTCGAAAATCAACCGTGACTGGTATTTCTTCGTCAGATCACGAACGGATAGAACCGGCGTATCCCCATGTTGCGATTCCATGCTCACATTATACATTTGTCGGGCTCATTAAAATTTGAAGGCTGCCGTTGCAGGCAGCCTTCATTCCTATCAGTGGAAAAAAGTATCAGGCTTTCAGGTTCTGCAGTATGCCAACCAGTTGCGCGATGAAGAGCGGGTTGCCCTTGACCTGGATCTTGCCGCTCATGAATGCGGGCATGGGTTCCAGTTTGCCATCAACTACGTCCTGCAGGTCCTTGAGTGAACCGGTGACTGCCAGGGTGGGCTCGGTGGCGGCGCCTTCTTCGAAGGTCGCTTTCTTGTCCTTGACCGTGAGCTTATAGTTCGAGGGCTTGTGGTCGGTGAGGGTCAGGTTGACGGTGGCGTCGATGCCGGCAGCGGCGTCAGCCAGGTAGGTTTGGGGCAGGTTGACAAGGTATTGTTTGAGGTCCATTCTGTGTCCTTTCAGTTTTGAAAATTACCTAATAAGTTGTCTACATCTGAAGTATAGACTGTATTGAAAGTCAATGCAATAGCAACATTAGGTGGATGCCGGCAGGCTGGCAAGGCAGAAGGATTAGCGCCTGTGAGGCGGGTAATGCCCGGGGTTGGTTTGCGGGGACAAGGCTGTCAGCCAGGACAGACCTAGATAGTATGCGCGGGGAAGGTGAGTGTGAAGCGGCTGCCTTGCCCGGCGCCGCCGGATGTGACAGCGATGCTTCCGTGCTGGGCGCTCACCAGCGCCTGAACGATCGCTAGCCCGAGACCCATCTTGCCGCTGGCGCTTTCACGGGTTTTGTCGCCGCGGTAGAAGCTCTCGAAGACATGCGGCAGGTCATCCGGCTCGATGCCGGCGCCGCTGTCACTGACGGTGATGGTCACCGGCTGTGCCTTGGTGATTGCCAGTTCGACCCTGCCGGTGGCAGGCGTATATCGCAGCGCATTCTCGACCAGATTACGCAGAATGCGCAGCATCCAGTCCTCATCCGCCAGGACCATGCTGCCCTCATTGCCCGGCATAAGCACTAGCTGCGTCCGTTGGGACGCGGCTGATTGCTGGAAGGAATCACTGACGCGCTGCAGCAGCGGATAGGGCTGCAGGGGGACCAGTTGCCGGGTCATGCCGCCCGCCTCAATCTGGCTGAGGGTCGAGAGGTCACTGATCAGCCGCCGCAGGTGATCCAGTTCAAGTTTGATGATCTCGATTTGCGCGGGCTTCAGATGCTGCTGGCTTTCGAGGATCTCCATATAGCCGCCGATGATCTGCAGCGGGGTACCCAGGTCGTGAGCGATATCAGCCGTCAGCCGTTTGCGCTCCTGATCAGCCTGCACCAGTTGCGACGACATCTGATTGAAGGTGGCGGCAAGCTGCCCCAGCTCATCGCCAGAGCTGACCGGCACGGTCTGTCCGAGATTGCCGGCAGCCAGGGCGCTGGAAGCCTCAGTAAGCTGACGAACGGGCTTGAGGATCTGACGGGCGAAGAGAAAGCCAATCAGCACAGCCAGCACGACAGCCAGCCCGGCGGCAACCAGCAGCGCCAGCGTGCTGCGCTTGAGGAACAACTGCTCTTCAACGCTCAGACTGAAGGACAGCCGGTCATCGGGCAGGATGTAGGCGATCACCTGATTGCCGGAACGGATCGGGATGGTCGACCCGATCAGGTCGCGCGGGACATCCTGGCCGGGTTCGTAGCCGAGCGTATAGATCACGGCGCGGTAATTGGTATCGACCAGACCGTTCAAGCCGCGCACCTGAACGCGCGTCAGGCCATCAGGCTGGTGCATCATGTAAGGGCTTTGTTCGGCAAAAGGCGGCTTGTCGAAGATCTCGTTGAAGCCGGACAGGGTGCCGTTGCGTTCATAATAGGAGGTGACAAGCTGCCTGATGAATTCGGTCTGCTGCTCGACCACCAGGTTCATCAGCGTCTGACCGGACGTCAGACGGATGATGACCGAGATGGCGGCGATGATGACCAGCGCTACCACCAGGTAGGAGAAGATCAGCTTGCGCCGTAACGAAATGTTCACGCGGGCGATTCCAGGAAACGGTAACCCAGCCCGAAGACGGTTTCGATATAGCGCGGCTCGTCCAGGCTGTCCTGCAGCTTGGCGCGGATGTTGCTGATGTGGATCTTGATGGTCGCCTCGGAGCCGGCGAACCCGGCTTCAGCCAGCAAGACTGCCAGCTCAA
The DNA here is from genome assembly GCA_040772085.1 of Anaerolineaceae bacterium. Classification (GTDB taxonomy): domain Bacteria; phylum Chloroflexota; class Anaerolineae; order Anaerolineales; family Anaerolineaceae; genus JAXGMV01. The sequence continues at coordinate 84,169 of JAXGYU010000002.1, forward strand.
CCCGTTTGAGCAGCCTGCCTGGCTGCTGCATGAGGGCGCTGAGAATGAAGAATTCGGTTGGCGTGAGGTCTATCGTTTCGCCAGCGCGGGTGACCAGATGCCGGTCCGCGTCCAGGGTGATATCACCGATGATGATGGCGTTGGACGCGCTCTGACGCTGCGCCCGTTTGAGCACCGCCCTGACGCGCACCAGCAGCTCCCGCAGTTTGAACGGCTTGGTGATGTAGTCATCGGCTCCCAGGTCAAAGCCTTTGATCACGTCCTCTTCCTGCTGGCGGGCGGTGATCATGATGACGGGCAGGGCGGAGGATTTGCGCAGCTCCGTGATGAACTGCCAGCCATCCTTATGCGGCATCATGATGTCCAGCAGAACCAGGTCGGGTTCGAATTCAGGCAGCATGCGCAGCGCGGTGAAGCCATCGGAGGCGCAGGCCAGCTCGTAGCCCTGTCCGCCGAGGAAATCGGTCAGCAGGGTCTGGATGCTGGTATTGTCATCAACGATCAGAATTTTTCGAGTCATAATTGACTAAATTTTAACCATTCCTGTAATCTTTGGCAGTAAAATTGTAGCCGCACGGCAATTGCTGATCGTATGGAGTTGGTATAGGATGAAGGCAAACTGAGAAGAGCGATAGCGGCACCTGATGGGAGGATCAAATGACAAAAGCGCTGCTCCTGATTGACATCCAGAACATATATTTCACGCCTGGTCCCTACCTGCTGCATCAGCCTGAAGCTGCCGCAGAACAGGCGGCAAAACTGCTGGCGCAGTTCCGGCTGGTACAACTGCCCGTGATTCATGTCAGACACCTCTTCAAACTGGAGGGGAAGACTGAGGAGGAGATGGAGCCGCTGCGTCAGATCCATCCCCTGGTTGCGCCGCTGGAGGGGGAGACGGTGATTGACAAGCGCAAGCCGAACGCGTTTCTCGACACGCCGCTGGAAGGCTATCTGCGCGGGCTGAAGATTGATCACCTGGTGATCGCCGGCGACATGACCCATATGTGTGTCGATACGACGGTGCGTGCCTGTCAGGATCACGGCTTGCCGGTCACGCTGGCAGGCGATGCCTGCGCGACGAAGGACCTAGGCTGGGAGGGCGTGACTGTGCCGGCATGGCTGGTGCAGAAAGCTTACCTGGCAGCATTGAATAAAACCTTTGCCGAGGTGGTCCGCACGGACGACTATCTGGCGGGGTAGAGCTGCGCCCGCGCCGAAGTTTGGTACGACCCGAAAAAGCTACCTATGAAAAAATGCGTTCATACGCATTTTTTCATAGGTATAAATGATACGAATGTAATTTACCGAGCGATCCCCGAAGTCAACTGAACGGCAGCAGCCCCAGACCTAATAAGTCGGCTCCTGATTTAACATGTAATCAGCGATCGTGCGTTCGTACAACTCCGACAGCCGGACGCTGATGGGCGCGATGTCATAGGCGCCGGCAACCTGACGCGCTTCAAGCGAAAGCTGGCGCATGCGCTCAGGATTTTCCAGCAGCATCAGAATGGCTGAAACGAATTGCTCCTCATCAAGCGGCGTCAGCACACCGCCGCCGTGCATCAGGACGTCGCTGCAACCAGGCGCGTGGGCTGCCACTACCGGCAAGCCGGCAGACATCGCCTCCAGCAATACCAGCCCCTGCGTCTCGGAATCCGACGGGAAGACAAACAGCTTGCCCAGCGCGGCGTGACAGATGACATCCGAGGAGGGCATGAAGCCCGTGATCGTGACCGCATCCTGCAACCGCAAATCGCCGATCAGGTCTTCCAGTTTATCGCGGTAGGCGCCGTCGCCGACCATCAGCAGGTGTACGGACGGGCGGCTTTTCCTGAGCGTGCTGAAGACCCTCAGCAGGAAGTCCAGGTTCTTTTCCTTCGCCAGGCGGCCGATATAGACCAGCACTTCCTTGCGCTGCAGCCCATACACCTCCCTGAAGCCCTCGACCCGCTGAGACGGGCAAACTGCCCTGGTATTGATCGGGGTAGGCAGCACCTCAACCGCCGCCTTTGGGTGAAAATGGTCATCGATATAAGCTTTGATCGATGGGGTAGGGGCGAGGATGAGATGACATTTCTCGAAGAAGTTCGAGAGGTAATCATCCACCACGTAGCCTGCCAGATCCGCGAAAACTGACATGGGAATATAGCGCTGGGTGAGGATGTCGTACCGGCTGTGGAAGGTGTACACCAGCGGGACATCGAGTTCACTGGCGAGCTGGGCTGCCATATCGCCGGTCAGGAAGGGGTGCTGGCAATGGATCAGATGCGGCTTGATACCCTCGAGCAGGAAGCTCAGGCGGGCGCGCGCCGGCAGGGTGAGGGAGAACTGAAAATCACCGGGCAGGTCCACTGACGGCAGCCGGTAAATGTACGGTTCAGTGTCGATGAAATTACTCGCTTCAGGCACAATGGTATGCACCTGGTGACCGGCAGCCGTCAGCCCATGACGAAACGCGTCGATGGAGGTGATCACGCCGCTGACCGTCGGGCGGTAGGTATTACTGAAGAAGACAATGCGCATAGCCATAATAACTTATTGATTAAACCTGCGGTTGCGCCTCTGTCGCTGATAAATCTCGTCCAGGCGTGACTTCTGTGACATCGGAGAGGATGCCATGAAGTTCAGGTCTTCATTAATCCGCGCCTCGTTGACAAGCATGGTATCTTCACCAAGGTGGGTGGCATACTCGCGCACCTGTTTGCGGCTGGCTTCCTCGCGCTCGTAAGCGTCAGGCTGGTTGCTGGCGTAAACGCGGGCGCGATTGAGAAAATGAATGTCAGTCATCTGGTCCAGCACCCGTTTGGCGACCGGCATGACGATACCATCCTGCATGTGGAACAGCTTTGTGCTCGTGACCCGAATGGTCACGCGGTTCAACTGCGCGGCAAGCTGCTCGCCGGCGGGGGATTCGTAGCGGACGGTGCCTTCAATGGCGGCTTTGGTGTTATCCGTCATGGCAGGCGTGGTGAGGCGGACGGGGATTTCAATTTCCATGTCTAGCGGGATGTCGCCAACGCGGATATACGCCTTGCGCCCGTCCTGTCTGGCAGGGTAGAGCGGCGAGAGGGGCATGGCAACGCTGCCCTCCGGCAGGTGCAGCTCGACTTCGACCTTGCGGGCGGCAGAGGTGGCGCTCTCGCCCAGTTCGCCGTTCAGCGTGGGGATGATCTCGTGCGCGTTGAGCAGGTGATAGTACCTGCCGCCGCCTTGCGTGGCAATTTCGATCATCAAGGCTTCGTTATAATCGACGCCCAACCCGAGGGTGGAGACGATGAAATTCTTCTTGCGTGCCATGGTCGCCAGCCGGCCGATTTCTTCAACACCGGTCTCGCCGATGTTGGCGTAGCCGTCACTGAGGAGCATGATCAGGGTGGTTTCACGGCGCTCGGCCTGCGCCTGCTCGATGCCAAGCGACAAGCCATCATACAGGGCGGTGGAGCCGCCGCAGCGAAGCTGTTCGAGCTGCTCCTGGATGGCAGCGGCTGAATGGCTGTCGATCGTCTGGGCGGGAATGACCACGCGGGCTTCCTCATCGAACCTGATCAGCGCGAAGCTGTCGCCCGGGAACAGGCTGTAAACAGCCTGCCGCACCGCCTGAATGGCGTTCTCAAACTTGGGTCCGCGCATGGAGCCTGAAGAATCCAGCACGCAGGTCAGGCTGAGCGCCGGACGGGTGGATTCTGTCTTGGGGAGATGCACGGGATCCAGTTCGGCAGGGGTTTTAATGCCGATCATCAGGTAGCGGTCGACCAGTTTGCCGGCAGGCGCCAGGATCTGGTCCAGTTCCATCTGTACCTTGAGATACCCTTCCTTATCAGGTTTTTGCTGCCTTTCGTAGATCAATTCGCCGCCGCAGCGCAGGCATTGCTTTACACCAACTGGCTCATCCTGTAATAAACCACAGTAAAGACAGCGCATTAATTCCTTCATCAGAATCCCGCCTCTCTTCTTATTTTTTATCAGTATAGCATGTGAGATAGATACATTCTATCTACGTAAAACGGGCGAAAATGTTTCGAAAATTAACTTAGAATTGAGTCATGATGAGCATGATTTTGCTTGATACCATGCCGCAGTTTTTCGCCTGGTGGCAGCGGGCAGAAACATTTACAGCCGAGGAACAAATCGAGAGCTGGGCGGCCGTTTACCTGGGGCACTGGCCGGAAGTGCTTGAAAAGGTCAGTGAGACTTACCGCACAGAGGGGCTGGACTGGCGCGAGGTCGCCCGTGAGCGGGTTATGCCGGCAATGGCAACCCGGCTGCCGGCGATGCGGAGCGCGTACGCTCACTTGCCCCGGCTGCTGCCTGCCGCCGCGCGCCGGCTGGAAGAGCAATTTGACCTGAAGCTCGACTGGCAGGCGGTGCTATACGCCGGCATGGAGAATGGCGCCGGCTGGGTGACAGACTACCAGGGTCGGCGGGCTATCCTGTTTGGGCTGGAGGCGATTGCGGAATGCGGCTGGCAGGAGGAAGCGACACTGGAAGGCCTGATCGCCCACGAGCTCGGTCACCTGACGCACAACGCCTGGCGCGATGAGCCGCTGAGCGAAACCGAAGACGCCTGGCTGCATCTATATAGTGAAGGCTTCGCCCAGTACTTCGAAGGGCAGTTGCTGCAGCGTGAAAGCTGGCATGAGGCAGGCGGACAGGGTCAGCCGTGGCTTGACTGGTGCAAGACCAATAACGCCCGGCTGGCGTATGAGTTTCTGCGTGACGCGGATGCCGGCGATGACATGAAACGCTTTTTCGGTTCCTGGTACGACATTGATGGCATCAAGCAGGCCGGTTACGCGCTGGGTTATGAGGCTATCCGCAGGCTGGCGGCAGCAGGGCTGTCGCTGCGGCAGATCGCGGCGCTGGATGATCCCCGCGAACTGATTCGGCAAGTGGTGATCGGTATGAGCAGGGAGAAGGAGTGATGATGGGCAATATTCTGGTGATCGGCAGCCTGAACATGGACCTGGTGACGCAGACCGAGCGGCTGCCGCTGCCTGGTGAAACGATCCACGGCAAACTGTTCAGAATGGTGCCGGGCGGCAAGGGCGCCAACCAGGCAGCCGCGGCTGCCAAACTGGGCGGCAGCGTGCTGATGGCCGGCAGGGTGGGGGAAGACTCCTTCGGTGCCGATCTGAAAGCCAGCCTGAATGCCGCCGGCGCGGATACCACGCATGTGCTGACGACGCCCGGCCTCTCGACCGGCATCGCCAGCATCCTGGTGGATGATCAGGGCGAGAACAACATCGTTGTGGTCGGCGGGGCTAACTTCGCGGTCACAGCATCCGACATTGACGCGCTGGCGGAGGTGATGCGCGGCTGCAGCCATCTGATCCTGCAGTTCGAGACGCCGCTGCCGGCGGTTGGGCGCGCGATTGAACTGGCGAAGATGCATGGCATGGAGGTGATTTTGAACCCGGCGCCGGCTTACGCGGAAGGCAGGAATTTATTACCGCTGGTGGATCATCTGGTGTTGAACGAAACCGAGATTTCGCTCTTCACCGGTCTGCCGGTGAACACGACGGCTGAAGCCGAGAACGCCGCGCGGGCGATGCTACAGACGGGCACCAAAACGGTGCTGCTGACCCTGGGCGGCGACGGCGTGTTTGTCATGTCAGCGGAGGAGCAATTCTATCTGCCGGCGAAGCAGGTGCAGGTGGTTGATACCACCGCCGCGGGCGACGCCTTCACCGGCGCGCTGGCTGTGGCGTTGTGGGAGGGGAAAGTCCTGCGTGAGGCAGCAGCATTTGCCAATTGTGCCGGTGCGCTTACGGTCACGCGGCTGGGCGCCCAGACTTCGCTGCCCACTCGCGCTGAGCTGGAGGCGTTCATCGCGGCTCATCCTGATGGGTAAACTAACACGCAAGCGCAGCAACTGACCGCCAGGCATTCTCAAAGCGCTGATAGTGTGGAATAATAAACTTCCGTTAGCACTTTGTCACTAAAGGAGCAACGGGTGAAGACTGGATTTGACCCCAACAGGTATCTTGAAGAACAGACCAAATACATTCTGCAGCGCGTAAACGATTACGACAAGTTGTACCTGGAGTTTGGGGGCAAACTCTATGACAAACACGCCCGCCGTGTTCTGCCGGGTTTCAAGGAAAATGCCAAAATAGAGGTGCTGAAGCGGCTGGCTGACAAGCTGGAAGTGCTGATCTGCATCTATTCCGGAGATATCGAGCGGCGCAAGATCCGCGGTGATTCGAACACCACCTATGATATGGAAGTGCTGCGGCTGATCGACGATCTGCGGCACAATGAACTGGACGTCAACAGTGTGGTGATCACGCGTTATGAGAGCTTTGCCGCTACCAACCATTTCATCAACAAGCTCGAGCGTCAGAACATCAAGGTTTACCGCCACCGCGCCACCAAAGATTATCCGGCCGCGGTTGAGACGATCGTCAGCGAAGAAGGTTACGGCAAGAATCCCTATATCGTCACCAGCAAGCCGATTGTCGTGGTGACCGGCCCCGGTCCCGGCAGCGGTAAAATGGCAACCTGTCTCTCACAGCTTTATCACGAGAACAAGCGCGGCAAGATTGCGGGCTATTCCAAGTATGAGACCTTCCCGATCTGGAATCTGCCGCTGAAGCACCCGGTGAATGTGGCCTATGAAGCCGCGACGGTCGATCTGAAGGACGTCAATATGATCGACTCCTTCCACGTGGAAGCCTACAATCAGATGGCGGTCAACTATAACCGTGACCTGGAGACTTTCCCGCTGCTGAAGCGCATCATCGAAAAGATTACCAACAAGCCGTCGGTTTATAAATCGCCGACCGATATGGGCGTCAACCGGGCGGGTTTTGGCATCTTCGACGACGCGGTCGTGCAGGAAGCGGCGCGGCAGGAAGTGATCAGGCGCTATTTCAAGGTGCAATGCGAGTATAAGAACGGCTCGCTGGAGGAAGATTCGGTGGGCCGCATGCTGATGCTGATGGACGAGCTGGAGCTCAAGCCGGAAGACCGCAGGGTGGTGCTGCCGGCGCGTGAAAAGGCTGCCAGACTGCGTGCTCAACTGGGCGATAAGGCTGACGTGAACGTCACCGCGCTCGAGCTGTCGGATGGCACGATCGTTACAGGCAAATCGTCAACGCTGATGGACGCGCCGGCATCCTGTCTGCTGAATGCCATTAAAGTGCATGCACAGATCGCGGACAGCATTCACCTGATCTCGCCGGTGGTGCTTTCGCCTATTCAGGCGCTCAAGGACACGATGAAGGGCACGGGCAATATCGCGCTGAACGCGCAGGAGGTGCTGATTGCCTTGAGCATCAGCGCCGCGACCAGCCCGACCGCTCAGGTGGCAATGGAGCAGTTGACGCTGCTCTCAGGCTGTCAGGCGCATTCGACAACGATGCTGAGCGACGAGGACGAGCGCGTTTTCAGGGAGCTGGGCATCGAGAGTACGACCGAACCGGTCTTCCCGTCGAACAACCTGTTCTACGATATGTAACCTGAGTAAATTATCTAGACAGTTTCCGGTTTTATGGCTGGAAGTGTTATATTGTTTTCTTGTCGGTTGACGAGAGAGATATCTTGGACTAGAATAAACATATACTTGTCGGACAACCAACAGGAGGCTGAATATGAACCTGCGCCCAATCAGTTCAAAAACATTAACGGAAGAAGTCGTCAAGCGGCTGCAGGACGCGATCGCGGACAGACAACTCTCACCAGGCGAGAAGCTGCCCGGCGAGCCGAAACTTGCCCAGCAATTGGGTGTCAGCCGCAATACCTTGCGAGAAGCGATCAATATTCTGATCTCCAAAGAGGTGCTTTATCGCAACCGCGGCATCGGCACCTTTGTCTCCGAATCCTTGCCGGTCAACCTGGGTGCCAGCCTGGAGCGGCTGATCAGCACAACCGAGGTGATCAAGCAGGGCGGCTATGTGCCAGGCACGACCAATTTCGATATCCGTACCATTGCAGCCGAGCCTGATATCGCCCATGTGCTGCGTATTAATGAAGGCGACACCATCGTTCAGTTCGCCCGCACGCGTACGGCGGACGGCGTGCCTGTGATCCGCTCGCATGAACATATTCCACTGGCGCTGATAGAGGAGCATCTGCCGTATCTGCGGACGGTCAAGAGCCTTGAGAACTGGTCGATTTACGGCTTCTTCAAGGAGGTCGGTCTGGAACTCTCCTACGTCGTGTCGAAGGTGCGGGCCATCAAGACCGATCAGCGGCTGGCACGGCAGCTAGGGGTGCGCGTCGGCGCACCGCTGCTGCGCTTCGAGCAGACGCATTACGGCATGGACCACGAGAAGCCGCTGCTGTACTGTATCAACTATCACAATGACAAGCTGATCGACGCCATCTTCATCCGGCGCGTGTTGTAGGGCGTTTACCAATAAAGAAGCCGGACGCGGCGCTTCAAAAGCTGCCGCGTCTGATGTTCTATTGAGCCAGCTATCTTGACGATCTCACGGTCACACCGGCTTTGATTTCCGTTGAAAATGTGAGCGCAGCCCAGCCCCCGTGTCCTCCCTGGGAGGGAGGAAGGCTGCGAAGCAGCCAGGAGGGTTAGGCCAGATACCTCAAGCCGCGCGGCGAAAATTGCATCATTTGTATCTTACAAAAGCAACCGAACAGTGTTTAGTATCCGAACTAAACACTGTTCGGTATCATTTATAACAATGTCTCGCCGGTATTCTCAATCGCATCGGCGTAGAACGCGTCCAGGTCCTGATCGAGCAGGTGGGTGTAGATTTCGGTCGTGGCGATGCTCTCGTGCCGCGCCAGCTCCTGCGCCGCCTTGATATTGCTGGTCGCCTTGACCACGCGCGTCACAAAGTAGTGGCGGAACGCATGCGGCGTCACGCGGGCAGCCTTCTCCTCGTCAGCCAGCGCCTGCCAGGCAAGCTCGGAGACAATCTTCTCCATGCTGAAGGTCGTCATGGGCAGCACCTTGCTGCCTGCAGCCCGGTCATGGCGGGCGAAGACGGGCAGGGCAGACTGCTGCTTTGCCATGCGAATATCTTGCGGTGAGCGTAAGGCGAGATAAGTCTGAATGGCTGCCATGGCGCGCGTGGAGAAGCGGATCAGGGCGTCCTTGGCGCCTTTACCGGTGATCAGCGCCACCTGCCGGCTGATATCCAGGTCGCCGCGACGCAGGGCGCAGGCTTCATGGACGCGCAGCCCGGTATCGGCCAATGTCAGAATGATTGCCTGGTCACGCCTGAGCCGCAGCAGCTCGCGCGGTTTCAGGCCTGGCTCAGGCTGCATATCCTCGCTGTAGCGCACGACCGCTTCCAGATCCTCCCACGAGAATTGCGGCAGCCGGCGCTTGACGCGCGGCGTGCGCGCCTTGAGCAGCCGTTTGACGCGGTTGAGATCAAGCGGTTGGTTCAGCTCCAGCGCCAGATAAGCGTAGAAACCATTCAGACTGGTCAGGTACAGGTTCAGGCTGGCAGGGGAAAGGTCCTCCTCCAGCAGCGCAGTAGCAAAGTCAGCGGCGGTTTGCTCATTCAACTGACTGACCGTATCGCGCTCAAGGTCGAAGCCTGCAAGGTCAAGAAACGCGATGAAGCGATTGATGCCCGTGCGATAGGTGCGCAAAGTGCGTTGGGAGCGGGTCATTTCGATCTGGGACAGGTAATCTTGCAGGGCAAACTGGATGGTCTCGGTGTTTGGCGTCATCAGGCGGCCTCTCATCTAAGGTTGGTATAAGTACTATTATACCTATCTATTAGTAAACTTGTAAATACATCAAAACCAGCCTCGTTGGATATTCTTTATAATAAAGGAAGTAAATCGGAGGTGAGCTCATGGCAAAACAAATCAGGGTGCTGCTGGCCGGCGAAAGCTGGATCTCATCAGCGACCCATTACAAAGGCTGGGATTTCTTCCAGAGTGCCGTCTACGAAACGGGTCACAGTTTTTTGCAGAAGGCGCTTGAGCGCGCCGGCATGGCGTTCACGCATATCCCCGGGCATCTGGCAGCCGAGAACTTCCCGCTAACTATGGAAGAGCTGCAGGCGTATGACGTGGTGATCCTGAGTGATATTGGCGCCAATACCTTGCTGCTGCATCCCGATACCTGGCTGCGCGGCCAGCAGAAACCTAACCGGCTCAAGCTGCTGAAGGAGTGGGTCGAGCAGAAAGGCGGCGGACTGGCGATGTGCGGCGGCTATTATTCCTTCGCCGGCATCTACGCCCAGGCCAAGTATTACCGCTCGGTGCTGGAAGAGATTCTGCCCGTAAACATTCACACGTTTGATGACCGATTTGAAATGCCGGAAGGCGTCATACCGGAAGTCGTCCTGCCGCAGCATCCGATCATCCAGGGGCTGCCCAGGAAATGGCCGGCGCTGCTGGGTCTGAATGAGCTGGTAGTCAAATCTGAAGCGGAATTAATTCTGAACGCCGGCGTCTTTCCGCTGCTGGCTGTCCAGACTGCCGGCAAGGGCCGCACGCTCGCCTGGGCGTCTGACATTGGGCCGCACTGGTGCCCTACCCCGTTCGTCTCCTGGAAGGGTTACGCGTCTTTGTGGGTTCAGGCGGTTCATTGGCTGGCAGGAATTGAATAATATATTGGCTATGCGCAGTTATTTTTCAGGATAAAGCATGACCGCTGACCTGCTGCTCGCGATCGACAATGGTACCCAGAGCCTGAGAGCGCTGGTGTTTGACAAACACGGCAACCTGCTGACACGCTCACGGGTCGACCTGCCGCCTTACCAATCCCCTCACCCGGGCTGGGCTGAGCAGGACCCGCTGGTGTTCTGGAATGCCTTATGCGATGCCTGCCAGCAACTCTGGCGCGAAGGCAGCATTCAGCCGGAACAGATCGCCGCTGTCTCCCTGACCACCCAGCGCAGCACCATGATCAACCTGGACGCGGGCGGCAACCCGCTGCGCCCTGCCATCGGCTGGCCTGACCAGCGCCGCACCCAGGGACTGCCTCCTATCAGCGGCATCTGGGGCTTGCTTTTCCGGCTGGCAGGCGCGACCGAAACAGCGAATTACCTGATGGCCGAGGCTGAAGCCAACTGGATCATCCGTCACCAGCCTGAAATCTGGTCAAAAACGCACAAGTACGTGCTGCTCTCCGCCTTCCTGACTCACCGGCTGACCGGTAAGTTCGTCGACTCGGTCGGCTGCCAGGTTGGTTATCAGCCATTCGATTTCAAAAGCCAGTGGTGGTCGGGCAAGTTTGACTGGAAGTGGCAGGCTGTGCCGATCGAACGGGAGAAGCTGCCCGATCTCGTGCCCCCGGCGCAAAGTCTGGGCGGCATCACGTCCGAAGCCAGCCTCGCGACCGGTATCCCTGCCGGCATCCCGCTTATCGCCGCCGCCTCTGACAAAGCCTGCGAGGTGATCGGCTCAGGCTGTCTGGAGTCGCATATCGGCTGTCTGAGCTACGGCACCACCGCCACCATCAACACCACCCACGAGCGCTACATCGAAGTCATCCAGCTCATCCCCCCCTACCCTTCCGCCGTGCCCGGGCATTACTCGCTTGAGGTGCAGATCTTCCGCGGCTACTGGATGGTGAGCTGGTTCAAGAAAGAATTCGGGCTGCGTGAAGAGATGCTTGCCGAGCAGCAAGGCATCCCGACAGAAGAATTATTCGACGAGCTGATCAAAGGCGTGCCGCCCGGCTCGCAGGGGCTGATCCTGCAGCCGTACTGGACGCCCGGACTGCGCAACCCCGGGCCTGAAGCGCATGGCGCCATCATCGGCTTCAGCGACTTCCACACCCGCGCCCACATCTACCGCTCCATGCTCGAGGGCATCGCTTACGCTCTGCGTGAGGGCGCCGAGCGCACCAGCAAGCGCAGCGGCGTTCCGGTGACCGAGCTGCGCGTGGCAGGCGGCGGCAGCCAGTCGGACGCGGCCATGCAGCTCACGGCTGACGTATTCGGTCTGCCGGCAGCCCGACCGCATATCTATGATGCCAGCGGCCTGGGCGCTGCCATCGACGCCGCGGTTGGTATCGGTCTGCATCCCAACTTCAAACAGGCGGTGGCTGAGATGACCCGCGTGCGGGACACCTTCCAGCCGGATCCGGACGTTCATATGAAATACAACAAGATTTACCGCGAGGTTTACCTCAAACTATACAGCCAGCTTCAGCCGCTGTATAAAACCCTGCGCCAGATTGATCCTGAATAAAACTGAGGCGTTAATTCGCGCCAAGATCGAGCGTATTTTTGCCCAAAGCCATTCTGGCGATGTAAATATCGCTGAATCCGGGATATAACGTCAATTCGAGATAGTTGGAGCGCTTTGCCAGCCCCTCGGCCAGCACGCGAGACTCGGGCGCGAGCAGCATGGCGATCGCCCCGCTGCCGGCAGCGTTGCCGATCTGATGGCAGTGTTCCAGCGGCACATCGGGCAGCATGCCAATGGTGACTGCGTCGGGCAGATTGAGCCAGGTGCCGAACGCGCCGGCGATCACCCACGACGCGACCTGCTCAGGTTGCAGATGAGCTTCCTTTAACAAGATATCGATGCCGGAGCGGATGGCAGCCTTCGCGAGCTGGATTTCATTCACATCGCCGCGGGTGATGCTAACCGCTTTGCCATGCGCGCTCGCTTCCGCCGGCACCAGTTCGACCCAGGCGCGTTTGCCATCTGATTTGACCAGGGGATGACTGCTGTCGAAGCGTCCGTTTTCACGCAGCGCGCCAGCCTGTTGCATCTGGGAGATGACGCTCAGCACGCCCGTGCCGCATAAGCCAGCAGCCGGCACATCGCCAATCACGTTCGCTTGAACGTGATCCCCCACAATCGTTACCTTATCGATCGCGCCATCCGCCGCGCGCATGCCCTGGCTGATATGCGCCCCTTCGAATGCCGGCCCTGACGCGGTTGAACAGCTCCAGAGGCTGTCAGCCGTCATCAGGCTGATCTCGGTATTGGTGCCGATATCAACCAGCACCAAGGGTTTGGCGTAGCTGCCCTGCTCCGCGGCTGTCAACGCCGCCACATGATCGCCCCCGACAAAGCCGGCGATGTTAGGCGGCAGAAAGACCCGCGCCTCCGCAGAAAGGGTTAAGCCGAGTGCGTGCGCTGAGGTGATCAGCGCGCTGGAGAGCGCGGGTTCATACGGCACCGCGCCCAGTTGCCGGACGGGCAGCTTGAGCAGCAAATGATGCATGGCGGTGTTGCCGGCAATCACTGCTTCTATTACATCCTGCGGCTCAATGCCTGCCTGGGCGCATATTGCGGTCACCGCCCTGTTGAGCGCCTCAATCACGACCTCACTCAGCCTGGCGCTATTGGCGGGGGATAAATTGGCGTAGGCAATGCGGCTGATGACGTCTTCGCCGAATACGACTTGCGGGTTGATGACGCCGGTCTGCGCCAGCATCGCGCCGGTGGTCATGTCCATCAGATACAACGCGATTTTGGTCGAGCCGAGATCGACCGCCAGACCATACCGGCCTGATTTTTCCGACGCCGCTTCAACTATTGCCGGCTGTTGACCGGTGCTGACGCCCAGTTTTTGGCGGCTGAACACGCTTTCCGCCGGCACTTCAATGACACAATCTGAAAGCGGTTTCGCCTGGCAAGCCAGCCGGCAGCCGGAAGTCAATTCTTCGGCTGAGAGATGACGGCGTTCAGCCGCCGTATGCGGGCTGAGCTCCCCGGAAGCCAGGATCACCCGGCAGGAACCGCAGGTGCCATTGCCGCCGCAAATTGCCTTGAGCAGCACGCCAGACGTTTGGGCGGCGGTCAGCAGGCTCTGCCCTGCCGGCAGGTCGATGCGTTTGCCAGCGGGTTGAAACCTGATCTGGTGCTGCTCTGATTGTGTCAAATCAGACCTGGACTACTGGTGCGTCAACTCGTGGACTGTGTCCGCCATGGCTTTCAGGTGCGCTGGTGTGGTGCCGCAGCAGCCGCCGATAAAGCGCGCGCCAGCCGCGACCCATTCCGGGACATGGGCTGCCATGGCTTCGACTTCGGTCGCGTAAGAAGCCTGACCCGCTTCATCCAGCGTCGGGAAGCCAGCGTTGGGCTTGAACCAGATCGGCAGCGACGTTGCTGCCCGCAGTTCACGCAAGGCCAGCAGATTTTCGTCGATGCTTTTGCCGCAATTGATACCCAGCGCCAGCAGGTCATAAGGCATCATCGCCATCGCCATCTGGCCGGGCTTGACGCCCATCATGGTGCGTTTGCCGCGGTCATAGCTGAAACTGCAAATGACCGGCAGATCGCTGTTGGCGTTGACGGCTTCGATCGCGATCCTGGCCTCGGCGAGATCGTACTGCGTTTCAATCAGCAGCAGGTCCACACCGTTGTCACTGAGGATTTTTGCCTGCTCACCATACGCGCTGGCTGCTTCCTCGGGGCTCAGATCGCCCAGGGGCGCCAGCAGCCTGCCCAATGGTCCAATGCTGCCGAAGACCAGAACGTCCGTGCCGCCGGCAGCCTCGCGCACCAGCCTGACCGCCTGTTGATTGATTTGAGTAACTTCATCCTGGAGATTATCGACCGCCAGCCGCACACGCGTGCCGCCAAAGGTGCAGGTGAGGATGATCTCCGCGCCGGCTTCGATAAAATCGCGATGCAGCCGCACAATCTCATCCGGTTTCGAGAGTACCCACGCCTCAGGCGCGCTGCCCTGCGGCAAGCCGCGTGCCAGCAGGTTGCTGCCGGTCGCCCCATCACTGACCAGCAGACCCTTTTCATCCAGCATCCGCAATATCTTACTTTTTTCCATAAATACCTCTAAGTAGCAATAAGGTTCTTTGCCAGCACGACTGCACGGCTGGCATCCGGCGCGAAGCCATCCGCGCCGATTTCACGGGCATATTGTTCGCTCAAGGGCGCGCCGCCGACCATCACCTTGACACGATCGCGCAAGCCGGCTTCCTCGAGCCTGAGGATGGTCTGGCGCATGTTTGGCATGGTGGTCGTCAGCAAGGCGGACATGGCGACCAGGGTGGCGTTGTGCTTCTCAACGGCTTCCACAAACGCTTCGGGGCTGACATCCGCGCCCAGGTCGACGATTTCAAACGCCGCGCCTTCCAGCATCATGCACACCAGGTTCTTGCCGATATCATGCATATCTCCCTTGACCGTACCGGCGATAACCGTGCCGACCGTTTTGATATTCGCGGCGATCATATGCGGTTTGAGAACTGCCAGTCCCGCCTGCATGGCACGCGCCGAGATCAACATCTCGGGCACGAAGTACTCGCCCTCCTCGAACAGCCTGCCCACCTCAGCCATGGCCGCGACCATACCCTCATTCAGCACCCGCTCCGGCGCGATGCCTTCATCCAGGGCCTGCTGCACTTTCTCCGCCGTGACCTTGTGGTTCGCGTCAACAATGCTGTCGTATATCGTCTGGAGGATTGCTTCCATACCCGAATCTCCTCAAATGTGATTATTTGCCCGGCTGCTGACCTGGCTCAGACTTCAGCCGATCGTTCAGCGCTATCTTGCGCGCGGTCAGATCGATACCGATATTGCCACTCACCATCGTCAGCCAGGATTTTATGCTTGCAAGATTCTGACCATTAAATGGAACGATCAGTTTGTCCGGAAAGCGGCCGGCCGCCATGACCTTGCAGCTTTGCTGCTGCGGGCCAGGCAAGCCCGCGCTGCCGCAATCAATCGCCAGGATGCCGGCTTCTTCGAGCTGCTTGCCCGTCAGGGAATCAAAATCCTGCTGGCGCGCGGTTCCCTCCGCCAGCATCCAGTCGCGCAGCCAGGCATCGCTGACGCAGAAAGTATGGCTGGCGAACTGCAAATCTTTCTCCAGCGGCACGATCAGCCGCTTGCGCAGGTCGCAAGCGTCATCCGGCAGGATCAGCAGCGCCATGTCAGCAGCCCGCGGCGACGCGGCTTGCTGACGCAGCGCGTCCGGCTCGTACCACGCCGCCGGGATACTGCGGTGGGGAAGGTCCAACCCGGCAGGCTCCGCTCCGCTGAAAGCCCAGACCTCAGCCGAGCTGCCAGACTCTTTGGCTGCAGTCAGCACCAGTTCCAGAAAGCGGGTCTTCACCTGACCAGGAAAACCGTTGATCGTGTGCAATTTCATTCTTAAAGTATTATAGCGTTTCACGGCGCATGTCGCATGGGCGGCAACGCGCTGAAAAAGTGGTGAAGCGCGCCTGCCTATGGTATCATCGCTGGCATGACAGAAAATGAAAAACCCCAGGACGAAAACCTTGATGTTCCAATTCTGGAACAAAAATATGACCCGAACCTGATCGATCAGCTCTACGACTTCCCCTGCCCCTATGTCATCAAGGTCATCCTGACCTATGAAGACGGCTTCGAGGAGCTGGTGCGCGAGGTGTTCAGCCACCACACGACGGAAGCGGACCAGGTCACATACGATTTGCGCCCGTCAAGCGGCGGCAAATACGCCTCGGTGACAGCGAAATTCATCGCCCAGAGCCGGCAGCAGATCGAAGCGATTTACAGCGAGCTGAAACAAAGTCCGCGGGTCAAGTTCCTGCTCTAGCCCGGTCATCCATTCCTCAAGGCATCTGCCAGCCATTCTGCAGGCGCGCTTTTTTGCCTTGCTGAGCCCTGCTGTAACGACACGCTTCCCGGTTTGATATAGAATGAGTAATAGCGCGGTGCGGATATCGCCGCCTATTACTCATTTCAAGGAGCATAGCATGAATTATCGTCACCTCGGAAAGTCGGGTCTGAAAATCTCCGAGCTCTCATTGGGTTCATGGGTCACCTACCACAATCAGGTAGACGTCGAAGCGTCGAAAGTGCTGCTGAAAACCGCATTCGACCTGGGTATCAACTTTTTCGATAACGCCGAGGGCTACATGGCGGGCAAGTCGGAAGAGATCATGGGCAACGCGCTCAAGGAGCTTGGCATCCCGCGCGAACAGTACCTGATCTCGACCAAGGTCTTCCGCGGCGGTCAGACGCCCAATGAGCAGGGTCTGTCGCGCAAGCATATTATTGAAGCCGTCAACCGCTCACTGAAGCGTTTTCACACCGACCGCATCGACCTGGTTTTCGCCCACGCGCAGGATAAGGATTGCCCGATCGAGGAGACGGTCTGGGCATTCAATGAAGTCATCCGTCAGGGCAAAGCCTTCTACTGGGGCACCTCCAACTGGAACGCGGCCGATATCGCTCAGGCGACTGACATCGCCGAGAAGCGCGGCTGGCTGCCACCCAGCATGGAGCAGCCGGAGTACAACCTGCTGCACCGCCAGCGCGTCGAGCAGGAGTTCCTGCCGCTGTACGTCCGCCCCGGCATCGGTCTGACGATCTATTCACCGCTGGCATCGGGCGTGCTGAGCGGCAAGTATAACCATGGCGCCGTGCCGGCAGACAGCCGCGCCAATGTACCGGCGTATCAATGGATGCGTGAGAGTGTCCTGAATCCCGCCAAGATCGCCGCTGCTGAAAAACTGGCGCCGATTGCCGCCGATCTGGGCGTTACCCTGGCCCAGATGTCGCTGGCGTGGGCGCTCAAGAACCAGAACGTCTCGACCGTCATCACCGGCGCCAGCAAGCCGGAGCAGATCATCGAGAACATGAAGGCAATCGAGGTCGTTCCCCTGCTGACCGATGAGGTGCTGGGCAGAATCTATGACGCGCTCTCGGGTTATCAGGAGGACGCGGACGAAGGCTAGCAGCCAGAAGCTCGGGCACTGAACCGGACTGGTTAGAAACAGGGCAGCTCAAAATCAATGAGCTGCCCTTTGCTATTATTTTCCCTTGTGTGGGAGACGGCTGACGGTCTGCCGCACGGACAAGCTGCTGAAGCGGCTGTGTCAATCAGCTTGGGAGCAGCAGGAACTACTTCACCCAGTCCAGTCGGAAGACATCCTCGTTCGTGGTCACCTGCCAGCGTTCTTCACTACCCACCACGGCGATATTCAAACCATCCAGGTCGCGAATAAAGGCTGCCAACCGCTCGCCGTCCGCGGAAACAGCCACCGGATAGGGGCGCTTTTCCGCGAAGGGCCATTCGTAGAGGTACTTGACCACGTTCGTTTCCAGATCCACCGTTCGAATACCAAATATGCCATTCTCCAGAACGACACCGCTTTCAACCAGCAGCCCACCCGCGTTCCTCTGGCCGGCGTGCATGTTCCAGGGCAGCTCGCGAAGGATGACGCTGCCCTCGCCAGTGGCGAAATCATATTCGCAGAGACCATACAGATTGTTGACCATGCTGGACGGCGCGGCGCAAATATAGCTCAGTGAAGCGTCGTTCCGGCTCCACTGCTCCGGCGCGAGCTCCATCAACTCATCCGACTGGGTCAAATTGACTGTCTCAATCCGCAATGGATCTTCACTCAGGGTCAGAAGAAATATGTCCGTGTTTCCGGCTTCTCCAGCCTGGGTTGTGCCGCTGGCGGCCAGATAGTAACTGTTGGAAGCCCAGTTCAGACTGGCAAGGACCTCTGTACCGGTATCCATTGTTCGCGGCTGACAGGTCTGCGTGTCATCACAACCGCCTGGCAAAAGTTTCAGGACGCGCTGATTGGGCTGACCGGGCTGCACAATGTCTACCAGATAGGCCATATATTTCCCATCGTAAGACCAGGCAAAACCTTGGGCGTCCTTTTCAAACCGATCGACCAGCAGCCGCGGCTCAGGCTCTTCAAAGCGCAGACGATAGAGCTGCTGTAGATATTCGCCGGGCGTCTGCCCGCGACTATTTGCGGCAACATAATCAAAACCGGCGCCATCTGGATGCGGATGCAGCGCCAGTACATAGCCCGGCAATACCGCCAGGTCTTCCAGCGCGAATTTATTTTCGATTGACGCGACCCGTACCCTGGTGTTCTCCCCCTGCATTGAGAACACCAGCAGGTCACCAGATCGGAGGGTGCGAGCCGTGAGGCGGAAGGCATCCATCGCCATGGCACCCGCGGGCGGCAACGGCTCATAGGTGCCGGGGTCAAGCAGGTTCGGCTGAGCCTGATCTGGCTGCGTCAACGGCCGCGACTCAAAGGAAATCTCAAATGGACCCTCATGGCGAAATGCCACCGATATCACCGGCAGCCGGACCTCTCCGGTCAGCAATTGACCATTCTGAATAAGTTCAAGCTCAAAGCTGATGCGCCCATGCTTGCTGCCTGACCCATAAAGTTCAACCACCCTCTCCGGTCTGCCCAGTTCAAAGATGACCGGATTCACTCCGTTCACCTCGGCTATTTCATCCGAAAGTCCTTGCAGCCTCAGGCTATTCGGCGCGTCACTTCTGATCTCCGCCTGGCTGAAATGAACCTGCGCGCCTTCTGCCATCACTGTCGCGTCCAGCGGAATCACCTGTCCGGCCTTGGGGTGCTCGCCAACATTCACGACGATCTCCTCATCCACATCGACGCTGACGGTCACGTCAGGGACGACCAGACGCAGCGAGCCTGCCTCTTGCGGAACACCTGTGAACGCCAGGATCTGCTGGTTAGGCTCAAGGGCGCCCGCTTGCGGCGCGCGCCACGGATCGATTGGATAGGTCTGACCAGCGGCGTCCACCAGCCAGGGGCCTGTTTCAGGGAATTGCGGGTCAACCGCGTTATGCCACATCAGGCTGCCGCGCCTATAGCCGCTTTTATCTGTCTCTTCCAGCAGCAGCTGCAACCCCGTTTCGGTTCGAACAGCCGCTTTCAGGCATAACCCAACGTAATTAGCGTCCACACAGCCAGTTTGAGCCGTGCCCACTGCGGGATGAGACTCGCCGGGAGTCCCGGTTTCTTGCGGCGCTGCATCGAGTACGTCAGCAGGCAACAGGTTAGCTTCCCGACCAGGGATCCATTGCAACGGGATGCGCCAGCCTTCAGGCAGCGCCAATACGGTTGCCATGGCCTCATTCGGCAGCGGCTGGAAGACAGCCAGAACGCCCTGTGAATCGGTCGTGTTGGGGTCAAACCGCCAGTCGATCAGCTCATAACGCTGCCCATTATCCGCCTGCAGCCAGGCGCCATCAACAGGCCGGGCAACACTGCTGAATTTCAGCCAGAGCTTCGTGTCATGTTTGCCGGCAACGCCCTGCTGAACGGTGAGCATTGCGGCTTGATGTTGCTGTGCGACACCATTTTCCAGCACCATAACTTCGTCGAGGTTGACAATCCCGACGCCGGGGATGTATCCGAAGAGTCTGAGCAGGCTGCCATAAACATTTTTTGGGCCCGCGACCAGCACGGCGGCCACGACCAGAACAGCAATGAGTGACAGGGCGAATGCCCATTTTTGTGAGAATATGGCCGCGCGATGATGTGAAACAGAGGGGGCTTCACTAGCCAGTCTCATTCTCAAGTGTTCAACAAAACGGTCATCCGGTTCACGGGCGCCGAGCGTTCGCGCCAGCTCGGCCACGAAGGGCGTGCTCAATTGATTACTGTCCATTTTCTTCCTCCCATCGACGCGACAACCTGCCCAACAACCGGTAAACGGATTTCTTGACCGCCTGTTCGCTCTTTCTGACAACAGCCCCGATTTCAGCGTAGCTGAGTTCCGCCAGGAAGCGCAGTCTGAGCAGTTCACGTTCATCTTCCGTCAGCGCGGCGACCAGGTCAGTAAAAATCGTCCTTCTTTCTTTTTCCATCACATCCTGCAAGGGATCATTTAAGGATGAAACCAGCCGCTCGTCGAGATCGCTGGTTGGCTGGATGGTTCGATAATGATCTCTGATTTTGTTCGAGGCAATGCTGAACAACCACGCCTTGAAGCGAGATTTATCGCGCAGGGTTGGGAGCGATTGCATCGCGTTTAAAAATGTTTGTGTGGTGAGGTCCTCGGCATCCTGACGGTTGCCTGTCCGGCTGAATATGTAGCGGTAAACCCCTGATACGTGCGCCAGATATAACTGCTCAAACGCCTGAGGCTTCTCAATCGCTGTCTCCACCATCCTGCGGACTGTCTCCTGGCTCAACTGTGCGTGATCCAGTGTCATTTTTGGAGATTTCCTTTCAGACCATATTCTCGCGGGGTAAACCTCGCAATCTATTGATTAGACGCCGAATTCGCGAGAAAGGGACAAAAGTGTGACTGCATCTGCCCGGTCATGCCATCCATAAATCGTAACGCATGTTGGGAGAATGCCAAAATGGAAGTTTTTGTAAAAATGGATTGACACGGAATTGGTATTGCCGCGGTTTCAGCGGCAAGGTTCAAGAACTCCCAGAGGCTGTTGCTGAAGTTCTCCGCCACCCTTCAGGCACCGAAGGGGATACAGGGGAGATGGCGCCTATGGTCCGCTGCGCGGACCAGGGCGCCAGAGGGGTTTGGTTACATTCTGCAACAGACACTGACAGAAATTTTCATGAAGAGGCTCAGGTGCGATCCGCCTCTGTTTCAGTTCTCCCCCTACCGCAGGTCCCCGCAGGGGATACAGGGGAGATGGCGCCTATGGTCTGCTGCGCGGACCAGGGCGCCAGAGGGGCTTATGATGAGCATCACATGCTTTGCCGCGCCGTACTAACCTTCGCCGTAAAGCTCCTGCCACTCCGCTTCAAACTTGCGCTTACCCAACAAATTGTAGAGCAACCGCACGAAGACCGGCATCGCGTGCCAGAATTCCTGTCTTAATGCTTCCGTAGGCGCGCAACGCAGCATATAACCAATCTGGAACAGCAATCGATCACGCGGCACCTCATCAGTGCCGATCTCCCTTGCTTTATTCCATTCCTTTTGTGTCAGCACGCGCCCTGCCACTGGTTTGATGTTGGCTTCTTCGTCGTCCAGATGCGTAAACAAAGCCGTCTTGAATTCATTGAAGGCAATTTGCAGCGCCTCCTTTTTCTGCGGGTCACGCTGCCAGGCATCTGTCAGGACGTTCAGCCGGTCTATCATCACCGCGATCTCGGCGTGATGACGCTGCATGCGCTCAACATCAGCCGTCGATTCAGGCGCGCGCTGTTTCAGCAGTTCCCACCACAAGATATCTTCATGGCTGTGGTGATCGTGCAACGCCTTTAATCCTTCTTTCAAATGGTCGGCGATCAGCTTCACCCGCGCGGGCCCTGACGCGTCCGCAGTTTCAATCAGGCCGGACGCCCGGCCAAAAGCATTTCGAAAAACGGCATGGATCAACAACAAATCTTCGGTGTCACAACCATAGGCTTCATTCGGTCCTGCTGAACTGGGGGTATTCTCGCTCATCACATCACTCCTATATTCACTAATAACGAAGCTGGTACCAATATTAATGGCAATTCAAAATAACTGAGCAGCCTTCCCTCTGGCTTATCTGATGGCTGCTACCCCTGCCCGTAAAGGCGCCGCCACTCTGCTTCAGCCTTGCGCTTGCCCGACAAATTGTAGAGCAGCCTCGCAATGAAAGGTATCTGGCTAAGGAATTTCTGGCGCAATTCGTCCGTAGGCGCGCAGCGCAGCATATACCCGAGCTGGGGCATCATCCGCTCGCGCGGTATGTCGGCGACACCCAACTCAGATGCCTTATCCCATTCCTTCTGTGTCATGACGCGTCCCGCTACTGGTCTGATGTTTGCTTCTTCATCGTCAAGATGTGCCAGCACAAGTGCCTTGAATTCAGTCAGGGCGTTTTTCAATTCTGGTTTTTTCCGCGGCTCATTTGTCCAGGCATCCACCAGATGGATTAATTGTTCGATGCGTTCCGCGATCTCCGCGTGATGGCGCTGCATGCGCTCGACATCCGCTGTCGACTCGGGCGCGCGCTGTTTCAAAGTCTCCCACCACAGGATATCCTCATGCGCATGGTGATTATGCAGGGAGATCAGGTATTCCTTCAGGTGATCGGCGATAAACTTCACGCGCTCGGGGTCAGACGCGTCAGCGTTCTCGATCAAATCGGGCGCGCGGCCAAACGCATTGCGGTATATGGCATGAATAATTAAGAGCTGGTCAGTATCACAACCATAGGCTTCTTGCGGAACTTCTGTACCGGGGGAATTCTGGCTCATCACATCACTCCTTCACTCACTAATAATGCTGACCAATAAAAACGAATGCAATAATTTTATATAGACACATTGAAAAAAGCAAAATATCCGTCTGGCACAAGTCTTGCAACCATTCATTACAGGATATTAACATGCCGTTCGCACACCCTTAACACTGGCGTGCTAGACTGAGAAAGAAGGAATTCGGAAATCTCGGGCATGACTTTTATACCGACGCCAACGCAAAGCACTTATTCTCACGATCGGATCGGACAAACCGGTGATGACTTTTCATCACCGGTTTTTTATATCTCACACGATAAGGGCTGCCATGTATTTACTCAACTTTGATGGACTGTTCCGCGGCAAGGAAGAAGGGTCAGGGCTGGAGAATGGCATGAGCGTGATGTGCTATGGATGGGTCATCCGCAGCCGGCAGGATGTGGTTGCCCGCGGCTACGGCAGCTACACCCACCCGCATGTCGCCAGCTCCAACGGCGCGGAGTACCTGGCGCTGATCGAAGGGCTGAAAGCCTGCCTTGATTTGGGCCTGGCGAAGGAACGCCTGCTGGTGCTGGGCGATGCCAAATCCGTCATCGATCAGATGCTCGGGCTCTCGGGCGTGACCTCTTTCCGCGTCATGACGCTGCACCATAAGGCGCAGGGGCTAGGCCGGCAGTTCCATCATATCGGCTGGAAGTGGATCCCGCGCGGTGAGAATAAGGAAGCCGACCGCCTGAGCCGTGCCGCCCTGCTCAAGCTGCCGCGTCAGAAGCAGGACACGCTGGCGATGTTTGGCAAACGCGGCGGCGTGCCGGGCTTCCGCCTGCTGGCCGACCTGATGATGTGCTAGGCCAGGTAACTGGTCCGCCCATACGTGTGCCATCGCCCCGTTCTGCATGGCTTCAGCCCTGGTGTTTAACTGGCTCCCCTGCCGCAGGTCCCCGCAGGGGATACAGGGGAGCCGACAGCAAACGTACTCTGTGAGCTGGCAGAGGGGTTAAATGACTTATGAACAATTCCATCACCTAAAGAGCACCAGCACCAATGGTTTGAGACTACTCGGGCGAATTCACGGTTGTGAGGCTCGGATTCATCCCGTCGCCTTGCAAACCCACCCGCCCAGGAGCAACTTGCGCTCCAGGGCACCCTCCCTTTATACCCGCATAATATGCGGGTACCTTCGGTATGGAGGTACTCGAGCAAGGCGTTCAGACCCAATCTTTTGTCCTCCACTATACAGGGGAGGTGGCGCCGAGCGCTCGCTGTGAGGCGACGGAGGGGTTAAATGACTTATGAACAAAACCATCACCCGAAAAGCACCAGCACCTATGGTTTGAGACTACACGGGCGAATTCACAGTTTTGGGGCTTGGGCTCATCCGGTGTCCTGCAAGCTGGCGGTGGGGTTAAAAGCTAATGAAGAATCCCACCACCCATACGATAACAATTTCCACCGGACAAAAAATGGATCCACACTTCTGTGGATCCACTTTTCACCCTTTCATCAAACTACGGTTTCATGCTCTCGGCGATTTCAAGCAGTTGCGCACTTGTCAGCAATTCTTGTGATCTCGCATGCATCTCATAGGTCGCAACTTCATCCTGCCAGATCAGTGATGCATTGCAATTCTGCTCACGGGTCAATGGGTCTTCACTACAACGTATCGATTCATAGCCCGTCAACCCCCAGACTTGCGTTTCAGTATAGGATGTGTGGTTCTTATAGGAATCGAGACCCTTCGGCATTTCACGCGTGATATAAACGTCCACCAATTCCGTAACCGGTTCTTTCACAAACGACATTGTCAGGGAATTCCACTCCAGCGCTTCATCAATTCTGACCTGGATATGGTCGAACTTCATGCCGGCCAGCATCCTGGACGGGAAAGGCACCTTGTCACCCCACAGTAATTCGGCATCCATCAGCGAAAGGACTCGCTCCGGATCGATCGCCTTTTCAGCAGCCGGCAAGCCAGCCAGCTCAGCCGCCATCCGTTCCATTTCCATCCGGGTGACGTATCCATAACCCAGGTTATCTATTTGACCAAACAGGTAATAACTGCGGCCAGCTTTGTGCCAGATCAGCGCCTGGTTGGCAATATCATCCTCGTTGCCGCACAGTTTGCCCGGCCGGATGCCATTCGACATGTAAATTGCCTTGCCGTTCAGCACACCTGACATGTCCACGTGGTCGACAAACATCTGAATCTCGATCATTTGACCGCTGCCGTTATCTACCATGCCCACTTTGAAGTCGTATGGACTCCACAGGCCAGCCTCACTCTCAGCGAGGATCATGACGCCGTCCGTCGCGTGGGCGTCCTGGTAATAGTTACAGATGACAGCGTTAGCAGGGTTGTACACCGCGCGTGATGGGTAGGTCGCCGGCGGAAGGAAGCTTGGTTCAATAAAATCGAAACCAGCCTGCTTTTCAGCCTCAGCCAGGGAAGTACTGCCAGACTGCGCCAGGGGCAGTGGCGCCG
>JAXGYU010000003.1:0-6810 GCA_040772085.1 Anaerolineaceae bacterium
AAAACGCAATTCTCTCGAGCACCTTCGAATCACAAAACAGGAGGAGCGAATGCTCCTCCTGTTTATCTCCACCACCAATCCTACGGCAGCATCAGCGGCATCACCCACGGACCGGGGTAGATATACCCCATCGCTTCCATGAATGCCCGGTAGGCTTGCTGTTCGGTCATGTCGGCAGGCAATTTATGGTACACCGGACCCGCGCCGCCTCCGCCCACCCCCTGCGTGACCGTCCAGGACATCTCGATCCCCTGTGCCTTCAACTTGGTGATCGCCTGGTTCACCAAGTCGTCCGGCGCTCGTTCCGGCATTGATTGCTCGAGCTCGGGCACATGCAGGGTCAGCAGCTTGTCGCCGCCGGCAGAACCAATCGCAAAATCCAGCCCGTAGCAGCGCCCGTACGGCATGCTCAGCACGGGGTTATCCGGTAGTATTTCGTCCGATTTTGGAAACTCCTTCATGTAAACCAGCCTGAAGCCGTTCGAATTCGCTCGCTTGCCGGCATGTTCCAGTTCAATCTGCCAGATGGTCCAGTCATTGGTTACCGGCTCCGGGTTGTTGTAGCACACCACGGCGCTCGTAAAGCTGGGCGTGACCTCGGCGGATTCGACCCACATGCTGACGTCATTCACCACCACCGCAGGCTGGCGTCCAAACTTCTGTATCGGCGCGACTGGCGCAGTGAAATCAAAGCTGAATTTTCCAACCGGCGCAGGCGGCAGCCTGGGTGGGATATAACCTGCCGGCGGCGGTGTCGGTGTAAGCGTCGTCACCGGCGGCGGGAACCAGCCCAGATTTTCGCCCATGTCACCATCGATGCCGAGATTCATTTCAAAGCGGAAACTGACCTCTGCTGTCTCAACAGGCTGGCGGAAGACCCAACTGCGCACGCCATGGATAACACCCGGCTCCTGCTCGTCGCGCTGCAATTCATCCGAGCCGCTGTAATTGGGGACCTCAGCGCCAGTCACCGGGTCGAAGATCGCCGACGTACCGGAGAGCACTTCGGCGCCCGGCACATCAGGCAGGCCGCGAATGGTGTAAGCCACCGATGCGCGCTTGGCATCCACATACACCCAGTCGAGCGTGACGCTCACCTCACCGATCGCCTGCTGAGCCATCGGGGTTGGCTCGAGCGTCGCGGTCGGCTGAGGCGCGTCGGGATCAGCCGGCAGACCAATTGTGAACAGCCAGGGACCCTCCACGCTCTCTTCAAGCACATGCAACACCTTCAGCCGCGGGTCATCTTCGGCATTGATCACCTCGGGCTTCCGGACAAACTGCCAGCCGCCGAGGCCATCGCTCACAGAAGCTTTCGCCGGCTTGATCTCAATGCCATATTGCGCCAGTTCAGCATTGGCAGCCAGAATCCGGTCTGCTGGCAGTTCATCCTGCCCGGTCAGCGGCACCACCATCCGGTTCAGGCTCAGGTTCAGCACACGGGCATTGTTAGCGCTGCCGATGGGAAAACCCATCCGGGCGCAATGATCATCAGTGATTTGACCAAGGTACTTGTATGTTCGGTAACCCGCCGCTTCACCATCATCCGCTCGCAAAGTCACACTAGATAAGTACCAAAACGGCGCGTCACCCGGCGGGAAATCGTAGCACAAGGTGACTTCTGTGAAGGACGGGCTGATGTCCATGCTGGTCAGGCGTGCCTCAATGCCATTCACCGTGACTGCCCGGGTAAAGTTTTCGCCCATGGTACGGGCCACATTCATCGGCAGCCCGCGCACGGTAAATTTATATTCAGCCTTGCGCGTCCACTCCGGGCTGGCGCTGACCTGCAGCAGCGGCACCGTCACATCAACATCCAGCAGGACGCCTTCATCTGCCTGTATCACCAGGAACTGGGAGTAGGTCCACGCTTGCGCGTCATTGCGCAAACTCTGATTGGCGCCATTAGCGGTGTGGATTTCAGCATTCAGGAAGGTCAGCTCAGGGTTGCCGAAAGTGTAGTCAGCCGGCAGCGCGTCGGAGTGCCAGAATAAAGCCAGACGGTGCGTATCGGCATAGGCCTGCTCCAATGTCAGGGTCACGCCTGCCAGCGTCTGACTCTCACCAACCTGTAAGAGCGCCGTCTCTCCGATGCCTGGCCGCGGTGATTTGATGGTGGTTGGGACTATGGTCGGCAGCACGGTCTGATTGACTTCCACCAGCAAACCTGCCTCCTGCGCCTGCTTCAAACCGGGATCCAGCAGCAAGCGATAAATGGCATAAGCGGCGGTCGTCACTATCGCCAGGGCAAGCAGCGCGGTCACCATGGTGAAGGCGAACTGCCAGCGTTTGCGGCTGGGTTTGATGCCGCTGCCATCCTCCAGCCTTTCCAGAATTGCAGGCATCAGGTTGACATCCTTCGAAATCGCCTCAGCGGCGATGTGATCTAACATGGTCATACTCGTGGGACTCATCGGTCGATCCTTTCTCCGCCCAACAGGACACGCATGCGTTCCCGCGCGGAATGCAGCAGCCACTTGACGGTGCCTGGCGCGACATCCATCTTCTGCGCCATTTCTTTCTCATTGCTGCCCAGGTAATAACGTTGGACGATAGCTGCCCGTTCACGCGGGGTGAGCTGCCGCAGCAAGCTTTTTATCTGTTCTTCCAGTTCCTTGCTGATCAGTTGGTTCTCAACACCCTGAGCGGGCGTCGAAAGCAGCCGGCTCAATTCAAGGAAGGGTTGATCGCTCTCGAGCGGCACGGCGCGCGCGTCCTTGCGGGCGACGTTCAGCGCCTGGTTGACGACGCTGCGCATCAGATAGGGCTCGAAAGGTGATCCGGTTTTGAATTGCTGGATGCGCAGACACAGCCGCAGGAAGACATCTGCCACCACATCCTCGGCAGTCTGTGTATCCTGCGTGATCAGGTATGCCGCCCTGACGGCCTTGACCTGGTAACGGCTGACCAGATACTCCAGCCCCGCCAGGTCGCCCTGCTTCAGAGCGTCAATCGCTTGTTGTTCTCGCATGCAACCTCCATGACGTAGATTTGACCGGTCATACTAAATATACAAACCACGCCGGAAAAGGTTGGGGATGACTTAATAGTAACGGAAGAATCCGGCTCAGTACCGTTGATTCATGTTATACTTGACGGGCTAAATCGGCTGAAAAGCCCATAGCAATCACACACGCTTTCTGACGTCGCCCTGCGTCCCTCAACCGAGGGGTGGGTGGCGCAAGAGGAAAGCGGAGGAAATCAAAACGCAAAGGAGCAAGGACTACCCATGGCTAGTGTTATTTCTATGAAAGCTTTACTCGAGAGCGGCGTCCATTTCGGTCATCGCACCAATAAGTGGAACCCGCTGATGAAGTCGTTCATCTTCACCGAACGCAACGGCATCCACATCATCGACCTGCAGCAAACCGTCAAGTCGATCAACGATGCCTACAACCTGATCCGCGATACCGTACAGAACAACGGCGTCGTCCTCTTCGTCGGCACCAAGCGCCAGGCGCAGGAAACCATCGTCGAAGAAGCTGAACGCTGCGGTATGCCGTACGTGACCGAACGCTGGCTGGGCGGTACCCTGACCAACTGGGTCACTATTCAACAGCGTATTTTCGAACTCGACCGGCTGACCAAGATGCGCGACACCAGTGATGTCGCCAACCTGACCAAAAAAGAACGCCTGATGATGGACCGCGAGATCAAACGTCTGCAGACCCGTCTGAGCGGCTTGCGCAACATGCGCGCCCTGCCCAACCTGATCTTCGTCGTCGACGTCATGCGCGAAGATACCGCCATCCGCGAAGCCAATACCAAGGATATCCCTGTGATCGCCCTGGTCGACACCAACTGCGATCCGCGCGGCGTCGATTATGTCATCCCCTCCAACGATGACGCCATTCGCGCCATCAAGCTGCTGGTCGCCAAGATCGCCGACGCGGTGCTCGAAGGAAAAGCCATGCGCAAGGATGACGACCGTGATGAGGTCGCTCCTGCTAGTGCCGGCCCTGTCGCTCCGGTTTACCGCCGCACCAGCATCCAGGAAGATGAAGTGGGTGACGAGGACCTGCTCGGCGCTTCCACCCTGGCAAAGATGGCTCCGAAAGCAGTTGAAACTGCCGCTGAAGGCGAAACTGAAGAGACTGAAACCGCCGAATCCGGCGACACCGCAGCCTAAGTGCTGGCATCTGGTTAACTGAAACGAAAGAGGACGAAATGACCATTACTACCGCTCAAATCAAAGAACTGCGAGAGAAAACCGGCGCCGGTATCCTGGACTGCCGCAAGGCACTCGAAGCCACTGACGGTGATCTCGACAAGGCGCTCGATATCCTGCGCGAAAAAGGGCTCGCAACCGCTGCCAAACGTGCCGGCCGCACCGCCGCTGAAGGCGTCGTGGAACTGTATTCACACGGCAATGGCCGCGTTGGCGTGATGCTCGAGCTCAACTGCGAAACCGACTTTGTCGGCCGCTCCGAAGCTTTCCGCACCCTGGCGCATGAACTGGCGCTGCAGGTCGCCGCTGCCAACCCGCTCTATATCTCTGAAGCCGATGTCCCCGCCGAAGTGCTGGAGAAGGAAGCCCACATCGCGACCGTAAGGGCAAAAGAAGAAGGCAAGCCCGAGAATATCCTCCCCCGCATCGTCGAGGGCTCGATCAAGAAGTGGAAGGAAGAGTTTGTTCTGCTGAATCAACCCTACATTCGCGACGAGTCCCTGAGCGTGCAGGATCTGGTCAACCAGAATGTTGCCGCGATGGGCGAGAATGTGATCATACGACGCTTCGTGCGCTACGCCTTAGGCGAGATTAGCGAGTAAAATTAAAGCCAACCGAAAGGTTGGCTTTTTTTATCCAAGGAGACTTCATGGACAACATCAAATACAAGCGCGTGCTACTGAAGATCAGCGGTGAAGCGTTGGGCGGTCATGACAATCAGGGCATCGACCCAACGGTCGCACGCGATATTGCCGCCAGAGTAAAAGAGATTCATGAGATGGGTGTTGACGTCGCCATCGTGATCGGTGCCGGCAACCTGTGGCGCGGCAAGGTCGGCTTGAATGAAGGCATGGACCGCGCGACCGCCGACTATATGGGCATGCTCGCGACCATTATGAACGCGCTGGCTCTGATGGACGCCCTGGAGAGTATGAATGTCATCACGCGCGTCCAGACCGCGATCGAGATGCGCACTGTGGCGGAACCATATATTCGCCGGCGCGCCATCCGGCACCTTGAGAAAGGACGCGTCGTGATCTTTGGCGGCGGAACAGGCAATCCTTATTTCTCGACAGATACCGCAGCCGCTCTGCGCGCGATGGAGATCGGCGCGGATGTGCTGATCAAGGCGACGAAAGTCGACGGCATTTATGACTGCGACCCCAAACAGCATGCCAATGCCAAAAAGTTTGACAACCTGACCTATATCGACACCATCAACCGCAAGATCGAGGTGATGGACACCACAGCCGTGACGTTGTGCATGGAGCACCATCTGCCAATTCTGGTGCTGAATTTGTGGGACAATGTCGCCCTCAAGAAAGCACTGCTGGGCGAACAGGTCGGCACGCTTGTTTCATAACCTGGAAACGAATCAAGTCAATTGAAACCCGCCCTGCGCGGGTTTTATTATGCGCGCTTGACATGGGGTTGGCTGACGATATGATTGAGAGTGATGAACATGAGTGAAGAGAAGACTTTCCTGAGACGGCTCAGCGAAAACAAGCTGGTCTGGTTTCTGCTGGGTGCGATGTGCTTCTATATTTCGCAGCCGCTGATTCGCATACCCTTGCTGACTGCATGGCAGAACAGTGTCGGGTATCTCATGCTGGCGGCAACCAGCCCGGCGCTATTGTGGCTGATCCTGGGCGGCACGGCGGGACTGGCTGAGGAGCTGGCGCGCTTTCTGTTCAAGCTGGGGCTGGTCCGCCCCACGCCAAGCGGGATCAGCCAGCCAATCATATTTGGGCTGGGTCATGGATTGATGGAGGTGGTTTACCTGCTGCTGCCGCCATTACTCTCAGGCTACGGACCAATGATGGGTCTGGCATTTCTCGAGCGTGCGTTGGCAATGTGCATGCATGTCGGGCTGACCGTCATGGTCTGGAATGGTTTCCAGACTGGACGGAGATGGCTGTACCTCGGGCTCGCCATTCTGGTGCATGCGCTCATCGACAGCTCGCTCGGACTGCTGATGGCGCTCAAGCTGACCCCGCTCCAGACCGAAGGGGTGATCGGCTTGTACGCGCTGGGGTTACTGGTTTACACTATCTATTCACGCAAATATTATCGTCCTTCCTCCACGGTCACAGAAATGCTGACCAGCCAGGAAGGCTGATTCAGGAGATCACATGAAAAAATATTTCAGCATCATTGTTCTCGTGCTTATTGCAACGGTCATTTTAAGCGCCTGCGGCGGCAAACCGCTGGCTGCTGCGTTTGATAAGGCTACTGTGGAAGCTGCCGCCAAAGGTGTTGTGGAGAAGCTCAACGCGCGCGACGCTCAGGGCTTGCGCGACATCAGCAACCCCCAGCTCAACGCGGCGATCGATGACGCGACCATGGGGCAGATCCTCGATGCTGTCGCGGCTGCCGGCGCGTTCAATGGCTTCGGCGATATGGCTGTTTCAGGGGTGAATACCAATAATCTCGATTACGCGATGGTGATCCTGAAAGCGGATTACGCGCAGAAGGATTTGATCTATACAATCTCCTTTGATACAGATATGAAGCTGGCGGGGCTGTATTACAAATAACACCCGCATGACCTGGCAGGGTTGATGCAGATGTAGGTCGGGAGCGGTTTTCGCTCCCGACACTTTCATACCGGCGGATCAAAGAGCGTGAACCGCCTCATAGGA